>CAVUSH010000001.1:0-49350 GCA_963744095.1 uncultured Chloroflexia bacterium
GCGGCGCTCCCGGCCGTGGCGGACGCCGTCGCTCGGCTCGTGGCGGAGCACGAGGCCCGGATGGCCGGCGAGGCGCGGGAGCCCGCCTGACCGCACCCCCTGCCGGCCGGCGGGGTCGCGCACGACGAGCGGCCCGTGGCTGCGTGTCCCACGGCTCTGACGCGCGCGCCCGCGGCCCCGGGAGACTGGGGCCATGAACGAGACCGCCGCACTCGTCGCTGCCCTGAACACGTCATGGTTCGCAACGGGCCTCAGCGAGAAGGCCCAGACACGCCTGGCGGAGCTCGGTCGCCGCTTCACCGCGGAGCCGGGGACGGAGCTCTTCCGGGAAGGAGAGTCGAGCGACACCTTCGGAATCCTGGTCCACGGCCGCGTCGCGCTGCGCACGCTCGTCCCCGAGCGGGGCGACATCACGATCCTCACCGTGGAGCCGGGCGACGTCTACCTCTGGTCGGCCCTCGTCCCGCCGTTCCGCGCCTCGTCCACCGGCACCGCCATCGAGCCGATCGAGGCCATCATCTTCGAAGGCGCGGCCCTGCGCGCCGCCCTTCGTGACGAGTGCGAGCTCGCCATGGCCCTCTACCCCCGCCTCCTCGTCGCGGTCGCCCGCCGCCTCTACGCGACCCGCCTCCAGATGCTGGACCTCTTCGCCACGGAGCAGGTGAAGGAATGGTGATCCGGACAGCCCCCCTCCGGGGCCACCGACCGGCCCTGGAGGGGCCCGGATTCCTCGCCCGGCCCGACCTGCAGATCCTCATCGACCTCCTGCGCGAGGATGGGCGCCGCGTCATCGGCCCGACTGTCTCCGACGGGGCGATCGTCTTCGACGAGATCACCACCGTCGACGATCTCCCCCGGGGCATCGGTGACGAGCAGGCGCCCGGGCGCTACCGTCTCCGGCGGCGCAACGACGAGCGCCTCTTCGGATTCGTCGTCGGACCGACGGCCTGGAAGAAGTGGACCTTCCCGGCCCGCGTCCCCCTGACGCGGGCCTCCAAGGACGGCCACAAGGTCACCTTCGCCCCCGAGCCGCCCGACACCTCTCCCGTCGCCTTCGTCGGGGCCCGCGCCTGCGACCTCGCCGCGCTCGGCGTGCAGGACACCGTCTTCACGGGGACCGCGTTCGTGGACCCGGATTACGCCGCCCGCCGGGCCACGGTCTTCATCGTGGCGGTCCAGTGCACGAATGCCGCCTCGACCTGCTTCTGCACCTCCATGGGCACCGGTCCCGAGGTGGAGGGCGGGCACGACATCGTCCTGACCGAGCTGGACGCCGGCTTCCTCGTCGAGGCCGACAGCGCGGCCGGCCACGCTCTCATGGAGAAGCTCCCGCTGCGCCCGGCCTCGGCGGCGGAGCAGTACGGCGCGGCGGCGACGGTCGCGGCCGTGCGAGCCCGCATCGGCGACCCCGTCCCGGCCGCCGGCCTGCACGATCGCCTCATGGCCCAGCTGGACCACCCCCGCTGGGCCCAGGTCGCGGAGCGCTGCATCACTTGCGGGAACTGCACCCTCGCCTGCCCGACCTGCTTCTGCACGACCCTCACCCAGACGACCGACCTCACGGGCGTCGATGCGGTGATGTACCGCAGCTGGGACAGCTGCTTCAGCCCGGGCTTCGCGAAGGTGGCCGGCGGGAGCTTCCGCTCCCGGCCCCGCGACCGCTACCGCCAGTGGCTCACCCACAAGTTCGCCACGTGGTGGGACCAGTTCGGCAGCTCCGGCTGCGTCGGCTGCGGCCGCTGCATCACCTGGTGCCCGGTCGGCATCGACGTCCGCGACGAGCTGAACGCGATCGCCCCGGCCGTCCCGCTCGTCCCCGAGACGCTTCTCGTCGAGCCGGTCGCAGCCACCCCCAACGACTTCGTGACGGCCCGGGTGGTGGCCACGCGCCAGGAGACGTCGGACACGACGAGCCTGACCCTGACCGGCACCGACCCGGCCTTCGCCCAGGGGAGCACCGGCCAGTTCGCGATGGTCGCCCTGCCGGGATTCCCGCCGCTCCCCATCTCGATCAGCCGCTTCCTCCCCGACGGCATCGAGCTGACGATCCGCGGCGCGGGCCCCGCCACCAAGGCGATGTGCGCGCTGCAGGTCGGCGAGGAGCTGGGCCTGCGTGGTCCCCTCGGCAACAACTGGCCGCTCGACCGCGCGGTCGGGCGCGACCTCGTGATCGTCACCGGCGGCATCGGCCTCGCGCCGCTGCGGCCGGTCCTGCATGCGATCGTGGCCGGCCGGCGCCGGTTCGGCGACGTGAAGCTCTTCTACGGAGCGCGCACGCCGGCCGACCTCCTCTACCGCGACGAGCTCGAGCGCTGGGCCGCCCGCGACGGGATCGAGGTCAGCCTGACCGTCGATCGCGCCGGGCCGGACTGGACGGGACGGGTGGGCATCGTGACCCACCTCTTCGACCAGGCCGTCTGGGACGGCGCCAACATGATCGCCTTCGTCTGCGGTCCGGAGAGGATGATGCAGGCGACGGCGACGACCCTGGCCGGCCGCGGCGTCCCCGCGTCCCGCATCCACGTGACGCTGGAACGGCACATGGAGTGCGGGATCGGGCTCTGCGGGCACTGCCAGATGGGCCAGTACTTCGTCTGTCGCGACGGCCCCGTCTTCTCGATCGGGCAGCTCGGCGACATCTTCGGCCGGGAGGGCATCTGATGACGAGCCACGCCGCCCCCGCCGGCGCGCGTCCCCGCGTCGGTGTCGTCAAGTTCGCCTCGTGCGACGGGTGCCAGCTGACGCTGCTGGACCTGGAGGACGAGCTCCTCTCGATCGTGGAGCACTTCGAGATCGTCGACTTCCCGGAGGCGACGTCGTCGCGCTCGCCGGGCCCCTACGACGTCCTCTTCGTGGAGGGGTCGGTCTCCGAGCCGGCCCACCTCGAACGGATCGTGGAGCTTCGGCGGCGGACGCGCTACCTCGTGACCATCGGCGCCTGCGCGACGGCCGGCGGCATCCAGGCGCTCCGCAACTGGGGCGACCACGATGCCTTCCGGGCCGGCGTCTACGCCCACCCGGAGTGGATCGAGTCGCTGGCCCGCTCGACCCCGATCGCCGAGCACGTGGCGGTGGACGCCGAGCTGCGCGGTTGCCCGATCGACCCGGGCCAGCTGGTGGAGCTCCTCACGTCGCTCACCACCGGGCGCCGGCCGCAGCTGCGCGACGAGTCCGTGTGCATGGTGTGCAAGCGCCGCGGCGTGGTCTGCGTGATGGTCAGCAAGGGGATCCCCTGCCTCGGGCAGGTGACCCAGACCGGCTGCGGGGCGATCTGCCCGCGATTCGGGCGCGGCTGCTACGGCTGCTTCGGCCCCCGCGAGCAGGCCAACGCCGCCGGTCTCGCCCGCCACCTCCAGATGGCCGGGGATCGGCCGCGCGAGGAGGTCGGGCGGCTCTTCGCCGGGTTCACCGCGTACAACGAGCCCTTCCGGAGCATGGTCACCGAGCTCGGCGGGACCCGAACGGGGCGGACCGGCACGGGGGCCGGCACGGCCGCCACGACGGGAGGCAAGCGATGAGCACGGCCACGAAGAAGGTCGTGGACGAGCGCCTGTACGAGGTCGGGGAGCTCACCCGGGTCGAGGGCGAGGGCTCCCTGCGCCTGCGCGTGCGCGACGGGGAGGTCGTCGAGGCGCGCCTGGGCATCTTCGAAACCCCCCGCTACTTCGAGCAGCTGGTGGTCGGGCGAACCCCCGACGACGTGATCGACATGGTGGCCCGCATCTGCGGGATCTGCCCCGTCGCGTACCAGATGAGCGCGTCGCACGCGTTCGAGGACCTTTTCGGGGTCCGGATCGATCCCTCGTCGCGCGCGCTCCGCCGCCTCTTCTACTGCGGCGAGTGGATCGAGAGCCACGCCCTCCACATCTACCTCCTCCACGCCCCGGACTTCCTCGGCTATCCGAGCGCCATCGACATGGCGGCCGACCACAAGCCGCTCGTCGAGAAGGCGCTGCGGATGAAGAAGGCCGGCAATCACCTCGTCAAGATCCTCGGCGGGCGGCCGATCCACCCGGTCAGCGTCCGCGTCGGCGGCTGGAGCCGCGCACCGCGCGCCGCCGAGCTGAAGGAGCACCGGGCGGCGCTTGCCGACGCCCTGGCGTTCGCCCAGGAGACCGTGAAGATCGTGGCCGGCTTCACCATGCCGGCCTTCGCCCGCGAGCCGCGGTTCGTCAGCCTCCGCCACGCCGCGGAGTACCCCTTCAACGATGGCCGGATCGTCTCGTCGGATGGGATCGACCTGGCTCCATCCGGCTGGCGGGACGCCTTCTCGGAGGTCCAGGTCGAGGGGTCGAACGCCCTCCACGCCCGCTCTCTCGACGGAAAGGGGCCCTACCTCGTCGGACCCGCGGCCCGCGTGGCGCTCGCCGGCGACCAGCTCCACCCCCTCGCGAAGGAGGCCCTGGCCGCCTCCGGCCACGCGGAGCTGATCCGGACGAACATCTACGCGTCCATCGTGGCCCGCGCGGTTGAGCTGGTCCACGCCCTCGCCGAGGCTATCGACATCATCGACGCCTACCGGCCGCCTGCCGAGCCGCTCGTGGCCTGGCAGAGCCGCTCCGGCATCGCCGCGTGGGCAACCGAAGCCCCCCGCGGCCTTCTCTTCCACCGCTACGAGGTGGACGAAGCCGGGCGGGTCCGATCGGCCCAGATCGTCCCGCCCACCAGCCAGAACCAGGCCGCCATCGAGGCCGACCTCGTGGTCGCCGCGAAGGAGGTCCTCGACCTGTCCCACGAGGCGGCCACCCACCGCCTCGAGCAGATGATCCGCAGCTACGACCCCTGCATCAGCTGCGCGACGCACTTCCTCGACCTGACCATCGAGGAGGCGTGACCGCGCCGATCCCGGAGCGTCCCATCGATCACGTCAGCGGAGCGTCCCCATGACCACGCGCGTGCCCGTGTTCGTGTGCGGCGAGCCCGCCCGCGGCGACGATGCCGCCGGGTTTGCGGCCGTCGAGCTGCTGTCCCCGGATGCGCGCGCCCGGGCCGAGATCCAGGCGATCGGCCGGCTCGACGTCCTGCTCCTGCTGGACCTGCCGGCCGAGAGGGCGTGCGTCGTCGTGGACGCCGTGGCCGGCATCGCGCCCGGCGAGGTCTGGGTCCGCCCCCTGCCGGCGCTCGTCGACCGGGCGCGGGCGCTGGCGGACTTGGGACGGGCTCCGGAGCCGAGCTCGTCGCACGAGCTGCCCCTCGAGCAGGTCCTGGCCCTCGCCGCGATCCTGCGCGAGGCCCCGCCGGCCGGGACCTTCGTGGGGATCGGCGGCTCGTGCTGGGACGTCGGGACGCCGCTGACCGCTCCCGTCGCCGCGGGCCTGCCCGCCTTCGCGGCGGCGATCGCGGCGGCCATCGATGCGGCTGTCGAGGCGGGCGTCGAAGCGGCGCTCGCGTCCGGCGCCGGCGGCTCGTTCGGGCCCGGCGGCGCGTCCCCGCCCGGCGGGCAGCCCGCCGCGACGGGCTACTCCGGGTAGAGCTCGCCGATCGTGGAGGCGTCGAGCCAGGCCGGCTCGATGAGCAGCTGCGGCTGGACGGCCTTGCCGGCGACCAGGTCCAGGATGGCCGGCACGATCGTGGCGCCGTACGTCTCGGGGAAGTAGGCGGCGTCGCCGAGGTAGTGCTCGTCGGTGCGGATCAGCGCGCGCGACGGCTCCTCGCCGCCCTGGCCGGAGACCCAGACGTCGCCTTCGCGGCCGGCGGCCTTCGCCGCGGCGAGGGCGCCGCGCGCCGCGTCGCCGTTGACGGCCACGACGATGATCTTCGTCTTGCCGGGGAGGGTCGCGAGGACGTCCTTCATCGCGGTCGTCGCCAGCGGCTCCGTGTCGATCGCCCGGCCGATCTGCTCGTTCGTGATCGGGCACACGGCGGAGAACCCCTGGCGGTAGCCCTCCATCCGCTTCTGGCTCTTCGCCGCCGCGGCCACGGATTCGAACGAGACGTACGCGTCGTACGTGCAGCTCCAGCGCTCCTTGACCCACGCCCCGACGGCGCCCCCGGCGATCTGGCCGGCCCGCAGGTCGTCCGCGCCGGCGAGCGCCTTCGCGCACGGATCCTGGGCAAACTCGACGGCGAGCACCGGCACGCCGGCCGGCACCTCGGCGCAGACGGCCACGGGGTCGGCAAGCGTCCCCTGGAACTGGATGATCCCCTGCACGCCGGCCTCGGAGAGCTGCTTCATGCAGCCCGCGACCCGGTTGGCGTCCAGCCTCGCGTCGCACTCCACCAGCTCCGCCTTCGCGAGGGCCGCCTGGGCCCTGATCCCCTCCGAGACCTGCGAGACGAACGGGACGAGGTCGCCGTAGGAGAGGTAGCCGAGCTTGATGCCCGCGCCGGCCCCCTCGGCGACGCCGTGGTACGGGTTGGCCGACGGGGTTGGCGTGGGTGCGAGCGTCGGCGTCGGCGAGGCCCCGCTGCCGGACTGCGGCACGCAGGCAGCCGCGGCCAGGGCGGCCACGACGAGGAGCGCGACGACGCGGCCGCCGCGAATCGGCGACGACGGGCGCGGGTTGAGCACGGGGTGATCCTCCGGTCGAGCGGGGCCGGGGCCGGCGGCGGGGCCGCCCCGGGAGCGGGGTGCAGTGTTCGGTGAGGGCAAGGATACGGGATCGCCGATCGAGGAGCGACGCGCGGCGGGGGTCGGGACGCGGTGTTCTCGACCAGCGCTCAGCGCCGGGACACCTCCTCCACCGCACCGAGGACGGCGTTGGCCGGCGCCAGCCGAGCGTGGAGCTCCTCGTACTCCGGCGCGAGCTGGTCGTAGACCTTCCGCGCCGCGCCGTCCGGAGTGAGCCGCTCGGCAATGCGCACGAGCGCCTCGATCCCCGCCCGCTCGTCGCGGACCAGCCCGACGCCCACCGCCGCCAGGATGGCGGCGCCCGCCACCGACGCCTCCGCCACGCGGGGGACCGCCACCTCGACGCCCACGACGTCGGCCTTCACCTGGTTCCAGAGCCGGCTCGCGGCGGTCCCGCCGGTGACCCGCAGCTCCGTGAACGGCAGGCCGGCCGCGACGGCCGGGGCGGCAACGTGGCGCAGCGCGAAGGCGGCCGCCTCCAGCACGGCCCGCACGACGTGTGCCCGCCGGTGGCGGAGCGTGAGGCCGACGAGCGCCCCCCGGGCGGCCGGGTCGTGGAGCGGCCACCGCTCGCCGGCGAGGTACGGCAGGAAGAGGAGGCCACCGGCGCCGGCGGGCACGGTCGCCGCCTCCCCGAGAAGCTCCCCGAGCGTCGCCGTGCCGCCGAGCATGTCGGCCACCAGCCAGTCCAGCGCCTTGCCCGTCCCGGCCATCGCCCCGCCGACGTAGTGGAGACCGGGGAGCGGCGCCGGGCCCGTCCAGAGCGGCGGCACGGCGAGGGGACCGTCCACGTAGAGGCCGAACCCGCCCGACGTCCCGCCCGTGTCGATCGCCTGGCCCGGCTTCGTCAGGCCCGCGCCCAGGAACGTCGCGATCGCGTCGTTGGCGCCCGCCACGACGGGAAGGTCCAGGGGAAGGCCCAGCTCGGTCGCCGGCCCTCCCCGCAGGCGGCCGATCACGGTGCCGGCCCGGGCCGCGGGCGGGGCGATCCGCTCGTCGAGTCCCGTGGCCCGGGCCTCGTCGCGGGTGATCGCCTCCGACGGGTCCTGGAGCGACGCTGCCGCCACGCCGGTCAGGCGGAACGCCGCGTGGTCCCATGCCGCCAGGAGCCAGGCGGCGCGCTCGACGACCTCCGGACGGAGCGCCGCGAGCAGCCGCGCCCGCCCGAGCAGGCCCACCACCCAGCCCTGGCGGCCGATCGCCGCGGCGGCGGCCGCCGTCTCCGCCGCGGCCCGCCGGTCCAGCCAGGTGATCGCCGGCGCCAGGGCGTGCCCGTCGGCCGCGGTCGCGACGAGCGTCGGGCCCTGGCCGACGACGCAGATGGCGAGCGGCTCGACCGGGCCGTCGACCGCCGCCTGGGCCCGGGCGATGCCGATCCCGCGGACGAGCGCCGTCCACCAGGCGTCCGGGTGCTGTTCCGCGCGACCCGCCGCGCCGTCGAGCAGGAGCGCGTACGGGACCCGGGCAAAGCCCCGCAGGCGCCCGTCCGCGGAGATGACGCCCGCCTTCACGGCGGAGGTCCCGAGGTCGATGGCGACGAGGGCGCGGGGATCGGCGGTCACGAGCGCGATGGTAGGAGCCCCTAGAGCATCTTGCCGGGATTGAGGATCCCCAGGGGATCGAGGGCGGCCTTGATGGCCCGCATCACGCGGACGGCGTCGGGACCGCGCGTCGCCTCCAGCCAGGCCTTCTTGGCAGTGCCGATTCCGTGCTCGCCCGTCACCGAGCCGCCGAGCGCCAGGGTGGCCCGATAGAGGTCGTCCTGGGCCTGCTGGAGGCGCGATGGGGCGGTCGGGTCCTCCCGGTCGAAGACGAAGGACGGGTGGAGGTTGCCGTCGCCGGCATGGCCGAAGACACCGATCTGCAGGCCGCGCCGGTCGCCGATCTCGTGGATCGCGTGGAGCAGGTCCGGGACGCGGCTCCGCGGCACGACCACGTCCTCCATCCGGCTCACGCCCATGGCGTCGAGCGCCCAGTGGGCCATCCGGCGGCCCTGGCGGAGCATGTCGGCCTCCGCCGCGTCCTGGGCCCGGACGAGGAGGCCGGCCGCCGCGGCCGCGCAGGCCCGTTCGGCGCGGTCCAGCTCCTCCCCCGCCGCGGCCCCGGGCAGATCCGACTCGACGAGGAGCATCGCGGCGGCGGTCTCGTCGAGGCCCAGCGTGTAGGCCGCGTTGACCGCCCGGATGGTGAAGGCGTCCATCAGCTCGAGCGTGCACGGCTGCACCCCGTCGCGAACCATGCCCGCAACGGCCGCGCCCGAGGCCTCGATCGTGGGGAAGAACGCGAGCAGCGTCTGCTTGGGGGCCGGCATCGGGATGAGGCGCAGCGTCGCCTCGGTGACGATCCCCAGCGTGCCCATGCTCCCGACGAAGAGGCCGGCGAGGTCGTAGCCGGCGACGTCCTTCACGTTGCGGCCGCCGGTCCGGATGACGGCGCCGTCGGCCAGGACCACCTCGAGGCCGAGGACAGCGTCGCGCGTCACGCCGTACTTCACGCAGCAGAGGCCGCCGGAGTTCGTGGCCAGGTTGCCGCCGATCGTGCACGTCTCGTAGCTCGCGGGATCAGGCGCGTAGAAGAGGCCATGGGTCGCCACCGCCATCTTCAGGTCGGCGTTGACGACGCCCGGCTGGACGACGACGACGCGGTTCTCCTCGTCGATCTCGAGCACCCGGTTCATCCGCATCAGGGACACGGTGAGACCGCCCTCCACGGCGATCGCTCCCCCGGAGAGGCTGGTGCCGGCGCCGCGCGGGACGAGGGGGACCCGGTGGGCGGCGGCGAGCCGGACGATGCCGGCCACCTCCGCCGTCGAGGCCGGGAAGGCGACGGCGAGCGGGAGCGGCGGCTCCAGGTAGGCCGTCTCGTCGCGCCGGTGCGCCTCGAGGATCGAGCCGTCGGTGGTCAGGCGGAGATCGGGGAGGGCCGCGGCCAGGATCTCGAGGAACGGGGCCGTCATGGCGCCGCCGGCGCCTGCTACCGCTCGCCCGTCCGGCGCCCGACGACCCACCACGCCACCGGGAAGGCGATCCCGGCGAGGGCGAGCTTGAGCAGGTCCCCGAAGACGAACGGGGCGAGGCCCTTCTCGATCGCCGTCCCTAGGTCGAACCCGGTCGCCGCCATCAGCCAAGGGATCCCGACGAGGTAGATGGCGAGGTTGCCGATGAGCATCGCCACGACCGCGCCGCCGACGTGGCGATCCCAGCCCAGCTCGGCCAGCCGTCCCACGACCGCACCCGCCAGCAGGAAGCCAAGGAGGTAGCCGCCGGTGGCCCCGAGGATCCAGCGCCCGTCCTCGAGGCCCAGGTAGGTGTCGAGGCCCGAGGAGCGGCCGGCGTAGACCGGGAGCAACAGGCCGACGGCGAGGTAGAGGGCGACGGCCAGGAAGCCACGGCGAAACCCCAGCGCGCCGCCGACGAGGAGAACGGCGAACGTCTGGGCGGTGACCGGGACGGGCGAAGTCGGCAGCGTGACCCGGACGTCGCCCGGGAGGATGATCGTCTGGCCGGCCAGGACGAGCTGGATGTTCGCCGTCAGGGCGATGATGACGGCCCCGGCCACGACCAGGGCGATGTGCCGGGCTCGCGCGCTGAGCCGCTCGCCGACGGCGACCGGAACCAGGAAGTCGCCGATCGTGATCCCCCGCTCGGCGGCGGGCAGCCGGTTGAGGCGCTCGGTCGCGAGGGACATCGAGTGGCACGCTCCCCGTCGGCGGTCGGCGGCCGGTGGCCGCGGTGCACTGAGTCTACCAGCGCGCGGGTCAGTCCCGGCCGAGTGCGCCGACGATCTCGACGCGGGACGCCAGGCGCGCGGGGTAGAGCGCCGCGACGACGGCGAGGACGATCCCGCCGCCGAGCGCGGCCGCCGCCGCCGCCCAGGGCGCCTGGTAGGGCACGCCGCTGCCCCCGGCAAGCTGGATGAGGACCGCCCCGGTGGCGAGGCCGGCCAGGGCGCCCAGGAGCGAGCCGACGAAGCCGAGGACGGTCGCCTCGAGCACGACGAGCCGCCAGGCCTGGCGACGCGTGAGGCCCGTGGCGCGCAGAACCGCGAGCTCCCGGACGCGCTCGAGGACGTTCATCGCGAGCGTGTTCACGATGCCCAGGGCGGCGACCAGCAGGGCGACGGCGGCCAGGGCGGCGAAGAGGATGGCGCGGCGGTCGATCGAGGCACCGATCGCCCCGGCCGCCTGGTCCAGCGACGCCGGCTCGAGGGCAAGGGAACGGGCCGCCTCCTCCACGCCCGCGCGGGCGGACGCTTCCTGACCAGGCTCGAAGCGGACGGCGAAGGCGTCGGCGCCGAGGACGCCGAGGCGCCCGGTCGCGTCCGGCCACCCGACGAGGATGGCCTCCCCGGCCGCGCCGGGGATCGTGCGCTCGGCGATCGCCACGACCTCCAGCTCCAGGGGGCCGGTCCCGGACAGGATGGCGAGCCTGGATCCGACGACGACCCCGCTGCGCTCGGCCACGCTGCGCGGCACGATCACGGCGCCGCCGGCATCGAGCGCCGCGAACGCCTGCGCCGGCGCACCGGCGACGAGGGTCAGCCCACCGTCCGCCAGCAGGTCGGCGCCCACGACGGCGGCGGCGTCGGCCCGCGTCCCGCCCACGGCCACCGAGAAGCGGGCCATGGGGCTCACCCCGGCCACGCCGGGGAGCGCCGCGATCTCCGCGGCGGCCGGCTCGTCCTCCGCGACCGGGCGGATCGAGGTGAGAAGAAGCTCGCCCGGCACCACGTCCGCGAGCCAGCTGGTCGCCGCCTCGCGCGTGGACCCGGCGACGCCCGCAAGGGCCACGAGGACGGCAATCGCCACCGCCAGGGCGCCCACGGTGAGTGCGGTCCGGCTGCGATCCCGGGTGAGGGCCCCGCGCGTGAGGCGCGCCTCCGCGGGGAGGAACGGCGCCGCGGCGAGGCCGACGAGCCGGCCCAGCGGTCCGACAACGAAGGGGGCGGCGAGCGTGATCCCGAGCAGGAGGGCGAAGGCGACCAGCGGGCGCACCAGGCCACCCCGGCCGGCCGCGGCGCCGGGCCACAGGAGCAGGCCGACGAGGCCGACCACGGCAAAGACGAGCAGGAGCCACCGCAACCGGGCCCGCAGGACGGCCCCCTGGTCGAGTCGGAGGCGAAGGGCCGCCACCGGAGAGATCCGGCCGGCCCGCAGGGCGGGCTCCACCGCCGCCGCGGCCGTCACGATGAACCCCAGCACGGCGCCGAGGGCGAGGGCGCCCGGCGGCAGGGTCAGCTCGGCGGGCGCGGCTCCCGGGCCCGCCAGGACGGCGACCGCCCCCACCGCGAGCGCGATGCCGGCCAGGAGGCCCAGGGCCACGCCGACCACGCCGAGGTAGGCGGCCGAGATCAGCACCATCACGATCACCTGCCGGCGGGTCATGCCGGCGGCTCGCAGCAGCCCCACGTCGCGGGCCCGCTCGGCGACCGTCATCGAGAGGGTGTTGAAGATAAGGAACGCACCCCCGAAGAGGGCCACGGCCGCGACGAGCGCGATCGCGGCCCGGATCTCGGCCGTGGCCGCCTCCAGCGCGGCGGCGAGATCGGCCGGCGTGCTCAGCGTGTAGGGCTCGACGAGGCGCTGGTCGAGCTCGGCGATCACGCCAGCCGTGTCCGCCCCGTCGGAGAGGAGCAGGTCGATGGCCGTCACCCGGTCGGTCGCGAAGAGCCGCTGGGCGGCCTCGAGGGCGACGAACACCGTCCGGCCGCCCGGATCGGGGTCGCCCGGCGTCGGGGCGAGGACGCCGACGATCCGGAAGACGGTCGGCGGCGCCGCCGGGTCGCCGAGCAGGGTGATGGTGGCGCCGACGCCCAGGCCGTCCTCCCGGGCCAGCCCGGCCGAGACGAGCGCCCCGTCGTCGTCGCCCGTGCCCAGCGGCGAGCCCTCCGCGAGGGGTCGGTCGCGAACCGCCGGATCGGCCGCCCGTTCGATGCCGACCACGGTGAGGGGCGCGGGCAGCGCCGCGGAAGCTCCGCTCGAGAGAGGGTAGGTCCGCCGCTCGAGGCTGGGCGCCACCGTGGCGACGCCCGGGGTCGTGGCGGCGGCCGCGACGCTCTCCGGGGAGAGGCCCTGCTCCTCGAACGCGGCGACGCGCACGTCGGCCCGCCCCAGGAGGTCGGCGACGCTTCGCTCGACGGCCGTGTCGAGCGCGGCGTTGAGGACCAGACCGGCGACGAGCACGCCGGTCCCCAGCGCGATGCCGATGACCGTCAGGATGGTCCGGACGGGTCGGGCGAGGAGGCTGCGACGGGCCAGCGCGTCGGCGGCGCGCACGGGTCAGAGCCCCAGCGCGGCGAGGCGAACGATGAGGGTTCCCGCGGCGTGGTCCTCGCGACGCCCGAGCGCGATCTCGTCGATGACCGTCCCGTCCCGCAGGACGAGGACCCGGTCGGCGTAGGCGGCGGCCTTGGCGTCGTGGGTGACGAGGACGACCGTCTGGCCGCGCTCGGCGCAGAGGCGCCAGAGCATGTCCAGGATCTCCGTCCCCGTCGCGTAGTCGAGGTTGCCGGTCGGCTCGTCGGCGAGGAGGAGCGCCGGGCGATGGACCAGGGCCCGGGCAAGCGCCACGCGCTGCTGCTCGCCGGCCGAGAGCTCGTCCGGGCGGTGCCGCTCCTTGCCCGCGAGGTCGACCGCCGCGAGCACCTCGCCGATCGCAGCCGCCTCCTCGCGCCCGCCGGGGTCGCGACCGGCCACGATGAAGGGCAGGGCGACGTTCTCGCGGACCGAGAGAATCGGAACGAGGTTGAAGAACTGGAACACGAAGCCGGTCTTGGCCCGGCGCAGCTTCGTGGCGGCGTCGTCGCCGAGGCGGCTCACCACCTCGCCGTCCAGGACGACCTCGCCCGAGGTGGGCATGTCGAGGCCGCCCAGCAGGTGGAGCAGCGTGCTCTTGCCCGAGCCCGAGGGGCCCATCACGGCCACGAACTCGCCCGGCTCCACGGCCAGTGAGACGCCCCGGACCGCGTCCACGTCGGTCCCGCCCATCCGGTGGCTGCGGGTGAGATCGCGCGCCTCGAGGATCGGCGGCATCAGGCTGGTCCTCCGGTCGGGACGGTGCAGGCGCGCACCACGGCGGAGCGAGTGTAACGCCGGCTCGAGTCGTGGACGACCGCCGGTGGAACGGCCGGCCTCACGCCCCGAAGAAGAAGCCGAGGATCGCGGCGCCCAGGCCGTCCAGGAACCCCGGCGCCGCCGCCGGGACGCCGACCGGGTCGGCGATGCGGTACGACTGGCCGGTAGGCGTCCCGCCGAGCGCGCGCGGCCCGCCGGCCGCGGTGCCACTGCTGCCGCCGGGGTTCGTGCCGAAGCCGCTGGTGGCGCCGCCGTCGGGCTCGCTCCGGTTCGGCGAGTCCGGGGTGGGGGTCGGGACCGGCGTGGGGGTCGGCGTGGGCTCGGGGGTTGGCGTCGGGGTGGGAGAGGGTGTCGGCTCCGCCAGCGGCGTCGGTTCCGGCGTCGGTTCCGGCGTCGGTGCCGGCGTCGGCCGGGGCGTCGGTTCGGGGGTCGGAGCCGGCGTCGGCTTCGGGGTCGGCCTGGGGGTCGGCCGGGGGGTCGGCCGGGGCGTCGGTTCCGGGGTCGGCCCGGGGGTTGGCTGGGCCAGCGGCGTCGGGGTGGGCTTCGGGGTGGGCCTGGGGGTGGGCTTCGGGGTCGGCTTCGGAGTGGGCTTCGGCGTCGGTTTCGGGGTGGCGGCCCCGCAGGAGTCGGCGAAGAGGACGGTGAACATCCTCTTCTCGGTGTCGCCCTGGTAGGCGCCGATCCCGATCTCGTCCCAGGCCTCGCCGACGATGTTGCCGCGGTGCCCCGACGAGTTCATGAACATCGTCTGCACGCCCTGTGCGGCGGCGTCGTCCCCGGCCGTGATCCAGCCGATGTTCTCCCCCGCCAGGTTGAAGCAGTACCCCTTGTCCTGCAGGACGTCGAAGACGCTGCCGCCCCCCGGGATGTCGTGGCTGAAGTAGTCGCGGACGATCATGTCCTTGCTGCGCGCGCGGGCGATCGAGACCAGCGTCGAGTCGATCCTGAGGGCAGGCAGCCCGGCGCTCGCGCGGGCCTGGTTGGTGAGCTGGAGCAGCTCGGCTTCCGCGGCCGGGCTGAAGGTGCCGGCGTCCCACGCGGCGGCGGGCGCCGGCAGGGCGACGCCGCCCACGCTGGCGACCAGGAACGCGGCCGCGACAAGCACGGCGAGGCGGTCCAAGGGGGTCCGAGGATGGATCGATAGTCTCACGTCTGGACCCTACCGCCCGACCCCGCCGCAGTCCGTCGCGCGATGGTCCCGGGAGGGGCCCGGACGGTAGTCCCGCCCCGGGCCCGGAGGTCCGCCCGGCGGCCGCCCGCGGCGGGCCGCGCCGTCGTACCCTTGCCTGATGGACGCCGGATTCGTCGCACTCTTCCGCCACCACGCGTGGGCCACCGATCGCCTTCTCGCCGCGTGCGAGGGTCTCCCGGAGGAGCACCTTGAGTTCGTGACCCAGGGCACGTACGGAGGGCTCGGTGCGACGCTGCGCCACCTCGTCGAGGCCGAGGAACGCTACGTGTCGCGCCTCGGCGGAGAGGGCGAGCGGCCCGGCCCCGCCCCCAACGAGCCCGACCCCCCGTCCCCGCCCGAGGCGCTCGCGCCGTCCGTGCGGGTCCTCCGTCGGCGGGCCCAGGTCAGTGCGGCGGCGCTCGTCGAGCTGGCCGCGCAGTACGAGCCGGACGCCGTCCTCAACACGACGTTCCGGGGCCGCCCCATCACGCTGCCCGCGGTCGTCCTCTTCGCCCAGGCGCTGGACCATGGGGGCGAGCACCGGACCCAGGTGCGCCACGCCCTGACCATCCTCGGCTACGAGCCGCCCGACATCGACGCCTGGGCCTGGGACGAGGACCTCAAGCCCGTCGAGGAGTAGGCGCTGCACCGTTTCGGCTACACTCGCCTCGCCCACGGGCTCCCCGACCGCTGCCACGGTCGGCGCGAGCGCGATGCGCGGTGGCCTTAGCTCAATCGGCAGAGCACTGGATTGTGGCTCCAGAGGTTACGGGTTCAAGCCCCGTAGGCCACCCCACCACCTCGTCGCCGGGTGACCCCATCGGCCGTCAGGGGTGACGAAACCCCCTCCGGGCCGTGTACCATCAGCCGCAGCGCCGCGACGTGAGCGGCCGAGACGCCGGTTGGCGTACCTGCCACCGCCCCGAGGGACGGGCGCGGATGGCATCGATGGAGGGATTGAATGAGTCTTGCTTCCGTCCGCGCGGCCCTGAGCCGCCGGGCCCTGCCCCTGGCGATCCTCGCCGTGGTGCCGTTCCTGTTCGCGGCCTGCAACCAGGTCGGCACGGCGACCCTGACGTTCTGGGACGTCATCTGGGGCATGGTCTTCTTCTTCTTCTGGTGCATGGCGATCTGGATCTTCATCAGCCTGTTCGCCGACATCTTCCGCCGCAATGACCTCACGGGCCTGTGGAAGGCGATCTGGATCCTGGTCCTGTTCATCATCCCGTTCCTCGGGGCGCTGATCTACATCGTCGCCCGCCCGAAGGTGACCGCCCAGGACGTCCAGATGATGGCCCAGTCCGAGGCCGCGGTGAAGGCCGCATCGGGCGTGTCCACCGCCGACGAGCTGGCAAAGCTCACCCAGCTCCGGGATTCCGGCGCGCTCACCATCCCCGAGTACGAGGCCCTCAAGGCGAAGCTGCTGGCCTAGCCTTCGCGGGCGCCAACCGCCGCACGAACGCGGGTCGGTTCCTTCGGGGACCGGCCCGCGTCGACGTCTCCGCGGCGATGCGGGGGTGCGGCCGGGATCAGGGAGGGGGGCCCGGCCGGGTGTGAGCGGCCGGGCCCTGGGGGAGGAGTCGCGATCTCGTCAGGGGTAGAGGCCGCGCAGCTCGGTAGCCTCGGCCACCCGCTGCACGGCGATGGCGTGCGCGGCCCGCCGCGGATCGATCCCGTCGGCGTCGGCCCGCTCCCAGACGGCGGCGGCGGCGGCCAGGATCGCCTCGCGCAACCGGCCGTTGATGAGCTTCGGCGTCCAGAAGAGCGATTCGCGGTTCTGGACCCACTCGAAGTAGCTCACGATGACTCCGCCCGCGTTGCACAGGATGTCGGGTATGACCAGCACGCCGTTGTCTTCGAGGATCGGGTCGGCGCCCGGCGTCGTCGGGCCGTTTGCGCCTTCGGCGAGGATGCGGGCGCGGACCTTCCCGGCGTTCGCGGCAGTGACCTGACCCTCCATGGCGGCGAGGACGAGGACATCCACGTCGAGCCCGAAGAGGTGCTCGTTGTCGATCGGCTCGGTCCCGGGCGCCCCCGCCAGGGTGCCCTGCTCCTGCATGACCCGCCGAAGGAGGGGCACGTCGAGGCCATCCTCCCGGTAGACGCCGCCTCCGACGTCGGTGATCGCGACCACCCGCACCCCGGCCTGGTGGAGGAGCCGGGCGGTCGCCTCGCCGACGTTGCCGAAGCCCTGGACGGCGGCAGTCGCGCCGGCCAGCGGGATCCCGAGACGCCGCCCAGCGGCCTCCTCGATCGTGTACACCACGCCCTGGCCGGTCGCGTCGGCGCGGCCGTTCGATCCCCCGATCGCCACGGGCTTGCCGGTGACGACGCCCGGGACGGAGTAGCCCCGGTGCATCGACACCGTGTCCATGATCCAGGCCATCGTCTGGGCGTTGGTCCCCACGTCGGGCGCCGGGATGTCGGAATCCGGCCCGATGAAAACCTCGAGCTCGGTCGCGAAGCGGCGCGTCAGGGCCTCCAGCTCGCGCGGGCTCATCGCCCGGGGGTCGCAGGTGACGCCGCCCTTGGCACCGCCGAAGGGGACGTTCACGAGGGCGCACTTCCAGGTCATCCACATGGCGAGGGCGCGAACTTCGTCGAGGTCGGTGGAGGGGTGATAGCGGAGCCCGCCCTTGGCCGGCCCGCGGGCGACGTTGTGCTGGACCCGGTAGCCCGTGAAGACGCGGACACGACCGTCGTCGAGCCGGACCGGGAAGCGAATGGTGAGCTCGCGGTGCGGTGACCGGAGCGTCTCGCGCACGCCCTCGTCGAGGTCCAGGTGATCGGCCGCGGCGTCGAACTGGGCGAGTGCCGCCGCCAGGGCCCCCGCCCCCGGCGAGCCCTGGGAGGGGCGGGCGCCGGGCATGGCGACGGCGGGCGCGCCGGCGGAGCCGCGGGGAGCAGGGGTCGTGGCGCGACCTGGCGCGGGCGCCGCGATCGCCGCCCTCCGATCGGCAGGGGCGGCCGCTCCGCCGGGGACGAGGACGGGAGTGGTCGGCTTGTTCATCCAGGGCTCCGAGTGGTGAGCGCGGGGCCGGCGCGCGCCGGCCCGGACTGCTGCTCACCACGGTCGCGCAGCCGCCCGAACACGTCGATGGACGCACGTGAACGCCGCGTGAATAACCGTTCACGCTTCGTTCATGCTCGTTCCCCGGGCGGTTCAGGCGGGCTCCGCAGGATGGCTGGCGTGGCACCTGCCATCTGTCGAGGGACCGACCCGCGGGAATGGTTCGCGGGTCCTCCTGCCAGCGAGGACTCCGATGCCGACGCAGCCGACCTTCACCTGCGCGACCTGCGACGACCAGATCGCCCACCACCCGGTCTTCCATCTCGGCCTGGCCTTCTGCTGCGCCGGCTGCGCCGCCGACGGCCCGTGCATGTGCTCCTACGATGAGGCGGCGGGGCCGGCGGCCGATGTCCGCACGGTCTTCGCCGGGCCGGCGGGCGTCGTTCCAGGGGCGCCCCTCACCGTCGCCGCGGCGGCCCCCGGCGCCGAT
The DNA here is from genome assembly GCA_963744095.1 of uncultured Chloroflexia bacterium. Classification (GTDB taxonomy): domain Bacteria; phylum Chloroflexota; class Limnocylindria; order Limnocylindrales; family CSP1-4; genus CTSoil-043. Next base: position 18,315 of record CAVUSH010000001.1, read on the forward strand.
CCCGATCGCGCCGCCGAGCGCCGGCGGGCCGAGGAGCGGCCCCTCGCGGACGTCCGCCGCTGACGCTCCGGCTCCCCGTCATGGGCGTGGCAACGGCTGCAGCCCCGGCCGACCGCCGGAGGTATCCTCGGATCGTCATGTTCGCCCTCGAGCCGCCCGGCCGGCGGGACGTAGCCCTCTCCCCGCTCGCGGGCGCGGCCCTGGCCCTCGTCGATGACGGGGCGACCCCAGCCGACCTCGCCGATCGGTTCGCCCGCGCGGGCGCCACAGTGGACGCCGGCCGGGCTGCCGGCCTCCTCGGCGAGCTGACCGGCCTCGGGCTGGTGCGCGTGGCCCGCCACCACGGAGACGATCGCGTCCATGTCCTCACGAGCCTGGGGCACCAGGTGCTGGCCGGCGGGCTCGGCGCCGACACGGCCGTGGTCGAGGGCCTGGCTGAGCTCGAGCGGCTGCGGACCGACCTCCTCTCGACGATCGCCCACGAGCTGCGAACCCCCCTGACGGCGATCCGCACCTGCGTCGGCGTGCTCCGCGGGCCCGAGACCGCGCCCTCGGCCTTCGAGATCGACGCCCTCCTGGGGACGATCGAGCGCAACGCGGACCGCATGCAGCGCGTCGTGGGCGACATCCTCGAGCTCGCCAGGTTCCGCACCGGGGAGGTCGTCCTCCAGCTCCGCCGCTTCGACGCCGGAGCGATGGCCCGCGGGGCCGTCACCTCGGTCGCGCCTCTCGCCGCCGAGCGCAACCAGGCGATCAGCCTCGACGTGCCGGCCGCCCCGGTCCGGGTGTTCGGCGACCACCGGCGCCTCGAGCAGGCGCTCGTCAACCTCCTGTCCAACGCCGTCAAGTACGGCCCCCGGGGCGGCACGATCCGGGTCCGCGTCCGGCCCGTCGGCAGGTCCGTCTCCTGGACGGTGACCGACGAAGGACCCGGGATCCCGGCCGACGAGCAGCCACACCTCTTCGAGCGCTTCTTCGTCGGCCAGAACGACCGCGAGGGCGCCGGCCGCGGGGTTGGGCTCGGACTGCCGACGACGCTCGCGATCGCCCAGGCCCACGGCGGCGCCATCGACGTGGACAGCGTCCCCGGGCGCGGCAGCGCGTTCTGCATCGTGGTCCCAGCCGACGGGCCGCCGGACGCAGAGTGATGCGGATCCTGGTCGTCGATGACGCACCGGACGTCGTGGAGTCCGTCCGCCTGGGCTTCACGCTCCAGTGGCGCGACGTCGAGGTCCTCGGCGCGGGCACCGGCGAGCAGGCGCTCGATGTCGTCGAGGCGGAGCGGCCGGACATCGTGCTCCTTGACGTCGGGCTGCCCGGCATGGACGGCTACGAGGTGTTGCGCGCGATCCGCCTGTTCTCGGATGTCCCGGTGGTGATGCTGACGGCGCGCGACGACGCGATGGACAAGGTCAAGGGCCTCGAGCTGGGCGCCGACGACTACGTCACGAAACCGTTCAACCACCTCGAGCTGATGGCGCGCGTTCGGGCCGTCCTGCGGCGCCACGAGATGCCGCCCCCGACCAGCCGCGCGCCGTCCTTCCGGGCCCTGGACCTCGAGGTTGACTTCGCCGCCCACGAGGTCCGGCTCCGCGGCCAGCGGCTCGACGTGACGCCCACCGAGTACAAGCTCCTCTACCACCTGGTGCGGAACGCCGGGCACGTGCTCCAGCACGGGACGCTGCTGGCCAAGGTCTGGGGTCGCGAGTATCTCGACGAGGTCGACTACCTGAGGGTCTACGTCCGCCGCCTCCGCGACAAGCTCGGCGACGACCCCGACCATCCGCGCTACATCCGCACCGAGCGCGGCCTCGGCTATCGGTTCATCGGCGCCGACCCCGGATAATCGCGCACTCCGCTACTGTACGAATGTGGAACGCGGCACCCTGACGAGGGCGGCACCGGCCCGCGCCCTCTGGTTCCCCCGCCAGCACGGGGCCTGGGCGATGCTCGCGGTGCCCCTCCTGCTGGGAATCGCCGCCACGACCCCGTCGCCGTGGCACCTCCTCCTGGCGCTCGCCGCCCTCGCGGGCTATCTCGCGGCCGCCACCGCCCAGGCCTGGCTGCGCTCCCGGCGCCGCCCGTCGTTCGTCCCGTCGCTCGCCGTCTACGGCGGGACGTTCGCCGTCGCCGGGCTCGTCCTGCTCGCGGCCTTCCCGGCCCTCGCTCTCTCCGCGGTCGTGGTCGTCCCTGCCGGCGCCCTGGTGATCGGAGGAGCGCGCCCCGGGACGCGCCGCGACCTTGCGAACAGCCTGGCCCAGACGGCGATCGCGCTCGTCCTGGTGCCGGCGGCAGCGTACGTGTCGGGGGCGTGGGAGTCGGAGGCGGTGGTCCGGGCCACCCTCGTGGCGGCCGGCTACCTGGCGGGGACCGTCCTCGTGGTCCGCTCGGTCATCCGCGAGCGAGGCAACCGCGGCTTCGTCGCCCTCTCCGTCGGGTTCCACGCCGCCTTCCTCGCCCTCGCGGCGGTCGCGCTGCCGTGGCCGTACGCGGCCTTCGCCGCAGGCCTCCTGGCCCGCGCGATCGTCCTGCCGCTCGTCGAGCGCCGGCGCGCGGGTTCGCCGCGCCCGCTCCGGCCGATCCAGGTCGGGATCGTGGAGATCGTGGCCTCGACGCTCCTCGTCGTCCTCGCCTTCGCGGTCCCGCTCTAGCCGTCCTGGCCGGCGGACGGCTCCGGTGCTTCGGGGCGCTCCACGGAGGTGCCGGCCACGAGCGCGTCCGTGAGGTCGCCGCTCCCGCCCAGCTGGATGATCGCCCGGCTGTTGCCGGCCAGCTCGCGGGCCACCTTGAGACGCTCCCCGGCCCAGTCCCAGCGCGCGGCCTCGGGAAACGCCGCCAGCCGCTCCTGGAGCTTCTCCAGCCGCAGCGCCTCCGTCTCGCCCTCGAGCTCGATCTCGCGTCGCCGGACGGCCGCCGCCAGCTCGGCCTGCTCCTGGGCGCGCTCGAACCTGGCCTGCGCCTCCTGGCGGGCGAGGGCGTCGCGGTCAGCCTGCACGCGCCGCTCGAGGCCGGCCTGCTGCTCCTGGCCCGACGTCCGAAGGATCGCCATGCGGCGGGCCTCGCGCGTGGCCATGAGATCCGGCGGCGCATCGACCCGCACCACGATCACGCTGATGACGCGGACGCCGTAGCGCTCCAGGGAGGACGTGAGCGCGGCTCGGACCGGCTCGGATTCCCGGCCGACCATGTCGAGGGCGCGCTCGGACTCGACCGTCCGGGTGATCTCCCGGACGGTCGCCTGGGCCGCGCCCTGGCAGACAGCGTCGAAGTCCGGGGCCGTGGTGTTGTAGACGAACTTGCCGGGATCGTCGATGCGGAACGTATACAGGATCTCGATGTCGACCCGGATGTCGTCCGCCGTGGGGGCCGCCCGGACGAGCGTGCCGAAGGGGATCTCGCGGGTCGTGACGAGGTGGGTGACGACGATGGTCGGCGGGACGTTCTGGACGCCCGGGCCGACGACCCGCAGGAACTTGCCGCGCTGGGCCAGGACGCCCTGGACCCCCTCCGGGATCGGGACGAGGACCGCCCGTGAGCTGCCGGCGAGGAGGAGGGCCACCGCGGCCACGAGCCCCGCGACGGTGAGGATCGGGCCGAGCGGCAGCAGGACCGCGGCCGCGGCCACGGCCCCGGCGACCAGCAGGACCTCGACCTGGAAGCGGCCGCCCTGCTTGACCAGGACGACGATCGGATACCGACCGGCGTCGTCGGGCGTGGCGAACGTCTCCGCCGCCCGGCGCAGGGAGACCCGTTGCTGGGTCAGCTGCACGTACGAGGGCGCCGTCACCAGCGCCTCCTCCCCGGGCTCGCCGGTATCGATGGGCGCGACATACGGCTCGGTCACGAGGCTCTACCTCCGGGGATCGGCTGGGGGCGGGTCGCGGTGGACGCGGCCGCGGGCGGGGCGAAGCGGTCCCGGTAGACGGAGGGAACAGGGGCGGCCGCCGTGCCCGGTGCGCCGGATGGGCCGGTGGCTCGCGGCCGGCGCTCGCCGGGGAGAACGCCGGCCGGCTGCGGCGGCTCGGACATCCGACCGCGGAGGTAGCGCACGGTGTTCCGGGCGATGACGAGGATCGGCGCGGAGAGCAGGAGCCAGACGAGGCCGATCTGCGAGATGACCGCGAACGCCGGGAGGGCGATCGCGGGCCGGACGCTGAGGTCGCGCCCCAGCCGGCCGCCAACGGCAAGCTTCACGAGCTGCAGCGCAATCAGGTAGACCACGAGGGCCGCGAGCGCGGCCTCGGGCTCGTCCTGGCGGGCCAGCGCCGCCAGCACGATCGGGAGGGCGCCGACGAGGCCGCCGAGCTGGGGGATGACCTGGGCGGCGCCCATGAAGGCCGCGACCGCGATGGCAGCCGGGTACGAGGCGATCCCCGCCCGCTCGACGCCCTGGAGGCCGACGTACACGGCCACGCCGACGGCGCCCGCGGCGGTGATCTGCACCCGCAGGAAGGTGCTGAGGGCCCGGTGGACGATCGTGAGCAGCGCCATCACGTCCGCTCGCAGGCCGGGGGCGAACTGGGACGCGACCTGGCGGCGCAGCGAGCGCCCGTCGTGGACGACCGAGAGGACCCACACGGGCAGCAGGACGAGACCGACGACGAAGCCGATCGTGTCGAAGATCCCGACGACACCGGCGACGATGAGGGAGGCGATCGAGTCGAGGAACGACGACAGGCCGTCGGCGGCGATCGCGGCGACCCGCTCGAGGATGCCCACGACGAGCGCCCGGGCGCCCTCGGGCAGCGTGGCGAGGTACGCATCGAGCTGGGCGCGGAGATCGGCGAGCTGGGCCGAGTTGGGCAGCTCGCGGAGGAACTGGACCGACACCGCGACCAGGGGCGGGATGACGACCGCCACGACGAGCACCAGCACGGCCAGGCCGGCGCCGAGCCCCAGCGTGGCGGCGAGCACCCGGGGCATCACCCGGTCGAGGCGCTCGACCACCGGGTAGACCGTGTAGGCGAGCAGGCCGCCGATGGCGAAGGGAAGGAGCGCCGGCCAGGTGGCGGCGGCGAGCCACACGCCGACGAGCGCCACGGCCGCCGACAGGATGCCGCGGCCGAGAGCCTGCGGCGTGATCGTGGTGAGCCGGGCGCGGAGCAGCCGCCACTCCGCCCGCGATCGATCGACGGCGGGCGCGAGGCGGGCGATGGCGGCTTCCTGGGTACCTGGCATGGGCGTTCCCGCGGATTATGCCGTCTGCCGCCGCGATGATCGCGCCATTCGTGACCGGAGCCATCGGCCGTGACATCGATCCGACTCGCTTCAACGTCGTGGCGGCCCGGTGCTACGATCCGCCCGATCCCGTGCCGGCACCTCGTACGGGGCCCGTCCGCGCCGCCCAGGCGGCCGTGATGCAAGGGCCCGCGATGACCCGACCGGGACGAGGAGACGCGCATGGCCACCGTGAACTTCGACCACGTCACCAAGAAGTTCGGCGACGTGACGGCCGTCGACGACTTCAACCTCGAGATCCAGGACGGCGAGTTCATGGTCTTGGTGGGTCCGTCGGGCTGCGGCAAGACGACCAGCCTGCGGATGGTCGCCGGTCTCGAGGACATCACGGAGGGCACGCTCTCCATCGGGGACCGGGTGGTGAACGACATCGCCCCCAAGGATCGCGACATCGCGATGGTCTTCCAGAGCTACGCGCTCTACCCCCACATGAACGTCTACGACAACCTCGCCTTCGGCCTCAAGCTCCGCAAGGTCGACAAGAAGGAGATCGATCGGCGCGTCAAGGCAGCGGCCGAGACGATCCAGCTGACGACGCTTCTCGAGCGCAAGCCGAAGGAGCTCTCCGGCGGCCAGCGCCAGCGCGTCGCCCTGGGCCGGGCGATCGTCCGCGAGCCGGCCGTCTTCCTCATGGACGAGCCGCTCTCGAACCTCGACGCGAAGCTGCGCGTGCAGACCCGCGCCGAGATCGCCCGGCTCCACAAGCGCCTCGAGACGACCATCGTCTACGTCACCCACGACCAGGTCGAGGCGATGACCATGGGCCAGCGGATCGCCGTCATGAGCCAGGCGAAGCTCCAGCAGGTCGGCTCGCCCCAGGCGCTCTACGACCGCCCCGACAACAAGTTCGTGGCCGGCTTCATCGGGAGCCCGGCCATGAACTTCCTCCCGGTCGAGCTGGTCGGGTCCGGCGAGTCCGCGGTGCTGCGCGGCGAGGGCATCGAGGTCCCCCTCCCGGCGCCCTTCCGGGAAGCGGTCGGCGCCACCACCGGCAAGCGGTTCATCGTCGGGATCCGGCCCGAGCACCTCGACGTCGCTCCGACCGGCGGCGACAGCGCGACCGTTCCGGCCAAGGCGGACGTCGTCGAGTACCTCGGCAACGAGGAGCTCCTCCACATCGGGATCGCCGGGGCCGATGTCGTGGCCATCGTCTCGGCGGACCGCCGCGTCCGCGTGGACGACGTGGTCACGGTCCACATCCCGCTCGACAAGGTCCACCTGTTCGATGCCGAGTCGGAGCTGAGCCTGCGGCGCACCGCGGTCAGCTGAAGCGGTGGGCGGCCGCCGAGGCCGCGTCCGCGCCACGGAATCGACCCGGGCCGGGGGCCCGGGTCGACCGCGTCTCCGTCCGGTGGCGACGATAATCCGACCATGCCCGACCCTGACAGCCCGGTCGATCTCCTCGTCGAGCGCCTCGTCGCGTCCGAGCTCCTCCATCGCGGCCGCTATCTCGAGTTCCGCGTGGACACGGTTGAGCGCGCCGACGGGCGGCAGGCACAGCGGGACCTGGCGGTCCACCCGGGCGCGGTGGCGATCGTCGCCGTCGATCCCGAGGATCGCATCCTCCTCGTGCGCCAGTACCGCCACGCCGCTGGTCGGGTGCTCCTCGAGATCCCGGCCGGCACGCTGGACCGCGATCAGGACTCCGGCGCGACCGAGGATCCCGACGCGGCAGCCCGCCGCGAGCTGGAGGAGGAGACGGGGTACCGAGCAGCGCGCTGGGAGCGGCTGACGGACTTCTGGACCGCGCCCGGCTTTGCCACCGAGCGGATGTTCCTCTACCTCGCCACGGAGCTTGCCCCCGCCGGACCGGACCGCCTCGACCCCGACGAGGATGAGGCGCTGGAGCTGCTGCGCCTCCCCTGGCGGGCCGCCGTTGCGGCCGCCGAGCGCGGCGAGATCAGCGACGCGAAGTCGCTCGTCGGGATCCTCTGGCTCGCCCGACGGATGGAGGCCGGGCCGCCGACCTGAGTGGGGCTGCCGGACTGAGCGGCTACTCCCCGGCCAGGCGCCGCAGACCACCGCGGTAAAGCCGGTTGTCGGGCGCCAGGGCGACCGCGAGACGGAGATGCGTTCTCCCCTCGGCGGCGCGGCCGGTCCGGATGAGCGTGCGGCCGAGAGCGTAGTGGCCATAGTGCGAGGAGGGGTCCACGGCCAAGAGCGCCTCGAAGGCGTCGGCCGCCCGCTCCAGCTGCCCAGTCATGAAGTACGCCCTTCCGAGGGGCTCGAGGATCGATCCGCGGCCGGGCTCCAGGCGAGCCGCGCGGGCAAGGACGATCGCGGCCTGCGCGCGATGCCGCCTCGCGAGCAGGGCCTGGCCGCGCTGGAGCAGGTCGTAGGCACTCTCGGGCTCGGCCGACGCGGAATCGGTCGGCGCGGGCTCGCCTTCCGTCCCGCTCGTCGCGTCGTCCATGGGTCGATCCTCGCATGGATCGCGAGAGCCGTCAGGGCCGGCCGCCCGGTCAGGCGCGCTTGCGCGCCCGCAGCGACGCGAAGGAGCGACACACGACCGCGCGCTCCATGTCGTCCGACGCCTCGAGAAGAAGCCGGCGGAGGCTTGGCAGGTCCGCACCATGCTCGTCGGCCATCGCCCTGGCACGCTCCACGAGCGCCGGTTCCGGACGGTAGGCCGGGAAGAGCGCCGCGACGTAGGCCCGGAGGAAGGCGGGGTCGCGCTCGACGGCCACCACCGGCAGCTCGGCGAAGAAGCGATCCACGTACGGCGCCAGGAGCGCCGCCTGGTGGGCGTGGTTGAAGCCGCGCATCGCCGCGTGGGTGAGGTGGAAGGACCCGTATCCCGGGCCGTGGATCCGCTCCCAGGCCGTCGCCTTCACGGCCGGGTCGGGCGCCCCGGTCTCGGCGCGCAGGGTCTCCCGCTCGCCGCGGTCCGTCGGGTCCGCGGCACGCTCCACGGCGACGCGCTCCGCCGCCCCGGGCAGGCCGTGGGCGACCGCGAGGGCGGCGACGCTCCAGCGCATCTCGCGGTCCACCTGCACCAGGGGCTGGTCCGGCTCTTCGTCGACGACACGGGCCGTGGCAGCGACGTCCGCGGGCTCCGCGACGGCACCGATCGCGGCCCGCAGCCAGAGCGTGCGCAGGTCGCCTGCGGGCAACCCTTCCAGCGTCGCGAGCGCAGCCGCCACGAAGCGCCGGGCCTCGTCCAGCCGACGCTCGTCGGGCACGTAGTGGGCCAGGGCCGCGCGCGCCGCGTCGAGCGCGGCCAGCACGATCTGATCGTCACGCTCCTCGGGGAGGCGGGCGCGGACCAGCTCCACGAAGGCCAGCGACGAGTGGCGCGCGCTCCGCACCATCTCCCAGAGGGCCCCCCAGAGCAGCTGCCGCAGGAGCGGGTCGCCGATCTGCCCGAGGATTCGCGGCACGGCGGCCAGCGAGGCGGGATCGAGCAGGAAGCGGGCGTACCCATGATCGCCGTGATTGGGGAAGACGAAGTCCGGGGCCGGCCGGCCGACCGCGGCCTCGACCCACGCCTCGGCCCCCTCGAGGCGGGCCGGCACGACGTCGATCTCCGCGGGCCCGTCGCCGGCCGCCCGCACGAGGGCCAGCTCGAGCGCGTGGGGGCGGAGCGTCGGGTAGTCGCCGGGGGCATCCTGGGTCAGCTGGAGCCGTTCGACCCGTCCCTCGCGCACGGTCCAGGCAGCCTCGATCGTGTTGAGGGACGCCGTCTCGAGCCAGAGCCGGCTCCAGTCGCCGAGGGGGCGCGCCGCACCGTCCTCGAGGGCCGCCAGGAAGTCGGCGAGCGTCGCGTTGCCCCAGGCGTGGCGGCGGAAGTAGGTCCGCAGGCCGGCCCGGAACGCTTCGGGACCGATCTCGGCCACGAGCTGCTTGATGACCGAGGCGCCCTTCCCGTACGTGATCCCGTCGAAGTTGTAGAACGTGGCGTCGGTGTCGGGGACCACGCCCGAGATGGGGTGGGTCGTCGAGCGCGCATCCGCCTGGTAGCCCCAGCGCTTCATGTCGGCGTGGAAGGCACGCCACGCGCCGTCGAAGTGGGTGGCCTCTTCGAGGGCGAGGTTGGAAGCGTAGGTCGCGAAGCTCTCGTTGAGCCAGAGGTCGTCCCACCAGCGCATCGTGGCGAGATCGCCGAACCACATGTGGGCCAGCTCGTGGAGGGCCGTGTCGGCCCGCATGAGCCGCTGCGTGGCCGTCGGCGGGTCGCGGTAGACGTAGCTCTCGCTGAACGTGACCGCCCCCACGTTCTCCATTGCCCCGGAGTTGAACTCGGGGACGAAGATCTGGTCGTACTTCGCGAACGGGAACGGGTGGTCGAAGAGGGTGGTGAAGAAGTCCAGCCCCTGCTTCGTCACCTCGAAGATCTCGTCGGGGTCGAGGTAGCGGGCCAGCGAGCGTCGCGTCCAGATCCCGAGCGGCGTCCCGTGGTGACGCGCGTGCACCCCCGCGAAGGGGCCGGCGATGACCGCCACGACGTAGGACGAGATCGGTGGCGTAGGCGCGAAGCGGTGCTCCCGGCGCCCGTCCCCGACGGGCAGCACACCCGCGGCCGGGGCGTTGGCGATGATCTCCCAGGGGCCGGGGGCGCGGACCGTGACAGCGTAGGTCCCCTTCAGGTCCGGCTGGTCGAAGCAGGGAAACAGCCGGTGCGCCTCGAAGGGCTCGAAGTTCGAGTAGGCGTACTCGGCCCCGTCCTCCGGGTCGACGAACTGGTGGAAGCCATCACCTCCCCGGTCGTACTCGTTCTCGTAGGCGACCTCGACCTCGGTCGTCTCGGCCAGGAGGGCTCCGGGCAGGAGGATCCGGTGGCCGGGACGCTCCGGCGTCACGGCCCGCCCGTTGACAGCGAGCCGGGTCACCTCGCCACCGCGAAAGTCGAGGAAGAGGTCTCCCGCGCCGGTCACGGCGAAGCGGAGCCGGGCGACACCGCCGTACGTACGGCGGCCTGCCCCGAGATCGAGGTCCAGCGCGTAGGCCACGCGGCCAACGCGGGAGGCCCGGGCGATCGCCTCGGCCCGCGTCAGGACGTCGACGCGGGCGGCGGCGCTCAGACGGCGCTCCGCCAGGCGGCGAGGTCGACCCGCTCGAGCCTGGGACTCGCGTTGACCGACTCGTCGGACAGGATCTGGTGCGAGGGGAAGTGAGGCTTGAGCCGCATCCGCCGATCGTAGCAGGGCCGCGGGGCGCTGCGCGGGGTGCTGCGCGGGATCGGGTCGTCGCTGCGCGCGGTCGGGTCGTCGCGGCGTGGGGGCCAGTCGGCCTGGGGCGCGAGTCAGCGGGGCCCGGCGAGCTCGCCGAGCCGGTTCGCGTAGCGCCCGAAGAGCGCGGCCTGGCGGCTCGTGCGCCCGCTCCAGTCGGGGATCCTGCCGCCGGTCCAGGCCCAGCCCGCGGTCTCCTCGAGAAGGAGATCGCAGATCGCGAGGATCCGGGCGACCGCGAGGCCCAGCTCGTCCCGGTCGAGCCGGTCGAGGGGGATCTCAACCGTCAGCACCGGGCGGTCGTCGTCGGTGAGGGCGAACTTCACGAACGGGAGCTCGTCGTTCCAGCGCAGCAGCCGCCGGTACGAGACGCGGAACGTGTGGGCGATCGGCGGGGCGAGGTGGGCCCACACGACGACGGCGGTCGCCGGGTCCAGGATGACCGTCACCCGGAGGTCGAAGCGGCGGCGCCCGTCGAGCAGCAGGTCCCAGGAGGCGACGGATTCGCGCTCGAGGCGGTCTGCGGGGCCAAGGTCGAGCTCGGCCAGCCAGCCCTCGATCGTCGACGGTTGCGGCGTTCCGGCCGCGCTCACCCGATCTCGCCGGCGGGCGCGCGGGTGCGGACGCGCGGGTGCGCGGCGTGACGCACGACCGTCGCCCCCGACTCCACGGTCCGGCCGGGGAAGTCCGTGGTGCGGACGTCCGGGTCGACCCGGACGTTGCGTCCGATCCGGATGGCGCGGGGGAGGACCGCGCGCTTGCCCACGATCGTGATGCCCGTGGTGAGGTGGGTGGGGTTGAGGCGATTCGCCACGGTCAGGTCCGTGCCCGCGCCGACGATGGCGCCCGGTCCGACGGTGACCTCCTTGTCGAGGATCGCCCGGTCGACGACGGATCCCGGGCGGACGACCGTGTCGAACATGAGGATCGAGTCGCGGACAACCGCCCCGACGCCGACCACGACGCCGGGCGAGAGGACGGAGTTGATGACCATCCCCTCGACCTGGCAGCCGTGGCTGATCAGGCTCCGGTGGACCTGCGCCGTCGATCCGATCTTGGCCGGCGCGCGCTCCTCCGAGCGGGTGTGGATGAGCCACTCCTTGTCGTACAGGTCGAGCTGCGGGCGGTCCTCCAGGAGGGCCATGTTGGCCTCCCAGTAGCTGTGGATCGTCCCAACGTCCTGCCAGTACCCGTCGAAGCGGTAGCCGAAGACGCGGGCGCCGCCCTCGAGCATCGCCGGGATCACGTCGCTGCCGAAGTCGGGGTGGCTTTCGTCGAGCCAGCGGTGGAACGCCCGCTTGCCGAAGACGTACACGCCCATGCTGGCAAGGTCGGACGCGGGCTGCTTCGGCTTCTCCTGGAACTCGGTGATCCGGCCCGCCTCGTCCAGCGCCAGGATTCCCATCCGGCTCGCCTCCGCGAGCGGGACCCGGCGGACGGCGATCGTCACGTCGGCCCGGCGCTGGCGGTGGAAGGCCACGAAGGGCGAGTAGTCCATCTTGTAGACGTGATCGCCGGCCAGGACCAGGACGACGTCGCCGGGCGCCTGGTCCACCACCGACATGTTCTGGAGGACCGCGTCCGCGGTGCCGCGGTACCACTCGCTCGTCTTGCCCCGGCCGATGTACGGCGGCAGGATGCGGATCCCGCCCTGGTTCCGGTCAAGGTCCCACGGGCGACCCGAGCCGATGTGATCGGAGAGCGAGCGCGGATTGTACTGGGTCAGGACCGCCACGTTGTCGATGTCGGAATTGACGCAGTTCGACAGGGCGAAGTCGATGATCCGGAACTTGCCCCCGAACGGCACCGCGGGCTTGGCCCGCTTCTCCGACAGGATCGAGAGGCGGGCACCCTCGCCGCCGGCCAGGATCACCGCCAGGGTCCGCTTCATCGGCCTTCCTCACGCCCGGGGCCTGGGTTGGGGTGTGGTCGCTCCGCGGCCGATGCTACCACGCAAACCCGGCCCTTCCGGGCGTCAGACGAACAAGCGGGGGTTCACGAAGTCGTCGTTGTAGACCACCGCCCAGTGGAGGTGCGGGCCCGTCGTCCGGCCCGTCATCCCGATGAAGGCGATCACCTGCCCCGCGACCACCCTGTCCCCCGCCGAGACGACCGGCGGCGCGACCGCGTTGTCGACGTGGGCGTACCAGGTCTGGAGCGATTCGCTATGGGCGATGATCACGATCCAGGCCTTCGGGTAGGGGTCGTACGGGTTGGGGCCGGCGAAGACGACCACGCCATCGCCCGCGGCGCGGATCGGCGTATACATCGGGGCCGCCAGGTCGATCCCCTGGTGGAAGTGCGAGCAGCTCCCGATCGCCGGCTCCCACTCGATCCCGGTACAGCCGAACTCCTGGGTGAGCGTCCCGCTCATCGGCCAGACAAGCGTTCCGTTGTACTCCGACGGGATGTTCCCGAGGCTCCGCTGGCGGGCGACCAGCGACGCGATCTGGCTCTCCAGCCTCTTCTGGGCGGCCAGGTTGAGGGCGATGGCGTGCCGGAGGGCGCCCGCGTTCTTGGCCATCCTGGCGTAGGTCGCGCGCTGGATCGCGAGCTGCCGGGAGGTCTCAGCCTGGAGCCTGGCCAGGCGCGCCTTGGCCACCCTCAGCTCAGCGAGGCCGGCGTCGAGCTGGCGCTTCTGGGCGAGGGTCTCGGTCCGCAGCTCCTGCCGCGCCGAGCGGGTGTCGACGAGGAGCCCCCGGAGCGCGTCCAGCGTGCGCGCATCCGCCTCGATGCGGCCGGCCAGCGCCACGTCCTGGTCGCCGAAGTCGAGATACGACCCGACGTCCTCGAGGAGGTCGGTGAACGTGCCGGACGAGAGGATCGTCTGCACGAGGGGCGTCCGATCGGTGCGATACGCCTCGCGCACGCGTGCCGCCAGGAGCGCCTTGCGCTGGCGCAGCTCCTCGGCCTTCGCGGCCTGCTCCTCGGCGATCACCACGACCTGGCGGTCCAGCAGCGCGATCTCGGCAACAAGGTCGCCGTAGACCGCCCGCACGTCGACGACCTGCTTCGCGATCCGGGTCATCCGCGTCTTCGTCTCGGCGAGGTTCGTGTTGATGCCGGCAAGGGCGGTCCGGGTGGAGGCGATCTCCTCGGCGAGGCCGCTCTGGAGGGAGCGCAGCTTCGCCACCTCCTCGCGTTGCTGCTTGACCCGTGCCGTGAGTGACTTCTGGCGGGCGACCGCGTCGGAGAGCTCGTCGCCGCGGGCCGTGGGCGGGCCGGCGATCCCGACGAGCAGCGGCACGACGAGGATGGCGACGAGGAGGCGCAGGGGAATGCCCCCGGGGCGGCCCGGGAGCGCAATGAGCGGACGGCGCGGCGTCCACCCCGCGGCGCGGGGTGCGGCGTGGCGGCGCATCAGGCTGGCGTCGTCATCGTGCGAGCGGTGCTCCGTTGGGCGCGAGGCCGCGCCATGGCGGTGTCCTTCCCGCCGGTGCGTCGCCGTCCGAAGGGGCACGCCTCGGGACGACCCGGCTGGCGCGAATTCTACTCCTTGCCCGCGCGGCCGCCACCCGGACGACCGGGTCAGAGGGAGACCAGGACCGCCCAGTACGCCCCGACGATCAGGAAGGGCCCGAAGGGAACGTAGGTCCGCAGGGTGATCCGGCGGGCGACGAGGAGGATCGCGAGCACGACACCGGCGACCAGGGCTCCCACGACGACCCCCGTGAGCGCACGGGCGAGGCCGGTCAGGAGCCCCACCGAGACCAGCAGCTTGAGGTCGCCCATCCCGATCGCCCCGGCGCCGAACGGGATGGCCACGGCGAACAGGAAGGCGGGGATGACGAGCGCCGCAAGGATCGCCGCGGGCAGCGCTTCGGGCGGCACGAGCGGGTTCACGCCGGTGAGGCCGACCGCCAGCGCCACGGGGATCGCGGGCAGGGTGACGACATCGGGCAGCAGGCGCTGGTCCAGGTCGGTCGCGAGGAGCAGCGTCAGGGCCGCGAAGAAGGTCCCGAAGATCGCGAGCGGGAGGGGGTCCGTGAAGCGGACGGCGAGCGCCCCCAGCGACACGCCGCCCATGATCACGACGACGAGCGTCCGCCAGTCCACCGGCCGAACCCAGCCGGCCGGACGGACGATCGCGCCCGCCTCGTCGACGTCCTCTTCGTGCGCCGGCCAGCGGGCCCCGATGCGGTCGGCCGCGAGCCCCCACGCGGCCCCGGCGAGCCCGAGGCCGACGGCGAGGACGGGCGGCTCCACGCCCTAGCGCGCCCCGGCGAGCGCCAGCTCCACGAGCGTGGCGGTCGACGCGCCCGTGGCGCCGCGGGCGGCCCACGGCGCGGCCTTCCGAAACCAGGCAGTGCCGGCGATGTCGAGGTGGACCCACGGCACCGTCACGAACTGGCGGAGGAAGAGAGCGCTCCGGATCATGCCGCCCTCGGCGGACGACCCGACGTTCGTCATGTCCGCGTACCAGCTCTCCATCTCCTGCCAGTACTCCTCGACGAGGGGCAGCTGCCAGAGTCGCTCGCCCGCCCGACCTGCCGCTGCCGCGACCTCGTCGTACCACGCCTGGGGCGCCCCGAACCCGCCGGTCACCAGGTGGCCGAAGGCACGGGCGACCGCGCCCGTGAGCGTCGCCACGTCCACGACGTGGGTTGCCCCGAGGCGCTCTGCGTAGGTCATGGCATCGCCGAGGATGAGGCGCCCCTCCGCATCCGTGTTGATGATGTCCACGGTCTTGCCGTTGAGGGCAGTCACGATGTCACCCGGGCGGGTGGAGTGCGGGCCGGGCATGTTCTCGACCGCCGGGGCGACGGCCAGGAGGGGCGTGCCGGGGGCGAGGCGGGCGACGGTCGCAGCGGCGGCGAGCACGGTGCACGCCCCCGTCTTGTCCATCTTCATCTCCTCCATCCGCTCGGCCGGCTTGATGGAGATGCCGCCGGAATCGAAGCAGACGCCCTTGCCGACGAGGGCCAGGTGGCGGCCGAGGGCATCCTTCTCGCCTTCGCCACCCGAGCGCATCACGATCATCCGCGGCGGGTTGGCGCTGCCGCGCCCGACAGCCAGGAACATCCCCATCCCGAGCTCCGCCGCGCGGACCTCGTCGATCACGTCGATCCAGAGGCCGTGGGCTGCGGCGATCTCCCGCGCCTCGTCGGCGAGGACGTCCGGGCTGACGTCGTTGGCGGCCCGGTTGGCCAGCCGACGGGTAAGGTTCGACCCCTCGCCGATGACGATGCCGCGCTCCGCGGCCGCCGCGAGCGTCGCGGCGTCGGACCCCGGGGCGACGAGGATCAGCTCGTCGAGCGTGGGAGGGGACTCCTCCGGCGCGGCGCGGTACTGGGTGGCAGGGTCGAAGCTGCCCTCCACGACGCCACGCGCCAGCAGCTCGGCGACCGCGGCGGCGCCGTCGTCGAGGACCCCCGCGAGGTCGCCGACCCAGACCGCGAGCGCGCGGACCGCGCGGCCCCCCAGGCGGCGCTCGATCGTTGCCCCCAGGCGCACGACTGTCTCGCGGTCCACGTCGGCGGCCGGCCCGGTTCCGACCGTGAGGAGACGACCGGCCGGCAGGTCGCCGGCCGCGGCGACGGCGGTCGCGTAGCGGGAACCGGTGAGCTCGCCGAAGGCTGCCTGGGCGCGGAGCTCGCCGCCGCTCCGTCGATCGAGCTCTCCGAGCGCGCCATCGAAGGCGAGCTCGGGGGTGACGGGGATGGCCAGGACGTCGGCCTTGACGTCCCAGGGCAGGTCGGTGACGACGCGCAGCTGCATGCGAGTGACGGCTCCAGTCGTGGACGGTGGGATGTGGACCGGCCGGGGCCGGCGGACTGCGGCCAGTCTAGCCGCGCTCAGGGCTCCGGGGAGGGTGCCGTGCGTGTGGCGGCCTCCATCAGGCGGCCGCGGGCTTCCTCGATGGCGATGACCGCCTGGTTGAGGCCGGCCCGGGCCACGTCGCCGAGGATCACGACGAGGGCCCGCGCGTCGGGCGGGAGCAGCGCCCGCGCGGTGGCCTCGCGGGCCGCCGCGTCGCGGACCGCGGCAGTCACCCGCCCGCCCGAGCGACGGAGGGCGTCCCAGAGATCGCGAGCTGCAGCGTCGTAGGTGACATTGCGCTCGAGCCATTGGTCGAGCGTCGCCACGTCGACGGTCGCCGCCAGGCGATCGCGGATCGTCCGCGCCGCGACCAGCTCGGCCGAGGCCTTGTCGATGCGGGCGATCGCCTGCGCATACTTGCCGGCGCCGCCCGACTGGATCGCCGTGGCCGCGATCTGGTCGTGGGCCAGCAGGCGGCCCGTGAGCTCGGTGGCCGGGACGACGCCCGCCGTGAGGCGCTCCCAGGCGGGGCGGAGCGGATCCACGGCCGCCAGGACACCGAGGGCCGTGTCGTAGCGGGCGAGCGTCGCCGGCGCGTGCAGGATGACCCGGTCGGCACCGGCCAGCGGGATCGATGCCAGCCGGCCGGCCAGCCCGGCCCTGGCGACGTCGATCGCGTCGAGCTCGGCCGCGCCGGCGTCGAGCGCGGCGGCAAGCCCCGCCACATCGCTCCCCACCAGGTCCGCCAGGGCCGTGCGGCCGTGCCCGCCGAGGACGCCCACGGCGTCGGCCAGGGCCGCGAGGTCGGCCGAGACGGCGTCCAGGTCAGCCGCGACGGCATGGTCCGCCGTCCAGGTCAGCTCGGGGCGGCCCGCCCCCATCGGCAGGTGGTCGAGGGCCGCGACGAGGCCGGCCGCGCCGAGGGCGATGATGACCGCGGCGACAAGCCAGGCGACGACGACGGACGTGCGGCGCAGCACGCGACCTCCCTGCCCGCTCACGCGGCGGGCCCAGGCTCCTGCTTCCGCTTCGAGCGACGCAGGTAGAGCAGCTCGCCCTCCATTCTGCGCGGAACGAAGCCGAACGCGCGATGGACGCCGTCGAGCGGGCCCACGTTGTCGAGCGCGAGCTGGCGCAGCTGGTCGGTCGCCACGGGGAAGAAGCGGAGGTGGAGCGCCTCCATGGTGCCCGCCGCCAGGCGGATCAGGGTGATCGGCAGCGGGACGATGAGACGCCGCTTCCCGACCGCCCGGGCGACCTCCTCGGTGATCTCGCGGTACGTCCAGGTGCGCGGGCCGCCGAGCTCGAACGCCTGCCCGATCGTCGAGGGGCG
This sequence comes from uncultured Chloroflexia bacterium, assembly GCA_963744095.1. Classification (GTDB taxonomy): domain Bacteria; phylum Chloroflexota; class Limnocylindria; order Limnocylindrales; family CSP1-4; genus CTSoil-043. The sequence continues at coordinate 35,814 of CAVUSH010000001.1, forward strand.
CTCCAGCGCCAGGCGGGCGCAGAGGGCGACGTCGCCGGCGTGGATCGGCTGGAACCGGCTCTTCCCGTTGCCGGGCACCGGGACGAGGGGGACCGGCACCCTGACCAGGCCGGCGACGATGTTGAAGAAGCCGTCGCGCGGCCCGAACTGGAGCGAGGGCTTCAGGATCGTCCAGTCGAGGTCGCTGGCGCGCACCGCCGCTTCCGCGCGCGCCTTGCTCTTCGCGTAGTGGAGCTCCTCGCGGTCCTCGACGCCGAGGGCGCCCAGGTGGACGAGGCGCCGGACCCCGGCCTCCTCCATCGCGGCGAGCAGGTTCTGGGTGCCCCCGAGGTTGACCCGGAGGAGATCCCGGCCACCGTTCCAGTCGCGCGGGATGGCCGCGAGATGGACCACGGCGTCGACGCCGGCGAGAGCGGGCGGCAGGGTGGCCGGCTCGAGGACGTCGCCCGGGCGCAGCTCGACGCCCGCCGCGAGGGCAGTCGGGAGGCGGCGCATGACGAGGTCGCCCGCCTTCGGCGAGCGCACCAGGGCCACCACGCGGTGGCCGGCTCCCAGGAGCTCGGGGAGGACGTGGCTGCCGACGAATCCGGGAGCACCGGTCACGAGGACAGTGGACATGGCTACCTCCGGCGGGTCGCGGCCAGGCCCTCGAGGGCCGCCGCCAGCTCCGCCGCATTCTCCGCGATCGCCGCCGGCCGCCCGTTCGCGGGCAGCTCCTCGGCCTGGGCCCGGGTCGTGACCCCCGTCAGCATGAGGACGCAGGGGATGCCCAGCCCGCTCGCGGCCGCCAGGTCGGTGGCAAGGCCGTCGCCGACCATCACGGCCGCTCCGCGGTCCAGGCCGGCGCTCCGGATCGCCATCTCGAGGAGAAGCGGGGCCGGCTTGCCGATCGAGACCGGGGTCACCTGGGATCCGGCCTCGACGGCCGCGACGATGGCGCCGGCGCCGGGACGGGTCCCGCGCTCGGTCGGGTACACGGGGTCTCGGTTCGTGGCGACGAACCGTGCGCCGTGATGCACGCAGTCTACCGCGACCGTGAGCTTCTGGTACGTGAACTGGGGGTCCAGGCCGACGACCACGGCGTCGGGTTGCCCCGCGGCCTCCCACCCGTCGATCCCCTCCCGCGCCTGCCGGGTCGCGGCGTGCGCCGCCGTGACGACCTCGAGGCCCGCGTCGCGACACTCGCGCTCGAGGCCCCCGGCGCCGACCGCGAGCACGCGGCGCACGGGCGGATCCATCGTCGGCCCGGCCAGGTACAGGGCGGTCGCCCGGGCGCTGCTCACGACGCGGTCGGCCGTCACGGGCGCGCCGAGGCCGGTGAGGCGGGCCACGTAGTCGGCCCGGTAGTGCATCGAGTTGTTCGTCACGTAGACGACAGTGTCGCCCCGGGCGGCGCGGTCGGCGAGGACGGCCGCCACGCCGGCGATCGGCGCAGACCCGCGGTAGACGACGCCGTCGAGGTCGACGAGAAGGAGCATCCCGGTAGCGTATCCGGACCCGGCGGGGCGAGGTGCGGGCGGGCGAGTACCATCGCCCCATGCCCCGCTCAGCCCCCGATCCTCTCGCGGGAACCGCCCGTCTCTTCGTGGACGGGACGAACCTCCTGCACGCGCTTGGCCGCGCCCGCGGCGGCGCGCCGGCGGAAGGCGCACCGCTCCCGGCAGCCGCCCTGGTCGGGCGCCTGCGCGCGCTCGTTCCGGCGGCCACGGGAGTGACGATCGTCCTCGACGGGATGCCCGCCCCCGGAGCGATCCTCCGCCGGGTCTCCTCCGGGGTCGAGGTGCGTTACGCGGGCTCCCGCTCGGCGGACGTCCTCCTGCACGACCTCACCCGGACGACCCCGAACCCCGAGCTGACCCTCGTCGTGACGGACGACATCGAGCTGGGACGGGCCCTCCGCGCGCTCGGGGCGCGGACGGCCCACGGGTCGTGGCTTGCCGGACGGCTCGATCGGCAGCGGCTGGTGGCGCCCGCGGCGGGCCGGCCCAGGCCGCCGCTCGCCGGGCGCGCGGGGGCAGGCGCCGGCGGGTCCGGCGCCGACGAGGACGGTGGGGCGCCGCGCTGGAAGCCGGGACGGGGCGCCACGAAGAAGACGGGCAACCCGAAGCGCGGCCACCCGCGCCCCTGAGGACCCGGCGGCGGGGAGAAGGGTCTGGGCGCAGCCGCAGGCCGCGCACCGGCCGTGCCGGCACTCCCGCCGCGTGGCACGCTAGGCGCGCGCGTCCCCGCTCATGCGTCCGTCGCGGAGGTCTCCCGTGAAACAGCTCAAGGTGCTGCTCGTCGGGGTGGGAACCGTCGGGGAGGCGATCGCCCGGCTCGGGGCGCGCGCCCCCTGGCTGGACCTGATGGTCCTGGCCGACTACGACGTGGAGCGAGCGCGCTTCATCCAGGCGCGCCTCGGCGGCGGCCCCGCCGGCGCGCCCGCCACGAGCCGCTTCCCGGTCGCCTTCATCGATGCCGGAAAGCCGGAGCTGGTGACCCGGCTGGCCCGCGAGCACGGCGTCGACATCGTGGTCAACGCCGCCGACCCGCGCTTCGTCCCGACGATCTTCGACGGCGCCTTCGCCGCCGGCGTCGACTACCTCGACATGGCGGTCAGCCTCTCCGAGCCGCACCCGACCGACCCGTACGCGAAGCCTGGGGTCAAGCTCGGCGACTACCAGCTCCCCCGGCACGCGGCATGGAAAGCGGCGGGCCGCCTGGCGGTCCTGGGCCTCGGAATGGACCCCGGGTTGACGGACATCTTCGCCGCCTATGCCCACAAGCACCTCTTCGACGAGATCGGAGAGGTTCACGTCCGCGACGGCGGCGACCTCTACATCGAGGGCTACGCCTTCGCCCCCGTCTTCAGCATCTGGACCACGATCGAGGAATGCCTCAACCCGCCGCTCATCTGGGACACGGCGCGCGGTGGCCACTACACCACCGAGCCGTTCTCGGCGCCGGAGGCCTTCGTCTTCCCCGAGGGCATCGGCCCGGTTGAATGCGTCAACGTCGAGCACGAGGAGGTCGTCCTCGTCCCGCACGGCATCCCCGGCGTGAAGAAGGTCACGTTCAAGTACGCCCTGGGGGCCGACTTCATCAACGTCCTCCGGGTCCTCCACGCCGTCGGCCTCGACGCCACGCGGCCGGTCACGGTGAAGGGGATGCAGGTCGCGCCGCGCGACCTCGTCATGGCCGTCACGCCGGACCCGGCCAAGGTCGGCGAGCGGATGAAGGGTCGGGCGATCGTGGGCACCTGGGTGATCGGCCGAAGGGACGGCGCGCCGCGCGAGGTCTACATCTACCAGAAGACCGTCGGCGAGGAGTCGTGGGCGAACTTCGGGCTCCAGGCAGTCGCCTGGCAGACTGGGTTCAACCCGGTCCTGGGCCTCGAGCTGATCGCCCGCGGCGAGTGGGGAGGGGCCGGTGTCTACGTCCCCGAGCAGCTCGATCCCGACCCGTACATGGCGGCCCTGGACCGCTGGGGCATCCACTGGGCCATCGAGGAGCGGATTCCCGGGGCGAACGTCCCGACCTGACCCCGGCTGGTCACCGGCGAGCTCGCGGCGCTGATTGCCGGGCTCCCGGAGCCGCTGCGGCCCTCGGGGTGACCCTGGCTCTGACGGGCCTGTAGCGGCCGGCCTGTACCCGGCGATATCGGCCGATCCCGCAGGGTATAGGTCGCATGGTGCCGTTCGTCGCCCGGGACCGGGACCTGTGGCCGGTCCGATCCCGCATCGAGGCATGCATAGTCGGGACGCGTCCCCCGGCAAGCGTCCGTGTCCCCGCGCCCTCGTACGACGGCGATGGCCACCAAACCGAGTGTGACGTCCCGCATGACCAGGCTTGATGACGGCCTCCTCGCCGCGCTCCTCGCCCGCGGCGTGTCGCGACGCTCATTCCTGAAGTTCTCGGCAGCCATGGCGAGCGCCCTGGCGCTCCCGGCGAGCTTCGCGCCCCGCATCGCGGCGGCGGTGGCCACCGCGCCGCGACTCCCGGTCATCTGGCTGCGCGGGCAGGACTGCGCGGGCAACACCGAGGCGTTCCTGCGGGCGACGAGCCCCACGGTCTCCGAGCTGGTCCTCGACCTGCTGTCGGTCGAATACCACGAGACGCTCATGGCCCCCGCCGGAGAAGCGGCGACCCTCTCCCGGACGACGGCGATGGAGAAGTACCCGGACGGCTACATCGCCATCGTCGAGGGCGGCATCCCGACGGCGGACGGCGGGGTCCATTGCACCGTCGGTGGGCGCCCGTTCAAGGATGTCGTTCGCGAGGTCTGCGACGGCGCCCTGGCCACGATCGCCGTCGGCGCGTGCGCCTTCGATGGCGGGACGCCCGCGGCCGCCGGCGGTCCGACCGGCGCCGTCGGCGTCGCCGCGGTCGTCTCGGACGGCCGCCTCATCACCCTGCCCGGCTGTCCCCTCAATGTCGAGAACCTGACGGCCACGATCGTGCATTACCTGACCTTCAAGGAGTTTCCGCCGACCGACGGGCGCGGCCGGCCTCTTTTCGCCTATGGCGGGCTCATCCACAACCAGTGCGAGCGGCGCGCCCATTTCGAGTTCGGCGAGTTCGTCCTGGCCTGGGGCGACGAAGGAGCCCAGAAGGGCTGGTGCCTCTACAAGCTCGGTTGCAAGGGGCCCGAGGCGTTCGCCAACTGCCCGACCGTCCGGTACGGCGCGGGAACAAGCTGGACCGTGAAGGCGGGGCATGGCTGCGTGGGCTGCACGATGCCCGGGTTCTGGGACGCGATGACCCCGGCCCACCTGCGGCTTCCGCCCCCGCTGCCGTTCTTCCCGACCATCGGCGTGGACAACGTGGGCCATGCGCTGGTCGGCGGCGTCGCGGCGCTCACCGTGGTGCACGGCGGGGCAACCATCGCCCGCAGCCGCCTGGCCCGGGCCGGGGAGCACCGCCGAGCGGCGAAGGCGGCGGCGATGGCAGAGCCCGTCACGGTGACGGAGCCGACCGGGACGCAGGTGCACGCCCCCGAGGACGCGGAACGCGCGGAAACCGCGGATACGGGGGATCCCGCCGGCCCGTCCGGGTCCGAGGTGTCGTGAGATGACCCGGCTGACGATCGACCCGGTCACCCGGATCGGGGGACACCTGCGCATCGAGGCCGACGTGACCAACGGTGTCGTCGCCGATACCTGGAGCACCGGCACGATGTTCCGCGGCCTGGAGCTCATCCTGCGCGGCCGCGATCCACGCGACGCCTGGCTCTTCGCCCAGCGCGTGTGCGGCTCCTGCACCGGGGTGCAGGCCCTCGCCTCGGTGCGGGCCGTCGAGCACGCCCTCGGCACGTCGGTCCCCCCCAACGCCCGCCTGGCCCGCAACGTCATCGCGGGGACGCAGTACCTCCTGGACCACGTCCTCCACTTCTACCACCTGCACGCGTTCGACTGGGTCGACCTCGAATCGGCCCTGCGCGCCGATCCCACCGCCACCTCGACCCTGGCCCACGCCACGAGCGGGTGGCCGCAGGCGAGCGCAGCGCACTTCCGGGAGGCCCAGGATCGCCTCCAGCGGTTCGTGTCGTCCGGGCAGCCGGGCTCGTTCGCCAACGGCCCGTGGGGCCACCCCGCCTACCGGCTGTCGGCGGAGGCGAACCTGCTCCTGGCCACCCACTACCTCGAGGCCCTCGACTGGCGCCGGACGATCTCGAAGATCCACACCATCCTGGGCGGGAAGAACCCCCACCCGCAGACCTTCCTGGTCGGCGGGATGGCGCTGACGCCGCCGTGGGGCGGGCCCAGCCGCGGCCTCCCCGGCCAGCATCCCCAGCAGATCGACAAGCGGGCGCCGGCCACCCTGAGCGAGGCCAGCCTGGCCGAGATTGCAACGCTCATCGCCGCCGCGAAGTCGTTCGTCGACCAGGTCTACGTGCCGGACGTCCTGCTGGTCGCGCGGAGCTACCCGGAATGGGCGTCGCTCGGGGCCGGCATCGGCAACTACCTTGCCTACGGGGACTTTCCCGAGGACGACGCGACCGCGCCCAAGCTCTTCCTGCCGCGCGGCCGGGTGATGGGCCGGGCCATGGCCCGGGTGGAGGAGGTCGACCAGGCGCGCGTGACCGAGTCGGTGACCCACGCCTGGTACACCTACGATTCCGACGCGGACGGCCTTCGCACCCCGCGCGAGGGCCAGACGAACCCGCAGTACGCCGGGCCGGCCCTGCCCTACACGTCGCTCGCCGGAGCCGAGAAGTACACCTGGCTCAAGGCGCCGCGCTACGACGACGAGCCGATGGAGGTCGGGCCGCTGGCACGCGTCCTCGTCGCCTACGTCGAGGGCCACGGGGAGGTCCGGGCTGCGGTCGACCGGGCCGTCACCGCGCTCGGCGTGGGGCCCGATGCGCTCTTCGGCACGCTCGGCCGGCTCGTCGCCCGGGCGATCGAGGCCGAGGTGATCGCCGCTCGGCTCGGCGAATGGCACCGGGAGATGACCCGAAATCTCGCCGACGGCGACCTCGCCTTTGCCGACCTGAGTCGCTGGGACCCCGCCTCGTGGCCGCAGGAGGCCCGCGGCTGGGCACTCGGCGAAGCGCCGGGTGGGGCGCTCGGCCACTGGCTGACGATCCGGGACCGGACGATCCAGAGCTACCAGATCGTGGACGCCAGCACCTGGAACGGCTCCCCCAGGGACGGAAAGGGCCGCCGGGGAGCATGGGAGGAGGCGCTGGTCGGGACGCCCATCGCAGATCCCGCCCGACCGTTGGAGATCCTCCGGACGCTCCATTCCTTCGACCCGTGCACGGCCTGCGCTGTCCACGCGTTCGACCCGGATGGTGCCGGCCCGCTCGAGCTGCGGGTCGCCGGGGTGTCCTCCCGATGACCGTCGTGGAGCACTTCGTGTCGACGTCGGGCGCGCCGGATGCCGCGCCCGACGAGGCCGCGACCCACGAGGCCGCGACCCACGAGGCCCGAGAGGCGGGCGGGCGCATCCGCATCTATGTCTGGCAGGTCCCCGTGCGGGTCACGCATTGGGTGACGGCGGCGGCCATCGTGGTCCTGAGCCTGACCGGCGGCTACATCGCCGACCCGTTCCTCATCCCGCCCGGCGGCTCCGTGATGACGACGGTGCGCCTCGTTCACATGGTGACCGCCTTCACGCTCATCGCGTCGCTGCTCGTGCGGCTGGCCTGGATGATCCTCGGCAACCGCTTCGCCCGCTGGTCCGCGTTCATCCCGACGTCGCGGTTCCAGGCCACCGAGGTCTTCCGCCAGGCCGCCTTCTACGCGTTCCTGCGCAAGGAGATCCCCAAGGTCCTGGGCCACAACCAGCTCGCGGCCGCGGCCTACCTCCTCCTCTTCGGGCTGCTCTTCGTCGAGACCGTCACCGGGTTCGCCCTCGACGCGCTCCAGGGGACACAGCCGTGGGCCACCCTCTTCGGCTGGGTCGACGACCTGCTTGGTCCTCAGCTCGTCCGGGTCATCCACCACCTCTCGATGTGGGCGATCCTGGCCATCGCCCTGTTCCACGTCTACAGCTCCGTCCTCGTCGATCACCTGGAGAAGAACGGGCTGGTCTCGAGCATCTTCTCCGGCTACAAGTTCCCGACCCGCGAGGAGGTCCTCGAATCGCGCGACGGCGGGGTCGAGCTGATCGGGCCCGACGAATGAGCAGCCCGGTCGGACCGCTCCTGGTCCTCGGCATCGGCAATGTCCTGCTCCGCGACGACGGGGTGGGCGTGCACGTGCTTCGCGAGCTCGAGCGGCGGGCCGAGTGCGGCGACGTCGCCCTGCCCCGGGACACGCGGCTGATCGACGGCGGGACGCTGGGCCTCGACCTCCTGCCGCTGCTGGCGGGATCCCGGGCGCTCCTCCTCCTCGACGCCGTCGACCTCGGCCTGGCGCCGGGGTCCGTGGCGGTCCTCCACGGCGACGCCCTGCGCGCCGGCGCCCGCGTGACGCGGGCCGTGCTGCCCGCCGGCGTCGGCGACCTGCTCGCCGCGGCCCGCCTGGCGGGCGTGCTGCCCGCGGCGATCGCCCTGGTCGGCGTCCAGGCGGGCGAGATCGCGGCCGGGCTTGCCCTCACGGCGGACGTCCGGGCCGCGCTGCCGGCCGCGATCGCCCGGGCGATCGACGAGCTGGGCCGGCTGGACCCCGGCGCGGCGGCGGGGTTGCGACCGATGGGGCCGGGGCACGACGTGGCGGGGTTCGCGGCATGAGACGGAAGATCGACCGCCTCCTGACGGCCACCATCGTCGTCAACATCGTGGCCATCGTTGTCGTGGCCTCCGCCCTCGGCTTCATCTGGCTCCAGTCGATCCCGGCCGGTCACCCCGCCCAGTCCGAGGCGCCGCCGTCGGCGTCGCCGGAGGCGCTCATGCAGATGGGGCTGGCCCACATCCCGACGAGCAACAGCTGCCTGCTCTGCCACGAGACGGGCGGCGAAGCCGGGGTCAAGCCGATCCCGGCCATTGGCCATCCCATCGAGGGCTGGCGCGAATGCGTCGTCTGCCATACCAACGATCGCCTCGGCCAGACGGCCCCCGGGCACCAGGGAATCCCGCAGCAAGAGTGCCTGAACTGCCACAAGGTGGCCCCCGAGGGACCGGCCATCACCCAGCCGCACTCGCGCCTGCAGGACCAGCACTGCCTGGACTGCCACGGGAACGTCGCCCACCTGCCGTCGAGCATGGTCAGCAGGCACGAGACCGAATGCTGGCTCTGCCACAAGCCCACCGCCTCCCCGCCGCCGCAGAAACCCCACCCGGACACCGAGCGCCTCACCTGCCGGAGCTGCCACTCGTCGCCCGAGGTCGGGAACCTGCCGTTCGACCATGCGCTCCGCGACGACAACACCTGCGTCCTCTGCCACGACATCGCCAGGAGCAACCCCGCGAACCAGTCGCCGATCCCGTCGCCCAGCTCCTCGGCGGCCCCCTGACGCGGCGCCCGTCGGGCGCGCCTGGGGCCCGGCCGACGCGGCGTTGACGCACCGCTAGAATGCCGCGCATGAGCGGAGAGATCGGGGCGACCCTACAGCAGGCGTGGACGGCCATCCTCGACGTCCTGGCCAAGATCCTCAGCCCCGACTGGAACGCGCTCATCCTGCTCATCCCGCTGGTGCTGGCCCCTCTCGTCCTCCTCTACCTGGCGATGAGCGGCGGCTTCTGGACCCTCTTCGGAATCACGAAGCCGCGAGCCCGGGTCGCGTGGGAGGTGGGTCCGCGAGCCCTGGAGCGCGACGAGCAGGGCTCTCCGATCGCGCCGATCGGCCTCCCGTTCTCGCTCCGGACCGGCCTCGCCTACCCACCCGGGACCGCCCGCTCGGACGACGGCGAGGACCTCGCGGTCATCTGCCCGATGTGCCGGGTCGAGCGCCTCGCCCAGGTCCCCACCTGTGGAAGCTGCGGCCTCGTCCTGAACGTCCGGCAGGGCATGACCGTGGCCCGTCCGACCGGCTCGCCGCCAGGCGGCGCCGCGATCGCCTGACGGGTCACCGCACAGCCGTCCTGGGGGGACCGCACGCATGGCTACCGCGTCCCACTACCTGTACGTCGTCGCCGGGCTGCTCCTGGTCGGGGCGTTCGCGGCCCACGTCGCCCACGCCACCCTTCTCGCCGCCGGCCGTGGCCTGCCGTCCACGCTGACCACGCGCCGGTCGCCGGCGTTCGCCGGGGTGGTCGGCGGCAGCTTCGTCGACGACGTGTCCGCATCCGCGGCCGACGAGGCCGGGTCGCACACCTCCGCCGGGCCCTTCGCGATCGGCCTCGCCTGGGCCGCCGGGGTCTCCCTCGGCCTGGCCCTCCTCCTGCGCGGGATCGTGGTGGGCCGGGGGCCATGGGGCAACATGTTCGAGTTCACGGTCGCCTTCGCCCTCGGGATCGTGGCGGGGTACGTCATCCTCGAGCGCCGCTACGCGGTTCGCTCGATCGGCTTCGTGCCCCTCGGCGTCGCCCTCGGCCTGTTCCTCTATAGCTGGACCCTGCCCCAGGAGATCGAGACGCTGGTCCCGGCGCTCCAGAACCCGCCGCTGCTGACGATCCACGTCGGGATGGCGATGGTGAGCTACGGCATCTTCGCCATGAGCTTCGCCGCGGGCCTGGGGTACCTCGTGCAGGAGCGACGCCTTGCCGACGGCCGGACGGTCGACCGATTCGCCTGGCTGCCCTCGCGGGAGACGCTCGACGCGGTCGCCTTCCGCGCCGTCATCGTCGGCTTCCCGGTCTTCGCCACGATGATCGTCCTGGGCAGCTGGTGGGCGAGCATCGCCTGGTCGCGCTACTGGGGCTGGGATCCCAAGGAGACGAGCGCCCTCGTGACGTGGCTCGTCTACGCGGTCTACCTGCACCTCCGGAACCAGCGTGGCTGGCGGGGCCGCCCCGCGGCGCTCGTCCTCGTCGTCGGGTTCGTGATGGTGCTCGTCACCTATTCCGGCAACCTCTGGTTCCCGGGCCTGCACAGCTACAGCGGGCTGTAGGAGGCGCCCTTCCGCGCCTGGTCGAACGCCTCGCCTGCGAGGGCCGATCCACAACATGTTGTGATTCGGTGGTGCCTCGGACCACTACATGTTGTGTTTCCCCGTTGACTGGCCCCGTTCCGCGCGATACAGTACGGGGACCGCTCTCAGCCGGGCAGACCGCCTCCGGGACGCGCCGGATCGGCCAGGCACCGGGCCCGGCCGGGGGGCAGCTACGGCGCCGCGGGTCGCCTCGATGCGACGCCGGCGCAACCAGACCGGACCGGCAGCTCGGGCGTCGCGCCCGCCGCGTGCCGGCCGGGGGGAGCTTGGATGGAGGGGCGGGCGGACCGCCGGGAGCAGGGTCCGGCGCATGGCGCCGACGGCAGGAACCGGGGCGGCGAGCCGCCGGCCCGGAAGAGGAGCAAGGGCAGCATGGTTCGAGCCGTACACGACGTCGTCCCGGCGGTCTCCCCGGACGCCAAGCCCACCAAGCCGCGCGGCAAGCAGGGAGCCGGGGCCACGCCCCGCGGCGCTGCCCGGCCGGCCGGCAGCGCCGAGGCCATCGCCGCGCGCACGGACAGCGCCTTCGCCGAGGCGGTCGCGCTGCGGACCCGGGCCGAGGAGGCCGCCGCGGCGGCCATGGGCGCCCTCCGCTTCACGGGCGAGGGCACGCGCGGCCTCACCTTCGAGCGCCGCTGGACCCGCCCGGGGGTCCATCCCTACGACGAGATCACGTGGGAGATCCGGACCGCCGCCATCGGCAACGAGTCCGGCAAGCTCGTCTTCGAGCAGAAGGACGTCGAAGTCCCGGCGTCCTGGAGCCAGCTGGCCACCAACGTCGTCGTCAGCAAGTACTTCCGCGGCCACCTCAACACGCCCGAGCGGGAGACCAGCGTCCGCCAGCTGATCGATCGCGTTGTCCTCACGATCGCGGCCTGGGCCGAGACCCAGCACTACTTCGCCACGCCGGAAGACCTGGCCGCCTTCACGGCCGAGCTCACCTACCTGCTCGTCCACCAGAAGATGAGCTTCAACTCGCCCGTCTGGTTCAACGTGGGGATCGAAGCCAGGCCGCAGTGCTCGGCATGCTTCATCAACTCGGTCCAGGACTCCATGAGCAGCATCATGGATCTCGCCAAGACGGAGGCGATGCTCTTCAAGTTCGGCTCCGGCGCCGGGAGCAACCTCTCCACGATCCGCTCGTCACGGGAGAAGATGGCCGGCGGCGGCACCGCCAGCGGGCCGGTCTCGTTCATGAAGGGCTACGACGCCTTTGCCGGCGTCGTCAAGTGCCTCCTGGCCGACACCTACGTCACGACCGGCGGCGGGCTGCTGCGGATCGACGAGGCCATCGAACCCGACGGGCCGGTCGGCTTCGAGCCCGACGACTCGCTCACCCTCAACACCCCGGCCGGCCCGACCCGGATCTCGCACGTCTACCGGAGCCCGATGGCGGACGTCCGCAGGATGACGCTCCGGACCGGCCTCGAGCTGACCGGCACGCACGAGCACCCGGTCCTCACCCTGGCCTCGCCCTTCGAGCTCCGCTGGACCCGGCTGGCCGACCTCCGGCCCGGCGACCGCGTCGCCGTCGAGCGCCATCGCGAGCTGTGGCCGGCGCAGGCACCCGCCCTCGAGCAGTTCGACTCCGACCTCGTCGTCGAGCGCCGTCCGTTGCGCTACCCGACGGAGATGACTCCCGAGCTGGCGCGCCTGCTCGGTTACCTGGTGGCCGAAGGGTCCATCGAGGAGGAGCGGTTCCGCTTCAGCTCCGCTGATCCCGAGCTGATGGCCGACTACTGCCACGTCGTCGAAGCGGTCTTCGGCGTCGATCCGCGCGACCAGGTTCGCGGTCGGGTCAACCCCACTACGGGTGTACGGACCGAATCCGTCGAGCTCAGCTGGCGGGGCGCCCTCCAGTTCCTCGCATTCTGTGGCCTGCCCGCCGGGCGATCCGCGGCCAAGGGCATCCCTCTCTCCATCCGTCGCTCTCCACGGTCGCTCGTGCTCGAGTTCCTGGCAGCCTATGCCGAGGGCGACGCACACCTGGGCAGGACACGGATCGAGATCGCGACCGCCTCGTCGCGCCTGGCCGAAGAGATCCAGCTGCTCGCCCTCAACCTCGGCGTCGTCGGACGCCGGTCGACGATCAACGGCTACGCCCGCCTGGCGTTTCTCGGCGCCGAGGCCGCGCGTCTCGCGCGCCTTCTCCGGCCCTATCTCGTCACGCCCCGAAAGCGCGACGCCGCGGCCCAACTGGTCGCTGCGCCGACGGACCGGAACCCGAACCTCGATGTCATCCCGGGCCTCGTGCCCGCCCTTCGATCGCTCCTGGCGGGCCCCAACGGGTGGGTCCGGACGACGAGCGGCGAGCTGGTGCAGGCAGACTTCGGGATCTTCAACCGCGCCGGCGACAACGTCTCGTACGCGCGAACGCGGGCGATCCCCGGCTTCGTCGACCAGGTCGCACGCCTGTCGCCCGCGATGGGCGGCACGATCGAGCGCGTCCTCGACGACGAGTACCTCTGGGACCAGGTCGTGAGCGTGGTCGACGCTGGCCAGGCGCTCACCTATGACTTCACGGTCCCGGACGTCCACGCCTTCGTCTCGAACGGGATCGTCTCCCACAACTCGGGCGGCAAGACCCGGCGCGCGGCCAAGATGGTCATCCTCGACGTCGACCACCCGGACATCCTCGACTTCGTCGACAGCAAGAAGCTCGAGGAGCAGAAGGCCTGGGCCCTCATCGAGCAGGGCTACGACCCCTCGTTCACCGGCGAGGCCTACGGCTCGGTCGCCTTCCAGAACGCGAACCACTCGGTTCGCGTGACGGACGACTTCATGCGCGCCGTGGAGGCCGACGGCGACTGGACCACGCACGCCATCGTCGGGGGAGCGCCGATGGACACCCATCGCGCCCGCGACATCTTCCGGCGCATGGCCGAGGCCGCCCACGTCTGTGGCGACCCGGGGATCCAGTACGACACGATCATCAACGACTGGAACCCGGTCTCGAACACGGATCGCCAGTACGCAACGAACCCATGCGTCACGGGTGACACGCTGGTTGCGACCGACGAGGGCTGGCGGTCGATCGATCCTGGTCGGCGAGCGGGCCAACGTGATCGGCTCCGACGGA
>CAVUSH010000002.1:0-478646 GCA_963744095.1 uncultured Chloroflexia bacterium
AACCGGTGCCGACGGCCACTCGGCAGCTCCGACACCAACGCAGGTGCCGCGTGCTTGGTGCACCCACCCGAAGCGGACGCGAACGAGCCGATCCGAATCCTCGGCATCGACGACTGGCATGTTGGCATGCCCCGAAATGACGGCACCGCTGGGAGCGGCCTCTACAGCGTGCCCCTACGACTGAACCGTCGCCCGACTCCGGTTTGGATCCACATGTTCCGGGATGTCTGGGACCACCCGCCGCGTTTCACCACCATGCACCGCCCAGGAATCGCGTCAGTTGTAGATGACCGCATCATCCTCGACGGAACGACGATCGAGGAGATTGAGCAGTACCACGCTGAAACACTGCGACACGTGATCCCCGAGGTGAATCGTCAGGTCGAGACCTACGAAGGCGAGCAACGCGCCGAGCGACTACGCCACGAGGCCGAGCGAAGCGCGCGCGAGCAGGCAATACGTGACGCCGCGAGGCGAGTCTCGTTCGACTGACCGGTCTTGCGGGTCGGAATGCAGCCCCATTTGGCCCCACCGTGATCATCAGAACTGGCCCCACCCCGACCGATTGACCTTCGATCGGGTCGGTGATCAGGCCGCAGGCGGTCCCTCCTTCCGCTTGGCGTGGCTGGTCCGGAGGCGGTACGACGCGCTACCGGTCTCGAGGATGTGGGCCCGGAAGGTGAGCCGGTCGACGACCGCGCCGGCGAGCCGCTGGTCGGTGCTCAGCAGCACGAGCCTGACAGGGGGACGTCCTACTTCCCGTCCCAATGCAGAGGCCCCGGATCACCCCGAAGGCCTCTGCACTCTTCGTGCTCAACTCTCTGCAGCCTTCGTGTCCGCCCACAGGTGTCGTTGAGCACGAAGAGTGCCGGGAGATCGCCACGAATGGTGCAGATGCGATCAGCGTCATGCGAGCCTAGCGGTGCCTTCGCCCCTGGCTGACGAGACGAGGGCCCGCCGCGATGAGCGTATCGTGTCGGCTCGATCGTTGAACTGTGAGGACCGGCGGCCTGACGGGGGCCTGAGCGACGGGCGGCAGGGTTCGCTCCAAGGTGCGGACGGACTGCTGATAGAGCTGCCCGGGCGCGGGTCCGCGTCGCCCCCTGGCGCCCACAGGCTCGGTCGATCGTCACTGTCGGGGCGTGGGTGGCGGACCCGGTGAAGCGTGCCTCCGGGTCCGGTTCGAAGCTCCCGATGGGCTCCGGCCGTCCGCAGGCCGTTGTAGACCACGCGGGTGTCGGGCCAGACCTCGAACAAGTCGCGCAAAGCGCGCGCGGATCGAATGCCAGCCGCTACTAGGGTCGGCGGACGGACGAGTCTCTCGCGCAACCAGGCGAGCTGTGACAGCCACCTCGGAACGGTTCCCCCAAGGCATTGCCCGTCGAAGGCGACGACATCCACGGCGTTGAAGTTGAGCCAGTCGGCCACATCCGTTGCATCAATTCGTCGGTCCCACGAAAGATGGGGGATCGCGTAGTGCCCGTGGCCCTCGAGGAGTCTGAGGAACTCCCAACTTCGTTTCATCTGAAAGCGGTGCTCTAGCCACAGGTCACCATCCCAGATCGAGAAGCCGGGCACGATAACGGCAGTTGGCGGGAACATGTCGAGCGCGGCAGTGAATTGGCCGCGATCATGCCAAAGCCGCTCAAGATCCCGGTCCGAGCCAAACAAGGTGAGCAGGATCTGGATGTCCCTGGGAATGCCGAGCCACTCGTGTGGTGTGTCGGTTCGGATGAGCATGTTCCGAGCCGTAGGCCAGTCCTTCAGCATCACTGCGACCGCGGGCCGGAAGACGCCCCGGCTTGCATCCGTCCCATCGATCGCGGGGATAACGACCGGAAGATCAAGGGCTCGCTGGGGTCCGGCAGCGATCGTGTCCAGATCAAGCCCACCGACTTCGAGCATGAGCATGTCGAAGTCGGGCTGGACAGGACTCAACCGGCCCTGCGCGGCCGGGACGTCGTGCCCGCACCCGAGCCGGCCGTAGCAGCGGCAGGTGGTCGCGAGCAGGGGAAGCTGGTTCTCGCCAGCCCACGGGGGCCTCATTCGAGACGACGGCCCTCGAGGGTGAGTCTCCCCACGGTCGAGGTGATCGGCGTTAGCTGGCCCAAGTAGCGCCAGCCATCTCGCATGCAGGCAACCAGGTCGAGGCTGACATTTGCGGAGAGCGTCGCGACAACGATCCCCTTCGAGATGATGCGCACGACACCATCGATAGGGACGGCCACGACCGGCGTCGGTGCGCTGATGGACTCGGACAGCTCCACGTCGAGGATGCGAACAGTTGCGCACGGTGAAGGCTCGACGTCTCCTCCGCCAGAGCCTGGCCTCCACGGCAGATCGTCGAGCTGGACGACGGGGCGCTTCGGGCGCGGGGTCGGAATCGGCGGGCCCTTGCTCAAGGTACGATGCCTCCATGCGGACCGGGAGCGCAGGCTGATCGAGAGACGGACCTGTTGACGGATGCTCCCAACATTATGTTGGGTAGAATACTGCAAGGTGGAGACGTTAACAAGTGAGAACGCCGCTCGGGGCGCGACTGCGGGGGCTGCGACTGGATCGGAAGCTCACCCAACGTGGCCTGGCCGAAGAACTCCGATTGGACTTCACGTATCTCTCGAAGATAGAGAACGGCGCGGACACGCCAGGAGAGGACACCCTTCAGCGGATGGCTGTGTTCTTCGGGGTCGATGCCGACGAACTTCTGGCTCTTGCGGGCCGCGTTCCGCCAGAACTCACGGTACGGGCGCGCCGAGAACCGAACATGGGCCGACTCCTTCGGCGCCTGACATCCCGCCCGACAAGATGCGGGAGATCTACGATGTCGCGGGGATCGAGGAGGCCGACGGGGAACAGGAGTGACCGACTTCATCCCACGCCAGCGGATCGAGCGCCTCGCGGTTTCGCATTGGCACCGACACGATCTGCGTCTCGGGTTTGATGTCGACCGGTTGGTAGATGCCCTCGATCTCGGTCTCCTCTGGGAGCCCATCGCTCCAATTGCTGGACGCAACATCGCCGCGGAACTGATTGCCGACGAGAGGCTGATCCGTCTCAACGAAGACCAGAGATCGCTCCTCGTGGGCAACCCTGGGTTCTACCGGTTCACTGTCGCCCATGAGATAGGGCACTGGGAGCTGCACGTCGGCGATGTCAAGGCCGGCACCGACACAATGCTCTGGAATGCTCGCGAGCCCGTCCGTTGCCGGCGCTTGGTCTTCGGCTGTGACGAGACACCGTCACTGGGAATGGCGGACGCGGAGGCGCGTCGTGAGCATCAGGCTCACCTTTTCGCTAGCTACCTCTTGGCGCCGACGGATGTCTTCATGGATGCATACCGATCCATCGGCTGCGATGGTTGGCCCGCGACGCTCTCCCTCGCTGAGCACCTCGGACTCGAGCGGACAGGCTACATTGGTGCGACTCGCCGAAGAAGGGCTGGGCCATCGGGACGAGAACGGCTTTCCTCGGCCCGGTCGTCGACCGCCCGCCGGCCAGTCCTCCCTGGGCTGGGCGAGCGGCCCCACATCTCCAAGCGACACCTTCAGCCCACCAAGGAGGGGAGCGGCGCGGGTCGATTGCCCAACGCCGCAAGTTCCTCAGGCCGGATCCGATTGAAGGCAGTCATCCTTCGGTGGTTACGTTCCTCGTCATCGTCATCGTCTGGTTCCTGATCCAGATCATTTGACCGACGCGACGTCCGTCCGAGGCGAACGATCGGCCTCTCGACAGCCGGGACGGGAGCGAGCGTCGCCTCTCGATACGGAGATGGCGCCCGATCGCTTTCCCCCCCATCCTCAAACAAACATAACTAGTATTATCGGAAGTAATAGGTGGCGCCGGCGAGCGACTCCACTGGGCGCGGGTCCGTCACAGGTCCGCTGGGCCGAGGACGCGAACGAGGTGCTCCACTCCCCGCTGGAGACGCCGATCGACGGTCAGCAGCGGCAGGTCGAGGATCTGGGCCAGGGCGACGTACTCGGCGTCGTAGGTCTTGGCCCAGCCGAGTAGGTCCGCGATCTCCCAGGCTCGCTGGTGCAAGACCGAGTCGT
Organism: uncultured Chloroflexia bacterium; assembly: GCA_963744095.1. Taxonomy (GTDB): domain Bacteria; phylum Chloroflexota; class Limnocylindria; order Limnocylindrales; family CSP1-4; genus CTSoil-043. The sequence goes on from CAVUSH010000002.1 coordinate 4,053, forward strand.
CGTTGAACCGCACGAAGGGCGTCGCCGCCACCCGTTCGCGGATCCTGGCGGCCGCGTCGATGGGCACCTGTCCCCGCCACGTCGCTGCGTGGAGCGCCGATAGGATCTCGCTCCAGAAGAGGGTCGGTGCGTGCAGGGCGGGCAACTCGCCGAAGCGGACGTCGGCGGTGGCGAGAAGCTGCAAGGCGGCGCCCGCATCGATCACGACCCCGCTCAATGCTCTTCTCGCTGGACACGAATGATCGCCATGAAGTCCGGCATGGGCCCGCCCCAGAATGTCCGTCGCCAGTCCGCCGGAAGCGGCAGGCGATCAGCGTCGGGCACGATCGAGGCGTCCAGGTCATCCTCCTCGATGAAATGCTGCGTCCCGATCTTCCGGGATGGGAGCTTCCCTTCCCTGATCCACCGGCGGATCGTCTCCGGGTTGCGGCCGACGCGTCGAGCCGCCTCTGGCACGGTCAGGGTCACCTGTCCCCTCCTCTGCTGATGGCGCTCCGATCTTACAGGGATTGTAGCATACTACAACATGGTGTTCCGACAGGCGGCCTGGAGATCCGAGCGCCAGCCGGGGCGGAGGTGTCGGGGCGGCGCCGCGCGGGGGACGAAGGCGTCGCGGCACTGAACCTCGTCCCGGGGATCCCTCCCCCACTCGCCCGGGAACGGCGGTCAGCGCAAGCCGAGGGCGATCTCGACCGTCCGGTCCCGACCGAGGGCTGACTCGAGCCGGTACAGGGTCCCAGAGCGGGCGAACACGAGCGTGTCGCCCGCGATCTCGACGCGCACGTAGGAGACCGTTCCATCGTCGCGCCGGACCAGGAGCTCGTGGGATGCGCCCGAGATCCACCAGCCCCGCGTCCCGCCGATCTCCACCGGCTCGACCGTCGAGCCCGGGCCCAGGACCTTGCGGAGGAGGGGCTCGTCCGTCGTTCCGGGCACCGCCATGACGATCAGCGCGATGTCGGTCCCGGGGATCGACGGCAGGTCGACGCCGGCGGCATAGGTGAGGCTCACGATCGAGCCGGCTTCCGTCGCGAGGGAGCGCACAGCGTCGGGTCGCGCGAATCGGGGTTCGGCCGGCACGAGGACCCGCGGCGTCTCGAGGGCCATGGCATCGGCGAGGGAGATCGGCCGGCCGAGCCCCACCTCCGCGCCGGGCGAGCGCATCGATGCGGGCGTCGCCTCGCCGAACAGGATCTCCAGGCCCGGCAGGCGGAAGCCGGCCGCCACCGCGACCGCCGCGAACAGCAGCAGGATCACGACGGCCACGAGCAACCCGCGGACGAGTCCGACCCGGCCGCGTGAGCTCACGATCCGAGGCCCGCCGACGCCGGCCTCGCGGCTGCCTGCCCGCGGCCCCGCTGCCAGCTCGATCCGCACGAGCACCGGCCCCCGCAGATCAGGCGTCGCCGGGAACGTCGCCGTCGCGGCAGCCGCGCGGAGGGCCGCATCGAGCGGGGCCAGCCCGGGGTCGGGGGAGATCGGCCCGGTCACGAGCCCGCTCCCGCGAGCGTCCCGCCGTCGCCCAGCTCGGCGCGGAGGCGGGCGAGTGCCCGGTGCAGGCGGGACTTCACCGTGCCGGCCGGCACCTGGAGGGCAGCCGCGGTCTCGGCCTCCGAGAGCTCCAGGAGGTACCGGCAGGTCACGACGAGGCGATCCTCCTGGCGCAGGCGGCCGATGGCGGCGCTCAGCTCGGCCCGGGCCTCCCCGTCCAGGATCGCGTGCTCCGGCGACGGCACGTCATCGCGGCGCCACGCCGCGAGGACCCGGCCGAGGAGGTGCTCGCCGCGACCCCGGGCTCGGCGACGGTTGCGCGCCTCGTTGGCCACGATCCGGAGCAGCCACGGGCGCAGCGGCTCGTCGGCGCGGAACCGCGGGAGCGCCAGGTAGGCCTTCACGAATGCCTCCTGGGCCGCGTCCTCTGCGTCGGCGGCCCTTCCGAGCAGGATCAAGGCAGTGCGGAACACGACCGCCTGGTGTCGCCCGACGAGCTCGCCGTAGGCCGTCGCGTCACCGGCCTGTGCCCGACGCACGAGGGCGGGCTCGTCCGCCGGGCTGGCCGCGGCCGGCACGAGCGCGATCAGCCGCCGGGGGCGGGCGGCGCGGACGCAGGCCGACCCTCCGCCTGAGTGGTGCAGCAGCGACCAGCGCCACGGCGACCAGGGCGAGGATTGCCACGACCGCAGCCATCGCGGGCGAGGGGCCGCCCGTGGTGGCCGCACGCGGCGCGACGGCGGCACGCGGCGCGACGGCGGCCGGATCGCCCGCCACTGCCGCCGGAACAACGGGCACGATCGTCGCCGCGGGGGCCGCCCGGGGCGCCGACGTGGCAACGGCCGGGGCGAAGGCTGCCGTCGCGGGACCGGGCGCCCCTGCCACGATCGCCGAGCCGAGCACCGTGATGGGGAGGTCGGTCGTGCCGTGGATCCCGATCTCGATGCCGGTGATGCCGCCACCGGGTGCGAGGATCCGCACGGTGTAGTGGCCGACCGGGCTTCCGGCGGTTGACGCCGCGCGGCTCTGCGAGCCCTCGCCGCCGGTGAGCTTCAGGTAGAACGGGGTGCCCTCCACGGGAAGTCGGCGTCCCTGATCGTCGACCCACGCCGTGAAGCCGACGAGGAGCGTGGTTCCAGCCGGCGTATCGCGGGCGATGGGCGCATCGAGCATGGCCCTCACTCCCTCCTTGCCGAGCACGGGACCAGCGAGGAGCGCCGCGACGGCAAGGGCCAGCAGCGTCGCGATGAACGATCGGTCGGGGCGGTGATCAGGCATCGGGCGACTCCTGGCTCGGCGGGTTGAACGCTCCTCATACACCGCCCGACCCTCGTCGGTTCCCGATCGCTCGAGGCCGGAGCGTCGAGCTCGCCGCCTCCAGGCGCGTTTGTCGCTCACGCTCCGCCCACCTGGTGGGTCGCCGCGGGCGGCAATCGTGCCGGTCGCCGCGAGGATCGCCGCGACGTCGGCCGCGAGGGTGGGCTCCCAGGCGGCCAGGAGCCGCAGCCCGAACCCCTCCCCTGCCTCCGCCACCGCCCGGGAGACCTCGGTGTAGCCGAAGAGGTCGACCCGGCTCTCGAAGGTGTCCCAGTCGCGGACGTCGACGACGCCGGCCGCGTCGCGGACGACGTCGACGTCGAGGTCGACGAAGAGGAAGCGGCCCCGTCGGAACGGCACCGGGAGGGCCGCGTCGACCTTGACCTCGAGGATCCCGTCCGCCTCGTCGAGCTTCACGACGATCGTTGCCGGGGCGCGCGTCCCCAGCCAGCGGAGGGTGATCGTCGAGTCGGGCAGCGTCTCCGCGTCGTCGGCGCCGACCCGGACGTCCCGGCCCTTGACGTGGCGAACGACACGCCAGCCGCGGCCCGCCGTGCCGACGAGGTCGCCGTCCCAGTGCCAGCGGTCGCGGCGCTCGCCGTGCTTGCGCTTCACCACGACGACGGGCCGGGGGACGGCCAGCGGCCGGAATGGGCCCGGCAGGCGCAGATCCAGCGCCTCCGGCCGGCAGGTCACGACGCGGGGGCCTCCCGGAGCGATTCCGCCCAACGCCCCGCCGCCGCGGCCAGCTCACCGGCAAGCGCGGGCCCGACGCGACCGTGGACCCGGACGTCGCGGTCCCGGTACTCCAGCTCGATCGCTCCCCGCTCCCGGACCCGGGCGAGCAGCTCGCCGGCGGCGTAGGGCACGGCAAGGTCCACGTCCACGCCGAGCGAGCCGAGGATCGCGGCCAGCTCGACCCGGAGGGCGTCGAGCCCGAAGCCGGTCCGCGCGGAGATCAGGACGCTCCCGGCGACGATCGGCGCGTGGGCGGGGTCCCCGCCATCCGCTCCCAGGAGATCGGCCTTGTTGAAGGCCACGAGGCGTGGCTTCTCGCCCGCCCCCAGCTCGTCGAGCACGGTCTGGACGGTGGCCCGGTGCTCGGTGAAGTGGCCGTCGGAGGCGTCGACGATCTCGATGAGGACGTCGGCCCGGGTCACCTCCTCGAGGGTGGCCCGGAAGGCGTCGACGAGCTGGTGCGGGAGCTTGTGGATGAAGCCGACGGTGTCAGTCAGGATCGCCGTCTGGCCGTCGCCAAGCTTCACCTGGCGGCTCGTCGGGTCGAGGGTGGCGAAGAGCCTGTCCTCGGCGAGGGTCACCTCGCTCCCGACGAGGGAGTTGAGGAGGGTCGACTTGCCGGCGTTCGTGTAGCCGACGATGGAGACGGTCGGCAGGAGGCGCCGCTCGCGGCCCCGGGCGGCGGTCGCCCGCTGCTGGCGGACGTCGTCGACGCGCTCCTTCATCTTCTTGATCCGCTCGCGGATGAGCCGGCGGTCGGTCTCCAGCTGGGTCTCGCCGGGCCCGCGGGTGCCGATCCCGCCGCCGGTCCGCGACAGGTGGGTCCACATCCTGGTGAGCCGCGGCAGCTGGTACTCCAGTTGGGCCAGCTCCACCTGGAGGCGCCCCTCGTGGGTCCGGGCGTGCTGGGCGAAGATGTCGAGGATGAGGCGGCTCCGGTCGATGACCTTGACCTTGAGGAGCTCCTCGAGGGCCCGCTGCTGGCCCGGCGAGAGCTCGTCGTCGGCGACGAGGACGCCGAAGCCGGTCTCCGCCTTCGCCGCCAGCAGCTCTTCGGCCTTGCCCTTGCCGACGTACCAGTTGGGATCGGCGTGGCGGCGGTTCTGCCACTCCGCGCCCACGACCTCGGCGCCGGCCGTCTCGGCGAGCGAGGCCAGCTCGGCCAGGCTGTCCACGGCGAGCCAGCCGGGGTCGTCCCCGGTGTCCACGGCGACGAGGAAGGCCCTCTCGACGGGTGGGGCGAGATCGATGGTGGTGGTTCGGGGCATGACGTGAGGATACCCCGCGAATCACGAGCCCACGAACGCCCGGACTGCGTCGAGGGCCTGGCCGGCGGCCCGCGGGTCGGCGGCGTCGAGGGCGAGGTCGACCGGCTCGCGGCGGAACCACGTCCGCTGGCGCCGGGCGAAGGCGACGTTGCGACGGACGTTGACCGCGAGGTAGCCGGCCCGGTCGAGGCGGCCGTCGAGGAGGTCCCAGGCCTCGCGGTAGCCGATCGCGCTGAACGCCGGGAGGCCGGGGTCGAAGCGGCCGCGGAGCGCCTCCGCCTCGGGGAGGATGCCCCCGTCGAGCTGGGCGGCGGCCCGACGGGCGATCCAGGCCCGGTGCTCGGCGTGGTCGGCCACATCGATGCCGAGGCGCAGGATCGGCCCGCCGTAGCCGCGGCCCTCCGGCAGGTTGACGTCGCCGGCGAGCGTGGCGATCTCCAGGGCACGGACGACACGGCGCGGATTGCGGACGTCGGTTCGCGCGGTCAGCCGCGGGGCCAGCTCCCGGAGCCGGGCCACGAGGGACGGAAGCCCATCCCGGGCCAGGTCCGCCTCGATCGCGGCGCGCGTGGCCGGATCCCACGGCAGGCGCTCCACCGCGAGGCCTCCGGCGACGGCGTTGATCCAGAAGCCGGTGCCCCCCGCGAGGATGGCGACCCCTCCGGCGGCCGCGAGCGCGGCCAGCACGCTCGCCGTGTGGGCGAGGAAGTCGGCGACCGAGAAAAGCTGGTCCGGCTCCACGAGGTCGAGGCCGTGGTGGGGCACCCCGCGTCGCTCCTCCATCGTCGGCTTGGCCGTCCCGACGTCCATGCCCCGGTAGACCTGGCGCGAGTCGGCGGAGACGACGTCGGCCCGGCGGCCGGCCGCCCGGATCGCGAGCGCGATCTCGATCGCGAGGTCGGTCTTGCCGGTCGCGGTGGGACCGCCGACGACGATCAAGGGTGGCGGGGCGCCGGCGGTCGCATCACCGGGCGGGGCGGACGTGGCGCTCCCCTCCCCCGCCTACGCGAGGACGCCGCGGAGGCTGTACGGGCCGGCGCCCACGATTCGCGCGTCGACGATCTGCCCGACGAGCCCGGGCGGACCCGGCAGATGGACCAGCTTGTTCTCGCGCGAACGGCCGAACAGGCGGACGTTGCCGGCGGTCAGCGGTCCGGCGAAGGGATCCTCCCCCGCCAGCGAACCGTGCGCCGCCGCTCGCTCGTCGGGCTCCCCGTCCTCGTGATCGTGCGCCCGCGGCCGGGCGACGGCGTCCACCAGGATCGACGCGCGCGCGCCGAGCCGCTCCCGGTTGCGTTCGAAGCCGATCGTCTCCTGGAGGGCGAGGAGGGCGTTGAGCCGTTCCCGCTTGACTGCCGCCGGGACGTCGTCGGGCAGGCGCGTTGCCGGCGTTCCCGGGCGCGGCGAGTAGGCCGCGGCGAAGACCTGCTCGTAGCGGACCGCCCGGAGGAGATCGAGGGTGGCCTCGTGCTGGGCCTCGGTCTCGCCGCAGAAGCCGACGATGACATCGGTGCTGATCGCGATCCCGGGCACGGCGGCCCGGATCCGTTCGAGGCGCTCCCGGTAGTGGGCGATGGAGTACTGGCGACCCATCCGGCGCAGGACGGCATCGTCGCCCGACTGGACCGGCAGGTGGAGGGCTTCACAGACGGACGGGCATTCGGCCATCGCGGCCACGAGCCGGTCCGAGAGGTCCCAGGGATGCGACGTGACGAAGCGCAGGCGGGCGATCGCCGGCTTGCCGTCGGGGCCGCGGATCGCGTCGATGGCCCGGATCAGCTCCGCGAGGTCGGGACGGCCGGCGCGGTCGAGCCGGCGGCCCGCCCAGCGCTCCTCGCCGGCATGGGCGAAGCGCGCCTCGACCGGCAGATCGTGCCCGTAGCTGTTCACGTTCTGGCCGAGGAGCGTGACCTCCCGGTACCCGGTCGCGGCCAGCGTGGTGGCCTCGGCGAGGATCTCGTCGAACGGCCGGCTCCGCTCCGGACCGCGACTGAAGGGGACGATGCAATAGGTGCACGTCTTGTCGCAGCCGTAGATGATCGGAAGCCAGGCCGCGACAGCCGAGTCGCGGCGGAGCGCGCCCGCGATGACGGCGGTCGAGCGCGATCCCGCGAGGTGGTCCGCCGCGGAGACGGCAACGCCCTTCACGACGGTCGTTGCGGCGGTGGCGGGCGGGAGCCCGACCGGTCCCTGCGCCGAGGCCAGCCCGAGCCGCTCCACGAGCTCCGGCTCCTCGTCGGGACGAAGGAAGAGGTCGACGGCCGGGAAGCGGCGGGCCAGGCCGCCCCGGTCCCGCTCGCGGACGGCGCAGCCGGTCAGGACCACCCGCATCCCCGGGCTCGACGCCTTGAGCGCCCGGAGGACGCCCTGGCGGCCGATCACCTTCGCCTCGGCCGCCTCCCGGATGGCGCAGGTGTTGATCACGACGAGGTCGGCGGCCTCCATCGAGGCTGCCTCGGCGCATCCGGCGGCCAGGAGGCGCCCCGCCATCTCCTCGGAGTCGCTCCGGTTCATCTGGCAGCCGAGGGTCCAGACCCAGAAGCGCGGCAGGGCCTGGTCCTCGGGGCGGAACTCGACGACCCGGGCGTCGACGGGAGCGGGGCCCCGCCGGTCAGTCTCGCCCGCGAACGGCGGCGGCAGGATCTCGAGGACGGGCAGCTCGCGGGTGCTCACCGCGCGACGGGCTCCGGGGTGTGCGACGCGGCGTCGCGGGCGCGCCGGAGGGCGGCCCGGATGCCCGGCGCGATCTCGTCGGGGACCCAGGTCTCGGCGATCGCCGCGGCGTACGTGTCGTCGTCCCCGTGGAAGTCGGTGCCCCCGGAGGGCACGAGGCGGTGGGCGGCCGCCACCGTGCGCATCCGCTCGACAGTCGCCCGGTCGAAGGTCCGGTGGTGGACCTCGATTCCGCCGAGGCCGGCCTCGATCAGCTCGCGCAGCAGGGCCGGGCGCTCCGGGGCCGACCAGAAGTGGGCCAGGACGGCGAGCCCGCCGGCGGCCCGGATCGCGGTGATCGCGTCGACCGGGCCCATCGCCTCCCGCCGGACGTAGCCGGGCTTGCCGGGGCCGACCCAGCGCCCGAACGCATCGGAGATGTTGTCGGCGTGCCCGGCCGCCACGAGCGCGCGAGCGACGATGGGCCGGCCGAGCGACTCCTCGTCTGCTCGGACGAGATCCTCGAGCTGCGCGTCCACGGGCGCGCCGGCGTCCCGCAGCTGCGCGAGCATCCGCGCGAAGCGGACGCGACGGGCGTCCCGCTGGCGGTCGAGGAGCGCCTCGAGGACCGCCGAGCCCGGATCGACGCCGAGGCCGACGAGGTGGAGCTCGCCGTCGGGCAGGTCCGTCGCGTCGGGGAGGGTGGCGTTGATCTCGATGCCGGGGAGCAGCTCGAGCCCGGCGGGAAGCGCCGGCGCCCCTGACCCGACGAGCTCGCGGTACCCCGCGAGCGTGTCGTGGTCGGTGAGGGCGAGCGTCCGGACCCCGGCCGCGGCGGCCGCGGCGACCAGCGCCGCGGGCTCCAGGACCCCGTCCGAGCGGAGCGTGTGGGCATGGAAGTCGGCTCGCGAGGGCCGCGGCGGCACGACCCGATCGGTCAGGGGGGCGCGCCGGCCGCGCGGCATCAGGGGTGCTCCACGATCCGGCGCAGCCGCTCCACGGCGAGGGCGCGCCCCGTCGCCGTCTCCACGTCGATCCGGAGGGCGCTGAACACCACCGGCCAGCCGCCGACCTCGAAGCGGGTCGGCAGCCCGTTCATGAAGCGCGGCAGCACGGTCGCGGGGTCGAACCCGATGACCGAGTGGAGCGGGCCCGTCATCCCCAGGTCGCTCTGGTACGCGGTGCCCTTCGGGAGGATCCGCTCGTCGGCTGTCTGGACGTGGGTATGGGTGCCGACGACGGCGCTGACCCGACCGTCGAGGTGGAGGCCGAAGGCGTTCTTCTCGCTCGTGACCTCGCAGTGGAAGTCGACGAGGCGCACCGGGGGCAGGGCGTCGGCGCCCTCGTCGAGCAGCCGGTCGGCGTCGGTGAACGGGTTCTCGATCGGGATCATGTAGGTCCGGCCCTGGAAGTTCATGACGGCGACGTCGGTGCCATCGGCCGCCTCGAAGACGCCCCAGCCGCGCCCCGGGACGCCGTCGGTGCCGTAGTTGTGGGGCCGCAGGATCCGCTCGTCGCCCTCGAGCGCCGGGTAGATCTCACGCTTGTCCCAGATGTGGTTGCCCGACGTGATGACGTCCACGCCCGCGGCGAAGAGGCCCCCGGCCGTTCCGGTCGTGAGGCCCATCCCCCCGGCCAGGTTCTCGCCGTTGGCGGTGACGAAATCGATCCCCTCGGACGCGCGCAGCTCCGGGAGGATCCGCTCGATCGTCTCGCGCCCGGGCTTCCCGATGACGTCGCCGATCATCAGGATCCGGCACGCCCGCGACGCCCGGGGTGCGGTCACCGCTCCCTACTTCGCGTCGGCCGCGGTCACGGCCGCGGCGTCATCATTGCATCGCATCTGCATCATCGTCCTGCACTTCCCCTGGAGCCGCGACGGCCCGGCCGGGAGGCGACCGGGCCAGCGGGGGCCGACTCGGAGGCCCCCGAGCCGATGTCCGATCCTACCGCACCCGCCGCGGAACGGGCGGAGACGCGCGGAACGGGCGGAGGCGCCGAACGCGCGGCGCCGGCAGCGTCTGCCCCACCAGGAGCGGCCTTCCGCTCAGTGGTCCGCCTGCCGGCCCCAGGCCTGGAAGGGGACCCACGGGATGCCGGAGTACACCGCGACCAAGCCGGGACCTTCGTAGAGGACCACGGGAGGACCGCCATCGACGGGCACCGCGAGGAGTCCGCTGTCGACTCCGTCGCCCCAGGCGTGGTACAGCAGCTGGGTACCGTCGGGCGACCACGTGACGCTGAACGGAGACCACTCGGCCGGCCCGGCCGGGCCGTCGGTCCGCGGTGGCGGCAGGACGAGCGGCGCCGCTCCGACGGACAAGAGGACCACCTCGTGCCCTTCGCGGCAGCCCGCACAGACGCGCTGGAAGGCGATGCGGCGTCCATCGGGCGACCACACGGGTCCGATCCCATGCATCACGTCATAGCCCGTCGCGACCGCAGCCCGGTCGGTCCCGTCGGCGTTCATGACCCAGAGCTCCGGGGCGCCCTCGGCGCCCGGCGGGCCCTCGTCGGCGCGTTCATACGCGAGACGCTGCCCGTCCGGCGACCACGACAGCCGCAGGACCCCGGTCGCGTGCCCGACTCGCTCGATGTCGTCGGCCGCCACCGAGTAGAGCGACATCACGTCGTTGGCGATCGCCAGCTCCGTGCCGTCTGGCGACCACTCCAGGTCCGTCGCCGCAAGCCCGGTCAGCCGCCGGATGGCAGACGTGTCCGGATCGACGAGCCACACCTCGTCGGCGATCGAGTCGCCCGCAGCGCGGGCGCTGGTCTGGACGCCGAACGCGATCCATCGACCGTCGGGGGACCACGTCCCGCACGGGGGTGCGCTCACCCCGTGGAGCGGGATGGCGATCGACCCGGTGACGCGGCCGTCGGGGGTGAGGTCGACGACGGCGAGCGAGGCATCGTGGTACCCGCCGTCGAACGTGCCCAAGGCTTGCCCGTAGGCGAGGCGCCGACCGTCCGCCGAGAACGCCGGGCACGCCTGGACGAGCGATCCGTCGTCCGCCGCGGTGATCCGGCGAGCGGGCACGCCCTCACGGACCAGGTAGATCCCTCCCTCGTCGAACTTGGAGAAGGCCACCCATCCGTTCCGGATGCCGAGCAAGGGCCGCGGTGGACCACCGGCGAGAGGACCAGCGACGAACGCCCCGTCAGTCGGCGCCGGCGATGCCGCACGCGCCGGTAGAGGCGGGCTGGGCGCCACGACCGCCGCAGCCGACGGCGCCACGACCGCTGCAGCCGACGGCGCCACGACCGCCGCAGCCGACGGCGCCGCGCTGGGCGCCACGACCGCAGTCCACGGCTTCACGACGCCGGCGACGACGAACACCACGATGCCGAGCGCCACCGCAACGGGGGCGAGATCGCGGCGGTCCTTGACCGGACGCACGAGCGGGACGGGCTTGTCTTCGGGTGGGACGCTCACGGACGCACCTGCTGCTGCTCACCCTCAGCATAGCGACGGGCGGAAGCTGCCCTCTATGCGAGTCCGGGCCGGCGTTCTAGACTCACCAGGTCGGTCGCGTCCCCCTGCAGGGTGGCGCGGGCGGCAAGGCCCCCGGCGCCGCGCCGGGCTCTCCGCTCCGGGCCCCCCCCACGGAGCGTGACTGGGACGGGGGGCGTCCGGGGGCCATTGACGCCCGGCCCGTCCTGGTGCACGATCTCCCGCGACCCCCGGCGCGTCCGGGTCGTCCCGCTCCATACTCGGGGGGGGTGAGCGTGGCGATCTTGGACGGCCGGGGGCCGTTCTCGCCCGGCGGGACGTGCTCCGGCTGCGCCCGAAGCGGGTGACCCAGACAGGAGGACGACGGGAGATGGCAGACGAGGAGCCCCGGGTCGAGGCGCCGGCCCAGGTCGTCAAGCCCGTGCGCACCGGCCCGAGGTGGGCGGTCGACGCGAAGGAGCGGGTCCAGGCTGCGATGCGTCGCTTCTCCAGGCCCCTCGCCGATCGAGGAGCCAAGGACGCCAACGAGGGTGACACCGTGCCGACGCCCACGCCGACGCCGCCCGCGGCGGTCGACGTCCAGCGCATTCGGGCCGGGTTGGGGGACGCGGGCATGGCGACCCGGCGCTGGATGGCACGTCTCGGCTGGGCGCGGCTGGTCATCATGGCCGCAGCTCAGGTCGTCATCGGGCTCGTCGCGTGGCGTATCTGGGTGTGGCGTGGCCGGCCCCGCCTGAAGTGATCGACGACCGGCGCAAGGGCCCCCGGGCTGCAGCTCACGACCCGCGGTCGGCCCTGGAGCGGCGCCGAGCCGACTGACACGGATGATGTGTCAGCAGCGGGCCGTCGGGGCCAGGGGATGGTCGCGAAACCCATTCGGCCGTACCATGCCCGGGTGACCAGACGAGCGGACCCCGAACGAATCCACCTGGCGAGACGGCAGGCGATCGCGAACACCCTGACTGGCTCCGGCATGGACCGTGACGTAGCCAACCGCTGGTGCGACGCCTGGGAGGCCGAGGCAGCACTCCGCGACCTCACGCGGGACAGCGACTACTGGGAAGCCGGCAAGCTGTGGATCGACGCGCAGTGCGCGGCCAGGAAGCGACCATCCAACTAGGCGCTCCGCGCCCCTACTTCGCGTAGGCCGCGCACGACGCGCCCGACGATCCGGCAGGCCCTCGCCGAGCTCCGGGCACGGGACGCGGAGATGACGCGGCAGGATCAGGCCGAGGCGGCCCGGATCGTCGTCGGGCTCGAGCCTCCGAGCGAGAGGGTGACGGTTGACGACGTGCGCCGCACGGGCGACGCGCTCCGCGAGCCCGACGGCTCGCGCCCGACCCTCGCGCTCGTGGCGGAAAGGCTCGGGCGCTCTGAGCGCTGGATCTCCAAGCTCTGCAACCCGCACGGCGGGTACCGGCAGGTCGTCCCGGACCGGAAGTAGCTAGTTCCGGTTCCGTTCGTTTCTCGACGCCAGATGCGAGCCTGCGTACAATCGAGGTCGAGGGACAATCGCAGACGGGGCGGAGGGCGTGTGCTGGTCGTCGGATCCAGAAGGGGATTCAGGGTCCTGTCGGCCGCGATCGTGCTTACCTTGGCCGGGTGCGGCGGCGCCGTCACGGTCTCGCCCCAGCCAACGGCGACCGTGCCGGCGAGCCCCTCGGCGCAGCCGGCTCCCACGCCAGTTGCCACGCGAAAGGCCAGCAGCTCACCGAATGCGCCGAGTCCAACACCGCCGGATCCCGCTCCGCCGGAGCTCATTGGCTCGTGGCAGATGATGCTCGGAACGGAGCAAGTGACGCTGGATCTCGCGGAGCACTCGTACCGCGTCCATCGCGGACCAGAAGTGGTCGGCGGCAGAATCGCCGTACGCGGCGACGAGATCGACTTCTCACACAGCACCGTCTGCGAGGGAACGGGCACCTACCGATGGACGCTCGCGGCGAGTTCGCTCATGTTCACGCCGATCCAGAGAGACGCGTGCCCTGGCCGGGCCGAAGTGCTCGACGATCAGACCTACACCAAGGCACCGTAACCCGCGCGGTGCGCAAGAAGCCCGGCCGTGCTACGGGCATTCCGCCCCCTGCCTTGTGGCGAGCGGTGCGCGGAGGCACCGCTATCTGATCCGCAGGTAAGCGGCTCCGGATAGCCCTGTCATCGCCCCGGCTCCGGTCGGTACCACTACGTCTGGAAGACCGAGAAGGCGTGGGCGGGGACCTGCCGACAACTCGAAGTGCAGTTGATCGACGGCACCTCCCACTTCGCGCTGTTCAAGTTCAAGTAACCCATTGCGGGTAACTCGGGAGGCCCCCCAGTTGCCCGAGTCAGCGAAGACCGAGCCCGGCCCTTCATGTGGGGGTCGGGGCTCTTTGGCATTGCGTGGGAGAGCCCGCTCGCTAAACCGGAGGCAGCGCGACGGGCGACCGGCCATCGTCGGTTGAACCTCGGCTCTCCGGCTCCGCACCTGGCGCTCCGCTTCTCCTCGGAGGATGGGTCGCGCACCGGGCGACCGGGGGTCCGATGTGCAGACTACCGTGCAGACTTCAGATCGCCGGAAGGCGTAGCGCTGACGGGGAGGCCGCTCTCAGACAGCGCGCGATGCGACGATCTGGCGCGCTCCACCGCTCCCCTACTTCGCGTACTCGACGGACCGCGTCTCCCGGATGACCGTCACCTTGATCTGGCCGGGATAGGAAAGGGTCTCCTCGATCTTGCGCACGACGTCGCGGGCAAGGCGCGTCGCGGAGAGGTCGTCGATCTCCTCGGGGCGCACGAGGATCCGGACCTCGCGGCCGGCCTGGACGGCGAACGTGCGGTCGACGCCCGGGAAGCTGCCGGCGATCGCCTGGAGGTCCTCGAGGCGCTTGACGTACATCTCGACGGACTCCCCCCGGGCGCCGGGACGCGAGGCGCTGATGGCGTCGGCGACCTGGACGATCGGCGCCTCGAGGCAGGCGTACTCCACCTCCTGGTGGTGGGCGGCGATCCCGTTCACCACCTTGAAGGACAGGCCGTGGCGCTGGGCGATCTGGGCGCCGATCGCGGCGTGCGGACCCTCGGTCTCGTGGTCGATCGCCTTGCCCATGTCGTGGAGCAGGCCGCCGGTCTTCGCCGCCTGAACGTCGGCGCCGAGCTCGGCCGCGATGACCGCCGCGAGGCGGCTGGTCTCGACCACGTGGTTGAGGACGTTCTGGCCGTAGCTCGTCCGGAACTTCAGCCGTCCGAGCAGGCGCAGGATCTCCATCGGGAGGCCCGGGACGCCGGCGTCGTACGCCGCCGCCTCGCCGGCCTGCCGGATCACGAGCTCGACTTCGGCGCGAGCCTTGGCGACCACCTCCTCGATCCGGCCCGGGTGGATCCGTCCGTCGGCCATCAGCTTGGTCAGGGCGATCCGGGCGACTTCGCGGCGCACCGGGTCGAAGCCGGAGAGAACGACGGTCTCCGGGGTGTCGTCGATGATCAGGTCGATGCCCGTCGCCTGCTCCAGGGCCCGGATGTTGCGGCCCTCGCGGCCGATGATCCGGCCCTTCATCTCGTCCGACGGCAGGTGCACGACCGAGACCGTGTGCTCGGCGGTGTGGTCGGCGGCGACGCGCTGGATCGCGGTGACGATCACCTCGCGGGCTTTCTCCTGCGCCTCGTCGCGCGCCTTGCGCTCGATCGAGCGGGCCAGGCGGACGGCGTCGTTCTCGGCCTCGGCCCGGACGGCCTCGAGGAGCTGGCCCTTGGCGTCGTCGGCCGTCATCTCCGAGATCCGCTCGAGGGCCGCCACCTGCTCGGCGCGGGCCAGGGCGAGCTCCTCGCGGGACCGGTCGAGCTCGCGCTCCTTCTCGAGGATCTTGCGATCCCGCTGCTCCAGCATGTCCGTCCGCTGGTCGAGCTGCTCGTCCCGGGTCAGGAGCCGGCGCTCCAGCGAGGAAAGCTCGGTCCGCTTCTGGCGCGCCTCGTCCTCGGCCTCGCGCTGCAGGCGGAGCTTCTCGTCCTTGGCCTCGAGGATGAGCTCCTTCTGCTGGGTGCGAGCCTCGGCGACGATCCGACCGGCCTTCTCCTGCGCCGTCCGCATCCCCTGGCTGGCCCAGCGGCCGCGGGCGAGGAAGCCAATGGCAAGGCCGCCGACGATGGCCGCAAGGATGGCCACCGCCACGACGATGGGGTTATCCATGATGTGCTCTCGCCTCCCGTCCGGCCGGGGCGCGGCCGTCGGTCTGTCGCAGAATCGGCGATCGCCGGGTCGGCCGGAGCGCCCTCGCGAGCGTCGCGGACCGGGTGCCGGCGTGGGCTCGCCGGGTGGAGGGTGCATTCGCTGCCGGCCGGGACGCGGCCGGGTTGCGCACAGGGTACGGCCGGGTACGGCCGGGGTCAAACGTCGTGCCTCGGCGGGCGGTGGAGCCAAGCCCCGCCGCCGGGACGAATGGAGTGAATCCCCGCCGTCCGCACGACAGGCCCCGCGCTCGGACGACCGATCCTGCGCCCCGGGGCGGGACCGCGTTGAGCGCAACGCCCGAGGCGGGACCGCGTTGAACGCAACGCCCGAGGCGGGACCGCGGCGACGGTCCGCTGGTGGGGCTCCGCCGACGGCACGCCGGTGAGGGGCCCTGCCGGCCGGCGGGCCGTCAGTCCTCGTCGTCGGTCGTCAGCGCACCCAGCCACGCCGCGACAGCGCGGCCCGCCACCTCCGGGTCGAAGCCGTTGCGGGCCAGGAGCGCGTACGCCCGGGCCCGGCGACGGCGCGGATCAGCCTCGCGGGCGGCAGCCGCCCCGCGGCGAGCCAGGAGCGCGTTCGCCGCGACATCGTCGGCACTGAGCGACGGTTCTCCCTCCGCGGTCCCAGGCGGCGACTCTCCCGGCGTCGCGCCCGCCGCCCCGGCCGGACCCGCGTCGCGCTCCCCCAGCACTTCGGCAATGACGTCGTCGGCCACGCCCTTGCGCCGCAGCTCCGCCCACAGCGCCCGCTCGCCGCGGGGACGGGCGCGGTCGCGCGACTCGACCCAGGCCCGCGCGAAGGCTTCGTCGTCGAGGTAGCCGAGCGCCGCCAGCCGGGCGATCGCCTCCTCGACCAGGTCGGCCCGGTAGCCGGCCTCGCCCAGGCGCCGCCGTACCTCCGCCCTCGAGCGCGGGCGGACCTCCAGGAACCGGGCCGCTGCGTCCAGGACGGTCGCCGGATCTTCGACCGCGCCGCGCCGCGCGCGCTGCTCCGCCAGGGTCTCTCGCGGGCGCGTCACGCCCGGTACGGCGTGATCCGGGCCAGCTCCCCGACGAGGCGGGCCAGACGCCCCGGGTCGGGGGCGACGCCGAACCGCTCCTCGAGATCCGCCGGCAGCAACGTCGCGATCTCGCCCCCGCGCTCCGCGTCGATGAGGCCGAGGATGCGGCGCACGAGCGCGTCGTACTCGTCCGTGCGGCCTCCGGCTTCGATCAGGAAGACCGGGTCCTCGGTGACGAACGCGCGGCGCGCCCGCCGGAAGCGTCGCCGATACGCGTCGCGGTGGCCGGCGGACGGGGCCACGGCGGCCTACTCGGCCTCTTCGATCCCCTCGACCGGAATGGCCGCGGTGGACATCCCGGTCCGGATCCGACCCTCGATCTCGGCACTGACCGCCGGGTTCTCCCGCAGGAACGCCTTGGCAGCCTCGCGCCCCTGTCCGAGGCGCGTCTCGCCGAAGGTGAACCAGGCGCCAGTCTTCGTCACCACGTCCATCGCCACGCCGACGTCGAGGAGGCCGCCCTCGCGGCTGATCCCCTCGCCGTACATGACGTCGAACTCGGCCACCCGGAACGGCGGCGCGACCTTGTTCTTGACGACCTTGACGCGGACCCGGTTGCCGATCGAGTCCGTGCCGCTCTTGATCGTCTCGACGCGCCGGATGTCGAGCCGCACCGTGGCGTAGAACTTGAGGGCACGGCCGCCGGGGGTGGTCTCCGGGTTGCCGAACATGACCCCGATCTTCTCGCGGAGCTGGTTGGTGAACACGAGCGACGTGTTCGAGCGGCTGACGGCGCCGGTGAGCTTGCGCAGGGCCTGGCTCATCAGGCGGGCCTGGATGCCGACGAACGAGTCGCCCATCTCGCCTTCGATCTCGGCCCGCGGCACGAGCGCCGCGACCGAGTCGACCACGACGATGTCGATCCCCCCGGAACGGATGAGCGTCTCCGTGATCTCGAGGGCCTGCTCGCCGGTGTCGGGCTGGCTGACGAGCAGCTCGTCGACGTTGACGCCGCAGGCCCGGGCATAGCCGGGGTCGAGGGCGTGCTCGACGTCGATGAAGGCGGCCACGCCCCCGCGCCGCTGGGCCTCCGCGATGATGTGCTGGCAGAGCGTGGTCTTGCCGGACGCCTCCGGGCCGAACACCTCCGTGACCCGGCCGCGGGGGATTCCGCCCACCCCGAGGGCGAGGTCGAGGGCGATGGAGCCGGACGGGATCACGTCCACCTGCTGCCGCTCGGCCGACCCGAGCCGCATGATCGAGCCCCGCCCGAACTGCTTCTCGATCGCCAGGATGGCGGCCTCGACCGCCTTCCCCCGCTCGCCGCTGCCCGCCCCGTTGCCCTGCTCGACCCGCCGTTCGCTGGTCAACGCCATCTCGTCACGCTCCTGTCCGTGCCCCCGGCCCCGGCGGATCGGACGACGACACGCCCGCCCCGGATCTCAGCTCTCGTCGGCTTCGACGACCGTCCGCGGCTTCCGCTTCGGCTTGATGATCTCGACGCTCTGTGGCGGTTCGAGATACGGCGACAGCGTTGGCTTGGGATCGGCAGCCTTGGCCTTCTTCTTCACTTCGCGATGAGGACGGTCTCGGGAGCCCATCGTCGAACGCCTCCGCGCAACTCGAGGGTACCGGCACGCCCTTCACCGGGACTGCGCTGCCACTTCACCGCGGCTTGGCCGGCTCGCCAGCGAGCGCAGCTCCGGAAGGCGCCGGGGAAAGGTTCCGGCGCGCAGCGCGCTCCGGATCCCGGCCATGAAGTCTAGGGTGAAGGTCAGGTTGTGACAAGTCGCGAGACGGTAGGCGAGGAGCTCGCCGGCCCGGAAGAGATGGGCGAGGTACGCCCGCGAGAAGCGCCGGCAGGCCAGGCAGCGACAATCCTCCTGGATCGGCCGGGGGTCGTCGCGGAACTGCTCGTTGCGCAGGTTGAGGCGGCCGCCGGGAACCCACAGCTGGGCGTTGCGGGCAACGCGCGCCGGGAGCACGGAGTCGAAGACGTCGATCCCCCGGTGGACCGCCTCCAGCATGTCCGCCGGCGAGCCGAGCCCCATCAGGTAGCGCACCCGCGTGTCGCCGTCGAGGAGGGGCGCCACGACGTCGAGCACGGCCTCGCGCTCCGCCGCCGTCTCGTCACCGGCAAGGCCGCCGATGTTGAGACCGTCGAAGGGAAGGCCGGCGATGAACGCCGTCGAGCGACGTCGAAGGTCGACGTCGAGGCCGCCCTGGATGACGCCGAAGAGGGCCTGGTCGGCGCGGTGGTGGGCCGCCAGCGACCGCTCCGCCCAGCGGTGCGTC
Source organism: uncultured Chloroflexia bacterium (assembly GCA_963744095.1). Lineage (GTDB taxonomy): Bacteria > Chloroflexota > Limnocylindria > Limnocylindrales > CSP1-4 > CTSoil-043. Next base: position 22,472 of record CAVUSH010000002.1, read on the forward strand.
CGCTCCGTGGCGACGGCGACGTCGGCGGGATCGGTCGACGCGGGCGGGACCGGCTGGTCGAAGGCGACGGCGACGTCGGCTCCGAGCGCCTCCTGGATCGCGATGGACGATTCCGGAGTGAAACGGTGCGCCGACCCGTCGTGGTGGCTGCGGAAGGTGACCCCGTCGTCGTCGATCACGTTGAGGTCCCCGAGCGAGACGACCTGGAAGCCACCGGAGTCGGTGAGGATGGGGCGGTCCCAGCCCATGAAGCGGTGGAGCCCGCCGAGCCGCGCGATCCGTTCGTGGCCCGGACGCAGGTAGAGGTGGTAGGTGTTCGCCAGGATGATCGCGGCGCCCGCGTCTTCCAGGTCGTCGGGGTGGAGCGCCTTGACGGTCGCGTTCGTCCCGACCGGCATGAAGGTGGGTGTCTCCACCGTTCCATGGGCCAGCTCCAGGCGCCCGAGGCGGGCGCGCGTGGAACCGTCGGCGGGCGGCGAGACCAGGACCTCGAAACGGGCGGCGCCCGGCACGGGGGAGCTCAGGCCTCCGCGGCGGGAGGCGAGCCGCCCGGCGTGCCGGCAGGGCCGTCCGGCGCGTCGGCCGAGCCATCGGGGACCTGGGCCTCCCACAGGGACGGCTCGCGCTCGGTGCGGCGGGGCGGGATGTCGTAGCCGAGGGCAGCCAGGTGGGCCCGGGCCCGATCGGTCGCGACCCGCCCCTGCGGTGTGCGGTCCAGGAACCCGAGCCGGAGGAGGAACGGCTCGTAGACGTCCTCCACCGTCTCGACCTCCTCGGAGAGGACGGCCCCGAGCGCCGCGACGCCCACGGGACCGCCGCCGAACTTCTGGATGATCGCGGCCAGGAGGCGCCGATCGGTGGCGTCGAGGCCGAGCACGTCGATCTCCAGGACGCCCATCGCCTCCTCCACGGACGCCAGGCTGACCCGGCCGTCGCCGTGGACCTCGGCGTGGTCCCGCACCCGCCGGAGGAGCCGGTTGACGATCCGCGGCGTGGCCCGGGCGCGCCCGGCGATCGCCACCGCGGCCTCGTCGGAGACCTCGATCCCGAGAATGCGGGCCGAGCGTCGGACGATGGCCACGAGATCGTCGTCGGCATAGAAGTCGAGGCGGTAGACGGCCCCGAAGCGATCGCGCAGCGGGCCGCTGATCCGCCCGGCCCGGGTGGTGGCCCCGACGATGGTGAAGGGGCGCAGGGTGAGGCGGAGCGAGCGCGCCGAGGGCCCCTTGCCGATCATCACGTCGAGGGCGTAGTCCTCCATCGCCGGGTAGAGAATCTCCTCCACTGCCCGGTTCAGGCGATGGATCTCGTCGATGAAGAGGACGTCCCGCTCGTCGAGCGAGGTCAGGATCGCGGCGAGGTCCCCTGCCCGCTCGATCGCCGGGCCGGAGGTGTAGCGGATGTTGGCCCCGAGCTCGCGGGCGATGATGGTGGCGAGGGTGGTCTTGCCGAGGCCGGGCGGGCCGTGGAGGAGGACGTGGTCCGCCGCCTCCCCGCGCTGGCGCGCCGCCGTCAGCAGCACCGAGAGGCCGGCCTTGACCTCGCGCTGGCCCAGGTATTCGTCGAGGCTCCTCGGCCGGAGCGAGCGCTCGACGGCGACCTCCGTCTCGTCGACGAGATCGGCCGCGAGGAATGCGGAGGGCTCGGTCATCGCCGGAAGTCTAGCACGCAGCGGGCCTGTTTCGCACGGATGTTCGAACGCTGTCCGCGCGCATCACACGCGCCCGCCGGGTCAGGCCGAGCCACCCGAGATCGCCCGGAGGGCAGCCTTGACCCGGTCCTCGAGGGTCGCTCCCGGCGCCGCCGCGCTGGCCAGCCGCGCGGCCTCGCGGGCCTCGGCAAGCGTGTAGCCGAGCGCCTGGAGCGCGGCCACGACCTCGCCCTCGGCCGGCCCGCGGGATCCGCGCGGCCCGCCTGCCACGGCCGCCGCAGCAGTGCCGGCCGCAGCGACCTTCTCGCGGAGCTCCAGGATGATCCGCCCGGCGAGGCGCCTGCCCACCCCGCTGATGGAGGTCAGGACGGCCTCGTCGCCGGCGAGGATCGCCAGCTGCAGGTCCGCGACCGGGCGGCTGCCGACGATTCCCAGGGCGACCTTGGGGCCCACCCCGGTGACCGTCAGGAGGAGCCCGAAGAAGCCCAGCTCGTCCGCGGTGCGGAACCCGTAGAGGGCCTGGACGTCCTCCCGGACGAGGTGGTGGGTGTGGAGCTTGAGTCGCTTCCCGGGCTCCGCCGCGGCGAGGACGCGGGGAGCCACGAAGACCTGGTACCCGATTCCGGCGACCTCGAGGACGAGGCTGTCGGCAGCGACTCCCGCGACCAGGCCGTCGACGGAGGCGATCATCCGGCGCGGTCGGGCCGGGCCGCGCTTCTCGAGCGGCGGGCGGCCGGGCGCGCGCTCCGCGCGGCTCCGACGCTCCAGGCAGTCCCGTCCCACTCCGCGAGCATCCGCTCCTCGCGGGCGAGGGCGTCACGGACGGCCCGTTCGTACGGCGTCTCCCCGGCTGTTCGGGGCGCCGTCGCCGCCCGGTCGAGGATCCCGGCGTTGATCCGCTCGCCCGCCCGTTCGCGGTTGGCCGTCCAGATCGCGATCGCGAGCGCGTCGGCGGCGTCGTCGGGGTGGGGAGGCTCGGGCAGCCCGAGGATCGCCTGGACCATCCGCCCGACCTGGCCCTTGTCGGCGGCGCCGTACCCGCTGACCGCGACCTTCACCTCGGACGGCGTGGCCTCGCGGACCTCCAGCCCGTGCGAGGCCGCCGCCAGCAGGACGACGCCGCGCGCGTGCCCCACGGCGAGGGCGGTCTGCACGTTGCGGGAATGGAAGATCCGCTCCACCCCGAGGAGCGTCGGCCCGTGGAGCTCGATGAGGTCCCCGAGGAAGACGTGGATGGCCAGCAGCCGCTCCGGGAGCGGCAGGTCGGCGGCGGTGTGGAAGACGCCGAAATCGATCGCCCGGAGCCGGCTCCCGGTCCGGTCGACGAGCCCGTAGCCCAGCGACGCCGTCCCGGGGTCGATCCCGAGAACGATCACCCGGCGACCTCGGCCAGGATCTCGTCCGTGAGCTCGAGGTTGCTCGTCACCCGCTGCACGTCCTCGAGGTCCTCGAGGTGCTCGACGAGACGCAGGTTCTGGCGAGCTCGCGACGCTTCCACGGCCAGGGTCTGCCTGGCGATCATGGCCGCCTCGGCCGACTCGATCGCGACGCCGGCGCGCACCAGCGCCGCCTGGACCGCCTCGAGGTCGCCCGGCTCGGTGTAGATCTCCAGGGGGTCGGTGGAGGTCTCGACGTCGCTCGCTCCGGCATCGATGGCGAGGAGGGCGATCTCGTCCGGGTCGGAACCCGCGCGCGGCACGGAGATCACGCCGCGCTGCTCGAACTGCCAGGCGACAGCCCCGGCCCCGGCCAGCTGGCCGCCGGCCTTGGTGAAGATCGAGCGGACCTCGGCGACCGTTCGGTTGCGATTGTCGGTGGCCACCTCGACGAGGACGGCGACGCCGCCGGGGCCGTAGCCCTCGTAGACGATCTCCTCGTACTGGACGCCCTCGCCGGCCCCGGTTGCCTTCTCGATGGCGCGCTTGATCGTGTCGAGCGGCATGTTGGCCGCGCGGGCCTTCTCGATGGCCAGCCGGAGGCGGAAGTTGCCGTCGGGATCGCCGCCGCCGGCCCGGGCCGTGAGCGCGATCTCGCGCCCCATCTTCGTGAAGATGGCGCCGCGCTTGACGTCGTTGAGGCCCTTGTCGCGCTTGATCTGGGACCACTTGGAGTGACCGGACATCGGGCCGCAGTATAGCGGACTATCATGCTCGGAACGCCGGGCCCGACTGGACCTGCGCTCCGCCGGACCCTGCCCGACGACGTCCCGCCGCGGGCACCCGCCCGCCCCCACGAGGTTCCATCGCCCCGATGACCACGAAGAGCGTCGACACCCCCCACCTCCGCAGCGTCGTCCTTGCCGGCCACGCCGGCGCGGGCAAGACGACGCTGGCCGAAGCGCTCCTCTTCCGGACCGGGACCATCTCCCGGCAGGGTCGCGTCGAGGATGGCACGACCACCCTGGACTTCGAGCCCGAGGAGCAGAAGCGGCACATGTCGCTCTCGCTCGCCGTCGCCTCGCTCGACGACGAGGGCAACCTCGTCTCGATCGTCGACACGCCCGGCTACCCGGACTTCGCGGCCGAAGTCGTCTCGGCGTACCAGGCGGCGGACACGGCGGTGATCTGCGTCGACGCTACCGGCGGGGTGGAGGCGGGCACGGAGAACGCCGTCCGGCTGGCGCGCACGAACCGGACCGCGACCCTCTTCGTCGTCAACAAGTGCGACCGCGAGAACGCGGAGCCGGCCGCTGTCCTCGACGCCCTCCGCGACGCCTTCGGGACCAAGATCGCGCCGCTCCAGCTCGCCCTCGGCAAGGCGGACACCTTCGGCGGCTACGTCGACCTGGTCCATCGCAGGGCCTACCGCTGGGATGGCAAGCAGGAGATCGAGACCGCGATTCCCGCCGAGATGGAGGCCGAGGTGGCGACGCGCCGCGACCAGCTCCTCGAGGCGGCCTCCGAGGCCGACGACGACGTCCTCGCCAAGTACCTCGAAGGCGAGGAGATCACCGACGCGGAACTCGACGCGTGCCTGCACCGCGGGGTCCGGGATTCGCTCCTCGCCCCGGTTCTCGTTGCCAGCGCCACCAAGGGGATCGGGCTGCGTGGCCTCCTGGACGCGATCGTCCGCTACCTGCCCACGCCTGCCGAGGAGCCCCCGACGGTCGCCCGCGAGCCCCGGAGCGGTGACCCGGCCGAGGTCGCGCCGGACGTGGCCGGCCCCCTGCTCGTCCGGGTCTTCAAGACGACCGCCGACCCGTTCGTCGGGCGCCTGACATACCTCCGCGTGCTCTCCGGCACGCTCCGCAGCCAGGGCCACGCCTGGAACGCGGAGAAGGGCGAGGACGAGCGGATCGGCCAGCTCCTGCGGCTCCACGGCAAGGAGCAGGAGCCGGTGGGCGAGCTCAAGGCCGGCGAGATCGGCGCGGTCGCCAAGCTCTCCGCGACCGCGACGGGCGACACGCTCTCGACGAAGGAGCAGCCGTTCGTTCTCGACCGCCCCGTCTACCCGACGCCCACGCTCGTCGTCGCCATCGAGCCGCAGACGAAGGCCGACCTCGACAAGATGGGCCCGGCCCTCCAGCGGATGCTCGAGGAGGAGCCCTCGGCTCGGGTCGAGCGGAGCGCGACCGGCGAGCAGCTGCTCGTCACGATGGGCGAGACGCAGATCGCGGTCATCACCGAGCGCCTCAAGCGCAAGTTCGGCTCGGCGATCGCGACGCACACGCCGCGAATCCCCTACCGCGAGACGATCCGGGGCAGGACCCAGGTCGAGGGGAAGTACAAGAAGCAGACCGGCGGCCACGGCATGTTCGGCCACGTCTGGCTCGAGATCGAGCCCAACCCGGATGGCGGCGTCGCCTTCGCCGAGCATGTCGTCGGCGGCACCGTGCCCAAGAACTTCTTCCCGGGCGTGGAGAAGGGTGTTCGCGCCGCGGCGGCCGAAGGCATCCTGGCGGGCTACCCGCTCGTCGACTTCAAGGCGACCCTCTATGACGGCTCGTTCCACACGGTCGACTCCAACGACCTGTCGTTCCAGCTGGCGGCATCGATGGCTCTCAAGAAGGGCGTCATGGAGTGCCGGCCGGTCCTCCAGGAGCCGATCATGACCGTGGAGATCCGCGTTCCCGAGCGGTTCATGGGTGACGTCAACCGCGACCTGAACGGCCGCCGCGGCCGCGTGCTGGGCATGGACGTCGTCGGTGACGGGATGCAGGTGATCACGGCCACGGTGCCCCAGGCGGAGCTCTTCAGCTACGCCACGGAGCTGCGCTCGCTCACCGGCGGGCGGGGGACGTTCACCTCGACGCTCGACCATTACGAGGACGTGCCGGCGCACCTCGCCGAGAAGGTGATCGAGGCGCACCGCAAGGAGATCTAGGCCGCCGGGCGCCGGCGGGCCGTTCCCGGTCGGTCAGGCCCGCAGGGCTTCCAGCGCCCCCGTCATCGTGAAGCGCCCTTCGTGGAGAGCACGGCCGACGATCGCGCCGGCGCAGCCGAGCGCTCGCACGGCGAGCAGGTCGCCCGTGCTGGAGATCCCGGCAGAGGCGATGACGGCGCCCGTCCGCTGGGCGACCATCCGCTCGAGCAGCTCGAGGTCCGGGCCGGCCATCGTGCCGTCGCGGTCGATCGCGGTGACCTCGAAGGTCGCGACTCCCGCGCCCGCGAGCGCGGCCACGGCGTGCTCCAGGGGGATGCCGGGGCTGCCAGGCGCCCAGCCGTGGCCCACCGCTCGGCCGTCGCGGACGTCGATGGCCACGGCGATCCGATCCGGACCGTGGCGGTCGACGAGCCGCCGGGCGAAGGTCGGATCCTGCAATGCCGCAGTCCCGACGACGACGCGGGCAGCCCCCGCCGCGAGCATGGCTGCCGCGCTCGCCTGGTCACGCAACCCGCCCGCCACCTCGATCCGGGCGGACTCCCCCACCCTGCCGACGATGGCCCGGACCAGGTCCGCCTGGCGAGCGCCGGGATCACGGGCACCATCCAGGTCGACCACGTGGAGCCACCTCGCCCCGGCGCCGACGAAGGCGACCGCGACGGCGACCGGATCGCCGGGATAGATCGTGGCCCGGTCGAAGTCGCCCCTGAGGAGGCGGACGACGCGGCCCTCGCGCAGGTCGATGGCGGGCAGGAGGTCGAACGAGCCCTCGCCGCCGGGGTTGCGTGGTTCCATGCTGCTATGATAGCGTAGTAACACGCTAACATGTCACGACTTCGTCACGAGGCCAGAACCATGCAGCCCCGCCCCGACGACTGGCGCAACCCGGACACCGACGCCCTGCTCGACGCCCTGCTCGACCTCGAGAGTCCTGCCGAGGCGGCGACCTTCCTCCGTGACCTGTGCACGCTCGGTGAGCTCCGCGACCTCTCCCAGCGCTGGGCCGTCGCCCGCCTCCTGGACGCGGGGCTGCATTACGCCGACATCTCGCGGCGGACCGGGGCGAGCACGGCAACCATCACGAGGATCGCCTCGTGGCTGAACCACGGGGAGGGGGGCTACCGGACCGCCCTGGCCAAGGCCCGCGCTCGCGGAACGGTCTACCCGGAAGGGCCCACCCACACGGCGGGAACGCGGCCGTGAGCGAGCGGCGGATGACCCTCGCCGTTCCCAACAAGGGCCGCCTGGTCGATCCGACCCTGCACCTGCTGCACGACGCGGGACTCGTCTTCGAGGAGCGCGATCGCAGTCTCGTGAGCCGGGTCGAGAACGTCGATCTCGACATCCTCTTCGTCCGCACGAACGACGTCGTCGAGTTCGTCCGCGACGCCGTCGCCGACCTGGGGATCACGGGCGCCGACCTCCTGGTCGAGTCCGAGGTCGACCTGCCCGTCGTTCGTCGGCTCGGCTACGGCCGCTGCCGGCTGACGGCCGCGGTGCCCCGCGACGCCGGCCCGCGTCGCGTCGAGGATCTCGCCGGACTCCGCATCGCCACGTCCCACCCGCGCGCCACCAGACGCTGGTTCGGCGACCGATCGATCCCGGTCGAGGTGATCCCACTCTCCGGTGCGGTCGAGGTCGCGCCGCGCCTGGGACTGGCCGAGGCGATCGTGGATCTCGTCTCGACGGGAGCGACGCTTGCCACGAACGGGCTGCGCTCCATCGGCGACCTGCTCGCCTCCGAGGCGATCCTCGTCGCCAACGAGGCCGCCCTCGCCGCTCGAACGGACGCCATCGACCGGCTGAACACGATGCTGGGTGCGGTGCTGGAGGGTCGCCGCCGCAAGTACGTGATGATGAATGCCCCCGCCGAGCGCCTCGGGGACCTGGAGAGGCTCCTTCCGGGCCTCGCGAGCCCCTCCGTGATCCCGCTCGCCCACGCCGGGATGATCGCGATCCACGCCGTCGTCGGTGCCGACGATGTCTGGGACCTCCTGCCCCGGCTCGAGAGCGCCGGCGCATCGGGGATCCTCGTCCTGCCGATCGAGAAGCTGATCGCATGAGCCCGACGCCGGTCACGATGGCGACCCCGACCGCCCCGACGGCGTACGCCTGGGAGGCGACGGACGAGCAGGTCGCCGAGCGCTACGGCGTCCCGCTCGCGCGGATCGTCCGCTTCGACCTCAACACGTCCCCGTCGCCCCCGGACCTCGCCCTGCGCCTCCTGCTCGCCGGCGACTACGGCCGGGCCATCTCGGAGTACCCCCCGTCCGACTACCGGGAGCTCGTGGCGGCCGCCTCCGCGCGCTACGGCGTCGAGGGACGCGAGCTGGTCGTGGGAGCCGGCGCGGACGAGATCCTCGACCTGCTGGCGAAGGCGTTCCTCGCGCCCGGCGCGAGCGCCGTGATTCCGACCCCCACCTATGCCATGTATCAGGTGCTGACCGAGCAACGACGGGCCCGACCCATCCTCGTGCCCCGGGCCCCGGCCGCCCGCGGATACGCCCTCGACCAGGCGGCGACCCGCGCGGCTGCCCGTGATGCCGCCCTGGTCTGGCTCTGCGACCCCAACAACCCGACCGGGTTGGCGGAGCCGGACGGCGCGATCGCCGCGCTCCTCGCGAACCTGCTTGCCGACGCCGAGGCGCTCGCCAGGCCGGCCCCGGTGGTCGTCCTCGACGAGGCGTATGCCGAGTTCGCGGGCCGGTCGCACGTGGCGCTGCGCGCCGCCTATCCGCGCCTTGTCGTGGTGCGGACGGCCTCGAAGGCCTATGCGCTCGCGGGGATGCGGGTCGGCTTCGCCCTCGCCCGCCCCGAGCTGATCGCGGAGATCGCCCCATATCGCCCGCCCGGCTCGGTCGCCGTCCCGTCCGTGGCGGTCGTCGCGGCCGCGCTCCGCGACCCGGACATCCTCGCCGCGAACGTCGCCCGCGTGGGCCGGGAGCGCGCTCGTCTCGGCGCCGCGTTCGCCGCGAGCGGGCTCCCCGCGCGTCCTTCGGTCACCAACTTCCTGCTCGTGGATCTCGGCAGCCGGCCCGCTGCCCGGGCGATGGCCCATGGGCTCCTTGCCCGCGGCCTCGTCCCGCGGACGTTCGGGTCGGACCACCCGCTGGCGGGGCACCTGCGCTTCACCGTCCGCAACGAGGCCGAGGACGACCGCCTGATCGCCGCGTTCGCCGAGCTTGCCCCGACGGCACCCGGCAGCGCCGGCGCCACCGGCGCCGGATCCGCCTCCGACCCAGAGGAGCCCACCCCATGACGACACCACTCGGGAGCCTGTCCGTCGACGCCCGCGAGGGCCGGCGCGTCACGGTGAGCCGGCGCACCCGCGAGACCGACGTCACGCTCACGCTCGACCTCGACGGCACCGGCGCCGCCGACGTGCGCACCGGCGTCGGCTTCTACGACCATCTGCTGGGGTCGTTCGCCCACCACGGCCTGTTCGACCTGGCGATCCAGGTCTCGGGCGACCTCGAGGTCGACGAGCACCACACGGTCGAGGACGTCGCGCTCGTCCTGGGCGGAGCGCTTGCCGAGGCCCTCGGCGATCGAGCCGGGATCGGCCGCTTCGGGGACGCCGCCGTCCCGATGGACGAAGCGCTGGCAACCGCAGTCGTCGACGTGGGCGGGCGGCCGTATGCGGTCCTCGACATCCCCTTCCGCGGGGAGCGGATCGGAGCGCTGCCCACCCAGCTCGTCGAGCACGCGCTGGAGGCGTTGGCCCGGTCGTCGGGGATGACACTCCACCTGCGGGCCTCGGGCCGCAACGATCACCACGTGGCCGAGGCCGCGTTCAAGGCGCTGGGACGGGCGCTCCGGGTCGCCGTGACCCCGGATCCTCGTCGCGTCGGGGCGGCCTCGACCAAGGGGAGCTCCGGGTGATCCGCATCGCCGTCGTCGACTACGGCGCCGGCAACCTCGTGAGCATCGACCAGGCGCTCCGGGCGGCCGGCGCGGACGTCGTGATCGCCCGCGGCGAGGCCGATCTCGACGGCGCGGATGGCCTGATCGTCCCCGGCGTCGGCGCTGCCCGTCCGGCGATGGACCGGCTGCGCCGCCGCGGCCTGGTCGAGCCGATCCGCCGCTGGATCGCCGCCGACCGGCCGTTCCTCGGAATCTGCCTGGGGATGCAGCTCCTCTTCGAGGGGAGCGACGAGGACGGCGCCCGGACGCTCGGCGTGCTCCCCGGGCGGACCGTCCGTCTCGCCGGTGCCCCGCGCCTGCCGCACATCGGCTGGAACGCGGTGCGCCGTTGCCGGCCCCACCCGCTCTTCGCCGGCATGGCGGCGGACGCGCCCTTCTACTTCGTCCATTCGTACGCTCCCCTGCCCGCCGGCACGCCCGCCGCCGACGTCATCCTCGCCGTCACCGATCACGGCCCCGATTTCGTCAGCGCGGTCGCCCACGACCGCCTCGCGGGCGTGCAGTTCCACCCAGAGCGGAGCGGCCGCGACGGCCTTCTCCTGCTCGCCAACTTCGCGGCCCTCGCGGGGAAGGCCGCCTGATGCTGACCGTGCGCGTCATCCCCTGCCTCGACGTGGCCGGCGGCCGGGTCGTCAAGGGGACCCGCTTCGTGGACCTGGTCGACGAGGGCGACCCTCCCGAGCTGGCGGAGCGCTACGCTCGCGAGGGCGCAGACGAGATCGTGTTCCTCGACATCTCGGCCGCGCCCGAGGGCCGGGCGACGCTCCGCGACATCGTCGAGCGGACGGCGCGCCGCGCGTTCGTGCCCCTCACGGTGGGCGGCGGCGTCCGGACGCCGTCCGAGATGCGGGACGTCCTCCGGGCCGGGGCCGACAAGGTGTCGCTCAACACGGCCGCCGTCGCGACCCCCGACCTCGTCCAGCGGTGCGCCCGCCGCTTCGGGTCACAGGCGGTCGTCGTCGCCATCGACGCCCGGCGCCTCGTCGCTTCGCCCGGGTCGCCCGCCTGGGAGGTCGTCGTGCAGGGCGGGCGGGAGGCCACCGGCCTCGACGCCGTCACCTGGGCGGAGCGAGCCGTCGAGCTCGGCGCCGGTGAGCTCCTCGTCACCTCGATCGACCGCGACGGAACGCAGTCGGGCTACGACACGGCCCTGATTCGGGCGATCGTGGATCGCGTGCCGGTGCCCGTGGTCGCCTCCGGCGGCGCCGCCGGGCCGGCGGACTTCGTGGCCGCGGTGCTCGAGGGCGGGGCCTCGGCCGTCCTGGCCGCTTCGGTCTTCCACCGCCGCCAGCACTCCATCGCGTCCGTCAAGGCGGCGATGGCCGCCGCCGGCATCCCGGTGCGCACGATCCCGGAGGCCGTCGCGTGACCGGCCCGGGGCTTCCCTCCCCTGCCGGGGCGCTGACCGAGCCGAACGATGTCCGCTACGGCCACGACGGGCTCGTGCCGGTCGTGGTGCAGGATGCCGACGATGGCCGGGTCCTGATGCTCGCGTGGGCCAACGCGGAGGCGGTTGCGGCGACGCTTGCGACCGGGGACGTCCACTTCTTCTCCCGTTCGCGCGCGACCCTCTGGCGCAAGGGCGAGACGAGCGGCAACGTCCTGCGGCTCGTGGACCTCGCCCTCGACTGTGACGGTGATGCGCTCCTGGCCCGGGTCACGCCGGCCGGGCCGGCCTGCCACCGCGGGGAGCGGAGCTGCTTCGACCTCGACGGGGCCGCGGAAGGACCCGCCCGGCGCGATGCGGTGGAAACCGTGGCCGGCTCGGCCCAGGGGTTCGCCTGGCTCGAGGACCTCTGGGCGACGATCGCGGACCGGGCCGCGCGACGGCCGGAGGGCTCGTACACCGCCCGGCTGCTCGCGGCGGGAGTCGACGGCCCGGCGCGGAAGGTTGCCGAGGAGGCGACCGAGGTCCTCATGGCGGCCAAGGACGACGCGGCCGTCGAGGCGGCCGGCGGCGACCGCGGTGCGACGCGTGACGCCCTGGTCGGTGAGGCTGCCGACCTCCTGTACCACGCCCTCGTCCTCCTGGCCGAGCGCGACCTCCCCCCGGCGGCGGTCCTCGAGCGCCTGCGCTCCCGGCACGGGCGCTGAGGAGGGAGCCGGTCCGCTACGGCAGCTCGTGGTGGGCGCGACAGCGCGCCTCGTAGCTCTCGCGGCGCGGCGTCGGGGCCTCCGAGGCGAGGCCGCCGACCACGACGACGGGCTCGTCGGCCCCCGCCGGCCTGCCGTCGATCAGCCGCTGCGTCCGCGTCGCCTCCTCGCCGCAGACGGTGCAGATCGCGGAAAGCGACCGGACGTCGTCGGCGATCGCCAGGAGCCTCGGCATCGGGCCGAACGGGCGGCCCCGGAAGTCCGTGTTGAGCCCGCAGCAGATGACGGTCCGGCCGGCCACGGCCAGGCGCTCCACGACGTCCACGAGGCCGTCGGGGAAGAACTGGGCCTCCTCGATCGCGATGACGTCCGCCCAGGCATCCTTGGCCAGGGTCTCGATCTCGGACGGGTCGCCGACGGCCGTGGACTGGAACGCGGCGCCGGACCGGCTGCGCACGACCTCGAGCTCGGTCCGGTCGTCGATCACGGGCCGGACCAGCAGGATCCGGCGCCGGGCGATCTCGGCGCGCCGCAGGAGGCGGAGCAGCTCGTCGGTCTTCCCGCTGAACATGCACCCGGAGATGACCTGGACGTGCCCGCGCGCCGCCACTCTCATGCTCGTCCCAGCCCCCGGACCAGGATGCGCTGGTCCCGCTTGCCGCGCCGCACCAGCAGGTACCGCCCGGCCAGCAGGTCGTCGGGCCCGAAGGTCGCCGCGACGTCACGGACGGCGGCGCCGTTGACGTGCACCCCTCCCTGCTCGACGAGCCGTCGCCCGTCCGCGCGGGAGCCCGCGGCCCCCGTCGCCACCAGGATCGCGAGCACGTCCATCGGCGCGTCATCCTCGGGCCACGGGGACGCCGGAATCTCGGCCGCCAGGTCGGCCAGGGTCTGGGCCGCGGCGCGGGTCGGGTCTCCCCCGAACAGGATCTCGCTCACGCGGGCGACCCGCTCGGCCGCGCCGCGCCCGTGGGTCAGCTCGGTGACGTCGCGCGCCAGGGCCCGCTGGGCGGTACGCCGCTCCGGGGCGGCCGCGTGCTCCGCCTCCAGCTCCTCGATCCGGCCCCGCTCGAACATCGTGAACCAGCGCAGGTAGACGCCCACGTCGCGATCGTCGGCGTCGAGCCAGTACTGGTAGAAGCGGTAGGGCGAGGTGAGCGACGCGTCGAGCCAGATCGAGTCACCGGCCTCGCTCTTGCCGAGCTTGGCCCCGGAGGGCGAGAGGAGGAGCGGATAGGCGAGCCCGTGGGCCGGCTCCCGGCCGCCCGCCCCCGGGCGCGCGGTGCGCCGGATCAGCTCGAGGCCGGCCGTGATGTTCCCCCACTGATCGGCGCCTCCGCACTGGAGCTCGACCCCGTGCGAGCGCTGGAGGTGGGCGAAGTCGGCCGCCTGCAGGAGCATGTAGCTGAACTCGGTGAACGAGAGACCCTTGCCCAGCCGGGCCTGGACCGAGTCCTTGTCGAGCATGTAGGGGACCGTGAAGTGCTTCCCGACGTCGCGCAGGAAGTCGAGCAGCCGAGCCTCGCCGAGCCAGTCGAGGTTGTTGACAACGAGGGCCTGGGTGGCCCCGGGGGCGAAGTCGAGGAAGCGCGCCAGCTGATCGCGGATCGCGTGCACGTTGGCCTGGACGGCGGGACGATCGAGGAGGGGCCGCTCGTTCGATCGCCCCGAAGGGTCCCCGATCAGCCCGGTCGCCCCGCCCACGAGGGCAACCGGCTGGCCGCCGGCGTGCTGGAGCCGCATGAGGCCGTAGACGGGGACCAGGTGGCCGACGTGGAGCGAGCGGAAGGTCGGGTCGAACCCGTTGTAGGCGCGGATCGGCTCGTTGGTGGCCAGCCGCGCCTCCAGGCCCTCGGTGAGGTCATGGACGAGGCCGCGCCAGCGCAGGTCCGGCAGCAGGCTCGAGAGGCGGCTCGCGCTCACGGCGTCACACCGTGTCGGTCGCACGCGTCGAAGCAACCCGGGGGCACCGAACGGGGATCCATGACCGCTATGCTATCGTGACCGACGCCATGCAGACCAGCCTCGCGCGACGGCAGCGCCGCCGCCGGACCGGCTCCAGCCATCGGCCCTCTTCCGGAAGGCGCGCGGTCGCCGGCATCGCGATCGCGATCCCCCTCTTCCTGTTCGCCGCGCTCCTCGCCGTGGGCGCCGTCGGATTCGCGGGCGCCGTCACCGCGTTCTCGTACTACAGCCAGGATCTCCCCGATCCGATGGACGTCTTCGGGAACATCCACTTCGACGAGGAAACCAAGATCTACGATCGCAGCGGCAAGGTGGCCCTGGCGACCTTCGCCCGCGAGCGTCGCGACGTGGTGACCTTCGACGAGATCCCCCCGGCCGTGGTCGACGCCACGACGGCGACCGAGGACCGGACGTTCTGGGAGAACGCCGGCTTCGATCCGATCGGCATCGTGTCGGCGGCTGTCGACACGATCTCGGGCAACGCCCGCGGAGCCTCGACGATCACCCAGCAGCTGGTCCGTAATCGGCTGCTTCCCGAGTCCGCGTTCACCTCCACGTACGAGCGGAAGATCCGGGAGATCATCCAGTCGATCCGCCTGACCCAGGCCTTTCCCGGTCAGGAAGGCAAGAAGAAGATCATCGCCGCCTACCTGAACGACAACTTCTTCGGGAACAACAGCTACGGGATCGCGGCCGCCGCGCGCGGCTACTGGGGCGTCAGCCTCGACAAGCTCACCCTGGCCCAGGCGGCCATCCTCGCCGGGATGCTGCAGTCCCCGTCGACGTACGACCTCATCCGCAATGCGGTCCAGGAGGAGCTGCCGGATGGCACGACGCAGCTCGTCGTCCCGGCCGACTCGGCCGTCGTGCTGCGCCGCAACCGGATCCTCGAGCTGATGAAGACGCGCTCGGTCCTGACCGCCGGCGTCTACACGACGGAGGACTACGACCGCGCGATGCAGGAGCCGGTCGTCCTGACCCCGCCCGCCAACCGGCGGATCCTGGCGCCGCAGTTCGTGCTGCAGGTACGGAGCGAGCTCGGCCGGATCCTGTGCGGCCCCGATGCCGCGAACAACTGCCCCCAGGTCGACTCGGGTGGGTACACCGTGATCACCACCCTCGACTGGCGGCTCCAGCGCATGGCCGAGAAATGGACCGAAGCGGGAGCGCGGGCGCCGAACGCCAAGGACACGGCGGCGTACCTGAAGACGCTCGGCATCCCGTACCAGGCGTGGATCAAGAACATGCGCGGCACCGGGGTCCAGAACGGCGCCCTGGCCGCGGTCGACTACCGGACCGGCGAGGTCTACGCATACACCGGCAGCGCCGGCTTCTACCTCAAGGGCAACAAGCAGTTCCAGCCGCAGTTCGACGTGCTCGAGGACGGCTGGCGGCAGCCGGGATCCGCCTTCAAGCCGATCAACTACATCGTCGGCCTCGAGGATCGCACCCTGACAGCGTCGACGATGTTCATGGACGTCGTCACGGACTTCGGGGGCGGCTGGACGCCGGTCGACGCCGACAGGATGGAGCGGGGGCCCGTGCGCCTGCGCCAGGCGATCCAGGTCTCCCTCAACATCCCGGCCATCAAGGCCGGGATCAGGATCGGGCCCGACCGCGTCTACGAACGGGCCAAGGAGTTCGGGATCCGCTACCAGAGCGCGACGAATCCGGCTGGGGCGGCGCTCGCCATCGGCACCGTCGAGGTCCACATGATCGACCTCATCAGCGCCTACGGCGCGATCGCCAACAGCGGCGTGCTCATGCCGCGCACGACGATCCTCGAGGTCCGCAACGCGCAGGGGGAGAAGATCTGGCCGCTCGAGGGCGCGACGACGACCGGCAAGCGGGTCGTGAGCGCCCAGGCCGCCTTCATCATGTCCGACATCCTCAGCTCCAACACCGACCCCGCCCAGAACCCGTTCTGGAGCAAGCGCAAGATCCTGAACGGCACCGCGCGACGCCCCGCCGCCCTCAAGACCGGGACCACGGACGCCACGATCGACCTGACCGCCGTCGGCTTCCTCGCCCCGCCGGAGGACCCCCAGGCACCGGCTCTCGTCGTCGGCGCGTGGATGGGCAACAGCGACAACTCGGAGCCGAAGAAGGACGTCGTGGCCCTCGAGTCGGCCGCCTCGCTCTGGCAATCGTTCCTGACCCAGGCTTCCAAGGGCACTCCCATTGCCACCTTCCGCCGGCCACCGGGCGTGGTGCAGGCCACCGTCGACGCCTTCAGCGGCCTGAAGCCCGGCCCGTTCACGACGAGGACCGTGAAGGACTGGTTCATCGAGGATGCCGTGCCGACCGAGGTCGACAACACGAAAGTCGGCATCGAGATCGACGCGGCCACGGGAAAGCTGTGGCAGGAGGGCTGTGTCGGGCCCAAGGAGGTCACGGGCTTCCTGAACCTCGGGGGCGTCGAATCCGAGTTTGCGTCGTGGGGCGAGTTCAACCGTGGCTGGCTGGCGCGCGCTGCGCATGGATCGGGCGTCGCCGGCGGGCCGGAGCGGACCCGGACGACCTACTTCTACGAGAGCGGTGTCTGGAACCCCTTCGGCAGCACGTGGGGCGCGCCGTTCGCGCCAACCGAGCTCTGCGAGATCCCGGCGCCGACCTTCGAGCCGTTCCCGCCGGGGTTCCCCTTCGACACGCCGCCCCCGGGCGAGTCGCCGCCGCCGGGAGATGGCGGCGGGGAGACGCCGCCGCCATTCGTGCCCTAGAGTCCGACGACCGTCGCCCCGTCGCCGCCCTCGCCCCGCTCACCGGCGCGGACCGAGCTGACGAGCGGGTGCGCCGCGGCGGCCGCGCGCACGGCATCGCGCAGGGCTCCGGTGCCCAGGCCGTGGATGATCGTCGCCCGCTCGAGACCTGCCAGGGCGGCGTCCTCGAGGTAGCGGTCCACCACCTCCAGGGCCTCCTCCACCCGGGCTCCCCGCACGTCGAGGGATGACGCGACGGTCCGGGCGCGTTCCAGGCGCAGCCGGCCGATCCCGGACGCCGCATCGGCCGCCCCGCCGTCCGGCCGCGACGCGCGGGAGATCTCGCCGCCGGAGGCCGCGGGAAGCTCGAGGTCCGCGGTGGGCGCCGTCACGCGCATCCCGCCAACCTCGAGGGTGGCGCGCCTGCCGCCACGCTCGAGGGCGACGATCCGGCCCTCCCAGCCCCCGGTGCGGCTGCGGGCACGGGCGCCGACCCGCCACGCGACGGGGGCCGCCTGCGGCGCGGCCGCCGGAGCGGGAGCGGGCGCGGGCAGCCGCCCCAGCCGGGCCTCGGCCCGCTCCACGACCTCGTCCAGCGCCGGCGCGGTCACCGTCTCGCGCTCGAGGCGGCGGCGGGCGCCGCTGACATCGGCGCGGAGATCCTCGACGATGCGCTCGGCATCGGCGCGCGCAGCCGTGACCGTCTCATCGCGTTCCCGGCGCGCCCGCCGTCGCTCCTCGTCCGCGGCGCGCTGCGACTCGGCCGCGCGTTGCTCGGCCGCCCGGGCCCGATCGAGCGCTGCGCGGGTTGCCAGGTCGGCGGCCCGGATCGAGGCCAGCGTCTCCTCGAAGGCCTGCTGGCCCTCGCTCAGCCTGGAACGGGCCTCGGCGACGATGGACGGGGAGAGCCCGAGCCGCTCGGCGATGGCGAAGGCCTGGCTGCCGCCGGGCAGGCCGATCCGGAGGTGATAGGTCGGCGAGAGGGTCTCCAGGTCGAACTCGACGGAGGCGTTCCGCACGTCGGGAGTCGTGTGGGCGTAGACCTTGAGCTCCGCGTAGTGGGTGGTGGCGGCCACGAGGGCTCCGCTGCGCAGGAAGTGGTCGAGCAGGGCCTGGGCCAGGGCCGAGCCCTCGGTCGGGTCGGTGCCCGCGCCGAGCTCGTCCAGGAGCACGAGCGTGGCGGGGCCCGCGGCGGCAGCGATCCGGACGATCGAGCGCAGGTGCCCGGAGAAGGTCGAGAGGCTCTGGGCGATGCTCTGCTCGTCCCCGATGTCGGCGAACAGGTCGACCAGCACGGGGAGACGGCTGCCCGGGTCGGCGGGAACGTGGAGCCCGGCCTGGTGCATGAGGACGAGGAGGCCGATCGTGCGCAGCGTGACGGTCTTCCCGCCGGTGTTCGGACCGGTCACGACGAGCGCCCGGAAGTCGGTTCCGAGCTCGACGTCGATCGGGACGACGCGACCGCTCAGCCCCGGGTGGCGGGCGCCCTTGAGGACGATCTCGGTGCGAGCCGCCGGTTCGGGGCGGACGGCGTCCATCTCCTCGGCCAGGCGAGCCTTGGCACTCCAGAAGTCGAACCGGGCGAGGGCGCCGAGCGTCTCCACCAGCGGGCCGGCCTGGCTGCCCACCAGGGCCGACAGCTCGTCGAGGATCCGCTCGACCTCCGCCGCCTCGGCGAGCTGGGCCTCGCGCCAGGCGTTGCCGAGCTCCACCGCCACGAGCGGCTCGACGAACAGCGTCTGCCCGCTGCCCGACGCGTCGTGGACGATCCCCTTGACCCGGCTCCGGGCATCCGCCCGCACCGGCACCACGTAGCGCCCATTGCGGAGGGTGACGATCGGGTCCTGGAGGGCGCCTCCAAGGTCGCTCGAGTGGACGAGCTGCTCCAGTCGCGACCGCAGTCGCTCGTAGGCGTGACGCGTCGCCCGGCGAAGAGCACCGAGGCGCGGCGACGCCGTGTCGAGGACCTCTCCCGCCGGGTCGAAGCTGCGCTCCAGGGTCGAGCGCAGGCCCGGGAGCGGATGGAGGCTCCGGGCCAGCTCGTGCAGGAGCGAGCGCCTGTCGTCCGCCAGGACGTCGCGCAGGCGAGATCCGGCTTCGAGCGTCTGGGCGATCGCCGCGAACTGCGCGGCGTCCAGCCGTCCACCCCGGGCCGCGCGGTCCACGGCCGGGCCGACGTCGTGGGCGCCCCCGATCCCGACGCTCGGCCGCTCGGACAGGAGGGCCCGCACCTGGGACGTCTCCTCGAGGCCGATCTCGACGAGCACGGGGTCGGGCGACGGCAGCAGCGCCTCGGCGAGGCGTCGCCCGGGCGGGAACCCCGTGGCCGCGGCGAGGCGCTCGCGGACCTGGGGAAACTCGAGGAGGGCGATCGACTTGGCGTCCATCAGGCCCCCGCGCCGGCGATCGGCGAACCGGTGGCCACGAATCGCCGCGGCGGGCAGGGGTAGAACGCTCGCGTAGATCCGCCGTTCACGAGTGCTCGCCGACACGCCGGGGGCCGTCTCTCACGAGGCGCAGACTAGCGCGGTTCGGGCCCTGGCTGCGGGCCCCGGCGACGCCGACGTTGCACGAGGCTCGGGCCCCGTGGCCGGCGTGGCCGCGAAACACCTTGCACGGCGAGGGGTCGACGGCTAACGTACGGACCGAAGGACGCAGAGGCGTCGGCGAACCCTGGCGCGAGCTGGGCGGCGTGGGGACCGGGAAGGGCTCGGTCCCGCCCATTGAGACCGCGACCGGGGCAACGAAGCGCCGGGCCTGAGTGCGACCAACGTGGGGGTATTTTCGATGAGCGATTCTGACCACGAGCACGTGGGCTCGTTCGCTGACGGTCAAAGGACACTCCCGCATACTGCCGCCGACGACATTCCGGCCTCGTTCAGCGAGGGACAGGAATCGTCGCACGCAGTGCACCTCCGCATGGGCTCGTTCGCCGACACCTCGTGCCCGGGATGCCAGGAGGTCGAAAGGACCCACGCGGAGCACGTTCGAATGGGCTCGTTCGCCGACACCTCGTGCCCGAAGTGCCAGGCGACGGGCTAACGGGCCAAGCGATGGGCTGAGGGGCCTGCCGACTCGCCGTGCGGCAACGGCAAGCGGCAGCTTCCACGCCGCCGGCGTCCAGGAGGCGCGCCTGCCCCAGAAGAACCGCAGGAACGCCAGCTCGAACACCGCTGACTGAAGATCTGTCCACGCGCATCCGAACGGCATGTGGCCGATCGTGCCAGACCACCCACCGGACCGCCGTCTCCGCGTTCGCGCGCCGGTGCACGTGGCGAGCCCACGGGCGAGGCTCGGCGCGGAGACGACGGAACGGGCCCTCCACGTCCTGGCCCGTCTCGGACGAGCTGCGCGTGGAGTGGCCCGACTCTACCTGGCGAGAGCGGCCACGAATCGCCACGGCCGATCCGCCCACCCTGGCCCCGCGTAGGCGATCCCGATCCGCGGCGTCGCCCGGATGGCGAGCGGCGGGCCATCCTCCGGGCGGGGTTCCAGCCGAAGGCTTCCGGCCGGGTCGAGCAGGTCGGCCCCGTCGTCTGCCAGGCCCACCGCGAAGGCCGCCGCGAGGTTCCCCGGCCCTACCGCGAGGCGTGCGTCCGGCACCCGCTCCAGCCTCGCCGCCGCCGCGACCGGATCCTCCCGCCGGGCCGTGACCGCGTGGGCAATCCGCGCCGCGCGCATCGGCTCCGCGCCCGCCAACGGCTCGACGGCTCGCAGGAGCACGGCGGCCGCCTGTCCCTCCGGCCCGGTCACGACGTTCAGGCAGCGTACCGTGCCGTAGACACCGTACACGTAGGCCCGGCCCGGCGCGCCGAACATGGTTGCTGCCCGCGACCGGAGCCCGAACCGCGCGTGTGAGGCGCGATCCTCGGGCCCGGCGTACGCCTCGACCTCGATGATCCTGCCGACACGCCGGACCCCGTTCGCCTCGCGAACGAGGCACGCCCCGATCAGGCCGCGGGCCGCCTCGACCACCGGCCCGGCGAGGAGGCCGGCGAGATCGCCGGTTGGCGTCAGCTGTACATCTCGGCGATGTCCTTGGGGACGAACCAGCCGAAGAGGGCAATGAAAAGCGGGATGAGCGACGCCCGGAACAGCTCCACGACCAGGGATCCGTTATAGAAGCTGTAGATGTCCCGCAGGATCCCGAGCTCATCGGGATCGCTGCCGGCGCCGGGCAGGGCGTAGTACGAGTCGAGGATGAGGATGAGTGCTCCCACCAGCAGGAGGGCCTGGACGGCACCGAGAATCCCGCCCACGAGCTCGTCGATCACCGCCGCCTTGGTGAACAGCGTTGTCCTGCGGTAGAAGGTCTGGACCGCGATCGACCCCGCGATGTAGATCACCAGGAAGCTGCCGCCCAACGCGATCATGTAGACGTAGGGCGCCGGCAGATGGACCCAGTACTGCGCCAGCCAGGCGCCCAGCGAGTCGCGGAGGCTCAGCGCGATGAGCAGCGAGACCAGGGCAATGGCCAGCCCGAGCGCCCGACGCAGGGTTCCCTGGATGTAGCCGACGACGAAGAAGCCGGCCACGAAGAAGACCACCAGGATGTCGAAGAGATTGAGCCCCTCGAAGAACTCCACGCAGCCTCCGCTCTCGGACGCCCTGGGCGTACGCTCGTGCGCTTCGCCTCATTCCCCGGCGACCACGTGCCACTCTACGCCGCCGCTTCCGGTCGTCGCAACCGGATGCGGCGCGCGCGAGCACCACCACGACCAGGATCAGGCGCGCAGACGACCTGCGTGGGTGGCAACCACGGCTTCGACGAGCCTGCCCAGGAGGGCATCGACCTCACCCTCGTCGAGGGAGCGATCGTCGGCGCGGACGGCGAGCCGCCAGGCGAGGCCCTTCTCCGACGGCCCCAGCGGCGATCCGCGATAGACGTCGAAGAGGGTCAGGCTCCGCACGAGGGGGCCTCCGGCGGCCCGGAGCGTGGTCGCCACGGCGCCCGCCTCGACGTCCTCGGCCACGACGACGGCGAGGTCCCGTTCCACGCCGGCGTGGCGTCCCACCGGGACGACGCGGACCGCCGGGAGCTGGCCCGCCCCCAGTCCGGCGACCGCGAGCTCTCCGACGACGACCCGGCCCGCGCGCAGGTCCCATGCCGCCAGGGTGGCGGGATGGATCTCGCCGACCAGTCCGCTGACGCTGTCCGCCGCGGTTGCGAGCGCGGATCGCCCCGGGTGGAGCGGCGCCGCGTCCAGGTGGGGCAGGAAGACGGGCGGGGCCGCACCGAGCGTGCGGGCGACGAGCGCCACGAGGGCCTTGCCGTCCTCGAGCCCCCAGGGCCGCCCTCCCAGGTTCCATGATGCGGGCACCGCTGCGCCGGCAAGGAGGAAGGCGAGGCGCCACCACTCGGCAGGGCTGCCGTCCGGACCTGCCGCGTAGCCCTTGCCCACCTCGAAGACCGCGACGTCGTCGCGGCCGTGCCGCTCGTTGCTGGCGAGGACGTCCAGCAGGCTCCCGACCAGGCCGCGCCGCAGGACGGCGTGGCGCTCCGAGAGCGGGTTCCGGACGCGGATGAGGTCGCCGGCGACCGCCTCCTCGCCGGTGATGCCGGCAGCAGCCGCCACGGGCCAGGCAAGGCGATCGGCCTGCCACTCGGGGACGAGGGCGGGCGTCACGACCTCGGTCAGGCCCGCTCCGGCGAGCAGTCGGCGGATCGCGTCCCGACGCTCCAGCGGGTCGGGGCGGAAGCGCGGCATCTGCGTGTCGGGCGTCTTCGTCGGCACGGCGTCGTAGCCGCCGACGCGGGCGATCTCCTCGGCGACGTCCGCCTCGATGTGGAGGTCGCGGCGCCATGTCGGCACCAGCGCCACCACCGGCGCGCCCGCGTCGGCGGCAGGAAACGCCGCCTCGACGTCGATCCCGATGCGCCCCAGCAGCTCGATCTGCTCCGCGTCGGTGAAGGCCGTGCCGAGCAACCGATTGATGCGGGCGGGGCGGAACGGGACGCGTCCGGCCCCGGGCTCGTCGGGAGCCGTGTCGACCCGACCCCTCGCGGCGTCGCCGCCGGCCCAGGCCACCACCAGCTCCGCCACGCGGTCGGCGCCCAGGCGGGCCAGGCGCGCCTCCTGCCCCTTCTCGAAGCGGAGGCTGGCCTCGGACCGCAGGGCGTGGCGGAAGGCTGTGCGCCGGATGCTCACCGGGTCGAAGACGGCCGACTCGATGATCACGTCGCGGGTTGTGCCGGACACCTCGGAGCGGGCGCCGCCCATGACGCCGGCGAGCGCCAGCGGGCCGTCGCCGTCCGCGATCAGAAGGGCGTCGCCTTCGAGCTCCCGTTCAACGTGATCGAGCGTCTCCAGGCGCTCGCCCGCGACGGCCAGCCGGACCGTGAGTCGCGCCCGTCCGTTCGCGTCCCGGGCGATGACCGCCGCATCGAAGGCGTGCGTCGGCTTGCCGAGCTCGAGCATGACGTAGTTGGTGGCGTCGACGACGTTGCTCACCGGACGGAGGCCGGCGGCGAGGAGACGCATCTGGACGCGATCCGGGGAGGGTCCGATGGCGACCCCGCTCACCCAGCGGCCGACGAACCGGGTGCAGAGCGCCGGATCGGCCACCGCGACCGCCAGCAGGTCCGCGGTCGCCGGGCCCTCCGCCTCGACCAGGCGAATCTCCGGGAGGCGGACGGGCGCTCCGCTGATCGCCGCCACCTCGCGGGCGAGGCCCACGAGGGAGAGGGCGTCGCCCCTGTTCGGCTTGACGTCCACGTCGAGGACCACGTCGCCGAAGAGGTCGGCCAGCGGCACGCCGAGCGGCGTGTCCGCCGGGAGGATGAGGATCCCTTCCGCGTCGCCGGTGAGGCGCAGCTCGTCGCCGGAGCAGAGCATCCCGTTGCTGACGGCGCCCATCTTCTCGGTGCGCTCGATGACGCGGTTGCCGGGCAACACGGCGCCCGGAAGCGCAACCGGAACCCGCTGCCCGGCGGCGATGTTGGTGGCCCCGCAGACGATCTCGAGCACCTCGTCGCCCACGCGGACGCGCGTCAGCGACAGGCGGTCCGCACGCGGGTGCCGGGTCACCTCGAGCAGCTCGCCGGTCACGACGTTCTGCCAGTCGGCGCCCCAGCGCTCCAGCCCCTTGATCTCCATGCCGAGGAGCGTGAGCCGCTCGGCGAGCTTCTCGGGCGTGAGCTCGACGTCGACGTAGTCGCGGAGCCAGGAGAGGGGAACCCTCATCGGAACTGCTCCAGGAAGCGGAGGTCGTCGTCGAGGAAGGCCCGGATGTCGGTGATCCCGTGGCGGAGCATCGCGATCCGCTCCACGCCCATCCCGAAGGCGAAGCCCTGGTACCGCTCCGGGTCGATCCCGCCGTGGCGCAGGACGACGGGGTGGACCATGCCGGCCCCGAGGATCGTCATCCAGCCGGTCCGCCCGCAGGCGGGGCAGCCGGGTCCCCCGCAGACGAGGCAGCCGATGTCGAAGGCGACCGAAGGCTCCGTGAAGGGGTAGTAGCCCGGCCGGAACCGCGTCGCCGTCCCCTCCCCGAACATCGCGTGGGCGAACTCGACGAGCTGCCCCTTCAGGTCGGCGAGGTTCGTGCCTTCGTCGACCATCAGGCCCTCGACCTGAAAGAACTCGGAAGCATGGGAGGCATCGGTGGCCTCGTAGCGGAAGCACCGGCCCGGCAGCAGCGCGCGAATCGGCGGTCGCTCGGCGTGCATGACCCGGATCTGTCCCGGCGAGGTGTGGGTCCGCAGCAGGCCGCCTTCCAGGTCGACGTACAGCGTGTCCCACAGGTCCCGGGCGGGGTGGTCGGGCGGGATGTTGAGCATCTGGAAGTTGGTGAGGTCGGTCTCGACCTCCGGGCCCTCGTAGGTCACGAAGCCGAACTGGCCGAAGATCCGGGTGATCCGGTCGATCGTCTCCACGATCGGGTGGAGGGTGCCGCGGGGGACCGCCCGGGCCGGCGCCGTGACGTCGACGGCCTCCGCGGCGAGCCGCGCCGCGAGGGCCGCGGCGCCGACCCGCGCGCGCGCCCCGGCGAGCGCCGACTCCACCGCCTCGCGGACCTCGTTGACGACGACCCCCACCCGCGGCCGATCCTCGGCCGGGAGCGAGCCGATGCCGCGCATCAGCGCCGAAAGCGCGCCGCCCTTCCGCCCGAGGTAGTGCAGGTCGAGCTCGTCGAGAACGGCGAGATCGGGCGCGGCGGCGAGCCGCGGCAGGGCCTCGTCGCGGAGGGCGCGGAGCTGCGCGGTCAGGGTTGCGAGGTCCACGGTGGGGAGCGGCGCCTCCATCTGCCGGGCCGGGAATCACGGACCCTCGCGGCGTCGCGGCGCGCGAGGGTCCCGCTGCGGTGGTCGAGGGCCGGGCGTGAGCCCGGCCGCGCCATCAGGCGCCGCGGGCGACCTCGACGATCCGGCCGAACGTCGCGTCGTCGCGGACGGCGATGTCGGCGAGGATCTTCCGGTCGAGCTGGATCTCGGCCTTCTTCAGGCCGGCGATGAGCTGCGCGTAGGGAACGCCGTGGGTCCGGGAGGCGGCGTTGATGCGCAGGATCCAGAGCTGGCGCATGTCGCGCTTCCGGACCTTGCGATCTCGTGTCGCGTACGCGAGCGCGTGGAGGAGCGCCTCGCGCGCCGGCTTGACCAGCCGGCTGCGGGTCCCCTTGCGGCCCTCGGCCGCGTTGAGAAGCCGCTTGTGACGGCGGTGGGCGGTGACGCCCCTCCTGACGCGTGCCATGGGGTCAGCCCTTCTTCAGGTACGGCAGGAGGCGCGCGACCTGGTCGGCGTGCTCCGGCCCGATGAGGGTCTTGCCGGCGTAGCGGCGGGTGCGCCGCGACGACTTCAGCTCGAGGTGGTGGCCGCGCCAGGACTTCACGCGGATCGGCTTGCCGCTGCCGGTCACCCCGATCCGCTTCTGGCTGCCCTTGTGTGACTTCATCTTCGGCACGCCGGACTCACTCTCCCGTCATTGCGGGCACCTGGCCCGCATCGTCGACCGCGACCGCCGGAGCGGCAACCTCCGCCTCGCCCGCCTCGGCGTGCGTCGCCGGAGGCTTCTCCCCGGGGACGGGCTCGCGCTGCTTCGGCTTGTGGGTCGACGCGATCGTGATATGCATCGACTTGCCCTCGAGGAGCGGTGCTCGTTCGAGGGCTCCGTGGTCCTTCACCTGGTCCGCGAACTTGCTGAGGAGCTCCCGCCCGAGGTGCGGGTGGGTCAGCTCGCGACCGCGAAACTGGACGGCAACCTTGATCCGGTCGCCCTCCTCGAGGAACTCGATTGCCCGGCGCACCTTCGTATCGAAGTCGCCCTGGCCGATCTTCGGCTTCAGGCGAATCTCCTTGAACTCGACGGACCGGGACTTCCGCTTCGCCTCCTTGTCGCGCTTGGCCAGCTCGTACTTGTACTGGCCGTAGTCGAGGAGGCGGGTCACGGGCGGCGAGGCCGTCGGGGCCACTTCGACGAGGTCGTAGCCGCGCTCCTGTGCCAGGTGGAGGGCGTCCAGCGTGGGCATGACACCCATCTGGTTCCCATCCTCATCGATCACCCGAACCTGTGGGATCCGGATCATCTGGTTGACACGCAGCTCTCGGCTTATGGTCGGCCCCTTCGCGCTTTCGAGATCGACGAGCGCCCGTGCACGGCGTGCAAGCGCACGCGCGGACCGGGCGCGGTTCGCCGGCGGAGGATAGCACAACCCTGCTGGCGAACGCGCACGCGGGCGGCCCGCACCGTCACGTTCAGTCGGGGCGGCGCGCCGCGGCCTGGGAGGCCAGGCGCTCGGCCAGCGGCTCCCAACCCTCGGCCGGCTGCTGCTCCCCGGCGCGCGTGCGCGGCGCGGCGGTCCGCGCCTCCACCTCGCGATCGCCGAGGACGAGCATGTATGGCACCTTGAGCTCCTGGGCGACCCGAATCTTGTTCTGCATGCGCCCGTCGGAGTCGTCGACCTCGACGCGCAGGCCGCGGGCCCGCAGGACGGCCGCCAGCTCGCGCGCCGGCTCGAGGTGGCGGTCGGCGATCGGGATCACCACGGCCTGCACCGGTGCCAGCCACAGCGGAAACGCGCCGGCGAAGTGCTCCACCAGGATGCCGATGAACCGCTCGAGCGAGCCGTAGATCGCCCGGTGGATCGCGATCGGGCGTTGCGGCTGGCCCTGCTCGTCGATGTAAGACAGGTCGAAGCGCTCCGGCAGCATCGTCAGATCGGCCTGGATCGTGGCCATCTGCCACTCGCGGCCGAGGGCATCGTCGATGTAGATGTCGATCTTCGGCGCATAGAAGGTGCCGTCCTTGGGCTTGACGACGTAGGGCACGCCAGAGCGTTCCAGCGCCTCGCGCATGAGGCCCTCGGCGCGCTCCCAGAGCGCCGGGTCGCCGAGCGCCTTGTCCGGCCGCGTGGCGAAGGCGAACCGCGGCTCGAAGCCGACCCAGCCGTACGCCTCCTTGACCTCGCCCAGCAGCGCCTCCATCTCGTCGGCGAGCTGGTCCGGGCGGACGAAGACGTGGGCGTCGTCCTGGATGAACTGGCGAACGCGGGTCAGGCCCGACAGCGCACCGGACCGCTCGTTGCGGTGGAGCCGCCCGTACTCGTTGTAGCGCAGGGGGAGGTCGCGATAGGAGCGCACGCGGCTGCGATAGATGAAGGTGCTCTCGGGGCAGTTCATGGGCTTGAGCGAGAACGTCTGCCCTTCGGCCTCGAGGAGGAACATGTTGTCCGCGTACAGCGGCAGGTGGCCCGACTGGTGCCACAGCTTCTCGTGGACGAGGATCGGCGTGCTGACCTCCTCGTAGCCGCGCCGCTCCTGGAGCTCGCGCATCGCCCCCTCGAGGGTGCGCCAGATCCGCCAGCCCTTGGGGTGCCAGAAGGCGGAGCCCGGCGCCACGTCGTGGAAGCTGTAGAGGTCGAGGGCGACGCCGAGCCGACGGTGATCGCGCTTCTTCGCCTCCGCGCGCCGCCACAGGAACTGGTCCAGCTCCTCCTGGGTCTCCCAGACCGTGCCGTAGATGCGCTGGAGCATGGGGCGCTTCTCGTCGCCGCGCCAGTAGGCTCCGGCGACGGAGAGGAGCTTGAAGGGGCCGATCGCGGCGGTCGTCGCCACGTGCGGGCCCTTGCAGAGATCGCTGAACAACCCGTGCTCGTAGAAGCTGGTCACCGGGAGCGGCTCGCCGGCGGCCCGCGCCCGCTCGGCCAGGTCGTCGAGGATCTCGATCTTGTAGGCCTGGTCCGCGGCGACTGCCGCCGCCCGCGCGTCTGCGAAGGCGAGCTCCGTCCGGACGAACGGGTGTGCCGCTGCGACGCTCGCCTTCATGCGCTCCTCCACCGCGGCGAGGTCCTCGGGCGTCAGGGAACGAGGCAGGTCGAAGTCGTAGTAGAAGCCGTTGTCGATGGCCGGCCCGATGCCCAGCTTCGCGCCGGGGAAGAGGCCGAGCACCGCCTCGGCCATGACGTGGGCAGCCGAGTGGCGCATGGCGTCGATGGGCGCGTGAGCACCCGCGTCGAGCAGCTCGTCCGCCGAGCCGCGAGCGGGCGCCTCGAGCGCCTCCTGGAGCTCGATCGCCTCTTCGTCGCCCATCGTTCGTCTCCTCCGGATACACGAAACCCCTCGTCCCTGCAGGACGAGGGGCCGATGCCTCCCGCGGTTCCACCCGCTTTCGCCTCGTCCGGCGGTTGCCGGCGCGGCGCTCTCGTGGCCGCGCTAACGGGCGGAGCCCGGACCGGTTCACCGGCCGCTCACGGGTGGTGCCGAGGCCTCGGGCGGCCCGCCGCGACTCTCAGCCGGGGATCGCGGCTCTCTGGGGGTGCCCGCGGCGGGCGTGTCCCGCTCGACGCGTTCGTGATCTGGTGGGCGGTAGAGGACTTGAACCTCTGGCCTCATGCATGTCAAGCATGCGCTCTAACCAACTGAGCTAACCGCCCGATGTTGTGCTCAACGAGAGCACATTACCCTACACCGCCTTATACGGCGCGCGGTACGCTGTCGGCCCTCAGACAGGACGACGCACGGTGATCCTCGCGGACCTCGACTTCCTCTATACGCCGAGCCGTGACGTGGCGGGCGACATGACCGACCTCGTCGATGGATTCGGGGCGCGGGTGGTCTTCGCGATCGAGGATTCGGGGGTTCGCGTGGCGATGCTCGAGCTGACCGACCATCCGCCACGCATCCTGTTGACCGACCACGTCGATGGCGACCGGCCGATCCTCGTGTATCGGGTCGAGGATCACGCCGCGGCAACCGCCGAGCTCCGGGCACGCGGCTGGATCGCGGAACGCTCGCTGGAGATCCCGCAGGGACCGGTCAGCTCATACCGGTCGCGCGGCGGCCACCGGATCGCGGTCTACCAGCGCACCCGACCCGGCGTCCTCGCCCACTTCGAAGGCCGGCGCGACTTCTAGGCGGTAGCCGCTTCGCTCGAGCCCGTCGGGGCGCGACGCACAGGTCGGGGTGCCGGCCCCGGCGCGACCGCAACACCCCACGGCCGGTGACGACGACGGAGCGTCGCACGCCCCCGGGCGAGCTCAGCGGCCCGGGAGCTGCGAGGTGACCCTGCCCAGGCCGCTGCTGTTGACCTCGGGAACCAGCTGGAGGTTGCGAGGGCGGACGTCCCGCCGCGCGGGAGCGATCCAGTTGGTGAGGAGCCGGTTGACGACCACGGTCTCCCACTGGGCGACCTGCCGACCGTCCGGCGCGTCCCACTCGACCGTCGCTTCCGTGAGCGGGACCATGGTCCGCCGGTTCCGGAAGGCGATGATGGGGTCCGTCCCGGGCGGCACGTGGATGTTCCCGCGAACATCGTAGGGCCCGAGACGCAACTCGATGGGAATGGGGCGCGTCCGCTTCCGGCGCCGTGGATCACCGCGCGGTCCCGCGACGGCGACGGCGAAGATCTCCTCCCGCGTGATCACCACCGACCGGAGCGCGAGTCCGTGCCCGTCGTCGATGCTCTGGAGGTACGTGTCCACGAACTCGAATAAATCGTGCTCGTTCATGAGGTCGGTCACCCGGCTGGCGGAGAGCGCCAGGTAGCCGAATGCGAGAGCGTCGCCCGTGTACAGGGTGAGCCCCACGATGGGGACCTCGGGCGAATCCGCGGTCGTCTCTCCGGGGGTCGCGGGCGCCGAGCCGTGGGGGAAGATCCGCGGCGGTCGGGGGAGTCTCGAGCGCACCGACATGCGCACGACCCTAGGCCACCCGGGGCCACCACCAGCATGACTCGATGGTCCCGACCGGCATGGTCGAAAGGGACCGGCCCACCGCGCATGTCGCCCGCCGAGGCCGACGATGCGCCCGGCGGGCCGCCCGACCTACCAGCGCGGCTGCAGGGCCCGGACGACGATGGCGAGGCCGATGAGGATGATGAGGACGGGGCCGACGGGGATGTCGATGCCGAGGACGCTGCCCAGCCCGGAGAGGAGGGCGACGGTCCCGATGATGATCGTGAACCAGCTCGCCCGGATCCCGACCAGCAGCCGCACGGCGTTGAGCCCGAGCATGATCAGCCCCGCGCCGATCAGCCAGGTCCCCTCCGGGACGCCCTTCACCAGCGCGAAGCCGCCGAGCATGATGAGGAAGAGCCCCCAGCTGACCGTCTCCAGCCGACGATTCAGGTCCTGCTTTCGGGCATCCTGGGGCAACGACATCGCGGCGATCCTCCGTGACGGGGCGAGTGGGGCAAGGATAGCCGCCACCGGCACTGAGTTCAGGCGCGCGGACGCAGCTCAGGGCGCGGGATGGACCTCAGGCGCCGCCCGGCCCCAGCAGCAGCTCGGCCAGGGCCACCCCGGCCATTCCGGCCCCGAGGGCCAGGGCCAGGGCGACCCGGGCCTGCACGGGGGTGAGGCCACCCGCGAGGGGGATGCCGGCTCGAACCCAGGTCGCTCCCCCGCCCGGGAAGGCATACGTCGGACCCACCGCCCCGGCGCCGGTGCGCGAGGCCAGCACCACGGGCACGCCCGCGGCACGGGCGTCCACCGCCGCGCGAAGAAGATCGGGGTGCGTGTTCCCGGAGCCGGTCGCGGCCACGACAACACCGCGCGCACCGTCTCGAACGGCGGCGTCGAGCGCGTCGCCGGTCGTCTCGAGGGCCGCCACGATGATCGGGATGGGCATGGCGGCTGACGCCGGCCTCGCGGGCAGCGTCCGCCGGGGACCACGTGGCCGAAGCCTGACGCCCCCCTCCCCCACCCGCCCGAGGGGCGGACCCTCGCGTGTCGCGACGGCGTCGATGGCCGACGCGTGACGCTTCGCGACGGCGTCGGCCGCGTGGATCTGGCCGCCGAGCACCACGAGCACCCCCGCGTTCCGGGCCGCGTCCGCCGCGGCGACGCGGACGGCGCCGAGCAGGTTCGCCGGCCCGTCCCAGCCCGGCTCGCTCGCGTTGCGCATGGCGCCGGTCACGACCACCGGCCGGGCGTCGGTGTGGCAGAGGTCCCAGGCGAATGCCGTCTCCTCCAGCGTGTCGGTCCCCTGGACCACCACCACGCCGCGCGTGGCCGGGTCGTCGAGCGCGCCGTCGACGACGCCGCGGATGCGGAGCACGTCGGCAAACGAGAGATGGCTTGCCGGAACCCGGCCCAGGTCGATCGGGACGACGTCGGCGCGTCGGGCGAGGCCGGGTACCGCGGCGAGCAGGTCGGCGCCGGACAGAGAAGGCACGGCTCCCCCGGCCGCCGAATCCTGGGTCATGCTGATGGTCCCGCCCGTGAAGATCACGGCGACCCGCGGCAACGGGCTCATGGCTCCTCGGGAGACGGTCCGGGCGTCGCGGCGGCCGCCGGCTCCGTCTCCACGACCACCGTCTCCCCGGGCTCGACCGCCTCGGGGAGGTCGTCGGCCAGGGCAGCGTGGCCGCGCGCCACGAGCGACACGATTCCGACGAGGAAGATGACGCCCGCGGCAACGAGGACGACGGGCATGGTTCCGAACGCGTCGGAGATCGGTCCCACGATGACGATCGGCAGGAGGCTGGCCACGGAGACGAGCATGTTCAGGATCCCGAAGACCCGCCCGCGCACCGCCTGCGGAATCTCGGACTGGAGCTCGGTCTGGGCGGGAATCGCGGTGAACGCGTACCCGATGCCGGCCACGAAGGCGATGACGACGACGATCGTCAGCACGCTGACGTAGGCCGACAGGTCGGGTCCGGGAACCCGGTCGTTCACGTCGCGCACGAGCTGGGCGATGGGGCCCGCGATCGTGATCCCGGCAAGGCTGACGCCGAGCACCATCATCCCCGACTCGATGAGGCGGCGCCGGGAGACGAGGGGCTGGAGGATGTTGACCGCCACGACACCCACCACGACGCCGATGCCGAGCGGGAGCACGATGATGACGAAGTCCTTCGTGCGGAGGCCGAGGACGTCCGCCGCGAAGGCCGGGCCGAGGACGCCGAGGATGCCCACGATCGACGCCGCGACCCCGAGATAGAGGAGCGACCAGCGCACGATCGGGTGAGCCTGAACGTAGCCGATGCCCTCGCGGAACTGCTCGAGGAAGGAGCCGACCGCTTCCTCGGTCTCGTGCACGGTGTCGCCGTGCGGCATCGTCCCGGGCGGTGCCGGCGGCAGCGTCCAGCAGAAGACGCTGGCCACGAGGTAGAGAGCCGCCACGAGCACGATGAGGACCGTCGGATTCGCAATGGTCACGACGAGCGGGCCCAGCACCGCGAAGCCGATCGCGAAGGCGGCATTCAGGGTGAGCGTGAAGATCCCGTTGGCCGCCGTGAGCTGGCTGGCCGGCACGACGATGGGGATCATCGAGAGCTCGGCCGGCGCGAAGAAGGTCGTGACGATCGAGACGGCCATGTTCAGCACGAAGACGGCCGCGATGTTGGCGTCCAGCAGCGCGAGGGCGATGAAGAGGCCGGCGCGCAGCACGTTGCTGACGACGAGCACCAGGCGGCGGTCGTAGCGGTCGACGTAGACGCCGGCGATGGCACTGAAGATCACTGCCGGCGCGAGGAAGGTCAGGATCAGGATGGAGACGGCGCTGTTCGAGGATGTCAGGTCGCGGACGAGGATCGTCAGCCCGTACAGGACCATGTTCCCGCCGACCTGGGTCGCCAGCTGGGAGAGCCAGAGCAGCAGGAACGGCCGGTTGCGAAAGACCGCGAGACTGCTCGTGTCGCGCGCGGTCATCGGCAGCTCGCCGAGCGTCATGCCGGCCCTGTCCCGGGACCCCGGGCGGCGAAGTGGACCAGGCGCCGCTCGACGGCCCGGCGTTCGAGCAGGACGTGGCGCCCGCAGGTCGTGCAGCGCAGGCCGATGTCCGCACCGAGGCGATCGACGTCCCAGGCGTTCCCGCCACACGGATGCCGGCGGCGCAGCTCCAGGCGGTCGCCGAGCCGGAAGGGGATTGGAGCGCTCACGGGCACGCGAAAGACTGCATCGGACGCGAGGGTAGCACCCGGGACCTGGCCACGAGGCCGCTCGACGTCAGGGGCGCGGCACACCGAGGATCGGCACGAGCGAGCGACCGGCCGCCGGCACGACGACCGTGTCGAGCGGCGTCACCTCGACGACGACGTCCTCGTAGCGCGTCTGCAGCTGGGCGACGAGGCCGCCGGCCCTGGTCAGGCCGCCGGTCAGCACCGCGGGGTTCCCGATCGCGAGAACCTCGATCCGCGGCCCGAGTGCCGTGCTCTCGACGGAGAGCGCTCCCGCGGATCCCGCCGCCACGGTCCCGACGACCACGCGCACCCCGGCGATCGAGATCGCCTCCGCCCCGGCATTCCGCAGCTCGTTGACGAGGTCGGAGATCGCCTCGGCCGGCACACCACCGAGGAGGAGGACGCGGACTCCCGGCCCGCTCGCAGGATCCTCCCCGGACCAGATCCGGGCCCGTTCGAGCTCGGTTCGCAGCTGGCCCACCGACGTCTCGCCGCGGGCGTTGGCGGCCGCGATGGTGTCCAGCTGCCGCTGGATGTCGGCCACCTCGCCGCGGAGCTGGTCGTTGCGGGTGGTCACGTTCGCGATGAGGAGCGTCAGGTCCTGCGAGGACTGGGTCTCGAGGCCGGTTCCCGCCTGTTGCGCCCGGAGCTGGATGACCACGAGCAGGCCGAGCAGAAGGGCGATGGCGGTGAGCGCGACCTGGCTCCGGGGCTGCTTCATCGATCAGGGCTCGGGCGTGGGGCTGGGCGCCGGGGGTCGAGCGTAGCGAAGCGTGACGGTGCCGGCGTACGCGGGCACGGTCACCCGGTCGGGCTCCGCGAACGAGATCCGGATTCCATACCGCTCGGCTCGCGCCTGGACCAGCTCGACGAACCCGGGCGCGGTCACGAGGACGTCGTACAGGTCGGATGGCCCGAGGGCAGCCACCTGGTACGGAGGAGCCAGGTAGGCCGAGTTGACGAGCAGCGTCCCGCCGATGTCGACGAACGCCGTTGTCGGGACGAGGCGCTCCCCGTTGACGGACACCGCCTCGGCGCCGGCCAGCCAGAGCTCGTCGACGACCAGCCGCAGGTCCTTCGCACTGACGCGGTAGTCCGCGGCCGACCCGCCCGGCGGAACGGGTACCTCCGAATCCTCGAGCTGGAGGTAGATCCCCGGACCTTCCAGGGCCACCAACCCCGCGGCGAGACGGGCCGCCTGGAGCGCCCGGTTGAGGTCGCTCACGAGGGCGCCGCTGCCCGCGGCACCCTGCTCCGCAACCGTCACCTTCGCGCGGAGGTCGAGGATCCGGTCCTTGAGCGCCTCCTGCTGCGCCTGGAGGGCAACCACCGTCTCGACGAGCGGCGCGCGCTCCTGTGTCGTGTAGCGTACCCGGGGGGCCTCACCGCGAGCCTGGGCGGCGATCAGGAAGCCCAGCGCGATCAGGGCGCCGGACAGGGCGACCTGCCACGACGAAAGGGCCCGGATGCGGGCCGAGAGGGCCGTCATGGCGTCGGTCCGCCCGCGTCGGTCCTGGCCCGCCGACGGCGGACGTAGGCGACGGTCCCGCCTGCCAGGAGACCGGCCAGCGCGACGACCAGGAGGACCCACCCGTCGCGGAGCGGCGAGCCGTCGTCGGCGGAGGGCTCGCCGGACCCCGAGCCCTGCGATGCTCGGGGCGTCGCGCCCGGCGCCGGGGATTCCCCGACCGGAGCCGAGGTCGCGTCCGACTCCCAGCCCGCCGGCAGGGGGCCGGCGGGTGCCGGCTGCGGGCCGTGCTGCGTCGGGGGATCGGCCCCGAGATCCGCCAGCCATGCCGTCTCGAAGCCCGCAAGGTCGGTCCCCACGGCGGCCGTGAAGGCCTCGTCGTCCGTGACGCCTTCCGCGTAGCTGTTGACGAGGCCCACGAGGGCTTCGGTCCCCTTCTCGCGCACGAGGTAGTCCACCGCGGAGACACTCTCGTCGTAGGCGAGGGAGAAGCGCTCGTAGGTCGTCGGGAACTGGCCCCCGAGCGCCTGGAGCGGCATGAGCCGCCCTCCGCTCGCGGCGGCCTGGACCGACGCCCGGGCCGACTTCGTGAACCCCTCCGAGAGATAGACCGCGACGCCCTCGTTGAGCCAGCGCGGCGGGAAGTGGTACGGGTTGCGGACGGCAGTGTCGAAGACGAGGTGGGTCAACTCATGGGGGATGACGATTCCAACCCACGGATCCGTGACGTCGTTCGGCCCGATCAAGGCGAACATCGTCCGGATGTCGGAGTGCGCCTCGCCGCCGACGTTCTCCCGCGTGCCGGGGCCCAGCGCGTCGTAGAAGGCGGCCTGGTCGGCATAGACGAAGAAGTCGATGGGTTCGGACTCGGTGACGCCGAGGAAGGTCTCGGCGTCACGAACGGCCTTCTCCCCGATCGCCAGCGCGCGACGCCCGAACGCGGTGGAGCCCTCGTACCAGTGGAGGCGCACGATGTCGCCCTGCAGCGTCCGCCACGCGAAACGGGTGTCGTCGTACGTGACGGCGACCGGCGGGCCGACAGACGGCGCGACCGTTCGGTCGGCCGGGACCAGTCGCCAGCGGGCGCTGATCGGGGTGTTCGGGTACACGTGGCCGTCCGCGGCCAGCGACAGCCGGTACACCTCCTCGTGGCCACCCGCCGGCGTCGCCCCCGCGACCTCCACGACGAACGGGCCCAGGCTGTCCGGGTACTCGAGGAGGATCTCGACCCGCGCCAGGTCGAACGGGCTGCCGAATGCCTGGCTGAAGACGATCTCCTCGCCGAATGTCGAAGTCGCGGTGGGCGCGTCGAAGGTGGGCGAGGCAGCCGACGCTGGCGCGACGACAGCGAGCGCCAGGAGGAGAGCCCCGGCGAGCGCGCGTCCGAACCGTCTCATTGGCCGTCCCAGGCGAGCCCGGCAAGGCGCAGGATGCCGAGGCCGTTCGACGCCGCCCCGAGGAGCCCCTCGCGGGCCAGGGCCGCGGACGTCCCGTAGCTCACGGGGATCGTCGGCACCTCGTCGCGCAGGATCGTCTCCGCCGCGTCGTAGCCTGCGCGCACCGTCGCCGGGTCGTCGGTTGCCCCCGCGTCGGCGATGGCGGCGTCGAACGCTGCGTTCGACCAGCTCCCATAGTTGTTGGGCTGGTCGCTGCCGAGCAGGATCCCCAGGAAGTCGTTCGGCGACGGGTAGTCGGCGATCCACGACAGCGCCCACATGTCCGGCGAGTCCTCGCTCCCCAGCCGCGAGAAGAGGGTTGCGAAGTCGAGGGCCTCGAAGGCGACCGTGACCCCGAGGTTCTCCCGGAGCTGCGTGAGGATGGCCTCGTCGTACGCGGCTCCGCCGGTCACGAGCGTGACCGCGGGGAACGTCGCGGGGTCGGCGTACCCCGCTTCGGCCAGCAGGCGTCGAGCCCCTCCCGGATCGTAGGCGGGGACGAACGACTCGTCGCTCCGTCCCGGGATATCGGGTGGGACCATCGAGGTCGCGGGCAGCGCCGCCGCGCCGTCGGTGAGCTCGACGATCCGCTTCCAGTCCACGGCCGAGGCGAAGGCGCGCCGCACCCGCGCGTCGTCGAAGGGCGGCCGCCCGGTCTCGAAGCCGTAGTAGGTGACGGCGAGGTCGGACCAGCGGCGGAGGCTGGGTCCGAGGACAGGGTCGTAGGCCAGCCAGGAGGCGTCGTCCTCCCCCACGGGCGCCCAGTCGAGCTCGCCCGCGGCGAAGACGTCCACGGAGCTTCGACCCCCGATGTCGGAGACGAGCGTGATCTCGCCGATCGCCGGCGCCCCGGCCCAGTAGCGGGGATTGGCGCGCAACGTGTAGCCGTCGGCCACCACGCCCGTGAGCAGGTAGCCGCCGGACGCGACGAATGCCGATCCGGGCTGCAGGGCCGCCGCGTCGCGGCCGACGGACGGCGGCACGACGGCGAGCGTCGGGCTGGCGGCGATCGCGGGGAAGTCTCCGGCGGGGCGCGTGAGGCGGACCTCCAGCGTCGAGTCGGTGGCGACGATCCCGACCCGATCGGCGTCCCCCCGGCCCGCCGCGTAATCCCGCGCCCCCTCGACGTCGTAGAGCAGCGAGGCCAGCGGCGAGGGCGCCTGCGGGTCGATGACGCGCAGCCAGCTGCGCCGCACGTCGTCGGGCGTGAGCGGCGAGCCGTCGGAGAACTGGAGGCCGGCCCGCAGGGTGAACACCACCGTCCTGCCCCCGTCGCGAAGCTCCCACCGCTCAGCGAGGGCAGGGCGCGCGGTACGCGTCGGGTCGATTGCCGTGAGCCCTTCGAAGAGCTGGGCGATGACCGCCGCGCTCCCGGCGTCGCCGGCCGCGGCCGGGTCGAGGGTCGCCGGCTCGCCCATCAGGATGCGGGCAGTACCCTCCCCGGCGACGGCGGGCGCGGCGACCAGGGCGGTCGTGGCAACCAGGCCGGCGACGACGACGGCGATCGCGGCCAGGCCACGACGCGAGCGCGGTGACAGGCGCAGAGGAGCGCGGGGGATCATGGCCGGAGTATAGGTCGGGCTCCGGAAGGGGCGGCGCACGGGTCCGGCCCGGGGCCCAGGATCGCCGTGCCCGAAATGCCTCCGCCACGAGAACGACGCGCCGCGGTTCCGTCAGGGCGCCGCGGCGCCCCGGCGGTCGCGCTGGCGGCGCGCCTCGTAGAGCAGGATGGCGGCGGCCGCCGATACGTTGAGGGAGTCGGCCCTTCCCAGCAGCGGAAGGTGGACGGCCAGGACATCCTCGGCGAGCCACGCCGGGCCCAGGCCCGCGGCCTCGCTGCCGACGACGATGGCCAGGGGGCCCCGCAGGTCTGTCTCGCGGTAGTCCGCGTCAGCCTGCACGCGGGCCGCGACGACACGGATGGCCCGGTCGCGGAGCCACGACAGGAGGGGCCGCGAGGCAACGACGGCGATCGGCAGGCTGAGGACGGTGCCCAGGCTCGCTCGAACCGCGTTCGGGTTCCACGGATCCGCGGCCGCCCCTTCGTGCACCGCGACGAGGAGCGCGGTCGCTCCCGCGCCGTCGGCGCTCCGAGCGATCGCCCCCAGGTTGCCCGGCTTCTCGGCGTCCTCGACCACGATGAGCAGCGGGTCGGCCTCCCGAGCGACGATCGCCTCCAGGTGGGCCAGGTCGGTCGGCGGGGCATCGACGACCGCGACCACCTCGCTGCCGCGGTCCCCGTAGGCAAGCCGGGACCACGCGGCGCCGTCGACCTCGACCAGGGTCACCCCGATCCCGGCGAGGCGGGCGACGACAGCGGCCGCCTCCGGCTGGAGCGGGCCGGGCGCGACGAAGGCCTCGCGGACGGCCAGATCGGCCTCGAGCGCCCGAAGGACCTCGCGGTGACCGTCGACGAGGAGCCGACCCGTCTCGCTCCGGCCGCGCCGCTCGCGCAGGGCCAGGGCAGCCCGGACGCGCGGGTTCGCGGCGCTCGTGATCACCTCGCCGCCGCGACCGGGTCTCGTCATGGGCGCCCCGGCGCGGGCGTCGACGTCGCCAGGACCGCCCAACCCGCCGCGAGTCGAGCCCCGCTCGCCGCCTCCAGGGCGAGCTCGAGAACGCGCGGAGCGCCGGCGTCAAGCTCCAGGGCGCCGCCGACCGCCGCGGCGAGGAGGCTCGGGGGCATGCCCGCCGCATGGGCGGTGCAGGCGGCGAACCACGGCCCCGTTGCCAGGAGCGGTCGGATCGCCGCGAGCAGCGGCTCGAGGTCCTCGGCGAGCCGCCACGCTCCCCCGCCCGGCCCGTGGCCGTAGGTGGGCGGGTCCAGGACGACCCCGTCGTACCGTCGTTGGCGGCGTGTCTCGCGGGCCACGAATCGCGCCGCATCCTCCACGAGCCAACGGATGGGGCGATCGGCGAGACCGGCCAGGACCGCATTCCGGCGAGCCCAGGCAACCGCGGGACGCGACGCGTCCACGTGGACGACCCGGGCCCCGACCCGGGCAAGGGCGAGGGTCACGAGACCCGTGTAGGCGAACAGGTTGAGCACCGTCGCGGGCCGGTCCAGCGCGCGCGCGACCACCTCGGCCTCGGCGCCGGCCCAGCCGGCGATCGCGGCGTGCTCCGGGAAGAGGCCGACCTGACCGGCGGGCGTCGGGCGGAGCTCCATCGGCATGCCCGCGATCGTGACGGTCCAGCGCTCCGGAAGCGCGTCGCCTGGAACCCAGCGCCCGGCGCCCGCGCCGGGCGCCCGCTCATACCGCGCGGCGGCCGCGCCCCAGGCGCCGGAGAGTCGCCGGGGAACGCCGTCCGCGACCGGCGCCGGTCGATCCAGCACGAACGCCCCGAAGCGCTCGAGGCGGCGGCCGTCGCCCGCATCGAGCAGCGCGTAGTCGTCTGCCTCCAGATCCACGAGCGTGATCGTAGCGCCCGAGGGCCCTTTGGACCTCGGCTCCGGCTCGGCATCCGGTGATGTGACGCGCACATCATGTGACGTTCGTCACATAGACTGGTCCATGCGCCTCTGGCGGTCGCCGACCGCCGCACCGTCTACTTGGCGCGACCCGAGAGATCGAGCCAGGGACGCCATGCGCCTGCGAGGTGGCTCGTCCGCGGATCCGCAGCCCCACCGGGAGGGCAGCGCGATGTCCGTCATCGAGACCGCGAAGCTCACGAAGTTCTATGGGCCCCACCGAGGGATCGTCGAGGTGGACCTCACCGTCGAGCAGGGGGAGATCTACGGCTTCCTCGGACCCAACGGGGCCGGGAAGACGACGACGATCCGACTCCTCCTGGATCTCCTCCGTCCGACCGCCGGGCGCGCGTTCGTGTTCGGCATCGAGACGACGGCCGATCCGGCCGCCATCCATCGGCGGATCGGCTACCTCCCCGGCGAATTCGCCCTGTTCGACCGGCTGACGGGCGGCCAGACGATCGAGTACTTCGGAAACCTCCGCGGCGGCGTCGACCCCCTCTACCAGGCCGACCTGGTCGCCCGCTTCGACCTCGACCCGTCGCGCCGCTTCAAGGAGTACAGCAAGGGCAACAAGCAGAAGGTGGGCCTGGTCATTGCGCTCCAGCACCGGCCGGACCTGCTCGTCCTCGACGAGCCGACCTCCGGGCTCGACCCGCTCGTCCAGCAGACGTTCTTCGAGCTCCTGCGCGAGACCGTCGCGGAGGGCCGCACCGCGTTCCTCTCGTCGCACATCCTCGGCGAGGTCGAGAAGACGTGCGACCGCGTGGCGATCATCCGCGACGGGCGCATCGTCACGATCGACCGGGTCGAGGCGCTGCGCGGCC
This sequence comes from uncultured Chloroflexia bacterium, assembly GCA_963744095.1. GTDB lineage: Bacteria > Chloroflexota > Limnocylindria > Limnocylindrales > CSP1-4 > CTSoil-043. Next base: position 62,672 of record CAVUSH010000002.1, read on the forward strand.
TGGCCCATCACGTGGTCGAGCTCCGGTTCGAGGCGTCCGTTCCCGCCTCGGCGTTCTCGCTGCTCCCCGGCGTGAGCGACGTGGTCGCGATCGACGGCGGCCTGCAGATGCGCGTGACCGGGTCGATGGCGCCGATCGTCGAGGCGGCCGCCGGCCACGGGCTTGTCGACTTCGAGACCCGGGAGCCGAGCCTCGAGCAGACCTTCCTCGCCCAGTACGGCCGCGAGGCCGCCGAGGTGAACAGCCATGGCCGTTGAGATCCGGGGCATGCCGGCGTCGGCGTCCGCCTCCCACGTCCCCATCGGCCGCCGGCTCTTCGGGCTGGGCAGCATCTTCGGCAAGACGCTTCGCGACTCGCGCCTGGGGATGCTGGTCGTGGCAGCGCTCCTCGGCGTGATGACGGCTGCCGGTGGCATCACGATGTCGTCGACCTACGGCTCGCCCGAGGCCAGGCTCGAGCTGGCGGCGATGTCGGGGGACATGCCGCCGATGCTGCGCGGCATGTACGGCAATCCCGTCAACGTCGACACGCTCGGCGGGTTCATCTCCTGGCACTACGGGGCCTACTTCGCGCTCCTCGCCGGGCTCTGGTCCATCCTCGCCCTGTCGTCCATCCTGGCCGGCGAGGCGCGCCGGGGCAGCCTGGACTTCGCCGTCGCGACGGCCCATTCGAAGCGCTCGATCGCCCTCGAGAAGCTCGCCGGGCACGCGACGGCGGTCGGCATCGCCATGGCCTTCGTGGCGATCCTCGCGTGGGCGACCGGTGTCGTCGGCTCCACCCTGCCCGGCGATGCGATCTCGCCACTCGCGGCGATCTCCTTCGCGATCGGCCTCGGGATCAGGGCGCTCGTCGCCGGGTCGATCGCCTTCGCCCTGGCTCCGTTCTTCGGACGCGGCGCGGCCGCCGGCATCGCCGGCGCGCTGATGCTCGGCGGCTACGTGATCCAGAGCTACCGGACCGTCGTCCCCGCATTCGACGCGCTGGCCAACGCCACCTGGTTCTCGTGGACCGCGGGTCACGTGCCCCTTGCCGGGCAATCGGACTGGGCGGGGATCGCCCTCGCGGCCGTCGGCTGCGTGGTCCTGCTCGCGGTGGGCGTCGAGGCGTTCGCGCGACGGGATGTCGGGGTGACAATCTCGCTCCCGGCACCGCGGCTTCCGCGCGCGCTCCTCGGTGTCCACGGGCCTCTCGGCCGGTCGTTCGGCGACCTCCTCCCGACAGCCATGGCGTGGGGCATCGGCCTCGGCCTCTACGGCGTCCTGATGGCCGCCGCGTCGCGGTCACTGCTGGACGCGCTCGCCGCCTCGCCTGCCATGGCCGACATCTTCCGCAACCTCATCCCGGGGATCGACATGACGACTGCCGAGGGGTTCCTCCAGCTGGCCTTCGCCGATGTTGGCTTCGTGCTCATCGGGCTGGCCGCGGCGACGTTCATCGCCTCCCGGTCGTCCGACGAGACATCGGGTCGCCTCGAGCTCCAGCTGGCGACGCCCCTCACCCGCGCCCGCTGGGCGGTGGCGAGCGGGACCGCCGTGTGGCTGGCGATCGCCCTCGTCACCGTCCTCCTGGGCGCCGCGGTGGCCCTCGGCGTGGCCTCGGTCGGGCAGGATCCGCTGACGCCGGCGGCGGGAACGCTCGTGCTCGCCGTGTACGGCGCCGCCCTGGCCGGGATCGGCGTGGCCGTCGCCGGGGTGTCCCGGGCCTCGTTCGCGATGCCCGCGGTCCTCGCGATCGCGATCGTGACGTTCCTCGTCGACCTCCTGGCGCCTGCCCTGCGGCTGCCCGACTGGGTCCAGCAGCTCGCACTCACGGCGCACCTCGGGGAGCCGCTGGTCGGCGCCTGGGATGGAGCGGGGATCGTCGCCTGCCTTGCGCTCGCGATCGGCGGCCTGGTCATCGGTGCCTGGGGGATGAGCCGGCGGGACGTCGGCGCATGACGGAGGTCGACGCGATGGTGGACCGACCGGGCGAGGCGCAGCGCTGGCTGCTCCTCATCTACCGGATCAAGGCCGAGTCCTCGGGCCGACGGACGTACGTCTGGAGGCAGCTCCGCCAGCTCGGCGCCGTCTACCTCCAGCAGGCTGCCGCCGTGCTGCCCGACCGTCCGGAGCTCCGGATCGAGCTCGACCGGCTCGGGCAGCGGATCCGGAGCGCCGGTGGGGAGGCCTCCCTCCTGGAGACCGTGTCGCCGAGCGCCGCGTGGGAGGAGGAGCTGATCGCCCGGTTCGATGCAGCCCGCGACGCCGAGTACGAGGAGATCCTCGACAGCGTCGAGAGCTTCGAGGACGAGATCCGCCGCGAGACCCGCAAGAAGCGCTTCCGGTTCGCCGAGCTCGAGGAGGGCGAGGCCGACTGGGAGAAGCTGCAGCGCTGGTTCGCTCGCCTGACCGAGCGCGACTTCTTCGACGCAGCGGGTCGGGCGGGGGCCGAGGCGGCGCTCGCCCGCGGGCGCGCGCTCCTCGACGGCTTCACCCAGGAGGTGTATCGAGCGGAGGGGCTCGACCCCGACGTCACCGATGGTCCCGTCGGCCGCTGACCGCGCCCCTACTTCACCGGGACGACGGTCAGAAACGCATCGACGTCCACGCGGGGCCTCCCGGACGTGCCCACGACGCGGATCTCGAGCGTGTGCCTGGCGGACGACGTCCACGATCGGACATACACGACCCGGCGTGTCGCGCTCGACGAGCTGCGCAGGTCCACCGTGCGCGCGTACGCACCGTCCACGTAGACGCGCGCCTGGCCGCGGGTCGGGCCCATCGCCGACACCCAGGCGATCTGCTGCCCGGTGAAGGTGATCCGCGCGCTCGCGCCGGCGGCCTGCGCGGAGATCGCTCCGGCGGCCGTAGAACGACGGGGAGAGGCGAGCGGTCCAGCGGCCCTTGCGGAGCACCGAGGCCGACGTCTCCTGCACCGCACCCAGGCGGAATGCCTCCGCCATCGCCCACGCACTCACGTTGCCGGCCCGGTCGACCGCCCGCACCCGGAAACGGTGAACCTGGCCGGGGGTCTGCCTCACCGTCACGCTCCTGTCGGTCGCGTTCGTGAGCGCCACGGCCACCCAGGCGGTCCCGAGGTACCGCTCCAGCTCATAGCCGGCCACGCCGCGGCCGCGGTCCGTGGCCGCAGCCCAGCTGACGCGGATGGGGACCGTGGACGGGCCGAGGCCCGTCGCGGCGACGAGCGCCGGGGACGGGGCGCGGGCGACCGGCGGGTACGTGTCGAGGCGAACGGTGACCGTGGCGGTGCCCTGGATGCCACGGGCGGTCGCGGCGACCGCCGCCATGCCCGCCGCCGTCGCCGCATACCGGCCAGCGGCGCTGATCGCGCCGGGCCCGTTCACCGCCCAGGTCACCTCGCCGGCCGCGAGCGCCACGCCGTTGTAGGCCGCGTCCTGCCCCTTCGCGACGAAGTCCGTGACCTGGCCCTGCCACAGCGCGACTGTCCCCGGGAGAACGTCGATGATGGCGAGGGGGCCGGTCGGCGCGGAGCTGAAGAGAATGAGGCTATTGGCCAGGGCGCGCTCACGGCCGTCGGATGGGCGGTTCACGACCGACACCTCGGAATCGCCGGGGAGACGGACGGCCATGGTCGTCGAGCCGCCGCCATCCATGTTCAGCGCCTGGACCGCCCCGCGCGAGAGCATCAGCTCGGCCAGCTCCTCGAGGTCCACACCGGTGCTGTACCCGGGCTGGCGACCGTCCACCGTGGCCAGCACGAGATCGCCGGCAGCGGTGATGCCCAGCGCGGTCCGCGGGTGGAGCTGGTCCGCCGACGTCGGGCGCGGGGAGATGGACGTCTCGCCGTCGCGGACGATGAGCTCGCGACCTCCGACAGCCTCGCGGACGCTCTCCCACCCCGGCGTGATCGAAAGGGTGAGCGGGAGCGGACTGCCCGGCGTGAGCGCGTCGAGCGACGATCCCGCCGGGCCGTTCAGCACGACGGTGTCCGGCGCGATCGGGATGCCTCCAGTCGCGGGACGAACTTCGAGCACGACCGCCTGCTGCGTGCCCGTCGGGCTGAGCGGGAGCGCGACGCCCGCGAGCACGACGTCGGTGCCACCGACGTCCTCGGGCGTCGCCGGGCCGAAGCGGGGCGTGTACAGCACGAAGCCCTGGCTCGTTCTCCCCTGGTTGACCCGGTCGATCGACCGAATCGTCCCATCGGGCCAGGTGAGGTAGGCGCTCACGAGGACGTTCCCGATGAGCGGGCGGCCCGAGGCGTCGATGCCGAACGTCGGCCGGGCCGTTCGCGCCGCGGTCACCAGCTCCCCCGCCTGGATATGGATCCCGTTCGGGGCGAACTGCGTCGGGCTGTCATAGCCGGCCCAGACGTCCCCGTTGATCGCGGCGACGGCCCGGTGACCCTCGCTCGACTTGCGGAGCGCCTGGCTGCTCGTCGTCTCGAGGCTGGTGATCCGATCCCCCGCCAGCGACGCCTCGAGGCTGATCCCAGGGGTTCCCGCGCTTACCTCGAGGAGATGGACCGCCTGGGGCCCCGAGCGGGTCGTCTCGATGGTTCCCCAGTCGTGCTGCACGCCGGGCGCGACAGGCGCCCGACCCTCCGAGACGTAGCCGGACGCGACGGACGCGAAGACGGTCGCCGGCCCCGGGGCGCCCGGCAGGAGAGGCGGCGGGACGACGGCGCCCGAGAGGGCGAGAAGGGCGGCCAGCGTCGCGACAGCCGCCGCGCGAACGCTCCCGCGGACGGTCCGGGGCCAGGAAGCCATCGCCGCCCATGCTATCGCCGGGGCGCAAACCGTCGAGTCGGCCCGCCCGGTGCCTCTGGCGACGTCGATCGGGCGACGGCAACCGCCGGCGCCCCGGGATGGCCCCCGGGGAACCGAGCACAAGCCTTCGGAGCGCCGCAACACGACCAACGACTCTTGTCCCCCGCTCGGGTTGCATCAGTCAATGCTCCACGATCACCAGGGATCGCCGAGAGGGGCAGGTCCACGCCTGACGCCGAAGGGGCCGACGACAAGCGCCTACGGGCGCCCGAGGGAGGTGCAGAAATGGCAACCACCGTGGTCAGGACCAGCCAGGGCCGGCTGCGGGGGAGCGACGCCGGAGGCGTGCACAGTTTCAAGGGCGTCCCCTACGCGGCGCCGCCGTTCGGCGCGAACCGGCTCCGGCCGCCACGACCGGCCGAGCCGTGGAGCGGCGTGCGAGATGCGCTGACCTTCGGCGCGGAGCCACCGCAGCCGCGCATGCCGGCCGACGACCCGATGGCGGCGATGGTCTGGGATCCTGCCGTGCCGGGCGAGGACTGCCTCAACCTGAACGTCTGGACGCCCGACCCGGGTTCGAGCGCGCTGCCGGTGATGGTCTGGATCCCTGGTGGGATGTTCGAGGTCGGCTCGGGGGCGACGTACGACGGCAGCCGCTTCGCCCGCGACGGCGTCGTCTGCGTGACGATCAACTACCGGGTCGGTGCCGAGGGCTTCCTGTACCTGGCCGACGGAGACGCGAACCTCGGCCTGCTCGACCAGGTCGCCGCGCTCGCGTGGGTGCGCGACAACATCGCGGCGTTCGGCGGCGACCCCGCAACGGTCACGATCTTCGGCGAGTCGGCCGGCGCGATGAGCGTCGGCACCCTGCTGGCCGTGCCCCGGGCCGACGGCCTGTTCCGGCGGGCCATCTGCCAGAGCGGGGCGGCGGACCGTCTCGTTCCCGCCGCCACTGCCCAACGGATCGGGCGCGAGCTGGCGGAGCGGCTCGGCGTCGAGGCCACGCGCGAGGCGATCGCGGCCGTGCCGCCCGACGCGCCTGCTCGCCGCCGCCGCGGAGCTCAAGGCCGACATGCTCGCCCACCCCGATCCCGACCGCTGGAGCCTCGAGGTCGTGGCGAGCGCGCTGCCCTGGCAGCCGGTGGTCGACGGCGACGTGGTCCCCGGGTATCCGATCGACCGCATCCTCGGCGGCGCCGGCGCCGGCGTGGACGTCATGGCCGGCTCGAACCTCGACGACTGGGGGCTCTTCGTCGTCGCCAACGGCCTCGGCCAGATCACCGACGAGGTCCTGGCCGGCGCGGTGATCGACCAGGGGTTCGCGGCGGCGGCCGCCTACGGCGTGTCGGTGGAGCAGCTCGATGGCTACCGGGAGGCCTACCCGGGCGCGAGCCCGGGCCAGCTGCTCGCGGCTGTCCAGACGGACTGGTGGTGCCGGATCCCGGCGCTTCGGCTGGCGGGAGCCCACGCGTCGGCGCCGGCGGCCACCTACATGTACGAGTTCGCGTGGCGCTCGCCCGAGTTCGGTGGATCGTTCGGCGCCTGCCACGCCCTCGAGATCGGGTTCGTGTTCGACACGCTGGACCTGGGGCCCAACCAGATGCTCGGTCCGGTGCTCGGAAGCGCCGCGCCGCAGGAGCTCGCCGACGCCATGCACGGCGCCTGGGTCGCCTTCGCGGCCTCGGGGGACCCGGGCTGGCCGAGGTACGACCTCGATCGGCGGGCGACGATGCGGTTCGACACGGTCTCGGAAGTCGTCGAGGACCCGCGGTCGTTCGAGCGGGGGTTGTGGGCGGGGGTGCCCTGAGCGTGCGCGACGCACGGCACGCGAACGAGCGTTCCCGACGGTGAACAGTTCGCCGTCGAGCGCTTCCCGGATGCATCGGCGTTCCACGCGCCGGGTCCGGCGCCTGAGCGGGTACGACGTGCACTGCCTCACGGTCGAGACGCGGGCGCGGCCGATTCACGTCGGGATCCTCGCCGTGGTCGACGGCGCGGCGCTGTGCGATCCCGCGGGTCGGCTCCGCCTCGCCACGATTCGCGGCGAGATCGACGACCGTGTCGTCGGCGTGCCCGCGCTGCGTCGCGTCGTGTTCCGCCCGGGCCGGTTCGCCGGCCGGCCCCTGTGGATCGACGACCCGGCCTTTCGAATCGAAGACCACGTCGACGAGGTCGCGGCGCCGCCGCCGGGCGACGAAGCGGCGCTGCTGGCGCTGGCCGAGCGGCTCATGGCCCCGCTGCTGGATCGCTCCCGCCCGCTGTGGCGGATGTGGTTCGTGACCGGGCTGGAGGATGGCCGGGTCGGCGTGCTCGTCATCCTCCACCACGCGCTCGCGGACGGCCAGGCCGCGATGCGCATGGTTCGCTCGCTGCTCGAAGCGCCGATGCCGGCCGCCGATGTGGCTCCACGGAACGCGTCCATCGCGGCGATCCCACCGCCCCGGGGCGTGCTCGTGCGCGACAACCTCCGGTCCATCATGGCCTCGGCGCTGCGGCTCGTCCGTCCCGCCACCTGGCGGCTCCTCGCCAGGGTGGCGCGTTCCGCCCGGCGGACCTCCGCCGTCGCCCGGCACGCCCCCCGGACCTCGCTCAACGCGCCGGTCGGGCCACGACGACGGCTCGCGACCCTGCGCCTCGACCTGGCCACCGCCAGGCGCGTGGCGCGCGCGCAGGGCTGCGGTGTCAACGACGTCGTCCTGACCCTGGTCGCGGGCGGCGTGCGAGCCCTGCTCGACGCCCGTGGGGAGCCAATCGCCCGGCTGCGACCGCGTGCCGGCATCGCAGTGGCGCTCTTCAGCGCGGGCCACGGACTCGAGGCCGGCAACGACGTGGGCACCCTCCACGTGCCCCTGCCGCTGGCCGAGCCCGACCCCGGCGCCCGGCTGCCGCTGATCGCGGCCGTGAGGGCCCGCGCCAAGGGGGACCCCATGGTCGCCACCGAGCCGGTCCTCCGGGCGTGGCTCGGGCGTTTCGGGCCGGTTCGGCGCTCGATGGAGCACCAGCGGCTCGTCAACCTCGCCGAGACGTACCTCCCCGGCCCGCCCGTCCCCATCGACGTCCTCGGCACGCCCGTGCTCGACCTGCTCCCGATCGCACCCCTGGCCGGCAACCTGGGTCTCTCGTTCGTGGCGCTCTCCTACGCGGGACGCCTCGCGGTCACCGTGCGGGCCGACGCCGACCAGTTTCCCGATCTCGAGGTGCTCTCGGCCGCCATGGAGCGGGAATGGCACGCGCTGGCCGGGTCGGTGGCGCCCTCTGATCGCTCGCGACGGACCAGGCGTTCTCGTTCCAGCTCCGGCGCGTGAGAGGCGTGCCTCTCGCTGTGCGCCCACGGTAGGGTTGGAGCCGCTGCCGCTCGAGCGCTTCCCGGGCCTCGCGCCTGCGAGCGATGTGCCCATGGCGCCCCCGGACGGGCTCCGGGCGCGCGATCAACCGCCGTCAGGCGTGCGGCGCGCCTGGCCAGGGGATCAGGAGCGTGGTGGGTTGTTCTGCTGCTGCGCGAGTTGCTTCTGGACCTCCTGGTCGATCTCGTTCTGGCGGCGCTGTCGAACGCGCCTGACCACGATCAGGCCCATGATCCACGGCCAGATGAGCGCCACCACCAGGCCGACGAGGATCGCCAGTGCCCAGTTGGGCGTGGCCGGCGTCGCCATCCCGCCAGTGAGCCAGTACACGATCAAGAAGGCCACCACTCCGAGGATGATCCCGGTGATCCGCCGAATCATTGCGAGCCCTCCATCCCTGGGGCAGCCCCGCCCATAGGGCGCAGCATCCTTGCCGTGAGCCTAGGCGCCGCGGGGTCGGCCCGTCAAACAAATCGAGCGTCATGGACATTCCGGTCTCCCAGCGGGGCGTCAACCTGCCGGCAAGCGCCGTGGGCCTGCTAGTCACCGCCGCTGCGACATGCGTCAGGCGCGCTTGAACCGGCTCCTCGAGATCACCGGCCGCCATGTTCTGGGGAGCGCTGGGATCATGAGGAGCGACGCACCGTGTACCGCAATGGGTGACGCGAGACCCCTCGACGAGCAGGTCCGGCCCTTCCAGGAGGATCGGCGCTGCCTTCAGCTCATCGAAGAGCCGCACGCCGGAGCCGAGTTGCACGGGCACGAGGTCGATCGAGCGCCCAGTTCGGGCTTGACGGCCCGGCAGTCCCGACCACGCTCGAAGGTTGGGAATGAACTGGCGCCCCCGGACGGACTCGAACCCCCAACAGCAACGCAGCGTCCTGGACTGGTATCTCGAGGTCGGGTAAGGCTTCCCGTGGCCAACTCGGCGGCTCAAGACTCGGGTTGGTTCCAGTGTGGGATGCCCGTCCATCCAGGCTCATCCCAGGGCATCCGGCCCATCAGTCCCGGCGGTAGCGGCAGCAGCCCCCGCGCCGCCTCGTTCTTCCGCATCGATCCGAGACCCCAGATGCCTGCCCGCAGTGTTGGGTGAGCGACGAGCGGCCGGAGGTCTTCCGGCGCGAGCTGGCGCATCCCGATGAGGAGGAGAACCTCCAGGTTCGGCGCGTCCGCGACCGGGCGGAGATCTGTGATGCCCTTCATCGTGTCGAGGGACACCCAGCGCAGCTCCCGGCTGGAACGGAACGACGGCAGCGTGGTGATCGAGCTCGTTGACTCGAGGATGAGCCAGCGCAGGTGCGGCAGCCGCGCGAGCGGAGCCAGGTCGTGGGGCCCGCGAAGACGGAAGAGTTCCACGAGCTCCAGGCGCCCGATCTCGGGCAGCAGCTCCAGGGATCGAACCGTGCCGAGCCCGCTGGTGAACCGATCGAGGCGCTCGAGTGGCCGGAGAAGCTCGACGTCGATCGAGCCGATTTCAAGCCGGCGCAGTCCGGTCAGCCGGCCAACGGTGTCGAGGTCGCTCCATGACCCGTTCACGTACAGGCGCTCCAGCGTGTGGAGGTCGCCCAGGGGCCGGAGCGACACCCGCGGGATGGTGTCGCCGATCCCCAGCCGTAGCAGTGACCCGGCGACGTGACGCAACCCGTCGAGCGACCGAAGGCGGAGTGACGTCGCGCCGAGGTCGCGGAGGCCCGGGAACCAGCGCAGCATCTCGAGGTCGTCGCCACGCTCCACCGATAGGTGCAACGAAGGGCGCTCGACGAACCACGCCGCGATGGCGCGCCACGCCACGTCGTCCAGCTCCGTCCAGACGCGGACGCTGGTCTCGTCGCCGCGCAGCGGAACCAGCTCGTCTGCCGTTCCGCGCTGGATCAAGCGGTACATGACAGCCATCGTAGTGGTCTCGACCGCGGACGGGAGCACCCGGAGATCGTCGACCTCGTTTCAAGCTCCCGCGACGGCACCGACTCGACCGCTGTCGGCGGGGCTCGACGTCGCCGAGCTGGAGGCGACCTCGAGAGTTGGTTGCTGGCGCCCCCGGACGGACTCGGAGCCCTCGGACCCGCTGCCATGGTATTTCCCAATACCTGGGCGAGCCAGCCGGCCCCCTGGCATGGCTCGGCGGTGGACTGCTCCTGATCGTCTCGATGCCCGGACTCCTGCTGCTGGGGGTCTTGGCCATCGCAGGACGCACCTACCGGCGGCGGACGTGGCGGCCCATGCAGCCTCTGGCCGCGGGGCCGGCCGAGTACGAGCGACAGCTCGCGACCTCTAGAACCAAGCAGCCGACCCCGAAGACGCCGGGGGGACCGGGCACCTCGTGGTCACCTCCGATGCTCGTCGGCCAAGGGCGGTTCGTTACATGCTCCACCCTCGAGGTCACCGTCACCCGTGGAGGCAGACCTTGACCGCACGGCGCAGGCGAGGGCAGCCCTGATCTCTCCTGGCTGGGAAGCCGCCGCAACCGACACGGTGGTGGACGCGCAGGGTGAGGTCTTGCATGTGACTCGCGCCCCGGCGGAGCTGGCTGATCGGGACGCGACATACCTCGGCCAAGAGGCCGTCGGTGGGTTGACCCGAAGCCCCCGTGCGATCGTACGAGCGTCGCTCCGAAGGGCCGGACCAGCAGAGACCGCAGTCACACTGTCGGGCGCCTGCAGCGCAACGATGTGGGGCGATATGCGGGCAGCCGGGCACCTGACCGACGCGCTGCAGACGCTGATCGACCGCGCCGTGGCGCTGGTCGGTGTGCAAACGCCGGCACGCTGAGAAGACTGCGTTGCAGCGCGCAGTCGCCGGGGTCTGAAAGGTCCTTCGCGAACTGCGGGAAGCACTTGGCCGCCCGGCCGCCGCGCCCGCCTGACTCCCACGAATCAGGTCCGACGCGAGGTCAGCCGATGCTGGCCTCCCCGTCATCCACGGCCCTAACGAGATCCAAGAGCGCGGATGTCGTCTGCCAACTGCGGATCGTCATCGACCGGTAGAGCGGGGACGACATCACCCGGTTTAGCCGGCTCTTCGTCCGCTGCGCGCTCAGCCGCTGCGAGTAGATGAGGCCATCGCCCGGCCACACCACGTCCACGCCTTCCTTGGGCGTGAACGCGGGCATCGCCTCGGCGGCGTCGACTCCCACCAGGAAGATCGCATCGCTGTGGTACAGGTCCGGCTGGTCACCGAACCCCTTCGGTCGCTTGTCGATCGCGGCTTCGAGCTCCGCGCGAGAGAGGACGAGGACCCGGATGACGGAGGTGTCGAGCTTGAACCGCCCCGGCATCGCCTCTTCGATCCTCTGGGCGATGGTGTCCGGCTTCTGTTCCGACTGGAGGATCGCGTTGCCACTCTGGATGTACGTCCGGACGTTCCGAAACCCGAAGTCGGTCAGCAGCGCCCTCAGTTCGCCCATCGGCACCTTGTTCTTGCCGCCGACGTTGATGCCGCGGAACAGGATCACGTAGGTGGTCAGCGTCTCGCTCATTCCTGCCTCACATCCTCTGCGTCTTCGATGGCATCCTCCGTGCCATCCCGCTGGTCCTCGATGGCGAGATGGGAGTTACGACCTCTGCGAACCCGCTACCGTCGGGTGCGCCGGCCACTCCCCCTCGCTGTCTGGCACCCCCCGCGCACCAGCACCGCATCATCCTGACGATCGTCGAGCGCGTGCAGGCGACGCCCTTCTTCGGGGACTACGTCGCCGGGGACGCGGCGACCGACGAAGAGGAGGCTCGGCTGTGGGCAGCAGTTGGTTGCTGGCGCCCCCGGACGGGGAACGCGAGGGCGACATCGCCGTTCCATGCGTACCGCACCTCGAGTAGAGTCCCCGGGATCTCCAGGCCCACCCGGCCGCAGCTCGCGGAGCTGGTCCGGCTTCTCGTCGAGAGCGTGACGGCAAGCGGTCGTGCCGTCGATCCAGAGTCCATCGAGTGGGCGCCGCCCGCTCGCCCGTTCTTCGGGGAAGCTGCGTTGCTGTGGCGCCCCCGGACGGACTCGAACCGCCGACGCAGGCCTTAGGACGGCCTCGCTCTGTCCACTGAGCTACGGGGGCGCGGACCCCGATCGTACTCCACCCGGCCCCGCGGGCTGCCCGCCGCGGCGGTTCGCCCGGGCGTCCCGGGGTCGTCCGGCCGCTCACCGTACAATCGCCGGCGATGGACGCAGCCGCCCCTCCCCTCCCAGATCTCGTGCTCTGGCGCTCGGATCGCTGCCACCTGTGCGAGGAGACGACGGCGCTGGTGGAGCAGCTACTCGAGCAGCGAGCCGCGGCGGGTCGCGCCGTTCCCCGGCTCGTCGTCCGCCGGATCGCGGAAGACCCGGACGTCGAGCGCGCCCTGTTCGAGCAGGTCCCCGTCCTCGAGGTCCGCGGGCGCCGCCTCGCCCTGGCCGTCCGACTGGCCCCGATCCGGGTGTTTCTCGACGAGACGTACACCTGATGGAGGGTTCGGACCTCAGCCTCCTGGTCGCCTTCGGAGCCGGCCTCCTCAGCTTCCTCTCGCCGTGCGTGCTGCCCCTGGTGCCCGCCTATATCGGGCAGCTCACGGTGGTCGCGGTCGTGGGCCGCGCGAACGCCACGCCGTCCCGCTGGCTGGCCGTCCGCCACGCGATCGCCTACGTCCTGGGCTTCGGGGCCGTCTTCACGATCCTCGGCATCACCGCCACCTTCGTGGGCGGGCCCCTCGCGGACTATCTTCCGGCCCTGCGGACGTTCGGCGGCGTGCTCCTCATCGTGATGGGCCTCAATCTCGCCGGCATCCTGCGGATCCCCGCGCTCGACCGAACCTGGCGGCCCCTCGAGGCGGGCGCGGCGGGTGCGCTGGCGGAGACGACGGGGACGATAGCGTTCGCCACGCCGGGCGCCGAGAGCGGGCCCGGGCTCGGCGAGCAGCTCGGCGGGCGCCTCGTGGGCGGTCGCGGGGGGATCGGGGCCTCGTTCGGCCTCGGCGTCGTCTTCGCGATCGGCTGGACGCCGTGCATCGGGATCATCCTGGGCAGCATCCTGACGGTCGCGGCCTCGTCGGGGACGACCCTCCAGGGCGGCCTGCTCCTCGTCGCCTACACGCTGGGCCTCGGCGTCCCGTTCATCCTGCTGGGCGTCGTCTACGATCGCGCGCCGGCGTTGGTACGCCCGCTGGTGCGGCACGGGCGCGCCGTCAGCTTCGTCGGCGGCCTCCTGGTCGCGACGATCGGCGTCTTCATGCTGCTGGACTGGCTCACCTGGTTCTCGCGCCTCGCCCCCGGGATCTAGGCAGCGCGTGATCGGTCCCGACACCGACCCGCCGGAATCGCGTCGCGGCGTCATCGGCCCATTCACCGGCCGCCAGCTCGCCGCCGCGCTGATCGTCGTGCTCGCGGCGGCGCTCGTCCTCGTCATCGCGACCCAGCCCCTCGTGACGCCCGGCGCCACGCCCGCCCCGGTGGACCCTCGCGCGACGCAGTACCTCGTGGGCTCCGCCGGGGAGGGCCTCCGGGTCGGCGACCGTGCCCCGGAGCTGGAGATCGTCGGTCCGAACGGGTCGCCCGCGCCGCTGCTCGACCTCGACGGAAACCCGGTCCGCCTTGCGGACCTCCGCGGCCGCCCGGTGTGGATCAACTTCTGGGCCAGCTGGTGCCCGCCGTGCCAGGCCGAGACGCCGACGATCCGCGACACCGCCGCGGCATACGCACCGCAGGGCCTCGAGGTCGTCGGGATCAGCGTCCAGGAGGCGACCGAGGACGACGTCCGGGCCTATGCCGAGAAGTACGACCTCGGGTACACGGTCGCGGCCGACCTCGCGGGCGACGTCTTCCGCCTCTACCGCGTGTTCGGGCTCCCGACGCAGTACTTCCTCGACCAGGAGGGGATCATCCGCTCCATCGTCCAGGGCCCGGTGACGCCCGAGACCGCGGCATCCAACCTCGCCCTGCTCGACCTCGAGCCGCCGCCGAGCTCGCCGACGGACGCTCCGTAACTTCCTGCTTCCGTAAGCGAGCGGCGCCCTAGACCACCGGCTCCCAAGCGAACCGGTCGCGCTCGGCGACCAGGCGGCCCACCGGGTGGCGCAGCTCGTGGGAGAGGACGACCGTCCAGCGCTCCTCCGCGGCCCGGGCGAAGAGCGTCGCCTTGCGGGCCACCGAGTCGAGTGGGAAGTCGTCGAACGACGGAATCCAGCGTGGGTTGGCCGACCAGGGGCGCATCGCGATGTCCCCGAAGAAGGCGAGCGTCGCGCCCGGCGCCCGCACGACGATCGCCTGGTGGCCCGCCGTGTGGCCGCCGGTGGGCGCCACCCGGACGCCCGGGACCAGCTCCACCTCGCCCTCGGCCGCGCCCTCGTCGCCCCACGACCGGACGAGGCGTAGCTCGGGCTGGTCGTAGGAGGCCGCGATGCGCGGGTTGTCCGACAGGGCGATCTCCCACTCGGCGCGCTGGGCGACGATTCGGGCGCGGGCGAAGGCACGCGTCCCGTCCGTGCGCAGGAGGCCGCCGGCGTGGTCGTAGTGGAGGTGGCTCAGGGCCACGACGTCGATCGATGCCGGGTCGAAGCCGGCCCGCTCGAGCGTCGGGACGATCGGCTCGCCGCCGAGGCCCCGCCAGGCGCGGCTGCGCTCGTCGAGCCGCTCGCCGATCCCCGTCTCGACCAGGACGCGGCCGGCCGGGGTCTCGACCAGGAGGCAGTTGAGGGCCTGCAGGAGGCGGTGCTGCTCGTCGAGCTCGTCGACGACGAGCCGGTCCCACAGCACGCGCGGCGCAGGCCCGAAGATGGCGCCGGCGTCGGAGCGGAAGGTCCCCGCCTGAACGAGTGCGACGCGGGTCCCTCCGCCGAGATCCGCCGACCAGTGGACCGCGTCGTTGAGCCCCATCGCGATCAGCCCTTCCCCGGGAGCTTCCGACGGGCGTCGAAGTCGCGGTGGAACGCCGAGGCCGTCGGCTGGCTCTGCCCCTGGTACTTCGAGCCCAGCTCCGAGGTGCCGTAGGGGCGCTCCACGGGGCTCGACATCTGGAAGAAGCTGATCTGCCCGATCCGCATCCCGGCGTAGAGGGCGATCGGGAGGTTCGCCACGTTGCTCAGCTCGAGGGTCAGCGTGCCCTTCCAGCCAGGGTCCACGTAGCCGGCCGTGGAGTGGATGAGGAGCCCCAGGCGGCCCAAACTCGACTTGCCCTCGAGCCTGGCGACGAGGTCCGTCGGGAGCTCCACCCACTCGATCGTCTGGCCGAGGACGAACTCGCCCGGGTGGAGGATGAACGGCTCGTCGTCGCGGACGCCCAGCAGCTCGGTCAGGTCAGGCTGCGCCTCGCGGGGGTCGATGAAGGCGTAGCGATTGTTGCGGAAGACCCGGAAGCTGCGGTCCAGGTGGAGATCGACCGAGGAAGGCTGCAGGTCGGCGGGATCGTAGGGTTCGATGCGGATCCGGCCGGCCTCGAGCGCGGCGCGGATGTCGCAGTCGGCGAGGACGCTCACGACCGTTGGTCCTCCGTCTCGGGCTCGCGCTCCGCGTACAGGGAATCAACTTCGCGCTTGAGGGTTTCGAGGTCCTCGAATGACTGGTAGACGCTGGCGAAGCGGATGTAGGCGATCTGGTCGAGCGCTCGCAGCTGCTCCATGGCGAGCTCGCCGATCCGCGAGGATTCCACCTCGCCGGCGCCGGCCGCCCGCAGAGTCGCCTCGATCTCGTCGGCGGCGCGCTCGGCCGCCCCGTCGGGGACCGGGCGGCGCGTCAGCGCCTTGCGAATGCCCGCGGCGAGCTTGTCGCGATCGAACTCCTGGCGGACGCCGTCGCGCTTCACGACGACCAGGCGGGCAGCTTCCACCCGCTCGTACGTGGTGAACCGGGCACCGCAGGCGACGCACTCGCGGCGGCGCCGGATCGTCCCGGCGTCCTCGAGGTCCCGCGAGTCGACCACCCGCGTGTCGCGCTCTTCGCACGTGGGACAGCGCATCCGGTACTCCCGCCCGCCGACACCACAAGATCTTGTGGTCTGGGCGGACGATACCACGACATACAGTGGTTCGAGGCCCTTTGCAGCTCGAAGTCGGGGCGGCTCAGCCGCTCCCCGGCCGGTCCTCGTCCCAGCCGCCTGCCTCGGTGCGGCCGGAGCGCAGAGCCTCGGCATGGGACGCCAGCGCCTCGCGCGCGTGGAGCAGGTTCAGGTAGCCCCGCTTGATCGACGTCTCGCCCTCGAGCCCGCGCGGCCCGCCGGGCTCGGCGCCGAGGAGGATGCAGCCGTGCCGAACCGTTGCGACGGCCCGGCCGGCCCGGTCGATCTCCTCGACGATCCGCGCGCCCGTGGTCGCGAGCGCGGCAGGCGGGACCAGCGCGTTCGCCTCCACGCCGAGCGCGCCGAGGTCCTCGACGAGCTGGGGGAGCACCTCGTGGAGCGTGGAAGGGGCTTCACTCCGGCGGCGGACGCGGTCGATCCGCTCGGCCCCGGTGGTGATGGCGGCCACGGCTCGGTCGGCCAGGGCGGCGCTGTCACGGCGAAACGTGTCCGCCTCGCGGGTGTCGGCGACGACGCGGGCCGCCCGGCGCAGCACGTACGCGAAGGCGATCGCGAGGAGGACGAAGAGGAGCAGCGACGCGACGGTCAGGACCTGCGTCACGGTCGTCGACCTCTCAGGTGGCGCGGGCGTGGATGGCCGCGACGATCGCGGGGACGATCTCGAACAGGTCCCCCACCACGTACAGGTCGGCGTGCTCGGCCAGGGGGGCGTCGGGGTCGCGGTTGATGGCGACGATCGTCCCGGCGTCCTGCATGCCGACTCGGTGCTGAATGGCGCCGGAGACGCCGATCCCGACGTAGACCGCCGGGCGGATTGTCTTGCCGGTCTGGCCGACCTGCACGGCGAAGGGCAGCCAGCCCGCATCAACGGCGGCCCTGGTGGCGGCGACCGCGCCCCCGAGAGCGGCCGCCAGCTCCTCGAGGAGCGCGACGCCGTCGGGTCCGCCGAGCCCCCGGCCCCCGGCCACGACGATGGGAGCCTCCTCGATGCTCGCCGCCCGCGTGGCCGTATCGGCGCGGCCGATGACCCGGATGCCGCTCGGGGTCGCCGCCGAGGCGGCGACGACGTCGATCGTTCCCGGCGCATCTGCCGGCGCCGCCGTCGCAGCGCCGGGGCGGAGCGTGATGATCCCGCACCCATGCGCGAACGCGGACGTCGTCAGGGCACGTCCGCCGAGGACGCTCATCTCCACGCGCGGCCCGGCCGGCACGCCGTCCTCTCCCCCACTCCACGACAGCTTGGTGGCGTTGCCGAGGACGCCCCACCCCAGCCGCGCGGCCACGATGCCGGCTGCCTCGCGACCGTCCGGCGTGGCCCCCATGAGCAGCACACAGGGCCCTTCGGCGGCGGCCGCGGCCGCGATCGCGGAGGCGGCCGCGACATTCGACCCGGCCGCCTCCGCGGGGAGGCGGACACTGATCACCCGCGCCGCATAGGCGGCGAGCGCGGCCGCGGCGGCGTCGGGGTCGGGCGCGGCGAGCATGGCCGCGGAGGAGGTGCCGGCGGCCGCGGCGAGCGTGCGTGCGGCGGTTGCGGCCTCCAGCGAGAGGCGCGTCGGAAGTCCGTCGAGCCCAAGCTCGGCGATCGCCCAGATCGGGCCGCTCATCGAACCGCCCGCCGCTCCACGAGGAAGTCGACCACCTCGCGGGCGGCCACGCCGGGCTCCTCCCGGACGACACGCGCCGACGCCCGCGCGACGGGTGGCCGCTGGGCCACGACGACCGTGGTCGCCGACCCGCCGCCGACCGCCGTGTCGCCCAGGCCGAGGTCCGCCAGGGCTCGCACCGCGATCTCCTTGGCCCGCGCCCCCATGATCCCCTTGAGCGTCGGGTACCGCGGTTCGCCCAGCAGCTGCGTGCCGACGACGACCGCGGGAAGCGGTGCCTCGACCGTCTCCTCGCCGGTCCCGACGATCCGCCTGACGTGGATCAGGCCCTGGCCCGCCGCGTCGATCGCCGCGGCGCCCGATACGAGCGGCAGACCGAGCAGCGTGGCGATGCCCGCCCCCACGACCCCGCCGCCGCCGTCCGCGCTGTCGGCGCCCGCGAGGACGAGGTCGAACTCGATCGTCCGCAGGGCCGCGGCCAGGACCTGCATCGTCGAGAGTGTGCACGAGCCCGCGAGGAGGTCGTCGCTGACGAGGACCGCGCGGGCGGCGCCCATCGCCAGGCCCTTGCGCAGCGCGTCGCGCGCCTCCGCCGGCGCCATCGCGACCAGGGTCACCTCGCCGCCGTTGGCGTCGACCAGGCGGAGGGCCGCCTCCAGCGTGTACTCGTCGTTGCCGTTGAGCACCGGGGGCGCGGCGGAGCGATCCAGCCGGCCGTCGGGGCGCAGCTGCTCCTGTCCGGTGGCGTCGGGGACGGGCTTGACGAGCACGACGATGCGCACGGGCACGCAGCCTCCATTGGCGCCGGGGGGCACCGCGCCCCGACCCGACGGTGCCGAGTGTACACAGCGGATACGGCCGGGAGCCAGCCACCCCGTTGCGCGGGACCGGACTCGCGCCTGGTCGGCCGGCCGGGGCGCCTACTGCAGGATCGGCAGCTCCCGCCCTGACCGCCGGGCGCTCGGGCCCGCCACCGCCACCGGCGCGAGGATCTCCGCGAGGTCGAGGGTCGTGATGCCGGCCGCGTTCGCCGGGTCTGCCGCCAGGCCGTCGCCCAGCATGGTCATGCAGAAGGGGCAGCCGACCGCCACGGCCTCGGCGCCGGTCGCGAGCGCCTGGCGCGCTCGCTCGGCGTTGATCCGGGTCCCGCGGCTCTCCTCCATCCACATCCGGCCGCCTCCCGCGCCACAGCAGAAGGACTGGCGGCCGTGGAGGTCCATCTCGGCGAGCTCGAGCCCCGGAATGGCGCCCAGCACGTCCCGCGGCGCGGCAACCACGCCGTTGTATCGCGCCAGGTAGCAGGCGTCGTGGAAGGTGACGCGCCGCGCCGCGCCCGGGGGCCCGACGAGCGTCGCCAGGCGACCCTCGCCGAGGAGCTGCGCGAGGAACGCCGAGTGGTGGATGACCTCGAACGTGCCGCCCAGCTGAGGGTACTCGTTGGCGATCGTGTTGAAGCAGTGCGGGCAGGCCGTCACGATGCGCGGCGGGCCATACCGCCGCAGCGTCTCCACGTTCTGGGCGGCGAGGAGCTGGAAGACGTACTCGTTGCCCATGCGCCGGGCCGGGTCGCCGGTGCAGGCCTCGTCCTGGCCCAGGACGGCGAAACGGACGCCGGCGGCGTGGAGGCATGTCGCGAAGGCGCGTGCCACGCGCCGGTTGCGCTCGTCGAAGGCCGCCGCGCAGCCGACCCAGTAGAGGATCTCGAGGCTGTCGAGCGCGCCCGCCCGCGCGACGTCGGCGGCAACCGGCACCTCGAACGGCAACCCCTTCGTCCAGTCGAGGCGGGCGCCCTTCGGCTGGCCCCAGGGGTTCTGGGCAGACTCCATCGCCCGGAAGGCGGGCGTCAGCTCGGCCGGGAAACGGCTCTCCTCGAGGACGAGGCTGCGCCGGATCCCGACGATCTTGTCGACGTGCTCGATGAGGACGGGGCACGCCTCCACGCACGCCCCGCAGGTGACGCAGTCCCAGACGGCCTCCTCCGAGATCGCGCCGGGGATGAGCGGGATCGCCATCGTGGCCGGCGCCAGGCGGTCGTCGAGGAGCCCGCCGCGGGCCCGCACGTCGGGCGAGTTCGGGATCACGGGCAGCCCGTGCTCAGCCGAATCCGCGACGCGGCGGATCCCCATGACGAGCTCCTTGGGGTTGAGCGGCTTGCCCGTGACGTGCGCCGGGCAGGCGTCCTGGCAGCGGCCGCACTCGGTGCAGGTGAACCCGTCGAGGACGTCCTTCCAGGCGAGGTCGGCAAGGGTCCGCAGCCCGTAGGTGGCGTCCTCGGCCTCGAGGTCCATCGCCGGGAGCGCCCCCCGCGGCTCGAGCTTCCGCAGGTAGACGTTGAAGAAGCTCGTCACGACGTGGAGGTGCTTGGTCGTCGGCAGCCACACCAGGAAGAGGGCCACGAGGGCGACGTGGGCCCACCAGTGGGCCGCGAAGAGCGCTGCCAGGAGGTCGGTGTCGACGCCGGCGAGCGCCGCCCCGATGGCGTTCGTGACGACCGCCCCCGGCAGCGGCCCGTAGAGGGCGGCCTCGTACGAGAGGGCCCCGAGCTCGGCCGCGACGATCCCACCGATCAGGAGGAGGATGGCGATCCCCGACCGGCTCAGGGTCAGGCGGGCGGGCCGGGCCACGACCCGGCGGACGAGGAAGTAGGCCACGGCGGCAAGAGCCAGGACCGCCGCGACGTTGCGGCAGAGGAGGACGGCTGCCCAGATGGCCCCGTCCAGCGGGGCTGCCAGGATGGCCTCGACGAGCCCGCCGGTCGCGGCGTTGGCCAGGCCGACCGAGAGGAAGACGAACGCCAGGAAGATCGCGTAGTGCATGACACCCGCCCGCGGGTCGCGGAACATCCGCGTCTGCACGAAGGCGTAGCGGACGAGCGCGGCGGTGCGACGCGGGACCTCGGCGAAGGGGCGGACCGGGCGAGCGGCGGCGAAGACCCGGAGGTGACGGGCCATGAGGAGGCCGAAGACCGCGAGTGCACCGTAGAAGAGCGGGAAGACGAGCGGGTACCAGGGGACGCGGGCGAGCGACTCCGTCACGGCTCAGTCGCCGGGGCCGGACCAGCCGGCGTGGTCGAAGGGGCCTCCGATCGTCTCGAGCGCGTGCTCCAGGACAGGCTCCAGCGACGCCAGCGACTCCAGCGCTCCTCGCGGGCTCCCGGGCAGGTTGACGATCAGGCTCCGCCCGCGCACGCCGACGACCGCCCGGGAGAGGATCGCCATGGGCGTGGCGACGCGACCGTCGGCGCGCATCGCCTCGGCGAAGCCCGGGACCTCGTAGTCGATGATCGCGAGGGTGGCCTGGGGCGTCACGTCGCGCGGGGTCAGGCCGGTGCCGCCCGTGGTGACCACGAGGGGATGGCGCGCCGCCGCGCCGACCAGGGCAGGCTCGATGAGGGTCCGCTCGTCCGGGACGATCCCCCGCTCGACGTCGAACCCGAGCCCGGCCAGCCGTGCGGCGAGCGCGTCGCCCGTCGCGTCCGCCCGGTCGCCGGCGGCCCCGCGATCCGAGACGGTCAGGACGTACGCGGTCGGCCGCCCGGCCACGCGCTCAGCCTCCGGGCCGCTTCGTCGGGCGCCGGATTCCGCCGCTGCGGGCCGGCCCGCGGACGGCCCGCGGCTTCGGGGCGCGCGGCCCGACGGTCTCCGCGGGCTCCGCCGGCCGGCGCCATTCGCCGGAGGCTCCGCCGCTCTTGGCCACGAGGCGGATCGACCGGATCTCGACGCCGCGCTCGACGCCCTTGACCATGTCGTAGAGGGCCAGGGCGGCCACGCTCGCGGCTGTCAGGGCCTCCATCTCCACGCCGGTGGGCGCCGTGGTCGCCGCCTCCGCGTGGATCCGGAAGGCGGAGGCCCCGCGGTCGGGAGTGATCTGCACGACGACGTCGGTGAGGGGCAGGGGGTGGCAGAGCGGGATCAGCTCGGACGTGCGCTTGGCCGCCATCACGCCGGCCAGCTCGGCGACCGTCAGCACGTCGCCCTTGGGTCCGCCGCCGTCGATGACGAGCGTCAGCGTCTCCTGGGAGCAGGCCACCTCCGCCTCGGCGACGGCGCGGCGCGCGGTCGGGACCTTGCCCGAGACGTCCACCATCCGCGGCCGCCCGCGGCGGTCGACGTGGGTCAGGCGGCGGCGCTCCGTGCGAGGCTGCGAACGGTCGTCCATGGCTCCTCCGGGGCGTCGCGGCGGGTCGCCGGGGCCGGTCACGGGCGGTCGAGCCACCAGAGCTCGACCGGCGCTCCGGCCGGGAGCGCCTCCACCGATTCTGGCACGATGGCGAGACCGTCGGCGGCCGCCAGCGCCGAGAGCACGTGGCTCCCCTGCCCGCCGGCGAGGCGGACGCGCACCCGTCCCTCCGGGTCGCGCAGCGCCGCCCCGCCCATGGGCTCCCGCAGGGCCGTGACGCGCACGAAGGCCCGCCGGTCCGGCGCCTTGTTCACCGGCTCCTCGAGGATCGCGCGATCAGCCGGGCGCAGGAGGTCCGCATCCGGACGGCCGGCGAGGCGCCGCAGGGCGGGGCGCACGAAGAGCTCGAACGTCACGAACGTCGAGACGGGGTTCCCGGGCAGGCCCAGGAGGAGGACCGGGTTCGCGGTGTCGGCCCCGGGCGGTCGGTCCGCGACGCCGAAGGCGAAGGGCTTGCCGGGCTGGACCGCGACCCGCCAGAGGGCCACGGAGCCGACGCGCTCGAAGGCCGGCCGGACCACGTCGTACGGCCCCACGGAAACGCCGCCGCTGACGACGACCACGTCCGCCCAGGCCACCGCCTCGCCCAGCATCTGCGTCATCGCCCCCAGCTCGTCGGGGGCGATCCCGAGGTGGCGCGCGTCGGCGCCGGCCGCGGCACAGAGGGCCACGAGCGTGGGCCCGTTGGAGTCCGGGATGCCGGCGGGGCCGAGCGTCGTACCCGCGGGCCGCAGCTCGTCGCCGGTCGAGATGACGGCGACCCGCGGCCTCCGGTGCACGGTCACGACCGGGACGCCCGATGCGCTGACCACGGCCACCTCCGCCGGACCGATGGCGCGGCCGGGCTCCAGCAGCGTCGCGCCGGCTCGCAGGTCCTCGCCGCGGGTCCGCACGTTCGTGCCGGAGCCCGGGTCGGCGTGCACCAGGACGAAGGCCGGCAGCGGTCCAACGGCGTCGCGGCCGCGTGCACCGACGGCACCCTCGGCGTCCACGGGCGTCGTGAGCTCGACCTGGACGACGGCGTCGGCACCGGCCGGCAGGGGGGCGCCCGTCGCGATCCGCACGGCGATTCCCGGGGCCACCGCCACGTCGGGCGCACGCCCCGCGACGACCTCGCCGCGGACGGCGAGACGCACCGGGGCCGCCTCCGTCGCGCCCGCCACGTCGGCGGCTCGCACCGCGTAGCCGTCCATCGCGCTGTTGTCCCACGGCGGCAGGTCGGTCGCGGCAACCACCGGCTCGGCGAGGACGCGGCCGCGGGCGGCGATGACGGGCAGCCGTTCGCCCGGCAGCGAGAACGGAACCGCTCCGAGGACGGCCGCCAGCGCCTCCTCGACCGACAGGAGCTCTGCCATCACCCGCGGGCCGCTCGTGCGGCACGTGCCTCGGCTCGCTCGTGGAGCGTCCGTCCGACCGCCAGTCGGGTGAGGATCCCGGCGAGCGAGCCGTCGCGGACCACCGGCAGGCCCGACAGGGCGCCCAGGCGCTCGACGGCCGGCCCGAGCGCATCACCGGGATCGAGAATCGGCATCAGGCCCGAAGCAACCATGGCCTCGGAGGCGCGCACCGACGCCCACCGTTTCCGGGGCACGCGGTCGATCTCGCGTGATCCCACGAGCCCGAGCAGGTCATCGCCCTGCATCACGCGGGCGATGGTCGACTCGCCGCCGCCGTCCAGGGCGGGAGCGAACGTGTCGAGCGTCGCCTGCGGGGTGACGACGAACGGGACCGTCTCCATCACCGCGCCGACGGTGAGACCTTCGATCAGCCGTTCGAGCTCGTCGCGCCGGCGCGACTTCCCGACCGCGAACCGGGCGAACCAGCCCGCCACCAGCAGGGCGAGGCCGACAACGAGGTTGCCCATGAGGATGAGGACGAAACCGCCGCCGAGCAATGCCGAGCCGAGGGCCAGGATCCCCCGCTGGCGGGGGGGCGTGTCCACGTCAGGGCTCGACGGGCGCCGGCGCCGGGTTCTGTCCGGCCGGCGAGCGGCGTGGGCGCGCCGGCCGCCGGGCCACCGCCCACACCCCGATCGACAGGACGAGGCCCACCACGGCGATCGCCACCGAGGTCTCGGTCCAGAACTGGTACGGGAAGAGCTGGACGAGCCGGTCGGTCGCCGGGTCGAAGGTCCAGGTCCCCGCGGCGAAGAAGAGCGTGTGGAAGAGCGTGAACGCGCTGTCGAAGAAGACGAAGAAGGCGCCTCCGACAACGACGGTGCCGATCGCAAGGCCGCCGGCACCCAGCGCCACCGCGCGCCGGAACCACGGCGATCCCCGTGACCCGAAGCCGGCCACGACCAGCACCGCGAGGGCGGCCACCACCAGGGCATAGAACGAGAGGGTGACGCCGCGCACGTCGGCCATGTGCGACCGCTCCCGCGCGTCGAAGACCGGCCCCCCGGCCACCTCCTGGTCGAACGTGCCCGGCCCGAGCCAGACCTCCAGGACGATGTCGCGGGTCACGGCGTCGACCTGCTCGGCCGTCCAGCCGGTGAAGGCGGCCGCGTCGGCGCGCCCCTGGGCGAATGTGACCCAGGCCGGGTTGAAGAAGAGGGCGATCGACGCCCCGGTGATCACGAGGGCGGTGGCGACCTCGACCGCAGCCACGGCGAGGCCGCGCCTGAGCCCGGTTCGGCCCTCCCCGCCGGTGGCGCTCACTCGTCCTCGAGCGTCCGGGCCTGCTCCCACCACGTCTCGATCATGAGATCGCTGGGTACCTCGACCTGGAGCCGCACCGCGGCGCGGGAAACGGCAACGCGGAACGTGTCGAGGTCGACCGCGAGGAGGGCGCCGAGCCCTTCGAAGCCCGCGAACCGGAAGAGGTCGTGCTCGGGAGCGCCGAACCCCGCCAGGTTCAGCATCAACGCCTCGTCACGCCAGGCCAGCACGTCGTTCGTCGAGGCGACCGTCTGGTCCGCGAGCGCCTGGCGACGGGCGACCGTCTCGGAGACCTCCAGGAGCAGCCCCGTCGTGAAGATCCCCTGGTGGGAGAGGCGCTGAAGGTGGATCGGCTCGATCCGGGTGAGCTCGGTGATCGGCGGCACGTTCGGGGGCTCCTCCTCCGGTGGTCTGGCGGCCGCCATTGTACGGTCCAGTGCGGTTGGGCTGCCCCGGATCGGCTACGCTGCCCGCATCCAGGGAAGGAGGCGCGACACGTGAGCGAGGAACAGCCCGCCCCGACCGGCATCCCGAGCGCGGCGCCCGGCGTGCCCGAGTCCCAGGCGCCGGCGGCAGATGGCGCCGTGACCGCAGCCGCTCCGCCGAGCCGCCGGGCGGCGCTCCTGCGGTCCGGCCTGATCGTCGGCGTCCTCGTCGTCGTGTTCGGCATCATCCTGCCCCAGTTCATCGACTACGCGGACGTCATCGCGGCCTTCAAGGAGCTCACCCTCCAGCAGATCGCCGTCATCACCGTGCTCGGGGCGATCGCCTGGTTCGCCAGCGGCCTGATCTTCAGCGCCCTGATCGAGGGCCTGTCGGCCATCCGGGGCACGATGTCGTGGCTGATCCTCGGCGGCATCGGCGCGTCGGTGCCGTTCGGCCCCTGGAACATGGGGGTCCTGTGGGTCGTCGTTCGCGGCTGGCGCGTCGGGAACGCGCCCGCGACGTCGGGCATCGCCCTGTACGGCGTCGTGAACGAGCTCAGCCGGCTCGCCCTGCCGCTGTTCGCGATCGTCGTCCTCGCCGCCACGGGGGAGCTGTCCGGGGCCCAGGACACGGGAAAGGCCTGGACGATCGCGATCATCTGCGCTGTCGCCTTCGTCGTCGTGACGGCGCTCATCGTCGGGATCGTGCGCTCGGAGCGGATCGCCGACTGGTTCGGGCGGACGGGCCAGCGGATGGCCGACTGGATCCTGAAGCGGCTCGGCCGGAGCGGATCCCCCGACGTGGCCGGGGCCATCCACAAGTTCCGCGACCAGCTCGGTGAGGTCATCCGGCGGCGCGGGTTCGCGGCGCTCGCGCTGGCCATCGTCTCCCAGTTCGCCTGGGTCGTCGTCCTGACCGTCGCCCTCCGGATGGTCGGGGTGCCCGACAGCGCCCTGCCCACCGGCGAGATCTTCGCCGTCTATGCGCTCGTCCTCTGCATCACGATCCTCCCGCTCTCGCCGGGCGGGGCGGGCGTCACGGAGCTGCTCATGATCTCCGCGTTCTCGACGCTCGCCGGCCCGCAGTACGAGGCGGCGGTCGCCGCTGGGGTCCTGCTCTACCGGATCTACTTCTGGTTCGTGCCGATCCCCATCGCCTGGATCCTCCTCAAGGTCACCCGCCGGGGGAAGTCGATGCTGCCGGGGACCTCGGAGCTCCGCGCCTACGCCAAGGGCGACGCCGCCTGACAGCCCAGCGCCCCAGGGCGTTCTCGCCCAGCATCATCTCGACCACCCGGGAGGATGAACGTGTTCAGGCGCCATGACCAGGCCGGGAGCGCGCCGGCCAACGTCTACCAGATGCACCAGAAGGTGTGGGCCATCGGCGATGACTTCTGGATCGAGAACGGCGCCGGCCAGCAGGTCTACAAGGTCGACGGCAAGGCGCTTCGCCTCCGCAAGACGCTCCTCCTCGAGGATGCCGCGGGCCGGGAGCTCTACCACATCCAGGAGCAGCTGCTGACCATCCGCGAGGTGATGAAGATCGAGCGCGCCGGCCAGACCGTGGCGACCGTCAAGAAGAAGCTCATCTCGCCGTTGCGTGAGCGCTACGACGTCGAGATGGCCGGCGGTGACTGGAAGGTCCAGGGCAACATCACGGACCACGAGTACCGGATCGAGGGGCCCGCGGGTTCCATCGCCACGGTCGGCAAGAAGTGGTTCCGCGTGCGCGACACCTATGGGGTCGAGATCGCTCCGGGCCAGGACGATGCCCTCGTGCTGGCCGTGGCCATCGTCGTCGACCAGATGGCGCACCCGACCCGCTGAGGCGCGCGGCCGGACGGTCGAGCTCGGCTTCGGTCCCGGTCAGGGGATCGATATGCCCCAGGTGCCGAACGAGCTGAACGGCCGGCCCGGTCCCGCGCAGGGAACGCTGCTGTTCACCGGCAGGTCGATATACGCGTTGTACGGGCCGCCCGGGGCCGGGAACACCGACAGCTCGAAGCCCTCCCACAGGAACAACATCCTCGTCCGTCCGGCGGCCGTCGCCCCGACCCGGCTGCCCGCGTCCCTGCCGGGCCCGCTGTCGATCGGCTGGCCGGCGTACCAGAGGCGGACCGTCCCAGCGGCGGGTCCGGAGGCCACGCACGGGCGCCGCGCCGACAGTCTCACCTCGAGCAATGACCCCGCCGGGGCATCGACAGCGGGCACCGGCACGGTGAGCAGCACGGCATTGGCAAACCCGACGCCGCCGATGGCGACGTTGCTCAGCCGCCCGGGACTCGCCGGGACGCCGTCGACGAACACCTCCGCCAGCAGGTCCAGGCGGAGGGTCTTGTCGGCATTCGTCTTCGCGCCGAGCCAGAGCTTGACGAAGCGCGGGTACTCGATGGCCCCGATGTCGGCCGCCCCGATCCGCGCCTGCCCGATCTGGTCGGCGGTGGTCGAGTCGGGGCTCCCCGTGTCGATGGCCGGACTGCCCGCAAGGAGCGGCAGGTAGACGCCGCCTGGCGTTCCGTCGACCTCCAGGGTTCCAAGCTTCAGGTCGGCGACGTTCTGCTGGTCGGTCGCCTGGATCAGACTGCAGGTGACGTCCGTGGATCGGTTGTAGCCGGCCGAGGCGACGCTGCCGCCGGGAATGCCGAACGCGCAGCTGCCGCCGGCCGGGTTCTGGAGGAGCGTGTTGGAGATCGTCACCAGTCGCTTGTTCGCCGCGAAGACGCCGCCCCCCGCCGTTGCCGAGTTCCCGGCCAGGGTGCTGTGCCTGACGATCGTCCTGCCGACGCCGGCGTTGTAGATCGCGCCGCCGTTGGCGGCTGAGTTGTGAAGGATGCTGGTGTTCGTGAGCCCAGCCGTCCCGTGCTGGTTGAAGAGGAAGCCGCCATTGGTCGCCGAGTTCACGTAGACGCTGGCTCGATTGACGTAGAAGGTCGCGCCGCCGTTGTAGACGCCGCCTCCGCTGACGCCCGAATTCTGGGCGACGGTCGAGTCGGTGACGTTCGTCGTGCCGCCGTTCAGGCCGATGCCGCCGCCGGCGCCATTGGGCAGGCAGGACCTGATGTACAGGGATTCGACGCAGACGGCCCCGGGTCCGCTGCCCGTCGCGGCGTTCTCGATGATCGTCGAATTGTTGATCCGGACCGTGCCGGTCCGGACGTAGAGTCCTCCGCCGGCGACGGCCGAGTTGCCGACGAGCGCCGAGTCGTTCAGGACCGTGGTGCTCTCATGGGCCAGGATCCCGCCGCCCACGACTGCCCGGTTGTTCGTGACGGTGACGCGGTTCAGCTCGAGGTCGTGGCCCTCGTAGAGGAAGCCCCCGCCGCCCCATTCGTCCGAGCAGCCGTTCCTGATCGTGGCGTCATTGAGCGTCAGGTTCCCGCCCGGATAGCCGACGTGGATGACCCGGAACCTCTCGCCATCTCCGCTGCACGGATCGGCGCCGTCACCTCCGTTGGCCGCCGAGAACAGCTCAGGGTCCCGCTGGATCGTGTGGCCGTGAGCATTGATCGTGACGTGGCCCTCGATCTCGGGCAGCCCGTTCGGTCCGTGTTCCTCGTCCTCGTCCTGGCCAGCGTTGAGGTCCCTGGTCGTGAGCGTCACGTCGTACGTCAGCTCGATCGTGTCGACCATGGACGTGGGGCCGACCGCCAGGCAGCCGCCCGTGTTCACGTTGTCGTTCGAGGTGAGGATCGCGTCGGCGAGTGTGCAGGTGATGCCGTCGGCGGTGATGACCGGACCCACGGCCGCCGACGCCGGCGGCGGGACCAGGAGAAGCGAGGCCCCCGCGACCAGGGCGATAGCACGGACACCGTCAAGGAGCTTCAAGGCCGCCACCTCGGATACGTGCCGTTCATCTCGATGAAAGGAGATTCGACTGTACTGCGGTTAGGCCGGCCGTCAATGCGGATTCGGTCCCTGACACGATTTTTCGTGCTCAGATCCGGCTCTGGACGCCCGGCTTGTCCCCGAAGATCGTGTAGTGCCAGGGCTTCTCAGCCTCGCCGGTGAGCTCGATCATGACGTGCTTGACCCGGGTGTACTCCTCGAACGAGTACATCGACATGTCCTTGCCGAAGCCCGACTGCTTGAATCCGCCGTGGGGCATCTCGCTGGTCACCATCAGGTGGTCGTTCACGAGGACGTGCCCGAAGTTGAGGGCCTGCGTCGCCCGCATCGCCACCCGCAGGTCGCTCGTCCAGACCGAGCTCGCGAGGCCGTAGGGCGTGTCGTTCGCCATGCGCAGCGACTCCTCCTCCGTGTCGAAGGGGAGGACGACGAGGACGGGCCCGAACACTTCCTGCTGGACGATCTCGCTCTCCTGGGCGGCGTCCACGATCACGGTGGGCAGGTAGAAGGCGCCGTCCGGGAAGCCGGGCACCTCGGGCCGCTGCCCCCCGACGAGCACCCGCGCTCCGGCGGCCACGGCACGCTCCACGAATCCCGCTACCCGGGCGACGTGGGCGGCGCTGATGAGCGTCCCGAGGTCCGTGTCGGGCGCCAACGGGTCGCCCACCCGCACCGAAGCGAACAGCTCCACGAGGCGCGCCGTGAAGGCATCCGCGACGGACCGCTGGACGTAGACGCGCGTCGCCGCCGTGCAGTCCTGGCCGCCGTTGATGAGCGCGCCGGCGGTGGCGCCGCGGGCGGCGGCCTCCAGGTCCGCGTCGGCGTGGACGATGAACGGCGCCTTGCCGCCGAGCTCCAGGTGGAGGCGCTTCAGGTTGCCCGACGCGAGCGCCATGATCTTCCGGCCGGTCTCCGAATCTCCGGTCAGGGACACCAGGTCCACGTCCCGGTGCGCCGCCAGCGCCGCGCCCACCACGTCGCCGGGGCCCGTGACGACGTTGAAGACCCCCGCCGGGACCCCGGCCTCGGCCGCCAGCTCGGCCAGGCGGATCGTCGTCAGCGGCGTGGCGGTGGCGGGCTTGAGGACGACCGAGTTCCCGGCGGCCAGCGCCGGCCCGGTCTTCCAGATCGCCATCCAGAGCGGGTAGTTCCAGGGGCTGACCTGCCCCACGACGCCCAGCGGCTCGCGGCGGACGAAGCTCGTGTGGCTCCCCGAGTACTCGTAGGCGGCCTTTCCCTCGAGGTGCCGGACCGCGCCCGCGAAGAAGCGCAGATTGTCCACGGTGAAGGGGAGGTCCGAATCCCGCCGGAGCTTGTAGGTGGATCCCGTCTGGGCGGTCTCGAGGCGGGCGAGCTCGTCCGCGTTCGCCTCGATGAGGTCGGCGAGGCGGCCCAGGATCTGCACGCGCTCGGGAAGGTAGCGGCGGCTCCAGCGGCCGTCCTCGAAGGCGGCCCGGGCGGCGGCGACGGCGCGGTCGACGTCCGCCGCGGTGCCCGCAGGCACGCGGCCGACGAGCGCCCCCGTGGCCGGGCTCCGCACCTCGAGCCACGCCCCAGCCGACAATTCGGCCGGCGCCCCGTCGATGTGCATCGGGAAATCGCGGACGGCCTCGGCGACCATCGTCGTCACTCCTCCCGGGCGCCCGTCGGGCGCCGCCGCTACGGTCGATCGTCTCCCGGCCGAGCCTAGCACGGCTTCGGCGGGCGCCATCCCGCCCGTCGCGCCGGCCGGCTCACGCCCCCAGCGTCCTCGCCTCCCGGCGGAGCAGCTCCCACGCCCGGTCGACGTGCCGTGCCTCGGTCCGCAGGTTCCCGATCGCCACGCGGATGGCGAAGCGGTCGTGGAGCCGCGTGTGCGAGAGGAAGACCTCGCCGGTCGCGTTGACCGCCGTCATCAAGCGCTCGTTGGCAGCGTCGAGCCGGGCCCGCACCTCGGGCTCGTCCTCCTGCCCGCGCAGGGCCGCCGGTCGCCAGCGCAGGCAGACCGTCGAGAAGGGCGCCGGGGCCAGTCGCTCGAAGTCGGGCTCCGCGTCGACGGCCGCCGCCAGCTCGTCGGCCAGGCGGCAGTGGGCGTCGATCCGGCGGCGCAGGCCCTCGAGGCCGAAGTAACGGATGAGGATCCACAGCTTGAGGGCGCGCATCCGGCGCCCGAGCTGGGGCTGGTACTCCGTGAAGTCGTGGACGGGGCGCTCGTGATCGAGCGTGCGCAGGTACTCCGGCACCAGGCTGAACGCGAGGCGGACGGTCTCCATGCGGCGGCTCAGCAGAAGGGATGCGTCGAGCGGGGTGAAGAGCCACTTGTGGGGGTTCACGACCAGCGAGTCCGCGCGCTCCCAGCCGCTGAAGGGGTCCCGGCGCGCGGGCACGAGGGCAACGGCGCCCGCGTAGGCGGCGTCGACGTGCAGCCAGACGCCTTCGCGGGCGGCCACGTCCGCGATCGCGGCCACCGGGTCCACCGAGGTCGAGGACGTCGTCCCGATCGTCGCGACGATGGCGACCGGGACGCTGCCCGCCGCGCGATCAGCGGCGATCGCGGCCTCGAGGCCGTCCACCCGCATCGCATAGTCGGCATCCACGGAGATTCGCCGCAGGGCGGCCCGACCCAGGCCCAGGGTCATGCAGGCTTTCTCGATGCTGCTGTGGGCCTCGGCGGAGGCGTAGACAACCGGCAAACCCCCGGCGGCGCGGGCGGCCAGCCCGTCGGCCGCGGCCCGCAGCCCCGCCGCCTCGCGGGCGGCGGCGAGGGCGATCAGGGTGGACGTGGAGGCCGTGTCGGTGAGGAGGCCGTCGAACGCGTCCGGCAGCCCCAGCGCGACGCGCAGCCACCCCACGACCACCTGCTCGAGCTCGGTCCCGATCGGCGACGTGCGCCAGAGCATCGGGTTCTGACCGAGGGCCGCCGTCCACATCTCGCCGAGGATCCCGGGAGCCGAGGCCGTGGTCGCGAAGTAGGCGAGGAAGCCCGGGTGCTGCCAGTGCGTGGCATTGGGCACCACCAGGCGTTCGATATCGCCGAAGATCGCGGCGAGCGGCTCCGGGCCCTCGGGAGCCGCGACGGGGAACGCCGGCCGGATCGACCCGGGCTCGATCGCGGGCAGGACGGGACGCGTCTCGACCGTCGCCAGGTAGTCCGCCATCGCGTCGACGACCGCGTGGGCGGCTGCGCGGAACCGCTCCGGGTCCATGTCACCGGCACCGCCGGCCTGTGCTTCGTCGAGGGTCTCGAACGGGTCGGGATACTTGTTGCCCCGGCGGCCCTCGGGCGCTCGATCGGTCATGCGCGCGAGTGTAGGCGACGAGCCGCGTCCGGACTCGGGAGGTCCGGCTCTTGTGCCGGCCGGGCAGGCCACGCGATGATCATCGCGACCGACGACGATCCGCGGTCGGAGGTTCACGATGCTCGTCGCCCGCTGGCACCCGATCCCCTGCCCCCCCGGTGTCCGGATGGCCTTTGCCACGCACCTGCACGGCCGCGATGCGGAGGTGACCGTGGACGAGGGCGCGCACCTGTGGCACTGGTGCGTCGTCTCGCCGGCCGGCCACGTCCTCGCGGAGGGCGTCGCCGACGATCGCGCCACCGCGGAGCAGGCGGCCGAGAACGAGGTCAGCTCGGTGCATCCACCGTCGCCGCACCTGATCGACGAGCTGGTCGGCTGATCGCCTGGCTGCGGACTATCCGGCCGTGCGGCCGGTCATCGACGCCGGCCCCCGCCCGTTTGCGCGCCCAAGCGTTGCCGGCCCAGGCAACCGGCGAGGCCGCGGGGCGCCGCCCAGCGCGGCCCCCCGCGGCGCGGGCGGTGCAGGCGACCCGGGTCCCGCGGGCGCTACGAGCCCAACGCTACCGAGATGACGATGTCGTCCGCTGGGACGCGCGGCCGCCCGCCAGAAGGAGTGTGACGATGACGGCGGTCAGGCCCACGATCAGGCCACCGAGCAGCGACTCGTCGAATGCGAGGCCGTCGATGATCGGTTGGAGCTCCTCGGCGGTCGCGCTGCCCCAGACGACCTCGCTGGCGAACAGGCCACCCAGGAACCAGGCCGTGGCCGCGATCAGCCACAGCCAATGGGTGCGCGCCCTCCGACCTGCCACGACCTGGGCGACGACACCGAAGCCCAGGGAGATGACGATCAGCAGGCCCAGGCCCGCGAGTCCAAGATCGAGCTGCACCGGTACACCTCCGTCCGCGACGCGGGACGCCCACAGCCCATGATCGTCGGGAGTCAGAGCGCTCGGCCACTAGGGCCGTCGGGCCCAAAGGGGCAGGACACAACGCCGAATCGGCTCGGCGACGACCGGGGCGCAACGCCGACCTCTGCGGGCACCTCGCGCGCGATGCTCGTGTGGCGCTCCAGGTCGGCGCCGCGATCCTGATGCTCTACGTCGAGTGGTACGGGAGAAACACGGCGTCTCGGCGGCGTCATCGCGGTCGTACGCGCAAGGTGGCGTGCCGGAGGGGCGCTACGGCGCTGGGACAGACAGCGAGTCGGTGTAGGCTCGACCGGTGACAATCGACGGCACGCCGACACTTCAGGCACGACGCCCCGAGTCACAGATGAAGGAGACGACGGCAGTCATGAAGGGCTTCGTTGACGACATCGGGCGGCTGACCGAGAGCAACATTGACTTCCGCCGCGTGCTCTACACCGGTCAGCATCTCCAGCTCGTGCTGATGACCCTCGCGTCCGGCGAGGAGATCGGCTCGGAGGTGCACCAGGATCGTGACCAGTTCTTCCGCGTCGAGGCCGGCGACGGCGAGATCACGATCGACGGCACGACGCACCGCGTGACGGCCGACTTCGCGATGATCGTGCCCGCCGGGGCGCGCCACAACGTGCGCTGCATCGGCTCCGCGCCGCTCAAGCTCTACACGCTGTACGGCCCGCCCGAGCATCGTGACGGTGTCGTGTTCCGGACGAAGGCCGAGGCCGAGGCCGCGCACGAGCATTTCGACGGCAAGGCCACCGAGTAGCGGCTGCGATTGGCGCGCCAGCGCAGAGTCGCGACCGAAGGTCGGCACATAGCCGAATGAGGCCCTCGGGTCGCTCCCGAGGGCCTCATTCGTGCTCAGCGAGTGGTCGGGGTGCCGCGATTCGAACGCGGGACCTCCTGAACCCCATTCACCACGACGGGTCGATTCAGACCGTCCTCACGCATCGGCTAGCAGGGGTGCGCCCCGGTCGCCCGGTGCGCGTCCCATCCCGCAAACGGAGCGGAGCGCCCGGTGCGGAGGCGGGGGCCGTGGTGAACGGCCCTATTGGTTCGCCCTGATCAGTGCCGTGACCATGGCCTTCGCGTCTTTCGCCGTCGTCCCGAAGACCGCGACGACACCCTCGCCCCGTTTGTAGATGGCAAAGTACTGTCCCGACGTGCTGACCAGCCTAACCGGCTCTGCGAGGATCGTCGCCTTCGTGACGGTGCCGTCCGAGCCCCCCATGCTCGCGGCCATGGAGTCGAGAAAGCCCGGCTGATCGAGGATCGCGCCAGCCCCCGGGAACTCCAGGACGAGGGCATATCCCACGGGCGTCGTGCCATTCATGACCTGGCGCATACCGATCCTCAGCACCTCGGCCAGGCTGCCGAGGCTCGTCGCGAACCCGGTTTCCAGCATGGCCGCCGTCGCCTCGTCCAGTGGCGCGAGGATGTATGGGGCCCCGATCTTGAGATTGGCGCTCGGGTCAACCTTCGGTGTCGGCGTCGGTGTCGGTGTCGGCGTCGGGGTGGGTGTCGGCGTCGGCGTCGGTGTCGGGGTGGGTGTCAGCGTCGGGGCTGGCGAAGGGGTCACCGCTGGACTTGTCGCCCCACACGCGGCGAGCAGCGCAATCACCATCAGAACGACGAAAGACGCCCTGGCCTTGTCGCGCCGGTTCATGGCACGCTCCTCCACCGTGCCCGCAGGTCGGACTCGGCAGTGGCTCGGCGCGGTCCCGGCGGGCAAGTCGTGAACCACGCGTCAATCCCGCTCCCGGGCACGATCTCCGACTGCGGCGCAGTCCGTCGAGAGCCAACCAGCCCCCGGTCGCCCGGTGCGCGTCCCATCCTCCGAACAGAGCGGAGCGTCCAGTGCGGAGGCGGGGGCCGTCAGGGTTACCTAGGTGCGCCTCTCGCCGCCTCCGCTCGGCGCGTCCAGATCGCCGTCGATGATCCGGAGCGCTTCGTCCCGCGTGATGACGTCAAGCGGCGGATCCCCGCCGAGCCCGGTGAGCTTCCCGTACATGCCGGGGAAGTCGACCCACTTGTCGATCGAGCGATCGTAGATCGCGATCGAAAGCGCGTCGGGGGTCCGGACGATGCGGGCGACCGAGCTGCGGAACCGGTAGAACGTCGTCGAGTCCGGCATCTCGATGTTCCTCCCGGTCGCGCCGCCGGCGCGGGAACGCGACGGAGCGCCGGGGTGCGAAGACGAGTAGATCGAGTAGATCGATAGGTGATGCCTACTTCAGCAGCCGCAGGCCATCTGTTTGTACGCGAACTTGACCGCGTCAGTCTTCGTGGAGTCGGCGATCGACCTGATCGTGATGAGGCGGGTCATGTTGCCACCCCCCGACGCGATCCTGGCGCGGATGGCGTAGGTCGCGCCGGACGCCAATGAGGCGGTGCGGAAGCTGCCTGCGACGATCGACAAAGTGATGTTCGTTGTGCCGTGGAAGTAGGCCACCTTCCAGCCGCCGGTGGCGGCGCCGGTTGCCTTGATCTTGAAGCGGTCGGCCTTGGAGCCGTCATTCTGGATCGTGATGTCGAAGGTGTAGAACGACCCTTCGACCTCGGCGAAGTTCTGGACCAAGGCCTTCTGGCCGGCGCCCGTCGTGTTGTAGACGTCGTCGCCGACGAACGTCTCGTGGTATCTCGTGGTCTTGCCGGGATAGCCGGAGGTTCCCAGCCGGATGCGGCCGTCGGGCTTGTGACCCGCCACACTCGCCGTGATCACGCAGCCTCCCGTCGAGATCTGCCACCCTGCGCTACCAAGGGTCAGGCCCACCGTGATCTTGTATGGCTCCCCGAATACCTCGGTCACGACTACGGTGGCCGCAGTCCCGGAGATGGCGGCAGCGCCTGCCGTGACCGAATCCGGGATGGCCTGGGCGCACAAGACCGGGTCGGCCCCGCCGAACATCTGGCCGTCGTTGTAGTGCTCCGCCCAGTCGACAAAGGCCGGCGTGAGGTCCGGCCGGCCGCGGAGGTTGACGGCGCCGCCCTGAAGCTCGGCGATGTACCACGTGTAGAAGGACTGGACGACGGCCTGGGGGCCCGGCTCGGCCCCGTTCACGACGGGGATCTGGGACGAGGCGAGGATCGCGGCGGCCAGCAGGCCGACGATCAGGGAACGCCCGCGGGACGCTGTGACACGCACTCGGGTGACGGCTCCCGACGCGGGGCGCGGCGGCGGCGCATGGACGTCCGTGGCATCGCCGCTCGCTGAGGCGCGTCGGATACGGCTCGTCACTTCCAAGCCCCCCTCTCTCTGGCATGCTCATGCCCGAACGGGGGGCCGGTCTCGCCATTGGCCAGCACGACGGTCGTGGCGACCGCATAGGACGCCGTGCCGATGGAGCCCGTGCTCCGCGCCTCGCTCCCGATCGGCGGAGTGTGCGCGCCTCGCCGCGGAATAGATAGCCGTCGATTTCACCGGCTCCGGGGCCCCTAGAGGCGCCCGGCGCGCGTCCATCCCACCGCTCGCGTGCGGCATCGTCCACGGGCCCAGCGTACCGCCGGCGCGCCCCGGGGCGCGGAGCCTGGGTGGAATAGCCCGGCCCCCGGACGGAACGCCCCGTCCCCATCCTCTTGCGAGAGCGCGCAGGGCGGCCCGGAACCGAGGGCCGCGGTGAGTCAGAGGCGGCGGCAAGTCGTGCCAGCGGTCGGGCGCAGCCCGGAACATGCCCTGGCGCACCACGAAGAGGACGGCGGATCCGCTCCCACTGCGCCGGCGCCTCGCCATGTTGGTGGGTCAGGGGAGAGACGTCGGGACCAGGGTTTCCGTACCCCAGTTCGCCAACACGATCGCGACCTCGACCACGATGACGGCGAACAGCACCAGGGCGACGATGATGAGGATGGTTCCGAGCCTGCCTGCGTTCGCGCCGCCTCCCAAATGCAATAGACAGCCCACGCCGAGCGCGAACGCTGCCAGCACAGGGAGGCTGGACCAGCTGGACGTCTCCCCGTGGAGGACGGGCGACAGTGTGATGACCAGAACGACCAGCGCCGCGATGGCACCGCCCACCGTGATCAGCCGTGGCCAGGTCTCCCGCACGATTCTCATGGTGCCACGGCTACAGCCCTTCGTCGGCCCCCGGACGCCCGGCGCGCGTCCCATCCTCCGAGGAGAGCGGAGCGCCCGGTGCGGAGTCCGCTTTTGCGCTACTTGATGCAGTCGGAGACGCCCTCCGAACCCTTCGCGACAACGACCGCATCGGGACCGAGCACGCCCCAGCTGTTGTGTTCGTTCGCAACGCTACTCACCGCTAGGGATGCTTTCGGGGTGAGCCACCAAGAGCCCCGGAGTTCGTGGATGCGTCGCTCCAATCATGCGGTTGCGCGGAGATCGGGCGAGGGATCGCTCACGAAGGCGCGACTATGCGACGCTGGCGCGCTCGAGGTCGGAGACGTCGCTCCCCTCGGGCGGGACTCGAACGCCTCGAGGCCGCTCTCGTCGATCAGGGCCCGCTCCGCGTCGCTGATGGGCACGAGCATCAGCACGTGGCCGACGATGCGCGAGCACTCGACGTGGAAGAGGGCCCCGTCGCCCAACTGGGGCGCGGTGAGCCCCATCGCAGTCTTGCCGAAGCGCCGGGCGATCTCACCCAGAGACTCGCGACCGCTGAACGTGTTGCCGATCACGAGCGCGGCCGGCTCCTCCGCGAGCTCGCCGGCGAGCGAGGCCTCGGGTTGCTCCCGAGGGCCTCATTCGTGCTCAGCGAGTGGTCGGGGTGCCGCGATTCGAACGCGGGACCTCCTGAACCCCATTCAGGTGCGCTACCAAGCTGCGCCACACCCCGACAGGTCGAAGAATAGCAGAGCGCCGCGCGGCGCCTGCGTCAGCGCGGGTCGGCGTGGGCGTCACTCGCATGGGCGCCCGCCTCCTCGGTCAACCGCACCGGATCGACGATCGCGACCTCGTCGCGCGAGATGTCGATCAGCCCTTCCTCGTGGAGCTGGCGGAGGTTGCGGGTCACGACCTCGCGCACCGACCCGATGGTGTCAGCCAGCTCCTGCTGGCTCGCGTGAACGACCAGGTTGGGGCCATCGCCGGCGGTCGCCAGCAGCAGCAGCTGATGAGCCAGGCGCTGGCGGACCGTGAGGAAGGCCTGCTCCGAGATGTCGTCGAGGGCGCGGTACAGCTGCCGCGTCAGCTCCTCGGCGCAGGCACGGGCGACGCCCGGATCGGTCGCCAGCAGGGTGCGCAGCGACTCGACGCGAAGGGCCACGACCTGCGCGCTCGTCATCGCCTCGATGCTCATGGGCGCCGGGCCGCCCAGCACCAGCGGTAGCCCGGCCACGTCGCCGCTGTGCGCGTAGCGAACGGTGACCTGCCGTCCGCCGACGGACGTGAGAAAGACCCGCAGGAGCCCCTTGACGACCACGATCAGGCGCGGGCTTTCCTCATCGCGGTAGACGAGCGCCCCTGCCGGCAGGTTGATGCGGATCGCCTCGTGCAGCAGGCGCTCGGCGGCCTCCCGGGGGAGCGCGAAGAGGAAGCCGCCCTCGAGCCCTGCGAGAGCCAGCTCGTCGAGCGCGCCTGCCTGGTGCTCCATCGTCCGGGCCGCGCGGGCGGCCGACTGCGAATTCCGCGCCCACGATACGCCGGCGCACGGCCGAGCCCAAGAGCCGGATGGGTCGAACTGCCGTCGCCTGTGTGACCCAGGTCACCCCTGCCGTGCACCTGCATCACCGACGCGCGCTCACGGCCGGCCCATGCTCACGTGGTGGTCGCAGGACGCGGAGGGCCCGCGGCCCGACCGCGGAAGAAGGCCAGGGACCAACATGGTCATGACAGGGAAGGTGATGCCGTCGGCCCACGCGGTCGACTATCGCATCGAGCGCCTGGCGATCCTCGAGCACCCGGAGGCCCACCTCGCGGAGGTCCTTGATCGGCTGAACGAGATGGGCAAGCAGGGCTGGCGCGTCGTCAGCGTCGACTTGACCCACCACCCGTCGTACTCGCCGGCGGCCCAGCCGACGATCCCGCTGCCCGTCCTGCTGGAGAAGCCTATCGGGGCGATCCGGCCCGTGGAGTACCGCATCGAGCGCATGCCGTTCCAGGAGCACCCGGAGGCGCACATCTCCGAGCTGGTCGAGCGGCTCACCGAGCTGGGGAAGCAGGGCTGGCGTGTCGCGAGCGTCGACCTGACCCACCACCCGTCGTACTCGCCGGCGGCCCAGCCGAGCACGCCGTTGCCGGTGCTGCTGGAGCGCGAGACCTGACGGAGGCCCCAGCGTCCCCGGGACAGCCACACGAGAGCCCGGCCGTCGGCCGGGCCCTCGTCGTGATCGGCGCTCAGCGGCGGCGCGTGCTCCCGGACCGTCCTCCCCCACTCCGCGAAGCGGGACGGTTCCGCCGCGGCCGCTCGGCGCCGCGGTTGCGGAAGACGAGCTTGAGGGGCGTTCCGTTGAAGCCGAGCACGTCGCGGATCCGGTTCTCGAGGTAGCGCCGGTAGCTGAAGTGGATCAGCTCGGCGTCGTTGGCGAAGAAGATGAACGTCGGTGGCTCGATCGCGGCCTGCGTCGCGTAGAAGAGCTTGGGCCGGCGGTTCTTGGCCACCGGGGGGACCTGGCGAGCGGTCGCCTCCGCCAGCAGCCGGTTGAGCTCCCCGGTCCCGATCCGCTTCCGTCGCTCGCCCCAGACGTCCACGGCCATCTCGAGCACCCGCTCGACGCGCTGGCCGGTCCTGGCGCTGATCGAGACGACCGGGGCGAACGAGAGGAACGGCGCGTCGCGCCGGATCCAGGAGACGAACTGGTCGAAGGTGCGATCGGTCTTGCCCTCGACGAGGTCCCACTTGTTGACGGCGATCACGAGGCCCTTGCCCGCGTCGATCGTGTACCCGGCAACGTGGGCATCCTGCGCGGTGAGCCCCTCGACCGCGTCGATCACGAGAACCGTGATGTCGGCCCGGTCGATCGCCTTGAGCGCCCGCAGCGTGGAGTAGCGCTCGGCCGCCGGACCGGACGCGACCTTGCCCCGCCG
This sequence comes from uncultured Chloroflexia bacterium, assembly GCA_963744095.1. Taxonomy (GTDB): domain Bacteria; phylum Chloroflexota; class Limnocylindria; order Limnocylindrales; family CSP1-4; genus CTSoil-043. Next base: position 102,615 of record CAVUSH010000002.1, read on the forward strand.
CCGGATCCCCGCCGTGTCGACGAGCACGACCTCGCCCTGCCCGTAGGCCAGCCGGGTGTCGAACGCGTCTCGGGTGGTTCCCGGAATCTCCGACACGATGGCCCGTTCTTCCCCGAGGAGGGCATTGAGCAGGCTCGACTTCCCGACGTTCGGCCGCCCGACGAACGCGATCGTCACCGGCCCGGGAGGGATCCCCTCGTCGAAGCCACCATCTTCGGGCTCGAGGCCCTCCGCCAGCTCGTCGGCGATCAGGTCCGCCTCGCGATCGGTGGCGACATCGCGGGCCTTCCGGGCGAGCTCCGCCTCGCTCTCCGGTGGGAGGGACTCCACGATCTCGTCGAGGAGATCGGCGACGCCGCGGCCGTGAGCCGCGCTGATCGGCCAGGTCTCGTCCCAGCCAAGCGCCCAGAACTCGGCGGCATCCAGCTCCCGCTTCGCGTTGTCGGCCTTGTTCACGGCGACGAAGACGGGCGCCGTTGCCCGGCGGAGCGTCTCGGCGGCCTCCTGGTCGGCCGGGGTGAGACCAGCCGTCGCATCGACGACGAAGACGATGACATCGGCCTCGGCGATCGCGATGCGCGCCTGATCCTGCACGCGCTCCTCGATCGCGTCGCCCGGAGCAGCCTCGAGGCCGCCGGTGTCCACGGCGAGGTAGCGGCGCCCGTTCCACTCCCCTTCCCCGTAGATGCGGTCGCGGGTGGTCCGGGCGCGGTCCTCGACGATGGCCGCCCGTCCGTCGCCCACGACACGGTTGAAGAGGGTGCTCTTGCCGACGTTCGGGCGCCCGACGATGGCGACGACGGGGAGGAAGCCGATCCCGGTCACCGGGCGGTCGCGACGGAGATGCCGTTGCGCGGGAGCGAGCTGGTCCGGCCGGCCGGCGTGGCGGCGGCGCCGAGCGCATCGAGGGCGATCTCGCGGGCGTTCGCCCGGGCGTCGGCGGTCCCCGCCAGCTCCAGGATCCGCTCGGCCACCAGCTGGAGGTCCTCGATCGGCGTCGAGGTGCCGCCGGTGATGCCGACCACGGCGGCGTCGCCGAAGACCGCCGGGTCCAGGAGGTCGCGGGCATGCTCGATCTGGAGGACCGGCGTCCCGACGATCTCGCACAACCTGGTCAGCTCCTTCGTGTTGGCGCTGCTGCGACCGCCCACCACGACCATGAAGTCCGCCTCGCGGGCTGTCACCACGGTGTCCTCCTGCCGGCGAATCGTCACGGGGCAGACCGTGTTGACGATCTTGAGCTCGTGGGCGAGGTTGACCATGCGCGCCGCGAGCCGCTCGAACTTCCAGGGTGGCTGCGTCGACTGGGTGATGAGGGCCATCCGCTTGCGCCGGGGGATCCGGTCCCAGTCGTCCTCCTCGTCCACCACGATGGCGTCCGGGGCGAAGCCCAGCAGCCCCACGACCTCGGGATGGTTCGGCGTCCCCAGCAGGACGATCGTGTAGCCGTCCTCGACCAGCTTCTGGAGCTCGCGCTGCTCGGCGATGACCCAGGAGCACGTGCCGTCGATGACGTCGAGGCCGCGTTCGGCGGCGTCCCGCCGCACCATCGGGGTCACGCCGTGGGCGCGGATCACGACCGTGGACCCGGCCTGGGCCTCCTCGAGGGCCTTGATCGGCTGCACGCCGCGGGCGTGGAGGCTCGCCACGACGCCCTCGTTGTGGACGACCTGGCCGAGGGTATGGGTCACCCGGCCGGCGTCGGCCGCTTCCTTCGCCTTGTCGACGGCCTCGCGAACGCCATAGCAGAAGCCGGTGCGCTTCGCGATGCGGACGTCCTGGACCATTCCCATTGCCCGATTATTGCACGGATTCCGACGAAACCCCGACGGCGGAAGACGCGGGCGAAGCATCGAGGAGCGGCCCGTACACCCCGCGGTGCCGTTCCGGGAGGAGCTCGGCGATGTGCAGCATGAGGCGGGTCGTGACCTCCTCGAGCGCCTCCTTCGTCCCGTCGGGCGCCATCCCACGCTCCAGGACGAACGGCTCGCCGACCCGCAACGCGATGTGGCCCCCGAACCGCCACACCTTCCTGCCCCGCGGCCAGAAGCGGTCCGTGTCGATGGCGCCGATCGGGAGGATCGGGGCCCCGGTGCGCAGGGCGAGGAGCGTCACGCCGTCCTTGGCCCGCTGGAGCGCGCCGGTCGGGCTCCGGGTGCCCTCGGGGAACGTGCCGAGGACCCGCCCATCCACGAGGACCGCGCGGGCGAGCCGGAAGGCCTCGGTGTCGGCGGCGCCGCGGCGGATCCCGAAGGCGCCGTTCTGGCGCATGAACCAGCCGGCCAGCGGCCAGTCCAGCGCCTCGGCCTTCGCCATCCAGTGGACCGGCCGCCCCAGGACGGGCGTCAGCCAGCCGGAGACGAGTGGCGGATCGGCGTTGCTGATGTGATTCGTGGCCAGGATGAGCGGCCCGGTCGCCGGGACGTGCTCGAGCCCTTCCACCGAGACGCGGGTGAAGCAGCGGAAGATGGTGCGCGCGACGACCTGGCTCGCCCGGATGAAGAAGGGCAGGCGGTCCGCCGGAAGGGCGAACGCGACGGCCTCGCTCTCCGTGCGCCGGCGTCGCGGCGTCGCGTCCGTCATGCGGATCCCTCGGTCACGGCCCCGGCGGCGCGGACCACCGCCAACACGGCCGCCACCGTCGCCTCGAAGGCGTTTCCGTCGGTGCGAACGTGAACCGCGTCGTCCGCGGCGCGGGCGGGCGAGACGTCGCGCGACCCGTCGGCCTGATCGCGGCGGCGCAGGTCGTCGAGGATGGCGGCGCCGGCGGGCGATCCCGGGTCGATCCCGCGTTCCCGGGCGCGCCGCGCAGCCCGCTCCTCCGCGGAAGCGTCCAGCCAGATCTTCACGTCGGCGTCGGGCAGGACGACGCTCCCGATGTCGCGCCCGGCGACCACGATGGCGCCGGAGGCCGCGATCGTCCGCTGGCGGCCGAGGAGCGCCGCCCGGACCTCCGGTTGCCGCGAGACCGCGGACACCGCCCGGTCCACGCGCGGAGTGCGGATCCGGTCGGCCACGTCACGCCCGCCGACGATGACGCGGGTGAGGCGGCCGGCCGCGTCGGGCTCCAAGTCGATCTCCGCGGCCAGCGGGGCGACGGCGGGCCCGTCCTCCGGGCGCACGCCCCGCTCCAGGCAGAGCCAGGTCAGCGCCCGGTAGAGGAGCCCGGTGTCGAGGAAGCGGGCGCCGAGGGCGGCGGCCACGGCCGCGCCGACGCTGCTCTTGCCGGACGAACCCGGCCCGTCGAGGGCGACGACGGGGCCTCGATCGCGCATCGCGGCCAAGCCTACCAGCCGAACGAAGGGTCAACGTGGACGGCGACCCCCTGCGAGAGGGTGAGGAGGACGCGGGCGTCGCCGATCTCGCCGGCGCCACGATCGAAGACGTCGCGGTCGAGCACGACAAGGTCGGCCAGCCTCCCGCGCTCGAGCGTGCCGGTCTCGCCCTCGAGGCCGTTGGCCCAGGCGGCGCCGACCGTGAAGGCCCCCAGCGCGCTCGCCAGGTCCAGGCGCTCGTCCGGGAGGAACGGCGGCTCGAGCCCGCGACTCTGGGGGGCCACCCGGTTCACCGCAACCTCGACCTCCTGGAGGACGTTCGGCGTCGAGACCGACCAGTCGCTCCCGCCCACGAGGCGGGCGCCGGCCCGCTCCAGGCTTCGGAAGGGGTATTGCCGGCCGCTCCGCTCTGGGCCCAGGAACGGGACGGTGAGGTCGCGCATCTGGGCCTCGAAGGCTGCCCAGAGGGGCTGCATCGTGGCGCCGACGGCGAGGGTACGGAAGCGTGCGATGTCGTCCGGGTGGACCACCTGGATGTGGGCGACGTGGGGGCGCCGATCACGCGGTCCATGCGCCCGGCGAACGGCCGCGACGGCGTCGAGCGCGGACCGCACGGCGCGGTCGCCGATGGCGTGGAAGTGGAGCTGGAAGCCGGCGGCGTCGAGCGCCGGTGCGATCTCGCGGGCGAGTCGCTCCGGGTCGATGAAGTCGATCCCGCGGTTGCCGGTGGCGCGGCCGGCCGCGTCCAGGTAGGGCTCCAGGAGGGAGCCGGTGAAGTTCTCCAGGACGCCGTCGAGCATCAGCTTCACCGAGGAGGCCCGCAGCCGCCCGATAGTCGCCGTGCGGCGAGCCTCCTCGAACCAGGCGAGCTGGTCGAGGCCTCCGGCGCGGTCCCACCAGAGCGACAGCGCGGTCCGCAGGGTCAGATCGCCTCGTTCCGCCAGCGCTCGATACGCCGGGAGGTGCTCGGCCGTGACCCACGCGTCGGTGATCGCGGTGATCCCGAAGCCGTGGAGGTACGCCTGCGCGGCGAGGATGGCCTCCTCCCACCGCGCGGGCGTGAAGGGCGGGACGAGCCGCCGCACCAGGTTCGCCGCACCCTCGTGGAGCGTCCCCTGCGGTGACCCGTCCGCCTCGCGCTCGATCCGGCCGTCGGCGGGGTCGGGCGTCGCCGCCGAGACGCCGGCCAGCTCCAGGGCCCGGGAGCTCACCCAGGCCCCGTGGCCGTCGCGGTTCTCGAGGAAGACGGGGCGACCCGGGACGGCGGCGTCCAGGTCTCCCCGGGACGGAGTGCCGCCGGGGAAGGCGGGCATCCCCCAGCCGCCGCCGATGATCCACGGTTCGGCGGGGTGGGCCGCGGCGTAGGCGCGGACCCGGCCGAGGTAGGCCTCGCGATCCCAGGGGAGGTCGTGCAGGTCGCACGTCAGCATGGCCCATCCCCCGATCGGCGGATGCACGTGGGCGTCCTGGAAGCCGGGCAGCAGCGACCGGCCCTCGAGGTCGACGACACGGGTGGCCGGACCGGCGAGCGGTCGGAGGTCGCGGTCCTGCCCGACGGCCGCGATCCGTCCGGCGCGGACCGCGAGCGCACTCGCGACCGGCTGGGCGGGGTTCATGGTCCGCACCGCGCCATCGACGAAGAGCAGGTCCGCCGCGCCACCCCGCGGATTCGCGGCGCCGGTCGTCATGCCGTCTCGCCGCCGCCTGGCCGCCCCCGCGCGGACGACAAGCGCGGGCGATCCGGTGGGCGGGACGCCGCCAGCCGACGCACCTCGGCGGGTGTCAGCAGGCGGGCCTCGCCCGCGGGGAGGTCGAGGCGCAGGGTGCCGACGCGAACCCGCACGAGGCGAAGCACGGGTGCGCCGACGGCCCCGAGCATCCGCCGGATCTGCCGCTTCCAGCCGTGGGCAAGGACCACCCGGTACCACGCCAGCCCCCGGCCCGGCGGCGGGTCCACCTGGGCCGCGAGGAGCGCCGTTTCCGTTCGCGTTGCCGGCCGCAGGGAGACGAGGCGGGCGATCCCCTCCTCCAGCGGGATCCCTGCCGCCAGCGCGGCGCGCTGCTCGTCGGCGAGCGGGACCGCCACCGCGACCGCGTACTCCCGCTCCACCCCGTGGCGCGGGTGGAGGACCCGTTCCGTCCAGGCACCGTCGTTCGTGAGGAGCAGGAGTCCCTCCGATTCGAGGTCCAGGCGCCCGACCGGGTAGAGGCGGGTCCCCCGCGGAACCAGGCCGACCGGGAGAAGGTCGAGGACGGTCCGGGCGGCGTGGCGGTCGGCCGCGGTGGAGGTGACGCCGGCCGGCTTGTGGAGCGCGACGTGAACCGGCGCCGCGGCGGACACCCCGATCGGACGACCGTCGACGGCCACGACCTGGAGGGCCGGATCGGCCTTCTCTCCGAGCAGCGCCGTCCGGCCGTCGACGGTGACCCGCCCGGCCCCCACCAGCGCGTCGGCGGCGCGGCGGCTCGCGATGCCGGCCGCGGCGAGCACCTTGCCGAGGCGCTCGGCCGGCATCAGGACATCCCGGCCGCGCCGGCATCCGGGTCGGGATCACCGTCCGTGTCCGGCGCGGCGCCGGATCCCTCGGGCGTCGCGAGACGCTCGGCCACCGCGGCGTCGAGCAGGGGGAGGTCATCGAGACTCGTGAGGCCGAACCGCTCCAGGAACTCGACCGACGTGCCGTAGAGGATGGGCCGGCCCGGCGCCTCGGCGCGGCCGAGCTCCACGACGAGCCGGCGGTGGAGAAGGCTGCGGAGGGCATACTCGGCGTCCACGCCGCGAACCCGCTCGATGGCTGCCTTCGTAGCAGGCTGGCGGTAGGCCACGATCGCGAGCGTCTCCAGCGTGGCGGCGGACAGGCGCGTCGGCTCCCGCCCCACGTACCGGCCGATGAGGAAGCCGGCCTCGGGCGCGGTCGCCAGGGCCACGCGATCGCCATCGACGAGGAGCCGGATCCCGCGACCGGCCAGCGTCACCTCCAGGTCGCCGAGCCGGGCGTTGATCGTCTCCGCCGACGCGCCCGTCAAGGTGGCGAGCTCGCGCCGGCCGAGGGGTCGCTCGGCGACGAAGAGCAGGGCCTCCAGCAGCGATTCGGTAAGCCCGTCGCCGGGGAGATCCATGGCCGCCGCATCCTCGGGCCGCCCCTCTTCCGCGTCGGTGGGGGCGGCGCGGTGCCCGTCGTCGATCACGCGTCCTCCTCGCCCGGATCGGCCCGGCCGCGGGCCCGATCCGGGGCGGCTGCGCCCGGCACCGCCCGGACGATGATGGGACCCCAGGGCACGATCTGCTCGACGACGACCTCGCGGGTCTTCACGAGCTCGAGCATGGCGAGGAAGGTGACGGCCACGACGACCCGATCGCGGACGCCCGCCAGCAGGTCCTGGAGGACGACGGGACCCGCGCCCGCCAGCGCCGCCCGGATGAGGTCCGCTCGCTCGGCCATGGACACGGTACGCGGGAAGGCCTCGGGAAGCGGCACCACGGCCGGGGTGACGGCCGCCAGGCGAGCGAGGGCGCCGACGAGCAGCGCCGGGTCGAGGCGCGGCGGGAGCGGCTCCGCCGCCCCGGCGCGGGCCATCGCGACGGCCACCGATGGCTCGCGGCGAACCGCTTGTCGGCCGGCCGCCGCCGGCCCCGCCAGTCGATCCGCCGCATCGCGGAAGGCCCGGTAGGCAATGAGCCGGGCGCGCAGAGCGGCCTCCGCGTCAGGCTCGTCGTCCAGCGGGACGGCCGGCTCCGGCGGACGCGGGAGAAGCTCCCGGCTCTTGATCAGGATCAGCTGGCTCGCGACGGCGACGAAGGTGGAGAGGTTCCCGAGCCGGTCGCCCTCGAGGCCGGCGATGGCGTCGAGGTACGCCTCGGCGAGGGCCCCGAGCGGAACCGTCATCACGTCCAGCCGCCGCGCCTCGACAAGGGCGAGCAGCAGGCCCAGCGGGCCCTCCCACTCGGGGAGCCGCACGCGCGTCGCGTCCTCCGGTCGGCGGCGGTCCGTGAAGGCGATCGCGGGCGTCTCGCCGGCCCGGTGCGGTACGTCCCCGAAGGTCATCAGCTCGCCTCGTCGGCGGCGCGGAGGGCCGCGAGCGCCGCGTCACCGCTGCTGCCGGCGTCGCCGCGGATCAGGGCCACCGAGCGCGGCGGGCAGCCGACCGCGGCCGCCAGCTCGGCCGAGCGCTCGGCATGGTCCCGGAGCCGCGCCATCGCGTCGCCGCCGCCCGGCAGCCGTGCCGCCATCGCGTGCACCCACGGCCCCAGCAGCTCGCCGAGCGACCAGGCGACGCGATGCCAGAGCCGGATGGAACGACCCTTGCCGGCATCGTGGAAGAGCCCCGCCAGGTGCACGTCGCCGTCGTCGACGCCCGCGGCCCGGAGCGCCGCGACGACGTCGAGCCCGTGCCGGCGATCCGCCACGGGCATGGCGTCGAAGAGGACCAGCTGCGCCGGCGTCAGCAGCTCGGCCAGCGCCGCGCGCTCCACGGGTCGAACCCGCGCCGCGACGTGCCGGCCGAGCTGGCGCGCCTTACGTGCCCACCAGGAGGCTGACGAGGCCATCCATCACCGGGATAAGGACTCGGCCGCCCAGGGACGTGCCGCCGATCGGGATGAACATCACGACGATGAGGATCAGGAAGCCCCACTGCTGAAGCAACGGCCGGACCTTCCACGTCAGTCGAGGGTTCAGGAAGGCGAAGAGGACGTGGGAGCCGTCGAGGGGCGGGATCGGGACCAGGTTGAAGATGAACAGGGCGACGTTGATGTAGACGAAGTAGAGCAGGACGTTGAAGGCGAAGAGGACCGGATCGGACGGCTGGTGCACGACCTCGACCATGATCCGGATGATGATCGCTGCCACCGCGGCCATCACGAGGTTCGAGGCCGGACCGGCCGCGGCCACGAGCGCCTCGCCCCGGTGACCGTAGCGCAGCATCGATGGGTTGACCGGGGTCGGCTTGGCCCAGCCGATGAAGAACCCCCCGAAGAGTGCCGACAGGACGAGAACGAGTGCCCCGAGCGGATCGAGGTGCACGAGAGGGTTCAGCGTCAGGCGACCGAAGAGCCTTGCCGTTCCGTCGCCGAGCCGCGAGGCCGCGAACGCGTGGGCACACTCGTGGACGGGGAAGCCGACGACGAGGAAGATCGCGACCGCGGCGAGCGCGTAGATGGTGTTGTCGTCGAGCACGCTGCGGCGGACTCCGGCTGCGGGGATGGGACCGGCGTATGGTACCGCGCCGGCCTCCCGGCGCCCCGCTCCTACAGGTCCTCGAGCAGGTCCGCCTTCTTGGCCTCGAACTCCTCGGAGGTGAGAAGACCGTCGTCGCGGAGCTTGGCGAGGCTGCGCAGCTTCTCCTCCGCGGTCGGGGCGAGCGGAGCCGGTGGCGCCGGCGGGGCGACCGGTACCGGCATGGTCACCTGGGGGGCGGCGGCCACCGGCGCAGCGGCGCGCACGGCGTCGGCGATGTTACGGGCGTCGGCCTGCTCGAACTCCATCTTCTGGTCGAGCATCGCCCGCCGGAACTCGGCCGGCTTGCGCATCGTCTCGTAGGTCAGATCGCTGCTGTCGGAGGCGGTGCTCACCTTGAGCGTCCCGTAGCCGAGCATCCGGCCCAGCGGCCCCTGCTCCATCACGACGTCGTTGATCTTCTCGAGCGCGGCGCCGCTGGTCCGCTTCCTCAGCAGCCCGGCGACCTTCATGACCTTCTGGTTGGTGACGGCGTAATCCTCCACCCACCACTGGATGTACGAGTAGCCGACCATCCCCACGCCGACCACGAGGAGGGCGAGCGAGACCCAGAAGGCGACGTCCCGGAGGAAGCCGCTGTTCATCGTCAGGTGGAGGGAGAACAGCACGACCCCGCCCACGAGAACGAGACTGCCGGCGATCGTCCCGAAGATCGGCGCCATCCAGTGCTGCTTCGTCCGGTAGAGGATCTTCTCGTTCGTCGCCAGCAGCGACTCGGTGTAGCCCACGCCCTCTTCCTCTCTTCCGCTACGCCCGGGGATGTGACCGGGCATACACGTCACGGATCCGTTCGCCCGTCAGGTGCGTGTAGATCTGCGTCGTGGAGATACTGGCATGGCCGAGCAACTCCTGTACGACGCGCAGGTCCGCTCCGCCCTCCAGGAGGTGCGTCGCATACGAGTGGCGCAGGGTGTGCGGCGAGATCCGGCCGCCCAGGCCGGCGGCGGCCGCCGCCCGCTTCACCACGATCCAGGCGTGGTTGCGGCCGAGGCGCCGCCCGCGATCCGACAGGAAGACCGGGCCCCCGCGCGCCCCGCGAGAGCGATCCGCCGCGGCGAGCACGGGACGCGAGGTGGCGACGTACCGCCCGAGCCAGTCGATCGCCACGTCACCGACCGGGACCACGCGCTCGCGGTCCCCCTTGCCGACCACCCGTACGCTCCCACCCTCGAGGTCGAGGTCGTCGCCATCGAGGCGGAGCGCCTCGGTGATCCGGAGGCCCGCCGCGTAGAGCAGCTCGAGGAGGGCGCGGTCACGGAGCGCCGCCAACGGCGTCGGCGAACCCCCGCGCCGCCCCGGCCCCTCGCCCACGCCCGCCGCGAGGTCGGGGTCCACGGCGCGGAGGAGCCGGTCCACCTCGTCGACCGTCAGGGGATCCGGCAGGATCCGCGGCTCGCGCGGGAGGTCGAGATGGCCGGCGACGTCGACCGCGATGAGATCCTCCGCCAGGGCGAAGCGAAAGAAGGACCGCAGCGCCGCCGTTCGTCGTCGCAGGCTCGTGGCCCGCAGCACCCGTCCCGACGGGCCGGCCGCTCCCGCGAGGCGGGCCAGGTAGTCGATCGCCGCCTCCGGGGAGAGCCCCCACCGCGGCGCCTCTGGCGAGCGGCCGAAGTCGGCGAGGTCCGTGCCGTAGCTCGCGATCGTGGCGGGCGAGAGGCCACGCTCGATCCGAAGGTGGACGAGGAACGACTCCGTCGCGGCGGCGAGGTCCGCGGGAACCGGGACGTCGCCCCGTCCCGCGCCGCGCCGACGGCGGACCCGCGGGCCGGCCGCCCCCGTCATCGGCCGGGCGAAGGGGTGCCGCGGCTGGACCGGAAGCGGGCCGCCCGCTCCAGCAGCTCGCGGGCCGCTGCCTCCGCCGTGGGATCCCCGGCCCCTCCGCCGAGCATCGCCGCGAGCTCCCCGACCCGCTCCGCGTCGTCGAGGCGACGCACCTCGGTGACCGTCCGCCCGGCGCGCTGCACCTTGTGGATCGCGAAGTGGGCGTCCGCGTGGGCCGCGATCTGGGGCAGGTGCGTGACGCACAGCACCTGGTGACGGCCGCCGAGCACCCAGAGGGTCCGACCGACGGGGTCGGCACTCCGTCCGCCGATCCCCGCGTCGATCTCGTCGAAGACGAGGGTCGGCGTCGCGTCTGCGTCAACGAGGACCTCCTCGATCGCCAGCGCGATTCGCGAGAGCTCGCCGCCGGATGCGATCTTCGCCAGCGGGCGAGCCGGCTCCCCGGGGTTCGGGGCGATCCGGAAGACGACCACGTCGATCCCGGCCGCGTCGAAGGCCACGGCGTCGCCGCCGACCTCGACAGCCGGCTCCTCGCGGCCGGCCGGACGGCGCCCGACCGCGATCTCCACCCCGGTCCCACCGAGGCCGAGATCGCCGAGGACCCGCTCGACCCTGGCGCCCAGGTCCGCCGCGGTCACTCGGCGGCGGGTCGAGAGCACTTCCGCGGCGGCGGCGACAGCCTCGAGCAGCCGCGTGGCGTCGCTTGCCCGCCGGGTCCCCTCCGCCTGGAGCCCGTGCAGTCGCCCCACCTCGTCGGCCGCCCGTTCCGCGCGCTCCACGAGACCGTCGCTGTCGGTGCCGTACTTGCGCTCCAGGGTGAAGAGGAACGAAAGTCGCTCCTCCATGACCGCCAGCGCCGTCGCGTCGTGCTCGACCCCGTCGGCCATCGACCGCGTCTCGAAAGCGACGTCCTCCAGCTCTGCGGCGAGTCCGGCGAGTCGTCCCGCGAGGGGTTCGTACCGCGGGTCGAGCCGCCCCAGGGCCGCTGCCTCGGCGGCCGCCCGGGCGGCCTGCTCGCGCGCGCCGGACGCCGTTGCCTCCCCCTCGTCACCGGCCAGGAGCGCCACGATCGCCCCCGCCCCGCGGGCGATCGCCTCGCCATGGCGCGACGCGGCGAGACGCGCCCGCGTCGCCGCGACCTCGCCCGGCTGGATGCGCGCGGCCGCAATCTCCGACGCCTCGTGCTCCACGAGGGCGATCTGCCGCTCCAGCTCACGCGGCTCGAGCGCGAGAGCCTCCCGCGCTGCCTCGTTCTCCCGCCAGGCGGCGACCGCCGCCGCCATGGCGGCCCGCTCCGGCTGGTGCCCGCCGAACGCGTCGAGGAGGTCTCGCTGCCAGCGCTCGTCGAGCAGCCGCGCCTGCTCGTGCTGACCGTGGATCTCGACGAGCGGCCCGACGGTCGCCGCCAGCCGGCCGGCGGTCACCGTCTCGTCATCGACGCGGGCGACGGACCGGCCCGACGCCGCGACTTCGCGCACGCAGACCAGCGGCTCCGGCAAGCGGTCGAAGAGCGCCTCCACGCGGGCGGCATCCGCGTCATGCCGGACGAGCCCCGGGTCGGCCCGCGCGCCCAGGGCCAGCCCGAGGGCGTCGATCAGGAGGCTCTTGCCGGCGCCGGTCTCGCCGGTGATGACGTTGAGCCCGTCGGCGAACGTGATCCGGACGCGCTCCAGCAGGGCGAGGTCCGTCACCGTCAGCTCCAGGAGCCTGCCCGCGGCGGGGATGCCCGGTGTGGCCGGGGTGGCGGGCCCGCCGGGCTGCGGTTCGTTCACGACCGCATCACGAGGGAAGCAGCTGGGCCTTCTGCCGCAGCAGGTCCCAGAACGGAATCGCCCCTTCTGGCTCCAGGAAGCGGATTGGCTGCGGGAGGGCAGCGACGGTCACCGTGTCCCCGACCCCGATCGGGTAATCCTCGCGCCCGTCGACGGAGACCAGGGCCTCGAGAGCCTGGACGACACGACAGCGCACGACCTGGTCCGGGCTGACGACCACCGAGCCGAGGGCCGAGAGATAGGCCGCGATGGGCGTCAGGATCAGGTTCCGGCTCACGGGGTCCAGGATCGGCCCGCCGGCCGAGAAGCTGTATCCGGTCGACCCGGTGGGGCTGGCGACGATCAGCCCGTCGGCAACGTAGGTGGCGAGGTGCGACGGCCCGATCTCCACGTCCAGGTGGACCACCCGCGCCAGCGCGCCCCGGGCGATGACGACGTCGTTGAGGGCGACGAACGAGTGCCGTGCCGCGTCGCCGTGCTCGCCGTGGATGGCCCCGCTCAGGGCCATCCGGTCCTCGAGCCGGTACCGCCCCGCGTCGATCTTCGCCAGCAGGTCCTCGAGCTCGTGCGCCTCGGCCTTGGAGAGGAAGCCGACCTTGCCGAGGTTGACGCCGACCATCGGCACCCGGGTCTCGGCCACGGCCCGGGCGGCCCGCAGGAACGTGCCGTCGCCGCCGAGGACCACGAGGAAGTCGACGGCCGGCAGGGCGGCGAGGAGGGCCGGCGTGTCCGCGGCCGGCACTGTCCAGCTCTCGATGCCGCGCCGGGCGCACCACCCGGTCGCGCGCTCGGAGAGCTCGACCGCTTCGTCCTTCGTGGGGTTGTAGGCGAATCCGATCCGCGGCGCGTCGCTCATCCGGGCACCAGGTCGGCGATCCGGGCGGCCCAGCTCACGGGTTCCGCTCCATGGGGCGCGGCACCGGCGAGGAGGAAGAACTCGCGGTTCCCGGCCGGACCGAGCAACGGCGAGTCGACGAGACCCTGCGGGGCCAGCCCGGCGGCGCGCGCATCATCGAGCGCCGCCCGGAGCACCTCCCGATGGACGGCCGGGTCGCGGACGACGCCGCCGGGGGCGCGGCCGCGGCCGGCCTCGAACTGCGGCTTCACGAGCGCGACGATGCGACCCCCGGGCGCGAGGCAGGCGGCCGTCGGCAGGAGGACGAGGCTGAGCGAGATGAAGCTGACATCGATCACGGCCAGGGCAACGAGCTCCCCCAGCAGAGCGGGGGTGAGCCCCCGGGCGTTCGTCCGTTCCCGGGAGACGACGCGCGGATCGCGACGGAGCGCCTCCGCCAGCTGGCCACGGCCCACGTCGATCGCGTGGACCCGCGCCGCGCCGCGCTGGAGAAGCAGGTCGGTGAAGCCGCCCGTCGAGGCCCCGACGTCGAGGCAGACGAGCCCGGCGGGGTCCACGGCGAAGGCGTCCAGGGCGCCGGCGAGCTTCTCGCCGCCCCGCGAGACGTACGGCAGCGGCTTCTCGACCTCCAACGCGACGGAGGCCTCGACGAGGTCGCCCGCCTGGCGGTTGCTGCGCGCCCGGTCGCCCGCGCCGACCCTGACCTGGCCGGCCATGAGGAGCGCCTGGGCGCGCGACCGCGTCTCGGCCAGGCCGCGCTCGACGAGGAGCTGATCGAGGCGGATGCGGGGTGCGCGGGGCGGCGCGCTCGTGCGGCTCACGCCGCGATCATGCCACGGGGCGCTTCACCGCGGCTCATCGGGCGCCGCCGGTCAGGCGCTCGCGGCCTGGCCGCGTCGCCGAACCGCCGCCCCGGGCCGCGCCCCGAGGGTCGCCAGCGTCTCCCGGATCTGCTCCGCGATCCCCGGGGTGTCGAGCCGGACCAGGGCCCGGAGGTCGGCGACCGAGCCGTGCTCGACGAACCTGTCGGCCGGAATGCCGACGATCCGGAGGGCCACATCGCGGAAGGCCGCGTCTGCCAGCCGGGCCTCCTCGAGCGCCTCGAGGACGCCCGAGCCGAAGCCGCCAATCGTGGTGCTCTCCTCGACCGTCACGACCAGGCGCTTGCCGCGGGCCTGGTCGAGGATCAGCTGGCGGTCCAGCGGCTTGGCGAAACGGGCGTTGATGACGCCCACCGACCAGCCCTCGTCGATCAGGGCGTCGGCGGCTTCCTCGGCTCGCCGCACGATCGGCCCGAAGCCCACGATCAGGACGTCGGTGCCCTCGCGGAGCACTTCGCCTCGACCGACCAGGAGGATCTCGGGCTCGCGCTGGGGCACGCCGAACCCGGCGTCGCGCGGGTAGTTGAGGGCGAAGGCGTGATCCTGGGCAAGGGCGGTGCGGACCATCGACCGCAGCTCCTGCTCGTCCTTCGGCGCCGCGATGACGAGGTTGGGAATCTGGCGGTGGGCCGGGAAGGAGAACATCCCCTGGTGGCTGGTCCCGTCCTCGCCGACGAGGCCGGCCCGGTCGACCCCGATGAGGACCGGCTGATCATTCTGGCAGGCGTCGTGGACGATCTGGTCGAAGGCCCGCTGGAGGAACGTGGCGTAGATGGCAACCACCGGCCTGCCGCCACCCATCGCGATCCCCGTCGCCAGCGCGACGGCGTGCGGCTCGGCGATCCCGACGTCGACGAAGCGGTCCGGGAACTCGTCCTGGAACCGGTTCAGGCCGGTGCCGGTCGGCATCCCGGCCGTGATCGCCACGATCCGCCGATCCTCGCGCGCGGCCGCGATGACCTCCTGGGCGAAGAAATGGGTGTAGTTCGGCACCTTGGACGCTGGCGTGCCGATCGCCGGCAACACGGCGTCGCCGTTCGCCCCCGGCACCGCCGATCCGGTCGCCGTCGCCGAGATCTCGCCCGCCCCGAGCGGGCTCGCAGCCCTCGCCCCCAGGCGCGCCTGGTAGGTGTCGGCCATCGGGGGCAGAGCGGCCCCGTGGAAGCCGACCTGGTCCTTCTCGGCCGGATGGTAGCCGCGGCCCTTCTGCGTCCGGACGTGAACGAGGACCGGCCCGCCGAGGTCGAGGGCGCCCCGGAAGGTGTGCTCGAGCGCCCTGAGGTCGTGGCCCGGCACAACGCCGACGTAGGTGATGCCGAGGTCCTCGAAGAGCTGCCCGGGCTGGGCGAAGCTGACGAACGACTTCCGCACCCGCCGGGACAGCTCGAGCGCGGTGGGACCGACGATGGGGACTCGTTCCACGGTCCGGTCGTAGGCCGTCCGCGACTGCTTCCAGGCGTTCGAGAGCTTGATCTCCGACAGGTACTTCGACAGGGCGCCGACCGATGGGCTGATCGACATCTCGTTGTCGTTGAGGACGATCAGGACCTGGGTGTGGCGATGACCGATGTCGTTGAGCGCCTCCAGCGAGAGGCCGCTCATGAGGGCGGCGTCGCCGACGACCACGGCGATCCGTTCCATCCCGTGCCGGATGTCCCGCGCGGTGGCCAGGCCGGCGGCGATGGAGAGGCCGGTACCCGCGTGGCCGCCGTCGAAGACGTCGTGCTCGCTCTCCGAACGCCGGGGGAAGCCGCCCACCCCGCCGAGCTGGCGGAGGGTGTCGAATCGTTCGTACCGGCCGGTGACCAGCTTGTGCGGATACGCCTGGTGGCCCGTGTCCCAGACGATCGGCTCACGCGGCGACTCGAGCACGCGGTGCAGGGCGAGGGTGACCTCCACGACCCCCAGGGACGAGCCCAGGTGGCCGCCGGTCTTCGCGACCGTGGCGATGATCGTCTCCCGGATCTCCTCCGCGAGAGAGAACAGGTCGCGCTGGGAGAGCCCGCGAACGTCGGCCGGACCCTGGATGTGCGGAAGGATGGCCAATGGTGGACCCTCGATAGGCCGCCGGTGCCGTGAACCCGGCGAGTCTACGCCGACCCGCCGCGCGCCGCCGTCGCCCCGTCGTCGCCCCGTCGTCGCCTCGCGGCGCTGCCCGAACGCGGTCAGCCCGCCTCGTCCTCCCGCAGCTCGGCTTCGGCAAGCGCGCCGCGGGCGCCCTCGACGAGACGCCGGACGCGCAGCTCCGCTTCGCCAAGGAGCCGCTCGCAGCGCTGCTGGAGAGCAACCCCATGTTCGTAGAGCGCCAGCGTCCGCTCCAGGGCCAGGCCGCCCGCCTCCAGCTCGGCCACCGTCCGCTCCAGCTCGGCAAGGGCGGCATCGAAGGCCAGCTCGTCAACAGGGCCGCGCTCCGGCTCACTCACGGTCGTCCACTCCTCCTTCATCGACGGGATCAGCCGCCTCGACCTGGTTGCGCCGCTCGTCCCAGCGGGTCAGCCGCGGCGCGACGACCAGCCCGAGGCCGACTCCGACGACCGCAACGGCTGCCACCAGCACCACGAACAGGATCGCGTCCATCGTCAGGCCGGATCCTCGACCCGGGCCGCGATCTCGCCCCGGGCCACCCGGAGATGCAGCGCCGTCCCGGCCGGCGCCTCGCTCGGCTCCCGAACGATGGCGCCGTCGGCCGCTCGCCGCACGATGGCATACCCACGGGCGAGCGTCGCCCCGGGATCCAGCACCGCGAGCGAGCCGCGGGTCGCGTCGAGGCCGGCCCGGGCCGCGGCGAGTCGCGTCGCGACGAGCGGGTGGAGGCGGCCTGACGACCGCTCCAGCGCCCGGTGATCCGTCGCGAGGCGGCCGCTCACGACCCCGGTCGCCCGGTCGAGCAGGTGCCCGGCCCGCTCGCGTGCCGCCGCCAGGCGTGCCTCGGGACGAAGGCCCTCGAGTGCTCGGCGCTCGGCGGCGACCCGGCGGGCCCACTCGGTCATCTCCGCCCCGATGGCCGCGTCGGCCCGGGCCCCCTGGGCCCGGATGGCGGCGACCACCTGGAGGCGCTCCGGGACGACCACCTCGGCCGCGGCCGACGGGGTGGGGGCCCGGATGTCCGCGGCAAAGTCGACCAGCGTCACGTCTGTCTCGTGGCCGATCCCCGCGACGACCGGGACCGGGTGCGCCGCGACCGCCCGCACGACGCGTTCGTCGTTGAACGCCCAGAGATCCTCCAGCGACCCGCCCCCGCGGGCGACGATCACCACGGCCGGCCCGTCCTGGGGACGTCCGTCGGCGTGGCAGGCGGCGCCGAAACGAGCCAGGCGGTCGAGCGCCGCGACGATCGTCTCGGCGGCTCCCTCGCCCTGCACCCGGCAGGCGCTCACGACCAGGCGCGCCATCGGCCAACGGCGTTCGAGGACGCGGCGGATGTCGTGGAGGACCGCGCCGGAGACGCTGGTCACGACCCCGACCGTTGCCGGCCGGGCCGGGAGCGGGCGCTTGCGGACGGCGTCGAAGAGCCCCTCCGCGGCGAGCCGCGCCTTGGTCGCCTCGAAACGAAGGGCCAGGTCGCCCAACCCGGCGGGCTGGACGGCCGCGACGTAGCACTGGTAGACACCCTGGGCGTCGAACACGTCGATCCGGCCATGGACGACGACCCGCAGCCCCGCCCGCGCCTCGAACGGGCTCCGCAGCCGGTCGTCGCGGAACCAGACGCAGGCGAGCTGGCTGCGATCGTCCTTCAGGGTGAAGTAGGCGTGGCCGGCGGAGCTGACCGTGACCCGGCCGACCTCGCCCTCGACCCAGACGTCGGCGAGCCGAGGGTCCCCCCGCAGCGCGTCACGAACGACCCGCGTGACGTCCGAGACGCCGAGCACCCGGGTGACCTCGGCTTCGGGGGCGGACCTGCCGGCCACCGGCTCCCCGGCATCCCAGGACGGCAGGGCCCAGGCGGGCGGCTCGAGGTCGCCCATCGGTCGTCGTCAGAGCCTGGTCTGGTACTCGCCGGTGCGGGTGTCGATCCGCAGCGTGTCGCCCTCGGTCACGAAGAGCGGCACCTGGACCACCAGGCCGCTCTCCATCGTGGCCGCCTTGCGGGCTCCGGTCGCCGTGTCGCCCGCGAAGCCGGGCTCGGTTTCCGTGACGACGAGGTCCACGGTGATCGGCAGCTCCACGCCGAGGGTCTCGCCCTCGTAGGTGATCCGGTCGAGGGTCATGCCGTCCTTGAGATACGGCACGATGTCGTCGATCTGCGACGCCGTGAGATGGAACTGCTCGTACGACTCCATCTCCATGAAGTGGAAGTCGTCGCCGTCGCGATAGAGGAACTGGATCGCGCGCCGGTCCAGCTGCGCCCGGGGCCACTTCTCGCCGGCCTGGAAGCTCTTCTCGACCGTGCTCCCCTTCTTCACGTTGCGGAGCTTGATGCGCACCTGCGCCGAACCGCGGCCCATCTTGATGTGGTGGTAGTCGAGGATCTGCCAGAGGTCGCCGTCGAGCTCGATGACGACGCCCTTGCGCAGCTCACCGGTGGAGATCATGCGATCGGGTGCTCCGTGCGGGGCCGGCGGTCACGGACGCGCCGGCGAGGGGTCGGGCTGTCGCGGGATCGTAGCAGACGGGTGGCGTCGGGCCGGAGTCCGGGCCGGAGACCGGGCCGGACGGCGGGCTACGGGGCGTAGAAGTCGACGACGAAGTTCAGGTTTCCGCCGGAGACCCAGAGCCCGACGCCGGCCCTGTCGTAGGCGCGGTTCATCATGTTGACGTAGTGGCCGCCCACGGGGCTCCAGGACTTCTCGCTCTGGAAGAAACGGACGAGGCCGACGGCGGCGTCCCGGGGGTCGTCGTAGTACCGGCAGCCGATGTTCTCCGCCCAGTGGTAGCTCGAGAACCCGGCGGCGTGCAGCCGGTCACCCGGGTCGCCGCCGGAGAAGTGCGAGCAGATGCCGTTCGTGGCGAGCCTCTTCGCGTACGGCCGGGCGACCGCATCGCTGATTCCCGCGTCGTACGCCAGCGGGGCGATGCCGCTCCCGCCGGGCTCCGAGCAGGATCCGTCGGAGAGGACCCATCCGCCGCCCCGGGTGCAGTTCAGGAGCGAGAGGAGGTACTTCTCGGCAGCCAGCCAGGTGCTCGCGGTCGGACGGGTCACCACCGGTCGCGGCGTGGGCTGCGGGTTTGCCCCGCCGCCGGAGCCCGGCTGCGGGGTGGCCTCCGGCGTCGGCGTCGGCGTCGGCGCCGGCTCGGGCTTCGCGGCCACGGTGAAGCGCGCGGCCCGGGGCCGATCCAGGGGCGTGCCGTCGGCCCCCAGCGCGCTCCCGGTGACCCGCAGGACGACCGTCGCCTCGTAGGGGAACGTGGCGGCCGGGTCGAAGACGAGCACGGTGTCGTCCTCCGCGAAGTCGATGGTCCCCCGGACCTCGGTGCCGTCGACCTCGACGCTGAACGCCGCCGCCGTGGAAACTCGATCCATCGGCATCGTGAAGCGGACGGACACCGGAAGTCCGCGAGAGACGTCCCCGGTGCCGGCTCGGGGCCGGAATCGGACGACGGACGGCGCCCTGGTCGTCGTGAACGAAAGCGGCTCCGGAAGCGCCACCGCGGCGCCCTCGGCGTCGACGAGCCCGGCGGCCAGCTCCACCGTGTACCGGGTGTCCGCCGCAAGGACGCTCGCCGGCTCCCAGACGAAGCTCGCAGCAACCGTGGGGTCCCGATCATCGGGCCCATCGCCCGCGACGAGGAGCTCGCCGGGCACGACGGGGAGGATCCGGAACGCCTGGAGAACGCCCGCGATCGGCACCGGCCGATCGAAGGAGATCGCGATGGACGTGTCGACGGCCGCGCCGCTGGGCAGCTCGTCGACCACGGCGAGGACGGCGGTCGTCGCGGCCCGGGTCAGGAAGCCCGCCAGGAGGGGCGCCGCGAGCGCCCGGCCCTCACGGTCCCGGGCCGCAGTCCCCACCGTCACCGTGTAGAGCGTGGCGGGCTGCCAGGTTCCCAGCGGCTCCACGGCAAGGCGCTGCCAATCCTCAGACCAGCTGAGCCTGACCTCGGCCGCCGGGTCAACGTGGACCGCGCTCGCAACCGAGGCGGCGTCCATGGGGGCGTCGAAATCGACGAGCAGTGGCGAGGTGAGCCCGCGCCCCGTCGCGATGGGGGGTCCGAGCGCGCTCGCGGCGAGGGGCGCCTGCGTTGCCGCGGGCACGCCCACCGCGCCGCCGGGAACGGCGACGGCGGCAACCAGGACCAGGCCGCCGACACCCAGCGCCAGCGCGATTCTCGTCGCCGGCCCGCGCCGGAGAACGAGTGCAAGATAGACGGCGGCGAAGACGGGCAGCGCGAGGACGGCGGCTAGCGCTCGGTGGACCGGCAACAGGGTTCCTCGTCGATTCCCGGGCGCTCGGACGGTGCGAGGCCGATCAGCTGGGGGCATGATCGCGCCAACCGTACCACCGCCTCGCCACCGGCGGCAACCGACGCCCGTCAGGCCGGCAGGACCAGGGGCTCCCGCGGGAAGCGGGTCAGGCGTTCGACCCGGCCGGCGGCGGCATCGAGCAGGACGAGGTCCTCGATCCGCACGCCGGTCCTCCCCGCAAGGTAGACGCCGGGCTCCACGGAGAAGACTGTCGGGCTCGGGAGCGGATCGTCTGGGGCCACCCGCGAGAGGCTCGGACGCTCGTGCGTCGCGAGCCCGATCCCGTGGCCGGTCCCGTGGCCGAAATGCGCACCGTGCCCGGCCGCCGTGATCTGGTCGCGCGCGGCGGCGTCGACCGCGCGCCCGGAGGGGAGCGACCCGCCTGCCGCGACGGACCGCTCCAGGAGGCTGATGGCCGCCTCCTGCGCCCGGGCCACGAGGTCGTAGACGGCGAGATCGCGGTCACCCGGCGCCCCCACGAAGAGCGTGCGCGTCATGTCGCTGCGGTATCCCCCGACCTGGGCGCCGAAGTCGACCAGAAGGACCCGGCCGGCGCGGACCCGACGGGGGCCCGGCGAGCCGTGCGGCAGGGCCGCCTGCGCTCCGGCCAGCGCGGCGACGTCGAAGGCGAGCGCCTCCGCCCCGCCCTCGCGCATCAGGACCTCCAGGCGCCAGGCGAGCGCCGCCTCCGTCAGCCCCGCCCGGATCTCCGGGAGGACCGCGGCGAGGGCCCGGTCCGCGACCGCTGCCGCGGCGGCGATCCGTTCGATCTCGGGCGGCTCCTTGACGGCCCGGTCCTCGTCGATCCAGGGCCCGGCCGGGACCAGCTCCACGTCCGGCGCGGCGACGCGGAGAGCTTCCCACAGCGCGTGCGGCAGGTCCCCCGCGGGGATCGCGACCCGCCGCGCCCCGATCGAGGCGAGAAGGGACGGCCAGCGCGCCGGGAGGTCGTAGGTGACGTCCTCCACGCGGGCCCCCGGCGCCTCGCGCCGCGCCTGGAGCGTGTAGCGCGAGTCGGCGAGGACCACGAGCTCGTCGGCCGTGACGAGGAAGCGGCCCGAGTGGCCGGCGACCTTCTCCTCGCCCTCGCCGAGGGCCACGCCCGCCAGGTAGCGGATCTCCTCGCGGCGGAGGCCGACGTAGGCGTCGAGGCCGGCCGCGGCCAGTCGAGCGCGGAGCCGGGCCAGCCGCGTGGGTCGAGCCGCCCGGTCGGCGTCGTCCCACGCCCGCCGGCGGTGGGCGGTCGGCGGGGCGGCGAAGTCGGACGGGACGGGCAGGCGCAAGGTTCTCAGCTTCCGCCGTACTTCGTGATGTTCTTGCGGTGCTCCGCGTACGTCTTCGCGAACACCGTCCGGCCGTCCTTCGTGGCCAGGAAGTAGAGGTAGTCGCCCCGTGTGTCCGGCGCGAGGGCGCCGTCGATCGAGTCGACCGAGGGCGTGCAGATGGGCGCCGGCGGCAGACCCTTGGACGTGTAGGTGTTGTAGGCGGCGAGCGCCGCGGGCAGGTCGGCCGGGAGGTCTCCCTTAGGCGGTGCCCAGAAGACGTAGGTGGGCCACTTCGCGAGCGGCAGCTTGGCGAGCTGAAGGGTGTCGTTGACGTAGAAGACGGTGGGATCCGCTCCCAGGAAGCCTGCCGTCTCGTTGCGCCCGCTCATCCGGTTCGTGAACACGCCGGCGATCGGTGCCCGCTCGGCGTCGTCCGCCGTCTCGCGCTCGACCAGCGACGCCATCGTGAGGACCTCGTTGAATGAACGGCCGCTCGCCTTCGCCGCTTCGATCCGCGCCAGGCCCACGTTCTCGATGAATCGGTCGAGCATCTTGCGGACCAGCTCGTCCGGCGTCGTGTCGGGGAGGACGCGGTAGGCGCCGGCCGCGAGGTACCCCTCCAGCGTGGCGCCCTTCGGCAGCTCGAGCCAGGGATAGTCGTCCAGGAGCTTCTTCGGCGGCTTGCGGACGAGGGCAAGGAAGTCGGCCGCGTCCATCTCGAGCATCGCGATCTCATCCGGCCGGGCCTCGATGTAGGCCGTCATCTGCTCCAGGCGAAGGCCGGGACGGAACTGGATCACGAACGAAGGATCCTTCGCCTCCAGGAGGGTTCCGACGAGCTGGTCCGGGGTCAGGTTCCGGCGCAGGAGAAAGGTCCCGGCGTCGAGCTGCCCGGTCACGCCCCGGTCGATCGCAATGAGCAGGAAGGCGCGTGGATCCCGCAGGAGCCCTTCGTCGACGAGACGCCCCGCGATTCCCGCGGCGGTCTCGCCGGCGGTGACGGTGAAGTCGACCTCCGTCGCGTCGGTGCTCGCCGGCGCGGTCAGCGTGTCGCCCAGGTCCTCGCGCACGAACTCGGCCACGAACGGCAGCCCGAGCGCCCCCGGGTTGGCGTCGGCGAAGCCGACGACCACGCTGCGGGTCAGGGGGCGGAGCACGGTACCCAGGGCGAGCAGGACGACCACGGCCCCGATGCCGACGAAGACGAGGAAGCCGATCAGGCCCCGCGTCCCGGTGCGGCGGCGGCGACCGCGGGCCATCTCGTACCCCGAGATCGTCCCGGCGCGAGCCGGACCGCCGCCGGGGGCCGCGCCGGACGTGCCGGGGTCGTTGGAGCGACGGGCCATCGGCGGCCGTGCGCCCCCCGGCTCCCTGCCGTCGCGGGGCCCGGCCCCACCGCGGATCGTCATGCGTCCTCCTGTTGCGTGCCGTCGTCCGGCGGCATCCCGACCCGTTCGCCGGGCGCCACCCGCAGGCGAGCGCGAAGCTCGTCTTCGAGGATGACGGCCGCGGCCTCGCGGTCGATCCGGGCCCGGTGTGCCGCCCGCCGGACCGGGCCCGGCGGCCCTCCTGCCCGGCCGCGACCGGGCGCTCCCACGCGCGATTCGGCGACGTGGCTGGAAAGCCGCTCGTCCCGCAGACGGACCAGGAGGCCCGTCTGTTGCGCGACGGCCGTCGCCCATTGTCGCGCCGCGGCCGCCATCGCGCCCTCGGCGCCGCTCATGTCGAGGGGCAGCCCCACGATGATCTCGTCGATGCCGTTGGCCGCCGCGATCCGGGCAAGAGCCTCCGCATCCGCGGCCGTGGTGCGGCGACGGGCGAGGGTGGCCAGGGGCCGGGCCCGCTCCTCGCCTGCCTCGGCGACGGCAAGTCCCACCCGGCGCGTTCCGAGATCGACCCCCAGGAGTCGGGTCACGGGGCCGCCGACGAGGGCGGCGACCCGCTCGGACTCGGGGATGGTGCAGGGATCACCGGCTCGAGCGTCGGCGACGGCGCGGGCGTCGGCTCGGCGGGTGGCAGGCCCTCGACCGAGATCACGAGCCGGCCGTCGATCGTCGTGATCGTCGAGACCCAGTCGGGCCAGACGACGATCTCGACGGTTCCGTAGTCCGCGAGGATCTCGCGCGCTTCGGCCGGCGTCTTGCCGCGGACCAGCGCCCGGACCTCGTCGGACGTGATGTCGCGCACGGACTCGGCCCGCGCCGCGACCGGATACCGGATCGTCTCGCCCTCGACGACGCCGGGCCCGACCTCGACGCGGACGGATCCTTCGCGAAGCTGCCTGCCTTCCGGCACGGCCGCCGTGATCCGGGCCGCCCCGATCGCCTCGAGGGGCGCGGGGTCGGCCGCGATGACGGTCCCCTCGGCGGTGAGCGTCAGGTCGAAGGTCTCGGCTTCGCGGCCGACGATGTCGGCCACCGGCTCGGAGGGCACCGGCTCGCCGCGGCGCGCCGTCTCCGGGTACGCCGTGGCACCCGCAGCGATGCCGGGCGGTGACGAGGCACTGCCGGCGAGCTGCTCGTCGAGCTGGGCGGTCAGGGCGGCCACGGCCGCCGCGACGTCCTTCTTCTCGACCTTCGGGAACTCCTCGCGCAGGCCCCCGCTCGTCGCGGCGGGGTTCGAGACGAGAACGAGCCCCGGATCGTAGATGCCCGGTACGAACCGGATGGCGCCCGCGGCGACGTTGCCGCCGGGGCCGCTGCGGACGGCGACGACGTCCACGCTCCGCACCTGGCACTTCACGCGCAGGTTGGGCGGGGTCCCCGAGAGGATCGCGACCGGGACGAGGATCCCGTCGGTCGTCGCGAATCCCAAGCCGCTCGCGGTACGCGCCACCGTACCCGACGGGATCGTGTAGGACCGGCTCGGATCGCAGTTCTGCCACTCGACCGAGCCCGTCGCGGGCGCCTGCTCGACGCGCCTGCCCGTGGCCGGGAAGGTGCCCGTCGCCGAGAGAGGCAAAATCATCCGGTCGGCCGGGATCGTCGCCGACGCCTCGTCGGCGGCGACGACATCGGGATCCGCCGTTCCGACAAAGGCGATCGGGCCGACGGGCTCGCTCGCGAGGGCCACGGTGACCGTCGCCGTCGGCAGGAGGACGTAGCCGGCGGCAGCGCCGGCTCCCGCCAGGAGGACGACGGCCAGGATGAGCGCCAGGAGCAGCGGCCAGCGCCGCCGCGGCGGCGGCGCGACGGGCCGCCCCGCCGAGAGGCCGGTCGACGCCCCGACGGCCGCCCGGGACCGGGTTCCCTCGCGCGGCGCGGACGAGAGGGCGTCCGGGGGCCCCGGAGCGGGCGGCTCGTCGTCGACGGGCAGGGGCGCGACGCCCGCCGGGACCGGGACCGGCGCCATCGCCGCCTCGACCGCAATCGCCGTGGCGGCAGCCGCGGCCGCCGGCAACGGGGCGCCCGACGTCCCGCCGTCGGGTCGGCCGCGGGCCTCCCCGTACTCCACCACCGAGGCGAAGACCGGCAGCCCGGCGGACGCCGCGAGCGCTCGCGTGGACGCCTCCGGGGCCACGATGGCGAGACGCCGGCTCCGCTCGGACGCCTCGCGGGCAAGGAGCCGGAAGTTGATCCGGCTCGTCGCGATCCGCGATCCGGCCGGCAGGACCAGGGCGACGTCGATCTCCTCGGCCGTCCTGATCCGGGCCGCCGCGGAGGTGATCTCGTCGTCGATGTCGAGGTAGACGATGGTCATGCCAGTGCCTACAGCTTCATCGAGCGCAGGACGCGCCGCAGCGCGGCATCCAGCGGGTCGCGCTCGGCCTGGAGCTCGATGGCCTGGTTGGCCAGGCCCAGCGGCGTCACGTCCTGCTGGTCGACGAGCAGCTGCGTGGCGTCGTCCAGGGTCTCGACCATGTCGGGCCCCATGACGGTCACCTCGGGCGGTCGGCTGAACGGGAGGCGCTTCCAGAACGACTCCGCGCGGAGCGCGGCCGCCGTCTCCGGCAGGCGGGACCCTCCGCCGCAGAGGTAGATCCGCGAGGGAAGCATGTCCCCGCCGCCGAGCTCGTCGAGGACGAGCTCCATGCCGGCCGCCCAGACCGCCACGTCGTCGGCCACGATCCCGGCGACCTGCTCCCGCTCCTCGATCGCGAGGCCCCGGGCGTAGTCGACCTTGAGGGCCTCGGCCCGCGGGAACGGCAGGTCGAGGCGATCGGCGAGCGACTTCGTGAAGGCCCGTCCGGCGAGGGCGAACATGCGCGTCCCCTCGATCCCGCCGGAGCGCACGAGGGCGACGTCGGTGGTGCCCCCGCCGATGTCGACGAAGAGCGCGCCCGCCTGGCGCACCTGCTCCGAGCCGATGACGCGGGCCACAGCGTAGGGCTCAGCGACGATCTCCAGCAGCTCGAGGTCCAGCTCGGCCGCCACGCTCTCGAGGGCGCCGAGGTGGACGAGCGGGGCGAACGCGTTGAAGATCCCGATCCGCACGTGGCGACCCTGGAAGCCGACCGGGTTCGTCACCGCGTACCCGTCGATGCTCGCCGAGGTGACCGCGGCGTGGACCAGGCGGACGTCCACGTTGGGGAGGCCGGTCTCCCAGGTGATCGCCCGCTCCGCCTCCTCGAGCGCTTCGCGCTGGACACCGTCGATCAGCTTCTGGAGCTCGACGTCGGTGATGGGTATGTCGGGCTTCTTCCGTTCCTGCGTGTGCGACGTCGTGAAGCCCTTGACGAGCTCGCCGGCGATCCCGATCACGACCTGGGTCGGACGGAAGCCGGCCATCTCCTCCGCCTCCTGGAGGGCCACCCCGCAGTTGTCGACGACCGCCCCGATGTCGGCGACGGTGCCCGACTGCATGTGGGCGAGGCCCTGGCGCTTGCGCCCGACGCCCCGGACCGTGCCGTGGCTCCGCTCGTCGATCTCGAAGACCAGCGCCTTGGCGAACTCCGTCCCGATGTCGAGTGCCGTGCAGGCGGCGAGCTGGTCGCCGCCGTCGCGCTGCCAGAAGCGCCGCAGGAAGGCCATGGCGGCTCCCTGCCCTACCCGTCGGGGGCCGCGGCGGCAAGCGCCGTGCGGATCGAGGCGAGCGCGTCGGCGAGCCCGGCGCGGCGGCTCCCCTTGCCCTGCGCCATCTCGGGGCGTCCGCCGCCCTTCCCGTCGAGTGATGCCATCGCCGTCCGCACGAGGTCGCCGGCGGCGACGCCGCGGGCGACGAGGTCGCCCGAGACCGTGACGAAGAGCTGCGGCTCGTCGGCGTCGAGGGCGAGGGCGACGACGCCCGAGCCGAACAGGGCCCGGACCTCCTTCGCGGTGCTCTTGAGGGCGTCGATCGACTCCCAGGGGCCGGCGACGGCCACCAGCCTCAGGCCCGGCGCGATCTCCTCGGCCCTCCCGACGAGCTCGGCCGGCTTCGGCGCCCCGCCCCCGCCGTTGCGCAGCCGCCGCCTCGTCTCGCGCAGCTCGGTCTCGAGGGCGGCGATTCGGTCCAGGACGGCCGTGGTCGACGGGACGCCGAGCCGGTCCACGACGGCGTCGAGCAGCTGGGCGCGCTCCCGCAGGTGCGCGTCGGCGCCGTCACCGGTCAGGGCCTCGATCCGGCGCATGCCGGAGCCGATGCTCCGGTCGCCCGTGATGACGAAGCCGCCGATCTGTCCGGAGGCCCGGCAGTGGGTGCCGCCGCACAGCTCGAAGCTGTAGTCCGCGACGCGGACGGTGCGCACGGTCTCGCCGTACTTCTCGTCGAAGAAGGCATCGGCGCCCGCCTCGATCGCCTCGGCCATCGACATGAAGGCGACGCTGACCGGGCGGTCCTCGCGGACGACGCGACGGACCTCGTCCTCGATGTGGAGCTTCTCGTCGTGGGTCAGGGCGCGGTCGAAGGGGTAGTCGAAGCGGAGGTAGTCCGGGGCGACCAAGGACCCCGCCTGGCGCGCGGACGGGCCGGCGACCTTGCGGAGGGCCCGGTGGAGCAGATGCGTGGCCGTGTGGTTGCGCATGGTCCGGGCTCGCCGCTCGGCGTCCACCGCCGCCGCCACCGTCGTCCCGACGCGCAGCCGGCCGTGGAGCGTACCCCGGTGGACGATCAGGCCGCCCGACGGCCGCTGCGTATCGGTCACGGCGAAGAGCGGGGATCCGCCGCCCGGCTCCGTCAGCTCGCCCCTGTCGCCGACCTGGCCTCCGCTCTCCGCGTAGAACGGCGTCCTGTCCAGGACCACCTCGGCCTCGCCGTGGCCGGTCAGCTCGTCGTAGGCGACCCCGTCGCGAACGATCGCCACCACGGTGGCCTCGGCGTCCGTCGTCTCGTAGCCGAGGAACGCCGTGTCGCCCGACCTCTGGGCGAGCGATGCGTAGAGCGCCGTCAGCTCGGCATGGCGGGCCAGCTCGGCCTTGCGGCCGCCGCGGCTGCGCTCCCGCTGCTCGGCCAGCGCCTCCTCGAATCCCGCCCGGTCGACGCGGACCCCGTACTCGGCCGCAAGCTCGATCGTGAGATCGATCGGGAAGCCGTACGTGTCATGGAGCTTGAAGGCGAAGGTGCCCGCCAGCGCGGGAGCGTCGGAAGGGACGTCCTCCGGGCGGCGCCCCACGACGCGCTCCGCGCTCGTGAGCGGGACGAGCGCCTCCTCGAGCTGGGCAGTGCCCGCGTCGAGCGTTCGGGCGAACTGGGCCTCCTCGCGGGCAACGGTGGCCAGGATCCGCTCGCGCTCGTCGCCGAGGAGCGGATACGCCTCGCCCATGACCCCGATGACGGTGGCCACGGTATCGGCCAGGAACGGCTCATGGCGGCCCAGGAGCCGCCCATGGCGCACCGCCCGGCGCAGGATTCGACGCAGGACGTAGCCCCGCCCCTCGTTCGAGGGGAGCACGCCGTCGGCGATGAGGAAGGTCACGGCCCGGCTGTGGTCGGCGATCACCTGGTAGCTGAAGCGCTCCGCCTCGAACGACTCCGGGTCGTGGCCGAGGAGCCGGCGGAGTGTCTCGTGGATCGGCGTGAACAGGTCGGTGTCGTAGTTCGACAGGACGCCCTGGAGGACGGAGGCGAGACGCTCCAGGCCCAGCCCCGTGTCGACGCTGGGGAACGGCAACGGCACGCGCGGGCCGTCGGGGAGCTGGTCGAACTCCATGAAGACGAGGTTCCAGATCTCGACCCACCGCGGGCACGTCTCGGAATGGTCCGGCACGCACTCCGGCCCTTCCGAGAGATGGGCGCCGCGGTCGAAGTGGAGCTCGCTGCACGGGCCGCAGGGGCCCGTCTCGGCCATCCGCCAGAAGTTCTTGTCGTCACCCGCCTCGACATCACCCCAGCGGGCCATCCGCTCGGGCGGGAGGCCGATCTCGTCGCGCCAGATCGCCCAGGCCACCTCGTCCTCGGAGTAGGTCGTGGCCGCCAGGCGCTCGGCCGGGATGCCGAGCTCCTCCGTGAGGAACTCCCACGCCCAGTGGATCGCCTCTCGCTTGAAGTAGTCGCCGAAGCTCCAGTTCCCCATCATCTCGAAGAGGGTGTGGTGGCGCGGCGACCGGCCGACTTCCTCGAAGTCGTTGTGCTTCCCCGCCACCCGCAGGCAGCGCTGCACGTCGACGGCCCGCGTGTAGCTCCGCTTCTCGGCCCCGGTGAAGACTTCCTTGAACTGGACCATCCCGGAGTTCGTGAAGAGCAGGGTCTGGTCCCCGGCCGGGATCAGGCTGGCGCTGGGCACGATCACGTGGCCGCGCGCGGCGAAGAAGTCGAGGAAGCGCCGTCGGACCTCGGCGGCGGGCAGGGGCGTTGTTCGGGACTCGGGGGTCGCCATCCGGGTAATGGTACCGAACGGGGCGCCCCGCACGGGACCGGGCGCGAGATCGCGGCCGGGCGTCTCAGTCCGGTGGCGCGCCTCAGCGGCTGGTCATCCTCCGCACGGCCGCCGAACCCGCCAGGAGCGCGCCCACGAAGGCGCCCACGACGAGGCCGCGGAGGAAGACGGCGAGTCGATCCTCGGGGCCGCGGAGTCGGGGGCGCGGCCGGCCGCTCATCGACCGCTTCCCGCGGAGCCGCCCGGCCCCGCCGTTCGCGACGGGCCGAGGACGGAGACGAGGACCACGAGGCCGATGCCGGCCCACGCCCCGAACGATGCGGCGAGGAGGCGGAAGTCGCCGATCCGCAGCAGGTCGAGGCCGAGCCGCCCTCCGAGGGCGTCCCCCGCCCAGGCGCCGAGGATCGCGAGGGCCAGGACGAACGGGAGCCGCGCTCCGGCGACGCCCGTCACGAGGACGGCGAACGCGGTCCAGAAGGCGCCGAGGAGGAGCGCCAGGACGAGCGACGGGCCGAGGAGCGGCATCGTTCAGGCCCCCGGACCGGGGCGGGCGATCCGCCCCCCGCCGAGAACGACATCCGGCTCGTCGGGGTCGAACAGGACGCAGGCCTGACCGGGCGCGGCCGCCCAGACGGGCGTGTCGGTCTCGACGGCCCAGGTGCCGCCGCCGCCCGCTGCCGGGCGCACCGTCGCCGCCACCGGGGTGGCCCGGTGGCGCACCTGCGCCAGCGCCCGGAACTCCGGAGGCGACGCCGCCGGCCGCGGTCGCCCCGGCGCTTCCCCCGCGACGAACGTCATCTCGTGGATCGCGAAGGCCCGCGTCTCCAGCTCGGAGCGCCTGGCCAGGACGATCGTGTTCGAGACCGGGTCGACCCGGCTCACGTAGCGCGGCTCCCCGACGGCCGCGCCCACCCCGCGCCGCTGGCCGACCGTGAAGGCGGCGGCCCCGCCGTGCTCGCCGACGACCCGGCCATCGGTCGCGTCCACCGTTGGCCCCGGCGCCGGCAGCCAGCCGGCCCGCGCCCGGAGCGCCGCGTGCACGTTGCCCTCGGGCACGAAGCAGATCTCCATGCTCTCGGCCTTGTCGGCCGTGACCAGGCCCCTGGCCCGGGCGATGGACCTGACCTGGTCCTTCACGAGGTCGCCGAGCGGGAAGAGGGCGCGGGCCACCTGGTCCTGTCGAAGGCCGTAGAGGAAGTAGGCCTGGTCCTTCGCCCGGTCGGCGCCACGGAGGAGACGGTGGACCTGCCCGGCCGCGGTTTCGACGACGTCCGTGCGTGCGTAGTGACCGGTCGCGACGGCATCGCAGTCGTAGAGGTGCCGCGCCCGCCCCAGGAGCGCCCCGAACTTCACGTAGCTGTTGCAGTCGACGCAGGGGCTCGGCGTCTCGCCGTCGAGGTAGGCCGCCAGGAAGGGGCGGATGACGCCGGCGTCGAACTCGCGCTCCAGGTTCAGGACGTAGAACGGGATCCCCAGCTGCGCCGCGACGCGGCGGGCGTCTTCGGCGGCGTCGGCGCTGCAGCAGCTCTTCCTGACCTCGGAGTACGCGTCGGCGCCGTCGTGGACGCGCATCCAGACGCCGACGACGTCGTGGCCGGCCTCGGCGAGCAGGGCGGCCGCGACCGACGAATCCACGCCCCCCGACATCGCCACGAGCACGCGCACGACGATCCCCTCAGGCGATCCGGCTGCCGAGCGGGTCGGCGGCAAGGGCAGCAGACCCTTCGCGGATCTCGGCGAGGACGCGCGGCACGAGGGCAACGGCGGCCTCGATCTCCTCCGCCGTGGTCCCTCGCCCGAGGCTCAGGCGCAGCGCCCCCATCGCCTCGGCGTCGGGGATTCCCATCGCCGTCAGGACGTGCGACGGCTCGGGCGACCCCGTGGCGCAGGCCGAGCCGGTCGAGCAGGCGATCCCCTCGAGGTCGAGAGCGACCGAGGCGGCGACCCCGTCGGCGCTTCGGACCAGGAGCGAAAGGAGTCCGGGCAGCCGGTCGGTCGGGTGGCCCGTAAGCTCGACGCCGTCGACCGCCAGGCAGGCGGCCTCGAGCCGGCGCCGCAGCTCGAGCAGCCGCGTCCGCGTCTGGGGCTTGGCCCCGCAGGCAAGCGCATAGGCCGTCGCCATCCCGACGGCGCCCGCGACGTTCTCCGTCCCGGCCCGGCGGTGGCGCTCCTGGCTCCCGCCGTGGAGCTGGGCGAGGAGCGGCGTCCCGCGCCGGACCCAGAGCGCGCCCACGCCCTTGGGCCCCTCGAACTTGTGGGCCGAGATCGCCACCGTGTCCGCGCCCAGCGCGGCCACGTCGACGTCGAGGTACGGCGCCGCCTGCACCGCGTCGACGTGAACGTGGATCCCCCGCCGCGCCCGGACCCGCTCGGCGATCTCGCGGACCGGCTGGATCGTGCCGACCTCGTTGTTGGCGAGCATGACGGCGACGAGGACCGTCCGCTCGTCGAGCAGCGCCTCGAGGGCGTCGGCGTCCACCCGCCCGTCCCCGTCGACCGGTGCCCAGGCGACCTCGAAGCCCCACTTCGCCAGGTGCTCCGCCGTGTGGCCCACCGCGTGGTGCTCCACCGCGCTGACGACGAGCCGGTTGCCGCGAGCCTTGCCGGTCCACGCCGCGCCCTTGACCGCGAGGTTGTTCGCCTCGGTGCCGCCGGACGTCAGGACCACCTCCCGGGCGGCCCCGCCGAGGTCGGCCGCCAGCTGCTCGCGCGCCTCGTCGAGGGCGTTGCGCGCGGCGCGCCCGAGGGCGTGGGCCGACGACGGGTTCCCGAACGCGCCGCCCAGGTAGGGCAGCATCGCCTCGAGGGCCTCGGGGCGGAGCGGGGTCGTGGCCGCGTGGTCGAGGTAGATCGGCGTGGCTGGCATCAGGCGGCGATTGTACGGCCGGCGCCCGGACGGGCCCACGCCGGTATCCTCTCCCTTCGTGACGGACGAGACCACTCCCGGGCCTGCGACCCCGGCCCCGGCGCGCCCGAAGGGCTGGCTGCTCGGCTACCCGACCGATCAGCTCCTGGGGGTGCTCCCCTCCCCCGCCGCCGCCGACGCCGCGATCGCGGAGCTCGAGCGGGCCGGCATCGGCCCCGACGCCATTCGCGTCCTCGTCGGGGAGGAGGCTGCGCTCCGGATCGACGGCCGCGGCACCCACCACGGGCTCGTCGCCCGCCTCTACCGCCTCGTCCAGTTCACCCAGATGGACCAGGCGCCCGACTTCCGGCGCTACGAGCGCGAGGCGCGCCGGGGCCACCCGGTCGTCGCCGTGAAGGAGACCGATCCCGCCCGCCGCCAGGCGATTCGCTCGATCCTCCGCGGCCGGGGGGCTCACTTCACGAACTTCTACGGCCGCTTCTTCACCGAGACCCTCGACCCCTACGCCGGCCCCGACGAGGGCGACCTGCCGATCTGACGGGCGCTACGGGGGGACCCGTCGTTCGCCCGCGTGCCGAACATGCATCTTGGCCGCTTCTTGAGCAATCCGGGTTCGCCCTCCCGGTGATGCGTCTTGGGGTGGGCGGCGCATGCGACATCGTGCGTGTTAAGGCGTGCGGGCCCTGCCACCCATCGCCCTCGCGCGCTGGCCACGTTACCCTGGCCGCGGCCGGCGCGGTGGCGTTCGGCTACCTCATGCCGATCTCCATCCTCATCGTGGCCCTGCTGTTCGTCGTCACGTTCAGCTACCGGCAGACGATCCGGGCCTACCCGAATGGCGGTGGCATCTACATCGTGGCTCACGCCAACCCCGGCGTGATCCCGGGGCTCGTCGCGCCTGATGATCGGCCTCGGCATCGCGCGAACGCTGCTCGGGGATCACCCGGTGGCCCCGGCCGTTCCCCCGCTCCAGACGACGGTTCAGGGCCTCGGCGTCCTCATCCTCGCCCGAGCCTTCGCCGACGGCTGCTCGGCGATGACCGGCACGGAGGCCGTGGCGAACGGGGTGCAGGCCTTCAGGCCGACCGAGTGGAAGAAAGCCCAGCAGACAATGCTCATGACCACGGTCCTGCTGGCAACGATGTTCCTGGGGATGAGCTATCTCGTCGGCGTCACGGGGGCGCAGCCGGCGGCCAATGGCGACTCGATTCTCAGCCAGATCGCGGCGGCCGTCTCTTATGGCCGCACCCCGCTCTACTGCATCCTGGTGTTCGCTACGCTCGGGATCCTGGTGCTCGCCGCCCAGACGAGCTTCGCCGACTTCTCGCGGCTGTCCTCCATCCTCGCCCGCGACGGCTTCTTCCCACGCCAGTTCGCGTACCGCGGCGACCGCCTTGCCTTCAGCGTGGGGATCAGCTTCCTCGCGCTGGCCTCGGTCCTCCTGGTCGCGATCTTCGCGGGCGACGTGAACCGCTTGATCCCGCTCTATGCGATTTGCGGTCGCGGTGCCTCAGGGAATTGATCCGATCCGAGACGGATAGGGCACTCTCCCTATTGACCCGTGAGCTGACAGCGCAGGACGGTGCAAAATCCAGGGGGCACAGTAGGGGTCGTCGCCGAAGACGGCCCGAGAGGAGTTACGTGCCGACACCTCGCCTGTGGCGCTGCTCCGTGGCCGCCACCAGCCAAGCAGCCTGGACCAGCCCAGGACGATGACTCTGGACGCTACCTACCCGCGGATTGCCACGCGCTACCCTGCCGGCGCCAGCCGGCGGCGGCGAGTACTCGCCCTGCTCGCGCTGGCGGCCGTCTCGGTGCTGCTGTTCGCAGGCTGCGACCTGTTCCCCCCAGGGGAGCTGGGGACCCCGACCGTCCGCGCGACCTTCGGCCAGGACATCGTCCTCACGGCCGACCAACCGGTGGCCGTCCGAACGATCGCGGTCGACGTGGACCCGACGGGCACCGATCTTTCGACGGTTTCTCTCCAACTCAATGGCTGGGTTCCCTCGAATAACAGTCTCACGCCCCGGGACTTTGTATGGGTGTCCATATTCGAGTCGGGATCGCGAGCGCCCCTCGCCGAGCGAGGCCTCCTGGACAACATGACCGTCTACCGCAATCTGACCGACGACTGCGCGACGCGGGTCTGCCACCGGACCTTCGTGCTCGTGGTGAGGTGGGTCACGCCGCGCTCCGGTGATCGCCTGACATTCCCCCTGACAGGAGAGGTCCGGGCGCTCAATGAGCGCACCTTTCGCCTTCCGGAGCCGAAGACGCTGACGGTGGCCGTCGTGGACGATCCCACGGCCTCCTTCAACGGGAATCCCGCGACGCTCGTCGCGCGCGTCAGCCGGCAGGTGCACCTGACCGCACCCGACCGGGGCCCAGTCACACACCTCGAGCTGCGGATCCCGGCGGCTGCGCTGCACGGCCCGCTCGCCTTCCCGCTCAGCGGCCGGTTGATCATGCGACCGACCACGACGACGCCGGGCGAGGAGGCCTTCGTCGACGTGACGATTCGAGCGGCGCATGGGGAGCGGTCGGGCTACGGGTTCAGCGGCGACGACGAGTGGCTGTCCGCCTGCCAGCCGGACGTGGATTGCGTGGTGCTCATCGACGTGACCCCATATCTGCGCACCTACAACGCGCTGCCGCCGGCCGGCACATCGGCCGACGGTTCCTGGCTTCTCGAGGCGCGCCTGGAGCTCCTGAGCCCGACGGGCAGCCTGCCAAACGTGCTCCTGACCCTGGAGGCGGTCGATCCCTAGGTCTAGGAGTCGGGCGCATCCGCGCTGCCGCGCGCTCCGGGCTCGATGGGCCGGTAGGGCACGTCGGCCACCAGCATGTCCTGCCGGCCGGCGAGGGCCGCCCGGATCCGGTGGACGTTCTGGTTGAACAGGAGGCGGTCCCACCAGTGGCGCGCCAGGCGCTCCGCAAGGAGAATGACGGTCACGCTCTCGGGATCCCGCTCCGCGGTCACCTCGAGGAACCGGATGAGCGGCGCCACGAGGTCGCGGTAGGGTGATTCGACGAGCACGAACTCGAGCCCGGGCAGCTGGCGCTCCACCCGTTCGCGCAACCGCTCGCCGGCCGCGACATCGTCGGTGACGTGAACTGCGGTGATGTCGTCCGAGATCGAGCGGGCGAAGCGGACGGCCTGGATGACGTCCCACTGGACCCCGGTGATGGGAATGACGACGCGCCGCCGGTGCACCGGCGGGCCCCACACGAGGTCCGGCGCCACCGCCAGCTCCGAGGCCCCCCGACCGTACTCGCGCCGGATCAGGAGCATGGCGACCACGATGAGCGGGACGATGATGAGGATGATCCATGCGCCGAGGCCGAACTTGGCGATGGCGAACACGACCGCGACGATCCCGGTGGCCACGGCCCCCACCCCGTTGATCAGGGCGCTTCGTCGCCAGCCCGCGCCCCGCTCCCCGAACCAGTGGCGGACCATGCCTGCCTGCGAGAGCGTGAAGGCCGTGAAGACGCCGATCGCATACAACGGGATCAGGGCCTCGACCCGCCCGCCGAAGGCGACCGCGACCCCGATCGCCAGGACCGCCAGGGCAACGATCCCGGCGTTGAAGGCGAGACGCTCGCCGCGATAGGCGAAGCCGCGCGGCATGAACCCGTCGCGGGCGAGGATCGAGGCGAGTCGCGGGAAGTCGGCGAAGCTCGTCTGGGCGGCCAGGACGAGGATCCCCATCGTCGAGATCAGGAGGATGTACCACGCCGGTCCCTGGCCGAAGGTCGCCCGGCCGACCTGCGAGAGCACCGACTCCGTCTCCGACGGGACAGCCCCGGCGATCGTCGCCAGGAAGGAGATCCCGAGGAAGACGAAGCCGAGGATGACCGCCATCGCCACCATCGTCGCCTGGGCGTTCTTCCACTCCGGGGGCTTGAACGCCGGCGTCCCGTTCGAGATGGCCTCGGTGCCCGTCATCGCGCTGCAGCCGTCGGCGAACGCCCGCATGAGGAGGAGCAGGCTGATGGACTCGACCGGCACCTGGATCGGGACGACGCCGGTCACCTCTGGCGCCTGGCCGAGGGCGGTGCGAACGACGCCCACGACGACGAGGATCACGACGCTGAACACGAAGATGTAGGTCGGCAGGGCGAAGACCGTGCCACTCTCGCGGACTCCCCGGAGGTTCACCCCCATCACCAGGAGGATCGCCACGACGATCAAGGGAACCCGCACATCGTGCAGGGCCGGGAACGCCGAGGCGAGGTTGAACACGCCGCTGGACACGCTCACCGCCACGGTGAGGACGTAGTCCGTCAGCAGCGCCGCGGCGGCCACCAGCCCGGGCACCGTCCCGAGGTTCGCGTGGGCCACGATGTAGCTGCCGCCGCCGTTCGGATAGGCCCGGATGGTCTGACGGTACGAGAACGTGACGAGAACGAGGAGACCGACGATGAGGAACGAGATCGGCATCAGGTAGGCGAAGGCCACCGTCCCCGCGGCGAGCAGGGTGAACATGCTCGCCTCGGTGGCGTAGGCGACCGACGACATGACGTCGCTGGAGAAGACCGCGAGCGCCTTCCATTTCGGCAGCCGCTGCTCGATCTCCTCGGCCGAGGCGATCGGCTGCCCGAAGAGGGCCCGGCGGGCCGTGAAGGCGCCCCGCCCGAGGCGCGTGCGCGGCTCGCTTGCCGCTGCTCGCGCGACCACGACCCCGGGGCGGTCGTAGCGGAAGTACCGGGAATCTGGTCGCTCCACGCGGACGCGCCGGTCGCCGGGCTTGCGACCGTGGAGCAGCTTCTCCTCGGAGCTCATCGGGGCGGCCGGTCCCCCTGGCAGCGCACCACGACATCGAGCCCGCCACCATGGCGGATCCGTCGCTCGAGGACGACGCCGGCGCCTGCGGCGACCTCGTCGAACTCGGCGACGAGTCGGGCGTCGGTGGCCATCCCGCAGAGCACGACGCGATAGGCGGGGTCCCGCGCGACGATGGCGATCGCCGCGCGAAGCTCCACCGCGGCCAGGTCCCGCGCTCGCTGCTCCTCCGCGGCCGCGCGCTCGGCCGCGGATCCCGTGCCCGGGTGCCACCCGTGCTGGCTTTCCATGTCCCCAGCATCGTCCGGGGCGCCAAGAGACAATGGCCGCCGGGAGTCGCCGGGTGCTCAAGGATCGCTCAGGATCGATCCGCGTCCGGAAGGCGTACCCGGTACCCGACGCCCGGCTCCGCCGCGATGAGCCCGGCGAGGCTGCCAGTGGGATCGGCTACGGCGATCTTGCGCCGGATCTGGCTGACGTAGACGTGGATGTAGTGGGCCTCGTCGGAGTAGGCGGTGCCCCAGACCGCCCGCAGAAGGCGGCCGTGGGTGACCAGCCGGCCGGCATGGGACACCAGCACCTTGAGGACCTCGAACTCGCGGGGCGTGAGGTGGACCGGCTGACCCTCGACTGCCACCTCGTGGCGTATCACGTCCATCGCCAGGGCGCCGAGGCGAAGCTCGCCACGTGGATCCGCCGCCGGTCCGGCAGCGCGCCGGAGGACGGCCCGGAGGCGAGCGAGGAGCTCGGCCGCGCTGAACGGCTTCGTCACGAAGTCGTCGGCGCCCTGCTCCAGCGCGGCCACCTTCGCCTCCTCCCGGTCGCGCGCCGACAGGACCACGATCGGCGTCGCTGCGTCGCGCCGCACCCGCCGGATCACGACCGAGCCGTCGGCGTCCGGAAGCCCCAGGTCCAGCAGGACAATGTCCGGGCGTTGTGCCTCCCAGCGCTCCAGGGCGGTCGTCGCATCGCCCGCCACGGTCACTCGAAAGCCGTGCAGGCCCAGGAAGGCCGCGACTTCGCGCCGCGTCGCGGGGTCGTCCTCGACAACGAGGACGACGGCTCCCGGCGCCGACCCAACGGTCATCGCCCGGTCTCGGAACGGTCAATGGCCGCGCCGGCTTCCGGCGGGAGGGGCGCTGCCCGGAGGTCGACGTCGATCGCGAGCCCGCCGAGCTCGCTGGCCCGGGCGGCAACGCGGCCGCCCATCGCCGCCACGAGGCCCCGCACCACCGCCAGGCCGATCCCGGCCCCGGGCCGCGCGCCGGCACCGGCACCTGGGATTCGCGAGAACTTGTCGAAGATGCGGGCGAGCGCGTCCGGCGGGACGCCGGGGCCGCCGTCCTCGATGGTGAGGCGCACGAATCCCGCGTCGACCAGCTCCGCGCGGACACGGATCGGTGACCCCGGGGGCGCATGTCGCTCCGCATTCTCCAGGAGATTGGTGAGCACCTGGTCGATGAACACCGGGTCCACCGCCACGGGAGGGAGGTCGTCTCGCACGGCAATGCTGACCGGTCGGCCGGCGAGAAGATCCGCGAGGCGCTCGAGGGTGGTCTCGACGACGTCCTCCACCGGGAATGGCTCGAGACGCGCCCGCACGTCGCCCGCCTCGATCCGGCTCATGTCGAGGAGATTGGTGACGAGCCGGTTGAGACGATCGGCCTCGCGATCGATCACCGCCGCGCGCTCGTGTCGAGCGCCGCGGTCGAAGTCCAGGGCC
This sequence comes from uncultured Chloroflexia bacterium, assembly GCA_963744095.1. GTDB lineage: Bacteria > Chloroflexota > Limnocylindria > Limnocylindrales > CSP1-4 > CTSoil-043. Next base: position 141,193 of record CAVUSH010000002.1, read on the forward strand.
GGGTCCATCAGGCTGCCGGCGGCGGCGCGAATCGATGCCAGCGGGGTCCGCAGGTCGTGCGAGACCGAGTCGAGGAGCGCAGACTTCGCCGCCTCGCTCCGCCGGGCGATCTCGGCGCTCGTGGCCTCCTCCGCGAGGCGATCGCGCTCGAGGGCCTGTCCGACCTGGTCCGCCGCAGCGGCGAGGACCCGCGTGTGGCCTCGACCCGGCGATCCGGCGATCCGGGGCCGGAGCAGCCACAGCGAGCCCCGCGGGGCATCCCCGACCGTGATCGGCACCCGAAAGCCCAGCTCCCCCGGATCCCGTCCCTCCGCTGAGGCCGGCCGCGGCTCATGGATCCTGACCCAGCGGGGTGTCTCCTCGCCGGCTCGTCGCTGCAGGAGCTCGTACGACGTCGGGACCACCGGCCGCCTCGAGGAACCTGTGTCGGCCACCACGCGTTCCCCCGCCACTCCCGGCCCGAGCCCGATCCAGGCACGCGTGGCGCCGAACTCCAGCTGCAGGATCTCCACGAGCGACGGCATCGCGGCGCCGGTCGTCGTTGCGGTCGCCAGCTCCCGGCCGACGCGGTACTGGGCCAGGGCCTGGCCTTCGCGGAGGACTGCCGTCTCCGCCCGCGCCCGCTGCATCCCGGCGAGCTGCCCGACCACGATGCCCAGCACCAGCAGCAGCACCAGGTTGAGCCACTCCTGGGGATCGGCAACGACGAGCGCCAACGTCGGCGCGACGAACAGGAAGTCGTAGACGAGAAACGCCCCGACCGCTGTCACCGCGGCCGCCGGAATCCCGAAGGCCACGGCGATCGCGACGACGGCCAGGAGATAGGTGGCCGACGCATCCGGGATGTGCAGGCCAGCCTCGAGGATGCCCACGACCAGCGTCGCGAGGGTGAGCGCGACGACGATAGCCGCGCCGGCAAGGAGGCCACGGCGCATGGACCGCGACCTGAACCTCTCCATGAAACGATGGTAGTCGCCCAACGGGGTCGCGCCTCGCCGGAAACGTTGCGACCGCTCGGTCGCTACCGGCCCTCCGCGCGTCGGGCGTCCTCGCGCTGCCCCGCCTGGCGCCGCCGCTCGGGCATGGTAAGCAGCCGCTTACGGAGGCGGATCGAGCCCGGGGTCACCTCGACCAGCTCGTCGTCGCCGATGAATTCGATGGCGGACTCCAGGGTCATCGGCCGGGGCGGCGTCAGGCGCAGAGCCTCGTCGTGGGCGTGCGTCCGGATGTTCGTCAGCTTCTTCTCCTTCGTGACGTTCACGTCCATGTCGCCCGAGCGGGCGTTCTCGCCCACGACCATCCCCTCGTAGACGTCGACGCCGGAGCCGACGAAGAGTTCCGAGCGCTCCTGGAGGCTGAAGAGAGCGTAGGCGTTCGACGTCCCGGCCCGGTCGGCGACCAGCACCCCGTTCGTGCGGTGGGTCACCTCGCCGGCCCAGGGCCCATAGCCCTCGCCGATCTGGTGGAGGAGCGCCGTCCCGCGGGTCTCGGTGAGCAGCTGGCCTCGATAGCCGATGAGTCCGCGGACGGGCAGGACGAACTCCATCCGGACCCGCCCGTCGGCGTCGGTCGTCATCTGCTCCAGGCGGCCCTTGCGCCCGGCGAGGGCGGTCTGGATCTCGCCGATGTAGTCGGGCGGGATGTCGATCGTGATCCGCTCGTACGGCTCCTGGACCTCGCCGTTCACCGTGTGGAGGATCACCTCCGGGCGGCTGACCTGGAGCTCGTACCCCTCGCGGCGCATCTGCTCGACCAGGACGGCGAGCTGGAGCTCACCCCTCCCCCGCACCTCGTAGGTGTCGCCGCTCTCGGTGGGGAAGAACTGGATCGCGACGTTGCCCAGGATCTCCTTCTCCAGGCGCGCCCGCAGCTGGCGGCTGGTGAGGTATCGCCCCTCGCGCCCCGACAGCGGCGAGGTGTTGACCCCGAACGTCATCCGCAGGGTCGGCTCATCGACCTCGATGCGCGGCAGCGGCCGCGGGTCGCCGGGCTCGGTCAGGGTGTCGCCGATCGTCACCTCGGGGAGGCCCGCGACGGAGACGATATCCCCGGGGCCGGCCTCATCGATGTCCACGCGCTCGATCCCGCGGGCGGTCTGGAGGCTCGTGACCGTGCCGGAAAGGGTGACGGTGCGCCCGGGCTCGATCGCGCCGGACGCGTCGTCGGGTTCCTCGCGCACGACGGTGATCCGCTGGCCCACGCGGATGCTCCCGTTGACGACGCGCCCGACCGCCATCCGGCCGACGTAGTCGTTGGCGGAGAGGTTGGTGACGAGGAGCTGGAGGGGATGGTCGGGCGTGTACGACGGCGGCGGGGTCACCTCGACGAGGAGGTCGAGGAGGGGTCGCAGGTCTGTCCCGGGGATCGCGAGGTCGCGGGTCGCGGTGGCCGTCCTGGCGTTGGTGTAGACGACGGGGAACTCGATCTGGTGGGCGTCGGCGCCGAGGTCCATGAAGAGCTCGTAGACCTCGTCGAGGACCTCGGCGGGGCGGGCGTCGCCGCGGTCGATCTTGTTGAGGGCCACGACGACGGGGAGCCGGCGGGCCATCGCCTTCTGGAGGACGTACCGCGTCTGCGGGAGCGGTCCCTCGGCAGCGTCGACGAGGAGGAGGACGGCGTCGACAAGGTTCAGGCTGCGTTCGACCTCGCCGCCGAAGTCGGCGTGCCCGGGCGTGTCCACGATGTTGATGCGAATGCCCGCGTAGGCGACCGTCGTCTGCTTCGCCAGGATCGTGATGCCCTTCTCGCGCTCGAGGTCGCCGGAGTCCATGACCCGATCGACGACGGCCTGGTTGGCCCGGAAGGCGCCCGTCTGGCGCAGGATCCCGTCGACGAGCGTGGTCTTGCCGTGGTCGACGTGGGCGACGATGGCGACGTTGCGGAGGTCGGCGCGGGCGGCGGGGGTGCCGGTGGGCACGGCGGGGCGGGGCTCCTGCTCGGTCATGGGCGGAGCGATCGTCGCACATCGGGCGGTGCAGCGCGCCCGGCTGATTCGCCCGTCGCGGGCTGCTAGCATCCCACCATGACCGTCGGCGCCGTGATCCTGGCCGCCCATCACGAGACCGCCCTGCGCCCCGTGGAGGGCGTCGCAAACGCCCGTCGACTGGCCGACACGGCCTGGGCGGGGGGCGCGCTTCCGATCGTCGTGGTCTCGTTCGATCCTGGCGGCGCCGTCGCCGACGTTCTCGCCGGCTCCCCGGCCATCCTGGCCACGCCCGCCCCGAAGGAGGCCGGCCCGGTCGGGCAGATCTGTCGCGGGATCGACGTTGCCCGGGCCGAGGTGGACGGCACGGACGCGGCACTCGTCTGGCCTGCGCGGATGGGCTGGGTGGACGCGGAGACCGTGACCTCGCTCATCGAGGCCCATGGGACCGATCGGGCGACGATCCTGCGGCCCGCGTTCCGGGGCGAGGCCGGCTGGCCGGCCCTGGTCCCCACCGTCCACCTCGAGGCGCTCCGCACTCTTGACCCCGCGCTCATGCCGGGGCCGCTGCTGGAGGCCCTCGCGGACGCGATCGGCGGCCGCCTGGTGGAGCTGGGCGATCCCGGAACCGTCCACGACCTCGAGACGCCGCGCGCTGACCTGCCGCCCTTCGAGGGTCCGCCCGAGCCCCCGGCGGCCCAGCAGCACGAATGGGGCTCGCCGGCCGCCGCGGGTCCCGATCAGCCCCCGGCGCCGCCCCGCGCCGTCGGCTGATCCGCGGCGCCGAGCGCTTCGGGTCGGCGACGGGATCCCGCTCAGTCGAGCCCGAGAGCCTTGCGCGCCCGGGCCACGTCGTCGACGGAGAACGCCGTCTCGACCTTCCCCTCCGTGCGCCCGACGAAGAGGACGCCCCGGATGTCGACGCCCGCCGCGGCGAGCTTCTCGGCGACGGCCGCGAGACCGCCCGGCCGGTCCTCCACCTCGACGATCAGGGTCTCGCCCTCCACGTACGGGTAGCCGCCCGAGCGCAGGACCCGGCGCGTCGCGGCATCGTCGTCGGTCGTCAGGACGACGTAGGCATGGTCCGCGGCGCCGCCGCCGGAGATGCCGCGGAGGTCGATGCCCTGCGCGGCCAACGCCCGGGTGAGCCCGGCGAACGATCCTGGTCGGTTGTCCAGCTGGACGACGAACTGGGTTCCCATCGTGCTGGCGGTGCTCAGCCCTTCTCGGGCACGCCGACGTAGCGGAGGCCCAGCTCCTCGTACTGCCCGGGCTCCGGGACGCTCGGCGCGTCGAGCATGAGGTCCATCCCCGACGAGGTCTTCGGGAAAGCCATCACCTCGCGGATGTTGACCTGCTGGGCGAAGAGCGCGGCCCAGCGGTCGATCCCGAGGGCGATGCCGCCGTGCGGGGGCGCGCCGTAGTCGAACGCCTCCAGCATCCCCCCGAACTTCTCGTGCATGGCGTCGCGGCCGTGGCCCTGGAGGGCGAAGCTCCGCTCCAGCAGGTCGCGGCGATGGATCCGGACCGAGCCGCCGCCCAGCTCCCAGCCATTGAGGGCCAGGTCGTACTGCATCGCCCGGGCCCGGCCGGCCGGGTCGTCCCGGGTTGGACGGTAGGGATCGCCGGACGCGGTGACGAGCAGCGGCTCGTCCTCGGGGACGACGCCCGAGAACGGGTTGTGGGTGGCGTGCCAGCCGTTCCGGTCTTCGTCCCACTCGTACATGGGGAACCGGTAGATCCAGCAGTACGCGAGCACGTCCGGATCCGCCAGGCCCAGGCGCAGGCCGAGCTCGGCCCGCAGGCGGCCCAGGACGTCGGCGACGACGTGCGGAGCGTCCGCCACGAGGAGCAGGAGGTCGCCCTCCGCCGCCCCTGCCCGCTCGACCACGGCCCGCGCGCGCTCCTCACCGAGGAACTTGACGGCGGGCCCGTGGATCCCGTCGGCGGCGGCGGCGAGGTGGATGAGGCCGCGGGCGCCGAATCGCTTCGCCATCTCGGTCAGCTCGTCGACCTGGCTGCGGCTGGCGCCGCCGTGGCCCGGGACCGTGATCGCCTTGACCCGACCCCCGGACGCGAGCGCCTCGTCGAAGACGCGGAAGCCCGAAGCGGGGGTCCCGTCCGCGGCGCGCAGGACCGGGGCCATGTCCACCAGCTCCATCCCGAAGCGGAGGTCCGGCTTGTCGGAGCCGAAGCGCTCGAGCGCCTCGTCGTAGGTGAAGCGCGGGAAGGGGACGTCCTGGAGGGGACGCTCCGGGGTGACGGCCCGGGAGACGGCGATCGCCATCGTCTCCACGAAGTCCATGACCGTCCCCTCGGCCGCGAAGCTCATCTCCAGGTCGAGCTGGGTGAACTCGGGCTGGCGATCGCCGCGGAGGTCCTCGTCCCGGAAGCAGCGGGCGATCTGGAAGTAGCGATCCATCCCGGCGACCATGAGGAGCTGCTTGAGCTGCTGGGGGCTCTGGGGCAGGGCGTAGACGGTCCCCGCCTGCAGCCGCGACGGGACGATGAAGTCGCGGGCGCCCTCCGGCGTGCTCTTGATGAGGATCGGCGTCTCGACCTCGACGAAGCCGTGCGCTTCGTGGACGCGCCGGATCTCCGACACCAGCTTCGACCGCAGGAGGAGGCGGCGCAGCATCGGCTCCCGCCGGATGTCGAGATAGCGGTATTGGAGGCGGATCGACTCGTCGACCTGGGCGTCCGGCTCGTTGATGTAGAAGGGCGGCGTCTTCGCCTCGGCGAGGATCGTCAGCTCGCGGGCCTGGAGCTCGATGGCACCCGTGGCCAGGCGGGCATTCTCGGCTCCCGGCAGGCGGCGCGCGACGACGCCCTCGACGGTCACGACGAACTCCGTGCGGCAGCGGGCGGCGGCGGCGTGCGCGTCGGGCGCGTCGGCCGCGTCCACGACGACCTGGGTGATCCCGTGGCGGTCGCGGAGGTCGAGGAAGATCATCTGGCCGTGGTCGCGGCGACGGTGGACCCAGCCGGCGAGCCGGGCCGTGTCGCCCTCGTCGGTGCCGCGGAGGGCGCCGCAGGTGTGGGTCCGATACGGCGTGGCGAGGCTGGGCGTGGGCTCGATCATGGCCGCCACATGGTAGCGGCTGGACTGCCTCGACCGCGCCGTGGGGCCGCAGCCGTCACCCCGGCCGCCGTCGCCTCAGCCGGGGAGCTCCCGCCGGGCCGGAACGTGCCAGCCGATGAGCTCGCAGCCGAGGTAGTGCGGGGCGCCCTCGCCGGGCGTGCACTCGGCGCAGCCCCAGTGGGTCAGGCCGCCCTCGTCGGGCAGGAAGGCGACGTCGCAGGTGTTGTCGACCGGGTCGCAGTGGCGCCCGTGGCAGGGGTGGTCGCAGTGGACCCAGTGCTCGCAGGTGCAGTCGGCCGTGGCCGAAGGCGCCCGGATGACGCTGGCCGGAAACGGGCTGCGGACCTGCATGGGCGCTCCTCTCCCCGGCGCGCCGACTCGGACGCGACCCCTGATCAGCGGATTGTGGACCACCGCGTCAACCGCCGGGCTCGGACACCGGATCGGGTCCCCCGCTCAGGCCCCGGGGGTCTTTCGGTGCAGCAGGGCCGCCAGGTCGGCGAGGGGCACCAGCTTCTGCGACGCCCCGTCCAGGTCGCGCAGCTGGACGTCGCCGGCTGCGAGCTCGTCGCCGAGGATCACCGCGTAATGGGCGCCTTCCTTCACGGCCGCCTCCAGCTGACGCCCGAGCCGGCGGTGCGAGAGATCGGCACGAACGGCGAGCCCCGACTCGCGGAGGCGCGTGGCGACCGCCAGGCGTCCGGCCGTGTCGGACGGGTCGGCGCCGGCGACGACGGCAATCGGGCCGGGCTCCTCGGCGGTCGGCCCACCGGCGCTCTCGAGGGCGAGGACGACGCGGTCGAGACCGAGGGCAAAGCCGATCCCCGGTGTCGGCCTGCCCCCGAGGAGCTCCACCAGGCCGTCGTACCGTCCGCCGCCGCCCAGCGCCTGCTGCTGACCCGTGGCTCCCTCGCCGTAGAACTCGAACGTCGTGCGGGTGTAGTAGTCGAGGCCCCGGACGAGCGCGGGCTCGATCCGATAGCCGACGCCCACCGCGTCGAGGTGGGCCCGAACGGCGGCGAAGTGAGCTGCGCAGGCGTCGCAGAGCCGCTCGGTGATCTTCGGCGCGGCGGCGACCAGGGGGGCCATCGCCGGCTCCGTCGAATCGAGGAGACGCAGAGGGTTCGTCGCCAGGCGACGGCGCTCGAGCTCCGGCAGCGCGTCGAGGTGGCGAGCGAAGTATGCCGCCAGGTCGGCGACATAGGCCGGCCGACAGGCCGGGTCGCCGATGGAGTTGAGGTGGATCTCCACGTCGGCCAGGCCGGCGTCGCGATAGAAGCGCGCACCCAGCTCGATCACTTCGGCGTCGACGGCCGGCCCCGCGTCGCCGATCGCCTCGACGTTCCACTGCCAGAACTGGCGATAGCGTCCCGCCTGGGGCCGGTCGTAGCGGAACATCGGCCCGAGGAGGGCCAGCTTCACCGGCTGGGGCCAGGTGTGCAGGCCGTGCTCGACGTACGCCCGGCAGATCCCGGCCGTCGCCTCGGGCCGCAGCGCCCAGCGCTCGCGCTCCTCGCCCCGGCTCGGCGTCACCCGGAAGAGCTCCTTCTCCACGACGTCGGTGACTTCGCCGATCCCCCGCTCGAAGACGGCGCCCTGCTCGAAGAGCGGCGTCTCGATCTCGCCGTAGCCGTAGCGCAGGGCGAGGTCGCGGGCGATTCGCTCGAGGCGGGCGAACGGGGCCCGATCGGCCGGAAGGAGGTCGCGGGTGCCCCGGGGGGCGCGGAAGGTTGGCATCGGCGGCAAGTCTACCGGGCCGACCGCCCGGTCTTCCGACACAGACGCGGCGCCGACGAGGCTAGCCCAGGTCACGCTGGACCGAGAGCACGTCCTTGACCTGCTCGAGGCGGCCCATGACCCGGGCCAGCTGGGAGACCGAGGACACCTGGAGCGTCGCCACCACGATCGCGGTGTGGTCCCCGGTCACCGACACGTTCGCCGCCACGATATTGACCTTGCTCTCCGCGACGGCGCCGGCAATGTCGTTCAGGAGCCCGGTCCGGTCGTGGGCTTCGACCCGGATCGCGATCGGGTAGGTCTGCGCCGGCGCCGCCTCCCATTCGACGTCGATGAGGCGGGCTACCTCGCGCTCGTTCACGACGGTCGGGCAGCGGTCGAGGTGAACCGTGACCCCCTTGCCCCGGGTGATGAAGCCGACGATCGGGTCGCCGGGGATCGGGTGGCAGCACTTGCCGAACCGGACGAGAAGATCGCCGACCCCCTTGACCCGGACGCCGCCCGTGCGGGCCTGCGTCGGCGCGGTGACCGGCAGGGCGAGCTGCCCGTCGTCGACGACACCGAGCCGCATGACGACCGACTGGGCGGAGATCGCCCCGTAGCCGATCGCGGCGTAGAAGTCGTCGAGCGTCTCCTGGCCCTGGTGCTTCGCCACCTCGAGAAGCCGCTCGTGCCCGATCGCGACAGGCGTCGTCCGGGCGAGGCGCTTGAGCTCGCGCTCCAGGGCATCCTTGCCGTGGATGATGTTCTCGTCGCGGTCCTTCTTCTTGAACCATTGGCGGATCTTTTCGCGAGCGTGCGAGGTCCGGACGATCGACAGCCAGTCGCGCGACGGGCCGTGCTCGGCCTTCGTCGTCACGATCTCGACGATGTCCCCGTTCCGCAGCCGGTAGTCCAGGGGCACGAGGCGGTTGTTCACCTTCGACCCGATCGTCCGGTGCCCGACGTCCGTGTGGATCCGGTAGGCGAAGTCAAGGGGCGTGGCGCCCGCCGGGAGGTCCTTGATGTCGCCCTTCGGGGTGAAGACGAAGACCTGGTCCTGGAAGATGTCGAGCTTGATCCCCTCGACGAACTCCTGCGCGTCGGAGACCTCGCGCTGCCAGTCCATCAGCTGGCGGAGCCAGGCCAGCTTGGCGTCGTAGGCGCGCTCGGCGCGCGAGCCTTCCTTGTAGCGCCAGTGGGCCGCGATCCCCACTTCGCTCACCGCGTGCATCGCGTGGGTCCGGATCTGGATCTCGAGGGGCTTGCCGTCGAGGGCGATGACCGCCGTGTGGAGGCTCTGGTAGCCGTTTGGCTTGGGGACGGCGATGTAGTCGTCGAACTGGCCGGGGATCGGCTTCCAGAGGCTGTGGACGACGCCGAGGGCGGCGTAGCAGTCGCGGACTTCGTCGACGAGGAGGCGGATCGCGTAGACGTCGTAGATCTCGCCGAAAGCCGCCGCCTTGCGCTGCATCTTCTTCCAGATGCTGTAGAGGTGCTTGGGGCGGCCGTTGAGGTCGGCCACGATGCCGGCCTTCTCGAGCTCCGGCGTCAGGATCGCCATCGCCCGGTCGATGTAGGTCTCGCGATGCTGACGCCGCGTGTCGAGGTTCGCTGCCAGCTCGCGGTAGCGCTCGGGATCGAGGGCCTTGAAGGAGAGGTCCTCCAGCTCCCACTTCACCTGCCAGATCCCTAGCCGCTCGGCGAGCGGCGCGTAGATCTCCATCGTCTGGCGGGCGATCCGTTGCTGCTTCTCGGGCGGCAGCCCGCCCAGCGTCCGCATGTTGTGGAGCCGGTCGGCGAGCTTGATGAGGACGACCCGGATGTCCTGGGCCATCGCCAGGAGCATCTTCCGGATGTTCTCCGCCTGCCGCTCCTCGTGCGAGTGGGTGGAGAACTTGGAGAGCTTGGTGACGCCGTCGACGAGCTGGGCGACCTCGGGACCGAAGCGGTCCTCTACGTCGGCCAGGCCATACTCCGTGTCCTCGGGCACGTCGTGCAGGAGGGCGGCGGCGATGGCGGACGTGTCGAGGCCCAGCTCTGCCAGGGTGAGGGCCGCCGCGATGGGATGGGTGACGTAGGGCTCGCCGGTCGCGCGCAGCTGGCCCTCGTGGGCGACGACGGCGAAGTCGAGGGCGCGGTTGACGATGTCGACGTCGGCGCCGGGCGAGTGGACCGCGACGGCGCCCAGGAGCTCGCGCCGCAGGACGGGCAGGGGGCGGTCGTCGCCCCGTCCCCGCCGGGTCGAGGCGCGCCGGCGCTTCTCGGCCGGCGGTTCGGCCGACGAGGGAGCGGCGACGGGGAGCTGATCGAGGGACATCGGTCCGGCGAGGATAGCAGGGCGGTCACGCCCGCCGGCGACGGGTCGATGGGTCACGACGCCCCGCGCCTCGATCAGGATGGCAGCGTGTCGCCTCCCGCCGCGAAGCCCCGCTCGGCAAGGAGCCGCTCGGCTACCGCCCGCTCGTCCCACGGCAGCTCGTGGCCGGCGTAGAGGATCCCCTGCTCGTGACCCTTGCCGGCGAGGAGGACGACGTCGCCCGGACGAGCACTGGCGAAGGCGGTCCGTATCGCGGCCTCGCGGTCCGCGATCAGCAGGAGGTCGTCGCCGCGCCGCTTGCCCGCCGCCTCCGCGCCCCGGGCAATCTGCTCGAGGATGGCGATCGGGTCCTCGCCGCGAGGATCCTCGTCGGTCGCGATCACGAGGCGGCAGCGTTCGCCGGCCACGCGCCCCTGGATCGCTCGCTTCGCCACGTCCCGCTCGCCTGCCGACCCGAAGACGGCGACCAGCCCGCTCCCCGGGGCGGCGAGCGGGGCAAGCGCGTCGAGCGCGGTCGCCAGTGAGGCCGGCGTGTGGGCGTAGTCGACGACGACGAGGAACGGCTGCCCGCGATCGAGGCGCTCCATCCGGCCCCGGACACCGGGGAAGCCGGCGAGCCCCCGGCCCACCGCTTCCGCATCGACGCCCAGGAGCTCGCCGAGGGCAATGACCGCCAGCGCGTTATGGACGTTGAACTTCCCCACCACCGGCAGCGTGACGACCAGGGTGCCCCGCGGCGTCGTGACCGCGGCCCGCATGCCCCCGGGCGTGTCGTCGACGGCGGTCGCCCGGACATCGGCACCCGCGACGGTTCCATAGGTCAGCAGGATCGCGCCGGCGGCCCGCGTGGCGGCCGCGAACACGTCCGCGCTGGGATCGTCCAGGTTCACGATTCCGCCGCGCGGCCACGGCCGTTCGCCGGGCAGCGAGGCGGGCTTGGACATCCCATCGGCGGCACCGACGAGCCGCTCGAACAGCGAGCGCTTCGCGGCCCGGTACGCCTCGAACGTCCCGTGGAGCTCGAGGTGCTCGTGGGTCAGGTTGGTGAGGATCGCGACGTCGTAGGGGACCTCTCCCACCCGCTCGAGGGCCAGCCCGTGGGAGGTCGACTCGACGACGGCCGCGGCGTCGCCGGCCAGGACCATCGCCCGGAGGGTCCGCTGGAGATCGGGTGCCTCGGGCGTCGTGACGTGGGCGGACGTCCCGGCCCGGTGGCGGCCGATCTTCCGCTCGGCCGTGCTGACGAGGCCCGTCCGGACGCCGGCGGCCTCGAGCACGGCGACGGCCATCGCCGCTGTCGTCGTCTTCCCATCGGTCCCGGTGACGCCGATCACGCCGAGCCGGCGGCCGGGGTCGTCGTACCACCATGCCGCCAGCACCGCGAGGGCAGACTGGCTCCGGTCGACCACGATCTGGGTCGCGGTCCCGGCGTCGTCGACCGCGTGCTCGACCACGACGGCCACGGCCCCGGCCGCGACCGCCGCGGCGACGAAGGCGTGGCCGTCGACGTGCGCGCCGGGGACGGCGACGAAGACGAAGCCGGGAGCGACCTGCCGCGAGTCGTAGGCGATGGCGCGCACGAGCACGTCGGCGACCGGCCCCCGGACGGCGCGCAGGCGCCCACTCGGCTCGAGGCGATCCACGAAGCCCGCCAGCGGACGCGGCTCGTCGGGTTCGGCTGCGGCGAGCGCCGCGGCGAGGGCCTCACCGTCGCGATCGTTCACGGGCGACCCCCGGGGCGGAGGCGCTCGAGCAGGTCCCGGGACGTCCGCCCGGCGGCCGACGCGGCGGCGGCGGCCGCATGGCGCAGGGGGCCGAGCACCTGCTCGTGGGCGCCGCTGAGCTCGAGCCACTCGCCGCCGAAGGACTGCTTGAACTCCAGCAACCCATACATCGGCTCGCCCTGCTTCGGGCGGCGGCGCGCGCCCCGCACATCGACCCCCCCGAGGTCTAGCTCCGTCCGGCCCTCGCGCGCGGCCAGCTGCATCGCGCGCCACAGGATGAGGTGCACCGCCCCGGGGTGGTCATGGCGGAGAGCGACGACGTCGCCCGACTGACCGTAGGTGAGCCGCTCCCCGTGGCGATAGAAGGCGGCAGCCCCGAGATACGCGTCATCAGCCGCTCGGGCCTCGAGCAGGACCAGGTGCCCGGCGGCGAGAGCGGCCCGCCACCAGGCGATCGCGTTCGTCCGGCTGCCGATCCCGAAGCCACGACGCGACCCCGTCTCCGTCAGCAGAGCATGGAACCGTTCGAAGGCGTCTCCGGCGACGTCGTCGAGGCCCGCCGGCGGCAGGAGCTCCACTCCCGCGACCGGCCCCGTGCCTTCCCGGTCGATCCGGATCACCCGCGCCCCGCGCCGCTCCGCGGCGAGAAAGCGCTGGCGTGTCGTCCTGGCGATACGCGCCAGCAGCACCGCGTCGTCGGCGCCGGGGGGGATCGGGACGCTTACCCGGTGGCGCGACGGGACGATCTCCTCCACCTGCCGGAACCCACGTCCGGCCAGGAGGGCGGGAAAGCCCGTCGCCGCCGGGATCTCGGGGTCCGCGACGACCGTGTCGAACCCGACCCGGCGGGCCCACGCCGCGATCGCCACGAGCCGGCCCGCCACCACTTCGGGCCCGGCCCCCGCGCTCACCGGGCCACGCGGCACGTACGCGCGGCCTCCCCCGAGGAAGGGTCGCCCACGGCCGAGGACGAGCGCGACCGAGCCGTCGTCGAGGACAAGATGGTACGGCGTCGACCCCATCCTGAGACGATGGATCGCCCACGCCACGGATTGCTGCACGTCGCCTCCCGGCACGTCCACGACGCGGCCGTCCCAGGACGATAGCTCCTCCGGCCCAGCCTCTCCAACCACGCGGAGGTCCGGGATCCGGCCTCCCGGGCGCGCTGCCATCGACCTCACCCGGCCTCGCCGGCGTCGCCGGCGGACGCCCCCGACGCACCGGCCCCGGGGCCCGGACCCAACCCCGCCCGCGACCGGGCCCACCGGACGCGCGCCCGCTGGGCGCTCTCGTAGACGCGCCGCCCGACCGGGTCGAGCACCAGGTCCCAGCCCCCGACGTACCGGATCTCGCGTCCGCCGAACCCGGCCTTGAAGTGGGCGATGCCCGGGTGCGCGAGCCCCCACAGGTCGTAGGCCGCCGCTCCTTCCTCGCGGGAGCGCCGGATCGCCTCCCACTTGAGGAGGTAGTTGGCCCGCAGGTCGGCCCCGGACGCCGTCATGCCACCGTAGGGTTCGACAACGCGCCGGCCGCAACGAATGAGGAAGAGGCTCGCCAGGGGTGTGCCGTCAGGGCCGACGGCAAACAGGACGCGGGCCCGGCCGGCCGGTGCGAACGCGTCGAAGACGTCGCGATAGGCCTGCTCCACTCGGATGAGGAAGCCGGCCCGGGCAGCCGTCTCGCGATAGATGGCGTAGAAGGGCCCGATCGGGTCGCCCGGCAGCTCGACCACGGTCACCCCTCCGGCACGCGCCTTGTTCACGTACTGGCGCCACTTCTGGCGGAGGTCCGACCAGAGCGCCTCCTCGTCGGCGGAGAGGTCGATGACCCGGCTCGTGGGCGGCTGCACCGAGGGCGCCTCGGCCCACCCGGCCCCGGCGAGCCCGGCCCGCACGGCCCCGTCGCGATCGTGGGGTCCGTCCGCCTCGACCTCGGGATCGATCCGAAGGTGCGAGACCCGGCCGAGATCCCCGCGCGCGGCCCGGACCGCCGCGGTCAGCTCGCCCAGGGCATCCGCCGTCCACGACTCGGCGACCGGCCCCCGGGGTGCGTAGGCAAAGGCCCACGGGAGGGGGCGCGGCCGGCGCAGGAGCAGCTGCATCCCGATTCGCGTCCCCGGGGAGCCGACGACGACGCGCCGCGCCGCCCAGCCATTGACCGCCTTGACCCGGGCCCAGCCGTGGAGCTGGAGGTAGGAGCCGTGCTCGGTCGCCTCGACGAAGGCGTCCCACGCGGCGTGATCGCGATGGAGATCGCCGTCCCCGGTCACGCGGCGCTCCGGCCCAGGCCCGCGCGCACCAGGCGGAACGTGACGCCCAGCTCCGGGACGCGCAGCACGGCGGCAAGAGCGACGTAGACGGCGAGCCCGACCAGCCCGGCGCCCCCGAGGGCGAGCATGGCCGGCACGATCGCGGGATCCGCCCCCAGGGAGCCGCCGAAAAGGTCGTAGGCTCGATCGGCGGCGAGTCCGGCGGCGATCGCGGCCGCGAGGTACCAGAGATGCGCCCGTCCGAGCCGCAGCAGGCCGAAACGGGCGTGGCGCGAGCGGAAGGCGCCCAGGAGCAGCGCCGCCTCGACCCAGGACGCGACCGTGAGTCCGAGGGCGAGCCCCAGGATCCCGAGCCGGCCCACCAGGAGCGTCGCCGTGCCCACGGCGACGACGACCGAGATCAGCGCCGCGCCCACGGGGATCCAGGTGTTGCGAGCGGCGAAGAAGGCGCGCGAGAGGACGATGATGGCGGCCTCCGTCGGGAGGGCGGCAAGAAGGCCGAGGAATGCCGCCCCCGTGAGGGCGATCCCCACGTCGTCGACGCGCCCGAAATCCACGACCAGATCGATGATCTGGACCGCCACGCCGGCCGCGATGCAGGCCAGGGGAAGCATGGCGAAACCCAGGAGGCGCAGAGCGCGGGTCACGAGCGCCACGTACTCGTCGATCTCGCCGGCTGCGACACGCTGGGAGAGCGCCGGGAGCGCGACGATGCCGAGAGGGTACGCGATCGTCCCGAGCGGGATCTGGAAGATCGTGAACGCCAGGGCGAAGGCGCCGATGGCGCCAGCGGCAAGGGTGGAGCCGAGCATCGTCAGGACGAGGAGGGTCAGCTGGCTGCCCGCCAGACCGATGGCCCGCGGCCCGAGCAGGATCAGCGTCCGCCGCGCTTCCGGGTCGCGCAGGTCAACGGCCGGCGTGTAGCGGAAGCCGACCCCCCGGAACACGGGGACGACCAGCACGACGACCGTGCCCACGGCGCCGGCGACGGTGCCCCATGCCAGGCCGGCAAGGCCGAAGGTCGGGACGAGCGTCACGGCGGCGGCGATGATCACGAGGTTGTAGACGATCGGCGCCACGACCGAGGCCGAGAAGCGCCCGGCAGAGTTGAGGATGCTCGTCGCCACGGCCGACAGGGCCAGGAAGATCGGGCTCAGAAGGAGGATCCGGGTCAGCTCGACGAGCTGCGGGAGGTCGGCCGCGTCGAACCCCGGGGCGATGAGCGGCGCCACGACCGGCGCGGCGATGAACATCACGATCGCGAGGGCCGCCAGCACCGCCATGAGCAGGGTGGCGACGGTCGAGACGACTCGCCAGGCCCGGTCCCGCTCGCCCGTAGCGACGAGCGCCGCGATCGTCGGGATCACGGCCGAGGCGAGGGCCCCGGCCGCCACGAGCTGGAAGATGAAGTCGGGAATCCGGAAGGCCGCCGTGTAGATGTCGAGATCGCGGCTGATCCCGAGGCTCGCCGCGATCACCGCCACGCGGACCCAGCCGAGGATCCGCGACACGAAGAGGGCCCCGGTGACCACCATCCCCGCCCGGGCCAGCTCGCGCGCGGCGCCGCTCATCGCGACCCGGCTTCCCCGGCCCGGGGGTGAGCGCGACGGTAGACGCTGCGCAGGCGTCCCGGGGCGACGTGCGTGTAGATCTGCGTCGTGGCCAGGTCGGCGTGACCGAGGAGCTCCTGGACGACGCGCAGGTCGGCGCCGCCGTCGAGGAGATGCGTGGCGAACGAATGGCGCAGGGTGTGCGGCGTCGCATCGTCCGGGAGGCCGGCCCGGAGCGCGGCCCGGTGCAGCCGGTAGCGGATCCCGCGGACGCCGAGCGGCGCCCCCCGGTGATTGAGGAAGACCGCGTCCGAGAGGCGTGGTCCCTCGCCGCCGCGGGCGAGAAGGGCGGGGCGGCCATCGGCGAGGTACGCCCCCAACGCCGATCGGGCAGGTCGCCCCAGGAGGCCGATCCGCTCCTTGCGGCCCTTGCCGGCCACCCGGATCTCGCCGCGGGCCAGGTCGAGGGCGCCGAGGCGGGCGCCGGCCAGCTCCGAGATGCGCAGGCCCGCCGCGTAGGCGGCTTCCACCAGGGCCACGTCGCGCAGGGCCAGGGCATGCCGAAGCGGCGCAGCCGCCGCGGGCGACCGCGGCCGCGAGCCCGGTTCGGGCTCGGCGCCGCCCGCCTCATCGGCGACCGCGTCCAGGAGCCGCTCGACCTCCTCGGTCGCGAGGACGGCCGGCAGCCGGCGCGGTCGACGGGGCGTCGCGAGCGAAGCCCACGGGTCCGTGCTCACGTGGCCGGTCCGCCGCGCCCAGCGGTAGAGCGAGCGGATCGCGGCGAGGCGCTGGGCCACGGTGGTCCGGGCATGCCCCTCGGTGAGCTCGGCCAGGTACCGGCGGAGCGCGGCACGCTCGGGCGTTCGCCAGTCGAGGCCCGCCGCGCGGAGCCAGGCGAGATATGCCCCGAGTGCCGTGGCGTAGGCCCGCCGGGTGTGGGGAGACGCGTCGCGGGCGGCGAGGCTCGCGAGATACCGCTCGAGGGCCTCCTCCCCGTTCACGCCGGGCGCGCCGCCCGGGGCCGCGAGGCCCCCGTCCGTCGGGGGCGGCCGGGCGAGCTCGATGGGCGTCCCTTCGCCCCCCCGCGGGCCCCTCGGGGCGGCCGCTGGAGTGCCGCCGGGTCCGGCGTGCCTCCGGCGATCCGGCTCCCGGGCTCCAGCGCCTCCCCGGCAAGTGGCACCGTGGCCCCGCACCCGAGGCAGAGGCCGGCGTCGCCGTCGATCCGGACGAGCGGCCCGCCGTCGGGCTCGTGGACCGGCCCGAGCGGCTCCCTCGAGGTCGTGAATCGGCAGCTGGGGTAGCGCGAGCAGCCCCAGAAGACCGATCTCGTCCGGCGGGCGCGTCGCGCGACGAGGCGACCTTCGCGACACGACGGGCAGGCCACCTCGAAGGGGAGCTGCGCGGGCGGCGGCGGACCGTCCTTCTTGATGTAGGCACACGCGGGGTAGCGGTTGCAGCCGACGAAGGGCCCGAAACGCCCCCGCCTGCCGACGAGCTCCCCGCCGTCCGTCGACCCGCACGTGGGACACGCCTCGCCGGTGCCGGGCAGCGCCGGGATGTCGGGCTCCTCCCCGGGAATCGGCCGCGATTCCTTGTGCTCCGGAAAGAGCGAACAGGCAAGGAACCGGCCGTTGCGGCCCAGCCGGATCACCATCGGGTGGCCCAGCGAGCAGACCTCGTCCGTGGCCTCGGTGGTGAAGTCCGCCCGTTTCAGCTCGCGACGCTTCTCGTCCACCCGCGTCCGGAGCGGCCCGTAGAACGCCGCCAGGAGCGGCACCCAGGTGCGCTCGCCGCGGGCGACCTCGTCGAGCTCCTCCTCCATCCTGGCGGTGAAGGCGAGATCGACGTACTCGCCGAAGTGATCGACCAGGAGATCCGTGACCACCTCGGCCACGGGCTCCGGATGCAGCCGCCGTTCGCGGATCACGACGTAGCCGCGATCGACGATGGTGGAGATCGTCGCCGCGTACGTGGACGGACGGCCGATCCCGTTCTCCTCGAGCGCCTTGATCAGGCTGGCCTCCGTGTACCGCGGCGGCGGCTCGGTGAAGTGCTGGGTCGGGACGACCGCGGCGACGGTCGTGGCGTCGCCGATGGCCAGCGGGGGGAGGGTGCCCTCCGCGTCGTCCTCGGCATCGTCGCGACCCTCCGAGTAGACCGCGGCGAAGCCGTCGAAGACCGTCCGGGTGGCGCTGGCCCGGAGCGCGTAGGGGCCGGCGGCCAGGTCGGCGGTCGTGGTCACCAGCTCCTTCTCCTTCATCTGGCTGGCGAGGGCGCGCTGCCAGATCAGGCGGTACAGGCGGGCCTCGTCACGGCCGAGCGCGGAGGCGAGCGCCTCGGGATCCCGGGCGAACGACGTCGGCCGGATCGCCTCGTGGGCTTCCTGGGCGCTCTTCGACTTGGTCCGGTAGACGCGCCCCCTCGGCATCGTGTACGCGGGGCCGAAGCGGGCCGCGATCACCTCGCGGGCCTGCCCCATCGCCTGTCCGGCGAGCGCGACCGAATCGGTGCGCATGTAGGTGATCAGGCCGACATGGCCGTCCGGCGTGTCGACGCCCTCGTAGAGCTTCTGGGCGACGGACATCGTGCGCTTGGGGCTGAAGCCGAGCTTGCGACTGGCCTCCTGCTGCAGTGTCGAGGTGGTGAACGGTGGGGCCGGGCTCCGCTTGCTCTCCTTCGTGCCGACCTCGGTGACGACCGGGAGACTCCCCCGCAGCGCCCCGACGTGGGCCTCGGCCGTGGCGCCGTCACCGATCTCCGGCTTCGCTCCGTCGATGCGCACGAGGTCGGCGTCGAACGGCGTGCCGTCGGGGGCGACGAGGCTCGCCACGATCGTCCAGTACTCGCGGGCGGCGAAGCCCCGGATCTCGCGCTCGCGCTCGACGACGAGGCGCACCGCGACCGACTGGACCCGCCCGGCCGAGAGGCCCGACCGAACCTTCCGCGAGATGAGCGGGCTCAGGGTGTATCCCACGAGGCGATCGACGATCCGGCGCGCCTGCTGCGCGTCGACGAGGTCCTGGTTGATCTCCCGTGGGTGGGCGAACGCGTGGCGGATCGCCGGCTCCGTGATCTCGCTGAAGGTGACCCGCGCCAGCTTGCCCGCCGGCAGGAGCGCCGCCTCGGCGACGTGCCAGGCGATCGCCTCGCCTTCGCGATCGAGGTCGGTGGCGAGGAAGATCCGGTCGGCCGTCCGAGCCGCCCGCTCGATCGCGGCGACATGCCGCCGCGAGCGCTCGTCGGGAATCACGTACTCGGGCGCGAAGTCGTGCTCCACGTCCACCCCGAACTTCCCCTTCCCGGGATTCTCGGGGAGGTCGCGCACGTGGCCGTAGGAGGCGAGCACGGCGTAGTCCGGCCCGAGATAGCGTTCGATCGTCTTCGCCTTCGCGGGCGACTCGACGATCACGAGGTTTCGACTCATGGCGCCGGGAGTCTAGCACCGGGATCCGGCGATCCGGCGCCTCGCGGCTTCGCCGCCGCGCGGGCGCGGGCGCACCAGGACTGTTCCGGGGAACGGGGCGGCTGGAACCTGGCGACGGTCACGGGTTGTCTCGGCCTCCCGTCGGGCGTCGGTTCCCGCCGAGCGCCCGCGCGCCATGCAGCGCCCCCGCCAGGCGGTAGCGGCCGAAGGCACCGGCCACCAGGCCCTCCTCCTCGAGGCGGGTCAGCACGGCGAGGATCGTGGCGCCCGCGAGGTCGGTCCCGCCGACGAGCGCGTCGGCAGTCGCGGGGCCGCGCAGGAGGTGACGCACGACGGCCTCCTCGGCCGGCCCGAGGCGAGCCACGATGGCCCCGGCGTCCGGCTGCGACGACTCGCCTCGCTCGCGCCGGGGCCGCCGGACCTCCAGGGGTGTCGCGTACCCGAGGTCCTCGAGGAGCTCGTCGGTCCCCGCGACGAGCCGGGCCTCTCCGGCGTTGTCGCGGAGGAGGCGGTTGCAGCCGACCGACTGGGCGCGGTCGAGGGGTCCCGGAACGGCGAAGACGGCTCGGCCCTGCTCCATCGCCCAGCTCGCCGTGATCAGGGCGCCGCTTCGCTCCCCGGCCTCGACCACCACCGTGGCATCGGCGAGTCCGGCGATGATCCGGTTGCGGCGCGGAAAGCCCGCCGGTCGCGGCCGCACGTCGGGCGGCAGCTCGGCGATCACCGCCCCGCCCGTGCGGATGATCTCCCGGCCGAGGACCTCGTGGGCCGACGGGTAGAGATGCGCGTGGCCGCTGCCCAGGACCGCCACGGTGATCCCGTTCGCCAGGAGCGCGCCGGCGTGGGCCGACCCGTCGATGCCCACCGCGAGCCCCGAGACCACCGTGGCGCCCACCGCCGCGAGGACGCCACCGATCCGGGTCGCGGTCCGCCGTCCGTCATCCGTCGGCCGTCGCGTCCCCACGACCGCCACGACCCGCGGCGCCTCCAGGACCGCAGCGTCACCGGTGACGAAGAGGACGGGGGGCGTGAGCTCGATCTCGCGCAGGCGCCGTGGGAACCCCGCGTCCTCGGCGGTAAGCGTCTCGATTCCCAGCTCGGAAAGCCGGGCGAAGAGCGCGCCGGCCCCCGCGCCGGCCGGGCCGATCCGGCTGGCGAGCCCGGGATCCATCGTGAGGCCCTCCCCGGCGACGGCGGCCGCCAGCCGTGCCGGCCCCCCAGGGCCGGCAGCCGCCCCCAGTGCCCGGCGCCCGCTGCCGAACGCCCGCAGCAGAGCGCCGAACGTGACCGGCCCGATCCCATCGACAGAGGCGAGGACGATCCACGCCTCGCGCTCCGACAGGCGGGCGGGCGCCGGGCGGATCCGCTCGCCACCGCCCACCGTCGCCGCGAGGCGGCCCGGGCGGAGACCCGCTGGGCCGTCACCGCCGCCTCCGCGCGGCACGTCCGCCGCCCCCAGGGGCCCGCCGCGGCCGACCCCGAGCATCGTCAGGCCGCCCCGCGAGCCGCGCCGGCGCGCGTCTCGGTGGGGGGACGGTAGCGTGCCGCTTCCTCGAGATGCTCGACGCCGACGCGTTCCGCGTCCGCGAGGTCCGCGATGGTGCGAGCCACGCGCACGAGGCGCTCCGTGGAACGCGCGGTCATGCCGGCCGCGTCGGCGAGCGCGATGGCCCGCCGCTCGGCGCGGGCGTCGAGCGCCGCCGCGGCCCGGAGCGCGCGCCCACGGAGGCGGCCGTTCAGGACTGCCCGCGCCTCGAGCTGGCGGCCGCGGCAGGCGGCGACCCGGGCACGAACGACCTCCGACGATTCCGGATCCGCCGCGCACAGCAGCTCGCGCGGCGCCACCCGGGGCACACCGACCCACAGGTCGATGCGATCACGGAGCGGTCCCGAGATGCGCCCCCGGTAACGTTCCGGGAGGCCATGCGGGCAGGTGCAGCGACCGGACGGGTCCGAGTCCCACCCGCAGGGGCACGGGTTCATCGCCCCCACCAGCTGGAACCGCGCCGGAAAGACGACGGCCCGCCCCACCCGGGCGACGCAGACGCGGCCCTCTTCGAGCGGCTGGCGGAGCGCCTCGAGCGACGACCGGTCGAACTCCGGGAGCTCGTCGAGGAACAGGGTCCCGTGGTGCGCTCTCGTCGCCTCGCCCGGGGCCATGCGCGGCCCGCCCCCCACCAGCGCCGCGTACGAGGCGGTGTGGTGGGGCGCCCGGAACGGCCGCCGCCGGACGAGGCCGTGGACCGGACCAGCCCCCACCACGGACGCGATGATGGTGGCCTCGCGGGCCTCCTCGTCGTCGAGGGGCGGGAGGACGCCGGGGATCGTCGAGGCGAGCATCGTCTTTCCGGACCCCGGCGGGCCGATGAGGACGAGCCCGTGCGAACCGGCCAGGGCGATCTCCAGCGCCCGCCGCGCCTCGAGGAGGCCGCGGACCTCGGCAAGGTCCGCGAGATCGCCGGCGTGTTCCTCCGTCACCTCCGGGGAGACGTCCGCGGGAACCAGCTCGGCGCGGAGGCCCGGCCGGTGGCCTCCGACGCGGCGTCCCCGCAGGGTGTCGGCCGCCTCCGCCAGCGACGCCGCGCCGACCACCTCGATCCCCGGCACGAGGCGGGCCTCGGCGAGCGACGCGGCGGGTACGACCACGCGGCCCGCTCCGCGTCGGGCGAGGGCGGCAACCATCGGCAGGATGCCCGGCACCGGACGCACGTCCCCGCCGAGGCCCAGCTCGCCGAGGAGGGCCCACGTCCCGCGCGGCGTCACCTGCTCCGAGCCGACGAGGATCGCCACCGCGATCCCGAGGTCGAGGGCCGAGCCGGCCTTCGGCACGTCCGCCGGGGCGAGGTTGACCGTGATGCGGCGGGCGGGGTGCACGAACCCGCTGTTCCGGATTGCCCCGCGCACGCGCTCCCGGGCCTCGCGGAGCGCGGCGTCGGCAAGGCCGACGATCGTGAAGCCGGGAAGTCCCGCCGCCACGTCGACCTCGACCCGGACCGGACGGCCGTCGAGGCCGTGGAGGGTGGCGGCGAGGACGCTTGCCAGCATGAGTCGCACGGTAGCGACCGCCGCTTACCCGCCGATTATTCGCCCCTGGTCCGCCTGCCGGCGTCGCGACCGCTCAGCGGGCGGGCGCCGTCGCGAGGGCGGAACCGGCGGCCGTCCCGCGGTCGATCGCCCGGGCCAGGTCGTGGAGGGAGCGCCCCAGCGGCGAGTCCGCCCTGGTGTACATGACGGGAGCGCCCGAGTTGAGGGCGCTGATCGCCCCGCGATACTCGTTGACCACCTGCAGGTCGATGGGGTGGCGCAGGGCGCCCTCGGCCGTCTTCGCGTTGATCCCCGTGAACGCGTTCGAGCGGTTCAGGACGAGCTTGACCCGGTCGCCGGCGTACCCGATGTGGCTGAGCGTCTCGAGGACGAGGCGGACGTTCTTGAGGCACGAGAGGTCGGCCGTAAGCACGACGAAGAGGTGCTCGGCGGCGTCGAACACGCCGAGGTTCACGTCGTCGAGCCGCTTGTCGACGTCGACCACGACGTAGTCGTAGATCCCCCGGAGGACGTCGATGATCTGGGTCAGGTGCTCCTTGGTGATGAGCTCCGCCTGCTCCGGCGTGGGCGGGGCGAGCAGCAGGTCGATCTTCGAGTCGTGCTCCACGAGGACGCCGCGCAGCAGGTCGGCGTCGATCGAGGGCGCGCTCACCACGTCGACGATGCTCTTCCGGTCAAGGCCGAGGTCCATGAAGACGCGGTGGTCGCCGAACTGGAGGTTCGCGTCCACGAGGCAGACCCGCCGGCCCAGCTCGCGCTGGAGGGCGATGGCCACGTTGATCGCGATGGTCGTCGTCCCCACCCCGCCCTTGGCGCCATAGAAGGCGAGGACGCGCCCGAGGGGCGGCCGTCCGACCAGGAGGTCCTTCGGGGCGAAGCGCGCCAGCAGGCTCTTGATCCGGGCCAGCAGCTCGGCCGGGTGGAAGGGCTTGACGAGGTAGTCGTCGGCCCCGGCGCGCAGGCCCCGGATCTTCTGCTCGACCTCCGCCTCGGCCGTCAGCATGATGATGGGGACGTGGGAGTCGACCTCCTCCGCCCGGACCTTGGCCGCCACCTGGTAGCCATCGAGCGTGGGGAGCATGACGTCGAGCAGGATCAGGGCGGGGTCCTCGGCGCCCCAGAGGCGGAACCCCTCCGCGCCGTCCGCCGCCACGATCACCTCGTAGCCTTCCTGCTTGAGCGTGTAGCTCAGCAGGCGCTGCACGTTGGTGTCGTCGTCGACGACCAGGATCTTGGCGGCCATCCGGACCTCTCTCGCTCAGCCGGGACGGCGCGTCGCGCCCCCGGGACGTGGGGAAGGATAGCGGACGGGGGTCGCGGTCGACCCCCGTCCGGTGGTACCGGTCCCGTGCCGGACCGCAGCGGGACCTCAGCCCGGCTCGGACGCCGTCGACGCGCCCGCGATCGCCGCACCGAGGCCGGTGGTGAGCGGCCCGACGAGCTCCGTGAACTCGGCCGGGATGATCCACTTCGTGGATGCGCCCTGGCCGATCGCCTTGAGGGCCTCGAGGTACTGCAGGAGCATCGTCTTCTGGTCGATCGCCGACGCCGACTCGTAGATCCGGGTCAGGGCCTGGCCGAAGCCCTCCGCGTTGAGGATCTGCGACTGGCGCGCCCCCTCGGCGCGGAGGATCTGCGACTGGCGCTCGCCCTCGGCGGTGAGGATCGCGGCCTGCTTGGCGCCCTCGGCGATGTTGATCTCCGACTGCCGGCGCCCCTCGGACTCGGTGATGACGGCGCGCCGCGTCCGCTCGGCGGAGAGCTGCCGATTCATCGCATCCTGGACGTCGCGCGGCGGCGTGATCTCGCGGATCTCGACGGTCGTCACCTTGCCGCCCCAGCGCTCGGTGACCTCGTCGAGCTTCGTGCGCAGGACCTCGTTGATCTGCTCGCGCCGGGAGAGGACCTCGTCGAGGAGGATGTCGCCGATGACCGCGCGGAGGGTCGTCGTCGCCACGCCCTGCAGCGCGCCGGCGAAGTAGGCGACGTTCACGATGCTCTTGAGCGGATCGACGATCCGCCAGTAGATGAGGAAGTCGACGTTGATCGGGGCGTTGTCCCGGGTGATCGTGGTCTGGCTCGGGACCTCGATGAACTGCTCGCGCACGTCCACCTTCACCGGCCGGTCGACGATCGGGATGAGGAACCGCAGCCCCGGGTCGCGCACGAGGCGCTCGTTGGTCTGGCCCAGCCGGAAGACGACCATCTTCTCGTACTGCTGGACCACCCGGACCGAGAGGTAGAGGAAGACCAGGACGAGAACGAGGATGGCCACCACCACGGCGATCGTGATGCCGAGCTCCACGTGCGGCTCCTTTCGACTCCTGCGCTGGCTGGGCTGATCAGGCCGCCGGGACGGCGCCGGCCGGCTCGACGTACAGGGTGAGGCCGTCCTGGCGGACGACGCGGACGGCGGCCCCGCGCGGGATCGCGCGGCCGTCGACGCTGCGGGCGGTCCACTCCTCGCCGACCGCAAGGACCGAGCCGACCGGATCGATCGGTCGGGCGACCTTGCCGCCCTCTCCCACGACCCGCAGCGATCCCACGAGGATCGGGCTGAGCGGGGCGTGGCGGGATCGGTAGGCGACCACGGTGATGAGGGCGGCGAATGCGCCGGTCAGGCCGACGACGGTGAGGATGACGGGCAGGGCCACGGCGACGTCCGGCGCCGTCGGCGACCCGGGCTCCGTGTAGAGGGCGGCGGCGCCGAGGGCCACGCAGATCACGGCCCCGACCGCCAGGAGGCCGTGGCTGGTGACCTGCGTCTCGAGGAGCACGAGGACGAGGCCCAGGGCGATGAGGAGGAGCCCGGCCACGTTGAGGGGCAGGCTGCCGAAGCCGATGAACGCCAGGAGGATGCAGATCGCGCCGAGGATCCCAGTGACAAAGTTCGGGTTCTGGACCTCGAAGATGAGCCCGTAGAAGCCGATCGTGAACAGGATGAAGGCGATATTGGGATCCGAGAGCAGGTGCAGGAGCCCCTGGAAGGGGTTCATCGGGACCTCGACCGGCGTCGCCGCGGCCGTCGCGAGGGTGACCTCGCGCCCCCCGGCGACGGTCACCGTGCGCCCGTCCGCCGCGACGAGGACCTCCTCGATCGTGGAGGCGATCCCGTCGACGGCTCCCGCCGCGACCGCCTCCACGGCCGAGTAGCTCTTCGCCTCGCTCACGGTGGAGACCGCCCAGTCGACCGGGCGGCCGCGGGCCTGGGCGATCGCGGTGATGTTCGCGATCGCGTCGTTCTTGACCTTCTCGCCGAGCGTTCCCCCGATGTCCTCGCCGCTGCTGGAGATCGGGCTGGCGGCGCCGATGTTCGTCCCGGGCGCCATCCAGGAGAGGTGCGCGGACAGGGTGATGAACGTGCCGGCGCTCGCGGCGCGACCGCCCGCCGGGGCGACCCAGACGATGACCGGCAGGGGCGCCTCCAGGAAGACGCCGGTGATCTTCTGGGTGGCCTCGAGGCTGCCGCCGGGCGTGTTGAGCTTGACGACGACGACCTCGGCGCCCTCGCGGGCGGCCTTGGCGACGCCATCGGCGAGATAGCCGGCCATCACCCCGTCGACCACGCCCGTCGTCGGCAGCACCCACGCCTCGCCGCTCCCCTCCGCGGCGCGGGCGGGCGAGATCGCGCCCAGCGCAAGGCCCAGGGTCCCCAGCCCCAGCGGCACGAGGGACAGCAGGCGGGCAACGGTTCCGAGACGGCGCATGCTGAAGTCTCCCGCGCCAAGTATGGCACCGCTGGGCGAGAGCTCCGGTGCTGCCGGGTCTCAGCTCGCGAGGACGTCGAGGACGAGCTGGCTCCACGTCTCGAGCTGGTCGTAGACGGCGCGGACGGCCCCAAGGTCGGCGAATGCGCCCTCCAGCTTGTCGGTCTCGCGGACCCGGACGGCGCGCCCGGCGGCATCGGCGAGATAGACAACCCCGAGGTGCACCCGCCCGACCTCGGTCTCGTCGTCGTTGAGGAGCCCGACGAGGCGAAACTCGGGCACGAAATCCGCGGCGAGCTCCTCGGACCACTCCCGGGCAAGACCGCCGCCGAGATCCACGTCGCCCGGGTTCAGGTGGCCTCCCACCCCGATCGAGAACCGGTCGTGGAGCCGCTCGTCGCCGCCGGCGCGGGTCCGCCGCATGAGGAAGTAGCGATCGCCGTCGCGGAGGACGAGGTACGGGATCACCTGCTTGAACAGCGGGTCGCGCTCCATCGCGGCCCGCGGCTCGAAGCGGCCCTCGGCGGCGATCACGTCGAGCCGGCGCGCAGCCCCGGTGCGCCGGATCCCCCGCCAGCCGCGGGCGTTCATGATCCGGTCGCGCGGGATGACGAGAACCCGTTCGCCCGTCACTCGCCCGTTCCCAGGCGATCGCGCGCCGCGGCGAACCGCGCGCGCAGGGCCTCCTCGTCCGGCGTGCCCTCGCCCGCGTCGGTCTCGAGCAGGAGGAGCCAGTCGCCCAGCCGGTCCCGGACCGTCCGGACGGCTGCCGCGAGGGGTCCCGCGTTGGTGGCCGCGATCCCTGCCCCCATCGCCGGGTCGCCGCGGGCCAGGCGCGTGGCGCCGCTCCAGCCGCTCGCGGCGAGTCTCGCCGCGGCCGGCCAGCCGGCCGGCACGGGGTCTCCGGGCCGTCCCGCCACGGCCTCGACGAGGGCCGCGGCAACCACGAGCGGCAGGTGGCTGATCGCGGCGACCGCGGCATCGTGATCCACCGCCGTCATCCGGAGGGGACGGCCGCCGCAGGCGCGCGCCAGCTCCTCCACCCGGGCCACGGCGGCCTCGTCCGCCGTGGCCGGCGGCACGACGACCCACGGCCGGTCGCGCAACAGGTCGTCGGACCCGGCTTCGAAGCCGCTCGTCTCGCGGCCCGCCATGGGGTGCCCGCCGACGTAGCGCAGGCCCAGGGCCGCGGCCCGCTCGACGAGGAGCGCCTTCGTGCTGGCCACGTCGGTGATCACCACGTCGCCCCCGAGCGCGTCGTGCTCGGCGCCTGCCAGATCGGCGAGAAGCTCCAGGCAGGCGACGGGCGGCGCCGCCAGGACCACGAGGTCGGCGTCGCCCACCGCCTCCCGCAGCGTGCCCGCGGCGACGTCGATCGCCCCCTGCGCGTGGGCGATTCGCGGCCCGGCGCCCGACGGCGTCCAGGCGGAGACGTGCCAGCCGGCCGCGTGGGTCGCCCGGGCGACCGACCCGCCGATCAGGCCGAGGCCGAGAAGCGCGATCCGCACCGGGCGTCAGTGCCCGCGGCGACGCGGGCCGAGCCGTCTCTCGGCCAGGCGTCGCTCGCCGGCCGGAGCGCTGGGGCCGGGGTATCCGGGACGGCTCTCGCGACGCTCCCGCTCGCGACGCTCGACCTGGCGGCGCTCCAGGTTCATCGGCACCCTGCAGCGCGGACAGCGGCGCTCGTCGACGAAGAGCGACTCCAGGGGCGAGGTCGCGTAGGTCTGGCGGCCGCAGCTCCAGCACGCGAGGCGGGGCATGGCCCCATCCTACGCTGCCGCTCCGCCCGGCGGTGTTCAGCCCACCACGGGCAACGCCTCCAGGGCGGCCGCGACCCTCTCGGTCGGGTATTCGTAGTCCACCAGGCCCGCGGCGAGGTACCGCTCGTACGCCGAGAGGTCGAAGTGGCCGTGCCCACAGAGGTTGAAGAGGATGACCTTCGACGTCCCGGCCTCACGGGCCGCCAGGGCCTCGTCGATCGCGACCTTGAGGGCGTGGGTCGGCTCGGGCGCCGGCAGGATGCCCTCGGTCCGGGCGAAGAGGACGCCGGCTTCGAAGCACGCCCGCTGGTGAACGCCCCGCGCTTCGATGTGGCCCTCCTCCTTGAGCACGCTGACGAGCGGCGACATGCCGTGATACCGCAGCCCGCCGGCGTGGATCGGCTCCGGGATGAAGCCCGAACCGAGGGTGTACATCTTGACGACCGGGGCCATCTTCGCGGTGTCGCCGAAGTCGTAGGCATACACGCCCCTGGTCAGCGACGGCGCGGCCTCGGGCTCGGCGGCGATGATCCGGTAGGCGGCTCCCTCGCGGAACACCCGCCCGAGCCACGGGAAGGTGAGGCCGGCGAAGTTCGAGCCGCCGCCGGCGCAGGCGATGATGACGTCGGGCTCCTCGCCGGTCATCGCCATCTGCTCGATCGACTCCTGGCCGATCACGGTCTGGTGCAGGAGCACGAAGTCGAAGACCGAGCCCAGGGCGTACTTCGTCCCCGGATGGGTCACGGTGTCCTCGATCGCCTCGCTGATCGCGAGCCCCAGGGAGCCGGTGTGGTCCGGCTTCTCCGCGAGGACGCTGCGCCCGTACTCGGTGTCAGGGCTGGGGCTGGCGACCACCGAGGCGCCGTACGTCTCCATCAGGACCCGGCGGTAGGGCTTCTGGTCGTACGACGCCCGGACCATGTAGACCTTGACCTCGAGCCCGAACATCGCGCCGGCGAATGCGAGGGCGCTGCCCCACTGGCCGGCGCCGGTCTCGGTCGCGAGCCTGGTTACGCCCTCCTCGCGAGCGAAGAAGGCCTGGGCCAGGGCGGTGTTCGGCTTGTGGCTGCCCGACGGGCTGCCGCCCTCGTACTTGTAGTAGATGTGGGCCGGCGTGTCGAGCGCCCGCTCGAGGCGATGGGCCCGGTAGAGCGGGCTCGGTCGGTAGAGCCGATACGCGTCCCGGACAGGGTCCGGGATCTCGATGTGGCGCTCGGTGGAGACGACCTGCTTGATCAGCGCCATCGGGAAGAGCGGGGCCAGGTCTCCGGGCCCGATGGGCTGCAGGGTCACCGGGTGGAGGGCCGGGGGCGGCGCCACGGGGAGGTCGGCCGCGATGTTGTACCAGGACCGCGGGATGCGGTCCTCGTCGAGCACGAACTTGGTGCGATCGATCGGCACGGGGGCCTCCTTGGAGCGCGTGCGTCGTTGCCGGGGCACGGCGGGTGGATCAGGTCGCGAGACTACCGCAGCGGGGTCGGTCCGGGCAAGGCGCTTCCGTCGAGAAGCGCCGTGGCGAGGGGCCGGTAGCGCACCGGGCCGCGACCAAGGTCGCTCCGGTAGACAACCAGCCGGTCGACCGTCCAGGCGGCATCGAGCGTCGCCGCGGCGTCGGCCAGGGCGGCGACGGCGCGCCCGGCCCCCGGGACGCCGTCCGCGCGGCCGAGCGTCAGGTGGGATCGAAACGGCCGCTCGTCGCGCTCCCAGCCGAAATCCGCCAGCTGGCCGGCGAGCGCCTCGGCGAGGGCGGCCAGCTCCGGGGCCCCGTCGACGATCCCCAGCCAGACGACGCGGGGACGATCCGCCGCGGGAAAGGCGCCGGCGCCGGCGAGCCGGACCGTGAACGGGGCGGCTGTCCGGGCTGCCGCCTCCGTTGCCGCCACCACGTCGGGGACGCGGTCGGGAGCGGTCGCTCCGAGGAACCGGACGGTCAGGTGCAGGTTCTCGGTCACCGCCCAGCGGAGGCGACTGGCCTCGGGGAGCCAGGGATCGCCGACGATCTCGTCGACCAGGGCCCGAACCGCTGCCCGGGCGGCGTCGTCGAGCGGGACGGCCACGAAGACGCGGAGGTCGTCGGGGCCAGCTTCGGGGTACCAGCGGCGCCAGCCGCGACGGTCAGCGCCCGTCGGCTCGCTCCCGCTGCCATGTCGTGCGGTCCGCTCTCAGCACCTCATGGGCCTGCTCGCGGTCTCGCCAGCCGACGACGTCGGTCGCCTTGTTCTCGAGCATCTTGTAGGTCTGGAAGAAGTGCTCGATCTCGACCAGGCGATGCGGCCGAACCTGCTCCAGGCGCTCGATGTGCGCCTGGTGCGGATCGCCGATGGCGACGCAGAGGACCTTGAAGTCGAAGCCCATCTCGTCGCGCATCTCGAGCCCGCCGATGGGGCGCCCCCAGACGTGGCAGCCGGTGAAGGTCGGCTCGTCGATGATCAGGAGGGCGTCGGTGTGATCGCCGTCGCCCGCGCGCGTCGCCTCGATGAAGCCGTAGTCGAAGTTGTAGAAGACGGCCGACGACAGGATCCGGTTGAGGCGGAAGACGCCGGCCTCCTCGTCGAACTCGTACTTGTTCCGGCTGCCCCGGGGGATCTCGACGACGATCTCGACGATGTCCGGAAACGCGGCTTCGAGCTTGGCGGTCATGCGCGCACGATACGGCACCCGGCAACGAACGCGAACGTCGCATCGGCGGCGCCGCCCGCGGCCACCGCATCAGCCTGAGCGCAACCGGCGGCTCAGGTGGCGTCGGCGCAAGGCGGAGTCGAGCACCGCAGCGAGCGCACCCCGAGGTGCGTGAGCGAGGAGCGCAGGCGACAACGCCGCGACGGCGGCGCATCAGCCGCCGGTCACTCGTTGTAGAGGCGTTCCTCGATCAGCTTCTCCTGGACCGTCCGCCCGTTCGGATCGAAGCAGGAGAACTCGAAGTGCTTCTCGTACTCGAGGTCGACGTTGTCCTGGCCGCCCCGGTTCTTCTCCACCGAGAGAATGATCCAGTCACGGAAGCGCTGCGCCTGGTAGGGGTTGAACTCGATGTTGACCTTGGCGACGATGTGGTACTTCTCGTTGAGGATGACGATGATGTCGGCTTCGTAGTTGATCGCCGACGAGCCGCGCAGGTGGTGGTTGCGCAGCCGGGCGGCCTTGAGCCCCTCCTTGTCCGCGGCCACGATCGCGATCATGCCGACCTGCTCGGCGAGGGCGATGTCCTTGAGGCCGTTGACGACGATCGTCACCTTCTCGGACTCGGTGGTCGGCTCCGGGTACAGCGGCACCTTCTGGAGGTAGTCGACGATCACCAGGAGCTGGCGACCGCCGGAGAGATCCCTGTGCTGCTGGACCAGCGTCCGGATGTTGTCGACAGTGCTGGCCGACTGCGTCCCCCGCATGAGGAAGAGGTTCTGGCCGTAGCGGCTGATTCGGTCGAGGCTCGGCCGCAGGCGCGGATTCGCGGCCAGCAGTGGACCGGCTTCGCCCTGCCCCTCCGCGACCCACGACCCGAGGATCTCGCGGCGCACGTCCTGGATCTTGATGGCGCCGGTCTTGTGGGGGAGGTGGGCGAGCGCCGATTCCATCGCGATCAGACGATTGAGGAGATAGTGCTCCTCGTGCTCGAAGCAGACGAAGAGAACGTTTGCCTGGCCGCCCAGGGCGACGTTCCGCGCCATCTGCAGGGCCATCGTCGTCTTGCCCGTCCCCTGGGCGCCGCCGATCAGGAAGAGCTCGCCGGGGCGAAGGCCCATGCCGATGGTCTTGTCGAGCGGGGTGAACCCCAGCGGGATGGGCTGGTAGTCGGACAGGTCGCCGGACGTGATCCGGTCGTTGAGGTCCACCAGGACATCGAGGGTGGACCGGGGAACGAGGCTCCCGGTGGCGGCGTCAAGACGCCACGGCAGCTTCGGCCCGCGAGCGGCGGGCGGCTCGGTCTCGGTGCTCACGCGTGCACTAGCTCCCCTGGCGTTGCGGACGGCGGGGCAGACCCCCGTGTGGGCATCCTAACACCCGTTCTCAGCCCGGACACCCTACCGGAGTACCATCCGCGGGGCCTCTCCGACGGGGCTCAGGCCCCCGGGTAGCCCGCCAGCTCGTCGAACATCCGCACGAGCGCCCGCAGGCCCGTCTCGAAGTTGGCCAGAATCATGTTCTCGTTCGGGGCATGGGCCTGCGCGTCGGGGTTCATGAAGCCGAGCAGGACGACCGGCTGGCCCAGGATCCGTTCGACGCTGGCTGCGACCGGGACCGACCCGCCCTCGCGAAAGTAGAGCGGAGCGACGCCGAACGTCGCCTCGATCGCCCGCGCGGCAGCGCGGGTCGCCGGGTGG
Source organism: uncultured Chloroflexia bacterium (assembly GCA_963744095.1). Classification (GTDB taxonomy): domain Bacteria; phylum Chloroflexota; class Limnocylindria; order Limnocylindrales; family CSP1-4; genus CTSoil-043. The sequence goes on from CAVUSH010000002.1 coordinate 173,029, forward strand.
TCGATGGGCGTCAGCGTGCCGCGGCCCTTGCCGAGATCGCGAACCGCCACCCGGACTCCCGGCGGGGCGATCGCCGCGATGTGGTCCCGGAGCAGGGCGAAGACCCGGGCCGGGTCCTGGTCGGCCACCAGGCGGCAGCTCACCTTGGCATGGGCATGGGCCGGGATGATCGTCTTGGGGCCGTCGCCGGTGAAGCCGCCCCAGATCCCGTTCACGTCGAGGGTCGGGCGGGCCGTCCGGCGCTCCAGGGTCGTGTAGCCGGTCTCGCCGGCCAGCGCGTCGACGCCGATCTCCGCCATCCAGGCCGCCTCGTCGAAGGGGAGGTCGGCGAAGGCAGCCCGGTCCGCGTCCGTGAGCGGAACAACGTCCTGGTAGAACCCGGGGATGCGGATCCGTCCGTCCGGCCCTTTGAGGGCCGCCAGCATCTCGACCAGCGCCGTCGCGGGGTTGACGACCGCCCCCCCGAAGGTCCCCGAATGGAGGTCCAGCGTCGGGCCCTCGACGTCGACCTGCACGTAGACGATCCCGCGGAGGCCGACGCAGATGGCCGGCAGATTCCCCTCGAAGAAGCCTGTGTCGCAGATCATCGCCAGGTCCGCGGCCAGCAGCTCGCGGTGCGCCTCCAGCCAGCTGTCGAGGTGGACCGACGAGCTCTCCTCCTCGCCCTCGACCAGGTACTTCACGTTGACCGGGAACGCCCCCCGCACGACGAGGAGCGCCTCGGCGGCGCGCACCATCATCTGGACGTGGGCCTTGTCGTCGGCCGCCCCTCGGCCCAGGACGCGGCCGTCACGCACGACGGGCTCGAACGGGGATGTCTCCCAGGGCTCGACCGGATCGCCCGGCTGGACATCGTAGTGGGCGTACACGAGCACGGTCGGGGCGGTTGCGCCGGCGTGGAGCCAGTCCGCGTAGACCACCGGGTGGCCCCCCGTCTCGGCGACCTCCACGTGCTCCATCCCGCTCTCGCGCAGCTCGGCCGCCAGCACCTCGGCTGCGCGCCGCGTGTCGGCCGCGTGCTCCGGCATGCCGCCGATGCTGGGGATCCGGAGGAAGTCGAGGTAGCGCCCCAGGCGCCGCTCGGCGGTCGCCGCGAGGTAGGTCTCGAGCTCGGGGGAGGGCGTGGTCACGAGGGCCTCCGGCAGGTTCTCAGGGTCAGCGGGACGTGGCCCGATTATCCATCGCCGGGGCGCCCCGACGGAGCGGGCGGGTGCCCGCGCTTTCGACGGTCGGGGGTTGACGGCCGTCAGACGGGCTGCGCCGAGGGCACGGCCGGCGCGGCGGCCAGCTTCGGGATCACGCCGTGGAGCGGCTCCTTGGGTGGAATGTCCGTGAACAGCGCCTCGAACGCCTCGGTGTCGAGGGTCTCCTTCTCGACGAGGGTCGCGGCGAGCAGGTCAAGCCTGGCCCGGTGCTCGGTCAGCACCTCGGAGGCACGGGCGTAGGCCTTCTCGATGAGGTTGCGGACCTCCTCGTCGATCTGCATCGCCACGTCGTCCGAGTAGTTGCGCTGCTCCCCGATATCGCGGCCGAGGAAGACGAGCTCGTCGCGCTTCCCGAACGCCCGGGGGCCGAGGCGATCGCTCATGCCGAACTCGGTGACCATGCGGCGGGCGAGGGCGGTCGCCTTCTCGATGTCGTTCGAGGCCCCGGTCGTGGTGTCGCCGAAGACGAGCCGCTCCGCGGCATTGCCGCCGAGCATGCCCGCGATCTTGTCCTCGAACTCCGTCTTGCTCTGGAGGTAGCGATCCTCGGTCGGGAGGGCCATCGTGTACCCGAGGGCCATGCCGCGGCTGATGATGGTCACCTTGCTCACCGGGTCGCACTTCGGGAGGATCCGCTGCACGACGGCGTGGCCGCCCTCGTGGTAGGCGATGATCAGCTTCTCGGCATCGGAGATGACCCGGCTCTTGCGCTCGGGACCGGCCACGATCCGCTCGAGGGCCTCCTGGAACTCGGACATCCCGATGAGCTTCTTGTTACGGCGCGCGGCGAGGATCGCCGACTCGTTGACGAGGTTGGCGAGGTCGGCGCCGGAGAAGCCGGGCGACTGCTTGGCGACGTCCTCGATGGCGATCGCCTTGTCGAGCGGCTTGCCCTTCGTGTGAACCCGCAGGATCTCGACCCGGCCCTTCATGTCGGGACGGTCGAGGATCACCTGGCGGTCGAAGCGGCCCGGGCGCAGGAGGGCGGGGTCCAGCACGTCGGGGCGGTTGGTCGCCGCGACCACGATCACGTTCGTGTTCGTGTCGAAGCCGTCCATCTCGACGAGGATCTGGTTGAGGGTCTGCTCGCGCTCGTCGTGGCTGCCGCCCAGGCCCGCGCCGCGCTGGCGGCCCACCGCGTCGATCTCGTCGACGAAGACGATGCAGGGGGCGTTGCGCTTCGCCTGGTCGAAGAGGTCGCGAACGCGGCTGGCGCCAACGCCCACGAACATCTCCACGAACTCGGAGCCCGAGATGCTGAAGAAGGGAACGCCGGCCTCGCCGGCGACCGCCCGGGCCATGAGCGTCTTGCCCGTGCCCGGAGGGCCCACCAGGAGGACGCCCCGGGGGATGCGCGCCCCGAGCGAGTTGAACTTCTCCGGATACTTCAGGAACTCCACGACCTCCTGCAGCTCCGTCTTCGCCTCGTCGACGCCCGCCACGTCGGCGAAGGTGACGACCGTCTTGTTGCCCAGGAACATCCGGGCCCGGCTCTTGCCGAAGCTCATCGCCTGGTTGTTCGTGCCCTGGGCCTGGCGCATCATGAAGAACAGGAAGCCGCCGATCAGCATGACCGGCAGGATGGCGCCGATGAGCAGGCTGACCCACTGCCCGCTCTGGGAGGCCTCCTTGCCCGAAAACTCGATGGTGCTGCCCTCCGGCGTGGCCGCCTGCACATCGGCGAAGACGTCCGTGAACCCGATCCCGGGCACGATGACGACGTACGTGTCCTCGGCGGTCTTGCCGGTCACGGTGAGCTGCAGGTCCTGCTGCTCGACCTTCGTGACCTCGCCGTTGCTGACGTTCGTCAGGAACTGGGAGTACGCCACCGTCTGATCGCTCGGTGACGAGATGAGGAACGTGTACAGCAGCGCCACCGTGCCCACGACGAGGACGAGCATCACGATGCCGTTGCGCAGGAACTTGCCGTTCAACCGGGCCTCCGGGTCAGTGCAGCCGGCGCCATCAGGCCAGCCTCACGGACGAGTATAGAGCGGGGCGCCTGTGACCCCTCCCCGGCGGGCCGGCGGGGCCCGCGGGCGGGCCACCCGACGATCCTGGGACGCGGCGGCGGCGACGCGGACCGCCCCCGATGGAACGACCGGCTCCGGGGAGCCCGGGCGCCGGTCTCGACTCGACGACGTGGTAGCAGGGACAGGATTCGAACCTGTGACCTAGCGATTATGAGCCGCTTGCTCTGCCGCTGAGCTACCCTGCCACGGGCGAGCAGTATAGAGCACCGTCCCGGCCGGCTTCGTCGGGGCCGGGTCCGCCGCTCGCGCCATCGAGGCGGTCGGTCAGCCGCCGGGCGCGGGGCCGAAGAGGATTTCGAGCCATCCCTCGAGCGGAGACGATGGCGTGGTGTCCGCCCCGATGCGTCGCGTCGGCGAGCCGGGGGCGTCGTCCGCGAGGACGGGGGCATCCGGGGCGAGCGCAAAGGGCCGCTCGGCACGGGAGCCGAGACGGTACGCCCGCGCCTGCTGGAGCACCCAGCGCTGCTGGGTGACGAGCCGGAGCTCCTGCCGGAGCGCCTCCGTCTGCGCAGCGACCTCCGTGTTGCGGGCCCGCTCCTCCACGACACGCGTCGTGGCCCGGGCGGCCTCGGCGGCCTGCCCCGCGAACCCGATGACGATGAGGGCGGCTGCCACGGTCAGGCCGATCCAGGCCACGCGGCGCCGCGACACGCCGGCGATCCCCAATCCGGCCAGGGATGGCGTGCCTGCCCGGGGGCCCTCGGGCGCCGGCGCCGGGTCCGCCGCCGGCCCCTCGCCGGGGCTCGCGGTGGCGTCCGGGCGACGTCGTGCGGTGCGTTCGTGCCGCAGCATGCCCGCAGGGTAGCTGCGCACTGACGGAGTGTCAAACCGCCTCGCGTGCCGGACGAGCTGGCACGCGAGGCGCTCACCGTGCGGCCAGCCCGGGCCCGACCCGGTGGTAGACTCCCCGCACATTCGCACGCCTGTTCTGTTTCGGAGGAGCCCCCCATGCGCACCTACGCTCCCGCGGACGTCGCGTCGGTCCTGACCGGGATCCTCCACGAACCCTCCCTTGCCCGGGGCGTGCTGCACCACGCGGTGGAGCCGGCCCGCGAGGCGATCACCGTCCCCTACCCCGACTGGCTGGACCCCCGGATCCGGTCGGCCCTGGCGGCGCGCGGGATCGACGCCCTCTACGCCCACCAGGGCGAGGCCCTCGCGGCCGTCCACGCGGGCCGCGACGTCTGCGTGGTGACCCCGACGGCCTCGGGCAAGAGCCTCTGCTACGAGCTGCCGGTCCTCCAGGCCCTCGCCGACGATCCGTCTGCGCGGGCCCTCTGGCTCTTCCCGACCAAGGCCCTCGGGCAGGACCAGGTCGTCGCCTTCCGGGAGCTGGCCGCCGCAGCCGGCCTGCCCGCGTCCGCGTCGACCTACGACGGCGACACGCCGGCGCCGATCCGGTCCACGATCCGCACCGCCGGGCAGGTGGTGGTCACCAACCCCGACATGCTCCACGCGGCGATCCTCCCCCACCACACCAAGTGGTTCCAGCTCTTCGAGCAGGTGCGGGTCATCGTCGTCGACGAGCTGCACACCTACCGGGGGCTGTTCGGCAGCCACGCCGCCAACGTCCTGCGGCGCCTCCTCCGCCTCTGCGCGCACTACGGCTCGAACCCGGTCGTCATCACCTGCTCGGCGACGATCGCCAACCCGGGCGAGCTGGCGGAGCTGCTGACGGGGCGCCCGCCGCTCGTCGTCGACCGGAACGGTGCCCCGAGCGGCGTGCGCCACCTCCTGTTCGTCGATCCGCCGGTGATCGACGCGGCCTCCGGGGCCCGCGGCTCCGCGCTCCGGCTCGCCCAGCGCTGGGCGCTGCCGTTCATCCGGGCCGGCCGGCAGACGATCGTCTTCGGCCCGTCGCGGACCGGCGTCGAGGTGATCCTCAGCGGCCTGCGCGAATCGCTGCGCGAAAGCCGCGGCCCGCGCACCCGCGTGCGGGGCTATCGCGGCGGGTACCTGCCGACGGAGCGGCGGGCGATCGAAGCCGGGCTTCGCGACGGCGAGGTCCTCGGAGTCGTGAGCACGAACGCCCTCGAGCTCGGCGTGGACATCGGGGCCCTCGACGTGGCGATCCTGGCCGGCTATCCGGGCTCCGTGGCGGGCACCCGGCAGCAGGCCGGGCGGGCGGGCCGCCGCCTCGGCACGAGCGTCGCCGTCCTCGTCGCCTCCGCGTCTCCCGTCGACCAGTACGTCGTCCACCACCCGGAGTTCCTGCTCGAGCATGCCCCCGAAGAGGCCCGCATCGATCCGGACAACCTGCACATCCTGCTCGCCCATCTGAAGGCCGCCACGTTCGAGCTGCCGTTCTCGCCGGGCGATACGTTCGGGCCGAACGTCGTCGACGATCTGCTCGCCTTCCTGGCTGAGGTGGGGCACGTCCACGCGGGCGACGACGGCCGGTGGTACTGGAGCTCCGAGAACTTCCCCGCCTCCGAGATCTCACTGCGAACGGCGGCGCCGGAGAACGTCGTCATCATCGACACGACGCCCGACCGGCCGCGCGTGCTCGGCGAAGTCGACCTCTTCTCGGCCCAGGTGCTCGTCCACCAGCACGCCATCTACATGCACGAGTCGATCCAGTACCACGTCGACCGGCTCGAGTGGGGCGAGCGCAAGGCGTATGTCCACCGCATCGACGCCGACCACTACACGTACGCGAACCGGGCGGTGACGCTGAAGACGCTCGACATCCACGCGAGCGCACCTGCCCAGGGAGGCCGGCGCGAGCACGGCGAGGTGATGGTGGCCAGCCTCGTCACGTTCTACAAGAAGCTGAAGTTCGGGACCGACGAGAACGTCGGCTGGGGGCCGATCGACCTGCCGGAGCTCGAGCTGCAGACGACCGCGTACTGGGCCGCCGCCGACGGGCTGCAGGTGCCCTGGCGCCGCCACGAGCTTGACGTGGCGCTGCTCGGCGCGGGGCGGGCGATGCAGACCGTCGCGAGCGTCCTCCTCATGGTCGACCCGCGCGACCTCGGCCTCGTCACGCAGGTGCGTTCGCCCCACTCCGAGGTGCCGACGGTCTACCTGTACGAGGCCGTCCCCGGCGGGGTCGGCATGGCCGAGCGACTCTGGCAACGTCACGACGAGCTGATCGAGGGGGCGGCCGAGCTCGTCGCCTCCTGCGACTGCGAGCACGGCTGCCCCTCGTGCACCGGGCCGCGACCGGCCGGCGGGGAGGCCGACCTGGACGCCCGCAGCCTCTCGCTGCGCCTGCTCGTCGAGCTCGGGGCAGGCCCGGGCGGGACCGCACGCCCGGCCCGGCCCACAGGGAGCGGAGCAGCAGGAACGGCGCGGCGAGGCGGCCGGGTCGGCGGCATGACCTCGCCGGCGGCGCTCGGGCGGCGGCTCGCGGCCTACCGGGCAACGCATCCGGGGGCGATCGCCGCTCCGACCGGGGGCCGGATCCCATCGCGGGAGCTCGCGGATCGCCTCGCCCGGGCCGTGGACGGCGAGGTTGCGCGGGGCGAGCGGGGCACCGTCGTCCGGGTCGAGCCGGTGGCGGTGAGCGTGCCCGTCGACCGCGACCGGCTGGCCGGCCTCCCCGGTCAGCCGCCGTCCGACGCGCCGCTGGTCTGTCTCGACACGGAGACGACCGGCCTGGGCACGGCGACGGGCACGCTCGCCTTCCTCGTCGGCCTCGGCTGGTGGCGCGGCTCGCGCTTCGAGCAGCTCCAGCTGCTCATCCCGGACCACGCCGACGAGCCGGCGCTCCTCGATGCCGTGGCCGACGCGCTCCCCCCCGACGCGTGGCTGGTCACGTACAACGGACGCACGTTCGACTGGCCACTCCTCGTGACCCGGTACCGGATGGACCGGCGGGCCGCTCCGGCCCTCGGCGGGCATCTCGACCTGCTGCCCCACGTGCGGCGCTTGTTCCGCCACCGCCTCGACGACGCCCGGCTCGCCACCGTGGAGCGCGACGTGCTCGGCGTCCGTCGGGAGGGCGCCGTGGCCGGCTGGGAGATCCCGAGCCGGTACCTCGACTTCGTGCGCGGCGGGCCGGCCCGGCCGCTCGCGGACGTGCTCACGCACAACGCGGACGACGTGGTCTCGCTCGCCCGGCTCCTCGCCCACCTCGACGCGTGCTACGCGGACCCGTCCGTCCGCCCGCTGGCGCCGGCCGGGGACCTCGTCGCCCTCGCCCGCGCCTTCACCCGCGACCGCCGTCACCACGACGCCCTCGACTGCCTCGACGAGGCCGACCTGGCCTGGAAGCCGCCTACCTTCGGCACCGCCGCCTGGCCGTTCGGGGTCCCTGCCCCGTCGCCGGCTCTCCTGTCGCGCGAGCGCATCCGGGCCGAGCGGGCTCGGACCCTGCGCCGCCTGGGTCGCACCGAGGAGGCGCTGGCGGCCTGGGAGGCACTCGCGGCAGGCGGCGGGTCGGTGGCCCCGCGGGCCTGGGTGGAGGCAGCCAAGATCCGCGAGCACGCCCTGCGCGACCCGGCGGGCGCGCTCCGAGCGGGGGAGGCCGCCGCCCGGGCGGCAGAGCGAACGCGCCTCCGCTGGGCTGGCGACCCGGACTTCGACAGCGCCCTCGCCGTGCGGCTCCGGCGCCTCCGCCGCCGGAGCGCCCGCGGGATCAGCCCGCCGACCGCCTGAGGGCGTCGCGGACCTGCTCCAGGGTCGGCGTGCCGGCCAGCCCGAGGCCGCCCACGTGGACCGCGGCCACCGCCGCCGCAAACCGGAGAGCGGCCGGCAGGTGCGGTTGGTGACCGGCCAGGGCGGGCGCGATCCTCGCCGCGAGCAGGGCCGCGAGGAAGGCGTCACCGGCGCCCGTCGTGTCGACGTCACCCCCGCTGGGCAGCGCCGGGAAGAAGCGCATCCGGGCAGACCCCGGGCGGACGGTGAAGGTGATCCCGCCGCGATCGCCCCGCGTCAGGGTGCAGAGGGTCCCGGTGCGCAGCAGCCGGAGCATGCCCCGCAGATCGGCGGCCGAGTCCAGGTCCTCGGTGCTGACGGAGACGAGATCCGCCCGCCGGAGCAGCGCCCGCGGCCCGGCCGGGCGCAGCCGGACCGGCGCGCCTCGCTCGAGGTCGCGGAGGAGCCCCTGCCACCCCAGGGCCACGACGGCCCCCGGCGGGATGGCGGCCCAGCCGTCGGGCAGCTCGTCGGCGACGGGCGTCATGTACCAGGCGGGCGCCGCGCGCCAGGACGGCGGCAGCGCAGCGACCGGCAGGGGGCCGCCGGGATCCTCGCAGCGAAGCGTCCTGCCGGCAGCCGTGTAGGCGAGCTGGAAGGTCGGCCCGGTCGGCAGGCGGACCAGGCGCAGCTCGGCGCCGGCCGCGCGCAGGAGGTCCAGCTCGTGCGCGTCGGCCGCCGGCCGGTCGACGCCCAGGACCACCCCTACCCTGAGCCCGAGACGCGCCAGCACCAGCGCCCCGTACGTCGCCCCGCCACCCAGCCGCCAGCCGCGTGGGTCGGAGTGGTCCACGTCGCGGGACGCCGACCCGACGACCACGACGGTCGGGACCGGGCCGTCGGCGGCCGCCCGGAGCGGCTCGGCCGCCTGCGGCTCGGCGACCGCGGCGGCGACGCCCGGCCGGCCCGCGCCGGCGTACGCCGTGGACCCGGGGAGGGTCGCCGGCGGTCCGTATACTGGCTGGGCCGGTCCCGCTGACGAGGAGACCACGTGTACTTCTACGAGCTCCACGAGGGCGACGACGACCTCTACTCCGACGTCCTGCTGGCACGCGACGAGGAGATCGAGCCGGAGGACTTCTTCGACCTCGTCGAGAAGATCCGCCGCCGAGTCGCGACCGGCTTCGGGGAAGATACCCTCATCGAGGCGATCGCCGTCGAGCTGGAGCGCAGCCACGGGTTCGTCTACGTCTCCGACGAGCGGTTGACGGCGGCGGTCAACGTCTCCCCGGACGAGGACGAGAACTTCCTGATCGCCACGAGCGAGGATGAGCTCGAGGCGGCGGGCGGCGGAGCCGACTATCGGGGGGTCTTCGCGGAGTACGTGGACGAGGACGACGACCGAAACGATTGACGCCGCCCGGCGGACTACTTCGAGAAGAGGATCTCCAGGACGTCCCCGTCGCGGACGCGGTACGTCTTTCCCTCGGAGCGCAGCTTCCCGTGCTTGCGCGCCTCGGCGGTGGAGCCGAGCGCCACGAGATCCTCGTACGGGACCGTCTCGGCCCGGATGAACCCGCGCGCCAGGTCGGTGTGGATCGCGGCGGCAGCGTCCACGGCCGTCGCTCCATCCGGGATCGGCCAGGCGCGCACCTCGTCCGGTCCGGCGGTCAGGAAGCTGACGAGCCCGAGGAGCCGGTACGAGAGGGCGATGACCCGGTCCAGGCTGCTCCCGGTGATGCCCAGATCCGCGCCGAAGACCGCGGCCTCCTCCGGGTCCAGCTGGCCGAGCTCCATCTCGATCCGGGCCGAGAGCGAGTCCACCAGCGCCTGGCGGTGGGCATAGCGGGCGGCGACCGACGCCACGAGCTCCGCCGAGCCGACGAGCTCGCCCTCACCGACGTTCAGGAGGATGAGGGTCGGCTTCTGGGTCAGGAAACGGAAGCCGCGCAGCGCTTTCTCCTCGTCGCGATCCAGTCCGGAATCGCGGATCGGGCGGCCGCCGACGAGGCCGACCCGGACCCGCTCGAGGATCGCGCCCTCCCGCTCGTTCGCCTCGCGCTCGGCGGGCGTGCCATGGCGACCCGTGCTGCGGATCCGCTCCAGGCGCCGGTCGACCATGGCAAGGTCAGCCAGGACGAACTCGAGGTCGAGCTGCTCGAGGTCACGCCAGGGGTCGACGGATCCGGCCGGGTGCGGATGGTGCACGTCGTCCCAGGCCCGGACGACGTGCAGGAGCGCGTCGGCGTCGCGGAGCCGCCCCAGGTGCTCCGCGGGCAGCTCCTCGGTCCCGACGCGCCCTTCGGACGAGGCGGGCGGGGCCGGGAGGTCGATGTAGGTCACGTCGGCGTGGACGATCTTCTTGGGGTGGAAGATCTCGGCGAGGCGGTCGAGGCGAAGGTCGGGGACCTTGACCACCCCGACGTGGAGCTCCATCCCGCCGAATCCGCCGGTCTGGGCGTCGCCGCGGGTGAGCGTGTTGAAGACGGTTGTCTTGCCGGCCCCGGCCAGCCCGACGATCGCGATCTGCATGCCGTCAGTATCCGGCGCCCGCGTCCACCGTGTTGAGCAGGGGCTCGCCGCCGGCGTAGCGGCGCAGGTTCTCGGCGAAGAGCTCCACGGTCGCGGTCATCGCCCGGCTGCTGGACCACGAGGTGTTCGGCGTCACGATCACGTTCGGCATCCCGTAGTAGGCGGAGTCGGGCTGGAGCGGCTCCTCGCGGAAGGCGTCGAGGACCGCGCCGCCGATCGTCCCCTCGCGGAGGGCTCGGAGCAGGGCCCGTTCCACGATGATGCGGCCCCGGGCGACGTTGATCAGCCACGCGTTCCGCCGCATCCGGGCGAGGACCCGGTCATCGACGAGATCCTCCGTCTCCGGTGTCAGGGGGAGGGCGAGGATCACGAAGTCGGCCGCCGCGATCACGTCGCCGAACGTCTCGGGGCCGCCGAGCTCGACGCCGGGCGGGAGCGGCTCCTCGTCGGGGCGCAGGGAGCCCGAGCGACGGGTGGCGAGGATTCGCGGCTCGAAGGGAGCGGCCACCGTGGCGATCTCCCGGCCGATGCTGCCGAAGCCGACGAGGCCGAGCGTCGTGTCCCGCAGGTCGCGGCCCTCCAGCGGCTGCCACGTTCGCTCAGCGGCGAGCTCGAGGAGCTGGGGCAGGCGCCGGTTCACGGCGAGGACCATCATCAGGACGTACTCGGCGATCGGCCGGGAGAAGACACCGCGCCCGTTCGTGATGATGAGACCTCGGGCCCCACCGGCCGGCGTCATCAGGCGTTCCACGCCGGCCGCCGCCGAGTGGACCCAACGCAGGTGGGGTGCCCGGGCGAGGAGCCGCTCGTAGGCATCCGCGGCGAGCCAGCCGTGCAGGAGGACCTCGACGTCGTCGATGGGCCCGTCGGCGAGCCCCTCCCGCGACAGGGTCACGATCCGCGACCCGGGCGCCGCCGCGCGGATGGTCGCCAGGTCCTCGGCGCGGTAGCGAGCCGACAGCACCGGCGAGAGGGCGATCGCGCGGGGGACGCCGCCCGCCCCGCCGCCCGGCCCCGTCACGCTCGAGCCCCGGCGGGGTCGGCCCGGGCGGACGTGCCGACGACCCGCCGCACCCACCGCTCCGGCCGCTCCAGCTCGCCTTCGCGCGGCAGCGACTCCGGCCCATCCCAGAGGCGGCGCAGGCCGGCGGGGCCGGCGGCCCGTTGCACGGCCGCCACGAAGCGCTCACCGCGGGCGTACTGCTCCATCTTGAGATCCAGCCCCGTGATCCGCAGGATCGCCCGCTCCATCGGCGTCCGGGTTGCCCGACGCGCATGGAAGCGGGCGCTGATCGTCTCGACGCCCGGGACCAGGTCGCGCCCGACCTCGTCCATGACGTGATCGGAGAAGCCTTCGAGCAGGCTCATCACCGTCTGAGTCTCCCGGAAGAGGCGTCGCTGCTCGTCCGACATGAGGCGCTCCAGCCAGTGCCCGCTCCCGCCCCGGAGCGCGCGGCCCAGGGCGCGCGACGCATCCCGGCCGAGGTCGGACGCGCCGCGGGATAGCCCCGCGAGCTGGCGCTCGAGGCGGTCGGCGAGGTAGGGCCGGAGCCAGGGGTGGGCCTCGAACTCGAAGGCGTGCGTCGTCTCGTGGAGGGCGATCCAGGTGCGGAACGGATCGAGCGGCACGCCGAGCGCCCGGGCGGTCTGGCGAACATTCTCCTCCACGAAGAGGAGCTGGCCCGGCTCGGCCTTCGCGGAGAGGAGGGCCAGGTCGTACTGGCCAAGGACACGCTGGCCCATGAAGCCGAGGAGGAGCCCGAACTGGCGCGTCGTGATCCAGCGGTTCGCCAGGGCGAGCGATGCCTTGCCGAGCCCGGCGCCCGGCGGCACGACCTGGTCGAGCAGGTCTCCCTCAAGCCGCCCGAAGAGCGCCGCGAAGGTGGCGAGGTTGGCCCGGATCCAGGCGGGGCGATCGACGACGGCGACGCGCTCCACGATCCCCGGGAGGGGCGTCTCGAGGGCCGTCTCGAGGGCCGGCACGACGCGCCGCATCGCCGCCTCATAGGCGGGACCGGCCGCCGCGACCTCGGCTGCGGAGAGGCGTCCCGCCGCGTTGCGCAGGCGGCCCTCGGCCAGGCGCTCCACCGCGGCCCAGTCGATCAGGCCGGTCCGGGCCTCCGCCTCCGCCCGCCGCCCGAGCACCGTCATTGCCGCTCCCAGTGCGGCGCCCACGAGGAAGCCTGCCTGCCAGACAGTGCCGGACGACGGCCGGCCCCGCCCTCGCGCGCCGCTCATCGGGACGCGGGCTCGAGCGAGATCGACTCCACGACCGGGAAGGCATCGCCGAACATGCGTGCCGCGATCCGCTCGAAGACGTCGACGTCCCCCGTGGTCATCACCCGGTGAACCGCCGCGACGGCGTGGGCGGGCGCCGGATGGTGGCCCTCGCGGCCGGCGTCCGCGGCCGTGCCGCGCGTCGAGCCCGGGGCCTCCAGGCCGTTCACGGAGAGCAGCTCGGCGAGCGCGCCGGCGGTGGCGGTCGCCGAATCGACGATCGCGACGCCCTCCCCGGCCGCGGCCTGCAGGACCTGGCGCAGAAGCGGATAGTGCGTGCAGCCCAGGAGGAGCGTGTCGATCTTCACCGACGGCGGCAGCGGGTGGACGAACTCGCCGTTCTCGTCGCGCCGGCCAAGGAGCGGGGCCAGGGCCTCGGCGACGGCTTCTTCGATCTCCGGGCCGGCGAGCCCACCCGCCTCCACGAGCGGCACGAGAGCCGGGGTGGCGTGCTCGTAGACCTCGACCGCTGGGTTCTCTTCCTTGATCGCGTCGAAGTAGGCGTGCGAACGGATGGTCGCCGGCGTCGCGATCACCCCAACCCGTCGCGTTCGTGTCGCCAGCGCGGCGGCCTGGGCGCCCGGGCGGATCACCCCCAGGACCGGCGTGTCGTAACGCCGGCGGTACTCGCCGAGGGCCACGGCGGTGGAGGTGTTGCAGGCGACCACGAGGGCCTTCACGTCCTCCCGAACGAGCCGGTCGAGAGCCTCCGTGCTGAACAGCCGCACCTCGCGGTCCGAGCGCGTCCCGTACGGCGCCCGGGCGTTGTCGCCGAGATAGATCGTGGACTCCGCGGGCAGGCGGCGGACGATCTCGCGGAGGACCGTGAGGCCGCCGACCCCCGAGTCGAAGACGCCGATCGGGCGCGCGTCGGCCACCGCGTCAGCGCCGCCCGGCGACGACGGGGGCGGCGCCGACCAGGTTCGCCGCGATCGTCGCGATGTCGCGGCTGATCGCAGCGTCCGGGTTCACGAGCACGAAGGGGAGACCGTCGTTGTTGGCCTGGACGACGAGCCTGCCGTCCGAGACGATCGTGTATTCAGGGATGCGCCCGAGGGCCCGGGCAAGATCCTCGACCGCGATGCCGCCGGTGGAGTCGGCCCGGTTCACGACGTAGCGCACCTTCGAGGCCGAGTAGCCGAGCGATTGGAACGCCTCGGCGATCGCCAGCGTGTTCCGGATCGTCGTCGAGTCGTAGGTGACGATCTCGAGGATCGTGTCCGCGGCGTCGAGGAGAGCCAGCGGGATGTCGCCGAGGGCCGACGGCATGTCGACGACGACGGCCCCGTAGAGCCGCCGCAGAAGCGAAAGGGCCTTCTCCATGTCGCGGACGCTGACCATCTCGGCCATCTCCACCCGCGGCGGAGCGAGCAGGATGTCGATCCCGGACGGGTCGCGCCACAGGACGTCCGCGAGATCGCTCTCGCCGATCCGGTCGGTCGGGAGATCGAGGATCGACGGGGCGTCCGCGGGGACCCGGAGGAGTGAGCGCAGGTCGCCGAACTGGAGGCTGCCATCGACGAGGGCCGTTCGTGTCCCGGCCCGGCCGAGGGCGACCGCGAGATTGAAGGCGACCGTGGTCTTCCCGACGCCTCCCTTCGGCGCGTAGACCACGACCATCGTCGAGAGGACGCTGTCGCTGGCGGCGAGAGCCGCCTGGCGCATGGAGACCACGATGTTGACGAGCTCGAAGCCGGAGAACGGCATCCGCAGAACGCCGTCGATCCCGGCGGCGGAATCCCGGGCCACCGGGTTCTGGGGGACCGTCAGCACCACGACCGGGATGCTGAGGCCGCTCTCGCGAAGCTCGACAACGACCTTGGAGCCCTTCGTGCGTCCCTGGAGGAGCCAGTCGACGATGATGACGTCCGGGCGCAGCTGGCGTGCCTGGGCGGCGACGCGGCCGCCGTCGTTCACGACGTCGACGAGCTTGACCTGCGTCTGCGTGTCGAGCAGGCCGCGCATGTACTGGGCGACCTGGGGCACGTCCTCGACGAGGAGGAGGCGAATCGGAGCGCTCGCGGCGGACACGTGCCCGACGATACCACGCTCAAATGCCACCGCTGGAGCCGGGCATTCGGCCGATCACGACCGCCCGATCGTCATGGGGTGCCAGGGGCTCGAGGTCGTAACCGCCGGCGACCAGCTCCACCTCCAGGCCGGCCGCCTCGGCCATCGCCCGGAGCTCGTCGGCCGTCACGAGGCGGACGATCTCCCGCCGGACCCAGCGGCTCGCGGGCTCACCCGGGTCGCCCTCATCGTAGATCGTCGTGAGGGCGACGGTCTGGGTGGCGGCGTCGTGCTGGGCGGCCGCCGTCTTCGTCACCCACCGCCCGGTCTCGGGGTCGGGGCGGTGGTACTCCAGGTGGACGCGGCCGTCGTAGCGAGCCAGGTCGTGGGCGTCGGGGAGCCACGTGTCCACGGCGGCCACCCCGCCGGGGACAAGGTGCGTGGCGAGCGTCTCCCACGCGGCACGCTGGGCGGCCCGGCTGGGGAGGAGGAGGATCGAGTTCAGGGCGATGAAAGCAAGGCGGAATCGGCGTCCCAGCCCAAGGTCGGGCGTGGCGACGTCGCCCGGCACCAGGGTGACCCGCGTGACGACCTCCGGTCCGGCGGCCTCGGCCCGTCGATGGGCACGGGCGAGCATCGCGGCGTCGAGGTCCACGGCGGTGACGGCGTGTCCCTCCTCGGCCAGGCGGATCGCGATCCGGCCGCTCCCCGCCATCAGCTCCAGGACGGGGCCGTCCGCCTGGGCCGCCAGCGCGGTCCAGAGGTCGAGGTCGCCAGGGTCGTCCTGGAGATCGAGGTCGTACAGGCGGGCGAGCGCCTCGGCGGGCGTCTCGCGGCCGGGGGGCGTGCTCATGGGTTGATCCTACGCCGTGCCGCCGGGCGCGGGCGCGGGGCCGAGGCGCAGGCGCGCCGCCGGGCGCAGGCGCGCCGCCGAGGCAGCGTCGGGTGGGCCGCGTCACCAGTCCCAGCCGCCGCGCTCCTCGAGCCAGGCTCCGAAGCCCAGGCCTGCGTCAGGAGCGGGTGAACCGCACCTCGCGGCCCGCCGCCTTCTTGACCGCCAGGGCGGAGATCGCCTCCAGGGCGCAGCGGTTCGCCGCCGCCGAGGTGATCTCGGCATGGTCGTATGGGGGCGACACCTCCACGATGTCCATGCCGGCCAGGTCCACAGCGCCGACGATCCGGCGGATCGCCCGCAGGACCTCCCGGGTCAGCATGCCGCCGGGTTCCGGCGTCCCGGTCCCGGGCGCCATCCCCGGGTCGATGACGTCGATGTCGATGGAGAGGTAGACGGCATCCGGTCCGTCGAGCGCCTCGGCGATCGCCTCGTCGACGACCGCTTCCGCCCCGCGGTCCTCGATCTCGCGCATGAAGTGCCAGCGCATCCCCTGGCCCTTCATCCACTCGAAGACGTCGACCGGCGGCCAGTAGCCGCGCAGCCCCACCTGCACGAAGTTCTTGCCCATCACCGCGCCGCTCTCGATGAGCCGCCGCATCGGCGTCCCGTGCCCGGCGAGGACGCCCCAGTCCTCGGGCGCCGTGTCGGCGTGGGCGTCGAAGTGGACGATCCCGATGCTGCCGGGCCGGCGGACTTCGGCGATCGCGGTAGCCGACGGCCAGGTGATCGAGTGGTCGCCGCCCAGGACGATCGGGATCGCGCCCGTCTCGGCGACCTCGCGGACCTTGCGGTAGATGAAGGCGTGGCCGCGCTCCGTCCACGCCGGGATGACGTTCGCGTCACCGGCGTCGACGACCGTGAGGACCTCGAAGAGCTCGACGTGGTCGAGCTGGAGCGAGTTCAGCGAGCCGGACGAGTAGTTCGCCTGGCGAATCGCCCGCGGGCCGAAGCGGGCGCCGGGCCGGTGGCTGACGGCGTCGTCGAAGGGAGCGCCGACGATCGCCACGTCCACCCCGCGCCGGCGGATCTCGTCGGCGTCGGTCACCCACGGGACGTTGCCGAACGTCGTCGGGCCGACGTAGGTCGGCAGGTCGAAGTCCGAGAAGGCCTCGAAATCGCGGTCCCACCCGTTGCGGTGGCCATAGTCGGACCCGGATCCCCGTACGGCGGGATCGGGGCCGTGCGCGTCGGTCACGCGAAACCTCCTGGCGGCCGGGCGACGGGCGGGCGGGGCCCGGGCGTCGCGGGAGGCGTCGGCCGCCGGTGCCGGCGCCGCCGGTTCGTGTCCGCCGTCCAGCGGGGCGCCCGCGGATGATAGCGCGCCGCGAGCGACCCGCCAGCCCTACCCCTCCCCGCGAAACTCCCGCCAGGCGGCGGCGACGAGGGACGGGTCCGCGAGGAGGTCGAGGGCCGTCTGGGCCACCAGCGTGGCCGCCAGCAGCGTGGTCTCGCCGGCCCGGGGCGTGGCCGCAGCGTCGCGCGACTCGACCGAGTGCCATGGCACCCCGTGGTCGCAGATCGCGAGGGAAGGGTGAATCGTCGGCAGGACGAGCGACACGTTGCCCATGTCCGAGCTGCCGATGTGCTCTGGGTCGACGCCCTCGTCGACACGCCCGGCCACCTCCAGGTTCGTCCGCCAGAGCCCGGCCAGGACCTCGCTGTCCTTCATCGTCGTCGAGCCGCCGGAGAAGACGGCTTCGCCCTGGACGCCGGCCATCATCGCCGCCCCGTCCACGAGTGCCCGGAAGCGCCCCCGCATGGACCCGAAGTACGCCTGGTTCGTGCTGCGAATCATGAACCGGGCCGTGGCCCGGTCCGGGATGATGTTCGCGGCGGCGCCGCCCTCCAGCACGATTCCGTGGACCCGGGCGTGCTGCGGCAGCTGCTGGCGCCAGAGGCCGATCCCCTGGAAGAGGAGCACCGCCGCGTCAAGCGCGTTCTTGCCCTCCCAGGGTTCGCCGGCAGCGTGAGCCGCCTTGCCGGTGAAGGTGACGTCGACGTCCTCGCTTGCCAGGAGCATGCAGCCGACCATGTCGCGGTCGCCCGGATGGAAAAGGAGGGCCGCGTCGAGCCCGTCCATGAGGCCGTCGTCGAGCATGAACTGCTTGCCGCTCCCGCGCTCCTCGGCGGGTGTCCCGAGGAAGACGATCTCCCCGGCGAACGCGTCGCGCAGGGCCGCCAGGGCGATCGCCGCGCCCACGCCGGAGGCCGCCATCGTGTTGTGGCCGCAGCCGTGCCCCAGCCCGGGAAGGGCGTCGTACTCGGCCAGGACCCCGATCCGCGGCCCGTCCGCACCCCTCCCTCCCACCAGCCGACCCCGGACTGCGGTGGCCAGGCGCCCGGCCGGGTGCTCCACCGCGTAGCCGGCACGCGCGATCGCCTCGGCGCACCAGGCCGCCGCCCTGACCTCCTCGAACGCCGGCTCCGGGTTGGCGTGAATGCGCGCGGAGAGCTCGAGGATCTCGGGCCGGGCGGCCTCGACGGCGGCGGCGGCTCGGGCCTTGAGCTCGGGGGCGGCGGACATGGCGGACCTCCGGTGAGCGGCCGGCCTCAGCGCTCGAAGCTGAGCGTGAGCTCGGCGAAGACGACGAGGACGACGATGAAGAGGGCAATCGGGATGCTGAACACGCCGAGGACCCGGAGCTCGACGAAGAGCCCGATGACGAGCCCCACCCACAGGCCGCGCCGGCCTGCCCGCAGCCAGTCGCCGCGGTAGGCGATCCGGCCGTGGCGGGCGAAGGCCGCGAGCCAGAAGAGCGGCGTGGCGGTGAGACCGATCGCCGTCCCCATGGCGATGGCGCCGAGGAGCCCCGCCACGGGGTCCTCGCGCGGGTCGCGGTTCAGGACGAGGAGGGCGACGATCGCCCAGGCGACGGCGGCCATGCCGAGGATGCCGAGATTCGCCAGCCGGTCACGGGTCTCCACGAGCGGAGGATACCGGCCCGAGCGACCGCCGCGGCGCGCCACGCCCGTCGGCCGGCGGGCTGAGTCCGCCCGTCCCGCTGCGAGGGGCGCTCCGGCACTGGCGGACACGCCGAGGCGCCGCCAGCCTCGGGGCCGGAGCATCGGTACCCGAGCGCGTCCCCCCGGACCCTGAAGGGAGGCGGTCGCGCATGTCCGACGTGGTTGCCGTGGCGCAGGGCGCGCCAGGCGCGAAGGGCCTCAAGACGGGGGCTCTCGGCCTCGTCTCCAACGTCGTCATCGGGGTGGCGTCGACCGCGCCCGCCTACAGCCTGGCGGTATCGCTGGGCCTCGTGGCGGCCGCCGTCGGGCTGGCCTCGCCGGCGATCATGTGGGTGGCGTTCATCCCGATGTTCTGCATCGCGATGGCGTACTACTACATGAACAGGGCCGACCCCGACTGTGGGACGAGCTTCACCTGGGTCACCCGGGCGATGGGCCCGCGGATCGGCTGGATGACCGGCTGGGTGATCATCGTCGCCGACGTCATCGTGATCGCCAGCCTGGCCGAGGTTGCCGCGCAGTACACCTTCAGCCTCTTCGGGATCGACCCCTTCGAGAACCCGGTCATCCCGATCACCTTCGGGGAGACGACGATCGACGCCGGGGTCGTCGGCCTCGGGGTCCTGTTCGTCGCCGCGATGACCTGGATCTGCTATCGCGGCATCGAGCTCTCGGCGCGCACGCAGGTCGTCCTCCTCTCGATCGAGCTGTTCATGCTCGGCCTCTTCGCCGTCGTCGCCCTTGCCCAGGTCTACGGCGGGAGCGTGGAGACGGCGGTGATGCCCACGCTCGACTGGCTCAACCCGTTCTCGATCGTGACGGAAGACGGCAGCTGGGACACGAGCGCCTTTGCCGCCGGCCTGCTCATCACCCTCTTCATCTACTGGGGCTGGGACACCACGGCCGCGGTGAACGAGGAGAGCGCGAACCCGACGGAGCAGCCCGGCCGGGCGACGATCGCCTCGGTCTTCATCCTCGTCGGGACGTACCTCCTGGTGACGATCGCCGCCCAGGCACTCCACGGGGCGGAGTACCTCGCCGGGCAGGGGGAGGGCGACGTCCTGGGGGCGCTCGCTGCCGAGGTCCTCGGCTCGCCGCTCGACAAGCTCATGATCATCGCCGTGCTGACGTCCGCCGCGGCGTCGACCCAGACGACGATCCTGCCGACCGCGCGCACGGCGCTCTCCATGGGCGCCAAGGGGGCGCTTCCGAAGTTCTGGGCGAACATGCACCCGCGCTTCCTGACGCCGACGAACGCGACGATCTGGATGGGCATCCTGTCCGTCCTGTGGTACGTCGGCCTGAAGCTCGTCTCGGAGAACGTCTACTACGACGCCCTCACCGCCCTTGGCCTGATGATCGCCTTCTACTACGGGCTGACCGGCTTCGCGTCGGCGATCTACTACCGCAAGGTGATGTTCCGCAGCGCCAGGAACCTGGTCGGGATGGGCGTGCTGCCGGTCGTCGGCGGCCTGATCCTGGCCTGGGCCTTCTTCCAGTCGATCATCGACCTGGCCGATCCCACCAGCTCGTACACGTGCACCGATCCGGAGGACCCGGCGACCTGCGCCCAGCTCTTCGGCATCGGCGTCCCGCTGGCCATCTCCCTCATCTTCCTGGTCCTTGGCGTGGTGCTGATGGTCCTCTGGTGGGTCCGCAGCCCGTCGTTCTTCCGCTGGAAGCCCGAGGCCTTCGACCCCGCCAGGCCGCCGTCCCAGTCGTTCTCCGGCTGACGGCCACGGGCGCGCCGAAGGGACGCCGGGCAGCGCGTCCGAGCCGCCACCGCGTGGCCGACCCCGGCGAGTGTCGGTGCGGGGCGAGGCGCTCGGCGAAGGCTCGCGTCGGACTCCGCCTGAGGCCTACCGCCGCAACGAGACCAGGGCATCCTCGAGGTCCGCGAGCCGGTCGATCACGAGGTCGGGCTCGGCGCGATCGTCGGGCTCGCTGCCGGGAAGCGGCGAATCGGCGGGCCGAGCCCGCAGGTAGACCGTCCGCCACCCCGCGGCGTGGGCGCCGAGCACGTCGGCGGCCCAGTCGTCGCCGACATGGAGGATCGCGTCGGGCGCGAGCGGCAGCGTGCCCGCGGCGGCCAGCGCGGCCTCGGCGGCCCGGAAGATGGCCGGGTCGGGCTTGATCGTGCCGACTCGCTCCGAGACCACGATCGCGGCGAGGTGCGGCGTCCAGCCCGCCCCCTCCGCGTAGCGGTCGATCGTGGCGGCGAGCGGCCAGTTGGAGAGGATCCCCAGCCGGTACCGCCGGGCCAGGCGGGCGAGCAGCGCCCCCACGGCGGGGTCCGGAGGGATCGTGGCGACGAAGGCCCGGCTGTAGACGTCGAGGCCCAGGTCGATCTCGGCCTCGGAGGACCACGCCGCGGCTTCCGGGTCGTCCCAGGGATCGTCCGGCGCCGGTGCTGGCAGCCCCCGCAGGCGGGCCAGGACCCGCCGCAGCCGCACGGCGAGGTCGGTCTCGCGGAAGCGGGGGATCTCCTCGCGGAGCTGCCGGGCTCGCTCCTCGCGCCACGCCGCGTGGAACCCGTCCCGCGGCACGCCGAACCGGGCCGCCGCAGTGGCGGCCAGGGCGGCGACGACCGCTTCCAGGGCAGCGCGGTCGACCGGCACGAGCGTGTTCCCGAAGTCGAAGGTGATCGCGATGAGCGGGGGGCCGGCGCTCGTGGCGCTCACCGCGCGACGCTCGCCGGACAGAACTCGCGGAAGGCACACCAGGAGCAGGCCAGGTACGAGGGTTTCGGCTCGAACGCCCGCGCCCGGATCCCGGCGGCCGCCGTCCGAATGGCGGCCACCCCGCTCTCGACCCGCGCCCCGTCCACGTCGGCCGTCCCGACGAGGCCCGACTCGATGAAGCTCAGCGCCACCGCGTCGGGCAGCCGGCCCGTCTGGGCCTGCCAGGCCATCGCGTAGATCGTCAGCTGGAGCGATTCCTGCGCCCGCTCCCGGGCCCGGGCCGGGTCGCGCACGTCGGAGCTCTTGTAATCCGTGATCACGACGCGTTCGCGGAGCAGGGGCAGCGTGGCTTCGACCACGTCGGCGCCTCGGACCTCGGCCCCGATCGGGATGCCGGCGTCTGGCCCGTCGCCTGGCATCCCGTCGCCATCGTCGGGCGGAAGCGGGAGCACGTCGACCCGGTCCATCCGGCCCCGGACGCGGTCGCCATCGAGGGTGAAGGCGAACTCCCGCTCCACGTACGCCGGCACGACCGCGCCCGGCGCGAGCTGCTCGGCCCGGAAGCGACGCAGTGCGGCGCGACCGGCGTCGAGGCGCGCCTCCTCGTGCTCGCGGGAGACGAAGCCTTCGTTCGACCAGGCCGTCTCGAAGGCTGCCACGAGCGCCTCCTCGGTCATCAGGTCACCGCGGGCCTGGCGGCGGTGGAACTCGGAGACGGCCAGGTGGAGCGCGGCACCGTAGACGATCGCGTGGTGCGGCGCGACCGGAACCCGCAGCACGTGGGCGTAGCGGTACTTCAGCGGGCAGGTCAGGTAGGCGTCGACCTGGTAGAAGGAGAGGACGAGCGGCTCGGTTGGGTCGCTCATCGGGGCAGGTGCCGGGACCTCCGCCGGGGGCGGCTCGAGGGCGGTGAGCCGCTCGAGGGGGCTGGAGGCGCGGGTTGGCGGCGCCGTGCCGGCCGGCAGGTCGAGCGCCTCGAGGACGAACGGCGAGACCCGCCGGGTCCGCTTGCCGCCGTAATCCAACGCGTGCGTCAGCACCAGCGCGTCGCGTGCCCGCGTCATGCCGACGTAGAACAGCCGCCGCTCTTCCTGCACGTGGGGGTCGCCGCTGGGGAAGACGCCGCGCAGGAGCGCGTCCGGGACGGCGAGCTGCTCGCGCCGCCCCCGGGCGGGAAAGCGGCCATCCACGAGTCCCACGAGGAAGACGACCGGCCACTCCAGCCCCTTCGCCTTGTGGAGGGTCGTGACGGCGACGGCGTTCGCGTCGGGGTCCAGGTCGGCGGTCGCCGGGTCGTCCCCGGCGTCGATGAGCGTCTGCAGGTGCGGGGCGAGAAAGACGGCGCGGTCGTCGGCGAGGAGGTCGGACTGGGCCCGGATGATCTCGAAGAAGCGGGCGACGTTCGAGAGCGCCTCTTCGGCGGCCACGGTTTCCGCCTGCATGAGCCGGGCGAGGGAACCGGACGACCGGAGGTAGTCGTATAAGAGTTCGCCAGCCGGACGCCGATGGCCCAGATCACTGTAGCGACGCAGGTCGGCAACGAGCCGAGCCAGCGACGTCCGTGTCTCGGGTCGCAGGCGGAGGAGGCCCGGCTGGCCGTCCACCTCGACGAGCGTCTCCCAGAGGGAGCGGTTCGTCCGTCGCGCCCGGCTCGCGAGAGCCGCGAGATCGTCTCCCCCCAGGCCGTAGGCATCGGAGGCGGCCAGGCCGTAGACGTCGACGGAGCTGCCGGGGTCGGCAACCACCCGGAGGAAGGAGAGGAGGACCCGAATCTCGGGCCGGGCATAGAGGCCGGAGATCCCCGAGAAACGCCACGGCACCCCGGCGAGGTTGAGGCTTCGCAGGATGGGGTCGGCATCGGCATTCGCCCGCACGAGGATGGCATGGTCGCCGGGCGGCGCTCCGGACGCGATCCGCGCCCCGATCTCGGCGGCGATCCAGTCGGCCTCCTCCGAGCCGGTCGCGAAGGCGAGGTGGCGGACGGGTGCGGCCGGGGTCGCTCGCCGCGCCCCGGGTTCGCGTCGCTCCGCGATCAGCCGCTTGGTGATCCCTCGCTGGACCTCCAGGCGATCCGGGTCGTTGAAGCGAACCAGGCGATAGGCGGCATCGAGGATCGAGGGCCGCGACCGGTAGTTGCGGCGCAGGACGATCGTCCGCGCGCCCCGGAAGCGATCGAGGAAGTCCACGATCGCCCCGGTCGCGGCGCCGCGGAACCGGTAGATCGACTGGTCGTCGTCGCCGACCACGGCGATGTTGCGGCGGGGCTCGGCAACGAGCGCGACGAGCTCGGCCTGGGCCCGGTTCACGTCCTGGAACTCGTCCACGAGCACGTACCGGAAGCGGGCCTGCAGCTCCGCTCGGGCGGCCGGATGCTCACGCAGGAGCCGCAGGGCGAGGGCCACCTGGTCGCCGAAGTCGATGGCCCCGGCCTCGCCGAGCAGCTCCTGGTAGCGCCCGTACGCAGCGGCGAGCTCCGCCTGGCGGCGGGCCGTCTCGCGGCGCGCCTCGCGGGCCGGGTCGTCCCCGGCGCCGGTCTCCGTCGCCCCGGCCTCCGCCTCCACCGCGAGGCGGGCGGCGTGCGCGGTGAACGCGGCGGGCGAGATGTCCTCGTCCTTCAGCCGTGAGAAGAGGGTCGCGAGGGCGTCGAGGAAGCGGGTCGGATTCCCCAGGGGGCGGTACGCGTCGAGGTCGAGGCGGAAGAGCCGCTCGGCGAGGAAGATGACCGTCTCCGGGCGCGAGAGGACGCGCGGCTCCGAAGGGAGGCCCAGCTCCAGGGCATGCTCGCGGATGACCCGATCGCCGAAGGCGTGGAACGTCGAGATGACGGTGTCCGTGTAGCCGTACGGGACGAGCCGATCGACCCGGGTCTGCATCTCCTCGGCGGCCTTGTCGGTGAAGGTGAGGGCCAGGATCTCCGACGGCCTGGCCCGCCGGGTGGCGATCAGCCAGGCGATCCGCCGGGTCACGACCTGGGTCTTGCCGGTGCCGGCGCCGGCGACCACGAGGAGCGGACCCTCGCCGTGGGTGACCGCGCGCTTCTGGGCGGCGTTCAGGCCGGCGAGCAGCGCGTCGCCGCGGGCCGTCCCCGGTCTCCTCTCCGGCTCCCGGTCGATCGCGACGTGGTCGCGCCAGACGGGTATTTGCTCGAGCTCCGCGGGTTCGCCGGACCGTCGGCGCCCCGTCTCCGGCCGCGTCATCGCGGCGGCCGTTCGCTCAGCGCCCGTGGGCGCGGGCGGCGGCCTGCCGGATCGCCTCGGCCTCCTCGTCGGAGGCGGCGCCCTCGGCGACGCCCGCCCGGACCGCCTTCGCGTACAGGCGGGTCTGGTTCCGGGCGTGGAGGCTGTTGAGGACCACGCCGTTCCCTGCCGGGTCGAGCAAGGCGAGCGTGAAGCTCTGGTTGCCGCCGGTGTCCTCGAAGGTGTTGAAGCGCACGAACCCAACCCCCTGGACGGAGCGTCCCGCCTGCGTCTCGAGCACGACGGCGTGCGCGTCGAGCTCATCCTGGCGCCGGGCGACGGCGAGCACCCTGGCGAGGTGCGCGTCGAGCACGCCCGCGAGGTCGCGGCCGCCCTCGCCGCGGGTCAGCGCGTCGAGGCGCGCCTCGAGCCGGCCGGCGCGCCGGACGACCAGCCCGAGCACGAGCGCGAGGGCCGCGATCGCGAGCACGAGCCCGCCGATGACGAAGGCTGCGTTCTGGGTCACGAGCGCGTCGAGGTCGCTCACCGGTCCTCCGCTGGGGTTGTCCGAGTCTAGCAGGGGCTCCTCACCGGGGACTCCACCGCGAAGCCGGTGGCGGGGCCGGCAGGAGCGTCATGGTCCCCGGGGCGGCATCGGCGCCCTCCCATCCGGGCGATGGCGTATCCTTCCGCGCGGCGGCCCCAACCCCGGCCCGCCGCGGGATCGCTCCCGCCAGACACCAGGAGACCATCCGACCCATGGCGAAGCGGCAGCGCGGCGGCGCGCGACCAGGCCAGCGTGCCCCCCTCCAGCGCGGCGGCCAGGCCGCCTCTACCTCCGCCGCGAAGTCGGCGGCTGCCACCAGCCCGGGCGGGCTGAGCGCCGGCGAGATGGACCGCGCGGCCGAGCTCGAGGCGCAGATCGTCGCCGAGGAGCGGGCGGCGGCCACGTCCATGTCCCGCGGCCGCGGTCGGCGGGGCAGTGCCGATACGATGCCGGCGTCGCGCAGTCGCGCGGGGGGCTCGCTCGCCGTCGTCTCCGAGGAGGAATACCACTACGTCGTGCGCGACCTGCGGCGGATCGTGGTCGTCTTCGCCGGCATCTTCAGCCTCCTGTTGCTGAGCTGGCTCCTCATCGTCGTCTTCGGCGTCGTCAAGGTCTGACGCCGCGCTCGGCCGCCGTTCGCCCCGGGCGGGCGGCGCCTACTCGCCGGCGCCGTCACGCCGCGACAGGAACCGCCGCTCTTCCAGCCCCCGCGGCAGGTAGCGCTGTCCGGCCGCACCCGCCGGATCGTCGTGAGGGTTGCGGTAGGTCTTCGCCGCCGGGCGCAGGTGCGACGGCACCGGCCGCGTCCCCTGGGTCCGCACGAGCTCCCGGGCCGTGAAGAGGGCGCGTCCGGCCGAGGCGTCCTTGGGCGCCTGCGCCAGGTGGACCGTCGCCTGGGCCAGGGCGTAGAGCCCCTCGTCGTTCGTCTCCGCCCCGATCTTCTCGACGGCCTCCAGCGCGGCCAGGGCCAGCGAGAGGGCGCCCGGCTCGCCGGGGCCGACATCCTCGCTCGCGCTCACGACGAGCCGCCGCGCCATGTAGCGAGGATCCTCCCCGGCCTCCAGGGCGGTTGCCAGCCAGTAGAGGGCGGCGTCGGGATCGCTTCCCCGGATGCTCTTGATGAAGGCGCTGACGACGCCGGACCGGTCGTAGTCGAGGGTCGCCGACTGGGCGGCACGGGCGATGTCCGCGGGCTCGATCGCGAGGCGGCCGTCGGCGCCCGCCATCGAGACGGCGGCCTCGAGGATCCCCAGCAGGCGCCGCCCGTCGCCCGACGCGTAGCCGACGAGCTGGCGCAGGGCGACCTCGTCGAGGGTCACCCGGGGAGCCACTCCTCGCTCGGCGTCGGAGATGGCGCGACCGGCGATCTCGCGCAGCTCCTCCTCCCCGAGCGGCTCCAGCCGGAAGACGCGCAGGCGCGAGAGGAGCGGCCGGGTGATCCCCCCACCGAAGGGCGCCTCGGTGGTCGCCCCGACCAGAACGATCGTGCCCGCCTCGACATGGGGCAGCAGGGCGTCCTGCTGGGCCTTCGAGTAGCGGTGGATCTCGTCGAGGAAGACGACCGTCGTGGCACCCCGGAAGGCCGCCTCGTTCCGCGCCGCGCCGACGACGTCGCGCAGGGCCGCGACCCCGTCCATCGTCGTGTTGAGCGCCTCGAAGCGAGCCCCGATCGCCTCCGCGAGGAGCCTGCCGATCGTCGTCTTGCCCGATCCGGGGGGCCCCCAGAGAAGCATCGACGGCAGGCGGCCGCCCTCCACGAGCCGGCGCAGCGGGGCCCCGGGGCCGAGCAGGTGGGCCTGGCCCACGACGTCGTCGAGCGCGGCCGGTCGCATCCGCGCGGCGAGGGGCGTCAGCGCGGCCGGGGGCGCGAAGAGCGGATCGGGGGCCCGGCCGGCCGGGCGTCGCGCGGGCACCCCGCGATGGTACGCGCGGCACGGCGCCGCGTCGCGGCCTGCTAGGGCTCGAAATCGAGGCGGCGCTCGCCGCGAGGACCGGGAGGCGCGAGCACCGCGAGCGGCCGCCGGTCGAAGGTCGCCACCCGGTGGACGCCGAGCCGCTCGGCGGCCGCGACGAGCAGGGCGTCCGGGAGACGCGGCCGATGCTCCGCGGCGATGCGCAGCAGGGCAGCTGCCCGCTCGAGGTCGCCGTCCGTGGGAGCCACGATGCGGACCGCCCCCGACATGCACGATGCGACGAGGGCCAGGGATGCCGCCGGGCCCAGCTCGCGCTGCAGGACGTGGTCCGCCTCGGCGAGTGTCAGGGCGCCGACCAGGAGCGGCTCGTCCACGGCGGCGAACCAGGCCCGCGCCGCGCCGTGGTTGAGATCGGCGGTGTCGGCCGCCGCGAGGATGGCCGACGCGTCGAGCAGGATCGCCATCGCTCGCGCCTAAGCCGTCTCGCCGGTGCGCCGGGAGGCGCCGAGCTCCCGGCCGGCGATGCGCCGGGCGTCGAGCGAGAGCCGCCCGTGGGAGCTCCGGCCGATCCCGATGAAAGGCAGGACCGGCGGGGCGGCACGCGTGTCCAGGTACGCCTCCAGGGCGGCCGCGATGACCGCCGTCTTGGTGGTGCGGGTGCGGCGAGCAAGACGGTCGACGCGGTCGAGGAGATCGGGATCGGCGAGAATCGTCGTGCGCTTGAGAGGGGCCATATGCCGTCATATATACCATGCTGGACGACACGCCGCGTGTCCCCTACCCTGCCCCAACCCGACCGAGCGCCGACAGCCCCACCGCCGCCCCAGGAGGCCGAACCCGTGCCCCGTTTCGAACAGAACCTCCGGATCCCCGGCCCGACCGCCCTCCCGCCGACCGTCATGGCCGCCGGCGGGCGCCAGATGATCAACCACCGCGGCCCCGAGTTCGCCGCGCTCATGGAGCGAATCGTTCGCAGGATGCGGCCGTTCTTCGGCACGGAGGCGGACATCGTCCTGCTCACGGCCGCCGGCACCGGCGCCCTGGAGGCCGCCGTCGTCAACGTCCTCTCGCCCGGCGACAGGGTCGTCGCCGTCACCGTCGGCGTCTTCGGCGACCGCTTTGCGAAGGTGGCCGAGGTCTACGGGGCCGATGTCCGTCGCCTCGAGGTGGAATGGGGCCGCGCCGCCACGCCGGCCGCCCTTCGAGCGGCGCTCCTCGAGGAGCCGGCCGTGAAGGCCGTCCTGCTGACGCACAACGAGACGTCGACCGGAGTCACCAACCCGATTCCCGACCTTGCCGCCGCGGTCCGCGCGTTCGCCCCCGACGCCCTCATCCTCGTCGACGCGATCAGCGCTCTCGGCGCCGTTCCCTTCGAGATGGACGACTGGGGCCTGGACCTCGTCGTCAGCGGCTCCCAGAAGGCGTGGATGTCCGCCCCCGGGATGGCCTTCGCCGCGGTCGGCGAACGGGCGTGGGCGGCGATGGAGACAGCGCGGATGCCGCGCTTCTACTTCGATCTGCGGCGCGCCCGCGAGAGCGCGCTCACCGGCCAGACGCCATGGACGCCGGCCGTCGCCGTCCTCTACCAGGTCGACGAGGGCCTCCGCCTCATGGAGGAGGAGACGCCGGCGGGCGTCTTCGCTCGCCACGGCGCCTGCGCCGCCGCCGCCCGCGCGGGCCTGGCCGCCCTCCGCTTCGCCCTTCTCGCGGACCCGGCCCACGCCTCGCAGACCGTCACTGCGGCCTGGGTTCCCGACGACCTCGACTGGAAGGCCTTCAACGGCGAGGTCAAGCGACGCGGCCTTGTCCTCGCCGGCGGCCAGGGGAAGCTGAAGGGACGGATCTTCCGCATCGGCCACCTCGGGTCCGTCGAGATCGAGGAGATCCTCGGCGCGATCGCCGTGATGGAGGAGGCGTGCCTGCGCGTCGGCAGGCTCGTCGAGCCCGGCGCCGCTGTCGCAGCCGCCCAGCGGGCCGCGCTCGCGGCCCTCGGGGCTCCCGGCGTCGCGGAGCCCGGCGGGATGGACGCGGCCGTCCCGGCCGTGACGCCGGCATGAAGATCCTGGTCGCCGAGGCGCTCGCCCCGTCGGGCGTCGAGCTCCTGCGCCGCCACCACGAGGTCGACGAGCGGATCGGCCTCTCCGCGGAGGAGTACCGGGCGATCCTCCCCGAGTACGACGCGCTCCTCGTCCGGAGCCAGGTCAGGGTCGATGCCGCGATGATCGCGGCGGGCACGCGCCTCACGGTCATCGGGCGGGCCGGCGTCGGCGTCGACAATGTCGACCTCGACGCCGCGACGCACGCCGGGATCACCGTCGTCAACGCCCCCACCGGCAACACGATCGCCGCTGCGGAGCACACCATCGCCCTCATGTTCGCGCTCTCCCGGAAGATCGCCGCGGCCGATGCCTCGATCCGCCGGGGCGAATGGCGGCGGAGCGCCTTCACCGGCACCGAGCTGCGGGGCAAGACGCTCGGGATCGTCGGGCTCGGCAAGATCGGCAGCGCCATCGCCGACCGGGCCCGGGCGCTGGAGATGACGATCCTGGGCAGCGACCCCTACGTAGCGGCCGAGGCGGCGGCCAACCACGGCATCGAGCTGGTCCCCTTCGACGAGCTCCTGGCGCGCAGCGACGTGGTCACCCTCCACGTCCCGAAGACGAAGGGGACGGCCGGGATGATGGGCGCGGCCCAGCTGGCCCGCATGAAGCCGACCGCGTTCCTCCTGAACGTCGCCCGCGGCGGCGTCGTCGACGAGGCGGCGCTCGCCGCGGCGCTCGCGGCCGGAACGATCGGCGGGGCGGCCGTCGACGTCTTCGCCACCGAGCCGCCGGGGGCCGACAACCCGCTCCTCACCGCCCCGAACACGGTCCTGACCCCCCACCTCGGGGCCTCCACGGCGGAGGCCCAGGTCGCGGTCGCCGAGGAGGCGTCGCAGCAGGTGCTCGACGTCCTCGACGGGCGGCCGGCGCGCCACGCCGTCAACGCCCCGCTCCTCACCCCGGAGACGGCGCGCGCGATCGCCCCCTACCTGCCCCTGGCGCAGACCCTCGGCCGCTTCTTCTCCCAATACTCCCGCGGGGGCGTGCGGACCGTCACCCTGGAGGTCGCGGGCGAGCTCGCCGGCCACGACGCCTCCCCGCTCCAGGCCGCGGTCCTGCGGGGACTCCTCCAGGACGCCACGAACGAGCGGGTCAACCTCGTCAACGCGGCGATGCTGGCGAAGAGCCGCGGGATCACGGTCGTCGAGCGCCGGACGCCGGACGCGGGGGCGTTCTCGACCCTCGTGACGATCTCGGGGACGGCGGCCGACGGGACGGCCCGCGCGGTAGCGGGCACGCTGGCGAACGGTGAGCCCCGCTTCGTCCGCCTCGACGACTACTGGCTCGACGTCGCGCCGGCGCCGTGGATGCTCATCTCGACCCACGTCGACCGGCCCGGGATGATCGGCCGTGTCGGCAGCCTGCTCGGGACGGCCGACGTGAACATCAGCGCGATGCACCTGGGGCGCTCGGCGCCACGCAGCGACGCGGTCATGTTCCTGGCCCTCGACGACCCGGTCCCGGCCGAGACTGCGGCGGCGATCCGGGCGATCGACGGCGTCCTGGACCAGTGGGTGATCGACCTCGAGCCGGCCGGATGACCGGTGGCCGTGAGGCGGCCGGCGGGGCGCCCCCGGGGGGCGGGATGCCGTCCGTCGCGCCGCGCCCGCTGGCGGTGCCGGCGGACCTCGCCGCCACGATCGTCTTCCTGCGTCACGGGCAGTCGGAGTGGCTGGCCGAGGGCCGCTTCCAGGGGCGCTCCGACACGCCCCTGTCGCCGCTCGGCCGGCGCCAAGCCGCCCTCGCCGGCGCTCGCCTCGCCGCGCCCGATGCCCCGCCCCGCCTCCCGGTTCCCGCCGGCGAGCCCGTGGCGATCGTCCACTCGCCGCTCGCCCGGACGCGCGAGACGGCCGAGGCCGTGGCTGCGGCCTTCCCCGAGGCCGGCCGTCCCCTGCCCGTGCTCCGATCCGAGCCCGGCATCGCCGAGATCGCCCAGGGCGCCTGGGAGGGGCTCTTCCAGCGCGAGGTCGAGGAGCGCTACCCGGCCGAGATCACCGGTTGGCGGCGCGACCCGGTCGGCGTCCACGCGCCGGGCGGCGAGTCGCTCGCGGAGGTCGATGGGCGCGTCCGCACCGCCCTGGCCGGCGTTCTCCGTGATCTCGCGGCCGGCGGCCCCGGGCCGGCCGGCACCCCCTCCTACTACGACGCCCACGCCGGACCGTGGACCATTCTCGTTGGCCACGATGGCGCCTTCAAGGTGGCGCTCCTGGCGCTGCTCGGACTCCCGCTCGACCGCTTCTGGACGTTCACCCAGACCACCACGGGGATCGCGGTCCTCGACGTCCGCAACGGCCGGACCGTCCTCCGCGCCTGGAACCGCACCGAGCATCTCGCCCCGCTGGAGCGAGAGGCTGTCGAGGCGACGCGCGCCGAAGAGGATGCGGCGGCCGAGCGGGCCCGCTCCGGCGCGCTGTAGGGCGGCCTAGCGACGCGGGCCCGGCCGGAAGGCGAGCCGCAGGAGCGCGACCCGCAGCCGCCGCTGGGCCCGACCGAGGGCCGCCAGGCGGTCGGGCGGCAGGCGCCGGCGCCCGTATGTCGTCTCCACGGTGGAGCGGGCCACGAGCTGCAGCTCGGGTCGTGCCGTGGGGACGGCGTCGGACAGGCTCCCGAGGTACTCGTAGACCGTCTGCGTGGGTCGGCGCGGGTGGCCGAGGCGACCGGCCATCCCGGCGACCGTCCGGAAGACGATGTCCGGCTGGACCGGTCGGGCCAGCCGCCGCCGCAGCCAGACGAAGGCAACGGCAAGAAGGGCAGTGACCGCCGGGATCCCCAGGACGAGGACCGGCCCGATCCCCGGCGTGCCCGGCGTGGCGCTCCCGCCGCCGGCCGGCTGCCTCGCGTCGTCAACCCCGTTCCGGTCAATCGCGGGAGGGGTGGCGCCGGCGCCGCTCGGCCCGGGCGTGGACGCCGCCACCGGTGGACCCGGGGCAATCGCCAGAGGCTGGCCGACGCCGGCCGTCGGATCGAAGTCGACCCATCCGTAGCCCGGAAACCAGGCCTCCACCCAGGCGTGCGCACCCGACCGCCGGATCGTCTCCTCGCCGGCCGCGTCGCGCTCTCCCGGCAGGTAGCCCTCGACGAGCCGAGCCGGGATGCCTTGCAGGCGAAGCATGACGACCATCGTGGTGGCGAAGTGCTCGCAGTAGCCTCGCCGGGAGATCGCGAAGCAGTCCGCGACGCCGCGGCCACCGCACTCGACGTCGAGCACGTCCTGGTCATAGGTGAAGTTGGCAGGATCGGCCAGGTACGACTCGATCGCGCGGGCCGTGTCGTAAGGATTGCCCGGCCGGGCCGGCTCGAGGATGGTCGCGAGGAGCGCCCGGACGTCCTCGCCCGCCGTTCCGGGCTGCAGGTCGAGGTAGACCGCGCGGAGGTCGGCCGGGTAGTCGGAGCCGGCTGCCCGGAGGCGGTTCTCGGTCAGAGCGTCGGCCACCCCCTCGGTGACGATGGGGACGCGGGCGGTCGCCGCGTAGGAGGCCGCACCGTCCACGTGGGCACCAGCGAACCAGGTCTCGCTCCCCTCCTTCACGAGGGTGAGCCGCGTCGTCCGGTCGACGGTTGCGGCGATGCCGGGGGCAACGAGCACGCCGAGCGCCCCCGAGGCACCCCGCACGACGAAGGAGACCTCGCGTGTCGCGACCGTCTGGACGGGAGGCTCGCCGGTGCCCGCAAACAGGTCCTGCCCGGCGGGGATCGCCAGGTCGACGGTCTCGCGGCGGCTCCACTGGTTGCCCACGAGGCGGTCGTAGGCGACCGCCCGCCATTTGAGGCGCGGCGCGTCGGGGCTCTCCGTGATCGAGAGGACCGGCGTGTCGTCCGAGGTCCAGATGCCCTCGACGGTGACGGCCGCCCCGAAGGTCGCGCCGCCGAAGTTTGTCCCCGGTCCCCCGGACGGGAAGAAGCGGGCCAGCTCGGTGCCCACGTCGATGAGCCGCTGGTCGAGGCCCTGCCACCAGCCGGCGAGCGGCGCCGAGGAGGCGAAGTTCGTAAGGGCGAGGCTCCCCACGAGGGCGAGGCCGACGAACGTGAGCCCGGCCCGCATGGAAAGTCCGACCGCGTTCCCGACGTCGGCGATCCGGTGGCGCGCCCACGTGCGCTGCTCGTCCGCGACGTGCATGCGAACCAGGAAGAGGAGCGCGGCGAGGGCGAAGATGGCGAGGATCGCGAACTGGTCGAGGACCGTCAGGGAGACGTTGACGACCAGGATCGTCCCGGGCAGGACGACGGCGGAGAGCGGCCGGCGGTGCGCGTACGCGGTGTACCCGGCGAACTGGCCGGCCCCCCACACGATGGCTCCGAGCACGAGAAGGTAGTGGGCGATCTCGTTCGTCGTGGCGTGGCCGCGCAGGACGAGGTCCTCGTAGGCGCCCCAGACGCCCTCCGCGGTGACGCGGACGATGCCCGCCAGGTCCTCGCCCGACGCGAGGTGGCTCCCGGCGGCGAGCACCAGGAAGGTGGTCGCCAGCAGGGCCCCACCGCCGTGCGCGACGAGGCGGCCGCGCCCGAGCTTCGCCGCCGCGAAGCCCCACAGGACGCCGAGGGCGCCGGCCCAGGGCAGGAAGTCGGTGTTCGCCTCGTCGCCGAGGACCCAGCGGGCGTCGTCGATCGCCCAGCCGACAAGGGCGCACATCAGCACGAGGAGCAGGACGCTCGTCCAGCCCTCGGCTGGGGATCCCGCGTGGCGACGCTCGGAGGGTCGGGAGGCCTCGTAGCCGGCGCCCAGGTCGAACGGCGCGCGAGCCGCGGTCATCCGACGAGGACCTCGTCGAGCGCGACGCGCGGCGGGACCACGTGGGTCCGGATGTCGAACTCGGCGACCTGGTGGCGCAGGTTGCGCACGGCGGTCTGGCGATCCGCAAGCGCGGCGGCGACCTCCGGCGCGCCGACCGTGCCGTCGATTTCCGCTGCCCGGCGAGCATAGACGGCCGGGTCGAGCCAGATCACCTGGCAGCCGATGCCTCGTGGCCGAAGCGTCGCCAGGGGACGCACCCACCCGGGCTCCGTCGACGCCGTGACCACGATGGCCGACATGCCCCGCCGCAGGAGCGGCAGCCCGGCGACGAGCGCCTCGGCGAGCGGCGTGGTCCCATCGCCCTCCACGGCGGCGAGCAGCTGCAGGATCTTCTGGCGCTGGCGCGGGCCGCGATCGGGCGGCAGGACGGTCACCCGACTTCCGGTCGTCGTGAGCGCGACCGCCCGGTTCTCCTCGATCGCCCGTTCGGCGATCGCGGCCGCTACCCGGACGCCGACCTCGACCGTGCCGTCGTCCCCGGCGCCGATCTGGGATGCGCGCTGGAGGTCGAGGACGATCCAGACGTCGGCGGTCTGCTCGAGGTCGAACTCCTTGACCTGGATCTGGCCGGTGCGGGCGGTCGACGGCCAGTGGATCCGGTTGAAGCCGTCGCCCGGCGCGTACGGCCGGATGGTCGTGGCCAACGGCGTCGTCTGCTGGGTCCGGACCGGCGTCGAGCGGCTCCCTTCCAGGCTGGCGGCCTGGAGGCGCCAGCGGGGAATCGGCTCGAGCCGCGGGTAGACGACCAGGGTCAGGCCGTGGCCCACGGAGGCGTTCGCCTCGAAGAAGCCGAATGGATCTCCCGTCCGGATCTGGAGCGGGTCGACCCGGAAATGGCCCCGGCGCCCCAGCGGCACTTTGGCGATCCACGAACGCTCGCCATTCGGGCCGAGCGAGATCGCCCGGCCCGGCAGCGGCACCGGCAGCGTGGAGGGGTTGTGAGCCTCCAGCCAGAGCTTCGGGATCCTGCTCGTGCTGCGGAGGGTGTAGGTCGCCCGGAGCACCTCGCCCACGTGCGCCTGCAGCTGGTTCACGGCGTACCCGGCCTCCAGGTCGGCCAGGCCGAACCGCGTGACGAGGTAGCTGCCGCCCAGCACCCCGAGTCCGAGGTAGACGAGGAAGAAGAGGAAGGGCGCGCCGGTGCTGAACGCAGCCATGACGAGAGCCGTCGCAACGATCAGGAACGGCAGGCGGCGGAGAACGACCACGACCAACCCCCGTGCCCTGCGCGACCGGCGCGCCTAGCGCGCCCGGGGCTCCTCGGCCTCGATCCGACGCGGGCCGGCGGGCCGGCCGGGGGCGTCCACCGCGACGGTCTCCAGCAGCTCCCGGACCACCGTCTCGGAGTCGACCTCGCGGATCGACGAGCTCGTCTTGATGATCAGGCGGTGGGCGAGCGCGGGGCCGGCCAGGGCCTTGACGTCGTCCGGGATCACGTAGTCGCGGCCCAGGAGCGCCGCGCGAGCCTGCCCGGACCGATAGAGGGCGATGCTGCCCCGCGGGGAGGCGCCAAGGTAGACGTCGGGGTGGGTCCGCGTCGCGTTCACCAGGCGAACGATGTACTCCGAGACGCTCGCGTCCACGTAGATCTCCCGCACGGCCGTCTGCATCTCGCGCAGCTCCGCGACCGACAGGACCTCGCCCAGGTCGTCGAGGGGATGGATGCGCTTCTGCTCGTCCAGGATGACGATCTCCTCGGTCGGCGTGGGGTACCCCAGCCGGAGGCGAAGCATGAAACGGTCGAGCTGCGCCTCGGGCAGGGCGAAGGTGCCTTCGTACTCGATCGGGTTCTGGGTGGCGATGACGAGGAACGGGTTGGGCATCGGGTGGCTGATCCCGTCGATCGTCGCCTGCCGCTCCTCCATGCACTCGAGGAGCGCGGACTGGGTCTTCGGGGTGGCCCGGTTGATCTCGTCCGAGAGCACGACCTGGCTCATGATCGGACCCGGCCGGAACTCGAACTCCTGGGTCTTCTGGTTGTAGATCGAGAGGCCCGTCACGTCGGACGGCAGCAGATCCGGGGTGAACTGGATCCGCCGGAAGGTGCAGCCGAGGCTGCGCGCGATCGCCTTGGCGAGCACGGTCTTGCCGGTCCCCGGGACGTCCTCGATCAGGAGGTGGCCGCGGCACATGAGCGCCACCAGCGCGAGCTGCACCTCGTGGTGCTTGCCCACGATCACGCGCTCGACGTTCGCGACGACCCGGTCGCCGGACTCCTGGATCTTCGTCATCGGGCTCCTCGCGGTGCGGCCCCGAACGGCGGGCCGGACGCTCCCGGCAACGGGTCGCCCGGACGACGCGCGGTGGTGGCAGACTCGGGGTCCGGAGATAGTACGTCGTGCCGCCCGAATCGGTTCCGGACGGGTCACCCGGGACGCCGAGGTTGGTCAGCCGCGCACGAGCGTCAGGACCCCGAGGCACGCGGTCATCACCGCTGCGAACGCCGCCATGAAGGCCAGGAAGGGCTCGCCCGACACGAGCGAGATCGCGGCAAGGCCGCCGAACAGCGTGGCAAAGGCGGCCGCGATCGCCGCCATGCCCACACGCTCCACGAGCGGGCGGGGGCCGGGCGGCTCCGACGGCGGATCAGCGGGCTTCTCGCGGTCGGCGGTCATGGCTGGGCCGCGAAGTAGGCCCGCAGCATCCGGCCGGCCAGGGGCGCCGCCCGCGCGCCCCCCCGCCCGCCTTGCTCCACGATGACCGCGATCGCGACCGTCGGTGCATCGGCCGGGGCAAAGCCGATGAACCAGGAGTGCGGCTCGCCGTCGCCGCCGATCTCAGCGGTCCCCGACTTCCCCGCAGTGAGCACCCCGGGCACCTTCGCCCCTTCGGTGAAGAGCCGGCCGCGGTCGCCCTCCACCGCCAGTGTCATCGCCTCCACGATCGCGGCGTTGGAGGCGGCGTCGAGGACGCGCCCCATCGAGCGCGCATCGAGCGTCGTGGCCCGGCCCTGGCGATCGATGAGGGCGGTCGCCAGGCGCGGCTCCATCAGCTCGCCGCCGTTGGCCACCGCCGCCGCGACGAGGGCCATCTGGAGTGGCGTCGCCAGCACCTCGCCCTGCCCGTAGGCCGCGTTGGCCAGCTCGACGTCGTCGAGAAAGCCGCCGGGGAGGGGTCCCCCGCCGTTCGTCAGCTGCGACGCGGCAGTCGGCAGGTCGAAGGGGAGGGGCTCGCCGAATCCGAGCCGCCGGGCGAAGGCGTCCAGGTTGGCTCCGCCGGTGTCGAGGCCGGCGAGGGCATACCAGATGTTGCACGAGACCTCGGTGCCCGTGAGCAGGTCCAGCTGCTCGTCCCCGGTGAAGGCGTGGTGGCCGTCGCGGACCGTGAAGCCGTCCACGACCAGGCCGTCCAGCTCGGCCCCGGGCTGCTCTGGATACGTCGTCGCAGGGGTCACGGAGCCGCTGCCGAGGCCGGCGATGGCCGTCACGATCTTGAAGACCGAGCCGGGGACGTACAACCCCTGGGTTGCCCGGTCCAGGAGCGGTGAATCCTCGTCCTCCCGGAGCGCCGCGAACGTCGCCCGCGCTGTCGCCGGGTTCGAGACGCCCGAGGCGTCGAACGTCGGCGTCGACGCCAGCGCCAGGATCTCGCCGGTGCGCGGGTCCAGCATCACGACCGAGCCGCGGTCACTTCCGAGGAGGCGCACGGCCAGCCGCTGGAAGGCCAGCGAGAGCGAGCTCCGGAGGTCCATGCGCCGGTCCTCGGGCGGCAGGAACTTGGCGAACGTCCGCGAGATCGGGTCGCTGCCCCGGGCGCCCGTCAGCGCGGCCGCGTACGCGCGCTCCAGGCCGGCCGATCCGTAGAGCGCCGAGGCGTACCCGACAGGGTGGCTCACGGCCGCGTCGGCGTAGACGCGATAGGGCGTGCCGTCCCCGGCGCGCCGGCTGCTCGCCAGGGTCCGCCCGTCGCGATCCAGGATCTTCCCGCGCTCGACGGTCCGCGCCGCTGCCAGGACCGCCGCGTCCGTCGGGGACGACGCGAGCTCATCGGCCCGGATCACCTGCCAGTACGCGGACCCGGCGGCGAGAATGCCGAAGATCAGGACCATGACAGCGGCGGCGGCGGGAGCGCGGCCCGCCGGCGGGCGACCCTGCGTCATCAGGCGCCCCCGGGCGACCGGCGCAGGCGGGCGAGCCGCGGCCGGCGCGGCGGAGCGAGCGGCGCGGCCCCGCGATCGGAGAGCGCCAGGAGCATGCCGACCACGATCGCGTTCGCCAGCAGCGACGACCCGCCGTAGCTGATCAACGGCAGGGTGATCCCGGTCAGCGGGATGAGCTTCAGGTTGCCGCCGGCGATGATCGCCGCCTGCACCCCGATCACGAGCGCGAGGCCGGCGGCCAGCAGGGCCCGGAAGTCGTCCCGCGACGACGCCGCGATCCGCAGACCGCGCTCGACGAGCACGAGATACGCGGCCAGGACGGCCAGCACCCCCGTCATCCCCAGCTCCTCCCCGATCGCCGCCAGCGGGAAGTCGGTATGGACTGCCGGGATCGGCGGCCGGCCGGCGATCTCCGGGAGCCCGGCTCCCAGCCCGGTGCCGACGAGGCCGCCGCGGGCGAAGGCATGGAGGGCCTGGATGAGCTGGAATCCCCCGCCGAGGGGGTCGGCCCAGGGATCCAGCCAGATCGCGATCCGCTGCTGGACGTGGGGAAAGATCGCGGCCAGCACGAGGAAGCCTGCGGCGAAGAGGAGGAGCCCCAGCACGACGTCGGTCAGGCGGCCAGTCGCGAGGAACAGGAGCGCCAGGAAGACCGCGTAGAAGAGGAGCGCCGCGCCGAGGTCCCGCTGGATGACCACGATCCCGAGGGCCAGGGCGAGCATCGCCGCGATCGGGGCGAGGTATGGCAGGGGGGGCACGGTGAGCGATCCCACCACCCGGACCCTGGCGTCGGCCAGGAGCACCCGGTATTCCGCGAGGTACGCGGCGAAGAAGACCACGAGGATCACCTTGAGGAGCTCGGACGGCTGGCCGCTGAGCGGCCCGATCTGCAGAGTGAGGCGCGAGCCATTGACGTCCGAGCCGAAGACGAACGTGAGGGCGAGAACGACGAGCCCGGCGGCGGCCCAGGTGTACTTGTACAGGCGCAGCCAGCGGTCGGACCGGAAGGCCACGGCGATCGTCGTCACGACGGCCAGGGCAATGCCCAGCCAGAGGAGCTGGAGGTCGCCGAGCCCCATGGTCCACGGCCCGATCTCCTGGACGACGAGATCCTGCGGCAGGCGTTCCATGACGAGGAGGCCGATGCCGCCGAGGAACGCCGCGGCGGGGAGAAGCACCTCGTCGAGCCGCCGCCCCGAGGCGACGAGCACGACGTGCGCGATGAGGAGCCCGGCGGCGTAGAGGAGGAGGCCCACCGGATCGGCCGGCTCCAGGCGCCCGGTGCGGAAGAGCCCCAGCGACAGGCTCCCGATCGCCAGGGCGGCAACGACCGCCGCAAGCAGGCCGAGCTCGCGCGGCCGGGCCCGGGGGCGAGGGAAGCCGGGCAGGGCCGGCGCGACGGCGTCGGCCGCGAACCCCGTCATCCGCGGCCGCGCTCGAGGCGGAGCCGGACGTCGCCGATCCGGATCTCGTCGCCGTACGCCAGCCCGGTCACCCCGGCAACCGGGGCTCCGTTGAGGTGCGTCCCGTTGGTGCTGTGGAGATCCTCGACGTACCACGCCCGGCCGCGGAAGGTGAGCGCAGCATGGTGCGCCGACGCGTACGGATCGTCCACGACGACACTGCTGCCGAGGTCGCGGCCGAGCGTCGTCACGGCGTCGAGGGCGAAGACGGCCCCGGGCGCCGGCTGCCCCGACGAGGCGACGACGACGAGCCGACCGAGCGACGCTGCGGGGTCGCGGGAAGCCGCCCGCACGTCGCGGAGGAGAGCCCGCGCCATCAACGCCAGGGCAACCCAGAGCAGGGCAAGGAACGCGAAGCGAAGCGCCCACAGGGCGACGTTGAGCCCGGCGTCCATCACGACGGCCGCGGTGTGCCGGCCGCGACGACCTCCATCAGGGTCGCCCCGATCTCGATCCGGTCGCCCGGACCGACGACGGCCTCGCGCACCGGCTCCCCGTTGACCCGCGTCCCGTTCGTGCTC
Source organism: uncultured Chloroflexia bacterium (assembly GCA_963744095.1). Lineage (GTDB taxonomy): Bacteria > Chloroflexota > Limnocylindria > Limnocylindrales > CSP1-4 > CTSoil-043. The sequence goes on from CAVUSH010000002.1 coordinate 212,820, forward strand.
CCGAGGTCGGCGAGGACGAGCCGGCCGCTGCGGGACGAGAGGCGCGCGTGGCGTCGCGAGGCCAGCGGGTCCGCAAGCACGACCTCGACGTCCAGGGCGCGTCCGATCGTCAGCGGGCGCCCGTCGAGAGCCACGTCCAGCGCCGCACGCCCCGGCGGGGTGACCCGCAGCACGGCGCCCGGCGGGGCGGCCGGCGGCAGCGCATGTACCAGGGTCCTTTCCGGTTGCGCGCCCGGCGGCATGAGCCGGCGGCTGCCGTCGGCGAACCCGGCCGTCACGCGGACGTCGCCGGGCGCGAGCTCGGGCGCCCCGAGGAGGGCGACGATCGGTCGCTCCGGGATCCGGTAACCGCGGCGCCGCGCGTGATCGAGGGCAACTGTGGCGAGGTCATCCTCGAGCGTCGGGAGGCGAGCGAGGGCGGCGGCGTCCGCCTGGGAGACCCTGACCGCGAACCGCGTGGGCGCCACCATGCCATCGGCGGCGGCGCGCCGCTCCGCATCCATCGCTCGCTCCACGCGCCGGGCCAGGGTGACCGGCTCGAGCTGCGCGCCGAGGAGACGGGCCGAAGGACGCTCGAAAAGTCTCTCGAGAAAGCGTTCGAGCGCGACGAGCGGGCGCATCGAGCGGGGCGGGCCTCCGTGCAGAGCGTCCGGGTACGCCGCGAGGGACGATCGGGGGCCCCGTGCGGTACGTCGGTCCCCGGGGCGCTCGGACCCCTACGGTATACTCTCGGCCCCTCGGGTGGGTCGATGCGACCCGCGCCGCGGTTTCCGCCCGGGTGCCTGATGACGGACACGATCACCGAGTCGTTCTGCGAGCGCTGCGGCACGCGGTACTCCTTCGAGGAGACCGCGAAACAACGCCGCCCGGGAATCGGCCGCGTCCGCCTGCTGACCCGCGGCCTGAAGAACTACGTGGCGAACCCCGGCATGCCGATGGACCAGGCGATGGCCGTGGCGCGGAACGAGGAGGCGCGGGCGGGTGTCCTGCTCCAGCTCGACGCGTTCCACCGGACGTTCAACTTCTGCATGTCCTGTCGGCAGTACACCTGTGCGAACTGCTGGAACGAGGCGGCGGGCGAGTGCCTGGCGTGTGCCCCCGATCTCTCCCTCGAGGTGCTTCCCGGGCTCGTTCCGGACGTGCCGCTCGCCGGTCCGGTCGACGACGATGGCCTCTCCCGGGACGACGCTGTCACAGGAGCCGGCGCGTGGCCCACCGCCGACCTGGGGCACGTCAGCGTGATCGGCGCCACGGCGATCCCGCCGGCCGAGGCGGAGTCCGTCGAAGCGCCGGATGCCCCCGAACGGCCCGACACGTTCGTCGCCGCGCCCTCCGGCGTCGGAGCGGATGAGCTGACCGCGGCCGAGCTCGCCGAGGTCGAGGCGGCCCTGGCGGCCGGGCGCCTGGCAGCCGAGGCGCCCGCGGAGCCACGCCTGGAGCCCGCGGCCGCCCCCGAGCCTGCCGAGCCGGGCGACGTCCCGCTCGCGGCCGCGGAGCCTGCCGCAGAGCCTGCCGCAGAGCCGGCAACCGAGGCCCGGCCGGCCACCGTCGACGCGACCACGGAGCCCGCGGCCGGCCCGGCGACCGGGCCCGAGCCCGCCCGAGCCCGCACCCGAGCCCGCACCCGAGCCCGCACCCGAGCCCGCACCCGAGCCCGCACCCGAGCCCGCGGCGGCTCCCGCGCCCGTCGACGCGGTCGAGCAGCCGACCTGGCGCGTCGGCGCCCCCGACGACGCTGTGGCTCCGCCATCCGGCCGGCCCGACGCCCCCGCGTGGCCCATCCCTGAACGGCAGGCGCCGCCGGCCGGCCCGGCCCCGCGATCCGCGGCCGCGCCGTGGGCTGCACGTCTCGCCACGGCCCGGCCCGAGCCCACGGGCATCTGGGCTGCATCAAGCCAGGAGGTCCTCGCGGCGTCGGGCCCCGGCGCCGCGGGCCGCCCGAGACCGCCGGCCGTGCAGGCCTGCGTCAACTGCGGCCTCTCGCTCTCGGCCAACGCGCGCTTCTGTCGACGCTGCGGCAGCCGCCAGGCCTGATTCGCCGTCCCGGGCGGCCGCGTCTTCAGACCCCCGGCACGGCCTCGCCCATGCCCGCGTTCGGCTCCGCCTGGCGCGCCCGCCGGTCGCGCTCGGCGACCCAGGCTGCGCCGAGCAGGAAGACCTGGGTGATGTTGCCCAGCCACACGAGCCCCAGGAAGAGCGCCCCGAAGGCGCCGTAGAGCTGGGCCGACCCGAACAGGAGCGGACCGAGGAAGACGAAGAGCTCGGACAGCAGGTAGATGGCCAGGCCGGTGAGGAGGGCCGGCAGCCACAGGGCCCGCAGGGCGGGTCGCGGCCGGGGAACGAAGGCGAAGGCGAGCGCGACGAGGCTGGTCACGCCGGCGAACGAGGTCGCGGCGCGCACCAGCCGTCCCGGCAGACCGGTCGCCTCGCCCACGAACCCGGGCAGGGTGACAAGGACCAGGATCATCGCCGCCACGAACGTCCCGGCGGCCATCGCCAGCACCGACACCACGTCGCGGATCGGCGTACGCCCCTCGCCGGAGTCCTCGAAGACGACCCGGAACGCCCCGTCCACGGCCCGCACCAGCGAGCTCGCGCTCCAGACGAGGAGGCCGAGACCGATGAGCCCCGTCGTCGGGGCGAGCCCCGAGAAGGAGGCCAGGGCCTCGTCGAGGACGGGCGCCATCGAAGGGAACTGGGCGGTGAGGATCCCCACGATCTCGGAGCGGACGGCCGGATCGGCCACGAAGAGGCCGACGATGGAGAGGATGACGAGGACGGCGGGCACGATGGCGAAGAGCGCCACGAACGCCATGCCGCGCGCCAGGATGGGGCCGCTGGAGGACGAATACCGCGCGTAGACCGCGTTGGCCATCGCGATCCGCGGCACACCGAGAATGCGCGCCACGAGCGGCTCGACGACGGCGACGGCTCGCCCTGCAACCCGCCCGACGAGGCTCGGCCGCTCCGCCGGGACCGGGCGGCCGGGAGGATCGCCCGTCGACCCCGGCGCACTCACGGTCAGAGCTCCTCGAAGAGGCCCGGCTGGAGCGCCCCGGCGGCCACCCGTCGCCGGGGCCGGAGGAGCGCCCGGACCTCGACCCGGCGGACGTAGCGCCGGCCGCCCAGCTTGATCGTCTGGAGGCGGCCCTCGCGCGCCCAGCGCCCGAGCGTCGCCGGGCGCAGGTGGATGTTCGCGCCGCCGAGGATCTCGACCGCCTCGGCGAGGCTGATCCAGTCGGACGCGACGCGGCTCATCTGGGCAGACTCAGCCGCCGGCGCCGGACGACGTGGACGTCGACCCGCGAGACGTCGACTCGCCGGAGGTCGACTCGCCGGAGGCCGCTTCACCGGAGGCCGCTCCGCCGGAGCTCGACCCGCTCGAGCTCGACCCGCCGGCCGCCGAGTCTCCGGCCGTCGCGTCTCCAGGGCTCGATCCGCTCGACCCCGGTTCGCCCGCCTTCGCCTGTCCGCCCGCCTTCTTCTTCGATGAAGCCGCCGAGGCGCGCCGGTCGCTCTTGGCCCAGCCGCTCCCCTTGAAATGGATCGTCGGAGGAGCGAACACGCGGGTGACCGCGCCCTCGCAGAGCGGACACTGGTGCGGGCCCGCCTCGTTGAGGCCGTGGAAGGCCTCGAACCGGTGGCCGCACGACCTGCAGACGTAGTCGTAGACGGGCACGGTGGTCGCTCGACGTCCTGTCAGCCGCGCAGGAGACGCATGCCGCACTTCGGGCAGTAGAACGCCCGTTCGTGGGCCGAGGCAAAGCTGCAATGGGCGCAGACCACGCCGCCCCGGCCGGCGGCGGGGACGGGCCGATCCGGGGACGCGATCCCCAGCGCGTGCTCGTTGGCGAGGATGTTCTGGAAGAGCCCGGCGAGGCCGCGCGCGGCGATCCTGTCCGTGTCGCCGCGGACGCCGCGACCGCCCCACCCAACGACGGCGCGGACCAGCATGTCGCCCGTGCCCTCGTCCCAGTGGGATGCAACCCCGCCGACGACGGCGCTGTACTCCGGGTAGCCGGACGTGTCCACCTCCCCGTCGAGCAAGGCCACCGCCAGCGTGTCGTAGGCCATGTCGATCGCGTCGATCGACTCGAGGACGAAGAGCGCGTGGCGGGTGATCGGGCCGAGGCCATGATGGGCGTTGACCCATTGCATGGCTTCCGACGACCTGATGATCGTCGGCGCCGCCGCGCCGAACTCGATGGGCAGAGGGTCGACCACCTCGATCTCGCTCTTCGCGAGCCCGGCCAGCATCGATGGCAGCTCGGCCAGGGCGTGGGGCCCCGCCTTGAGACGGACGCCCTCGGTGCTCTTGCCGGCGTAGTAGAGCTTGAGGATGTACTCCTGGGCGGGGGCGTCCTCGGGGATCGGCGGCGGGGCCTGCCGCACGTCGGCGCGGCCCTTGCGCTTCAGGAACTCGAGCGGCACGGAACCTCCATCGGATCGTTGCCGGTAATCCTAGCAGCGGCGCCCGCCCGCCCGCCGCAGGCGGAGCCCCGCGCGGTTGCCATCGCCGTCCTTCGCCGTCAATCCTCGAGCCGGGCCCGGAGCCTCGCCGCCCGTTCCACCAGCTCGGCCTCCCTGGTTCGGGCGCCCTCGACGACCGCCGGCGGTGCCTTGGCCGTGAACCGCCCGTCGGCGAGGCGCGCCCGCACCGCGGCGAGCTGGGCCTCGGCGTCGGCGAGCTCCCTCTCGAGGCGGGCACGGTCCCGGGCGGCCGTCCCGGCTTCCACGGCAAGCGGGCGGATGACGGCCTCCAGGTCGCCGGCCACGACGGCCAGGCCGCCCCGCGGGTCCGCGTGCAGCACCCCGCGGTCGGCCACGCGGACGAGCGGGCGCGCGCGGGCGAGGCGCTCCAGCGCGGGTCGCACGTCGTCGAAGGTGGGCGCCACGGCCGCCGTGACGGCCACGTCGACCGCGAGCCAGGCGCCCGGCTCGATCCGGGCCTCGGCGCGGGCGTTCCGGATCGCCCGCACGAGGTCGAGCAGCCCGCCGATCTCGGCGTCGGCCCCGCCGTCCACCCGCCCAGCCGTCGGCCAGTCGGCCACGACGAGGAGCTCCGGGTCTTCCGGCGCCCTGGGCAGCTGCCCCCAGATCGCCTCGGTCAGGAAGGGCATCACCGGGTGCAGCAGCCGCAGGTACGTGTCCAGGGCCCCGACGAGCGTCCACCAGGTCGCCTCGCGGTCGGCGGCCGGCACGGCGTCGTCCGCCAGCCGGACCTTGGCCAGCTCCAGGGCCCAGTCGCAGTACTCCCCCCAGATCGCGTCGTAGAGCGTCGCCGTCACCTGGCCGAAGGCATAGTCGGACAGAGCGCGGTCGGTCGCGGTCACGGTGGCGGCGACGCGGCTCTGCAGCCAGCGCTCCGCCGGCCCCAGGTGCGCCGCGTCCGGCGCTCGTCGCGCGGCGCCTGGCGGGATCGTCGCCGGGCGGGCCCCCAGGACGAACCGCGCCGCGTTCCAGAGCTTGTTCGCGAAGTTGCGGGCGCTCTCCAGCTTCTCGGCGCTGAACTTCTGGTCGTTGCCGGGGGCGGCGCCGTGGATGAGGGCGAAGCGGAGCGCGTCGGCGCCCGACTCGTCGATCGCCTCCAGCGGGTCCACGACGTTGCCCTTTGTCTTCGACATCTTCTGGCCGTACGGGTCGCGAACCAGGCCCGAGAGGTAGACGACCTGGAAGGGCGCGTCACCCGCGAGGTGGATGCCCAGCATCATCATCCGGGCAACCCAGAAGAAGATGATGTCGTAGGCCGTCTCCATGACCGTGCCCGGGTAGAACCGGGCGAGGTCCGGCGTCTCCTCCGGCCAGCCCAGCGTCGAGAATGGCCACAGCCCCGAGCTGAACCAGGTGTCGAAGATGTCGGGATCCTGGGTCAGCTCCCGCGCGGGACGGCCGCAGGACTCGCACGCATCCGGCCCACCCTGCGCGGATGTAACCGTCACGTGGCCGTCCGGGCAGTACCACGCCGGGATCCGGTGGCCCCACCAGAGCTGGCGACTCACGTTCCAGTCGCGAATATCGGTAAGCCAGTGCTCCCAGACCTTCTCGAAGCGTTCGGGAAGAATGACCGTCCGCTTCGTCCGGGTGGCCTGGAGGGCGGCCGCCGCAAGGGGCTTCGTCCGGACGAACCACTGGGTCTTGAGGCGCGGCTCCACGACGTCGTGGCTGCGATGGCAGCGGCCGATGATCATCTCGTGGGGCTTGCTGCCGACGAGGTCCCCGGCTCCTTCCAGGTCGGCGAGGATTCGCTGCCGAGCCGCGTAGCGCTCGAGCCCCGCGTAGTGGCCACCGGCGGACGAGATATGGCCGTCGTCTCGCATCACGTCGACGAACGGAAGGTCGTGACGCTGGCCGGTGGCGTAGTCGTCGTTGTCATGAGCCGGGGTGATCTTGACCGCGCCCGTGCCGAAGCCGGGCTCGACGACCGGGTCGGCGATGACCGGGACGAGGCGGTCGACGAAGGGGATGCGGGCCCGCCGGCCGACGAGGTTCGTGTAGCGCGGATCGTCCGGGTGGACCGCGACCCCCGTGTCGCCGAGGATCGTCTCGGGGCGAGTCGTGGCCACGGCGATGAAGGCGCCGGGCTCGTCGGCGCCGGTGGCCTCGTCGACCAGGTGATAGCGGATCGTCCAGAGGGTGCCCGTCTCCGGTGTGGCGATCACCTCCAGGTCCGAGAGGCTGGTCCGGCACCCCGGGCACCAGTTGATGAGCGTCTCGTGACGGTAGGCCAGCCCTTCGCGGTAGAGTCGATGGAATGCCTCCCTGACCGCCCGGCTGGAGACGTCGTCCATCGTGAAGCGCAGGCGGCCCCAATCGGTCGACGCCCCCAGGCGCCGCTGCTGCCCGAGGATCACGCCCCGTGTCTCGTCGATGAATTGCCACATCCGCTCGAGGTAGCGCTCCCGGCCCAGGCTCGCCCGCGTCTCGCCCTCGGCGGCGATGATCCGATCGAGGACGAACTGGGCGGCGATGCTGGCATGATCGAGGCCCGGCAGGAAGAGTGCCGGGCGGCCCTGCATCCGCGCGTGGCGTGTCATCAGGTCTTCGACCGCGGTCCGCTGGGCATGGCCCAGGTGGAGGCTGCCGGTCACGTTCGTGGGCGGCTGGATGAGCACGAAGGGCGGCGCGTCGGCATCCGCCCGGGAGCCGGCCCCGTCGGGGGCGAAGACGTCGGCGGCGAGCCAGCGCGCGTAGATGGGCCCTTCGAACTCGGCGGGCCGGTACGCCTTGGCGAGGCCGCCCGGCATGCCCTCCGTTCGCTCCGCCATCGCCGCCACTCCCTCTCGAAACAGGAACGCCCCGCTCGTCCAGCGGACGAACGGGGTCGTGGTACCACCTGCTGGTTCGGGCGCCGGCGCGGGCCGCTCATCGCGGGCGCGGGCTCCGGTGCCCCTCGGGGCGCGCTATCGGTCGCCGACCGCACGGCTCGCGAGCGACGTTCGCGCCGGGGACTGCCGCGCGGCTCGCACCGTCCCGCGCTCGCTTCGGCCCCCGCCGACGCTACTCCTCTCGGTCACCGCCGTGAGGCCGGGAGTGTACCACGGGCACCGGGGGATCCCGGCACCGTGGGCCCTACGCGGACTCGCCGCGGGCGGCCACGACGCCGGCGTGGTCCGGCTCGTCGAGGCCCTTCTCTACCTCGGCCTCGGTGAGAAGGAGCGGCGGGCGACCGTCACGGATCGTCTCCTCGGTGATGACGCACTTGCGGACCTCGGTCCGCTCCGGGATGTCGTACATCACCTCGAGGAGCGCCTCCTCGACGATCGTGCGGAGGGCGCGCGCCCCGGTCTTGCGCGAGAGCGCCGCGTCGGCCGTCGCCCGCAGGGCCCCGTCGGTGAAGACCAGGTCCACCTTGTCGAGACCCAGGAAGCGCTTGAACTGGCGGGTGATCGCGTTCTTCGGCTCGGTGAGAACGCGGACCAGGTCGTCCGCAGTGAGCGCGGAGAGGGTCACGACCACCGGCAGCCGGCCGACGAACTCGGGGATCAGCCCGAACTTCAGGAGGTCCTCCGGCATCAGGCGCTCGAAGATCTTCTGGCGTTCGGCCCTCGTCCCGTTCTCGCCCTGGCCGAAGCCGAGGGACCGCTTCCCCACCCGCTCCTCGATGATCCTCTCCAGGCCGTCGAACGCCCCGCCGCAGATGAAGAGGATGTTCGTCGTGTCGATCTGGATGAAGTCCTGGTGGGGGTGCTTGCGGCCGCCCTGGGGCGGCACGTTGGCGACCGTCCCCTCGAGGATCTTGAGGAGGGCCTGCTGGACCCCCTCGCCCGAGACGTCGCGGGTGATCGAGGGGTTGTCCGCCTTGCGGGCGATCTTGTCGATCTCGTCGATGTAGATGATCCCGCGCTGGGCCCGGGCGACATCGAAGTCGGCGGCCTGGATCAGCCGGAGGAGGATGTTCTCGACGTCCTCGCCGACGTAGCCGGCCTCGGTGAGAGACGTCGCGTCGGCGATGCAGAAGGGCACGTCGAGGACGCGGGCGAGGGTCTGGGCCAGGAGCGTCTTGCCGGAGCCCGTCGGCCCGACCAGGAGGACGTTGGACTTCTGGAGCTCGACGTCGTCCGTGGCCGCGCCCGCGTTGATCCGCTTGTAGTGGTTGTAGACCGCCACGGAAAGGACCTTCTTCGGCTTCTCCTGGCTGATCACGTAGTCGTCGAGCGAGCTCTTGATCTGGCGGGGCGCGGGGAGCTTGGCCGCGGCCTGCTTCTGGCGCGGCTGCTCGAGCATCTCCTCCTCGATGATCTCCTGGCAGAGGTTGATGCACTCGTCGCAGATGTAGACGCCCTGGCCGGCGATCAGCTTCCGAACCTGCTCCTGGCTCTTGCCACAGAACGAGCAGCGATACGGGACCTTGGGCGTCTTGCCGGTGGTCACGGTCTCCTCACTCCCTGTGCGGCTGCAGCCGGTGCCGTGGCGGGCCTACCCGCCGGCCGGCGCCGGGCCCTCGTCGCCCTGCGCCGGAACCGCCTTGGCCGGATTGCTCGCAGCCGGCAGTCCCGGCGACGCCGCCCCGGCCTTCTCCGGCGGCGTGTAGACGGCGTCGATGATGCCATACGCCTTCGCGGCGTCGGGGCTCATGAAGTAGTCCCGCTCGGTGTCTTTCACGATCTTCTCGATCGATTGGCCCGTGTGGCGCGAAAGGAGCTCGTGATTCGCGTTGACCAGAGTCTCCATCTCCTTGACCTGGATGAAGACGTCGGGGGTATTGCCACGGAAGCCGCCCGAGCCCTGGTGGATCATGATCCGGCTGTGCGGGAGGGCGTAGCGCTTGCCCGGGTGGCCCGCGGCCAGGAGGACCGCGGCCATGCTGGCTGCCATGCCCACGCAGATCGTGCTGACCGGGGCCCGGACGAGCTGCATCGTGTCGTAGATCGCCAGGCCGGACGTGATCACGCCGCCCGGCGAGTTGACGTAGAGGTTGATGTCCTTCTCGGGGTCCTCGGAGTCGAGGAAGAGGAGCTGGGCGATCACCAGGTTGGCCAGGGTGTCTTCGATCGCGTCGCCGAGGAAGATGATCCGCTCCTTCAGGAGGCGCGAGTAGATGTCGTAGGCGCGCTCGCCGCGGCTCGACGACTCGATGACCATCGGCACGAGCATCTCGGATCCTCCTGGAGCGGCTCCCTCCGCGCGTCCGCGCGAAAGATGGTTCGATTCGGAAAGGTGCGGGGTCACGCGGGCGAGGCCTCGGCCGCGACTCCGACGTCGTGGTGATGGTCGCGGTCGTGATCGTGGTCGTGGTCGTGATCGGGGGCCGCCACCGCGCCCGGCGACGGCCTGTCGCCCTCGGCGTGGGGGATGGCCGGGTGCTCCGGATGGGCGGCCAGCCAGCGGTCGACGAGCGTCTCGACGACCCGCGAGCGGCGCAGCGAGCTGCGGATGGCGGCCTGGGCCCGCGGCGTCTCGAAGTAGGCCGCCAGCTTCGGCTCCGCCGCGTACCGGGCCTTGGCCCGGATGATCTCGTCGATGATGTCGCGATCCGGGACCTCGATCCCCTCGCGCGTGGCGATCTCGCCCAGGACGAGCAGGGTCTTGGCCCGCTCCTCGGCTCCCGGCCGGAACTCCGCGTGGAGCTCCTCGGCGGCCTTGCCGGTGGCCGCGAGGTAGGCCTCCTCGGTGATCCCCTGGCGGGCGAGGGCGCCCTTCATCTCGTCGTGCATGACCTCGACCTCCTCGTCGACAAGGATGTCGGGGATCTCGATCGTGGCATTCTTCACGGCGTAGTCGATGATCCGGTCGGCGAAGCCGTGGCGGGCCCGGTCGAGGGCGCTCCGCTCCAGCCGCTCGCGGATCTCCGTGCGCATGGCGGCCAGGTCGGCGAAGTCCCCCATCGACTGGGCGAAGCTGTCGTCGGCGGCGGGCAGGATCTTCTCCCGCAGCTCTTTGAGCTCGACGCTGAAGTGGGCCGCGGCGCCGCGGAGCGACTCGTCCTGGTAGTCGTCGGGGAAGGTGATGTCGAACTCGGCCGTTCCGCCGGGCCGCAGGCCGACGAGGTGCTCCTCGAAACCGGGGACCAGGCGTTCCTCGCCGATGACGAGCGGCATCCGCTCCGAGGTCCCGCCGTCGAAGGGGACGCCGTCGCGCGTCCCGCTGAAGCCGATGACCGCCCAGTCGCCCTTCGCGGCCGCGCGCTCCTCCACCGGGCCGAGGGTCGCCTGCTGGTCGCGCAGCTCGTCCACGACCCGATCGACCTTGGCGTCGTCAACCGCGTCGATCTCGGGCTTGAACGGGAAGTTGGCGTAGTCGCCGAGCTTCACCTCGGGACGAAGCGGCACCGTGGCCTTGTAGCGAAGCGGCTTGCCCTCCTCGGCCTCGACCACCTCCACCTCGGGGCGGCCGATGATGAAGACGGCCGGGTCGTCGGCCGTTCCCTTGACCCATTCGCGGTAGCTGGTCTCGACGAGCGACTCGACGGCCTCGTCCCAGACGGCGCCCTCGCCCAAGACACGCTCGAGCATGCCGCGAGGGGCCTTGCCGGGGCGGAACCCGGCGACCCGGGTCTGCTGGCTCAGGCGGCGGGTGGCGTCGGCGACGGCGCGCGCGACGCGGTCGACGGGGAGCTCCACCTCGACGACGAGGGTGCTCTTCTCGGCGGGAGTCGTGGTCACATGCATGGCCGGGGAAGTATAGGGGCCGTCCCGGGGGCCCGCCGGATCGCGGGCTCGCCGTGGGCCCGTGCAGCCCCGGGTTGGTGGGCGAGGTCGGGGTCGAACCGACACGCCGCTCGCGCGGCACCGGCTCCTAAGGCCGGCGCGTCTGCCATTCCGCCACTCGCCCCTGGCGCGAGTCTAGCGGGCGGGGGGTTGCCCCCCACCGCCGCCGCGAGCGCGGATCTCCGCCTCGCGGCTCGCGACGTCGTCGGCCGACCCGGCGAAGACACGCTTCACGATCTCGCGGCCGATCTGCGAGCCGAGCGGGACGCCACCCGTGAGCAGGATGCGGCGCAGGAACTTCGAGTCGCCCTTCCGGTTGGTGTCGACGAAGGCCGCGAACTCCCGTTCCAGGGCTCCGCGGACCTTCGCGCCGTCGTCGCCGAGCGCACGCACGGCCTTCTCGACCTGGTCGGGCAGCAGGCTTGGAGGCAGGGGATCCGGCACGCCGAAGACACGGTGCCTGACGCCTCGGAAGATCCTCCGGGGCCCGCCCAGGACCACGAATGCGGTTCCCCCGACTGCCGCGGCCGTCTTGCCCGGGTTGCGCCGGACCCTGGCCCGGACGTCGACGGCCGCCCGGGCTGTCGCCTCCAGCCGGACGAGCTCGTCGTCGAGGGCCGCGCGCGCGGCAACCACCTCGTCGAGGGCGGCCGCCGCGGCCGGATCCGTGGGGCGCGCGGCCGCCGGCAGCTCGCTCATGCCGCGTCCTCCTTGGCGCCGGGCAGACGCGCCTCGACGAAAGCCTTCGTCTCCATCGCCGCGTCGATCGACGCCTGCGGGGTGAAGCGCACCTTCAGCGCCGCCCAGTCGTAGTGACGCAGCCGGAGCGACGCGAGCGCGGGCCAGGCGACGAGGGTGACGGTGACACCGAGGGCAGCCCCGACCTGGGGGCTGAACGAGATGGCGGTGAAGGCGCCGAAGAGGGCGCCGAGGACCGCGCCGACGATGAACCCGCCAAGGGCGCCCCCGACGCCGCTCGCGCGGGCGCCCAGCAGCAGGCCCACGACGGCGAAGACGGCTCCCCAGAGGGCGAGGCCGACGGCGAGCGGCGCGATCCCGGTCTCGATCCCGGGCGCCGCCGTCTCGGCGATCGCCGCGTAGGCGGCGTTCGGCAGGGCGAGGCCCAGGACGACGCCGACGGCGAGGCCGAACAGCACCGCGACCAGGAGCATGCCGGCCAGGTAGGCCCGCGAGATCCGGAGGGCGATCAGCACGAGGATCACCGCGGTCGCGATCGAGAAGAGCGTGCCGTGCAGGATCCCCCACCCCATCGAGCCGAAGATCCACTCGCCCAGGAAGAGGGCCATCCCGACCGAGACGAGGAGCAGGACGTAGAGCACGAGGGCGACGGCGAGCCCGGCCAGGGCGACGACCTGCTTGATGTCATCGAGGATGACGGCAAGCTCTGCCTTCGCGAGGGCTACATGGGCATCGACCAGGCGGCGCCCGGCGGCAACCGTGCGCGTTGCCTGCTCCCGAATGCCGGGCGGCTTCGGCGGCTTCGGCGGAGGTCCCGCGGGCGGGGGTCCGGCGGGCGGGGGTCCGCCGGGCGGCGGCTCGGTGGGCGGCTCGGCGGCCGAAGGCGCGCCCGGGTCGCCTGCGGACGGCAGCGGGTCGCCGCCCTCGGTCGAGGGGGCAGCGGGCTGGCCGGGGCCGGGGGGCGGTGCCTGTGGATCGCCGCCGGGATCAGTCGCGCTCAGATGCCACCTCCGGTACCGCGCTGTGTGTGCGGTGATGATACCCGCCCGGCGCGCGCGTGGAGGGTCGCCCCGAACCGTCAGACTCGCAGCGCACCGGATCCGGTGCCAGGGCCTTGCCTCAGCTGATCGTGAGGACCGGCTGCTGGCGCGCCGCCCGCACGGACATCCGGGCGGCAACGGTCCGGGCCATGGTGGTGAGGGCCAGCGCCGCCGGCCCCGGCTCGCGCTGGGCCACGACCGGGATCCCGGCGTCGCCGCCCTGGCGGACCGTGACGTCCAGCGGGATTCCGCCCAGGAACTCCACGTCGTGCTCGCGGGCGAAGCGCTCAGCTCCGCCCCGGCCGAAGATCTCGGTCGCCTCGCCGCAGTGGGAGCAGACGAAGGCGCTCATGTTCTCCACGATCCCGATCACGGGGACGCTCATCCGGCGGAACATCGCCAGGGCCTTCTCCACGTCGGAGATCGCCACCTGCTGCGGCGTGCTGACGAGGACCGAGCCGGAGATCGGGACGGACTGGGCCAGCGTCAGCTGGGCATCCGAGGTGCCCGGCGGCAGGTCGACCACGAGGTAGTCCAGCTCGCCCCAGTCGACGTCGCGGAGGAACTGCTGGATCGCGCCGCCCACGAGGGGACCGCGCCAGACGATCGGCTGCCCGTCGGGGACGAAGAAGGCGATGGAGATGACCTTCACGCCGTACCGCTCGAGGGGCTGGATCTTGTTGTCCGGGCCGGCGGTGGGGGCGCCCGTGATCCCCATCATCAGGGGGATGTTCGGTCCGGTGATGTCGGCGTCGAGCAGGCCCACCGCGGCGCCCGCCTGGGCGAGCGCGACCGCCAGGTTGGTGCTGATGGTGGTCTTCCCCACCCCGCCCTTGCCGGAGGCGACGGCGATGATGTTCTTCACGCCCTCCAGGAGCTGGGGGCCGCCCGCCGGCGCCGCACGGCGGACCATGGCGCCCCAGGTGATCTCCACGTCCGCGGCGCCGATCCCGACCAGGGCGGCGCGCGCGTTCGTCTCGATCTCGTCCTTGAGCGGGCAGGCCGGGGTTGTCAGCTCGATCGTGAAGGCGACCTTGGGCCCGTCGATCACGATCTCCTTGACCATGTTGAGGGTCACGATGTCGCGGCCCAGCTCTGGTTCCTGGACGGTGCGGAGGGCGTCGAAGACGGCACCCTCGGTAAGCGTGCTCATAAGGCGGCTGGATCCTTCCGCTGGTGGGGGCGGGACGCGGTCCGCGGGCGCCGGGCCCGGGACCAGATCGTAGCGCGGGCGCGGCCCGGGCGCCGGGACCTCGCTTCCGCATGCGGCCGCCCGCGAACGGCCGCCCGCGAAGCTGCCCGCGAAGCTGCGCGGGATTCGCACGGAAGCGCGCGTCGAGCGACGAAACCCGCGCCGCCGGTTCCGGGTTGACAGGCGTTTCAGCGCGCCCGTACGATTCCCGACCGCTACTGCCCCGCGGTAGCGGTCGGTGAGCGACGTGCGAGGAGGCACGTCACCGACACGCGATCCGCCGCCCCGTCCCCGGGTGGTCCGCTGACGCGACCCTCCGTTGCCCAGAGGAGCGGCGAGACACCCGTGGCGAACGGCGTCGAAGTCCGGCTCGTGGATGTCGTGAAGAGGTTCGGAGAGGTGGCCGCGGTCGACCACATCGACCTCGAGGTGCGCGACGGGGAGTTCTTCTCCCTCCTCGGGCCGTCCGGCTGCGGCAAGACCACGACGCTCCGCATGATCGGCGGGTTCGAGGAGCCGACGTCCGGCCGCATCGAGCTGCACGGCCAGGACGTGACCTGGCTCCCGCCGTATCGGCGGAACGTCAACACGGTCTTCCAGAATTACGCCCTCTTCCCTCACCTGACCATCTACGAGAACGTCGCCTTCGGCCTGCGCCGCAAGAAGGTCGCGGACGGCGAGGTCAAGCGCCGCGTCGGCGAGATGCTGGCGCTCGTCGAGCTCGCCGGCTTCGAGAAGCGCAAGCCGAACCAGGTCTCGGGTGGCCAGGCGCAGCGGATCGCCCTGGCCCGCGCGCTCATCAACCGGCCCTCGGTGCTGCTCCTCGACGAGCCCCTCGGGGCGCTCGACCTCAAGCTGCGCAAGCAGATGCAGCTCGAGCTGAAGCGGATCCAGCAGGAGGTCGGGATCACGTTCATCTACGTGACCCACGACCAGGAGGAGGCGATGACGATGTCCGATCGCATCGCCGTGATGAACCGCGGCCGCTACGAGCAGCTGGCCGACCCGGAAACCCTCTACGAGCGCCCGGCCACGCGCTTCGTCGCCGGCTTCCTCGGTATCTCCAACCTGCTCAAGGGGACGGTCGTCGAGCGCAGCGACGGCTACGTCGCCGTCCGGCTGGCGGACGACTCCGTCGTCAGCATCCCCGCCGGCGCGGCCGGCGCCTCCGCGAACGTCGAGGTCGGCGTGCGGCCCGAGAAGATCCGGATGCACGGACTCGACCAGGAGATCCCCGGCGGCATGAACGTCCTCGCCGGGACCGTCCGCGACGCCTCCTACCTCGGTGTCAGCACCCAGTACGTCGTGGAGACCCGGGGGGGTGGCCGTCTCAGCGTCTACGAACAGAACGTCGTCCGGACCCTGCACGGGTCCCTCTACCGGCCGGGCGACGAAGTCCGGCTGGCGTGGTCCCCCGACCATTCGTTCGCCGTGGCCCCGACGGCCGGCGGGACCGAAAGCGAGGAATGAACCGGCGATCGCGACCCGCGGCGCCCAAGGAGGAGCAGATGTCCGAGCACGATCCGATCCTCGGCCGGGCGATCACCCGGCGCACGATGCTCCAGGGCACGACCCTCGCCGGCGTCGCGGCCTTCCTCGCGGCCTGCGGCACGTCCGGCCAGTCGGCGGCGCCCACGACCGGCCCCACGGCCGGGCCGACCGCGGTGCCGAGCGACGGGGCCCCCATCGCGAAGCCGACGCCCAGCGACGTCCTCAACTTCGCCAACTGGCCGCTCTACATCGACCAGGACGAGAGCAACCCGCCGAAGAGCCCCACCCTGGACCAGTTCAGCGCGAAGTACGGCACGAAGGTCAACTACGTCGAGGCCATCAACGACAACGACCAGTTCTTCGGCACGATCCAGCCGCCCCTCGAGGCCGGCCAGGACACCGGCTGGGACCTGGTCGTCCTGACCGACTGGATGGCGTCGCGCCTCATCCGCCTCGGCTGGGTCGAGACCATCGACACGGCCAACACACCCAACTTCACGGCCAACCTCCAGGACGTCTACAAGGGCGTCGCCTGGGATCCCGACACGAACCTGCGGGCGCCATGGCAGTCGGGCATGACCGGGCTCGGGTTCGACGAGGCGACGACCGGCCCGCTGACGAGCCTCGACGCCCTCTGGGCGGACGATCCGCGCTGGAAGGGCAAGGTCTGGTTCCTCACCGAGATGCGGGACAGCGTGGGCCTCACGCTTCTGAAGCTCGGCTTCACGGTGGAGGACTTCACCCGCGAGCAGGCCGACGCCGCCTTTGCCGAGATCCAGAAGGCGGTGGACGGCGGCATCATCCGCAGCTTCCTGGGCAACGACTTCAAGGAAGGCCTCGTCAAGGGCGACCT
The DNA here is from genome assembly GCA_963744095.1 of uncultured Chloroflexia bacterium. Classification (GTDB taxonomy): domain Bacteria; phylum Chloroflexota; class Limnocylindria; order Limnocylindrales; family CSP1-4; genus CTSoil-043. Next base: position 229,242 of record CAVUSH010000002.1, read on the forward strand.
CACCCTCGGGACGGCCTGGTCGGGCGACATCATCCAGGCGACCCTGGAGAAGGACACCCTGCGGTTCGCCATCCCCGACGAGGGCGGGATGCTCTGGACCGACAACATGCAGATCCCGAAGGGCGCCCAGCACAAGTACACGGCCGAGCTGATGATCGACTGGGTCTACGACCCGGTGATCGCGGCCCAGATGGCCGCCTACATCCAGTACGTCTCCCCGGTCCGGGGGGCGAAGGAGGCGCTCGCCGCTAACTCCGACCCGGAGGTCGCCGCCCTGGCCGAGAACCCGCTCATGTTCCCCGACGAAGCGGCCCTGGCGAAGGTGCACATCTTCAAGGGCCTCGACGAGGCCGAGGAAACCTACATGAACGATGAGTTCTCGAAGGTGACCGGCAACTAACCGTTCGTGGACGCTGGCGGTCGGCCGATCGAGGACCGCCGCCCGTCCTCCCTCCGCAGCCGCCAACCCTCCCGAGGACCGCCCGTGGGAACGCTCCTCCGCCGCTACCGCTTCGTCGTCCCGTACCTGTTGCTCGCGCCGGGCCTGATCTGGCTCACGGTCTACTACGTCTACCCGGCGTTCCAGATGTTCATCGCCTCGTTCTGGAGCGGCTCGATCTCCCAGGGGTTCACGTTTTCGTTCGCCAACTGGACCAACTACACGGAGGCGCTCGACCGCTACTCGGAGCAGTTCATCCGCTCGATCGTCTATGCGGGCATCGCGACGCTCCTGACGTTCGCGGTCAGCTTCCCCCTGGCCTACACGATCGCCTTCCGCGGGGGCCGCTTCAAGAACCTCCTCCTCTTCCTCGTGATCGCCCCGTTCTTCACGAGCTTCCTCCTCCGCGTGATCAGCTGGCGGACGATCCTGGGGGACGAGGGGATGATCCTGGGCCCCCTCAAGAACCTCGGCGTCGTCCCCGAGGACTTCCGGGTGCTGGCGACGCCGCTCGCCGTGATCACGGGCATCGCCTACAACTTCCTGCCCTTCATGACCCTCCCGATCTACGTGAGCCTCGAGAAGATCGACCGGCGCCTGCTCGAGGCGGGCCAGGACCTCTATGCGACGCCCCTCATGACGTTCCGCAAGGTCACGTTCCCGCTCGCGCTGCCCGGCATCTTCGCGGGGACGCTCCTCACCTTCATTCCGGCCATGGGCGACTACGTGAACGCCGAGCTGCTGGGCCAGACGCCCCAGACGCGGATGATCGGCAACGTCATCCAGAACCGCTTCCTGGTCAACAACGACTACCCGACCGCTTCGGCCCTGTCGTTCATCCTCATGGCGGGCATCCTCGTCGCGGTCGCGATCTACGCCCGGGTCCTGGGCACCGAAGAGCTGACGAGCGGGACGGCCTAGGCCATGACCGAGGCGACACTCTCCACGACGGGCGGCCCGGGTCGCGGGACGGCCCGGCAGCGGGCCGGGCGTTGGCTGGGCCGCAATGCCCTCTACGCGTACACGGCCGCCGCGATCGGCTACCTGATGCTGCCGATCGCGGTGATGATCGTCTTCAGCTTCAACGACCCCGTCGGCAAGTCGAACTTTACCTGGGTGGGCTTCAGCCTCGACGCCTGGCTCAACCCGTTCGGTGCCCTCGGTCTCCAGGACGCCGTGTTCGCGAGCATGCGGATCGCCTTCGTGTCCACGATCGTGGCGACGATCCTCGGGACCCTGATCGGCCTGGCCCTGACCCGCTACCAGTTCCGCGGGCGCGGCGCGACGAACCTCTTCATCTTCCTGCCGATGGCGACGCCGGAGATCGTCCTGGGCGCTTCTCTCCTGACGATGTTCGTCTCCATCGGCCAGCCGCGCAACGAGCTCACGATCCTGATCGCCCACATCATGTTCAACATCAGCTTCGTCGTGGTGACCGTGCGGGCCCGCCTGACTGGCTTCCCCCGCCACCTCGAGGAGGCGGCGATGGACCTCGGGGCGACCGAGTGGGTAACCTTCTGGAAGGTCACCTTCCCGCTCATCTTCCCGGGGATCATGGCGGCCGCCCTCCTGGCCTTCAGCCTTTCGATCGACGATTTCGTCATCACGAACTTCACGGCCGGCCAGACCGTCACCTTCCCGATGTACATCTACGGCTCCTACCGGGTCGGGGTGCCGGTGCAGGTCAACGTGATCGGGACGATCATCTTCGTGACGGCGGTCGGCGCCGTGGTCCTCAGCACGGTCCTGCAGCGCCGCGACCGGGCCGCCTGAACGCGGCGCGGTTCGTCGCCCTCGACGACGGCGAGACACGGATCCCGTGAGTCGACAGGCCACCAGCCTCCAGGAGGAGCCCGCCATGGTCGAGAGGGCAGCCGCCCAGTCCAGCCCCGTCGCGCCACTCCCGGACCGTTCCGTGGTTCCCGCCGTGTGGAGCCGGGTGACGAACATCGCCGTCGATCGTGGCGAGGGAAGCTGGCTCGTCACGACCGACGGCGAGCGGTACCTGGACTACAGCTCCGGGATCGGGGTCGCGAACACCGGCCACGCCCATCCCCGCGTCGTGGCCGCCGTCCAGGCGCAGGCCGCGCGGCTCCTCCACGGCCAGCAGAACATCGTCTACCACGAGGCCGGGCTGCGGCTCTACGACCGGCTGCGCACCGTCCTGCCGGGCGGGCCCTGGCAGGCCTTCCTCTCGAACTCGGGGGCTGAGGCGGTCGAGGCCGCCGTCAAGCTGGCCCGGGCGGCCACGAAGCGGCCCGTCATCGTCACCTTCCGCGGTGGGTACCACGGCCGCACCGCCCAGACGATGGCCCTCACGACGGCCAAGAACGTCTACCGCGGCGACTTCGAGCCGCTCCCCGGCTCCGTCTACAGCACCTCATTCCCGTACTGCTACCGGGCCGCCGGCGGGGCCCACGCCCCCGACGCAGCGTGCACCTGCGACTGGGAGGAGCAGCTGGACCTGACTCTGCACACCCTGACCTACCCCGAGCACGTCGCGGCGATCATCGTCGAGCCGGTCCTCGGCGAAGGCGGCTACATCGTGCCCCCGCCGGGCTTCCTGCCGCGCCTCCGAGAGATCACCCGTCGGCACGGGATCCTCCTCGTCGCGGACGAGGTCCAGACTGGCGTCGGGCGGACCGGTGAGCTCTTCGCGGTGCGCCACTGGGACGTTGAGCCGGACATCCTCGTCTTTGCCAAGGGGATCGCGTCGGGCCTGCCCCTCTCGGGCATCGTCGCCCGCGAGGAGCTCGTCGCCGCGTGGCGGCCGGGGGCCCACGGCGGCACCTTCGGCGGCAACGTGGTCGCCTGCGCCGCGGCCAACGCGACCCTCGACGTCATCGCCGACGAGGGGCTCGTCGCGAACGCCAGGCAGCGCGGCGCCCAGCTCCTGGCCGGGCTGCGGCAGATCCAGGCCCGGCACCCGGCCGTCGGCGACGTGCGCGGCCTCGGCTGCATGGTCGCCATGGAGTTCGTGAAGCCCGACGAGGGCGACGGGCGCGTCCCCGATCCGGACCTCGCCCGGCGCGTGATTGCGGGGGCCCTGGAGCGGAAGCTGATCGTGCTGTCCGCGGGCGCCTACGCCAACGTGACCCGGATCATCCCGCCCCTCGTGACGACCGCCGGCGAGGTCGACCTCGCGCTCGGCATCCTCGACGAGAGCGTGGCGGCCGCGCGGCCTGATCGCGTCGCTCAGCCGGGTCTGGCCAGGCCTCGCAGGAGCTCCTCGTGGAGGAGCCCGTTCGAGCCGACGAAGCTCGCGGCGTTGACGTCGCGCGCCCCGGTCACGTCGGTCACGCGGCCCCCGGCCTCCTCGATGATGACCATCGGGGCGGCGATGTCCCAGCTGTGCATCCCGGTCTCGAACATCGCCTCCGCGGCGCCCTCGGCGACGAGCGCGTAGCCCCAGAAGTCGCCGAAGCCGCGATCCCGCCAGCAGGCGTCGATCACCGCGTCGAACCCCGGCATGAGCCCGGACCTGACGTCCTCGCGCCGGCTGCCGTAGACCAGCTGGGCGTCCTCGAGGGCGTTCACCGAGCTGACCTGCAGCCGTCGCCGCGGACCGTCGCGAGCCACCGCCCAGGCCCCCCGGCCGCGGGCCGCGTACCAGCGCTCGCCCATCGCCGGGGCGGACATCACCCCGACCTGCATCTCCCCCTCGACCTCGACCGCGACGAGGGTCCCGAAGATGGGCACCCCCCGGATGAAGTTGTGGGTCGCGTCGATCGGGTCGATGTACCACCGAACCCCCGTCGCACCCTCCTCGTCGCCGTACTCCTCGCCGACGAGGCCGTGGTCCGGGTGGACGGCCCGGATCCGCTCGCGGACGAGGCGCTCGATCGCCTGGTCGGCCTCCGTGACGAAGGTGCGGTCGAGCTTGCGCGAGGTGGGCACCTCGCGGCGAAACCAGCGGAGGGCGAGGCGGTCCGCCTCGTCGCACATCTCGAGGGCGAGGGACAGCCAGGCCGCCAGGTCGTCCTCGGGCGCCCGGCGGAGGGCCGCGCTCCAGGAGGCGCCGTACTGTCCGGATGCCACCACGCTCACCGGGCGGCGACCGCCGTTACCAGCGTCTCGGGAGCCTCGCGGTGCCACTCCGGCCCGTTCGGGACGTAGCGGGCGAGCAGGTCGGCGGTCCCGGTGACCTTGAGCTGGTCGAACAGGAACGCCAGCTTGGCCGCCTGGCTGGCCAGGATCTCGCCCTTGGTCGGGAGGCTCCAGGTCTGCCGCTTGAACGGCCCGATCGCCTTCTTTCGGGTGGTGTAGACGAACTGTGTGTCCGTCATCCCGTCCTTACGCTCGGCGGCAGCGTTCGCGTAGCACCACGACTCGATCTCGGCGCGGAGGTCGGCCGGGAAGGCCGGGTGCTCGTAGACCGCGTTCTGGAATCCCGTCGCGAGGTGGATCTCGGCCGTGTCGACCGTCGGGAACGTGTGGAAGAGGCTGTCGGGGAGGGTGCTCGCGCCGTGCTGGACCGCGCCGGCCGCGCCGTAGGTGCGGGCCACCTCGCCGAGGACCCGGAGGACCTCGAAGTCGAGCTTGACCTCGGCCACCCCGCCGCCCGGAAGCGGGACGCCGCCGTGGCTCGTCCCGGTCTGGACGCTCACCTTGCTCACCCCGATCGCGCCGGGGGTGCGCGCGTCCAGCTCCCGCCGGAATCCGTCGAGGTAGGCCCGCAGCTCGGCCTCGTTGGAGTTCTGCTTGCCGACCTCGCCGATCTCGCCGCCGACGGAGATCGTGACACCCTCGGGCTCGAGCTCCCGGATGAGCGCAGTGATCTCCGCGGCGCGGGTGTAGTTGACCCGCTGCTGCTCGTCGACCGACTCCTTCGAGAGGTCGACCAGCGTCGAGCTGTCGACGTCGATGTTGAGGTAGCCCGCCGCGATCGCGTCGCGGCACGCCTTGCGGATCTCCTCGGTCATCGCCTCGGGATCGGTGGCGTACTTCCTGGCGTTGAACTGGTAGTGGTCGCCCTGGATGAAGACCGGGCCCACCCAGCCCGCGGCGATCGCGCCCGCGAGGCAGTTGGGGGCGTACTCGAAGACGCGCTGCCAGGTGTACGTCTGCTCCGACCGGGCCAGCTCGAGGATGACCGGCCCGACGCCCTTCGCCTTCGCCGTCGTGAAGAGCGCTTTGGCCGTGTCGAAGGTGTCCATCCGGATGTTGATCGCGGGGACGGTGAGGCCGTCGAACTCTCCGCGCGCACGGGCGGCGTAGAAGTCCTGGATGCTCGCCGACCGCGCGCCGAGGGCCTGGCTGGCCTCCCAGATGATCCAGCGCGCGGCCTCGACGGTCGTCGCGTCGGCGGAGAACGTCTGGGTCCAGGCAAGGTCCGCGATGGTCCGGGCGCGGAAGGCCGGCTCGTCGGTCACGACGACGCGGTCACCCTCGATGCGCGCGGTTCCGTCCAGCAGGGAGATCAGCTCGACGATGGAGGCGGCGACGGTGGCCATGGGCGGGGGTCTCCTGTCGGTGGCGGGCGGCGGTGCGGTGGCCCGCGCCGCGGGGCTGACGGTGGGTGACGTGCCGCGGCCCGGCCGGCGCCGGCGCCGGGGACCTTCGGCCCGCCCATGGTACGACGGGCCGGGTGCCGGGGCTCCGTCCGCGCGGCCCGTCCTCCCCGGGCCGAAGGGACGATGTCAGGCGGCGCCCGCCTCCCGCGAGAAGGCAGCCACGATCCTGTCGAGCTCCTCCCCCACCCCGTCGGCGAGCGGCGGAGGGACGTGCGAGGCGAGGAGGTCGCGGGCGCGTTCGCCGAGCCCGGTCGCGCGGCGCCGGCCGGTCGTGCGCCTCCCAGTCCTCCCAGGTTGCCCGGTCGAAGAGCCGCGGCTGCCAGAGGTCGCGCATGTGGGCGATCGTGTGGTCCTCGGCGAGGAAGTTGCCCGCCGGGCCGACCTCGTCGATCACCTCGACCGCGAGCGTATCGTCGTCCACCGCGATCCCAGCGGCGAGGTGACGGAGCAGGCCGAAGACCTCCGCGTCGAGGACCATCTCCTCGAGGGCGAACACCCGGGCCGCGAACAGGAGACCGGCGCCGGACAGCATGTCCGCGCCGGCGAGGAGGCTCACGAGGCCCGAGAGGCCGTTCTCCAGGCCGGCCTGCCAGTCGGGCGACTTGGCCCCAGGGGCGAAGGTCCCGACGCTCGACGGCAGCCGGTAGTGGCGGGCAAGCTGGGCGAACGCGGCCTGGTAGAGGAGGTCCTCCGGTCCACCGCAGGTGATCAGGCCGCTCCGGAGGTCCATCGTCGATGAGCACGCGCCGTAGAACGTGGGCGATCCGGGAGCGAGCGTCTCGAGAATCGTGACGCCGGCGAGGACCTCGGCGTTGGTCTGGGCCAGCACGCCGGCGGGCGTGGCCGGCGCCGTGGCACAGCCGATCGCCATGACGACGAAGCCGGCGGGCACGCCGGCGTCGGCGTAGACGAGGGCGGCTTCGAGCGCGCCCCCCTCGAACTGGAGCGGGCTCAGGCTGACCTGGAATGACGAGAGGATCGGGCGCGCGCGCAGCGCGTCGGCGCCACCGGCCACGGCCCGCGCCAGCTCGACGGCCCCGCGGGCGGCGAGGGGCGTGACCGCCGTCATGAGCTGGACGTGCTTGCCGCTGTTCGCGAATTGCGTCCGCAGCTCGTGGAGTGGCCGGACGGGGACGGGCCGGTCGCCGGCTTCCACGCCCTGCCAGAGGAAGGCGATCTCCGGCAGCGCGTCGGCGAGCCGTGTGACCTGCGCCAGGTCCGCGTCCGTGGACGGACGGCGAAGGCCGGTCTCGAGGTCCAGGATCTCGGCGGCACTCCCGTCGACCGAGAGGTACCCGTGGGCGCCGTCGAGCGGCAGGTCCCAGGACGGCTCGCGGGCGGCCAGCGTGTACCCCCGCGGAGCGGCCGCGAGGGCCGCCTCGATGAGCCCGGCAGGCAGACGGACCCGGTCGCCGTCCACCCGGGCGCCCGACACCTCGAGACGGTCGCGGATCCCTGCCGAGCCGAGGGCGACACCCGTCTCCCCGAGGATCTGGAGGCTCGCGGCGTGCAGTCGGGCGAGGCCTTCGGGTGAAAGCGGGCGGAGTGACGGCTTCCCGATCGGGAGGGCGCGGACAGGCGACGCGAGTGCCGGCATCAGGAGGCCTCCGGGCGAAGCGAAGCGGTGCTCTCGAGCCTAGCCGACCGACCGGCCGTGCGCGTGGCCGGCCAGCGTAGCCGCGCGGCGATCGCGCTCGGCCTCGAAGTCGCCGGTGCGCATCCGGGTACGTTCCGCGAGGTCGGGCGTGATCCCCCAGGAGAAGTCGTCCCAGGCCGCAGCCGCCGGGTTCCATGTCGCCAGGACCGCGGGTGCAAGCCGCCGCGGATGGCCCCCGGCGTCCAGCACGACCGGCCGCAGGTAGTGGGCGGCGACGACGCACGCCCCCGCGCCGCCGTCCGGCTCGCCGACGTCGCGCGGCCCGCTGCTCCGCGCGCCGACCACCAGGACGGTGCCCATGAACGAGAGCTCGTCGTCCGTCAGGCCCTGGCGTCGCAGCACCGCGAGGACGCCGGCCAGATCGTCGGCGGCGACGGCGACGACGAGACCGCTCCGGCCGCTCGTCGCGGCGAGCGCCGCCCGTAGGACGCCGGTCGGCGTCGCGATCTCCAGGCGACCGGCGACACGGACGAGCCGGTCGGCGCCGTCGCCCGCCGGATCCGGTCGCCGGTCCGCCGGCTGGGCGGCCACGAGCGCGTCGAGGAGCGCGTCCACGGCGGCGGGCTCGCGCCCCGCGGCAACGACCGGCACGCCTCGCTCGAGGAGTAGCCAGCCGAGTGCGGCGGTGGAAGGGTCCAGGACGCCCGAGGCAACGAGCGAGGAGAGGGTCGCAGCCGGGGGTGGTGGCGACACGGGGGTTCCTTCGGCAGCCGGGGGTCGGGCGCTCGAGCCTACGCGGCGCCCCCGGACACCGTCAACGGCGATCACGCCTTCCTGGCGGGCGATCTCGCGCTCCGCCGCCGGGGTGAATGGGCAATACTGCGGCCAACCTTGGGCTCGATGCGAAGGGAGGGAGAGTCAGTGATCCAGCGGTTCCTCGGCGTCTCGATCGGCGCGATCGTCACGTTCCTGATCCTGTGGTTCAGCACCGTGACGGACCCGGTGGACCTCATGCCATGGTACGTCGCGGCCGCCGTCATCGGCGCGATCGCCAGCTTCCTGTGGCCGGTGGTCGCCGGGATCTGGCTCGGCCGCCGGGCCAGGGCGCGGCGCGACGAATCGATCCAGAAGGAAGTCGACAAGCAGCTCGCCGAGCAGAACAAGGGCTGATCTCCATCCTGCGGCACCCCATCGGCATGGAGATCGTCCCGGCGTCGCCCGCGGTCTGGCCCGCCCTCGTCGACCTCTTCGCCCACCGCGGCGGGCCTGACACGCACTTCTGCTGGTGCATCTTCTGGCGCGTCCGCTCGAAGGAATTCTCGGAGGCGACGCCGGCTGCCAATCGCGAGCGCCTCCGCGCGCTCGTCGAGGAGGGGCCGCCACCGGGCCTCGTGGCTTTCGAGGGTGACCGCGCGATCGGCTGGGTCGGCCTCGCCCCCCGCCCGGAATACCAGCGGATCGAGCACTCGCGGGTGATCCCTCGCGTCGAGGGTCCCGTCCCCTGGTCCGTCACTTGCTTCGTCGTCTCCGCCGACGCGCGCGGCCGCGGCGTTGCCTCGGCCCTGCTGGCAGCGGCCGTGGAGCACGCCCGCGCCGCCGGTGCCGCCGCCGTCGAGGGCTACCCCATCGACGCGGCCGCGGCGGGCGGCGGCAGAATCCGCGACACCGGCGCCTCCGCCGGCACGCGCTCGATGTTCGAGCGGGCCGGCTTCCGCATCGCGGCCCAGACGACGTCGATGAGCGGCGGGGCGCCGCGCGTCGTGGCCCGCCTCGACTTCCCCTGACCGGTGCCGCGCCGGCTGCCGGGGCGGGTCGGGTGGCGCACGCGATTCACCCGGGCACGTGGACACCCGCTGAACTTGCGACTTGACAGGCCCCTGACGACCGTCGTACTGTCCGGCCCGGCGCGGCAGTCCCGCGTCCACGACACACGGAGCGTGAGTCACCGAATGAGCAACCGGATCTTCCTCATGAGCGCCCGGGAGCGGTCCTGCACCGCCCCTGTCGGCGCGCTCTGCGGGCGATCTGTGCCCAGCTCGGCCTAGTCACGCGGCGGCAGCGCCGCCAGGCAGGACCGGAGCCGCGGGCCAGATCAGGGCCCAGCGGCTTTTTCTTTGCCCCGCGCCAGGCGGGGCGGCGACCCGGAGCCGCGGGCCCACGACGCAGGAATGACGTCCGGCCCCGCGGCTCTTCTCGTCTCCGGACGATCGAGGCCGCGGCCACCCCCTCCAACGGGATCGCCGCCCACCGAGACGAAGGAGACAACCGTGAGCACCCTCACCGAACCGAAGATCGCGCTCCGGCAGCCCGTCTCGGCACGCGACGAGACGATCGCACCGGTCCCGGTCGAGATTGCCCGACCCGCCGCGACGCGGCCGGCCGGGCCTCCCGCGCTCCACCTCGAAGGCGTCTCCAAGACATTCGTCGTGGGCCGCAAGAAGAAGCCCGTCGTCGCGATCGCCGACGTCTCCCTCCGCGTGGAGCGAGGCGAGATCTACGGCGTCCTCGGCGCCAACGGGAGCGGCAAGAGCACCCTCATCCGCCTCGTGTCGACGCTCCTGACCCTCGACCGGGGTCGCGCGGAGATCTTCGGCCACGACGTGGAGCGGGACGAGATGGCGGTCAAGCGCCTCATCAACCGGGTGAGCGTGGACGCCGCCTTCTTCAAGAAGCTCTCGCCATACGAGAACCTCGCCTTCGCCGCCCGCCTCTACGGCCTGCACGCCGGGGAGGCCCGCACGGAGGCCGTGCGGATCCTCGCCCGCCTCGGCATCTCCGAGAAGCGGATGGGGAGCCCGATCGAGCAGATGAGCCGGGGCATGCAGCAGAAGGTCGCCATCGCGCGAGCCCTGCTGACCTCGCCGACGCTCCTCCTGCTCGACGAGCCGACGACGGGGCTCGACCCCCGTTCGAAGCTCGACGTCCAGGCGTTCATCGAGGACGTCAGGACCGCCCACGACGCCACCATCCTGCTGACGACCCACGACATGAGCGAAGCCGACCGCCTCTGCGACCGGATCGCCATCCTCGACCAGGGGCGACTCGTCGCCGAGGACACCCCGGACGGCCTCAAGGCCCGCGTCGCCCGCGAGACGGGCCTTGCGCCAACACTCGACAACGTGTTCCTGACCTACACCGGTCGCTCCCTCGACGAGGACGTCGAGGAGGCGGCCCCGGAGGACGACGAATGACCAGGTTCGACCTGCTTCACCCGGCCGGCCGCGCCCGGCCCCGACCAGAGCATCCCCCCGCCCACCGAAGGGAGGTGATCGACGTGAACGACATCCGCGCCATCCTCGCGGTCCACGCGGACCGCGCCGCCCGGTTCCAGGCCGAGGCGCAGCAGGCCCGGCTCGCCCGCCTGGCGACCCGCGCCGACGAGCGCCGCGTCCGCCGCGCGATCGGCCGCTCCATCGTCCGCGTCGGCGCGCGCATCGCCGCCGACCCGCCGACCGAGCGGCTCCAGCCGGCCGGTTCCCGATGACCCGGGGCCGGCCGGCCTCCCCCACCCCACGCGGAGTGACCGACCAGTGACCACCCTCCACCGCCCGATGAGCGCAGCGTCGCGCGAGCTCGGCGCGTCGCTCGCGTTCATCGAGCGCAACTTCAACCTCAGCCGCCGCTACTGGGGCTGGGAGCTCGCGTTCCTCGTCTACGCGATCGCGGGCGCCCTGGCCATCTCGTTCATCGGGGCCGAGCAGGCCGACGAACGGCTCACCTTCAGCCTCGTCATCGGGGCGATCTTCTGGAACTACCTGTCGACCGTCTTCAGCTTCATCGCCGAGACGATCAGCTGGGAGCGCTGGGAAGGGACCCTGGAGTACACGATGATGGCGCCGGTCCGGCGCGCCTCGCAGCTCCTCGGCTCGACGGCCTACGCGATCATCTACGGGCTGATCCACACGACGGTCGTCCTCGTCGTGCTGACCCTCTTCTTCGAGCTCGACCTCGCCCAGGCGAACTTCGTGACCGCGGCCGGGATCATGGTCGTCGGCTCGTTCTCGATCGTCGGGATCGGCGTCATGGCGGCCATCCTCCCGCTCCTCTACGTGGAGCGCGGGGCCCAGATGACCTTTGTCATCCAGTCCTGCCTCCTCGTGGTGAGCGGCGTCTACTACTCGGTGGACGTCCTGCCGGGCTGGATGCAGGTGCTGGCGAAGCTGTCGCCGGCGACGTACATCCTGGACGGCGTCCGGGCGGGGCTTCTCGACGGGGCCACGCTGGCCGACGTCTGGTACGACATCTGGCCGCTCGCGATCATGGGCGTCGTGCTCATCCCTGCCGGCCTCAGGCTCTTCGGGCGCGCGGAGCGATACGCGAAGCGCACCGGCAAGCTCAAGAGAGTCGGGTGACCGCGGTGGCGACGATCCCGGTCGGGGCCACCCCGACCTCCGTTCCGGGGCTCCTTCTTCGGCCGGTCCGCTGGCCGGAGGAGGCGGCCACCCTGGCCGACATCAACAACGCGGGGCGCATTGCGACCGGCAACCTCGAGCTCGTCACGGTCGAGGGGATCCGCAACCGCTACGCCCACCTCGTGCATTGCGATCTTGCCACCGACCTCCGCCTGGCCGAGCACCAGAGTCGACCCGTCGCTTACGTCCGCGCGGAGTGGCAGGTCGAGACGCGCGGCGGGCGCAACCACGTCCAGGGACTCTTCACGCGGCCGGACGCGCCCGCCGGCACGCTCGAGGCGATCCTCGAGTGGGCCGAGGCGCGGAGCCGGGAAGTCGCCGCGACACTGACCGGCGACCTGCCCGTGATGCTGAGCGCCTTCCTGAACGAGGAGAGGCCCGAGCACCACGCCGTCCTGGGCGCCCATGGCTATCGCCCGGTCCGGTACTTCTTCGGCATGGTCCGGCCCACCCTCGACGAAGTCCCGAATCTGCCCCTGCCACCCGGCGTCGAGGTCCGGCCGGTGCGCCCGGAGGATCTGCGGGCGATCTGGCAGGCCGAGGTCGCGGCCTTCCGCGACCATTGGGGCGCCAGCGCCGACGACGCCGGCGAGGATCGCTGGGAGGAGTTCCGCGACGAGCCGCTCAACGACCTCGCCCTGTGGCAGGTCGCGTGGGCCGGCGACACAGTCGTCGGGATGGTCCGGCCCTACATCAACCCGCCGGACTTCGAGGTGCTCGGCGTGCGGCGCGGCTGGTGCGAGAACATCTCGACCCACGCCGAGTGGCGCGGCCGCGGCATCGCGAAGGCCCTGATCTCCCGCGCCCTGGTTGCCCTCCGTGACCGGGGCATGACAGAGGCGGCCCTCGGAGTCGACGCCGAGAATGAGACGGGCGCCCTCGGTGTCTACCGGGCCATGGGGTTCGTGGAGCGAACACGGGAGACCGACTTCCGGCAACCGCTCGAACCGGGAGACCCGGCGTGAACGGCACGGCCGGCGCGTTCGAGGAGGCCGGCACGTTGGTGGGGGCCGGCACGTTCGACGCTGCCGCGAGGCGCGGCGAGGCGACCCTGCCGGCCCTCGGCTGGGACGATGCCTGGGCGGCGGCCTGGCGGGCCGCAGCGCCGGGCCCCGGACACCTTCCGGCCAGGGTGGTCGCTGCCCACCGCGGCGCCTGTGATCTCCTCACGTCCGTCGGCAGCGCGCCGCTGGAGGGGCGCGTGGCGGGCCGGCTCCGGCACGAGGCCGGGCCGGCCGAGCTGCCCGTCGTCGGCGACTGGGTCGCCGTTGACGCTCGGCCCGCCGAAGGATCGGCGACCGTGCACACCGTCCTCCCGCGGCGCACGCAGCTCCGGCGGAAGGCCCCGGCGGACTACGGCGCACCGTTCCAGGTCCTCGCGGCAAACGTCGACATCGTCCTGGTGACGACCTCGCTCAACCGCGAGCTCAACCCCCGCCGCGTGGAGCGGTACCTGGCGACGGCGTGGGAGTCGGGGGCGCGCCCGGTGGTCGTGCTGACGAAGGTGGACCTGGCCCGCAACCCGGTCGAGGTCGCCGTCGCGGAGGCCCAGCTCGAGGAGGTCGCCGTCGGCGTGCCGGTGGTGGCCACCAGCGCCGTCAGCGGCGAGGGGATCGACGCCATCCGCGCCTTCCTCGGGGCCGGGCGCACCGTGGCGCTCGTCGGGTCGTCCGGCGTCGGGAAGAGCACGCTCGCCAACGCGCTGCTCGGGGAGCAGCGGCTGCTCGTCCGCGAGATCCGCGAGGACGACGCTCGCGGGCGCCACGCGACGGTCGGTCGCCAGCTCGTGGCGCTGCCGAACGGGGAAGGGTTGCTGCTCGACACGCCGGGGCTTCGCGAGCTCGGGCTGTGGGACGACGGGGGCGGCCTAGACCTCGCCTTCGCGGACGTGACCCGGGCAGCCGAGGGGTGTCGCTTCAGCGACTGCCGGCACGAGGCCGAGCCGGACTGCGGTGTTCGCGCGGCCGTCAGTGACGGCTCGCTCGGCGCGGACCGGTTCGAGGGCTGGCGCAAGCTCGCCCGCGAGGAGCGGTTCCGGTCACTCGAGATGGACGCGGTCGCCCGCCACGCGGAGCGGAAACGCTGGGGCGCCATCAGCAGGGCCGGCGCGGCCCGGGCCAGGGTCAAGCGCGGGGACTGGGGCGGGTGAACGCGGGCTGATCGACCAGGCGTTGCCCTGGTGCAGCCCGTAGGGGTCAGAGGGGGAGCCGGCGCTCCCGGGCGACCATCTCCAGCCACGGCCGCTCGCGCCCGACCGTCGTCGCGGCGCCATGGCCGGGGAGGACCCGGAACCCGTCGGGAAGCGTCGCCAGCCGGGCGAGCGACCCCACCATCGCCTCCGGGTCGCCGCCCGGGAGGTCCACCCTCCCCCAGCCGCCCGTGAACAGCGTGTCACCAGAGAAGAGGACACCCGCCTCGTGTGAGACGAGGCAGACCGAGCCCTCCGTGTGGCCGGGGGTGTGCAGGACGTCGAGGCGCACCTCGCCGAAACGGATGACGCCGCCCTCGGCCAGCTCCGCTGCCGGGACGCAGGGCGGGATCGGGAAGGGCGCGAAGAGCGGCTGCGGGTCCAGGAGCCGATACCAGTCGGCCGGGTGGGCGGCGATCTCGGCTCCCCGCGAGGGGTCAGGGTGGCGGGCGCGACCATCGGCGCCGACGACCGCCAGGCCGTGCGCCGCTGCGCGAGCGTCGACGGCGTCGTTCGCCGGCGTCGCTGCGCCGGGCGCCGCCTCCGCCGGCCCGCCGGCCCGTGCCGCTTCGCGGGACCAGGCCTGGAGGGCCGCGTTCTCGCCCGTGTGATCCCAATGGCCGTGCGTGGAGACGATGAGGGCCAGCCGCCAGCCGCGCGCCTCCAGCTCGCCGCTGATCCACGGCAGGCCCGGAATCGCCGCGTCGATGACGATCGCTTCGTGCGTGCGCCCGTCGGCAACCACGTGGACGTTCGTCTGCAGCGGCCCGATCGCGCGTGTCACCACCTCCATCAGTGTGGCTCCCAGGCAACGATGCCCGCCGTCGTCGCGCCCTGGCTGTCGAGGCCGACGGTGCCGTCAGGGTTCGTGACCAGTCGGGCGGCGAGCTCGCGCTCGAGCGCCGCGTCCTTCGCGCTCCCGGGCTCGACGAAGAGCTGGTTGCGGAGCCACTGAACCAGCTCGTCGCGCGTCGGGAAGCCTCGAGCCGGCCGAGCCACGCGCACCTCGCGTGGCTCGCGGCCGCGCGCCCGCAGCAGGTCGAGGAACGCGTCGAGCGCGGGCAGTCCGGCCCGCTCCTCGCCGTGGACGGGCGGCCAGAATGCATGGCTCGGAGCCGAAGGCTGGCGGTCCGCGAGGACGGCGACGCAGAGGCGGCCGGCGGCGGCCTCCATCGCGTCGAGGAAGGGGCCGATCGCCTCCACGTCGTAGCCCAGGTTCGCGATGAGGGCGACGTCCGCGGCCGGTGGCTGGCCGGCTGCCGAGTCGAACGGCCAGCGTCCTTCGACCGCCGCGACGTTGGCAATGCCGTGCGCGGCCGCCTGCTCGCGGAGGGCGGCAAGCATTCCCGGCGACGGGTCGAGCGCGATCACGGCGCCGACACGGAGGGCGAGCGGCAGGGCGTAGCGGCCGGCGCCGGCCCCGATGTCGAGCCAGGTCTCGCCCGGGCGGGCGAGGGCCAGGAGGTGGTCGAGGACCTCGTCGTCCGTCCGGCGAGGATCGGCGACGAAGAGGCGGCTGACGGGCGCATAGAAGTCGCCGTCCTCGAGCGTCTCCCTGAGGCGGGCGGTCTGCTCGTGATGGGCGCGAACGCGGGCGGCCCAGGCGGCGGCGGCGCCGGAAGCACGATCCGCGGCGGGGTCGTCAGCGGGCACGTGGGCTCCCTTCGATAGCGGCAAGGTCGGCGAAGGTGTCGATATCAGGGTTGGCGCCGGCGACGGGGACGCTCACGACGCGATCCGGGCGCTCGGCCAGGAGCGCAGCGAAGCCGCGGTCGCCGTGGAGCTCGTCGACGAGCGCCGCTGCCGCCGGCAGGACGAGGACGGGGTTCGGCGCCTGGTCGTCGGCGTGGGCGGCCACGACCGCGAGGGCGTCGGGCGGCGCGGCCGCCGCGAGCACCGCGGCGATCACATCAGGGCGCACCCTGGGTTGGTCGCCCAGCAGGACGAGGACGCCGTGGGGAGGCGGGCCCGCCGTCGCCGCCGCGAGGCCGAGCCGCAAGGACGAGGCGAGACCTCGTTCCGGGTCCGGGTTCACGACGACGAGCACGTCGGCGAGGTCGGCGGGACTGGCCGCCAGGATGGCCTCGCAAACGGCCGTGGCGTCGCGTCCGAGGACGAGCACCAGCCGGTGCAGCCCGGCGCCGCGAGCCGCCTCCAGGACGTGGGCGACGACCGGCCGCCCGTCGAGCCGGGCGCGCATCTTGCCCCCCCCGAAGCGGCTCCCCGTTCCCGCCGCGAGGACCAGCCCGACGACCCGCGACGGGTGGCTCACCGAATCGCCGCGGTGCGCAGCGGCGCCCCGCTCCGACCGTATCGCTCGGCGACGATCTCGGCCATGATCGCCAGGGCGGTCTCGGCGGGCGTCCGACCGCCGAGGTCCAGCCCGATCGGCCCCCGCAGCCGCGCGAGTTCGGCCGCTCCCAGCCCGGCCGCGAGGAGCCGGGCCCGGCGGTCGGCCTGGGTCTTCCTCGACCCGATCGCGCCGACGTAGCGGCAGCCGCGACGGAGCGCCTCGAGGATCGCGGGCTCGTCGAACTTCACGTCGTGGGCCAGGACCGCGACCGCGTCGGACGGCCCCAGGCCGATCTCGTCGGCGGCCTCGTCAAGCCAACCGATCACGAGCGCGTCGACGTCGGGAAACCGGTCCCTCGTCGCGAATGCCGCCCGCCCGTCGACGACCACCACCGCGTAGCCCAGCTCCCGGGCGATCCGCGCCAGCGGCATCGCGACCTGCACGGCGCCGACGATCACGAGGCGGAGCGCGGCCGGGAAGACCTCCACGAAGAACTGACGCCCGGCCGCCTCGACGATTCCCGATTCGCCGCGGGCCAGGAGGTCCCGCGCAGACCGCACGATCTCGGCGTCGACCTCGGCGGCGCCGGTCGACCCAGCCGCCGCCCCATCCTCGGCCACCGCCAGGACGGGTGCCGGGGGCTCGCCGGTCCCGGTCGGGTGCGGCCCGAACGTCGCGGGCGGCGCGTCAGCCGGGAGCGGGATGACCAGCGCATGGCCGCCGCGTCCGGCGGCCGCGGCAAGCACCTCCGGGCGCACGAGCGGCTCCACGAGGACGTCGATCGTGCCGCCGCAGGCGAGGCCGACCTCCCAGGCCTGCTCGTCGCTGATGCCGTAGCGGATCACGCGGGCCACGCCGTCGATTCGCGCCCGCCGGATCTCCTCGACGGCCGCACCCTCCACGCAGCCGCCCGAGACCGACCCGGCGAGGCGGCCGTCGGCCGTCGCGACCAGGCACGCTCCCTCCGGCCGCGGCGCCGAGCCAAAGGTCCGGATGACGACGGCGCGCCCGAGCTCGGCCCCCTCCCCCTGCCACGTCCGGACCTGGTCGAGCAGCTCCCTCACGATCTCGATCCTCCACGCACCTGGCCGGCACTCACCTGGCCGGCCGTTCCGTTCGTACGAGCGGCCGCGCGGCCGACGGGTCGACGGCCGCCCCGCCGGCCCGCGAGGGCAAGCCGAAGACGCGCGGCGCCACCGCGGTGATCGCCCGCCGTCCGCTCCCGCCCGCCTCGACCCTGTAGACGTGCGGCACCCCGGTCCGCGGCGGGCGCCCGGTCGCGCCCAGCCCCAGCCCGCCCAGCACCTCTCCCAGGCGTTCGAGCGAGGCCAGGTTGTGGATCGGCAGGAAGTCGTCCACGAACGGGTAGGCCGCCGCCATCCCGGCGGCCAGCGGCTGGTACCCGTCCCCGCCGGCGAGCGGATTGAGCCAGATCAGGCGGTGGCAGTTGCGCTGGAGGCGCGCGGTCTCGACGCCGACGAGCGCCGGATCGCCACGGTCCCAGCCGTCGGAGACGACCATCACGACGCCCGAGGACCGCAGTACCCGTCGGGCCCACCGCAGGTTGAACGTGCGCAGCGACTCACCGATCCGGGTCCCGCCGGACCAGTCGGTGACCGTCTCGCTCACCCTGCCGATGGCGAGGTCGGGGTCGCGCCCGCGCAGCTCGTGGGTGATCCGGGTGAGGCGCGTCCCGAAGACGAACGACTCGGTGCGCACGCCCGGGGCGCGCGACAGCGCCTGGACGAAGCGCAGGAGAATGCGGGCGTGGCGCTCCATGGAGCCCGAGACATCGCACAGGACCACGATCGTCCGCGGTCGGCGGACCCGGCGCCGCCAGACCCAGTCCACCATGTCGCCACCGGTCGCAAGGTTGCGCCGGAACATGGCGCGGGGCGCGAGGCGGCGCCCGTGCGGATGATGCTCGTAGCGGCGCGTCAGGCGGGTCTCGAGGCGCGGTCGCAGGAGGTCGATGAGTCGCTCGGCGTCGTGCAGCTCGGACGCCGTCATCCGGTCGAATTCCCGGTGGGCGAACACCTCCGCGATGGAGAAGGCCCGCGGGCTGACAACCCGCCCCTCCCCGATCTCCTCGTCGTCCTCACCCTCGCGCGACGGCTCGGCCTGCGCGGGCCGGCCGGCACGGCGGCCCTGCCGTTCGGCCGTGGATTCCGCCGTGACGGCGCCGTTCGGCTCCTTCGCCCGCTCGCGCCGGGCGCCCTCGGTCGGTGCCAGGGGCGCGATCCGGGCCTCGTGGCGACGCCAGAACTGGTCGAACACGGCGTCGTAGACCGCCAGGTCGGCGTGGCGCCGGCAGAAGATCGTCGAGCCGGCAGCGTGCACCTGGGTTCGGTCGCCGATGTCCACGAGCGTGAGCGCGCGGGCGAAGTCGAGGGCGCCGCGCAGATCGGTGGGCACGCCGCCCGAACGGAGAGCGCGGGTGAACAGGACCGCGTTCTTCAGGAAGAAGACGCCGTCGAAATCGGCGAGGGGGTCGGGCACCGGGGCTCGGCTGCCGGTCATCGGGCGCCTCGTCCGGGCTTCGTCAGATGCCGGCCGCGGCCAGCTCGTCCACGTACGTCGCGGCGGTCGCGCCGCGGACCCGGCGGACGTCCTCCTCGTACTTGAGGAGGACGCCGAGCGTCTCGTCGACGAGGTCCGGGGCGAGCTCGCGGGCGCCGAGGGCCAGGAGCGCGGCGGCCCAGTCGAGCGTCTCGGCCACGCCGGGGACCTTGGTCAGGTCGGCGGTCCGGAGGCGCCCGACGAAGGCGACGACCTGGCGGGCCAGCCGCTCGGGCGTGGCCGGCACCCGGGCCAGGACGATCTCGATCTCCTTGGCCGCGCTCGGGTAGTCGATCCAGTGGTACAGACAGCGCCGCTTCAGGGCATCGTGGACCTCGCGGGTCCGGTTGGAGGTCAGGATCACCCGCGGCGGGACGGCCGCCCTGACGGTTCCGATCTCCGGGATGGTCACCTGGAAGTCCGACAGGATCTCGAGAAGATAGGCCTCGAATTCCTCGTCGGCCCGGTCGATCTCGTCGATCAGGAGAACGGGGGCGTTGCCGTCGGTCGCCTCGAGCGCCTGGAGAAGCGGGCGCTTGAGGAGGAACGCGGGGCCGAAGATGTCGTGGGCGGTGGCCCGCTCGATCTCGCCGCGCGCCTCCAGGAGCCGGATCTCCAGCATCTGGCGGGCGTAGTTCCACTCGTAGACCGCAGTCGTGACGTCCAGACCCTCGTAGCACTGGAGGCGGATGAGGCGGGTGTCCAGGGTCTCCGCCAGCGTCTTCGCGAGCTGCGTCTTGCCGACGCCGGCCTCGCCCTCCAGCAGGAGCGGGCGCCCGAGTGCGAGGGCGAGGAAGACCGAGGTCGCCAGGCTGCGGTCGGCCACGTAGTCGCGGGCCCGGAACGCGGCCTGGAGGCCCTCGATGGTGGCCAGCCCGGCGGGGAGGGCGGGGTCGGGGTTCGTCATGGGGGCCCAATCTACACCGCGCGGCGCGACGGCCGGGCCCCGCGCCCGCCCGTGAGTCTGCGGGGGGTCAACGGGAGACCGAACGAGCACGCAGCCCCGGCGGCTTCGGCTGCATCGCCGGTCGTCGGCGAGCCGTTCTCCCGGCCCCGCCCCAGGGTCAGCCGGCGGCGACCTCGGCGAGGGCCGCCTCGAAGCCGTCGGCGAGCAGGGTGATCTCCGCCTCGGTGATCACGAACGGCGGCGAGACCTGGAGGGCGACGCCGCGGAGGACCCGGGTCAGGATCCCGTGGCGGCGCAGCGCGGTCGCCACGATCTCCGGCGCGCCCGGGTTCGCGGCCAGCACGTCGGCGTCCAGCTCCACGGCGGCGGTCAGCCCGACCACCCGGGTCTCGCCGACGAGCGGCGCGTCGTCGAGGCGCCCGATCTCGCGGGCGAGCACCGGCTCGAGAGCCCGCACCCGGCCGATCAGGTCCTCGCCCTCGAGGATGTCGAGGTTGGCGAGGGCCGCGGCGCACGCCGTCGCGTGGCCCGAGTAGGTGTAGCCGTGGCGGAAGAGCGGCCCCGACGCGCCGTCCCAGAACGGCTCCGCGACCCGGCGCCCGATGAGCACCCCGCCCAGCGGCAGGTACCCGGAGGTGACGCCCTTGGCGAAGCAGATCATGTCCGGGGCGATCTCGTAGCGCTCGCTGCCGAACATCGTGCCGAGGCGGCCGAAACCCGTGATGACCTCGTCCGCGACGAGCAGGACCCCGTGGGCGTCGCAGAGCCGGGTCACCGCCTCCCAGTAGCCCTCCTCGGGCGGGATCACCCCACCGGCGCCGATGACCGGCTCGCCGATGAAGGCGGCGATCTCCTTGCCGCGCGCCTTGAACAACCGCTCCAGCTCCTCGACGTCGTGGGCGGAGACCTGGATCGTGTCCCCGACGATCGGGCCGCCGTAGCCCTCCTGCATCATCGGGATCCCGGCCAGGCCCGTCCCGAAGGCGTGCATGCCGTGGTAGGCGTGCTCGCGGCTGACCACGATCCGCTTCTCGGTGTGCCCCAGCGCGTCCCAGTAGCGCCGGGCCAGCTTGGCGGCGGTATCCACGCCATCCGAGCCGCCCGACCCGAAGAAGACCGAGGCGCCCTCCATCGGGGCCAGCGCCGCCAGCCTGTCGGCCAGCTCGAGGGTCGGGGCCGTGGCGAAGGCGCCGAAGTTCGAGTAGGCGGCGAGCGTCGCGAGCTGGCGGGCGGCGGCGTCGGCGATCTCCGTCCGGCCGTGGCCCACGTTGCAGTACCAGAGCCCCGCGGTCGCGTCGAGATAGCGTTGCCCGTCGGCGTCCTCGATCCACGCCCCGGCACCCCGCACCAGGACCAGCTCGTGGTCCTGGACCTTGTGCATGTCGGCGAAGGGGTGCCAGTAGCGGGTCGGCATCGGGGCGGTGAGCTCCTCCGTGGCCGTGGCCGTGGCCGTGGCCGCGATCAGCGGCCGGCCGGGTCACGCCGGCGCGCGGGACGATAGTGCCCCAGCGCGGCCGTTCGTGCCCCGATCGCCCGGGGGTCGAGGCGCCCCAGGACCTCGTCGCGGCCGGCCGCGATCGTCCGCGCGGCCTCGCCGAGCAGATCGACGATCTCGCGGGCGCGCGCCGGGCTCAGGCCGTCCAGGCTCCCCGACGGGGCGATCCCGACGCGGTCCATGCCTCGACCCTGGGTCGAGGCGGCGTACCCCGCGGCCCAGACCGCGTCCTCGATGCGCGTGCGGCGGCGGCCGGTCGCGTCGCCGACGCCGACGACGATCCCCCGGTCACTCGGCGCCACGGCGATCAGTCGCCAGCTGTCCGGTCCGGCTACGAGATCGAAGAGGTGGCTCCGATACGGCGCCGCGAAGAGTGCGCCCTCACCCAGGCCCATGGCGTCGCCGCCCGTGATCGCGAGCGAGGCGTGGAGAGCGTCCGGGAGCCCGTCCAGCAGCGCGTGGTGGGCGGTCGCGAACGCGGCGCGGCCCGCGTCGTCCGAGGGCAGCGTGGCCGCCGGCTCGTGCACCTCGACGACCGGGCAGCCGGCATCGACCAGGGCGAGGAGCGCGCTCCTCATGGTGCGCGCCGTCTCGAGCGCGCCCCCAGGTCCGGCGGCGGCGAAGGGCCCCTCGACGGCCAGCTTCACCGGCAGCGCCGGGGCGCCCGCCGACGCAACGTCCCGCGCCGCGGCGATACTCCGCGTGGCCGTCCACGCGCCCACGAGGTCCTCCGCCGCGGAGCCCGCCGGGTGAACGCATCCGTCCGAGAGGAGGCCGAGGCCCGCCTCGACCTGCGCGGCCACCACGGCGGCGAGCCCCGTTTCAGGGGGCAGGTCCGGCGGCCACGGGTATCGGCCGGCGAGCGTGGCGAACATCGGCCCGATCGTAGTCGATCGGGCCCGCCGTGCCCCGGCCCTCGACCGGCCGGATCCTCGAGCGCCGAATCGACCGCAGCGATGGATCCGACGGCATTCGAGGGTGGCCTCGCAACCGCCGAGCTCGAGCGCCGTCCCGGCTGATCGCCGTTCGTCCCGACTACACTCGGCCGGTGACCCGACCCTTCCCGGCCCCCCCGGACGAGATCGTTGCCCTCGCCCGCGAGCGCGCCGCGGCCCGAGGCGCCCGCGACTGGCCGCGGGCCGACGCGCTCCGCGCCGAGATCGAGGCCGCCGGTTGGAAGGTCGTCGATGGCGGAACCGCCTTCCGCCTCGAGCCGGCGGCGCCGGCGACGGTGGAGGGCGAGGGCATCGTCCGCTACGGCACCGCCTCCGACGTCCCGTCCGTCCTCGACGAGCCGCCGACAGAGCGCTTCACGGTGGAGCTGATCGCCGACAGCTGGCCGGATGACCTGGCCCGGATGCTGGCGGGACTTCGGGCCCACGCCCCTGCGGGAACGCAGGTGGTGATCGTGGCGAACGGGCCGTCGCCCGACCAGGAGGCGCGCCTGGCTTCCGGGAGCGCGGACCTCGCCCCAATTGCGGGCGAGGCGCCCGAGGTCGTCTGGACGAGCACCCGTATCGGCCACGCCGCGGCCCGCAACGTCGGCCTGCGCCGGGCCGCGGGCGCGGTCGTCGTCCTGGCCGATACGTCGATCGAGCCAACCGGCGACCCGCTGACCCCGCTCGAGTCGGCGCTCGCCGACCCTGGGATCGCCGTCACCGGCGGCTTCGGCTTCGTCTCGCCCGATCTCCGACGCTTCGAGGCCGTCGCTGGACCCGACGTCGATGCGATCGAGCTGTGCTGGCTCGCGTTCCGGCGAGTCGATGGCGCCGCGCTCGGACCGCTCGACGAGAAGTTCGCCTTCCACGGCCTGCTCGACGTCTGGTGGAGCCTCGTCCTGCGCGCCGGCTCCGGCGATGACGGTGCCCCCCGCGCGGCGCGCCGGCTGGACCTGCCGCTCGCGCGTCACCCCGACCGCGGGTGGACGAGCCTTCCCGCCGATCGGCGCGACCGCCTCTCGAAGCGCAACTTCTACCGGGTCCTGGAGCGCTTCCGCGACCGGCGGGACCTCCTCTCGGGCACTCCCGCCGGCCCCGCGGCCGTCAGCGGGGCCGGTCCCCACCCGCCGGGCTGAACGCCCCTTCGATCGCCAGGAGCGCGCGCTTGCGCTCCACCCCGCCGGCGTACCCGGTGAGCGACCCGTCGGCCCCGACGACGCGGTGGCACGGGACGATGACGGAGACCGGGTTCCGGGCCACGGCCGAGCCCACGGCGCGGGCCGCGCCCGGCATCCCGATGCGGGCCGCCAGCTCGCCGTAGGTCACCGTCTCACCCCGCGGGATCGTCCGCAGCTCCCCCCATACCCGTCGCTGGAACGGCGTCCCGGCGCGGAACGCGACGGAGATCGCGGCCCGCGAAGGAGCCCCGACGAGCTCCGCGTCGAGGCCGGCCCCGATTGCCGCGAAGGCGGCCGGGTCCTCGGTCCAGGCCGGGTCGACGGCAAGGCCGCGGCGGTGATCGGGCCAGTAGCAGCCGGTCAGGACGGTGGCGCCGGCCACGTCCCGCTCGCCGACGAAGAGAAGCGGGCCGAGCGGCGAGGCATGGTGCGCGAAGAGGGTCGCAGTCATCGGGAGTCTCCGTTGTCGTTGGGGTGGGTGGGCACGGCGGGCGCCGCGTCGAGTGACGCCCAGAGGTGGTGGACCGCGTACGAGCGCCAGGGCCGCCAGCGCCCCGCCAGCGCCGCCATCCCGCGCGCGTCGCCGCGCTCGCCCCGGCGGGTCACCGCCGTGCGCAGGGCGACGTCGCCCGGCAGGAAGACGTCCGGGTCGGAGAGCGCTCGCATCGCCACGTAGGCGGCCGTCCACGGCCCGATCCCCCGGACCGCACGCAGCCGGTGGGCGACCTCGATTCGATCGGCGCCGGCGTCAAGGGTCAGCTCGCCGGTCGCGAGCCGCTCCGCGACGCCGTGGAGCGCGACGCGCCGGGTTGCCGGCCCGGGCAGGCTCGTGGGATCGATGGCGGCGAGATCGGCCGCCGTCGGGAAGAGGTGCGTCACGCCACCCCACGGCGCCGCGAGGGGAGCGCCGTGGACTGCCGCCAGGCGGGCCGCGAGGGTCCGTGCCGCGGCCACGGTGATCCCCTGGCCCAGGACGGCCCGGATGGCCAGCTCCGGGCCGTCGGCGGCACCCGGCGAGCGCCGGCCGGGCACCGCGCGGACGAGGTCGGCCAGGAACGCGTCATCGCCCAGCGTCTCCGCCACGGCGACCGGATCCGCGTCGAGGTCGAGGAGGCGGCGACAGCGCGCCACGGCCGGCCCCAGGTCTCGGGGGTCGGCCAGGGCCAGCGCACAGCGAACCGCCTCGCCGTCGTCGGCCAGCTCCACGATCGCCGGCCCGTGCGGGAGCCGGAGGCTGCGACGGTAGACGCCGTCGACCACTTCCTCGACCCCGGGCACGGCACGAACCGCCAGGAACGCGAGCAGCTCGGGCCAGGCAAAGGGCTCCCGGCGAGCGAGACGCAGGACGATCCGGCCCCTCGGCGCGGTCTGGCCAGGGCGGCGCGCCTCGCGCAGGGCCGTTGGCGCGGCAGCGAAGACCTCGCGAATCGTCGCGTTGAACTGGCGCAGGGATCCGAAGCCGGCGGCGAACGCGACCTCGGTGACCGGCAGGTCGGTCGTCTCCAGGAGCAGTCGCGCCACGTGGGCGCGCTGGGCGCGCGCGAGGGCGAGCGGGCCGGCCCCCAGGTCCGCGAGGAGGTGGCGGCGGACCTGGCGCTCGCTGTAGCCGAGGTGGCGGGCAAGCCCCGGAATACCTTCGCGCTCGATGACGCCGTCGCCGATGAGGCGCATCGCCCGGCCCGCCACGTCGCCCTTCAGGTCCCAGGCGGGCGAGCCCGGCACCGCTCCGGGGATGCAGCGCTTGCAGGCGCGGAAGCCGGCCTCCTGCGCCGCGGCTGCCGACGGGTAGAAGCGGACGTGCTCGGCCCGCGGCGTGGTGGCCGGACAGCTGGGCCGGCAGTAGATGCCGGTGGAGGTAACCCCGGTGAAGAACCAGCCGTCGAACCGCGGGTCGCGGCTCTGGACGGCGCGGTAGCGGCCGGCGAAGTCGAGGTCGATGACCATGCCCGCAGGATCGCACCTTGCGCCGACCGATGCTCGCGGGATTCGGACATCGCGAGGGGGCGGGCAGCGTGCGTGGCGCCGCCGGCGGCGTGGACGGCCGCGATGCGCCCTCAGCGAGCCGCAGCAACAACGAGGACGGCCCCGACCACCACGACCGCCACGGCGGCCACGGCCAGGAGGCGAACGAGGCCCACCAGGCGCCGGTCGGCTGCGCCGACCGTCCCGCCCGCGGCAGCGGCGGCCGGGACTGCCCCCGGCGCCGAGGGCTGCTGCCAGTACGAAGCCAGCGTCGCCCGGATCGGGGGCAGGACGAAGCCCAGCCAGAGGCCCGCCAGCAGCCCTCCCACGTGGGCGGCGTTGTCGATTCCACCACCGAGGGCATCGAACCCGAAGCCGATCACGAGGTTGAGCACCACGAGGCCGCCAATCTGGCTCATGAGAGCCCGGCCCCGGCGGTCCAGGACCGGGTGGTGGACCAGGCTGACCGCGAGCAGCACGCCGCACAGCCCGAAGATCGCTCCCGAGGCGCCGACGCTGGGCGCCGGCCCGCCGAAGACGAAGCTGGCCGCGGAGCCGGCGGCCGCCGTCAGCACGTACAGGAGGACGAACCGGGCCGAGCCGTAGAGCTGCTCGACGAGGGGTCCCACGAGATACAGGAAGTACATGTTGAACAGAAGGTGCAGCAGGCTCCCGTGGACGAGCACCGGGGTCACGAGGCGCCACCACTCCCCCGCCGCGAGCCCCTGCTTGTCGAGCCAGAGCGCCGCCATGAGGTCGCGAGCGGCCGGCTGGAAGGCGACGAACGAGACGACGAGCGTGATGGCGATGATCGAGTAGCTCGCCACCGGCGTCGGGTTGTCGGCGCGGCTGCGGGAGAAGTAGCGGCCGGCCGCCCGGGTGTCGCCCAGCTCCTTGTTCAGCCAGCCCAGGCGCGAGGCGATCTCGGCGCGATCCTCGGGCGGGGCCCGCCGCTCTGCCTCCCGGTACGCGTCGCGGGCACCACGGAGGTCGCCTTCGCGGACTCGCGCCGCGGCGACCTGCCGGTGGGCGCGGTAGGTGACCGGGTTCTCGGGGAGCCGGGTCGCCTGCTCCCAGCAATGGCGAGCACCCTCCTCGTCGTCGAGCCGGTAGAGCGCCTCCCCGGCGCCGACGAGGGCGGCCGCCGTCATGCCCGCATCGGGCATGCCGACGAGGCGGGCGTAGCAGGCACGGGCGGAGGCATACTCGCCCGTCGCCAGCAGATCGTCCGCGCGCGCGAGGAGCGCGGCGGCTGTGGCCGGGTCGAGCGGCCCGGGAGCCAGGGGATCCGTCGTCGCCGGGAAGGTCATCGAGCCGACCGTACCAGAAGGGCCGTCGAGACGCCGCGGGGTAGACTCCGGGCGTGTGTGGACGGTTCACCCAGCAGCGCCCGAGCGCCGAGCTGGCCGCGCTGTTCGGCGCCGAGGACCTGGCCGAGAGCCCCGGCGAGCGCTACAACCTCGCGCCCCAGCAGCTCGGGCTGGTGGTCGTCGAGCGCGACGACCTGCGCCGGGCGATCGTCCCGTATCGCTGGGGCCTGGTCCCGTCCTGGGCCAAGGACGCCAGGATCGGCAACCGCCTCATCAACGCCCGCGCCGAAACCGTGGCGACGACACCGGCGTTCCGGGCCTCGTTCGAGAAGCGGCGCTGCATCGTCCCGGCTGACGGCTTCTACGAGTGGGAGCGGATGACCCCGGAGATCCGCCAGCCGAACCTGATCCACCGCGCGGACGGCGAGCCGATGGCCTTCGCCGGCCTCTGGTCGATCTGGCGCGACCGAACGCAACCCGACGCGGAGCCGGTGCGGACCTTCACCATCGTCACCACGACCGCCAACGCCACCCTCGAGCCTATCCACGACCGGATGCCGGTGATCCTGCCGGCCTCCGCGTGGACGACGTGGCTGGCCCCGAACCCGCCCGAGCCGGGCGAGCTCCTCGCCCTCCTTCGTCCGGCGCCCGACGACCTGCTCGAACGCTATCCAGTCTCGAAGCGGGTGAACAATGCACGCAACGAGGGCCCGGATCTCGTGATCCCGCTGGGCCCGCAGGGACCGGAGCCGGCGATGATCCTTCCCGGTTGACGTGCCGCTGCCGTCGCGGCCGCCGTCGCGACGCGCGGGGCTCAGCTGCCGGCGACCTCCCAGCCGCCGGCCGCCGTGGCCGCGTGAAACGCCTCGGCCGGCGCGATCCCACGGTCGAGAGCCGCCGCGTAGCGTCCGACGAGCCCGGCGAAGGCCCCGTCGGGGTCGACCACGGGCGCCTCGAGCAGCGTGGCCGCGGCGTAGGCCGCGGGCGCGGCGAGGCCCGGTGGGGCGACGACGACGAGGCCGGCGTCGGCGAAGGCGGCGGCCTCGGCGATCACCGCGGCTCCTCCTTCCACGATCGGCTCGACGGCGACCACCACGCGGAAGTCGCCCAGGTACCGCAGGCCCAGGGCGAGGTCGGCGGGCTCGAGGGCGGGTGCCGATCCCTGCACCGACCGCGAGCCCGGCGAAGGGTGGCCCGCGGCAGTCTCCGCCTCAGCGATCAGCGCCGGGAGGAGGTCGTCGCTCGGCGGCTCGACGTCGTCGAAGGCGAGGGCCGTGGGCCGCGCCGGGTCGCGCAGGACCGCGAGGTGGCCAACCCGGGCTCGGGCGAGGGCGAGGAGCATCTCCTCTCCCGCGCCATCGTCGCCGATCTTCGTGACGATCTCGACCGTGGCGCCGTGCGCTGCAGCCGCGGCGGCGATCTCCGGGGCGGTGCCCACGGCCCGTCCGGCGCCCACCGGGGCGGTACGAAGTGCGACGGGACC
Organism: uncultured Chloroflexia bacterium; assembly: GCA_963744095.1. GTDB lineage: Bacteria > Chloroflexota > Limnocylindria > Limnocylindrales > CSP1-4 > CTSoil-043. Next base: position 257,516 of record CAVUSH010000002.1, read on the forward strand.
GATGACGACGATCACGCTCCCAGCCTAGCAGGACGCCGCCGCCGCGGTGGCTGCCGGCACCCGGTCAGCCGTCGCTGGGCTTTGGCGTCTCGCCAGGCTTGGGCGTCTCGGTCGGGCGCGGCGTCTCGCCGGACTTGGGCGTCTCGGTCGGGCGCGGCGTCTCGCCGGGCTTGGGCGTCTCGGTCGGGCGCGGCGTCTCGCCGGGCCTGGGCGTCTCGGTCGGCTCCGCCGACTCGGTCGGTCGCGGGGTCGCGGCGGGTCGCGCCGTTGGCTCCGGCGAGGCCGGGGGCTCCGTCGACTCGCTCGCCTCCGGGCTTTCGCTCGGCCCGGTCGTCTCGCTTGCCACGGGCGAGGGCGAGGGACTCGGCGAGGGGCTCGGCGAGGGGCTCGGCGATGTCACGACCGGGCTCGGGGTCGCGACCGGCGTCGGCGGCTCCGTCTCGCCGGGCCGATCCACGAGGCCACCGAGCGCCCCGACTCCGATTGCTCCGGCGCCGAGCGTCGCGGCCATGACGACCACGACGAGGGCAATCGCCGGGCCGCGGACCGCCATCGGGCGCCCGCCGGTCCAGGCGATGCGCCAGAGATCGCCGAACGCCGCGAGCACCCCGAGGATCGCGCCGCGACGGGCGGCGGACGCGGCGGCAGCGACCGGGCGCGGCGTGGGCTCGGCCGCGACCGCAGCCATCACCCGGTCGGCGAACCCGGCGCTCGGGGCCACGTCGTCGGTCGCCGCCAGCCATTCCAGCTCCCGGGCCGTCGCCATCGCGCGCGCCTGGTCGCCCGCGGTCGCGTCGTCGTCGATCTCGTCGGGCCGGAAGCGGTCCGATCGGTTCCAGGGCTCGCCCATCAGGCCACCCCTTCCGACTCGAGGGCGCGACGCAGCCGCTGCAGGCCCCGATGCAGGTGTGTCTTGACGGTCCCCAGCGGCCGGTCGGCCTGGACGGCGATCTCGGCCAGCGAGAGCTCCCCGAAGAAGCGAAGGATCACGATCTCGCGGTAGGGCTCCTCCAGCCCCGCGACCGCGGCCCGGATCGCGGCCGCCCGCTCGGCGCGGACGGCGAGGTGGGCGGGGTCCATCGCGCTGCCGAGCGCGGCGGTCAGGGCCGCCTCGCCGATCGTGTCCCGCCCCGAGGAAGGAGCGTCCCCGGAGATCGGGCGGGGGTCGATCCAGGCGACCGGGCGGCGCCGGCCGGCCCGACGAACGGCGATGCGCGTCGCGATACGGGCGAGCCAGGCCCCGAACGGTCCCTCGCCGCGCCAGGACCCGAGCGCGCGATAGGCAGTCACGAAGGCTTCCTGGGAGGCGTCCTCCGCCTCGTGGAGGTCGCCGAGGATCCGGTAGCAGCTCCGGACGATCGCCCGTGACTCCCGCTCGACGAGGACACGGAAGGCGTCGGCGTTGCCGGCAAGGACCGCGGCGACGACGCGACGAGCCTCCGGGTCGTCCCGGAGGCTCGTGTCGGGCCGCTGGAGATCGCGCGCGGTGTCGATCGGTCCGCCTCCTCGTGAGAAGTCGCCCGCCGGGCGATGCCGCTCCCGGGACGATACGCCGCGGGGCGGTCCGCGGATCGCCGCGTCGCCGTGTCGGTCGTCATCGTCCGGTGGTCTGAGATGGATTCCGGGTGGTCAGTCGTCGCTGCCGCCGCCGTGACCGCCGTTGTCGTCACCGGGCGAGCTCGTCGGCTCGGTGGTTTCCGCGGGCTCCGCAGTCTCGTTCGGCTCCGCGGTCTCCGCAGGCTCGGCCGTCTCGCGGGGCTCTGCGGTCTCGCGGGGCTCTGCGGTCTCGCGGGGCTCTGCGGTCTCGTTCGGCTCGGCGGTCTCGGCGGGCTCGGCCGTCTCGTTCGGCTCCGCGGTCTCGGCGGGCTCGGCCGTCTCGTTCGGCTCCGCGGTCTCGGCGGGCTCGGCCGTCTCGTTCGGCTCGGCTGTCTCGGCCGTTGCCTCGACCGGGAGGTTCGCGTCGTCTGTGGAGAACGTGGCGGCGGGGGCCGCGTCCGGCGACGCCGGCGCCAGGACCGCGTTGGCCGCGAAAGCGGCGCCGGCCACCAGGAAGACGGCGACGGCAGCCGCTGCCGCGCCGCGGGCGATGTTCGGACGGTAACGATCCATGGGGCGAGGTTCCTCCCGGTGGTGATAGCGGGCCGGTGGACTCCGGACTCCGCGCCGCCGGTCGATCGGACCGGCCCGCTACTCCACCTGAGACGGCGACCCCGCCAATGGTTTCAGGCCCCTGCCGTCTCGTCGCTGCGGACCGGGTCCTCCTCGCGGATGATCTCCACGTCGCCCAGCCCGAGCGCCTCCACGTCCGCCGCCACGGCGCCCGCGTCACCCACCAGGACGATCGCGAGCCTTTCGAGGTCGAGGTGGGCCCGCGCCGCCGCCAGCACGTCGTCGGCGGTCACGGCCTCGATCGCCGGCCGGTACCGCTCGAGCTCGTCGTCGGGCAGCTCATGGGTGACGAGCCCGGTCACGGCCGCGACGACCGGGCCCGGCGTCTCGAAGCGGAGCGGGAAGACGCCAACGAGGTAGTCCCGGGCGGCCCGCAGCTCGGCGGCGGAGGGTGCGACATCCCGCATGCGGCGCAGCTCGGCGATGAGGTCGGCAAGGGCCGGCGCGGTCGCGTCGGTGTTCACGGCCGCCCGCGCGGTGAACGGGCCCGCCAGGCGGCGCAGCTCGAACCCGGCGCCGGCGCCGTACGTGTAGCCCTTCTCCTCGCGCAGCTTCATGTTCAGCCGGCTGTTGAAGAGGCCGCCGAGGATCGCCGACATGACGGCGACCGCATGGAAGTCCGGCGTGCGCCGGGGCAGGCCGCGATGGCCGACGCGGAGCTCCGACTGGACGGAGCCCTCCCGATGGACGACCCGCACGACGGGGCGATCGAGCCGTCCGGCGTCCGTCGGGGTGGGACGGGCGACAGCCTCCCGGGCGGGCTCCAGGTCGCCGAGCAGCGGCTCGAGGATCGCGTGCAGATCAATGCCGGTGAGGTCCCCGCCGATCACGAGGGCGGCCCGCTCGAAGCCGGCCCAGCTTCCCCAGGCCGTCCCGACCACGCCGGCATCGATGCCGGCAACGGTGTCGCGGAGCCCGCCGGCCGGCCGGGCGTACGGGCTGGAGGGGTCGTAGATCGTGGCGATGTAGACCTCGTCGGCGCGGCGGGCCGGGTCGGCCTTCGCCTGGAGGAGGTCGTTGAGACGCTGATCGCGGAGGCGCTCCACCTCGCGGGGCGGGAAGGCAGGCTCGCGCACGACCTCGGCAAGGAGCTCGAGAGCCGGCGCCAGGCGCTCGGCCGGCACCTCGACGCCGACGACCGTGGCGTCCCAGCTCCCATCGGCGCGCAGCGTCGCCCCCAGGCGCTCCGCGGCCTCGACGAGGGCGAGTGCGTCGCGGCGCCGGGTTCCCTCGGTCAGGGATCGGGCGGCCAGGACGGTCGCGCCGCCGATCGCCGCGGGCTCGTCGACCGCGCCCATCGGCAGGATCAGGCTGGCTGACACGAGTGGTCGACCCGGGAGGTGGACGAAGCGGACCGGCAACCCTCCCGAGAGGCGTCCCCGCTCCACGTCCGGAAAGGTGAATGGCCGCGGCGTGCCGGGAATCGGTCGCGTGCCGAGGGCCGCCTCGAGCGGATCGAGCGCGCTCATGCCTGCACCTCCGCCATGCCGTCCGCGAGCGGTCCGCCCGGGCCGTCGTCCCCATCGTCGGCGACGTCTTCCGCCCCCTCGCCGGCCGCGCCGGACGCGGGCACGTACGTGAGGACGACCCGGTTGTGCTCCACGAGCAGGGCCGCGCATGCCTCCCGCACGTCTGCCGCGGTCACCGCGAGATACCGCTCGAGCTGGCGATTGATCTCGTCCGGATCGTCGAGGAGGGTCGCGAACATGCTCAGCCGGTCGGCGCGCTCCGCCACCCGCTGCAGCGACCCGAGCTCGTCGGTTTCGATCAGGGCCTTCGCCCGCAGCAGCTCGTCCTCGGTGACGTCCTCCACCGCGAGGCGCGCGATCTCCGCCAGGAAGCCGGCCTCCACGGCCTCGGTCGTGGCCTCGGGCCGGACGGTCGCCCAGCCCATGAAGACCGAGGGGCCGGACGCGAACGGGAGCAGGAACATGGCAATGTCCTGGGCGATCCGGCCCTCGCGGACGAGCCGGCGGTGGAGGCGGCTCCCCTTGCCGCCCGCCGCGACCTGGGCCGCGATCTCCAGGGCGTAGAGCCGGTCGTCGCCGATCGCCGGGGCGCGGTACGAAACGTAGATCCGGGTGAGGGGAACCTGGTCCTCCACGGTCTCCCGCTGCTCACCACCGAGCGTCATCGGCAGGGGGTCGGTGGCGAACGCCGGGATCGCCGGATTGGCCGGGATCGGACCGAAGTACCGCTCCACCCAGGTCCGCGCCTGGGTGGGATCGACGTCGCCGACGATCGAGAGGACCGCGTTGTTGGGGGCGTACCAGGTCCGGAAGAAGTCGCTCACGTCTTCCACCGTCGCGGCGTCGAGATCCTCCATCGAGCCGATGGTCGGGTGGTGGTAGGGATGATCCGGCGGGTACAGGTGGCTGGAGAGCTTCTCCTGCCACGTGCCGTACGGCTGGTTGTCGTAGCTGTTGCGCTTCTCGTTCTTGACCACCGCGCGCTGGTTGTCCAGGTTCTCCTGGCTGAGCGCGTCGAGGAGCGTCGCCAGCCGGTCCGCCTCCAGCCAGAGGGCGAGCTCCAGCTGGTGCGACGGCATGGTCTCGTAGTAGTTGGTCCGGTCCAGCCAGGTCGTGCCGTTCATCGTCCCGCCGGCCGCCTGTACAAGCGCGATGTGCTCGGCCTTCGCCACGTGCCGGCTGCCCTGGAACATCACGTGCTCGAAGAGGTGGGCGAACCCGGTCCGGCCCGGCTGCTCGTGCTTGCTCCCGACGTCGTACCAGACGTTCACCGCGACCACCGGGACCAGGTGATCTTCGCTGATGATCAGGCGGAGCCCGTTCGGGAGGCGCTCGTCGGTGAAGGGGACGACGGGGACTGGCATGCGGGCCTCGACTGCTGCGTGGGGACGATGTCGGCTGCGGTGCTCGCGATTGTACGGGCGAGCGCCGTCGCGAGGGCGACGGCCCGGGGCGGCCTCAGCCGCGCGGCGATCCGGGCCCGAGGCAACCCGGCCCCTTGACACCCGGGGCTCGTCGATGTTAGATTACCGTCTAACACGTGGACGACCTCAGGAGAACATCGATGGCCCGCTCCGCCCGCACGAGTGCCGCGCCGATGCCGAACCGGGCGCTCGTGCGCAACATGACCGGCGCGGCCGCCGCGTCTCCTGCTGCCCCCGAGGTGATCCTCGAGGCCCGGCCCGCGATCGACTTCCTCGTCAGCCTGATGCTCGACACGGACTCCGAGCTTCTCGCCCCGGACCGCGCCTGGTACGACGAGTCGCGCGCGACACTCAGCGCCGCGCTCAAGCGCGACCTCGCCCGGGTGTTCGGCGACGAGCACGGGAGCAAGGGAGTGGGCGGCGCGATCGTGCCGCTGGCCATCGAGGACCCGACCGTCCGCTCTGCCGCGGACGTCGTCGCCCTGGCGGGCCGAATCGGCGCCCGCGAGCTCCTCGGCGCCTGTTGCGAGCACGGCGACATGAAAGGCTCCGTGGCCCTCGCCCAGCGCGTCCTCGACGGCGAGCCCGACCTCCGGGACGAGGCAGTCGCGGCATGGCCGGATGAATACCGCGGTGCCGTCGGCCGCCTCCTCGACGATCCCGACGGGGAAGCTCGGGCGCTTCGCCGCGTCCTCCGGGCGTGGCGCGAGCGCTTCGAGCCGATCGAGGCCCGCGTGGCCCGCATGGAGGAGCGCGACGTCGCCGGCCGGCGCGCCGACCTCGAGCGCCTGGCGCTCGCCGACTTCGTGGAGCAGGCGACTGGCGGGGTTCGCTGGGTCCCCGAGCCCGGCACGCGCCGCCTCTACCTGAGCCCGAGCTACTTCACGCGGCCCTACAACTACGTCTTCGGCGGCCAGGACTGGCACATGTTCGCCTACCCGCTCGCCGAGTCCGCCCTCGACGGAGTCGGCGGCGCCGTGCCGGCCGCAAGCGTGCGCCTCTTCAAGGCCCTGGGCGACGAGAGCCGCCTGCGGATCCTCCACCTTCTCGCCTCCGGCGATCTCTACCTGACCGAGATCGCCGAGCGGATGGGGCTCTCGAAGCCCACCGTGAGCCACCACCTCGCCCTGCTCCGGGCGGCCGGCCTCGTGACGATCACCGAGGCGGGCGCCCTCACCTATTACACCCTGCGCCGCGACCGGATCGCCGACGCGGGCCTCGAGCTCAACCAGCTCCTCGCCGCGCCAACCCGGTAGCCGCCGCCGCCCGGCACCGTGACCCCCGACCGGCGGCGGCAAGAGTTAGATGATCATCGAACGAAGGGACGATGAGATGCAGACGAAACGATGGCATGACGCTCCACCGGTCAAGTGCGCCGAGATCGACTACCGGATCGGACGCCTGCTGGACGAGGCCGCCAACGAACGACTGGCCCCCCGGCGGGACGGCGTGCGCCAGCGCGTAGGCCACGCGCTCATGGCGCTGGGCCAGGCGATCCACGGGATCGAGCCCGAGCAGACGGAGCGGCGGCTGCTCGACGCCTGTTGAGCACGGTTACGGCGGCACGCCCGGCGTCGGCACCCACTCGCCGAGCGGTCTGACCTCGGCGATGCGCGCCTCGAGGTCGGGGTCGATCGCCTCCGCCGCCGCGACGGCCGTCTCCATCGCCGTGAGGCAGAGGACGCCCTCGGCGATCGCCGCCAGGCGAATATCGGCCGCGTCACGCACCGGGCCCGAGCGAGGCGTCGGCGTGTTGACGACGAGCCGGACCCGTCCCGACGCGATCAGCTCGAGGATCGGGATCTCGCCCGGGCCGGCCGCGGCGCCGAGCTTTGCGACCGCCTCCGCGTCATGGCCCAGCACCGCCAGCGCCGCGCGCGTCCCCGGCGTGGCGGCAAACCGGTAGCCGCCCGTGGCCAGGGCGGCGGCGAGGGGTCCCAGCAGCGCCTTGTCGCGGTCGGCGACGGTCAGGAGGGCCAGCGCCCCATCCGGCCCCGGGGGTGGCGGCACGAGCGCGGCGGCCACGAGGGCCTTGGCCGTCGCGACCCGCGCGTCCGTGTGCAGGCCGATCACCTCGCCGGTGGACTGCATGAACGGGCCGAGCGATGGATCCACGCCGACGAGCTTCGCCGTCGAGAAGGCGGGGGCCTTGACCGCCACGAACGATGGGGCCGGCATCAGGCCGTTGGGCCAGCCGAGGCTCGCGAGCCGCTCCCCGAGGGCGATCCGCACGGCGAGATCGACCAGCGGAACCCCCGTGACCTTGCTGATGAACGGGACGGTCCGGCTCGCCCGCGGGTTGACCTCGATGAGATAGACGCCGTCCTCGCGGACGATGAACTGGGCGTTGACGAGGCCGCGAACCGCGAGCGCCCGGACGATCCGCTCCATCGAGGCGACGATGAGGGCCTGGTCGGCCTGCGACACGCTCTGCGGCGGGAAGACGCCGACCGAGTCGCCGGAATGGACGCCGGCCCGCTCGACGTGCTCCAGGAGCCCGGGGATCAGGACCGTCTCGCCGTCGGCCACCGCGTCGACGTCCACCTCGACGCCCTCGAGATAGTGGTCGATCCGCACCGGCCGGTCGGGGTCGACCACGGTGGCCGCGGCGAGCTGGGCCACGAGGTCGTCGCGCGAGTAGGCGAAGTCGATCGCGAGGCCGCCGATGACGAACGACGGCCGGACGATGACCGGGTAGCCGATCCGGTCGGCGATCGCCTCGGCCTCGTCGATCGAGCGGGCCATCCCGCCGTCCGGCTGGGGGATCCCGAGGCGATCGACGAGGGCGCTGAAGCGGACGCGATCCTCGGCCTGGTCGATCGTCTCGAGCGACGCCCCCAGGAGCGGGACCCCGGCGGCGGCGAGCGGTCCGGCAAGGTTGAGCGGCGTCTGGCCGCCGAACTGGACGAAGGCCGGGAGGGGAGATTCGCCCGGCGCCGTCTCGGCGGCCACGATCTCGAGCACGCTCTCCACGTCGAGCGGCTCGAAGTAGAGGCGGCTGCTGGCGTCGAAGTCGGTCGAGACCGTCTCGGGGTTGGAGTTGGCGAGGACCGCCTCCCAGCCGAGGGAGCGGAGGCTCTGCCGCCGCGCGGACGGCGCAGTAGTCGAACTCGATCCCCTGCCCGATCCGAACCGGCCCCGAGCCGATGACGAGCGCCGCGGGACGGGCGACCGGCGGCGCCTCCGGCGGCGAGCCGGCCGCCGCGTACGTGCTGTAGAAGTAGGGCGTCTCCGCGGCGAACTCCGCGGCGCAGGTGTCCACCATGGCGAACCCGGGCGCGAGCCCCAGGGCCGCCCGCGCGGCCGCTACGGCGGGCTCCCCCACCCCGGCCAGGGCGGCGATCTCGCGGTCGCCGAGGGCGATGCGCTTGGCCGTGGCGAGCAGCGTCGCCGCGGCGTCGCCCGGGTCCGCGATCGCGGCCCCCGTGTCCCGGATCCGCCCCTCCAGCGCCACCGAGCGCCCCAGCTCCGCCACGAACCAGGGGTTGATCCCGGTCGCCTCGACGAGCGCCGGCTCGCCGACGCCACGCCGCAGGAGCGCCAGCACCCGCCAGAGCCGGTTGTCCGAGGGCGCGAGGAACCGGCGCAGGACGATCGGCGCCGCGCTCCGCTGGGCGAGGCGGGTGCTCTCGCAGGCCTCGCCGTCCTCGTCGATCCAGCGGATGACGGCCTCCGCCTCGTCGGGATCGCCGCCCAGGGCCGCTGCCAGGTAGTCGAGCGTCGGCGTCCACGCCGGGTCTTCCGCCAGTGGACCCGCGCCGGCCTGCTCCAGGCCCCGCAGGGCCTTGTTGAGGGCCGCCCCGAACGTCCGATCGATCGCCATCACCTCGCCGGTGGCCTTCATCTGGCTGCCCAGGGTCCGGTCGGCGCGGGGGAACTTGTCGAAGGGGAAGCGCGGCAGCTTCACGACGAGGTAGTCGAGGGCCGGCTCGAAGGCCGCCACGGTCGTCCCCGTCACGACGTTCGGGATCTCCGCGAGGCGCCGTCCGACGGCGATCTGGGCAGCGACGCGGGCGATCGGGTAGCCCGTGGCCTTGCTCGCGAGGGCCGAGCTGCGGCTCACCCGGGGGTTGACCTCGATGACGGCATACTCGCGCGAGTCCGGCGAGAGGGCGAACTGGACGTTGCAGCCGCCCTCCACGCCGAGGCCCCGGATGATCGTGAGCGCGGCGGTCCGGAGCCGCTGGTGGACGGTGTCGGGGAGCGTCTGGACGGGGGCGACCACGATCGAGTCGCCGGTGTGGACGCCGAGTGGGTCCACGTTCTCCATCGAGCAGACGGCGATGCACGTGTCGTCGGCGTCGCGCATCACCTCGTACTCGATCTCCTGCCAGCCGACCAGGCACTTCTCGACCATCACCTGGCCGATGGGGCTGCTGCGCAGGCCGGCCCGGACCCGCTCCCGGTAGGCGGCCTGCGTCTCGACGATGCCGCCGCCGGTGCCGCCGAGGGTGAATGCCGGCCGGACGATCGCCGGCAGGCCGATCGCGAAAAGGGCGGCGTCGCTCGAGAGGGCGCGATCCTCGTCGGTCGCCCCATCGACGATCGCCGAGGGGGCGTACGGCTGCTCGAGCCGGTCCAGGAGGTCGCGGAATTTCTCGCGGTCCTCGGCCATCTCGATCGCCCGCAGCGGCGTGCCCAGCATGCTGACGTTGTAGCGTGCTAACACGCCAGCCTGCCACAACGCCATCGCCAGGTTGAGCGCGGTCTGCCCGCCGAGGCCGGCGAGCAGGCCCTCCGGCCGCTCCCGGGCGATGACGGCCTCGATTGCGGGGACCGTGAGCGGCTCGAGATAGACGACGTCGGCAACGGTGGGGTCGGTCATGATCGTGGCCGGGTTCGAGTTGACGAGGATCGTCCGGACGCCCTCGGCGCGCAAGGCGCGGCAGGCCTGCGTCCCCGCGTAGTCGAACTCGGCCGCCTGGCCGATGACGACGGGCCCGGAGCCGATGATCAGCACAGAGGCCGGCGTCCGGCCGGACGCGGCGGCCGCATCGGGGGCAGGCGCGGGCTCCGTCCCGGGCGCCGGTGCCGGCCCAAGCCCGGGCGTGTCGCTCACCCGCGCGCCTCGGCGCGGGCGCGTGCCGCGGCCACGAATCGGTCGAAGACAGCCAGGGCGTCGAGCGGCCCCGGCGAGCCCTCGGGATGGTACTGGACGGTCTCGATCGGGAGGCTCTGGTGGCGGAGACCCTCCACGGAGCCGTCGTTGAGGTTCACCTGGCTGACCACGAACCCGCTCGCCGGAGGCAGCGTGGCCCCATCCACGGTGACCTCGTGGTTCTGGGCCGTGACCTGGACGCGGCCACTGTCCACGTCCCGGACCGGGTGATTGGCGCCGTGGTGGCCGAAGCGGAGGCGGCGCGTCTCGGCGCCGGCGGCCCGGCCCACGAGCTGGTGGCCAAGGCAGATCCCGAGCAGCGGCCGCCCGTCGGCGACAATCGCGCCGGCCAGGGCCACGGGTCCGGCCAGGCGGGCCGGATCGCCGGGTCCGGGCGAGAGCACGACACCGGCGACGTCCGCGGCCAGCACGTCACCCGGCGCGGCGGTGTGGGGCAGCACGCGCACCCGGACGCCGCGCCGCCGCAGGCTGCGCACGATGTTGGCCTTGAGACCGAAGTCGACGATCACGACGAGGGGGGCGTCCGGCTCCGCCGCCGCGTCGCCCACCTCGAAGGGGACCGTCGGCGAGACGGCCTCCACGAAGTCCTGGTCCTCCCAGCGCGCCACGCCGCGCGCGCGGACGACCGCCTCCGCCGGATCCACCTCGCCCGGTGCCGTGACCAGGCCCCGCAGGCAGCCGTGTGTCCGCAGGTGGCGGGCAAGGGCCCGCGTGTCGATCCCCGCGATCGCGGGGATCCCCTCGCTCCGCAGGAGCGCCGCGAGCTGGGCCGCCTGCTCGACGGCCGCCGCGGTCGCGGTCGCCACCACGAGGGCCCGCAGCCAGGGCCGCTCCGACTGGTCGTCCGCGCGAATCCGTCCGTAGTTGCCGATGAGCGGATAGGTCATGACCACGACCTGGCCGGCGTACGAGGGATCGGTGCAGACCTCCTGGTAGCCAGTCTGGCTCGTGTTCACCACGAGGTCGCCGCCCGCCGCGCCGTCGGCCCCGAAGGCGACGCCGCGGAAGACCGTGCCGTCCTCCAGGGCGAGGAGCGCCGGCCCGCGCGCCCCGACACGGGGGTCGACCACGAGCCCAGGGTCCGGGGCTGGCGGCAGAGGCAGCGTCACGCCGCGCCCGACACGAAAACGCCACCGGCCCGGGGGGCGCGGTGGGCGCTGATGAGCATGCGCACGCGGTGCCTCCCTTCCGGCCTCACGGGACCGCTCCGCCGGCCTCACGGGACCGGCCACAAAGGACGGCCGAAGGGTAGCACGGCCTCGGAGACGGGCAACGGCCGGGGGCGGGCAGGTGACCCGGGATCACGGAAGCTGGCTGACGCTCCAGACCTGGTCCAGGACGTGCTTCCCATCGGTGGTCGGCGCGACGAGGCTCGGCTGGGCCTGGTCCATGACGATGTACGGGTGGAGCCGGACCTGCACGAGCTCCGTGCCCAGGAACGTCAGCTCCGGCAGCACTCCCTCCTGCGTCTGGCGGCTCCAATCCTGCCCGAACAGGAAGTTGCCGTGGCTCGAGATCACCACCCGGGAACCCCGGGCGCCCTTTGTGATCGAGATCGCCGACGACCAGTGCGTCCCATGGCCCACCACGTGGTCCGCCCCGGCGTCCCAGAAGAGCTGCATCTGCTCCTTCTGGCGGGCCGTGAACTCGGCGTGGTACTCAGGCCAGGCCCACTGCGGGACGACGATCACCACGTCGGCCACCTTGTGCGCCGAGGCGATCGCCGCCCGCACGTTCGTCTCCGTCAGCCAGGCGACGCCCGCCGCCTTGGGCCCCGCTTTCGCCGAGCCCGGGATCTCGTTGAATCCCACGAACGCGAAGCGGACGCCGCGCACGTCCATCACCGCCGGCTTGCGAGCCGCGGCCAGGTTCATCCCGGCCCCGAACCAGCGCACCCCGGCCTTGTCGAGGAGGTCCATCGTCTCCTGGAGCGCGTCGATCCCCTGGTCGGTGATGTGATTGGAGGCCAGGGTCACGACGTCGATCCCCGACCGGGCCAGCAGCGGCGCCACCTTCGGGTCGACGGAGAAGACCGTCCCGGAGTCGTGCTGGACGAAGTCGCTGGTCATCGGGCACTCGAAGTCGCCGATCGTGAGCTCGGCGTCGCTGATGAGCGTCCGCACGGCCCCCGCGTTGCCGCTGCGGACCGCCTTGACCACCGGCCAGCCGTTCCCGTCCGGGCCGTCGAAGCGGCGGTCGATGCCGATCCCCGTGTAGCGCGCCGTGCCGCCGTCGAGGACCCAGTCCCAGCCTTTCTTCTTCGTGTTCGCCCAGTAGCTGACGCCGCGATCCGGGCAGGTCTCGCCGGTCGAGATGATCGTCCGCACCTCGGCCGGGTCGAAGCCCGCCCAGGCGGCGGGCAGGGCCACCGTGCGGGCGACGACCGGGTAGGGCTTCGAGCGGAAGCGGGGCGCCCCGAAGAGGTCCGCGTCGCCGATCCTGAGCACCTTCACCCGGGGCGTCACGAGCGCCGCGGGAAGGAGCCCCAGGCGCGGCTTGCGGGCGCGCACGGCCGCCGTGATCTTCGAAGCCTGGACGCAGGCGCCGGCGTCGTAGGCGACGGGCGCCCCGTCGACCGCCAGCTCGTCGAGGCCGCAGGGAAGGGCCACGCGTCCCGCCGCGAGCTCCTTCTCCAGCTGGGCCACGGTCACGCCGTCCCGCAGGTCGCGAACGTCGGCGACGAGAGCCAGGGGAAGGTCGCCGGGCCCGGGCCCGGGTGACGCCCCGGTGGAGGCGGCCGGCGGGGACGAGCTCGGGCCGGCCTGGCCGGGCTCACCGCTCGTGCTCGGGCCGGCGCTCGCGCGGGCGGCGCCGGAGAGCCCCTGCGAGGCGGTCGGGCCAGGCGAGGCGACAGGGCCCGCCGCACCACCGGCGAAGACGGCCGCCCCGATGAGGAGGGCGACCCCGACGACGCCGAGCAGGGCGACGGTCAGGCCTGTCGCGGGCGCACGCCCGCTCCCGGAGGAAGATTGGCGGCGCCGGTCGCCTCGCGGGGCCGCCGATCCCGAGAGCGGACGCGCCATGGGGGGGCGGCGGGGCGGCTGGCGGGGAGGCATCGGCGGCATTGTCCCCCAAGGACGGGCGAGCCGGGTCGGGTCAGTCGCCGGCCTTGTACGGATAGGTGACCCAGCCGTGGGCCAGGGCTGCGAAGTGGTCCGGCTCGAGGGTCACGCGCGATCGACCCGGCTTGTAGTGGATCACCGCGCTGATCGGCCTCCCGCCGGCGGCGCGGATCCGCTGGAACACCGCGGCCATCGTCTCGCCTGTCTCCCAGACCTCGTCCACCACGAGGATCCGTCTGTCGCGGAGCAGGGCGGTGTCGGGGAAGTGGCCGAAGCGGGGCGCGTCGTGGGTCTTCCCCCCGCTGGTGTAGAACTCGACGCCGGCGACGAGGATCTCGCGCAGATCGAGGCGATAGGCCAGGATCCCGGCCGGCACGAGCCCGCCGCGCGTGATCGCCAGCACGAGGTCGTAGTCGCTCCCGACCTTCCCCGCGAGCTCGCCGACAAGGCGGTCGAGCTCCTCCCAGGTGACGTTGATGGGCTCGGGATCCAGCACGGGGCCTCCTCGGGTGGCGGGAGGGGTGGAGCGCCGGGCGGCGCCGGTCGCGTGGCGCCATTGTCGGCGATCCGCAGAGCCCCGGTGCCGCGTCGCCGGGGAATCACGACGCCCCGCCGGCTGGCGGGGCGTTCGAGTCGCGAGTTGGTGAGCCCGCAGAGATTCGAACTCTGAACCTAGGGATTAAGAGTCCCCCGCTCTACCGTTGAGCTACGGGCCCACGGGCACTGGCGCCCGCGGAAGGATACCGCAACTCGGCGCGAGCGCGTCCATGCCCGCAGAGGCGGGCGCGCCAGGGTCGGGAGAGCGCCCGCGGGCGGGCTCAGCCCGGCTGGTTGTCGATCTGGGCCCGCTGGAGGCGGCCGCTGAAGTCGACGTAGATCGACTTCCACTCCGTGTAGGTGTCGAGGGCGGCGTGGCCGGCCTCGCGGTGGCCGTTGCCCGTCTCCTTCCAGCCGCCGAAGGGGAGGTGCGTCTCGGCGCCGATCGTGCCGGCGTTGACGTAGACGAGCCCCGTCGCGAAGTCGCGCATGGCCCGGAAGGCGACGTTCACGTCGCGCGTGTAGATCGCCGAGGAGAGGCCGTAGCGCGTCTGGTTCACGGCGGTGACCGCGGCGTCGTAGTCGGCGACCGGGATCACCGAGAGCACCGGGCCGAAGATCTCCTCCTGGGCGATCCGGGCCATCGGGGCGACGCCCGCGAAGATCGTCGGCTCGAAGAAGACGCCCCGGTCGAGGCCACGACCGGCCGCCCGGTCGCCTCCGCAGACGAGCTCGCCCTCGCGCCGGCCGATCGCGACGTACTCCTCGACCTTTGTCGCCGCCGCCTCGTTGATGAGCGGCCCGACATCGGTCGTCGGCAGAAGGCCGTCGCCCAGCCGCAGGGCCCGGACCCGCGGTTCGAGCTTCTCGATGAGTCGGTCGGCGACCCCGGCCTCCACGATCACCCGGCTGCAGGCCGTGCAGCGCTGGCCGGTGGTCCCGAAGGCCGACCAGACGATCCCGTCAACGGCCAGGTCCAGGTCCGCATCGGCGAGGACGACGATCGCGTTCTTCCCGCCGAGCTCCAGGGCCACGCGCTTGAGCCGCCGGCCGGCCCGCTCGGCGATCCGCTTCCCGGTCGCGGTCGAGCCGGTGAACGAGATGACCGCGACGTCGGGCGAATCGACGATCGCGTCGCCCACCTCGGCGCCGCTCCCGGTGACGAGGTTCACGACACCCGCGGGGAAGCCGGCCTCGGCCATCAGCTCCACCAGGAGCGTGGCGCAGTGGGGCGTGTCGGAGGCCGGCTTGAAGACGACCGTGTTGCCGGCCACGAGCGCCGGCATCGTCTTCCAGGCCGGGATCGCCATGGGGAAGTTCCAGGGGGTGATGATCCCGGCCACGCCGAGCGGCTGGCGGATGCTCATCGCCCACTTGTCGGGGAGCTCGGAGGGCACCGTGTCGCCGAACATCCGGCGGCCCTCGCCGGCCATCAGCTCGGCGATGTCGATCGCCTCCTGGACGTCGCCGCGGGCCTCGGCGATGACCTTGCCCATCTCGCGGGTCAGGGCGCGGGCGAGTCGCTCCTTGTCGCGGCGGAGGAGCTGGGCGTAGCGCAGGAGGATCTCGCCCCGCTTCGGGGCCGGGGTCCGGCTCCACGCGGGGAACGCCGTCTCCGCGGCCCGCACGGCCATCGCGACATCGGCGGCCGTGCCCGCCTGGAAGGTTCCGACCAGGTCGTCGCGGTTCGCGGGGTTGCGGCTCTCGAACGTGCGCCCCGAGACCGACTCGATCCACGCGCCGGCGACGTAGTTGCGGCCGGCGACCGCTGCTGGCGTTGCGGCGTGCTCCGTCATCGTCGCCTCCTCAGACGCGCTCGAAGGCCATCGCGACCGACCCGCCGCCGCCGAGGCAGAGGGTGGCCAGGCCGTAGCGCCCCTGGCGCCGCCGGAGCTCGTGGAGCAGCGTGGCCACGATCCGGGCCCCGGACGCCCCGATCGGATGTCCGAGGGCGATCGCGCCGCCGTTGACGTTGACCTTCGCCCAGTCGAAGCCCGAGGGCGCGGCCGTCGGCCAGCACCTGGGCGGCGAACGCCTCGTTGATCTCGACGAGGTCGAAGGAGTCGACGGACAGGCCGGTCCGCGCCTCCAGGCGACGGACGCCCTCCACCGGGGCCATGAAGAGCCATCTCGGGGCGACCTCGGCCTGGGCGTAGCCGACGATCCGGGCAAGCGGGGTCAACCCCAGCCGCTCCACTGCCCGCTCGCTGGCGACGACCGTGGCCGCGGCGCCGTCGGTGATCCCGGGCGCGTTGCCGGCGGTGACCGTCCCCTCCTCGGCGCTGCCCCGGTCCTCGCCGGCGGGAAGCGCGAAGACGGGCTTCAGGCGCGCCAGCGCCTCGGCGGTCGTGTCCCGCCGGGGGCTCTCGTCGGCATCGACCACGGTCTCGCGGCCCTTCGCGTCGCGAACAGTGACGGGCGCCATCTCGGCGGTGAAGCGGCCTTCGTCCTGGGCGGCGATCGCGCGCCGGTGGCTCTCGAGGGCGAAGGCGTCCTGGTCGGCGCGGCTCACCTGCTCGCGGATCGCGACGCGCTCGGCGTGGGTGCCCATGTGGCAGTCCTCGAGGGCGCACCAGAGGCCGTCGGCGACGGCGGCGTCGACAAGGGTCGCGTTCCCGAGCCGGTACCCGAAGCGGGCCCCCGGCAGCAGGTAGGGCGCCCCGTTCATGCTCTCCATCCCGCCGGCGACGACGAGCTCGGCATCGCCGGCCCGGATCTCCGCGGCGGCCAGCATGATCGCCTTGAGGCCGGAGCCGCAGACGCGGTTGATCGTCGTCGCCGGGGTCTCGTCGCGGAGGCCACCGGCGAGCGCCGCCTGCCGCGCCGGCGCCTGGCCGGCCCCGGCCTGGAGGACCTGGCCCATGAGGACGTCGTCGATCTCGGCGGTCGCCGGGTCGAGGCCGGCGCGCTCCACGGCCGCCCGGATGGCCACCCCGCCCAGCTCGGTGGCCGGCACGGCCGCCAGCGCCCCGCCGAACTTGCCGATCGGCGTGCGGGCCGCCGAGACGACGTAGACGTGGCCGGAGGGACCAGGATCGCTCATCGCCGGAGTCTACCCGCGCACCCGGCCGAGCACGGCGTCCGCCACGATCCCCCGGTGGACCTGGTTGGTGCCCTCGTAGATCTGGGCGCCCTTGGCGTCGCGCATCAGGCGCTCGACGCCGGTCTCGCGCGAGTAGCCGGCGCCCCCGAAGAGCTGGACCGCGTCCGTGGTCACCCGCATCGCGACGTCGGAGGCGGTCCACTTGGCCAGCGACGCGGCCGTCGCCACCTCCGCGCCCCCGGCACCCCGGTCGCGGGTTGCCGCGGCCTCCCGGGTGAGGGCGCGCGCGGAAGCCACGTCGCGCGCCATCTCCGCGACCATGAAGCGGAGGCCCTGCAGCTCGGCGATCGGCACGCCGTAGGCCGTCCGCTCCCCGAGGTAGGCGGCGGCCTGCTCCAGCGCGGACCGGGCCAGGCCCGTGCACGCGGCGGCGATCCCGATCCGCCCGTCGCCCAGCGCCGACAGGGCGACGCGATACCCCTCGCCCTCACCGCCGAGGCGGTTCGCGGCCGGGACCTCCGCGCCGTCGAAGACGAGCTCGGCCGCGGGGCAGCTGCGGATCCCCATCTTCTTCTCGTGGGCGCCGAAGCGGAACCCGGGGGTTCCCTTCTCCACGAGGAACGCGGTCATCGCCGCCGGGCCGCGCGCCGGGTCGAGCGTGGCGAAGACGACGTAGCGCTCGGCCTCGGGCGCGTTCGAGATCCAGACCTTGGTCCCGGTGAGCCGGTAGGCCTCGGGGACATCGGACGCACCAAGCGGCTCGGCCCGCATCCGGATCGCCGCCGCGTTCGAGCCGGCCTCCGGCTCAGTAAGTGCGAACGCACCGAGCGCCTCTCCGGCCTGCAGCGCGGGCAGCCAGCGCGCCCGTTGCTCCTCGTTCCCCCATCGGACGACCGGGTTCTGGTGGAGGACGTGGACGGCCAGGGTGACGGCGAGCGCCATGTCGGCGGCCGCGATCTCCTCCATGACAACCGTCCACGCGACCGCCGACAGCCCGGCCCCGCCCACCGCCTCGGGGAATGGGCCGGCCAGCAGCCCGAGCTCCCCCATCCGCGCCACGAGCCCGCGATCGAACTGCTCGGTCTCGTCGCGCTCGATCGCGCCCGGCGCGACCACCTCGCGGGCGAAGGCGCGGACGGTCTCGCCGAGCAGCCGGGTCTCCGGGTCGAGGCCGGCGAACGCGTCGAGCAGCACCCCCCGGCCCTCAGGCCGGCGGGTAGGCGAAGAAGCCGGCGCCGGTCTTCTGGCCCAGCTTCCCGGCAGCCACCAGGTCCTCGAGCACCCGCGGCGGCCGGAACCGCTCGTCGCCGAGGTCGGCGTGGAGAACGCGCATGATCCCGAGGACCACGTCGAGGCCGATGAAGTCGGCGAGGGCGAGCGGCCCCATCGGGTGGTTCAGGCCGACCCGCGCGCCGGTGTCGATGTCCTCGGCGGTGCCGATCCCCTCCTCGAGCGCGCGCATCGCCTCGCCGAGGAGCGGCATGAGGATCCGGTTGACGATGAAGCCCGGCCGGTCCGCCGAGACGATCACCTGCTTGCCGAGGTCGGCGGCGAGGGCGCGGATCGCCCCGGTCGTCGCGTCGTCGGTGGCGCCGCCCCGGATCAGCTCGACGAGCGGCATGACCGGGACCGGGCTGAAGAAGTGCATCCCGCAGAAGGCGGGGCGGCGGCCGGGCGCCAGTGCCTCCGCGAGGCGGTCGATCGAGATGGAGCTGGTGTTCGTGGCGAAGATCGCCCGGCCGGGCGCGAGCCCGTCGACCTCGGCCCAGAGCGCCCGCTTGGCGTCTTCGTCCTCGAAGATCGCCTCCACGACGAGGTCGGCCTCCGCGGCGGCGGCGATCCGGTCGGTCGCGGCGATCCGATCGAGGATCTCCACCCGGGCGGTGGCGTCCAGCCGCCCCTTCGCCACGGCCCGCTCGAGGTTGGCGGCGATCCGCTCGCGGCCGGCGACGGCACGGTGGAGGTCAGGTTCGTAGAGGTCCACGGTCCGCCCGGCGGTCGCGAGAACCTGGGCGATGCCGTGGCCCATGAGGCCGGCCCCGGCGACGAAGGCGCGTCCGATCGGCATGGCCCGGAGCGTACCGCGCCGACGGCCTCGCGTCAGCCCCGCGATCCGGGCTCGGAGCCGCCGTCGCCGACCAGGGCCGCCAGCAGCCGGTCGGCCGCCGCGTACGGGTCCAGCTCGTGGCGGACGACGGCGTCCAGCGTCTCGGCCGTGGCCGCCGCCAGGCGGGGATGCTCCAGCCGCAGGCGGACCCGGTCCCCGAGAAGCGCCCACACCAGGGCGGCCGCGCGGGCGCGTCGCACCGGGATTCCCCCCTCCGCCGTGTCGAGCCCCTCCCGGTGGCGAGCCATGGCCGCGAGGAGCTCCCGCACGCCCTCGCCGGTCGTCGCGGTCGTGACGAGGACCTCGGGACGCTTCGGATGGGGTCGCTCAGGGCCCGGATCGGGGGCGCCGGACGCGCCGGACGCGCCGCCGGCCAGGACGCCGTCGACCGGGAGGGCCCGCGACCGCCGCGGGCTCGCCACCACCGTCAGCATCGCCCGCAGCTCGGCGGCTGCTCGTTGGGCGCCCGGCCGGTCACCCTTGTTGACGACGACGATGTCCGCGACCTCGAGGAGCCCGGCCTTGATCGCCTGGACCTCGTCGCCCATCTCCGGCGCCTCCAGCACGACCGTCGTGTCGGCCGCGGCGGCCACCTCGACCTCGCTCTGGCCGGTCCCGACCGTCTCCAGCAGGATGAGGTCGAAGCCGGCCGCGTCGAGCACCGTCGCGGCGGCGACCGACGAGGCGGCCAGGCCGCCCGCGTGCCCGCGCGAGGCCATGCTCCGGATGAAGACCCCGTCGTCGGACGCGTAGGACTGCATCCGGACCCGGTCGCCGAGGAGCGCCCCGCCGGTGATCGGCGAGGACGGGTCCACGGCGATGACGGCGACCGTTCGACCGCTTGCCCGGATCTCCCCGATGAGGGCTGCCACGAGCGTGCTCTTTCCGGCGCCCGGCGCACCCGTGATCCCGACGAGGTGCGCCCGCCCCGCCGCCGGATGGAGGCGCCGCAACGCCGCTTCCGCGACCGGCGTGCGGTTCTCGACGGCGGTGAGAAGGCGCGCCAGGGCCCGGCGGTCGCCCCCGAGGGTCCCTTCGGCAAGCTCCTGGCCACGCGCGGCCGCACCCATCGCGACCACGGGCGCCCTCAGGCGAGCGACCGGACGTTCGCCCGGATGAAGTCGGCGACCTCGGCGATCGTCGTGCCGGGCCCGAAGACCGCCGCGACGCCGGCCTCCCGGAGCGCCGGCAGGTCGTCATCGGGGATGATCCCGCCCGCGGTCACCAGGACGTCGTCGAGCCCCTTCTCGCGGAGGAGGGCGCAGATCCGCGGCACCAGCGTCATGTGGGCGCCCGACAGGATCGAGAGGCCGACGACGTCGACGTCCTCCTGGAGGGCCGCCGTGACCACCATCTCCGGTGTCTGGCGGAGGCCGGTGTAGACGACCTCGAAACCCTCGTCGCGCAGCCCGCGGGCGAGCACCTTGGCGCCGCGATCGTGACCGTCGAGGCCGGGCTTCGCGATCAGGACCTTGATGGGCCGTTCGCTCATGGCCGGATCATAGCCCCGGCATCAGGCACCGGGCGACGAGCGCTGGAGGTGGGCGAAGAACTCGGAGCGGGTCTTGTCGTTCGCCCGGAAGATCCCCAGGACGTGGCTCGTGGTCATGACGGTCCCGGGCTTGCGCACGCCCCGCATCACCGCGCAGAGGTGGGTCGCCTCCATCACCACGCCGACGCCCTTCGGCCGCAGGTGCTCCATCAGGAAGTCGGCGATCTGCGAGGTGAGCCGCTCCTGCACCTGCAGCCGGCGGGCGTACATCTCGACGATCCGGGGGATCTTGGAGAGGCCGATCACGCGCCCGTTCGGGATGTAGGCCACGGCGGCGATCCCGAAGAACGGCAGGAGGTGGTGCTCGCAGAGGCTGTAGAAGGGGATCTCCTTCACGACCACCATCTCGCTGTAGGCGACGTCGAAGATGGCCCCGTTGATGAGCCGCGCCGGGTCGACGTGGTAGCCGGCGGTCAGCTCGGCGTACATCCGGTGGACGCGCCCGGGCGTCCCCGCGAGCCCCTGCCGGTCCGGGTCTTCACCGATCTCGCGGAGAATCTCGCGGACGGCGGCCTCCACGCGCCCGTTCACCTCGTCGAGCTGGCCGCGGGCCCCGCCTTCGATGGCAGCCGCCGAGATGAGCGCGCCGGGATCGGGGCGCGGCAGCTCGCCGATCTCGGTCTCGATCTCCTCGACGATCGAGCGGACGTGGTCGGGCAGCGGCTGGCCGGTCATGGTCGCATCGTAGCCCCGGCGGCAATCGCCAGCACGGCCGCGGCAACGGCGCCCGGCTCGTTGCGCGCCAGGTTGTGCCCGCGCCCCGGGAACGACAGGGCGAGGATGGGCGTCCGGCCTGCCTCCAGGCGCCGGCGCCCGACATCGCGCAGCGCCGCCGCGCGCGACCCGTCCTCGTCGCGGGCGACGAGCGCCGCGATCGGCGCCGCCAGCGTGGGCAATACGGCCGCCGGGTCGTACGACCACATGGCCCGCACCGATCCCGCCAGGGTGTGCGGGTGGACCGCCAGCTTCACCCGGCCCGCGGCCGTCTCCACGACCTGGGCTCGCGCAGCCCGCTCCTCGTCGGCGTCCCAGCTCGCCGGGTCGAAGGCCTCCCGGTCGGCAAGCCAGGCGCCCATCGACGCGAGGACCTCGGGGGGCTCCTCGATCGCGGCGAGCCACTCGTCCGGGGTCGCCTGGGTCGCCTCCCCAAGATCCTCCCAGCCCCCGTCGACGAGGACTAGGCCACCGCAGCGGTCGCCGAGCGCGCGGGCCGTCCCCGCCGCGACCAGGGCGCCGTACCCGATCCCCGCGAGCACGAACGGGCCGGCCCGAGGATCGCCCGGGAGAGGGAGCAGCTCGGCCCCCTCGGCGACGGCGATGGCGTCGGCGGCGAGCACGCCCAGGTCGTACCCATCGGTCGGGGCGTCGGAGAGCCCGTGGCCGCGCAGATCCATGGCCGCGACGCGGGCCGACGCGCCAAGGCGGCGGGCGACCGCGGCCCAGCTCCAGGCGGTCGAGGCCAGGCCGTGAAGCAGCAGCACGCCGGGGGCGTGGGGGCGCCGCGTCGCGCCGCCCGCGGGTCCGGCCTCCCAGTCGAGGAAGTGAATCCGGACGCCCTCGTCGGTGTGCACGACGAAGCCGCCCGGCTCCGCCGAGTGATCAGGGGCGGGATCGTCACCCGGCGAGAAAGGCGCGAGCCCGGGGCCGGTGAGCGGGTCCATCGCGCCGTACGATACCGCCGCCATGCCGAAGCGCCGCCGGGGGATCCCCGCCGCCGAGCTCGCCGCCCGCCGTCGTCGGCGGGAGGCGCGGCACGTCCGCTTCGAGCAGCTCGTCGACCGGGCGGTGGGAGGCATCCCGATGCCGTTCGCGGCTGCCCTCCACGAGGTCGCGATCGTCATCGCCGACGAGCCGTCGCCCGAGCAGCGCCGGGAGAACGGCCTCCGCGCCGACGAGACGCTCTACGGACTCTACGACGGCACGCCGCGGACGGCGTGGGGCGCCGACGACGTGCCGTTCCCCAACACGATCACGGTCTTCAGGCTCCCGCTCGAGGAGGACTTCCCCGACCCGCTCGACCTCGAGGACGAGGTCCGGATCACCGTGATCCACGAGCTGGCCCACCACCTCGGCATCGACGACGACCGCCTCGAGGAGCTGGGGGTCGATTGAGCGCGCCCCGGGCTCAGGCGCCCGGCAGGGGACCGGCAGCGGCGACCAGCTCGCCGAATCGGGCGAGGTCCACGTTGCCGCCGGAGAAGACGACGCAGACCCGCTCGCCGTCGTGCAGCGGAACGCGGCCGAGGAGGACGGCGGCAAGGGCGGCAGCTCCGGCGGGCTCGAGAACCTGCTTCATCCGTTCGGCGGCGAAGCGCAGCCCGGCCAGGATCTCGGCGTCGTCGAGGAGGACGACGTCGTCGAGCAGGCGGCGGGCGCGGGCGATCGTGGCCTCGCTCGTGAAGGGGGCGTTCAACCCGTCCGCCACGCTGAGCGGCCGGATCGGGACCGGCCGGCCGGCCGCCAGGCCGAGGGTCAGGGCGTTCGACGTGCGCGGCTCCACGCCGTAGACGCGGGCGCCCGGGCGGAGGCCCTTCACGGCCGCCGCGACGCCGCAGGCCAGGCCCCCGCCGCCGACCCCGGCCACGACGACGTCCACCTCCGGCAGGTCCTCGACGATCTCGAGCCCGATCGTCCCCTGCCCCGTGATGGTGTCGGCGTGGTCGAAGGGGTGGATGAACGTGAGGCCGCGCTCGTCGTGGATCCGCTCCATGGCGGCCCAGGCCTCCGAGGTGTCCGCGCCCTCGAGGATCACCTCGGCGCCGTAGCCCCGGCAGGCCTCGACCTTGGAGCGCACGGCGGTGACCGGCATGACGACCACCGCGTGCACGCCCAGGAAGCCGGCCGCCACGGCGACCGCGGCCGCGTGGTTCCCGGCGGAGATGGCGATCACGCCCGCCGCGTGCTCGGCGGCCGAGAGGCGGGCGATCCGGAAGGTCGCCCCGCGCACCTTGTACGAGCCGGTCCGCTGGAGGTGCTCCGCCTTGGCGTAGAGCCGCCCACCGGCCAGCTCGACACCGGCGTTCGCGCGCACCACCCGGGCGGCCGTGGCAGAGGAGAGCATCGGGGTCCGCTCGACGCGCCCGACCAGGAACCGGCCGGCCTCCAGGATGCGATCGAGGGGCACGTCGAACGGAGACGGTTGGGCGTCGCGGGCTGGCGGATCGAGGCGCATGCCGGGAGTATGGAGCCTGCCGGTGGACCGAAGGCCCGTCCGCCCGGGCCACGACGATCGCCGTCGGAGCGGGAGAGCCGTGTCATGCCGCCCGGCAGCGCGGAGTTCGCACGGGACGTGGTCGCTCCATGAGCAGAATTCGGGACATGGCGACCGACAACGGAGGTGCGCGGCCTCGACGGCGCCCATGGGTCCTCCGCTCGGCACCTTGCCGACCAGGATGCTCATGGAGCGAGCCCGGAGCGGCCGAAGACCCTGCCCACGCGTTCCGAGGACGGCTGCTGGCCGCCCTTGCGCGACACCCAGACCGCCAGATGCTCATGGAGCGGCCACGAGCGCGGGCAGGATCCCGGCCAGCCGGCGGCTCACGGCCCCGGTCGGGCCGGGCCGCCGGCACCCGGCCAGCCGGCGGCTCACGACCCCGGTCGGGCCGGGCCGCCAGCACCCTCTATCAGGCGGCGGGCGGGCGCGCTATCCTCGGCGCTGCCTACTCCTTCGTTGACCGCCCCAGGACGGAGGCCCGTGATGCCCGGCTTCACCCCGTTCACCCGGAACTACACCGACCTCTCGGACGAGAACGGGTACCAGTTCGAGTTCCGCTGCGACCAGTGCGGCTCCGGCTACCGCAGCGAGTTCCACCGGTCGGGCATCGGCACGGCCGGCAGCGTGCTCTCCGGTGCGAGCAACTTCCTCGGCGGCCTCTGGGGCGCCTCGAACGCGGCCCGGAGCGCCAAGGACTTCATGGACAAGGACGCGCGGGATGGTGCCCTCGAGAAGGCCGCCAACGAGATCATGCCCCTCTTCACCCGCTGCGCGTCCTGCAACCGGTGGGTGGACGAGACCTGCTTCAACCGCGACCGCAACCTCTGCACGAGCTGCGCCCCGAACCTGGCCTCCGAGATGGAGCGCGAGCGCTCCTCGGTCGAGATGAACCAGATGCGCGAGGCGATGCAGGCCGAAACCGTGTTCTCCGGCGACACGTCCGCCCGGCGGACGGTCTGTCCCTCGTGCGACAAGCCCGTCGGCTCGGAGAAGTTCTGCGCCAACTGCGGGACGCAGCTCGGCACGGCCCATTGCACGCAGTGTGGGGCGGAGCTCCCGACCGACGCCAGGTTCTGCGGCAGCTGCGGGACCAAGACCGCCAGCTGAGCAGGGAACCTCCGATGCCGCCCGGCGTCGCCGGCCTCCCCACCTACGCCGGCCAGATCCACGGGCCGGACGGGCACGTCGCGCCGGGCACCGTCACGCTCGACGAGACGGCGGCGATCATCGCCCCGGACGGGGCGCCTCCGCGGACCGTCGCCTACCGCGACCTCGCCGTCCTCGCCATCAACGCCGGCGTGGGACTCGTCGCCACGGGCGCCGGCCCGGACGACGAGCGCTGGCTCCTCGAGCGGTTCGGCGCGGCGGCCGGGCCACTGGTCGCCGCCCTGCGCGAGCGGCGGCTCCGCCAGCGACTCGCCGACGCGTTCGTCGCGCTGCCCGACGGCGGCCCGGTAGACCTCGTCGAGTACCGGGCTCACGGGGACGCAGACGCGGTCGGGGTTGCCCAGCTTGCCATCGACGACTGGGGCGCGACCCTCGCCCCGCTCGACGAGCGGCGGCCCGTACGACGGATCCGGCGGGCGGCGGTCGGGCCGGTCGAGCTCCTGCCCGAGGTCGGCGGCATCCGCGTCGACGCCGCCGGCGAGGGATTCGACCTCCTCCGACTCGGACCGAGCGCCGCTCGGCATCGCCAGCGCCTCGCGGAGCTTCCGGCGGCCGCCCATCGGGACGCCGGCGCCATCCTGGCCCGACTCGTGCCGGACGTGGGGTCGGCGGCGGTCGGGCGGGCCGCGACCGCGGTCGTGGACGGTCGCCCGGCGTCGCCGGGCGACCTCGGTGACGCCTGGGACGCGGTCGAGCGCAGCGTGCTCAGCGAGCCCACCTTCGCCGCGTCCTACCTCGCCCTGCGCCAGCGAGCTGGCGGCGCCGACGCCCTCCGCTGGCTCGCCCTCGCGCCTGAGCGGCCGGGCGCGGCGGACACCCACCGGGCCTGGTTCCTGGTGGCCCTGCCCGGCAACCTCGTCGCCCTCGAGCTGGTGAGCGAAGGGGCCCACGCGACCTACTGCTTCCGGGCTGCGCCGCGAGCGAGCTTCGAGGGCGGGGCCGACCTGGCCAGGATCGATGCCGCGGCAGCCGGCCGCACCGTCGCCTTGATCTCCGTCGCCCTCGTCGACGCCCGCTTCCTCCGCGAGCCGATCGCCCTGCCCGACGACCAGCTGGCCTCGCCCGAGGGGACCCGCTACCGGCTCGCCCTGCGGGCGCTCCCATCGCTGGCGGCGGCGCGGGCCGCGTTCGTCGGCCGCCTCGTCCACCGCGACCAGGAAAGCTGGGGCATCGCCCTCGACGATCTCATCGCCTGGCACGCCGGCTGCCGCGACGACGCCGCCGCGTGGCCGGGCCGGGCCGCCCAGGATGCGCAGGTCGCCGAGACCGCCGCCGACCGAGGCACGCCCGGATGAACGGCCACCAGGTCGATCCCGCCGCTTCGAGCTGAGGAGCCACGATGCCGACGTTCAAGCACCCGTGCCCGGCCTGCGGCAGATTCATCTCTCGCGACGTCGCCCGCTGCCCGTTCTGCGGAGCGGTGGACCCCTTCGTGCCCGGTCGCTGCCCGCAGTGCCGCGCCCCCATCGAGGACCCGGCCTGGGTGGCCTGCCCGAAATGCGGCACGCCGCTCCGCGAGGGCGTGGCCCCCATGCCGGGTGCCGCACCGGCGGCCACCGCACCGGATCCCCCGCCGCCGCCCGCGGCGCCGGCACCCGCCCCCGCGCCACCCGTCGCATCGACGACCGCCACCTGCCCGGGCTGCGGCGCCGCGCTCGCCTTCGGCGCGAGCTTCTGCACGGTCTGCGGCACAATCACTGGGTAGCGCCCGGGACCGCTGCGTCGATTCCGCCGGCCGCCCGTTCACGGGCAAGGAGAAGCATGAAACGAGCGATCCTCCCCGCCATCCTGGCCCTGCTGGTCGCGGCCTGCAGCTCCGGAGGCAGCACCGGCCCGACGCCTCTCCCGACCCTCAACCTGTCGGGGGATCCCTGCGCAGTCATCCCGGCCAGCTCGGTTGAAGCCCTCGTCGGCCCATTCCTCCTGCCGCCGTCGAAGCTCGAGGCGCCCGCGTCCGGGACGGTCTCCTGCAACTACGTCGGGGACCAGGCCAACGTGTCCATCCAGTTCGTCCCGGCCGCCATGGCGCCCGACCTCTGGACGAGCTACTACGCGCAGGCCATCAAGAATGGTGGCGTCCCGGTTCCCGATGTCGGCACCGCCGCCGTCGCCATCAATCTCCCGCCGACCACGACCGGCACCGTTGTCGTGACCTACGTCGAGCCGTACCAGTTCAACGTGACGGTGTCCATCGACCCCTCGGTCCAGACGAACCCCCTCCCCGACACCAGGTTCGTGCCGGTTGCTTCGCAGATCGCGAACGAGGTGTGGGACGCGCTCCCGGGGGCGTGACGCCTGGTCCCATCAACACTTGCGTTCTTGCGCAAGTCGTGAGACACTTCCCCCGTGGACACGATGGCACCTGTTGCAGCGACAGATCAACGGCGGGCCGCCATGATCGGGCGGGCGCTCGCCGACCCGAAGCGGCTCTGCGTCCTCGAGACGCTCGCGGCCGGTGAGGCGTCGGTCTCGGAGCTCTCGAGCTGCGTGGGGTGCCAGGTCCCGAACATGTCCCAGCACCTCGCCGTGCTCCGCTCAGCCGGGCTCGTGACGACCCGGCGCGACGGCAGCACCGTCTACTACCGGCTCGCGGACCCCAGGGTCCTCGAGGCCTATCGTCTCATCCAGGTCCTCGCCCGCTAGGGCGGCGACCGAAGGCCCGCCACACCGGGAGAAAGGAACCTCGCCACCGATGGTCGAGATCAAGCACGCGACTGATGCGACGTTCGAGGAGGTCGTGCTCCACGCCGATCGACCCGTCATCGTGGACTTCTGGGCCGCCTGGTGCGGGCCCTGTCGCCTCGTCGCGCCCGAGCTCGAGAAGCTCGCCGAGAAGTACGACGGCTCGGTGGACGTGGTCAAGGTTGACGTCGACGCCAACCCCGAGCTCTCCAGGGCCTACAACATCATGAGCATCCCCACGATCGCGTTCTTCCCGGGCGAGGGCAAGCAGCCGATGGGCGTGATGGGCTTCCAGCCCGCCGATCAGCTCGAGGCCCGCTTCAGCCTGGCGCAGTACGCCAAACCCGCCAACTAGGGGGGCGCACGGGGCGGGCCTCCTCCACCGCCCCAACACGCACCTGCAACCGCCCCGTCCGGGCCCGCCCGGGCGGGGCGGTTCTCGTTTCCCGGGGACCCTTTGGGACGGTGTCGGGGGAGCGCCAGGTGTGCCTGGCAGCGGCACGAGCTACGGAGAGCTCACCCGGTCGACTCCAGGATCACCCGCAGGTCAGCCTCGTGGTCGGCATAGTGGTCGAGCAGCTCCTCCTCGAAGAACGGCCCGAAGACCGGGTGCTTCACCCAGCGGGCCTCGGGCACGACCGTCAGGTAGCCGCGCAGCTCACCGGGCAGCGCTGCCGCGCGGCGACGAACCTCCTCCGCCGGGAGCGCTCGCCAGGCGGCCGAGAGCTCGTCGTTGACGGCGTCGCCGCGGGCGTCCCAGGCGGCCTCCATCGCCGCGTGGGCCGGGCTCCGCTCGCCGACGGCGAGCTCCCGGGCAACGTCGAGGGAATGGGACTGGTAGGCCGCCAGGTGGCTGAGGAGCTCGCGGGCCGACCACCCGTGGGCCGCGTCAACCGGCAGGTCGAAGCGGTCGTCGGGAATGGTGAGGAGCGCCTCGAACGGGCGCCAGGCGTCCCGTTCATCCTCGAGGAACGAGAGGGCGTCGAAGTACATGGCAGACATGGTAACGGCCCATCCGGGGCACCGGGCGCGCAGCGCGCTGATCGCTCAGCGGTAGGCGGCGATCGCTCCCTGGAGCTGCGCCTCGTCCACGTCCGCGGCCACGACGACCTGGACGACGGCCCCGTCGGCCGAGCCCCAGACCACGATCGCCTGGCGCGAGCTCCCGTTGACAACGTCGATCCGCCAGGCCGGCCTGCCCTCGACCTGGAGCGTGGTCGCCCGCACCGCATCCGTGCCCCGGGACGCGTCGGCCGCGCGGCGGTACTCCTCTGCCAGCATGGCCGGCGTGAGCCCGTCACCTTCGTACGCCCCGAGCTGGATCCCGCCCCGGTCCCCAACCTCCCAGATCGCGCCCCCGAAGCGCTCTTCGGTCACGCCGGCGTCGAGGACCGAGCCGAGCGTCTCCTTCGAGCAGTACCGCCCGGAGTCGCGGCTCGCCGCGTCGTTGCCGTCGATCCGCTCGGGGATGCGGGCCTCGAGGGCCGGATAGGCGCCCTTCATCTCCTGCCGAGCGGCGCCGGCGCATGGCGTCGCGGGGTCGAAGGACGCGGGGGCCGCCGACGAGCAGCCCGCGAGCAGGAGGGCGGCACCGGCGAGCGCGACGACGACTCCCGTGAGGGCGCGGGGGTACCGACGGACCGGCGCGAATGGGATGTTCATCCGATGGGAGCCTACCCCCAACCTCACGCCTCTGCCGCCAACGGCCCACGTTGTGACGGGGCGCACCGGACGAGAGTCCCGGCTCGGTGCGCTGGTGCCGTCGACCTTCGGACCCGGCCGACCCGGACGAGCCTCCCATGGCCAGCGAGGTCGTCGCCGAGATACATTGCCCACAGCCGCCGGCGCGACCGGGAGGAACCTGGGGCGTCGACCACGGGCCGACAGCGGGAGACGCACAGCCGTCGAGGACGCCGGGATCCGGCGTCGAGGGTGGGTCCCTCCGCTGTCGATCACGAGTCGAGTAACCACGGTCATCCGGCCAGCAGGCCCGGGACGTTCGGCGGCGAGGACTCATCGGCCGGCGGTGCTCATGCCGCCGGACCGGCCATCGCGAGATCCGAGCGGGGCGCCCGGCGCGGGCGCCCCCTGGACGTTGCCGGCGCCCGTTCGCTCAGTTCGCGGGATCCGGCGTCCGGGCCGTGGCAACCACCCGCGCCGCGTCGAGGAGGTCGGGGTCGCGCGTGATCGCTCGAGCGAGCCAGCTCACGTAGGACGGCTCGAGGTCCTCGATCTCCCCGAGCGTCCGGCCGTGGAACTTCCCGAAGACGACCGTCGTGGACCGCGCCACCTCCAGGGTCGGCAGCGGCCGGCGGCGCGCGCGCCGAGCGCGCAGCCGCTCGAGGGGACCGGTGGGATCCGACGCGCGCGGGGGCTCCGCCGCGGCCGGACGCGCCTGCGGGGGTCGCCGGCCCCCCGGGTGGTGTCGGTACCCGTTGCCGCGCGGCGTCGTCGTGGCATTGCGGAGGTGCAGGAGGTGGCTGGTGTCAACGCGCGCGGTCACGGGTCGGGTCGGCGGCGGCGGGGGTGGTCCCGACGGGCGAAAGCCGCCGGCATCGCTCGGCGCCCGCCCGGCATCGTCGGGCGGCTCCCCTGCCCCGCCGGACGAGGACTCCCGGCGACCTGCCGCGGAAGCACTCCTCCCCCGCAGGTCCGCGTAGGCGGCGTTGATCTCGGCCATCCGCCGCGTTGCCGCCCGCCGTTCCGCGGCGTTCCCGGCCAGGTCGGGATGGTGCTCGCGGGCGAGCCGCCGCCAGGCGGCCTTGATCGCGGCAGCGCTCGCTCCGGGAGCGAGGCCGAGCACGGTGTGGGGATCGCGCCGGACCATCCCCTCATCGTAGGCTCTACGCTTCGGGTATGCCCAGCCCAGGGATGAAGAGGACGACGATGCCCGCCGACGATCTGCAGCCTGCCGACGATCTGCAGCCTGCCGACGATCTAGAGCCCGCTCTCGGGACCTGGGAGGCCATCGACTCCCTGCGCGTGGTCCGCGCCTTCTCGTCGCGCCCGCTGTTCGGCTACCCAGCCGACCCGGCCCTCCTGAGCGCGCCGAAGCGCGCCGGCGGCCGCAGGGCCCTCGCCGAGCTCGTCCACGAGGAGCGCTGGCAGCATTCCGCCGCCACTGGACGCGGCGACGGAGCGGCCTCGCTCAGCGACGTTTCCGGAGGTACGTCGTGAGCGAGGCGTCGAAGCCGGCCGCCTCGAAGAGCCGGCGGGCGTCCGCGCGATGGTGGCCGGCGGTGACCTCGACGAAGGCACACCCGGCATCGGCCGCGACCCGGTCGACCTCGGCGAGGAGCGCCCGCCCGATCCCGCGCGACCGGATCGCCGGATCGACGACCATCGCGATCACCCGGGCGAGGTGATCGTCGTGCTCGAAGCGCGGGACCAGGTGGACGGCGATGAACCCGAGTCGCTCTCCGTCGTGCTCGGCGACGCGGACCAGCGATCCCATCTCCGCGAATCGCTCCAGGCGGCGCATGATGTCGCTGGCCCCCGCCGGATAGCCCTCGTCTGAGAGGAGGCCGGCGATCCAGTCCGCGTCGGCCGGCTCGGCGTCGCGGAACGTGGGGGCGGCATCGGTCTCGATCATGGCTCGATGGTAGCCCACGCGTCGTCCGCCGGCCCGGCGGCCCCGGGGGCGGGGCCGCGCGCCACGACCAGCAGGTACGGTCCCGAGGGATGACGGGTCGACGCGAGGAGCTGGCGCCCGAATGGGCCGCTCCCGAAGCGCGGCCCCTCCCCGAGCGCGAGCAGCCGGTCCGCCATGGCCATGACGCCCGCCGGCCCCACGGCGAGGTAGAGCGCCGCCGGTCCCTCCCCGTGGCGGGCCAGCGTGGCCGCCAGCCGCCCCTCCGTCGCCGGCTCGAGCAGCACGACCCGGGAATCGTCGGTCGCGGCCGCGCGGGCGCCGAGGAGGCTGTCGGGGAGCAGGGCAGGCAGCCGGCGGCCCGACGCTGCCGCGGCTCGCTCGAGATCCACCGTCGCGACGCCGACGGCGAGCAGCCGCGTCCTGGCGCCGGCCTGGTCCTCCGGTGCCCCGGCGAGACCGCTTCCCGCTGCGGGTCCCAACCGGTCCGGCCCGTCGATCTGAACGATCGTCAGGTCGAGCCCGGGAATCGTCAGCCGACCACCCGGCTTGCTGCGGAACCCCAGGGCCGACAGCAGGTCGCGGATGCGCTCCGGCTCGTGCGCCTCCCAGGCGAGCGTCACCGCCCCGTTCATCGCTCGGGGGCCCGCCGCGAAACCGGCGAGGGGGCCGGCGGCGTAGTGGCTCTCACCGAAGACCGAATGGAGAAGAACCGTGCGCCATCACCTCGTCGCCTCGCTGGGCCTCGCGGCCACCCTCGCCCTGACCGTCGCCGCGTGCGGCGGTGCCGCCACCTCGTCGCCCGCCACCGCGCCGCCTGCTACGCAAGCGCCTGCGAGCACCGCCGCCCCGGCCGGCAGCGATGCCGTGACGATCGCCGGCTTCGCATTCGCCCCCGCCAGCCTGACCGTGAAGGTCGGGTCCACCGTCACCTGGACAAACAAGGACTCCGCGACCCACACCGTGGCCTGGGACGACGGGAGCAAGGGGAGCGGGTCGCTGACCGCCGGCGGCGCGCCCTACACGCAGACGTTCGCCACGGCGGGCACGTTTGCGTACCACTGCAGCATCCACTCGTCGATGAAGGGGACGATCGTCGTCGAGCCCTGAGCGCGGTCAGGCGGGCCGTTGGGCGACCAGGAGGATCGCGTCCGACGGCAGGGAGATCGCCTGCGGCGCCGGGATGCCGGCCGCCTCGAACAGGAGTGCGTGCTCCTCCACCGTCCGCAGCCGGCCGCCGTGGAGCGCCTCGTCGAGGGCCACGCCGGTGATCAGCTGGCCGTGTAGCGTGGCCAGGTCGTCGAGGTTGGACGGCAGGCACCAGCCGAGGACGAGGAGCCGGCCGCCGGGGCGGAGAGCACGCCAGGCCGCGGCCAGCGCGGCCACGGGGTCCGGCAGCTCGTGGAGAGCGTGCTGGAAGTAGGCCAGGTCGAAGGCCGAGTGGTGGGTGATCGTCGCCACCTCGCGCGCCTCGATGTGGATCCGGGATTCGAGCCCGGCCTCCTGGACCAGGCGCATCGCGCGCGCGGTCGAGTCGGGCTCAGCCTCGACGCCCACGAGCCGGGCGGCGGGGAACCGGCGGGCAACCGCCACGAGCCAGCGGCCCCCGCCGCAGTGAAGGTCGACGACGTCGGCCCCGGTGGCCAGCAGGGTCACGAGATCGGGAAGAGCGGCGAGCGCCTCCTCGAAGAAGACCGCGATGTCCTGCCGCGTCAGCTGCTCGATCGAGCGGTAGTAGCGCGGCGGGCGAACCGCGACCGTGCGGCCCGTACGAAACAGCGGGGCCATGTCGTCGTAGTCCAGGCTGGCCGTGACCGTGTAGGCAAACTGCCCGCCGAGGTACTCGGGGCGATCGACGTCGAGGAGGATGGAGGCCGTGATCTCGTCGAGGCGGATCCGGTCGCCGTCGCAGTCCACGAGGTCGCTGGCGAACGCCGCGCGACACCAGGTCGCGATCGGGTCCGCGGCCGTCCCGGTGGCCGCGGCCAGCTGGTCGGCCGTCACGCCCGCGGCGCCGGCGGCCCGGAGCGCCGCGAAGAGGCCGAGCTCCAGGCCGAGCTGGATCACCCACGCGCGGTAGAAGCCGCCGAGGCTCGTCACGAGGTCGTCGAAGCGATCGTCGAGGCGCATCGTGGCGCGATTGTCGCACGCTGGCGGGACCGGACGTCCGAAACCGGCCAGCGGGGGCCGCGCCGGGATGCGATGCTGCGGGCATGACGTCCCGAGCGGCAGCGGCGCTCGCGCCCGCCTCCCCCGTCCGAATCGCCGTGGCCCTCGGCGCGCTCTACGTCGTCTGGGGCTCCACCTATCTCGCGATTCGCGTGGTGGTCGAGACCATCCCGCCCCTCACGGGATCCGCGGTGCGCTTCCTGATCGCGGGGTCGCTGCTGTACGCGGCCACGATCCGCAGCGGCGACGCGTCCGGAGACCGTCCGGGCCGCCGCGAGTGGCGCGACGCGGCGATCATCGGCGGGCTCCTCCTCGCCGGCGGCAACGGGCTTCTCGCGATCGGTGAGCAGACGGTGCCGTCCGGGATCGCGGCCCTGATCATCGCCACCCTCCCGTTGTGGGTTGCGATCCTGGGCCGGATCTTCTTCGGGGTGGTCCTCACCCGGACCATCGTCGCCGGGACCGTCATCGGCTTCGCCGGCGTCGCCGTGCTCGTCTGGCCCAGCGGAGGATCGGGCGGTCTCGATCCGTTCGGCGTTGCCGTCTGCCTCCTTTCTCCCGTCTTCTGGGCCACCGGATCGCTCTTCAGCCGGACCGCCCACCACCCGCGGCGTCCGCTGGTGGGCACGGCGATGCAGATGCTGGCCGGGAGTGCGGTCCTCTTCGCCCTGGCCGTCGTCACCGGGGACATCTTCCGCCTGCGCCCGGCCGAGATCACCACGGCCTCGCTGGCCGCCGTCGCCTACCTCATCCTCGTGGGCTCGCTCGTGGGCTACACCGCCTACGTCTGGCTCCTTCGCGTCGCCCCGATCTCGCTCGTCTCGACCTACGCCTTCGTCAACCCCGTGATCGCGGTCCTCCTTGGCTGGCTCATCCTCGCCGAGCCCCTGGAGCCGCGGACGGTGGCGGCCGGGGCCATCATCGTGGTCGCCGTGGCCGTCATCGTGCGGGCCCGCCGCGGCGAATCGCAACGGGCCGTACCCGAGGAGGTCGGCGAGCCGGGATGAGAGCCGCCCGTGTCCCGGCCGGCGACCGCGCGCTGCCGCGGGTCGGCCGCCCGCGCGATACTCCGGGCAACGACCCGCTCGCCGCCCGCGACCCGCCTGATCTGCCCGCCGCCGCTTCCGGAGGACCGAACCCGATGGCGCACGAACCGCTCCACACCATGGGCCAGCAGCACGGGCGTCGCAGCTGGGCAGAGCCGTGGAAGATCAAGATGGTCGAGCCGCTGACGGTCACCACCCGCGACCAGCGCGAAGCCGCCCTGTCCGAGGCCGGCTACAACACCTTCCTGCTCCGCAGCGACGACGTCTACATCGACCTCCTGACCGACTCCGGCACCTCGGCCATGAGCGACCGCCAGTGGGCCGGGATGATGCTCGGCGACGAGGCCTACGCGGGCAGTCGCAACTACTACCACCTCGAGGCCGCGATCCAGCGCTACTACGGGTACCGGTACATCGTCCCCACCCACCAGGGCCGCGGCGCCGAGCACCTGATCAGCCAGACCATGATCAAGGCCGGCGATCATGTCCCCGGGAACATGTACTTCACGACGACGCGGCTCCACCAGGAGCTGGCCGGCGCGACGTTCCACGACGTGATCGTCGACGAGGCCCACGACCCGCAGTCGCTCGATCCCTTCAAGGGCAACGTCGACCTCGCCAAGCTGGAGCGCCTGGTCGCCGAGGTCGGGGCCGACAAGATCCCCTACGTGTCCCTCGCCGGCACGGTGAACATGGCCGGCGGCCAGCCGGTGAGCATGGCCAACGTCCGCGAGCTGCGCGCCTGGTGCGAGCCCCTCGGCATCAGGGTCATGCTCGACGCCACCCGCATGGTGGAGAACGCCCTCTTCATCCAGGAGCGCGAGGCCGGCTACGCCGAGAAGTCGATCGCCGAGATCCTCCTCGAGTTCTGCTCCCTCACCGACGGCGCCTGGATGAGCGCCAAGAAGGACAACCTCGTCAACATCGGCGGCTGGCTCGCGGTCAACGACTGGGACACCTTCGAGGAGCTCCGCAACCTCGTCGTCGTGTACGAGGGGCTCCACACGTACGGCGGGATGGCCGGACGCGACATGGAGGCGCTGGCCATCGGCATCGAGGAGTCCGTGCAGGACCAGCACGTCCGGAGTCGCGTCGGCCAGGTCCGCTACCTCGGCGAGCTGCTGGAAGTCTGGGACATCCCGATCGTCCGCCCCGTCGGCGGCCACGCCATCTTCCTCGACGCGCGGCGCTTCTACCCGCACCTCCCGCAGGACCTCTTCCCGGCCCAGGCCCTCGCCGCCGAGCTCTACCTCGATTCCGGCATCCGATCCATGGAGCGCGGCATCGTCTCGGCCGGGCGCGACCCGCTGACCGGCGACCACAAGCGCCCGAAGCTGGAGCTGACCCGCCTGACGATCCCCCGCCGCGTCTACACGCAGGCGCACATGGACGTCGTGGCCGAGTCGGTCAAGGCCTGCTTCGACGCCCGCGACGCGGCGAAGGGCCTGACGATGGTCTACGAGCCGAAGTACCTGCGTTTCTTCCAGGCCCGCTTCGAGCCGCTCGGGTAGGCCGGGGCGGCGGGTGCCCTCGCCCAGGGGCGCCTACGGGGCCGGCGCCGAAGACCGACGCGACGCGGGCGCCATCTGCGCAGCCCACAATGAGCGACCTGGTCCGAACAGGAGGAGCGACGTGGTCGAGACGGCGGACGTCATCGTCGTGGGAGCTGGAGTCCAGGGCGCCAGCCTCGCCTACCACCTGGCCTGCCGGGGAGCCAGGGTCGTCGTCGTCGAGCGGTCGACGGTCGCGGCGGGAGCGACGGGGCGCTCGAGCGGCCTCGTCCGGATGCACTACGACCTGGCCGCGGAGGCGGCCCTGGCGTGGGCGTCGTTCCCATGGTTCCGCGACTGGCAGGAGCGGATCGGCGGCGACTGCGGATTCACCAGGACCGGCTTCCTCTGGCTGGTGTCGGCTGGCGTGGCCGACCTGCTTCACGAGAACGTCGCGATGCAGCGTTCGCTGGGCATCGACACGTCGGTCGTCAAGGCCGACGAGATCCGGCGGCTCTGCCCGGCGGTCGCGGTCGAGGACGCGGAGGAGGCCGCGTACGAGCCCGGATCCGGCTACGCGGACCCGACCGCGGTGGCCACGGGCTTCCTGCGGGCGGCGCGCGACCGCGGGGCGGAGCTCCTCCAGGGAGCCGAGGTGACCGCGATCCCGGTCGCGGCCGGGGCAGTGACGGGCGTGGAGACGACCCGTGGGTCGTTCGCCGCGCCGGTCGTCGTCAACGTCGCCGGCGCCTGGGCGGCCCGGGTGGCAGACCTGGTCGGCCTCGACATTCCCGTGCAGGTCTGGCGCCACGACACGGGGTACCTCGGGGCCCCGGCGGCCGTTGCCCTGCCCTTCCCCGTCGTCATCGACAACCCGAACGGGCAGTACCTGCGCCCGGAGGGCACCGAGCTCGTGCTGGTCGGCCTGGAGGATGAGAACGCCATCGGGGGCTCAGCCGATCGCAACACCGCCGACGCCGCCCAGGGCTTCCGCGAGCGGGTCGTGGAGCGCGTCATCCGGCGCGTCCCCGGCCTGACCGACGGCACGTTCCGCTCCGCGCACAGCGGTCAGGACGGGATCACCCCCGACCAGCGGCCGATCCTCGGCCCGGGCGGGCCGGATGGCTTCTTCCTGGACTGCGGTCACAGCGGGACGGGCTTCAAGACCGCGCCGGCGGTCGGCCTGGGCATGGCCGAGCTCATCCTCGACGGCGCGGCGACCTCCGTCGACGTTGCCCCATTCGCTCTCGAGCGGTTTGCCGCGGGCCGCCCGCTCGTCGGCGAGCACGCCTACGGGCCGATCTGGCGCTAGCGCGGTCCTCGGTCCTGGGGCGGCAGCACGCGGCCGGCAATCGCGGCCTCGATCCAGAGAAGGACGCCGGCGACGCTGGCGAGGGCGATTCCGAACCCGCCGGCGTTCCAGTTGCCCTTCAGCAGACCCCCGACGAGCACGTGCCACAGGCCGAACACGAAGGCGCCAAGGAGCCCGGCAGCCAGCAACGCGGCCAGGGCCAGGGCGACGCGTCTCCCGGGACCGGCGCGCGCCCATGCGCCCGGGACCCGTGCGCGGGCATCGCGCCACGGGGGCTCGTAGACGCCCGGGCGCGGGCCCGGCCGTTCGACGGCGTCGTCCGGCGCGTCGCCGGGTTCGTCCGAGCGCCCCTCAGTCATGGCGGCCGAGCGCTGGCCAACGCTCGAAGCCCTGGGCCGGCAGCGGCTCGCAGCGGATCGGCCGGTCGGCGCGGTAGCCCAGGGCATAGTCCGCCTGGATGAGGGTATGGAGCTGGGTGGTGCCCTCGTAGATCACCGCGGCCTTCGCGTTCCGCAGGTAGCGCTCCACGGGGAACTCGTTCGAGTAGCCGTTGGCGCCGTGAACCTGGATCGCGTCGAGGGCCGCCTGGACGCTGTGCTCGGTCGCGTGCCACTTCGCAAGCGACGTCTCGCGCGTCGTCCGCACGCCGTGGTTCTTGAGCCAACCGGCGCGCCAGACGAGGAGCCGCCCGATCTCGGTCCCCTTCGTCATGTTGGCGATCATCTGCTTGACCAGCTGGTGGCGCCCGATCTCCTCGCCGAACGTCGTCCGCTCGCGGGCATAGCGCACGGAGGCATCGAGGCACGCCTGGGCCAGGCCGACCGCGCCCGCGCCCACGGTGTAGCGCCCCTGGTCGATGGCGCTCATGGCGACGAGGAAGCCCTCGCCCTCCTCGCCGATCCGGTTCTCCGCGGGAACCTCGACGTTGTCCATCGTGATGAGGCCGGTGTTCCCGGCCCGAATGCCGAGCTTCCCGTGCAGCGTCCCGGTCGTGAGCCCCTTCATCCCTCGCTCGACCATGAAGGCGGTCACGCCCTTGTGCTTCTTCGAGCGGTCGACCGTGGCGAAGACGAGGAAGTGGTCGGCCAGGTCGGCCAGGCTGATCCAGATCTTCGAGCCGTTGAGGACGTAGGCGTCCCCCTCCCGCCGCGCCGTGGACTGCAGAGCCCCGGCGTCGGTCCCGACACCCGGCTCGGTGAGCCCGAAGGTCGCCAGCTTCTTGCCCTGCGCCTGCGGCGTCAGCCAGCGCCGCTTCTGCTGGTCGGTCGCCCACTGGAGGAGGGCCAGTGAGTTGAGCGCGACGTGGACGCTCATCACGACCCGGAAGGCGGTGTCCGCGCGCTCCAGCTCCTCGCACAGGATGGCGAAGGAGATGTAGTCGAGGCCGGCACCCCCCCACTCCTCGGGGATGGCAGCACCCAGGTACCCCAGCTCTCCCATCTTCGCGAAGACCTCGGGGTGGGCCTCGCCTCGCTCGTCCCACTCGCGGATGTTCGGGACGATCT
Organism: uncultured Chloroflexia bacterium; assembly: GCA_963744095.1. GTDB lineage: Bacteria > Chloroflexota > Limnocylindria > Limnocylindrales > CSP1-4 > CTSoil-043. The sequence goes on from CAVUSH010000002.1 coordinate 296,172, forward strand.
CCGCCTCCACGAACTCGCGGGCGGACCGGCGCACGAGGCGGTTCTCCTCGGAGAGGCCGAAGTCGATCACGGGGACGGCGGGCTCCTGCTCGCGCCGGGCGGGGGCAGTCGGGTCGCGCCGGCCCGGCGATTGTAGTCGCCGGCCCCCTATACTCGGGCCAGGTCCGCCGCAGCCCGCCGCAGTCCGGCCCGGCCGGCGACGTACCCCGAGGGTCGTCCCATGGACACGCAGACACGCCCCGCGGCGGCTCTTCCGGTCGCCCCTGCCGCCAGCGGGCTGGATCTCGCCGCGCTCGCCGTCGACAACCTGACCCCCGTCCTTGGCCGCTATTTCGAGCGGTCCTGGTCGCACGGCGAGGGCCACCGCCTCTACGACACGGATGGCAAGGGCTACCTCGACTTCGGCAACGGGATCGCCGTCAGCGCCCTCGGTCACCGCAACCCGCGCGTCACCGCCGCCATCCACGCCCAGGTGGACCGCCTCATCGCCCCGATGGCGGCGATGGGCTACGCCGAGCCCACCGTCCGTCTGGCCCGCGCGCTGGCGGCCACCCTCCCGGACCCGATCGACTCCGTCTTCTTCATGAACTCCGGCAGCGAGGCGATCGAGGCCGCGCTCAAGCTGGCCCGCCGCGTCACCGGGCGGCCCGGGATCGTCGCCTTCCGGGGCGCGTTCCACGGCCGGACGCTGGGGGCCACGAGCATCACCAGCTCGAACCCCAACTATCGCCAGGGCTACGAGCCGCTCCTGCCAAGCGTCTACCTGACCCAGTTCCCGTCGGTCTACCGCGACTTCGGGGGCGACGAGGAGCGCGCCGTCGCGGTAGCCTTCCGCCACCTGCGCGATCTCTTCCACTCGACGATCTCCGCGGACGAGACTGCCGCCATCGTCATCGAGCCGGTCCTGGGAGAGGGCGGCTACGTCCCCGCACCCCCGGCCTTCCTGCAGATCCTCCGCCAGGTCTGCGACAAGCACGGCATCCTGCTGGTCGCCGACGAGGTCCAGGCGGGTTTCGGGCGGACAGGGAAGATGTGGTCGTTCGAGCACGCCGGGATCGTCCCCGACGTCGTGTGCATGGCCAAGGCGATCGCCAACGGCCTGCCCCTTTCCGCGCTCGCCAGCTCGAAGGCGCTCCAGGAGCGCTGGGGCAAGAGCGCCCACGGGACGACCTACGGCGGCAACCCGGTGAGCTGTGCCGCGGGCCTCGCCGTGCTCGAGGAGATCCGCGATCGCGACCTCGTGGCGAACGCCGCGGCGAAGGGAGCGGAGCTTTCCGCCGGGCTGCGAGCGGTGGCTGCCCGCGACGAGCGGATCGGCGACGTCCGGGGGCCTGGCCTGATGATCGGGGTGGAGTTCGTGACGGATCGCACGACCAGGGCGCCCGACGGGCCGACCTGCGAGGCCGTCATCCAGCGTTGCGCCGACGAAGGACTGCTGCTGCTCTCGTGCGGTGTCCAGCACAACGTGATTCGCTGGATCCCGCCGCTCGACGTGACGAGCGACGAAGTCGGCGAGGCGCTCGCGATCTTCGAACGGGTCCTGACCTCGACGCGCTGAGAGGGTGTCCCCCGCCGGTCCGCCCGACTGGCGGTCAGGCGGTCAGACGGGCGTTCCGGGTGAGGAAGGCCATGACGTCCTCGAGCCGGAAGCGGCGGTCCCCGCGCGAGCAGACGCGGAAGAACGGCAGCTCGCCGCGGTCGCCCAGGCGCTTCACGGTGTTCACGTGGAGATGGAGCATCTCGGCCACCTCACTCGCGGTGAGCAGCGGTCCGAGGTCGCTGACGGCCATGCGGGGGGTCCTCGCCTGGTTGGATCCCGGGGCGCCGGGGACGTTGGGATGGCCCATGTGTGGTTCGCGTGGTTGACGAGCGGAGGCTAGTGGTCCGGGGCGGCTCGGGCCAAGCCGTACATTCGTGATGGCCCCGAAGCGCCGGAGGTCCGGTGCGGGAGCGCACCGGCCGGGCTGGACGGACCGGGTAGCATCGCGGGACCACCACAGGAGGTCCAGATGGCGTCCACGCAGGAGGGCAGCTCCACCCTGGCGCGCGCGATTCCCGCGATCGCGCTCGTCGCGGTCGCGGGCGCCTGCGTCTTCTTCGCCCTCTCGACGCAGCCGGCGGCCGATTCGACGGGCATCGCCGCAGGCCAGGCCGCCAGCCTCTCGCTGCCCGCCTGGGTCACCGCCGGCCTCGCCGTGCTGGCCGCTGCGATCCTCCTGCTCGCGGGCGACAACCAGACGGCCTACCGGGCCGGCGGGCTTCTCGGGATGTGCGCCGCGATCGGGGCAGCCGCCGGCGGCTTCCTGAACCTGATCGGCTACGCCAACAGCAACATCTGGTGGGCGGCCGACCCGGCGGCGATCCGCAGGGCCGCCGTCGTGCTGCTGGTCGTCGCGCTCATCGGCCTTGCGGTGGTCGCGGCCGAGCAGCTTCGACCGGGCTGGCGCCGCGGGCGGGATCCGGACCTGCCACCTCGGGACTAGGTCTTCCGGAGCCTTGCGCGTCTCTCGACGCGAGGGCGCGCCGGCGATCGTCCCGGCTGTCCTCTCGCGATCTCGTCACTCGACGAGTCCTTGACAGGCGAGGCGCACCTGCCGACTCTGTTCCCAGCCGCGGCTGCGGGGGCTCGAGCGCCGCGGGCTACGCACATGCCAGAAGGGTCGGGGCAGCCAGTGGCCGCAGAAGAGGATCTGCCGGGCGGGCCGGGGACGCTCGCCCGGCCGTCCCGCGCCGACGAGTTGCTCGACCGCCTGTTCGCGCTGGCCATCGTCGTCTCCCTGGCGGCCACCCTGCTGGTGCTGATCCCGGGCGCTCACGGCCACGCGGTCCTCCCTACGGTCGACCTCGTGATCGACACCGTCGGCATGGTCGTGTGCGCCATGCTCACGGCTCTCGCCTGGGCCCGCTTCCGCGAACGCCACGTCATCGCCGCCATCTACCACGCCGCCGCCTTCCAGGCACTCGCCGTCGCGTACGGGATCGCCCTGATCGTGAGCCTGGAGCACAGCAGCAGCATCGGCAGCCTGGCCCAGCCCGAAAACGTCCAGGTGCTGGTGTTCGCCGTCGCCCGCCTGTCCGCCGCGATCCTCTTCGTCATCGCCGGCACCTTCACGCGGCGCCGCACCTACGGGTGGAATCCCAGCTGGGTCCTCGTCGTTCCGACGCTCGCCGTGCTGCTGGCCTGGCTCGTCGGCACGTCGGTCAACCCTCCGCCAGCCCCGCTGCAAATCATCGAGTTCACGGATGCGGCGGGCCTGCCGACCACGACGCTCTTCGGGGCCGCCATCCAACTGACGACGGCCGGCCTGTTCTTCGCGGGCGCCTACGCGAGCCGAACCCTGTGGCACGCGCACCACGCCGTCATCGACGGCTGGATCGCGGTTGGGCTCGTGTTCGCCGGATTCGGCGAGCTCCACTGGATGCTCTACCCGAGCGCGCATCCCGGCCAGGTGTCGACCGGGGACCTGCTTCGGCTGGTGTGCACCGTCTGCCTGCTGCTGGGCCTCGAGAGCGCCCTCAGGGCCAGCCTCCGCGACCTGCGAAGGGCCAACGTCGAGCTCGCCGAGCTGCGCGATGCCGAGGTCGAGCGAGCGGGGCTGGAGGAGCGCACGAGGCTGGCCCGCGAGCTCCACGACGGGCTGGCGCAGGACCTGTGGCTCGCCAAGCTGCGGACCGGCGAGCTGGCGAGCATGGAGGGCCTGCCCGACGAGGCTCGGCGAGCCGCACAGGACGCCATCGCAGCAATCGACGTCGGGATTGGGGAGGCCCGCGATGCGGTCGTCGCCCTGCGCAGCCCTGCACACGCCGACTCGGGCTTCTGCAACCTCATCCGGAGGACGGTCGAGGACTCCGGGGACAGGTTCGGCCTTCGCGTCGAGTTCACCTTCGAAGGCAACCACGCGGCCCACATCGCCCCACGGACCCAGGCCGAGATGCTGCGCATCACCCAGGAAGCGATGACCAACGTCGCCCGCCATTCGGGCGCCACGATCGTCGGCGTGCGCCTCACTGTCATGGGCGACCGGATCACGCTCCGCGTCGCAGACAACGGCCGCGGGTTCGAGATGGGGGCGGTGCAGCCGGGAACGTTCGGCCTGGCGTCCATGCGGGAGCGCGCAGCGCTGATCGGTGGCCGGCTCCGCGTCGCCTCCCGGGCCGGCGCCGGCACCCGGGTCGTCGTCACGGCGCCCTTCATGCGACCGGCGGCCCTCGTCGAGGCTGAGCACCGATGACCGGACTTCGTCCACCGCTCAGGGTGATGGTCGTGGACGACCATCCGCTCGTTCGGTCGGCCGTTGCCCGGGCTATCTCCAGCGATGGCATGGTCGTGGTTGCCGAGGCGTCGACGGCGGAAGAGGCGCTGGCGCTCGCGCCGACCATCGCGCCGGACATCCTCCTCCTCGACATCGCCCTGCCGGGCATGTCGGGAATCGAGCTCGTCCGCGAGCTCGCGCCACGGCTTCCCCGCACCGCGATCGTGATGCTCACTGGGTCGTCGTCGGACCGCGACGTCGCCGAGGCGATGCGCTACGGGGCCGCCGGCTACCTCACGAAGGACGTCTCGCCCGAAGCGCTGGCGCGAGCCCTGCGGGCGACGCAGACCGGCGAGCTCGTGATCCCGCGGCGACTCGCGGCGCGGCTCCTGGCCAGGATGTCACGACGCACGATGGCCGACACGATCATCAAGGACGCGCCCATGGATCGCCTCACGACGCGCGAGCGGGACGTCCTCCGCCTGCTGGCTGACGGCCTGAGCGATCGCGACATCGCGGCCGCGCTCACGATCTCGCGGCGAACGGTCGAGACGCACGTGAGCAGCATCCTCCGCAAGCTCGACGTGCGGAACCGGGCGGAGGCCGCGCGCCGCTACCGCGGCGACTTCTGATCGGCGCCACTGTCGCCACCGCCGGGTCGCGTCGGATCATCCGGCTGGGTCGCGCGGCTCCGGAAGGGGGCCCGGCTGGGCGGCCGCCGCGCGCGCCGCCTCGCGAACCGCGGCAATCTCCACGCGGAGCAGGCACGGGTCCTCCACCGCGATCTCGACGCCGCGGCTCTCACCGACGACCAGCCAGAGGGCGCCATCCGCGACGATGGCCTCCCGGATCTCCGCGAGCGGGTACTCAACCGGCATGCGCCCGAGGTAGACGAGCCGCTGGGTCGTGACGTAGAGGTCACCGCCGAGTCCCCCACCCGGTTCGAGCCACCCCTTGCGGCGCTCGAGGATGACGGATCGGCGCACCGCGACGACCATCTCCCCCGGCGCGAGCATGACGCCGATCCGATCGTCGGGCTCGATCGGCACGATCCCCTGCTCCCGTAGCCGCCGCCGGGCCTCGTCGGCCGCCGCCTCGTCCGCCGCGACCGCGACGACCCGCGGGACGGGCGGCCGACCGTGGCGACCAGGCTCTGTTGGGCGGTCCACGACCTAAGGATGCGCGCGGAGTCCGGGCTCCACAACCGGGCGACTTGCGTAGTGGACACGGGTTTCGGCCCTCCGTATCGCCGTGACACGGGGCCCAAAGACCCGTGATGCGGTCCGTGATCCCCCGGATGGTGGGGGCCGAGGACGCATCTACGGTTCCGTCACGTGTGGCTTCAGGTCGCCGCGGGAACGGCACCGCCTGGAGCGGTTGATCCGGGAGGCTGATGCCTCGCCGGGACGGTCGGCGGCGGCCAGCCGCGAGAGAGCAAGGAGAGGGATCGAATGACCAGGAGATTGGCGGCGCTCATAGCCGCCATCGCGCTGCTGGTGACCGCGGTCACCCCGAGTATCGCGCAGGTGAGCCAAACGGCCCCCGCCGCGGCGTCAGACCGGGTGGCGGCGGCGCCGAGCAGCCCGGTGGACCAGTCCAAGGTTCCCCACTACTTCGGGCCTTACCCGAACTGGGCCAACAGCCCGCTAACGTTGCCCGACGCACAGGTCGTCATCACCCCCGCGGGCGGGGGCGGACCTGGCACACCGGTGACAGTCGGCAACTTCCCGCCCATCCCCCGCCAGTACCCGAGCGATGACACGCTCAACACCGGCACTGGCACCGTGGGTCAGGGCACGGTCCTTGTGGTCCTTCCGACGGCGTTGCCGGCCGGGACGCTCACCGACTTCCAGACGTACACGCAGAACGCGACGCTGCCGGTGCTTGGATCACCGGGGAACACGTTCAACGCCTACGTGCTGCATCCGACAGGCGCCCTGGACGAGTACAGCATCGTCTTCGACAGCGGTCCGCTGACCGTGCCTGCCGAGGTCGATGGCGTGCACACGTGGCTCGTCGCCTCGGACATGCCGGCCCAGGCTGGGTCGACGACCGTCGCGCTGGGCGACGTCATCGCCTTTTACGGGCAGGGCATCCCGCTCGACACCAGCATCCTCACCGACGATGTGTTCTACATCGCGGCAGCTGCACCGACCGGCACCTTCACGGTGAATTCGGTGGCCTTCCCGAACCTCGGGAGCAAGCGTGCGTACTCGTTCGCCGCGACCATCACGCCGCCCGGCGGCCCCGCCGCCGGTTCCGGTGCGAAGGCTGATGCCACGGTCGGCGCCAACGGCGCCGTCACGGGTCTGACCATCACGAACCCGGGGTCCGGCTACGCAGCCGCGGACGTCTTGATCACTGACTCCGCCGGCCTCAACACCACCGCGACCGCGAGCGCGGACGTCCAGACCTCCGGCGCTGTGACCAGCGTTGTCGTTGACCAGGCCGGCGGCGGCTACACCGCTCCGACCGTCGCCTTCGCCAATGGCGGCGCGACGACGCAGGCAACTGGCTCTGTGTTTGGTGGCGTCGATCTCGTTGCCGTTGGCACGCAGGGCGAGGGCTACAAGTTCCCTGTCGTGGACTTCGACCTTCCTGATGACCCCGCTGGCGTTCAGGCCCAGGGTCATGCCACGTGTGCGGCCCCGTACCTCGACTGCAACCTGACCGTCGACACGGACTTCCTGACCGTGACCGGTGTTGTCGTTGACAGCGCTGGTTCCGGCTACGCAACCGCGCCCGGCGTGGCCATCCACGACGGGACGCTGTTCGACCCGATCAACCACGGCACCGATCCGTTCACCGAGGCACAGGCGACAGCGACCCTGAAGATCCTGTCCGTCGCCCTCGACACGTTCGGTGTTGGCTACACGTCCGATCCGGACGTTACGTTCGGTGACCCCTCCCCCGAAGCTGGTGGCGCGCATGCCGTCGCCACGACCGACTTCGGTGCGGTCGTCGCGCTCCATCTCCTGACCCCCGGCTCCGGCTACGTCACGTCGGGCGGGATCAAGAAGTTCGTCGATGGCCTGCCGGGTCTCGGCGATACCCCTGAGAGCACGAACAACCTCGGCCAGTACATCCCGGTCGCCCAGGCCGACAACATCACGTTCGGCTCGAACGTGGACTACTACGTCATCGCGGTCGTCCAGCATCGCGAGCAGATGAGCTCGAGCGCACCCCTCGCGGGCGGCACGCTGCTCCGCGAGTACGTCCAGCTCTCGACGACCAATGTGCCCGGCAAGGGCGTTGCCCTGTTCAACGACATGCCGGATGGCTCGCAGGTCGCCATCAAGATGCCCGACGGCGTCACCGACGCCCTCGGCGTCGATAACCCGCACTACCTCGGCCCGACCATCGTCGCCACGAAGGACAAGGCGGTCCGGATCGTCTTCTACAACCTGCTCCCGACGGGCGCAGACGGCGACCTGCTCCTCCCGACCGACACCACGATCATGGGTTCCGGCATGACTCCGGGATCCGCGGACGCGGTCCCGGCCAACCCGCCCAGCGTCACCGACCCCGTGCGCAACCCGATGTGCACGGAGAAGTACTACGACGCGGCGATGCGCGACATGTGCTTCACCGAGAACCGGGCCACGCTCCACCTGCACGGTGGCGTGACTCCGTGGATCAGTGACGGCACCCCGCACCAGTGGATCACGCCCGCCAACGAGGGCACTCCGTGGCCTCAGGGTGTGGCTGTCCAGAACGTGCCCGACATGATCGGCGCAGCTCGTCCCGCTGGTGTGCCCGACTGCGACGCCCCGGACGACGGCTGCCAGACGTTCTACTACACGAACCAGCAGTCAGCGCGGCTGATGTTCTACCACGACCACGCCTGGGGCATCACCCGCCTCAACGTGTACTCGGGCGAAGCAGCCGGCTACGTCCTCACCGACCCGGCCGAGCAGAAGCTGTTCGGGACCGTGAATGGCGTTCCCGGCCCGTACGCCTCCATGGGCGAGGGCATCCCGCTCGTCATCCAGGACCGCACCTTCGTCCCGTCCGCCGCCCAGCTCGCTGGTCAGGACCCGACGTGGGACTCCACCCGGTGGGGCGGCATGGGTGACCTCTGGTACCACCACGTCTACATGCCCGCTCAGAACCCCGGCGACCCGTCGGGCATGAGCGCGTACGGTCGATGGATGTACGGCCCGTGGTTCTGGCCGCCTGCGGTTCCGCAGAACGGCCCGATCGACAACCCGTACTTCGGCAAGAATCCCAAGGGTCCCGACGGCGTCATGGGCACCCCCGGCAGTCCGGAGGCAGCCGACGACTTCACGACGGACCTCCTCGTGCCCTGCAACCTCGATGACCCGTCGACGTGGCAGTACAAGGTCGACCCGTTCTGCGAACCTGCGCAGATCCCGGGCACGCCGAACATCTCGGTCGGCATGGAGCAGTTCAACGACACGCCGATCGTCAACGGCACGGCTTACCCGACCAAGACGCTCGATCCGCAGTCGTACCGCTTCCGCATCCTCAACGCGGCCAACGACCGCTTCTGGAACCTCTCGTGGTACGTCGCTGACAACAACGGAACTCCGAACAATCCGGCGGACGACATCCTGACGGAAGTCGCGCTGAACCCGGCCGAGGTGGCCGCAGCGCAGACCGACATCAACATCGTCCCGACGCCCGACACGACGCGCAGTCCTGCCGGTCCGGATTGGATCCAGATCGCCAACGAGGGTGGCTTCCTGCCAGCCCCGACTGTCGTGAAGGCTCAGCCGACGACGTGGATCATCGACCCGACCCGCTTCGACGTCGGGAACGTGGACAAGCACTCGCTGCTCCTGGCTCCGGCGGAGCGCGCCGATGTGATCGTTGACTTCTCGAAGTTCCACGGCCAGACCCTCATCCTCTACAACGACGCACCCGCTGCCTTCCCGGCCCGGGTTGCCTCGTACGACTACTACACAGGCGGCCCGGACACGGGCGCTGGCGTTGTCCTCCCCGGCTACGGCCCGAACACGCGGACCGTCATGCAGCTGAAGATCAACGACACCCCTGTGGCGGGCGCCTTCAACGTGACGACGCTCAAGAACCTGTTCACCCACAAGGCGAACGGCTCCGGCGTGTTCGAGTCCAGCCAGGACCCGATCATCGTCGGGCAGGCCGGCTACAACAGCGCCTACGGCAAGAACTTTGTCGCGAGCGGCGACTGCAGCAACCCGAATGGCACCAACAAGTGCGACGGGATGGCCCGCATCAACCAGCAGGGCGGCGACCTGTTCAGGTTCGACAACCTGAAGGCGTCGAACCCGCAGCTGAAGGTCAAGCTCGAGCCGAAGGCCCTCCACGACGAGATGAACTCGGCGGCCTTCGATGAGTTCGGGCGGATGACGGCCAACCTTGGCCTCGAAGCCGTTCCGGCCACCCCGGCCGGGCAGAACATCCTGCTCTACCCCTACATCGCGCCTCCGACGGAGGTCATCGACGGGACCAATCTTCCGAAGGGCGACGTCAACATCCAGGCCATCAGCTCAGGCACTGACGGAACCCAGATCTGGAAGATCACCCACAACGGGGTCGACACCCACCCGATCCACTTCCACCTGTTCAACGTCCAGGTGCTCAACCGGGTCACGTGGGACAACATCATCATTCCCACCGAGGCGTCGGAGCTGGGCTGGAAGGAGACCATCCGGGTCAGTCCGCTCGAGGACACGATCGTCGCCCTGCGGCCGATCATCCCGACGCTGCCATTCGAGGTCCCGAACAGCGTCCGGTATCTCAGCCCGATGATGGCGCCTAACGCCGACCTCGACCCGAACGGGTTGATCGTCGACCCCTCCGGCAACGTCACCACCGTACTCAACGCGCTCGTCAACTTCGGCTGGGAATACGTCTACCACTGCCACATCCTGAGCCACGAAGAGATGGACATGATGCGGCCAGTGCTCACGGCGCTTCCTCCGAAGCCAGCGACCGGGCTCAACTACTCGGTGACCGGAACCGGCAACGGCACCAAACTGACCCTGACCTGGACCGACACCTCGATCACCGAGACGTCGTTCCTCGTCCAGAGGCAGGGCGTGACGGCTGGGACGGCTGGACCCTGGACCACGATCGGAACCGTGGCGGTGCCGCTCGATCCGAATCCGGCCACCGCGGTCATTGAGCCGAACACGTCCGGCGGCACGCGGAGCTTCATCGACACCACGTTCCGATGGAACAGCACCCAGTACTACTACCGGGTCGTCGCTCGGAATACCGTCGGCTACGGCGGTGCGTACCCGGTCACGAACGCCGACTCGGTTCCGTCGGCTGCGATCGCGGCCATCCCGAGTCCGTCGAACCTGACGGCGACCCTCCAGGCCCAACCCAACCCGCCGGCCAACCCGCCGGCTGTCCAGGTGAGGCTCACCTGGACCGACAACAACACCAACCCGCAGGAGACCGGCTATGTCGTCCAGCGTTCGACCGACGGCGTGACGTTCACGCAGATCGGGACGGCTCCAGGGCACACCGGCGGCGGCTCACCCATCTACGTCGACCTGACCGTGCCGTACGGCGTGACCGCTACGTACCGCGTGGCTTCCGTCGTGCCCATCGGGATCCCCCCGACACCGGTCACTTCCGGCTTCTCGAACACCGCCCAGGTGGTCGTGCCGGCGCTGCCCGCGGAGCCAATGAGCGTCGTGGCGACCAACAATCCGAACATCGGCAATCAGCGACCGGTCCGCCTCGACTGGGCGGACATGTCCACCAATGAGACCGGGTTCACGATCCAGCGTGCGACGAACACGGCGTTCACAACCGGTTTCTTCTCCACGAACGTCCCCGCGAACACGGCGACGTTCATCGTGCAGAACCTCGGCCGGGGCACGGATTACTACATCCGGATCCGGGCCAACAACGGGACTCTCGTCTCATCGGCGTGGGTCAACGCAACCCCGTTCCCGATCCACACCAATCCATAGTCCGTAGTCCCGGTGGCGAGCTCCGCTCGCCACCTGGAAGCGAGGGCGAGCGCCACGCTCGCCCCGCTTCTCTTGACCCGTACCCCCGGCGCCGGGCCCCTCACCGGCGCCGGCCCCGGATGCAGCGCCCGGCGGGCCCATGGCCCACCGGTCGCCCCGATCATCATCAAAACCTAGCAGACCCCTATCTCCGGCGCCGGCTCCCCCTAACCGGCGCCGGAGACCCACCCGGGGCTCTCGGCTCCGTACGTCGACAGCACCGAATCGCGAGGCCCTCCGGACAGCCCGGAGGGCCTCCTTCGTGCGTAGGAGCCTGGCGCCCCCGGCAGTGTCTGAGTCCACGACATCGGTGACACCTGGTCGGTGACTGGTGAGTCGGGACATGCGCGACAGTCCCGGCCATGTCGAAGCACCGGGTGGCCGTCCTCAAGGTCGTCTCATCGCAGTTGTCCGTCACCGCCGCGGCGGCCGAGTACGGGCTCAGCCGGGGGCACCTGCACCGCCTCCTGCGGCGGTACCGGGATGGCGGCCTCGACGACCTCGAGCCGAGGTCCCGGCGACCGCGCACCAGCCCGCACGGGACATCCGACGCCGTGCGCGGCCGGATCGTCGCCCTCCGGACGGAGCTCACCGCCGATGGCCTGGACGCGGGCCCGGCCACCATCGCGTGGCACCTGGAGGGCGAGGGCCTGCCCGTCCCGTCGACCTCGACCATCCGGCGCATCCTCCACGCCGCCGGACTGGTCGTGCCCGAGCCGCGCAAGCGCCCGCGCAGCTCCTGGATCCGGTTCGAGGCCGCGGCGCCCAACGAGGTCTGGCAGTCCGACTTCACCCACTGGCGCCTCGCCGACGGCACCGAGGTCGAGATCATCAGCTGGCTCGACGACCACTCCCGCTACCTGCTCGCCTGCACGGCCTTCCGGCGGGTCGCCGGCGACGATGTGGTGGCCACGTTCACCGCCGCCGGCGACACCCACGGCTGGCCCGCCGCCACGCTCACCGACAACGGGGCGGTCTACACGTCGCGCTTCACCGGAGGGCGCAACGGCTTCGAATACCTGCTCGCCTGGCTCGGGGTCCGCCAGAAGAACGGGGCGCCGGGCCACCCGCAGACCCAGGGCAAGGTCGAGCGCTTCCACCAGACCCTCAAGCGCTGGCTCGGCCGGCGGCCGGCGGCACGGACCCTGGCCGAGCTCCAGGCCCAGCTCGACGCCTTCCGCCCGGTCTACAACGAGCAGCGGCCGCACCGGGCGATCGGGCGCCGCACGCCGGCCGCGGCCTATGCCGCGCGGCCCAGGGCCCATCCTGCCGGGCGCCGTGCCCCGGGTCACTTCCGTCTCCGCTACGACACCGCCGACGGCAAGGGCGCCATCACCCTCCGCCGGGCCGGCCGTCTGCACCACCTCAACATCGGCGCGGCCCATGCCCGCCGGCGGGTCCTGGCCATCGCCGACGAGCAGCAGGTCACCGTCGTCGCCCTCGACACGGGTGAGGTCCTGTCGACCCACCGCATCGAGCCCGACAAGGGCTACTGGCGCAACCAACGACGAGACCCCGGCCGATGGCCGGGGTCCCAGGAGACCGGCTGATCAGAGGTGTCACGGATGACGCGACTCATGTGTCACCGATGTCGCGACTCAAGACACTGGCGCCCCCGGCAGGATTCGAACCTGCGACCTCGGGATTAGAAGTCCCTCGCTCTATCCCCTGAGCTACGGGGGCGCACGATGAGTCTAGCGATCCCCGCCCCCGCGCAGCCGGGGCGCGTCGCGGGCGCACGGAGGCGTGTCGTGGCACGCGGAGGCGCCGAACAGCCGGTCCCCGGTGCTATGCTCCCCGCCCGCGCGGCCCGGGAGTCGCGCCGATCAGCGATGGAGGCGCGGAGGTGGCCGACCGGGCCGAGAAGGGCGTGCGCGACGCCGCTCCCGCGCCCGCTCCCATGCCCGCGCAGGACGCCGCGCCCACGCTCGCGCCGGCGCAGGACGCCGCCCCGACGCCCGCGCAGGACGCCGCTCCCACGCTCGCGCAGGACGCCGCCCCGACGCCCGCGCCCGCCCCCGACGGAGCCGGCGCGCGGCCCTGTCCCCCGATCCATGTGGCCGGCGCGGCGCGCCCAAGGGCCCCGAGCCGGGCCCCCCGCCCGGTGGCGGGCCAGCTGCCCCTCCCGTTCGCCACCCTCCCCGCGCTGGCCATGGAGGCCGACTGGAAGGACCGGCCGCGCCTCTGGGGTCACGCCTACCACCCGATGTGCTCGTACCTGGCGAGCTTTCCGGCGGCCCTCGCCCACGCCTTCGTCGCCCGCTACACGCGGCCGGGCGACGTCGTCCTCGACCCGTTCTCCGGGCGCGGCACGACGCCTCTCCAGGCCTGCGCCGAAGGGCGGATCGGGGTGGGCAACGACCTCAACCCGCTGGCCCATGTCCTGACCGCCGCCAAGGTCGAGCCGCCGACGGGCCGGGAGCTCGCGGCGCGGCTGGCCTCGCTCCGGATCGACTGGTCGTTCGAGGCACCCGGCTGGATCGACCTGGCGGGCCGCGTGGCCGCGGGCGCGGCCGCGCTCGTCCCCGCGGCAGGTTCGGCCGGCCGTCCCGGCTCCGCCGGCGGCCCCGTCACAGGCTCCGAGGCGGTCCCCGCCGAGGTTGCCCTCGCCTTCCACCCCGGGACGCTCGCCCAGGTCCTCTTCGTGCGAGCGCGGCTCCGCCTCGACGACCCGGCCGACCGCTTCCTCGCCGCCGCGCTGGTCGGGATCCTCCACGGCAAGCGGTCCGGCTACCTGTCCGAGCTCATGCCGAACACCTTCAGCATGGCCCCGCGGTACGTGCGCGACTTCGCGGCGCGGACGGGCTTCGCCGCGTCCGACCGCGACCTCTTCGTCCTCCTGGCCGCGAAGCTCCGCCGTCTTGCCCGCGACGGACGCCCGGGGGCGCCCGGGATCGCGCTCCTGGGGGACGCCCGCGATGCGGGTGCCCGCGCTCGCGTGGCCCTCCGCGGACGGGCGCTCCCGGATCGGGCCCGGCTCGTCCTCACCTCCCCGCCCTACCTGCGGGTCCTCAAGTACGGCTACTACAACTGGCTGAGGACCTGGTTTCTCGGCTTCTCCGCCGCCGAGATCGACGCGACCCTCGACGACGCCCATCGCCGCGAGCCCTATCTCCTGTTTCTCCGGGAGGTGCTGGCCGGCCTGCGCCCGGCCCTGGCCGACGACGCCGTCGTCGCGGTGGTGCTCGGCGACGTCGAGGCGGAGCGAGGCCGGCCGGCGGCCGACAGGCGTGCGATCGGCCTCGCCGACGAGGTCTGGCAGAGTGCCGCGCAACCCGAGGGCTACCTGCTCGCGGGCGTCGTCGGCGACGAGGTGGCCGCTTCGCGCAAGATGACGAAGCTCTGGGGCGACGGGGCGGGGCGGGCCACCCGACGCGACCGGATCCTCGTCCTGGCGCCGACGGAGGCGGGGCGGCGGCGCGCGGTGGCCGGTGGCGCGCTCCCCATCGACTGGAGCTGGCCTTCGCGGCGCTGAGGGGGGCAGCTGCCGCGCGATCTCCGCGGCGCCGGCGTACGAGTGCGCGGCGCGGCCACGCGCGCGGCGCCGCGCGCCCGTCCGCGGTCCGCAGCCTCCGCTACACTCCGGGCCATGAAGCCGATCTACCACCCGGACGACGTCGCGGCGATGGATCCCCTGGTCCTCATGAAGAACCTGGATCACGTGCGGATGACGAGCCGCCGGCTGAGCTACATCCTCCACCAGCAGGTCCACCTGTACACGCCCGAGGCGAACCAGCTCCGCGAGCAGATCGACACCTACGTGGAGGCCGAGCGCCAGCTCGAGGGCGAGATGGCGCGCCGGCAGGTGCGGGTCTAGCCTCCAGGCCTCAGCGAGGCGCCGCGATCGCCGACCCCCGTCGCTCGCGGAGACCCTGGCCCGGGATGCCGGCGGTCCGCTCCTCCTCGATCACCGCCGCGGTCATCGCCGCAAGGTGCGGTGTGCCAAACAGGCTGAACCCGATCCCACGCTCCTCGAGCTCGCTGAACCCATAGCCGCGGAAGAGGCTCCGGCTGGCCACCGCCCACATCTCGTCGTAGAGCTCCGGCCAGCCGACACGGCGGCGGGCCCGGCAGAAGCGGACGAACTCCACGGCCTCGGGATCGGCCGTGTCGAGCGCACGGGCGCGCGGATCCATCGATACCCTCTCCCTCCCGCGCACGGCGCGGCACGAACCACGAACGGACCTGGGGCCTGCGGTCCCCGCGAATCCGGGCGGTCCGACCGCAGTGCCGGGGCGCGATCTCGGTGCCCCGGACCGTCGCCGCCGCACTCCCTGACGTTGACGACTCCCCGATCCTACGCGGTCCGGGCGGGAGGGCGGAAGGGCCTTGTCCACCAACCAACCCACCGACTTGTCCACAGGAACAGGCGTTCGGTGGACGGCCCCGAGACGGTCCGCATGATCCGTGGACAGACTGCGGCGCGGCCCCTTGACACGTCGGCGCGCCCGCCCGAATCCGCGGTCAGGACCGGGCCGCGACCCCCAGGCCGGGCGTGTCGGTCAGGCGCCACCGGCAGTCGTCCCCGAGCTCGAGGCCCGTGAAGGGATCGTCGGCAAGAAGCAGGCAGCCGTCCAGGTCCACCCATTCCGCGAGCGACGCAACCGCCGCGGATGCGGCGATCCCGACGCTCGTCTCCTCCATGCAGCCCAGGAACGTCCGGAAGCCGAGCTCTCGGGCGCGGGCCAGCATCCGCGCCGCCGGGCCGACACCGCCGCATTTGGCGAGCTTGACGTTGACCCCGTCGACGATCCCGACGAGCGCGTCGAGGTCCTCGATCGAGACGGCGCTCTCGTCGGCGACGATCGGCAGGGGCGAGGCGGTCTGGAGGTCCAGGAGCCAGTCGTAGCGGCGGGGCGGGAAGGGCTGCTCGATCAGCTCCACGCCGAGCTCGACCAGCCGGGGGATGAGGGGAGCCGCCGTCTCCGGCGTCCACCCCGTGTTCGCGTCGACCCGGATCGGCCCGCCGTACACCGAGCGGACCGCCTCGAGCGTCGCCAGGTCCGCGGGGCCGCCCACCTTGATCTTG
Source organism: uncultured Chloroflexia bacterium (assembly GCA_963744095.1). Lineage (GTDB taxonomy): Bacteria > Chloroflexota > Limnocylindria > Limnocylindrales > CSP1-4 > CTSoil-043. The sequence goes on from CAVUSH010000002.1 coordinate 312,425, forward strand.
AGGGCAGGGAAGCGGGCCGCCCGGCGGGCGCGCCCGGCGACGACCGCCGGCTCGTCGAGCCCCAGGGTGAAGTCGGTCGGCGGGATCTCGGGCGAGAGCCCCAGGAGCCGGTGGAGGGGCGCCCCCGTCGCCTTGCCGGCGAGGTCGTGGAGGGCGATGTCGAGGGCGCACTTCGCGGCGCCGTGGCCGCGGATCGCCCCGTCGAAGGCGGCCCCGATCGCCGCCAGCGTCGCCCGCGCCGCCCCGACGCTCGAGGTATCGAGATCCACCGGGCCGACCGCCTCGAGGAGCAGGTCCATGACCACCGGCATCGTGGCCAGCGTCTCGCCGTAATACGCGTCGGGATAGCCCTCGCCGAGGCCGACGAGCCCGGGCAGGATGCTCGACCGGAGCTCCACGATCATCGTCGACATCGTGGCTCCGGCGCCGTGCGATTCGCGGGCGATCCGGAACGGCTCGCGATACGGGATCCGGAGGACCTGGATCCGGAGGTCCCAGCCGGGATTCATCGGTCGCCTCCCACCCACGGCAGCGCGTCGACCGCCGCCTTGACCTCGGCCCAGAGCGGCGCCGCCCCGAAGCGGATAGGGTCCGCGGCCGGCAGGCCGGTCTCGGCGGCGATCGCCGCGACGGCCCGACGGGCGTCCTCGTCATCGGCGCACAGGGAGGTGTTGACGGCGACGGCCACGACCCTCGAGGGGGCGACCGTTCCCGCGATCCGCTCGTGCAGGTCGATGAAGGGGCGCAGCGGCGCGATCGGGAAGGTGCGCTCCGGGAGGTGGTCGAAGTCGTGCGCCGCCAGGCCGGCCTTGTGGACCAGGACCATGGCGTGGGGGGTCGCGCCGTGGATCAATCCCAGGGTGACCGCGCTGTAGGCGGCATGGTCGAGACTCCCCTGCCCCTCCACGATGACCCAATCGCCGAGGCGCTCGCCTTCCTCGACGAGCCACTCCACCGTGCCGTTGAGGAAGTCGCTGATCACGCGATCGACGGAGACGCCCCAGCCGTCGATCATCATGCCGGTCTGCCCGGTGGGGACGAAGGCGACGGAATCTCCGGCGGCGCGGGCGGCGTTGCGCAACTCCAGGGCCACCGACATCTTGCCGATCGCGCAGTCCGTGCCGACCGTCAGGATCACCCGCTTGCTCGCGCCGTGACGTCTGCCGGCAGCGGTCTCGAAGCGCTCGGGCGGACGCCGGTAGTCGATGATGTGGACGCCGGCGATCGCCGCGGCCGCCGACAGCTCCGGGTCATCGCCGAGGAAGGTATGGAGGCCCGAGTGAAGCTCCAGGCCGGCGTCGATCGCGCCGTGGAGGATGGGCCGCCACGCGTCGGGGAGGCGGCCGCCCGTCGGGGCGATCCCGATGAGAAGCGTGTCGGGCCGGGGCCGTCCGGGCACGTCGAGCGCCTCGGCGAGGGTGGCGACGATGGGGACGTCGGACCCCGAGATCCACTCCGCCGTCGTGCGCCCCGCGAGCGTCGAGTCCAGGACGGCGACTACCTCGTCGCGGCCGTACCGGAGCACGCCGAACGCGGTCTTGCCGGAATGGGGGCCGAAGTGGCCCTCGGTGAGGATCACCAGCCGGCGCGGCGCCTGGGGTCGCATCGGTCCTCCCGTCGCGCGCCGTCCGGCGGGGCCCGGGGGGATGGCCGGACCGAAAAGAGGAACGCCCCCGGGGCGCGGACCGGGGGCGTCGGATCAATCGGCTGGTACCGCATACCGGATTCGAACCGGTGATCTCCGCCTTGAGAGGGCGGCGTCCTGGGCCTCTAGACGAATGCGGCCCGTGATCGCGGCCGTGGCCCTCGACCCGCGAGAGGATACCAGAGCCCCGCGCGCAGCGGCAACCGGCCCCTCGGGGCGCTACAGGCGGTGCGTCTCGAGGAAGGCCCGCACCCGGTCGGCCACCTGCCGGTGCCCCTCCTCCGAGAGCACGAGGCCGTAGTGCGACGAGGCACCGAACTGCTCGTGCTCGGCGCCCAGCCATGCGGCGAGGCGCTCCGCGCTCAGGGCCGCGGGGGCACCCTCGACCCCCGAGCCGATCACGAGGGTGGGCACGCCTTCCAGCAGGTGCGGCCGCACCGGGACGCCGGCGAGCATGGACGCGCGGGCCCGGCCCGATTCCCTCGGCTTCTGGCCGAGCAGGTGCTGGATCCGCAGGACCTCGTCGAGGGAGAGATCGCGGTTCTCGCGCTGGAGCTTCTCGGGAAGTGTCTCCCAGCCGAGCACGGCCCGTCCGTAGACGGGCGGAACGTCCCGGGCGACGTGGAACTTCCCGGGCGGCCGGATCCCGGCGGGTGCCTCGGCGTCGAGCAGCACGAGGCCGGCCACCCGGACCCGCTCGGCGGCCGCCTTCAGGACCAGGAGACCGCCCATTCCGTGGCCCACCGCAACGGCGTTCGGGCCGACCCGCTCGAGCCCGGCCGTCACGTCGTCGAGGTAGGTCGCGAACGAGAGGCCCTGGGGGTCGGCCGTGCGGCTCCAGTAATGGTTGCCGAGGTTGAGGGCGTGGCCCTCCCAACCGCGGCCGGCGAAATAGCGGAGCCAGCGCTCCCAGAGCCACGAGCCGGCCAGCTCGCCGTGGACGTAGAAGATCGGACGGCGGCGCGAGCGGCGTTCGGGCAGCCAGCTCTCGATGTAGATGCCGCGCTCCTCGATCTCGAGCTCGTCCTTGCGCACGGGCCTGCTCCCGGACGCGGCGCTCCCCGACGCGGACGGGGGACGCGGCCAGTCGCGATCGAGCGGGTCGTCGTTCATGTCACCACTCGAGAGGGTTGAGGACGAAGCCGGTCACGGGCTTCGGGTAGAAGTAGGTGCTCTTCGGGGGCATCACGTCGCCGTCGCGGGCCACCGCGACGATCTCGGCGACCGGCGTCGCCTCCAGCAGGAAGGCGGCGTCAGCTGCCTCGACTCGCTCGTCGACCCAGGCGATCGCCTCGGCGACGTCCTTGGTGAAGGCCACCCGGTCGCCGGTCGTGGTCGCGGCCCGGTCGATCGCGCAAAGCCGCTCGAGGGTGGCCGAGAGGAGGGTCACGTCGAGGCGCCGGACGGCCTCGCCTCCGGACGGCAGCAACGGCGCGAAGGATTCTCGGCGCGCGGTCAGGACGGCGCCGCCGCCGCGCGTCCAGAGCCCGATACGCCCGCGACCGCCGGGCGCCAGGGCCTCCGGTCCGAATGTCGTGAGGAGCGCCGCGCGATCGGCAGGTGCCGCGTCGAAGAGGCCCGACGACACTGCCGCCTCGACGAGCCCACCCGCGGCGCTCACCGCGCGCGCCACGCGGTGCGTCGGCAGCGCCAGGAGCGGCTCGGCCGACGTGTCCATGAACAGAGCGAGCACGAAGTCGAAGGGCGGGTCCACCTCGCACGAGCGGGTCATCCGGCGCTCGTCCCGGTAGCGGAGCGCCGTCTCGTAGCGATGGTGGCCGTCGGCGATGGTCACCGGCTCGCGCCCGGCCGCGTCGCGCAGCCCGGCCACGAGCGGCGCGGTCGGCCCCTCGTCGGGGACCACCCAGAGGCGGTGCCGAACGCCGTCGTCGTCACGCACGTCGGCGACGGCCGCCATCTCCGTCGCTTCGGCGAGCAGGCCGTGCGCGGCACCGGAGGCGTCGTCGTAGAGGACCATCACCGCCGAGAAGTTGGCGCCCGACGCGCGCATGAGCTTGTAGCGATCCTCCTTGGGTCCGGCCAGCGTCCGCTCGTGCGGGAGCACCCCTGCGCCGGGCCCGAACGCTTCGAGACGAAGGCGCCCGTGGAAGCCTCGCTGAACGCGGCGGAGCGACGTTCCGGGCACCGTGTATTCCTGCTCGTAGACGTAGAGCGACGGCTGGCGGTCCTTGCGCAACGTCCCGTCGGCACGCCATCCGGCGAACGTGCGCGCGGCCTGGCGGTACTTCTCGTCCGGGTCCGCAGCCCCGGCATCCACCGGCAGGTCGACCGCGACGACGTTGTGCGGATCCCGCGCCGCCAGCTCCGACCGCCGTCCCGGCGAGATGACGTCGTAGGGGGGCGCGACCACCCGCGCGAGATCAGGCAGCATCTCGGGGTTGTAGCGCAGCGCACGGAACGCGCGGATCTCGGGCACGCGACCTCCAGGGGCACCGGGACGGTGGTCCGGCGGGCCTGCGCCGCGCGGTGCACGGCGGGATGGCCCAGAGTGTACCGCGCCGCGGCCGGCGACCCTCCCGGGGAGCGCAACGTTCCGGCCGCGCCCGGCGTCTGGAACGCCACCCGCCTGCGGGACGCCAGCGCCGGACACAGCGGTAGCACGGGACGTCCTCGGGCGCCCCGCGCCGCTCGGTGCTAGCCTCCGGCCATGCTCGATCAGCGGCTCCGGCGCCCGGCTCTCGTCGCCGCCCTCCTCGCCGTGGTCCTTGTCGTGGGAGCCTGCTCCGCGTTCACGCCGCAGGCGCCCAAGCCCACGGCGACCACCTTCGCCGGGATCGTCTCGGAGCTGGCGCTCGTCGGCGTCGGGGTGCGGAACGTGGTCGCCGGCGACGCGGGTTGCGACGACCAGCGACTGGCCCGCACGGCGATCTCGTTCGACGCCTCCGGCGTGGACCAAGCGCAGCCGACGCGGGTCTACCTGTACGCGTTCAAGGACGCGGCGGCGTATGCCGAGCTCCGGCCGGTCGTCGACCTCTGCGCCCGCAGCTACGTCACCGACCCGGCGGCCTACGCGTCGGTGGACGCAATGCCGTACGTGTTCGCCGGGCCCGGAGCCTGGGCCCCGGACTTCGAGGACGCCCTTCGCAAAGCGCTCGGGCGGGCCGCCGTCGGCGGATGATTGCGACCGATGCTAGCCTTCGGCCCGTGAGCGAGAGCAGCGCCGCCCCTCGGCAGGCCCCTGGTGGGGGCAACGGCCTTGCGAGCGGCCACCCCAACGGGCGCGCGGGCCACGGGAACGGCCACCGCAACGGCCACGCGCCCGATGACGCTCTGGGCCGGGCCATCCTCCTCGAGCTCCGCGAAGGCGGCGCCACTGGACCCGATGCGCTGGCCGCTCGCCTCGAGATGAGCCGGACGAGCACCCTCCAGCGACTCCGCGAGCTCGAGACCGCCGGGTTCGTCGCCCGCCAGGCCGTCCGCCACGGCGTCGGCCGTCCGCGCCACCTGTACGACATCACGGCGGCGGCCCAGCGAAGCCTCCCGGCCAACTACGACGGCCTGGCGACTACCCTCCTGGAGTCGATCGTCGAGGTCGGCGGGGACGCCCTCGTGGAGGAGGTCTTCCAGGCCCGCCGACGCCTCCTGCGCGACCGCATCCAGGCCCGGTTCGCCGAACGCCTGGGCACCGAGCCGACCCTGGCCCAGAAGGTCCGTGAGCTCGCGGTGGTCCAGGATGAGTCGGGCTACGTCTGCCGGGCCGAGACGGCGCCGGTCAACGGGGGGTCGCTGGAGCTGCGCGAGCACAATTGCGCGATCCTCGGGGCGGCGGCGGGCCACCCGGCCGCCTGTCGGGCCGAGCTCCAGCTCTTCGAGGATGTCCTCGGAGCGCGCGTCGTGCGCACCTCGCACATCGCCTCGGGCGATCGCAGCTGCGGCTACGCGATCGAGCCCCTCGACGCCTGACGCGTCGCAACCTCGCGGCGCCGGGCCGCCGTCTCCCCGGCGGCCGCCACCTCACGCCTCCTCGCGCTCGACCTCGTCGCGGCGAGCCGGCTCGAGGCGCGGCAGGGGGACGTTGCTGATGTTGGGGACGAAGGAGGCCTGCATGGCGGTCCGGGCGACCTCCACCTGCTCGTCGAGGGTGAGGATGCCGAGCCGGCCGAGCGTCGCGAGCTCGTCGCGGATGTAGGTCTTCAGCATTTCCGGGCCGTCGGTGTTGATGGTGAAGCGGATCTCGTTGCGGCGGAAGGTGTCGAAGATCCAGCGGAACTCGTCCCAACCCGATACCACGCGGGTGTTGAGGTTCGAGGTGGGACAGACCTCCAGGACGATCCCCCGCTCCCTGATCATGCCGAGCGTCCGCGGGTCGTAGGCCGCCTTGACGCCGTGGCCGATCCGGTCCGGCTCCAGCTGCTCGATCACCTCGGCCACCTCGTCCACAGGTCCCGACTCCCCGGTGTGGACCGTGATGCCCAGGTGGTGCCGGCGGGCCTGCTGGAAGAGGCGCCGATACTCCTTCACCCGGAAGCCGTTCGACTCGGGGCCGGCGATGTCGACGCCCACCACGCCGCGGTCACGCCAGGCGATCGCCTTCTCCGCGATGATCTCGTTGAGGTGGTACGGAAAGGCCCGGTCCAGGCACAGGAGCAGGCCGGGCTTGACCGGGTACTCGAGGGTGGCCCGGTCCATTCCCCGCACGGCCGCCGCGATGATGTGGTCCAGGTCCTGCTCGCCGCCGCGGTTCCGCTTCATCGGGTTGAAGCGCAGCTCCATGGTCGTCACGTTGTTCTTGCGGTAGGCCCCGCCGACGACTTCGTAGACCGCGCGCTCGACGGCGAGCGGGCTCGACTGGATCAGCTCCGTCCAGCGGAAGAGGTCGAGGTAGCCCTCGAACGAGCGGCCGCGCGTCGGCGACACCGTGATGATGTCGCGGAACTCCCAGTAGTCCTTCGACGGGAGCTTGATCCCCTGCTGGTGTGCGATCCCCCACATGATCGCGGGCGTCACGGCGCCGCCCAGGTGGCAATGGAGCTCCGCGAGGGGGACGGTGCGCGAGAGCTGGCGGACCACGGTTCGGGCGCCCCCTACGCGGCCGGGCCGGGCACGATGCGCCCGTCCGCTCCGACCGTGGCCGCCCGGCGCATCGCCCGCCACTCGGCGCCCGGCACCTGGTCGCGGGCGTGGTAGCTGGAGCGCACCAGCGGCCCCGACTCGACGTGGCGGAAGCCCATCGCCAGCGCCTCGTGCCGCAGGTCGGCGAACTCGTCGGGGTGGTAGTAGCGGACGAGTGGCAGGTGCTCGATCGTCGGGCGCAGGTACTGGCCGATGGTGAGGATGTCGCAGTCGACCGCCCGCAGGTCCCGGAACGTGGTCAGCAGCTCGTCGCGCTCCTCGCCGAGGCCGACCATGATCGAGCTCTTCGTGTGGACCTCGCGCCCGAGCTCGCGGGCGTCGGCCCTGGCCCGCGCCAGCACGCCCAGGCTGCGGTCGTAGCGGGCGCGCCTCCGGACCGGCAGCTGGAGCCGCTCCACGGTCTCGACGTTGTGGTTGAGGATGTCCGGCCCGGCGTCCATGACCGTGCGCAACGCTGCGGCGTCGCCGTTGAAGTCGGGGATCAGCACCTCCACGCCCATGCCGGGGCACCGATCACGGAGCGCGAGGATCGTCGCGGCGAAGGCGGACGCGCCGCCGTCGGGCAGGTCGTCCCGGGCGACGGAGGTGACGACGACGTGCTCGAGACCCAGGGCCGCCACGGCGTCCGCCACGCGCCGCGGCTCGTCGGGGTCGAACCAGGTGGGCCGCCCGGTCTTGATGGCGCAGAAGCCGCAGGCCCGGGTGCAGACGTCGCCGAGGATCATCACGGTGGCCGTGCGCTGGTCCCAGCACTCCCCGAGGTTCGGGCAGCGGGCCTCCTCGCAGACCGTGTTGAGGTTGAGGCCGCGCAGCAGCTGGCGGACATCCCGCACGGACTCGCCCGCGGCGATCGGCGCCTTCAGCCAGTCCGGGTGGCGGCGCGCTCGCGGCGCACCGGCCGGGTCGATCACCGGGAGGTCGAGGCCCATGACGTCAGTCTAGCGTGGCGCTGCCGGGGGCTTGACGTGCTCGATCAGTGGATGGCCGTCTCGGGCCCGACGCCCTCCAGCCAGGCCTTGACGTCGCGCAGGAAGAACCCCGCCTGGGCGCCGTCGTTCGCCCGGTGGTCGATGCCGATGACCATGTTCATGATCGGCCGGATCGCGATGACGTCGCCCTGCGGCGTCTCGACGACGACCGGGCGCTTCGTGATCGCCTCCATCGTCAGGATGGCGACCTCGGGGACGTTGATGATCGGCATCGTCAGGTTGCTGCCGAACCACCCGGTGTTGTCGACGGTGAAGGTGCCGCCGCCGAAGTCGTCGACGCGCAGCTTCTTCGCCCGGGCGCGGCCGGCTACGTCGGCGATCGCCCGGTTGATGCCGTTGACGGACATCTGGTCGACGTCGCGGATGACCGGCACGATGAGCCCGTCGTCGACGGCGACGGCGACGCCGATGTTGACGCGGCGTTTCGCGACGAGGCCCTGCTCGGTCCAGGTGGCGTTGAAGGTCGGGCTGCGCCGAAGGGCCTCGACCGCCGCCTTCACGACGAAGGGGACGAAGCTCAGCGAGATCCCCTCGCGGGCCTGGTAGTCGCGCTTGAGCGACTCGCGGAGGCGGACGAGGTTGGCGACGTCGACTTCGACGTGGACGTAGGCGTGGGGGACCTGGAGGGCCCGCGTCATCTGGGCCGCGATCCCCTTCCGCATCTGGGTGAGCGGTACGAGGACCTCGTCCGCCCCCGGCGGGAAGACGATGCCGGCACCGGGCGCGGCCGCGGGTGCGGGTGCGACGGGCGCGGCCGCGGGTGCGGGTGCGACGGGTGCGGCCGCCGGGGCGGCGGCGGGCGCCGACGCCGGTGCGGCCGGAGCACCCCCCGTCCGGATCGCCTCGACGGTCGCGATGACGTCCTCGCGGGTGATCCGCCCGCCCCCGCCCGTGCCGCGGACCTGGTCCGGGACAAGGCCGTGCTCGCGGAGGAGGCGCCGAACTGCGGGCGTCATGCGGGCGTCCGCGTCGGCGACGGCCGGGAGCGCGACCATCGCGCTGGCCGTGGGCGTGGCGGCCGCGGGGGCGCGACCGGCGGATGCCATGGCGGCCGCAGGCGCGGGTGCCGGAGGCATGGACGTCGGGGTGGTCGCCCCAGTCTGCTCGACCGCGGCCTCGCCAACGTCGGCGGTCTCGATCTCCGCGATCGGAGTCTCGTTGGGGACGGTCGCCCCTTCCTCGACGAGGATAGCGGTCAGCGTGCCGGCGAAGGGAGACGGCACCTCGGCGTTCACCTTGTCGGTGACCACCTCGACGATCGGCTCGTACTTCTCGACGCGGTCGCCGGGCTTCTTCAGCCAGCGCCCGATCGTCCCCTCGGCGACGCTCTCGCCGAGCTGTGGCATCGTGACCTTCGCCACCGGTCCCTCCTGCGCGGAACCGCGTCCCGCATCTCCAGCTCGAACCCGTCGGGAGCCCGCCGGTTCAGCGGCGCCCCCAGGCTCCCGTAGTGTGGGGCATCGGGCGCGGGGCGGCACGCGGCCAATCCGGCGGCACGCACGCGCGGGTGAACGCCGCGGTCCGACCGCTTGCGGGCCGAGCCCTCCGAACCTCAATACGCCGCGAGGGCCCGGATTGCGTCGGCAATCTTCGCCGGGGAGAGCATGAATGCATCCTCGAGCGAGAGGGCATTCGGCGAGGCGGGCGAGTCCGGGCCGGCGAGGCGCGTGACGGGGCCGTCGAGATAGTCGAAGGCCTCCTCGGCGACCAGGGCTGCCACCTCCGCCCCGAAGCCGCCGAAGCGGTTGTCCTCGTGGACGACGAGGCACTTCCCCGTCCGGCGGACCGAGGCCAGGATCGTCTCCGCGTCGAGAGGGCGGATCGTCCGCAGGTCGATCACCTCGGCCTCGATCCCCTCCTCCGCCGCGCGCGTCGCCGCCTCCAGCGCGTAGTGGAGCATCAGCCCGTAGGCCACGACGGTGAGGCGACTTCCCGTCCGGGGAATCGCCGCCCGCCCGAAGGGCACCGTGTACTCCCCGTCGGGCACCTCGCCGCGGACACTGCGGTACATCTTCTTGTGCTCGAGGAAGATGACCGGGTCGGGATCGCGGATCGCGCTGCGGAGGAGACCCTTCGCGTCGTACGGCGTCGCCGGGATGACCACCTTGAGGCCCGGCACGTGGGCGAAGAACGCCTCCACCGACTGGCTGTGGTACAGGGCGCCGTGGACGCCGGCGCCGTACGGGGCCCGGATGGTGATCGGGCAGCCGAACGTGCCGTTGCTCCGGTAGCGGATCCGGGCCGCCTCGGAGATGATCTGGTTCATGGCCGGGAAGATGAAGTCGGCGAACTGGATCTCGGCGACCGGGAGCAGGCCGTTCGCGGCAGCCCCGATGGAGACGCCGGCGATCATCGACTCGGTGAGGGGTGTGTCGAGCACGCGCCGGTCGCCGAACTCGGCCCACAGCCCATCGGTGGCATAGAAGACGCCGCCCTTGCGGCCGACGTCCTCGCCGAGCACGATCACCCGCTCGTCGCGCCGCATCTCGTCGCGCAGGCCCTCGCGGATCGCCTCGATGAAGGTTCGGACCGGCATCAGTCCGGCCCTCCGTGACCGGGAGCCGGGTCCCGCGGCTCGACGGAGACCCGACCTGCGGGGTGTGCGTCGGTCGGATCGCTCGGACGTTCACCACCCGAGGCGTTTGCGTCGAACGCAACACCGCGACGGGTGGAAGCGTTTGGAGGCTCGATGTTTGCGTCTGACGGGCGGAATCCGGCGAGCGGTGCTGGATCCTTGCGTTGCACGTTCGGAGCGCTGCCGGCGGAAGCGCTCGTCGCCGCCGGTGTTGAGTCGAACGCAAAGGGGCCGATTGCGGACGCTGGCGGAAGAGGGAACGCGGGCGGCGGGCCCGGTGCGGCGGCGGGCGGCGGGCCCGGCACCGGGTCGCCGGGCTCCGCGTACACGTGGCGCAGGAGCGTCGCCGGATCGGGATCGGGCGCCGCCTCGGCGAAGGCCGTGGCGTCGTCGACGATCGTGGCCACCTCGGCCGCGAGAGCCGCCTCGGCCGCCTCCGACAGCAGCCCGGCCGCGCGGAGCTCGTCGCGGAAGCGGGGCAGCGGGTCCTGTGCGCGCTGGTCGGCGAGCTCCTCGGCCGAGCGGTACTTCGTCTGCTGGTCGTCCGATGAGTGCCCGGTGAGGCGGGTCACCTTCGCCTCGATGAAGGTCGGTCCATCGCCGGCGAGCGCCCGGGCGACGGCGTCGCGCGCCGCGAGGTAGCAGCCGATCACGTCGCTGCCGTCCACGACGAGGCCCGGCATGGCGTACCCCGCTGCGCGGACCGCCACGTCGCGCACGGCCGACTGGAGCTCGGCCGGCACGGAGATGGCGTAGCCATTGTTCTCGACGAGCAGGATCATCGGCAGGCGGTGGATGCCAGCGAAGTTGAGCGCCTCGTGGACGTCGCCCTGGTTCGATGAGCCCTCGCCCATCGCCACGAGCGCGATCTCCCGGACACCGCGCAGCTTCGCGGCCAGGGCGATCCCCGCCGCGTGGAGCACCTGGGTCGCCACCGGCGAGGACGAGGTGAAGATCCGGTGGCCGGCGTGCCCGTAGTGGCTCGGCATCTGGCGCCCGCCCGAACCCGGATCGTCGGCCTTGCCGTACTGGTGGAGGAAGACCTCACGCGGGGTCATCCCCATCGCCATGACGCCCGTCATGGAGCGGTAGTACGGGAGGAACCAGTCCCGACCCGGAACGAGCGCGGCGGTGACCCCGGCTTCCGCGCCCTCGTGGCCCTGCCCGGAGATGACGAAGTGGACGCGGCCGGAGCGGTTCAGGACCCAGGCCCGCTCGTCCAGGGCACGCGCCACGGCCATGAGCCGGTACAGCGCGACGAGGCGCTCGGGCGGCAGCCCGGACCGGGCGACGGGATCCTGGGCGTTCGGGGATCCGGCGGAGGTCACGGCGGGATCGTACAGGCCGCCGCGCGCGGTCGGGAACCCGGTCGCGGTGCCCGGAAGCCGGGCCCAGGGCCACGCCCTCGGCGGAGCCGCGGGTCAGAAGTTCAGCGAGCGCCCGTCGACGGCCATCGCGGCCTCGCCCAGCACCTCGGACAGCGTCGGGTGCGGATGGGTCGTCGCCGCGATCTCCCAGGCCGCCGCCTCCAGCGTGAAGCCGAGGGAGGCCTCGGCGATGAGGTCCGTGGCGTGGGGCCCGACGAGGTGCACGCCGAGCGTGGCGCCCGTCTCGGCGTGAGCGATCACCTTGGCGAAGCCCTCGTGCTCGCCCCCGATGAGCGCCTTGGCGATCGCCTGGAACGGCACCTTGCCCACCTTCACGGGCAGGCCCCGCTTCTCGCACTCCTGCTCGGTCAGGCCGATCGACGCGATCTCGGGCCGGCAGTAGGTCGCCCGCGGCTGGGCGTCGTAGTCCATGGCGTGGACGTCCGGGTCGCCGGCGATGGTGTGGACCGCCGTGAGCCCCTCGTGGGCCGCGGTGTGGGCGAGCCAGAGGCCGCCGACGAGGTCGCCGATCGCCCAGACGTGGGGCTCGGCCGTCCGCATGTGGCCGTCGACCGGGATGATCCCCCGTTCCACGGCGATCCGTGTCGTCTCGAGGCCGATCCCCTCCACGTTGGCCGCCCGGCCGGTCGCGACGAGGATGCAGTCGGCCGAGATCACCTTCGCCTCGCCGCCCTCCGGGCCGACCACGAGCCGGATCCCGTCCTCGCCGACCGCGAGCGAAGCGGGATCGAAGCGGGCGTTCGTCATGACCTCGAGGCCCCGCCGCCTGAAGCTCTTCTCCAGCTCCTTCGACACGTCGCGGTCCTCCAGCGGCACGATCGCCGGGAGGTACTCGAGGAGGGTCACCTTCACCCCGAAGTCGTGGAACATCGAGGCGAACTCCGAGCCGACCGCGCCCGCACCAACGATGACGATGCTCGCGGGGAGGTCGGACATCTTCAGCACGTCGTCCGAGGTGAGCACGCGGACCCCGTCCGGCGTGATCCCCGGCAGGCTCTTGACGCGGCTCCCCGTCGCCAGGACGACGTCGGTGGCCTCCAGCACGCGCTCGCCCCCGGTACCCGGCGTCCCGTCCTCGGCATGGAGCGCCACGCGGACCTTGCCGGCACCGTCGAGGCGGCCGCGCCCGGCGATCCACTCGACCCCGTTCTTGGTGACGAGACCCTTGAGGCCCGTCCACATCCGGCGGACCACCTGGTCGCGGCGGGTTGCCACGGCGGCGTAGTCGAGGGCCACCTCGCCCGCCACCAGCACGCCAAGCTCGCGGCTCTTCGCACTGACCCGGTGATAGAAGTCGGCCGACTCGAGGAGCGCCTTGGTCGGGATGCAGCCGCGGTGGAGGCAGGTCCCGCCGATCTTGTCCTCGTCGACGAGGGCGACGCGGAGGCCCAGCTGCGCCCCGCGGAACGCAGCCGCGTAGCCACCGGTACCGGCGCCGAGGACGACGAGGTCGAACGAGTTGGACGAGCCGACGGCCATGGGGCGGTGTCTCCGAAGGTGGGGTTGGCGGGCGCGGACGGCGCAGCGGGTCGGGCCCATGGTACCGCTCCCGCGCCGCGCGACCTTCGGCCGATCGCGCGAGAATGGGCGCAGCGTCCGCCCCATCGACCGCCCGCGGGCACGAGGGAGACCATGATCGCCGCCCGCCTCACGAGATCCCGCTTGGCCGGCCGCCCAGTGGCGGTCCTCGCGCGGCTCGCCGCCGTCGCCCTCGTTGCCCTGCTCACGGTGGGAGTCCGGCCCGCGGCGGCCGCCGAGCCCGCCAACCTGCGGTCCCAGCTGACGGACGACGTCGACGCCCTCTCCAGGTCGGACGAGGGCGTGGTGAATGCCGCCCTCGCGACCCTGCTCGAGAAGTCCGGCATCCAGCTCTGGGTCTGGTTCACCGACACGACCGGGAGCTCGACCGCACCGGACTTCGCGGCCGAGACGGCCCAGCTCAGCTCGCTGGGCGGGACCGACCTCCTGATCGTGATCGCCGTCGACGATCGGGCGTACGGCTTCTCGTCCCCGCCGGGCTTCCCTCTCTCCGATCCCGAGATCGAGCAGCTGCTCTCGCGGGAGCTGGAGCCCGGCCTGCGCGACCAGGACTACGCCGGGGCGGTCATCGCGGTGGCCGGCGCGCTCGAGGCCGAGCTCACGGCGACGCCGGCACCTGTTGACACTCCACGCCCGACCACCGCCCCGGCCGGCAGCGACGGCGGAAGCAGCGGCGACGCGGGAAGCGGCATCGGCACCATCCTGATGGTCGTCGTGATCGTCGCCCTGGTCGCCGGCGTCGGCTGGTTCCTCTTCGTCCGGCGCCGCTACGGCGACGCCGTCGGGATCCCCGGTGGCCGACAGGGAGCCCCGGGCACGCCGGGCGGGCCCGCCGACCCGCTGGCCGGCCTGAGCGACGACGACCTCAACGCCGAGGCCAACCGCCTCCTGCTCGCGACCGACGACGCCGTGCGGGACAGCGAGCAGGAGCTCGGGTTCGCGGAGGCCCAGTTCGGCGAGGCCGCTTCCGCCCCGTTCGGGACCGCGATCACCGCCGCGAAAGACGACCTGCGGGCCGCGTTCGAGATCCGCCAGCAGCTCGACGACGCGACACCCGAGGACCGCCCGACCCGGCGCCGGATGCTCGGCGAGCTCATCGCCCGGTGCCGCGTGGCCCAGGACCGGCTCGACGCCGAGGCCAAGCGCTTCGAGGAGCTGCGCGCGTTCGAGCGCGAGGCACCTGCGGTCCTCGCCGGGCTGCCGGCGGCCATCGACGCTGTCGAGGCCCGCTTCCCGGCGGTCGAGACGACGATGGCTCACCTCGAGGAATATGCCGATGCCTCCTGGCAGGCCGTCGCAGCGAACCTCGACGAGGCACGCGGACGGGCTGCTGCAGCCCGCGCTGCGGTCACCCAGGGGCAGGCGGCGCAGGTTGCCGGCGATGGCCCGAAGACGGCCGCGGCCGCTCGCGTCGGCCAGGAGGCCGTCGCCCAGACGGGGGCGTTCCTCGACGCGATCGAGCACCTCTCCGCCGAGCTCGACCAGGCCCACGACCGGGTGGACGCGGAGATCGCCGACGCCGAGGCCGACCTCGCCCGCGCCCGAGGGGTGGCCGGGGCGGCGCCCGTCGACCCCGAGAGCCAGGCGCGGCTCACGGAGGCCGAGACCCTCCTCGCAGATGCGCGTCTTGACATCGGCCACCCCAAGCCGGACGTCGCGGCGGCCTACGGCAAGGCCCGCCGGGCCAACGAGATCGCCGACGGGGTGCTGGCGGGGATTCGGACCGCCGCCGAGCAGCGGGCGGCGCTCACGACGCGACTCGACACCTCGATCCGCGGCGCGCAGGCGACGGTAACCCGGGCCACGGACTACGTGGCCAACCACCGGGGCGGCGTCGGGGGCGAGGCCCGCACCCGCGTCGCCGAGGCGGCCCGCCACCTCGACCAGGCGGTCGCGTCCGGCGCGGCGGACCCGGCGGCCGGCATCCGCGAGGCCGAGCTGGCAGCGCGCCTGGCGAACGAGGCCCTCGCGATCGCCCAGCGGGACTACGGCGGCTGGGACGACCCGTGGCGCGGCGGCCGGGGCGGCCCGAGCGGCGGTGGCGGTGGCGGCGGCGACGTCGCGGCGGCGATCATCGGCGGCATCATCGGGGGGATGCTGAGTGGCGGCGGGCGCGGCGGGGGCTTCGGCGGCTTCCCCGGCGGAGGCGGCGGGTGGGGCGGCGGCGGGCGAGGCGGCGGCGGTGGCAGCATCGGCGGCGGCGGGCGTGGCGGAGGCGGCGGCCGCTGGTGACCCCCGGAGTACGATGATCGCCGGCGGCGCGGCTTCCGAGCCCGCCGACCGGCGCGAAGGATCCACCCGGTGCGGCGTCGAGATCCGGCGTCGCGGCAGCACGAAGGGGACGCTCGCATGGCTCAGACCTCGATCCTCGGCCGCATGGGCCAGCTGGTCCGGGCGAACATCAACGCGATCCTCGATTCGGCCGAGGATCCCGAGAAGATGCTCAACCAGATGGTCATCGACTACACGAACAACATCCGCGAGGCGGAGGAGGCCGTCGCCCAGACGATCGGCAACCTGCGGCTCCTCGAGGACGACGCGAAGGAGGCGAAGGAAGCCGCCGGCGAATGGGGCTCCAAGGCCCTCGCCGCGTCGCGCAAGGCCGACGAGTACCGCGCCGCGGGCAACGCCGCCGACGCCGACAAGTTCGACAACCTCGCCAAGATCGCGCTCAAGCGGCAGATCTCGTTGGAGGAACAGGTCACGACCTTCGACGAGCAGATCGCGACGCAGACCGTCCTCGTCGACAAGCTCAAGGACGGCCTCAACGGCATGCGCGCCAAGCGCGAGGAGCTGGTCCAGAAGAAGGACGAGCTGATCGCGCGCTCGAAGATGGCCAACGCCCAGCGGCAGGTCACCGAGACGATGAAGAGCGTCAACGTCATGGATCCGACCTCCGAGGTCTCGCGCTTCGAGGAGAAGGTCCGCCACGAGGAGGCCCAGGCGCGCGGGATGGCCGAGGTCGCCTCCAGCTCGCTCGACGCCCAGTTCGCCAGCCTCGACGACGCGTCCGACGATCTCGAGGTCGAGGCGCGCCTCGCCGCGCTCAAGGGCGGCGGATAGAACCTCGGCGTCGCGACGACGCCCCGCGACGGACGACGGCCCGGGCGACGCCCGGGCCGTTTCGATTCCGCGAAGCCGCCCGAAGTTCAGGCGGGCGCGGGGGTCGGGGCCTCGAGGCCGTCCAGGATCCCCAGGAGCGCCCGCCCGTCGAGCCGCTCGAGCAGTGGCCGCAGCTCCGCCGCGGCCTCTCGTCCCGCGTCGGTGTCCGGCCCGAGCAGGCGGACCATGTCGAGCAGGGTGAAGGCGAGGCCGCCGTCGCAGGAGAGGTCGCGCCACTGGGCCGTCGCGTCGCGGTAGGCGGGGATGGCGTGGCCGCGGCGGCCTTCGAGGGCCGCCAGCCCCGCCTCGACCGTGTGGAGGCTCGTCCGGTTGGCCCGGCCCCGGTAGCCGAGCGCTCGCAGGAGATCGACCTGGGCCCGGGCCAGCCCGGCGTCGCCGAGCCACAGGGCCGCCCGCGTCGCCCGCTCCCGGAGGTAGTACTCGTTGAGGGGATCGCCGGCGGCGCAGGCGACCGCGACATCGTGAGCAACGCGGTGATCGCCCGCCAGCCAGGCCAGGTAGCCGGCCGTGGCGTCGTAGTAGAAGGTCATCGAGGCGTCGGCCTGGCCCACTCCCGCTGCCCGCAGCTCCTCGAGGGCGGCCAGGTCGGCGCCAGGATCGTCCCCGGCGAGGGCGGCGTGGATCGCCCGCAGAGCATGGGTGATGACCAGCTCCCGGGCCTCCGGGTCGACCGTCAGCGGCTCGTCCAGCCACTGCCGCGCGTCGGGCCAGTCGCCGGCGGAGAGAGCGGCCTCAGCGGCGGTCCCGGTGAGAAGCACCGTCCAGGCCGAGCGCCCCAGCCCCCGGGCCACGGCCGCGGCGTCGCGGCTCTCGACGAGGGCGGCCCGCGGGTCGTCGTCGAGCAGCGTGTTGACGAGGAGGGCCCGCGCCCGGAGCTCGGCGTCGAAGGTGCCGTTCTGGTGGGCGAGCCGGGCGGCGCCCCCGAGGAGGACTCCGGACTCGATGTTGCGCCCCGCCGTCACCAGCATGGTCCCCTTGGTGGCGAGCGCGTCGACCACGATGTCGATGAGGCCGTGGGCCTCGGCGATCTCCAGCGCGTGATCGGCCCACTCGAGCGCGAGGGCCTCTCGCCCCCGGCGGGAGTTGATAGAGGCGGCACGCGCAGCCACCTCCGCGGCGATCGCGGGCTCCGCCGCCAGGTCGTCGAACCGCTCCAGGAGAGGAGCCATGGTCTCCGCGGCCTCGCTGGCCGACGCGAGGGACGTCTGGGCGAAGGCCCGGTTCGCCCGGGCCCGGGCGGCCAGGGCCGGCAACCCGGCCTGTCCGTACCGCTCCTCGGCCGCGGCAAGCAGCTCGACCGCGTCGCCGTGGCGCCCCGCCGGCTCGGCGATCCGGCCTGCCCGTTCGAGGATCGGGGCCGCCTGGCCGGCGTCCGAGGCGACCTCGGCCGCCTGGCGAAGGTACCCGATCGCCTGGAGTGGCGAGCCCAGCGCCGCCGCGCGCTCGGCCGCGGCCTGGAGGGCGAGGCGCGCCTGGACCGAGATCTCGTCGGCCTCGGGACCCGGGGGTGTGGCGCGGTAGGCGGCCATGCAGTGGGTGGCCAGGGCGCCGACGAGCTCACCGTCGCCGAGCGCCTCGAAGTAGCCTGCCGCGGCGAGGTGGCGGGATCGGCGGTCGCGCATCGCCAGCGTCTCGTAGGCGACCTCGCGCAAGAGGGCCTGGACGAAGCCGTACTGCCCGCGTTCAGGAGAGCGAGGGTCGGTGTCCAGCTCGAGCACCTCCAGGCGGACCAGGTCCCGGAGCCGGGGCTCCAGGACGCCCCGCTCGAGGGCGGAGACGGCGATCAGCGCCTCGACGGTGAACGTCTGGCCGAGGACCGCGGCGTCCTGCACGACCGCCCGTGCGTCCGCGGCCAGGGCGTCGAGGCGGGCCGCGACGAGCGCCCGCAGCGAGCCCGGGACCTCGACCGCGCCGAGGTCGCCGACCGGCACGTAGACCCCGTCCCGTTCCTCGAGGCGGCCGTCGGCGACCAGCATCCGGACGGTCTCCACGGCGTACAGCGGGATCCCGTCAGCCCGCTCGAGGATGGTCCGGACCGCCGCCTCGGGCAGGCCCGGGACGAGGCCGGCGAGGAGTGCCCGCATCTCCTCGTCGGTGAGCGACGACAGCGCGAGCGAGGTCGACGAGCGGGCCCCGCCCCAGGTCGGCCGGCGGTCGAGCAGCTCCGGGCGGGCCAGGGTGAGGATGAAGATCGGGAAGTTGCGGCTCCATTCGAGGACGTGCTCGATGAAGTCGAGGAGGCCGTCGTCGGCCCACTGGAGATCCTCGAACACGAGGCAGACGGTCCCGTTCTCCGAGATCCGCTCGAAGAAGGTCCGCCAGCCGGCGAACAGCCGCTCCCGGCCGCCCTGCGGCGCTTCCGCCAAGCCGAGCAGGGCGAGGAGGGCGGGCTCGACGAACGCGCGCTCGTCGGGGTCGGCGACGTGGGTGGCGAGCGCCGTGGCCACGCCGGCCCGGACGGCCGCCTCGTCGTCGCCCTCGATCAGCCCGGCCCGCTTGCGGACCATCTCGCCGAGCGCCCAGAAGCTGATCCCCTCGCCGTACGACGGGCAGCGGCCCTGGTGCCACCAGACCGTCTCCACGACGCCGTCGGTGTACTTGCTGAACTCCCAGGCGAGCCGGCTCTTGCCGATCCCGCCCTGGCCCGAGAGCGAGACGAGCCGTGCCTTCCGATCCCGGCCGGTCGCGTGGAAGAGCTCGCGCAGGAGCCGGAACTCGGTCTCCCGCCCCACGAACGGCGGCTCGAGCGCCTCGGTGCGGCCGATACCGCCGACCTTGCCGACGACGCGGAGCGCGCGGAACGCCGCCACCGGGGCGGACTTGCCCTTGAGGATCGCGTCGCCCGCGGGCTCGTAGGCGATCGCCTCGGCGGTGGCGCGGCGCGTCTCCTCGCCGACGAGGACGGACTCGGGCGCGGCCGCCGCCTGGAGGCGCGCCGCCGTGTTCACCATGTCGCCGGCCACGAGGCCCTGGTTCGTCGCGCCGAGGGTGACCGCCGCCTCGCCGGTCAGCACGCCCGCCCGGAGGCGCAGGTCCACGCCCGTGTCGCCGCCGAGGGAGCGGATCGAGCCGACGAGGTCGAGGGCCGCCCGAACCGCCCGCTCGGCGTCGTCCTCGTGGGTCACGGGGGCGCCCCAGACCGCCATCACCGCGTCGCCGATGAACTTCTCGATCGTCCCGCCGTAGCGGCCGACGACCTCGCGGGCAGTGTCGAAGTACCGGGACAGGATCTCGCGGACGGCCTCGGGGTCCCGGCCCTCGGCCAGGCGCGTGAAGTCGACGAGGTCGGCGAAGAGGACCGAGACCACGCGCCGCTCGGTGGTGGCCGCATCGGGAGCTGCCCCGCGCGGCGCCGCGGCGGCGGCGGCGTTGGCGGCCGAGCCCAGGCGCCCCCCGCACTCCGCGCAGAACTTGCTGGCGGCGTCCACGGCCGCGCCGCAAGCCGGGCAGGCGGTGCTGAGCGGCGCCCCGCATTCCGAGCAGAAGCGCGCGCCCGGCCGATTCTCCGATCCACAGGATGCGCAGTTCACCGCGCCGTCAGTCCTCCCACAGCAGTTCCCAACCGGACGCGGAGCGTAGCGGATTCACGGAAGACCACCCCATCAGCCGCGCGGCCGCCGCAACGCGATCATGAGCAGCAGGCTCCCGGTCCCCGCGACGAGGCCGACGATCACGACCGGAAGGCCCCGGAACAGGTCGCGCACGCCGGGCACCGCGGCACTCACCAGCTCGAGGCTCAGCACCGCACCCAGGACGGCCGCCGCGATGAGCAGCACTTCCCGCCAGCCCGGCGAGCGCCCGTCGAGGGGTGCATCAGGCACGATCGGCCCCGGGCGGGATGCCGATCGGCGCGACGAGGATGCGACCGGCGACCGCCGCGCCCCGCCGGGTCAGGAGACCGGCCTTCGGCCGGTGGAACGTCACCGTGACATCGGCCCGGACGACCGGGTCGGAGAGCTCGCCTGACGTCAGGTCGACCGCGGTGGGGCAGTCGACAGCGAGGACCGGGACGCCGGCCGCCCGGGCGCGGTTGGCGAGGTCCACGGCGGATCGCACCGGCTCGCGAAGGAGACCGCGGACCCCGGTGCCGAGCAGGGCGTCGATGACGATGGCGGCGCGCTCCACGCCGTGGCCCAGGAGGGCCACGTCGCGGGCCACCGGGGCATGGACCCGCTCGACGCCGGGCAGGCGCCCGAGGCGGTCCCAGTTGCGGGCGGCATCCGAGGTGCCCGGGCGCGTTCCCGTCGCGATGAGGGCAACCGCGACCCGGGCGCCCGCGGCGGCCAGGCGTCGGGCGGCGACGAACCCGTCGCCGCCGTTGTTCCCCGGGCCGCACAGGACGAGGATCGGCCCGATCTCCCCGCGATCATTCGCGACGACGAGGGCGTGGGCCACCGCGGCGGTGGCGCTGCCCGCCTGTTCCATCAGCCGGATCCCGGGCACACCCAGGCGTTGGGCGCGGGCATCGGCGCCGGTCATCTCCTCCGCCGTCATCGGAGCCCGCGCCATGGCGTTCGCCCAACGGCGGGCCAGCCCGTCGAGGTCGAGCTCGAAGAGCGTCGAGTCGTCGGCGGGAAGAGGGACGGGGCCCACGGAGCTGCGCAGGGGGCGATCAGGGGTGGACATCGGCGGCTCCGAAGCGTACTGCGTCGGGTGACCGCTCGTCGGCGGCCCTCGGGACCGACCGTGAGTCGATGGGCCGGCACAGTTCGGCGCGACGGTTCCCTACCCCGTTCCCTGGACGCCGGCAGCGATGCCGCTGATGGTGACGCCCACGAGCCGTTCCAGGTCGGCCCGCGCGGGCATGTCCCGGGGCAGGCGGCGAAGTCGGGCGAGCGCCTCCACCTGGAGGTCGCCGAGGGGGTCCAGGTAGGGCGCCCGAAGCTCGATGGACCGCTGGAGAACCGGGAGTCCATCGAGCAGCGCCGCGTGGCCGGTGATCACCAGGACGGCCCGCACCGACCGCGCGTGCTCCGCCGCGATCGTCGCTGCCAGCCGCGCCCCGGCCGCCCCCGCCAGCCCCAGGTGGCGAGCGGTGATCCGGGGATCGGTGCGGGCGAGGGCCACCTCGGCGTTCTGGACGAGGAGGCGAAGGAAGGGCCACGTGCCATACAGGCGCTGCAGGCGGGTCAGCCCGGCAGCCCCGTGACGACGCTCGCAGGCGTCCACCGCCGTGCCCAGGCCGTACCAGGCCGGCACGTTGGCGCGGATCTGCGTCCAGGCGAAGACCCAGGGGATCGCCCGCAGCGACGCGAGCGCCGGCACCGCCTCCGTCGACCCGGCGTTGCCCCGCGAGGCGGGTCGCGATCCGAGTCGGAGGCCCGTGATCTGCTCGATGGGCGTCGCTGCGACGAAGACGGCCTCCAGGTCGGGGTCGTCTCGAACGAGCGAGCGGTAGGCGTCCCGCGCGTCGGCGGCCAGCTCGTCCATGAGGTCGGCGCCCTGGCGCGCCGCGGCGGCAGCCGCCCGGTCGTGCTCGGGCGTCGAGGCGAGCAGGGTCGCCGAGACCGTCTGCTCGAGCGCCCGGAGGGCAAGGTGCGGGTTCGCGTACCGGGTGGCGATCACCTCGCCCTGCTCGGTCAGCTTCAGCCGCCCGGCAACCGAGCCGGCCGGAGCCGCCAGGACGGCCCGGTGGGTGGGGCCGCCGCCCCTCCCCAGGGCGCCCCCGCGACCGTGGAAGATCGTCAGCTCCACGCCGGCCCGACGGGCCGCCTCGACCAGCTGCTCCTGGGCCCGGTAAAGAAGCCAGTGCGCGGCGAGGTACCCGGACTCCTTGTTCGAATCGGAGTACCCGAGCATCACCTCCTGGCGATCGCCGCGCCCGCGCAGGTGGGCTCGATAGTCGAGGTCGGCGAGGAGGGCGGCCAGGATCGTCCGGGCGCCGGCGAGGGCGTCGGCCGATTCGAAGAGCGGCACGACGTCGAGGACCGGGGCGCCGGGAGCGATGCCGGAGGTTCGGGCCGCCGGGATGGAGGCGTCGGCCGCCAGCCGCGCCAGCTCGAGGACGTCGCGCACGTCCGCCGGCCCCTCGGTGAAGCTGATCACGTAGCGGCGGCAGGACGCCTCGCCGTGACGACGCTGGGCGGCCGCCATCGCCCGAAAGGTGGCCAGGACCTCCCCCGCCGTCACCCCCGGCTCGACCTCGCGGTCGATCGCCGGCGAGGGGCCGGCCAGGGCGGCGAGGGCGGCGCGATGGACGGAGCTGTGCTGGCGCACCTCGAGCGAGGCGAGATGGAACCCGAAGGTCTCCACCTGCCAGCGCAGGTCCTGGAGCGCTCCGTGCGCGACGCGGCCCAGCCCGTCGGCCGCGAGCGCCTCGCCCAGCTCGGCCAGCTCGCCCAGCAGCGTCTCCGGCTGTTCGTAGCGGCCTCCCTGCGGGCCCGGCAGGCCGGCCAGGTGGGCCCGGGTCCGCGCGAGTCGCTCGGCAATCGCCCCCAGGCGGCGCCGGTACGGCTCGCGTGGAAAGCGCTGCTCGAGGTCACGCATCGTCTCGGGAAGATCGTCCGCATCGGCCAGGAGACGACGGGAGATCGCGGGCGGCGTCGATCCCCGCCGGGGCCGCGCCGCGACGTCCACCATGAGCCGCGCAGCGGCCGCGCCGTAGCCGTGGAGCACGTGGTCGGCCTGGATCCGGAGGGCCTCGAGGGTCGTCTCGGCGGTCACGAACGGATGGCCGTCGCGGTCGCCGCCGATCCAGGAGCCCCAGCGCAGGAACGAGGGAACCCGCGACGGCCGGGTTCCGGTCCGGCCGGCGTCGGGAGCGGCCGCTCCCGGCGGAAGGCCCGTGGCCAGGCGGTCGAGCGCCGCGTCGAGCGCGCGGTAGAGCCGCGGCGTCGTCGTGAAGAGCGTCGTGTCGAAGAAGACCATCGCGGACCGAACCTCGTCGATCGGCGTCGGCCGTTCCAGGCGGAGATCGGCGGTGCGCCACAGGACGGTGATCTCCTCGCGCAGCCGCCTGCGGAGGTCGGCGTCCCCGGCCCGCGTGAGGCGCGCGTCGTCAAGGTCGTCGAGGAGCGCGTAGACCCGCCGCAGGGCGAGGAGGACCGTGCGCCGCCGCGCCTCGGTCGGATGGGCCGTCAGGACCGGCGAGATCCGCAGGCGCGCGATCCTGGCGGCGATGGCGTCGACGTCGTCGCCGGCGCCGGCGAGGCGGATGACGGCGGCGGCCACGGACCCTCCGGCCGGGGCGCCACCCGCGGCGCGGTCGCGGCGCCCCAGGGCGCGCACGCGCTCCTTCTCCTCGGCGAGATTGGCGAGCTGGAAGAACGTGCTGAATGCGCGGGCGAGCATCTCGAGGTCCGGCACGCCGAGCGCCGCGAGGCCTTCGCGGGAGTCTTGCCCGGCGCCTGGCCCGCCGCGCCGGCTGCGGGCGATGGCGCGGCCGCGGACGCGTTCCACCAGGTCCAGGGCCGTCGCGCCTTCCTGCTCTGCGATGACCTGGCCGAGGATCGCCCCGAGCAGGCGCACCTCGCGCGCCAACGGGTCGCGGGCGCGGGCCGTGCCCACCGAACGCGGCTCGGCCCGGATGGCCTGGTTGGGCGTTGCCGAACGCGACACGGAGCGCGGCATCAGGCGAGGGCGGCCGGGCCCGCCAGGCGAGCGCGTCCCGCGGCGTCGAGCTCCACGACGCCGTCGCGGGCGAGGGCGGCCAGGGCCTGGGCGACCGCCTCCGCGGAGTGGGAGCCAAGCGGCCCGTCCACGGCAAGGGCGGCCCCCGAAGCGACGTCCCGGAGGCGGTCGACGATCCGCCCGCGCAGCCAGCGGGTGGTCCGCTCGAACGGGACAGGGGCGGGTCGCGGGCGGATCGCGGGCGCCGCCGAGGCCGGCGCGGCGGGAGCATCCGCGAGCGCAGGCACGGAGCGGCACCACCGCCGGGCCGGGCACGAGGCACAGGACGGCCGGGCCGGACGGCAGATCGTGGCGCCGATGTCCATCAGCGCGTGGGTCCAGGTTCCGGGGTGGTCCGGGTCCACGAGCGCGTCGGCGGCCGCCTGGAGCGCCGCGGGCGGAATGACACCGGGATCCGCCGCGAGGATTCGCCCGAGCACGCGACGAACGTTGACGTCGACCGCGCCGACCGGGAGCCCGAACGCGATCGCCGCCACCGCCCGGGCCGTGTACGGGCCGATCCCGGGCAGGGCCATGAGCACCTCGACGTCGTCCGGGACGGCCCCGCCGGCCGCCTCGATCGCCAGCGCCGTCCGGTGGAGGCTCAACGCCCGGCGGTTGTAGCCGAGACCGCGCCAGGCGCGGATGACGTCCGCCGGGCTCGCGGCCGCCATCGCGGCCGGCGTCGGGAAGACGGACATGAAAGCGGGCCAGCGCTCCTCCACCCGGCCGATCTGGGTCTGCTGGGCCATCACCTCGGAGACGAGGACGCCCCACGGGTCGGGGCGTTCGCCCACCCGGAAGTCCAGCTCCCGACCGTGCTCCGCGAACCAGGCCAGGACGGACGCACGCAAAGCCCGGCGACGGGCGGGCGACAGGGCGGCGAGACCTGCCGGCGACGGCAGGGCGGCGCTACGGGCCGGCCGCGACGTCACTCCTGCCCGGGGATGATCAGGACGGTCCCGATCTGCATCGTCTGCGGATCGACGTCGGGATTGGCGGCCTTGAGGTCGGCCAGGCTGATCCCGTAGTCCTGGGCGATCGCCCACATCGTGTCGCCCTTCTTGACCGTGTAGCGCTTGCCCGAGACCGGCGTGGCGGCCGGCTCCGCCGTAACGTCGACCGTCGCGGTCGCCGCCGGCTCATCGGTCGGAACGTAGATGTCCGTCGGGGCGGGGGTCTGGGCCTCGGATGGGGCGGGGGTCGGCGACGCGCCTCCGCCACACGCGGCAAGGAGGCCGAGGGTGACCACAAGGACTGCGAACTGCCGGCGCATCTCCACTCCTCCAGTGCGGCCACGGTGGGCGGTGGGCCCGACCCGGCGCATCGCCGGCCCGGCGTTCTCGTGCAGCCTACGACGAATGGGCGGCAACCGACGTGACCCCGCGCGGCCGGCGCGCCGCGCCGGCTGATCAGCCGGCGACGCCAAGGAGGCGCGGCAGCGTCGCTCCGGCCGGTCCTGCGACCACTTCGTCGAACGCGCCCGCGTTTTCGGCGGGGTCGAGGTTCACGAGCCAGGTCCGCGCCCCGCGCTGGCGGGCGGCCTGGACATACCCGGCGGCGGGATAGACGGTCCCCGAGGTCCCGACGGCGAGGAAGACGAAGGGGCCGCCGGCGGCCTCATGGATGAAGCGATCGATGCGGCGCGTGACGGCCGGGTCCAGCATCTCGCCGAACCAGACGATGTCCGGGCGCAGGAGGGCGCCGCACGTGCAGCGCGGGAGGGGCGCCTCCACCGGGAAGGCGGCGTCGGGGTGGGGCGGGCGCAGGCAGCGGCTGCAGCGCGTCCGCCACAGCGTCCCGTGGATCTCCACAACACGCCCGCTCCCCGCCCGGGCGTGCAGCCCGTCCACGTTCTGGGTGACGAGCAGGAAACGGTCGCCGAGGCGCCGTTCGAGGGCGGCCAGCGCCCGGTGGGCGGCGTTCGGCTCGGCCGCCGCGGCGTCCCGGCGGCGCAGCGAGTAGAAGCGCCAGACGAGATCCGGGTCCGCCGCGAAGCCCTCCGGCGAGGCCACCTGCTCGACCGGGTGGCCGTCCCAGAGCCCGCCGGCGCCGCGGAACGTGGCCAGGCCGCTCTCCGCCGAGATCCCGGCGCCCGTGAGGACCAGGACGCGGGTCTGCTCGTCGATGGGGATCCGGCCGTCCGGCATCTCGCTCAAGCCGCGGATCCCCGCTCGGGGGCCAGCCGACCGACCATCGCCGCCCTCAGACGGCCGTGTTGATCATCACGTTCTTGACGAACGTGTAGTCCTCGAGGGCATACATGGAGCCGTCCTTGCCCCAGCCGGACTCCTTCACGCCGCCGTGGGGGGTCTCCGACGTCAGGGTGAAGTGCTCGTTGATCCAGACGGTCCCGAACTCGAGCGCCTTGGCGACCCGCATCGCGCGCCCGATGCTCCCGGTGAAGACCGAGGAGGCCAGGCCGTACTTGACGTCGTTGGCCCACCGCACCGCCTGCTCCTCGTCCGCGAAGCGCTGGACGGTGACGACCGGGCCGAAGACCTCCTCCTGGATGATCTCGCTCGCCTGGTCGGGGCCGGCAATGAGGGTCGGCTCGAAGTAGGCGCCGGCGCGTGCCGGCCGCTTCCCCCCGACGACGAGCTGCACGCCCGGCGCCTCCAGGGCCCGCCCGACCATGCCCTCGACCTTGTCGGCGTGGGCCTGGGCAATGAGCGAGCCCATGTCGATGTCGCCGCCGGCGGCCGGGTCGCCCCAGGCGATGGAGCGGACCTGGTCGGCCATCCGGTCCAGGAAGGCGTCGTAGACCTTCGGCCCGGCGATGACCCGGCAGGCCGCGGTGCAGTCCTGGCCCGAATTCCAGTAGCCGGCCGACTTGATCGTCTCGGCCGCGAGGTCCAGGTCGGCGTCGTCGAAGATGATGACGGGGGCCTTGCCGCCGAGCTCGAGCACGAGCCGCTTCACCCCGTCCGCCGCGAGCCGGGCGATCCGCTTGCCGGTCGTCGTGTCGCCGGTGATCGAGATCATCCGCACCTTCGGATGGGTGACCAGGAAGTCGCCCATCTCGGCGCCGCTCCCGGCCAGGACGTTGAGCACGCCCGGGGGCAAGAGCTCGGCGGCAATCCTGGCAAAGGCGAGCGCGGTGAGCGGCGTCCGGATCGACGGCTTCAGGATCACCGTGTTGCCGGTGGCCAGGGCCGGCCCGAGCTTCCAGGCAGCCATGTACATCGGGTAGTTCCAGGGCGCGATCGAGGCGACCACGCCCACCGGGTCGCGGCGGAAGAGCGAGGTGTGGCCGGCCAGGTACTCCGTGACGGCCTTCCCCTCCATCTGGCGACAGGCGCCGGCGAAGAAGCGGAAGAGGTCGACGCAGACCGCCATCTCGTCGATCGCGTACGGCACCGGCTTGCCGGCGTTGCGGCTCTCCAGGCGGCCGAGCTCGTCCGACCGCGACTCCAGCGCGTCGGCGACCTTGAGCAGCAGGAGGCTGCGCTCCTGCGGGGTGGTGTCCTTCCAGCTCTCGAAGGCGGCTGCCGCGGCCGCGGCAGCTCGGTCCACGTCCTCCTTGTCGCTGGCGGGGACGCGGGCGATCACCTCGTCGCGGGCCGGGTTGAGGACGTCGAGCGTCCTGCCGCTGGCGCTGTCCACGAAGGCGCCGCCGATGAGCTGCTGGTACGTGTCGACCACTGCGGATTCTCCTCCGGTGCGCTGCGGGCGTGCGTGGTCGGCATTGTGCGCCGCCGCGCGGCGAGCGGGAACCCTCGGCGCGCCGGGTGCGACTCGCACCGCCTGCCGAAATCGACGTCGCGTGCCCGAACCTACGTCGCGTGCCGAACAAGATGTCACGGGCGCCGAGACGATGCGTACAATCGGGACGTCCCGGCCGCGGGGGCGCCGGCGGCGCGCAGCTGAGGGAGGCCGCCCGTGGCGAACCAGTTCGTGGTCAAGTTACCGAACGTGCCGGGCTCGCTCGCCGACCTGTCGGAGCACCTCGCGGAGGCGGGCGTGGACCTGCGGGCGATCGGGGGCGGCGGCATCGGCGACAGCGGTCACGTGATCTTCAAGACGGCCGACGACGACGCGACGCGGGCGATCCTGGAGCACGGCGGCTACGAGTTCATCGAGGGCGAATCGCTGCTCGTCGAGGTCGATGACCGGCCGGGCGGCATGGCCCGCGTGGCCCGCCGGTTGGCCGACGCCGGCGTCAACATCTACGGCCACTTGTTCATCGGGCGATGGGGGGACCAGGCCCAGTTCAGCTTCGTCGTGAGCGACATCGAGGCGGCCCGGAAGGCGCTCGAGGGCCTGAGCTCGATCCACGCCGGCTGACCTGATTGCCTGGTTCGATGCACTCCTGGCGCGAGGTCGGAGACGGCGTCTTCATCCGCCGGTACCCCTTCCTGGACCAGACGATCGGCACGATCCTGGGGCGGGATCGGGCAATGGTGATCGACACGCGCGCGACTGCCCTGCAAGCCCGCGAGCTGATCGGGGACCTCCGCCAGCTGACGCGACTTCCCTGGGTCGTCGCCAACACCCACGTCCACTTCGATCACGCCTTCGGGAACGCGGCCTTCCGACCATGCGAGATCTGGTCCCACAGTGGCTGTGCCGACGCGCTCCGCCGCCACGGGCCCGCCCAGCGCGAGAACGTCATCCGGTGGGTGCCCGACCTCGCCGGGGAGCTGAACCGGACGCTGCTCGACCCGCCCGACCGGACCTTCGAGGATTCGGTGGAGCTCGACCTCGGCGGCCGCATCGTGGAGCTCCGCCACCTGGGGCGCGGCCACACCGACCACGACGTGGTCGTCCGCTCGCCCGACACCGGCATCCTCTTCGCCGGCGACCTCGTCGAGCACGGGGCGCCGCCCGGCTTCGAGGATTCCTTCCCGCTCGACTGGCCGGCCACCCTGGGCATGCTGCTCGACCTGGCTGACGGCGTGGTCGTGCCGGGCCACGGCGAGCCCGTCTCGCGCGACTTCGTGGAGAACCAGCTGACCGAGATCGCCTTCCTCGCGGAGACCGCCCGGCGCTCCTGGCTCGAGCTGCGCGACTCCGGGCGCGATCCGCACGGCCATGCTCCACATCCGCTCGTGGACGAGGCAGCGCGCCATCTCGGCTGGCCGTCCGAGCCGGTCCACGCGGCGCTCGGCCGCGGCCTGGCGCAGGCTGCCGGAACCCTGTAGGCGGGCCGGGCGGCCGCTCAGATCCCCGGGCGCGACACCAGCGCGCGCAACGTCGCCAGGAGGCGGTCCACCTCGTCGAACGTCGTGTAGTGGACCATCCCGAGCCGGACGACGCCTCCCGATGGCGCCAGCCCCAAGTCCTCCACCAGCGTGGTCGCGTAGAAGTCGCCGTCCCAGGCGTAGATCGCGGCCGCGGCGAGTGCCTCGGCCAGGCCGCGCGGCGTCCAGCCGGCCAGGGTCACGGCGAATGTCGGCGTCCGCTCGCCGACGCCGGCCGGGTCCGCCAGGCCGTGGACGGTCAGGCCGGGGATCTCGGCAAGCCCGGCCAGGACGCGCGCCGACACCTTGCGCTCGTACGCCTCGATCGCCCGCATGCCGGCCACCAGCCGGGCGCGCCGCGTCGAGCCCGCCAGGCGACCCGCGCTCGCCTCGGCCGCCGCCCCGCGGCCCGCGGCGCCCACGCCCGCCTCGCCGACCCCGAACCGATCGCCGACCTCGGCGAGGTACTCCACCGCGGCCAGCGTCCCGGCGATCCCTTCGTGGTTTTGGGTGCCCGTCTCCCAGTGGTCCGCAGCCGGCCGGACCTTGTACGCCGGCAGTGAGTCCAGCAGCTCCGCCCGCCCCCACAGGATCCCGACGTGCGGCCCGAAGAACTTGTAGGCGGAGCAGGCCAGGAAGTCGGTTCCCAGCGCCGTCACGTCGAGCGGCCCGTGCGGCGCGTAGTGAACGGCGTCGACGAACGTCAAGGCCCCGACGGCGTGCGCCCGGCGCACGATCTCGGCCACCGGGTTGATCGTGCCCACCGCATTGGAGGCCCAGCCGACCGCCACGAGCCGGGTGCGCTCGGAGAGGGCATCGTCGAGCGAGCCCATGTCGAGGGTGCAGCCGGCCCGGTCGAACGCGATCTCGCGGACCGTCGCGCCGGCGTCGGCGGCGGCCGCGATCCACGGACCGCGGTTCGCCTCGTGGTCCAGGCGGGAGATCACGACCTCGTCGCCAGGGCGCAGGGCGCGGGCGAATGCGCGGGACAGGGCGAACGTGAGCGACGTCATGTTCTGGCCGAACTTGACCTCGGCCGGCGAGGCGGCGCCGAGCAGGTCGGCGACCGCAGCGTGCGCCCCTTCGAGGATCGCGTCGGACCGGACACTCGTGGCAAACGCACCGTGCGTGTTCGCGTTGGCGTCGCGGTAGTAGGCGGCCACGGCGTCGACGACGCGCTGGGGCACCTGCGTCCCGCCGGGCCCGTCGAGGAAGACGACCGGGCGCCCATCCTGCCGGGCGGACAACGCGGGGAACTGCGGTCGAAGAAGGGCGGGGTCGAAGGCGGGCATCGGGCTCCTCGAGGGCGGCGGGGCTGCGCGTCCATTGTCGCCCGGCGGGCCCCGCGGCGGGGGCGGCCGCCGACCGGACCATGGTCCCCCGGACCCACGGGCCATTGCGCCGGGTCAACGGTCGCCCGACGATCCTGCGGTGACGCACCGTGCCCAGCGCCCGCCCGCGACCATTGCCGCGCGGCGCGGCATGCGCGCCTCCTGGTTCCGCGGCCGGGGACCCCGCCAACCCGGATGGCCCATCGGTCCGGCCACCGAGTCGCGGCCCAACGCCGGCGCCGCCGAGCCGACCGCGACACCGCTCGGCCGTGCGCCGGGATCGCCGATACATCCCATTCGCCCGGCCTTCGGCCACCCCACCTTCTGAGCGCGATGGCGATCACGCAGCTCCCCGTGTGCCTCGAATGCGGCACGAGGGCCCGCCGGCCGGGCGTGGCCGTCTGCGGTCGCTGCGGCCTCGCCTTCGGTGATCGTCCCCGCCCCTACGCAACGCTCCCGGCGTGCCCGGTCTGCTATCGCGAGGTGGACGCCGACGGCCTCCTGCCGTCACCCCAGGCACCCGCGCGCCGCGTCCCGCTGGCCGCGCCACGTCGACGAGCACGATCGCGCTCCCGTCGGCGACGACGACTGGCTGGAGTCGCTCCGAGAGGGCGACCGCGTCCGCATCGGCCGCTGGAGGGCCCCCTTCGATCTCGTCCGCCGCTACCTCGTGACCGGGGTCGTGGACGCCGGTCGATCGCGCGCCGCCCACCACGATGCGATCGTCACCGCGATGACCCAGCTCGCCCGGTGGGGCCGCGATGTCGAGGTCCTCGGCGACCAGCCCGAGTGGGCGGAGGCGCGGGCCGCCGTCGGCGACCTCATCGAGCGCTATCACCGGGGCCGCCGCTAGGCCCCCCTCGCCCATCGGGTATCATCACCGCCTCACTGGCGAGTGGCCAAACGGTAAGGCACCTGACTCTGGATCAGGGGATTCAAGGTTCGAATCCTTGCTCGCCAGCCAATCCCATCCGCATCCACGGGCCGCAGGCGGCCGTCCACTGGTTCGCGGTGCCGCCGCGGGCGCCGCGTCCCCGTCAGCCACGACTCGGGAGCCGCCGCCACGTGAGCATCCAGCCGCCGACGTCGCCGGAACGAGGCGACTTCATCCGCGAGATCGTGGCCGCCGACCTGCGGGACGGCAGGCACACGACGATCGTCACCCGCTTCCCGCCCGAGCCGAACGGCTACCTGCACATCGGCCACGCGAAGTCGATCTGCCTCAACTTCGGCATCGCCCGTGAGTTCGGCGGGCGCTGCCACCTGCGCTTCGACGACACGAACCCGACCAAGGAAGAGCAGGAGTACATCGACGCGATCCAGGCGGACGTCCGCTGGCTGGGGTTCGACTGGGGCGAGCACCTCTACCACGCGTCCGATTACTTCGAGCAGCTCTACGCGTGGGCCGTCCACCTGATCCGGGCCGGCAAGGCCTACGTGGACGACCTGTCCGCGGACGAGATCCGCGACTACCGCGGCACGCTCACCGAACCCGGCCGGAACAGCCCCTGGCGGGACCGGCCGCAGGAGGAGAGCCTCGACCTCTTCGAGCGGATGCGGCAGGGCGAGTTCACCAACGGGGCGCGGGTGCTGCGCGCCAGGATCGACATGACCGCTCCGAACATCAACCTGCGCGACCCCGTGCTGTACCGGATCGTGCACGCCGCGCATCCCCGCACGGGCGACGCCTGGTGCGTCTACCCGACGTATGACTTCGCGCACGGCCAGTCCGACGCCATCGAGGGCGTCACGCATTCGGTCTGCACGCTCGAGTTCGAGGACCACCGGCCTCTCTACGACTGGCTCATCGAGAACCTTCCGGTGCCGTCGCGCCCCCGGCAGTACGAGTTCGCCCGGCTCAACCTCACCTACACGGTCCTCTCCAAGCGCGTCCTCCTGCGCCTGGTCAACGAGGGGTACGTCCACGGCTGGGACGACCCCCGGATGCCCACGATCTCGGGCCTGCGCCGGCGCGGCTTCCCCGCCGAGGGCATTCGCGACTTCGCGGCCGTGATCGGGGTGGCGAAGGCCGACAGCGTCGTGGAGATGGGCGTGCTCGAGCACGCCGTGCGCGATGTCCTCAACCGGACGGCGCCCCGCCGCTTCGCGGTCCTCGATCCCCTCAAGGTGGTCATCGAGAACTACCCCGAGGGGCAGGTCGAGGAGATGGACGTCGTCAACAACCCCGAGGACCCGTCGGCCGGGTCTCGCTCGGTGCCCTTCACGCGCGAGCTGTGGATCGAGCGCGACGACTTCATGGAGGAGCCTCCGGCGAAGTTCTTCCGCCTGGCCCCCGGGCGCGAGGTGCGGCTCCGGGCCGCCTACTTCGTGACCTGTCGCGAGGTGGTGAAGGACGCGGCCGGCGAGATCGTGGAGCTGCGGTGCACCTACGACCCGGCCACCCGCGGCGGCGACGCACCCGACGGCCGCCGGCCCAAGGCGACCCTCCACTGGATCTCGGCCGATCACGCCATGCCCGCCGAGGTCCGCCTGTACGACTACCTCTTCAGCCGCCCGATTCCCGGGGCGGATGGCCGCGACCTCTTCGCGGACCTGAACCCCGACTCCGAGACGGTGCTCCGCGGCTGCCTCGTGGAGCCGGCCCTCGCCGAGGTGCCGGCAGGCGAGACCGTACAGTTCGAGCGCCTGGGCTACTTCACGCCGGACCCCGACTCGACGCCCGGGCACGCCGTCTTCAACCGCACGCTCACCCTCAAGGACACCTGGGCCAGGCTCCAGGCGCAGGGCCGGCACGACACGGCATAGGTCGGCGGCGCCCTGGCGCGTCCCACGGTTGAGGCGGCCGTCGCCGCGCGGTAGACTCAGGGCGCCCGCGAGGGCATCGCTGGCGAGTGGCCTAACGGTAAGGCACCTGACTCTGGATCAGGGGATTGAAGGTTCGAATCCTTCCTCGCCAGCCAGCTTCCCCTCATGGACGGCCGATTCGCGTTGCCCGGCGGCAGGTCGCGGCAGGTCGCGGCTCAGGTTGGACGCGGCCGGAGGCCGGTCCCCGGCCTAGGCGGACTTTGTGTCCGGCTTGTCTTGGCCGGGCGCCATCACCACGACCTCATCAGCGCAGCGGGTGCACCGGAAGATCCTCGCCCCCTGCCGCCACCCCCGCTCGGGATCGTGCGCCGCCGCGTTGTCATGACCCCGCTCCGTCATCGGGTGCCGCTCGTCGCCGTGGAGATGCATCAGTGTGAGGGCCGCTTGATAGTCGAACACGATCACCTTCCTCGATCCAGTCTGATTCGCCGCGAATCGTAGCAGCGGCCGTCCGGACACGGCGATGGGCGCCGGGATCGCTCCCGGCGCCCATCGGCGCATGTGTTCCAGTGCGGCCCTCGGGTGGGCCGTCGGCTACGGCATGGTCCAGTTACCGAGGGTGCCCCAGGTGCCGATCTCCTTGTAGGGGTTGCCGCCGCTGAAGTTGACCGCGGTCGAGTCCTTGCACTTGGCGGCCGTCGCTGTGGGAGCTCCGTCGAGGGTCCGGCTGGTGACGCCGGTGCTCTCGGCGTTCTTGCAGACGTTGCCGTCGGAGCGGAGGTACTCGGTGAATGCGGCAGGGACCGAGCCGATCTTCGCGCTGAGCTGCGACGCCTGGCCGGTCGAGTCGTAGTAGAGCCGGAGGCCGACCGCGCTGTTGTGGCCGGCGCACTTGGTGGTCTCGGTGGTGGTGCCAATGCGGGTCGAGACCTTCAGTGACAGGACGTCGCCCTGGTCGACCGTGGCCGGCACAAGGGTCCACGGGACGTCGATGACCTTCCCGGCCGCGTTGCGACCGATGTCGCCGACGCAGCGGAGCAGGCCGGTCTCGATGACGGAGCCGTTCTTCAGGAGGTCGACCTTGACGTCGAACTTCGTGCCCACGTCGTCGCTGTTCTTGAGGCTGACCCAGGCGTGGACCGGGCTGAGCGCGCCGATCTGCGCCTCATCGATGGTGAATGTGTTCGGGGCGTCGGGCGCAGGCTTGAAGACCGCGTCACCGGCCTGTGAGGCGGTGATCGTGCACGAGCCGGCCCGGAGGATGTGGACGGTGGCCGGCGCGATGGCCGAGCTGATCTCGCAGTCACCCACGGCCACCAGCGCCACGGGCAGGCCCGAGCTGGCCGTCGGGGCGATGCCGAAGTCGGCATCGAGGTACGCCCTCGTGCCGATCGGGGCGAACGTGATCGCCTGGTCGGCCCGGGTGCAGGCGCTCAAGTCGTCGTAGAACTTGTCCGGCCCGTTGATGCCCGGTCCGGTGATCTGGGGCTTGTTGGTGGCGTTGTTCGGCGTCGGGTAGGCGGTGTCGAACCACTGGGTGAAGAACTGATCGAGCTTCGTGCTGCAGGCCGCGCTCTGGTTCGGCAGCCACTGGTGGAAGACCGCCTCGAGCTGGGGCTCGGTGATGTTCCCGCCGCCGTATTGGGTCTGGATCTGCTTCATGGCGCCGATCCAGCGATCGGACGCAGGCCGCGACATCGAGGAGTCGAGGATCTGGTGCAGGGCCAGGTAGGCCGTGCCCGGCCGGGTGTAGGTGCTGACGGTTGTGAACAGGTTGCCGACGGTCGGGTTCGAGGGCGCGGACGTCCACGCGCTCGCGCTGCCGGTTCCGTAGTTCGTGTTGAACCGGTTCCTCAGGCTCAGGTCGAACGCGGCGTCGCCCGCGGGTGTGCCCAGGCCGCCCGCGGCAGTCTGCGCGTTGCGGGCGGTCTGGAGGTACTGGCCGACGGTCGCCCAGCCCTCCTTCCAGAAGGTCAGGTTGAAAGCCGCTTCGGCGACGTTGTCGCCGAACCACTGGTGCATGTTCTCGTGGTTGAACGTGCCCAGGGAGATCGTGCCGCCGTTGAACGTGATCTTGCCCTGCATCTCCTCCTCGAAGCTGGCCGAGGGGATGCCGATGATGACGCCGTTCGTGGTGAGCGGGAACGGCCCGTTGAAGATGCTTTGGAACCGGGTGATGTCCGGCTGCTGGTCCATGATCGCCTTGTTGCTGGCCTTCTTCGCCGGGAGGATGGAGCTCCCCTGGGCCTCGTAGAAGATGATTCCGTCCTCCGTCGCGGAGGTCAGGTCGAAGGCGCCGACGCTGTTCTCGACCAGGTAGCTGGCGATGGGCTCGGGCGAATGCCAGATGCCAGGTCACCGAGCCGCCGGGGAAGTTGGCGTCCGGCGGGTTCGACGGAGGTGGATTGGTCGTCATGAGCTGGCCGTTGGCGATCGCGATCTTGCCGATGTTGACCGTGTCGTAGAAATCGTAGGTCGGCTTGGCGAGCGGGTGGTTGTTGAGCGGCATCCAGGCCATGGTGCCGACCGGCTCGGTGGTGACGAAGCTGCCGTCACCAACCGGGTTGTTCGACCGGAACCAGCCCTCGGTCGTGCCGTCCCCGTCGTGGTGCACCCCGGGCCGGCCGGTGTAGTTGACGGTGACCACGAAGGTCGCCCCGCTCGGAATGGGAGTCGGCGGCGTGATCACCAGCTTGTTCGCCGGGCACTGGGTGCCGTTCTGGGAGTTGCCGCTGACCTGGGGTGAGCAGGCCGGCGGGTTCGGGTTCGTCGCGCTGACCGGGTTGACGTTCGACACCGCATGGGCCAGGGGATCGGGGTCGTCCTGCCCGTTCGGGTCACCTGGGTAGGTCGGCTGGACGAACGCGAACGTCGCCGGGCTGCCGTTCACGGCGACCGAGTCGACGGTCATGTTGGGGCCGGCGGTGGCGTCCGCCGACGACCGCTCGAAGTCGAGGCTGAAGTCGGTCAGGCATTGCGTGGCCACGTCGGTGAGGTCGACGTGGTTCCCCGGCAGGAACATGTTCGTGGTGGCGTCGTAGACCATGTGGACGTCGGTGTGGATGCTCGTGTAGCCCCCGTTGCCCACATCCGGGTAGACGCGATCACCGAAATGCGAGAGCGTGTGGGCGCCCGAGGCGCAGGCCACCTCTGCGGCCGCCGGGACCGCCGCGTTCGTGCTCGCCTGGGGAGCGGCCAGCACGGTCAAGGCGTTCGGCCCCGAGGCGATGAGGCCGACCAGGACCAGGAAGACGGCCGCGCGCCGCCGGAACAGTCGTGTAGCGGACATCCCAGTTCTCCCTCCGAGTGCCCGTCGCAGGCGGTCCGATGCCGGGTCTGCGCGGCGGGGCTTGCTGCCTGTCGAGAGCCGGCGCTACGTCCTGGGCCGGCTCTCCGGGACTAAGGTAGGCACACCCTCGGCACGTGACGGCGCTCACGTGCTTCAGCACGAAGGAGACCTGCTGCGCGGAAGGGTGACGTTGCCGCGCCTCGCCGCCGCGAGCGCGCGGACCCTGCCCGCTCTTGCCGCGAAACCTACGTCCGGGAATGGCGATAGTCAACGGGTTGAGTGGCGTCTTGTGGCGTCTGGGCGTCTGGTCCGGTCGCGGTGACCGGACGCACCACGAGCAGCCCTGGGCTCTTGCCCCACTGCCGACCGGTGGGCGCGGCACGCCGGATCCGGATTTGACAGGCATCAAATCATGGCCCATCGTGCGCACCCAATGGACGAAGACCTCCTCGCCACCCTGAAGGCCCTCTCCGACGCGTCGCGCCTGCGGATCGTGGGGCTGCTGGCGGAGCGCCCGCACGCGGTCGAGGAGCTCGCCGCGGCCGTCGAGCTCACGCCGGGAACCGTGGTCCACCACCTGAAGCGGCTCGAGGCCGCGGGCCTGGTGGACTCGAAGCCCCACCACCCCTACGTCGAGTACGCCCTGCGGATCGAGCGCCTCCACGCGCTCGGGCGCCAGCTCGGTGCGCTCGAGCGAGCACGCGAGGAGGTCGCCCTTCTCCCCGGGCCCGACGGGCGCCCGCTGCCGGCGTTCGACGCCAAGGTGCTCCGGACCTTCTTCGTCGATGACCGGCTCGTCTCCATCCCGGCCCAGGAGAAGAAGAGGCTCGTCGTCCTCCGCTACCTCCACGAGCGTTGTTTCGCCGACGATCGGCCGTACCCCGAGAAGGAGGTCAACCAGCGGCTGGCCCTCTTCCACCCGGACGTGGCGTCGCTCCGCCGCTATCTCGTGGAATACGGCCTGCTGACGCGGGAGGCCGGCGTCTACCAGCGGGCCGCGGGGGCTCTTGCGCAGGAATAGGCCCGCGACCGGCGGGGAGACGAGCGCCCGACCGGGGCGGCCGGACCAGGACCAGGGCTCGATCGCGTCGGCCGGACCAGGCGGCAGTCAGGCCTTTGCGGCCACCGTGCGGCGAGCTCGCGCCGAGAGCGGCACGCCGAGGCGGGCCAGGGCCTCCGCCGCGTAGCGACGGGTGTCGTCCTGGGCGCTCGTCGCCAGCGTGCGGAGGGCCGCGACCACCGGAGCCAGCGCTTCCTCGTCCCGCCTTCCCAGCACCTCGAGCCACGCCGTCACGGACGGTCCGAGCTCGGGATCGGCCGCGGCAAGGTCGGCCAGCGGGGAGACGACGGCGACGCCGTGGGCAAGGAGCGGCTCCCGCAGCTCGATCCGCTGCGCCGGCGCCGACCGCGCCAGCTCGTCGAGCTGCGCCTTCATCGATTTCACGGGAACCACCTCTGGGAGGGCTGCATGTCGTTCAGCGGCCCGATCCATCGGCTGGGACACTGGGCGCGGCCCGGGCCGGCCGCGCTGCCGGGCTGCCGTCGCGTCGCGGCGGCGGAGCGTGCGAGGTCAGAACCCGGGCTTCGCGGAGCCGGTGTCCGGACCCCGCGGTGCGACCGTGCGTTCCTGGACGCGGATCCCGAAGCGGAAGGCATGGACGCCCCACTCGGGGTCCTCGGGTTTCCAGGACTCCACGACCGTGCGATCGGCCGCGAGAAGGTCGATCGTGCCGTCGGTGCGGAGGACGAGCGCGCCTCCGTCGGCCGTGGCCAGCTCGCGACGCTTGTACTGGCGCGTGGGCGGCCGCGTGATCGCGCTGCGATCCGGGCCTGCACCCTCTGCCACGTCACTCCCTGCCATTCGGCGAGCCGGGTGAAAGCGGCGAGACCGCCCGCGTTGGCAGCGGACGGTCTCGCCAGGTAGTCGTCAGGCGGCGGCGCGCACCCGGACGGCGCGCGGCCCCTTGGGACTCTGCTCGATCTCGAACTCCACGCGCTCGCCGCCGACCAGGCGGTCGAAGTCGAGCGTGGCCTCGAGCCCACCGCGATGGAAGAAGTACTCCTTCGCATCCTCGGCGACGATGAAGCCGAACCCGCGGTCGGCAATCACCTTCTTGACGGTGCCGGTGGTCACGTGGGACCTCCACATCCTTCCCGAACTGGGAGGCAGAACGCACGGTCTGTTCGAGAAGGGTGGTCGACCACGCGGAATGCCGCACGGTGCGGCGAGGCAAGCGTACCACACTGGCCGGCGCCCTTGGCCGGCGACCTCCGGGTGGGCGCTCATCCCTGTCGCTGGGTGGAGCTGGCCCGGTTCCGGGGCGTCACCCGCGACGGCCAGGCCCTCGAGTGGCGCCCCGGCGCCCCCCGGAAGGGGATCCGCCTCCTGCGCGTGGAGACGACCCGCTCTCCGTCCTGGGTCGCCTGGCGCGAGATCGAGGTCTACGCCACGGCCGACTGACGAGCGCGCCGCCGCGCAGGGGCAGGTCATGACCCGGCCTAACGGCCCCCCGACGATGGGCCAAACGGCCCTTCGGGCGGGGTGCCCGAGCCGCGATCCTTGTCGGCAAGGCGCATCGGTCGATCCCCCCTCCCCGATGTGCCACTGTTGCAGCGCCCTTGGCCTCCCCCACCCTGGCCGGGGGCGCTGCGCTTTTCGGCGGGACTCGGGCTGGATCGTTCAGCCTTCCTCGCCGAGGACTTCCGCCAGGAACGCGGCCGCCGCAACGCCGGCCCGGAACCGGCCGTGGGCGCCGTGCTGGAAGAGACGGAGGTCGAGGACCCGCGACCAGCCTGCGCCCGGCGCGGCCACGGCCGCCCGCAGGAGGGTCTGCGTCCCGTCCGTGTGAGCCACCAGGGCGAGGCCGATCTCCACCCCGGCATCGCGGGCGATCGCCACGGCCTCATCTTCGACAGGCCATCCCCCGACGTCACGGGCCACCGCCGGCCCGTGGGCAACTTCGCGCTCGAGGGCCGGCACGTCGGCCAGCAGCGCCCCCAGGGCGCCGTGCGTCCCCGCCTCCACGATCGCGAACCGGACGCCGGCGTGCGCGGCAGCCTCGGCGACGAGGTCGGCCCAGGTCGTCTCGCCCTCGGCCCGAACGTGGCCCGAGAGCACGGTCCGGACCGACTCCTCGGCCGTCGCGAGCACGTCCGCGGCGGGGTGCGCGACCTTCCCGTCGGCGTCGACCTCGTCCACGGCGGAGATCCGCACGTCGAGCCAGTCGGCGCGGGCGTATGTCGCCACGACCGGGTTCGCGGCCCGGAGCATCGGCTCGCCGAGGAGCTCCGCCACGTGCGACTCCCCGATGCCGTAGGTCCGCAGGGTCCGGACGAGACGGCCGTCGCCGAGCCCGCGTTCCCGGAGCCGCGGCAGGACCCAGTCGTGCCACATCGGGCGCAGCTCGCGCGGCGGTCCGGGCAACAGGACCGCGACGCGTCCGTCCGGTCGGTCGATCCACCATCCCGGCGCCGTGCCGTTCGGGTTGGGGATCGCCGTGGCGGATGGGATGAGCCACGCCTGTTTCAGGTTGGCGGCCGGCAGCGCGATCCCCCGCCTCTCGAAGAGGTCCCGCAGCCACGCCTCCTGGCCGGCGTCCACCAGCGGCACCTCGCCGACGGCGGCCGCGACCGCCTCACGGGTCAGGTCGTCCGGGGTCGGGCCAAGACCGCCGGTCGCCACGACCAGGTCCACGACCGCCAGTGCGTCCGCGAACGCGGCCGTGAC
This sequence comes from uncultured Chloroflexia bacterium, assembly GCA_963744095.1. Taxonomy (GTDB): domain Bacteria; phylum Chloroflexota; class Limnocylindria; order Limnocylindrales; family CSP1-4; genus CTSoil-043. The sequence goes on from CAVUSH010000002.1 coordinate 352,682, forward strand.
GAGCGCCAGCTGGTCGGGCAGGGCGACGATCCGACGCACGCCAACGCCCTGGAGCGACAGCGAGCGGGCCAGCTCGCCGCCGTTCGTGTCGCGCGTCTCCCCCGCCGTCAGCTCGCTCCCGACGGCCAGGAGCTCGGCCGTCCGAACCCTGCGGAGCATGGGCGCGGGGGCGTGCGGGTTGGTCATGGCGTGAGGGTACGACGCCCATGACGGATCGTGCGCCGCCGGCGGCTGCTCGTGCCGCGCGACTGCCGGGGCGCCGGTCGTTGACCTCGGAACCAGGGTGGCGTATTCTCGATAATCGATGATGCATTCGACCCGTACGCACGAAACGACGATCGCCGGGCACGCTCGGCCGGGGAGGGACCGCGATGAGCCAGCTTGACCTGTTCCGCCTCGATGGGCGGGTTGCCCTGGTCCCGGGCGGTGGCGGCGCGATCGGGTCGGCGATGGCGGCCGCGTTCGCCGGCGCGGGGGCCCACGTCGCGATCGTGGACCAGACCGACGACCGCGCCGAGGCGGCCGCAGCTCCCATTCGGGCGACGGGCGCGCAGGTCCTGGCCCTCGGCGCCGACGTCACGAGCGAGGCCGAGTGCGAGCGGGTCGTCGCCGCGACGGTGGAGCGGTTCGAGCGGCTGGACATCATCATGAACGCCGTCGGCGGGGGTGCCGGCAAGGTCCTCTTCGACGCCGAGGTCTACCCGCGCGAGGCGTGGGACTGGATCTACGAGATCAACGTCCGCAGCACGCTGTGCGCTACCCAGGCCGCCGTGAAGGCGATGATTGCCGGCGGCCGCGGCGGGCGGGTCCTCAACATCTCCTCGGTGCGTGCCTCCCTGGGGATCAACGCGGGCTACTCGGCCTATGTCGCGGCGAAGGGCGCGGTCAGCTCCCTCACCCGCCAGTGGGCCACCGAGTGGGCCAAACACGGGATCACGGTCAACGCGATCGCCCCGACCTTCGTGGATACGCCGCAGGTCGCCATGCTCCTCGGCGACCCGGTCTTCAAGGCGAACATCGTCAGCCGGATCCCGCTCGGCCGGGTGGGGGGGACCGGGGATCTCGCCGGGGCCGCGCTCTTCTTCTGCTCGGACGCCTCGTCGTTCGTGACCGGCCAGATCCTCGGGATCGACGGCGGCCTGACCGCCACCCAATAGCCACCCGATTGGAGCCCCGCGCCATGGAGAACGTGACACCCAACGTCTTCGCGGAGACGAAGCTGCGAGGCTGCAACCCGAGCTTCGTCACGACGTCCGACGGCGTGGTGGTGATCGACACGCCCCAGCTCCCGACGAAGGCCGTCGAGATGCGCAGGCTGGCGGAGTCGCACGGCCCGATCCGCTATCTCATCAACACCGAGCACCACGTCGACCACATCTTCGGCAACTACTGGTTCAAGGGCGCCGGCACGGTCGTCAACCACCAGGGGCTGTACGACCGCTTCATGGTGGTCTACCCGGAGCTCGACCCATTCGCCTACGCCAGGGAGTCCGTTCCCGGCGAGACCGCCAGGGGCACCGACCTCGACGACCCCGAAGGCGTGGCCCTCTGGCCCGACCGCGACGAGTACTACCGCGATCCGAACAAGGGCACGATCGTCTTCACCGGCGACCTCACCCTCCGTGTCGGCGGCCATACCTTCAACCTGCTCCACACGCCCGGTCACACGCCGGGCCAGCTCGCCGTCCACGTCCCGGAGGAGCGCGTCGTCTTCACCGGCGACACGGTCTTCTCCGGCTGCCAGACCTGGCTCATGACCTCCGACGTGGAGGGCTGGCTGGCCGCCCTGGAGCGAATCCGGACCCTCGACGTCGACTGGATCGTCCCCGGCCACGGGCCCATCGTCACCAAGCAGTACCTCGACGTCCAGCGCTCCCACCTCATGGAGTGGAAGACGGCCGTCGCCGTCGCGGTCGCGAAGGGCTGGACGCGCAAGGAGACCGTCGCGCAGGTCAACTTCAAGGACCGCTTCGGACCTGTCGACATCGGGCAGGGCTACATGATGGAGTACATCCAGAACCTGAACGCCGGAACCCTCTACGACAAGCTGACCGGCGCGATCCCCGGAAGCTGATCCCGCCTCGCAGCCGCGCGCGGCTGCGGCGCGCCATCGCCGCGCGCGCCGGCCGGCCGGCCGCGGGCGATCAGGCCAGGATGTCGGCCGCCCCGAGGACGAAGCCGCCGTCGATGTCGATCACGGCGCCGGTGACGAAGCGCCCGCCCGGGCCGGCCAGCCAGGCGATCGCCTCGGCGATGTCGCGCGGGTCGCCGACGGCCGAGAGCGCCTGCCTGCCGAAGGCGACCCCGGTCGCGAACTTCGCCCGCTCCTCCTCCTCCGTCAGGCCGCGCAGCTCCGAGGGGATGATCCCCGGGCGCAGGACGTTGACCCGGATCCCGTCGCGCCCGAGATCGAGGGCGAGGGCCCGGCTCATCGCCTCGACGGCGCCCTTGCTGGCAACGTAGCCGAAGCGCCCTCGCGGCGGCCGGGCCACGACGGTGGAGCCCAGGTTGATCACCGCGCCACGGCTCCTGCGCAGCTCCGGCAGGGCCGCCCGGGTGCAGACGAAGACGCTGACGACGTTGGCCCGGAGCATCCCCTCGAAGTCGGCGTCGGCGAGAACGTCGAGGGGGCCCTGGACCTCGCTCCCGGCGTTGTTGACGAGGATGTCGACCCCGCCGAAGGCGTCGACGGCCGCCGCCACCATCGCCCGGGCGTCGGCGTCGACCGTGACATCGGCCTCGAACGGAACGACTCGCCCGGGGGTGCCGGCGAGGTCGCCCGCGAGATGCTCGAGGCGATCGATCCGACGGGCGGCCGCGAGCACGTGGGCGCCCAGCCCCACGAGGTGTCGAACCGCGTAGGCGCCCAGCCCGCTGGACGCCCCGGTGACGATGATCCGGCAGCCTTCGATCGACACGCGCTGCTCCTTCCTCCCCGGGTCGGGCCCGAGTGGCTCAGGCTCGCCCCGCGGCCACCTCGTCGGCCCGGTTGCGGCCCGCCAGCAGGATGAGATCCTCGTGCAGCTCGAACCAGACGCTGTGGTAGCTGTCGACCCGGGGCGAGGCGACGTACCGGTTGTCCCCGCCCCGGGCGGCGGCCGCGGCCCGCTCGAGACGCTCGTGGTACGCCGCCAGGCGGGGAAGCCCGGCAACCAGCGGCCCGAGCCACGCCGACGCGTCGGCGTGGAGGCTCGCGAGATCGTCGAGCACGCTCGCGTCGTACGCCGCGTCCGCGTGGTCGTTGAAGGTCTGGGTGCCATCGACGTCCCGCATCTGCCAGGCGGTCACGGTCGCCTTCATTCGGTGGTCCAGGGCCAGGAAGGTGTCGAGCGCGGCGTCGGCGTTGGCCGCGCCCCAGTGGTCCGCGTCGGCGGCGATCCGCTCCCGTCCCACGGCCTTGCCGTCGGCGGTGAGGCGGAAGGAGCCCGCGGCAACTTCCGCCAGCCCGTCGGCGACGAGCCGGTCGAGAAGCTCGCTGGCCTCCTCGGCCGTGCAGAGCAGCGCCGTCGCGACCGCCTCGGGCGTCGCGTAGCCCTTGACCGTGAGCGCGCGCAGCACGTCGTCGGTCGTGAGGCCGGCCGGCGCAGGGACTGCCGGTGCGGCGCCATGCTCTGGTGCTGGGGCCGTCGACTCGCCGGCGTCGGGCGCCGCCGCCGGCGCCGCCTCGCCGATCGGGATGCCGAGCTCGCTGGCCCAGCCCGAGAAGCGTCGTCGCCTCCGGCGCGACCGTGAAGGTACCGGCCGCCGCCCCGGCGAACACCTCACCGGTGCCGCCGTCGATGGTGATCGTGTCGCCGACCGCGAGGCTCCGGTCGCCGATGGCGATCGTTCGGTCGCCGAGCACGACCGCGGCAGCCCCGACGACGGCCGGGATCCCCCAGCCGCGCGCGACGACCGCGGCGTGGCTGGCGAGCCCGCCCGTCGAGGTCAGGATCCCGGCGGCCTTGGCCATGCCGTGGACGTCGTCGGGCGACGTCTCGGTCCGGACCAGGATCACGGCGCGGCCGGCTTCGGCGGCGTCGGCGGCGGCGTCGGGCGACGTCACGATCTCCCCGCAGGCAACGCCCGGGGAGGCAGGCAGGCCGGTCGTGAGGGCCGCCCCGGCGTCGCGGCGCTCGCTCGTCACCAACGGCGGGTTGGCGAGGATCCCGGCCACGCGACGGACGGCCTCGCCGCGGTCGAGGGGGAAGTCCGGGTCCTCGGCCATGTCGACGGCGATGCGGAGCGCGGCCTGGGGGCTGCGCTTGCCGACCCGGCACTGGAGCATCCAGAGCTTGCCGTGCTCCACGGTGAACTCGATGTCGCACAGGTCCCGGTTGTGGCGCTCCAGTCGAGTCGCGAAGTCGCGGAGCTGTCGGGCGACGCCGGGCAGTCGCTGGTCGAGGACCGTGATCGGCTCGGTGCGGTGGGTGCCCGCGACGACGTCCTCGCCCTGGGCGTTGAACATCACGTCGCCGTAGAGGACCGGCTCGCCCGTCGCCGGGTTCCGGGTGAAGAGGACCCCGGTTCCGGAGTCGACGCTGCGATTGCCGAAGACCATCGCCTGGACCGTGACGGCTGTCCCCAGGTCGTCGGGGATCCCCTCGTGCTGCCGGTACGTCCGGGCCCTGCCGCTGTTCCAGGACCGGAAGACCGCCTCGACCGCCTCGCGGAGCTGGATCCAGGGCTCCTCGGGGACAGCCTCGACGCCGACGATGTCCCGGAACATCGCCTCGAAGCGCCGGCGGCAGTTGGCCGCGAACTTCGGGCTCCCCGAGCGGGCCGCAAGCCCGGCCGTCGTGGAATCGTTGAGGCCGAGGTTGAGGATCGTGTCCATCATGCCCGGCATCGAGATCGGCGCTCCCGACCGGACGCTGACCAGCAGTGGATCGGCTGGATCCCCGTAGCGCTGGCCGACCCGCGCCTCCATCGAGGCCATGTGCTCTCGGAGCTCGTCGTCGAGCCCGGCCGGCCAACCGTGGGCGAGGTACTCGTTGCAGGCCGCCGTCGAGATCGTGAAGGCCGGTGGTACGGGCAGGTCCAGGTCGAGCGCCATCACCGCCAGGTTCGCGGCCTTCCCACCGAGGAGACGCTTGAGCTCCGGGAAGGGGAGGTCGTGGCGCTGATCGCAGTCGTAGACGTGGGTCACGGAGCGGCTCTCCCGGGTGCCCCTGCGGCAGCCGCGCTCGGGGTGCGCGGCCGGTCGTCAGGGCGCGACGATGATCTTGATGGCCCCGCTCGCGGGATCGTTGAAGGTGGCGATCGCCTGGTCGAACTCGGCCAGCGCGAAGTTGTGGGTCATGACCTCGCGGACGCGCATCCGCCCCTGCTCGACGAGCGGTATGACCCGCCGCATCTCGCCCGCCGAGGCGCGGCAGCCGACCAGCTCCAGCTCGTCGAGGACGAGCCGCTGCATGGCGATCTCCACGCCGACCGTCGGGATCCCCACGGCGGCGCAGCGGCCGCCCCGGCGGAGCATGCCGAGGGCCCACTGCACCGTCATCGGAACCCCGGCGCATTCCAGGACGACGTCGGCACCGAGTCCGCCGGTCAGGGCCCGGACGGCCGCCGCCGGGTCGCCGGCGCTCGAGTCGACCGTCTCGAAGCCCATCGCGGCGGCTTTGGCCAGGCGGCCCGGGTTGCGTTCGATGAGGATCACGCGCGCTGCGCCACGGATCCGGGCTGCGTCGCCGCCGAGGAGCCCGATCGCGCCGGCGCCGGTGATCGCGACCGTGTCGCCGGGCGTCACGCCCCCGCGATTCGCCACGTGCAGGGCGATCGACGCCGGGTCGATGACGGCGCCCTCGTCGAAGGACAGGCCATCGGGGAGCGGGAAGATGGTCTTGACGCCCTGGACGACGTACGTCGCGTCCGCGCCCTGGACGCTGTGGCCGTACTGCTTGTGGAGACCGGGCTTGCCGTAGTTCTCGCAGAGGTTGTAGCGGCCCTCGACGCACTTCTGGCAAACGCCGCAGGCATCGTGCGAGGTGCCGGCGACCCGGTCGCCCACCTTCCAGCCGTACAGCTCGACGCCCGGTCCCAGCTCGACGATCTCGCCGGCCCACTCGTGGCCCGGGATGAACGGGAATGCCGGCGGCCAGAAGCCCGGGTAGTCGCCGCGGATCAGGTGGACATCCGTGCCGCAGATCGAGACCGCCCGCACGCGGGCCAGCACCTCGTTGGGTCCGGGCACCGGGACGGGGACCTCGCGGATCTCCATCCGGCTCGGCTCGAGGACCACGAGGGCCTGCATGGTGGCGGACACGGGACGGCCTCCTTCGGATCGGGTTCAGATGACGGCGACGGGGTCGATCATCGACCCGGTGGCGCCCCGGATCTTCACGGGAAGGGCCACGAAGAGGAACTCGTAGACGCGCTGGCGCGCCAGCTCCTCCAGGTCGAGGCTTTCCATGATGTACACGCCCTTCTCGATGAGGAGAGCGGTGTGGACGGGCTGCGGGTTGCCGGTCGGTCCGGGGTCGGGTGCCGGCTGGACCTCGTAGGTCTCGGTGTCCGTCCCGGTCGCCACGACGCCGCGCTCGAGGAGCCAGCGGGCCGCGGAGACGTCGGGGCCGGGCGTCTTGTGGGCCGCCATCCGCTCGGCGTCGGGCCAGAGGCCCATGTACCCGGTCCGGATGACGACCACGTCCCACGGCCGGACCGTGACGCCCTGGGCCGCGCAGATTGCGTCCATCTCGGCCGCGTCGATCGGTGAGCCCTTGGGCAGGCAGTCGACCCCGCGGAAGGTGGGTGCGTCGATGAGCACCCCGCGGGTGAAGAAGGGGGGCATCCGGGAGGCGTCGCCGTGGACCGGGCCGAAATCGGTCAGGTGCTCGTCCGCGTTGCCACCCCCGTACCAGTGCATGTCGTCGTCGACCGTCATGTGGGCCAGGGCGTCCATGTGGGCGCCGGAGTGCGACGTCGCCATCACGTACTCGGCCATGTAGCCGAGCCCGGCGTCGTTGACCGGACCCCATGGCTGGGCGCCGGTCACGCGGATCCCCCGGGGTGTGCGGAAGTTGAGGACCTGGAACGGGGGGTGCCCCGGGAAGAGCGGCATGCCCGGGAAGCGAACCGCCGCCAGCGAGATCATCCGGCCCTCGCGAACCAGGCTCGCCGCCTTCACGACCTGCTCCGGTGGCAGCCCGCCGATCGGGCCGACCTCGTTGCCGCTGGTCATCGCCGAGCCTCCCTCCAGCTCATGGGGTGGACCGCTCCTGGAGGGCCCGCCAGACGCGCTCGGGCGTGAGCGGCAGGTCGCGGATCACGAGGCCCGTCGCGTCGCGCACGGCGGCGGCGACGGCGGGCGCGACGCACAGCAGGGCCCCCTCGCTCATCCCCTTGGACCCATACGGACCCGGGCCGTCGGCGTTCTCCACCGTCTCGCTGTGGAGCTCCAGCGGGAGGTCCATGCTGGTCGGGATCCGGTAGTCGATGGCGCCGAGGTTCCGGATCCGGCCCTTCTCGTCGTAGATGTAGTGCTCCATGAGCGTGTGGCCGAGGCCCTGGATCGCGGCGCCCTCGTCCTGGCCCCGGACCTGCGCCGGGTTCAGCGCCTTGCCGACGTCGGAGACCGTGACGTGGCGGACCAGGACGATGTCACCCGTCTCCTGGTCCACCTCGGCCTCGATGGCCGTGCAGTTGAACTCGTAGAACGCCGCGCTCCCGCCCAGGACATGGCCGGGCTCGGCTTCCTTGCGCATCTCGCCGTTGCCGATGAGCTCGCCGCCGAGCCGGCCCAGGCCGGGCCCGAGTACGTCGAGGATCGGCACCTCGCGGTCGGGCAGGCGGACGACGCCGTGCTCGACCGTGATCCGAGCCTCGTCGACCCCGTGGAGCCGGGAGGCCATCGCCCGGACCTTCGCCTGGACCTCCCGGCAGGCAGCCAGGACGGAATTGCCCATGAGGACGGTCGAGCGGCTGGCGGAGGTCTGCTGGTCGTACGGGACGACGGCGGTATCGCCCATCACCACTGTGATCCAGTCGAGCGGCGCCCCGAGCTCCTCAGCGGCGATCTGGGCGAACACCGTGCGGGCGCCCTGGCCCATGTCGGACGTGCCGGCATAGACGATGACGCTGCCGTCGGCCAGGAGCCGGACGGTCGAATAGGAGAGGCCCGTCGTCGGTCCGGACTTGATGCCGACGGCGATGCCGCGGCCGCGCCCGGCCGGTAGCGGCGTCCCCCACCCGATCAGCTCGGCAGCCTTCCGGACGGTCTGCTCCCAGTCGCCGTCCGCCGGCGTGTCGCCCGGGATGATCACCTCGCCGCGACGGGCGAGGTTCCGCAGCCGGAGCTCCAGCGGGTCGATGCCGAGCGCCCGCGCTGCCTCGTCCATGTTGGATTCCACCGCCCAGATGGGCTGGGGATTGCCGAAGCCGCGGAACGCCGTCGACGGCGTCGTGTGGGACAGGATGCTCCGGGCCACGATCCGCGCCGCCGGGACGCGGTACGGACCGCAGGCGGCGTAGCTGCCCTTGGTCACGGTCCGATCGGCGATGTCGGCGTACGCCCCGAGCAGGTAGTTGGACTCGATGTCCCGGAAGACCAGCGTGCCGTCCGTGCGGAATCCCGCCCGCACGCGGATCTCCGTCGAGTTGCGACGGACCGCCTGGAAGGTTTCCTCGAGGGTCAGGATCAGGCGGACCGGGCGCCCGACCCGGAGGGCCATGAAGGCGACGAGCGGCTCGAGCTTCGCGTGCTGCTTGCCACCGAAGCCACCGCCCGGGTCCGGGGCGAAGACGCGGACCTTGGCCAGGGGCAGGTTGAGGATCTTCGCCAGGATCTTCTGCAGCCAGCTCGGGTGCTGGATGCTGCTCCAGACGGCGATGCCGTCCCCGTCGGGGGCGGCCATGAACCCGTGGGGCTCGATGGCGAAATGGGTCACCATCGGGAACGCCCAGGTGTTCTCGACGACGAGATCCGCCGAACCGGCAACGGCATCGACGTCGCCCCAGCCGAAGTGGTGCTCGCGAAGGACGTTCGTCCCGGCCAGGGGGTCGTCCGGGCGGAGGGCCGGGTCCTGGACGAGCGGCGAGGCCGGGTCGAGCGCTGCCGCGATGCTGAAGACGGCCGGCAGCTCCTCGTACTCGACCGTCACCAGGCCGGCGGCCTCCTCGGCAGCGTCCTTCGTGTCGGCGGCCACCGCCGCCACGGGCTCGCCGTGGTACTTGGTCTCGCCGACGGCCAGGACGGGGCGGTCCTCGAACTGGGGCCCAAAGCGCGGCACCGGCTGGGGCAGGTCGGCCGCGGTCATGACCAGGCGGACGCCGGGCACCCGCTCGGCGGCGCTCGTATCGATGGAAACGATGCGGGCGCGCGCGCAGTCGAGCGTGACGAGCTTCGCGTGGAGCACGTCCGCCAGGCGGATGTCGGCCACGTACTGCTGTCCGCCGGTGACCCGCCCGACGCCTCCGACTCGTGCCGGAGAGCCGCCGATCGCAGGCGCGCTCATCGGTCGGCCGCCTCGGCGGCCGACAGGACCGCCTCGGTGATCTGCTGGTACCCGGCGCAGCGGCAGAGGTTCCCGGCCAGGCCCTCCTGGATCTCGGCCACGGTGGGGTGCGGGGTCAGCCCCAGCAGGGCGTGGGCCGCCATGAGCTGGCCCGGGATGCAGAAGCCGCATTGGGCGGCGCCCGTGTCCAGGAACGCCCGCTGCAACGGGCTGAGCCGCCCGGGCGGGGCCAGCCCCTCGACCGTCGTGACCTGCGCCCCGTCGGCCTCGACCGCGAGCACCAGGCACGAGTCCACGACGCGCCCGTCGAGGATGACGGTGCAGGCCCCGCACTCGCCCACCAGGCAGCATTCCTTGGTGCCGGTCAGGTCGAGGTCGTCGCGCAGCACGTCGAGAAGGGTGTGGTGGGCGGCGACCGCGAGCGCGTGCGCGCGTCCGTTGACCGTCAGCTGGATGGGGATCACATGGGTCATCTTGTCACTCCCCCGTCGCCAGCCGCTCGATCGCGATCCGCAGCGCCCGCCTGCCCAGGACGCGCAGCATCGCCAGGCGGTACTCGGGGCTCGCCCGCATCGAGCGGGGGGACGGGCTCGCCCCCGCGAACATCTGCTCGAAGATCGCCGCCTTCGCCTCGTCAGTCGCGGCGGGATCTGCGAGGACCCCGCTCTCGTCGACGACGAGCACGGGACGTGGGCCGACGCTGCCGTAGGCGAGCCGGGTCACCCCGGCCTCGTCCACCCCGCAGCACAGGGTGACCGAGGCGAGGTCGTGGCCGCGCCGCCGCGTGCGCCGCACGTGGACGGCTCCCATCCGCCGCCGGGGCACGGGCAGCTCGATGGCGCTTACGAGCTCGCCCGGCGCCAGGGTGGTGACGCCCGAGCGGACGAAGAAGTCGGCGATCGCGATGCGTCGGGTCCCGGCGGGCCCCGCCGCAACGACGTCTGCCCCGTATACCAGGAGCGGCGGGGCCGTGTCCGCGGCGGGTGACGCGTTGCAGATGTTGCCGGCAAGCGTGGCCCGGTTCCGGATCTGGACGGATCCGACGACCGCTGCGGCCTCCGCCAGGGCCGGGAACCAGCGACGCACCCGGTCGTCCGCCGCGACGTCGGTCATGACCGTGCCGGCGCTGATCACCAGGTGGTCGCCGTCCTCGCGAATCGCGGGGCGCAGCTCGGCGATCCGCTTGACGTCGACCACCACGCCCGGCCGGACGCTGCCGTCCCGGAGCCGGATGATGAGGTCGGTGCCTCCCGCGAGGAGGCGCGCCTCCGGTCCGTGCGCGTCGAGGAGGGCCAGCGCCTCGGCCAGGGTCGCCGGCCGCGCGTAGGCGAAGGTGTGCATCGCTCCCGCCCCCGCTGTCAGAGGATCCTGTCCGCCTCGTCCAGGAGCACCTGGGGGGTGGCTGCCCGGATGAAGTAGAAGGGACGATCGCAGAACCGCTCGACGAAGGTCGCTCGCGCCTTGCGCAGGGGATCGGTGTCCACGACGGGCATCGGCCAGCCGGGCGCGAGCAGCTCGTTGGTGAGGAAGTAGTTCTGGAGCGAGTGGAGGGTCTGGAACTGGCGCTCGAACGGGATCATCGCGCCCGTGCTGGGATCGAAGTTGCCGTCGATCGCGGGCACGATCACCACGTCGACGCTGGTCGGCTCGTCGTGCTGCTCCCACGTCGGCATGTCGCCGAAGAACTTCTCGACGCCTCGCTCGGGGGCGGCCTTGTCGGCCCGCTCGGTCCCTTCGGTGCGCTTCTTGAGGAAGACCGACTTGGAGCCCATGATCACGATGCCGTCTTCGTCGATCACCGTCGTCTCGGTCGACACGAGGAGACCGCCGCGCCGACAGGCCTCGATCTGGCCCATCGACTTGCCGTGGTTGGACTCGCCGCCCAGGAACAGCACGGTCCTGTCGCGGTAGCGGACGGCCGAGGAGTGGAAGGGGTGCAGCCCGACGGCCTCCATCCGCAGGGCCAGCATCGTGACCACGACCTTCTGGATCGGGCCGGCCGGCCAGGCTCCGCTGAAGTGCATCGCCCGGCCGTCATACCGGATCGCCTTCTCGCCGTCCTGGTGCCAGACGATGTCCGGCTCGGTCAGCGTCACTTCCGGGGAGATGCGCACGTCGGCGAGCCGGTAGTTGAGGAAGCTCAGGTCGTCGAGGACGTGCTCGCGCGGCTCGCTGCCGTGGACGTCCACCCGCAGGCGGGCCGTCCCGGCCGACATCTCCTCGGACAGTTGCAGCTGGTCGTTCATCGTGTCCTTTCGCGGGTCGGGTGCGTGGGGTCAGGCGGGTCAGGCGGAGCGCTCCGCGAGCGACGCGGCCAGCTCGGGCTCCCGGCGAGGCCGGGGCCGAACGCGCAGCGCGGCCCGCTCCTCCGGCGGCGCGTCGTCGGCCACCGGCGAGGCGGGCGGCGCCCAGAGGCTGGCCAGCATCGTGGCGGTGTCGGTGAAGTGGTCGTGGAGGACCGCGGCCGCCACCTCCGGGTCCCGGAGGCGGAGGGCAGCGAGGATCGGGGCGTGCAGCTCGGCGATCCGGCGCCTGTCGACGCCCGGCACGACCATCGTGATGTACGTGCGGGAGAAAGGCTCCAGGGTCCGCCACACCCGCACCAGGGTGGCGTTCCCGGCGAGCCCGACGATTCGGCCGTGGAAGGCGGCGTCCGCCGTCGCCTCGGCGTAGTAGTCGCCATCCTCGGCCGACCGCTGCATCTCGTCGAGGTAGCCTGCCAGGACCTCGAGGTCCTCGTCCGTCAGGCGTGGGATGGCCAGGCGGGCGCCGAGCGATTCGAGCTCGGCCCGGATCACGAACGCCTCCAGGAGCTCGTCCGCCGACGGCCGGCGGACACGTGCTCCACGGAAGGCAGTGGTCTCCACGACGCCGAGCGCCTCGAGGTCGCGCAGCGCTTCCCGAACGGGCGCCTGGCTCGTCCCGAGCTCCCGGGCAACCCGGGTCTCGACGATCCGGGCGCCCGGAGGGTAGCGACCGTCAAGGATCGCCTGGAGCAGGCGATCCTTGACCTGATCGCTCAGGACGCTGCGGGAGATCGTGACATCGCGCGTCATGGCCTGGACGTCAGTCCTTCATCCCGACTGGGGCGGGAACCGGCGCCGCAACGAGGATCTCGACCAGGCCGGTGGTTCCGTTGATGCGGATCCGGTCGCCGTTCTTGATCTGCTCCGTGGCCACGGACGTCCCGACGACGGCCGGGATGCCGAACTCGCGCGACAGAACGGCCGGGTGCGACACCGTGCCGCCGGCGTCGGTCACGAGCCCGACGATCTTGGTGAAGAGGACGACCCAGGCCGGGTTCGTCATCTGGCACACGAGGACGTCGCCGGCGCGGACGTCGTCGAACTGCTCCTCGCGGAGAACCACCCGCGCGATGCCCTCGACGACGCCCGGCGAGGCGCCGATCCCGGTGACCTGGCCGGCCACCATCGACTCCTTGCGGGTGAACTTGTCGGGAAAGCCCCACAGGTTCAGGTAGGGGAAAGCCAGCTGGGTCGCCGTGACGGTCCCGACCCACTCCTTGGGCCGGAAGGTGTACGCCTTCGCCCGGGCGGCCTTGCGCTCGGCCACGAGGGCGCGCCCGTCCATGCCGGCCGGGTTGCCCATGAAGACGCGCAGCTCGTTGTACTTGAAGAAGACGACGTCGTCGGCGGCGTCGAGAGCGCCCGCCGCGAGGAGCTTCCTGCCAATCGCCACGAGGACGAGGCGGACATGGGCGTTGGCGCCCTGGTCGATGTAGAAGTGGTGGTCCGGGGTGAGCGGGGCCATCCGGAGGTTGATGTCATTGGCGGCCCGCATCTCCTCGAGCGCCACGCCCTCGAGCCCCTCGAGAATCTCCTTCGCCGCCGCGGCGATGTCTGCGGCAAGGACGGCGATGGTCTTCGGATAGTCGTAGTTGGTCTCGATGTAGCCGCGCACCAGCTCGATCACGGGCTCCATCTGCTCGCGGACGGTCGGGAAGATGAACTCGTGGCTCCAGACCGCGTGCCAGCCGTACTCCTTCTGGTACGGAACGACGCGCTCGTCGATGAAGCGCCGGCCGCGCTCGCTGGCCTTGAGGGCGACGATGATCTCGCCGGCCGTGTCGGCCTTGAAGATGGCGGCGAGGTCCGGGTCGGCCTTTGCCTCCTCCTTCATCTTCCAGAGGGCCTCGATCGAGTCCCAGTTGCGGTCCCTGGCCGAGTTCTGGAGGCGCCCCAGGAGCTGCTCGTTGATCTTGCCGTGGGTCTTCTCCATGACCGCCCGCAGGTTGAGGGTCGCGGACAGCTGGGCGAAGTTGAGCATCCAGTGGATCTTCCAGTGACGATCGTGGACGTCGATCGCGTCCTCGAGCAGGCAGGCAAGCTCCATCAGGCTGAGCTTGTCTTCCTTGTCGAGCATCCCCTCGAGGTAGGCGAAGTTGCGGTCCATCTCGGGGACGAGGCGATCGCGCCACCAGTCCACGAACTCGAGGCCGTACGTCGGCAGGACCGCACCCAGGTAGGTGCCGATCTTGGCGGCGTAGTCCGGGTCCTCCGGCACGACCGGGGTGATCCGGAAGCCGTACTCCTGCGCGTCGACCGTGAGCCCGGCTTCCGCCGGGATCGCCGCGGTGTAGAGGTAGCCGTTGACGTTCTTCGCGATCCAGTCGGTGGCGAACGGGGTGCCGAAGCGCCGGAACATGTGGTCGCAGCTGAGCCACCAGCCGCCGATGTCCTCGTACATCGGGCTGAGCGGGTGCGGACAGTGCAGGTCGTCGTAGACCCAGAAGAGCAGCTTCTCGGTCTCCGAGGACCACGAGATCGGGAACTTCTCGTCCCCGAGGAACTGGCCGAGGACTTCTTCCTTGAGGGGCACCGGATCTTCCTCCTTCGTGCCTGGCTGGCGTCGCTCGCGGCGACCTGACTAGCTCGCTGCAGCCGTGCGGGCGATCCGCTTGAAGCGCTTCATGTTCTCGGTGATCGCGACCTCGGTGGGGAGCCGCTCCATGCTCGACGCGCCGAAGAACCCGGCCACGCCGGAGGTGTGGTCGAGCACGTACTGGGCATCGTCGGGCTCGGCGATGGGACCGCCGTGGCAGAGGGCGATGATGTTCGGGTTCACCGTGGCGGCGGCGTCGCGGATCCGCTGGACCCGCTCGGCCGACGCCTCGATGGTGAGGGCGGTCGTCGCCCCGATCGCTCCCTTCGTGGTGAGACCCATGTGGGCGACCACGACGTCGGCCCCGGCCTCGGCCATCGCCCGCGCCTGCTCCTCGTCGAAGACGTACGGCGTCGTCAGCAGGCCGGCCTCGTGGGCCGACCGGATCATGTCGACCTCGAGGCCGTAGCCCATGCCGGTCTCTTCCAGGTTCTGCCGGAACTGGCCGTCGCAGAGGCCGACCGTCGGGAAGTTCTGGACCCCCGAGAAGCCGATCCGCTTGATCTCCTCGAGGAAGACGGGCATGAGCCGGAACGGGTCGGTCCCGCACACGCCCGCGAGCACGGGCGTCTGGCGCACGATCGGGAGGACCTCGGCGGCCATCTCCACGACGATCGCGTTGGCGTCGCCGTAGGGCATGCAGCCGGCGAGCGAGCCGCGGCCGGCCATCCGGTAGCGGCCCGAGTTGTAGATGATGATGAGGTCGGCCCCGCCGGCCTCCGCGCACTTCGCCGACAGGCCCGTCCCGGCCCCGGCGCCCATGATGACGCCGCCCTCGTCGAGGGTGCGGCGCAGCCGCGCCAGCGCCTCCTGCCCGTTCATGCCTCGCCTCCTGCGCTCGACGCCTTCGCCGCGGCCCAGGCCCGATAGTGCTCGTCGAGCCGCTCGGCCATCGCCGTCGCGAAGGCGGGATCGTTGATGTCGGTGGCCATCTCGACCACCTCCACGCCGGGCCGGAGCCCGGCCTTCAGCTCACGGATCAGGGCCGCGTCCGCGGCCGGGTCGTGGAACGGAGCGCCGGGGACGTCGATCATGGAGACGCCTCCGAGCGGGATGAAAAGGGTCAGCGGGCCGGTCGCGGCGTTGAGCTTGCGGGCGATGATCCGCCCCAGCTCCGCGCACTCCTCCTCCGTCGACCGCATCAGGGTGACGGTGGCGTTGTGGACGTACAGGTTGCGGTCCTTGAACTTGGCGGGGACTGTCTCCTTCGGCCCGAAGTTGCACATGTCCAGGGCGCCGAGCGACACGACCTGGGGAAGCCCCAGCGCGCCGGCCATCTCGAGCCGGTCCGGCCCCGCGGAGAGAACCCCGCCGACCAGCTCGTCGACGAGCTCGGTGGTGGTGATGTCGAGCGAGCCGGTGATGAAGCCCGCTTTCATGAGGGCTTCCATGGACTTCCCGCCCGCTCCCGTCGCGTGGAAGACGAGGACCTCGTAGCCGTGCGCCTCGAGCCACTCCCGGGCGGTGGTCACGCTGGGCGTGGTGACCCCGAACATCGTGGCCCCGATCAGGGGCTTGGGCGGGATCTTCGAGACGAACGACGCGGCACTCCTGGCCATCCCGGCGATCCCGGCCGCCGCATTCGTGAGGATCTTCTCGGAGAGCCCGTTGATGCCCGCGATGTCGACGACCGAGTACATCATCGCGATGTCCGAGGTGCCGACATAGGGTCGCGTGTCGCCCGAGCCCATCGTCGAGACGATCATCTTGGGGACGCCGACCGGCAGGGCCTGCATCGCGGCGGAGACGATCGACGAGCCGCCGGAACCGCCCACCCCGAGGATCCCGTCGAGCTTGCCCTCGCCGTAGAGACGCTTGACGACCTCGGTCGCGCCACGGGTCATGGCCAGGACGGCCGGGCCGCGGTCGTGCGCCGCGGCAAGGGCGGCCCGGCTCTCACCGGCAGCCGCGGCAACCTCGTCGGCGGTCACATCCCCTGGCGACGGGTCGCTCAGCACGCCGGCGTCGACGAGGATGACGTCACAGCCGAGCTCGCGAACGCGGTCGCGCAGGAACTCGTACTCGGCGCCCTTCGTGTCAAGGGTGCCGAGGAGCACGACGCTTGCCATGCGGAAGACCTCCTAGGTTTCGGCCGATGGGGCGGGGGTCTCGACCTGGGCGCTGACGCCGAGGTAGCGGCGCTGGGCCGCCTCGTCGGCGAGGAGCTCCGGGGACGTGGTCTCGAGGGCGATTCGGCCCGTGACCATGATCGCGATGCGGTCCGCCACGGAAGTCGCGACGCCGAGGTTCTGCTCGACGAGGAGAAGCCCGACCCCTTCCCGGGTGACGTCGCGGAGGACGCCGACCAGGTGCTCCACGACGATCGGCGCCAGGCCCTCGGACGGCTCGTCCATGATCAGCAGGCGGGGGTTGAGCAGGAGGGCGCGGGCGATCGCGAGCATCTGCTGCTCCCCGCCGGAGAGCTGGGTCGCGCCGTTTCGACGGCGGGTCGCCAGCGGCGGGAAGAGCTCGTAGACCTTCTTGATGGTCCAGCCGTCGCCGTTCCGGCGGGCGACCATCCGCAGGTGCTCCTCGACGGAGAGCGAGGCGAAGACCCGCCGCCCCTGGGGCACGTACCCGATCCCCGCCCGGGCGATCTCGTGCGGCTTGCGCCCCGCGATCTCCGCGCCGCCAAGGCGGATGGAGCCGCCCGCGGCGAGGACCAGCCCGGTGATCGCGTTGCAGAGGGTGGACTTGCCCATCCCGTTGCGACCGATCAACGACAGCGGCTCCGCGCCGACGACGAGATCCACACCCTGGAGGACGTGGCTCTGCCCGTAGCGGACGTGGAGTCCGGCGATCTCGAGGATCGGGTCAGCCACGATGCTCACCAGCGAGGTGGTGGCCCAGGTAGATGTCCTGGACCGTGCTGTTGGCCTGGATCTCGTCGGGCGTGCCCTCCACGATGATCGAGCCCTCGTGCATGACCGTGACCTGGTCCGCCGCGGCGAGGGCAACGTCCATGTCGTGCTCGACGAGGACGATCGTGATCTCGCGCGGGAGGTCTCGCAGGAGGCCCGTCAGGAGCGTCCGCTCGCCGCGCGAGAGCCCCGCAGCGGGCTCGTCCAGCATGAGCAGGCGCGGGTTCCCGGCCAGGGCCATGCCAAGCTCGAGCTGGCGCTGCTGGCCATGGGAGAGGGACCCGACCGGTGCCTTGAAGACGTCGCCGAGGTGGACGAGGTTGGCGATCTCCTCGGAACGCACCCGCCCCGGGTCGTTCGCCGGCGGGCGTCGCGGGTCGAAGCGCCCGCGCTGCACGCCCCGGATCGCGAGGAAGAGGCTCTGGGCGACGGTGAGGCCCATGAAGAGCAACGAGCTCTGGTAGGTCCTGCTGAGGCCCAACCGGGTCCGCCGGTGCGGCGGCAGGTTCGTCACCTCGGCCCCGAACAGCTCCACCGACCCGGAGGTGGGCAGGTAGTCGCCGGCGACGACGTTGAAGAGCGTCGTCTTGCCGGCCCCGTTGGGGCCGAGGATCGCCCGGCGCTCGCCCACCGCGACATCCATCGTGACATCGCGGAGGGCCTGGAGGGCGCCGAAGCGCCGCCCCACGCCCTGCAGTCGCAGGGCGGGGACGAGCGCTTCGGCCGAACCGAGGGTCATGGGCAGGCAGGGAAGTCGCGGCTGACCGGCTGGGCGAGGTACGGGCTGTCCGCACCGAGCCCGAGGGTCTGGTCGACGTTCTCAGCCTTGGAGATGACGTTGTTCGAGAGGCTGCCGTCGGCGGCCTTCTGGACCTCCGTCACGTAGTTGGGTCCGATCGCCTGACGATTGCCGTCGAGGCTGATGTGGCCGGTCGGCCCATCGAAGGCCGTCTTGGCGAGCGCCTCCATGAACTTCTTCTGGCCGTCGCCGAGGTCACCGTTGACCTCCTTGAGGGCCAGGAGGACGCCCTTGGTCTCGTTGTAGTAGCTCAACGCGAAGAGGCCCGGGTACGGCAGGGCGTCGGTGAAGGTCTCCTTGTATTCCTTCACGTAGTCCAGCCACCCCTGCTCGGTCGCCGTGTCGGCGGTGGGACCCGCCGCGATGGTCCCGGCCAGGATGTCCTGGAACGCACCCTTCGTGGCAAGGACCGACTGGTCGACCGTGATCGACCCGCCGATGAACTTGGCCTTGCCTCCGGCCTGGTTGTACTGGGTGAAGAAGTTGACGGCGTCAGAGCCGCCGAGGGCGACGTAGATCGCGTCGATGCCCGACGTCGGCAGGTTCGAGACGACGGAGCTGTAATCCTTCGTGCCGAGCGGCACCCAGTTCTTCTGCACGACGTGGCCGCCGGCCGCGCAGAACTCGTACATGAAGCCACCCACCTGGGTGTACGGGAACGAGTAGTCCTCGGCCACCAGGGCGACGTTCTTGTAGCCCTTCGTCTCGAAGGCGTACTTGCCGAGGCCGGCCATCCACTGGGCGCCATCGGTCGAGAAGCGGAAGAAGTTCGGGGCGGGATCGCGGAAGGTGGTGTCCTGGGCCGCCGACGAGCCGTTCACGAACGTCTTGTCCGGCACGGTCTTGGCGTAGTCCTTCATCGCGAGGCCCTCATCGCCCGAGAGGGGTCCGATGAGGATGTCGACGTTGTCCTGCTCGATGAGCTTCTTGGCCTTCTCGATCGCGACGGCCGGCGTGGCGTCCGAGCCTTCCTTGATCAGGATGATCTCGCGGCCGGCGATCTCCCAGTTGCCGGCGGAGTTCTTCGGCGCGAAGTCGTTGAGTGCCTGCTCGACGCCGCGGAACCCGTCCTGGCCCGGAACGGCGAACGGCCCCTCGAGGGTCGCGAGGCCGCCAATCTTGATCGGCTCCTTGCTGCCGCCGCCGCAGGCCGCGGTCGACGCGACGAGAACGGACGCGGCCATGAGAATGACCAGCCTGCGGCCGGTCGTGGATCGGAACATCGCTCCTCCTATCCCCTCGGTGCGCTGCACGCGGGGGTGTGGGTCAGGTGGGCCTGCAATGCGTGCCTGCTTCTCCTCCTCGCTGCTAGGGGCCGGGGATTGGGAGATCGCCCTCTGGGCGATCGGGGAGTTCCGGGGCGGCGACGTCGACCACCGGGGCCACGCCGGCCTCGACGGCGAGAGGATCGATGGCGCGCGGCAGCTGCCCGCCGCGGCGCGCCCCAACCGACCGCCAAGCGCGGTCGGCAAGACCGACGAGCCCGTTGGGCGCGACCAGCACGACGACCACGAAGCCGAGGCCGATCAGGGTGTTGAAGCGCTCGTCGAAGCTGAACCCGAAGATCTTGATGCTGCTGGCGAAGACATCGACGAGGACGAAGAAGACGGCGCCCACGAAGGCGCCCATCGGGTAGCCCAGGCCGCCCAGCACGGCGATGATGAGGACGTCGATCGTGCGGGCGAGGTCGACGGTGCCGGGCGAGATGGTGCCCCGGTACCAGGCGCCGAGGACGCCGGAGACGCCGGCGACGAAGCCGCCCATCGCGAAGAGGGCGACCCGGTGGAGGCCGACCCGGTAGCCCAGGGCTTTCATCCGTCGCGGGTTGTCCCGGATTCCCTGGAAGGTGAGCCCCAGCTGGGACCGGACGACGTAGCGCAGGCCCAGGTACATCAGCCCGGCGGCGACGACGCACATGTAGTAGAAGGCGGCCGGGTTCTCGCGCGGCTGGCCGGTCGGCCCGAGAATCCCGGCGAACCCGATGTGGCCCCCGAAGATGTCGTAGTTCTGGAGGACGATGTAGAAGAAGCCGACCGCCAGGGCGAGGGTCAGCATCAGGAAGTAGATGCCGTAGGAGCGCGCCGAGATTGCCCCGAAGAGGGCACCCGCCAGCGTGGCGAGGACGAGCGCGATGACGGCCGACGGGATCGGCGGGAGCGCGAAGCCGATCGCCGAGCCGGTGGCCGTCGTGCTCGGCTCCAGGGTTGCCAGAGCGAGCATGTAGGCCGCGAACCCGGCCAGGGCCGCCTGCGCGAGGGAGACCATCCCGCCGTAGCCGGCCATGAAGATCAGGCTGAGAGCGGCGATGCCGAGGATCATCGCGTTCGACGCGATCGAGAGCACCCAGAAGCGGGGCATCACGAGGGGATAGACGACGAGGAGGGCGAGGAGCCCGAGCGTCGCGAGGCCTTCGCGGCTGCGCAGCCAGCTCGTCGAGGAAGCCCGGAGCCCGCTCATGCGGGACGCCCGAAGAGGCCCTGCGGGCGGACCGCGAGGACGCCGGCCATGATCACGAAGGTGAGGAAGATCGAGTACGTCGGAGCGTAGAAGAGGCCGAACTGCTCGGCGAGCCCGATGATCAGGGCCCCGACGGCCGCGCCGCCCAGGCTGCCCATCCCGCCGACGATGACAACCACGAGCGACGAGAGCAGGTAGCGGCCGTCCTCGCTTGGCGTGATCGAGAGGCCCGTCGCGCCGATCACCCCCGAGAGGCCGGCGAGACCGGCGCCCAGGGCGAACACGAACAGGAAGACGCGCGACACGTTCACCCCGAGGGCCGAGAGCATGTCGCGGTCGTCGATGCCGGCCCGGATGTACATGCCGATCCGCGTCCGGTTGAGGATCACCCAGAGGGTCGCGCCGACCCCGACCGCGAAGACGATCACGAACAGGCGATAGGCGGAATACGACCCGCCGACCACCCACGGGATGTCGACCGATCCGGCGGCCCAGCTTGGCGGCGGGATCAGATAGGCGATGCCGCCGTAGTGGGCCAGCAGCAGGTCCGCGATGATGATCGACAGGCCGATCGTCACCAGGGCCTGGCGCAGGTCCTGGCCGGCCATCCGCGCGAGGAGGCCGAGGTGGATGACGATCCCGACGAAGGCCACGACGACGAACCCGGCAACGAGGCCGATCAACCAGTCACCGGTTATGGCGACGGCGCTGACGCCGGCGTAGGCTCCCAGCACGTACATGGAGCCGTGGGCCATGTTCGTGGTCCGCATCAGCCCGAAGATCAGGGTGAATCCACTCGCCACGATGAAGTAGAGGGCCGCCAGCGTGACGCCGTTGAGGAGGACCGTCAGGAAATCGACTACTTCCTTCGACAACGGGGCAGTACCTCTCCGTCCGAGGGTTGCGACCTGGGGGCGATCCGGTGATGTCGACGTGACGTTCGATAATCGATTACCGATAAGATAGGAACCGCGAAGGGTCCTCGTCAAGTCCCATCCCGCGCCGCGGGCCGCCGGGTCCGGGCCATCCGGATCGGGGCGAACCGTCCCGGCTGCCCCCTTGCGGTCGAGGCATCGATCATCGATTATATGACTCGACAGCGACCCGGGATGAGCGCGAGGAGAGAACGATGGCGGCCGATCTGCGGTTCATCACCCCCGACGACGTGGAGACGCAGGTCTTCGACTGGGGCTCGATCAAGTGGATGAGCGAGGTCCGCGTGACGGGCGCGGGCCGCTCCACCGGCGGTGTCGTCATCCTCGACCCGGGCAAGGGCCATGCGCGGCACAACCACCCGGGCTCCGACGAGATCCTCTACTTCATCTCGGGCGAGGGTGACCAGATGGTCGAGGACGGCGCCGGCAACCCGGTCGTCCGGCACCTGCGGGCGGGCGACATGGCCTACATCCCCGAGGACGTCTTCCACTCGACGGTGAACACCACCTGGGAGCCGCTGCGGATCCTGGCGATCTACTCGCCGGGCGGTCCCGAGGCGTTCCTGCGCAGCCTGCCCGACTGCACGATCGTCCCGGCCGGCGAGCTCCCCCAGCGATGAGGCAGACCCGATGACGATGACCGCGCTCGACAGCCCGCTCCTGCGCATGACGCAGGAGACGCCGACCCAGTATTGGAACGACTCCTGCGCTGTCGATGAGCTTTCCTACGCCGTCGAGCGCGGGGCGACGGGAGCGACCTCCAACCCCAGCATCGTGCTGGACGTCATGAAGAAGGAGAAGGCCCACTGGGTGCCCCGGGTCCACGAGCTCGCGGCCGCGAACCCGACGTGGTCCGAGGTGGAGCTGACCTGGGCGATCATCGAGGAGATGGCCGCCCGGGGCGCCGGCATCCTCCAGCCGGTCTTCGACCGCGCAGGCGGCAGACACGGCCGGCTCTCCGTCCAGACGAATCCGGCGAATCATCGCGATCCGGCCCGGATGGTGGAGCAGGCCCTGCGGTTCGCGGGGCTCGCCCCGAACATCCAGGTGAAGTTCCCGGCCACCGCGGCGGGGATCGTCGCCATCGAGGAGGCGACCCTTCGCGGCGTGAACATCAACGCCACCGTGAGCTTCACCGTCCCCCAGGCCCTCGCCGCCGCCGAGGCCGTGGAGCGCGGGCTCGAGCGGCGCGTCGCGGCCGGCGGGGACGTCTCGTCGATGACCCCGATCGTGACCATGATGATCGGCCGACTCGACGACTGGATGAAGGTCCTCGTCGAGCGCGACGACCTTGCCGTCCACCCGGACGCCCCGAACTGGGCCGGTATCGCGGCGTTCAAGCGGGCCTACGGCATCTTTCGCGAGCGGGCCTACCGGTCGCGCATGCTCGCCGCGGCGTATCGACACCGGCTCCATTGGACCGAGCTCGTTGGCGGGGACGTGAGCATGACCCTCCCCTACCCGTGGCAGGTCCGCTTCAACGCGAGCGGGATCGCGCCCCGACCGCGGATGGATGAGCCGGTCGATTCGACCCTCATTGGCGACCTCTACGACCGGATCCCTGACTTCCGCCGGGCCTACGAACCGGACGGGATGAACCCGGACGAGTTCGAGAGCTACGGGGCGAGCGCGCGAACCCTGCGCACCTTCGTCAAGTCCTACCACGACCTCATGGGCTCGATCCGGGACGTGGTCCTGCCCGACCCTGACCTCCGGATCGCCTGACCCCCATCGCCCGCACCGCCCAGAGGAGGCACCAGCGCATGACAACCGAAGTGCGCGCGCCGGTCGAGAAGGCCGCCGCGACCCTGCCCATCCTGTCGCACTGGATCGACGGCCGCCCGGTCGAGGTCCTCCCCGAGCAGACCGGCCCGATCTTCAACCCGGCCACGGGCCAGGTCATCGCCCGGGTCCCCCGGGGCGGGGCCGACGAGGTCGCCCGGGCCGTGGCCGCCGCGAAGGCGGCCTTCCCGGCCTGGCGGGACACCCCTCTCATCGCCCGCAGCCAGGTCTTCTTCGCCTTCCGCGAGCTGATGTGGCAGCACCGCGAGGAGCTGGCCGCCCTCATCACCAGGGACCACGGCAAGACCTTCCCCGACGCCTTCGCCGAGGTGACCCGGGGGATCGAGACGGTCGAGTTCGCCTGCGGCCTGCCGGTCCAGCTGGCGGGGATGATGACCCCCAACGTGGCCACCGGCGTCGACGCCTTCACCCTCCGGGCCCCGCTCGGGGTGACGGCCGGGATCACCCCCTTCAACTTCCCGGCCATGGTCCCCCTCTGGCTCTACCCGATCGCCCTGATGTGCGGCAACACGTTCGTCCTCAAGCCCAGCTCCCACACCCCGGGGGCGACCCAGCTCCAGGCCGAGCTGTGGCAGGAGGCCGGGCTCCCCGCCGGCGTCTTCAACGTCGTCTACGGCGGCCGGGAGGCCGTCACCGCCATCGTCGAGCACCCCGACATCCGGGCCATCCAGTTCGTGGGCTCCACCGCGGTCGGCCGCTATGTCTACGAGGAGGGCACCCGGCGGGGCAAGCGGGTCGGGTCGTTCACATCGGCCAAGAACGCCATGGTCGTCCTGCCCGACGCCGACATGGAGCTGACTGCCGACGCCGCGGTGGCCAGTGGCTACGGCTCCGCCGGCGAGCGTTGCATGGCCCAGACCCTGGTCATCGCCGTCGGCGACACGGCGGAGCGGCTGCGCCCCCTCATGGAGGAGCGGATCGCGAAGCTGCGGGTCGGCCCGGGCATGGAGCCCGGCATGGACATGGGCCCGATGTACACCAGGCCGAGCACCGCGAGTCAGCGTGATCGGCTGGATCGACCGGGGGGAGGCCGAGGGGGCCGAGCTCGTCGTCGACGGGCGGCCCTTCGTCCACCCCACGAACCCCGCCGGCTTCTTCCTCGGGGTCACCCTCTTCGACCACGTGACCCCGGCCATGGACATCTACCAGGAGGAGATCTTCGGGCCGGTCCTGGGCATCGTCCACGCCACGACGTACGACGAGGCCCTGGGGCTCATCAACGGCCACAAGTACGCCAACGGGACGGCGATCTTCACCACCGACGGGGGCGCCGCCCGGCGCTTCAAGCTCGAGGTCGAGGTGCCCATGATCGGGGTCAACGTGCCCATCCCGGTCCCCGCCGGCTACCTCTCCTTCGGGGGGGCCAAGGAGTCGGCCCTCGGCGACCTGGCCATGCGGGGCGAGGACGGGATCCGCTTCTACACCCAGCAGAAGATGGTCACCGAGCGCTGGCCGGAGCCGGGCCGGCGGGCGGCTCTCTCCCTGGTCTTCCCCGGCAACAGCTGAGCAACACCGGCGGCGGGTGACCCGCCGTCCGACTGTCCCTGCCGGACGCCGGGGACTCCCCTTCCCACTGGAGGTTGCCGTGGACACAACGTCGGACCTTCGGGTCGCCCTTGGGCCGGTCGGAATCTGGGCGAGCCTCGACGCCATCCCCGTCGCCGAGGTCCTGAAGTTCGCGGCGACGGTCGAGGACCTTGGATTCCCGGCGCTGTGGGTCAACGAATCGGCCGGCCGAGAGCCGTTCGCCGTCCTCGGCGCCCTCGCCCGCGCCACCTCGCGGCTCACCCTCGGCCTGGGGATCGCCTCGATCTACGCTCGCGACGCCGTGGCCGCGCACGCCGGGGCCCGCACGGTCGCCGATCTCTCGGGCGGCCAATTCGTCATGGGCCTCGGCGTCTCGCACCGTTCGTCGGTCGGCGCCCGCGGGCACGAGTACGCCCCGCCCGTCGCGACGATGAGCGCCTACCTCGACGCCTACGAATCTGCACCCTGGACGGGTCCGGCGGTCGACGACCCGCCCGTGGTCCTGGCGGCCCTCGGCCCGCGGATGCTCGCCCTGGCCGCCGCCCGCTCCATGGGGGCCTTCCCCTACCTCGTCACGGCCGATCTCGTCCGCGAAGCGCGCCACACGCTCGACGCCGCGGCCGTCGCCGCGGGGCGGCCCGGGCGACTGCTGCTCGTCGTGTCGCTGCTGGCCATCCTGGGGAGCGGGCCCGACGTTGACGCGGCTGCCCGCGGCTCGGTCGGCCGCTACCTCGGCCAGCCCAACTATCGGGCCAACCTGCTCCGCGGCGGGATCACCGACGCGGAGCTCGACGCCGTCGCCGGCCCCCTCGTCCACGCGCTCGTGGCGACCGGCGACGCGGCTGACCTTCGCGCCCGGATCGCGGAGATGCAGGCGGCCGGAGCCGACCACGTGGCGGTGATCCCGCTCTCCCCCGCCGGCCGCCAGGCCGACCTAGCGACCGCACGCGCGATTGCCCCGGCGGGTTGACGCCCACCCTATACTCCTATCATCGATAATCGATTGTGCCACCCCAGGACGTCCTGCGTGGCTGTCGGCCGCGGACCCAGCGAGGTGCCAGATGATCAAGCGCGTGGCCCGAGCCGAGGCCGAGCTGTTTCCGCTGCCCGGCCGCAGCTGGTACACCTACATCGGGCCGCAGAACACGCCGACGGAGCGGGTCTCCATGGGCGTCTCGGTCTTCCCTCCGGGCAGCAGGCCGGCCGGCCACGTCCACGACAGCCAGGAGGAGACCATCTACTGCGCGGCAGGCCGCGGCCGCATCGTGACCCCGGAGGCGACGGCGGAGATCGAGGCCGGCGTGACCGTCTGGGTCCCGGTCGGCACGGTCCACGCGACGGAATCCGACGGCCCTGAGCCCCTCGAGCTCGTCTGCTTCTTCTCCCCGCCCGTCGTGCCGGGCTCCTACGAGAAGAAGGGCCAGGCATGAGCACGTCGCCGCTCGCCGGCATCGAGACCGGCGAGGTCGCCCGTCTCACCGAGGTGGCCCGGCAGATCCGGCTCGAGGTCATCAAGGCCGTCTATGTCGCCCGAGCGGGCCACCTCGGCGGCCCCCTGTCGGCGGCCGACATGCTGGCGGTGCTCTACTTCCACGTCATGCGGATCCGCCCCGACGAGCCCGCGTGGCCCGACCGCGACCGGTTCATCCTCTCGAAGGGGCATTCGTCGATCGGGCTCTACGCCGCGATGGCCCTTCGTGGCTACTTCCCGGTCGAGGAGCTGGCGACGTTCGACGCGGCGCATTCGCGCCTCCAGGGCCACCCCGACATGACCCGGCTTCCCGGCCTCGACATGTCGACCGGCTCGCTGGGCATGGGCATCTCCGCCGGCATGGGGATGGCCCTGGGCGCCCGCCTGACGGGACGGGCAAGCCGCACCTACGTGATGCTCGGCGACGGCGAGTGCCAGGAGGGCGAGGTCTGGGAGGCGGCCATGGCGGCGGCCCGCTACGGCCTCGACAACCTCGTCGCGATCATCGACCACAACAAGCTCCAGCAGTACGGCTGGCCCGGCGACGGACCGGACGGCCGGATGCCGCCGGAGGTGCCGGGTGAGCTCGTCGCCAAGTGGTCGGCCTTCGGATGGCGCGTGCTCGAGGCCGACGGCCACGACGTTGCCGACCTCCTCCGGGTCCTCGACCTGGCGGCCCACGGTGATGGCAGGCCGGTCGCCGTCATAGCCCATACGGTGAAGGGCAAAGGCGTCTCGTTCATGGAGGGCCGCTACTACTGGCACACGCGCGCGATCAAGCCGGAGGAGTACGCCACGGCGATGGCCGACCTGGGTGAGCCCGTCCCGGCCGGCGAAGGAGAGCCGCGATGACGCTGCCGATGGGACGGCCGATGCGGGAGATCTTCGGCGAGACCGTCGCCGAGCTGGCGAACGACGACCCGCGGATCGTCATGCTCGACGGCGACGTCGGCAGCTCGACACGGGCCGACATCTTCGAGAAGGCCCACCCGGACCGCTACCTCCAGATGGGGATCGCCGAGCAGAACATGCTCGGGGTCGCCGCGGGGCTGGCCACGATGGGCCTGATCCCCTTCATCAGCACCTTCGTCTCGTTCGCCGTCGTCCGCCCCCTCGACCAGATCCGGGTCCTGATCGCCCAGACGGGCCTCAACGTGAAGATCACCCCGGGCTACGCGGGGCTCTTCACGGGCCAGACGGGGATGAGCCACATCATCGTGGACGACATGTCGATCATGCGGGCCATGCCGGGGATGGTCACCGTCTCGCCCGCCGACGACGTGGAGGCCCGCGAGGTCCTGCGCTGGGCCGCGGCCTACCAGGGCCCGTGCTACGTCCGCCTCGTCCGCGACGCCACCCAGCGCCTCTTCGACGACGACTATCGGTTCGAGCTCGGGAAGGCCGTCATCGTCCGCGAGGGTCGGGACGTGACGCTGTTCAGCACCGGCGCGCAGACGCCCCGCGTCGTCGACGCAGCGGACATCCTGGCGGCGGACGGCATCGATGCCCACGTCGTCCACGTCCCGACCCTCAAGCCGCTCGACGTCGCGGCGATCGTCGTCGCCGCCGAGCGGACCGGCAGGGTCATCACCGTCGAGGAGCACACCGTGATCGGCGGGCTGGGCGGCGCGGTGGCCGAGGCGCTCTCCGAGCACCGCCCGACGCGGGTCGACCGGATCGGGCTCCAGGATCTGTATCCGCAGTCGGGACCAAACGACGCTCTTCTCGAGATCTACGGCCTCTCCGCGCCGCGGGTTGCGGAGCAGGTGCAGGCGATCCTGGGCCAGACCTGATCGGGCGGCGCCCCGGTCGGCCGGGCAGGCCACGGACCGGGCGGGCCGGCGGCGGGGCCGTCAGTGCGGGCGGTGCGCACTCCCGCGCGCGGGGGGCGTCGGCACCGGCTGCCCCTCATCCCAGCCGCCCGCCAGGTGGGCGCCGGCCTCGTCGAAGTGCCGGCGGAGCGCCGTCACCACCTGCTCGGCGTCCCGCGTCCGCAGCGCCCGGAGGATCGCCGAATGGAGGTCCGCGGTCCAGTTGGCGTCGGCGCCGGGCGCGATGAGGGTGATGTACGTGCGGGAGAACGGCTCGAGCGAGCGCCAGACTCGCTCCAGCGTGGCATTGCCGGCGAGGGCCAGCAGCCGGGCGTGGAAGCTCGCGTCGGCGACTGCCACCTCGTGGCGGTCCCCTACGGCGGCGGCCTGTTGCATCTCCTCGCCCAGGGCCTCGAGGTCGGCCAGGTCGGCATCCGTCATCCGGGGCACGCCGAGGCGCGCCCCGAGCGCCTCCAGCTCACTGCGGACGACATAGGCCTCCAGCAGCTCCGGGGCGCTCGGCCGGCGCACGCGCGCGCCGCGGAACGGCAGGATCTCCACGACGCCGAGCGCCTCGAGCCCGCGGAGTGCCTCGCGCACCGGGGCCTGGCTGGTTCCGAGCTCCCGGGCGACCCGCGTCTCGACGATCCGCGAATGGGGCGGGTAGCGGCCCGCCAGGATGTCCTGGAGGAGGCGGTCCTTGACCTGCTCCGCCAGGACGCTGCGGGAGACGGCGCTGTCGTCGGACATCTGGGCTCCTCTGCGATCGGGCACTCGTAAGTCTAGCGCGACATACGGCCTCGGCTGACCGACGGCGGCGCGGCCACCCGATCAGGAGTCGGCCGCGTCGAGACCCCCCACGGCAACCGCCCAGGCGTCCTCGTCGGCGAGGGGTGCCATGCGCGTGACGGCGAACTCGACCTGGCGCATGCACCGTTCCCGCCAGGCGCCCCCGGCGATGAACGCTTCGTGCTGGCCCGGGGCCCGGAGGTCGTAGCCGGTGAGGTCGCGGCAATCGAGGGCACCGTGCTCGGCCAGGAAGTCGTCCATCAAGCGGGCAACGAGGCCGCGGGCGACCCGCTTCGCGGCACGATGATCGTCGATACGTCGGTCGGCGAGCATCCCCACGGCGAGCGCCGCTCCAGTGATCGCACCGCAGGCGCCGCCGCTGTAGGCGACGCCGCCATTGAGGGCCATCGCCGCGGACGCGTCCATCGGATCGTCGAGCCCGTAGGCACCCTTCAACACGACGTAGGTGGTCTCGGCGCAACCGAACTGGTTCCGGTCGTCCAGGAAGTAGGCCCTGGCGATCGCAGCGACGTCCGTGTCGGCCATGCGCACATCGTACGGCGGCGGGCCCCGGCCATCCGGAGACGCAACGCCCGGAGTCCGCCGCGCTGGTGCGGGCACACTCTTGCAAGATCGTGATAGAATGTGCGCGAGATGTGGAATGTCCTGCACGATCAAGACGAGCATGCTCCGTCGCACGACCTGGCGGCGCGCCGTCGCCAGCGGCTCGGCCAGATCGTCGACGCGCGGCGCGCCGTGCGGCTCGAGGAGCTGAGCGCCGCCCTTGGCGTGTCGCAGGCCACCGTGCGCCGCGACCTCGACGCTCTCTCCTCGACCGGCCGCCTCCGGCGCGTGCACGGGGGCGCGGTCGCCGTGGACGAGCGCCTCGATGAGCCGCAGTTCGACGCGAAGGCCGTGGCCGCGGCCGCCGAGAAGCTGCGGATCGCCGAGCGCGCCGTCGAGCTGCTCGAGCAGGACGACACGGTCTACCTCGACAGCGGCAGCACCGTGCTGGCGGTCGCCCGCCTGCTGCACGGCTGGACCCGCCTGACGGTCGTGACGAACTCGCTCCCGGCGGCGACCGAGCTCGCCGGGCGCGGCCCGCGCCTGATCGTGATCGGCGGGGAGCTGCGGGCCACCAGCCGGGCGCTCGTCGGGCCGCTCACCCGCCTGCTCCTCGACGAGCTCCGGGTCGACCGGGCGCTCATGGGGACCTTCGCCCTCTCCCTCGAGGACGGCCTCACGACGACCGATCCGTCGGAGGCCTACACCAAGGAGCTCGTCATGCGGCGGGCGCGCGAGGTGATCCTCCTCGCCGACAGCACGAAGATGGGGACCCGCTCGTTCGTCAGCGCGGGTCGCCTCGACCGCGTCCACACGATCGTGACGGACGCGGGCATCGACGAGCGGCTCGTTCGCTCTCTCACGCGGCGCGGAATCCGGGTGATCGCCGCGTGATCCCCTGCCCCGGTCGCCGACCCCGGCGCCACCACTGACCTTCGGAGGACCACCATGGTCGCGGAACCCACCTACCGCAGCGATGCCCGCCCCGATTTCGAGCCGTTCGAGGAATCGTGCGGGACGATCACCGGGTTCGCCTATGCCGGCGACCTGGCGACGGAGATCGCGGCCGGCGGGATCGACGGCGCCGGGGCGCTCGAGCTCCTCGACGACATGCTGGCGATCCGCGAGCTCGAGGAGATGATCGTCCGGCTTCGATCGGGCGGCTACGATCCGCTCCCCGGCTATGACTACCGCGGACCCACCCACGTGTCGATCGGCCAGGAGGGGACGGCCGTCGGCGCGTCGTCGGCCCTGCGGCCCGATGACAACGTCACGAGCTCTCACCGCGGCCACGGCGACGCGATCGCCAAGGGCTTCGCGGCGATCCGCCGGATGACGTCCGAGCAGCTTCGCGCCCGCGTCCCCGGCTCGACCGCCGAGACCCGGGAGGAGCTCCTGGAGGCGGCCCTCGAGGAGCACGTCTACCGGGTCATCGCCGAGCTCTTCGGCAAGGAGGAGGGCTACAGCCGCGGGCGGGGCGGCGGGATGCACATCGGCGACTTCTCCACCGGCAACCTGGGGGCCAACGCGATCGTCGGAGGGAGCGTGCCGATCGCGACCGGCGCGGCCATGGCCATTCGCTACGAACGAGCCGACCGCGTCGTCTGCTGCTTCGCCGGCGACGGCGCCTACGCCAACGGGGTCGTCCTCGAGTCGCTCAACTGGGCGGCCCAGGACCAGTGGACGAACCACCTCGCCGGCGACCGGGCCCACGGATTGCCGATCATCTACCTCATCCAGAACAACCACTACGGGATGACTCACCGGACCGACGAGGAGGTCATGGGCGTGCGTCACCTCGCGCGCCGGGCGGCCGGCTTCGCCGAGGACAACATGCACGCCGAGGTCGTCAACGGCATGGACGTCCTCGCGGTGCGCGACGCGGTGCGCCGGGCGACGGCCCTCTGTCGCGCCGGCGAGGGCCCAGTCCTGGTGGAGGCTTCCACGTACCGCTACTACGGGCATTCGCTGTCCGATCCCCGCAACGAGTACCGGACCCGCGAGGAGGAGGCGGCCTGGCGGGCCGTCGACCCGATCGACCGCCTCGAGCGCCAGCTGGTCGAGGCCGGGGTTGCCGACGCGGCCGGCGTCGCGGAGGTCGAGTCCCGCGTCCGCGACCGCAACGCCCGGGCGGCGGTCCGGGCATCGAAGGCCACGGACCCCGACCCGGCGGACGTGCTGGCCTACCTCTACACGGACACGGCCGCGGACGAGATCCCCGACGGCGCGCCCGGCGTGGTGACCTATGCCGCGCCGCCGGTCGCCAAGCGCGACGCGAACGGCGCGATCAGCTACAAGGACGCCCTCCGGGAGGCGCTCGTCGAGGAGATGTCCCGCGACGTGCGGGTCATCCACTACGGTGAGGACGTCGCCGACTACGGCGGCGCCTTCAAGCTCACCAAGGGCCTCCTCGAGGCCTTCGGCCGCGAGCGCGTCTTCAACACCCCGATCTCGGAGGCCGCGATCTGCGGAACCGCGGTGGGGGCGGCGATCGTCGGCCTCCGGCCGGTCGTCGAGCTCATGTACATGGACTTCGCCCTGATGTCCTCCGACCAGATCGCCAACCAGGCCGCCAAGTGGCACTACATGAGCGGGGCCCAGGTGGAGGTGCCGCTCGTCATCCGGGCCTCCGTCGGCGCCGGCAAGGGTTACGGCGGCCAGCATTCCCAGTCCCTGGAGAGCGTCTTCACCCACATTCCGGGCCTGCAGGTCGTGTACCCGGCCACGGCGGCCGACGCCAAGGGGCTCCTCAAGTCCGCGATCCGGACCAACAACCCGGTCCTCTTCGTGGAGAGCCAGGGCCTCTACCCCACGAAGGGCGTCGTCCCCGAGGAGGAGTACCTCGTCCCGATCGGCCAGGCCCGGGTCGCGCGCGAGGGGACCGACGTGACGCTCGTCGGCTGGGGCCCGGCCGTCCCCGATCTTCTCGCCGCGGCCGAGACGCTCGCGGCGGAACATGGCGTCGCGGCCGAGGTGATCGACCTCCGGAGCCTCGTCCCGCTCGACATGGAGACGGTCCTGGCCTCGGTCCGCAGGACCGGGCGCTGCGTCGTCGCCAGCCAGGCGGTCCTCGTGGGCAGCTACGTCAACGAGATCGTGGCGCGGATCCAGCTGGAGGCATTCGACTTCCTCGACGGCCCGGTCGGCCGGATCGGCGCCGCGAACGGCATCTCGCCGCAGGCCGAGAGCCTCGAGCGGGCGTTCCTGCCGAACGCCGGCGACGTCGTCCGCGCCGTCCTGGCCCTCCTGTAGCCGGAGACCGTCGTCATGGTCCACGCCATCCGCATGCCGAAGCCCGGCCAGATGACCGAGGAGTGCGTCGTCACCGCCTGGCACAAGCGGGAGGGAGACCCCGTCCGCCGGGGCGACATCCTCTTCGAGATCGAAACCGACAAGTCGGCCATGGAGGTCGAGTCGTTCGAGAACGGCGTCCTCCTCCGGCGCCTGGTCGCGGAGGGCGACGTCGTCCCCGTCAATGCCATCTGCGCCTACGTGGGCGAAGCGGGCGAGGAGATCCCCACCGCCGAGCCTGTCCCCGTCGCCGTGGCAGCGCCGATTGAGACAGCGGCGGCCTCCGCGGCCGTCCCGCTGGCCGCCTCCGAGGCCGTGCCAGCTCCTGCGGCCGTTCCCCCACCGACGGCCGCGCCGTCCGCTCCGGGCCCCTCCCCGACCGCCCGCCTGGCCATCAGCCCTCGTGCCAGCCGGCTCGCCGCCGAGGCGGGCCTGGACCCCCGGACCATCGCCGGCACGGGTCCGGAGGGGCGGATCGTCGAACGCGACGTCCGGGCGGCGATCGAGGCCGCGCCTCCAGGGCCCACTACCGCACCCGCCGCCGCGACCGCCCCCCGACCGGGGACCCCGGTGGAGGGCGAGGAGGAGCCGCGCCCGCTCAGCCGGATGCGCCGAATCATTGCCGACCGCCTGACGTCCAGCTGGACCTCCACCCCCCACTTCACGGTCACGGTCGCCGTCGACGTGACGGCCCTGCTCGCGCTCCGGGCGGAGCTCAGGGGTGCGGGCACGAATCTCACCGTCACGGACTTCGTGCTGGCCGCGACGGCCCAGACCCTGGCCGAGTTCCCGGACGTCAACTCCCGGACGGACGGCGTCTCGGTCTGGCCGCGCCGCCGGGTTCACCTCGGCCTCGCCGTGGCGCTCCCCGGCGGCCTCGTCGTCCCCGTGATCCGGGACGCGGACCGCCTCCCGATCGGCGACCTCCACGACCGGGCGCTCGCCCTGGCCGCCAGGGCGCGCGAAGGCTCGTTGTCGGTAGATGACATGTCGGGCAGCACGTTCACCGTGTCCAACCTCGGCATGTTCGGGGTCGAGGAGTTCAGTGCGATCATCAACCCCGGCGAGGCCGCGATCCTCGCCGTGGCGAGCGCGATCCCGACGGCGGTCGCGATCGGCGACGGACTCGCGGTGCGGAGCATCATGCGGCTCACGCTCTCGGCGGACCATCGCCTGGTCGACGGCGAGCTGGGGGCGCGGTTCCTCGGTGCAATCCGGCGCCGGCTCGAAGATGCCGCGGCGTTCCGCCAGGAAGCGCTGAACGGCTGACGGCTGCCCCGGGGGCCGGGCACCCGGCAGATCCGAGCGTGGCCCGCCGTCCGGCCGGGCTGCGAAGTGTTGCGGTCATGGGTCGAATCGGCTTGACATTCGACAGCGGTTCGATGCAAAGTGTGCACAATCGGAACCAACCGAAGTCTGCCAATTCCCGAGAGATGCCGTGACCGCGAGAGCCGCCGACGTGCCCGAGGGCGTCTTCGCGCGCGAGCGTCAGCAACAGATCGCGCGGCTCGTGGAGGAGAACGGGCGGGCCAGGGTGACCGACCTCGCCGGGCGTTTCGGCGTCTCCGCGGTCACGATCCGCAAGGACCTCCTCGTCCTGGACGGCGACCACCGCGTCATCCGGACCCACGGCGGCGCGATCGCCTCGGGCGCCAATCGCCCTGAGCTTGCGTTCGATATTCGCGAGCGCCTCCAGCGCCAGGAGAAGTCCCGGATGGGAGCCGCGGCGGCGGCCCGCGTCGCCGACGGCGAGAGCATCGTGCTCGACGCCAGCACCTCGGCCCTCTACATCGCCCGCCACCTCAAGGACCGCGCGGCCTGGCACGGGCTGACCGTGGTGACCAACAGCATCCGGATCGCCTCCGAGCTGGCGGGCCACCCTGGCATCACGGTCCTGATGCTGGGCGGCCGGGTGCGCTGGGAGGCCCTGTCGGTCGTCGGCCCCCTGGGCGACGGCGTCTTCCGCCGGGTCAACGTGCAGAAGGCGTTCCTGGGCGCGGCCGCGTTCACGCTCGAGGCCGGGCTCTCGGACGCGATGGAGGAGGAGGCCCAGATCAAGCGCTCGATGGTCGCCGCGGCCAGGGAAGTCTTCGCCGTGGTCGACCACACGAAATGGGGCCGCGTCGCGTCGGCGACGTTCTGCCGCACCGACCGGCTGACCGGGGTGTTCACGGACGCCGAGGCACCCGCGGACATGGTCGCCGCCCTCCGGGAGGCCGGCGTGGAGGTCGTCGAGCTCCCGCCGGATGACGACGCCGGGGTCGGAGGCGTCTCGTGACGGTACCGGTGGCCGCCCCCGCCGCGCCGCCCGTCGAGCTTCGCAACATCTCCAAGCATTTCGGGGCGACCGCTGCCCTCACCGATGTCTCGATGGACCTGCGCGCGGGCGAGATCCACGCCCTGGTCGGCGAGAACGGCGCCGGGAAGAGCACGCTCGTGAAGATTCTCGCCGGCGTCCACCAGCCGGACAGCGGCACGATCCTGCTCGGGGGCGTTCCCACCCCGATCCACGGGCCCGCCCAATCCCGCTCGCTGGGCATCGCCGTGGTCCACCAGGAACCGCGGCTGTTCCCGGACCTGACCGTCGCCGAGAACGTGTTCATCGGCCACGCGCCCTCGGGCCTGCTGGGCTCCATCGACTGGCGCAGCATGCGCCGGGCGGCGCAGGCGCTGTTCAGGGAGCTCGGCGTCCAGTTCGACGTCGGCGCCCCGGTCCGGGGCCTGTCGATGGCGGACCAGCAGCTGATCGAGATCGCCAAGGCCCTGTCCGTGGACGCCGGCGCGCTGATCCTGGATGAGCCGACCGCATCGTTGTCGGCCCACGAGGTCGAGCGGCTGTTCACGATCGTCCGCAGCCTCCGCGACCGCAACGTCGCAATTCTGTTCGTCAGCCACCGGCTGGACGAGGTCTTCGCCCTGTGCGATCGGGCGACCGTGTTCCGCGACGGCCGGCACGTCGTCACGGCGAACACCAGCGAGCTCTCGACCGCCGACCTCATCCGCCACATGGTCGGCCGGACGGTGTCGCTGTTCCCCAAGGTGGAGAACCCGATCGGCGACGTCCTGCTCGAGGTGAGCGGCCTGACCCGGGTGGGCGTCTTCCGCGACGTCGGATTCTCGGTGCGCGCCGGCGAGATCGTCGGGCTCGCCGGGCTCGTGGGCGCCGGCCGCTCCGAGGTCGCGAGGGTCCTCTTCGGGATCGACCGCCGCGACAGCGGCGAGGTGCGTCTCGGCGGCAAGCTCGTGGACTTCGCGGCCCCATCGGCCGCCATGCACGCGGGCATCGCCTACCTGCCCGAGGACCGTCACCAGGAAGGCCTCGTGCTCGACTTCACGATCGCCCAGAACGTGACCCTGCCGATCCTGCCGCGCCTGTTCCCCCGATTCCTCGTCTCGGCCGCGACCGAGCGCAGGGTCGCCAGGGAGCACACCGAGCAGTTCAACGTCCGGATGACCGGCGTCGACCAGATGGTCGGCGCGCTGTCCGGAGGGAACCAGCAGAAGGTCGTCCTGGCCAAATGGCTGGCATCCGGGCCGCGGGTCCTGATCCTCGATGAGCCCACGCGCGGCATCGACATCGGGGCCAAGGTCGAGGTCCACCGGCTCATCTCCGAGCTCGCGGCGTCAGGTCTCGCGATCATCCTCATCTCCAGCGACCTGCCCGAGGTGCTGGCCATGTCCGACCGGATCATCGTTCTCCACGAAGGCCGGGTCACCGCCGAGATCCCCGGCGACCAGGCAACCCAGGAGCGCGTGATGATCGCCGCCACCGGCAATCTCGCCAGGGACGAGGGCGACGGCCCGGTCGCCACCGCAGGTGAGGAGCCCCGTGGCTGAGGTTGGCGCGGCCCCGGCGGTGGGCCCCAGGCCCGCCCGTCGCAACTGGCTCATGGCGATCGGCCGGCAGCGGGAGCTGAGCCTGGTCGCGATCATGTTCGTGCTCGGCGCCGGCGTGTCGCTCATCGCGCCGCAGTTCCTCTCGGTGGCCAACTTCAGCCAGGTGGCGGTCCTCGCCTCGATCGTCGCGGTGGCCGCGGTCGGCGAGGCGATCGTGATCATCACGCGGGGGATCGACCTGTCGGTCGAGGCCACGATCGGGCTGGTCGCGTACAGCGTGGCCCGGACCCTGGAGCTCCATCTTCTCGACCCGGTCGGGGCGATCGCGATGGGGCTCGCCATCGGCCTGGGGCTGGGCATGGTCAACGGCTTCATCGTCGCGGTGCTCAAGGTGCCGGCGATCGTCGCCACCCTTGGCACGCTGAGCATCTTCCGCGGGATCGACTACGTGATCGCGGGCCCCGACCAGGTCCCCTTGGCGGGACTGCCGGCGGGGTTCACGGATTGGGCTCGCGCCGACATCCTCGGCATTCCCGTGTTCGTCCTGGTGACGATCCTGGTCGTCGCCGCCGGCTCCGTGTTCCTCCGTTCGACCCGGTTCGGCCGCCAGGTGTATGCGGTTGGCAGCAACCCGGAGGCGGCCGCCATCCTGGGCATCCCCTCCCGGCTCGTGGTGTTCGTCGCGTTCTCGCTGTGCGGCCTGCTCGCGGGCCTGGCCGGCGTGATGTGGGTGATGGAGTTCGGGACGATCAACGGCACCGCGGCGACCGGCGCGTCGCTGGCCGTCATTGCCGCGGTCGTGGTCGGCGGAGTCAACACCCTCGGCGGGACCGGGACCCTTGCCGGTGCCGCGATCGGCGCCCTGTTCCTCGGGTTCATCGCCAACGCGCTCATCCTCGTCGGCCTCTCCCAGTTCTGGCTCCAGGCGATCTACGGCGTGGTGATCCTGGTCGCGATCGGCGGCGACCAGGTCATCCGGCGCGGCGTCCAGCGCGCGAACACGCGGAGCGGTGCCCGATGACCGCGGTGACCACGTCCGGCACGGGTTCGCGCCGCTGGACGCGGTTGCTCGCCCGCTGGGAGACGCTCCTCCTGGTCGCCCTCCTGGGACTGATCATCCTCGGCAACTCGCTGTCGCCGTTCTTCCTGACGCCCGGCAACTTCTCGAACCTCGTTGCCGCCCTGATGGAAGTGGCAATCATGGCCCTGCCCCTGACCCTGGTCATCATCCTCGGCGAGATCGACCTGTCCGTCGAGTCGATGGCCGGCCTGGCGAGCGCCGCCCTCGGCTTCATGTGGGCCGCGGGCGTGCCCCTCGAGATCGCGATCCCGATCGTCCTCGTGATGGGCGCCGGCGGCGGGCTCCTGAACGGCGCGCTCTCCGCCCTGGGCGGCCTGCCGTCGCTCGTCGTCACGCTGGGCACGCTTGCCCTCTTCCGCGGCATGGCCCTGATCATCCTCGGACCGCGGGGCGTGAGCGACTTCCCGCCGGCGTTCACCGAGCTCGGGTTCGGGGACGTGCCCGGCACGGAGATCCCCTGGTCGTTCGTGGTCTTCCTCGCGCTCGCGGTGGTGCTGGGCATCGTCCTCCACCGGACGTGGATCGGCCGCCAGACCTACGCGATCGGCAAGAACGCCGGCACGGCCCGCTACTCCGGGGTCAGGGTCGCCCGCCTCCGCATCAGCATGTTCGTCCTTTCGGGGACCATCGCCGCCCTGGCCGGCGTGATCCTCACCTCGCGCCTCTCGAGCGCCCGGGCCGATGCCGGCTCCGGCATGACCATCACGGCCGTCACGGTCGTGCTGCTCGGGGGGGCCAATATCTTCGGCGGGTCGGGGACGATCCCGGGCACGGTCCTTGCCGTCCTCACCGTGGCGGTGATGCAGAACGCCCTTCGCCTCGCCAGCGTGTCGGTCGAGGTCCAGAGCATCGCCCTCGGGCTGCTCCTGATCCTCTCGGTCGTCATCCCCACCTTTGGTCACCATGCCAAGTCGGCAATCGATCGAGCCCGGAGAGACAGGCACCCGCCGGCCGACTCGATCCCGATTGGTGAGCAGGCACTTCCACAGGCATAGAGGAGGAATGGACTTGAAGCTCACATTCGCCGGGCGATGGGTTGCCATCGCCGGCACCGCCGTCATCGTGCTGTCGGCATGTTCCAGCGGCTCGACGGCCGCCCCGTCCGCGGCGGCATCCGCGACGGCGGCCCCCGCCGGAGGCGTGACCGTCGGCTACCTGCCGAAGGACATCGTCAACCAGTACTTCGCCGCGGCCAAGGTCGGGGTCGACAAGGGAGCCGCCGAGATCGGCGCCAAGGTCATCCAGGTCGGGCCGAACGAGGCGAAGGCGGATCTCCAGATCCCCTTCATCACGGACCTCACCACGCAGGGCGTCGCCGCGATCATCATCTCGGCCGACGGCAAGGATGAGGTCGCCCCGGCTCTCAAGGAGGCGATGGCGAAGGGCATCAAGGTCGTCGGCTTCGACTCCAGCCCCGCCGTCGGCGCCTATGACGTCTTCGTCAACCAGGTCGACTTCAGCGGCGTCGGCGTCAACCTCGCGGACTGGGCCTGTGAGCTCGCCCCGAGCTGCACCGGCGAGATCGCGATCCTCTCGGCGGCCGCCACGGCCACCAACCAGAACGCCTGGATCGACCTCATGAAGACGACCCTGGGCGAAGCCAAGTACGCCGGGCTCAAGCTCGTCGACACCGTCTACGGTGACGACGACGCCACCAAGAGCACCCAGCAGGCGCAGGCGCTGCTGACCAAGTACCCGGACCTCAAGGTCATCGTCGCCCCGACGACGGTCGGCATCCTCGCGGCGGCCCAGGTCGTCTCGCAGGCCGGCAAGTCGGACTCGGTCAAGGTGACCGGCCTCGGCTTCCCGAACGACATGCGGCCCTTCGTCAAGGACGGCACTTCCCCGGTGTTCGGCCTGTGGAGCGTCCCGGACCTTGGCTATCTGTCCTTCCAGATCGCGGCCAAGCTCGTCAGCGGCGAGATCACCGGCAAGGAGGGCGAAACCTTCACCGTCAAGGGTCTGAACAACGACCAGCCCTACACCATCGGAGCGGACAGCGTCGTCATCCTCGGGCCGGCGTTCCGGTTCGACGCGACGAACATCGACAACTTCGACTTCTAGGAACCAACCTGCAGCCCCGGCGGTCTCCTGCCGCCGGGGCTGCCCCTCTCCCGGGAACCAGCCATGGAACGCGTCGCCTTCACCATGAGGCTCCTGCCCGGGGCGGAGGCCGAGTACCGGCGCCGCCACGCCGCGGTGTGGCCCGAGATGCTCGACGCCCTTCGCGCCGCGGGCTGCCGGAGCTACTCCATCTACCTGCGGGAGGACGACCTGTTCGGCTGCTTCGAGGTCGACGATTTCGACCGCTTCCGCAGGTTGATGGACGCGGCCCCCGTCAACGCGCGCTGGCAGGCCGAGATGGCCGCCCTGATCGACCCCTGCACGGACCCGGAGACCGGCTTCCACCGTCGCCTCGAGGAGGTCTTCCGCCTTGACTGACAGTCCGCTCCGGATGGTCGCCGTCGACCTCGGCGCGGAGAGCGGCCGTGCCGTGGTCGGCTCCTTCGACGGCGAGCGCCTGGCCCTCGAGGACGTCCACCGCTTTCCCAACGTCCCGGTGACCCTGGCGGGCACCCTGCACTGGGATTTCCTGCGCCTCTTCGGCGAGGTGATCGCCGGCCTCCGGCTGGCCGCCGGCGGCGGCCCCGTGGCATCCGTCGGCGTGGACACATGGGGCGTGGATTTCGGGCTCCTCGACGCCCGCGGCCGGCTCCTTGCAAACCCGGTGCACTACCGGGACGCACGGACGGAGGGGATGCCGGACCTCGCCTTCGCGGTCATGCCGCGCGACGAGATCTATGCCGCCACGGGCATCCAGTTCATGCCCATCAACACGCTCTACCAGCTCTACTCGATGGTCCGCGCCGGCGACCCGCTGCTGGGCCAGGCCGACCGGCTGCTGATGATGGCCGACCTCTTCCACCACTACCTGGCCGGAAGCGCCGTCGCCGAGTACACCAACGCGAGCACCAGCCAATGCCTGGACCCGGTCACCCGCGACTGGGCGCGGCCGCTCCTCGCCCGCTTCGGCATTCCGACCGGGATCCTGCCGCCGGTCGTGGCGCCTGGAACGGTGCTGGGCCCCGTGCGCGCGGACGTGGCGGCGGAGACGGGCCTGCGCGACGCCCGCGTGGTGGCGCCGGGCACGCACGACACCGCGTCCGCCGTGGTCGGGGCGCCGCTGGCCGGCCCGACGACCGCCTTCCTGAGCTCCGGCACCTGGTCGCTCATCGGCCTCGAGGTGCCGGCCCCGGTGATCTCCGCCGTGACCCTGGCCGCGAACCTGACCAACGAAGGCGGCGTCGGTGGCACGGTTCGCCTGCTGCGCAACGTGGTGGGCCTCTGGCTGGTCCAGGAGAGCCGGCGCGCGCTGTGGCCGGCGGGCGACGCGCCCTCGTACGCGGAGCTGGCTGCGCTCGCCGAGGCGGCCCCAGCCTTCACGGCGTTCATCGATCCCGACGACGAGCGTTTCCTGCGCCCCGGTGACCTGCCCGCCCGCGCGCGCGCCTTCTGTGCCGAGACCGGCCAGCCGGTTCCCCAGGATGACGGGACGCTCGTCAGGGTGCTCCTGGAGAGCCTCGCCATTCGCTATGCCGTCGCGGTCGACGAGCTCGCCCGGGCCTCGGGCCATCCCATCGAGGCCATCCAGGTCGTCGGCGGCGGGTCGAACAACCGGCTCCTCTGCCGGCTGACCGCAAACGCGACGGGGCTTCCGGTTCGAGCCGGACCCGTCGAGGCCACGGCGTCGGGCAACCTGTGCGTGCAGGCGATCGCGGTGGGCGAGCTCGCCTCGATCGCCGAGGCCCGGGCCCTGATCGCACGCTCGTTCCCGGTCACCCACTACGAGCCCGAAGGCGACTGGGCCGAGGCCCGGGCACGCTTCGCCGACGTCGCCGCGCGACGCCTGCCCGCATCCACCGCGCCCTGACGAAGGAGAGCACCATGCCCCCGATCGCGGCCGTCGCCCGCCCCGCCACCGCCCCCGCGCTCGAGCGCCTCGAGTGGGCCATGTCGGGCATCAACGTCGAGATCCCGTCGTGGGGCTTCGTGAACACCGGGACGCGCTTCCGGGTCTTCCCGCAGGCGGGCGTGCCGCGGACGGTCTTCGAGAAGATCGATGACGCAGCGACCGTCAACCGGTACACCGGGATCGCGGGCTCGGTCTCGCTCCACATCCCCTGGGACCAGGTCGACGACTACGCCGCCCTCGCCGCCTACGCGGGCGAACGCGGGCTGCGGATCGGCGGCATCAACAGCAACACGTTCCAGGACGAAGACTACAAGCTCGGCTCCCTCTGCCACCCGTCGGCCGCGGTCCGGGCGAAGGCGGTCCGGGCGATCCTCGAGTGTTGCGAGATCGCCGGCGCGACGGGCTCGAACGCGGTCAAGGTCTGGCTCGGCGACGGCACCAACTACCCGGGCCAGGACGACATGCGCTGGCGGCGCCATCGCCTGGTCGAAGGGCTCCGCGAGGTCTACCCCCATCTGCCGGCAGGCGTGCGGATGTACCTCGAGTACAAGCTCTACGAGCCGGCCCTCTACTCCACCGACGTGCAGGACTGGGGCCAGGCGCTGTCGGTCTGCCGGACGGTCGGCGACCGGGCGACGGTCTGCGTCGACACCGGCCACCACGCGATGGGCGTCAACATCGAGCAGATCGTGGCCCTGCTCCTTGCCGAGGGCCGCCTGGGCAGCTTCGACCTCAACGACAAGAAGTACGGCGACGACGACCTGATGGTCGGCTCGATCGACCCGTACCAGCTCTTCCGCATTGCCCACGAGCTCGTCAACGCGATGCGCGACGACGGCGACCCGGTCGCCCAGCGGTGCGCGAACGAGGTTGTCTACATGCTCGACCAGTGCCACAACATCGAGCCCAAGGTCCCGGCCATGGTCCGCAGCGTGATGAACCTCCAGGAGACGATGGCCAAGGCGCTCCTGGTCGACCGCGAGGCGCTTCTGGCAGCCCAGGCGGCCGGCGACGTGCTCGAGGCAAATCGCCAGCTGCAGGACGCCTTCTCGACGGACGTCCGGCCGCTCCTCGCCGAGCTGCGGGTCGGGCGCGGACTGCCGGCCGACCCGTACCGCGCCTACCTCGCGTCCGGCGAGGCCGAGGCGCGCGCGGCGGCCCGGGCCGGCGGCACGGCGGCCGGCTGGGGCTGACCCCTGCCCGACGGGACGGCCGCGGGCCGCCCCCGACACGAGGGAGGCGCACATGGCGATCCAGGAACCCTTCCCGGAGCTCGACGAGATCCTCGCCTCGATCGGGGAGGGCGGCAAGCGGATCGCGACGATCGACGCCGCTGAAGGCGCTGCCGGTAACATCTCGGTCTGCATCGGCTGGGCCATCGAGATCCGGCGACGCTTTCCCGTCGCGGAGGAGATCCGGCTGCCCCAGCCGGCCCCCAACCTCGCCGGCCGGTTCGTGATCGTCACGGGATCCGGACGCCGCCTGCGTGACATCGCTGCGGATCCGGCGGCGAACCTGGGCGTCGTCCGGGTTGGCGACGATGGCACGGGCGGCACGCTCCACACCTCGCCACGACGCCTCTTCGACCGCCTGACGAGCGAATGGAACTCGCACCTCGCGGTCCACGACGACACGGTGGCCCGAACCGGGACCAACTTCCACGCCGTCGTCCATGCCCAGCCGCCACACCTGACGTACCTCAGCCACCTCCCCGCCTACCGCGACGAGGACCGCCTGAGCCGGCGCCTGCTGCGCTGGGAGCCCGAGACGATCGTCAACCTGCCGGCGGGGATCGGCGTCCTGCCGTTCATCCTCCCCGGATCCCCGGCCCTCATGGCGGCCAACGTGGAGAGCCTGCGGAGACACCGGATC
Organism: uncultured Chloroflexia bacterium; assembly: GCA_963744095.1. Taxonomy (GTDB): domain Bacteria; phylum Chloroflexota; class Limnocylindria; order Limnocylindrales; family CSP1-4; genus CTSoil-043. The sequence goes on from CAVUSH010000002.1 coordinate 396,086, forward strand.
GTGCTGTGGTCGAAACACGGCGTCATGTCCCGCTCGGACATCTCCGTCACCCGCGCCGTGGACCGCATCGAGTACGCCGAGACGGCGGCCCGCTACGAGTACATGGACCTCGTCAACGGTGAGCGCGCCGAGGGCCTCACCCTCGAGGAGATGCGGGGCGTGGTCGAGGCCTTCGACGTCAAGACGACGATCGTCTGAGCCGCCGACGATGTTGAACACCCACATCCACCTGCCGCCCAACTTCTCGGCCTTCGAGACCGCCGAGGACGCCGTCCGGACTGCCGCGACGGAGGGCATCACGGTCCTCGGCGCGTCGAACTTCCACGACCACGGGATCTACCGGCGGTTCGCCGATGCCGCCGCATCAGCCGGGATCGTCCCGCTCTTCGGCCTCGAGTTCATCAGCGTCATCGACTCGCTCCGCGACGCGGCGGTGAAGGTCAACGACCCGGCGAATCCGGGGCGCATCTATCTCTGCGGCAAGGGCGTCGACCCGTTCGCGGCGCCGACGGCGACCGCGGCTCGACTTCTCGAGCAGGTCCGCGCCGCGGACGCCGAGCGGATGCGGGCGATGGTCCCGCTGGTCCGCGCCTGCTTCGCCCAGGCCGGCCTCGAGACCGCGCTGACCGCGGAGAGCATCGCCGCGGAGGTCGCCGAGCGGGCCGGCGTCCCGAGCTCGTGGGTCGTGCTCCAGGAGCGCCATGTGGCGATGGCCTTCCAGGAGACGCTCTTCCTCGTGGTTGCTCCCGAGCGACGGCAGGCGCTTCTCGCCCGGGCGTTCGGCCTGCCCGCCGCAGCTTCGGCTGACGACGCGATCGCCATCCAGGGCGAGATCCGCTCGCGGCTGATGAAGGCGGGCCGGCCGGCGTTCGTGCCCGAGTCGGCGGTCTCGTTCGACGACGCCTACCGGCTGATCCTCGAGATGGACGGCATTCCCTGCTACCCCACCCTGGCCGACGGCACGTCGCCGGTCTGCCCCTGGGAAGAGCCGCCCGGCGCGCTCGCGGAGCGGGTGATCGAACGGGGGATCCACGCCGCCGAGCTGATGCCGAACCGGAACCACCCCGCCGTCGTCGACGCCTACGTCGCGGCACTCCGGGAGGCCGGCATCATCGTGATGGCCGGCACCGAGCACAACACGCGCGAGCGGATCCCGCTCCAGCCCCGCTGCGTCGACGGATCACTGCCCTCGCCCGCGGCGCGCGCGGCGTTCCGGGAGGCCACCTGCGTGGTGGCGGCCCACCAGCACCTCCGCGCCTCCGGGCAGCCGGGCTACGTGGACGGCCAGGGCCGGCTCAACCCGGGCTTCCCGGACGGCGAGACGCGCATCCGCTGGTTCGCCGAGCTCGGGGCCGAGCTCATCGCGGCGGCATCCCCGGCCATGGCCCGGGCGGGCGCCCCGGCGGCAGCCCAGCCGGTGGCCCGATGAGCGGCCGCCAGACCGGCCGTCGCGAGCTGCCCCCCACGCCCGGCGCGGCGCTCGACGAGCTCATCGCGGTCGCCCGGCGGTTCGGCCGCGACCCGGAGTTCGCCCGGGGTGGAGGCGGCAACGCGTCGGTGAAGGTCGACGGCGTCCTGTACATCAAGCCGAGCGGCGTGGCCCTCGCGACGCTCGCCGCGGACGATCTCGTGCCGCTCGACATGGAGCCGCTGCTGGCGCTCCTCCACGCCGACGACGCGGAGAACGGCGCGGCCGGCGCAATGGCCGACGCGGCCGATGCGGCCGGCGACCCGGTCATGCGCACCGCGATGGCGGCCCGCCTGGCCGACGTTGGCGGACGGCGTCCCTCCGTCGAGCTGCTCTTCCACGCCTTCCTGCCCGAGCGCTTCGTCCTGCACACGCACCCCCTCGACATCAACGCTGTCACCTGCAACCGGGACGGTGCGGCTATCGCGGCGCGGCTCTTCGGCGACCGGGCGCTCTGGGTGCCCTACACCGACCCGGGCCTGCCACTCGCGCGCGCCATCGTGGAAGCCCGCCGGGCCCACGTCGAGCGCACCGGCGGGCCGGCCCCGGCGGTCACGGTCATGCAGAATCACGGGATCATCGTCGGGGGGGACTCGGCGGCCGAGATCGAGGAACGATCCGGCTGGCTCCTGGACACCGTGCGGGCGGCGATGGATCGGGCCAGGGCCTCCGGGGCGCCCTCGGCGGCGGACCTGCCTCCGGCCGGCATGGACCCGGCGCGTGCCCGGACGCTGGTCGACGTGATCGGGCCGTCGCTCCGCGGGCTCCTGGCCACCGGCGAGGCGCTCCGGGTGGTCACCTTCGACGATGCGCCGCTCGTCGCGTCGTTCGTGGCCCGCCCGGCCGGGCGGGACTTCGTGCACGGCGGCCCGCTGACCCCCGACCAGATCGTCTACGCCGGATCCTGGCCGCTCCTCCTGGACGTGGCCGACGAGATCGAGCCGGACGACGTGCCCGACCTGCTCCGCGAGCGGCTGGCCGAGCACGCCGCGACCCACGGCACCGCCCCCGTCGTCGTGGTTGTGCCGCGGCTCGGCCTGTTCGCAGCGGGCGACACGTTCGACGAGGCCGACATCGCGCGCCATGTCTACCTCGATGCCCTGCGCATCGGCGAGGGTGCCCTCGCCCTGGGCGGGGTGCGGGCCCTCTCCGTCGGTGAGCGGACGTTCATCGAGGCGTGGGAAGCCGAGGCCTACCGCCGCGAGGTCGCCGCCGGACCGGCCGGCGCCGGCCGGTTTGCGGGCAAGGTGGCGCTCGTCACCGGGGCCGCCCAGGGGTTCGGGCTCGCCATCGCCGCCGACCTCGTCGCCGAGGGCGGCCACGTCGTGCTGGCCGACCTGAACGCGGCCCTCGCGGAGGCCAACGCCGGCGACCTGGAGGCCCGCCACGGCCCGGGTCGGGCGACCGCCGTTGCCATGAACGTCATGGACGAGCAGTCGGTGGCGGATGGCTTCCACGCGACCGTCGTGCGGTACGGCGGGCTCGACGTCCTCGTCTCGAACGCAGGTGTCCTGCGCGCCGGCGGGGTGACCAGCCAGCCGCTGGCCGAGTTCGACCTCGTCACCCAGGTCAACTACCGCGGCTACTTCCTGGGGGTGCGGTCCGCCGCCCCGATCATGGCCCGCCAGCACCACGCGAGGCCCGAGCACCGGAGCGACATCATCGAGATCAACTCCAAGTCCGGGCTGGTCGGCTCCGGCCGCAACAGCGCCTATGCGGGGTCGAAATTCGGCGGGATCGGGCTCACCCAGTCGTTCGCGCTCGAGCTCGTGGACGACGGCGTCAAGGTCAACGCGATCTGCCCGGGCAACTTCTTCGACGGGCCGCTGTGGGCAGACCCCGAGAGCGGCCTCTTCGTGCAGTACCTCCGCACGGGCAAGGTGCCGGGCGCGACGACCATCGATGACGTCCGCCACTTCTACGAAGCCAAGGTCCCCATGGGCCGCGGTTGTACGCCGGCCGACGTGCTGGAGGCGCTCTACTACCTCGTCGCCCAGCAGTACGAGACCGGCCAGGCCCTGCCGGTCACCGGCGGCCAGGTGATGCTGAGCTGAACCGCCACAAAGCCCGCCGGGCCGTCCGACCGAAAGCCGTCCCCTCCCCCGCCACGAGGAGCACCCAGTGAAGCAGACTCCCGCGCCGGCCCCGGTGCTGCCGGCGACCCAGCACGCGATCCAGTACGTCGGTCCGGGGCGGCTCGTCCACAACCGGGCCAAGCCGGTGGCCCGGCCCGGCCCGACGCAGCTCGTGGTCAAGGTCGAGGCAGTCGGGATCTGCTTCTCCGACACCAAGCTCCTCAAGGCCTTCTCCACGCACCTCCGAAAGGCGGAAGTCTCGGGCGGCCTCGACGAGACGACGCTCGCGGAGATCCCGAGCTACGTGCCGGGGGTGCAGCCCACGGTCCCCGGTCACGAGGTCGCCGGACGGATCGTCGCCGTCGGGGCGGCCGTCGCCCGGCATGCCGTCGGCGAGCGCGTCCTCGTCCAGACCGACTATCGGCACCTCCCGACTCCCGGTTCGAACGCCGCTTTCGGGTACAACTTCGAGGGCGGGCTCCAGGAGTACGTGCTCCTGGACGAACGGATGATCATCGAGCCCGGCACGGGAGAGCGCTTCCTGATTCCCGTCGGCGAGGCGCCCGGCGGTTCGGCCATCGCGCTCCTCGAGCCGTGGGCCTGCGTCGAGGCGTCGTACGCCTCGACCGAGCGCTCCACGCTGGCGCCCGGCGGACGGTTGCTCGTCGTGGCGGACGCCGGGCATGCGATCGAGGGACTGGCACGGCTTCTCGCGGCGGCCACGCCTGCCGCGGTGACGGCGGTCGTGACGGACGAAGCCCAGCGTACGGCGCTCCGGGCGCTCGTGGACCCCGGCGCACCCGACGTCTCCTTCGCCGCGGACGCGGGCGCGCTGCCCGGCGAGTCCTTCGACGACATCGTCTACTTCGGCGCCGACCCCGATCGCATCGAGCAGCTCCAGGGACTGCTCGCGCCGCGCGGGGTCGTCGACGTCGTCCTGGGCGGCGGCCGAATCGGGCGGCCCGTCGACGTGGACGTCGGGCGAATCCACTACGACCTCACGCGCTGGGTCGGCACCACCGGCGCCTCGGCGGCCGACGGGTACGCGATCGCCCCGAGCGGCGGTGACATCCGGCCCGGCGACCGGGTCGCGGTGATCGGCGCCGCGGGCCCGATGGGCTTCATGCACGTGATCCGGACTGCCTTGTCCGGCCTGGCGGGGCTGAGCCTGACGGCGGTCGACATCGACGAGGCGCGGCTCGCCCATCTCGCGGGCATTGCCAGTCCCCTGGCAGCTTCGCACGGGATCCCGGCGGCCTTCCTCAACAGTCGCACGACCCGGCCCGAGCCCGGGTTCAGCTATGTCGCCGTCATGGTCCCGGCCCCCCGGATGGTCACCGAGGCCGTCGACCTGGCGGGGGACCACGCCCGGATCAACATCTTCGCCGGATTCGCCGCGGGGACGCGGGCCGCGCTCGACCTGGACGCAGTGCTCGCGAAGGGCATCTACCTCTTCGGCACGAGCGGCTCCCAGATCCCGGACATGCAGGCCGTGCTGGGGAGGCTCGAGCGGGGGGAGCTCGACACGAACATCTCGGTCGACGCGATCTGCGGCATGGAGGGCGTCGCGGAGGCGCTCATCGCAGTCGAGGCGCGGACGACCGGCGGCAAGATCGTGGTCTACCCGGCTCTCCACGAGCTGGGCCTGGTCCGGCTCGCGGAGCTGGCCGGGCCCCTCCCGACGGCGGCGGCAGCGCTGCGCGACGGGCGCTGGACCCGGGCCGCGGAGGACGCGCTCCTGGCCGCCGCCGCGGACGACCGCGCGCGATGAAGGCGCTCCGCCTCCATGGCGTCGGCGACCTCCGCCTCACCGACGAGCCGACGCCGGTCCCGGGGCCGGCCGAGGCGCTGGTCCGGGTGACCGCGGCGGGCATCTGCGGCTCCGACCTGCACTGGTACGACGCGTCGGGGATCGGCGACGCCGTGCTCACGACGCCACTGGTCCTGGGCCACGAAGCGGCGGGCGTGATCGTCGACGGGCCCCGGGCGGGCCAGCGGGTGGCGCTCGACCCGCAGGTTCCGTGCGGCACCTGCCCGACATGTGCCGCCGGCCACGGTCACGTGTGCCCCCGGGTGCGCTTCCTGGGCCACTCGGTGACCGACGGGGCCCTGCGCGAGATGCTTGCCTGGCCGACCGCGAACCTGGTGCCGCTTCCCGACGCGATCGACGATGTCGCGGGCGCTATGCTGGAGCCGCTCGGTGTGGGGATCCACGCCCTCCGCCTTGCCCGCATCCGGCCGGGCGACGCAGTCGGGATCTTCGGCTGTGGGCCGATCGGCCTCCTCCTCATCCAGCTGGCGCGCGTGGCGGGTGCGACGACGATCGTGGCCACCGACCGGCTGCCCCACCGGGTGGAGGCCGCCCGCCGCCTGGGCGCGGTTGCCGCGCTCGTGGAGGACGACACCGAGCGTGGCTTCCTGCTCGATGCAACGGCGGGGCGGGGCGTGGACGCGGCGATCGAGATTGCCGGCGAGGACGACGCGATCGAGACGGCGATCGCGCTGGCGCGGCCCGCTGGCACGGTTGTCGTGGCCGGGATCCCGGCCGGCGACCGATCGACGATCACGAGCTCGATCGCCCGGCGCAAGGGCCTGGACCTTCGATTCTCGCGGCGGATGAACCGGGCCTATCCGCGGGCGATCGCCCTGGTCGAGGCCGGCCTGGTCGACGTCTTGTCCGTGGTGAGCCACCGGTTCGCCGTCGCCGATTTCGAGGCGGCGTTCCAAACGGCGGTGCGCCGCGACGGCCTCAAGGTCATCCTGGAGCCGACCCGACCGGCGCCGCCCGTCGGCAGGCGATAGGCGGGCGGGCGGAACGGGTCAGGCCCCGCTCATGCCCGTGGTCAGCGCGCGCCGCCACGCAGGCGCTCGAGGGCCACGCGCTGGATCCCGAGGATCGCGATCGCGTCCGTGATGCGCCCGTCGAGGGTCATGGCGACCGCCTCCCCGAAGGGCACCCACCGGATCGCGAGGTCCTCGGTCGCCTCGGGAGCGGCGGACTCCTGGGTGAGGCCCGTCGCCAGGTAGAGGACACCCGCCTCGTCGGTCACCGAGTTCGACAGGTGGAAGCGCCCGATCTCGCGCCAGCCGGCCGCGACCACGCCGGTCTCCTCTCGGAGCTCGCGCCGGGCGCCTTCGAGGGGATCCTCGCCTGCCGGGACGCCGCCCTCGGGGATCTCCCACGAGTAGGCGTCGAGGGTGTAGCGGTGCTGGCCGACCAGGAGCACCCTGTCGTCCTCGTCGAGGGCGACGATACCGGCCGCGAGCGACGCGAAATGGACGACGCCGTAGACGCCGGGGCTTCCGTCCGGCCGGGCGACGTCGTCGTGCCAGACCGTGATCCAGGGGTTCTCGTAGGCGATGCGGCGGGCGATGCGGCGCCAGGGGCCGATCGTCGCGGAGCCCAGCTCGCTGCTCACCGGCGCATGGTAGCGGGCGCCGGGCGGTTCGAGGCTAGCCCGCCTTCAGCGCGGCCGCGATCTCGCCGGCCCAGGTCCGGATCTCGTCCCACGGCCGGAAGTCGCCCTCGGGAGCCCGGACCGCGGTGAGGAGGACCTTCTCGCCGAGCCCCAGCCGGCTCCGATCGACCTGGCCGGCGAAGACCCGGTGCTCGCGGGCGCCCGTCGCCGCGACCAGGTCCGCGACGTCGACCGGCTCGTCGTCGGGCTTCGGCTCGTGGCCGACCGGCCCGCTCGAGAAGAGCCACACCGGGATCGTCGTCATCTCCTTCGAGAACCGCTCCACGAGGTTGACGGCAGGGTCCATCCAGTGGCCGACGTAGACGCTGCTCCCCAGGATGACGGCGTCGTAGCCCTCGAGGCTCGTCACCGCGTCGGGCGGGAGGACGGCGGTCTGGAAGCCGGCGCCGGCGAGCGTCGCGCTGATCTCCTCGGCGATCTCGAAGCTGGCGCCGTGCCGGGAGGCGACGCTGACAAGGACCTTCATGGGGCGCGTCCTCTGGGGCGGGATCCGCGGGGACCGGGCAGACCCCATCACCCCGACCGTACCGGCGGGGCGGACCGCCGGCGCAGGGCCGAAGCGCCCGGAAACGCCCGCCGATCGTCGCTCCTCACCGAGCTCCGGGCAGATGGCGCGCGGGCCGCGTGTCCGGACGTCCGCGGAGATTCGTGACCTCAGCCCCTTCCACGACTGTCGCTCGGCGCCCATCGTTCGGGGCAGGGAGCCCCGTTGCCCGGAGGTGCAGGATGACCGCCCAGGTTGGAGATCGGATCGTCGTCGAATCGGAGAAGGTGGGCCAGGCGGCACGCGAGGGGGTGATCCTCGAGGTGATCGAGGCGTCCTACGGGATCCGCTACCGGGTCCGCTGGGACGATGACCACGAGAGCACGATCCGACCGTCGGCCGGTAGCGCCCGGATCATCACCCCGCCGCCGTCGAAGCGGGCCTGATCGGGCGGCGGGCCGGGCGGGTCCGGCGCGGCGGCCTGGCGGTCATCGCGCAGCCGGCGCCGGCGGCCTTCGTCTCAGGCGCGCGACCGCGCCTCCGTCGCCCCCGAATCGCCGCGAGCGAACCGCTCGCCCGGCATGGCCGTGAAGCCCGGGCGAAGAGCCGGCCGGGCCACCCCATCGTGGCGCCGGTCGTCCGGCCGGGCCGCGTGCTGCGGGCGCGAGGTGGCATGCTGGGGACGCGGAGTGGCCCACGGGCGCGCGGCGTGCTGCGGACGCTGATTGCCGTGCTGCGGGCGCGCGGTCGGGCGGCCGGGGACAACGGGACGCGCGGCGCGGCCGATCGGCGCGCCGTGTCCGACGGGGCGAGGTCGCGAGGCGATCGCCCGGTGCTCGGCCGACCGAAGGCGGATCGGCTCCGAGGCGATGGAGCGGTCGGGCTCGAAGCCGGGGACGACCTCCACGGCGATCGTTCGGCGGAGGAGTCGCTCGATGCCGTGCAGGAGCGGCCCCTCGTCGACGCAGACGAGCGAGATCGCCATGCCCTCGGCGCCGGCTCGCCCGGTCCGGCCGATCCGGTGGATGTAGTCCTCCGGGACCATCGGCATCTCGTAGTTGACGACGTGGGGCAGGGAGTCGATGTCCAGCCCGCGGGCGGCGATGTCCGTGGCCACGAGGACCGCGACCCGCCCCGCTTTGAAGTCGGCCAGGGCGCGAACGCGCTGTGCCTGGGCCTTGTTGCCGTGGATGGCGGCCGTCGCGATCCCGTCGCGGGAGAGCTGCTCGGCGAGCCGGTTCGCGCCATGCTTGGTCCGCGTGAAGACCAGTGCCTGGTCGATGCGACCGCTCCGCACGAGCGAGCTCAGGAGCTCGCGCTTGCGCTCGCGGTCCACGGGATGCACCAGCTGGCGCACCAGCACCGCGGCGGTGTTGCGGGGGGCGACGTCGACCTCGGCCGGCCGCTCCAGGAACCGGTTGGCGAGCTCCCGGATCGGATCCGAGAAGGTCGCCGAGAAGAGGAGCGTCTGGCGGCGCTGCGGCAGCAGGGCCAGGATCCGGCGGATGTCGTGAATGAAGCCCATGTCGAGCATCCGGTCCGCCTCGTCGAGGACGAGGATCTCGAGCTGCGAGAGGTCGATCGTGTGCTGGCCCGCGTGGTCGAGGAGGCGGCCGGGCGTCGCCACAACGATCTGGGCCCCGGCGCGCAGGGCGCTCGCCTGGGGCCCGAAGCCGACACCGCCGTAGACGGCCACCGAGCGGATGGGCCGGCGGGCGCCGTAGACGCGGACGCTCTCCTCCACCTGCAGGGCGAGCTCGCGGGTCGGCACGAGCACGAGGGCTCGTACGTAGCGGCGAGGTGCCGCGCGGCGGTCGTCGTGACGGCCGCCCTCGCCGTTGAGGCGCTGAAGCATCGGGAGGACGAAGGCGGCGGTCTTCCCGGTCCCCGTCTGGGCGCCGGCGAGCAGGTCGCGGCCGGCGAGAACGAGCGGGATCGACGCGGCCTGGACCGGGGTGGGCTCGGTGTAGCCCTGGTCCGCGACGGCGCGAAGGAGCTCGGGCGTCAGCCCGAGATGATCAAAGGACACGTAGGTGCTCCTGGCGGGGCCCTCCCGCACGGTGCGGGGCCCGGTCAGGGCGCAGGGGTGGATCGAGATCGGCGGCGTGGGACCGGGGCGCCGACCGGAGCGCCCATCGACCACGTTGAGGACCCAGTGTAGCCGAGACGCGTCGATGGCGTTTCCGGCCGGGCCGCGGGCCCCTATGTCGAGACGGATGCCCGGCGGCGTTCGGGCATGACGCCTTCCTCGTGGAGCTTGCCGAGCATGGCGGCACCGAGCATCGACGATTGGTCCTGGTACTCGTACTCGAACGCCCCGGTCCACCGGCGTCGGGCGTCGAGCATGCCCCGGATCTTCGCGCCGCCCCCGGACAGGCCGATCCTCGGCCCGAGCTCCAGGCTGCCCGCCAGGCTCGCGAGATGCCGTCCCAGATAGGCCATGTTGCCGCGAACCAGGCTCACGAGGAGATCCTCGCGGCTGGTCTGCAGGGTCACCCCCGAGAAGCCGCCTTTGAGGCGCTCGACCGAGTAGCGGCTGCCGCCGAGGTGCGGGTCGTACAGGGGCAGATCACGTTCGCGCGCGTCGACGTCGGGGTCCGCCAGGAACGCCTCCAGGACACCGGGGAGGTAGTCGTCGTAGAAGGCGTCCGCTTCGAGCTCGCGGCAGAAGACCCGGCGGAACCACTCGAGACCCTCGCCGCCGGCGTTCAGGACGTAGAACGTCAGCCACCGGCCGGGGATGACGTGACAGCGCAGGTTGAACTCGGACGACGAGGTCGGCCGGTCCGTGCACACGCTGACGATGTCGCAGGTGCCGCTGATGATGCCGATGTCGCCGGGCTCCGTGATACCGCCGGAGAAGGCTGCCAGCGTCGCGTCGTTCCCGCCGCAGAGGACCACGCAGTCGGGGGGCAGACCCAGCTCCTCGGCGACCCCGGGCAGGATCGGGCCAACCGCGTCGTACGAGAGCATCAGCGGCGGCAGCAGATGACGCGGGATCCCCGCCACATCGAGGACACGCTCGTTCCAGCGCAGGTCGTCCGCGACCGTGTTGTACATCCCCGTGATCGACGTGGTGGACGGGTCGATCGCCCACCGGCCGGTCATCCGCCGGACGATGTACGTGTTGCAGTGGCCGAACTTCGCGGTCGCCTCCCAGATCTCGGGTTCCTGGTCTCGAAACCACAGGATCGACGCGAGCGACGAGCCGCCGGACACTGGCAGGTTGGCCGACTCCCGCAGGAATTCGTCCTCGCCGACCAGCTCGCGGATGCGCCTCGCCTGTTCGTGGGAGCGGCCGTCCAGGAAGAGGACCGCGGGCGCCAGCGCGGTGCCGTCGGCGGCCATCGGCGTCAGCCCGGGCGTCGTGACCGAAAGCGTGACCACGCCTACGCCCTGCAGGTCGGGTCCGATCTCGGCGCAGCACGACCGGATCGCCGCCCACCAGACCTCGGGATCGATGTCGGCCCTGCCGTCGTCGTACAGGTGCGGGCTGTAGCTCCGCTTGGCCGAGCGTCGTCGCTCCAGGTCCGGGCCGAACACGCCGAGCTTGAGGCCGGAGGTCCCGATGTCGATGGCCAGGATGTCGCCGCTCACGCCACGAGGCCCTCGCGAACGAGGAGCTCCCGCATTGCCGCAACCTGGTCGGGATCGAGCGGGACGAGCGGTCGTCGCGGCGGTCCGCCGACGAAGCCAGCGAGATCCATGGCCGCCTTGACGCCGGCCACGCCGTACGAACCGGAGATCGCGTGATTCACCCGCGCAACCCACTCCTGGTAGGGGGGGCCCGCGATCTCGTCGCGCGCAACGCCGAGGTCGTAGAGGCGGGACGCGACATCGGGAAACGAGTTGGCCAGCGATACGGTGCCGCCCGCCGACCCGCGCAGCATTGCCGGGAACAGGAAGTTGGCCGATCCCGCGAGCACCTGGAACGTGGCGCCCTGAAACGGCAGGAACTCCTCGATGCCGCTCGCGGCGCTGTCCTTGAGGCCCACGATGTTCGGGTGGGAGGCGAGGCGGCCCACGAGCGCGGGCGTCAGGGTCACCCCGCTGAAGCCGGGCGCGTTGTACAGGAGGAGCGGGATCCGGGAGCCGTCGGCCAGCGTGGTGAAATACCGGAAGAGGACGTCCTCGGTCATCTGCTTCCGGAAGTAACCGGGGGGCAGCACGAGCCCGAAATCGGCGCCCAGGTCGGCCGCTGCGGCGAGGAACCGCTCCGCCTCGCGCTGACCGTCGTAGGCGGCGCCCGCGATGACGACCTGGTCCCGACCGCGGTGCCGCACGACCTCGCCGAGGACGAAGCGGCGCTCCTCCTCCGAGAGGCTGCGGTTCTCGCCGTTGGAACCGAGGGCAAGGTGCCCGCGGAGGCGCGTCCCGGCGTAGCGCGCCAGGTTCTCGCGCAGCGCGCCGGTGTCGACATCCTCGTGCCGTGAGAAGGGCGTGCAGATCGGCGCGAAGACGCCCTCGAGCTGGGAGCGGATCTCCGTCGGGGTCACTCTGGCGCGTTCCCTTCCTCTGTCAGGCGGTCATCGACCGGTCGCGATCGCGCCCGCAGCCACGGGGCGGGATGCGCGGGTTGCCGGATCCGCGTACGAGCCGACCGAGTCCACCTCGGCCCCGAGCTCGCGGGTGATCTCGAGCGCAGCGGCGCGGGCGCGCAGACCGAACCGCTCGAAGTGATCCCGGACGCGAAAGTCCGGCCCCGAGACGCTGATCGCTCCGACGGGACGCCCGTCCGCCCCGAGGATGGCCACGGCGACGCAGGCGCCGAAGTCCTCGTTCTCCCGATCGTCGATCGCGTAGCCACGCGCCTGGGTGCGGGCGATCTCCTCGCGGAACTGCTCCACCGAGCGGATCGTCCGCGCCGTCCGGGGAGCGAAGTCCATCTGCAGGTACAACGCTTCCCGGTCGCCTTCGGGGAGGGCCGCGAGGATGGCCTTCCCGAGCGATGTCGTGTGAAGGGGCATCGTCTGCCCGACCTCCGACACGAGCTGGATGCTGTTGTCCGAGACGAGCTTCTCGACGTAGAACACCTCGACGCCCTCACGGACTCCGAGGTGGACCGTCTCACCCAGGTCCTCGCGCAGACGCTTGAGGTGGGGTCGGGCGACGCGTTGCAGATCGAGCTGGGCCTTCACGCCATGCGCGAGTCGCAGGATCTTGCCGGTCAGGCGATACCGTCGCGAGACTTCGTCCTGGGCGACATAGCCTGTCTCGACAAGCGTGCGAAGCAGGCGAGTCACGGTCGCCTTGTCGAGTCCGACCTGTTCCGCGAGAGCGGAAGGCCCGAGCCCTAGTTCGTCCGCCGCGGCCAATGCCTCCAGGACATCGAGTCCGCGACTGAGTGTTCGCGTAGTCAACGTTCGCTCCGTGATCCGACGTTCCGATTGATGACTCAATCGTAGGACGCTTCACCGTGGGGCGGTAGGGCCGCGGGTGATGTCGGTGTCCTCGTGCCCGAGCGGCCCCGTAAGGTTCTCGCGTTGGGGGCGCTGGTGGCTCGTATGTCGGCCGACCGCGACGGCCGATGGGACGCCACGCGGCGGGGGTGAGGGCCCCGGAGGAGACAAGGGCCCTCACCCCGCGCCATGCGCGGCTACGGGCAGGTGAGGTACTTGTCTTTGAAGGAGCCGACCATCTCCTTGACGATGTCGACGCGCTTCTGGCTGTAGTCCTCGATCTTCACGCTCGGCACGGACCCCACGTCCGCACCATCGGCCGTGATCAGGAAGGTGCCGGTGTCGATAAGGAACGGAGAGCCATCCTGCACGGTGCAGCCACTGCGCAGGAGATCCATGACGTACGAGCCGAGGTAGGCCTGGCCGTACGGGTTCTGGGACATCGTGCCGACCGCGTAGCCGGCCTTGATCGCTTCCAGCAGCGCCGGGTCGTCATCGATGCCGATGAACTTGATGCGCTTGTCACCGATGTTCGTGAGGAGGGTCGCGGCGACCGAGGATCCAACGTAGGCGACGCTGATCATCCCGTCGATGTCGTCACCGTTCGAAGCGAGGATCGCGCCGACCTTCTTGGTCGCGGCTTCCTGGTCGTCGGAGTCGGTGAGGTGCTGGAGGACCTTCACCGTTCCGCCGCTCTCGGCGACAGCGGTGTCGACGGCCTTGATGCGGGCCTGCGTGTTCGGGTCGACGAGCCGGCTCGCAATGTGGACGATCTCGCAGGGGTTGGCGACGGTGCAGTTGGGACCCATCGCCGCGATCAGGGCCGTCGTGCCGATGTAGGCAGAGTTGTAGACGTCAGTGGCGAGGCAGAACGCGGCCGGAGAGGGCTCGCTGGTGCAGCCACCCGCGGCGATGCTCGGGATGCCCTGCTTCTTCAGCTCGTCGAGAAGCGCGTTCGTCCCGTTGGCGTCACCCGGGAAGATGTTGAACGCGTTGTAGCCCTGCGCCACGAGCGTCTCGACCATGTTGTTCTGGGCGGTCAGCTCCCACTGCGGGGGGAACTTGTAGACGCCGCCAGCGAGGTTGAAGTCCTTCACCGCATCGGCAGTCCCCTGCTCCCACGGAGTGAAGAAGGGATGGGGGCCGCCCGCGACGCTGGCGACCTTGGTTGTCGACGCTGCCGGGGGTGCCGTCGCAGCCTCGGTGGGTGCCGCAGTCCCGGCGGCGCTCGGCGCGGCGGACGGCGTCGAGCCGCCCGAGCACGCTGCCGCGACCATCATGGCCGCCACGGCCAGAACGGTCAGGCGGCGGGTCCCTGCCATGGACATGACTCCTATCCTCCTCGGGGCGATCCCGTGTTTGCTAGAACACAACGGTTCATTCCATGAACTTGCGTTGTGTCAGTCGATCCTCACTATGAACGGCGGAGTCAAGTCCCGCCCCGGCCCAAAGGTCATCAGACTTCGTGTCGTTTGGCAGTTCCACATCGTGGGCGGGTGTGAGAGCCGGCCAGTTGGCGAGCGACGGCGCGGGGCATCCACCATCGCTCCCGGCCCATGAGGCTGGCGATGGGCCCTGATGAGACGTATTCCACGCACGCACGCGCGCCTGCGGGCGGGGCCGATTGGCAACCTGGGACCAGGGCGGACGCCCCCCAGGCGACACGGGGAATCGTGGCGTCGTCGCCGCGGACGGCACGACGCTCCCTGGCGGAGCATCTCCAGCTACCCCGTCCGAGGGGCGCGGACCCGCCGCACCGGCCACTTGACGGGCGGCGTAGAGTGCACGTAGCGCACCGGCGGATCGTATCGCGATCCGCCGGTCCACTAGATGACACGAATGAGAGTCGCTCGAGATGGCTCTCGCGCCGATGTCCTTCGCGTCCGGGCTTTGGGAGTGAACGTGCGGCGAACGAGCATCGTCAGGATCTGGGACAGCTTCGGCCTGCTGGGCATCGTCCTCGCGTCCTGGGTCGTCTTCGCGATCTTCACGGAAGGGTTCCTCTCCGAGTTCAACGTCTACTCGGTGGGCCGGCTCGTGTCGATCGCCGTCGTGGTCGGCTTCTCCCAGATGGTGGTCATCGGCATCGGGCAGATGAACCTCTCCATCGGCGCGATCGGCGGCGTCGTCGCGATGTTCCTCGGATGGCTCATGCAGGTCGCCGGGGTGCCCTGGCCGGTGGCGGTCTTCGTCGCCGTGCTCTTTGGCGGCCTGCTCGGGGCGGTCAACGGCGTGATCATCGTCAAGACGCGCATCAACGCGTTCATCATCACCCTCGGGACGGCCAGTCTCTTCAGCGGTGCGATGTTCATCCTGACCAAGGTCGAGGCATTCCGGGACCTGCCCCCAGGCTTCATCGAGTTCGGGCAGACGCGCCTCGCCGGCCTCGTCTCCCCGCTCGTCATCATCATGGTCGTCGTCCTCGTGCTCCTCTTCCTGCTCTATCGGGGCACGACCATCGGGAAGCAGATGCTCGCGACGGGGGCCAACCCCCGCGCCGCGCGGGTGTCCGGCGTGCCGGTCGGCAGAATCATCACGCTGACGCACGTGCTGTCGGGCTCGCTCGCCGGCCTCGCCGGCGTGATGCTGGTCATGCGGATCGGCTCGGCGATCCCGTCGATCGGCACTGCCGGGGGCGGCGACTGGCTGCTGCCGTCGTTCGCCGCGCCCGCCATCGGCGGGACACTGCTGAGCGGCGGCGTCGTCAACGTGGTGGGCACCTTCATCGGTGGCCTGTTGCTGGGCACGATCGAGAATGGGCTGACGCTGATGAACGTGCCCGGCTTCTGGGTCCAGCTGCTGACGGGCCTGATCCTCCTCATCGCCGTGATGCTCGATCGGGCGCGCACGATCGCCGTCGAACGGAGCCGACAGGGGGTCGCGGCATGAACCGGTCCCTGCGATCCCTGCTGCGCGCCGAGTGGACCGGATTGCTCGTCGTCGTCGTGGTGATCACCCTGGCGTTGTCGCTCTTCACCGAGCAGTTCCGCAGCCCGTTCAACATCTACGTCCTGATCTTCAACATCGCCCTCGCCGTCCTCGTTGCCTATGGCCAGATGGTCGTCGTCGCCACCGGCGGCATGAACATCGCCCTGGGGGCGATCGGCGGACTGTCGGCCGTGGTCATGGCCGGGCTGATGGAGTCGTACGGCGTGCCGCTCCCGTTGGTGATCGTCGTCGGCCTGGCCGCCGGGTCCCTGATGGGATTCATCAACGGCTTCCTGACCGTGAAGACGGGGATCAATCCGTTCGTGATCACGCTCGCGATGGCGAGCGCCTACACGGGCGCGAACATGGCAATCACGAGCGCGAACCCCTACTACAAGATCGACCCGACGCTCGTCGCCTGGGGGCAGGCCCGAACCGAGATCCTGCCGCATCCCGCGATCGTGACCATCGTCGTCGCGGTGCTCCTGGGCCTGCTCTTCTATCGCATGGTGCTCGGCAGGCGCATCCTCGCGGTCGGCGGCAACAGCCGGGCAGCCGAGATGACCGGTGTTCCCGTCGGGCGCGTTGTCATCTCGGCCCACGTCCTGTCGGGCTTCCTCGCCTCGCTCGCCGGCCTGCTGACCATGGCCCGGCTGGGGAACGGGACGCCGACCATTGGGAGCGACTGGCTGCTCCCCGGCTTCGCGGCGGTCATCATCGGCGGCGTGGCCCTGGAGGGTGGGAAGGTTGCAGTCCTGGGCGTCGTCCTCGGCGTCGCCATCCTCGAGCTGATCACCAATGCCCTTGCCATCAACCGGATCGACCCGTACTGGGTGACGCTGCTCCAGGGCACGTTGATCCTTGCCGCGGTCGGCCTCGGGCAGCTGCGCAACGTGTCGGCCGGCCGGCGCATCCGCGGCGCGTCCGCCGGCAGCCCCACGGCGACGGGCTGAGGAGGGCGCGATGGACATGGAACGCGAGATAGGCCCGATCGAGCAGGACGCGCCGGAGCAACCGGCGGTCGTCGTCGCAGCGCCGGTCGACGATCCTCCGGTCCCTGCCCCGCTGCTCGAGATGCGTGGCATCAGCAAGGCATTCCCGGGAGTCCAGGCCCTCGACGACGTCTCGCTCAGTCTCAATGCGGGCGAGGTCACTGCTCTCCTGGGCGAGAACGGGGCCGGCAAGAGCACGCTCATCAAGGTGCTCACGGGCCTCTACCGCGCCGAGGAAGGGACCATCACGCTCAACGGCGAGCAGGTCCATTTCGCCTCTCCCCGCGAGGCGCACGCGAGCGGGATCGCGCACGTGCCGCAGGAGCGGAACCTCGTCCCGCGCTTCACCGTGGGCGAGAACATCATGCTGGAGAAGCTGCCTCTTCGCGGCGGCGTGATCGACTATGCCGCGATCCACCGCGAAGCCCAGAAATGGCTGGACCTGCTGCGGGTCCCCGTCGCGTCCCAGACCCCGGTGAGCGACCTCAGTGTCGCCCAGATGCAGCTGGTCGAGATCGCCCGCGCAATCTCCCGCCAGGGGCGGATCCTCGTCCTCGACGAGCCCACGGCATCGATCACGCCCCACGAGACGGGCGTTCTCTTCGACGTCCTGCGGCAGCTCCGCAACCAGGGGGTCGCGATCATCTTCGTCAGCCACAAGCTGGAGGAGGTGTTCGAGCTGTGCGACACCATCGTGGTCCTGCGCGATGGCCGCAATGCCGGCCCCAAGGTCCCGACGAACGAGATCAATCGTGATGCGCTCATCACCTTGATGGTCGGACGCGCCCAGGTGGTCCACGAGCTGCCCCCCCGCACGCACCCCGCCGGCGACCCCGCCCTCGAGCTCCGCGACGTCACGACCTCGTCGGGTGCCTCCAACGTCTCGTTGGCCGCGCGCCGGGGCGAGGTCCTCGGCCTCTACGGCCTCGTGGGGGCGGGGCGCAGCGAGCTCGCGCGCTCCATCATCGGGGTCGATCGCATCGTGTCTGGCGAGGTCCTCGTGGACGGACGGGCGGTGAGGATCACCAGCCCGGGCCAGGCCCTGGATCGTTACGGGATCGGCTACGTCTCCGAGAACCGCAAGGAGGAGGGTCTGGTCCTCCTCCATTCGGTGATGACCAATGTCTCCATCACGATCTGGCGGCGCCTCCAGAACGTGTTCGGCTGGGTCGGCAGCCGGGCCGAGCGCGCGGCGGTCGTGCCGTACGTCGACCAGCTGGAGATCAAGACGCCGTCGCTGGCGACCCCGGTCGGGAGCCTGAGCGGCGGCAACCAGCAGAAGGTGAGCCTCGCCAAGTGGCTCACCGCCGGCGTCAAGGTCCTGATCATCGACGAACCAACCGTCGGGATCGATGTCCGTACGAAGGCGAACCTGCACGACCTGATCTGGGAGCTCGCCGAGAAGGGCATGGCCGTCATCCTCATCACGAGCGACATGCCCGAGATGGTCCGCCTTGCCGACCGGATCGTCGTGATGCGGGCCGGCCGGATCACGGGAGAGCTCACGAACAGTCACGCGTACGCAGAGGTGAGCCAGAAGATCATGGGGTTCATCCACTGATCGATCGCCCGACCGCGAGGGGCGGACGGGCGTGGTCCGCGGCCAGAAAGCCGATGCGGGCACGCCGCATCGAGATCGGAGGTTGCTCACATGCCGGTCGATCCACGCGAGGTGGCCCAGCTCGGCAGGACGCCCCTGAAGGTGGCGCGGCTGGGGTTTGGCATGGCGCCCCTCGGGGGCCTCTACGAGGCAGTCACCGACGAGGCGGCGGCCGAAACCCTTGACCACGCGTGGGGAATGGGCATCCGCTACTACGACGCCGCCCCGCTGTACGGGTACGGGCAGGCGGAGGCGCGGCTCGGCCGACTCCTCCGGGCCAAGCCGCGCGACCAGTTCGTCATCTCGACGAAGGTGGGCCGGCTCCTCTACCCCCTCGAGGAGGTCCTCGCCAACCCGTCCCTCGACCGGGACTGGCAGCGCCTGGGCTCGGTCACGGGCGTCGGCGGTGACGAGGCCGCGCCGGCCGAGGAGCTGAACGACTGGTATTACCGGGGCGTGCCGGACGTCCGCCCGGTCTACGACTACAGCTACGACGGCGTGATGCGGTCGGTCGAGGCGAGCCTGAAACGAACCGGCCTCGACCGCCTCGACATCCTGTGGATTCACGACCCCGACACCCACTGGGAGCAGGCCATCGGCGGCGCGTACCCGGCCCTCGCGGCACTGCGCAGCCAGGGCGTCGTCAGCGCCATCGGCGCCGGGATGAACCAAGCCGAGATGCTGACCCGATTCGCTCGCGAGGGCGATTTCGACGCCTTCATGTGCGCCGGTCGCTACACCCTTCTCGACCAGCCAGCGCTCAGGGAGCTGCTCCCGCTCTGCGTCGAGAAGAAGATCGGGATCGTGATCGCCGGAGTGATGAACAGCGGTCTTCTGGCCAACCCCGGTCCGGACTCCCACTTCGACTATGCGCCCGCTCCGAAGGAGTGGATCGACAAGGCCCTGCGGCTCAAGGCGGTATCCGAGCGCCATGGCGTGCCGCTTCGCGCGGCCGCCCTCCAGTTCGTCTTCGCCCACCCGGCCGTCGTCACGGTCGTCGCCGGAGTTCGGAAGATCAGTCACCTCGACGATACCGCGGCCATGATGCAGTTCTCGATCCCGGACGACCTCTGGGACGACCTGCGGGCCGAGGGTCTGTTGCCGCCGGACGCGCCGACGCCGCGCCTGGCAACGGCCCAGGCGTAGGGAACCGGGGCAGGCGCACGATGCCGGTCACCGTCGATTCCCACCACCACTTCTGGGACACCTCTGACACGCGCTTCGACTACTACTGGATGACCGACGACCTGGCGGCCATCCGCGGCAGGTACGGACCGGACCAGCTCCGGCCCTGGCTCCTCGAGAACGGGGTCGACCGGACGGTCGTCGTGCAGACGATCCCGAGTCTCGAGGAGACGAAGGGCTTCCTCGCGACGGCCGCGGCGACCGACTTCGTGGCCGGAGTGGTGGGCTGGGTCGATCTCACGGACCCAGCCGTCGCGGACACGATCGCCGAGATTCGCGCTCGGCCGGATGGGGCCAAGCTCGTCTCCATCCGCCACCAGGCTCACGACGAGGCCGACCCCGAGTGGCTCGTTCGCCCCGACGTGAAGCGCGGCATCGCGGCCGTCCTGCAGGCCGGGCTGGCCTACGACGTCCTCGTCCGGTCTCGCGAGCTGCCGGCTGCCCTCGAGCTCGTTCGGTCGATCCCGGACGGCCGGTTCGTCGTCGACCACATCGCGAAGCCGAACATCAAGGACCGCGAGATCGAGCCGTGGGCCTCGCGCATGCGACCGCTCGCCGATCACCCCGGCGTCTTCGTCAAGGTGTCCGGGATGATCACCGAGGCGGACTGGAGCTCGTGGACGCCGGACGATCTCATCCCGTACGTCGAGAGGCTCCTGTCCTGGTTCGGTCCCGAGCGCCTGATGTTCGGATCCGACTGGCCCGTCTGCCAGCTCGCCGGGACATACTCCGAGGTCCACGCCGCGGCGCTTCACGCCGTCGGCGACGTCAGCGCCACCGAGCGGGATCGGATCATGGGGGGCACCGCGGTCGTCGCCTACGGGCTGCCATCGGCAGGGTGACCCAGGACCCGGGACGATGCGGCTCACTCGTGTCGGCCCGTACCGATCGGAGGTCGATCCGTGAGCCGTCATCACTTCGGAGCCCGGCTCCACGACTACTTCGCCGGCGGCTATCGCACGATCGCGCTCGAAAACGAGACGATCCGGGTGGAGATCGTCGTCGACAAGGGAAGCGACATCACGAGCTTCCTCCACAAGCCGACTGACACCGACTTCATGTGGCATCGCGAATCCGGCCTTCGCGAGGCACCGTTCCAGAGCATGCCCCGGGGCATCGACGAGTTCAGCTTCGTCGACGGCTACGAGGGCGGCTGGCAGGAATGCTTCCCGAACGGCGGGGAGAGCGTGCTCTACAAGGGAGCCCGGCTGCCGTTCCATGGCGAGCTCCTTGCCGCCTCGTGGGCGGTGGAGATCCTCGAGGATCGTCCGGAGGTCGTCTCCGTTCGCCTCACCGTCCGGACGATGCGAACGCCGTTCGTGCTCGGCAAGACACTCACGCTCCGGGCGGGCCGCGGCGCGCTCGACATCGACGAGCGCCTGACGAACCTGGCCGACGAGCCGATGGACGTCATGTGGGGCCACCACCCGGCGTTCGGCCCACCGTTCCTCGACGCGTCGTGCAGGATCGACCTGCCCCCCTGCGTGGCGACGACCGATCGCGCGGAGCCCTGGGCCGACAGCCGCCTGGCGTACGGGACCGACTTCGCCTGGCCGATGGCACCCCAGCAGGCCGGCGGCAACCGCGACCTGAGCGTGATCCCCGGGCCGGAGTCGCGGATCGCCGACTGGGTGCGGCTGACCGGCTTCAGCGAGGGCTGGTACGGGATCACGAGCGGCGACCGACGCGTCGGGTTCGGGCTCCGGTGGGATCCCCGGCTCTTCCGGCACCTGTGGTTCTGGCATGTCTTCGGCGGGATGCCGGGGTACCCGTGGTACGGGCTCAACTACAACTGCGCGCTCGAGCCGTGGACGAGCTACCCGGATGGAGGCCTGACCCGCGCCATCGAGAACGGATCCGCGCTGAAGGTCGGACCGGGCGAGACGATCGACACGCGGCTGATCGCGGTCGCCTACTCCGGCGTCACCCGGATTGCCGGCATCGACGCGGATGGCGAGATCCGGACGTAGGTCAGCCGGGCGTCATCGCGTCGCATCAGCTCATCGCCCGGCGCACGGTCTCGACGATCCGGTCGGCGGACGGCAGCACCAGGTCTTCGAGGTGGTCGGCCGCGGGGAGGGGGATGTGGGGCGTGGTGATGCGCACGATCGGCCCGTCCAGGTCGTCCATTCCTTCTTCGGCCACGATCGAGACGACCTCGGCACCCCACCCGCAGAGGCGTGGGTTCTCCTCGACCGTGAACAGCCGGCCGGTTCGCTTCACAGCTGCCAGGATGCTCGTGACGTCGAGAGGAACGAGCGTCCGGAGGTCGAGCACGGTGACGTTGATCCGGTCATTCGCCAGCCGATCGGCCGCCGCCACGGCCGCGCGGACCATGCCGGCCAGGGCCACGATCGTCGCGTCGCCGCCGTCGGTCAGCATGGCGGCCTGCCCCAGCTGCACCACGTGCTCGCCATCGGGGACGTCGCCCTTGACCGGGTAGAGCGACTTCTGCTCGAAGACGATGACCGGGTCCGGGTCGCGGATCGCCGCGGCGAGCAGACCCTTCATGTCGGCCGGGTTCGACGGGGAGACGACCTTGAGCCCGGGGACGGCCATGGCCCAGTTCTCGACCGCCTGACCGTGCTGCGCGCCGAAGTGCAGGCCTGCGCCGTTCGCGCACGTGATGGTCAAGGGCAGGTGCACCTGGCCGTTCGTCATGTAGCGGGTCTTCGCGATCTGGTTCGCAATCCCGTCCCAGCATACGGCCAGGAAGTCGCTGAACATGATCTCGGCGACCGGTCGAAAGCCGGTCATCGCCGCGCCCATCGCCAGCCCGATGATGGCTTGCTCGCTGATCGGGGTGTCGCGCACACGCTCCGGGCCGAAGCGCGCCAGGAGGCCGACGGTCGTCTTGAATGCCCCTCCGGCCTCTGCCACGTCCTCGCCGAAGAGGAGCACGCTCGGATCGCGCTCCATCTCCTGGGCAAGGCCGGCAGCGACCGCCTCGCGGAACGTCATGACCGCCACGCGACACCTCCGTCGGACCACAGGTCACGCTCGACGTCGGCCGGGTCGGCCAGGGGCATCGCCCTCGCGGCGGCGATGGCTGCCTCGACCGAGGCCGTGACCTCGTGCTCGATGGCGGCGAGGGTCTCATCGGCCACGCCGATCTCGAGCAACCGCCCGCGATAGCGCGGGATCGGGTCCTTCCGGAGCCACTCCTGGACCTCCTCCGGCGGCCGGTACGTGCCCGGGTCGGCTCGCGAGTGCCCGCCGTGCCGGTACGTCTCCGCCTCGATGAGCGACGGCCCCTCTCCGGCGCGCGCCCTCCGATACGCCGCGAGCGCCGCCAGGTGGCACTCGACAACGTCGTTGCCGTCGATGACGATCCGGTCCAGGCCGTACGCGCAGGCCCGATCGGCCGCCGGGAAGGGGACGGACGTCGCGGACGCGATCGGCGTGTACTCCATGTACTGGTTGTTCTCGCACACGAAGACCACCGGCAGCTTCCAGAGCGCGGCGATGTTGAGCGCCTCGTGGAAGGCCCCGATGTTGGTGGCGCCGTCGCCGAAGAAGCAGGTGGCGACCTGTCCCGACCCCCTGAGCTGGGCCGACCAGGCCGCTCCGCAGGCGATGGGAAGGTGGGCCCCCACGATCGCGTACGAGCCCATGACCCCGTGGTCCACGGACGTGAGGTGCATCGACCCGCCCTTGCCGCCGTTCAGGCCCCCCGCCCGCTGCATCAGCTCGCCCAGGACCTGCTCGAACGGCACGCCGCGGGCGAGCGTGTGGTGGTGACCGCGATACGTGCAGAACGTGTAGTCGTCCGCCCGCATGGCGGAGGCGAACCCGACGGCGATAGCCTCCTGCCCGTGGGCGAGGTGGCTCGTCCCCTTGACCATCCCCTGCAGGAAGAGGTCGAATGCGCCCTGCTCGACGAGCCGGATCTCCAGCATCCCGCGGTACATCGCCAACCGCCTGGGCCGATCGATGGTCGCGTCACCGCTCGCCGATGACCCTCGACCCCGCGGTCTGCCGACAGGGTGTGGCGACGCCTTCGTCATCGTCGGACCTCCATCGAGGGTGCCGCGAACGGGGGTCGCGGTCATCGCAAGGGAATTCGCACTGGCGACGGTCACCAGGTGACCTGGCCCCCGGTGACGTTGATCGCCTGGCCTGTCATGTAGCCGGCGCCGGGTGACAGCAGGAACCAGATCACATCCGCCACCTCTGCCGGCGCGCCGCCTCTCCGGAGCGGGACGGAGGTCAGTCGCGCGACCGTCAGCTCGGCTTCACTCGACTGCCGGGACTCGACGAGCGAACGCAGGAGCTGCTCCTGCATGGGCGTGTCGATGATGCCCGGGCACACGGCATTCACGCGGAGGCCCTGCGGGGCGAACGCGAACGCCAGGGAGCGAGTGATCGAGAGCAGGGCTGCCTTCGACGCTGCATACGCGGCGAGCTCCGTCGTCGCCCCGAGCTTCGCGGCAGCCGAGCTGACATTGACGATGGCGCCCCCCGGATGGAAACGGCCGGCAAGCTCGAGAGACAGGAAGAGCGGCGCCTCGAGGTTCACGGCGAACACGGCTCGGACATCGTCGAGCGTCACGTCCGGAAGCGCCCGGGGCCGCAGGATCCCTGCGGCGTTCACGAGGTACGTGAGCCCTCCCGCCTCATCCACCTGTTCCACGAGGGCCGTGCGGGCAGCGGGGTCGGAAACGTCGGCCGCGATCCCGGTGACGGCAGGGCCGCGCAGGTCGTCGAGCCGGTCGGCATCGCTATCCACGGCCAGGACCCGGCAGCCGGCCGCGACGAGCCGCTCGCACGTCGCGCGTCCGATGCCGCTGGCCGCCCCGGTCACGACGGCCAGGGGCTCGATCAGGGCCACGGGGAGGTCCGATCGTGGTGCATCTTCTCTACTGCGTCCGCGCGCGCCTAATCAGCGTGGAAGACCTCGGGAATGGTCATCCACCATTCCCCTGGGCGTCGCTCCGGAAGGGGGCGCTGCATCGGACCGGTGAGCTCCCACCATTCCTGGGTCACCGGATCGGCCGCGATGGTGGCCATGTCGGCTTCGAAGTCGTGGCCGACGTACTCGAAGTACGAGAAGAGATGCGCCCCGTGTCGGAAGATGGAGTAGTTGCGGACGTTGGCGCGCCGGATGGCGTCGAGAACCCCCGGCCAGGTTTCGGCGTGGAGCCGCTCGTACGCGTCGATCGAAGCGGGATCGAGGTCGATGACCTGGGCGATCCGCCGTCTTCCGTCGCTCATCCGCTCCCGCCAGGCCGCTGACCGCGACTCGGGCGTCCCGATCTCACATCATTCACCTTGGCGCACCACCTTGACAGCGCCGACCACGGGCGAACTCTCGCTGCCCGGACGGGTTCCGGACCCGCGCCATCCCAGGAGGCTGCGCTGCGGGCCGGCGCCCGCAGGGTGCATCCCGGTCAGGCCTCGTTCGCGACCGGCTCCAGGTCGATGG
This sequence comes from uncultured Chloroflexia bacterium, assembly GCA_963744095.1. GTDB lineage: Bacteria > Chloroflexota > Limnocylindria > Limnocylindrales > CSP1-4 > CTSoil-043. Next base: position 421,121 of record CAVUSH010000002.1, read on the forward strand.
TGCGGACCTGGCGGCTCCGCCCCGCCTCTGTGCGAACGGTTGCGGCCGGCACGACCGACCCGCCGAGCTTCTCGATCACCGCGACCTCGCCGGCGTACAGGCCGGTCCCGAGGATCCGGACGCGCTGCCCCACGGCAAGCCCGGCGCGGCCGCGACGGGCGCTCAGGTCGATCGTCACCACGCTGGTCCGGACGATCGGCGCATCGCCCGGCGGGAAGGCAGGTGCCTTGGGAGGCGTGCGCTTGACCGGGTAGACGACCTTGCGCTTGCGGGCCACCTAGCGGGGTCTCCGGCCGCGGGTCGCATCCTTCGGTGGCTTCGGCTCGTGGCCGGGGCGCGGCGGATTGGGGAGCGTGCCGGGGGCCATGTCCGGCCGCGGGGGCAAGGGTCCGCGTGCTCGCGCCGACTGCACCGCGTGCTCGAACTCGCGGGCCACGTTGGCCGGGGTGCTTGCCGTCCACGCGGCCTGGATCTGGCGCACCCGCTCGGTTTCCGAGACGCGCTGGGCGCGCTCGTGCCTGGATCGCTTGGTCATCCGTACCTCGCGCTGCCGCGCCGGCGGCGCGGGACTGCGCGCAGTGTACCGCCTGATTGCGCGAGGGCTCGGGCGCGCCCGGCGCCGGCCGTACCGCGCGCGTGCCAGCGTGCGCGGGACCCCGTGCCGAAGCGAGCGCGGTCCATACAATCGGGGGGAACACCCTCCGGGGCGGGGATCCTCGCTTCCCGCGCCGCCCAGGCCAGCCCTGCTGACAGGAGTGGGATGACGATGAAGGCACACGCGATCACGATGCTCGGCACCGGGTTGATCGGCGACTTCTACACCATGACCCTCCACGGCCAGCGGGGGCGCGACCGCGTCCGCGTCGCCTACTCTCGGAGCGAGGACCGTGGCGCGGCATTCCGCGGGCGCTGGGGCATTCCCGAGTCGACGACGGACATGACCGCCGCGATCAACCATCCCGAGACCGACGTCGTGATCGTCGCCCTCCCGAACCACCTCCACGAGGAGGCGGTCGCCGCCGTGGCCCGCGCCGGCAAGCCGGTCCTCTGCACGAAGCCACTGGGCCGGAACGCCACCGAGGCGAGGCGGATGCTCGAGGCGGTCGAGAAGGCCGGCGTCTTCGCCGGCTACCTCGAGGACCTCTGCTACACGCCGAAGACCCTGAAGGCGATCAAGACGGTCGAGGCGGGCGCCATCGGCGACGTGACGTGGGTGCGGTCGCGCGAGACCCATCCCGGCCCCCACTCGGCCTGGTTCTGGGACGGCCGGCTGACCGGCGGCGGCGCGATCATCGACCTCGGCTGTCACTGCATCGAGATCGCCCGCAACTTCGTAGGCAAGGGCAACCGCCCGGTCGAGGTGATGTGCCACACGGACACGCTGGTCCACCCGATCGCCGACGAGGACAACGCGATCGCCCTCATCCGTTTCGAGTCAGGGGCGATCGGGCAGTTCGAGGTGAGCTGGACCTTCCGGGGCGGCATGGACCTCCGCGACGAGGTGGCCGGGACCGGCGGCACGATCTGGCTCAACCATTTCCTGCGGACTGGCTACGAGATGTTCACCGCCGGCGGCGGGACCGGCTACGTGGCGGAGAAGGCCGAGACGTCGGCCGGCTGGCTCTTCCCGGTCGGCGACGAGGTCTCGGAGCTCGGCTACGTCGACATGTTCACCGACATGTTCAACGCGCTCGAGGAGGGGCGTCAGCCGCAGGAGACGTTCTACGACGGCTACGTCGTGAACGCGATCATGGATGCGGCCTATCGATCGGCGACGAGCGACCGCTGGGAGCCCGTCGAGCTGTTCGAATGGCGCGGCGGCTCCACGCCCCGGATCAGCTCCACGCCCGAGCTCTACGAAGGCCGTGTCGTGATCAAGCGGGAGATCCTCCCCGACGGACGCCACAAGCTCATCCTCAAGGATCCCGCGTCCGGCGACTTCGTCGATCGCGTCGTCGGCGGATGACCTTCCGCCTCGACGTCCTGCCGGCGGCGGACTGGGCCGAGCGGGTCGCGGCCGACCTTGCCGCCCTTCTCAGGGACACGCCGGCGATGCGCCTCTGCCTGCCCACCGGCGACACGCCGGCCCCGGTCTACGCCCGCCTGGCCGCGATGGCGCAGGCCGGCGCGGCGCCCTTCGAAGAAGCGACCATCGTGGCCCTCGACGAGTACCTCGAGCTCCCGCCGGATCACCCGGCGCGCTGCGACGTCCGCCTGCGCCGCGAGCTCCTGGACCTGCTGCCCGGGCCGCCGGCCGCCTTTCACCGGATCGAGGCCGACGACCCGGATCCCGTGGCGGCCGCCGCGCGCATCGAGGCGACGGCGGCACGCGGCCTGGACCTCGCGATCCTGGGCCTCGGCATGAACGGCCATATCGGCCTCAACGAGCCCGGCTCGTTCGCCGACGCCCCCACCCGCGTCGTCCGGACATCGGCGGCGAGCCGCCGCGCCGCCGTCGAGCGGTACGGGGCGGACCCGGCGCCGACCGCCGGGATCACCCTGGGCGTGGCTCGGCTGCTCGAGGCCGGTGAGATCTGGCTCCTGGTCACCGGCGAGCGCAAGGCGTCCATCCTCGCCCGCGCGCTGGAGGCTCAGGAAGGTCCCGACTGTCCCGCCACCTGGCTGCGCCGCCATCCGGACCTGCGGGTTGTCGCGGACGAGCCGGCCGCGTCGGCTCTGCGCGGGCGAGCCTGAGCGCCGGGGCCCTATTCTTGACGCCGTGAGCCTCCTGGACCTGCGCGATCCCGGCGACCTCGTCGCGCCGCTCCTCGTGGCGTCGTTCGACGGCTGGGTCGACGCCGGTGCCGCCGCCACGATCGCGGCAGCGCGCCTGGCGGAGGGAGCCGAGACGATCGCGACGTTCGACCCGGACCGCCTCTACGACTACCGGGCCCGGCGCCCCACTCTCGAGATCGTCGACGGCCGGCCCGACCGGCTCACCTGGCCCGAGCTGACCCTGCGGCGGGCGCGATTCGGGGAGCGGGACCTGCTGATCCTCACGGGGCCCGAGCCGGACTATCGCTGGCGCGAGCTGGAGCGGGCCGCCGTGGACCTCGCCCGCCGCCTGGAGGTGGCTACCTGGATCAGCCTGGGCGCGATCCCGTCAGCGGCACCCCACACGCGGCCCGTGACCATCCTGGGCACGGAATCGCGCCCCGGCCTCCTCCGCGGCGGCGTGACGGCCGGGCCGGACGGCGTCCTGCGGGTCCCCTCCGCCGCCATCTCGGTCCTGGACCTCGCCGTGAGCCGGGCCGGTGTGGCGACCGTCGGCTACTACGCCCAGATCCCCCACTACGTCACCGGCGACTACCCTCCGGCCTCGGTGGAGCTCCTGCGCCTCGTCGGGCAGCATCTCGACGGCAACGTGGCGATGGGCGAGCTGCGCGACGAGGCGCGCCGGGTCCTCGCCCGCCTCGACGCGGCCACCGCCGCCGATGCCAACACGCGGGCCTACGTCGAGCGCCTGGAGGCGATGGTCGACGAGGCGCGCCGGCCGGCCGGCGACGACCTGATCACCGAGATCGAGCAGTTCCTCCGCGAGCAGGGCGGGGACGGCGAACGCTCCTGACGCCGTCGCGGCCGCCGCTCAGCCTTCCAGCAGCGGCGCGATCCCCCGGCGGTAGACGGCCTCCCACGAGTACTCGGTCCGGACCCGACGGGCGAAGGTCACGAGCGCATCGCGGTCGAGCCGGGCCAGCGCCAGGGCGGCCACGCGGCCGGGATCGGCCCCGGGATCGACATAGAGCGCTGCGTCGCCGGCCAGGTCGCGGAGCGCCGGCAGGTCCGAGCAGACGATCGGGAGCCGGTGGACGGCCGCCTCGAGGATCGGGATGCCGAACCCCTCGTCGAGGCTGGGCAGGAGCATGACGTCGGCGAGCCGGTACAGATCGTGGACCAGCGCTTCGCTGGCCGGCTCGTCCAGCAGCTCCGCGAGGAAGACCGCCGCCCCGTCGAGGCCGAGCTCCCGCCGAAGGCGGACGAGCGTCGCGAGGTATCCGTCGGCCGCGGGATCGTGGGGATCGACCGGGCCGGTGACCACGAGCCCGGCGCTGGGCCGTCCGACGGCGCGCATGGCCGCGACGACGCGCAGGGCGAGCTCGACGTTCTTGCGGGGCGTGATCCGGGCTGGCAGCAGGATGAGCGGGTCGAGGGCGAGAAGGCCGGCGGCGCGGACCAGGCCGACCGTGGCATCAGCCAGCCCGAGGAGAGCCGCGAGGTCGACCCCGTTGGGCACGACCCTGGTGGCGCCGATGGGCACCCCCTGGAGCCCCGCGAGGTCCGCTCGACGGGCCTCGGAGATCGTGACCTGGGTGACGCCGGGCCAGGCGGAGCGCAGCAGGTCCCACGGATAGCCCGGGTGGAGGCTCGAGCGGTACGCCGGGAGGGCCCAGGCGAAGTCATGGTGCCAGAGGATGAGCCGCGGGGCCCCCTCTCGTACCGTGACGTCGTGCAGCGCGGCCGTCAGCGCCAGGTTCCGGTTCAGGGAGCCGACGTTGTGGGCGAAGACGACGTCGACGCCGGCGAGCGCCTCGGCGAGCTCCTCGCCGACCGAGGCGACGACGGCCGCGAACGACGCCGGGACCCGCCCCGCGTCCAGCTCGGCCTGGAGGCCGATGATCGTCGGGTGCCGGGTGTCGGCGCGGGCGACGCCGACGAAGGCCACCCGCGGGTCGGGCGATCCGCCCCGTCCGGCCACGATCCGGACCGCGTGCCCGGCGTCGGCGAGGAGGCGGGCGTGCTGCCCGAGCACGCGCTCGACGCCCCCCACGACGGGTGGGGCGGTGTAGTGGATGAGGGCAACCGTGGAGCTCGTCGCCTCGCCTTCCCCTCAATCCTCGCCGAAGCACTCGTGGAGGAGCGCATCGAGCCGCCGCTCGAGAACCGCGAACGAGAAGTGGCGGCGGGCGACCTCGTAGTTCGTCGCGGCCCATTCCGCGGCGAGGTCCCGATCCTCCACGAGGCGCCGCGCGGTCTCGACGGTGCCTGCCCGGATGTAGCCGTCGAACTCGACGACGCGAAAGCCGTGGGGCTTGATGTCGAGCTCGTAGATCGAGTAGCGGTTCACGACCAGGGGCCGCCGATGGTAGACCGCCTCGAGGAAGGCATTCCCGAAGCCCTCGATGCTGGACCCATAGGTGACGAGGTCGGCGTGGGGGTAGATGTCGGCGAGGACGTAGCGCCGCCGCCCGTCCGGGGTCAGCCCACGGGTGGCGTTCACCTGCTCGGCCTCGAACCGGACGTGGACCTTGAGGAGCTGGGCGTAGTCGCGGACCCGCTGCTCGTACTCGTCGCCTTCATCGCCGCTGGCGTGCGAGATCACCAGGGTGGCCGGGATCCCGAGGCGATGGGTCAGCTCGATCGCGTGCTCGATCCCCTTGCGCTGGACGATCCGGGTCGGCTGCAGGATGAGGGCCTCCCCCGGACCGACGCCCAGGTCGGCCCGGGCGCCGCGGGCCCACTCGTCGAGGGCCGGGGGAGGCGTGTCGAAGTCCATCACATTCGGGATCACCCGGGCCACGAGCCCGGTTCGCGACGCGAGCTGCTGCGCCTGGACCGAGTTGATGACCACGTGTCGGACGGACGGCAGCGGCGGTGGGAATGCTGCCGCGATGAGGTCGGCGACGCTGTTGGCCGCGAAGCGCTGGCGTTCCCAGGCGAAGTCGTGGTGGTGAGCCAGGACCGGGATCCCGGTCTCCGCCACGACCTCGGCGAGGGCCAGGCCGAGAGGCAGGTTGAGCGGGATGGCAAGAGCGTTCTCGACGACGAGCAGGTCGAGGTCGAAGTCGCGCAGGAAGTCGTAGAGGGCCTCCTTGAGCCCCACCGTCAGCTGGTCGATTCGCCGGGTCACGTGGGGCGGCCGGACGTAGGGGGAGAAGAAGTCGCGCCGGTGGACGAGGGGGTGCTCTGCGTCGGCCGCCGCGGTCACCTCGCGGCTCGCGGCATACACCTCGGCATTGATCGCATCGATCTCGGGGTGGCGGTAGAACGCCTCCGGCACCACGCGGCTGCGCTCGGCCGGCCGGTCGACCTCGCCGGCGAACCAGAAGCAGGTGTGGCCCAGGCGCTCGAACACGGTCGCCCACTTCGCGGCCTCGAGCGAGACGCCGTCGGTGCCGGCGAGCCGGGTCGAGACGAACCCGATCCGGCGGGCTTGCTGGACCCCCATCGCCGCCCACGGTACGCCGCCGCGCCGAACCTGTCGACCCGATACCATCGGCCGTCGTGACCCACCCCTCGGCCGACCGCTCCTACCGGGCCCTGCTGGCCGTCCCGACACTTGGGCGGGTCATCCTCTCGATGCAGATCGCGCGCACCGCGCAGTCGATGCTGAGCGTGGCCCTGGTCCTCTTCACCCTGGCCACCTACGACTCGCCCGGGCTGGCCGGGCTTGTCACCTTCGCTTCCATCTTCCCGGGGCTCCTCGTCAGCCCGATCGCCGGGGCGCTCCTGGACCGCCATGGGCGCGTCCGGCTGATCGTCGTCGACTACGCGGTCGCCCTCGTGTCGCTCACCCTGATCGGAGCGCTCGCCCTGGCCGGGCTCCTGCCGGCCTGGCTCCTCGTCCTGATTGCCCTCGTCTCCTCGGTGACCGGGATCTTCAGCCACACCGGCCTGCGCAGCCTCTTCCCGATCCTCGTGCCGCGCCATCTCTGGGAGCGCGTCAATGCGCTCGACTCGAACGGGTACGTGGTCGCCACGATCATCGGGCCGCCGCTCGCGGCCGGGCTGGTGGCGACCGTCGGCGGGCCGCCGACCATCCTCGCCATCGCCGTCGCCTTCGGGGTCGCCGGCATCGTGATGATCCGGGTGCCCGAGCCCTACGTGGAGACCGCGTCGACGGGACGCCTGCTCCCGGACGCCTGGCAGGGCGTGCTCTACTTCTGGCGGAACCCGACCCTGCGCGGCCTCGGGCTGTCGCTCTCGCTCGTCAACCTCGCCATGGGCATGACCACGATCGTCATCCCGCTCGTCGTGGTGGACGTCCTCGGCGCGGGACCGGCCGCCGTCGGGCTGGTCTTCGCCCTCGCCGGATTGGCCGGCATGGTCTCGGTCCTCGTGTTCGGGCGCGTGGACACCCGGGACCGCGAGAGGACGATGATCGTGATCCCGATGCTGCTGAGCGCGGGCGCCGTGGCCCTGATCCTGCCGGCCGTGGGCGTGGGGGGTGTCGAGGTCGGGCTCGGTGCAGGGCTCGCCTTCCTGGCCGCTCATTCGCTGACGATCGGCCTCCTCCAGGGGCCGCTCGACATCGCCCTGTTCACCGTGCGCCAGCGCCGCACCGACCCGGCCTGGATGGGGCGCGCGTTCGCCGTCTCGATGGCGGTCAACTTCATGGGGTTTCCGATCGGGGCCGCCGCGGCCGGGGCGATCGCCGCCGTCTCCCTGCCCGCCGCGGTGGGGCTGGGGGTCGTCGCCTGCCTGGCGGGCGGAATCCTCGCCGCCGTCATGGTCCCGCGTCGCTGATCCCGCGCCGCTCGCCGTCGCCCCTCGTCGCGTACGCTCTGTTCATGCACGACGATCCGGACGAGGTCATCTGCCGCGAATGCGCGAGCTACGCCCACCCGTTCCTCGAGGCCTGCCCCGTCTGCGGCGCGGAACGCGAATCCCTCTACAGGGCCGCGCTGACGGCGCCGGACCAGGGGCTCGCGGCCCTGCCGTCCAACCCGCGCCTTGCCCGGGACGTCGAAGAGGTCGTCCTGCGCTATACCCTCAAGCTGAACAGCGCGCCGGCGACCTCGCACCTGCACGACGGCCTGGGCACCGTGGCCGACGCCCTCGCCTACCGGGTCAGCGTCGGCGGTGACCCCGCGGCCGGCACCGGGCGCGGCCACGTGGAGTTCGGCGAGTCCAACCTGGTGGTCCGCGAGCGGAGCCCCGCCCGCGAGGTCCTCCGCGTCCCCCTGGGCAACATCCTGGCGGTGAGCGCGGCGGTCAACGGCCGGCGGGCCGACGCCTGGGCCGCCCTCGCCTTCGAGGACCGCCGCGAGCGGACCTCGCTGCCTCCGCTCGACGGAGACCTGGTTGTGGCCCACGCAACGCCCGCGGGAGTGGGGCGGATCGCGCTCGCGAATCGTCGGGGTCTGCTCGCGGCGCGGGCGAGGGCCGACCACTACGCCATCCTGGCCCGCTGGATCGGCATCGTCGCCGCGGGGGCGGCGGAGGTCCGCTGGACGGCCGTGGGACCGCAGCGTCATGCCCACGAGCTCGGGCTGGCGGCCGCGCCGGCCGGCGGGCCGGACCCGGTCGCGGAGGCACCCGCGACGAACCCCTCGACGGTCGTGGACGCGCTGCGGCTGATCGAGGAGCTGCGGGCAGCGGGCCTCGTCTCGGACGGCGAGTACGGCGCGAAGCGCCGCGAGATCCTCGACCGCATCTGATGCCGGTCGCGATGGACGGGGAGGATGGATGGACGCCTTCGATTTCGTGATCATCGGCGCCGGGGCCGCCGGCGAGGCGGCGGCCTTCCGCGCCCTCGCTCGCGGGGCCCGTGTCGCGATCGTCGAGCGGGACCTCGTCGGCGGTTCGTGCCCGTTCTGGGCCTGCCTGCCGTCGAAGACGCTCCTCCACGCGGCCGGGATCCACGCGCTCGGTGGCGACTATCCGTGGGCGCGCGCCGCCGCCCGGCGTGATTGGATGATCAACCGCGAGGGGATCCCCTACCCCAGCGACGGCGGCCACGTGTCGCGGCTAGCCGAAGCGGGTGCAGAGGTGGTCCGAGGCGACGCACGCGTGGCCGGCCCGGGATCCGTGCGGGTCCGGCTGGCCGACGGCGGCGAGCGCGCGCTGCGGGGGCGTTTCCTCGTGGTGGCGGTCGGCACCCACGGCGCGGTCCCGGACCTGCCGGGCCTCGACGGCGTGGCGGCTTGGTCGAACCGCGAGGCGACGAGCGCGAAGGACCTGCCTGACAGCCTCGTCGTCCTGGGGTCCGGCCCGAGCGGCGTCGAGCTCGCCCAGGTCTATGCCCGCTACGGCGTGCCGACCACGATCGTGGCCCGCCGGCGCCTTAACGCGAAGGACCACCCCCGGAACAGTGCGGCCCTGGCGGCCGGGCTGACCCGGGACGGCGTGGACCTCCGGCTGGGTGTCGAGCCGGTCGCCGTGGAGGCCGGGGCCGGGCCCGGGGGCGCCCACCGCGTCCGCCTCTCCGACGGCAGCGACGTGACGGGCCACGAGATCCTCCTGGCCGTCGGACGGGTCGCGCCGCTCGACGGCCTCGGACTCGAGACGATCGGCGTCGTCCTCCGCGACGGACGGGTCCGGCCGGATGACCGGTTGCGGATCGCGGACAACGCCTTCGTCGCGGGCGACCCGGCGGGTCCGGAGATGCACACCCACCTGGCGCACTACCAGGGAGAGCTGGTCGTCGGAATTGCCCTGGGTGACGACGTTCGGCCGGACTTCCGGGCCATCCCCCGGGCGACCTACACCGACCCGGAGACCGCCGGCGTGGGGATGACCGGCGAGGAGGCAGGGCGTGCCGGCCTCGACGTCTTCGAGGAGACGACCGACCTCGCGACGAGCGCGAAGGGCTACGTCGCGGACGCCACCGGCCATTGCACCGTCGTCGTCGATCGCGGCTCGCGGACGCTCGTGGGCGCCTTCATCGCCGGCCCCGGCGCGTCGGAGGCGATCCACCTCGCGGTGCTGGCCGTCAAGACGCGCACGCCGCTCGCGGTGCTCGCCGACACCATCACCGCGTTCCCGACCACGAGCCGGGTCCTCGGCAACACCTTCACGGCAGCGCTCGCCACCCTCGAGGGATGATCGGACGCCGGCCGGCGCTCACGCGGCGGCGTCGTCCTCGGGGAGCCGGCGCCGACCAGCGAGAACCGCGCCCGCGAGGATGATCACGAGGAGGGCCGCCGTCAGCATGGCGATGGTGGTCCGCATCCCGTCGCGACGGGCAACGGCGGCATCGCCCGCCGGCGACGAGGGATCCGCGGTCGGGATGGGACGGGCGGGCGGCGGTGCCTCGCCCCCCTCGATGGGCACCGTGGCGTGCCCGCCCGCCGTGATCGCGGCGACCGGCGCGCGGGCGGGGCGCGGGCGGCCGTCCGGGCCGAGGCTCCCCTCCCGGCCGGGGCGATCGACCGAGGACGCCGTGATGGACGAGATGGCGGCCGCCGGGGGGGCGGCCGCCGACGCGCTCCCGTCCGGCAGGCCGAGCAGCTCGGGGAGCGTCACGAACCGGAAGCCCCGGGCCCGGTAGCGGGCGATGATCGCGGGGAGCGCCCGCGGCGTCACCCGCGGGCCCGCGTGGAGCAGGACGATCGAGCCGGATCGTCCGGCGGTCGCGTCCCGGACGACGCCCGCCACGGTCGGGCGCGGCCCGGTGTCCCCGGCGGTCGTGTCCCACAGGACGACATAGGGGAAGCCGGCTGCGGCAGCCCGCCGGTCCGTCGCCGGGTTCCTGGCGCCATATGGGGGCCGGAAGTACGGGAGCATCTGGCGCCCGGTCGCCTGCTCCACGACCTCGCGGGTCAGGGCGAGATCGAGGGCCATGCGCCGCGGATCGAGATCGCGGCTGTCGCGGTGGAGGTAGGAATGGTTGGCCAGCGGGAAGCCGGCCGCCGCGATCCGACCCCACAGCGCCGGCGCCCGCTGGACGTAGATGCCGGTCACGAAGAACGTGGCGGGCACGCGTTGGCGCACGAGGATCCGGTAGATCGCCCGGAGGGTCCTGGGATTCCAGCCGTCGTCGAACGTCAGGGCCACGACGCGGTCGTCCCGCGGCCCGTGCCGGACCACGATCGGGGCCGGGCGGACGGTGACCGGCTCGGCCGCCCGGGCAGGCGGCGTCCAGCCCGCGGTTCCCGCGACCGGAGCCGCGGCGGGCACGACGAGCGCCGCGAGGGCGGCTGCAACGACGGCGCGCTGAATAGAAGGGCGGGCGATCACCGGAGCACGTCCGCGGGATCGTCGAGGATCCTCCAGCCGCGGGCGATCGCCACGGGCCGGAGGTCGCGATCTGGCGCCACCGCGATCGCCTCGACGGCCAGATCGAGGAGGGGGACGTCCGCGAGGGAGTCACCATACGCCGCCCGGACTTCGGCGCCCGCGGCGAGCGCGGTCACCCTCTTCGCCTTGCGGGATCCGGTGCCGACCGGCCCAGCGAGACGACCCGTCGTGCGGCCGCCCTCCATCTCGAGGGGCGTCCCGAAGCCGAGGACCGGGCCTGCCGGTCCGCCGGCAAGCCGGGCCGCGAACGCGGTGACGACCGGCTCATAGGTCCCAGAGGCGATCACCACCCGGGCCCCATCGCTGGCGGCCGCCTCCAGCGCTCCGACGACCGCCACGCGCCGCTTGCGGCCAGAGCTCGTCCTCCACGACATCCGCGGCGACCCCTTCGAGCTCGCCGCCGGTCAGCCCCTCGAGGAGGCCGGCGAGATCCCTGATCCAACGCTCGCGGAACCCCTGCCGCGAGATCAGGCCGAGACGGACGAGGGGCAGGGCCGCCAGGCGGGGAGCCAGGAAGCGCCGATAGCGGCCGCGCTGTCCATGCTCGACCAGCCAGCGCCCGACGCCGCGCCACGTCTCGCCGCTCGTGCAGGTTCCCTCGAGGTCGGCGACGACGAGCGGCGGCGCGGGCCGGGCAGGGACGGACGCGTCGTCGGCGGGAGGGGAGGTCACCCGGCAAGGATACGACCGTGCCCGCGACGGGCGTGAGCGGCGCGCCGCCGTGACCGGGAGCCGATGGGCAGATCCGGGCCGGACCTTCGGGCTACCGTCGCCGAGGGCGGCCCGGGAATACGCGAAGGCCCCGTCGCCGGGGCCTTCGCGTCACTGGGGTCTGGTGGCGGCGCCCGGCGGGCGCCCGGTGCTACTTGTCGCGGAAGGCGCCGTCGGACATCGCCGCCTGCGCCGCCGCGAGCCGGGCCACGGGGACGCGGAACGGCGAACAGGAAACGTAGTTGAGGCCGATCGTCTCGCACTTGTGGATCGACGCCGGGTCGCCACCGTGCTCACCGCAGATGCCGACCTCGAGATTCGGCCGCGCCGCGCGACCCTTGTCGACGGCCATCTGCATCTCGGCCGCGATCACGTCGTCCAGCGTCTGGAACGGGTTCTCCGGCAGGATTCCGTCTTCGACGTACTTGAGCAGGAAGCCGCCCTCGGCGTCGTCGCGGCTGTACCCGAAGGTCATCTGGGTCAGGTCGTTGGTGCCGAAGCTGAAGAACTCGGCGTGCTCGGCGATCTGGTCCGCGACCCAGACGGCCCGCGGGATCTCGATCATCGTGCCGAACTTGAAGTCGATCGTCTCGCCCGCCCTGGCCACGACGGCCTCCGCCTCGGCGTCGAGGAGCGCCCGGGTGGCGATCAGCTCGTTCACGTGGCCGACGAGGGGGATCATGATCTCCGGCCGGGGATCCTTGCCGGCGCGCTTCACTGCCACGGCAGCGTTGAGGATCGCGCGCGTCTGGATCTTGACGAAGTCCGGGATCATCAGCCCGAGGCGGCAGCCGCGGAGGCCGAGCATCGGGTTCTGCTCGTGCATCGACTTGATGGTGGCCAGGAGCTCCCGGTCCTCGGCGGACGCGGCGTCACCCGCCTTGGTCACCTTGACGAGCTGCTCCTCAAGGTTCGGCAGGAATTCGTGGAGCGGCGGGTCGATGAGGCGGACCACGACGGGCAGGCCGCTCATCGCGGCGAGGATCCCCTCGAAGTCGCCCTGCTGGAGGACCTCGAGCTTGGCCATTGCGGCGTCGAACTGGGCGACCGCGGCCTGCTCGTCGGCGCCGAGGGCCTCGCCAGCCGCGACGCGTGCCTTGGCCCTCGTTGCGGCATTGGCGACCAGGATGGCGCCGCGGACGATCTCGAGACGCTCGCCCTCGCGGAACATGTGCTCGGTGCGACAGAGGCCGATCCCCTGGGCGCCGTAGCTGCGGGCCTGGGCCGCCTCTTCCGGCTTGTCGGCGTTGGTCCAGATCTGGAGCCGGCGGATCTCGTCGGCCCAGCCGAGGATCTCCTGGAGCTCGGGCTGGTCCTCGAAGCGAGCCGAGACGGTTGGCAGGGCCCCGAGGAAGACGTCGCCGGTCGCGCCGTCCAGGCTGATCCAGTCGCCCTCGGCAAACCCGATGCCGGAGACGGTCGACTTCGCCGTCCGGGTGCCGTAGTCGACGACCAGCTCGGCGCAGCCGGCGACGCAGGGCTTGCCGATCTGCCGGGCCACGACGGCCGCGTGGCTGGTGGCTCCGCCGCGGGCGGTCAGGATGCCCTGCGCGACGGCCATGCCGTGGAAGTCGTCGGGGGAGGTCTCGACGCGGACCAGGACGACCGTCTCGCCGCGGGCGACCCACTCGACGGCCACGTCGGCGTCGAAGACGGCCCGCCCGACGGCCGCGCCGGGGGACGCGTTGAGGCCTGCGGCGATCTTCCGGGCTGCCAGGCGCGCGGCCGGCTCGAACTGGTCCCTCAGGAGCTGGTCGACCTGGGCCGGCTCGATCCGCCCGACCGCCTCGCGCCGGTCGATGAGCCCCTCCTCGACCATGTCGACGGCGATCTTCACGGCGGCGGCCGCGGTGCGCTTCGCCGAGCGGGTCTGGAGCATGTAGAGCTTGCCGCGCTCGATCGTGAACTCGAGGTCCTGGACGTCCTTGTAGTGGCGCTCCAGCTGGTGGCCGATCGCCTGGAACTCCGCGTAGGCGGCTGGCATCTCCTCGGCGAGGTGGCTGATCTTGGCGGGGGTCCGGATGCCGGCGACCACGTCTTCGCCCTGGGCGTTGACGAGGTACTCGCCGTACAGGATGCGCTCCCCGGTATTCGGGTCGCGGGTGAACGCGACGCCGGTCCCGGAGTCGTCGCCCATGTTGCCGTAGACCATGGTGACGACGTTGACGGCGGTGCCGAGGTCGTGGGCGATCTTCTGGCTGTTGCGGTAGTCGTTGGCGCGCTTGCCGAACCACGAGGCAAAGACCGCCTTGATGGCCAGGTCGAGCTGCTCGGCGGGATCGGTCGGGAACTCCCGGCCGGCGTCCTCGCGAACGACCGCCTTGAACTCGGCGACCAGCGCCTTGAGGTCCTCGACCGTCAGGTCGGTGTCCCGGGCGCCGGGGCCATGGGCCCCCTTGCGGGCCTCGAGCGGCTCGTCGAAGCGCTCGGCGCGCACGCCGAGGACGATCCGCCCGAACATCGCCACGAAACGGCGGTAGGCATCCCAGCCGAAGCGCTCGTTGCCGGTGAGGGCGATGAGACCGGCCAGGGTCTCCTCGTTGAGGCCGAGGTTGAGGACCGTGTCCATCATCCCGGGCATCGAGAACTTGGCCCCGGAGCGGACCGACACGAGCAGCGGGTTGGCCACGCCGCCGAAGCCCTTGCCCGTCGACGCCTCGATCTCCTTCACGGCCCCGAGGACGTCCACCCAGAGGCCCACTGGCAGCGTCCTGCCGGCCTCGAAGTAGTCGTTGCAGGCCTCGGTCGTGATCGTGAATCCCGGAGGCGTTGGGAGCCCGGCGTTGGTCATCTCGGCGAGGCCGGCGCCCTTGCCGCCGAGGAGGTCCTTCATGGACCCGTTGCCCTCCGCCCGGCCGTCGCCCCAGGCGTAGATGTAGCGTTTGGCGGCGGCGTGGGCACGCGTGGTCGGAGCGGCGTCGGGCATGGGGCGGTTCTCCCTGCGTGGATGGCGGCGGGGCATGGGGCCGCCCCGCGATCGGTCCGATTGCGTCAGGGCGATTGTACCGGTGGAGCACGGCGAAGGCCGGGACCGGTCGGCCCGGTCCCAGGGGCCGGAGCGCCCTGCTCCTCGTCCACACCGTGGTCGACGCGGGGCTACACTCGGGACGGCAGCGCGCCCGCGCGGGCGGCCGCAGGCAGGAGACCCACCCCCCATGATCCACGAGGTCGCGGACACCCGCGTCATCGCCGAGGACGCCCCCCAGTACAACGCGACCCTCGTGAAGCGGGTCGACCACACGCCCGACCTTGCCTCCGTCTGGGTGAGGTTCGACGGCGAGCCGACCCCGTTCGAGCCGGGCCAGTACATGACGATCGGGGTCTTCGCCGACGACAAGCTCTGGCAGCGCCCGTACTCGGTCGCCTCGCCCCCGGCCGTCGCCGGCAGCGACGGCTACGAGCTTTACATCCGGCTGGTCCCGATCATCCGCTTCACGACGCTCCTGTGGCGGCTCCAGCCGGGGGCGCGGATGCGGATGATCGGCCCCAAGGGCAAGTTCATGCTCGAGCCCGACGACCGGCGCACGCACCTCTACGTCTCCACCGGCACGGGCCTCGCCCCGTTCATGTCGATGATCCGGGAAACCAGGGCCCAGGGGAAGGCGCGCAGGACGGTCGTGCTGCACGGGGTCTCCCACGTCTCGGACCTCGGCTACCGCGACGAGCTCGAGGCGATGGAGCGCGACGGGACGTACCCGGTCCGCTACGTCCCCACGATCTCGCGCCCGGGCGATGCGCGGAACGCGGGCTGGGCCGGCCGCACGGGACGCGTCGAGCAGGTCGTGGCGTCGGTCTGCGGCGACCTGGCCCTGCGGGCCGATCGGACCGTCGTCTACATCTGCGGCAACCCCGAGATGATCCTCAACGTGGAGCGGGTCCTCATGGCCCGCAACTTCCCCGAATTCCACGTGAAGAAGGAGCTCTACTGGCCCAAGGGGAAGCCGAGCACCGGATAGCCGCTCTGGCAGCACCTTCTTCAGCGTGGCGGTGCATTCCCAAACGAACGCGCGACGGCCATTCGCCCCGCGTCAGCCGGGGGCGACCGCCTGTGTCGCGATCCAGGCCTCGAGCACGCGGCGGTGCCGGGCCTCCAGCTTGGCGAGCGACCGCTTCGAGCGAAGCAGCTCGCTCGCCTCGTCGAAGCTCACCCCTTTCTCCCGCATGAGGTACGCGGCGAGCACCGTTGCCGAGCGGCCGCGGCCCTTCGCGCAATGGACGAGCACCGTCCGACCGGCGGCGAGCTGCGCGTCGATCCAGTGGACCGCCTCGGTCAGGACATCCTCGTTCGGGACGCCGACGTCCGGCACGTGGAACCGCCGGTGGGAGATGCCGTGCGCGTCGTAGAACGCCAGGTCCGCGATGCGCTCGGCCCGAACGTCGAGAACCGCCGTGATCCCGTCGGCGAGCAGCGCGTCGTAGTCGCGTCGGTAGGTCGGCGCTCCGCCCATCCAGAGCCGGGGGGTGACCTGGGAGAACCACGCATGCCCGAGCAGGCGCTCGTAGGTGAACCGGATCGCCGGGTACAGCTTGTCGAACGCCCAGTGGAACGCGTCGAGCCGCTCCGGCCCCTCAGGGGACGACAACGGTCAGGGCCGACGGGAGGACCTCGACCTTGACCGGCGTCCGCCCGATGTACTCGCCGTCCGTCCACACTGGCTGGTCCGGCTCGGCCTCGAGGGTCACGGCGCGCGCCTGCCGGAGGTAGTTCATCTCGTTCAACGCGGGGACGGCCAGGAACCGAGCCGCGGCTGCCGCGACGCTGTCGAGGTTGCGGGCATCGATCGCGAAGCAGTCCAGCAGCCCGTCGTCGATGGCGTAGGTGTGGGTGACCTTGAGGCCCGTGCCCATCATCCCCGAGTTCACGACGTAGACCTTCGAGGCCTCGAACTCGAGGCGCTCACCGTCGACGTCGGCCAGGTAGCGGCATCGGCTGGCGGTCTTCGCCCGGCCCGCCATGGACACGGCATACGCGAAGACGCCGTACTTGTTCTTGAGCTCGCGGCTGGTCTGCTGCTCGGGCTCGATGCCGAGGTAGAGCCGCTGGATGAAGTAGCGGTCCTCGACCTGTGCCTGCGCGACGCTCACCAGCCGGCCCACGTCGATCGCCCGCGTGTTCATGCTCGAGCACAGCACGGTCACGGCCTCGCGGAGCGTCCCCGGCACGCCCATCTCGCGGGCGAAGCCGTTGCCGGTGCCGCCCGGGAGGATGCCCATCGGCGTCGTCCGGCCCGTCATGGCCTGCGCCAGCAGGACTGCGTTCGCGATCTCGTGCTGGGTGCCGTCGCCACCGTACCCTGCGACCAGGTCGACGCCATCCGCGAGTGCCGCCCGGGCCTGCGCGGTGGCATCGCCGTACTTGTGGGTCAGGCTGATATCCCAATCCACGCCGTACTGGCGGAAGACGTCGTTGAGGACGCTGAGGATCGGCTCCTCCTTGCCCGAGGCCGGGTTGATGACGACGTGCACGCGCTGGTAGGGAGCTTCGCCCATCAGAGCCCTCCGATCCGTCGATCCCGTCGGGTGGCTCGACGCGAGTAGTCGACGAGGCCGACGAGCGCCATTGTCCCCCAAACCCAGGCCACGAGATGCTGTGCGCCGCAGCATGCTGCTCGGCGCGCGACGGCGGCGCCGGCCCGGAGTGCGCGCGGTGGCTCCGAGCGGCCCGTCGTAACTCGCGGGGTGCATGGCAGGCGCGCCGACGACCAGCTTGCCCGTTCGGGTAGTGTTCGGTTCTCGCATCGCCCGTGCCCGGCGCCCTCCTCGAGATCCGGGGGCGGAACGTTGCCGATCGGAAAGGTGCCATTCGGCCCCTCGAACATATGCGCACTGGCGCATGGGTCGTGCGCGCGCGTGGTGCACGATCGGCGTTGACCGCCCCTCGCCCTGGAGTTGCCATGCACACCGTCGTCGACAAGGCCCGGCTCTCGCCCAACGTGACCCGCCTTGTCATCGAGGCCCCCCGGATCGCCGAGATCCGCCGGCCGGGCCAGTTCGTCATCGTCCACCGCGGACCCGGCGCCGAGCGGATCCCGCTCACGATCGCCGACGCGGACCGGGAGCGGGGCACGATCACGCTCGTCATCCAGGCGGTCGGCAAGAGCACCGAGGACCTCGTCGCGCTCGAGATCGGGGACGCGATCCAGGACGTGGCCGGGCCGCTCGGCCGTGAGACCGAGCTGATCGAGTCGGGGCATGCCGTCTGCGTCGGGGGCGGGGTCGGGACCGCGGTTGTCCACCCCATCGCCTTGGGGCTGGCCGACCGCGGGGTGAAGGTCACGAGCGTCATCGGCGGCCGCTCGCGCGAGTGGGTCATCTTCGAGGACGAGCTGCGCCGGGCCGGCGAGGTGATCACCTGCACCGACGACGGCAGCTACGGACGGCATGGCTTCGTGACGGACGCCCTCAAGGACGTCATCGATGCCGGCGGCGTGGACGCCGTGTACGCGGTGGGCCCGGTCCCGATGATGCGGGCCGTGGCCGAGCTCACCCGGCCGTACGGCGTCCCGACGTTTGCCTCGCTCAACGCGATCATGCTCGACGGCACGGGGATGTGCGGCGGCTGCCGCGTCCAGGTGGGCGGGAAGACGGTCTACGCCTGCGTCGACGGCCCGGAGTTCGACGCCCACGCGGTCGACTTCCGGGAGCTGGCCGACCGGCTGGGCACCTATCGCGAGTTCGAGGCGCGCGCGCTCGAGGTCGCCCACCGCCGGGCGGCCGAGCAGCAGGAGGCGCCGCTCCACGCGCCGGACGGGAGCTGCCTGATCCCGGCGCTCGCGACGGCAGCCGAGAAGCAGGAGGCGGCCGCGGCCGCAGGGGAGCCCGGAGCGTGACCGACCAGCCGAACCCCGCCCCCGACGAGGGGGCCCCGGTCGCGTCCCACGGCGACTCGGACTTCCAGCCGGCCTTCGATCATCCGCTCACCCCACGGGAGCGGATGACGATCGAGCGGACCCACATGCCGGAGCAGGACGCGGTCCTCCGCGCGGCCAACTTCCGCGAGGTCAACCTCGGGTACACGATACCCCTCGCGGTCCTGGAGGCCGAGCGCTGCCTGCAGTGCAAGAACCCCGTCTGCATCGATGGCTGCCCGGTCCGGGTGAACATCCCGCGCTTCATCGAGCTCCTCCGGATCGGCGACATGGCCGGGGCGGCGGCGTCTCTTCTCGGCGACAACGCCCTCCCCTGTGTCACCGGGCGCGTCTGCCCCCAGGAGATCCAGTGCGAGGGCGTCTGCGTCCGGGCGAAGAAGGGGTCGCCGGTCGCGATCGGGGCCCTGGAACGCTACGTCGCGGACTGGGCGATGGAGCACCCGGAGACGATCCCGGCCGCCACTCCGCAGGCGAGCGGCAAGTCGGTCGCCATCGTGGGCTCCGGGCCGTCGGGCCTGACGGCCGCCGGCGAGCTCGCGAAGAGCGGCCACGACGTCACCATCTTCGAAGCGTTCCATGCCGCGGGCGGCGTGCTCATCTACGGGATCCCCGAGTTCCGGCTCCCCAAGGACATCGTCCAGGGAGAGGTCGACCGGCTGGTCGCGTCGGGCGTGAAGATCGAGGCCAACGCCATCATCGGACGAACCTATACCCTCCGCGAGCTGCGCGAGCGGTTCGACGCCGTCTTCATCGCGGTCGGCGCCGGCCTCCCCGTGTTCATGAACGTCCCGGGTGAGAACCTCAAGGGCGTCTATTCGGCCAACGAGTACCTCACCCGCGTCAACCTGATGGGCGCCTGGAACCCGGAGTCCGACACGCCGATCCTCAAGGGCCACCGGGTGGTCGTCGTCGGCGGCGGGAACGTGGCGATGGACGCCGTCCGCACGGCCAAGCGCCTCGGCGCCGAGGAGGCGACGATCGTCTACCGGCGCGGCAAGGAGGAGCTTCCCGCGCGCGTGGAGGAGGTCCACCACGCCGAGCAGGAGGGAATCCGCTTCGACTTCCAGGTCGCGCCCACCGAAGTCCTCGGCGACGAGAACCGCTGGGTGAGCGGCATCCGCTGCATCCGGATGGAGATGGGCGAGCCCGACGCGTCCGGACGGCGCCGGCCGGTGCCCATCGACGGCTCCGAGTTCGTC
The DNA here is from genome assembly GCA_963744095.1 of uncultured Chloroflexia bacterium. Lineage (GTDB taxonomy): Bacteria > Chloroflexota > Limnocylindria > Limnocylindrales > CSP1-4 > CTSoil-043. The sequence goes on from CAVUSH010000002.1 coordinate 440,859, forward strand.
GTCGAGTGCGACATGGTCGTGGTTGCCATCGGGACGCGGTCGAACCCGATCCTCACGGCGTCCGAGCCCGATCTCGAGCTCAACCCCCGGGGCTACATCGTCACCGACGACCAGGGCATGTCGTCGATCCCCGGCGTCTTCGCCGGCGGCGACATCGTTCGCGGCGCGGCGACGGTCATCCTGGCGATGGGCGACGGGAAGCGCTCGGCGCATGCGATCGACGCCTGGCTGCGGGGGGAGTACCCGCCGAAGGGCGCAGTCGTCTCGGGCGAGCCGGCCGCGGCCGCCGCCGAGTAGCCTCAGCCGAGGCAGGTCAGGCGGCCACAGTCGGCGAGTCCGGCGGCCCAGGCATCGAGAAGCGTCATGACTCCGACGTAGGAGTCGTTGATCGGAGCCCCCGCCCGGCGCGCCCGTGAGGCGGCCTCGCCCATAGCATGCGCGGCCGCGGCTGCAGGTCGATGGGTTGGACGATGACCCACATCCCGGCCAGGACGCCCGACCAGCCGCGCCGGCGTGGCACGAAGTAGTGGCCGAGCCTGGCCTGCGTCAGGCTCGAGTCCGGCGCCGGGCTGCGCCCCCAGGTCGTGCTGTGGAGCGGGTAGAGCGGGTCCAGGACGATGGCCCGGGTGACGCGGAAGTCGTCGGTCACGGCCGGGTCCGCCGTGGCCCGGAAGCCGCTCATGACCCAGGCGTGGCGGCCGCCCCAGACGAGCAGGCCGACCGGCCGGCCCGTTCGGCGGATCGCCCGGGCCGCGGCGTGCAGGGCGTCGGCCAGGCTCGGGTAGCCGATGACCGCGTAGGGTCCCTGGCCCAGCCGGTTCAGGCCAGCCGCCCAGCCCTGCACCGAGGCGCCGGGCCGGGGTGGCCGACCCGGCGGCCGGGGCGGGCCCAGCGCGCGGGCCAGCCGCCAGAGCCGTCGCTGCGTGGCGGCGCTGCGGTCGTCCCGGGCCGCGACGAGGTTGATCATCATCTGCATGCTGGCGCCGACGCACTGCACGAGGTTCGTCTGCGACACGAAGTCGCCCGGTCGATAGAGGTCGAGCTCGTAGGCCCGCGCCGCCTGGGCCGGCTGGGGGCCGCCCGCGAGCGCCGATGCCAGGCCGAGGACGAAGGCCAGGCCGATGGCTCCAAGGCCGCTGCGGCGACGGCCGGGCGGGCTCTTCCGCCAGGCCCCCTCGCGCTGAAGCGGGAGCCCATCGGCCCGCGCGGCCGCGGCCTGTGCGGGGTCCTGCCGCCGGCCCTTGTCGTTGACGAAGGCGTCGTCGTCGCCCGGGTAAAGGTGCGCCATGGTTGCGGCAGGATACCGCGCAACTCCCCCATCGAGTCCACGGGCCCGGCTTCCGGCATCGCAACGCCAGCGGCCGTGGGCCGGAACGACGCGGCCGAGGCCGGACGACCGCGCCCCGTGGCCGGACGACCGCGCCCCGGGGCCGGACGACGCCGGAGCTACAGCCCGGACGGCCGCGCCGCCTCCAGCCTGTCGAGGATGTAGCGCGTCACCTGGTCGGCGCCGATCCGCTCCTGGGTCATCGCGTCGCGATCGCGGACCGTGACCTGGCCGTCCTCGAGCGAGTCCACGTCCACGGTGACGCACCACGGCGTGCCGATCTCGTCCTGGCGCCGGTAGAGCTTCCCGATCGCAGCCGTGTCGTCGTAGACCGCCATCGTGTGGCGCTTCAGGTCGTCCTTGATGCGCTGGCACATCTCGACGATCTCGGGGCGCTTCTTGAGGAGCGGCAGGACGGCGACCTTGTACGGGGCGAGGTCGCTGTGGAGGCCGAGGACGACCCGTTTCTCGCCGCGGACCTCCTCCTCCCGGTAGGCGTCGATGAGGAAGGTGAAGGCCGCCCGGTCGCCGCCGGCCGACGTCTCGATGATCCAGGGGATGTAGTGCTCCTCGGTCGCCGGGTCGAAGTACTCCAGGTTCTCGCCCAATTCCTTGGCGTGCCGGCCGAGGTCCCAGTCGCCCCGGTTGTGGATCCCCTCGAGCTCCTTCCAGCCGAACGGGAAGCGGTACTCCACGTCGATGGCCTTCTTCGCGTAGTGGGCCAGCTCGTCCGGCCGGTGCTCGCGGAAGCGGAGCCGCTCGGGGGCGACGCCGTACGCCTCGTACCACGCCTTGCGCCGGGGGAGCCATTCCTCGAAATGGGCCGCGGCGGTCTCGGGGCGGACGAAGTACTGCATCTCCATCTGCTCGAACTCGCGCATCCGGAAGACGAAGTTGCCGGGGCTGATCTCGTTGCGGAACGCCTTGCCGATCTGGGCGATGCCGAAGGGGATCTTCTTGCGGGCCGTGTCGCGGACGTTCCGGAAGTTCACGTAGATGCCCTGGGCCGTCTCGGGGCGCAGGTAGACGACGGCAGCTTCGTCCTCGACGGGGCCGAGGAACGTCTTGAGCATGAGGTTGAAGCGGCGCGGCGCGCCGAGCGGCCCGCCGTCGTTCGGGCAGGCCAGCCCGAGACGGGCGACGATCCCGGCGTCCAGAAGCTCCTTCGGCCCGAGGTCCTCGGCGCCGGCGAACTCGTCGACGCGGTAACGCCGCTTGCACGTCCCGCACTCGACCATCGGGTCGTTGAACTCCGCCACGTGGCCCGACGTCACCCAGATCTGGGGATGCATCAGGATCCCCGAGTCGAGGCCGACGATGTCGTCGCGCGACTGGACCATCGCCCGCCACCAGGCGCGCTTGACGTTGTTCTTCAGCTCCACGCCCAGCGGGCCGTAGTCCCAGACGGCGTTGATGCCGCCGTAGATCTCCGACGAGGGGAAGATGAAGCCGCGGCGCTTGCTGAGGCCGACGATCGTGTCGAGGTCGCGCACGGACGGCGCAACGGCGTTCGGGTCGGGGGCGGGATCGGTCACGGGGTTCGGCTCCACGGTTGGCCCGCGCGTGGCATGGGCGGGCGGGAGGGGTTCGCGGCGGATCGTAGCAGGACGGGCCGAAAGGCCGGCGGGCCGGAACGGCCGGTGGACGCCCGGCCGCGGGCCCGCTGCCCGGCCGCCGGGGCCCGCCGGCTACCAGGTGCGGACGCGCGTGGGCCGGATGCGGATCTCGACCGGGTAGTCGACGAGCATGCTCTCCATCGTCCAGCCGTACTCGGTCAGCCTCGCGGCATGCTTCTCGACGTAGGCCGGCGGGACATCCGCCAGCGTCGCCTGCTCGCGGACGACCCGGGCCTCGCCCTCGAGGGAGAACACGTCGCCGCCGCTGCCGTCGCCGTCGAAGGTGGCGGCCACCCGCGGGTTGGCCCGGAGGTTGGCGAGCCGTGGCGTGTCGGCGCGGCTGTAGAGCAGGATCTCGCCGTCGATCCACAGGAACCAGATCGGCGAGGTCTGCGGCTGGCCGTCCGGGGAGACGGTGGTCAGCCAGAGGATGAGCTCGTTCACGAGGCGCTCGGTGGCGCGGGCGCCGGCCTTCGTGGCGGGGTTGATCATCGGGCCGCTCCATCGCCTGCCGGAGCGGGCGTGCTGTACCCAGCCTTGACCTCCTCGAGGAAGCGCCGGGACCTCGTGTCGCGTTCCATCACGTGGCGCACGAACTCGCCCAGGACGCGCTCGACCTCCGCCTCCACGGCCCCCGGCAGCCGGAGCCCGGCGAGCGCCTCCACGTCCATCCGCTGGTACGCTTTCAGGACCTTGAGGGCGTCCGACGAGAGCCCGGCCGCCGTCATCGACGGTCCGCCATGGCGCCCGCACAGGACGCCACCGAGGCGCGGGATCCAGCGAACCTCGTCGCCCGCATCCAACAGCCTGTCGCACTCGACGCAGCGATCCACCTCCGGGCGGACGCCCAGCTCGTCGCAGAGGCGCATCTCGAACCAGCGGGCCACGCGCCCGGGGGTCATCCCCGCGTCGAGCAGCTCGTAGGCCCGGCGGAGGAGCAGGTAGAGCGGTTCGGCCTCGTGACGCTCCTCGAGGGAGCGTTCCAGCAGCTCCCCGCAGTACCAGGCGGTCGCGGTCACCTCCAGGCGGTCGTGGAGGCCCAGCCACGCATGCAGCATCGTGACCTGGGTGACGACGTCGAAGGTCCGCCCCCTCGCGAGCTGGAGGCGCAGCTCGGCCAGTGGTTCCAGCGACCCGCCGATCCGGCTCGTGGGCCGCCGGATTCCCTTCGCGATCGCCTTGATCTTGCCCAGCCCGGGCGTCAGCAGCGTGAGGATCCGGTCGGCCTCGCCGTAGTCGAAGCGGGAGAGGACGATGGCGTCCGTCACGTAGAGGCGTCGCTCGGGCACGCCCGCACCCTATCACCCGCGCCCCACCCCGGCAGGTGACCGCCGCCCACCCTGGGGATGTCCGCCGTGACGCCCGGGCGGGCTATCATCGTGCCCGTGCCCCGCCCGCTGGACTTCGACCTGCCCACGCTGATCGCCGACGTCGAAGCGGAGATCCTCCGCCTCGCGGTCGACCGCGACCCGACGACCGGCGGCATGTACGAGATGGTCCGCTACCACATGGGCCTCGACGGCTCGGGCTCGTCGGGAAAGCGGATGCGCCCGCTCCTGGGCCTCCTCGCCTACGCCTCGATCACGGGCGAGTACGCTCCGGCCCTGCCGGGCGCGGCCGCCGTGGAGCTGGGCCACAACTTCAGCCTGATTCACGACGACATCGAGGACAGCGACCGCGAGCGGCGCCACCGGGCCACCCTCTGGACGCTCCACGGGATCCCCCAGGCGATCAACACCGGAGACGCTGTCTTCGTCCTGTCGCGGATCGCGCTCCACCGGCTCACCGAGCTCGGCTTCTCCGACGCGAAGGTCCTGCGCCTGATGCGGCTCTACGACGAGACGTGCCTCGCGCTCTGCGAAGGCCAGTACATCGACATCTGGACGGGCGAGCACGACGTCACCATGACCGTGGACCTCTACTTCGACATGATCGGGCGCAAGACCGCGGCCCTGATCTCCGCCAGCATCGAGGCCGGCGCGCTCCTCGCCACCGACGACGAGGCCGTCATCACCCGCTACCGGAAGTTCGGCTGGGCCCTGGGCCTGGCCTTCCAGCTGAACGACGACGTCCTTGGCATCTGGGGCCGCGAGCAGGCGACCGGCAAGGAGCCAACGGACCTGGCCAAGCACAAGAAGACCCTCCCCGTCATCTACGCCCTCGAGCACGCCACGCCCGCCGATCGGGCGCGCCTCGAAGCCGTGTATGCGCACAAGGAGCCCGCCGCGGGCGAGATCGCCGAAGCGATGGCGATTCTCGCGCGCACGGGCGCCCAGGACTACACGCGGGCGGAGGCCCGGCGCTGGCGCGACGAGGCGATCACCCAGCTCGACGCGGCCGGCGTCGTCCAGCCGGAGGCGCGGGCGAAGCTCGAACAGATCATGCGGAGCGTGATCTCGGCGTGACCGGCCTGCCAACCGGCGAGCCGCCCACCGTGCTCCGCGAGCCGCCTGGGGTGCCCGGCCCGGTCCCGGACCCCCTTCCCGCCCTCGCCCAACCGCGCGTCGAACGCCCGTACGTTCCGTCATACGGCGTTCCGGACACGCTTGCCGGCGCGTTGCCGTGGTCCTGGGCCGAGGAACGGCTGATGGCGGCCGAGACCTACTGGGTCGCGACGACGCGCCCGGACGGCCGGCCGCACCTGATGCCGCTCTGGGCCGCCTGGCATGCCGGGCGGCTCTGGTTCGAGGGCGGGGCGGCCACGCGGCGGGCACGCAACCTGGCGCTGGATTCCGCGCTGACCGTCGCGATCGACCTGGTGATCGACGGAGCGGTGGTCGTGGAGGGGACGGCCGTGCGCCACCTCGGCGTCGCGCCGGGACTCGCCGACGCGCTGGTCGCCGCCTTCGCGAAGTACGCGGTGCCGCCGCGTTCCTACCGCGTAGACCCGGCGAATTGGGCCGACCCGGCGGGAGGCCTCTGGGTCGTCACGCCGCAGATCGCCTTCGGCTGGACCGACTTCCCGGCCGACGCGACGCGCTGGCGGTTCGCCGCGGGCTGAGCCTGGGCTGCTGCCGGGTCAGCGATCCGCTTCGTCCGCGCCGTTGCCGCCGGCTCGCTCGCGGGTGACCAGCACCTTCGCCACGCGCCGCCCATCTGTCGATTCGACCGTGATCGTGATGCCGCTCAGCTCCACGACGTCGCCCGGCCTCGGGACGCCGCCGATCCGGTGGAAGACCAGGCCGCCGATCGTGTCGTACTCGTCGCGGTCCTCGAGGAGCTCCTCGAGGTCCAGGTCCTCCCAGGCGTCCCCGATCTCGTCGACGGATGCCCGCCCGTCGAATCGAACGCGGTTGTCGTCGAGGCGGACGACCATCTCCTCCTCCTCGTCGTACTCGTCCTGGATCTCCCCGACGATCTCCTCGAGGAGGTCCTCGATCGTGACGAGACCGGCCGTCCCGCCGTACTCGTCGCCGACGATCGCGAGGTGGACCTTGCGCCGCTGGAACTCGTGGAGGAGGTCGTCGATCGACATCGACTCGGGAACGAACACCGGCGGCCGCAGGAGGGCCCGAACCGAGGGACGCTCGCCCGAGGCAGCCTTGAGGAACGGCAGCAGGTCCTTCGCGTAGAGGACGCCGAGCACGTGGTCGACCGAGCCCTCCCAGACCGGGAGACGGCTGTGGCCTTCCTCGATGATCCGGTCCACCGCGGCCTCGAGACCGACGTCGGCGTCGAGGCCGACGATGGCGATCCGGGGGACCATGACTTCGTGGACGCGGCGCTCGCCGAGCTCGATGACCGCGTGGATCATCTGCTCTTCCTCGGCCTCCAGGACACCCTCGTCGCCGCCGCGCTCCACGATGAGGCGGAGCTCCTCGGCGGTGATCTGCGACTCTTTCGTGACATCGACGCCCAGCGCGCCCGTGATCGCCCGGGTCAGCCCTGTGAGGACGCGGATCAGGGGGCCCAGGATACGGGCCAGGATGTCGATCGGGCCTGCCAGGGTCGTGGCGAACTGCTCGGGGTGGGCGAGGGCGAGCGTCTTCGGCACCAGCTCCGCGAAGACGATCGTGAACAGGGCGAGGAGGATGGTCACCACGATCAGGGCGATGGCATCGGCGCTCCCCGCGAGCGCCGGCACCTCGCGCAGGAGCCCGGCCAAAGAATCGACGAGGCTCACCGCGGCATAGGCCGAGGCGAAGAACCCGATCATCGTCAAGCCGAGCTGGGAGACCGCGAGGAAGCGACCGGGATCCTCGGTCAGCTTGCGGACGCGCAGCGCGCCCCGCCGTCGCTCGTCCACGAGCTGGTCGACGCGGCTCCGTCGGATCGACACGAGGGCGATCTCGGCCGCGACGAAGATCCCTTCGAGGCCCGTCAGGACGGCGATGAAGAGCAAGTCGCCGACGATGTCCATCACGATGACGCCGGCGAGTCCTCGGCAGGTCCGATGCCGGGCGCCGCCTCGCTCGTGGGGGCGGGTCCGCTCGCAGGATCGACGGGCGGCGAGGGCGGGCGGGGGTCGCGCAGGCGAGCCGGGACGCCGACCGCGAGCTTGCCCGGCGGAACGTCCCTGGTGACGACGGCGCCCGCGCCGGTCCGGGCGCCGTCGCCGAGCGTGATCGGAGCACGCAGCATGGTGTCGACACCGAGGAAGACACCCTTCCCGATCTCGGTATGGTGCTTGCGGACGCCGTCGTAGTTGGCGGTGATCGTCCCCGCCCCGACGTTCGTCCCCTCGCCGACGTGGGCGTCGCCCAGGTAGCTGACGTGGTGCTGCTTCACGCCGGCCTCGAGGCGCGTGTTCTTCACCTCGGCGAAGTTGCCGAGCTCGACGCGGGGCCCGATGGAGCTCCCCGGGCGCAGGTGGCTGAAGGGCCCGATCGTGGCTCCCTCCTCGACGTCGCACTGCTCCAGGATGCTGGCCCAGATGCGGCAGGCGCGCCCGACGACGGCATCGACCAGCTGGCTGCCGGCGCCGACGACGGTCCCCTCCCCGACCCGGGTCCGCCCGCGGAGGACGACGTTCGCTTCCAGCGTCACGTCGGGGGCGAGCTCCACCTCCGCGTCGACGAACGCGGTCGCCGGGTCGTGCATCGTGACGCCCGCTTGCATCCAGGCCGCGTTGATCCGCTCGCGGAGGACCGCGGTCGCCTCGGCCAGCTGGACGCGATCGTTGATCCCGTCGAGGGTCCCGTCGTCGGGCGCCTCGAGCGCAACCACGGTCCCGCCGTCCGCGACGGCGAGGTCGACGAGCTGGGTCAGGTAGAGCTCGCCCGTGGCCGGGGAGGGCGTGAGGCGGGCGACGGCCGCGCGCAGCCAGGCCGCATCGAACGCGTACAGGCCGGCATTCACCTCGCCAACGGTGAGCTCGTCGAGCGAGGCATCTTTCGCCTCGGCGATCCGGGTCACGCGCTCGCCGTCGGCCGTCCGGATCACGCGTCCGAGCAGGCCAGGCTCCCAGGTCTCGAACGAGACGAGGGCCATCGTCGCCCCCGCTTCTCGACGGCGCTCCAGCACGCCGGCAACGAGATCCGCCTCGAGGAGGGGGACGTCGCCCGAGAGCACGACGATCTCGTCGGCGTCGACCGGGACGGCCGCCAGGCCGGCGCGCAGGGCGTCGCCGGTGCCGTCGGGCCGTTCCTGGAGGGCGAAGGCGACGCCGTCCGGGAAGGCCGCTCGAACCGCCGCGGTCGCCGGGGAGACGACGACGACGGGGTCGGCGGCGGTCGCCGCGCGCGCGGCGTCCAGCACGTAGGCGAGCATGGGGCGCCCACACAGGGGATGCAGCAGCTTCGGGGTGCGCGACTTCATGCGCGTGCCGAGCCCGCCGGCGAGCACGACGGCAACGGGACGGGTCATGGGGACGCGGGGCGGGCGGGACCCGGGAGCGCGACGGGCTCCGGGTCCGGGCGACTGCCGGCCGGCGAGGCTGGATCGGGTGTCATCTGGTCCGGGGATCGTAGGGGCGGTCCCGGCGGTTCGTCAACCGATGGCCGGCGAGCCCAATCCCGTCAGGCCCTCAGGCGGGCGATCGCCTCGATCTCCACCCGGCCGCCCTTCGGCAGCGCGGCCACCTGCACCGTGGAGCGGGCCGGCGGCGGGTCGCTCACGAAGCGGGCGTAGACGGCGTTGACGGCCGCGAAGTCGCCCATGTCGGCCAGGAAGACGGTCGTCTTCACGACGTCGGCGAAGGTGCAGCCGACGGCATCGAGGACGCTGCGCAGGTTGGTCATCGCCCGTTCGGCCTGGGCCTCGACGTCCGGCCCGGCGAAATCGCCGGTCGCCGGATCGAGACCGAGCTGACCGGAGCAATAGAGGAAGCCGCCGGCCGTGATGGCCTGGCTGTAGGGACCGATGGCGGCGGGAGCGAGCGGCGTCACGACGGGCGTGCGGGGCATGGCGATCTCCTTCTGGTGCTCAGGATGGCACAGCGGACGGCACGCCGACGAGGGCGGCCGCCGCGACGAACGGCGCCCCCCCGCCCGGCATCACGAGCAGGCCGTCGGCCAGCGCGGCGCGGACGATCGCTGCATCGCCGGCCGCGTCGGCCTTCGACGGGGAGAGCGCCCAGAACGTGGGGCCGGACCCCGACTGGCCGACGGGCCGCTCCAGCAGCCTGGAAAGGGCGCGGCGGGCCGCGACCAGCCCGGGGACGAGCTCGGCGGCCGCTGGCGCCAGGTCGTTGGCGAACGCCAGGACCCCCGCCCGCTCCAGGAACAGGGCGGTCGAGAGCCCCTTCTGAAGCTCCCCGGCGAGGTGGGTGGAGGAGGCGAGCGCGGCGCCGCCCGACGGCTGGACGCCAGCCGCGTAACGCTCGAAGACCTCCGGCGTGGGAACCGCCACCGACGGGGTCACGAGAACGACGCCGGGAGCGCCGCCGCGGGGCGGCGGGAGGGGTCGTACCTGCTCGCCGCGGCCCTCCACCACCGCCCACCCGCCGGCGAGGAAGAAGGGGCAGTCGGCGCCAAGTGACGCGGCGATGGCCGCCCGCGCCCGCGGGTCCAGGAGGTCGGCTACGCCCCAGGCCTCGAGCGCCCCGTCGAGGGCAGCGATCGCGTCGGACGAGCCGCCCGCCAGGCCGGCGGCCGTCGGGATCCACTTCTCCAGGCGAACGGCGAGGGCCGGCAGCGGGCGATCCTCGCCGGCGGCCCGGATCGCCCGGCGGGCCGCCTCGATGGCACGCCGAACGAGGTTCTCCGGCTCGGGCCCGAGGTCGGGCACCGGACCGCAGCCCGCCCCCACCACGTGGAGGCGGTCCTCCGGGCCGAAGGCGGGGCCCAGGGCGAGCCGGTCCGCAAGGTCGAGGGGGGCCATCACCGAGTGGATGGCGTGGAAGCCGTCCGGGCGCCGCCCCACGACGGCCAGGGTCAGGTTGAGCTTGGCGGGGGCGACCCGCACGACGGGCGTGACCCGGCCGAAGGGGGCGGTCACGTCGGGCCGCCTCCCCGGCGGCCCCGCAGGTCCCCCGGGATCGGGCCGAGCGCCCCCAGGAGCGCGATCCACTCCCCCACCCCCAGCGTCTGGGGACGGCGATCGCTCGCAATGCCTGCCTCCGCGAGCGCCGCCGCGACCGTCGCCGGGTCGATCGGCAGCTGGCGGGGCAGGACGTTGTGGAGCATCTTGCGCCGCTCGCGGAACCCCGCCTGGACGAGGCGCCAGAGGTCGTCCTCCATCGCGGCTGGCAGGCGCCCGAGGGCATCGGGAGCGCGCACGTCGAGCGCCAGCACCGCCGATTCCACCTCCGGCGCCGGCTCGAACGCGTCGCGGGGGACCCGCCGCACGATCGTCGGAGCGGCGTGGTACTGGACGAAGACCGACAGGTAGCTCATCGAGCCCGGCGGTGCCGCGATCCGCTCCGCCACCTCGCGCTGGACCATGAGGACGCAGCGCTCGGGGCGCGGTCCCGCCTCGCCACCGAGAAGGCGGTGGAGCACCGGGCTCGTGACGTGGTAGGGGAGGTTGGCCACCACGTCGTACGGCGGGACCGCGAGGGCCGCGAGGTCCTGGTCGAGGACGTCGCCCTCCACGAGCGTGAGCGCGCCAGCGGCAAGCTCGAGGGCGAAGGCACGGCGGAGGCGGGCGACCATCCCGCGGTCGATCTCCACCGCCGCGACCGCGGCTCCCGCCGCCAGCAACCCGCCGGTCAGGATGCCGAGCCCCGGGCCGATCTCGAGCACGCGGCGACCGGGCGTCGGAGCCGCCTCGGCGAGGATGGCCTCGAGCACGTCCACGTCGACCAGGAAGTTCTGGCTGAAGCGGTGCTGGGCGTGGAGCCCCGCCTCGCGAAGGGTGCGTCGCACGGCGGCCGGGTCGAGGCGGATCACGGCCGGCGGCGTCATCCCGGCCCTCGTCCGGCGGCGTCCGCCTCGGCATCCCGGGCGCGGGCATAGGCGCGGGCCGCGGCCCCGCGGGTGGGTGGGCGGCGCGAGGCCGGGGCGCCCACCGGTCGCGCCAGGGGCCACGAGGCGCGCACGCCCAGGTCGGGGCCGGCCGCTTCCCCGGCGGCAAGGCGCCGGGCGCCCGCGGCGCCGATCATCGCCCCGTTGTCGGTGCAGAGCCCTGGCCGCGGGATGACGAGGTCGATCCCGAGGCCGGCAGCCCCGGTAGCGAGGCGCCTCCGCAAGGCCGCATTCGAGGCGACGCCGCCCCCGACGACGATCGTCCGGGCGCCGAGCGCCTCCGCCGCGCGCAGCGTCTTCGTGGCCAGGACGTCCACCACGCTCTCCTGGAAGGCGGCGGCGAGCGCGGCGACGCGCGACGCGCCGAGGCGGCCCCCGCCCTCCGTCGACGGAAGCCCGGCAGCGGCCAGCTCCGCCTCCACGAGGCGTCGCAGCGCGGTCTTGAGCCCCGAGAAGCTGAAGTCGTACGAGTCACCGAGCCAGGCCCGGGGGAGCCGGTCGGCCGGGCTGCCGGCCTCGTCGGCGGCTCGAGCGATCGCCGGCCCACCGGGATACCCGAGGCCCAGGAGGCGACCCGCCTTGTCGAAGGCCTCGCCGGCCGCATCGTCGACGGTCTCGCCGAGCAGTCGGTAGGCGAGGTGGTCGCGCATCTCGACGAGGACGGTGTGCCCGCCCGAGACGACGAGGGCCACGAGCGGGAAGGCCGGCTCCGGCCGATCGGGCTCGCCGGGATCCAGGAGCCAGGCCGCGTACAGGTGGCCCTCGAGGTGGTTGACCCCGACCAGCGGCAGGTCGAGCGCCCAGGCGAGTGCCTTGGCGTACGAGAGCCCGACGAGGAGCGAGCCGACGAGGCCGGGGCCGGCCGTGACGGCGACCGAGCGCACGTCGCGGAGCGTCGCCCCGGCGTCCGCCAGGACCTCGTCGAGGGACGGGCCCAGCCAGCGCAGGTGCGCCCGCGCGGCGAGCTCCGGGACGATGCCGCCGGACGCGGCGTGGATCGCGACCTGGCTGGCGACCGCATGGGCGACGATCCGTCGCGGCCCGTCGAGGAGGGCGACGCCGGTCTCGTCGCAGGACGACTCGATGGCGAGGAGGAGCCCCCGGCTCAATCCGGGGCCTCCGGCTCGGGCAGCGCCGCGAGCTCGGCCCGCCGCTCGGCGAGGCGGGCCGTCATCGCGGGGCTCGCGAGCGGCTCCGTCGTCATGATCAGGGCGTCCTCGTGATCGTCGCTGTAGTAGCGGGGCCGGATGCCGACCGGCCGGAACCCGTACTTCTCGTAGAGCCGCCGGGCACCCAGGTTCGAGAGCCGGACCTCGAGCGTGGCCTCTCGCGCCCCGCGGGCGATCGCGAGGTCGAGGAGGGCCAGGATGAGGCGCTCGCCGATGCGCCGGCGGCGCCAGGCCGGGGTGACCGCGAAGGTCGTGACGTGCGCCTCGTCGACCATGAGCCAGATCCCCGCGTAGCCGATCACCTCGCGCCCGACCCGCACGACCAGGTAATGGGCCAGGCGGTTCGCCTCCAGCTCGTTACGGTAGGCGTACGCGGGCCACGGCGTGGTGAAGCTCGCCTTCTCGATCTGCTGGACGGCCGCCAGGTCGGCATGGGTCATCCGGTCGATGACGAGCCTCACGGGCGGGCGGGCGACCATGCCACCTCCCCCGACACGGCGGTCACGCCGCGCGGCATCGTCACGTACTCGGGCGTGAGCCCGGCCCCGTCGTCGGCTCCTGCGCGGAGGCGTGCTGCGCCGAGGACGAGGAGCGCGGCCGCGAGGCCCGCCCTGGCAGCTGCCCCGCGCGCCGCTGCCTCCTCCGGCGCACGGCCGGGGAGGTCGACGGCCACGAGCGTGGCGCCGGGCGGAGCATCGCCCGCCGGGTCGTCGCGGAGCGCGAGGGTCGCCCGCGCGTCGTGGACGAGGTATCGGCCCGCGGGTCCGGCCGGGAGCAGGAGGGCGACATCGGCGTCCGCCGTGACGGCACCGGTTGCCCGGGCCGCTGCCACGAGGGCAACCCCGGTCGGGATCCCGACGAGCGGCGCCGCGGCTGCCCGCGCGATCCCCTGTGCCGTCGCCAGCCCGACGCGGAGTCCGGTGAACCCCCCGGGGCCTGTGCCGGCGACGATCCCGGCGAGTGTCCCGGGCACCGGGCGGCCGATCCCGAGCCCGGCCAGGAGCCCGGCGATGCGGACGAGCAGCTCCTCCGCGTGGCGGTGGCCGGCCTCCCACTCGTCGACGGCCACGAGCACCCCGTCGAGCGTGCCGAGCGCAACGATGGCACGGGTCGTGGCGGTATCGATTGCGAGGACCGGCGGGGCGGAGGATCGCTTGCCGGTGGCTGCCGTCACGCCAGTGCCCCAAGGAGGATGGCGTGACGCGGATCCGTCGCCCGGAGGACCATCTCCCGCGGCCCGTCACCGGCGCCGTCGATGGCGACGTCCAGGCGGCCTGCCGGAAGAGCCGCACCGAGGCGCTCTGCCCATTCGATCACGGTGACGCCTTCGGCGGCCCGCTCGTCGAGGATCCCCGCAGCGAGGGCATCCCCGGCGCCGGCGAGCCGGTAGCAGTCGACGTGGAAGAGCATGACGCGTCCGGCGTGCTCCGCAACGAGGATGAAGGTGGGTGATGAGACCGGCTCCGTGACCCCCAGGCCCCGGGCAATGCCGCGGGCCAGCTCCGTCTTGCCGGCGCCCAGGGGTCCGCCGAGGGCGATCACGTCGCCCGGGCGGGCGGCGGCCCCGAGGCGCGCCCCGATGGCGCGCGTGGCAGCAGGCGAGCGGCTGGTCCGCCGGACGGCGGTGCGGGGCGCGGTCACGGCAAGAGCCTACCCGAAGCGCCCGGCGCCGACGGCGCCCCGCGGCGGAGGCACCGGGCGCGCCTGCGGACGGCGCGCCTGCGGACGGCCCGCCCGCGACGCGCCCGCGAGGTCAGGTGAACCGCTCCAGGTCGCCGACCGCCACGAGGGTTTCGGACCCGTCGTCGAGCTGAACCCTGGCCGTCTCCACCACGATGCCGCCGGCTACCCGGCGCGGCCCGGCAAGGCCGGCGAAGCGGCCCTCTCGCCCGGCCTCCGGGCCGCCTCGCACCCGGACCCGGTCGGGGTCGGGCAGCGGCAGCTCGTGGGGCGCCCTGGCTGTCACCAGAAGTGGCGGGCTGGCCACGAGGCCGACCTCCGATCCGGACAGGAGGGTGAGGATCTCCCGCATCGGTCCGGCGAGCGAGCGTCGCTGGTAGCCGTCCAGGATCAACACCGGAAACGGCGCCAGGCGGTGGAGACCGGCTCGCTGGCGGGCCTCGGATGCCACGACGTCGCGCCGATCGCGCTCGGCCAGGGCCGGGACCACCGCCCCCGCGATCCCCATTGCCCGGGCCCGGGTGAGGGTCTCGGCGTCGGCTCGGCCGGGTAGGACGACGATGGCCCCGGCGTGGGCGACCTCGAGCGGAATCCGGCCGTCGCCGTCGGCGGGAAGGAGCGTGAGGCGGCCGTGGCCGGGATCGCCGAGGAGCTCGGCGCCGGGAACCCCTGTCCCCTCGAGCTGGAGCACCAGCTCCACCCCCGGGTGGATCGCGACCACCCGACCGGCCGCGGGCGCGGCGACGAGGTCGGGATGAGGTCCGGTCGCGATCCGCCGCCGCCCACCGTGCTCGAAGAGGAGCTCGCCGGCCGGCGCCGTCCCGCGCCGCCCGGGCTCCGCGGAGATCCACGCCCCGGGGTGCGAGGTGGCCGAGCGGCCATCGCCGTCGGACTCCACGAGCCGGGGGTCCCGTACCCGCTCCGCGAGCAGGTCTCCCGCAACCACGTTCACGCCCGCGGTCGTGACGATCCGATCGCCGGGCAGGAGCGGGATGCGGACGAGCGGCTCCGCGACGAGCAGGGGGCGGGCGGCGACGAAGGGCGAGCCGCTCATCGGTCGCGATCGGGCCAGAGCGCCGCCTCCCAGCTCCCCAGCATGTCGCGACGGGCGTCGGCCCGCTCGGGAAGCCGAAGCGGAACGTCGCGCATGTCGACGACCAGGCCGGCGAGCCCGCCGGTCGCCCGCAGGGCGAAGCGTTTGCCCCGCACGCCGAGGTCGACCGGAGCCCGGAAGCCGAGCTCGACGGCGCCGGTCTGGCCGGGCGGGAGGTCCACGAGGGCCAGGCGCCCGCCCGCCAGCTGGAGGTCCATCGGCGCCTCACCCACGGTGAGGCGGAGCTGCCCGGCCTGGCGTCCCGCCCGGACGCCGCGCGCGATCGCCAGCGTGCCCAGGGGAACGAGGGCGTCCGGCACCAGCTCGCCGACGACGCGGGCCCGCTCGACGGTATCCTCGATCGCCCCGAGCGGGGCGAGGAGCCGGGCAGAATCGATCGCCACCTGGACGACGCCTGGCCGCCGCACGGCGTCCGCGAGCACGAGCAGGGCGGCGGGTGCCGGGATCGACGACCACGCTCCGCCGGCAAGGACCACGAGGTCGGGCGGTGGGCCGTCGAGCTCCGCGGTGTCCGCGATGAGACGCTCCACCGAGGCCCGGAGCGCCGCCGCGCGGAGGAGCGCGCCGTCCCCCGCGAGGTCGGCCCACGGGGCGAGACGCAGCTCGGCGAGCCGGTCGCGGAGGCGGGACCGGTCGAGGCCGAGGGTCGCCCACGCGTCGACGCGATCGAGGGCGGCGTCGTCGTCCACGAGGCCGAGGACTGCCGACGGCGCCTCGACGGCCGCGATCCGGGCGGGCGACCCGCGCTCCGGGCCGGGCTCTGCGCGGGCGCGGAGCGCGCCGCTCATCCCGACCTCCAGCAGCTCGATCCGGAGATCCAGCACCTCGGCGAGCGTGGCGGTTGCCGCGACGAGCGCGTGGCGCGCGTCGGCCGGGTAGGCGCGACGGCCAGCGAGCAGCGCCCGGAGATCGAGCTCGGTGTCGGCGTGGGGTCGCGGAACTGCGACCACCTCCGTCCCGAGCGGGAATTCCGATGCCCGGGCGGCGGCCGCGCCCACGAGGAAGATCGGCATCCCGGGCCGGCGCTCGGCCACGCCGGCCGCGAGCGACACGAGCTCGCCGACGAGGTCGCGCTCGTCGGCAGAGGGCGGGTCGCCCGTGCCGACGATGAGGGCCGCGATGCCCGGGCGCGTCGCGAGGCGCGTGATCTCGAGGGGGTCGAGCCGCTCGGCGCTCACCCCGGTCGAGCGCCAACCGGCAGCGCTCGCATCAGCCTCGAGGCGCCGGCAGGCGGCCTCGGTGGCGGACAGGACGACCGCGTGCGCCGTGGGGCTGCCGACGGCCTCGAGGAGCGGCGGCATCGTCCCGGGCGCGCCGAGCCCGAGATCGCTGGCCAGGTCGGGGTCGGCAGCCCGGACGCGGTCCAGGAGAAGCTCGGGGAGCGCGGTCGACGGCGACTCGGTCAGGGCGGGCACGGCCGTCGCCGCCAGCAGCCGCAAGCGACGGTCGACGCGTGCGACGACGGCGGCGGCGCTGGTCGCGGTGCCGCGGTCGATGGTGATGAAGGCGTCGAGGCGAGCGGGCGCTGCTCGGAGCGGTGCGACCCCCGCCTGGCGCGCCGGGGCCGCGGCGTCGATCACGCGTCCCAGCTCAAGTCCTCGTCGAGCTCCTCGAGACGGTCGATCAGCTGCTCGATCCCGAGCTCGTCGGCGAGGATGGCCCGCGCCGGCGCGTTCTCGCCACCGAAGACCCGGCGGAGAACGGGGTCGAAGAAGAGCATCGCGTTGCCGGGCAGCATCCCGTCGGGCATGCTCGCCTGCAGGAAGAGGACCGCCGGGGCCGTCATCCCGTGGAGCAGGATCTCGCGGGCAACCTCTTCGACGAGCTCGGCGCGCTGCTCCGGTGTGGGGAGCGGGCCCGTCATCCCGGTCATGGGTGGCCGCCGGTGGCGGGTGCCCCGGCGGCCTCGCCTGCGAGGCCTTCCGCGCCGGTCGTGGGGCTCACGATCGCGTCGACGTCGACGTCGGAGATGTGGCCGTTCCAGAGCGCGAGGTGCGCCATCTACCCCGATCCTCGGTGAGCGTACGGATGCCGACCGCCACGGCCCGCGCAGTGTACACCCGGGGTAGGCGCCGGGACATCACGGCAACGACCTCCCAGGTGATCGTGGTGCGCTCCCGCGCCAGCTCCCCCGCGGTGATCTCGTCGTCGCCCTGGGCGCCGAGGAGGACGAACTCGTCGGCAGGCGTCACCGGCGGCCCCGCGACGTCGGTGACGTCCGCCATCACGGCGTCCATCGCCACGTTGCCCACGAGGGGTACGCGCTGGCCGCGCACGAGGGCCGTCGCCCGGTTCGAGAGCGTCCGCACCCATCCGTCGGCGTACCCCAGGGGCAGGGTGGCGATGCGGCTCGGGCGGGCGGTCACGAACGACGGGCCGTAGCTGATGCCGGTGCCCGTCGGGAGGTCAGCCACGCGGATCGGTCGGGCGTGCAGCGAGAGGACGGGAAGGAGGCCGGCGCGAATCCCCGTGGCCGCCGAGCCGATGGAAAGGCCGTCGGGGACGATGCCGTACGCGGCGAGGCCGACGCGCACGCCGTCGAAGACCGGCCGCTCGCCGCCGACGAGCCGCTCGACCGCGAGGATGCCCCCCGACGCGAGGATGTGGCGGTGCGGGACCTCGATGCCGGCGGCTCGCAGGGCGTCGACCGCGGCCGCGAAGCGCTCCACCTGGCCGTCTGTCCGGGCCCGGTCTGCGGGCGCCTGGAGGTGCGACCAGGCACCGCGGATGACGACGCCCGGCGAGGCGACGGCGAGGCGGCCGGCGACGACGGCATCGGCGATCGTGAGGCCGTCGCGCCCCAGGCCGGTCTCGATGGCCAGCTGGACGTCGAGGTCGGGCATCGCGCCGCGAGCCCTCCGGCGAGCTCTCCCATACGCCGCGATCGCCTCGTCCAGGAGGCCGGGGTCCCCGGCCGCGATCGCCACGCCGGCGCGCGCCGCCACGGCCGCCCCATCGGACGGGGCCTGGAAGAGCACCATGATCGGCGCGGAGATCCCCGCCGCCCGCAGCTCGAGGGCCTCGTCCAGGGTGGCCACGCAGAGGCCCCGGGCGCCCGCCGCCACGGCGGTGTGAGCCACCGGGACAGCCCCGTGTCCGTAGGCGTCGGCCTTGACGACGACCTCCAGCGAGACGGCGGGCGGCAGGCCGGCGCGGATCGCGGCGACGTTGCCGGCGAGCCGCTCGAGGTCCACCTCCAGCCAGGCCGTCCGGGGCAGCGGCGGCAGCCCAGCCGCCAGGAGGCGCGCGTCGATGCCGGTCCCGGTCGTCCCGCCCGTGGTCGTCACGGAGCGTCGGGGCCGGGCCCAGCGCCACCCCGACTGCCGAAGCCAACGCGGCTCGGGGTGGCCCGACGCTCCGCGTCGCCGGCGAGCCGCCGCCGGGCGAGCGCCACCTCGAGGGGAAGATCGCCGGCCAGGATCCCCGCGTCGCCAACGCGCGCCCGCACGGCCTCGCCGGCCATTCCGTGGAGGTAGACGCCCAGGCGCGCAGCCGCATAGGGCGCCAGTCCCTGGGCCAGCAGGGCCCCGATCGTCCCGGCCAGGACGTCGCCGGTCCCGCCGGTCGCCAGGCCCGGGTTCTCGAACGGCGCGACCGCAGCCGACCCGCTCGGGGCGGCGATGACCGTGTGGGCGCCCTTGAGCACCAGCACGTGGCCCCAGGTCGCGGATGCGTCGAGCGCCGCCTCGTGGCGCGCTTCGTCGTCCTCGTTGAGGTCGCCGTCGGCGCCGGGCGAGATGCCCGACGCTGCCCGGAGGCGGGCGAACTCGCCGGCGTGGGGCGTGAGGACGGACGGGCGGCGCACGCCCTCCCACCAGCCGTCCTCGGCGGCGAGCGTGCGGAGGGCTTCGGCGTCGACGACCGCCGGGCACGCGTCCTCGCCGCCGGCGGGCCCGAGGAGGCCCCGCACCAGCTCGCCGATCGCCAGCGAGGGCCGGAGGCCGGGGCCGATGACGAGGGCATCGTGGTCGTGGTCGAGGATCCGGGCCAGGGCCGGCTCCGGGTCCACCTCCTCGACGTCGTCCTCGTCGAGCGGCATCGTCGTGGCCTCCACGACCTTGGCGGCGAAGAGCGGCTGCAGGGACTCGGGCACGGCGAGGGTCACGAGGCCGGCACCGGCCCGCCCCGCGGCCCGGCAGACGAGGAGCGCGGCGCCAGCGTAGTCGAGCGAGCCGGCGAGGACGAGGAGCTTGCCGAAGGTTCCCTTGTGCCCTCGGCGAGGTCGGGCAGGCAGGAGGAGCGCCGCCGCTCGATCGTCGAGCCGCTCGAGGTCAGGCATCGCGGCGCTCCGGCCCATCGCCGGCGCCCCGGGGGGCCTCGAGCGCGGCAGCCTCCGTCGCGAGGGACCGCAGCCGCTCCATCCGCCGCAGGAGGGTCGCCTCGCGTTCGTCCAGGTGGGCGTCGATGTCCACCGGGAAGACGTAGCGCCCGCCCGTGCTCCGGACGCCGAAGGCGATCGCCAGCGCGTACTCCCGCTCGTGGGTGATGCTCACCGCCACGCGCTCGACGCCGAGCTGGTCGGCTCGCGCCGCGGCGCGCCCGTGGAGGCGGACCGCGGGCTGGCCGGTCGGCAATCGCTCGATCTCGATGTCGCGCCAGCCGATGCCGCGCACGCCGAGGCCGAGGACCTTGCTCACCGCTTCCTTGGCCGCCCAGCGCCCGGCGAACGTCTCGGGGCGCCCTCGCACGTAGCGCGCCTCGGCGGGCGTCAGAACGCGGCCGATGAACCGGTCGCCGAAGCGCTCGAGCGTCTCCCGGATCCGGTCGACCCGGATGATGTCGAGGCCCAGCTCGGCCGTTCCGGTCGGGACAGGCGTCGATCCGTCCATCGGCCGCCCTACTCCACCGTCACCGACTTGGCGAGGTTCCGCGGCTGGTCCACGTCCGTGCCCCGGGCAACCGCCATGTGGTAGGCGAAGAGCTGGAGCGGGATGATGGCCAGGATCGGGCTGAGGGCATCCAGCGTGTCGGGGACCCACAGGACGTCGTCGGCGAACCGCTCGATCTGGGCGTCTCCCTCGGTCGCGACCGCGATGACGCGGGCGTCGCGGGCCCGGCCCTCCATGACGTTGCTGATCAGCTTGTCGTAGACCGCCGACCGGGTGGCGACGGCCACGAGCGGGCACTCTGCGTCGAGCAGGCTGATCGGCCCGTGCTTGAGCTCCCCGGCCGCGTAGCCCTCGGCATGGACGTAGCTCACCTCCTTGAGCTTGAGGGCCCCCTCGAGGGCTGCCGGGTAGGAGGTGCCCCGCCCAACGAACATGAAGCCCCGGCTGCCGACGTAGCGGCGGGCGAGGTCGCGGACCCCGGCGCTCGCGTCGAGCGCCCGCTGGGCGGCGTCGGGGAGGTCGCGCAGGGCCGCGACGAGCTCGCGCTCCTCCGCGGCGGGAAGGGTCCCGCGCGCCCGGGCGATCGCCGCGGCGACCATCACGAGCGTGGCCACCTGGGTCGTGAAGGTCTTGGATGCAGCCACGGCGATCTCCGGGCCGGCCTGGAGGAAGAGGATCGCGTCGGCCTCGCGGGTGATCGCCGAGCCCACGGTGTTCGTGACGGCGACAATCGGGCAGCCCCGCTCGCGCGCGTGGCGGGTCGGGGCGATCGTGTCGGCCGTCTCCCCCGACTGGGTGACCGCGATCACGAGCGTCGTGGCGTCGAGCGGGGGCGGGCTGTAGCGGAACTCCGACCCGACGGTCACCCGCGCCGCGAGCCCCGTCCAGCGCTCGATGAGGGCCGCCCCCACGAGCGCCGCATACGACGCGGTCCCGCAGGCAATCAGCTCGACGCGGCTGATCGTCCGCAGGACGCCTGCCAGCGGGGCCAGCTCGTCGACCCGGAGCGTGTCGTCGGGCGCCAGCCGGCCGGCAAGGCACTGCCGCAGCGCCTGCGGCTGCTCGTGGATCTCCTTGAGCATGAAGTGGTCGAAGCCGCCCTTCTCGGCCGCCTCGGCCGTCCACGTGATCTCCGTCGCCACCCGCTCGCATGGCCTGCCCGCCACGTCGGTGACCTCGATCCCCCACGGCCGGAGGTCAGCCACGTCGCCTTCCTCGAGGAACACGACGCGGGTGGTGTGGGCGAGGATCGCGGCCACGTCCGAGGCCAGGAATGTCTCGCCGTCGCCGAGCCCGACGACGAGAGGCACGTTCATCCGGGCGCCGACGAGCCGGTCGGGCTCGCCCCGATGCATGACGGCGACGGCGTAGGCGCCGTGGGCTCGGGCCAGGGCCTGCCGTACCGCAGCGGCGAGGTCGCCCTGGTAGGCCTCCTCGACGAGATGGGCAAGGGCCTCCGTGTCGGTCTCCGAGGTCAGCAAGTGGCCGCGGGCCTCGAGCTCGTCGCGCAGCTCGCGGAAGTTCTCGATGATCCCGTTGTGGATGACCGTGATCTCGCCGGTGCAGTCCACGTGGGGGTGGGCGTTCAGGTCGTTCGGGCGGCCATGGGTGGCCCAGCGCGTGTGGGCCAGGCCGATGCCGGCGTTGGGAGTCCGGTCCTCGAGAGCGGTCGCGAGGTTGGCCAGCTTGCCCGCCTTCTTCTCGACGAAGAGGTCGCCCGTCTCGGTGACCAGGGCGATCCCGGCCGAGTCGTAGCCCCGGTACTCCAGGCGGCGCAGCCCCTCCATCAGGATGGGGCCGGCGGCGCGAGGTCCCGTGTAGCCGACGATTCCGCACATGCCGTGTGAACCCACCTCTGCTGCCCGGGGCGCCCGCGCCGGCACCCCTGCCGGCGGCTTAGTGTAGGCGCTCGCCCGCCAGGGCAGCCAGCTCGTCCGCCAGCTCGCGGACGAGCGACGGATCGGCGCCCTCGATCATCACCCGCAGGGCGGGCTCGGTCCCGGACGGGCGGACCAGGACGCGCCCGCCGCCGCCCAGCCGATTCCGCGCCGCGGCGATCGCCGCACCGAGCACGGGATCCGCCTCCCACTGCTCCTTGCGCCGCGCCGGGACCGTCCGCTGCTCCTGGGGGAAGAGCGGGACGACGGCGGCGAGCTCGTCGATCGGGCGGCCGGCGCGACCCAGGATCGCCAGGAGCTCGAGGCCCGTCACCAGGCCGTCGCCCGAGCTCGCGTGCTCGAGGATGATCATGTGGCCGCTCTTCTCCCCACCCAGGCCGGCCCCCGTCACCTGCATCCCCTCGAGGATGTACTTGTCCCCGACGGGCGTCCGGACCAGGCGCCCTCCGGCGGCTGCAAGGGCTGCCTCCAGGCCGCCGTTCGAGAGGACCGTCACGACGAGGATCCCGCCCGGGAGCGCACCGCGCGCGAGGCGGTCGAGCGCGCAGACGCCCAGCAGCTGGTCGCCGTCCACGACCCGGCCATGACGATCGACGACGACGAGGCGGTCGGCGTCACCGTCGAGGGCGAAGCCCAGGTCCGCCCCCCGGGCTACGACCGCGGCAGCCAGCGAGCCGGGCGCCGTGGCCCCGCAGCCGTCGTTGATGTTGACCCCGTCCGGCTCGTTGTGGATCACCTCGACCCGCGCGCCCGTCGCCGCGAGGATCTCGGGGGCGGTCGCTCCGCCCGCGCCGTTGGCGCAATCGAGGACGATGTGGAGGTCGCTGGGCGTCGCCCTCGCGAGGCGTCGGCGGTCCTCGCGGTAGCGGTCCACGAGGTCCGCGGCATCGGCGACGCGTCCGATCCCGCCGTTCCGCGGCCCTCCGAGCTCCTCGGCCCGCCAGATCAGCTGCTCGAGCGCGTCCTCGGCCGGGTCGTCGAGCTTGAGGCCGCGGCTGTCGAGCACCTTGAGGCCGTTGTCGTCGGCAGGGTTGTGCGACGCGGAGACCATGATGCCCGCCGCGAACGCCCCGCTCCCGGCGAGAAAGGCGAGGGCCGGCGTGGGCAGGACCCCGGCGATCCGGACGTCGGTCCCCATGCTGGCGGCGCCGGCCGAGATCGCGGCCACCAGCATCCCGCCCGAGCGGCGCGTGTCCTGGCCGACGACCAGGGCGCCGCCGGGTCCCGCCAGCTCGTGGGCGACGACCCTCCCCAGGGCGTAGGCAAGCGGCGGCCGCAGATCGACGTTGGCGACGCCGCGGATCCCGTCGGTGCCGAAGAGCCGCCCCACGTCAGGGAGCCGCCGAGGGAGCCGGCGACGGGGTGGCGGTCGGGACGGAGGCCGGCGAGGGCGACGGAGCAGGCGTGGCCACCGGTGTGACGGTCACGCTCACCTCCGGGGGCGAGGCGGAGACAAGGGTCACGCCGGCCGGCAGCCGGGCGGTCACGGGCACGGCGATCGTTCCGGGTCCCAGGGTGGCAACATCGAGGATGGCGGCGATCCGGGTGGGATCGACGGCGTCGAGCGCCTCGAGCGTCCCCCCGACGGTCAGGAGCACGCGGTCGATCGCCGGCCGGTAGAAGAGGTCCGGTGCGCCGTTGACGACCTGGGCCCCGGCCTCGAAGGTCCGCGTGCCCGTTCGGGGGCGGATCGCGATCGTCACCCGCACCTGGTCGACGCCGAGGGCGGCGACGCCGGCGGGCAGGTCGAGCCCGACGGTCGCCTCCACGTCGGTCGTGGCGCCCGAGATCGCCACCGGACGGGTCGCGATCGAGACGAGGCCGGCGAGCGCGTCCGCCTCCCCCTCCACCGTCACGAGCGACGGCTGGACCTCGACCGACGTGATCTCGACCGAGGACGCCGGCGTACCCGCGACGACCGGGTTCACGGGCAGCGTCTTCGTCGAAAGCTGGCTCCCGATCTGGATCGTGACCCGCACGGTGTTCGGCTGGACGTCCACGCCCGCGACGACCTCGCCCAGCGCGTCGATCGGCACCAGGCCGACCGTCTCGTTGACGTCGATGCCGGACGGGTCGAGCCGCACCCGGGCCTGCGCCGCGGCGACGTTCCGGACCGCCGAGTCGGGCCCGGAGACCATGACCGGGTCCTGGGAGACGACCGGATCGCGGACGTCGAGCCCCGGCGGCACGGTCCCGATGTCCACCGTCACCGGTACCTCACGGGTGACGAGGGGGTCGAGGCGGATCGCGACCCGCGAGGGCGCGAAGTCGATCACCTGGATGGCCGGATCCACCGACTGGACCACGACGGGAAGGCTGATGCTCGGCGCCCCGGGCACCGCGACGACGGTGGCGAGGTCCATCGTCGCGGTGAAGCTCGACGAGGTGACCTGCGGGCGATCGGAGCCGATCGCCAGGTAGCGGACCGTGGTCACGTCGTCCACGTCGCCCAGCACGAACGTATCCGGGGGCTGGTTGATCAGCTGGATCGGGATGCGGCCCTGGAACGTCTCGGCGGAGGCAGAGACGATGAGGCCGGCATAGAGCAGCGTGGCGAGCAGGATCGCCGCCAGCTTGAGCGGCCAGTTGCGGACGACGAAGGCGATGGCCTGGCGCACGAGGGGTCAGCCGCCGGCGCCGGCGGCGGCGCCCGGGGCGTCATCGCGCGGCTCGTCGGCGCCGCTCTCCCGCGCCGCGCGGCCCAGGTCGCCGAGGGCGGCCCGCCGCAGCCCGACGGTCGTGGTCCGGGGGCGACCGAGCCGGTCGCGGATCGCATCGCCGCGCCGCTCCGGACGGAGGAGCGCAGTCAGGGCCCGGCTGAGCTGGGCCTCGTCGAGGTTCCGCCGGATGCGGGCTCGTTCCACGAGGCTCGCCTGGCCGGTCTCCTCCGAGACGACGACGACGATCGCGTCGGTCTGCTCCGTGATCCCGAGGGCGGCCCGATGGCGAGTGCCGTAGCGCTCGGCCTGGAGCGTGGTCTCGGCGAGCGGCAGGAGGGCGCCCGCCGCGAGGATCGTCTCGCCGCGCACGATGATCGCCCCGTCGTGCAGCGCCCCCCGGGGCACGAAGAGCGCCTCGAGGAGGTCCGCACTGAGGTCGGCATGGATCATGACGCCGGTCTCGGCGATCTCCTCGAGGCCGGTCTCGCGCTCGATCACGACGAGGGCACCGGTGCGCGCCGCCGCGAGACGGGTCGCCGCGCGGGCCACTGCGCCGGCGACCCGCTCGGCTGCGCGCTGGTCGGAGGGCGACAGGAGCCAGGCGAACGACCCCACCCGACCAAGGCGCTCGAGGCCGCGCCGAAGCTCCGGCTGGAAGACGACGACGAGGGCGAAGAGCCCGACCACGGCCCCCGCCTGGAGCAGCTGGGTGAAGAGGCGCAGTCCGGCCGCCTGGGCCGCCGCGTAGATCACGAGGATCACGCTGACCCCGATCACGAGGCGGACCGCGCGCGTGCCGCGGATCAGGCTGAAGACCCAGTAGATGACGACGGCGGTCAGGCCGATGTCGACCAGGGTGGCCAGCCCGACCTGGCCGGCGATCGACTCGAGGAACTCCGACATCGTCCGCTGAGTGTAGCACCGGCCTTCCGGCGCCCCGAACGACGCCGCAGGCGCGGCGAGGGGTCAGCCGGAGGCGAAGCGAGGGTCGTCGGGCAGGCGCCGAGCGGCCGTGCGCCGCACCAGGTCGGCCGCGGCGGTGTCTCCGTCCAGGTCCGCGAGGCGCAGGAGCTGGCGGTACGCCTCCCCGGCCTGGCCCGTCCAGCCGCGGTCGACGGCGAGGTCGGCGAGCAGCAGGTGGAGCTCCACGTCACCGGGACGGACGCCGATCCCCAGGAGGCAGGCGTCGAAGGCGGCGGCGACCCGGCCCTCGTCCCGATGAGCGCGGGCCGCGGCCAGCGCCGCCGCCGCAGCACTCTCGGCGTCGCCGCGAACGGTCGCGGCTTCGAAGGCGGCGATCAGGGCCTCCGGATCGGGCGGCGGCTCGGGCGGCGTGGACGGAGCCATGCCGCCGCCGGCCTCGGCATCGGGGCTCGCCTGCGGATCCGGGCCTGGTCCGAGCGCCGCCTCGGCCTCCAGGGGCAGGTCGAGCGCGGCCGGCTCTTCGCCCCTGCCGGCCGTGCCTTCGGCAGCCGCCGCCCCCACCGTCGCGCGCAGCTCGTCCACGAGGTGCGCGTGTCGGGCGCGCCGTTCGTCGTTCGGTTCGATGGCCAGGGCCCGCCGGGCGGCCTCGGCGGCGTCGGACAGGCGGGCCTGCTCGAACCTGATCCCGGCGAGCTGGTCGTAGACGAGGGCCGCCTCGGCCGTGCGGCGGAGGACGACCAGCGCCTGGGCCCTCCCGAGGAGGGACGCGTCGCCGTCGGGCTCGACCGCGAGGGCGCCGTCGAAGGCTTCCAGGGCGCCCTGCGGATCGCCGAGGCGCAGCTGCACGCCGCCGAGGGCCGTCCGCGGTACCGCCCGGTCCCCCGTGATCGAGATCGCCTCGCGGTAGGCGGCGGCAGCCTCCTCGAGGCGACCCCGCAGCGCGGCGACGTGGCCGGCGCGGAGGGCCTCCTTGTACCGCTCGAAGAGGGTCTCGGTCATTGCGGCCGCCTCCCGGACCGGGAAGAGATCGGGCGCCCAGTGCGGGGCGCCCGTCTGGTCAGCGCTTCGTGTACTGCGGCGCCTTGCGAGCCCGCTTGAGGCCGTACTTCTTGCGCTCCTTCATCCGCGGGTCGCGCGTGAGGAAGCCGGCCTGGCGGAGCGGCAGGCGATATCCCTCCGGGTCCACGGTGAGGAGGGCCCGGGCGATCCCGTGGCGGATCGCGCCGGCCTGGCCGGTCACGCCGCCGCCCTCGACCTTGACCAGGGCGTTGTAGCGGCCCTCGGTCCCGGTGACCCGGAATGGCATCCGCAGGTCGCCCTCGGAGATCGCGTTGCCGAAGTGCTGCTCGAGCGAGCGGCCGTTGACGACGATCTCGCCATCCCCGGCCATGAGGCGAACGCGGGCGACGGACGTCTTGCGGCGTCCGGTGCCCTGGAAGTAGGCAAGAGTGGTCATCGGGGCGTGCTCCTCGTCAGGCCAGCGGCTCGGGCTGCTGGGCCTTGTGCGGATGGGCAGGGCCCGCATAGATCTTCAGCTTGCGGAGCTGCTTCGCTCCGAGGCGATTGTGGGGCAGCATCCCCTTCACCGCGCGCCGGAGGACTTCCTCCGGGCGTCGCTCGAGGAGGTGCCCGAGGGTCTCCTCCTTGTAGCCCCCCGGATAGCCGCTGTGGCGGGCATAGACCTTCGAGGTCAGCTTGTCCCGCGACACGGCGACCTTGCCCGCGTTGAGGACGATCACGTGGTCGCCCGAGTCGAGGTTCGGCGTGTAGGTCGGCTTGTGCTTGCCCTCGAGGACGCGGGCGATCCGCGACGCGAGCCGGCCGAGCGTCTCGTCCGTCGCGTCGACGACGTACCAGCGTCGGTCGATCTCCGCCTCTCGGAGCGTGTACGTCTTCGTGGTCATCTGTCTCCGTTCATCTCCGTGGCCATCCGTCCGAGGACGACGCGCCGCAGGCAGAGCCCCTTCGCCGGGGCCACTGCCCCGTTGAAGGCCGGTGCCCTCGACGCAAGCGCCGCGGCCACCGCCGACTCCTCGACCTCGCCGCGTCCCACCAGGAGGAGCGCCGCGGCGATTCGCCGGACCATCTGGCGGAGGAAGGCGTCGCCCCTGACGTCGATCGTCACGAGCGGGCCGTCCCGCCGGACCCGAACCCGGTGAAGGGTCCGGACCGGCTGCCGGTCCGCCACCCCGAAGGCGGAGAAGTCGTGCCGGCCCTCGAGGACCGACCCGGCCCGCGCCATCGCGGCGGTGTCGAGCGGGGCCCGCACCCCGAGCGCATAGCGCTCGCGGAGCGGGCTGCGCGGCCCGTTCCAGACGGTGTAGCGGTACTCCCGATACCGCGCCGCATAGCGGGGGTGGAACTCGGCCGGCACGCGCCGGAGGTCCCGAACCGCGAGGTCGGCCGGCAGCAGCGCATCGAGCGCCCGACCGAGCTCCTCTGTCCCGAGCGTCCCGCGGTAGGTGAAGGCGATCACCTGGCCTGCCGCGTGCACGCCCGAGTCGGTCCGTCCCGCCGCGTCGACCCGCACCCGGCTTCCGCCGGAGAGGGGGGCCAGCGCGGCCTCGAGCTCTCCCTGGACCGTCCGGGTGCCCGGCTGGGCCTGGAACCCGGCGAAGTCCGTTCCGTCGTATTCGACCCGCGCGCGGTAACGCCCGGGGGCACCCTCTCGGGAGCCTCGCTCGTCGCCACTGCCCCGGCGCATCGCTGCGTTGGCACGTCCGCTCGCTCGCTCACGCACCCCAGGTGCGCTCGCTCACGTGCTCCGCGCCGCCTTGCGCTGCATCCGGCGGAGCGGCGACACTCGATTGTCTTCGGCTAGAGGAGCTCGATCTGGACGATCGGGGCCCTGTCACCGTTCCGGTTGCCGAGGTGGGTGATCCGGGTGTACCCGGAGGTCCGCTCGGCGTATTTCGGGGCAATCTCATCGAAGAGCTTCTTGATGACGAGGGGTTCGTTGGGAAGCTCGGCGACGACCATCCGGCGGGCGGCGAGGTCGCCGCGCTTGGCGAGCGTGATCATCCGCTCCACGAGGGGGCGGATCTCCTTTGCCTTCGCCTCGGTCGTCTTCACCTTCTCGTAGCGCAGGACCGCCACGATCAGGTTGGCGTAGAGGGCCAAGCGGGGGCTGTGCTCGCGCCCGAGCTTGCGGCCGTCGATGCGGTGGGCCATGGCTCAGGCGTCCCCGGGGGCGGCGTCGAAGGGCGCGTCACCGTCAGCGCCCTCGTCGGCGCCCTCGTCGGCCCCGTCGTCCTCGATGTCGAGATCGCCGGGCTCGCTCTCCGGGACGAGGAAGCCACGCATCCGGAGGCGCTCCTTCATCTCGTCGAGCGACTTCTTGCCGAAGTTCCGCATCCGCAGGAGCTCGTCGTCGGAGAGCTGCAGGAGCTGCCCAACCTTGACGATGTTGTTGCGCTTGAGGGAGTTGTAGGCCCGCATCGGGAGGTCGAGCTCCTCGATCGGCATCTCCAGCATGTTCGCCGGGATCTGCGGTGCCCCGGAGGCGGCTGCGACGGGCACGACCGCGGCACCCACGTTGGCGAAGAGCGTGAACTGGCGGACCAGGATCTCGGCTGCCTTCCCGAGGGCGCTCTCGGGGCCGAGGGTCCCGTCGGTCTCGATCTCGAGGGTCAGCTTGTCGTAGTTGGTCATCTGGCCGACGCGCATGTTCTCGACCTGGAAGTTCACCTTCCGCACGGGAGTGAAGATCGCGTCGACGGGAATGACGCCGATGGGCAGCCCCTCGGGCCGCTCTGCGGCCAGGTAGCCGACGCCGCGTTCGACGGTGAGGTCCATCTCGACCTGGACGTCGTCGGCATCGAGGGTCATGAGGACCTGGTCGGGGTTGACGATCTCGACGTCTGCAGACTCGAGGATGTCGCCGGCAGTGACCGTGCCGGCCCCCGACTTGATGAGCTTCAGCTGCACTGGATGGGCCGCGAAGCTGCGGAGACGGAGCCTCTTCACGTTCAGGACGATCTGGGTGACGTCTTCCTTCACGCCGGGGATCGTCGTGAACTCATGGTAGACGTCGCGGATCTGTATGGAGGTGACGGCCGCCCCCTCGAGCGAGGAGAGGAGGACCCGCCGCAGGGCGTTCCCCAGTGTCGTCCCGTAGCCGGCGGGCAGCGGGCCGGCCTCGTACTTGGCGTACGAGCCCTGCTCCGCGACGGGCTCGATCTGGGTCGTGGTCTCGAGTTCGATCATGGGGCGGGGCTACCTCGAGTAGTACTCGACCACGAGCTGCTCGTTGAGCTCGAGCGGCATCTGGTCGCGCCGC
This sequence comes from uncultured Chloroflexia bacterium, assembly GCA_963744095.1. GTDB lineage: Bacteria > Chloroflexota > Limnocylindria > Limnocylindrales > CSP1-4 > CTSoil-043. Next base: position 470,700 of record CAVUSH010000002.1, read on the forward strand.
GGCGCGGCGGCGATCGTCCCGGTCAGGGTCGTCGCGTCGATGGTGAGCCACTCCGGAACCGCGACGGAGCGGAGGGACTCCTTGGCCATCTTGAACGGCTCGCGATCGCGGCGCGACTCGCGGACAGCCACCGTGTCACCGGGCTTGACCTGGAAGGAGGGGATGTTCGTGGGCCGGCCGTTCACGGCGAAGTGGCCATGGCCCACGAGCTGCCGGGCCTGATCGCGGGACGCGGCGATGCCGAGCCGGAAGACGACGTTGTCGAGGCGGAGCTCGAGCAGCCGGAGGAGATTCTCGCCGGTCACGCCGGGACGGGACTCGGCCGCTTCGAAGTAGTTGCGGAACTGCCGTTCCAGGACGCGGTAGATCCGGCGCACCTTCTGCTTCTCGCGCAGCTGGAGCCCGTAGTCGCCGACCTTGCGTCGGCGAACGCCGTGCTGGCCCGGCGGCGACGGGCGGCGCTCGAAGGCGCACTTCTTGGTGTAGCAGCGCGAGCCCTTCAGGAAGAGCTTGGCGCCCTCGCGCCGGCAGAGCCGGCAGACGGGATCGGTGTAGCGAGCCATGGGGCGGAAGCTCCGGTCAGACGCGGCGCCGCTTGGGCGGGCGGCATCCGTTGTGCGGGATCGGGGTGACGTCGGTGATGGCGGTGACTTCGAGGCCGGCGGCCTGCAGTGATCGGACCGCCTGTTCGCGACCGGCGCCGGGGCCCTTGACGTAGACCTCGACCTGGCGCATGCCGTGCTCCATCGCCTTCTTGGCGGCGGAATCGGCCGAGAGCGCAGCCGCGTAGGGCGTGCTCTTGCGGGAGCCTTTGAATCCGACGACCCCGGCCGACCCCCAGCTGATCACGTTGCCGCTCTGGTCCGTGATCGTGACGATCGTGTTGTTGAAGGTCGCCTGGATGTGCACGTGGCCCTGGGGCACGTTCTTCCGCTCCCGCCGGCGCTGCTTGGGAGCACGCTTCCGATCCGCCATGCCTCCGACTCGTCCCCTTACTTCTTGCGCCGGGCGCCGACGGTCCTCTTGGGACCGCGTCGTTGGCGAGCGTTGGTCTTCGTGCGCTGGCCGCGGACCGGGAGGTTCCGCCGATGGCGGAGGCCGCGGTACGAGCCGATCTCGATGAGGCGCTTGATGTTCAGCGCCACTTCGCGGCGGAGGTCACCCTCCACCTTGTAGCGGCGGTCGATCACTTCCCGCAGCCGGTTGACCTGGTCCTCGGTGAGGTCCCGGACCCGGGTGTCGGGGTTGACGTTCGTCTGCAGGAGGATCTTCTGGCTCGTCGGGAGCCCGATCCCGTAGATGTAGGTGAGGGCGACCTCCACGCGCTTCTCGCGCGGAATGTCGATGCCCGCGATGCGTGCCATTCGTCTAGCCCTGCCGCTGCTTGTGCTTCGGGTTGGCGCAGATGACCATCACGGTCCCGTGGCGGCGAATCACCTTGCAGTTGTCGCAGCGTGCCTTCACGGAGGCTCGGACTTTCAAGGGGATCCTCTTCGCTTCAGTGCTGCTGCCGGCTACTTGAGCCGGTACGTGATGCGACCGCGGGTGAGGTCGTAGGGAGAGAGCTCGACCCGGACGCGGTCGCCCGGCAGGATCCGGATGAAGTTCATCCGGAGCTTCCCGCTGATGTGGGCAAGGACACGGTGGCCGTTTTCGAGCTCTACCGAGAACATCGTGTTCGGAAGCGGCTCGATGACGGTCCCTTCGACCTCGATGGCGTCCTTCTTGCCCACTGGCTCCCTTATGCCTTCGTCACATGATCATGCGCCGGCCGGGGCCGGGCGCACGAACGCGTAGCGTACCAACTTCCGCTTGATCCGGCAAGCGCGGCGCAGCGGCTCACGGTCGCGTCAGGACCTCCGGCCCGTTCTCCGTGACGGCGATCGAGTCCTCCCAGTGAGCCGCGATCGACCCGTCGCTCGTGACGACCGTCCAGCCGTCGCCGAGGGTCTCCACGTCCCCCGAGCCGAGCGTGAACATCGGCTCGATCGCCAGGCAGATGCCGGGTGCCAGCTCGATCCCCTTGGTCCTGGTGCGGTAGTTCGGGACCTGCGGCTCTTCGTGCATGGCCGTGCCGATCCCGTGCCCGACGTACGGGCGGACGACCCCGTACCCGCGGGGCAGGGCGACGTCCTCCACGGCAGCGGAGACGTCCCAGATCCGGTTGCCGGGCGTGGCCGCGGCGACTCCCGCCGCGAGTGCCTGGCGCGTCGCGTCGACGAGGTCGCGGACGGGTTGGGCCACGTCGCCGACGACGAACGTCCGGGCAGCGTCGCCGTGCCAGCCGTCCACGATCGCGCCGGCATCGACGGAGACGACCTGGCCCTCGCGGATGACCCGGTCGCCCGGGATCCCGTGGACCACCTCGCGATCGATCGAGATGCAGAGCGAGGATGGGTATCCGTAGTAGCCCTTGAAGGACGGGGTTGCCCCGGCCTTCCGGATGTGGGCCTCGGCGAGGGCGTCGAGGTGCGCCGTGGAGACGCCCGGGCGCAGCTCCTCCTCGACGAGCGCGAGCACCTCGGCCACGATGCGGCCGGCCCGGCGCATCTTGGCGATCTCCGCCGTCGACTTGCGGGTGATCACGCGTGCGTGCGCCAGTAGGGAACGGGCTCGATGCAGTCGAGAAGGTCATCCGTGACCGCCGCGATCGGCCGGCGCCCGTCGACGGTCTGGAGCACGCCCGCGACACGGTAGTGGTCCACCACGTCCTCGAGGGCGCCGAGCTGCTTCTCCAGGCGGGCCTGCACGACGTCCCGGCGATCGTCCGCGCGCTGGATCAGCCGGGAGCCGCAGATGTCGCAGACGCCGGGCACGCGCGGCGGGTAGGCGATCTCGTGGAAGGTGTGGCCGGCTGCCTCGCAGAGCCAGCGGCCCGATAGCCGTCGCAGCAGCTCGTCGGTGGGCACGTCGACGAGAAGGGCGGCCTCCACGGCGGCCCCCCGGTCCACGAGCGCGCGGTCGAGCGCCTCCGCCTGCGATCGCGTGCGCGGAAAGCCGTCCAGGATGACGCCGCGGGCGGCGTCCGGAGCGGCGAGGCGCTCGAGGAGCATCCCGACGGTCACCTCGTCGGGGACCAGCTCGCCCCGCTCCATGTACGCCTTGGCGGCGATTCCGAGCGGCGTGCCGTCGCGGGCGGCGGCCCGGAAGAGGTCGCCCGTGGCCACGCGGGGCAGCCCCAGGTGCCGGGCCAGGACGTTGGCCTGCGTTCCCTTGCCCGCCCCGGGAGCACCGAGGAGCACGAAGACCCTCATCGGGGCGGCTCCGGGCGTCGCGGCGGTCACCGGATGAAGCCCTCGTAGCTGCGCATCAGGAGCTGCGCCTCGAGCTGCTTCATCGTCTCGATGACGACGCTGACGGCGATGAGGAGGCTCGTGCCGCCGAGCGACAGGGCGGAGCTGCCGGGGAAGAAGACCGAGATGACGAACGGCATGACCGCGATGGTCCCCAGGAAGAGGGCCCCGGCGACCGTGATCCGGTTGACGACGCGGGCCAGGTAGTCCTGGGTGGGACGGCCGGGCCGGATGCCGGGGATGAACCCCCCGTTCTTCCGGAGCTGCTCGGCCGTCTCGTCGGGTTTGAAGGTGAACGCCGTGTAGAAGTACGTGAAGCCGACCGTCAGGAAGAAGTAGAGGCCGCCGTAGATCAGCGGGTTCTGGGGGCCGAACGTGTTGACGATGAAGTTGGCGATATCGCGCACGACCGCGACGTCGGAGCTCGTGAAGTAGCCCGCGATCTGGGCCGGGAAGAGAAGGATGCTGACGGCGAAGATGATCGGGATGACGCCCGCCTGGTTGACCCGCAGGGGCAGGAAGGTCGTCCCGCCCTGGTACATCCGGCGGCCCCGCACGCGGCTTGCGTACTGGACCGGGATTCGCCGCTGGCCCTCGGTGATGTAGACGATGACGGCCACGGCCGTCACCGCGAAGGCCACGAAGACGACCGCCTGGACCCAGTTCGGCGTCTCGAGGAAGCGCAGGATTCCGCCCGGAATCCGGGACACGATCCCCGCGAAGATGATGAAGCTGATCCCGTTGCCGATTCCCTTCTCCGTGATCAGCTCGCCGAGCCACATCAGGAGGACCGAGCCGGCCGTCAGGGTGATGATCTGGGTGAGGGTGGCGAACGAGGCGAGGTTGAAATCCGTCGTCAGGACGCCCGCAGAGTTGAGCAGGGCCAGGAACCCGTAGCTCTGCAGGACCGCGAGCGGCACGGAGAGGTAGCGGGTGTACTGGTTGATCCTGTTCCGCCCGTACTCGCCCTCACGCTGGAGCGCCTGGAGGGTCGGGATGACCCCGGTCATCAGCTGCATGATGATCGAGGCGTTGATGTAGGGGTTGACGCCGAGTCCCACCACCGAGAAGCGAGAGAGCCCGCCGCCCGAGAAGAGATCAAGGAGCCCGAAGAGGGCGTTGTCCTTGAAGAAGTTCGCCAGCGCCGCAGGATCCGCCCCCGGCACCGGCACGTGGGCCAGGGCGCGGAAGACGATGAGGATCCCGAGCACGAACAGGATTCGCCGCCGGATGTCCGGCGCGCGGAAGGCGTTCAGGAGGGACTCGTACATGGGTGAGACCTAGGCCTCGTCGACGGGTGCGGGATCGACGCCGAGCGCGGCGAGGGGGCTCGCCGGGATCTCGAGGACCTGGAAGCTGCCGCCGGCTGCCTCGATCTTCTCGCGGGCGCTCTTGGTGAACGCGTCGGCCACGACGAAGAGGGGGCGGGTGATCTCGCCGCCGCCGAGGATCTTCAGCGGCTTGTCGAGGCTCCGGACCAGGCCGGCCACGCGCAGGAGCTCCTGCGTCACCGCGATCGGAGCGCCCTTCTCGCCCTCGGGGAGGCGGCCGGTCTCGGCGGCGACGCTGATGCGGCCGACGTTGACGACCTCGTACTCGATCCGGTTGAAGTTGCGGAAGCCGCGCAGCTTGGGGATCCGGATGTGCAGCGGGGTCTGGCCGCCCTCGAACCACGGCGGGCTCGAGGCACCGGCCCGCGACTTCTGGCCCTTGGTGCCGCGGCCCGCCGTCTTGCCCTTGCCTGCCGCGATGCCGCGTCCGACCCGGGTCTTCTTCGTGTGGGCTCCGGCCGCGGGCCGGAGATCGTGGAGCTTCATCGCTTCTTCTCCGGGCCGGACTCGGGGAGCTCCTCGACGGTCACGAGGAAGCGGATCTGGCGCGTCATCCCCCGCGTCGCCGCGTTGTCCGGAACCTCGACCGTGTCGCCGATGCGACGAAGGCCGAGGGCGCGGGCGGTGGCGCGGTTGCGCTCGATGTGGCTGATGGTGCTCTTGACCTGGGTGACGCGAAGCCTACCGGCCATCGGCCACCTCCGCGATGGGCTGCCCGGCGACGACGACCCGGACGGGAACGCCGCGGCGGGCGCTGAGCAGGTCGGCGGACTTGAGGTCGCCGAGCGCCTCCAGCGTCGCCCGCACGACGTTGACCGGGTTGGTCGAGCCGTACACCTTCGTCAGGATGTCGCGGATTCCGGCGGCCTCGACGACCGCGCGCACCGAGCCGCCGGCGATGACGCCGGTGCCCTGGGAGGCCGGCTTGAGCATCACCCGGGCGGCCGAGTACTCCGCGTTCACCTCGTGCGGGATGGTCGTCCCGATCGTCGGGATGCGGATCAGGTGCTTCTTGGCGTCCTCGACGCCCTTGCGGATCGCCTCGGGGACCTCGCCGGCCTTCCCGAGCCCCGCGCCGACATGCCCCTGCCCGTCGCCGACGACGACGACGGCGCTGAAGCTGAAGCGGCGGCCGCCCTTGACGACCTTCGCAACGCGGTTGATCTGGACGACCCGCTCCTCGAGCGTCAGCTTCGCAGGATCGATCCTGGCCACGGTCGGTCTCCTCCTAGAAGTCGAGACCGGCTTCCCGGGCGGCATCGGCAAGCGTCTTCACGCGACCGTGGTACCGGAACCCGGCACGGTCGAAGACAACATGCGCGACGCCGGCGGTGCGGGCCCGCTCGGCAACCAGGCGGCCGACGACCTTGGCCTCCTCGACTTTCGTCTGCTTCGAGCCCTTGAAGGAGGGCTCCAGCGAGGAGGCTGCGGCGAGCGTGGTGCCCGCTGCATCGTCGATCACCTGGGCGTAGATGTGATTGATGCTGCGGAAGACCGCGAGACGCGGGCGACCGGCGGTGCCGTCCACGCGGAGGCGGATCCGCTCGTGCCGCTTCTGCCGCGCGGCGCCGCGCGAGGCGGTCTTCGTCATCTCGGACGTCCCTTCGTTACTTCTTTCCGCCGATCTTCCCGGCCTTGCCGGCCTTTCGACGGATCACCTCGCCGGAGTACCGGACGCCCTTGCCCTTGTAGGGCTCCGGCTTGCGGGTGGCGCGGACCTTGGCCGCAACCCGTCCGACGAGCTCCTTGTCGATGCCGACGACGGCCAGCTTGACCGGGGACTCCACCTCGAAGGAGATGCCCTCGGGGGGCAGTACCTCCACGGGATGGCTGTAGCCGAGGTTCAACTGGAGCTTGTCGCCGATCTTCTGGGCGCGGTACCCGACGCCGGCGATCTCGAGCGTCTTCCGGTAGCCGGTGGTGACGCCGTCGACCATGTTGGCGACGAGGGTCCGGGTCAGGCCGTGGAGCTGCTTGTGCCCCTTCGCCTCCGACGGGCGGGAGACGACGAGCGTCCCATCCACCGTCTCGACCGACATCGCCGCCGGCAGCGAGCGGGTCAGGGTTCCCTTCGGACCCGTCACCGTGATGACCGGCCATTCGAGGCTGACCTCGACGCCGGCCGGAATCGGGATCGGCCGTCGACCGATGCGCGACATCGCCGCCCCCCTACCAGACGTACGCCAGGATCTCCCCGCCGAGCTGCGCCCTGCGCGCCTGCTGGCCGGTCATGATCCCCTGGCTGGTGCTGACGATGACGATCCCGAGGCCTCCGAGGACCCGCGGGATCTCCGTCTTCCGGGCGTAGGCTCGGAGGCCGGGCTTGCTGATGCGCTTCAGCCCCGAGACGACCGGCGCCTTCCCGTCGACGTACTTGAGGCTGAGCCGCAGGACCTGCGCGGGGCCGTCACGCTCCTCGCTGAAGCCCGAGATGAACCCTTCCTCCACGAGGATGCGGGCGATCTCGCGCTTCACGCGGGATGCCGGGACGGCCACCTCGAGGTGGCGCGCCCGCGACGCGTTGCGGATCCGCGTGAGCATGTCGGCGATCGGATCGGACACGTTCATCGGCGGCTCACCAGCTGGACTTCGTCACGCCCGGCAGCTCGCCCACGAGGGCGTGCTCCCGGAAGCAGATACGACAGAGCGCGAAGCGGCGCATGTACGCCCGCGGCCGTCCACACAGGGTGCAGCGGTGGTACGCCTGCGCCTTGTGCTTGGGGGCCCGCTTGGCCTTCGCGATCAGGGATTTCTTGGCCATCGTCTCCTCCTCGCTCAGCCGGCGAAGGGCATGCCGAGGAGCTCCAGCAACCTGCGGGACTCCTCGTCGGTCTTCGCCGTCGTCACGATGCTGATCTCCAGCCCGCGGAGACGGTCGACCTTGTCGTAATCGATCTCGGGGAACGCGAGCTGCTCGCGGAGCCCGAGGCTGTAGTTGCCCCGCCCGTCGAACGACTTGCCGGGGATGCCCCGGAAGTCGCGGATGCGGGGAAGGGCCACGGTGGTGAGGCGCTCCAGGAAGTCCCACATCCGCTCGCCGCGGAGGGTGACCTTGGCCCCGATCGTGTTCCCGGTTCGCACGTGGAACTGGGCGATCGAGCGCTTTGCCTTCGTCGTGATCGGCTTCTGGCCGGTGATGAGGGCGAGGTCGCCGACGGCCGCGTCGACCGCCTTGGCGTTGGTGAGAGCCTCCCCGAGCCCGATGTTCACCACGATCTTGTCGAGACGCGGCACCTGCATCGGGTTCGTGTATTCGAACTGCTTCTGGAGCGCCGGGACGACCTCGGCCCCGTAGCGCTCCCTCAGGCGATTGCTCACGCGCC
>CAVUSH010000003.1:0-867959 GCA_963744095.1 uncultured Chloroflexia bacterium
CCCAGAGCCCCTTGCGCCCGAGGTAAAGCCGGAAGCGGGACAACGGGTCCCTCTGTTCCCATTGCCGGACCTCGTCCTTGGTCCGGTAGCGCGCGGCGTCATCCGAAGTGGTGTGGTCGCCCAGGCGGTAGGTGTACGCTTCGATGAGGGTCGGCCCGCCCCCGCTCCGGGCGACGGCTAGGGCCTCGCGGGCGGAAGCGAAGACGGCCAGGACGTCGTTGCCGTCGACCTGGACGCCGCTGAAGCCGTAAGCGAGCGCCTTCTGGGCCAGGGTCGGGGCGGCCGATTGGCGCGTCCGCGGCACGGAGATGGCGAATTGGTTGTTGATGCAGACGAAGACGTTGGGCGTCCGGAAGACGCCCGCATAATTGAGGCCCTCGTGAAAATCGCCTTCGGAAGTCGCGCCGTCGCCGAAGGTCGTGACGACCGCGATCCCGAGCTTCCGGGACTTCGCGGCCATCCCGGCCCCGACAGCCTGGGGGATCTGGGACGCGACGGGGATGGAGATGGGGAAGATGTTCAGCCCTTCGGGCGTTCGCATGCCGGCCTCGTTCCCCATCCAGAAATGGTAGTAATCGGCCAAAGGATAGCCGAGCGTGAGAAAGGCGCCGATGTCGCGAAAATAGGGAAAGAACCAGTCCTCCCGCGACATCGCCGAGGCCAGGCCGACCTGGCTGGCCTCATGTCCCAGGCTCGGGGCGTAGGTGCCCAAGCGGCCTTGACGCTGGAGCTTGAGCGCTTTGGCGTCGGCGGCCCGCGCCCGGGCCATCCGCTCGTAGAGCGTCCGCAGGGTGTCGTCGGGCAGGCCGGGGTCGAGGTCGGGCGCGGCCCGGCCATCCTCATCGAGAATGCGGAGCCGCTCCCCTTTGAGAGGATCGAACCGTTCGATCATCGAGACCTCCCTGCAGGATGCCGTCCGACCGCCTTGGCGGGCTGGCGCGGCGTGGATCCGGACCGGCGCTAGCCCTGTTGAAGCGCCCACTCCCTGAGCTTATCGAAGTCGACCTCGCCGCACATGGCGTCCTTCGTGTCCGCGTTGAGGAACGTGGGGACGCGAAGCTGATGGCCGCACTTCGGGGCGATCGCTTCGCGGTAGCCGCGCATGAGATCGGCGTTCTTCTCGTCGTGCCAGACCTCGAGCCTTTCGAAGCGGACCGGCGTTTCCTGCTCGAGCTTGTCGATGAGAGGCAGCATCTTCTTGCAGTGGGGGCATTCGCGCCCGTAGAACATGACGAGGTGGGCCATTATGTCCTCCTGACGAAGAGCCCGCACCAGCATTCCCCCGCCTTGACGCCCTTGTAGGTCTCGTGGATGGGGAAATTGCAGGGGCAGATGAGCTTCAAGTCCTCTTCCCAGTCCTTGGTGCGCAGGCGGCAGGGGCAGAACTTGAAGCCGTGGTTCTTCTCGTTCTCGAAGATCCCGGTCAAGAGCAGGTTGACCTTGTCGGCGTCGGGATTGACCTCGAACTCGTTGCCGACGGTAAACCGCTCGATGGACGCCCGGAAGTCCTCCGCGACCATGGCTATGTCCGGCCCTCCGCCAAGGATCTTGCGGGCCTCTTCGGCCGTGATCTCGACGTAGGCGTGGAGGACTTTGCACGTCGGGCAGAGCTCGGGCGGGACGACCCCATAATGGATGTCGTTGCAGACGTAACAGCGCCAATATCGTTTTTTCATCAGATCCCTCCGGCCATTATTCTCTACTATATTAATAGGAAATCCAGGCGGGGTCAAACAAGATGGGGTCAAACCTACACTTTTTTACTTTTCGCCGATCCGCTGGGTTCAGCAGGTCCCGAAAATGTGAGAAAAGTGTCAGGTTTGACCCCTTCCTAAAAATTGATGACCAGGGAGGTCGTCAAGAAGGTGTCGAGCTTCTTCAAGGGGACGGACACGAACAGCCCGGTCGGATCGCCGAGAGGGTCGAACAGGGGCAGGCTCTGGAGGGCCGGGACGTTCGCGTAAAGGGTCCGCAGGATGACCTTGAGGGCCAGCGACTTGGAGATCGAGGCCGTCACCGAGTTGGCCCAATCGAACCGCCAATCGGCCGACCGGTTCAGGTTGTCGTCGAAGACGAACTGGGTCGACAGGGACGAGCTGTCGAGGACCTTCTGGTCGCCGGAGACGGTCAAGCGGAACCCGGCAAAAGATACCGCGCTCTGGCCGACATACTGCCGGATCGTGTAGGTCAGGCCGGCCGCGGTCTTGACCTGCGTCCGGGCCTTGTTGACCCAGCCGTAGCCGAACCCGGTCGTGACGCTGACCCGGTCGTCGACGCCCGCGAAGCGGTTCCGGTCCCAAGTCATTCCGGCCTGGCCCGCGAGGTTCTTGGAGATGCGGCGATCGTACTGGCCCGCCAGAAGATAGTTCCCCGCCACCTGGCGCGTGATTTTGTTCTCGATGATGATGAAATCCGTCTCGGTCCCCTGGGCGGTCCGCGCGTTCGTCGTGGAGTCGCTCGTCAGGATGTAGCTCCGGAAGAGGAGGGTGTCTCTGGCCCACTTTCGCGAGAATGTCGTTCCGAGGCTGAGCGCCGAAGTGGAGGTGTTGCCCCCGGTGACGACGTAGCTGACCTCGGCGGTGGCGGCCCAAGGACCCAAGAGCCCGGATTTCTTCTCCTGGCCGCTCAAGGCGGCAGGCCCGGCGACGAGCAGGGCGAAAAGCCCGATGACCAGGGTCGTGCCCCGGAGGGGCGAGCGCGAAGTGGTCTTGCCCATGATAAGGACTCCTTTGAAATAGGCCCAGAGAGTTATTAGAACCCGCCGGCAAAAACTCTGTCAAGCCCTATTCCGTTCCGGACGGAACTTTTTTTGGCTAGTCGCGCGCGGCGTCGAAGTACAGGGCCGCCGCGCCGAGGATGGCGATGTTCTCGGTCTCCGAGACCTCGATCTTCAGCCGCTCCTTGGCCAGGGAATAGGCGTAGCTCTGGAAGGCTCGCCACAGGGCGGCCTCGAAGTGGCCATAGGACTTGCTGACCGACCCGCCGAGGACGATGACCTCCGGGTCGACGGCGTAGCAGATGGCCTTGACCGCCTCGCCCAGGTGCCGTCCGAACTCGGCGAAGATCTCGAGAGCCTTCGCGTCCCCGCGACCGGCCCGCTCGGCGGCCTCGCGGCCCGACGTGCCGTGGACGCGGCGGAAGAACTGCCCGCTGGCGTAGGCCTCGAAGTTCCGGTCGAGATAGGGGAGCATGCCGAACTCCCCCGCGCCGCAGTTGATGCCCGAGTAGAGCCGGCCGTTGGCGATGATCCCGGCCCCGAGCCCCGTCCCGACGATGAGCCCGACGGCGTTGTCGTACGGCCCGAGCCTGCCGAAGTGCTTCTCCCCGGCCGCGAAGCAGTTGGCGTCGTTGTTGACGTAGACGGGGAGGCGATAGCGCTCCTCGAGGATGGCTTTGAGCGGGACTTTCTTCCACGAGGGGATGTTCTGGACGTCATAGACCGTGCCGGTCTTGAGGTCGATGATCGAGGGCACCCCGGCCCCGATGCCGGCGACGCCCGGGCCGATCGTCGCGTCGACGGCGCTGAACAGGTCCTCGAGGACCTCCCCCTCCGTGCCCTGGCCCCGGATCGGGACCGAGCGGACCCCGGCCAGCCGGCCGTCGACGACGAGCCCGGCCCGGACGTTCGTGCCGCCGAGGTCGACGCCGATGACGGCCGGACCGCTCACGCGGCCTCCTTCTTCTTCTTCATGGCGATCGTCTCGTTGGTGATGAGCGGCCTCGCCCAGAGGCCGATCGACAGGATGTAGCCGAGCGTGAGGTAGAGGACGAACATTCCCTGACGCAGGCCGAGGAGGTCGCCCAGGCGGCCGATGATGAGCGGCATGACGGCCCCGCCGATGATGCCCGTGCAGAGGATGCCGGAGAACGAGCCGTGGTGGCTCGCGACCGAGTTCAGGGCCAGCGAGAAGATGACCGGCCACATGACCGACGCGGCGAAGCCCATGAGCGGGAACATGACCAGGGCCAGCGGTCCGGACCCGAACAGGGCCAGGGTCAGAAAGACGAGGGCCGCGGCGGTGAATCCCAGGAGCACCTTGCGGCTGTCCACGAACTTGAGCAGGACCAGGCCGAGGACGCCGCCGACCGTCATCAGCAGCCAGAACAGGGCCACGCGGTGGGCGCCGACCGTCTGGGGATCGTATTTGTGGTAGGTCAACAGGAACTGCGAGATCCAATTGGCGATGCCCTGCTCCGTGCCGACGTAGGCGAAGATGCCGAAGAAGTACAGGATGACCGACCTGTTCTTGAACAGGGACTTGTGGGTCTCCCAGGCGCCGGCCCGCTCGTCCTCGCTGCGAATGACGACCGGGAAGCGGATGGCCGCCAGCACGACGATCATGGCGATGACGAGGACCGCGAAGACCCAATAGACCGAAACCCAGGGGAGGGCCGGCGGGACGAGCCGCGACATCAGGCCGATCAGGGGTTTTCCGGCGCCGCCCGGCTGGCCGATGTTCCTGACGAAGTAGGTGTAGATGAACGGGCTCAGGAACGAGGCCCCGCCGAAGATGAGCTGGGCCAGGACGGAGTTGAAGGCGTAGTGCTCCTCGCCGCCGGCGACGCGCAGCAACGGATTGATGGCCACCTGGAGGGCGGCCATGCCCGCGCCGATGAGAAAGAGCGAGACGATGGCCGTCGGGTAGCGGGGCAGGGTCGCGAACAGGAGCGCCCCGGCGAAGGCCAGGACGAAGGCCCCGATCATGACCGGCTTCTCCCGGTAGCGTTCGAGCAGCATGCCCGAGGGGATGGACATGACGCCGTAGGCGATGAAGAAGGCGAAGGGGAGAAGGGCGACCAGGGTCAGGCTGAGATCGAAGCTCTTGATGATGTCGGGGACGAGCGGTCCGATGATGTTGGTCAGGAGCGAGATGACGAAGAAGATGAGCATCACCAGCGCGACCATGCCGACCGAGCGCCGGGAGACTGGGGCAGCCGAGGGAAGGGAGGATGCGGACGTTGGCGGGTTATCGTTCATGGAAGGCACCATCTTTCGCTCACTTTTATATAGCATATCGGCGGAAATTGAAAGGGCGGAATCGGGTCCTTATGGGGAAGATAAGGGCCGCTTGACAAAGGCCGGTCCCTGCCTGATGATGATCCCAGGGGTTGCCGGCGAGCTGACGCCGGACCGGATGGAGGACATGATGCTGAGGATGCTCTTCCTTTCTTTTTCCCTGGCGGTGATATTGACCGGCGAACCGGGGATCCCCCCCGTCACGCTTTCGGCCCCAATCAGGCTGACCGCGATGGACGCCGGCGAGCTCATGGACGGCGGGCAAGCCAAGCGCCCTGTCCGACAGAGGGGGAATCCTCAGAGAAGAAACAGGCATCCCGACCGCAGCGTTGTTCGTTCACGAAGAGGCGCCTCGTCGCCCCGCACGACATGGGTCCGGACTTACTCCCGGGAGGGAACATTGACCCTCTCGGGCGTCGGAGTGATCTATGGCTTCCGGATGGCCCAGGCGAACGATGGAGGCCTTTTTCTGCTCGGCCATACCTCCGTCGATATCCCCGCGTCCTACGATAGCTGCGTCCTGAAGGTCGATCCGGCGGGTTCGATCGAATGGCAAAGGGTCCTGAGACAAGGACCGGGAGCCGGAAACACCCAGTTCCTGCGCTCCATCTCCCCGACGAGCGACGGGGGATGTGTCGCCGGCGGGATCGACGATTCCGGGCCATCGCTCTGAAATTCGAGGCCGACGGCGATATCGCGTGGCGGCGCTCTTTCGGCCGCGAAGGCGCGCGACGACTTCGCCGATCTTCGCCAGACGGCGACGGCGGCTATCTCCTGCTGGCCAATTCCGGCTTGGGGACTCGATGGGGATCGTGAGCGATCGGGACATTCTCCTCATCAAGCTCGATCCGTTCGGCGACCCGGTTTGGCAGAGAACCTATGGAGGCCCCTTCGATGAGAGGGCCGGTGGCTTCGTCGAACTGGCGGATGGAGGCTTCGCGGTCTTCGGCGCGCGCCCTCTCAACCGGATGAGAGCGGAGAAAGCCTCGTGTCTCCGCCTGTCCGCCACGGGCGAGATCGTCTGGCAGACCATCTATCAAGGATGGGATGCTTACGCCACTTCCTAGACGACTCTGGACGGCGGCATGATCCTGCCGGATTCGTTTACGAAAGGACAGCCAGCTCAGCAGTGACCCGTGGGCCATAAAGGTAACGGGGGGGGGCGCGGTCGAGTGGAAAAAGACCTACCATGGCTCTTTCGAGACGGCTTTACCTCCATCATGGCGACGCCGGATGGGGGATATGTGGCGGCCGGCACGACAGGTTCCTTCTCCGGTCAGAGGCGAACGGGCTCTGCTCGTGAAATTCTCCTCCAACGGAGACATCGAGTGGCAGAGGACCTACGGGCGGGAAGACCCGCAAGACGGCTATTCGTACGGCACGAACGCGAAATCTGCACCGGACGGAGCGCTTTACCTGGCCGGGACGACGAGCTTCGGCGGCATGGGCGGAGTGCGTTTCCTCCTCATCAAGACCTCCGCTGAAGGGCTTGTTGAACGATTGCCCGGATTCGTGGGGGATGCCGGACTCGAGGTCCAGGATTCGACCGTCGAGATCCTGCCGGCCGCGCTCGTCCCTCAGGATGTGCCGATCCTGTCATCCGTCCCCGAGCTGACGACTCTCAACGTGGCCATTCGCGGCGGCCTGTTGTTCGCTCCACCTCTCAATGCCGTGGGCGAGACGTCGTCGTCCCGATCGCTGGCCCTGATCGGCCGCTCGAACCTGTTGACTTGGGAACCCAACCCGGCCAACGATGACCTCGAGATCGCCAAGTACCGGATCTATGCCGTCGGGCCTATCCTCCCCCGTCGGACGGAGATCATTCTCCCGGACGATGCCTTTCATCTCTATGAAGTCGACGGGGACGTGTACCGGTTTGCTCACTCCCCCATTAAGGCCGGAGGATATTACTATGTGATCTGGGGAGTCGGCGCGGACGGGGGAGAGGGGCTGGCGGTGCGCCTGACCCAGCTTGACGCCGAGCGGCGGCCATGAAAAAGATCGCCCTTGTATCGGCCCTCATTGTTCTTGTCGCTTCGGCCGGCTTCGCCGCCGACGGGCCCGGCGTGACGGTCAGGGGCGGCGTCTTCTGGCCTTCGGATGCCGACTTCCGGACGATCTATGGCGCCGGGGCGATCTGGGGCATCGAGGTCTCGTGGCTTTTCGGACGCCACATCGAGCCTTGGATCAGCGGCGACCTCTTCTCCAAACACGGCCACATGATCCCCACCGGAGAAAAGACCAGGATCTGGCTTGTCCCCGTCGCCGCGGGGCTGAGATATGTGGCCCGGATCGGGCGGCTCCGTCTTCATGCGGGGGGCGGGGTCGTCTATCATTTCTTCAGGGAAAGCACCCCTCTCGGAAAGGTCACCGATGGAGGCTGGAGCGCCATCGCGGAAGGGGGCTGCAGAGGTCCTCTATCGAAGACCTGGGACCTGGGCCTGAGCCTGCGCTATTCCCGCTGCCGGCTGCAGCCCCAAGAGCTGTCCTTCGACGTCGGCGGCCTTCAGCGGCGTTGGGGATCGGCTTCCGCTTCAACTGATATAGAGCTTCGGCCGGCCTCCTGACGCGCGCGCTCTCCGTGGCCTGGCCTACCTCGGCTTCTTGTCCCCTGTCTGCTCCTTCTCCCGCTGGAGCTCGATGAGGTCGACCGTCTGCGAGAAATCGCCCAGGAGCCACTTGGCGAAGTAGTCCGCGCGGAACCAGAACCAGTATTCGCCCATGTCGCCGTAGCCGTGGCGCTGGCCGGGGAAGATGAAGAAGTCGAAGCGCTTGTTGGCCTTGATCAGGGCCGCGGCCAGGCGCAGGGTGTTGGCCGGGTGGACGTTGTTGTCGATGTCGCCGGTCGTGATAAGGAGATGGCCCTTCAGGTTCTTGGCGATCTCGGAGTTCTTCTCGATCGAGTATTCGTACTTGACGTTGCCGTCCTTGTCCACGACCTCCTTGACGCCGTGGTGCTTTTCGCTCCACCAGCGGTTGTAGATGTTGTTCTCGTGGTTGCCCGAGGAGGACACGGCCACCTTGAAGAAATCGGGGTAGACGAGCATGGCCGCCGTGGACATGAAGCCGCCTCCCGAGTGGCCGTAGATGCCGACCCGGTCGATGTCGATGTAGGGATGGAGCGTCGCCAGCTCTTCGATGGCCCGCTTCTTGTCGGCCAGGCCGTAGTCGCGGAGGTTGCCGTAGCCGTAGTTGTGGTACCACTTCGACCGTGACGGGTGGCCGCCGCGGTTGCCGACCTCGATGACGACGAAGCCGAGCTGGGCCAGAGCGACGTTGGCGTTGCGCGGCACGAACGTCTTGGAGACGCTCTCGGTCTGGGGCCCGGGGTAGACGTAGGCGATGATGGGGTACCTGGCGCTCTCGTCGAAATCGAACGGCTTGTACATGACGCCGTAGAGGTCGGTGACGCCGTCGTCGGCCTTGACCATGAACGGCTCGGGATACTTGAACCCGGCGGCCAGGAGGGCCGAGACGTCGGTCGTCTCGAGCTCGAGGACGAGGTTGCCGGCCGCGTCGCGGAGCTCCGACCGGGGCGCGGCGTCCACCCGGGAGAAGTTGTCGACGAACCAGCGGGCCCCGTCGTTCATGTCGGCGTTGTGTGAGGCATCGCCCTTGTCGAGCGGCTTGAGACCCGTCCCGTCGAGGGCCACCCGGTACAGGTGGGTGTAGTAGGGATCCTCGCCGGGCTCCCGGCCGCAGGCCGCGAAGTAGAGGACCCGGGCCTTCTCGTCGACCCTTTCGATGCCCTGGCCGACGAACTCGCCCGAGGTGAGCTGGGCCTTCAGCTTGCCGTCGCCGTCGTAGAGGTAATAGTGGCCCCAGCCGTCGCGCTCGGACCACCAGATCATCTCCTTGCCGCCGCCGAGGAGCTGCAGGTCCTGGACTTCGACGTAGGTGTTGAGCCGCTCCTCGATGAGGATCTTGACCTCGCCCGTGGCCGTGTCGGCGACGCAAGCCTCGTAGCCGTGGAGGTCGCGCGTCTGGCGGCCGAAATAGAGCTTGTCCGGGGTGTCCGAGAGCCACTGGGCCGGCGGCGGGAACTCGCGCTCCCGGTCGAGGGCCCGGCGCGGGGCCGTGAAGATGTTCAGGGTCGGGTCCTTGAACTTCTCCGCCTTGACCTTGACCTTGGCCTTGGTCGCGAGGTCGAAGACGAGGATCTCGGGCTGGGGCTGGTTCTCCTCGCCGGGCATCTCGTAGCGATAGGTCTCCAGGGTCGGCCGGGGATCGGCCAGCGAGTTGATGACCCAGAGGTCGCCGACCTTGCGCTCGTCGCTGCGCTCGAGGGCGATCTTCTTCGAGTCCTTGGACCAGACGATCATGCCGGCCGGCCGGCGGAAGTCCTTGCGGTCCTTCTCGTCCTTCTGGTATTCCTTGATCTCCTCGCCGTTGAGGTACCGGGCGTAGGAATAATGCTCTTCGCCGTCCGTCGTCAGCTGTTCTTCTTTAACGGCCTTGTCGTCGGCCTTCTTCTGGGCCAGCTTGAAGCTCTCGGCGTCCATCATGAACAGGTTCTCTCCCCGGGCGAAAATGATCGTCTTCTCGTCGGGAGAGACCGAGGCCCAGCGCGGCCGCTTGTCGGGGGCCTTGTAGTCCTCGATGAGCGCGAGCTTGCCGGAGAGGAGCTCGTAGGTGAAGCCCAGGGTCTTGGTCTTCGGCTCCTCCTTGGGCTTCTCGGCCTCTTTATCCTTATTCTTCTGCGTATCCTGTTCCTTCTCTTTCTCCTTCTCCTTGTCCTTCTCCTGGACCTCCTCCTTGGCGATCTCGGAGGCCTTGACGATCTTGCCGTTGACCGAGATGTCGTTGTCCTTGGGGACCTCGATCTCGAACCGGATGGCCGTGTCCTTCTTGATGAACCTGATCGTCTTGATCGGCAGGTGCTGGGCGTCATAGGGGGAGAGGAGGATGCGCGTCAGCTGGGCGGCCATCTTGGCGTTGTCGAACAGGGGCTTCTTGGTCTTGGCGGCCGGATCGACGATCATCCACTTCCGGCCCTGGCTCGTCTCGTAGCTGTACCAGAACCGGTCGCCCGTCTCGAGCCAGTGCGGCGACACGGCCGTGTCAAAGACGAGCTTGCCGACCTTGGCCGGGGTCCAGCGTGAAGCCAGGTCGTAGTTGGCCTTCCTGGCCTCGGGTCCGGCGCCTTGGCCGGGAGCCGCGGCCATGGCCATGATGAGGAAAGCGGCGGCGGCCGCGATGGCCGCGGCCCGGCGGGAGTTGGTCCGGAAAGACATGGGCGGGTCCTCCTCGAAGAATGATCGGCACGGAGCCTTGCGTAAGACGGCGATTATAGCACTATCGGGGCCGAAGGGGGACGGAGAATTGATCCCGGTGCCGCGGTCGTCAGACCGACAAGGACAAACGGATCAATCGTTGCCGAAGAGCTGGATGCCGACGACCACCGCGATCCTGGCGCCGCCGAGCAGGATGGGCTGAGGCCCCGCCAGCCTGGGGTCCAGGTCGCGGACGCGGGCGGAGAGATAGCCGAATCTTACACCCATGAAGATCCTTTCGTCCTCCGGGACGAGAAGGAGGCCGCCTTCCGCCTTGATCCCCCTCCATTTTCCCTTGATCCAGGAATCCAATGCTTCCTCCCGGAAACTCATGCCGGCGATCCCGGCCCCCGCTTCGAGGCAGAGGAGGCGGGAAACCCTGATCATGTAACCGAGACCGACCGAGATATAGCCCTGGGTCGCCCGCGCATCCAGCCCCAGGTCCGGCGTCTTGCCGCTTTTTGAGAATTGACCGATGCTGCCTGTCAGGCAGAGCCCCTTCACCAGCCGAATCGACGCCGAGAGCTCTGGATAGATCGCCTGGTTTCCGTATATCGAGCGGTAGCTCCCGTCGGCGGGGCGGATAACGTTCGCCTCGACGCCGATAAAGAGCCGGCTCTCCGCGTGCGCCGCAGCTGCCAGGACCAGCGCCACCGGGACGATCAGGAGCCTTCTCATGGCCTTCCCCTTAGATGGTGATTTCATTGGACTCGATGATCACGTCGCCCAGGGCATCGTAGGCCACGACCTTATAAGTGTAGCTCGTGCCGGACTCCAAGAAGGCGTCGTTCGTGGTCCATGACGACCCTCCGACCTCCGATCCGGCCACCTCCTGTCGAAACAGATAGGCCTGAGAACCGGACTTCCGGAAGATCCTGAATGTATCGACGGGAACGCCGGCGGGATTGCCGACCGAGACCGTCAATCGCCCGTATTCCCGCTGGATGATCCAAGCCTTCTCGACGAGTCGCTGGCCGCTGAGGCTCAGAGTGATGGATCCCCCGGCCTGTGTGACGGTGACGTCCTTAGGGCTGCCGGCGGCGCCCGCCGCCGTGACGCGGATGATCCCGACGCGCGAGGAGGACGTCCGATTGGTCGAGAAGGCCGCTGTGATCGGCCCACTGCCCATCCCGCTCCCTCCCGAGGCGATAGACAGCCAGCCCGCTCCCGCCAAGACCGCCGCCGTCCAATTGATCGTTCCCCCGCCCGTATTCGAAACGTCGAAAACCGTCGTTCCGCCTGTGAATGGGACGTCCCTATTGGACGGCAGGACCTCCAGGACGGGGAGCTGGCTGATCGTCAAGAGGACCGGCCGGGTCGTACTGCCGGCCCCGTTGGTCGTATTGGCGAAGGTCACAGTATCGTTGTAGGTTCCTGCGGCCAGGGCGTTCGCCCCGGAGCCGATCGATACCGTGACCGTGACCGCAGCGCCGCCGGCCAGATTACCCGAAGCCGGCGAGACGGTGACCCACGTTCGGGTGGCCGAGGCCGTCCAGGCTATGGTCGCCGCTCCCGTGTTCTGCAGCGCGTAGGCCCGGCTCGAGGCGCGAACGGACCGCCGACGGGTCCCGCCGATGTAAGCCCTTCAGCCGGCGTCACCGAGAGGGCGCCCGGCGGCCTGGATACGGTCAGTGTCACGGTCCGGATGGTGTTGCCGATGCCGTTGGTCGTGTTGCGTGAATGCGACCGTATCGTCATACGTCCCGGCCGAGAGCTCGACGGCCGCGGCGTTGATCGAGACCGTGACGATCGTCGACGCGCCCGCGGTGAGTTCTCCGGAGGACGCGGACAGTGTTGTCCAGGCCGCGGACTTGACCGCGGTCCAATTGATCGAAGTCGTGCCGAAGTTCCTGAGCGTGTAAGATTGGCTCGACGGTGTAAAGGGGCCGCCGACGAGTCCTTCCGCCGCGAGTCCGCCGGCCGGCGTCACGGCAAGTGAGCCCGCCGGCGCGGTGACCGTCAGACTGACCGTTCGGGTCGTGCTGCCGCTGCCGTTCGTCCCATTCGTGAAGGTCACGACACCGTCGTAGCTCCCCGCCGCCAGGCCCTCCGCTGCCGTTGATGTCGACAGGGTGACCGTCGAGGACACGCCGGGATCGAGGGTCCCGGAGGCCGGGGAGACGGCGATCCAGGTCCGGTTCGGCGTGGCCGTCCAGTCAAGCGCAGTCCCGCCTGTGTTCTGAAGGGTGTAGTTTTTACTCGGCGGCTCAAAAGAGCCCCCTTCGGGCCCCGTCGATGCCAGGCCGTCGGCCGGCGTCACTTCGAGCACGGGCGCGCCTGCCTGGGTCACGGTGACCGTGACGCTGGGGATTCTGCCATCGGTGGGCGTCACCTTGATCGACCCGGCCCTTGGGCTGAAGTCCGTGTTCTCCTGATAATCCGCGACGATCGTTCCGGTGTTGCTTCCGCTCGAACCCGATCGGATGGAAAGCCAGTCCTGGCCCGACGTGACCGCCGTGCTCCAATCGACCCTTCCTTTACCCGTCTTGTCCACGGCGAACGAGGTCGTGCCCGCGGCGTAGGGGACGTCCTGGTTCGGCGGCGTCACCGTCAAGCTGAGCGCGAGGATCGAGCCGAAGCGAATGTCGTAGTCGGGGTTTCTATGGGCCCAGAAGACGCCCGCCGAGCCGTCCCTCGTCCTGAGCCGGCAGGGGCACAACGACGACCGGACCGGAATCGATCGGTCCGCCTCCGGTTTCCAGCGCCATTTCTGTCGTCCAGGTGCCGGGCCCGGCGGCCTCACGGCTCAAGAGACGGACCCGGGTGCCACCTTCGACAAAGGACGCGAAAAATCTGGGAGCTCCCGTCCCTTCCGCGGCCCGGACGTCTGGGAATCTCTCCACGGCCGCCGAGGAGGCCAGCCGGCCGCCTGACGCCCAGCTCCTGCCCGAGTCGGGCGAGCCGGCCAAACCGATGTCCGCGCCGCCGTCGGAGGCGCCGTGCTCATAGACGACCAGGACCGTGCCTTTCTTCGCCGCGATGCGGGGCGAGGAATCGGGCCCGTCGTCTTCGGGCGTGACGAAGATGGGATCGGACCAGCTCGCGCCGAACGTCGTCGACGAAGCGACCGCGATGCCCGACGCCCGGCCTTGGGGCCAAGAAAAGGCGACATGGAGGGCGTTTCTGTCCGGATCATAGACCAGGGCGGTTTGGATATCCGGACCGTCCGGGCCGGAGAACGAGGCGATCGTCAAGGCCCGGCTCCACGTCAGGCCGAGGTCGGGGCTGACCCTGAACTTGACCGAGCGCGTCAGGCCGTCCGATTCGGCATAGACGATATAAAGGTAGGACGCGGCGTACCTCCAATAATCGGTGGCCAGCGACGGGTTCCGCTGATCGGCCTGGCCGAGGGTCACCGGGAACTCGACGTCCGTTGTCAGGTCTTCGGACAGCCGGGCGAAAAAGACGTCGCCGTCCCCAGCGGCCCAATCCCTCACGAAAGCCATGCCGATCGTTTGACCCGAGACCTGCCGTAGCGAGGGCTGCGTCCAGGGTCGTCCGTCGCCGACGACTATCGTCTCGGTCCATGTCAGGCCGCGGTCGGAGCTCTTCCGGACGCGGATATCCCTGGGCTGTCCGCCCGCCCATTGCTCAGCGGCCGCGAAAAGTGCCCATTCCCCCCGGCCCGAATTCCAGATCGCGGCCGACGGATTCTTCTCATCTTCCGGCGAGAAAAGCACCGGGCTCGTCCCATCGTTGGAGCCGATGTCCTTGATGTTTCCGGGCGCTCCCTCCACCCGGTTAGACCGGGCGGATGCTCCCATCTTGAGCGCGGCGGCAGGATCGGTGACGGCCGCGAGGGAGAATATCTGGGCGAAGACCTTGGCGGCGTTCGCCGCGTCGCCAATCGACCTGAGATGCTTCAGCTCCGCGCTCAGCCGGCGCAGGCCGGCGTCATCATCTTCCCGGACGTCGGGCCGGGCGACGGGCGATTTGCCTATTTGGGCCGGGCCGGACTCGCCGGTCCTGTCCTGGGTCCGGCCTGTTGTCTGGAGCAGGGCGAACCCGGCGGCGATCAAGATAGGAAGCCATATCCTTCCCGTTGGAAAACGGTGCCCCATGACACTCTCTCCTTGGCTGACCCGCGGCTTAGCCCCATGCCCATCGTTCGGCAACGGATGCGAAAGAGGCCGATGATCAACGGCCTGGCAATTAGGAATAATATCACATGAAGAAGGACATCTGTCAAACCATCCTCCCGCGCCGGTCTCCGGCGGCATCAAAACAGGGCCAGCGAATATTCCCTGAGACGGGCCTGGCGGCGCCGGGCGTCAGGCATGCGGCCCTCGAGCTCGGCCCAGAAGGCCCGGCCATGGCCCCGAACGCGAGTGTGGACGAGCTCGTGGAGGATGACGTAGTCGGCCAGGTCCGGCGGCACCACCGCGAGGAACGCGTTGAGCTGGATGCGGCCCGTGCGGGAGGCGCTGCCCCAAAGCGTGCCCTGGCACCGGACGCTCAGGCGCCCGGGACTGTAGCCGTGCTCGCGGGCCAGAGCGTCCAGGCGCCCGGCGAGGGCGGCCTTGGCGGCCCGCCGGTCCAGCCCCTGGGCCGCGAGAACGGCCTGGCGACAGCGGCCGCGGGCGCTCTCGAGGCGGGCGAGGGTGCGCCGGATCCAGGCGAGCTTGTCGAGGGCGACGCGCCGGGCCTCGTCGAACGACACCCGCCAGGGGACGGCGACGCGGACGCCGCGGGAGGCCCGCGCGGTCAGGGAGATATGGCGGGCCCGCTTGGTCTTTACGAAAAGGACGGGGCCGACGCCGTCGAGGACGTACGTCCGGCACGGCGCCGCGGACTTCGCCGACAGGCCCTGCCTGCCGCCGGTCTCAGTCCTCGAAATCGAACCGTCTCCGGGCGAGTTTATTGTTGACGGTGTTGGCGTCCAGCGCCCACATGCCCCGGCCGTGCGTGGCGATGACGATGATGTTGTCCCGCGGGTGGACGATCAGGTCGTGGACGTAGGCCGTCGGGAGGTTGCCGCCGAGGACCATCCAAGTCTGGCCGCCGTCGGTCGTGACGTAGACGCCCATATCGGTCCCGACGTAGAGGATGTTCTCTCTGACAGGGTCCTCGCGGATGACGTTGACCGGCCCGACCGGGATGCCTTTGGCCAGGCTCGTCCAGGTCTTGCCGAAATCGATCGATTTCCAGACGTAGGGCGTGAAGTCGTCGTCGCGCTTGCCGTTCTGGGTGAGATAGACCGTGCCCATCTTGTGGGCCGAGGCGACGACACGGGACATCCACTTGCCCGGGGCCAGTCCGGCCGTGATCTCC
Source organism: uncultured Chloroflexia bacterium (assembly GCA_963744095.1). Classification (GTDB taxonomy): domain Bacteria; phylum Chloroflexota; class Limnocylindria; order Limnocylindrales; family CSP1-4; genus CTSoil-043. The sequence goes on from CAVUSH010000003.1 coordinate 15,562, forward strand.
TGCCAGGCCTTGCCGCCGTCCTCGGTCACCCAAAGGCGGCCGTCGTCCGTGCCGGCATAGATGAGCCCATAGCGGAACGGCGACTCGGAGACGGTGAAGAGCGTCTGGTAGCGGATGTCGCCTCGCGTCGCCGGGTCGTTGGTCGTCAGGTCAGGGCTGATCCTCTCCCAGGTATCGCCCCGGTCGAGGGACCGGAAGACGTACTGCATGCCGTGGTAGACGATGTTCGGGTTGGTCGGCGAGAGGATGAACGGGGCCAGCCACTGGCCGCGGAGAGGCGGCTCGTTCTCGTACGGAGTCGGGAGCAACGATTTCGTGTAGGGCCAGCCGGGGTACTCCCCGGGCTTGTCGTATTCGCTCCGCATGATCGTGCCGTAGAAGCCGGCCGAGTAGACGATGTCGGGGTTGGTCGGGTCGACGGCGTGGTTCGAGCCCTCGCCGCCGGGAGCGTTCTCGAATTCCTGGGCCGGGATCTTGTCCCGTCCCTGGCTCAGGTCGACCTTGCCGCGGAAGCTGCCGTGGTCCTGCATCGAGCCGTAGACCTTGAACGGCGTGGCCATGTCGTAATTGAGGTTGAAGAACTGGCAGACGTTGATCTCGTTCTGGAAGTAGCGCCAGCTCTGGCCCTTGTCGTAGGACACGGCCACCCCCTGGTCGAATCCCCTGAGGAGATAGTTGGAATTGGCCGGGTCGATCCACAGGGCATGGTTGTCGCCGCCCGGGGCGCGGCGGAAGGTCGTATAGGTCTTGCCGCCGTCGGTCGAGACGCTGAAGGGCACGCCCAGGATATAGGATGTGTTCGGGTCGTTCGGGTCGACGCGGATCTGGCCGAAGACCCAGCCGTAGGTCCCGGAGTGGCGCTCCATGAATCCTTTCTGCTGGGGCGTCAGGCCGCTCGTCTGGGTCCAGGTGGCCCCGGCGTCGTCGGAGCGATAGACCGTGGCCCCCTTGATGAAACCGGAAGAGGGAACGCCGTAGGAGTCCGTGATCTCCTGGGGCGTCGGCTCGCGCGAGATCTCATAGTTGTCGACGAGCGCGTAGAGGGTGTCGGGCTTTGTCAGGCAGATGTCGATCCCGATGCGGCCGCGCCAGCGGGCGTCGGGCAGGCCCTGGTTGACGGGCGTCCAGGTCTTGCCGCCGTCGGTCGTCTTGAAGATGCCGCTTCCGACCGAGGAGGCGTCGTTTCTCGGATCGTTCCATTTCTTGCGCGTCCGCTGCCACATCGCGGCGTAGAGGGTGTCGCTCGAGCGCGGGTCCATGACCAGGTCGTAGGCGCCGGTCTCGTCGTTGACGAAGAGGACCTTGTCCCAGGTCTTGCCGCCGTCGACGGTCTTGTAGACGCCGCGGTCGGCGTTTTTCGTCCACTCGTGCCCGCCGGCCGCGACGTAGACGATGTCGGGGTTGGTCGGGTGGACGACGATGCGGGCGATGGTGTTCGTATCGGAGAGGCCCATGTTGGCCCAGCTTTTGCCGCCGTCGGCCGATTTGAAGATGCCGATTCCCGCCTGGGAGCTGCGGAAGATGTTGTGCTCGCCGGTGCCGACCCAAACGACGTTCTGGTCGGACGGGGCGAGGGCGATGTCGCCGATGGCCGCCGTGACCATGTTCTCGAAGATCGGCGTCCAGGTCGTGCCCTCGTTCTCCGTCTTCCAGACGCCGCCCGAGGCCGAGGCGACGTAGACGGTGTAGTTCGTCCCCTTGGGGGCGACGACGGCGACATCGGTCACCCGGCCGCTGACGTTCGTCGGGCCGAGGAATTGCCATTTGAGGTCCTTGAACTTCGAGGCCGCCTGCATCGCCTTATACTCCTCGAAGCCCTTGAGCCGGAGCTCAGGGTTGGTCGATTGGAGGACCTTGGGTTTGACCGTCTTGGGTTGGGCGAACGGGAGCGCAGCCAGGACGAGGATCGCCGCGGCGACGATCCATAGGGACCTGCGGACGGGGGACCTGCGGAACATGGACATCGGCAACCTCCTCGGGGGAATCCAGTCGCTCAACTATAGTGAAATCCTTCGCGGCCTGTCAACGGACAGCCGTGGCGGACGCGGACGGGGCTAGCTCAGAAGCGAGCCGAGGGCGATCGAATAGAACTTGTTGTCGTCCGAATCCCCGCGCGAAGTGAGGACGCAGGGGCAGGTCGCCCCGGCCACGACGGCCCCCAGCTCCCCTTTGGCCAGGTAGGTCGACGCCTTAAAGAAGATATTGCCGGCTTCGATGCTGGGAAAGACAAGGATATCAGCGTCGCCCGCCACCGGCGACTTGAGGCCCTTGATCCGGGCGCTCTCTTCGCTGAAGGCCACGTCGAGGGCCAGCGGTCCGTCGACCACGGCGCCCTTGATCTGGCCGCGTTCGGCCATCTTGGAGATGATGGCCGCGTCCGTCGTCGAGGGCATCTTGGGGTTCACCTTCTCGACCGCCGAGAGGAGGACGGCCTTGGGCTTGTCGATCCCCAGCTTGTGAGCCACGGCGATGAGATAGTTCAGGATGGCGATCTTCGCTTCGAGGTCGGGGGCGGGGATGACGGCCGCGTCGCCGCAGATGATGAGCTTCTTCCAGGCCGGGACCTGGATGACCGTCACGTGCGACAGGAGCCTTCCGGGAGGAAGCAGACCTCTCTCCTTGTTGATGATCCCGCGGATATAGACGGAGGAATCCAGCAAGCCTTTCATCAGAAAATCCGCCTCGCCTGCACGGACCTTGTCGATGGCCAGGGACAACGCCTTGTCTTTGTCCGGCTCGTCGACGATCTCGAAAAGACCGGTGTCGATCTTGTTTTCGCCGGCGACCTTTTGGATAGCCTTCCGGTCCCCGGTCAGGACGGCATGGACCAGCTTCTCTTTGACGGCCCGGCCCACGGCCTCGATAGTGTGAGGGTCTTCCGCGACCGCGACGACCAGCCGCTTGGTGGGCTTGCCCTTGACCCGGTCGACGATCTCGTTCAGGGTCGTGATCATGATGGCTCCCTTCGGTTCGCCAGAAATTAGGATGGATAGGTGCGGGCCGCATCCTCTCCGCGCATCACGCGCAGGCCGGCTTGGGCTAATGCCACCATCTCGTTCTCCCCGGGGAAAACGAAGACCGGTCCGAGGAATTGGATATACGTTTTGATCCTGTCGACGAACTCGGTCGAGAAGGCCAGCCCGCCGGTCAGAACGATCCCGTCGACCCGGCCCTGGAGGACGGCGGCGCACGCGCCGACCTGCTTGGCCACGGTGAGGACCATGGCCTCGAAAACAAGATCCGCCTGCTTGTCGCCTTCGGCGATGCGCTTGAGCGTCTCCCGCATGTCGTTGGTCTTGAGGTAGGCCACCATCCCGCCCCGGCCCGTCAGCATCTTCTTGAGATCTGTTTCCGCGCATTTGCCGGAGAAGGCCAGGGCGACCAGGTCGCCCGCGGGCACAGTCCCGGCCCGTTCCGGGGCGATGGGCCCTTCGCCGTTCAGGGCGTTATTGACGTCCACCACGCGGCCCTGCCTGTGGACGCCGATCGAGATGCCTCCCCCGAGATGGCAGACGATGAGGTTCGCCGACTCATAGCTCTTGCCGAGCTCTCGGCAGGCCAGCCGGGCCGAATACTTGTGGTTCAGGGCGTGGAAGATGCTGCGGCGCCGGATCTCGGGGACGCCGCTCAGGCGGGCCCAGTCGTCGAGCTCGTCCACGACGACGGGGTCGACGATGAAGGCAGGGATGCCCAAAGGGCGTGCGATCTCGTCGGCGATCAGGCCGCCCAGGTTCGAGGCGTGCTCGCCCTGGACCCCCCGGTAAAGATCCTCGAGCATCCTGTCGTTGACCCGGTAAACGCCGCTGGGGATGGGATTGAGGAGTCCCCCCCGGCCGACGACCGCCGCCAGGTCCTTCGGTTCGAGCCCCTTGTCCCTGAGGATTTTGAGCACGATGTCCTTGCGAAAAGCCTTCTGCTCCACGATCTTGTTGAATGGCGCCAGCTCTCCGGCGGAATGCGAGATGTTCTCGGACAGGATCTCGCGTTCGTCCTCGTAAACGGCGATCTTGGTCGAGGTCGAACCGGGATTGATGATCAACAGGCGCATGGTCCACCATGGGCGAAGGATCGGGCTTTTTCGGTCGCGAGCGAGGGGCTTGGTTCCCGACCGTCTCCGTTGCCCGCTAACACGCGGGGAATCTTACTGCCCGAGCTGGACCGTGTCAAGGTCATCACGGCCTTTTCGGCGCCCGGCGCGGGCCGCCGGAGCCGAGGTCACTCCAACCGCGTGGCGAAAGGACGGCGCTCGCCCGTCCGGCCCCGATCGACCCGGCCGCGGGGCGAGGCCAGGAACTCCCTCATGATGCGGCCCGCCTCGGGATGCGAGAAGAGGGGGACGTGGGACATGCCGGCGAAGACGATGACCTGGGAATTCCTGAGTAGCGACGCCGTTCTCCGGCCCCAGGAGACGGGCGTGTCGGGATCGAATTCCCCGGCGGCGACGAGGACCGGGACATCGCTGCGGACCGGATGGTTCTCCTTCGCCGCTGGCCTCCCGGGCGGCCAGACGCGCAGGGCTTCCAAGGGGACGGCCGTCTGGACGAACCGGGACAGCTCGGGCGGCAGCCCCGACGGCCGCAGGATCCGCTCCGGCCGTTCAAAGGGGAACTCCTCGGCGCACCAGACTGCCAGCCGCGCCCCCCAGGCGTAGCCTTGTGAGGACCCGAGGTAGGCCTCGACGAGAGGGGCCAGGATCTCCGTCCGTCCCCGGCAGGCTTCGTCGACGATCAACGGCAGGCGCGGGATCGTCGCGGCGTCTTCGAGCCCGGCGTAGACGCAGTTCATGACGCCGGCAGCGTCCAGCCGGACGGAGATGGGACGCCCGTCGACGGGGTCCTTCAAGGCCACATCGATCGGACGGAGATTGGCCGCTTCGAGAAAACGCCGCCAGCGCCCGTCGAAGCCTTCGAGCCGCGCCTGCAACGGCTGGTTTTCCCGCGCGGCGGCCATGAGCCTTCGGAAGACTTCGAGGATGTTGGCCGGCGCCTCCTCGTCCCAGTCGGCTTCGAGGGGCAGGACGGAGTCGAGAATGACCGCGCGGACCCCCTCCGGAGCGTCGCGCAGTACGGTGAGCATGATCTTGGTGCTGTAGGAGCTGCCATAGAGATCCCAGGACGCGATGCCCAGGAGTCGCCGCAGGTCGGCGATGTCCGTGGCACTCTCCCGGGTCGTGTATCCGGACAATTCGACACCCCGGTTCTCGTATTCGCTAAGGGTCTTGCTCAGGGCCTTCCGGACCGCGGCCGGATCGGGGTCTCCGTTGAGGCGAACGCCCCAGCCCGAACGCAGCGCTTCGGCGATCCGGGGGGCGGTCAGGGCGGGCTTTGCGAAACGTGTGCCGCGCTGCTCCAGCAGGATCACGTCCCGGTCCTCGAGCAGGGGGTCGCGCGCCCGGTTCCGGACGCGCCCGAGGATGCTGCCTCCTGGCCCTCCCGCGGAGATGAGCACCGGATCCGGGCTGGGCGAGCCGGAGCGGCTCTTGATGATGACGAAAGGCAGCCGGATCGTCCTCGCGACCCGGGATCTGCGGCTTTCCGGGACCACGAGATATCCCGTCCGAAGGTCCGGGCTCTGCGGAACGACGGACTGGTCGAGATCGGCCCATTCGATCTGGGCGACCGCCGGCCCCACGGTCGCCGCGGCCGGGCCGCGGGCCGCCGGCCAAAGCACGGAAACGGCCAGAATGACGCAGCCCGTCGCGTTCCGTATCATGGGACTCCTCGCCCAGCATAGCAGAACTCGGCCGGGCCCAACAGTCGTCCATCCGCTCCGCTCTCAGGGCCCTGCGGGCCACGCCCCGGGCGTGGTATAATGGCCGGAAATGCAGGTCCGCAAAATCAGACCGGGGCAAGCCGCTCCCGCCGTAGAACTCGCCCGGAAGCTGGGACTCGACTATCCCGGAATGGAAGCCGATCCGCTCTGGATCGCTGAGGACGAGGGCGAAACGATCGGTCTTGTCGCCCTCAGGACGCACCCCGATTGCCTCGAGCTCTGCGCCCTCGGCGTCCATCCCCGGTTCCAGGGGAAGGGCGTCGGCAGGGCCCTGGTCGAGGCCCTGATGGCCGAGGTGCCAGGCGACATCCATCTGGCCACGATCATTCCCGGATTCTTCGAGAGCCGCGGCTTCCAGATTATTGAGGAAGCGATCCCCGCGACCTTCCCGGCCAAGCGCCGGACCGCGTGGTGCCAGGGCTGTCCCCAGGAGCGCTGCACGGTAATGTCGAGAAAGAAACAGTGAGCCGGCCCGCCTTTCCCGATTTCAAGCCCGTCGGTCTCGAGGACCAGGACGTCTTCAAGGAGTACTTCGAAGCGTCGCCTTCGGAGGTCTGCGAGCTCAATTTCGCCAACATCTTCATGTGGAAGGACTCCGAGCACCCGAGCTGGACCATCCTCAACGGCAGCCTGTGCATCCTCGTGGAGCCCGATTTCGAGGATCCGTACATTCTGCCGCCGGTCGGGGGAGAGCGCCTCTCCGAAACGGTCTCGGCCTGCCTGCGGCACGCCCCGCGCCTGTCTCGCGTCCCCGAGAGCTTCGTCGCGCGGTTCGGCGCCGGCTTCAGGGTCGAGGAGGACCCCGGTAACTTCGACTACGTCTATCTCCGCCGGGAGCTGGCCGAGCTCAAGGGCAAGAAGTTCGACGGCAAGCGCAACCGCATCAGGAAGTTCGAATCGACCTTCGCCCACCAATACCACGCCCTGACGCGGGCCGACGTCCCCGGCTGCTTCCGGCTGCTCGAGGACTGGTTCGAGGAGAAGAGGAACGGCGACCCCTACATGAAGGCCGAGAAGGTGGCCATCGTCCAGGCACTGGCCTCGTTCGAGCGCCTCGGTCTCAAGGGCGGAGTCGTCAAGGTCGGCGGCCGCGTCGAGGCTTTCACGATGGGCGGGCGCCTGACCGCCGACATGGCCGTCATCCCCATCGAGATCGCCAATCCCGGCCTCGTCGGCCTGGCCCAGTGGATCAACCGCGAATTTGCGTGCCGGGAATGGTCCGACTCGACGTTCATCAACCGGGAACAGGACATGAATATCGAAGGCCTGCGGAAGGCGAAACTGTCCTACCAGCCCGTGCGGCTGGTCAGGAAATACAACCTCTCGCTTATCAGGCCATAAGGCTGCAGATGGCGGCGACGTTGACCATGTCGTCGGCCGAGCAGCCGCGGCTGAGGTCGCAGTAGGGCTTGTTGAGCCCCTGGACGATGGGCCCGACGGCCTCGGCCCCGGCCAGCCGCTCCGTCAACTTGTAGCCGATGTTGCCGGCGTCGAGGTCGGGGAAGATGAGGACGTTGGCTTTGCCGGCGACAAGACTGCCTTTGAACTTGCGCTCGCCGATCGAAGGGATAAGGGCGGCGTCGGCCTGCATCTCGCCGTCGAGAAGGAGATTGGGGGCCTTCTCCTTGGCGATCTTGGTGGCGCTGACGACCTTGTCGACGTCGGCGTGGGCGGCTGACCCCTTGGTCGAAAAAGACAGCATGGCCACCCGCGGCTCCTCGCCGGTCACGGCCTGGAAGTTCTTGGCCGACGTGATGGCGATATCGGCCAGCTGGGCGTCGGTCGGGTTGGGGACGACGGCGCAGTCGGCGTAGCAGAGAAGCCTCTCGGGGAAGACCATGATGAAGTAGCTCGAGACGGTCGAGATGCCCGGCGCCGTGCCGACGGTGTGAATGGCGGCCCGGATGACGTCGCCGGTCGAGGAGAGGTTGCCGCCGACGACGGCCCCGACCTTGCCGGTCGTGAGCAGAAGGCCGGCATAATAGAGCGGGCTCTTGGCCGCCTCGGCGGCCTGTTCGAGCGTCCAGCCCTTAGCCTTGCGCTTCTCGAAAAGGAGGCTGACGAGCTCGTCCCGGCCCGGGTCGGTCATCGGGTCGACGATAGGAATGCCGCCGATGTCGAGGCCGTTGTCCTTGGCGATCGCATGGATCGCCGCGGACGGCCCGACCAAGCGGGGCTCGGCGATGCGCTTTTCCCTCAGGATCAGGGCCGCCTTGATGGTCCGGACGTCTTCGGCGTCGGGGAAGGCGACCTTGAGGAATTTCTTCGCGGCTTTGGCGCGGATGTCGGAGATGAATGTGTTGCCCATGGGTGCTCCTTATCGATGATCAGGACAGATAGCGTTTATACCCCACGGGCTTCAAGACTGTCAACCCCGCTGCGCCTTGACTTTTCCCCCCGGGCGAGGGAAAATGGGGCTTAAAAAAATCGGCCCATTTTCCGGCCGATGGACCAAGGAATCTTAAGGAGTCATCGATGATCATTCTTTCCCTGAACTGCGGCAGTTCGTCCGCCAAATACCGCCTCTACGACTACGATAAGAAGGAGACGCTGGCCACGGGCATCGTCGAGCGCGTCGGCATCGGCAAGAGCTACATCCAGCAGTCCGGCCTCGGCCGCGAGCCGATCAAGTTCGATCATGAGTGCGCCAACCACAAGGAAGCCATCAAGCTGATCATCGACACCCTTCTCGATCCCAAGATCGGCGTCATGGACGACCTGAAGGAGATCTCGGCCGTCGGCCACCGCGTCGTCCACGGCGGCGAGAAGTTCACGAAATCGGTCCAGATCACACCGGAGACGCTGGCGACCTTCAAGAGCCTCTACGGCCTGGCCCCCCTGCACAACCCGCCGAACGTCCTGGGCATCGAGGCGGCCATGGACGTCCTGCCGGACGTGCCTCACGTCGCCATCATGGACACGGCCTGGCATCAGACGATGCCCTCGAGCTCCTACATGTACGCCCTGCCCTACGAGTGGTATGAGAAGTACGGCGTCCGCCGCTACGGCTTCCATGGGACCTCGTTCCTGTACGTGGCCAAGCGGGCCGCCCTGCTCCTGGGCAAGGACCCGTTCGCGTGCAACCTCGTCTGCCTCCACATCGGCAACGGCGTCTCGGCGAATGCCATCAAGAACGGCGTCTCTTTCGACACCAGCATGGGCCTGACGCCCCTCGAGGGCCTGGTCATGGGCACGCGGTCCGGCGACCATGACGCGGCGATCGATCTGATGGTCATGGAGAAGGAGGGGATCGCCCCGGGCAAGATGAGCGACATCCTCAACAAGAAGTCGGGCCTGCTCGGCATCACCGGCAAGTACACCGACCGCAGGGACGTCCAGAAGGCCGCCGAGGCGGGCGACGCCCGGGCCAAGCTGGCCATCGAGGTCGAGTCCTACCGGATCAAGAAGTACATCGGGGCCTATTCCGCGGCCATCGGCGGCGCGGACGCCGTCGTCTTCACGGCCGGCGTCGGCGAGATGTCCGACCTCATCCGGGAGAAGTCGTGCGAAGGACTGGAGTTCATGGGCATCAAGCTCGACAAGGCCAAGAACAAGCTGGCCAGGACCCGCAACGCCGAGACCGAGATCTCGGCCGACGACTCCAAGGTCAAGATCTTCGTCATCCCGACCGACGAGGAGCGGGTCAACATCGAGGACGTCATCGCCATCCTCGAGGGCAAGTACGACGAACACACCCACTTCACCTATCGCTTCCAGTCGCCCGATTACGTCAACTCGCAGCGCGAGCAGGATTTCGTCAAGGAGTGCGAGGCCAAGCCGGGGCTCAAGGCGATCCAGGTCAAGCCCAAGAAGCGCACATAAACGACTGACGCTGCATGGGGCCTCGGGGATAGCCCGAAGGAACTCGCCCTGCTACGCTCGGGGTATTCCTTCCGTCGGGCTTTGGGGTGGCTCAGAGGCCAATCTCTCCCTCCTGGGAAAGTTTGAAGACGCCGGTCCGTGCGCCGGACTCAGCGCCAAAACAACTCGCTCGGCGTGCGCTACGCCTCGCTCAGACACGTTTTGGCGGTTTCCACTGAAACTGCCCTCGTCCGTCACGCGGCCCGGCTAAACTTTCCCAATGTCGGATTCGACTGCCCTCCTCGCCACCCTTATACACCCTTCGCCAGAAACTCTTGAGCGTGGGAGGCGAATTCCTTTCCACCCTGACCCTTGGGCCTGACATAGGGCAGCCGATCTGATGCGCTTGCGGGGGGCTCGAGCTGGTCGCTATTTCCAATCATTGATGACGGCCAGAATGAGGTCCGAAAGGGCTTCGAGGTCGCGGCGGTCGATCTTCTCGATGAGCGAGTGGGCGTAGGACCCGGGCCAGGACAGGGGGATGTCGATCGCGCCGCCGGCGAGGAAGACCGAGCCGTCGTTGCCGCCGCGGGAATTGCCGACCTGGATCGGGATCATCCGCTTTCTGGCGATGGCCAGGACCTTGAGGATCTCGGGCTTGGGCGTGACGTTGCTCGTGTCGATGGCCCGGACGACCGCTCCCTTGCCGACGGGAAGATAGCCGAAGCGCTTCGACTCGAGGGGCGAGTCGGTCGAGACGAACGTGTCGATGGCGAAGACGTAATCCGGCTTCAGGGTCTTGGCCAGCTCCGAGGCGCCGAAGAGCCCCGTTTCCTCCTGGACGTCCCAAGCGAAGGTGATCGTCCGGCCCTTGACCGTCTCCGGCTTGAGGCGCAGGGCCGCATCGAGGAGGGCGGCGCAGCCGGCCCGGTCGTCAACGGCCCTGGTCGCCATGAGCCCCGGCGAGAAATCGGTGATGGTCTTCTTCGCCGTGATCGTGTCGCCCTCGGCGACGCCGAGCGTCCGGGCTTCCGCCTCGGTCGCGACGCCGAGATAGATGTCGAAGGCCTCGGCGGTGAACGGCGTTTCTTTGGGGGCCTCGCCTTGCGGCGGACGCTCGTCGTAACCCGGGCGCGGCGATACGATCCCGGCGACATCGCCCTTGGCGGTGTGGATGAGGACCGGCCGCGCCTCGATCGTCTGCGGCAGGATGCCGCCGCCCGGCTTGACCCGGACGCGGCCTTCCGGAGTGATCTTGTCGATCGTCCAGCCGAGCTCGTCCGAATGCGCGACGAACAGGATATGAGGGCGGCCCGACCCGACGGTGAACCAGACGTTATTCATGCCGTCGCGCTCGGACTTGAGCCCTGCGGGCAGCCGGCCCTGGATGAAATCGGACACGGGCCCTTCGTGCCCCGAAACGCCGGGCACAAGGACGATCTCACGAAGGAGGTCCCAGGCTTTCGATTGGGCCGCCGCCGTGGAGACGGAGACGAGAAGAGTCAGGACGGAGATGACCGCCTGCTTTTTCACTTCTCACCTCCCGGCCGGAGAAATCGTTCCAGGATGCCGCACAAGGCCTCCAGGTCCCTGAGAGCGACGACCTCGGATGGCGTATTGAGGAAGCGGACCGGCAGGGCCAGCGTCACAACCTCCTCCGGCGGGCCCGCGAACGGCAAGGCCAACGGCGAATCGGGCGCGGCCCGGAACTGCAGGGGAGCTCCAGCCGCTGCGGCGGCCGCCTCGACCGCCTGTCGCAGCGCGGACGGCTCATCCTTGGCTTGGACGAGGACCGGACCGCTTCCGGGGACGGGGAAGCCGGCGCCTTGGCCCGCGGCGACGAGGTCGACGACGATCGTCCTCTTTGGCTGCCATCTCGACCTGGCGCGTGCCGCGCCGACGGCCGGGCGCGCGCCGCGGCCTCGGGCCCCGAACTTCGTCTGGGCCGCCCAGGCCAGGACGGTCTCTTCGCCGCCCGCCCGTCCGGCCAGGTTCTCGAGCACGGAAACGAGGCACGCCGCGGCCGCCTTTACTCCGAGCGACGGCCCGGCCCACTGGGCGCCGGCGAGCTCCGTCAGAACAGCCGGATATGTGACCGGATCGAGGAACTCGACGCCCCTGGCCCGCGCCTCCTGCTCGGACCTTGCGCCGATATCGACATAAGCGATCTCCAGCGAGAATCCCTCGACCTGGGTCCTGCGCCGCTCCGGGGTGAGGAGATGGATCGCGGGCTGCGAAACGACGCCTCGGACAGGTCCTTTCGCGGTCGAGACGATGACCGCCTGGCCGAGGAGAAAGGCGTCGAACCGGGCGTGAGGCGGCGGCACCGGCCGGTCGAGCGTCAGGTACCCTTCCGGCGTGATTCCGCTGATCATATGCCCGTAGCCGTCGAGGGCGGCGAGGACGAGAGTCGGACCCGGAGTGCCGCCGAGCCGGACGGCGATCGTGCCCAAACCCGCGTCGTCGACCGCGAGGCCCTTGGGTAAGAGCCCCCGGATCTTCGCGGCGAGCGCCTCCTCGTTCCCCGTCGTCGACGGAACCGCGAAAAGCTCTTTTGTCAGGGTCTTGAGGTCCGCGGCTCCGGCCGCCGCGACCAGGCCTGTCAGCGCCAGCGCCACGGCCGATGTTCTTAACGCGCGATACGCCATTCGCCTCTCCCTTCTTTTTCCGATTCCCCGAGCTATACCCATTAACATAGGACTGACCTATGGTCAAACTCAAAAGGGGACAATCCTAAGAGGGGAGGTCCTTCTCGGTTTGGCAGTCCCTCTTAGGGCAGGCCCAACTTGACGTCAAAGGGCCCATTCCTTTTAAACGGGATTTTCGTTATGATGAAAGAAAGGGCGATCGCATGGACAAGAACAAGTGGCTGAGGGTTGGCGTCGGCATCCTGGTTCTGTTCCTTCTTGGCGTCTTCCTGAAGCTGGCCCGGCCGGTCATCGTGCCCTTCGCCTTGGCGCTTCTCTTTGCCTTCGCCGTTTCGCCCGCCCTCGATCTCCTGGTCCGCCGCAAGGTGCCGAAGGCCGTCGCCTTGGTCATCATCCTCGTCCTCTCGTTCGTCGTGCTCTACCTCATCGGCACGGTCTTCTATTCCGGCGGCAAATCCCTGGCCGCCGAGATCCCCGCATATACGGATATGGTCAAGGGCTTCCTTGCGCGGATCGACAGTCTCGTGCCCGACCCTCGCCTCAAGCTCGGGCTGTCCGAGTGGATCCAGGGCTTCAACATCGGCCAAGCCGGGACTGTCCTCCTGTCCGCCCTGGGGCCGTTCTTTTCCTTCATGTCCGACCTCCTGCTCGTGTTCGTTTTCATGATCTTCATTCTGGCCGCCCGCGGGCGCCTGATCCGGAAAGTCGACGAAGCGTTCCCGCCGGGCCAAGCCTCGGCCCTGAGCCGGACGGCCATCCGGATCGACTGCGAGATCCAGAGGTATCTGGCCGTCAAATCCCTGACGAACCTGCTCATCGGCATCTTCGTCGCCGCGGTCCTCGCGATCCTCGGCGTCCGCTTCGCCGTGCTGTTCGGCGTCCTGGCCGTGCTATTCAACTACGTCCCCACGCTCGGCGCGATCGTCACCGTCGCCCTGCCGACGCTCTTGACCCTCTTCCTCGAGGGGGGCCTGACTCTTAGGGTCGTGCTCGTTCTCGTCCTCCTCGTCGGGGTCCATGTGGCCCTGAACCGCCTGCTCGAGCGCCGGCTCGTGGCCAAGGACGTCAGTCTCTCCCCCCTCCTGGTCCTTTTTTCCCTCTTTTTCTGGGCCTGGCTCTGGGGGATCCCGGGGATGATCCTGGCTGTCCCGATGCTCACGGCGGCCAGGATCTTTTTCGAGAATGTGCCGACGCTTAGCTTCCTCGCGACGATGATGGATAAATAGGGGAAAGGCGACGTCTCAGCCGTCGAGGCCGACTGAGGCCAGGAACTGGGCGAGACGCAGCTCGATCTTGAGCGCCGTTTCCTTGTAGGTCTGATAGTCCGATCCGAGCGGGTCATCGATATCCCAACCGTAGAGGACGGATTCCGGGACCTCCCAGATATCCCGCAGACTGTGGTAGACGGACGGGTCCATGGCGACGACATAATCGAAGTTGCCGAGATCGTAGGTCCCGACCGGCCGCGCGACATGCAGGGAGATATCGATCCCGTAGACGAGCTTCATGACCAGGACCGCCTCCTCGGTGGGGGGGCCCCCGGTCGCCCCGATGCCGGCGCTGGCGACCTCGGCTGACGGGCCGAGGCGCTGGCGGGCGATCGCTTCGGCCATCGGGCTGCGGCAGATGTTCCCGTAGCAGACGAAGAGCAGGCGTTTCTTGGGCTTTTTCATCTCGACGACCGTCAATTCCGCCCGGCCTGGGCGGTCTCGAGCGAGACTTCCTTCGCCTTCTCGTAGAGGAAGGCGGCCAGGACGTACTGCTCGGCGGCCTGGGGGACGAGGCCGTCCTTGTCCATCTGCCGCGCGCTGTCCTCCTCGTTCTTGGCCCGGTCGTAGAGCCAGGCCTGCTTGGAGGGCGCCTGTGCGGCCTCGGCGGCCCTGCGGATCGTGCCCGTCAGATCCTTCAGGGCGGCCAGCCCCTGCTCCTCGTCGGCCGCCCTGGGGCTGAGGAGATAGACCTGGTTCAGGATGCCGCACAGGATCCTCGCGCCGGAAAAATCGTTCTTGGCAAAGGCGTCGGAGGCGTCCTTTTCCTTTTCATTGGCGATCCAGGAGAGGAGATTGGGCCGTCCCGTCCGGGGCGGACCGCCCATCTTCAGCTTGGTGGCCTGGAGCTCCTTGAACGCCGCCTCCGCCCGCTCCCTCTCGCTGACCTGCGAGAGGAGCTTTCGCATCTCGGACTCGCCCCGGTCGTAGCTCCGTTTCGAGGCCTCGAGATTGCCCGCCTCCTTCTGCTTCTTCCCTTCCGTGATCCGGGCCCGGATGCTGTCGAGCCACTGGGACATGGCGGCCGATTCCTTCGGATATTTCTCCTTGATGGCGGCCAGAGCTTTCTCGAAATCCAGAGCGTCCTTCTCGTCCATGAACTTGGTCGGGTCCTTCACGAACGGGGCAAGGTAGCCCATGATGGCCTCAGGAACCCCGCCGCCGTAGTCAGGCTTCGGCTCAGCGGCCTTCTCGTCCGGCGGCCCCGGCCGGACCTGGGTTTTCGTCATGGCCTCGACGCCGGCAGCGATCTTATCGGACAGCCGCGAGGAAGCCTCGCGGCCGCGCCGGCCCGACATCTCGCTCCTGTCGCTCCGGTTGATGAGCGAGAGGATCCCGACGATGACCAGGGCGCCGACGATGAGCGCGGGAACAAGGATCTTCCTGAGCCTGAACTTGACCGTGATCTCGCGGTCCGTGAGGGGCTTCGCCCGGGCCGTGATCTGGCGGGTCAAAGGCAGGCCCTGTTCGGCGGCGGTCAGGTCCTCGAGGACCTCGGTCGCGGACCGGTAGCGGGCATCCCGCGATTTGGCCAGGCATTTCAGGATGATCCGGCTCAGGCCGGCGGAGATCTGGGAGTTGATCGTCTGCGGGTCGGCGGGGGGCTCGCTCCGGTGTTTGAGGACGATGCTGAGCGGCGTCGTGCCCTCGAAAGGCACGCGGCCCGTGACCATCTCGAACAGGATGGCCCCCAGGGCGTAGATGTCGACCCGGCAATCGATGTCGCGGCCCTCGGCCTGTTCCGGCGCCATGTACTCCGGAGTCCCGATGATGACCCCGGTGCCCGTGACGCCGCGCGTATGGAGGGACCGGGCGATGCCGAAATCCATGATCTTGGCATTGCCGTCCTTGTCGATCATGACGTTTTGGGGCTTGAGGTCGCGGTGGACGACCCCCAGACGATGGGCCTCGGCCAGGCCCTCGGCGATCTGCTTGGCCAGCCCGACCGCCTTGGCCTCGTTGAGGTGCCCCGACCGGCGGATGAAGCTCTTGAGGTCCTCGCCGGGGACATATTCCATGGAGATATAGATCGAGAGCCATTCCTCCCCGAGATCGTACATCCGGCAGACGTGACGGTGGGCGACCTGCCGGGCGAGCTTGATCTCGTTGCGGAAGCGCTCGATGACCTCGGGGTCCGAGGCGATCTCGGGCTTGAGGAGCTTGAGGGCCACGACCTCCCGGATCTTGCTGTCGTAGGCTTTGTAGACGGTGCCCATGCCGCCCTGTCCGATCTCCTCGATGATCTCGAAGCGGCGGGCGAACGTCGTGCCCCGATCGAGGCCCTTCGTGGGAGTCTGATAGGTGGCGGTCCCCGTCGGAAGGGTCTCGCCCGAGCCAGGGAGCTCGCGGCCGCAACGGCCGCAGAAACGCGTCCCCTCGGGATTGTCGTTCTGGCAGCGGGGGCATTTCATCGGATCGTCCGTATTTTGGTCGATAGCAACCGCATCAATTCGCGTCTATTATATATCAAACCCATAAGAAAATACGCCGGGCGGCCCGATTTGGTTTCCCCGCCGGCATGCCCTCTCAGCGCGCCTGCCCCGCTCCGGGGTCCTCGCCCGGCTTGAGCGGCCGGAACGTCAGAGTGAAGTCGTAGTCCTTCGCCGGCAGGGTGTACTGGGGATGGATCCTGGCGCCCCAGGAGTCGTCGCCGCCGACGCCCATCTGGGCATGATCGATGGTCAGGCAGACGAAATCGCGCCTCTGGACGTCCGGCGGGTGCTTCGAACCGCGGCTCGGCTGGGTCAGGTCCTCGGGCCAAAAGTGGTGGGCGGAGAATTCGAAGACCGGGTCGCCGGAAACAAGAAGCCCCCGGCCCTCGGCGTCGCGGACGGCCAGCCAACGCGTGTCGGCGCGGTTGCCGAATTCTTGCGGGCTGACGTAGGGGACGGGCTCGGCCGCCGTCATTTCGTAGAGACCGACGAAAGCCGCGGTCTTCCGGTCCCGGTAGTTCTCGAAGGGGCCTCGTCCGAACCACTGGATCCTGTCGAATTCCGCGGGAAGGGCCATCTTCAAACCGATCCGGGGGAGCTCGGGGACCTTGGCTCCGGCCTTGAGATCGAGCGTCGAGCGCAGGACGATCCGGCCGTCGCCGCCGAAGGCGAATTCGAGGGTCTGCATGGCTTGGCCCCCGCCCAACGCGTAGACGACGGCCACCTTCACCTGTCCGGGGCCCGATTCGCGGGCTTCGATCGTCTTCAGGTCGCGATAAAGGCTTGCCTGCCGCCAAACGTCCAGGCGCTGCGGCATCCGGTTGCCGAAATCATTGTCCGTCGGAGCGCGCCAGTAGTTGGGCTCGATCCCCGACGCGATGAGCTCGTGGCCGTCAAACATGTAGGAATCCATCTCCCCGGTGAGCCGGTCGAAGCGGACTGCGAAGTCCCGGCCGGCGACACGGAGGAAGCGGGGCCCGTCTTCGACCGCGAGCGGCGGCAGTGAGGGCCCTGACGCGGCGACGGCCTTGGCCGCGTCGGGCCACTGGAATTGTTCGGACGCGACGACATGCCCCTTGGGAACGCCCGGCGCGGACTCTCGGGCGCGGAGGGAAACGTTGAGGAAGTACTCCTGGCCCGCTCCCGCCACGAAGCGGGGGAGGGGGAGCCGGACGACCGAGACGCCTTTCGGCCCTACGGCGGGGGCCCGGAGCGTCCCCGACGCCAATGCCTTGCCGGACGCAGCGACCTCCCAGTCGAGATCGAAGCGGTCGAGGCCGATGAAGTCGTAGCGGTTGCGGAGCTCGATCTTGCCCGCCGCGAGATCGGCCGCCCGGAGCTTGACGAACTGATAGACCTTCTTGACCTCGAAGAGAGCGGGGTGGGGCGTCCGGTCGGGGCCGACGAGGCCGTTGCAGCAGAAGTTCTGGTCGGACGGGACATCGGCCGGCCCGTAGTCGCCGCCGAAGGCCCAGAAGGGCTCGCCCTTGGCATTCTTGGCCGCAAACCCCTGATCGACCCAGTCCCAGATGAACCCGCCCTGGAGCTGGTCGTGGGACTCGATGGCGTCCCAGTAGTCCTTAAGATTCCCGGTGGAGTTGCCCATGGAGTGGGCGTACTCGCACTGGATGAGCGGCCGCGTCTGCTCCACCGAGGCGTACTTGACCATGGCCTCGATCGAATCATACATGGGACAATAGATATCGGTGTGGGGCCGCAGCTCGGCCCGCTCGTATTGGACCGGCCGTGACGGGTCGCGCTTCTTGAGCCAGGCGTAGGCGTTCTCGAAATTGATGCCGTCGCCGGCTTCGTTCCCGAGCGACCAGATGATGACCGAGGGATGGTTCTTGTCCCGTTCGACCATGCGGGCGACGCGGTCGAGATGGGCCGGGCCCCAGGCCGGGTCCTTGGCCAGGCTCTCGGGCCCGTAGCCCATGCCGTGCGATTCGATGTTGGCCTCATCGACGAGGTAGAGCCCGTATTCGTCGCAGAGGTCGTACCAGAGCGGGTCGTTCGGATAGTGGCAGGTCCGGACGGCGTTGATGTTCGATTGCTTCATGAGCTCGATGTCGCGACGCATGGACTCCTCGGAAATGACGTGTCCCGTATAAGGATCGTGCTCGTGGCGGTTGACGCCCTTGAGCAGGACCGCCGCGCCGTTGACGAGGAGCTGCCCGTTCTTGATCTCGGACGTCCGGAAGCCGACCCGCGATGTGACCGCTTCGAGGATCTTCCCGTTCCGATCCCGGAGTTCGAGAACGAGGCTATAGAGGGAGGGGGTCTCCGCGCTCCACCGCGCGACTTTCGCGAGCGTCGAATCGAACCGGACGACGGTCCGACCGTCCACGGGGGCGGCCGACGGGCGTTTCGCGCCCAAGACCTTCCGGCCTGACGGGTCGAGGAGCGTCAGCGAGACCGAAGGGGGCACGGCTCCCGCGCCCGCTTCGCCGCCGGCGAGCTCGACGGTCAGGCCGAGCCGCCCGTTCCTGTAAGAGGAGTCCAGACCGGCTTGGATCTCATAATCCCGGATCCGGATCTCGGGCGCCGCATAGAGATAAACGTCGCGCTCGATGCCGGCCAGCCGCCAGAAGTCCTGGCATTCGAGATAGGAGCCGTCCGACCAGCGATAGACCTCGGCCGCGAGAACGTTCTCGCCGGGCTTGAGGAACCTGGTGATGTTCCATTCGGCGGGCGTCTTCGAATCCTTGCTGAAGCCGACCTTCTCGCCGTTGACCCAGACGTAGAAGAACGACTTGACGGCGCCGAAATGGAGATAGACGTCCATTCCGGCCCAGGTCTCGGGGACAGTGAATGTCCGGCGGTAGGAGCCGACCGGATTGTGGTCGTGCGGGACGTACGGAGGCTTGGGGTTGGGGGCGAATTCGTAGGACATGTTGACGTAGATCGGGATATCGTAGCCCTGGAACATCCAGTTCGAGGGGACAGGCGTCTCTTTCCAGCCGCTGACGTCGGTCGAGGGCTTCCAGAAATCCAAGGGCCGGTCCGCCGGGCGCGGCGCCCAGTGGAATTTCCAGGGGCCGTTGAGCGAGAGATACCTGGGTGATTCCTTGGCCCCGAGGCTCAGCGCCGAACCTGCATCAGGGAATGGAACGAAGGTCGCCCGAGGCGCTTCCGTGCCGGCGTGGAGGACGGCGGGATTCTCCCAGTCTTCGGGTTGCGGCGCGGAGGGGGCCTGAGAGAAAGCCAGCAGGCCGAGACAAGCGATCAGGACGGCCGTTCTTTTCATCGTCATTCCTCGATCCGTATTCTCGTTCTTATGAAGCCGATGTCCCGGCCCAAAGGTCCCGCGGGTAGACGCCCGCGTCGACCAGCCTCAGGATGGCCGCTTTGAACATCGGCCGGTCCTCGGGATAGGTCACGCCAAACCAGCGTTCCCGCGTCGGCAGGACCTTGACCCGAGCTCTCTTCTCCCGGATGAGCTCGCCCACGACTTCCGGGATGAGGAACTCCGCCTTGAGGATGTTCGCGGCGCTCCTCCGCAGGAACCCGGGGAAGCGGCTCTCGAGCTCGCCGAAGAGGAGAGGCGTGAAGCCCCAGCAGTTCATCGACGTCCAGCTGGCCGGGTCGAGAGGCGTCCAGTCGACGTCGTCCGTCGTGTGTTTGATGCCGTCGTGGAAGCGCTTGATCTTGAGGAGCTCGCGGATGCCGACGAGGTAGCCGTCCGGCGTAGCCTCGCAGACGCCCCGGGCCACCGTGCCATGCTCGGAGAGCGTGTTCTCGAGCCGGTAGCCGACCATGGCGAATTCCGGCGTCCCCCCGCAGCCCGGCCCGCCGCCGAGATGGCCGGCTGTGGCCTCGAAGGCCGTCCGGCCGTAATAATCATCCGCGTTCACGGCCAGGAACGGCGTCGTGACGGCGTCCCTGCAGGCCAGGATGGCCTGGGCCGTGCCCCAGGGCTTCTTTCGCCCTTCGGGGACCCGGAACCCGGGCGGGACCTGGTCCAGGGACTGCAGGACGTAGGCCGTGTCCGCCGCGCGCTCGATGCGGCGGCCGATCCGGTCGCGGAAGGCCTCTTCGATGTCCTTGCGGATGATGAAGACGACGCGGTCGAATCCGGCCCGGAGAGCGTCGTACACGGAGTAATCCAGCACCACCTCGCCGCTCGGGCCGACGGGGTCGATCTGCTTCAGCCCTCCGTAGCGGCTTCCGATCCCCGCGGCCATCACCACCAGGGTCAGGGACGGCATGGGGCCTCCTCTCGATCGGATTGATTCGCCCGTATCTTAATTGAAGCCTTCATGGCGCGTCAAACGGCTCTGCGCACGTCCGGCCTTCTTTACTTGGTCCTTCCTATCTTATATCATTGACGTATCCTGAAAGGTGAACCCATGATCCGTTCGACGACCGTCATCTGTGTCCGCCACAAGGGGAAAACGGCCATGGCCGCCGACGGCCAGGTGACCATGGGCCAGGCCGTTCTCAAGAAGACCGCCCAGAAGATCCGCCGCCTGGGCAAGGGGGATGTCCTGGCCGGGTTCGCCGGATCCACGTCGGACGCCTTCGCCCTGTTCACCCGCTTCGAGTCCAAGCTCGAGGAATACCGCGGCAATCTCTCCCGGGCCGCGATCGAGCTGGCCAAGGACTGGCGCATGGAAAAAGCCCTGCGCCAGCTCGACGCGCTGCTCATCGTGGCCAACACCGAGGCGTCCCTGCTCATCTCCGGCACCGGCGACGTCGTCGAGCCGGACGACGGCATCCTGGCCATCGGGTCGGGCGGGTCCTTCGCCCTGGCCGCGGCCAGGGCCCTCATCAAGCACACCGGCCTCGACGCCCGGACCATCGCCGAGGAAGCCCTGCGGATCGCCGCCGATATCTGCGTCTACACCAACTCCGAGATCACCGTCGAGGAGCTCTGATGCCGATCGTCCTGCCCGAATCGCTGGATAAGCCCGTGGTCGAGGCTCCCGAGACCGAGCTCACGCCGCAGGAGATCGTCGCCGAGCTCGACAAGTACATCATCGGCCAGAAGGCGGCCAAGAAGGCCGTGGCCATCGCCCTGCGCAACCGCTACCGCCGGCGAAAGCTCCCGCCCGCTCTCGCCGACGAGATCGCCCCCAAGAACATCCTCATGATCGGGCCGACGGGCGTGGGCAAGACCGAGATCTCGCGGCGCCTGGCCAAGCTGACCTTCTCGCCCTTCCTCAAGATCGAGGCCAGCAAGTTCACCGAGGTCGGCTACGTCGGCCGCGACGTCGAGTCCATGATCCGCGACCTCGTCCGCATCTCCGTGGACATGGTCAAGCAGGAGAAAGTCGCCGAGATCGAAGGCAAAGCCCGGGCCGCGGTCGAGGAGAGGCTGCTCGACATCCTCTTGCCCCCGGCGAAGAAGCGCGACGAATCGTCCGGCGAAACCGGGGACGAAACGGCGCCGCATGAAACCCGCGAGAAGTTCCGGGCCCAGCTCCGCCAGGGGCTCCTCGACGACCGCACGGTCGAAATGGAGGTCAAGGAGAAGACGACGCCGCCTCTCGAGGTCGTGTCCAACTCCGGGATCGAGGAGATCGGCTTCCAGATCCAGGAGTTCCTCCCCGGCTTCCTCGGAGGCCGGACGAAAAGGCGGCGGATGAAGGTCAAGGAGGCGCGCGAGCTCATTCTCGAAGAAGAGGAGAAGCGCCTCGTCGACATGGACCAGGTCTCCCGCCTGGCCATCGAGCGGGTCGAACAGTCCGGGATCATCTTTCTCGATGAGGTCGACAAGATCGCCGGCCGCGAGTCCGGCCGCGGGCCCGACGTCAGCCGCGAGGGCGTCCAGCGCGACCTCCTGCCGATCATCGAGGGCACGACCGTGAACACGCGGTTCGGGCTCGTCCGGACCGACCACATCCTGTTCATCGGCGCCGGGGCCTTCCATGTCTCCAAGCCTTCCGACCTCATCCCCGAGCTCCAGGGGCGATTCCCCATCCGGGTCGAGCTCACGCCCCTCAGCAAGGACGACTTCGTGCGCATCCTGACCGAGCCGGAGAACGCTCTCATCCGCCAGTACGAGGCGCTCATGGGCACGGAAGGCGTCACCGTCTCCTTCACCCGGGACGCCGTCGAGGAGATCGCCGACATCGCCGAGAAGGTCAACGCCGATGCCGAGAACATCGGCGCCCGCCGCCTCCACACCGTGGTCGAAAAGGTCATGGAGGACATCTCCTTCGCCGCCCCGAACATCGCTCTCAAGTCCATCCGCATCGACCGCGAGTATGTCCAGGACCATCTCAAGGACATCCTCGTCAGTCAGGACCTGCGGCGCTTCATCCTGTGATGACAAAACCGGTCGCGGCGCTCCTCATCGGCCTCGGGCTCTTGTCCGCCGCGGCCTGCGGCCGCAAAGGCCCGCTTGCCCTCCCGCCGGGACGGGCGCCGATGCCCGTCGAAAGACTGACCGCGGCCGCGGCCGAAGGCTCGGTCGTCCTGCGCTGGGCCAATCCGACGAAGGAGATCTCGGGCCGGCCGCTCGCATCGCTCGGGGCCGTCGAGATCTGGGTCTTCGACCGGGGTCTCCCCTCGGGCGCCGGGCCGCTTACGCCGGATGCGATCGAAAGGACGGCCCGGATCGTCCGCAAGATCCCCGCCAAAGATTTCGGCACCCTCGCCGGAAGAGAAGGGGAGGCCCCCGGCGTCATGACGTTCTCTTACGCACTTCCCAAAGCGGCCCCGGCTCCGGGGAAGCTGGCCTTCACCGTCCGGGTCTTCGACCGGAAAGGGCGGGCCTCGGAATTCTCCGCGCCCGTCGCCGTCGACATCGCCCGAAGAGACGCCGGGGTCGACCCGCGGGTCTCCAAAGGGGTATCCTGATGTCCGGAGAGAATCCTTGAAGATCTACCGGTTCCGCTATCGCAAGAGGGTCCTCCAGGGCGTCCTCAAAGAAGAGTATCTCTTCCCGATCATCGGGTCCGTCTTCGGCGACTTCCGCATCGGGACGAGCCCCGTGCCCATCGGGGACGTCCGCGTTCTGCCGCCGGCCCTGCCCTCGAAGATCATCGGCATCGGCCGCAACTACCGGGAGCACGCCAAGGAGTTGGGGAACCCGCTCCCGGAGGAGCCGCTCATCTTCCTCAAGCCGCCGTCGGCCCTCATCGGCCACCTCGAGGCCGTCGTCCAGCCGCCCTCGTCCGCCCGAGTGGACTACGAGGGGGAGGTCGGCGTCGTCATCCGCAAGAAGGCCCGGGAGCTTCGCGACGACGAGCCGGTCGAGGGCTTCATCCTCGGCTACACCTGCTTCAACGACGTCACCGCCAGGGATCTGCAGACGAAAGACGTCCAGTTCACCCGGGCCAAAGGATTCGACACCTTCGCGGCTGTCGGCCCCTGCATCGCGACCGGGCTCGACCCGGAAGGGCTCCGCTTGAAGACCTTCCTCAACGGCAAGCTCGTCCAATCCGGGACAACGGCGAACCTGATCTTCTCCATCCCCTACCTCGTCCGGTTCCTGTCCCGGATCATGACCCTCAACCCCGGTGACATCATCGCCACGGGCACGCCAGCCGGGGTCGGTCCGACGTCGCCCGGCGACCGGGTCGACGTGCAGGTCGAGGGGATCGGCGTGCTCTCGAACACGTTCACGCGCCTTGGCGCCCAGGAGGACCCATGAAGCTGTTCCTGGATTCGGCCAATCTCGACGAGATCCGCGAAGTCGCGGGCTGGGGCGTCCTCGACGGGGTGACCACTAACCCGTCGCTCTGTTCCAAGGAGAGCGCGACCTTCGAGGACAACATCCGGGCCATCTGCGCCATCACGCCCGGGCCCGTCAGCGCCGAATGCGTTTCGCTCAAGGCCGACGAGATCATCCCCGAAGCCCGGACCCTGGCCAAGATCGCGCCCAACGTCGCCGTCAAGATCCCCGTAGGCGTCGAGGGTCTCAAGGCGGCCAAAGCGCTCGACCGCGAGGGCATCTCGGTCAACATGACCCTCATTTTCTCCGCCGGCCAGGCCCTGCTCGCGGCCAAGGCCGGGGCCCGGTTCGTCAGCCCCTTCATCGGCCGCCTCGACGACGTGTCCGAGGACGGCATGGCCCTGATCGAAGAGATCGTCGAGATCTTCAGGAACTACCAGTACAAGACCGAGGTCATCGTGGCCAGCGTCCGCCATCCGCGTCATGTCATCGAAGCGGCTCGGATCGGCGCGGATATCGCCACCGTCCCGTTCGCGGTCATGCAGAAGCTCCTCCGGCACCCGCTGACCGACGCCGGGGTCGAACGGTTCCTTGCCGACTGGAGGAAAGTCAAGAAATGAGGCTCCACCGCGTCGTCCGGGTCCGCGAACAGGCCCGGGCCCTCGCCCTCAAGGTCCGGCGGGCCGCGGTGTTCATCCTTGTCCTGACCGTCCTCGCCGTCAGCCTGGTCGTCGGCAAGAACGTCCTGCTGAAGGAGGTCCGCGCCGGGATCCACAAGTCGTTCGCCTACGACAGCCTGAAGCTGTCCTACTTCCCGCCCGCCTTGGTCATCGAGAACGTCCGCTCGCTCACCGAGCCGCCGGCGCTTCGGGCCCGCCGCGTCCGGATCGAGATCCCTTATCTATCGCTCCTCCGGAACCGGAAGGTCCTATCCGTGGTCCTCGAGTCCCCGGAGGTCCATATCCGCCCGCCCGCCGCCGGGGCCCCCCGCGGCAAGCCGCGTCCGCCTCTGTCGATCCTCGAGCTGCCCTTCGTCATCGAGAGCGGGCGCATCGAGAACGGCTCGGTCTTCCTGGAGACGAGTCTGACCACGCTCGAGGCCCGCGGCGTCCGGGCTCTTGTCACCCAGAAAGGCGCGGATTTCTCCATCCGGGCCACCGCGGCGACAAGCAGCTTCTCGTCCCAGGAGCACGGCCTGACCACGATCGGCGCCCTGACCGTGCTCCTCTCCGGCAGGGGGGAGGACGTGACCGTCAACCGGCTTGCGGTCGAAGGGCCGGGCGTCACCCTCACGGCCGACGGGCTCGTCCGGAACATCTTCGATCCGACGATCGAGCTCGACACCCGGTTCGACCTCGGGACGGCCGTCCTCGTCGACATCCTTCGCATGCCCTTCGCCTGGGCCGGGCGGTTGAGCGGCGAGGGCCGTCTCGAGCGCAAGGACCGCCGCCTGTCCTTTTCGACGAGCGTTTCATCGGACACACTGGCCATCAGCGGCGTTGTTATGGGGGCCGTCAGCGGCCGCTTGGAGCTCACTCCGGAGAACGGGGTTCGTCTCGAGATCGGCCTTCAGAAGCCGGGGCGGCCGGCCGAGAGCGTGAGCCTGGCGTTCCTGCCCGGCCGGGTCGAAGGCCGGGTGGCCCCGGCCTTCCTCGACCCGGTGTTCCGGGAAATCAAGATCCCCTGGCCGGTCAGGTCCCCGGCCTGGGGCACGTTCACCCTGGTCGACGGCAAGCTCGAGGCCGACGCCGAATTCCGCGACGAGTCGCTCGAGCGGCGCGGAGATTCCTTCGCCTTTCGCGGCGGGGCCAAGGTCGGGGTCGATTTCCCGTCCCGCATCGTCACCGTCGAAGCCCCCGGCCTTGAATCGGATTTCGGACGGCTCGAAGCCACGGCCAGGATCGACCTTGCCGGGGACATCGACGCCCGGATCCGGGGGCAGATCGCCGATGTCAAGGAGATCCGGGAGTTCGTGGCTCTCGTCCTTTCCCAGACGTTCGGCTTCGGGGAGATCCGCGGCCAGGGCTACGCCGATGCCCGGCTGTCAGGGCGCTCGGCCTCGCCGGCGGTGGCCATCAAGGCCACGCTGTCCCCGGGAGGTTTCGATCTCTTCGACGCCAGATTCGTCGAAGCGGACGTCGCCTTGTCGGGCGGCGTCTTTGAAGGCCGGTTCGATGTCGACGATCCCGCTCTCAAGGGCCAGGTCGAAGTCAAGGCCTCGAACGGGGACCTTGAAGTCGACGTCAAGAACGGGGACGGCGAGCTCAGCCATGTCCTGCCCACCCTCGGGATCCCGATCGCTCTCTCCGGCCGGGCCGCCGGCGATTTTCGGATGGTCCAAAAGGCCGCTGGGGTCCAGGAGTTTTCAGGGACTTTCGCCAGCCCGGAGATCAAGGGCTACGGCCAGACGGCCTCGCGCGTCGCCGGGCGGCTCGTCTGGAAGGACGGCGTCATTTCCTTCCCCGAGCTGGCCATGGATTTCTACAGCGGCCGCCTCGAGGGCCGCATGCTCATCGGCACCGTCAACGGCGAATTCGACGTCGACGCCCGCGGCGAGGAGCTCGATTTCGCGCGGCTGGTCCCGTCGGCCTCCGGGCGGCTGTCTCTGTCCCTGGCCGGCCGCGGCGTCTTCGGCAGGGACAGGCTTCCCGGTCTCTTCACCATCAAGGACCTGATGCTCTCGCCCCTCGAGAAGACCGAGGCCCGCGGCGAGCTCCAGCTCGGCGCGGCCGGCGGCAGGATCAGCCTGAGCCTCAAGGGCGGTCTCGTTCCCGGTGACAATCCCTTCGACGGCGCCTTCGATTTCCCCCTCGCCGGCGAGCTTTGGAGCGGCGTCCTCAAGGGCCGTATCGCCGACCTCGACCTCATCGTCCCGTGGAAGGGCGCCCAGGGCCGGATCGATTACACCGCGGACATCCGCGGGACCGAGGCCGCGGCCCGGATCGCCGTCACTCTGAACGTGGTCGCCCCGATCATGCCCTTGCCGGGGTTTGCATACGCGGTGACCGGTTTCACCTCGGCCATGAGCTATCTCGACGATGTCCTGACCGTGACCTCTCTGGGCGGAACGCTCGGCGGGGGGCCCCTGTCCGGCTCGGGCAAGGTCGGCATCGGCAATGGCGGCATCGCCTCGATGGACCTGACCCTCGAGGGCCGGGACATGGTCCTCTCGCCCATGGAGCGGATGCGGGTCCAGGCCGACGCGACGCTGCGCATTCTCAAGGACGAGAAGCGCTTCGTCACGGAAGGAGAGATCCTGTTCAAGCGGTTCGACTGGCGGCGCGAGATCTACGAGGCCTTCAATTTTTCCTCGCAGCCCGCGTCGGAGACCCCGGGAGGGCCGTCGTTCTTCGACGGCATGTCGCTCAACATCCGCCTCCGGGCCGACGAAAACGCGGTCGTCCAGAATTCCCTGGGCCGGTTCGATGTCCGCTTCAACCTGACGGCGACCGGCCTCTTCTTCGACCCGGTCCTCTTGGGCGACATGGACCTCTTGAGCGGCGACTTCTACTTCCAGGACCGGAGCTTCCGCGTCATCCACGGCCGGCTGAGCCTCGCCGATTCCGTGAGCGAGCCGTACCTCGATTTCCGGGGCGAGACCTACGTCAAGGACTACCGGGTGACGCTCAGCATGAGCGGTCCCGTCAGCCGTCTCAAGCCGGAGTTCACCTCGTCGCCGCCGTTGCCGCCCGAGGAGATCCTGTCGCTCCTGTCGCTCGGAGAGTCCTTCCGGCGGACGTACTATTCGTATGCCGGGGACCGGAGCACGGCCCTGAACACGGCGTCCCTGCTGACCTATCAGATCGCCGATCTGGCCAAGAGGGGGGCGGGCGGCCTGTTTTCCCTCGACCGCTTCCGGATCGATCCCTATATCCCGGAAGGCGCTCCTGGAGGCATCGCCGCCCGGATCACGGTGGGCAAGAAGGTCTCCAAGAACCTGTTGGTCCTGTATTCGACCATTCTGGCCAATTCGAGCGTCAGGTCCGAAATCGACGAGGTCCCGATCTTCCGCATGGAGTGGGACATCAGCCGGAGATTCTCGCTCGTCGGCGGGCGGGACGACCGGGGGAGGCTTGGTTTCGATGTCAAGTTCCGCAGGCGCTTCTAGGCCGCGGCACCGGGCCCGGCGGACCGGGGCGGGGCTTGTCCTCGCCCTGGCCCTCATCTCGGCCGGGGCCCTCGCCCTGAGCGCCCAGGAGGCCCCGGTCGTCGCCCGCGTCGTCGTCCGGGTCGACGGGCAGCCCGGCGAAGCGGGACTCCTCGATCTCATCCCCATCAAGCCCGGCGACGGCTTCTCGGCGCGTCTGGTCGATCAGGCCGTCAAGCAGATCTTCCGGACCGGGCTCTTCGCCGACGTCCGGGTCACGAAGGAGGGCGAGCAGCGGATCGATCTCTTCTTCGATCTCGTCCGGAAGGTCTATATCGACGCCGTCCGCTTCCGCGGCCCGAAGGTCTCCGCGACCCGCCTGCGGGAAGGCCTGACGGCGTTGCGACCGGGCGCCTATCTCCAGGAGGACCGCATCCCGGCCGCGGTCAACGAAGTCCGGGAGGGACTGAAACAGCAGGGCTTCTTCGACGCTGTCGTCGTGTGCGACGTCAAGAAGAAGGCCGCGGCCTCGACGGCCGACCTGGTCTTTCGCATCCTGGACTGGAAGACCTTTCGGATCGGCGGGCTCGAGGTCGAGTGGAAGTCCGAGATCCCCGAACGGGCGCTCCTCAAGAAGATGAAGAGCAAGGTCGGGGACCTCTATGGGCCCGACCGCCTGGCGGCCGACCTCCAGGCCCTGTCCCGGGGGCTGGACCGGGTCGGCTATCCGCGGGCGGAGGTCCGTCTCGCCGGCGAGGTCTTCAACGAGGAGTCCCGCCGGGTCGAGCTGCGCATCGAGATCCTGCCCGGGGAGAAGATCACGATCATCGTCAACGGGGCCAAAGTCCCCCGCCGCCTCGTTGCCCCCATCTGGGAAGAGCGCGTCTTCGAGCAGTGGGGCCTCACCGAGGGCGAGGCCCGGATCCTCAACTATCTCCGCCGCAAGGGCTATCTCTTCGCCGCCGTCAGGAGCCGGGTCGAACGGGGCCTCAACGAGCTCGTCATCATCCACGACATCACCCGCGGCGAGAAATCCAAGATCACAGGCGTCGACTTCCGCGGCAACTCCGCCTATTCGAGCCTCGACCTGAGGACCCGTCTGGCCGTCCGCGAGGGCGTGCCGCTGTTCTCCCTGCTCAGCTACGACAAGCTCTTTGCCATCCCCCGCGAGCTCGAGAGCTTCTACAAGGACAACGGCTTCGCCGACGTCCAGGTCCGTCTCGACCTGGCCAAAGAGGAGCGCGGCGTGCGGGCGGTCTTCGATATCCGGGAGGGCCCGAAAACCACGGTCGAGTCCATCCGGATCGCGGGGACTTCGCTCGTCTCCGCGGACGCGCTCGCCCGCGAGCTCGTCAGCCGTGAGAAGGGCCCTTGATTTCCCCCCAACGTCCAGAGGGACGTCGGGCAGATCGAGGCCTATTATCTCAACCACGGTATTCGCGGCACCGAGGTCGCCTCCCGGGTGGAACGCGTGCCGGGGGACCGGGTCTCCCTCGTCTATGAGATCACCGAGGGAACCCAGGTCACTGTCCGGGACGTCTTCGTCACCGGCAACCATACCACCCGGAACCGGGTCATCCGCCGCGAGCTCCGCATCAAGAAGGGCGAGGACGCCGACTATTCGCGCGTCCAGGAGACCAAGCGGCGACTCGAGCGCCTCGGGATCTTCTCCGAGGTCCGCGTGGACGAAGTTCGGACCGGTCCGGCCGACGAAGTCGTCGTCGTCACCGTCCGCGAGGGCGAACAGAACTATGCCGGAGTCGGCCTCGGATTCGAATCCAGAAACCCGGTGACCGGCGCTCTCGTCGACTGGCTCGATTTCCGGCCGCGCGGCACGGTCGAGTACATCCGCAGCAATATCTTCGGGCTGGGCGCGCAGGTCGGCGTCCTTGGCCAGGTCAGCACGATCGAAAGGCGCGCGGTCGTGTCCTGGAACCAGCCCTATCTCCTTGGCTTATCCATGCCGACCACCATCCTCGCTTGGGCGGAGCGGGAGGCCCGAACGGGCTTCACCTTCGACCGCCGCGGCGTCAGCCTGAGCGCCGCCAAGCCCTTGACCAAGGCCCGCCTCCTGCTGGGCTCTCTGAGCCTGACGCGAACGTCCATCGTCCAGCCCGTCGATCTCTCCCAGCTCCCGCCGGATATCGACCGCCAGTTCCTGCCGTACTCGGCCGCCCTGGCTTCCGTGAGCATGAGCTGGGAGAGGCGGGACGACACCCTGAACCCCACCCGGGGATGGTTCCTCAGCGCGGTCGGCGAGATAGGCGTGCCTGTCTTCGGCACCGAATCGAACTACCAAAAGCTCTTCGTCAAATCCCAGTACTTCCGGCCGCTCCTGTCGAGTCTGAATCTGGGGCTGACCGGCCGGCTCGGGCTCGGCAACGGCCTGAGCCACCTGCCGGAGCGGTTCTTCGCCGGCGGCAGCAACACCTTCCGGGGCGAAGGATTCGAGATGCTCGGGCCCATTGCCCCTGCCCCGCTGGACCCGACGGCGTTCAAGCCCTACGGAGGGGAAGCGGTCCTCCTCGTCAACGCGGAACTGATCTTTGCCCTTTTTCCGGCCTGGAGGGAGTTCCGCCTGGCCTCCTTTTTCGATCTGGGCAACGTCTACGAAAGACTCAGTGTATTCCGGCCCTTCGACCTCCGCGGCGCCGCCGGGGTCGGCATCCGCTACCGGACGCCCCTCGGGCCCGTCCGGGTAGAGATCGCCTGGAAGCTGTGGGGCTTCGACGTCCAGGACCACAAGGGCCGGCCGCTCATTTTCCTGACCATCGGCAACATCTTTTAAAGAGGCTATGAGGACCATGATCAGAAGGATCCTGTTGTTCCTGCTGCTCGCGGCGTCGGCCGGGCTGGCCCAGACGGTCAACTGTGTCGTCGCCGTCGTCAACGGCGAGATGATCACGCTCCTCGACGTCGAGGTGGCCGCCGAATTCGGCCTGGGCCGGGACCCGGCCGCGGAGAACGCGACCGACCCGCGGCTCGCCGCTCTCGAAACGCTCATCGACCGGAAGATCGTCCTGGACCTGGCCCGCGAAGTCCGCGGCGTGAACAAGGACGAGATCGGCGCCGCCATCGCCGACCTGACGAGGAGGGTCGGAGAAGACGCCTTCGGCGCCAAACTGGCCAAGTTCGGCCTGACCTCCAAGGACCTGGAACCCTATCTCCAGGACCGTATCCTGTACGACCGGGCCTTGGCCCTGCGGTTCAGCCAATCGATCCCGGTCTCGGTGACAGAGGTCGAACGGCACTACCGGGACATCTATGTTCCCGAGCAGGCCCGCCGGGGCGTTGCGGCCGAGCCGATCGACCGGGTCTCAGGCGAGATCCAGGTCAGGATCCGCGACGAGCGCAGGGCCCAGCAGACGGCCGGCTGGGTCCGCGACCTGAGGAAGAACGCCGACATCCAGATCAAGAAGGACTGTCTGAAATGAACATCGCCTACCTCTTCCCCGGCCAGGGTTCCCAGGCCGTCGGCATGGGCAAGGACCTCTACGACCGCTCGCCCGAAGTCCGGGCTCTTTTCGAGACGGCGGACGAAGCGCTGGGGTTCTCCATCTCCAAGATATGCTTTGAAGGGCCGGACGAGGAGTTGAGGCTGACCCGGAACACCCAGCCCGCGCTCCTCGTCGTCAGCACGGCCGCCTGCCGCCTCCTCGGCCGCGACCCTGTCGTCGCGGCGGGCCACAGCCTGGGCGAGTATTCGGCCCTCGTCGCCGCCGGGTGCCTTCGCTTCGAGGACGCGGTCGTGCTCGTTCATAAGCGGGGCCGCTACATGCAGGACGCCGTCGCCGTCGGCGCCGGCGGCATGGCCGCCGTCCTGGGCGTTCCGGGCGAGGAGGTCGAGCGGCGCCTCGCCGAGGTGCGTTCGGGCCTCGTCCAGATCGCCAACTGGAACAGCGAAGACCAGATCGTCATCTCGGGGGAAAAGGCCGCGGTCGAAGAGGCGCTGGCTGTGATCAAGGCGCCGCGCTCGGTCATGCTTCCGGTCAGCGCGCCGTTCCACTCCCGGCTGATGAAGCCGGCCGAAGAGAGGCTGGCCGCGGACCTCGAGGCCACGGCATTCGCCGATCCGCGCTTTCCGATCGTTACCAACGTCGATGCCCGGCTCATCCGGACGGGCGCCGAGGCCCGGGACGCCCTCAAGCGGCAGGTCAGCCGGTCGGTCCTCTGGACGAAGTCCATGGCCGTGATGAAGGAGCTCGGGATCGACGTCTGCGTCGAGTGCGGGCCGGGCAAGGTCCTGGCCGGGCTCGTCAAGCGCATTTCCAGGGGCTGGCCCAAGGCCCCGGCCGTCCACAACGTCGAGAACTGGGAGGGGGCGGAGAAGGCGCGGACGGCCCTATTCGGCCGGCTGTGAGATGACCCGCGGGCCGAAGCGGACAAAGTATTCGAAGGCCGAGATGATGGCCAAGGCGAAGACGAGCCACAGCCCGATCTTGGCCGCGACGTAGAACTTTCCGAGGTAGAGAGGGCCGAGCACCAGGGCCCCGATGATCCAGGATTCGCTGCCCATTTTGGCTTTGCCGAAGGCCGAGGCCGGGATGTTGACCCCCTTGGACGAGGCCATCGCCCGGAAGCCGGTCACGGCGATCTCCCGGCCGATGATGACGATGGCCGCCCAGGCCGGCACGCGGGCGAGCTCGACGAGGCAGATGAGGGCCGAGGCGATGAGGAGCTTGTCGGCCGTCGGATCGAGCAGCTGGCCGAGTACGGTCACCATCCCCTTCTTGCGGGCCAGCCATCCGTCGAGCCAGTCGGTGAGCGAGGCGAAGATGAAGATAATGCAGGCGACGAGGTCATGGCCGCGGAAGTTCGTCAGCATGACGGCGACCATGGCCGGAATGGCCAAAATCCTCGCCAGGCTCAAGTAATTGGGGATGTTCACGCCCCCCGAGATTACACCACCGCCCCCGCGAGTGTCAATCTTGCAAAAGGGGAGGGGCGTGGGTATAGTGAACATTCGCCGATGGCCAACGATACTTCTTTGACCCCGATGATGGAGCAGTATTTCCGCATCAAGGAGCTCCACCGCGACGCCCTGCTCTTCTTCCGACTGGGCGATTTTTACGAGATGTTCTACGAGGACGCCAAGATCGCGGCGCCCATCCTCGACATCGCCCTGACCTCGCGGCAGAAGGTGCCCATGTGCGGCGTGCCCTATCATGCCGTCAACTCCTATCTGCCCAAGCTCCTGAGGCAGGGCTTCAAGGTGGCCATCTGCGAGCAGGTCGAGGACCCCAAGGCGGCCAAGGGGGTCGTCAGGCGCGAGGTCATCAAGGTCCTGACGCCGGGCACGGCCGTCGAGATCGACCTCGAAGAAGCGAAGGAAAGCACCTACATCGCCTCCCTCGCGCTCGATGACGACGGCTGGGGCATGGCCCTGGTCGATCTCGCCGCCGGGGAGGTCCGGACCCTCGAGGGCGCCTGGGCCGAGGCCAAGCTCCTCATGGACGAGCTCTTCAAGGCCGCGCCCAAGGAGATCCTTTATCCCGAAGGCGCGGAGGACGCCCTGCGGCGCGTTCTCCCCCCCGACGGATCGAACGGCGCCGCCCTCAGTCCGGCCGAAGGCTGGCTTTTCGATCCGCCCCTGGCGGCCCGCGTCGTCCTCGAGCATTTCGGGGCCAAGTCCCTCGCGGGCTTCGGACTCGAAGACAAGCCCCGGGCCGTGGCCGCGGCCGGGGCCCTCATCGCCTACGTCAAGAAGGTCCGGCAGGGCTCCCTGACCCTCGTCCACCGTCTCTCGTATCTCAACGCCGCGAGCCACCTCGTCCTCGACGCGACGACCGTCCGCAACCTCGAGCTCGTCCGCAACCTCCGCGACGGCAAGCTCAAGGGGACCCTTCTCGACGTCATCGATTTCACGATGACCTCGCCGGGCGGCCGCCTTCTCCGCTCCTGGCTTCTCCGCCCTCTCCGCGGCGTCGCCGAGATCGCGGCCCGCCAGGACGCCGTGGCCGAGGGCCTCGGCGCGACGATCGCCCGCCGCGAGATCCGCGAGACGCTCAAGGGCGTCCACGACCTCGAGCGGCTTGTGGGGAAGATCGCCCTGGCCGCGGCCCATCCGCGCGACCTCGTCGCCCTCAAGGCCTCGCTCGCCCCGCTGCCGGCGATCGAGCGCGAGGTCCGCGCCTTCTCGTCCCGTCTCTTCAAGGACACGGCCGGCCGCTGGGACAACGCCGCCGATGTCGCCGGCCTCATCGACAAGGCCATCTTCGACGAACCGGCCTTCCTGCTGACCGAGGGCGGCATCGTCAAGGACGGCTGGAACGCCGAGCTCGACGACCTGCGGGGCGTCAGCCGCTCGGGCAAAAGCTTCATCGCCCAGCTCGAGAGCCGCGAGCGCGAGCGGACGGGCATCGGCTCGCTCAAGGTCCGCTTTAACAAGGTCTTCGGCTATTACATCGAGGTGACCAAGCCACACCTGGACCGGGTGCCGGCCGACTACATGCGCAAGCAGACGCTGGTCAACTCCGAGCGTTTCCTCACGCCCGAGCTCAAGGAATACGAGGAGAAGGTCCTCCATGCGGAAGAGCGCATCGGCGTCCTCGAGCACCGCCTCTTCCTCGAGGTCCGCGAGGCCGTGGCCCGGGAGACCCCGCGCCTGCAGCGGATCGCCGCCGACGTGGCTGCGCTCGACGTCCTTCTGGCCCTGGCCGAGTGCGCCGCCCGGCGAGGCTACGTCCGCCCGGTCGTCGACGAGGGGGACGCGATCCGCATCGAGGCCGGCCGCCACGCCGTCATCGAGACGAGCCAGGCCGAGCTCTTCATCCCCAACGACCTCGAGCTCGACGCCGCCGCGAACCAGATCCTGATCATCACCGGCCCGAACATGGGCGGCAAGTCGACCTACCTGCGCCAGGCCGCGCTTATCGTCCTGCTCGCCCAGATGGGCGCTTTCGTCCCGGCCAAGTCGGCGGCGATCGGCCTCGTCGACCGCATCTTCACCCGCATCGGGGCCATGGACTTCCTCAGCGTCGGGCAGTCGACGTTCATGGTCGAGATGCTCGAGACGGCCTCGATCCTCCACAACGCGACCGCCCGGAGCCTCATCCTCCTCGACGAGGTCGGCCGCGGCACGAGCACCTTCGACGGCCTGAGCATCGCCTGGGCCGTGGCCGAGCGGCTCCACGAGCGCGAGGACGTCCGGCCGAAGACGCTCTTCGCTACGCACTACCACGAGCTGACCGAGCTCGCCCTGACCCTGCCCAGGATCAAGAACTATCACGTCTCGGTCCGGGAGTGGAAGGACGAGGTGGTCTTCCTGAGAAAGATCGTCGCCGGCCCGTCCGACCGGAGCTACGGCATCCACGTGGCCAAGCTGGCCGGAATTCCCCGGGACGTCATCGACCGGGCCCGCGAGATCCTCTTTAACCTCGAGAAGCAGGAACTGGACGAGGCCGGGCAGCCACGCCTGGCCCGCCATGGCCGGCCGGCGGGGGACCGCAACCAGATGATGCTCTTCGCCGAGGACCGGGAATACGCCTTGCTGCGCGAGCTCAGGGATGAGATCGAGGGCCTCGACCTGGCGTCGCTGACCCCCCTCGAAGCGCTGAATATCCTGGCCGGGCTCAAGGGCCGGAGCGGGCCCGGCCAGGCCGGTCAATAAGAGTCGGTCTCGTCCTCGACGGTGAACCCGTCCTTGATGTCCTCGTCCTCTTCTTCGTCCTCGTCCCCGTCCTCGTCGAGGTCCTTGTCGCCGTTTCCGGAGAAGTGGGCCTCGCCGTCGTCCTCCTTGCGCTCTTCGAGGGCCTTCTCGAGCTCGTCGCGGTCCTCGAAGCGGCGGATGGTGTTGGACGCGGCGTCGCTGTAGCAGAGCTCGAGATAGTCGTCCTCGATGACCAGGAACACCGACTTCGAGTGTCCGGTCTGGAGGTTGCCGACCGTCTCGACGACTTCCGCGCTTTTCGATTTCCGGATCGCGTCGAGCGTGAGCCAGCTCGTGACTTCCATCTCTTCCATGACGCGCCTCTACTGACATTAGATATGCTTTTTTTTCCGCTTGTCAAGGGGTCGCGAGGCGCTTGTGCTGCGACCTTACGCGGTGCCTTGACAGCCCTTCGCCGGGAGACTTTAATAGAAGAGATAGACCGCCGAGGGAGGAGCTGACGATGAGATGGGATCAGTTCACGGTCATGTCGCAGGAGGCCATCCAGAAGGCCCAGGCGCGGGCGGAGGAGATGGGCCATCAGGAGATCCGGCCCGAGCACTTGCTGGCGAGCTTCCTCGCCCAGGACGAGAACATCGTCAACGCCATCCTGTCCAAGATCGGCGCGCCGGCGGCCAAGATCCGGACCGATGTCGAGGCCGCGCTCGCCCGTCTTCCCAAGGTCAGCGGGGGAGGGGAGTCGACGCTCTCCGCGGCCCTGCGCCAGATCCTCGATGCCGCCCGCAAGGAAGCTGAGCAGCTCAAAGACGAATACGTCTCGACCGAGCACCTCTTCCTGTCCATGCTCAAGGACGGGAAGAACGAAGCCTCACGGATCCTGCGCGCGAACGGGGTCGACGAGGACGCGGTCCTCAAAGCCCTGGCCGCGGTCCGCGGCTCGCAGCGCGTGACCGACCCCGAGCCCGAAGGCAAGTTCCAGGTCCTCGAGAAATACACCCGCGACCTGACCGCCCTGGCCCGCCAGGGCAAGCTCGACCCGGTCATCGGCCGCGAGGACGAGATCCGCAGGGTCATCCAGGTCCTGTCGCGCCGGACGAAGAACAACCCCGTGCTCATCGGCGAGGCGGGCGTCGGCAAGACGGCCGTCGTCGAGGGCCTGGCCCAGCGCATCGCCAACGGCGACGTGCCGCAGTCGCTCAAGAACAAGCGCCTCCTCGCCCTCGACATGGGCTCCCTCGTCGCCGGGACGAAGTTCCGCGGCGAGTTCGAGGACCGGCTCAAGGCCGTGCTCAAGGAGATCAACGACTCGGGCGGCGAGGTGGTCCTGTTCATCGACGAGCTCCACACCATCATGGGCGCCGGGGCGGCCGAGGGCGCCATGGACGCCTCGAACATGCTCAAGCCGGCCCTGGCCCGCGGCGAGCTCCGCTGCATCGGGGCGACGACCCTCGACGAATACAAGAAGCACATCGAGAAGGACGCGGCTCTGGAGCGGCGCTTTCAGCAGGTCTATGTCGGCGAGCCGTCGGTCGAGGAGACGATCTCGATCCTGCGCGGCCTCAAGGAGAAGTACGAAGTCCACCACGGGGTCAGGATCAAGGACTCGGCGCTCGTCGCGGCGGCGACGCTGTCGTCGCGCTACATCACGAGCCGCTTCCTTCCCGACAAGGCCATCGACCTCGTCGACGAGGCCGCCTCGCGCATCCGCATCCAGATCGACAGCCTGCCCGAGGAGCTCGACGAGCTCGACCGCCGGACGCTCCAGCTCGAGATCGAGCGCCAGGCCCTGAGGAAGGAGAAGGACCCGGCCTCGAAGGAGCGGCTGGAGAGGATCGAGGAGGAGCTGGCGAACCTCAAGGAGAGATCGTCGGCGCTCCGCGGCCGCTGGCAGAAGGAGAAGGAGACGATCGAAGCGGCCGGCAAGCTCAAGGAGAAGCGCGACGCCCTCAAGATCGAGGAGCAGAGCGCCGAGCGGCGCGGCGACCTCGAGAAAGCGGCCGAGATCCGTTACGGCAAGCTCATCGACCTCCAGAAGCAGATGGACAAGTCCGCGGCCGACCTCGCGGCGCTCCAGGCCAAGGGGCGGATGCTCAAGGAGGAGGTCGACGAGGAGGACATCGCCCAGGTCGTCTCCAAGTGGACCGGCATCCCGGTCTCCAAGATGCTCGAGGGCGAGGTCGACCGGCTCATCCACATGGAGGAGATCCTGGGGAAGCGCGTCATCGGCCAGGAGGCGGCCATCCGGGCCGTCGCGGCCACGGTCCGCCGGTCGCGCGCGGGAATTCAGGAGGCGGGCCGGCCCATCGGCTCGTTCATCTTCCTCGGCCCGACGGGCGTCGGCAAGACCGAGCTCGCCCGCGCCCTGGCCGAGTTCCTTTTCGACGACGAAAAAGCCATGGTCCGGCTGGACATGTCCGAATACATGGAAAAACACACGGTCAGCCGGCTCATCGGCGCGCCGCCCGGCTACGTCGGCTACGAGGAGGGCGGCCAGCTGACCGAGGCGGTCAAGCGCCGGCCCTATTCGATCATCCTCCTCGACGAGATCGAAAAGGCCCATCCCGACGTCTTCAACGTCCTGCTCCAGATCCTCGAGGACGGCCGGCTGACCGACGGCCAGGGCCGGACGGTCGACTTCAAGAACACGCTCGTCATCATGACCTCGAACCTGGGGAGCCAGGTCATCAAGGAGCTCAGCCGCGACTACGAGGCCATGGAGAGAGAGGTCCGCAAGGTCCTCGAGGCCCAGTTCAAGCCCGAGTTCCTCAACCGCATCGACGAGGTCATCATCTTCAAGCCGCTTCCGAAGAGCGCCATCCTCGAGATCGTCGGGCTGCAGCTCGATCTCCTGGCGAAGAGGCTGGCTGACCGCAAGATCGGGCTTGAGGTCACGAAGGAGGCCAAGGAACTTCTGTCGGAGCGGGGATTCGACCCCGTCTACGGCGCCAGGCCCCTCAAGCGGACGATCCAGAAGGACGTCCAGAATCCCCTGGCCATGAAGATCCTGGCCGGGGACTACGGGGAAGGCGACACGGCCGTGGTCGGCGTCGACAAGAAGGGCGAGCTCACGTTCGGGAAGAAATAGGGTTCTTCCCACGGTCCCGGGAAATCCATCTCTCCGGCCTTGCTCAGGATATCGCCGCCTCGAGATGGATTTCCAAAAAAAGGGCGTATATAATGGGTCGCACGTTCAGTCATTGGAGATACGGACGATGACCAAGAAGATCCTTATCGCGGCCACGACCGCATTGTTCCTGCTGCCTTCTTTCGCGTCGGCCAACGGGCTCAACCTGAACGGACTTGGGACGCGGGCCCAAGGCATGGGCGGGGCTTTTGTCGAGCATCGCCGACGATTTCAGCGCCGTTTTCTGGAACCCGGCCGGTGCGGCCGGCTTCAGCAAGGAGATGTTCGGCTTTTACGCGACCGACCTGATTCCGAGGGCGACCTACCGCCGGGACTTCGCCTTTCCCGAGGACCCCAAAGTCGATGCCAGGACCAAGGATTCGCACTACCTGGGTTTCCTGGCCGGCTACTACAGGCCGGTCAGCTCCAAGATCGTCATCGGCCTGGGCATCGGTACGCCCTCTGAGCAGGGGACCCTGTGGAACGGCGCGGATTTCGCCGGCCTCTCGGCCGGGACGGCCTACGATTGGTCGAGCCGATTGATCGTTTTCTCCTTTTCGCCGCTCGTCGCGGTCAAGCTCAGCGAGGCGATATCCGTAGGGGTGACGCTGAACGTCAACCTGGGGACGTCCAGCCTCAAGATGCCGGCCGGGTTTTCGAGCTTGCCGGAAATCGGAGTCTTCGATCCCGTCGACCTCGGACAATACGAAGAGAACATGACCGGCTGGGGGCTGGGGGCGACTATCGGTGTCCTGGTCAAACCTATCGACAAGCTCAGCATCGGCCTGACCGTGCGGACGCCGTCGGCGATCGCTTTCGACGGCTCGGCCAGAATGTCCAACCTTTCGCTCTATGATCTTCCGGGGAGCTCGGACCTCGAGCGGAAGATCACTTGGCCGCTGTGGGTCGCGGGCGGCGTGGCGTTCCGGCCTGTCCCGCTCCTTCTCCTGAGCGCTGACGTTCACTGGACCCAGTGGTCCAAGCGCGACCAGATCAGGACCACGTTCCTTGATCCCGACTGGGTGCCACTGGCTACAGCCGTCGGCAAGGATGTCCGGGTCCTTGACTGGAAGGACACGACGCAGATCCGGTTCGGCGCGGAGTACATGCTGAACGGGACGACGGCGCTTCGGGCCGGCTATTACAGCGACCCGGCTCCGGGGCCGGAATCGACGCTCACGGCTCTTCTGCCGACTCACACCTTCAATGCCTTTTCGGTCGGCGCCGGCAAGGCGGTCGGAGACCTCCAGCTGGATTTCGGCCTGGCCTACCTCAAGGGCAACACGCGTACGGCCGGGCTCGGGCTGCCCAATGCCATGCCCGGGACTCACAGGCTGAACATCTTCGTCCCGACCGCTTCGGCCAGCTATAAGTTCTAGCCGTCCGTCCGAACGCAGAGACGCCTCGTCATCCGTAAGGGGGGCGGCTGTCTATTTCGGAGTGTCGGGCCTGAGGCAAAAGAAAGAATGGCTAGGGACGGAATTGAACCGCCGACGCAAGGATTTTCAGTCCTTCGCTCTACCAACTGAGCTACCTAGCCATCAGGTCTCCGGCTACCGCCGGAAAGCGCGTTCAGTCTAGCCATTTGGAGCAAAGTCAACGGCCTGAGGCCGATAACCGACCTTTGGTTCAATTGAGGACGCCGCGGCTTCTTTGCTTCTGGGCTTTAGAATGATACAATGAACGCAAGGAGGGACGGAACGTGAAATTCAATGTAATCCTGACTCCCGCGGAAGAGGGCGGGTTCATAGTGACGGTTCCGGCCCTCGACGGTTGTTTTACGGAAGGCGAAACGGAAAAGCAAGCCCTCAAGAACGCCAAGGAAGCCATTGTCTGCTATCTCGAAGGCCTCGAGAAGGTCAATCAGATCAGGCTTAAACCCAAGACCGTCATCAAGGAAATCGAGGTCCACGTTTGAGCCGAACGTTTTCCGGGAAAGAGGTCGTCAAGGCCCTTCGCCGGAGTGGCTATGTCGTCGATCATCAGCGCGGCAGCCACATCTTCTTGCACAACCTGGAAAGGAACGTCTCATTGGTGATACCGCTCCATAAAGAGCTCAAGAAGGGAACTCTTCACGCCATCTTGAAAAAAGCCGGCCTGTCCTTGGGGGATCTCAAGGAACTCGTCTAGCCCGGGCGTCTTCTCTCTCGGCCGGAACCTGGCCCGGCATGGCTTGAATGCGCGGACCCTTTTCGATCTTTTCCTCGAGCTCCGCGAGATCCTGAAGGCGATACGCGAGCGGCTCGCTACTTGACCTTCCAGGTCATGGAATAGCGCTTGACGTACTGGATCCCCTCATCGTCCTGAATGATCGCATAGAGCTTGCCGTCCTTGAAGACCAGAGGCTCGCCCGGAATAGGATAATCGCAGAGGTAGCGCCCCTCCGGATCGAAGATGTTGAAAACGTCGACCCCCGCTCCAGGATCTCTCTGCCAGGTGGAAACGTAGAAGCGGCCGTCCTCGTCGGCATAGACCCACGAGAGGGGCGGCAAGTGCCTAGGGACGGTGATCTCATCCCGGGATTGGATCCCGATCCGCTTCATCTGGCGGTCGACATCCTGATCGGAAACCGGAACGGGATCGTAAGCCTTGATGATGGTCCGAACTAGGCGGCCCCCGGCGTCAAAAACGCTAAGGCGGTAATCCCTCTCCCCCGAGGCACATACGATCTCGCGTCCGCGAGAGATATCCCAACGGACGACGCTCGCAAACAACTGGAACTTCGCGGACGGGTCCGGCATCGGGGAAAAGGCCAGGACCTTCTTCTGCTTGAGACCGGGGCCGCAGAGAACGACTTCATAGCGGGGCTTCTCCTCTTCCATGACCATCCTTGTGCCCACGGCATCTCCGCTCTCAAGGTATTTGATAAAAGCCCGCGGCCCGACCGAGTTATCTTGGCTGCGCAGGAAGAGTCCTGCCCGATCGAAAAAGGACAGCCTACCCATTTCCCCCACAAGGATCTCTCCGGCGGGGGCGAGAGCGACGAAGAACGGGCCCTGGAACTCCCCCGGCCCCTGACCGCGTCTTCCGATCGAACGAACATGCCGGCCGTCGTTCCCGAAGACATCGACTCGGGGCTTCCGTTGATCGAGCGTGATGATCGATCCTTTATCATCGACCGCGAGACCCCGCAAACTTATGAACATGTATTCCTCGGCGCCCGCGGCCGTCCCGATCGTCAGATCCTCCTTGAGTTCCAAAGCCCCTTGCGGATACATGGGAGTTGATGGATTTCGAACGACCTCGACGCCGTTCGCGGTCTCGATCGATCCCTTCCAAGCGGACTCTCCCTTACAGCCCCAAACGACGGCTAAGAGCGGCAAAAAGGCTAGAAATATCCCTGCTTTTCGCATTTTGCCTCCTCGCTGTATATCCCCTCCCCAAAGAGATATCCCTCGCAACGACAATAGTCAAGGTTCTCAAATCACAAGGGCAGGCGTGGAAATCCCCTAAGCGATCTTGGCCTTCTTGAGGGAAAACGACAGCTCTCCTATCTTGACCAAATCTTGACCAAACCGACGGAAAAACAGAGACGACCCGGGACTGGCAGGGACGCGCAGGGAAGCGGATTTGCCCTG
Organism: uncultured Chloroflexia bacterium; assembly: GCA_963744095.1. Classification (GTDB taxonomy): domain Bacteria; phylum Chloroflexota; class Limnocylindria; order Limnocylindrales; family CSP1-4; genus CTSoil-043. The sequence goes on from CAVUSH010000003.1 coordinate 57,502, forward strand.
TTGGAGCACGTTTATCAGGGATTTCTCGGGGAAGCCGGAAAAGGCGCTTACTGAGTTAATCGCCCCAGGGTCAATATTTTACTGATTTAAAAGGGGTTGTCAATCTGAAGTCGGGTAGTTTGAGGCCTAATATTCTGCCGCTGGGAAAAACACTCTGTTGGAGACCTTCCTCGAGCTGCGCAAAATCCTGAAGGCAATCCAGAAAGGCTCGGTCTACGAAGACGATAAGGGGTTGCACATTCCGACTTTCGTCGTTATATTAATATAAAGAAAGGGACTGCCGGATGAACCGCAGGAGATGGGGGATTCAAATATCTTTGATTTTTATCATGATCTTCCTAATTTTCGCATGCTTACCGAGACTGAAAAAGATGGGCTCGGCAGCCATTTCGTCCGACGGCGAGGGAGAGCCAGGTCCGGTAAATAGATCCGAATGGTCCTGGTTTGATGGCCAGGGAAGAACCCGCTCATATGAGCAGACGTTTGATAGAATCCGCGAGATTGTGAGCAGAAATGGTATCCGGGGGCTTTCCCTTGTTCTGAAACAGGCAAAACTCTGGACGGATAATCCTGACGTGTTTCATCTTAACCTGGGTTTTGAGTCTTCCCAATCTACGAAGTCGATCGACGCAAAGACCATTTTTCGCGCCGATAGACTTGGGCAGACAGTTGTTGCCTATCTGGTTCTAAGGCTCGCTAGCGACGGACAATTCGATCTCGACCGATCGTTATCAAGATACGTCGCGAAATCCGCGATGGAAGGTTCCTTTTATAAAGATATCGCAAACGACCGTCGATGTGCGCAACTGACAGCGAGGCGGATCCTTAGCCACCAAAGCGGGCTGGTCAACTCGCGGTTGAATCATCCCGATAAGAAATTAACGTTTATCACTTCGCCAGGGAAAGGTTATGCCTATTCCGACGAGGGATTCGGATATCTCCAGTTTATTCTGGAACAGACGCTTGGCAGAGGCTTGGATGAGCTCGCTAACGCCTATGTTTTCGGTCCCTTTGCTATGACACAATCCAAGTTCTCCTGCGAGATCCATGCTCCCGCGGACTCGGCCTTTCATCCTGGCGATTCGAAATCGGGCCAGCCCTGTGCTTTCTTTACGACCTCCTCGGATTTTACGAATTTCATGTGGCAGATCAGGATGGTGATAGGCGAGCTGCCTTATGAAGCCTGGGCTTCATATCTCATCGACCCGACTGTTTCCGTCCGCTCTCCCTCAATACTGACGGAAGGGCCGTACGAGGGCAAACTGAGCCTGCCCTCAAAGCTGGCTTGGTGTCTGGGGTGGGGTATTTACCGAATTCCCAGGGTCGAAGCTGGGGCCTGCACTTTTATTGGAGAGAAGAATCAAGAGATGGAATCTTACGCCACCGTTTTTTATTCTAACCATTCAACGGCAGTGACGATCTTTGCAGTCCCGTCATCCTCAGATTCGGCAATTCCTTTGATCTTTAGGGAACTTCTCGGTGATATGGAGAATCCGTTCTCCTGGCTTGGGTTTTAAAGGAAGGCCAGAGATATCCTTGACCAAATCTTGACCAAACCACGGAAAAACCGAAACGAACAGGGACGGATAGGGACGCTCCAGGAAGCGGTTTTCCCCTGTTGTAGCACGTTTATCAGGGATTTCTCGGGGAGGGCTCAAAAAGGGCTTACTGAGTGAATCGCCCAGTCGGCTTCGGGTTAATTAAGGCGGAACCGCCCTTGTTGAATGGCGGAACTTCTGGCATGAGTTCCGGGCCAAAAATGTGTGTCCATAAATGTGTCCTAAGTACTTTCTTGATCCGAAGAATTTCTTCGCCAAATTGCGGATTTGCAGCCGTGTCCCGCTCAGGATCTACCCATATTTCGACTAAGGCAGAGAACGTGGACACACTTTGGACACACTTTGCCCTCTCCGCGTTCCTGGCTTTTCTCGGTTTTTCCAGGTTTTACGCGGGATTTCTGGCGAGGGATTATTGAAGTTCACCCCATATAGAAAAGGAGTTTCTGGAACTCCTATGGGAGAAAAAGAAGAATGGCTAGGGACGGAATTGAACCGCCGACGCAAGGATTTTCAGTCCTTCGCTCTACCAACTGAGCTACCTAGCCATTGACCGCCCGGCGACCGCCGGAAAGCGCGTTCAGTCTAGCCATTTGGAGCAAAGTCAACGGCCTGAGGCCGATAACCAACCTTTGGTTCAATTGAGGACGCCGCGGCCTCTTTGCTCCTGGGCTTAGGATGGATACAATGAACGGTCGGAGGGACGGAACGTGAAATTCAATGTAATCCCGACTCCCGCGGAAGAGGGCGGGTTCATTGGTTCCACGGTTTGAGCCGGAAAGGGGTGCTGACCTTGCTTTTATCGCCGCCCAACTCAAGATACTTCTTAAATATTCCCCGGCTTTGTTAGGTTCGTTCCGTCCATTATAAATCCTCCCTAGCTCGAGGTACGGGACGAGCGCGTTCGGATTGTAAGCGATCGCCTTCTCGAAGTAATCGATCGCCTGTCCGGTCTTTCCTTGCCCGGCATAGAGGAGCCCCAGGTATTGGCAGGACGGGGCTGACACCGGTTCGACTTTGACCGTGAGGGAATGCTCCAGGATGGCGGCATCGGCCTGAAGCGGCGCACCAGCCGCGGCGTTCTCCTGGCGAATAGCCTCCAGCCAGTTCTTCTCGGCCCTCAGATCGTCCCCAAGCTCATGGTAAGCGCATGCCAGGTTGTAGAAGCTCAGTGGATCCCGCGTATTCAGCCCGAGGGCCTTTTCATACGAGCGTGCGGCATTCTCGTAATCCCCGATCTTAAAGTAGACATTCCCCATTAGGTCGCGCGCTTCCGCGCTATTGTTCTTTAGCGCGATGGTCCTTGCGCCGCAGGCGAGAGCTTCCGCGAAACGGCCCAGCGTATTGCTGAGCTGGCCGAGATTGTAGTAAATCGTCGGCGAATCGGCATAGATTTCGGTGAACTCACGCAGCTGATTGGCGGCGTCGACGAGGAGGCCTAACTGGATGTACTGAAGGGCATATCGGTTAGCCACTGCGGCGACGTCGTTTGGCCGGCCCTCCAGGACGTAGAGAAACCGCGGCCCTCTGGCCTTCATGAACTCCCGAGAAAATATCGACGCAGACGAACCATCGACGATGCGCCTGCCCGCCCGAGCCTGTTCCAATAGGAACCGGGCCTGGAAATCCAGCGGGCTCAACTTCACAACCCTCGTCAGCACCTGGGCAGCTTTTTGGAAATCGGACCGTCGCATATCGTCAATGGCCACATTCTTGAGTGGTTCCGGCCGGAAAGGTTCGGCGGCAACGGCCTCCTCAAGAGAAACCCGGCTTTCTTCCTGCCGGCCGAGTTGCGCCAAGATGATAGCCTTGAGCATGAACACATCGGAGGGAATATCCGTGACGATGATCTTGTTCTTTGGTGGCGCACGCCGTCTTTCCCGTTACGGCGGAAATCCCCCCGATCTCCCCTTCGGCCGACGAAATATCGCCCTTCGTGCCGCAAAGCCTCAGGGCCTCCGGCCAATGCCCCGCTTCCATTTCCGCGTAGATTGACTGAAGCCAGCAATCTGTGGCGTCGTAGCTCAGGTCCTGGGCACGAAGAAACCAGGATCTCGCGGCCTGGGAATCTTGCTTTTTAATCGCCTCCAAACCAAGGAGGTAGGCGGGAAGGCCGGCATTGGGAAATAGGCCCCTTAGGTTGGCGTTGAGCTTCTTGACGTTGGACGAATTCACGATCTTATCCAGCTTTGCTTGGATTGTCCGAGCGGTCATGAGGGCATCATCGGGCTTCCCTGAGGCATGCTGAATGAAGCTGAGAAGGATCAGCGGATTGAGATCATCGGGAAATAATTCACGCTCCCGATTGAGAACGCCCACGGCTTCCTTGTATTTGTTCAACCGGAAGTACGCGAAGGCCTGTTTGACCCGCAGTCCGCGCTCCATCGGGTGCGCCTGAAGGGCTAGCTCGAATTGCGAAATCGCTTCGTCATACAGCATAGAATCCATGCAGAACTAGAGCTCGTGCGATTCGCGGGTCTTCGCCCCCTAATGGCGGAGGCGCCATGAACGCAGGGAGGATAGCCGCGGACAGCAGCAAGAATCGGAGACGAGCGGAAGTGATCAAAGATATCTGCCTTCTGACGCCGGGTTACCGTCGAGATCTGCGACGAAAACCTGGATGAGCTTTAGGATCACGGTGACTTCGTATTGGAGAGGCTTTATAGCCTGCTCGCTGCGCGGCTGACCTTTGCCCGCCTTGCTGAGCTCACACCAATAAAGTAGCGCGATTCTGGTGAGATTTCAATACAACAGACTGCTGCCGTCCTTTAACCTTGACCAACTATTGACCAACCAACGGAAGAACCGAGACGACCCGGGACGGCCGGGCACGCTCCGGTAAGCTGATTTCGTCTGTAGAATGGGCATTTCCGGGGTTTTTATGGAGAGGGCGAGAGAGTCGCCAACCGAGCTACAGCTCCGGTCGCTTCGAAAAGCGAGAGTGGGCGGTCGCTATCGAATAGCAGACCACGGACCAAGGGAAACTGGGGGCGAATTAGCGGGTCCAAAAATGTGTCCTAAGTACTTTCTTGATCCGAAGAATTTCTTCGCCAAATTGCGGATTTGCAGCCCTGTCCCGCTCAGGATCTACCCATATTTCGACTAAGGTAGAGAAAGTGGACACACTTTGGACACACTTTGCCCGCTTCGCATTCCTGGATTTTCCCGGTTTTTCCAGATTTTACGCGGTGTTTCGGGCGGGGGATTATTGACACTTTCCCCATACGGAAGAGGGCGGATCAGAGCTCATCTGGGGGAAAAAAAGAATGGCTAGGGACGGAATTGAACCGTCGACGCAAGGATTTTCAGTCCTTCGCTCTACCTACTGAGCTACCTAGCCATTGACCGCCCGGCGACCGCCGGAAAGCGCGTTCAGTTATGGTCATTCGGGGGGTAAAGTCAACGGCCTGAGGCCGATAACCGACCTTTGGTTCAATTAGGTCGCCGCGGCTTCTTTGCTCCTGGGATTTAGAATGATACAATAAACGCTAGGAGGGACGGAACGTGAAATTCAATGTAATCCTGACTCCCGCGGAAGAGGGCGGGTTCATAGTGACGGTTCCGGCCCTCGACGGTTGTTTTACGGAAGGCGAAACGGAAAAGCAAGCCCTCAAGAACGCCAAGGAAGCCATTGTCTGCTATCTCGAAGGCCTCGAGAAGATCAACCAGATCAAGTCCAGACCCAAGGCCGTCATCAAGGAAATCGAGGTCCACGTTTGAGCCGAACGTTTTCCGGGAAAGAGGTCGTCAAGGCCCTTCGCCGGAGTGGCTATGTCGTCGATCATCAGCGCGGCAGCCACATCTTCTTGCACAACCTGGAAAAGAACATCTCATTGGTGATGCCGCTCCATAAAGAGCTCAAGAAGGGAACTCTTCACGCCATCTTGAAAAAGGCCGGCCTGTCCTTGGGGGATCTCAAGGAACTCGTCTAGCCCGGGCGTCTTCTCTCTCGGCCGGAACCTGGCCTGCCTGGAAATCAATAGGTCGAGTTATTCCGTTCCTACTTTTCGACGATCTTGTACTCGTAGAAGCAGACGCCGCGGTAGCTGTCGAGCAGGAACAGCCGATCCTGGTGGACCCAGATCTTGTCGACGAAGTGGGTCAGGGGGATCTCGCCAAGAAGTATGCCGTCCGATCTGAAAATCTCCAGTTTGTACATGTCCGTCTTCCTAAGATCAGTGTGCCCGACGAGTTTTCGGGTCTCCGCCCCACCGACCTGGCCGCTATACATGACGATGACCTCCTCGTCCTTCCTAATCTGCCGGTCGCAGGTCACCACCCAGATCCGGCCAGAGCCGTCGGCATCGAGGCTTCTCGCCACGGAATTGAATTTGGGATAGAAGGTCCGAGCCCCCTCACGCCGTCCCTTCTCCACCATTTTAGCCGGATAATTCAGTTCACGGTCGGCTCTCCACAACAACTGTCCGTCCGGCGAAAATTTCTCGATGCGATTCTGAAGGAGAAAGCAGAGGTAAATGTTGTCTTCACGGTCAACTGTGAAATCCCAAGAGTTACCCACGCTGTTCGCGAGCTCGTCTCCAAAGTCGAAGGGGTCCCCGAATTCTTGCTGCGGTGCGAGATCCGGCCCCAGTATTTTGACCAGCTTAGGCCCACGCCTATTGCCCTCGACGGCCATCTTCCCGGAACGCAAGAGCCGCATCTGGTAAATATCCAGGTTTATGACCGGGATGGTCTTAAGGACCTCGCCTTTTGATGCGAACACCTGGATCCGCCGCTGCCGGTTATCCAGGACGTGGAAGCGGCCTTCGCCGTCGAAGTCGATCGAGCGCGTGGACATGAACTCCCCGGGCCCCTGCCCTTTTCGGCCGACGGTCCTGAGGTAGCGGCCTTCCGGATCGAACACCTGGATGCGCTGATTCTGGCTGTCGGCGATGTAGATATTCCCGGCGGTGTCCACGGCCAAGTCTGCGGGTGAGTTGAAGGCCAGGTTCTCATCATCCGAATCCACGTCGCCGATTGTCCTCACCAGCTCGATAGAGACCTTCGGGGCCGTCCCCCAGACCCCACCCTTAGCGTTGTGAACGATCCGGACGCCGTTCTCGGCTACGATTGTCTGAGCAGAGATGCCCCGGGAAAGCAAGGGCCCAACGATAAGCGAAACTAATAGGAGGAGGAACGAGATTAATGGGAGTGCTGCAAGGTGGTTCTTTGTCCATACCGTCATGGATATGTCCCTCCCTTTCGAACAGCACTCAACGTTGCCCTTATAGTGAAGGCTTGCTTTTTTATGCGCCCATTATTAGGGCGGGACCGTCGAGGCGTCAAGCGGTCGGTTTTGGGTCCCAAAGACCTTGACCAAATCTTGACCAAACCAACGGAAAAACGGAGACGGTCCGGGACGGCCCAGGACGCTCCGGGAGGCGGTTTTGCCCTGTTGGATCACGTTTATCAGGGATTTCTCGGGGAAGCCGAAAAAGGCGCTTGCTGAGTTAATCGCCCGTCAGTCAGTATTTTACAGATTCGAAAAGGATTGTCGATCTGATCTCAGGGGCGGATTGACGGCCCTCGACTCCTGTGCGAATATAGGCCCAGTACCCATGCGGACCGATACTCTGGACCCGGAGATCGTCGACGACGAGATGGCGGCCGTTCTCCGGGGCAAGACGCCCGTCGAGCGGCTTCGCGTCGCCTTCGGACTGTGGACTTCCACCAAGAATATGCTCGAAAGGCTCCTCAGGTCCCAGCATCCCGATTGGGATGACCGTGCCATCAAGGCGGAGGCCGCAAGAAGGATGTCTCATGGAACAGGATGAGCTGCTGAGACACGCCGCACGATGCTTTGACGAGAGCGGCGTCCGCTATTTCGTGACGGGCGCCGTCGCGGCTATCGCCTATGGCGAGCCGAGGCTGACGAACGATATCGATATCGTGGCCGATCTCGAGGAAGACAAAATTCCCCGGCTCAAGAGCTGTTATCCGGCAGATGAGTTCTATTTCGACGAGGAGTCCGCCAGGCGGGCTGTCCGGGCCAGGTCCCAATTCAACATCATCCATCCCGGCTCCGGTCTGAAGATCGATATCATGATCTCCCAAGGCAACGAGTTCGATCAGAGCCGTTTCCGGCGGGCCCGGCGGCTCAAGCCCCTCGAAGATACCGAGGTCGAATTCGCCTCGCCCGAGGACGTGATCATCAAGAAGCTGGACTTCTACCGGCAGGGGCGTTCGGACAAGCATCTGCGCGATATCGCGGGTATCCTCAAGATCTCGGCGGATGCCATCGATATCGCCTATATCGAGGTTTGGGCCCGGAAGCTTGGTTTGGAAGACATATGGGTGGCCGTGTCAAGAACGGCGGGAGGATCAGGCGGACAATGATCCATCACTGACGGCTCTCCGCGAAAGATTGAAGGGGATCTGCGGCCCGGTCGACGCAGGGACAGGATCACAAGGGAGAGTCGATCCTGTATTTGACGATCGTAACCGTTTCGTCCTCGCTCGTTTCCTAGCAGAGTATGAAATCGTCGCTCACGGCCATCAGAGAACGCCCGGCGCCTAAGGAGAAGCTGTCGGAGAAGCGGCCGTCCCGGTCGAAGACATCGATGAGCCGCCCATTGGCCTTATCTACTGTAGACGTCGCGACCCAGATCTTGCCGGTGGCCGGGTATAAGCCCCAGATATCCGTCTCATATTCGATCTTCGGAGCCCCTTCTTTTTTCCGGAAATCCACCTCTCAGCTTCTCTCGGTATGAGGCACTCTGGGATAGGTCGTCCTAAACTGCCTGATGATCTTGCCGACCGTCAGGTCCACGACTTCGATGAGATATTCCCTGCCAAAATAGGCATAAAGGAGCTTTCTGTCGGCGCTTATTGCGATGATCCTCGAATCCCAACTCGTCGCGCTCCTCCCGGATAGGAAGTCCCTCGTGTTGAACCTTGCGATTTCCCTTATCTTCGATCCGTCCTTGGGATGGAAGTCGACGACATAAGGGACATCGACGAGTCTCCCGGTCCACTCAGTCCGCGGAGGCCAAATAACCCTCTGAAAAAGGAATCCATCCGGGACGGCCCCAAGGAAAAAGCCTGGATTCATTTCTTTGAGATCTATCTGCTCTTGAAAGATCCCGTCGAAATCGGCTCGCCAGAACCGCCATGTATTCAAGTCTTGGATGAGAATATCGTGGCCTAGGATTGAGTATGCAAACGTGCCGCTTATTTCGCCTGGCCCATGATGATGATCAGGCTGGTCTCAAGCCCTTTTCTCATAAGCAACCTCTCCGCAATGGATCGACCATGAGGTCATGATATGTCTGGAGGGCGAAGTAATCAATCCTCATAAAGAGAGGAGAAAGCATCTTGACCGAACCAACGAAAGAACCGAGATGCCTCTTGCCCCCTGATCAGGCGCTTGCCCCGGCTCTTCCTCGACCTCCGCGAGATCCTGAGGGCGACACGCGAAAGGGTCGCTACTTGACCTTCCAGGTCACGGCGTAGCGCTTGACGTACTGGATCGCCCTCTTCGTCCTGAATGATCGCATAGAGCTTGCCGTCCTTGAAGACCAGAGGCTCGCCCGGAATAGGATAATCGCAGAGATAGCGCCCCTCCGGATCGAAGATGTTGAAAACGTCGACCCCCGCTCCAGGATCTCTCTGCCAGGTGGAAACGTAGAAGCGGCCGTCCTCGTCGGCATAGACCCACGAGAGGGGCGGCAAGTGCCTAGGGACGATGATCTCGTCCCGGGATTGGATCCCGATCCGCTTCATCTGGCGGTCGACATCCTGATCGGAAACCGGAACGGGATCGTAAGCCTTGACGATGGTCCGAACTAGGCGGCCCCCGGCGTCAAAAACGCTAAGGCGGTAATCCCCCTCCCCCGAGGCACATACGATCTCGCGTCCGCGAGAGATATCCCAACGGACGACGCTCGCAAACAACTGGAACTTCGCGGACGGGTCCGGCACTCGGGGAAAAGGCCAGGACCTTCTTCTGCTTGAGATCGGGGCCGCAGAGAACGACTTCATAGCGGGGCTTCTCCTCTTCCATGACCATCCTTGTGCCCACGGCATTTCCGCTCTCAAGGTATTTGATAAAAGCCAGCGGCCCGACCGAGTTATCTTGAGACCCAGGATGAAGCGGAAGCTGTGCCACCCCCCGGTCAGCGCGGGGCCGAGGAGCGGAAAAGTGGCCAGGGGCTGGAGTGCGATCCTGACGCGATCTCGAGTTGAAAGGGGAAGGCTGTGGGTCAGGATGAGGGCATTCAGGTCGGCCTGTGCCGACGCGGCGAGAACGACCCTCGCCACTGATCAGAGCTCATCCAGCGACACGACTCGGCCGGCACGGACGTCCGCGAGGCCCTGCTGCGCTCGCTCGTCGGCACCGGGGATGGCATCGAGCAGGGCGGTCACTGTGGAAGCGTCTGGGTCGGCCTGATCGAGCGCGGTCGAGAGCAGCGAGCGTGCCAGCGTCCCTGCGTTCACATATGTCCGGTCCGCGAGGCGATAGAGCTTTGCAGCGTGCTCGTCGTCGAGGAGGACGTTCAGGCGGTTCGATCGCTTCTCGGGCATGTGGACATCACCTGCACACAACTACACCACGTGTGCTTCGGACCATACTGGCTCCCCCAGCCTCGGTCAAGTCGGGTGCCCCCAGGAGCGGCGCCCCGCGCATGGTGCCAAGCGACCGGAGACATCGGCCGTCAAGGGCAAGCGCCTGCCGGTCGGAGGCCTGGGTCCTCGCCGGGTCTCGGGCACCCCTGAGTGACGGGGGTCCTGATCACGGCATGAGCGGGGCATACCCCTCGGCGACCAGGAGATCGGCGATCCGGTCGTTGCCCAGCTGCGAGGGGTGCGTGTAGTCCGAGGCGAGGAGGTCGCCAGCGGGATCAGCCCCGTCCGGGCCGTTGAAGGCGTGGTACACGTCGACGCACGTGAAGCCGTTCGCCTCCGCCGCCCCGCAGATCAGCCCGTCCCACGCGTCGACCGTGAGGCGCGTCGCCGTGACGAAGACGGTCGGGGTCGTCGAGCCCCACGGGCACGACCGGTGCTCGCACCACCCGATGGCGTCGTCGTAGCGATTGAGTGCCAGGAGGATCGTGGGTTGTCCCGCGCGCAGCGCGACAATCTGTGCGTAGACAGCGTCGAGCCTGGGACGAAGGATCTCGGCTGCGGCGGTTACGCACTGGGTGGTGAACTTCGCCGCGGCGGCTTCGACGCTCTCGAGATCGTCCCACGATGCGGACCCGTCGCACGGGTCATCGCTCACGAGCCAGGGCACGTCATTGAAGCCGATCCCCACGATGATGACGCTCGCCTGGGCGACAGCCCTGCGCCTCGACTCGCTCTGCTGGAGCTGATCGAGGAGTCCCTGGGTATCCAGCATCGGCGTCGCCAGGTTCTTGACCGTGACCGCGTGACCGGTGTCTCGCTCGAGATCCTTCGCGTACCTGTCGACGAACCCGGTGCATCCCGGGCAGACCATCGGGCTGTTGGAGGCGATGGAGTCGCCGAGCGCGACGACGAGCCACGGGGCATCCGCGCCGGGCGGCGTCGGGGATTCCGCCGCGGTGGGCGTCCGCAGCTCCAGCGTGGGCGATGAAGACGGCGCCGACGGCGTCGGTGGTGACGCCGCACACCCGGCGAGGAGCAGGACTCCGAGAGCCGCGCTGTGCCATCGCATGGCCGGCCTCCCCTCCCGGGACGCAGCGCGTGAACGGTCTCGCCGGAGACTCGTCGCGCCCGGCGGTCGCGGCGGGCCGCTCGTCCGCGCCTCCCGCGGGTGCCGAGTGTCGCGCCCCCCGCCCCGGCTGCCTAGGGGCGTCTGTCACGAAGGGCGAACCGCAGCCACCGCGGCGGCGGTCTCGCTCGGCGGCGGTCTCGCTCGGCGGCGGTGTCGCGGCGGCGGTCCGGCGCCGGCTCAGGTCCAGGCGATCGAGGCGAGGCTCACCGGCGCGGTCACGCCCTTGATGGGCACTTCCCGGGCGTCGGTTGCCGCGACGTCCCCCGCCTCGGTGAGGGTCTCGGCGGTGACGAGGATCTCCCCTCCCCCGGCCAGCGCGGCGACGCGGGCGGCAACGTGGACGCCCGTGCCGCTGTAGTCGGTCCCCCGCCGGTTCGCCTCGGCCGTGTGGAGGCCGATCCGAACCGAGATCGCGAACCCCGTGCTGGCGCGGTGATCGCGCAGGGCGCGCTGGATCGACACCGCGCAGTCCACGCCCTGACGGGCGGAGTCGAAGGCGACGAAGAAGCCGTCGCCGGTGGAGTTGACCGTCTCCCCTCCCCCGCTTGCGACGAGACTGCGAAGGGTGTCGTCGTGCCAGCGCAGGAGATGCTCCCAGGCCTCGTTGCCGAGGGCCTCGGCGAGGTTGGTCGAGCCGACGATGTCGGTGAACATGAACGTCTTCCGGATCTGGACCGGCCCGGCCCGGCGGTCCTCGGCGTCCCGGAGCTCGCGCTCGGCGGCGGCGACGTCCACCCGGGCCCCGAGCCGCTGGAACTCGTCGAGGGCGGCCCGCAGCTCCAGGTCGGCGTCCTCATCGCTCTCGAGCGCGCGGAGCGCCCGCGCCAGGACCGCCCGCGCCCGGGCGATCTCGTACGGCGCTCCGACCTCGCGCCAGCCGCGGACGGCAGCCCGCAGCTCGGAGACGGCGCCGGCGGCGTCACCCTCGGCGAGGAGGACGCGAGCCAGGGCAACCTGGCGGCCCGCCTCGAGCGCCGGCGATGGATAGCCGACGACCACGCCGGCCAGATCGTCCACTGCCGCGCGCGCTCGCGCCACGTCCCCGGCCGCGATGGCGATCTCCACCTGGGCCGGCAGCAGCCGCGCCCGGGCCCATTGGTCCCGAGCCTGTTCGGCGACGGCCGCGTTGATGGCACTGGCCGCGGCCCGGACGTTGCCCTGGGCGAGGCGGATCAGGGCGAGGGCGGGCTGCGGCGATCGTCCACCGGCGTGGGCCTCGCGGAGGGCGGCCTCGGCACCCTCGAAGTCGCCCCTCAGGCGCCGGATGTCGCCGATCGCGTAGTGGCCATCCGCGGCGGGCGGCGCGTTGAAGCCGGCCAGCTCGGTCGTCGCCCGCTCGAGCTCCTGCTCGGCCCGTTCCCAGGCGCCGCCGACGGCCGCCACCTCGGCCCGATGGATCCGGCAGATCCCCGGGAAGCCCGAGACCGCCTGTCGCTGGCAGTAGCGCTCAGTCGCCTCGATCCACTCGCTCGCCTTGCGGTAGTCGGTCAGGTCGCGGCAGGTCGAGATCATCCGGCAGGCCGTTATTCCGCTCGTGAACGGCGACAGCTCGCCGCTCACGGCCGAGATCGAGGCCTCCTCCATGAGGGCGAAGCCGTCCGCGGTCGCGCCGGCGGCGATCTTGAGGGCGCCCAGGTTGCTGAGCGCGAATGCCTTCAGGTCGAGGTCCGTGTTCCGGCTGCCGATCTCGGTGGCGCGCTCGGCGAAGGCGAGCGCCGCGTCCACGTCGCCGGCCATGCTGGCGGCCTCGCTCCGGACGAGCGCGAGGTAGCCGTGGACGTAGGTCTCGCTGCCATCCCCGAGCAGGCGCTCCGCGCGCCGTGTCCACGCGGAGGCGATCGAGGGCTTGCCGGCAAAGCCGTAGTTCCGGGCGAGGTCGATGGCGAGATACGCGGCCCGAAGGTCGTTGCCCGCGGCCTGGTATGCGCTGAACGCGCGCTCCTTGGCGTCGACGAAGGCGTCGCCACGGGCGGCGAAGAACGCGGCGAGCGCCAGCGCCTCGAGGTCCTCTCCCAGTAGCGAGCCCTCGCCGTCGGCCCGTGACAGGAGCTCGAAGGCCTCGCGCCAGTCGTGGCGGGCCAGCGCGTCGCGGCCGGCCCGGAGGGGATCCGTGGGCGCTGCCGAGGCCGGGGACGTGACCTCATTCATGCCGGCCATTGTGACACCCTTCGCCGCGATTCCCCGAAGCCGCATCTGCCGGCCCCGGGCACGTCTTGCGCAGGGTGCGATGATGCGCGCATGGTCGAGTACGGAAACGCGGTCGGTCAGGGCTCCGGGGGTGGCGGTTCCGGGGGCGGCGGAGGCCCGATCGACGTGGGGGGCGACATCACGAGCTTCGTGTCGCATGCGGTGGATCGCATCGCGGCGCTCCCGCCCGCGGCGCTCCTGGTGATCGCCGTCGTCATCATCCTCGCCGGTCTCTTCGTCCTCAGGCGGGCCTTCTGAGCGCGAACCGGCAAGCAGGCGAGGCAGGCGAGGGCGGCCTCGCAGTCCGGCGCCGTCACGACCAGCCGCATCTCGAGCACGCCGCCGTCCAGGGATCCCTCCTCGAGCGCCCCTGCATCGAGTGGGCGGGTCCCGAAACGGTGCCGTCGATCTGAGTCCTGACCCGCCTTCGGGTGGCTGCGACCAGCCCGCGTCTGATGTCAGGCCGATCAGGGGCCACTCCTATTCCAATCCCAGGCGACAGTCAGTGCGAACATCAAGACGAAATAGCCGACGATGAAGGCCAGCAACGCCAGGCCGATGATGATGACGATGGATCCGAGCCAGCGGACGTACGCTACGCGTCCCAGGCGCAGCAGAAGGCCTACGACCAGGGCGCCCGCTGCCAGGCCCAGCGCGCGAACTGTCAGCAGGGGGAGGCCGCTGGACCAGCTGCTTTCCCAGTAGAAGGGCTCAGGCGACGGCGGCACGACGGCCAGGATTTCCAGCGCCGCGATGGCAGCGCCCAGCGTGATCAGCTCCCGAGCCGTACGCATCCTTCTCCTCCCGCGACAACCCACGTGATGTCGAGGTTGACCAGCGTGGTCAATCGACCGTCCAACGGTCCGCGCTTGCCGAGAGGAAGCGCGATATGAAGGGACCCGCGACCGGGCCAGCTGGTCACATGACGCAGCCACGTGTGGTGCCGGTTCCATCACGCGGCACGCCGATTCGCAAGCGAGATTCGCCTCGCCGAGCCACGATCCGCTACTCGGGATTCACCACGTTCCATCGCTCAGGCCGCGGCCATGTCATGGCAACGACCTCACCCAGCTCGGCGTCCACGATCCGTCAGCGGAGGGTGGCCAGGAAACGGAAGACCGGGAGCGCCGCCGCGTAGCCGGCGCCGAGCAGGTCCGGCAGGCCCGGCGAGCAGACCTCGGCGTCCGACAGGCGCCGGCCGAAGATGACGTCCTTCCAGCGGAACATGTCGGCCATCGGGTGATCCTGGGGGTAGCCCGGCGGGATTCGCTTGAGCGAATCGTGGGTGTTGACGCCACCGAACCAGGCCACGAAGGCCGGCTCCTCGATGGCCTCCCGGACGCGATCCGGCGTCTCGAGGATCGCCTTTCGCCACGCGTCGAGGCGCGGCTTCTCGGCCCTCCACATCCCGCCCCCGGCGTACATCTCGCCCGGCTGGAAGTTGAAGTAGCCGCCGTTCGCGTGGGCGCCCGCGTCGAGGGGCTCCCCTGCCCCACCGGCCGTCTCGGACCAGGGGAAGCTCGCCCCCAGGTTGGTCTTGTAGGGCGACTTGTCCTTGCTGAACCGGGTGTCCCGGTAGATCCGGAAGGGCGAGCGCTTCGGGTCGGCCTGGAGCGGAAGGCCGCGGGCCGCGAACTGCTCCGCGAGGGCCGTGCAGAGCGCCTCGAGGGGCTCCTTGAGCAGGTGCTCGTAGTCGGCCTTGCGCGGAGCGAACCAGGCGCGCTCGTTGTTCTCCGCGAGATCGGTGAGGAACTGGATCGCCTCGGGCGTGAAACCGGCGAACGGCGGGGCGGGCGACGGCCATCGGGCACCTCCGAAGGTCATGGTCGGCGTTGGCGTCTCGCCAGTTCAACCCCAGGGTTCCGTGCGGTCACGGTGCCCGCCGGCACCACTCATGTGTGCCGAGGATGAATCGGGGAATTCGAGCAGTAGAGTAGGGGCAGGCGGCATGGTCCGGCCGGCACTGGACGGGCAACGGTGGTCAACATCGCTCGTTCGGCTCGCCGAGCCGTCGTCCTGTGCACCAAAGGACCGGGAGACGTGACGATGCAACGGAACGTGCCTTTCAGAGCCCGAGCCGGCGATTGTCGGAGCGGTGTTCGCAAGCGCCCTCGTCTTCACCGTCACTCCGGTGGGCGTTCTCGGGACCGCGACCCCGCTGTTCCAGCCCTACCAGGCAATCCCGGTCGGGTCGTGGCCCGAGGCGGTGGCGATCGGCGACGTGACGGGGGACGCCCGAAACGACGTCGTCATGACGACGAGCTTCTACTTCGACCCGGCCAACGACTTCCGGCTCTGGGTCTTCGCCCAGGACGCGGACGGCACGCTCCTGCCGCCGGTCTCGTACCCGACGGCCGCGATCTACACCCACCGCGCGGAATCGGTCGCGGTCGGCGATATCACCGGCGACGGTAGGGCGGACGTGGTCCTGGGCATCGCGGGTTCGGGTGTCCAGGTCTTCCCGCAGCTCGTCAACGGAACCCTGGACGCGCCGATCCTGTACGCGACCGGCGACAGCCTCAAGATCCGTCTCGGCCGTCTCAACGGCGACGGTCGGCTCGACGTGGCGGGAGTCGGTTGGGGCACGAACACCGTCAGCATCCTCTACAACGACGGCCACGGCGGCCTGCTGAGCCCGGTCTCCTATGCGGCGAAGCACGCGGGGTACGACGATCTGGAAGTCGCTGACGTGAGCGGCGACGGGCTCGACGATCTTGTCGTCATGTCGGGCCAGGTATACAGCAGCCCCAACATCAGCGTCCTCGCCCAGAAGGCGAGCGGCGGGTTCGGGACTGCAGCCGAGTACGGCGTCGGTGGGAGCAACCTCACGCACGGGATCGGCGTGGGCGACGTGAATGGCGACGGCCGCAAGGACGTCGTGGCGAGCTACGGCGGAAACTGGCCCTCCTCGTTCGTCGCCGTCTTCGCCCAGACCAGTGCCGGAACGCTCGCTGCGCCCGTCAGCTACCCGAGCTACGACATCCCCGAACCGGTCGATGTCGCCGAGCTCGACCTCGACGGTCGAGCCGACGTCGTCACATTGCACGGCGGCTTTGTGGCCGCCGGCGTCTACCGGCAGCAGGCGGGCGGGACTCTTGCGCCCGAGGAGCTCTATCCCATCCCGTATGCCAGTCACTACAACCCGCACGGCCTCGCCGTCGGCGACATCAACGGCGACGGGGCTCCCGACGTGGTCGAGGCCGACTGACAACACCGGAGCTGGTGCGTCCTGCGCAACACGACGACTCCGTCCTGGTTCCTGACTGCCCTCACGGCACCACGGATCTGGGTTGGCCTGGCGAACAGCGATGACGTCGGCGTGAAGCTCGACCTCCGGGCCGAGGTCTACCAGGACGGGGTGCTCGTGACGTCCGGCGAGCTGAGCAGCGTCCCGGCCGGAAGCAGCGGCTTCAACAACGCCAAGCTCGACACGATTCCGCTGCCCGTGTTCGCACCCGTGGTCGCACCTCCCGGTTCGCGGACGGCTCTCACCCTCTACGTTCGCAACGCGTGCTCTGGGTCGACGCACAGCTCGGGCGTGGCCCGGCTGTGGTTCAACGATGCCGCCGCCAACAGCTCCTTCGGCGCCACGATCGCGGGCTCCTCGGCGACGGACTACCTGGTCACCGGCGGCAACCTTTCGACCTCACCAGGGGCCGGGCCCAAGGCGACGATCGACGTCGAGGCCGGCGCCCGATGCAGTGCCTTCAAACCGTTCGGGACCTGGTCGCTGGCCACCCCGTAGCCGTCAGGCGGGCAGTCTGCCAGCCATGTATGGTACGATGGGTGGCATGGAGAAGACGACCGTCTACCTGACCACGGAGCAGAAGGCGGCCCTCGCGCGCACTGCGGAAGCCGAGGGCCGGAGCGAGGCACGGCTGATCAGGGACGGCATCGATAGCGTCACCTCCCGCCACCGAACGGGCGAGACCGCGCCGGTGCTCGTCGGTGGCAGACGGGCGGACGCCGACCGAGTGCCGGACGACGGTCCGCGGAGGCCCCGCTGGATGGCCCGCGCCGAGTTCGTGCGGCGCGTGCTCCCGCATCTGGCCGACGCCGCCCTGCGGTCCGAGCTTGTCCGGCTATCGCCCGACACGACCGACGACCCGGAGCTCCGGTGACCGACGGGCTCGCCGACACGACCGTCTTCATCGCGCTCGAGAGCGGCCGCTCGCTGAACGTCGACGCCCTTCCGGATCGCCTGGCGGTGTCGGTCATCACGATCGGCGAGCTGCGCGCCGGCGTGCTCGCCGCTGCCGATCTCGCGAGCCGCGATCGCCGCCTCTCGACGCTGGCCGCGGCCCTCGCGCTCGACCCGGTGCCGGTCGACGAGCGCGTCGCCGAGGCGTGGGCACTCCTCCGCGTCACGCTGCGCGATCACGGCCTGCGGATGCCGCTCAACGACTCCTGGATCGCCGCGACGGCCATGTCGATCGGCGTCCCGGTCGTCACCCAGGACGACGACTACGTGCAGGTCCCGGGCCTGGCCTTCATCCACGTCTGACCGGGGGAACGTGCCCGGCGCCGGCTCGACTCAGGCGTGGAACGCCTCGAGCGCCGCGCGTTCCTCCTCGACCGCCGTCCTGGCTCGCGGCGCCAGCTCCTCGTACGGGTCGAGCACGATCCGGCCGTCCTGGACGGACCAGCCGCCCACCACGCGGCCGTCGACGAGGTACGTGCCCACGGAGAACGGGTTCTTCGTCGAAAAGACCCGCGGCCGGTGCTCCTCGGGAAGGATCCCGGTCCGGCGGGCGTGGACGAGCAGGGCCGCGTCCCAGTGGGGCAGGAACCGGACGGGCGCCGCGGTGTCCGGGTCGGGGAGCGGCTCGTCCGGCAGGTCGACGAGCTCGCGGCCGGCCTCGTCCTCGTATCGGACCAGGGCCAGCCCACCTCCGCCGCGCCGGGCGTCGCCGGCCGGGATGCCGGCCCAGGTGGCGATGTCGCGCCACGGTGCCGGGCCGAACGCGCGCAGGTACGCGCGCACGAGGTGGGCGAGGCCCTCGTCCTCGGTGGCGTCGGGCGCGCCCACCCAGTTCTCCGCGAGGGCGAGCCGGTCGGCCCGCCTGCGCTCCCACGTGCCCGACGGCGGCACGCGGACCAGGTCGAGCCAGACCCCGACGTTCCCGACGTACCCCGCCGCGAGCGCGCCGAGCTCCATGACGGTGCGGGGTCCGCCCGCGAGCGCCTGGCGCAACCGCTCGGCCCGTTCGGTCATCACGGCCTCGTCGCTGGCATCAACACGCAGCGCCCAGGCCCGGCGCGCCCGCCGGATCCCGGCAGCGGCCAGCCAGAACTCGCCCCGGGAGACGAGGTGAATGGTGGTTCGCATCAGCGTGGCCTGGACGACTCGGCGGTCCTCCAGCGCCGCCGTGAGGTCGTCACGCCGGAACCCGGCAAGGCGCGTCCAGAGGCCCACGTAGCCCGACGGCGCGTACTGCGTCTGGAGCCCGCCGACCTGCTCTACGGCTGCCTCGATCGACAGATCGGACCGCTCCAGCAGGAGCTGGCGAGCGAGCAGGGCCCGGTTCAGGGCGCGGCCGGAGAGGATCCGGGCGGGCGTCACGGGGCGGCGCGAAGGCTCAGCCCCGCGGCGCCCACATCGAGCGCCAGGGTGCCGGCCTCGATCGTGTACAGGACCTCGCCGGTCAGCACCGCCGACACCGCGCGCTCGACCTCCATCGCGCCGCCCTCGCAGGCCATCTTCGTCAGGGAGATCGGCCCGAAGGTGAGCGTCGTGTCGGTCACCGTGACCGATCCCCCACCCCGGTTGCAGCCGGTCTCGACGTCGACTCGCCCGGCGTCGAACGTGAGCGCCGCGACGACCCCGACGGGAACGCTGGACACGGCGTCGGCCGACACGAGGCCGTCCACGATCCAGCGGGTCCCGGTCAACGGGCGATCCGGGTCGGCGACCTCGCGGTCGACCAGTGACAGCCGGGTCTCGTCTTTGGCGAGCGTCAACGTGTCGCCCTCGAGGTCGATCGTGGCCCCGTCGAGCAGGTCCGCCAGCCACTGGTCCTGGTCCATCAGGTCCGGCGCACAGGCCATCTCGGTCGTCGCGAGCCGGCTGATCACCAGGCGGTCGCCCTCGATCGCGTACGGGCCGCCCATGGAGTTGCATCCGCCGGTTGCCCCGATCTGCCCATCCTGGAACGAGAGGCGCACAACGGAACCAGGCACGAGGGCGCGACCGAAGGCAGCGGTCGAGAGGAAGGTGCGGCCCTCGAGGCTCTCGTTGGCCGACCCCACGGGGGGATCGACGCTGGGGCCAGGGGTCGCGGCACCCCCGGCACCTGTACAGGCAGCGAGAAGAATTGTCGCCGCCATCGCAAGGGACAGGCGCGTTCGAGGTGGCATGGCATCCAGACGGGGTCCGCGCACGGCCGCTTCCACCGCCTGGTCAGTCACCGGCCGTCGAGGGCGCCTCGGGCCGGGGCGGTGCCGGGTTTGCCAGTCCCTCCACGACCTCCACACCGGCGATCGTGAGAAGGATCGAGGGCGGCGCGAGGACCTTCCAGCTGCGGCTGCCGCCCCCGAGGACGATCCGTTCGCGCTCCATGACGGCGCCATCCACCCACAGGGGCAACCCCGCCGGCAGCCCGAAGACGGTCACTCCGCCGATTTCGTGACCCGTGATCGCGCTCGTCTCTCCCGGCGAGGCGAACGACGCCTTCCGTGTGCCCAGCCGGCCCCGGACGGACCGGTTGACATCGAGGCGATGGGTCGCCAGCACGACGCACGCGGCGTAGACGGGCGGGTCGGACTTCCCGACGACCACGATCGTGTTCGCCGAGTCCTCCAGGGCGAACCCGTAGGCCGCGCAGAACGCGGCCGTGTCGGCAAGAGCCGGGTCGCAGGCGAACAGCTCGTACGGGCCCCGCCCGGCGAGGGCGCGGTCGAGGGCGTCGCGGTCCGGGTCGGTCGTCATGGCCGCGAACGGTACCGGATCGGGCGGGCCGGCGGCGCCCCGCGCCGTCAGGGCTCGCGCCGACCGACGATCGTCCGCAGCCCGACGGGGAGCGTCTCAGCCCCGAACGCCCGACCCAGCTCCGCGTGGACCCCTCGGGCAGCGAGGAGGGCCTGGACGCGGGTCGTGTCGACGAGGACGTTCTCGTGGCGCTCATCGTCGCGGCGCCACGTGCCATCGTCGCCACGGCTGAAGATCGCCATCTGCCGGACGAACCGGTCGGGCGACGGCGTCGAGAACTCCGTCACGAGCGCCCAGTTGTCGGCAACACGGCCGACGTTCGCGGCGTCGCGTCGCGCGGCGCCGTACTCGAGATCGCAGATGTCGATGGCCAGCACCCCGCCCGGCCGAAGTGCGTCGGCGATCGCGACGAGCGCCCGCTCGATTGCACCCTCCTCCGGTAGGTAGTTGAGCACGTGGCCGACCGAGACGATCGCGTCGGCGGCCGGGATCGGATCGACCGGAAGGACCAGGAGGCGAATCTCCGCGCGCTCGCCGACCGTCTCGCGGGCCAGGTCCAGCATCGCCGGCGAAGCGTCGGTCGCGATCAGGCGGTGCCCGGCGTCGACCAGGTGACGCGTGAGCAGGCCGCTCCCGCAGCCGAGCTCCACCACGAGGCCGCCCCGCTCCAGCACGGGCTCCAGCAGGCGAAGGATCCCCGGCGCGGTCTCATCGGCGTGAAAAGCGAAGCCGCGATGGTGCACCAGGGCGAGATCGCGGCGGTAATACGGTCCGGCGTCGTTCACGCCGGCATTCTGACATCCTCCCGGCGGCGGTCAGCCAGCCCGCTCGCCGACGGCCTTCGTGGAACGCCTTGGGCGTCGAGAGGAGGCCCCCACGGCGGCGAGCTCCTCTGCCTCCGGTTGCGCGACCGGCGGTTCCTCGGTCACCTCGTCAAGGCTTCCAACTCGCTCCGCGAAGCGCCGCAGCAGGAGGTACTGGACGCCGAGGCGGTCGAGGATCCAGCTGGCGGGCGTGCCGCTGTCGGCCATCTCGCCCGCCGCCAGGAGGACCGGCTCGTCGAGGTCGTAGACGGTGTCATGGAGCTGCAGCCGGCAGTGGCCCGCCGCCAGGACGTTCTGTGCCCATTCGGACTTCGGGCCGAGCGGGACGATGACCCGGAAGCCGTCCGGCGTCGACACCGGGTAGATCGGCGTCAGGTGCCGCAGGCCGGACCGCCGCCCGACGTGCTCGAGCGTCCCCAGCTCCGACCGGCCCGCGCCGGAGATCCCCCGCTTGACGAGGAACGGGTTGAGCACCTCGTTAGTGAACCTGGTCCCGATCCGCGGGTTCCGCCGCCACGCCACCACGATCCCGACGGCGACGGCGACCAGGGCGCCGACGATCACCATGAGCCTGCGCAAGGGTTGGGCCCTCCTTTGTGGGCCGATCGTCGGCCCCGGGCCGTCCCCGGCGCCAGTGCCGAACCGCAGCATGGTCCATGCCATTCGAGAGGGCGACGTGGCTACCGGTTTGCCCGCCGTGCCCCCGGCCGAGTCGCGATCAGCCGTCGGCGGAGGCCCGAAGGTTCGCGACCAGGCGCTCCGCGATGACGTAGCTCCGGCCCCCGCCCATCACGAGGACCACGTCCCCCGGCTCGACCCTGGCGGTGAGCCAGTCCGCGGACTCCTCCACGGTTCCCGGCGCCCAGGCGGGCGTCCGCCCCCGCCGCGCCACCGCGTCCGCGAGATCGCGGGCCGACGTGATCGTCGTGTCCGGGTCGCGTCCCGCGTGGATCTGGGCGATGACGACCCGGTCCGCCTGATCGAGGATGGCGGCGAACTCCTCGAGCATCGCCGCCGTGCGGTGGTAGGTGAGCGGCTCGTAGACGGCCCACAGGCGCCGTCCGGGGTACTGATCCCGCACCGCGGCGAACGTGGCAGCCATCGCGGTCGGGTGGTGCCCGTAGTCGTCGAGCACGACGATGCCGCCCACTTCGCCCTTCCATTCGAGCCGGCGGCCGACTCCCGGGTACGACGCGAGGCCCCGCGCGATCGCCGCCGGTGGCGCGCCTGCCGCCAGCGCGACGCCCGCCGCCACGAGACCGTTCTCCGCGTTGTGGCGCCCCGGCAGCGCAACGTGCGCCGCCAGGGGACCGCGGGGGTCGAGCCCCAGGATCTCCATGTGCTCCGCCCCGGCGCCGTGGCTCCAGCGGGCCGCGATCGCCGCCGCGGGCCCGGCCGCGGTCGTGTGGGTCCGCTCGAGCACCGAACGAACGGCGACCGGATCGTCCTCGCCATCGACGACCTGCACGACCAGCAGCCGTCCCGGCCAGTCGCGGAGCTCCACGAGCACCTCGCGGACACCCGCATCGCCCACGTTGGCCACGAGAACGGGGCGCTCCCCTCCCCCATCGAAGCCACGCACCCAGGCCACGAAGGCCGCCACGACAGCAGCCCGGTCGGCGAAGACGTCCGGATGGTCCCAGTCCGCGTTGGTGAGGCCGCCGACCACGGGCCGGTACGGGTCGAAGTTGCCGGCATACTCGTCCGCCTCGACGACGAAGTGGCGGCCGCTTCCGACGCGTACCGTCGACGGGTCCGGTCCGCCGCCCAGCGCCGCCGGCAGCAGTGCCCCAACGAACGCCGACGGGTCGAGACCGGCCTCGACCAGCATCTGGACGATCCAACCCGTCGTCGTTGACTTACCGTGCGTCCCTGCTAACCCTATAAGTGCCTGGCCGCGGCTCGCAGCGGCATCGGCGATGAGCTGCTGAACGCTGGTCGCCGCAATTCCATGCGTCCGCGCGGCGAGGAGCTCGGGATGGTCGGGGGCGACGGCGGTCAGGGCCTTGGTGACAGCGAGGCGGTCGACGACGACGGCGCCGTCGGCGACGACGTGCGATGGGGCGTGCTCCCAGGCCAATGCGATGCCGGCGCGCTCCAGCGGCCGCGTGTACGGGGACGGGCCCCCGGCGTCGCACCCGGAGACGCGTGCCCCCGCGTGATGCGCGTGGAGGGCGGCGGCCGCGCCCGCGGCGCCGCCCGCGCCGACGACGTGGATGCGCTCCCCGGGGCGAAGCGGGACGGCTGCGCGGGCAGGTTCCAGACCGGCGCCGATCTCCCCAGGGCGACGGCTCACGCCTCGGCCGGAGCCTCCGGAGCCTCGTCGCTGGCGGGGTCGTCGTCCGCGGTCGCGGGTTCCGGCGCCGGGTCGGATTCGAGTCCCGGCTCTGACGCCGGCTCGGCTTCGGGCTCGCGCTCGGGCTCGGCGTCGGCATCGGGCTCGGTTTCGGGCTCGGGCACGGTGCCCGGCTCGGTGCCCGGCTCGGCGTCGGGCTCGGGCTCAGCCACTATGTCGGACAGCGGCTCCATTTCGGCCGCCGGCTCGGCGCCTGGAGCCTGCTCCGGCTCAGCCTCGGCGTCGGCGGACGAGCTCGCGTCGTCGAGAACGACAGCCGCCGGCGCCTCGTCCAGCCGATCCACGCTCACCCAGCGCCGGTCGACCACGAGGTGCAGCACCGTCGGTCGCCGTGACGCGAGCGCGGCTCGGAGGGCAGGCTCGAAGTCCTCGTCCGTCTCGACGCGAACACCGGTCGCCCCGTACCCCTCGGCCACCATCGCCCAGTCCACCGGGCCGAGGTCCGTGGCGACCGGAGCGAGGCCGCGCCGGGCCTGGTGGTCGCTGATCGTCCCGTAGCGAGCGTTGTCGAAGACGAGGACGACGGGGCGGGCGCTTTCCCGAACGGCCGTCTCGAGCTCGGCCCCGGTCATCCCCAGGCCGCCGTCCCCGACGAGCGCGACGACCGGGCGGCCCGGCGAGGCAAGCGAGGCCGCGATGGCGGCCGGGAGGCCGAAGCCCATCGCTCCCGCGCTCGATCCGAGGTACGTGCCCGGCCGCCGCACCCAGAGGCCGCGCGCCGCCCAGCCGCCGAAATGCCCTGCGTCGGTGGTGACGATGGCGTCCGGCGGCAGCGTTCGCTCCAGCGTCGCGATCACGCGACCGGGGTGGACGCCCGGCCCATCCCACGGCGTCGCGTCGACGACACGCGCCTCGAGGTAGGCGGCCCGGTCGGCGGCGTTCGCCTCCCTCCGCCGCTCCAGTGACGCCATCTCGAGGACGGTCCCACCGAGCAGCCGGCGCGCCTCGCGCACGAAGGAGCGGGCATCCGAGGCGAGGGCGATCGTCGGAGCGCCCAGGCCGCCGCGCGCGCCGAGCGGCTCGAGATCGACGTGGGCCCAGCGGGCACCCGGCGCCGGCACCGTCCAGCCGTGGGACGCCACCTCGTTGAGGCGACAGCCCAGCACGAGGAGGCCGTCGGCCTCCACGAGGCGGGGGCCGACGCTGGGAGCCGAGAAGTAGCCGCTCATCCCGAGGTAGAGCGGGTGGTCATTGGGGAAGACGTCCGGCCGGCGCCAGGCCGCCACGATCGGCATGTCGACCATCTCGGCGAACCGCACCAGGTCCGCCGTGGCCCGCGACCGGAGGACACCCGCGCCGGCGATGATCAAGGGCCGCTCGGCGTCCAGCAGCAGGTGCAGGATTCGGCGCACCGTGATCGGATCCGGCTCGAGCGCGCGGGAGGGGCCGAGCACGGTCGCGGTGGCGATCCGCCCGGCGTCGTCCGGGGCCGGCTCGTCGAGGAGATCCTCCGGCAGGCTCAGGAGCACCGGTCCGGGCCGCCCGGTCGTCGCCTTCCGCAGGGCCTCGTCGAGCGCCCCGGGAAGCGCGGAGACGTCGCGCACTTCGCGAGCCCAGCGGCAGAGCCCGCCGAACGTGGCGACCAGGTCGGCCTCCTGGAACGCCTCGCGGCCGCGGGACGGACGATCGACCTGTCCCACGATGGCGATCAGGGGCGCGGAATCGGCCTGGGCGGCGTGAAGGGCGATCGCCAGGTTCGCCGCCCCCACGGCCCGCGTCACGACGACGACCGCCGGACGGCCCGTCAGGGCGCCGTGGGCGGCAGCCATGAAGCCGGCCCCGCCCTCGTGACGAGCGGCCACGACGCGGATTCCGGCGGCCGCCAGCCCGTCCAGCAGCGGAAGGAAGCTCTCCCCGGGGACCGTGTAGGCCACCCGGACGCCAGCGGAGGCCAGGGCGTCGGCCACGAAGCGGCCGGCGTTGCGCGTGGAGTCCCTCATCTCAGGAAGCCGGCGGTGGGAACGTGCTGACGACGAGCCCAGCGACGACGAAGATCACGACGAGCACGAGGATGAGCCGCACCATCGGCGACCGGGTGGACACCGCTGACTTCCCTCCCCTATCGGTAGTTCTGGAACTGGAGCGGGACGGTCTCGTCGAGCTCGCGGAGCCGTACGATCACCTTCTGGAGGTCGTCCTTGCTCTTGGCCGACACGCGGACGGCGTCTCCCTGGACCTGGCTCTTCACCTTCGGGAACTCGTCCCGGATCATCTTCGTGATCTTCCGCGAGAGGTCGTCCCCCAGCCCCCGCCGCAGCTCCACCCGCTGCCGCACCGTCATCCCCCCGGCCGGCTCGATGGCGCCCCAGTCGAAGATCTTGAGCGAGAGGCTGCGCCGGATCGCCTTCGTCTCCACGAGGTCGCGGATCGCCTTCGCCCGGAGCTCGCTATCGGTGTGGATCGTCAGCGCGTCCTTCTCCTGGGTGATCTCGGCGAGGCCGCCCTTGAAGTCGAAGCGCGTCGCGATCTCGCGGCGAGCCTGGTCGAGGGCATTGCGGAGCTCCTGGGCGTCGAAGTCGGAGACCACGTCGAACGAGAACTCGCCTGCCATGCGATCCTCCATGCGGGCCGCGCGCGGCCGTCCTGGTTCCGCCCAAGTATGGCGCCCGCCGCGCCCCCGCGTGGTGCGGGTGCCTCAGCCGCGCTCCCGGCCCGTCGGGTGCGCCGTCGCGCGCTCCAGCAGGAGCTCCAGTGCCGCTCGCGCGCTGGCGGCCTTGTTCGCCTCGCGATCACCTTCCCAGGCGAACCGGCGGACCGCCGCCCCGTGGGCGTCGGCCAGGGCCACGTAGGTGAGGCCGACCGGCTTTCCGGGGGTGGCGCCGCCGGGTCCAGCGATCCCCGTGACCGAGACGGCCAGGTCCGTCGCGAACCGTGCCCGGGCTCCCTCCGCCATGGCGAGCGCCACCTGGGCACTCACGGCGCCGTGGGCGGCGAGCACGTCGTGGGGAACGCCGAGGAGCGCTTCCTTCGCCATTCCGTCGTAGGCCACCACCCCGCCGGCGACGTAGCCGGACGAGCCGGCGACGTCCGTCAGGGCGTCCCCGACCCGACCGCCGGTGCAGGATTCGGCGAACGCCACGCGCAGGCCCGACGCCAGGCAGACGGCCTGGAGGCGTTCCGCGAGGGCGCGCAGCTCCGGGTCGGCCACGGCCGGCTCAGTTGACCGCCTGCGGCGCCTTGCCGGGCTCGAGGCGGAAGGTCCCGGGGTTCGCGCTCGTGCCGAGCGGGCCGTAGGACGTCCCGTTGACCGTGACGTACGTCGTGCTCATCTTGCCGGTCCGGAGCTCCACGACGGCCTCACCGCGGAAGGTGATCGTCTTGCCGGCTGCGTACACCTTGCCCCCGGCCCCCGTCTGGGGAGAGACGACGCCGTCCACGGAGACGCGCAGCCACGTCCGCTCCTTCCGGATCTCCACGACCACGGAGATCCCCTGGTAGACCACCGTCACGCCGCGGGTCAGCGTGGTGGACTTTCCCTCCTCGCCCGCCGCCGTCACGGTGACCGTCCAGCGACCCTCCGTCAGGTCGATCGACGTGGCGAAGGTCCCGTCGTCCGCCAGCTCGACCGCAGCGGGCGGGATGGCGGCGGGGGTGGGGTCGGGTGCCTTCGCCTGGCCCGGGGCCGGCCCGACATAGATGGCGGACATGCTGACGGACGTGGCGTCGGTCGTCGTCCCGCGGACGGGGATCGCCCCGTTCGCCACGCTCAGGCCGTCCTCCGGCGAGGTGAGCTCGAGCGTCGGCGCGGCGACCTGGGCAAACGGAACCGTGATGACGATCTCGACCGGCGCTTCCGCTTCCTTGCCCGTGGTGGGGTCGGCGGCGCTCACGACGAAGCGATTCTCGCCGCGGCGCAGGTCGACGACCGTGCGCCAGACCCCGTCGCCTCCGGCCAGGACGCGCAGGTCCTCGCGGCCGGGGGCGCGGATGGTCACCTCGCCGTTGGCGACCGTGGTGCCGCGGAGCGTGTAGGTGGTCGTCCCCTCGGCCACCTCGGTGACCGCGGTCGGGGGATCGGTCACGGCCAGGGGGGGCGGCTCGGAGAAGCGCAGGAGCTGGAAGCCGATGTAGGAGATGATCGCGACGGCCGCCAGCGACACGAGGGCGGCGACGAGGATGCCCGGGCCCAGGACGATCCCGCGGCGCGGTGCGGCGATCGGCCGCGGTACGACGATCGCGGGCTCCACCGGGACCTCGCCCCGCTCCCGGCTCCAGGCCGCCAGCATCTCATCGGGGTCCAGGCCGAGGTAGATCGTGTAGTTGCGCAGGAATCCCCGGGCGTAGACCCCCGGCGGAAGCTCCTCCCACGCTCCGCGCTCCATCGCCGCGAGGTATTGGCGGCGAATCTTCGTCTCGCGCTCGGCACGCAGGAGGTCCACGCCCCTGGCCTCGCGCGCCGCGACCAGGCGGTCGGCCAGGCGCTCGCCGGGCGGCGGGACCCGCGGCTCCTGGCCGGGCCCTCCGTCGTCGCCCCGGCCCGGCGGGCCGAGCGGGCGGGCGTGCTCCCGTGTCGTCACCCTTCGTCCTCGTCGACGCGGTCCGTCTCCCGGCCGCGCCCGGCCCCGCCGACGTCGCGCCGGAGGACCTGCCGCGCGTTCGAGCCGTCGAATGCCCCGATGTAGCCGCGCTCCTCGAGCTGGTCGATGATCCGGGCGGCCCGGGCGTAGCCGATCTTGAGGCGCCGCTGCAGCAGGGACGCCGAGGCCCGATCGTACTCCTGGATGACGCCGACGGCATCCGCGAGGAGCCGGTCTGCATCCGTGTCGGCGAGATCGTCCACCGTCCCCGTGGACTCTTCGTCGTCCTCCACGATCGACAGGTCGTAATGCGGCTCCGCCTCCGCCCGCCAATGCGCGGTGACGGCCCGGACCTCGCGGTCGGAGACGAAGACGCCCTGGAGGCGGATCGGCCGCGGCAGGTCGGACGGCTGGAAGAGCATGTCGCCCCGCCCGATCAGATCCTCCGCGCCCGGCGCGTCGATGATCGTGCGGGAGTCGATCTGGGAGGCCATCGCGAAGGCGATCCGGCTCGGGAAGTTCGCCTTGATCAGGCCCGTGACGACGTTCACCGAGGGGCGCTGCGTGGCGAGGACGAGATGAATGCCGGTCGCGCGCGCCTTCTGGGCAAGGCGGACGATCGGATCCTCCACGGTCCTCCCGTCCCGCATCATGAGGTCGGCCAGCTCGTCGATGACGATGACGATGTAGGGCATCCGGTCGGCCGGGTCGACCCGCGTCTCGTTGAAGGCGGTGATGTTGCGGGCCGTCGCGCCCGCGAAGCGCCGGAAGCGGTTCTCCATCTCGGCTACCGCCCACTTGAGGGCCGCCCGCGCCCGTTCGGCCTCGGTGACGACCGGGACCAGGAGGTGGGGGACGCCGTTGTAGTCGGCGAGCTCCACCCGCTTGGGGTCCACGAGGATGAGGCGCACCTCGTCGGGGGTTGCCCGCATGAGGAGGCTCGCGATCAGGGCGTTGACCATGACGCTCTTGCCCGAACCGGTCGCCCCGGCGATCAGGAGGTGGGGCATCTTCGCGAGGTCGGCCGCCCGCGGGTGGCCGGCCACGTCGCGTCCGAGGGCGAAGGCGATCCGCGAGGGGATGGCGGCCACCTCGGGGTCCTCGAGGATCCGCCGGATCGCGACCACGTTGAAGTCCATGTTCGGGATCTCGATCCCGACCACCGACTTGCCCGGGATCGGGGCCTCGATCCGGATCGTGCGGGCCGCGAGCGCCATCGCCAGGTCATCGGCGAGCCCCTCGATCCGGCTCACCTTGACCGACGGGTCCGGCTCGACCTCGTACTGGGTGACGACGGGGCCGGCGTTCCACTTCACGATCCGGCTGACGATGCCGAAGCTGGCGAGCTTGCCCGCGATGATCGCCGCGTTCCGCTCGTGGTCCATGCCCCGGTCCGAGCTGCGCGCCGCGACGTCCTCGAGGAGCGTGAGGGGCGGAAGGCGGTACTCGCGCGGCTGGCGCGGCGCGGGAGCGTCGGCGCCGTCCGTGACGTCACCGGCGACCGTTTGCGCGGCCTCGGGATCGCGGACCGGTGCGGCGCCTGCCGCGTCCGCGCCGCCGGCACCGGCCACGCCGCCGGCCACGGCCACGCCGCCGGCCACGACGCCGCCGGCCACGAGGCCGCCACCGGAGAAGACCGAGGAGACCTGCGCGGGGCCCGGGAGCGGCGCCGGGATCTCCGGGCGGGCGGCGGCCTCACGGGCGCCCTTCCCGTTCCGAACCGACGGGCCCTTCTCGGCGGATGCGGTCGCGTCGCGCCGCGACGCCTCGGAAACCCGGGCGGCGGCATCGGCGGCCGGGGTGGCGAGGGCCGCCCCGATCCCGCGCGCCCCACGCCCGACGGGGGCAAGCAGGTCCCGCACCGGCCGATCCACCGCGATGACGATCCCGACGACCATCAGGCCCAGCAGGACGACGAAGGCACCGGGCACGCTCACCAGGCCCGTCAGGGGATCCGCGGCGAGGCTCCCGATCCGCCCGCCGTTGCGGTCCTCGAGGAAGCCGGCCACGCTGAGGAGGTCGACCAGGCCAAGGAACGAGACGTAGGCGAGCGTCGTGCCGATGACGATGCGGCCCCACCCTGCCCGCGGCCCCTTGGCGCGCTCCATGACGACGCCGATGCCGATCAGCAGGAACGGCAGGAGCCAGCGGCCCGACCCGAACCATGGGGCGATCACGTTCAGAATCCAGTCGGTGAGGGCACCCTTGCCGGGCAGCAGGAGGCCGACGAGGATGACGACCCCAAGGACCATGAAGACGACCGCGACGATCGAGCGGACGACTTCGGGGTTGACCCGGACCAGCGGCGATCGAGACCTTCGGGGGGCGCGGCGGGTCCGGGTGGTGGGCGTCCGGCGCGTCGCCACCTAGACCTCCACCACGACCGGGAAGACCATCGGGCGGCGCTTCGTCTGCTCGTAGAGATACCGCGATACGCCGTCCTTGATCTGGCTCTTGAGGAGGCCGACCTCGCTGATGTGGTTGCCCGGGTTCTCGATCGAGGCCGTGACTCGGCGCACTGCCTCGGCCATGATCGGGTCGTTCTCGTTGAGGTGCACAAAGCCGCGGGTGACGATCTCCGGCTGCCCGATGATCGTTCCCGTCTGCTTGTCGACGGTGACGACGACCATGAACATGCCGTCGTTGGCGAGGGCTCGCCGGTCGCGCAGGACGATCTCGCCGACGTCGCCCACGGACAGGCCGTCGACATAGACGTACCCGGCGGTCACGGGCGTGCCGCGGCGGGCGGTCCCGTCGGCGAGAATCTCGATGGGCATCCCGTTCTCGATGATGAAGACGTTCTCGGGCGCGACCCCGGTCTCGATCGCCAGCCGCCCGTGCTGGACCTGCATCCGGAACTCGCCGTGCATGGGGATGAAGTAGCGCGGCTTCGTGAGGCCGAGCATCAGCTTCAGCTCTTCCTGGCTGGCATGCCCGGAGACGTGGGCGCGCTTGATCGTGTGGTAGAAGACGTTGGCGCCGGCCTTGAAGAGGTTGTCGATTGTCCGGGCGACGTACTCCTCGTTGCCCGGGATGGGGCTGGCCGAGACGATCACGGTGTCGCCCGGCTGGATCTCGACGAAGCGATGGTCGCGGTTCGCCATGCGGGCGAGACCGGCCATCGGCTCGCCCTGGGCGCCGGTCGTGCAGATCACGAGCTTGTCGGCCGGGACCTCGCCGATCCGGTCCTTGGCCACGATCCGATCGGCATCGTAGGTGAGGTAGCCGAGGTCGCTCGCGATCCGGAAGTTCTGCTCCATGGACCGGCCGATGACGGCGACCTTCCGGTCGAAGCTGGCCGCCGCGTCGAGCACCTGCTGGACGCGCGCGATGTTGCTGGCGAAGGTGGCCACGATGACCCGGCCGTCGAGCGGTTCCATGATCTCGCGGAACGCCTCGCCGACGGTCCGCTCGGACGGCGTGTAGCCCGGGTTCTCCGCCCGGGTCGAGTCCGAGAGGAGGCAGACCACGCCCTCCTCGCCCAGCCTGGCCAGGATGTGGAAGTCCGAGAGCCTCCCGTCGACGGGCGTGTGGTCGAACTTGAAGTCGCCCGTGTGGACGACGGTGCCGACCGGCGTCCGGAGGGCGATCCCCATCGCGTCGGGGATGGAATGCCCGATCCGGAACGGGACGACGGTGAACGGCCCGATCGGGACCTCGTCGCCGGGCTCCAGGCCGATGAGGGGGTTGTTGTGGAGCTTGTGCTCCTTGATCTTGTTGCCCAGGAGCCCCCGGGCGAGGATCGACGCGTAGACGGGCACCCCCGGGAACTCCGGGAGCACGTACGGCAGGGCGCCCACGTGATCCTCGTGGGCGTGGGTGATGAGGAACGCCCGCACGTTCGCGCGGCGCTCCTTGAGATAGCTGATGTCGGGGATGACGAGGTCGATGCCGAACATCTCCTCGTCGGGGAACATCAGCCCGCAGTCGACGACGACGATGTCGTCACCGTACTCGAAGACGTACATGTTCTTGCCGATCTCGCCTACCCCGCCGAGCGGGATGATGCGGAGGGGCGTGTCGTTCGTGGTGTGGGGTCGAGGCGTCATTGGGGTCACCGGAAGAGGGTCAGCTGGTCCAGCGCCGGCGGGTCCGGCGGTGGCTGGTCGGTCACGGGGGATGCGGGGGACGCGAGCATGGCTGGGGCCGCGCCGTCCGGCACGGCGGCGGGCGCGGACCCGGCCCGCCGGGCACGGGCGTCGTCGAGCACCGCGGGGACCCGGGTGATGTCGGCGTAGCTCGCCTGCTCGACCGCGGGCGTGCGCAGGGCGGCGGCCGGGTGGTACATCGCGAGGACCACGGCGGCGCGGGCGCCGGTGGCGGGATCGGCGGGGCGGGTGGTCCCGTGGCTGCGGCTGATCGTCGTGCCCGGCATGAAGCGCCCCATGGAGTGGCGCCCCAGGGTCACGATGAGGGCGGGGTCGAGGACCTCCAGCTGGCGGCGGAGGAACGGGGCACAGGCGGCGATCTCGTCGGGCTCGGGGTCGCGGTTGTCCGGCGGCCGGCATTTCACGATGTTCGTGATGAAGACGTCCTCCCGCCGCCAGCCGATCGAGCCGAGGAGGCGGACCAGCAGGTCGCCGGCGCGGCCCACGAAGGGGCGGCCCTCGCGATCCTCGTTCATCCCTGGTCCCTCCCCCACGAAGATCACCTCCGTGCTGGGATGACCCTCGCCGGGGACGGCGCGGGACCGGCGCTCATGGAGCCGGCAGGCGGTGCACACCCGGACCTCCGCCGCGATCGCCTCGAGCGCCACGCGGCGTTCGGCCTCGGTCACGCCGGTGGAGCCTCCGCGGCGCGACGTGACGCCGCCGGGACCCAGTCCCGCGCGACGAGGATCTCGGCGAGCTCAACGGCATTCGTGGCGGCGCCCTTGCGAATGTTGTCGGACACGACCCAGAAGGCGAGGCCGCGGCCGTCGGGGACGGACGGGTCGGTTCGAACCCGGCCGACGTAGATCTCGTCGCTGCCCGCGGCCTCGGTCGCCAGCGGGTAGACGTGCGCTGCCGGGTCGTCGCGGACGACGACGCCGGGCACCGCGGCGAAGACCTCGCGGGCGCGCGCCGGGCTGATCGGCTCGCGTGTCTCCACGTGGACCGCCTCCGAGTGACTCATGAAGACGGGGATGCGCACCGCCGTGCAGGAGACGCGGAGATCCGGGAGGTGGAGGATCTTGCGGGACTCGATGACGACCTTCCACTCTTCCTTCGTGTACCCGTTCTCGAGGAAGACGTCGATCTCCGGCAGCGCGTTGAAGGCGATCGGATGCGGGTAGACCCGGGCCTCCTTCGGAGCGCCGGCAACGTGGGCGCGAATCTGCATCTCCAGCTCGGCGATCGCCTTGCCGCCCGTTCCGGAGACGGCCTGGTAGGTGTCGACGATCACCCGCTCGAGTCCGACCGCGTCCCGGAGCGCCATGAGGGGCGGCACGAGCTGCATCGTGGAGCAGTTCGGGTTGGCGATGATCCCCTCGTGCGCCTCGAGGTCGCCGGGGTTGACCTGGCTCACGACCAGGGGAATGCCCGGCTCCATCCGCCAGGCGCTGGAGTTGTCGACGACGGTGCAGCCGCGGGCGGCCGCATGGGGCGCCAGCTCGCGGGAGGTGCCGCCGCCGGCGGAGAAGAGGGCCAGGTCGACCCCGTCGAAGGCCTCCGGCGTCGCCTCCTCCACCTCCACCTGGCGCCCGCCGAACGGCAGCGTCGAGCCGGCCGAACGCACGGAGGCCAGGAAGCGGATCTCCCGGATCGGGAACTCGCGCTCGAGGAGGATCCGGGCCATCATGCGTCCGACGACGCCGGTGGCGCCGACGACGGCGACGCTGAGGGGGCGGGGGGAGTGTCCGGACATGGCTCCGCTTTCAGGGCGTGAGAGGACCAACGGGCACCGACGGAGTATAGCAGCGCCCCCGGGAAGCCCCGGGGGCGCGCTCGGTGCAGGCTGCGGCCACGCGCGGTGGCCGGTCTCCCCTACCCCTTGGCGAGGTGCCGCTGCATGGCCGCCTTGCGGGAAAGGTTGACGCGGCCCTGGCGGTCGACTTCCGTGACGACGACCATCACCTCGTCGCCGACCGAGACGACGTCCTCCACCGACGGGACGTGGTAGTCGGCGAGCTCGCCGATCCGGACGAGCCCTTCCTTGCCCGGGAGGATCTCCACGAAGGCGCCGAAGGTCATGATCCGGGTGACGGTGCCGAGATAGAGGGCTCCGATCTCGACCTCGCGGGTGAGGCTCTCGATCCAGTGGATCGCCTTGCGGGCGTTCTCGCCCTGCACGGCCGCGATCTCCACGGTGCCGTCGTCCTCGACGTTGATCTCGGTCCCGGTCTCCTCCTGGATCTTGCGGATCATGGAGCCGCCCTTGCCGATGATGTCGCGGATCTTCTCGGGGTTGATCTTGATCTTGGTGATCCGCGGCGCGAAGTCGCTCATCGTGTCGCGGGAGGCAGGCAGGACCTCGGCCATCCTGTCGAGGATCGTCATCCGGGCGGCGTGGGCCTTGGCCAGGCCGGTCCGGATGATCGCCTCGTTGATGCCCTTGACCTTGATGTCCATCTGGAGGGCGGTGATCCCGTCGCGGGTGCCGGTCACCTTGAAGTCCATGTCGCCGAAGGCATCCTCCTTGCCGAGGATGTCGGTCAGGACGGCGAAGGTGCCATCGGCCTCGGAGATGAGGCCCATGGCGGCTCCGGCGACCGGCGCCGAGATCGGCACGCCGGCGTCCATGAGGGCAAGCGTCGAGCCGCAGGTGGAGGCCATCGACGTGGACCCGTTCGACGTCACGCACTCCGACACCAGCCGGATGACGTACGGGAAGTCGTCCTTCGAGGGCAGGACCGGGAGGAGCGCCCGCTCGGCAAGATGGCCGTGGCCGATCTCGCGCCGGCCGGGGCCCCGCATCATCTTGTTCTCGCCGGTGGAGTACGGCGGCATGTTGTAGTGGTGGAGGTAGCGCTTCTCCAGGGTCGGGCTGATCGTGTCGATCCGCTGGACGTCGGAGGACGGGCCGAGCGTGGCGACGGTCAGGGCCTGGGTCTCGCCGCGGGTGAAGAGGCCGGAGCCGTGGGCGCGCGGCACGAGGCCGACTTCCACGGTGATCGGGCGGATCTCGTCGACGCCCCGGCCGTCCATGCGGATCCCCTCGGCCAGGGTCAGCTTCCGGGCGGTCTTCTTGTGGACCAGGCCGAAGAGGCCCTTGCTCACGCGCGCTGCCCGGCGCGCGGCGTCGAGCTTCGCCTTGGCCTCGTCCGTGGAGGTCCGCTGGGTTCGGATCGAGTCGGCGATGCCGTCGGCGAGGGTCGCCAGACGCCCGGGGAGCTCGCCGGCGATCGCCACGAGCAGCTCGGCCGTGGCCTCCGCGTCCGGGAGGGCGCGGTGGGCCTGCTGGAGCTGGATCCCGAAGAAGCGCGAGAGCTCGCCGAGGGTGTAGCTCGGGAGGTCCGGGTAGCCGTCGCGGGTAAGGGTGAGGGTGTCGAGGTAGCGACCCTTCGCGATCCGCGTCCCGTCGCCGAGGGCGGCCTCGAGGAAGGCGATGTCGAAGCCGACCGAGTGGCCGACGATCGTGGCGTCGCCCACGAAGGCGAGCGCCTTCCTGGCTGCCTCGGCGGGGCTCGGGGCGCCCTTGACGTCCTTGTCGGTGATGCCGTGCATCTGGTTGCCGAAGATCGGGCGGCCCGGGTTGACGAAGGTCGACCAGCGGTCGGACACCTTGCCGCGCTTCACGCGGACGGCGGCGACCTCGACCAGGTCGGCCATCTCCGCGTTGGTGCCGGTGGTCTCCACGTCGACGATCACGAACTCGGCGCCGGCCTTCACCATGGCCGCGAAGTCGAGGACCGATTCGGTGCCGGGATCGAGGTACGGCAGGCGCTTCGCCTTGCCGACCGCCTCCTGCAGCTCGAGCTGCAGGTCGATGAGCGGCTGGAGGGCGCGGTGGGCGAAGAGGATGGCGTCCGCCATCACGTCCTCGGGGAGGATCTTCGCGCCGGCCTCGACCATCATGATCGCGTCGCGGGTGCCGGAGACGACGAGGTCGAGCTCGCTCTCCTCGAGCTGGGGGATCGTGGGGTTGATCACGAACTCGCCCCCGACGCGACCGACGCGGATGGCCGCGATCGGGCCCTGGAACGGGATCTCGCTGATCGTGAGGGCGGCCGAGGCGGCGATGGTGCCCAGGATGTCCGGGTCGTTCTCCTGGTCGGTGGAGAGGACCGTGATGACGCACTGGACGTCGTCCTTGTACCCCTCGGGGAAGAGCGGCCGGATCGGGCGGTCCGTCAGCCGGCAGGCGAGGATGGCGGCCTCCGACGGGCGCGATTCGCGCTTGATGAATCCGCCGGGGATCTTGCCCGCGGCGTACATCCGCTCCTCGAAGTCGATCGTGAGCGGGAAGAAGTCGAGGCCGGGGCGCGGCTCCGAGCGGTTGGCGGTGCCGAGCACCACCGTGTCGCCGTAGCGAACGGTGACGGCGCCACCGGCGAGCCGGGCCATGCGGCCGGTCTCGATGGTCAGCGTGCGACCACCGAACTCGACGGAGAGGGAATGAGACACGAGCTACTCCTTGCTCGCGTCGGCGCGGGACCGAGGGCCGAGCGCGGTTGACGCCCGGGCCGAGATGCACGGGACCCGGGCCGTTCGGCCCCGGGTCGTCGATGCTGCGGTGCTAGCGGCGCAGCCCCAGGCGGGCGATGACGGCCCGGTACCGGGAGGCGTCCTTCTTCACGAGGTACGCGAGAAGGCGCCGGCGATGCCCGACGAGCTTGAGGAGGCCGCGGCGGGAGTGGTTGTCCTTGGGGAACTGCTTCAGGTGCCCCGTCAGGTCCTTGATCCGCTCCGTGAGAAGCGCGATCTGGACTTCCGGGGAGCCGGTGTCACCGGGCTTGACGGCGAACTCGCCGACGATCCGGTCCTTGGTATCCCGCACGAGCGGCACTCGGTCCTCCGACACGATTGACTTCAACTTCCGTTACTTCAACCCGCCGAGAGTAGCAGGGAGGCGGAATCCGCGCAAACGTGACCGGCACAGCAGGGACGGCGGGCGGGCGTTCCGGCCCCGCGGTCGCCGGCCCCGCGCGCGACCGCGGTTGACGCCCGTCCCGCGCGCCGGCGCCGGGCACGTCTAGCATGACGGGATGACGACCGAGCAGCCGGCTCGCCCGCCACGCGTCCTGGCCTTGATTCCCGCCCACGACGAGGCGCCCCGGATCGCGGCCGTCGTCCGGGGGGTCATGGCTCACCTCCCCGCCCTCGTGGTCGACGACGGCTCGTCGGACGACACGGCCCGGGTCGCGCGCGAGGCCGGCGCCCAGGTCCTGGAGCAGCGCCCGAACGCCGGGAAGGGGGCCGCGTTGCGGGCCGGATTCCGCCATGCGCTCGAGGCCGGCTACGTCGGCGTGGTCACGCTCGACGGCGACGGCCAGCACGACGCCGGGGAGATCCCCGCGTTCCTCGCAGCATTCGCCGCCCGCGGCACCGCGGATCCACCGGACCTCGTCGTCGGCTGCCGCGACTTCTCGCGCATGCCGCCGGCCAGGCGCCTCGCGAACACGATCGGAGGCCGAACGTTCTCGTGGGCCGTCGGCACCCACGTGCCCGACAATCAGTCCGGGTACCGCCTCGTCGGGCGCCGGCTCATGGAGGCGTCGATCGGCAGCGAGGAGCACGGCTTCGAGTTCGAGGTCGAGATGCTGGCGGTCTGCATCGCCCGCGGCTGGCGGGTGGCCTGGGTGCCGATCCGGACGATCTACGCCGGCGGGCCGAGCCACATCCGGCCCGCTGCTCACGTGCGCCACTTCTTCCGGGCGGTTGCCGCCGCCCGGCGCACCGTGCGGAAAGCGCATCGGGCGCCGCGTTCCTGACCCCGTCGCCTGCCTGACGGCTCCGCTCTCGCCCCCGGCGGTTCGTGCTCGCCCCCGGCGATTCGCCGTCAGCTGATGAAGGCAACCCGCAGCCGGTCGTGCCGGAGGGCGTCGGGATCCGCCCGAACCAGCAGCGAGCCGGGCTCATCGACCACGACCGACGCGCGGCGGGCGGGCCCAGGACGGAGGCCCGGGCTCCACGCCGCCGAGAGCGCCGCGCGGTAGGGGCCGATGGGCGGCAGGGCGACGGGGAGCGGGAACCGCAGCAGCGCCTCGCGGCCGTCGAGGCTCCGCTCCGCCACGAACCCGGTGACCGCGACGCGGCGGCCGAGGAGCGCGCGCGCCCCGGCCAGGTCGCCGGTTGCGATCGCGCGACGAATCTCGGAGCTGCGGACCGGGTGCCCGGCCAGCTCGAACGGGGGCACGACCACCACCGCGAACCCCACCTCCAGCCCCAATCGGGCGAGCGTCTCGGGCGTGCCGCGCCGCTCGTGGCCGAAGGCGGCGTCGGGCGTCATCAGGAAGCCGGCCAGCCGGGTCCGCGCCCGGATGCTGGCGACGAACGCGTCGTAGGACGTCCGGCGCAGCGCCTCGTCGAAGTGCTCCACGACGGTGACCGCCACCCCGTCGCGCTCGAGCCGGGCCAGCCGCTCGTCCGGGTCGCAGAGAAGTGGCGGCGCGGCCCCGGCCAGGATCTCGTCCGGATGGTGGTCGAAGGTCAGGACCGTGGGACGGGCGTGAAGGCGGAGGGCCGCCCGCCGCAGCTCGCGCAGGAGGTAGAGATGGCCGCGGTGAAGCCCGTCGAAGACCCCCACCGCGACGAGGAGCGGCCCGTCCGCGGGTCGCAGGGCCGCGATACCCGGCAGCGCGTCACGCACGGAGCGCCTCGCCGTCGAAGGCCACTGCTTCCCGCTCGAGCAGCACCTTGTCCGTGACCAGGCGGCCGCCGTCCGCCACCCGGGCGATCGCGGCGAGGGAGCCGTCGGGGGCCAGGAGGCGGACCGCCCGCCGGACGTGATCCCCTCCCCCGCGGCTCCGAGGCGCTCGACGCGCCCGGTCCAGCCGCCGTGTGCCACCACCCGCAGCTCCGCGGCGGCGAGCGCCACGGCGGGCAGGTCCTCGAGGCCGGCACCGGCGGGCAGGAGAAGGCCGACGAGCCGTTCGGCGGCCGCCGCGGCCCGGACCTCGTCCAGCGGCCGGGCGTCGGCCAGGGTGAAGGGACCGGACGCCGTGCGCCGGAGCGCCCCCAGGTAGGCGGCAGCTCCCACGGCCGCACCCAGGTCGCGGGCCAGGGCCCGGATGTAGGTGCCCGCAGAGCAGGCGACGTCCACCACGGCGATCGGGTGCTCCGGGTCGGAGTCGTCCCAGCGGACCAGGACCAGCTCGTGGAAGGTCACGGTGCGGGGCTTGAGCTCGGGCGTCTCGCCGCGGCGCGCGAGGGCGTAGGCCCGGCGCCCACCCACCTTGCGGGCCGAGAACGCGGGCGGGCGCTGCTCGTGCACTCCCTCGAACGCCGCGAGAGCGAACGCCACGGCCTCGCGGCTCGGTGGCGCCCCCTCGGCGGGCGTGATCTCCCCCTCGAGATCGTCGGTCGTGGAGCTCCCCCCGAAGACGACGGTGGCGCGGTAGGCCTTGCGCGCGCCGAGGTGGAACTCCACGACCCGCGTCCCGAGGCCCAGGTAGAGGGGCAGGACTCCCGACGCAAACGGGTCCAGCGTGCCGCCATGCCCGATCTTCCGCGTTCCGGCGAGACGTCGGACCAGCGCCACGACGTCGTGCGACGTGGGGCCGATGGGCTTGTCGACCACGAGGATCCCGTCGACGCGGGCCTCCACGCGCGCGCTCCCCGCGGTCATCGCACGACGGCCCTGGCCAGGCGTTCCGCGACGGGCAGCACGGCCGCCCGGGCCTCGCCGAGCGGCAGGGGCAGCGAGGCGCCGGCCGCCCGCGGATGCCCGCCACCCCCCCACGTTGCACACAGGACCGTAGCGTCCACGCCGCCCGGCTTCGTTCGGACGGACAGGCGCGTCTCGGCGTCCTTCTCCTTCAGGAGGAGGGCGACCTCGGCGGTCTCCGACTGGGCCAGGATGTCGATGATCCCCTCGGAATGCTCCGACCGCGCGCCGGTCGCCACCAGGT
Organism: uncultured Chloroflexia bacterium; assembly: GCA_963744095.1. GTDB lineage: Bacteria > Chloroflexota > Limnocylindria > Limnocylindrales > CSP1-4 > CTSoil-043. Next base: position 97,556 of record CAVUSH010000003.1, read on the forward strand.
CGGCGAGCTCCATCACCGAGGCGACCACGAGCCCGTCGGCATGGCGTTCGAGGCGGGCCAGCACGCGGCCGAACAGCGCGAGCTGGGCGTCCGGCTTCGTGCGGTAGAGGCGCCGGCTGATGTCGGAGAGCGGCGCCCCGGCCTCGACGAGGGCGGCCGCGACGCGCAGCGTCCGGGGCGTCGCATTCGGGTGGGCGAACGTGGCGGTATCCATCACGATGCCCGCCATCAGGGACGCGGCCAGGTCCCCCTCGCCGGCCGTGAGCGGGATCCCGAGGCGGACCGCAAGCAGGGCCACCATCTCGCAGGTGGCGGCGGCGTCCGGGTCGATCCAGGCCAGGTCGCCGGCACGGTCATTGCTGGCGTGGTGGTCGATCGTCAGGAGGGGCGCGGCGGCGAAGAGCTCGGCGTTGCGCTCGCGGATGGGGCCGGCGCGCGAGAGGTCCCCGCAGTCACAGAGGACCACGAGGTCGTACGCCACGCCGGGCTCGGGGTCGGTGCGCACCCGGGCGATCCCCGGGAGGAACGCGTAGAGCGCGGGGGCGCCGTCGCTCACGGCGACGGTGGCGCGTCCTCCGCGAGCCTCGACCAGCAGGGCGACCGCCAGCGCCGCGCCCAGCGCGTCGGCGTCGGGGCTCTCGTGTCCGACGGCCAGGACCGAGCGCGCCACTCGCAGCCGCTCGACGACCGCATCGGGGACGGTCGCGGCGAGAACCGCGAGGTCGGACCCGGCGATCATCGGTTTGCCCGGCGCGGCGGGGACCGACGTCCTCGCGGCTTCGGTTGGCGGCCGCGGGCACGACCCGGCGGACGTCGCGGGTCCGTCGCCCCGACGACGGGGGTGGTCTCGCCGGTCGGGGCTGCCTCGTCGTCGCCGGCCTCCTCGTCGCCCTCGCGAGGCAGGCGGGGCACGGGGGTCGGCAGCGTCTCCGAGCGCGGCATGTCGGCCAGCGCCTCGCCGGCCGCGTCGTGGCCCCGGCCGAGCTCCTCGATGATCCGGAGGACCCGCGTTCCGCGCGCCGCCGAGTCGTCGAGGGCCACGTGGAGCGCCGGGATCCGCTTGATCCGGAGCCGGACCCCGAGCTCGTGACGCACGAACCCCATGGCCCGTTCCAGGGCGGCAAGCGTCTCGGCCCGCTCCGGGGCGCCGCCGATCACGCTGACCCAGACCCGCGCGTGGCGCAGGTCCGGCGTCGTCTCGACGGCGGTGACGGTGGCAAAGCCGACGTGCGGGTCCTGGACGTCCTTGGCCAGGATCCTGCCGATCTCCTGGCGGAGGAGCTCGTCGACGCGGTCGGTGCGCTGGCTCATGGCCGGGCGTCAGCGAGGCGCGGCGCGGCTCACCGCCTGCTGGGTGAACGCCTCGATGACGTCGCCCTCCACCAGGTCGTGGTAGCCGGCGAGCCCAATGCCGCATTCGTAGCCCTGGGCCACCTCGCGCACGTCGTCCCGGAAGCGACGGAGCGAATCGATCCGGTCGCTCGTGATGACCTTGCCGCCGCGGTAGACCCGGGCGCCGGCGTTCCGGACGATCCGGCCGTCGGTCACGAAGGAACCCGCGATGACGGTGCTCTTCCCGACGCGGAAGATCTGGCGCACCTCGGCCCGGCCCTCGACGACTTCCACGATCTCCGGCTCGAGCATCCCGCTGAGGGCCGCCTCGATGTCGTCGGTCAGCTTGTAGATGATGTCGTAGAGGCGGACGTCGACCTTCTCCGCTTCTGCCGTCCGGCGGGCCTGGGGGTCGATCTTCGTGCTGAACCCGACCACGATCGCGTTCGACGCCGAGGCCAGGAGGATGTCGGTGTCCGTGATGTCGCCGGTCCCCTCGTGGAGGACGCTGATCCGGACCTCGTCGGACTGGATCTGCCCCAGCGCGTGGGTGATGGCTCCGAGAGACCCCGAGACGTCCGCCTTCAGGATGATCCGGAGCTCCTTCGCCTGGCCTTCCTTGAACTGCTGGAAGAGGTCCTCCAGCGTCGCCTTCTGGCTGGTGCCGGCGGCCGAGCTGGCCGCGGCCCGGGTGCCCTCCACGAGCGACCGGGCGATCTTCTCGTCGGCCACGACCCTGAGGATGTCACCGGCCTCCGGGACCTCGCCGAGGCCCAGCACGACGGACGCCGAGGACGGGCCGACCTTCAGGGTCCGCTTGCCGGCCGCGTTCGAGAGGGCGCGGACCTTGCCGTAGGTCTTGCCGACGACGACCACGTCGCCGATCCGGAGCGTGCCGGTCTGCACCACGACCGTGGCCACGGGGCCCCGGCCCTTGTCCATCTCGGCCTCGATGATCGTGCCGACCGCGGGCCGCTTGGGGTTGGCCGTGAGCTCCTGGAGGTCCGCGACGAGCAGGATCATGTCGAGGAGCTCCTCGAGTCCGATCCGCGCCTTCGCCGAGACGGGCACGAGCGGCACGTCGCCGCCGTACTCCTCCACGACCACGTTGGCCCCGGCGAGCTCGGTCTTCACCCGGTCCTGGTCGGCATCCGGCTTGTCGATCTTGTTGAGGGCGATGACGATCGGCACCTTCGCCGCGCGCGCGTGGCTGATCGCCTCGAGCGTCTGGGGCATGACCCCGTCGTCCGCCGCGACGACGATCACCGCGATGTCGGTGACCCGTGCGCCTCGGGCCCGCATGGCGGTGAACGCCTCGTGGCCGGGGGTGTCGAGGAAGACGACCTTCTTGCCGTCCTTGGTCACCTCGGATGCGCCGATGTGCTGGGTGATCCCGCCACGCTCGCCGGCGGCCACGGTCGTGCTCCGAATGGCGTCGAGCAGGCTCGTCTTCCCGTGGTCGACGTGGCCCATGACGGTGACGATCGGGGGACGGGGCAGCAGGAGGGCGGGGTCGTCCTCACCCAGCAGGCCCGGATCCTTCGTGGCGGGCGCGACGGCCTCGGTCGTGGTCTCCGCGATCTCGGCGGCGGTCTCCTCGGCCTCGGCCACCTCGTAGCCGAGCTCCGTCGCGACGAGCGATGCGGTGTCGCGGTCGATGAGCTGGTTGATCGTGGCGAAGATGCCACTCTTGATCAGCTCGCGGATGACGTCGGCGGGGTTCACGTCGAGGAGCTCGGCGAGCTCCTTGACCGTGATCGTCGGCGGCAGCGTGACGGCCGCGCGATCGCGCGGCTCAGCGACGGAGACCGGCGCGAAGCCGCCCTCGCGTCGCGGTGGCTTGCGGGGACCGCGTCGCCCGCGGGTCCCGCTCCTGCTCCTGGCCATCAGGACCCTCCTTCGTGATCGATGACGATGTCGTCGGTGGATGCCCCGGGTGCCGGCAGCGGTCCGAAGAGACCGGCCGGGATCGGGCTGTCGAGGGCTCGGCGAAGGGCCCCTCGCGTGATCGCGTTGTGCTGGCAGGCGGGGTCGAGGCAGACGTAGGCACCGCGTCCGGCGGCTTTGCCGCTCGGGTCGATGGCGACGCCGCCGGCCGGCGCGCGGACCACGCGCAGGAGCTCGCGCTTCCGCCTGGCGGTCCGGCACGCGACGCAGGTCCTGGTCGGGAACTGCCGCTGGGGCAGCCCGCCGGTCGCGCCGCGCGCTACGACGCCACCTCCTTTGCGCCGCCGTCACTCCCCACCTGCGGGGCGGCGGCCACGCGGAGCGGCGGCAACCGCGGCGGCCACGGGAGCGGCGGCAACCGGCACGGCGGCGGGCTCCAGGCCCTGGGCGTCGCTGCGGATGTTGATTCGCCAGCCCGTCAGCTTGGCCGCCAGGCTGGCGTTCTGGCCGCCACGTCCGATCGCGAGGGAGAGCATCTTCTCGGGGACGGTGACGTTGGCGACGCGGTTCTCCTCGTCGATGACCACGCCGTCGACCTGGGCCGGCGAGAGGGCCTTGGCGACGAAGACCGCGGGGTCCTCGTGCCACTCGATGACGTCGATCTTCTCCCCGGCGAGCTCGGCGACGACCGCCTGGACCCGCGCCCCGCGCTGGCCCACCGTCGCGCCCACCGGATCGAGGCCCTCCTGGCGCGACGCCACGGCGACCTTGCTCCGGCTTCCCGGGTCTCGCGAGATCGCCTTGATCTCCACCGTCCCGGCGTGGATCTCCGGGACCTCCAGCTCGAACAGGCGGCGCAGGAAGCCCTTGTGCGTCCGGCTGACGAGGACCTGGGGGCCCTTGGGCGCCCGCCGCACCTCGAGCACGAAGGCCTTGACGTTCTGGCCGATCCGGTAGTGCTCCACCGGCGACTGCTCGGTGGTCGCGAGGATCGCCTCGGCCTTGCCGAGGTCGAGGATGATGGCCCGCGGCTCGACGCGGTTGACCGTCCCCGTGATGAGGTCGCCCTCACGGCTGGCGAACTGGTCGAAGACGACGTCGCGCTCGGCTTCGCGGAGGCGCTGGAGCACGACCTGCTTGGCCGTCTGGGCGCCGATCCGGCCGAAGGCGTCCTGCCCCAGCTGCTCGGTGACGACCACGTCGCCGGGCGCCGCGTCGTCCTTGAAGGCGACTGCCGCGGCGACGGTGATCTGGGTCAGCTCGTCCTCGATCACCTCGACGACGAGCCGTTCCCGGGTCACCATCATCTCGCCCCGCTCGGGATCGATCCGGACGCGGACGTCCTCGTTCCCGGGGATCCGCCGGTAGGCCGATTCGATGGCATCCTCGATCGTCCGGATCAGGTGCTCCCGCGGAACGCCCTTCTCCGCGTTGAGCTGGAGGAGGGCGCCGACGAAGTCTCGGCTCATGCGCGCACCTCCGTGTTCCTTCTCGTCGTCGTCCGACACATCGCCGTCCGACGCCTGCCGTGCCCGCCGGACCGAAAGAAAAACGTGGCGGTCAGCCACGTCATGGGGCGGCGCGGTCGTGTTGTCGCGCAGTATAGCGCGCCACGAGATCCCCGGGATCGACGTCCACCGGTCCGGGCGGATCGGCGCTCGGAGCCGCCGGACCGGACCGCCCGGTGCCCGGGGTGGCGTACCCGTCGGTCAGCGGTCTCCGGCGGGTACCTCGCCACTACGAGCCACGCCAGCCGCGGGGGCCGGGAAGCGGCGGTCGACGTATTCCTCCAGGAGGGCGATGAAGCGCTCCACGATGTCGTCGCCGCGGAACGTGTCGTGGAGCTTCCCGTCGACGAAGACGGGAGCCACCGGCTCCTCGAATGTGCCGGGCAGGCTGATCCCGATGTCGGCGTGCTTGCTCTCACCCGGCCCGTTCACGACGCAGCCCATGACGGCCACGGTGAGCTCCTCGACGCCCGGGTGGGTCGCCCCCCACACGGGCATCTGCTCCTTCAGGTGGCGCTGGATGTCGCGGGCCATCTCCTGGAAGAAGACGGAGGTCGTGCGCCCGCAGCCCGGGCAGGCGCTCACCTGGGGCAGGAAGCTGCGCAGGCCCAGGGACTGGAGCACCTGCTGGGCGACCTCCACCTCCAGCTCACGGCCGGCGCCCGGCTCCGGGGTCAGGGAGACCCGGATGGTGTCCCCGATCCCCTCGTTCAGCAGGATCGCCAGGCCGGCGGTGGAGGCGACGATCCCCTTCATCCCCATGCCGGCCTCCGTGAGGCCGAGGTGGAGCGCGTAGTCGCAGCGGGCGGCCAGGAGCCGGTAGACGTCCACCAGGTCGCGGACGCCGGAGACCTTCGCGCTCACGACGATGCGGTCGTGGCGGAGCCCGGTCTCCTCGGCCAGCTCGGCTGATCGCAGGGCCGATTGGAGCATCGCCTCGACCATCACGTCGCGCGCGTCCCGCGGCTCGGCGAGGCGGGCGTTCTCCTCCATGAGCGTGGTCAGGAGCGCCGGATCGAGCGAGCCCCAGTTCACCCCGATGCGGATCGGCTTGTCGTGCTCCAGCGCCGCCCGGACGATCGTCTGGAAGTTCGCGTCGTGCCGCTTCCCACCCACGTTGCCGGGGTTGATCCGGTACTTCGCGAGGGCCCTGGCTGCCTCCGGGTATTCCACCAGCAGCTTGTGGCCGTTGTAGTGGAAGTCACCGATGATCGGCGTGTCGAAGCCCAGGTCGCGCACCTTGCGGATCATCTCCGGGACCGCGGCCGCCGCCGCCTCCGTGTTGACGGTGACGCGCACGAGCTGCGAGCCGGCCTTGGCCAGCCCGACGACCTGGAGGGCCGTCGCGTCGGCGTCCGCCGTGTCGGTGTTGGTCATCGACTGGACAACCACCGGGTGGGCGCTCCCCACGAGCACGCCGCCGACGTCCACGGAGGGCGTCGGGCGTCGCCGTGGCCGCAGGCGGTCGGGCGCTGTCACGGCGCCGAGCCGCTCACCTGCCGCACGATGTCGAAGTAGGTGATCCAGATCAGGAAGCCGAAGAGGAAGACGAACCCGACCAGGTAGGTGAGCCGCTCCACCGAGAGGGTGGTGGCGGCGGACGGCCCGTTGACGCGGATGCCGGCGGACCGCAGCAGGCGCCCGCCGGCTCCGAAGAAGGCCTTGAGGAGGAGGACGAGCATCCGGCCCCCGTCGAGGGGCGGGAACGGCAGGATGTTGACGAGGGCCAGGTTCGCCGACAGGAGCCCGGCCAGGTAGAGGGTGAAGATCGGCCCGAGCTGCCAGAAGACGTCACCCACCTGGGCCGCGATCCCCACCGGCCCCGAGACCGGCGGCGCCTCTCCCGGGTTCGCGACGATCGAGGCCACGAGATCGGCCAGGCCGTTGAGGATCAGGGTGAACGCGGCGACGGTCCAGGCGAGGCCCGCCTCGATCGCCGAGACGATGTCGCGTCCGCGGTACTCCCCGGTGAAGACGAGCTGCGCCCCGCGGATGCCCAGGGCACCCTTGTCGGCCGCGACCTCGGGCGGCCGGAGGGTGACCTCGACCTCCCGGACGGCCCCGTCGTCGCCCTCCACGGTCAGGGTGACGGTCTCGCCGGCCCGCTCCCGGAGCGCCTCGATGGCGGCCCGGCCGGCATCGGGACTCGGGAAGAGGTCGAACGCCTGCCCGTCGACGGCGACGATCGTGTCGCCGGCCACGAGACCGGCTGCTTCCGCCGGTGAGCCGGCCGTCACCTCCGCGAACGTGAGGCCTCCCTGCGGCGTGGCCAGCCAGGCGATGCTGAAGAAGATGACGAAGGCCAGCAGGAGGTTCATCCCGACGCCGGCGACCAGGACGACGGTCTTCTTCCAGAGGCGCTGCACCGCGAACGAGCGCGGGTCCTCGGAGTCGCCGTCCTCGCCCTCGAGGCGGACGAAGCCGCCGATCGGCAGCCAGTTCAGGGTGTAGAGCGTCTCGCCCTTCGCGCGGAGCACCTTCGCCCGCGGTGGGAAGCCGATGCCGAATTCGAGGACGCGGATGCGGAAGACACGGGCCAGGACGAAGTGGCCCACCTCGTGGATGACGACGAGGCCGCCCAGGATGAGGATGAAGAGGGCGATCGTGATCGCGCCCTGGATGATGGCCATGGTCTCCCTTACGCTCCCGGGCCCGTCCCGGTTCCTCGCGCCGTCCCAGCCGCCGCGTACGCGTCGCGGACTTCCCGGTCGAGGGCGACGAGGTCGTCGATCCCCGGCGCCTGGTCGGGTCCGGACCCATAGCGTGCCACGGCTTGCTCGAGAAGGCGCGCGATGCCCGGGAAGTCGAGCGTCCCCGCCAGGAATCGGGCGACGGCCACGTCGTCGGCGGCGATGAGCGCCGCCGTCGCCCGGGATCCGATCGCGCCTGCCTCGCGGGCGATCCGAAGGGCGGGAAAGCGACCTTCGTCGGGCGCCCGGAAGTCCAGGCGCGCCGCCGCGACGAGGTCCGGCGGCGCGACCGGCGAGGGCAGGCGGCGCGGATGGGTGATCGCGTACTGGATCGGCAGCCGCATGTCCGGCGTCCCCAGCTGGGCCTTGAGCGACCCGTCCCGGAAGAGGACGGCCGAATGGACGACCGACTGCGGATGGACGACGACATCGATCCGGTCGTAGGTCATCCCGTAGAGCCAATGGGCCTCGACGACCTCCAGCCCCTTGTTGGCGAGCGTCGCCGAATCGATCGTGATCTTGGCGCCCATCGTCCAGGTCGGGTGGCGCAGGGCGCGGGCGGGGGTGATGCCCGCGAAGCCGTCGAGCGGCGTGTCGAGGAAGGGCCCGCCCGAGGCGGTGAGGACAAGGCGGGCGACCTCGTCGAGCGTCTCCCCGGCGAGGCACTGCCAGATCGCGGAGTGCTCCGAATCGATCGGGCGCAGCCAGCCGAGCGGCGTGGCCAGGGGGTCGCGAGAATCCGCTGCCGCACGTTCTGCGGCCCGGGCTCCGGCCTCGGCCATCACGAGGTGGCCGCCCGCCACGAGGGTCTCCTTGTTGGCGGTCGCGACGACCTTCCCGGTCCGGAGAGCCGCGAGGACGGGGCGCAGGCTCACGACGCCGCCGGTGGCGACGATCACCAGGTCCACGTCCGCCCGCGTGGCAAGCTCCTCCAGGGCGCCCGGGCCGCGCACCTGGGTGCAGCCGGACGGCAGGTCGAGGGCCGCGTCCGAACCGACCGCCGCGACGAGGGGACGGAGTCGCCGGGCCTGCTCCTCCAGCAGGGCGGCCTGCGAGCCGGTTGCGATGGCGACGACCTGCCAGTCGGGGGCGAGGGCGACGAGGACGTCGACCGCCTGCGTCCCGATCGATCCGCCCGATCCGAGGAGGGCGACCCTGGTCGGCGCACGCGGCGGTTGCGGATCAGCCATGGGCGAGCGCGACCCAGGCGGCAAGGACCGGGGCCGCGAAGAGGATCGAGTCGATGCGATCGAGGATCCCACCGTGCCCCGGCAGGAGCGTGCCCGAGTCCTTGGCGCCGGCGGCGCGCTTGAGGAGCGATTCGGCGAGGTCGCCGGCCTGGGCGGCCACACCCAGCAGCGGGCCGAGGACGAGGGCCTCCAGGGGCGAGCTGCCGCTGATCGCGAGGACGACGGCGACGCCCAGGGTGGCCGCGACGATCCCGCCGATCACTCCCTCGAGCGTCTTCTTCGGGGAGATCCAGGGGAGGAAGGGTCGCCGACCGATCGCGCGGCCGACGAGGTAGGCGCCCGTGTCGAAGACCCAGACGGCGGCCAGCAGGACGAGGATCCAGCGTCGCTCCGGCCAGAAGGCCCCCCCGGTCGACGACGGATCGGTCCACGCGGTCGTGAGGGTGGCAACCGCGCCGATGAGAGCCACGTAGGCAGCCCCGAAGACGGTCGACGACCAGGCGGCGAACCCGTCGGCCGGATCGCGCCGGGCGAAGGCGAGCATCGCCAGCGCAGCGGCGACGACGCCGACGAGGGCGATGCCGTCGATGGCCTCGACGCGGGTTGCGAGGTCGAGGGCCGCCTCGGGCCGGCCGAGCAGGTGGCTGCCGAGGATCGCCGGGATCGCCGCCGCGGCCACGAGGACGGTCGCTCCCGCGGCGACCCCGGCGCGGATGACCGGACGTCCGGCGAGGGGCAGCAGGCGCTCGGCCTCGTGCGCCGCCAGGATCGCGAGAACGAGGACGAGGATCCCGATGCCGACCCCGCCTGCGGCGATCGCCAGCACCACGACCGGGACGATCAGCAGGGTGCTGAGGGTGCGCTCGCGCACGATCGCCTCCTAGGTTCCGTACCGCCGCGAGCGCAGCGCGAACGCGTCGAGGGCCGCGTCGTAGGCGGCCTCGTCGAAGTCCGGCCAGAGGACGTCGCATGACCAGAACTCGGCGTAGGCGCTCTGCCAGATGAGGAAGTTCGAGAGCCGCTGCTCGCCGCCCGTGCGGATCACGAGGTCGGGGTCGGGCATCCCCGCCGTGTACAGGCGCGCCGCGATGGCAGGCTCGTCGATGGCGTCGGCCGCCAGGCCGTCGGCGACCAGCGCCCGGACTGCATCGACCAGCTCCGTGCGGCCCGCGTAGTTGAACGCGACGGCCAGGGTCAGGCGGTCGCCCTGCTCGGTCGCGGCAAGCGCGTCGCCGATCGACCGGCGGAGGTCATCGGGAAGCTCATCGAGGCGTCCAAGGAGACGCACCCGCACACCCTGTCGCACGAGCTCCGGCGTCTCGGCCCGGATCGCCTGCTCGAGGATCCGGAAGAGCCCGGTCACCTCGTCGTCGGACCGCGCCCAGTTCTCCCGGCTGAAGGCGTAGAGGGAGAGGACGGCTACCCCGCGGCGCAGCGTGTGCTCCACGAGCCAGCGGATCTTCTCGACGCCCGCGGCGTGACCGTCGAGCTCGGAGAGGCCGCGCTCGCGCGCCCAGCGCCGGTTGCCGTCCATGATGATGGCCACGTGGGCCGGGCGGGTCGGCGGGTCGGCCTCGCCGCCGTCGCTCGGATCGAGGGCGCCGTCTGCCCCCGTCCGCGCCCCGTTGGCCGCGGGCGGCACGTCCGCCGGACGCGCGAGCGGGGCGCGCGCCACTAGACCTCCATCACCTCGCGCTCCTTGGAGCCGCCAACAGCGTCGACGTCGGCGACGTGGCGGTCGGTCACCTTCTGGAGCTGCTCGAGCTCGCGGTGCGCCTCGTCCGTGCCGATGACGCCGTCCCGCTCCTCGTGCTTGATCGCGTCCGCGGCCTCCCGTCGAAGGTTCCGGATCTCCACCTTCGCCTCTTCCATGCGACGGTGGACCACCTTGACGAGCTCGCGACGCCGTTCCTCGGTCAGGGGCGGGATGTTGAGCCGGACGACGGTCCCGTCAACGTTCGGCGTCAGGCCGATGTCGCTCCGCAGGATCGCCTTCTCGATCGCGCCGAGGACGCCGCGGTCCCACGGCTGGATGACGATCAGGTGGGGCTCGGGGACGCTGATGCCGGCGAGCTGGTTGAGGGCCGTTGGCGTCCCGTAATACTCGACGTGGATGCGCTCGACGAGCGCGGTGGAGGCGCGTCCCGTCCGGACGCCCTGGAGGTCGCGCTCCATCACCTCGACGGCGCGGGCCATCTTCGGCTCGATGGTCGCGAGGACCTGGCTGGTCATGCGGGGGAACCTCCGGAGATGCGGGTCCCTACCTGCTCCCCCATCGCCGCCAGCCGGACGTTGTCGGGCTGGTTGAGGTCGAAGACGATGATGGGAAGGTCATTCTCCATGCAGAGCGACACGGCCGTCGCGTCGAGGACGGCGAGCCGCTCGCTCAGGACGTCCGCGTAGGTGAGCTCGGTGTAGCGCTTCGCCCCGGGATGGGTCAGGGGGTCCGCGTCGTAGACGCCGTCGACCCTGGTGGCCTTGAGCAGGACGGTGGCGCCGATCTCGACGGCCCGCAGCGCTGCGGCGGTGTCGGTCGTGAAGTAGGGGTTGCCGGTCCCGGCCACGAAGAGCGTGACGCGGCCCTTCTCGAGGTGGCGGATCGCCCGCCGCCGGATGTACGGCTCTGCAACTTCGTTCATGGCGATGGCGGTCATCACCCGGGTCGGCACGCCGACCCGCTCGAGGGCGTCCTGGAGCGCGAGGCCGTTCATCACGGTCGCCAGCATCCCCATGTAGTCGCCGGTCGCCCGGTCCATCCCGCGCGCGGCGGCGGCCAGGCCGCGGAAGATGTTCCCGCCGCCGACCACCAGGCCGACCTGGATGCCTGCCCGGTGCGCCGCCGCGACCTGTGTCGCGACGTACGTGCAGTAGGCGGGATCGACCCCATAGGGGCGGTCCCCGAGGAGCGCCTCGCCGGAGATCTTGAGCAGGATGCGCCCGTAGCGGACCGCCGGCGACCCGCCGGTGCCGTCGGCCGTCGGACCGGGGTCGCTCACAGCTCCTCGCCGAGCGCGTACCGCGTGAAGCGCCGGACGCGGATGTTCTCGCCGATGGTGGCGATGGCCGCCGTCACGAGCGCCCTCACGGTCTGGTCGGTGTCGCGGAAGGGCTGCTCGAGCAGGCACACCTCGGCCTGCCACTTCTTCAGCTGGCCCTCGACGATCTGGGACCGAAGGTGCTCCGGCTTCTTCTGGACCGTCTCGTCGCCGAGAAGGGCGGCCCTCTTCGCCGCCAGCTCGGCCTCGGGGATCCGCTCGATGTCGACGTAGATCGGCGCGAGGCCCGCGACCTGCATCGCGAGGTCGCGGACTAGCTTCTGGAACTCGTCGGTACGGGCCACGAAGTCCGTCTCGCAGTTGACCTCGATGAGGACGCCGACCCGGCCGCCCGGGTGGATGTAGCTCGCGACGACGCCCTCGCGGGCCTCGCGACCTGCCCGTTTCGCGGCCGCGGCCAGGCCGCGCTCGCGCAGGAGCGCGACGGCCGCCTCGACGTTGCCGTCGGCCTCTTCGAGGGCGCGCTTGCAGTCCATCATGCCGGCGCCGGTCCGCTCGCGGAGATCCTTGACGTCGCCGGCGGAGAAGTTCGCCATGGGTAGGTGCATCTCCTGTCGTCCGCCCGACCGCTGCCGGGGGCTCGCGTGCGGCGGCTCACACCGCGGCACGATGGGGTCTGACTACTGGGACTCGGCCTCGGCGACCGGGGCCTCGGGGAGGAGCTCCTCCTCGGCATCCGGCTCGAAGGTGAGCGCCCCGCCTGCCGCGAGCTGAGCCACGAGGTCGTCGGCGGAGGCGATCTCCTCGATCGCGAATGCTTCCACGAACTCGGGCTCCGGCTCGGGCTCGCGCTCGGACCGGGCCGCTCGCTCGCGGCCCCCCTCGATTGCCGCGTCGGCGACGAGCTGGCAGAGGAGGCGGATCGCCCGGATGGCGTCGTCGTTGGCCGGGATGATGTAGTCGATCTCGTCCGGGTCGACGTTCGTGTCGCCGGTGCCGACGATCGGGATCTCGAGCTTGCGGGCCTCGGCCACGGCGATCCGCTCGCGGGCCGGATCGACGATGAAGATCGTCCCGGGCAGGCGCTTCATCTTGCGGATGCCACCCAGGGTGAGGCGGAGCTTGCGCAGCTCCTCCATGTGGCGGGCAGCCTCCTTCTTCGGCATGCGCTCGAAGTCGCCGTTCGCGAGGCGTGCCTCGAGCTGCTCGAGGAGGCCGAGCCGCTTCTTGATCGTGATGAAGTTCGTGAGCATGCCGCCGAGCCAGCGCTGGTTGACGTACGGCTGGCCGGCCCGATCGGCCTCCTGGGAGATCGGCTCCTGGGCCTGCTTCTTCGTTCCCACGAAGAGGACGGCTTCGCCTCGCCCGGCGGTCTCGCGGACGGCGGCGAGGGCGACGTCGAGCCGCTGGACGGTCTGGGCGAGGTCGATGATGTGGATCCCATTGCGCTCCGCGAAGATGAACGGGCGCATCTTGGGATTCCAGCGGCGGGTCTGGTGGCCGAAGTGGACGCCGGCCTCGAGAAGCTGCCGCATGGAGACGGTGGGCACGCGTGGTCCTCCTGTTCGGTTCGATCCTCCGCGGGCCCCGACCCGGACCGGGCAGCGCGAGCCTCGTGCTCGGCTCCCCGGCACCGCCGGGTTCGGTTGCGGCACCGCGTGTGAGCTCGTCGCCGCGGGCGCAGCGACGGCGGCTGCCCGAACGGCCGGCAGCCCGGCGGAGTCTACCACAGGGGTCCCCCCTCCCCCAGCGCACCGATCCCCCGGTGGTGGCGCAGCCGCAGCCGTCCCCCGGCGGCAGCCGGCTCCACGGCCACGAGGTCCAGGCGCAGCGGGAGGCCGGGGAGCCGGGAGCCGTCCGCGAGCGCCCCGCGGGCCACCAGCCCGGCCGCCCCAAGGCGCAGCCGGCGCAGCTTGCGGCCGTCGGCCGTCTCCTCGGGCAGGCCGAACGAACGCGAGCGCCGCCAGCGAACCTCGACGACCGCCAACGCCGGCGGCGGCCCCGGGTCCACGGCGACGATATCGAGCTCGAGACGGCCGACCCGCACCTTTCGCCCCAGGATCCGCCAGCCGGCCGCCGCGAGAGCCGCGGCGACGGCATCCTCCGCCGCGTCGCCCGAGCGCTGGGCCGCCGTGCGCCTCGTCGCCGCTGCTCCCGCGTCCATCTCCGGAGGCTATCGGGCGCAACGTACCGCGGACTTATCCGGGGATCAGCGCGGTCCGCGGCCCCCGGCAGACACGAGATCGAAGCCCAGCTGCTCGACCCCCTCGATGGCGCGTCGCGTCGTGATGAACGAGCGGCGATGGAAGGCAGTCACGCCCAGCATGCTCATCGCCGCGCGATGCTCCGCCGTCGCGTAGCCCGCGTTGCGTTCCCAGCCGTACCCCGGGTGGCGGGCTGCCAGGCGCGCCATGAGGCAGTCGCGCACGACCTTGGCGACGATCGAGGCGCAGGCGATCGAGTAGACGTGGGCGTCGCCGTCGACGATGGCGTCGTACGGCCCCACCTCCGCCTCGAACCCCGCGATCGCGAGCCCGTCGACGAGGACATGGTCGTGGCCGCCCAGCCGGAGCAGCGCCCGCCGCATCGCGAGGTGGGTTGCGTGGTAGATGTTGAGGCGGTCGATCTCGACGACCGATGCCGCCCCGACGCCCACGGCGAGAGCCCGCCGCCGGACCTCCGGGGCCAGCGCCTCCCGTTGGGCGGCAGTGAGGGTCTTCGAATCGCGGACGCCCGGGATCCGGTGGGCGTTGGGCCGGATGATCACGGCGGCCGCGACGACAGGGCCGCACGCGGGGGCCACGCCGACCTCGTCCACGCCCGCCACGCGGGTCGCCCCGGCACGCCAGAGGGCGCGCTCGCGGCGGAGCGTCGGAACGAGAGGGGCCACGCCGCCAAGGGTACCGGGAATCGGCACGGCCCCGCCGGATGACGGGGCCGTCGGGTAGCGGGTGCCGGCCGCCACGGACCGGTCCGCGGCTAGCTCGGGCGTCGCTCGCGGAGCGTCGCGGCCTTGCCGACGCGCTTGCGCAGGAAGTAGAGCTTCGCCCGGCGGGCGACCCCGTGGCGCACGACCTCGATCTTGTCGATGCGGGGGCTGTTGATCTTGAAGGTGCGCTCGACGCCGACGCCGGAGGCGATCCGGCGCACGGTCACGGAGCGGGTGATCCCTCCCCCGGTGAGGCGCAGGACCGTCCCCTCGAACACCTGGATCCGCTCGCGGGTGCCCTCGACGACCTTCGCGGCAACCTTCACGGTGTCGCCGGGCGCGAGCTCGGGGATGTCGGTGCGGAGCTGGTCCTTGACGATCTCGTCGAGCACGTTCACGGAGTTCCCCTGCGTTCTCTGGGAGCGGCCGGGTGATTCCGCGTGCCGCGTCGTGGGCGTAGTGAGGCGGTCGTGGGAGCACGACCGACGGCGGAGTATAGCACGGCCTTCGCTCCCATCAGCCGGCGTCGTCGGCGGGTGCCGTATCCGGCCCGGGCGGGCGGTCGCCGAGCTCCTCGCGGACGTCGGCAAGGAGGCGCTCCTCCTCCGCGCTCCAGGCGCGCTCCACGAGGAGGTCCGGGCGGCGCTCGAGGGTGCGCCTGATCGACGCACGTAGCCGCCAGCGGCGCACCGCGCCGTGGTCGCCGGAGGCCAGGACGGCGGGCACGCCGCGCCCCTCGAAGACGGCGGGCCGGGTGAACTGCGGATACTCCAGCAGGCCCCGGGAGAACGACTCGTCCTCGAGCGAGGCCGCCTCGATCGCACCCGGGAGGAGGCGCAGGACCGCGTCGACCACGACGAGCGCGGCAAGCTCGCCGCCGGTCAGCACGTAGTCCCCGATCGAGAGCTCGAGGTCGACGAGCGCCCGGATCCGCTCGTCGACACCCTCGTAGCGGGGGCACAGGAAGACGAGGTGGGTCGAGCCGGCGAGGCGCTCCGCGGCGGAATGGCGAAACCGCTCGCCCGCGGGATCGAGCAGGATCACGAGCGAGTCGGGCCGGCGGAGCGCCGCCAGGGCGCCCGCCACGGGCTCCGGACGGAGGATCATCCCGGCCCCGCCGCCGTAGGGCGCGTCGTCCACGCTCCTGTGGCGGCCGAGGCCCCAGGTGCGCAGGTCGTGGACCCGAACGGTGGCCAGCCCCTGCTCCTGGATGCGGCCGGGAATGCTGGCGGCGAGCGGGCCTGCCACCATCTCCGGGAAGAGGGTGACGATGTCGATCTCGAGGGGCACGGATCAGCCCTCGGCGGGCGCGTCGGCCGGGGGCGGCGCGTCACCGCTCGTCCCCTCGTCGCCGGCCCGAGGCGGGTCGGCGGCCGCCGTCGGCCCGGCGGCGAGCACGGCAGGGCGGCGGCGGGTGGCCCGGCGGGGCCGCGGAGGACGCGCCGGCGCCGGCGGCCGGACCTGGTCGAGCGGGGTGAGATCGAGTGCGTCGGGATCGGCGACGATCTCGCCCCGCCGCGGCGCGAGGATCCGGACGAAGGGCCGGATGATCGGGAGATCGAAGTCGCCGCGGGGCCCGCCGACGACCTCGAGCACGTCGGCGCCGCCGGCACGGTAGACGTCGCGCACCGTGCCCAGCAGCGCCCCGTCGAGGTCGCGAACCGCGACACCGACCATCTCGTGCCAGAAGTAGGCCCCCCGCGGAAGGGCGTCCGTCGGTCCGGCTTCCACCTCGAGGTAGGCGAGCCGCAGGTGCTCGGCCGCCTCGCGCGTGCCCACCTCGCCGAAGCGCAGGATCCAGCCCGGGTTGGCGGGTCGTGCCTCGACGATCGTGAGCGCGGTCGCCGATCCCTCGAGATTGAGCCGCGCGCCCACGACGAAGCGCTCCGCGGGTCGGTCCGTCAGGGTCTCGACCCGCACGGCGCCGTGGATGCCGTGGAGGCCCCGGACCAGCGCGACGACGAGCCGCCCGGCCGGAGCGCCCTCGGCGTCGATCAGACGATCTCCAGCTGGAACTGCTCGCCGTCCCGCGCGGAGACGACCTTGAGGAGCGTCCGGAGGGCCTTGGCGACGCTGCCGTTGCGGCCGATCACCTTGCCCATGTCGTCCTCCGCGACGCGGAGCTCGATCACGGTGGCGCCGGCCTCCTGGCTGACGGTGACCTCGACCTGCTCGGGGTGATCGACGAGCGACTTGGCGACGTATTCGACGAGCTGGGGGGCGGCCATGGCGATCCCCTACTTCGCGGCCGGCAGGACGCCGGCGTTTCGCAGCAGCCGCTCGACGGTCTCCGTCGGCAGCGCGCCCTTGGCGAGCCAGGCCTTCGTCTTCTCGACGTCGACCGCGAACTCGACCGGCTCCATCCGCGGGTTGTAATGCCCGAGGATCTCGATGGCGCGGCCGTCGCGGGGCTTGCGGCTGTCGGCCACGACGACGCGGTAGGTCGGCTGCTTCGTCGCGCCGACGCGGGTGAGGCGGATGCGTGCTGCCATCTGGTGCGGATCCCTCCTACTTCGTGAACGTGAGAACGGCGCGGGACACGGCCGTCGCGCCGGGGGCTTCGGTCACCGAGGCGTACGCCTCGAGCGGCACGAGGAAGGGCTTGATCTCGGTCTCGTAGCGGTCCTTCGCCTCGGCGGGAATCATCGCCTCCACGCCGGCCCGGATGCCGGCGATGTCGATGAAGAGGTCGCTCAGCCCGTCGCCGCCGGCGAGGGCGATGGCGCGTTCGTAGACCGGATCCTTGGCCAGCGATTCGGCCGCGCTCGTGTCGACCACGGCCTTGACGAAGTCGATGGTCCCGACGACGAAGACGCCCCCTTGCACCGTCGCGGCGATCTCCGGAACGGCGGCGCCCGTGGCCTGGGGCGGGATGGTGACGACCAGCAGCGTCCCGTCGCCGTAGGGTTCCTCGCGCGACGCGAGGCCCGCCCCGGCGCCGCCGAGGGCGAGGAGCGCCTGCAGCTGGTCGAGGGCGCGGCCGGCCGCCGCCTCGTCGGTGACGGTCGCGGCGAGGCCGCCGCCGAAAGCGGTGCCGTCCACGGTCGCAGCGATCGCGGTGTCGTCGGCCCACCCGGCGAGCGCCTCGGCGCCGCCGACGGCCGCCAGCGCCTGCTCGACCTGGTCAATGGTCGCGGCCGTCGACGGGTCGCAGGCGAGGGTCGTCTTGAGAGAGTCGAGGGCGGCCACGAGGCCGGGCCCCAGGTCGCGCACTTCGAGGGCAGCCACCGTCGACGCGGGGAGGCGCGAGGCGATGGCACTGGCGCTGTTCTTGGCGGTCGAGGTGGCGCCGGCCGTCGAAGCGGTGGCGGTGAAGACGAGGGCGTCGTCCTCGGCACGGGCGGAACCCGCGGCCCAGGCCGGGATCTTCGCCATCATCGTGTCGAGACACGCCGCCGGCAGGGTCGCCTGCTCCCCGGCCGCGGCGAGGGCCGCGTCGGTGAACGCCTTGAGGTCCACGTAGCCGTACCCAAGGTAGGCACTCGGCGCGGTCTTGCCGGCCGCGGTGAACGATTCGGAGGACGCGAACGCGCTCGCGCCTGCCGTGTCGAGGGCGGCCTTCACGGTCTTCTCGGGCCCCAGGATCAGGACGGTGCCGCGGACGGCGAAGGCGAGATTGCTTTTCAGGGGGCCGCTGACGATGGTGATCTCGCCGCCGGCGTACGTCTCCGTCGTCTGGGAGCCTCCGAGCTCCTTCGAGACCCAGGCCTTGGCGGCGGCGCCGTCCTTCACGGCGATCAGCACCACGGCCCCGTCGTCGGGCGCCTTCCCGGCATCGGGGCCGTCGAGGGGGTAGACGCCGGTCATCTTCGCGACGTCGAGGGCGGCAGCGGTGGCCGCGAGCCCGACCTCGCCGTCGACCCACGGCTTGACGTCGCTGGTCCAACTGACGCCGGACCCTTCGAGGATGCGGTTCAGCGCCTCGTCGATCTTCCCGTCCAGCGAGGCCTGGTCGGCGAAGCCCGGGAACTTCGCGAGAAGGTCGCCGACCTTGGCCCGCTGGTCGCCCGGCAGGTCGGCCCGGATCTCCAGGTAGGCGACGGTGTCATTCGGAAGCCAGCCCTGGACGGCGGACGCGGCGCCGCCCGCGGCGAGCAACGCGGCCGCCACCGAGACGACGCCGACCATCACCGCCACGACCAGCAGGGCGACGCCCCAGCGCACGAGGTTCCTGGGGCGGGCGGCCGGCGGGGGCGGCGCGGCCGCTGCCGGGGGTGCCGCCGGCGGCTCGGCGGCGGTCACGGCACCCGCCTCGACGGGCGCAGTCGGGACCGGCCCGGCGTCACCCGCCGTGGCGCTCGTCCCGGAGACCGGCTCGATCTCGGCCATGTCGACTCCTCCCGGCCTCAGCGGCCGAACATCCCGGGGATCCGACGACCCCCGCGGAGCTGCTTCATGAGCTTCTGCATGTCGGTGAACTGCTTGACCAGCCGGTTGACCTCGGCGATCGAGGTCCCGGACCCGGCCGCGATCCGGCGTCGCCGACTCGCGTTGAGGACATCCGGGTCGCGCCGTTCCTTGGGGGTCATCGAGCGGATGATCGCCTCGGTCCGCTTCAGGTCGCCCCGATCGACCGAGTCCTGCGCTTCCTTCGCCATCCCGCCCAGCCCCGGGATCATCTCGATCACCTGGCCCAGCGGGCCCATCTTCTTGACCTGCTGGAGCTGCTCGAGCATGTCCTCGAGGGTGAAGCTCCCCGATTGCAGCCGTGACGCGGTCTTCTCGGCCTGCTTCTGGTCGAACGCGTCCTGCGCCCGCTCCACAAGCGTCAGCACGTCGCCCATCCCGAGGATGCGCCCGGCGAGGCGGTCCGGGTGGAACGGCTCGAGGGCGTCCGTCTTCTCGCCCGTGCCCAGGAACTTCACGGGCAGCCCGGTCACGGCACTGATGGAGAGCGCCGCGCCCCCGCGGGCGTCGCCGTCGATCTTGCTGAGGACCAGGCCCGTGAGGGGCACCGCGGCTGCGAAGGCCTGGGCGACGGCAACCGCCTCCTGGCCGACCATCGCGTCGACCACCAGGAGGGTCTCCACGGGCCGAACCACCCGGGTGAGCTCGGTGATCTCGGCCATCAGGACCTCGTCGACCGTGAGCCGGCCGGCCGTGTCGAGGATGATCGTGTCGCGGACCTCGCGCCGGGCCGCCTCGATCCCGAGCCGCCCGATCTCGGGGACGGGGGTGCCCGGCGGCGCCGCGAAGACCGGGATGTCGAGGCTCTTCCCCAGCGTCCGGAGCTGCTCCACTGCCGCCGGGCGGTAGGGGTCGGCCGCGACGAGCATCGGCCGGCGGCCGAGCTTGACGACGTGGCGCGCGAGCTTGGCCGCGGAGGTCGTCTTGCCGGATCCCTGGAGGCCGACGAGGGCGACCACCGCCGGGTTGCCGGACAGGTGGAAGGTCCGGTCGCCCGCGGAGAGGAGCGCGGTCAGCTCCTCGTTGACGATCCCGACGACCTGCTGGCCGGCATTGAGCGAGTCCAGGACGTCCGCGCCGACGGCCCGCTCGCGCACGCGGGCCGTGAAATCCTTGACGACCTTGAAGTTGACGTCGGCCTCGAGGAGCGCCAGGCGGACCTCGCGCATGGCGGCCTCGACGTCGGCCTCGCTGACCCGGCCCCGGCCGGTCAGGCTGCCGAGCGTCTTGCGGAGGCGGTCGGAGAGGGCGTCGAACATGCGGAGGCGAGGGCTCCTGTGGACCGGGATCCCGCGGGGCGCAGGTGCACTCCGGAGGTGGTGCGCGGGTTCTGGCGACACCGATGGTGCCGAGAGTCTAGCGCATCCCGGCGACGTGTCCTCGGCCGGCGTTCCTAGGCGAAGAGCGCAGCCACGAACGCATCGGGGTCGAACGGCAGGAGGTCCCCCACCTTCTCCCCCACTCCCACGAACCGGACGGGCACGCCGAGGGCGTGCTCGATGGCGAAGACGATGCCGCCCTTCGCGGTCGAGTCGAGCTTGGTGAGGACGATCCCGGTCAGCCCCGTGGCCTCGTGGAAGGCCCGGGCCTGGGCGAGGCCGTTCTGGCCGGTCGTGGCGTCGAGGACGAACAGGACCTCCGGCCGGGATCCCGGCAGGCGGCGGTCGATCACCCGCCGCATCTTGGCCAGCTCGTCCATCAGGTTCGACTTGGTGTGGAGCCGCCCGGCGGTGTCGGCGATGAGGATGTCGACGCCGCGGGCGACTGCCGCGTCGACCGCATCGTAGATGACCGCCGCTGGGTCGGCGCCTGGAGCGTGGGCGATCACCGGGGCACCGGCGCGCTCGCCCCACAGGCGGAGCTGGCCGATGCCTGCCGCGCGGAACGTGTCGCCGGCCGCCAGCAGAACGGTGCGTCCGATCGCCCGCTCCCGCGCGGCGATCTTGCCGATCGTGGTCGTCTTGCCCGTCCCGTTGACGCCGACGACGAGGATGACGGCGGGCTGCCCCGGTGCGGCGGGCTCGAAGGTCCAGCCGGGCTCCCGCGGCGCGAGCAGGGCGGCGAGCTCCTCCCGGACACCTGCCTCCGGGCCGGCGGGGTGGCGCCGGGCCCGCGCCCGCTCCACGATCTCCATCGCCAGCGTTCCCCCGACGTCCCCCGCGATCAGGATCTCCTCGACTTCCTCCCACGTGGTCGCGTCGAGATCGCCCCTGCCGAGGATCCCCCGCAGGCGGGCGACGAACCCGACCCGGCTTCGCGCCACGCCGTCGGCGAGGTCGCCCTCCACGATCGGCGCCATGTCCGCGTCCGCCACCAGGGGGCCGACGGGCTGGGGGGTCTGCTCGCTGGATGGCGGGACGGCGGGCTCCTCGACGGGCTCGGCGGAAGCGAGCTCTGCCTCCAGCTGCGCCTCGATCTCGGCGTCGGACCCTGGAGCTTCCTCCTCGGGAGACGCGGCCGTGCCCGGGTCGGGGTCCTCCTGTGGCTTGCGTCGCCAGAACATGCATCCTCCGTCCGGGTGGGGCGCGGTGTCAGCCGGCCCTCTGCGAGTCGAGCGCACCGCGGCCATCGTGGCCGGCGCGCGCTCGGTCGGCGATCGAGCGGGCCTCCTCGATCCGAAGGCTCACGACCCGGCTGACGGCGTCCTCGCCGACGGTGATCCCGTAGAGCGCGTCCGCCGCCTCGATCGTCCCCCGGTTGTGGGTGATCACGACGAACTGGGTCGTCTCGGCCAGGCCGCGAAGCGCGTCGACGAAGCGGCCGACGTTCGCCTCGTCGAGAGCGGCGTCCACCTCGTCGAGGACGCAGAAGGGAACGGGACGCACCTCGAGCATCGCGAAGAGCAGGGCGACGGCCGTGAGGGCCCGCTCGCCGCCGGAGAGCATGGCGAGGGCCTGCGCCTTCTTGCCGGGCGGCCGGGCGACGATCTCGATGCCGGTCTGGGCGAGGTCCCCGGGATCGGTAAGGCTGAGCCGGGCGTAGCCGCCCCCGAAGAGCTGCTGGAAGCGCCGGTCGAAGGCCGTCTCGAGCGCGGCGAACGTGTCCCGGAACCGCCGGGCGATCAGGGCGTCCAGCTCGGCGATCAGGGAGCGCGTCTTCTCGATGGCCCCGACGAGGTCGCCCCGCTGGGCCTCGAGGCCATCGACGCGGGCGCGAAGCTCCGCGTGCTCCTCCGCGGCGTACGGATTCGCGACCCCAAGCTCGTGGAAGCGTCGTCGCAGGGAGGCGAGCCGGCCCGGGCCCGGCGGCTCCTCCGCGGACGGGCTCGCCGCCCACCGGGCACCTGCGGCTCCCAGCGCCTCCGCGAGCGCCGCGCCTTCGTCCTCCAGGTCGCTCGCGCTGGCCGCAGGATCGAGTGCTCGGAGCCCCACGGCCCCGAGCCCGGCAAACTCGACCAGCGCCTGCTCCCGGACGGCGTCGAGCCCGAGCCGCGCCTCCAGCTCCTGGACCTCGCCGATCCGGTGGGCGTCCTCGGCCCGGCGCAGCGCCTCGCGGGCGCTCGCCACGTCCGCCTCCGCGAGGCGGAGGCGGACGCGCCCGGCGCTGTCCGCAGCGCGCACGGCATCGAGCGCCGCCCGGGTGACCGACTCGCGGGAGGCAGCCTCGGCGCGCGCCGCGTCGCGTGCCGCGCGAGCAGCCTCCAACAGGGCATGGCGACCCGCAAGGGACACGGACTCGACGTCGGCCCGCCCGATCCGCTCCTCGGCTGTCTGCGCCGACGCTTCGGCGCGCGCCCGGCCAGCCTCCGCCGCCCGCCGGTCCGCGTCGTGGACGGCCCGCGCGGCCGACAGCGAATCCCGCCGACCTGCAAGCTCGGCGGCGCGGCTGTCCCACGCTGCCAGGGCGCCGGCGACGCCCTCCCCGGCCGCCGCGACGTCCTCCGTCAACGGGGGCGGGCCCGTCAGCTCCGGGATCGCCAGCCTCTCCCGCAGGGGCCGCCGCTCCTCGTCGAGAGCGGCCTCCCGGGCCGCGCCCCAGGCCGCCTCGCGGGCCGCATGCTCGGCGCTCCGACCGGCCTGGCGCTCGGCCTCGTCCGCGGTGCGACGCCGGCCCGTCGCCTCTGCCTCGGCCCTGCGCGCCGCCTCCACCTCTGCCCGGGCGTGCGCGGCGGCCTCCTCGGCCGCGGCGACGCGCTCCTCGAGCGCGACAGCCCCGGCCTCGGCCGCCGCGAGATCGAGCACCACGGCGTCGAGCTCCATCCGGTGCGCCAGCGGCGCATCCGGCGCCCCGAGCACAACGACGCCGTCGGCCCCGGCTAGCCCCCCGTCGCGCGCGACGATGCGCCATCCGGCCGGCAACGACCCGGCGAGGTCCACGGCGTCGGCCAGCGATGGAGCCCAGGCCCATCGCGCCAGCAGCCGCAGGACCACTCCCGTGGGGTCGGCTCGGATGCCATCCGCAAGCAGGCCCCCACCACGGCCCGCCGCGCCGCTCCGGGCTTGTTCCACCTCGCCACTATCGGGCGCCCGCGTCCCGGCCCCGCTGGCGTCGCCGAGGACGACCACGCCCTGCTCGCCGGCGAGCCGAGCCAGCGCGGCCCGGGGGACGACGAAGCTCCTCCCGAGCTCACCGAGCGCCGCCGCCACGACGGAGCGCAGGGCAGGTTCCACGTCCAGGTCGCCCGCGACGGCGCGGCCGCCTGCTCGCCGCGCCGCGGGCGCGATCCCGCGCCCCTGTTCGGACGCCAGCCGCGCGCGCATCGTCTCCGCGCGGCCACGCAACGTGGCGACGCGGGCCCGCGCCGCGGCCGCCGCGTCCGCAGCGGAGTGGTGGGCCGCCTCCGCGTCCACGAGCGCCAGGCGCGCCGCCTCGCGCCGCCCGCGGGCGGCGTCCTCGGCGGCATGGACGTCGCGAACGGCCCCGCGCGCCTGCTCCAGCGCTGCACTCGCGACGGCTGCCCGGGCCCGGGCGGCGGCCGTCGCCTCCCGCGCCTCTGCGTGCGCCTCGTCGGCTGCAGTCAGGCGGCGCCGGAGTCCCGCACGCTCATCGGCGCGGGCGGCCGCGGCCCGCCGCAGCGCTGCCTCCGCTTCGGAACGGCGGGCCGTCGCGGCGCGCAGGGCACCAGCCTCCGCGCGGGCCTCGGCGAGGGCCCGGTCGACCTCTGCGAGCTCTCGTTCCACGGCGGAGTCGAGGGCCGGAATCGGGAGCGCCAGCTGGCGGCGCCGCTCGGCCAGCTCGGCTTCCGCGGCCGCCCGCTCGGATGCCAGGCGGTCGCGATCGCGGTCGATCGAGGCGGCCTCCGCCACCGCCGCAGCCGCCTCGAGGTCGAGCATCGAGAGGGCCTCGCGCGCGGCCTCGTGGGAGGCCCGACGATCGGACTCGACGGCCACGTGCGCCGCCAGCTCATCGGCCGCGGCCGCGGCGCCGTTCTCGGCCGCCTGGAGGGTGTCGAGCGCCGCGGCCGCCACCCGCCGCGCCCCGGCGAGCCGTTCTGCAGCGCGGCGCGCACCTCCTGCCGCGGCCTGCCAGCGGGCGCTGAAGGCGGCGACCAGCGCGGCGGCCAGCTCGTCGCCGGCACGCGAGCGGGAGGCCTGCTGCTCGGCCTGCGCGGCGAGCCGGCGGACCTGGGGGCGCAGCTCGGCCAGGATGTCCTCGACGCGGGCAAGGTTCGCGGATGCCTCCTCGAGCTGACCCTCCGCGCGTCGTCGTCGCCGTTCGTGCCGGCGCACGCCGGCGACCTCCTCGAAGAGCGGGCGACGCTCCTCGGGTCGGAGGGCGAGCGCCTGGTCCACCATTCCCTGGCCGATGAACAGAAAGGCGTTGTCCGCGAGGTGCGCCGCGTCGAGCAGCTCCACCAGGTCCTTCAGGCGGACACGCTGGCGATTGACGAGGTAGTCGTTCTCCCCGGATCGGTAGAGCCGGCGGCCGATCTCGAGGACGGCGAAGTCGACGGGCACGAGGCCGTCCGCGTTGTCGAGCACCAGGGTGACGTCGGCCATCCCGAGCGCCGCCCTCCGCTCGGATCCCGCGAACACGACGTCCTCCGCGCGACGCGAGCGGAGCGCCCGACCCTGCTCGCCGAGGGCCCAGCGCAAGGCGTCCGCAAGGTTGCTCTTGCCCGAGCCGTTGGGCCCGACAACGGCGTTGATCCCCGGGACGAACTCGACGGTCGTCCGCTCGGCGAAGGACTTGAACCCCTGCAGCCGCAGAGCCTGGAGCCGGGCGGGCCCGCTCACCGGGCAGCATCCGGGCCGTCTGCCGGATCGGGGGTCGAAGGACCCGGGGCCTCCGCCGCGCTGCTCGCGCCCCCTGGATCCTGGCGCCGCTCGGCCGCCAGGGTCTCGAGGGCGGCCGTCGCGGCCGCCGTCTCGGCGCTGCGCCGGGAGCCGCCGCTGCCCGTGCCCGCGATCCGACCGCCGACCGCCACCTCGACGACGAACCGCTTCTCGTGCTCGGGGCCGGTGACCCCGGCGAGGCGGTAGTCGGGCCGCTCTCCCGAGCTGCGCTGGGTCAGCTCCTGGAGGCGGCTCTTGGGACTCTTCAGCGACCCGGGCGGGGCGTCCGCCGCAAGCTCGGGCGCCGCGAGCGCGCAGAGCCAGGTGCGGGCCGCTTCCCAGCCCTGGTCGAGGAAGATCGCGGCCGCCACCGCTTCGAGGGCCGACGCCAGCAGGATGGGCCGGGCGCGGCCGCCGCGGTGGGCCTCACCCTCGCCCAGGAGGAGGTAGTCGCCGAGGTTGATCCGCCGGGCAAGGCGAGCCAGGCCGCTCGTGCTCACGATCGCGGCCCTGCGCGCGGAGAGGATCCCTTCGTCGTCGTCGGGACGGCGGCCGTGGAGCGCCTCGGAGATGACGAGGCTGACCACGGCGTCGCCGAGGAACTCGAGGCGCTCGTTGTGGCCGATCGCGTCATCCGGGTGCTCGTGCTGCCACGAACCGTGGACGAGCGCGCGGGCCAGGAGCGAAGGATCGCGAAACCGGAGCCCGAGCCGCTCAGCAGCCTCGGGCGCGTGACGCGGCGTGACAGCGTCCTCCCCCGGCCGTGACCGGGGCGCCGTCAGCTCGCGTGCTCGTCGATGTAGTCGGCGGCGTCCTGGACGGTGCGGATCTTCTCGGCTTCTTCGTCCGAGATCTCCATTCCGAACTCTTCCTCGAGGCTCATGATGAGCTCGACGAGGTCGAGCGAATCGGCATTGAGATCATCGACGAACGAGGCCTCGGGGTTCACCTCGGCCTCATCGACGCCGAGCTGCTCGACGACGATCTTCTTCAGCCGCTCGTACGTGGTCGCCACTGGCTCCTTCCTCCCTGGGTGTCACTGCTGCGCGTCGGGGACTGCTGTGCTGCGCGGTCCCGGTTGAGACTCCAGCACCTCGGCCGCAACGTCCCTGGCCACGCGACCGAGGACCCCGTTGACAAGGCGCCTGGCGGGGTCCCCTCCGTAGACCCGCGCGAGCTCGACCCACTCGGCGATCGCCACCCGGGCCGGCGTCGCGGGCGAGTGTAGCACCTCGCAGATGCCCGCACGGAGGAGAACGCGGTCCATCCGGGCGAGGGTGGCCACGGGGTATTGGGGCGCCGCCGCTTCGATGCGGGCGTCGATCGGCTCGCGGTTGGCGACCGCCGCGTCCACGAGGAGGCGGGCGTGGCGGGCCGTCTCCGGGTCTCCCTCGGTCTCCGCGAGGTGGCGCTCCAGCACGACCGGCGCCGTCCTCTGGCCGAACTCCGCCTCGAAGAGCGCCGCCAGCGCGAGGCGCCGAGCCGCCCGGCGCGAACGGACGAGGTCGCCGCCGGACCGGACGGGCCGTCCGCTCACGGGCTCAGCCGCCGATTCCGTCGATCCGGACCGTGACCTCGCCGATCTCGAGGCCCAGGAGGCGCTCGACGGCAGCGGCCACGGCGGACCGGACGTCGGCGGCGAGCGCCTCGAGCGGCTGACCGGGCCGGGCGATGACGACCACCCGGGCCTCCACGATCCCGCCCCGAACCCGGACCGCAATGGGCCGCCCCGCGAAGAGTCGACGCCACGGCGGGCTCGCCCAGCCGACGCGGAGGACGCCGGGGACCTCGATCGCCGCGAGGCCGACGAGATCGCGGACCACGGTCCGGCTCACGGCCAGCCCGGATTCGTTCATCCTTCCGGCTCCGGAGCCGCCGGGGTGCCGTCGTCGGGCCCTCCGGTCGGGGGGCGAAAGGCATCGCCGATCAGCTCGGGGACCCGGGCCCGGGCGGCCGCCGCGCCGACGCCGATGGCGTGCTTCACCATCCGCCGCTTCGCCCGGCCGTGGGTGATGACGACCATGCCCCGGACTCCCAGCAGCGGCGACCCGCCGAGGACCTCGTAGTCGAAGGTCCGGCGGATCCGCCCGATCCCGGGACGCATGAGGAGGTAGGCGATCCGGCCGCGCAGGGAGCCGCGGAACTCCTTGGCCCACAGGTCGAAGATGAACCCCGCGAGCCCCTCGAAGAACTTGATGGTGACGTTGCCGAGGACGGCGTCGCAGACCACGACGTCCGCGGGGTGATGGACCAGGTCCTTGCCCTCCACGTTCCCCGTGAAGTTGAGGTCGGACGCATCGAGAAGCTCGGTCGCCCGCTGGATGCGGGCGTCGCCCTTGCCCTTCTCCTCGCCGATCGAGAGGAGCGCGACGCGGGGCCGTTCGATGCCGAGGGCGCGCTCGGCGAACAGGGCTCCCATGTGGGCGTACTGGGCGAGGTTCTCCGGGGTCGAGTCGGGGTTCGCCCCGATGTCGAGGAGCACGAGCGGTCCCGTGTCGGTGAGCATCTGGATCGCCAGGGCGGGGCGATCCACGCCGCGGGTGCGGCCCAGGCGCAGGACGGCGGCCGCCATCGCGGCGCCGGTGTGCCCCGCGGTGATCACGGCGTCGGCCCGACCGTGCTTCACGAGGTCGCAGGCGACGAGGATGGAGGCGTCCCTCTTCTCGCGGAGCGCGAGGGCCGGGTGCTCGTGCATCTCGATGACCTGGCTGGCGGCCTCGATGGTCACGTTGGGCGGGAGGGCGGCTCCGACGACGGTGGCGATCCGCGCCGGCGCCCCCACGAGGACTACCTCGTCGTCGGGGTTCTCCGCAGCGTACAGAAGCGCCCCGGCCACGACCTCGTCCGGGGCGTGGTCACCGCCCATCGCGTCGACCGCCAGGCGGACCCGGCGGCCGTGCCCGATGCCCCGAACGGTCGCGAGGTCCATGAAGGGCGGCGGCTGGCGGCAGCGGCGCGGGCGGCGGTCAGGAGGCCGCCTCGCTGCCCTTCTTCTTGAGCTCGACGGCCTGCCGACCGTTGTAGTAGCCGCAGCTCGGGCAGACGTGGTGCGAGCGCTTCATGGCGTGGCAGTGGCTGCACTCGACCAGGCTTGGCAGGCTCAGGGCGAGATGCGAGCGCCGCTCGCCCTGCCGGGCGTGCGAGACCTTCCGCTTCGGGAGACCCATCGGGGTTGCTGCTCCTGTCGTGTGCCGGGCGGTGCGGCGCGGGCGCGCGGGACCGCGATCGTGCATTCATGGGGCGTCGCGGCGCGCCGGCGCCGTCGGGCCGAAGCCGGAGTGTAGCCGGTTTCAGCCGTCGTCGTCGATCCGCAGCTCGCGAAGGATGGACAGCCGCGGATCGTCCGCCACGTCACCGTGATCGTGCGGCCCCACGTTGAGGTCGCCGCCGCACTCGGGGCAGAGTCCCCGGCAGTCCGGCCGGCACACCGGCGCGATGGGCGCCGCGAGCTGGATCGCCTCGCGGGCGAGCGGCTCCAGGTCCAGCTCGTGGTGGTCGGTGAGGCGGAACACCTCCGGCTCGGCGGTCGTGTCGAGCCGCAGCCCGGACTGCAGGTCGAGGAGGGGCAGGACCTCCTCCTCGATCGGGGCGTCGATGGAGATCCGCAACGGCGCGAGGCAGCGGCCGCACGTGTCCGCCAGGTCGGTCCGCACGCGGCCCGCGACGACGACGCCCCGGTTCGTCCGGGCGACCCGGACGCGGACGACCACGGGCGCGGCATGGGCGAGGTCGTCGCCGAGCTCGAGCTGGGCGACGTCAACGACCACGTCACGATGCGAGCCGGGTGGCTCGCCCAGGAGCCCGGCCACGTTGAGGACGAGGGCGTCACCCGGGACGGTGGTCATCCCGCGGCGGGCGCGGCCGGCTCCTCCGTCACCTCCCCGGCCGCGGCGGAAGCATCGTCGCGGACGCCCAGGGCGTCGATCCCCCGCTCGATCTGTCCGAGCACGCGCGAGACCTCGCCTTCGAGTCGGACGAGGACGTCCGCGGCATAGTCGTCGGCGCCGCGGCGGGTGTCGTCGGCCTCGGCCCCCGCCTCGGCGATGAGCCGCCGGCTCTCGGCCTCGGCCGCCTCGGTCAGGCCCTGCTCGTCGATGAGCTGCGCTGCCTGCTCGCGGGCCCGGACGACGACCCGCTCGGCCTCCTGGTTCGCCCGCTCGAGGATGCGTTCACCCTCGGCGTTGATCCGGCGCGCCGATTGCACCTCCTCGGGGATCGCGTGCCGGAGCTCGTCGATGAGCTCGAGCGCCGCGGCCTGGTCGATGACGACGCTGGACGTCAACGGCAGCTTCTTGCCGTTCGCGAGCATCCCCTCGAGACGCTCGACGAAGAACATGATGTCGATGGGACGGCCCTCCTCGGCGCCCGGGGCGATGATGCGAGGGATTATAGCCGCGGGCTCTCCTCCCCCGACGCGCGAAGGCGAGCGGCCACGCCGGCCGGGACCATGGCCGACACGTCCCCACCGAACCGGGCGATCTCCTTCACGAGGCTGGACGAGAGGTACCCGTACTCGAGGGCGGTCATGAAGAAGACGGTATCGATCTCGGGAGCCAGGCGGTGGTTCATGTGGGCCATCTGCAGCTCGGCCTCGAAGTCGGAGACCGCCCGCAGCCCCCGCACGATGTGGCGGGCCTCCGCCGCCCGACAGGCGTCGACGGTGAGCCCGTCGAAGACCCGCACCTCGATCCGCCCGGCGAGGTCGGGAAGGGCCTCCGCCACCGCCTCGCGGATCGCGGTCACGCGGCCGTCCGCCTCGCCGGTGGGCGCCTTGCGCGGATTGACGAGGACGGCCACGACCACCCGGTCGAAGACGCCGGCGGCGCGGCGCAGGACGTCGACGTGCCCGAGGGTGATCGGGTCGAACGATCCGGGGTAGACCGCGGTGCGCATCCCGTCTCCGATCAGTCCGCGGCCGCGACCCCACCCGGGTCCCGGCGGTAGAGGGTGATCGCGGTTTCTCCGAAGCGGCGGACCCGCACGGATCGTAGCAGCCCCACCTCGTCCGGCGGCGGCTCGCGCCAGTAGGCGGTCACGACGACGGTCGCGCCCGCCCGCAGGGGCCCGTCCGGGGCGGCGAGGATCGCCAGGATGGCATCGCGGAGGGGGGTCTCGGCGTACGGGGGGTCAACGATCGCGAGGTCGAATTGCTGGCCGCGCAGGGCCGGGCCGCGCAGTGCGGCCACGGCGTCGCGGTGCACAACGACCGCCGCAGCGGCGAGGCCCGTCCGCCGCAGGTTCTCGCGGATGACGCCGACGGCGCCCGCGTCGCGCTCCACGAGGACCGCCCGGGCAGCGCCGCGCGAGAGCGCCTCGATGGCGGCCGCGCCCGAGCCGGCGCAGAGGTCCAGCACCGCCGCCCCGGAAAGCAGCGGTTCGAGGGAGCCGAAGACCGCCTGCTTGACGCGGTCGGCGAGCGGCCGCGTGCCCGGTCCGGCCGCGGCCAGCTGGATCCCGCCGGCGCTGCCCGCCACGACCCTCCCCGAGCCGGCCATCGGGTCAGGCCCCCGAGGCGGGATCGCCCGCGAAGACCCGCGCCAGCCAGCCCGCGGTGAGCTCGCGGGCGAGCGGCGCGCCCGCCACCCGGAATCCGCCCTTCGCGTCGAGCAGGGCCTCCGCCTGGCGGCGGGCGGCCCCGGCCAGGTCACGGTGGTCGGGGCGAGCCAGCGTCGCGACGCGGAGTCGCGGCAGACCGCTCTGGGCCAGGCCCAGGACGTCGCCCTCCCGGCGCAGAGCGAAGTCGGTCTCCGCCAGCTCGAAGCCGTCGAGGGTCCGCTGGACGGCGTCCAGGCGCTCGCCGGCCGCAGAGTCCCGGGCGACGTCGGCGACCAGCACGCACCACGACGCCGCGGTGCCGCGCCCGACGCGCCCGCGCAGCTGGTGCAGCTGGGCCAGCCCGAAGCGATCGGCGCCCTCGATGACCATCACGCTCGCTTCGGGCACGTCGACGCCGACCTCGACCACGCTCGTCCCGACCAGGACGTCCAGGCTGCCGTCGCGGAAGCGCGCCATCTCCTCGTCGCGGACGGCCGCCTTCATCCGACCGTGGACGAGGCCCACCCGGAGGGGAGCCAGCAGGTCGCGCAGGCGCGCCGCCTCGGCCTCGGCCCCCGCCACGTTCTCCTCCTCGTCCTCCAATTCGTCGATGTGCGGAACCACCACGAACGCCCGGTGCCCGTCGGCGGCCTCGCGGCGGACGTGGTCCCAGAGCCGGTCGAGGTCGCCGGGGCGGCGGATCACGGTCCTGATGGGGACGCGTCCGGCCGGGACCGTCCGGAGGTTCGAGACGTCGAGGTCCGCGTAGACAACCTGGCCGACCGTCCGCGGGATGGGCGTCGCGGTCATCAGCAGGACGTGGGCGGCCCCATGCGTGGTCTTCGCCTCGAGGGCGCCGCGCTGCTCGACACCGAAGCGGTGCTGCTCGTCGACCACGACCAGGCCCAGGTTCGCGTAGCGCACCCGCTCGGAGAAGAGGGCGTGCGTGCCGACGACGACCGCGGCCCGCCCGTCGGCGATCGCACCCAGGGCATGCGCGGCGCCGGGACCCGACAGCGAGCCCGTCAGGAGCGTCACCGGGATCCCGAGCGGAGCAAGGAAGTCGCCGAGCGTGACGGCGTGCTGCCGGGCGAGGAGGTCGGTCGGCGCAAGGAGGGCGCCCTGGACGCCCGCCTCCGCTGCCACGGCCAGCGCGTAGGCGGCCACCGCCGTCTTCCCCGATCCCACGTCGCCCTGGAGCAGTCGCAGCATCGGGTGGCGACCCGCCATGTCGCCGCGGACGTCGGTCATCGCCGCCGCCTGATCGCCGGTCAGCTGCACACCCGGCCCGAGCCGCGCGCCAAGAGCATCAACGAGGGCGCCCCGGATCGCGGCGTCGCGGTGGTCGGGGGTCGTCACGCTCACCGCCGCCGCCACGACGCGCTGGCGCCGACGCGCCACCATGCCGACCTGGAGGGCGAGGAGCTCGTCGAAGGCGAGCCGCCGCAGCGCCGCGTCGCGACGCGGGAACTCGTCCGGGAAGTGGGCCTGCTCGAGGGCCACGGCGATCCCTTCGAGCCGCTCGGCAGCCAGCAGATCGGCCGGCAGGTACTCCGGATACGGCGGCCAGCGGTCCAGGGCAGCCCGGATCGCGGCCCGCAGCGCCTTGAGGGCAAGTCCCTCCGTGAGGCGGTAGACGGGCACGATCCGCCCGACATGGAGGAGGTCTCCCTCGGGGACCTGGAAGGCGGGATTGTCGAGAAGAACCCCGAAACCGTGCTTCTTGAGCCTGCCGGAGAACAGGTACTCGGTGCCCGGCAGCAGGCGGCGCTCCACGAACTGCCGGCCGTACCACTGGGCCTCGGCGGACCCGGTCCCGTCGGTCAGCACCGCGGTCACCACGGGCGTTCGACGGCGCGCGGTGCGGCCCTGGCGGACGCTCACCACGCGGGCTCGGGCGCTGACGATGCTGTCCGGATCGAGATACCGCAACGCCCCCAGGTCGTACACCGTCCGCAGGTCGTCGTAGCGTCGGGGGAGCCAGAGGAGGAGGTCGCGCACGGTCCGCAGGCCGATCCGCCCGCCGACGCGCCCGAGCGCCGCCGCCCCCGGGAGGCGGCTGACCCGGAGCGCCGTCGCGAAGACATCGGCGGGCGGAGACGCGGCCTGGGGATCGGCAGGTGCAGGCTTCGCACGCGCGCCCGGGGATGCCACGGCCGGGTCCCCTACTCCACGCTGACGAGATACCGATAGTGCGGCTGGCCCCCGTGGCGGACCTCGACCTCCTCGACGGCCGGCCACGCGCCCTGCACGAGGCGGGCCAGGTGCTCGGCGTCCGCGAGGTCGGCCCCGTTGCCGTACCACAGCGTGACGAGGCTGAACCCCGGCTCGAGGGCCGCGATCCCGGCCAGCACCGCCCGCCCGTGATCGTCGTCGGCCGCAAGCAGCCCATCGTCCGGATCGAGGGCCATCGTCTGGCCACGGCGGACCTTCCGCCCCGAGACGACGGCGTCGCGCACGGCCTCGGTCACGAGCAGGGTCTGGACGGCGCGCCCAGCCGCGAGCATCAGCTCGGCGTTGCCGCTGGCCCCCGCCTCCGGGTCCACCTCGAGGAGGGCCGCGATCCCCTCCGCGACGTTGCGCGTCGGCACGACCCGGACCGGTCGGTCGGCCATCTCGGCCGCCTGGCCGGCGGCAAGCTTCACGTTCGGGTTGTTCGGGAGAATCACGACCTCCTCGCCGGGTGAGGCGGTGATCGCTGCCAGGATCTCCCCGGCGCTCGGGTTCTCCGCCTGGCCGCCGCGCACGATGGAGACGTGCAGCCGCTCGTCGGCGATGCCGAACGCCGCCAGCGCCTCGGCCAGCCCATCTCCCGCCGCGACGGCCACGATCCCGAGCGGGACGCGCGTGCCGGCCGTCCTGCCCCCGGGCGCGGCGGCCGCCGGAATCGCGTTGGCGGGCTGGACGTGTCCCGTCCGCGGCGCGGCCTCGCGTGCCTGACGGGCCTCGCGCACCTCGGCCGTCTGGTGGTCGAGGTCCACGATCGTGGCGTTCACGATCCGCCCAAGCTGCAGCGCCTGGCGGAGGACGAGGTCGGGTCGTCCGTTGTGGACGTGGATCTTGGCCGCCTTGGGGTCGCCGGCGACGTTGACCGACTCGCCGGTCCGCACGAGATAGCCCCGGATCCGGTCGAGGTCGAGAAGCTGCCCGGGAAACGGGTGAACGAGGTAGACCGTCTCGTAGCCATGGCCCGTCTCGAGGTGAACGAACTCCGCCGGCATCGGGCTGGGGATCCGCGGCGCGCGGACGGGGGCGGGCACGGCAACCTCGCCGCGCAGGTAGGCCAGGGCCCCTTCGAAGAGCCTGAGCAGGCCGGCCCCCCCGGAATCGACCACCCCGGCCTCGCGGAGGACCGGCAGGAGGCTCGGGGTCTTGTCGAGAGCGCGCGCCGCCGCGTGGGTCGCCGCCCAGAGCACCGCCTCAAGGTCGTTCGATCGCTCGGCAGTCTCGACGGCGACCGCCGACGCTTCACGGATCACCGTGAGCATCGTGCCCTCGACCGGCCGCGGAACCGCCCCGTAGGCTGCCGTCGAGGCGAGGGCGAGCGCGTGGGCCAGGTCGAGCCCGTTGAAGCGGCGCTTCCCGGCGAAACCCTCGGCGAGCCCACGCACGACCTGGCTGAGGATGACGCCCGAGTTGCCCCGCGCGCCGAAGAGCGCTCCCTCGCGAAGGCGTTCGGCGACCACGTCGACGCTCGTGTCCTCGCGGACGTAGCCGAGCATCTCGCGACAGGTGGCCGCCATGTTCGAGCCCGTGTCGCCGTCGGGGACGGGGAACACGTTGAGCGCGTTGATCTCGTCGATGTGCGCTTCGAGGTTGGCGACGGCGGCCCGGACGGCCTCGAGGAGCCCGGTGCCGTCACAGGCGAGGCGGACCACCTACCGCGAGTCCCCGTCCGGGCGGGAGCCGTCGGGGTCGGCCGCGGCGGGGGCCTCCGCGCCCGGGGTGGTGAACGGGCCGGTGGCGAGCCCGGCCACGTGGATCCGGACCGCGGCGATGTCGCGGTCGAGTGCCCGGCGCAGCGCGTAGCGGATCGCCGAGTCGACCTGGCGGGCGACCTCGGCGACGGGAAGCCCGGCCGCGATGATGAGACGGACGTCGACCGCCACCTCCGGCTGGACGTGGACCCGGATCGCTCGTTCGCCGAGGCGCAGGCGGCGCAGGAACGGCTCGGCGAGCCCGGTGACCCCGTAGCTGCCGAGCACGGCGGTCCGCACGATGTCCACGAGGGCGCGCTGCGTCACGAGGCTCCGGCCGGGCACGGCGGAGCGCGACGGCGCGTCGGGCATGCGTGGTCCACCTCCGGGCTGGGCGGGCGGGCGCGGAACGATGTGCTAGCATACAGCCTCCCCGGAACCGGACCGGCGGCGCTTCGACGTGCCGGTGACCGGATCGG
Organism: uncultured Chloroflexia bacterium; assembly: GCA_963744095.1. GTDB lineage: Bacteria > Chloroflexota > Limnocylindria > Limnocylindrales > CSP1-4 > CTSoil-043. Next base: position 132,641 of record CAVUSH010000003.1, read on the forward strand.
CGGGCCGGGCCCACCCCGGTCCGCAAGCACTGCATCCAGAGGAACTCGATGTCCCGTAGCTGCGCGATCTGCGGCAAGGCCGCGATGAGCGGCTTCAATCCGCAGTCGAGCGGGATGAACCGCGTCCGCACCCACCGGCGCCTCCAGCCGAACCTCCAGACGCTCGCCGTCATCGAGGGTGGCGTCGTGACCCGCAAGCTCGTCTGCACGCGCTGCAAGCGCACCCAGGCGAAGAAGCCCCGCTGAGCCCCGCCGGCCGCGACCCGGCCGGCCCCCTGGACGCCCGGCCCGGTCCGTCCGCAGCGACCGGGCCAAGGGTGCGCCGGGCGCCACGCCCGCGGGTCCGGTCCCGGCGTCAGCGCTCGGCCGTGTCCAGCCAGATCGTGAACGGGCCGTCGTTCACCAGCTCGACCTCCATCGAGGCCCCGAACCGGCCCCGCTCCGTTGGCACGCCGCGCTCCTCCAGGGCCATGCAGAAGCGGTCGTAGATCGCGGCCGCATGGGCCGGCTCGGCGGCCCCGGTGAACCCGGGGCGCCGCCCCCGTCGGGTGTCCGCGTAGAGGGTGAACTGGCTCACGGCGAGGACCGACCCACCGATGTCTGCGAGGGCGAGGTTCGTCCGCCCCTCGGCGTCGGCGTGGATCCGCAGCTCTTCAACCCGGCGAGCCAGCGCTCGGGCGGTGGTGGCATCGTCGTCCGGGGCGACGCCGAGCAGCACCAGGACTCCGCGGCCGATCGCCCCGACGACCCGGCCGTCCACCCGCACCTCGGCGCGCGACACCCGCTGGACCAGGGCCCGCACCTAGGAGCTCCCCGACCCCGCCGGGTCCGCGGAGGGCGCACCCGCCGCGACACGCGCCGCCGCGGCCTCGTCGTTGAGGGCATCGCGGCGGGCGCCGAAGCGGTCCTCCACCCAGGCGGCCGCCACGCGGGGCACGAGGAGGTCCACGTCGCGAACACCGTCGGGCCCGACGAGCCCGCTCCCCCGGAGCATGACCACCGGCACTCCCGCGGCCTCGATCGCGTCGCGCAGGGGTTCGCCGAGCACGCGCGGCAGGCTCGCCAGCCGGACCATCTGCTCACGGGGCGCGGGCCGAACGCCGTCGTTGAGCTCCAGGGCGTAGCCCTCGTCCGCCAGCGCCCGCATGAGCCGGACCTCGCGACCGGGGTTGCGGCCTTTCGCGAAGAGGGCCGTGCCCGCGATGAGGACGTCAGCCCCGAGGCCGCCCACCAGCTCGGCGGTCTCGCGGTTCAGCCCGCCGTCCACGTGGACCTCGCCGCCCCACGGCTTCTCCGAGAGCAGCAGCCGCGCCTCAGGGATCTTGAGCTGCGCCACCTCGCGCATGAAGGCCTGGCCGCCGTGGCCCGGCTCGACCGTCATGACCATCACGATGTCGAGCAGGCGCCGGTACGGCTCGAGCGCCGCCATCGGGGTCCCCGGTCGCATCGCCAGGCCGGCGGCCCGCCCGGCGGCCTTGATCCGCCGCAGGAGAGGCTCGAGCGGCTCCTCCACCTCGACGTGGACGGTGATCGAGTCGCACCCGGCCGCCAGGAAGTCGTCGAGCCAGCGCCCGGGCTCCGCGATCATCAGGTGGGCGTCGAACGGCGCCTGGGTGACCGGGCGGAGCTGGGCGATCGTCGTCCACCCGAAGGTCAGGTTGGGGACGAAGTGGGCGTCCATGACGTCGAGGTGGATCCGGTCGGCGCCGGCCTTGACGGCCCGCCGGACCTCGCGGGCCAGGTTCGCAAGGTCGCTGTTGAGGACGCTCGCGGCGATGATGGCCCGGCCGTCGCCCATCAGCGCCCGCCCGACGGTGCGGGGCGCCGACGCGCGGGTGGTGCCGGGCGGCGGGCGCCGGACGCGGGACGGCGGCCCGCGCCGGGACCCCCCGGCCGCGCAAGCGACCTTCCGGGCCTGCCGAGGCCCGCGGGAGCGGGCTCCGGGCTGCGCTCACCGCGGAGGGCGATTGCCGACGCGGCCTCGAGGAGCTCGCGCCGCCGGGCCACGGCCGGCGCCGGCGGCTCGCCGGCCTGCTCCGCAGCCAGCTGGCCACAGGCCGCTCCGACCTCCTGGCCGCGATTGCGCCGAATGGTCACGCCCAGCCCTCCTGCCCGGAGTCGCTCGGCAAAGGCCGCGATCCGCGGCGGCGTGCTGGCTCGCCAGGGGGTGTGCGCCACGGGGTTCATCGGGATGCAGTTGACGTGGGCGCCGGAGCCGCGCAGGAGCCGCACGACCGCCTCGGCGTCGGCAGCGGTGTCGTTGATGCCGTCGATCAGCACGTACTCGTAGCTGACGCGCCGGCCGGTCGCCTCCCCGTAGGCGCGTGCGGCGGCCACCACGTCCGCGACGGGCCAGCGGCGATTGAGCGGGACGAGGAGGTCGCGCAGCGGATCGCGGGCGGCGTGGAGGCTGATCGCCAGGGTCCACTGGGGCCGCAGCCGGGCGAGCCGCTCGATCCCCGGGACCACGCCCGACGTCGAGATCGTGATGTGGCGCGCTCCCAGCCCGAAGCGCGCCGGATCCGTGAGAGCTGTCGCGGCGTCCAGGACCGCGTCGAGGTTGAGGAGCGGCTCGCCCATCCCCATGAAGACGACGTTCGTGAGATGGCCCCCGACGCCGGCCAGGCGGCGCCTGGCATGGCGCGCCTGGTCAACGATCTCGGCCACGTCAAGATCGCGGTCGAAGCCGAGCTCCCCGGTGGCACAGAACGGGCAGCCGACGGCACACCCCGCCTGGCTGCTGATGCAGAGGGTGTTCCGCTCCCGCCGGTCGGCGCCGCCCGGGTAGTGCATCAGGACGGACTCGACGAGCCGCCCGTCGGAGAGGCCGTGGAGGGCCTTCTGCGTCGTGGCGCCGTCGGCGACGCGGATCGTCGTGGCCGCGACGGTGTCGAAGCGGAGGCGCTCGGCGAGGGCCGTCCGGAGCGGCCGGGCGAGCGTGGTGACCTCGTCCCAGTCGGCGGCCGAGGACCGCCACGCGGCGTCGGCGACCTGGCGGGATCGGAACGCCGGCTCGCCCAGCCCTTCGACCAGGGCGTCGACCTCCGCCACGATGAGCCCGCCGACGCCGGGTCGGGGGTCGCCCGGAGCCGCCAGCACGGGGAGCGCGCGCGTGGCGGGGAAGGCCGTGGACGGATCGGTCATCGCGGTCGCCTCATCGTACCCGCGACCCGACAGCTGCGGGGTGTCCGCGCCGGTAGGCCGCCCCGTCCATCGGGCGACCGCCGGCCGGCTGGACGTGGAGGAGGCGGAGCCGGCCTCCTGCCGTCGACAGGGCGAGGCCGGCGCCGTCGGCGACCAGGGTGCCGGGAGCGTCCGCGGGGGCGTCGTCTGCCACTGCCGCGCGGAGGACGGCGAGCCGCCCGGCCGGTATCTCGACGAAGCTCCCGGGCCAGGGACGGAGGGCCCGGACCTGCCGCTCGAGGATCACCGCCGGCAGCGTCGCGTCCAGCCGTCCGTCGCCGCGCTCCAGCGGCCGGGACACCGTGATGCCGGTGTCCGGCTGGGGGCGCGGGGTGACCTCGCCGCGGAGGTACGGGCCGACGGATCGGGCGACCAGCGCCGCCGCCATCCGGGCCAGCCGCGCCTCGAGCTCGGGTGCGTCGACGGCGGGATCGAGGGGAGTCCGCTCGACGGCAACCAGCGGACCCGTGTCCATCCCCGGATCCATCCGGAAGAGGGAGACGCCGGTCGTCGGGTCTCCGGCGAGGATCGTGGCCGGGATGGGCGCGGCCCCGCGATGGCGGGGCAGGAGCGACGGATGGACGTTCAGGATCCCGTGCGGCACCATCTCCAGCACCGCCGGGGGCAGGAGCTTGCCGTAGTCCGCGAGGACGCCGAGCGCAGGGTCCAGCGCCGCCAGCGCCTCGAGGAATCTCGGCTCGCGCAGCCGCTCCGGGGTGAGCAGCGGCAGGCCCATCGACGACGCTCGCGCGCCCACCGGGGTGGAAGCCAGCTCCCCCCGCCGCCCGGCCGGGCGGGGCGGCGCCGTCACCACCGCCTCGAGCGAGAGCTCGGGCGCCGTCGCGACGGCCTCGAGGACGGGGACGGCGAACGCGCCGGACCCGAAGAAGATCGTCCGGGCGCGCCCCACGTCAGCCGCGGGAGGCCGCCTTCGCCTTCTCGGGGTCGATGCCGCGGCGCTCGAGCTCGGCGTTGACGTCGTCCTCCTCATCCTGGTCGCCACCGTGGCCGACCGGGATCAGCTCGTCGGGCGACGCGAGGTAGTCGATGTAGAGCTTCCCCTGCAGGTGATCGAGCTCGTGCTGCAGAGCTCGTCCAAGCAGGCCGGCGCCGGCGATCTTGACCTTCCGGCCGAGGCGGTTCTGGGACACGACCCAGACCTGCTCGCGCCGCGTCACGTAGGCGACGAAGCCCGGGATGGACAGGCAACCCTCGAGGTCCCTGTCGTCGCCCTCGGCCCGGACGATCCGCGGATTGACCAGCTCGAGGAGCCGATCGCCGACCTCGACCACCGCCACGTTGAGCGCCTCGCCGAGCTGCGGGGCCGCGAGGCCGACGCCCGGGGCGTGCCGCATCGTGTCGGTCAGGTCGTCGATCAGGTGGTGGAGCAGCTTGCCGAAGCTCTCGACGGGCTCCCCCCTGAGGCGTAGTCGCGGGTCACCGAGCGTGAGGATCGGGAGAACGCTCATGCCGCGAGTATACGAGACGCTCCTGGGCGAGCCCGCGCCCGGGTCAGGCCGGCGGCTCCTCCTCGCGCGCAGGCGCCTCCCCGGGCTCAGCCGTCGCGGAGTCGACGGGCGCCGGCGCGTCTCCCTCGACGCCCCGGTGGCGCATGTCGTCCGCGAAGCGGCGCGACCGCTGGGCCACGCGAGTGCCGACGTCGCCGGTCACGTCAGCGGCGCGGCGGGCGATGGGTCCCGCCTTCTCCCCCGCCACGGCGGCGAGCTCGGCGGCCTTGACCGCCACGTCGCGGGCGACCGGCCCGGCCTCGGTGGTGACCCGGTCGATCATCTGCTGGAGCTGCGCGAGCCACTCGCGGCCCTGGGAGCTCCTGGCCTCCTCGCCGCCGGGCGGCGCGGGTGGGGCCCCCGCGGGCGGGACCTCGCCATGCGCAGCAGGCTCGGGTTCGGGATCGGTCCCGGGGAGCGGGTTCATCTCTTCCGTCATCGGTCGACTCCTTGGTGCGGACCTCCATTGTCGCCGAGGACGCCGCGATGGGCTCAGAGGAGACTTTCCGGGTCCACGTCGATCGACCACGGCGGCCCCGGATCGCCGTTCAGCACGGCGAGCGGGTCCGCACCTCGGAGCACGACGTTGAACCGCCATCGTCCGCCCCGGCGCGGCACGTAGGCCGGGGCCGGGCCGGAGACCGCCACCGCGAGGCCCAGCTCCGCCGCGCGCCCGCGGAGGCGATCGGCCATCTCCCGGCCGGCGGTCCGGGCGGCATCGCGATCCTCGTCACCCACCGTCAGCTTGACGGTCGCCCCGAACGGCGGCGCCCCGAACCGCTCGCGCGCCGCGAGCTCGGCGTCGTAGAAGGCCGCCGCGTCTCCCCCGACGGCCGCCAGGATGGCCGGGTGCTCGGGCTGGTAGGTCTGGACGATGGCGCGGCCGGCGCGATCGCCGCGACCCGCGCGTCCGATCGCCTGGACGAGGAGCTGGTAGGTCCGCTCGGCAGCCCGCTCGTCGGGGAGGGTGAGAGCCACGTCGGCGGAGACGACGCCCACGAGGGTGACCTCGGGGATGTCGAGTCCTTTCGTGACGAGGCTCGTGCCGAGCAGGACCTCGAGGCGGCCGTCCGTGAAAGCATCGACGACCCGGGCGGCCGCGCCGCGCCGCTCGACCACGTCCCGATCGAGACGGCCGACCCGCAGCTGCGGAAAGCGTTCCCGGACCTCGGCCTCCAGGCGCTCCGTGCCCCCGCCGAGGAAGCGGATCCGCGGCGACGCGCAGGCCGGGCACCGGGCGGCCAGGGGCGCGGCGGCGCCGCAGTGGTGGCAGCGGAGCGTCATCCCGGCCTGGTGGAAGACGAGGGGCCGGGTGCACTCGGGACACGCCTGCACGTGCCCGCAGTCACGACAGAGGACAGCCGAGGCCGCTCCGCGTCGATTGATCACGAGGATCGCGCGGTCGCCGGCCACGGCGTCGAGGGCTCCGAGGAGCCCGGCCAGCCGCCGGGAGATCAGGCCCCGGTTCCCGGAAGCCAGCTCCTCCCGGAGGTCGACGATCTCGACCTCGGGCAGAGCCCCTGCGGCCCGCTCCGGCAGGGTGAGCCGCCGATGTCGCCCGAGCCGGGCCCGTCCCATCGACTCCACGGATGGGGTGGCGCTTCCGAGCACGACGGCCGCACCGGCGAGGGCGCCGAGGCGAATCGCGACGTCGCGGGCCTGGAACCGGGGCGTCCGGTCGCTCTTGTAGGTCGCCTCGTGCTCCTCGTCCACGATGACGATTCCGACGTCCGCCAGCGGTGCCAGGACCGCCGTCCGCGTCCCCACGACGACGTCGACGGCGCCGGCCCGGATCCGCCGCCACGCGTCGGCCCGCTCGCCCTCGCCGAGGCCGGAGTGGACCACGGCGACCTCGGCTCCCAGGTCGGCTCGCAGGCGGTCGACGAGCGGCAGGGCCAGGGCGATCTCGGGCACGAGGACGAGGGCGGGCCGCCCCCCGGCCAGCGACGTCGCAATGGCCTCCGCATAGACCGCGGTCTTGCCCGCCCCGGTGGGTCCGTCGATGAGGAGCGGCGTGGCGTCACGGGTCTCCAGCGCGGCCACGATGGCTCCCACCGCGGCGACCTGCGCCGCCGACAGCGTCGAATCGGGGGGACGCGAGCCGCGCCCCCCCGCCCCCCGCGCCTCCAGGAGGTCCCGCGGGCGCTCGCGCGTCACCAGCTCGACGAGGCCGCGGCGGGCGAGCCCGGCCAGGCTCCCGCCGCCGTGGCGCGCCGCGAGGGGCGGCGCGGGAAGGTCCCCATCGTCGAGCGCCGCCAGCTCGGCGAGCAGGGCTCGCTGGCGAGGACCGAGCGGCCGGGCGTCCGCGGGCCGGGATCCGGCGGCGACGGCCCGTCCGGCGGGTGTGGCGCGCACCCGCCGTTCGAACCGCGGGAGGGCCCCGGCTGCCCCGAGCGCCCATTCCAGGTGGACCCGCCCGGCGCGCTCGAGCGACCGCAGGCGCCGCAGCACGGCAGGCCGGCTCTCGGTGCCGGCGAGCGCCCGGACGGGGCGCGGCCCCGTCGCCAGGGCGGCCAGCAGCGTGGCCGTCGCGGCGTCGTCGCCCGAGTCGCTGCCACCCGCGGCCGTCGCCACCAGGTCGAGGCGCTCGAGGAGTCCCGGCGGGAGCATGGCCCGGATTGCCAGGGCCGGCGGCGCGAGGTAGTGCTCGCTGATCCAGCGCGCGACCGCGAGGGAAAGCGGCGGGAGGAGCGGGCCGTCGGCCCGGACCCGCGCGGCCAGCGGCTTCGCCGTGAGGCCGTCGGGCGGCGGGGCGTCGCCCAGGATGATGCCGATGGCGCGCCGGCGCCCCCACTCCACGATGACCGCCTCTCCCGGCTCCACCCCGCCGAGGGCGTCCGGAACGCGGTAGGTCCAGGTTCGATCGCCGGCCACGCCGGGCGCGTCGACGGCGACCTCGACATGGCGCGGTTCGGCCGGGCCGGCCGGGGTGCCCGGCCTGCTCTCGCCGGACCCCGCGGACGGGCCGGTGCGCACGGTCGTCAGACGACGACCCGGCGGTCCGGGTTGCGCGCCCGCTCGGCCCGGATGATCGCGTCGATCCGCTGCGCCGTCCGTTTCACCTGGCCGTCCTCGTTGACCACGACGTGGTCGTAGTCGCCGGCGCGGGCGAGCTCGATGGCGGCGTTCCGCTGGCGCAGCTCGAGCTGCTCGGCGGTCTCGGTCGCCCGTGCCCGCAGGCGCCGGAAGAGCGCCTCCAGGGATGGCGGCACGACGAACACGAGGAGGGCCGCGGGGACCAGCGACTTCACCGCAGCCGCGCCCTGGACGTCGATCTTCAGGATCACGTCGCGGCCCGCGGCGAGGGCCCGGCGCACCTCCGCCCGCGGGGTGGCGTACCAGTTGCCGTGGACATCGGCCCACTCCAGGAAGGCGCCGCCGTCCCGGAGCGCCGCGAACCGCTCGGGGGCCAGGAAGTGGTAGCTGACCCCGTCGACCTCGCCGGCCCGCGGGGAGCGCGTCGTGCACGTCACGACGTAGTGGTACTCCGGAACCGCTGAGCGCGCCCGGAGGGCCTCGATGATCGTGTCCTTGCCGACCCCGGACGGGCCCGAGACGACGACCAGCAGCGCCCCGGGGGCTCCGGCGCTCGGGGCGCCGGCGAGCGGATCGTCGGGAGCCGGGGCAGCTCCCAGGGGCTGCTCCGTCACCGCCCTTCCTCTCCTTCGCCCGCGGTGGGTGGTCGCGGCGGAGCGCCCGGGGCGCCAGCGCGGAGACCCTCGAGGGCAACCTCCAGGGCAAACGGAAGCGGGGCCTCCAGGCGAACCAGGTCGCCGGTCGCCGGAGAGACGAACACGAGCCGCCACGCATGCAGGAAGAGGCGCTCCAGGCCCTCGGGTCCGCGCCGCGCTGTCCCGGTGCCGTAGACGGAGTCGCCCGCGACCGGGTGACCCAGGGCGGCCAGGTGGACGCGAATCTGGTGGGTCCGGCCGGTGACGAGATCCACCTCGAGCAGGGTCCACGCCGAGAACCTCTCCCGGACTCGGTAACCCGTGACGGACGGCCGCCCGTCCGGGACCACGGCCATGCGCATCCGATTCTTCGGGTCGCGCCCGATCGGCGCCTCGACCCGGCCGACCGCCGCCTGCACGCTCCCCAGGACGAGGGCCAGGTAGGTCTTCTTCACCCGGCGCGCCTTGAGCTGGGCCATGAGGCTCGCCTGCGCCGTGTCGCTCTTGGCCACCATGAGCAGGCCGGACGTGTCCCGGTCGAGGCGGTGAACGATCCCCGGCCGCTCCACGCCCGCGATCCCGCCGTAGGCGGTGTCGCGCGCGAGCAGCCCGTGGACCAGCGTCCCGGACCAGTGCCCGGGGCTCGGATGGACCACCAGCCCGGTCGGCTTGTCCACGACGAGCACGTCGTCGTCCTCGTAGACCACGTCGAGCGGGATGGCCTCGGGCTCGATCCCGGCGGGCTCGACCGGCGGCACGTCGATGACGAGGATGGCTCCCGGCTGAAGCAGGGTGTTCGCCTTGACCGGCTGCCCGTCCGCGGTGACGTGCCCCTCGGTGATGAGGCGCTGGACACGACTTCGCGACAGTCCGGAGAGGTCGGCGGCACATCGGTCCGCGCGGCCGCTTCGGCCAGCCGGGACGACGAGCCGCAGCTCCGTCATCCGCCGCGCGCCTCGCGGCGCCCCGGCGGCAGGACCGCCATCAGGAGGAGCAGGAGGATCGAGACCGTGATCGCCGCGTCGGCCACGTTCCAGGTGTAGAAGCGCCAGCCGCCGGGAAGCCCCATGTCCACGAAGTCGACGACGTGCCCGAGCCGGGCCCGGTCGATGAAGTTGCCGACGGCACCGCCCAGGAGCAGGCCGAGGGCGACCGTCGCCAGCCACCCGTTCCCGGCAACGGCTCGGCCGTGGTACCAGACGATGAGCACGATCACGGCGATGCTGAGGGCGGCGAAGACGACCGCCTGGTCGCGGAAGAGCCCGAAGAGGGCGCCCGTGTTGGCCACGGACCAGATCCGGAGCCACGCCCCGAGGATCTCGACGGGCTCGTTGAAGGGGAAGTCGGCGACGATCCAGGCCTTGCTGACCTGGTCGGCGACGATGACCGCCGCGGCGAGGCCGAAGAATGCCGCCCGGTGGCGGTTCACCGGCGCATCCTAGGACGCGTCATCGCGGCGGCGGATGGCGATCGCGGCCTCGGCGCCACCGAGGACGACGGTCGCGCGCGGCCACCCGTCCGGCAGGGGTCCCTCGGCGACGGCGTCGGCGAGGGTCTCGGCGGCCACGGCCGGCAGGTGCGGGCGCACCCCGGCGACCCCGTCGGGCAGCGCAACGACGACGTCGATCCGGTCGTCCAGCTCCAGCCCGACGTCACGGCGCAGGTCCTGGATTGCCCGCTGCAGCTCCCGCGCATCGCCCTCGGCCCGCAGCGCGTCCGTCAGCTCCGTGTCGATCACGATCACGAGCCCGTCATCGTGCGCGACGGCCGTGCCGGGACGCGGAGCGGCGATGATCTCCACCTCGTCGGGTGCGAGCACGACGCCACCGAGAGCCACCGATCCGTCCGTGAGGATCTCGAACCGTCCGGCGCGCGCGGCAGCCATCACCGCGGGGATGGCGGGGCCCAGCCTCTTCCCGATCTTCGGGAGGAGCGGCTTCACGCGCCGCTCGACGAGCGTGGACTCGTCGCCGATCCGGACGACCTCCCGGACGTTGACCTCTTCGGCGACCAGGTCCAGGAGCGCGTCCAGCTCGGCGTGGTCGCCGCCGGGGATCGCGATCCAGAGCCGGGCGAGGGGCTGCCGGGTGCGGATGCCCGCCTGCGCCCGCAGCGTGCGGGCCAGCTCCACCGCGCGCTGGACCGTCTCCATGGCGCTCTCGAGGGCGGCATCGCGGCCGTCGGCGAGCTCCGCCGACGGCCAGCGCGTCAGGTGCACGCTGTCGGGTGCCGCCAATCCGCCGCGCACCACCAGGTTCTGGTGGATCGCTTCCGAGAGGAACGGCAGGAGCGGGGCCGCGACCCGCACGAGCCCGACAAGGACGCCGTGGAGCGTCGCGAACGCCGCCGCCCGGTCCGCCCCGTCGCCGGCCCGCGAGAACCGGCGCCGGGTCCGGCGCAGGTACCAGGTCGACAGCTCGTCGATGAAGCGCGCAACCGCCGCCGCCGCCGCATCGGGGTCGTAGTCGTGGAGGCGGTCCTCCACGCGCGCAGCAAGGCCGGCGAGGCGGGAGAGGATCCAGCGGTCGAGCGTGGGACGCTCGGCGATCGGCGGCGCCGGGTCGTCGGGACGCCAGCCCGCCAGCCGGGCGTAGGTGACGAAGAAGCTGTAGACATTCCAGAGGACCAACAGCTCGCGTCGCGCCTCGTCCGCGGCATGCCACCCGAAGAGGATGTTGTCCTGGGGCCGGGCGTTGGCGTACATCCAGCGCATCACGTCGACGCCCATCCGCTCGGCGGCCTCGTCGAACTCGATGGCGTTGCCCCAGCTCTTGTGCATGGGACGGCCGTCCTCGCCGAAGAGGGTCGCGTACCCGAAGATCGCCCGGAAGGGCGCTTCCCGGCGCAGCACGGTGCTCATGGCGAGCATCGAGTAGAACCAGTTTCGGAACTGCCCGGGGAAGCTCTCCGTGATGAAGTCCGCCGGGAACCAGTCCGCCCAGTGAGCGGGGTCCTCGCGATAGTGGAGCGTCGAGAAGGGCACGATCCCGGCGTCGAGCCACGGGTTCCCCACCTCGGGGATTCGGGCCACGGGCGCGCCGCAGCCCGGGCAGGCGATCAGGACCGCGTCCACGTGCGGGCGGTGGGGCGTATGCCCCTCCAGGGCCTCCCAGCCGGCGACGGCACGCTCGCGGAGCTCGTCGCGACCCCCGACCACGTCGAAGGTGCCGCACGCCGCGCAGTCGTAGATGGGGAGGGCGAGGCCCCAGTACCGCTTCTTGCTGATCATCCAGTCGTGCATGTTGAGGAGCCAGTCGAGCTCGCGCTCGTACCCGAACGCCGGGATCCACCGGATCTTGTCCACGACCTCCATGATCTGGTAGCGGAGGCTGGCCTCGATCTCGGCCGGCGTCAGCTCCTCGCGCGGCCGGTCGTATACCGGACCCATCCTGATGTACCACTCGTCGACCAGGCGGAAGACGAGCGCGGTGCCGCACCGCCAGCAGTGCGGGTAGCGGTGGACGTACGGCTCCAGGCGGTAGAAGAAGCCGTGGTGCCGCAGGTGCTCCACCACCGGGTCGGCAGAGTCGCGGACGTCGCGGCCGGCCAGGAATCCGAAGCCGTCGATGAAGATCCCGCCCTCGTCCAGGGGCGCCAGGATCGGCAGGCCCAGCGCCGCACCGAGGGCGAAGTCGTCGGCGCCGCACCCCGGCGCGATGTGGACGATGCCCGTCCCTTCCTCCTCGCCGACCTGGTCCCAGGCGACGACGCGGTGCTCATATGGGCCCCCGTCGGCTCCACCGCCGGCGAATGCGGTCCGCACCGCCGGCAGCTCGTCGAAGGGACCCCGGTAACGCCAGCCGACAAGGTCGCTCCCGGCGACCTCGTCGAGCACCTCGAACGGACCCACCAGGGCCTGCCGGAGGGTCCCCCGCCCCAGCCAGTGGACGGCCTCGCCCTGGCGCACCTTGACGTAGCGCAGGTCCGGGCCGACGGCCGCAGCCACGTTGCTGGTGAGGGTCCAGGGCGTCGTCGTCCAGACGAGGAGCGCCTCCCCCGGCCGGTCGACCAGCGGGAAGCGCACCGTGAGCCCGGGGTCCGTCCGGTCGGCGTAGCCCTCGGTCATCTCGTGCTGGCTGATCCCGGTGCCGCAGCGAGCGCACCAGGGCATCGTGTCGTGGCCCTTGTAGAGCCAGCCGCGGCGGTGGCACTCGGCGAGGAACCCCCAGATGAGGTCGTTGTTCTCGTTGCTGAAGGTGAAGTAGGAGCCTCCCAGCTCCGGCATGCCGAGGCGCCCGACGAGCATCTCCACGGTGTCGGTGACGAGACCCTTCGGCCCCTGGAGCGTCAGGACGCGGGTCGGATCGGCAGCGAGCTGGTCGCGCAGGCGGCGGAGCTCGTCCGGGTCGTTCCAGTCCATCCAGTAGCCGAGACGGATCGACTGTTCCGTCTGGCGGGCGGCGAAGGTGAGCACGCGCTGCTTGCAGAGGCTCACGAACTCGGCGATGCCGTGCTCCTCGATGTCCCGCTTCGAGGTGAAGCCGAGGTCGCGCTCGACGTTGACCTCCACCCACAACCCCTGGCAGTCGAACCCGTTCTGCCAGCGCTGGTCCTCGCCGAGCATGGCGTGGAAGCGCTGGAAGACGTCCTTGTACGCCCGCCCCCAGGCGTGGTGGACGCCCATCGGGTTGTTCGCCGTGATCGGCCCGTCGAGGAAGCTCCAGCGGGGCCCGCCCGCGTTCTGGGCGCGGAGACGCGCGAACGTCCGCCGCTCGCGCCACAGGGCGAGGATCTCGTGCTCCTGGGCGACGAGGTCGGGCTTGCTGCTGACGGGGTCGAACATCGGGCCTCGGCTGGGGATCGTGAACGGCGGGCGGCGAGCGCCTGCGTCACGCCGTCGCGCCCGCAGGCGTCAGAGCACTCCGGACACGCTTCACGGAGGTTCCTCTATCCTACCCGCGATGACCCGACCGCAGGAGCCGCGCCGACGCGCCCGCTCCGCCTTCACGGCCGCCTTCCTGTCGCTTCTCTTTCCGGGGCTCGGCCACGCGTACGCGGGCGCCTGGTATCGCGCCCTCGGCTTCGCAGCCGCGCCGTTCCTCCTCCTCGCCCTGGGCCTGGGCGTCGTCGCCGGCTACCGGCTGGACCTGGTCGGCGTCGTCCTCCAGCCGGCAGTCCTCGTCTCCATCCTGGTGGGCAACGTCGTCGCGCTCCTCTACCGGGCGATCGCGGCCGTCGATGCCTACCGCGTGGCCCTCTACCTCAATCGCTGGGACGAAGGCGCCGGGCGGCTCGGCGCGTCGCGGTCCGTCCTGGCCCCGATCTCGGTCGCGGGCCTGCTCGCCGTCCTCCTCGTGATGGGCGGGGCGCACGCGGCCGTCGCCTACTACGACCTGCAGGCGCTCGACCTGGTCCAGGGCGTCTTCAACCCGAATGACGAGGCGGATCTCACCCCGGATCCGTCCGCGAGCGCCGTCCCGTCGCCCGACGGGTCACCGGATGCGGCGGAGGCGCCGCTCTCCACGCCGCCCCCGGGCGCCACGGCCGCACCTGCCGGGCCTGCGGCGTCGCCCTGGGATGGCACGGGGCGGCTCAACGTCCTCCTGATCGGCTCCGACCGGCGGCCGGGCGAAGGCGCGTACAACACGGACACCCTCATCGTCGCCAGCGTCGACCCGGGGAGCGGCCAGGTGGCCATGTTCAGCATTCCCCGGGACACGACCGGGATCCCGCTCACCGGTCCGGCGCGCTCCTTCTTCGGCACGACGTGGAACCGCAAGATCAACGCCCTCTTCCAGCAGGCGCGCGCCCGGCCGGACATCTTCCCCGGCGGCAAGCTGAGCGGCTACCAGGCCTTGAAGGACACGCTCGGCGGCCTCTACGGCGTCGACATCCAGTACTTCGTCGAGGTCGACTTCGGCGGCTTCACCCAGGTCGTCGATGCGCTGGGCGGGGTCACGGTCAACGTGCAGCTTCCCGTCGTGGACGACTACTACCCCGGCGACAAGGGGGCCCTCCGCGTCTACATCCCGACCGGCGTCCGGCACATGACCGGTGCCGAGGCGCTCGTCTATGCCCGCTCGCGGCACGGCTCGACGGACTTCGACCGCGCGGCCCGCCAGCAGCGCGTCCTCCTCTCCCTCCGCCAGCAGGCCGACTTCGCGACCCTCCTGCGACGCCTTCCCGAGCTGGTGAAGAGCACGAAGAAGGCGGTCAAGACCGACTTCCCCGTCGACAAGCTTCCCCAGCTCATCGACCTCGCCAGCCGGATCGACGCCGGCAACGTCCGCTCGTACGTCTTCACGCCGCCGCGCTACGGGACCGAGGGCACGGTCAACGGCTTCTACGTGCTCGAGGCGAACGTGCCGGCGATCCGCGCAGCGGCCGCCAACGCGTTCACCTTCGATCCACGCGAGGAATCCGAGCGCCAGGCGATCGCCGAGGAAGGCGCCCGCGTCTGGGTCGTCACGAGCACGGGCGAGGCAGGCCGGGCGGCCGATCTCGCCGGCTACCTCGAGTACCACGGGTTCGCGGCGTCGGCGCCGCGCGGGCGAAACCCCGACGCCGTCGAGCCGACGACCGTCGTGGTCGCCTACAACGGGGCCGAGACCCGCTTCCCGGCATCGATCGCCTGGCTCGAGACCCGCTTCAAGCTCACGGTGACGCCGCTGACGGACGCCAAGGCCGGCACCGACATCGTGGTCGTCCAGGGCACGAACACGGCGAAGCTCAGGGCCCCCTGACGAGCGCGGCCGGGTGGGGGCGCGCTGATCGCCAGCCGGGGCGCCTGCTCAGCCGCCGTGGACCGGCGTCACCCAGTGCGCGTACGCCGGCACGTTGCCACGGACGATGTCGAAGTAGCGGTCCTTGATCCGCCGGGTGATCGGGCCCACGGTTCCGGTGCCGAGCGAGCGACGATCGACCTCGACGATCGGGCTGATCTGGGCGCCGGTGCCGCAGAAGAAGGCCTCGTCGGCGACGTAGATCTCGGAGCGGTCGATGGAGCGCTCCACGACCCGCAGGCCCAGCTCGGCGCAGATCTCGATGATTCCGGCCCGGGTGATCCCCTCGAGGATGTCGTCCGTCACCGGCGGGGTGAGGAGCACCCCGTCGCGGACGACGAAGATGTTCTCGGCGGAGCCCTCGGAGATGTGGCCGTCCTCGGTGAGCACGAGGGCCTCGTCGTACCCGTTGAGCAGCGCCTCGGACTTGCTGAAGGCGGGGTTGACGTAGCTGCCCACGATCTTGGCCCGCGACGGGATGGCGGCGTCGCCAGTCCGGCGCCAGGAGACGGTGGCGATCTTCACCCCGACCGTGGTGTCGACGTAGTCGCCGAAGGGGAGGGCGAGGATGTAGTAGCGGTGCTCCAGCCCGTGGAGCTTCACGCCGATCGCCTGGGTGCTCTTGTAGAACGATGGCCGGACATAGGCGTCCTCGCGGAAGGCGTTGCGCCGGAGGACCTCGAGGGCCTCGCCCGTCAGCTGATCGACCGACGGCAGGTCCTGCATCAGGAGGATCCGGGCGGAGTCCCGGATCCGCTCCATGTGCTCACGCACCTTGAGGGCGTAGAGCTGGCCCTGCTCCGCGTTCCAGTACGCCCGGATCCCCTCGAACACGGCCGTTCCGTACATGAAGGCGTGGGTCATGATGCTGACGTTGGCCTCGCCGAGGGGAACGTAGCGGCCTTCGAACAGGCACGTCAGCGACGCGGTGTCGAGGGGGGCACCGGCCGCGCGCGGCGCGCGCCCGGCGGCGGGCTTCTGGGTGAGCATCCGGTCGGCTCCCTTCGCGTGGTCTGGCGGGTCGGCGAATCCCGACGGCAGGCGACCCGAGTATAGACCGGCCGCCTGGCCGGATCGGGCCGGGCGTCCGCCGGTCCGTGTCCCTCAGGCCGCGCCGGCCATCGTGGCGAGGACGAGGCCGAGGTAGAGGACGTAGAAGGCGCCCCCGACCATCAGCCCGCGACCGGTGAGCCGCCCGCGCCGAAGTGCCGGCAGGACGACGGCCGCGAGCGACGCGGCGGCAATGCCCGCGGACAGGAAGGCGAGCAGGCTCCCCTCCTCGATCGTCCACGCCTGGGGGGCAAAGACCAGGGCCACGCTGGGGGGGATCGCGCCCTGGAAGACCATCGCCCCGGTGATGTTGCCGAGGGCGAGGTTGTCCTTGCCCTGGCGGACCCAGATGACGCTGTTGAACTTCTCGGGGAGCTCTGTCGCGATCGGAGCGATCACGAGCGCGAGGAGCGTCCCGTCGATGCCGAAGGCGCCGGCCACGCGCTCCACGGCGCCGACGAAGAACACCGCCCCGACGATGATGCAGGCGAGAGCGACGACGACCTGGAGCCCCACGACCCAGAGATGTGGAGGCCACTCGGGCTCGCGTCGCGCGGTTGGGCTCAGGTGGCGCAGGCGCAGCGGCTCGGGGTCCTCGAGGTCCTCGGCCCGGGCCACCCCGAGGTGAGACCGGACGTAGCGCGCGTACAGGAGGGCCAGGCCGATCGCGACCACCCACGACAGTGAGCGCAGGTCGTCCGGGAGGAAGGCCGCCCCGATGGCGATGGCATAGACGACGAAGAACGCCTGCGCATCCCGGGACAGCACCGCGAGGTCGACGTGCGCCCGCACGCCGGTCGGCCGTCGGCGGCGGAAGGCGAGGACGGCAAGGCCGGTCACGAACATGGCGAGCGTGGCGAGCATGAACGGCGCGCCGAGGATCGCCCCCACCCCGATCGCGTCCCCCGCCGGCCCGGTCGCGAAGACGATCGCGATGATCGGGATCATCGTCTCCGGCAGCGCGGTGCCGACCGCCGCGAGCACGCTCCCGACGGCACCCTCGGCGAGGTCGAAGTGCTTCCCCAGCCACTCGATGCCGTTCGTGAACAGCTCGGCGCCGATCAGGATGACGCCCAGGGCGACGATGAGGATCAGGCCGTCCACGGATCAACCCGCCGCCAGGCCGGCGACGACGGCGAGGGCGATCACGACGAGGACCGCCACGCCGAGGGCGGCCAGGCGCCGCTCCCCTGCCCGTCCGAAGCCCCAGGTGGACGCCGCCACGCGCAGGATCGGGGTCGCGATCGTCGCCATGAGCCCCAGCCAGAGGAAGGCCGTCGGCTCGAGGGCGAGGAGGTCGGCTGGCAGCGACGCCAGGTCGAGGGGTGGCCAGTCCGGCGTCAGCGGCGAGGTGCCCGCGGCGATCATCAGGAGGCTCCCGATGGCAAGGAGAGCGACGGCCGCGCGCGTCCCCACCGTCAGGATCCGGGCGATCCGCGTCTCCACGCTGCTCATCCGAGTGCCCGCAGGGCCATCTCGGCGGCCGTCAGGGACAGGACGCCGACGAAGAGGAGGCGCAGGATCCGGACGTCGATCCGGGCTGCCAGGCGTGAGCCGACCAGCGCCCCCGCGAAGACGCCGACGGCGGTCGGGCCGGCGACGTATGGGTCGATCCCGCCCCGGACCAGGTAGACGACCGCCGAGGCGGCGGCGGTCACCCCGATCATGAGGTTGCTGGTGGCGGCGGCCGCCTTGAGGGGCACGCCCATGGCGAGGTGCATGAGCGGCACCTTCACGATGCCGCCCCCGACGCCGAGCAGCGCGGACAGGACCCCTGCGCCCAGGCTGCCGCCGGCGCCGGCAACCAGGCGTCGCGGGCGGTATCCGGGCCCGGCCACGTCGTCCGCGAGAGTTCGCGCCGGCGGGCTCGAATCCGGCCCCGCGTCCCGTGCGGCCCCCGCCCCGTCGACCGCCGCGTCGGGAGAGGGCGGCGCAACCGGGGCCCGGCTCCCGCGCGACATGGAGAACGCCGTGTAGGCGAGGAGCGCCGCGAAGAGGCCGGCAAGCACCCGCTCGGACAGGATGAACGCGACCAGCCCGCCCACGAGCGCGCCCGTGGCCGTGAAGACCTCGAGGAACATGCCGAGTCGCAGGTTCGCCGTGTGGCGCTCGAGGTAGACGCCCGCCGCGGCGCTGCTCGTCACGATCACGCAGACGAGGCTGACCCCGACCGCTTCGCGGAACGGGACGCCGAAGCCCACGGTGAGCAGCGGGACGATGAGGATCCCGCCCCCGAGCCCGAGGAGCGAGCCGAAGACGCCGGCCCCGAAGCCGCCGGCGGCGAGGAGGAGCGCGACGATCACCCTGCGCTGGGCCGGCGGAGGGACCGGCGCGGCGTCAGGGCCGCAGGTGCTGCGGCGCGTACGGCAGCAACGCCACGGTCCGGGCTCGCTTCAGGGCGACCGCCAGCTCCCGCTGGTGGGCCGCACAGGTGCCGGTCTTGCGGCGCGGCTCGATCTTGGCCCGCTCGGAGAGATAGCGGCGCAGGCGGCTGACCTCCTTGTAGTCGATCTGGGGCGTCTTGTCGGCGCAGAAGGCGCAGACCTTGCGGCGCCGGCGATCGCGGTAGTAGTCGTCGCGCTTCTTCGATCGTGCAGGGGGCATGGGAGGAAGGGCTCCTTGACGTGGTCGTCAGAACGGGAGGTCGTCGAGGTCGGACGGGACGTCCTCGGCGGGAGCGTCGCGGCGAACCGGCGACGACGCAGGGCGCGGGTCGGCGGGGAATGACGGGGCGGAGGCGCCCTCGCCCTCCTCGCGCCCACCCCGCTCGAGACTGATGACGTTGTCGGCGGTGATCTCGAGGGCCGTCCGCTTCTGGCCGTCGCGGCCCTCGAACTCGCGGGTGCGGAAGCGGCCCTCGACGAAGACCTTGTTCCCCTTGCGGAACTGCTCCGCGGCTCGCTCGCCGCGCTCGCCCCAGATGGTGACCCGGTACCAGTCGGTCCCCTGGTCCACCCATTCGCCGGATTGGGCGTCCTTTCCCCGGTGGGAGACGGCAACGCTGAACTCGGTCACCGGGCGCCCCGAGGGCGTATAGCGCATCTCGGGATCGCGCCCGAGGTTCCCGATGATCATCAGCTTGGCAAAGGCCATCGGATCGTCCCCCTCAGTCGGTGGCCGCCGGGGCGGCTTCACTCTCGGATTCGTCGATCCGCTCGCCCTGCAGCTCGTCCTCGACCTCGTCGCCGAGCTCGGGGACAAGGTCGCCGTCATCTCCCTTGTCGCGCGCGGCGCGGACGGGGCGGTCGACGCGAACGACGAGGTGCCGGAGCACCTCCTCGGTGATGAGGAGGGTGCGCTCCAGGTCGACGATCGACTCGGGGGGAGCATCGAAGTGGAGGATGTGGTACGAGCCTTCGCGGTACCGGTCGATCTGGTACGCGAGGCGGCGGCGGCCCCAGGGGGCCGTCTTGACGATCTGGCCGCCCGTCTCCGTGACGTGGCGGGTCGTCTTCTCCAGGACCGCCGAGATTCGGTCCTCCGGCGCGTCCGGCCGAAGGACGAGCATGAGCTCATAGCGGCGCATGGCCGTGTCCGCTCCTTCCTGTGGGGTATGCCCCGCTCGGCGCGGCCGGAACCCGGCCCGTCCCCCGGCGGAGCAGAAAGGACCGCGGCAGCATACCACGGGGTGCCGGCCGGCCCGGCGAGAGGCCCGCAGCTCGGCCCCGGCGGGACGCTCCGGGCGGGGGGGCCGCACCGCGTGTATCCTTCGCCCCGATCAGAGCACGGAACCAGGGGACGCGCAGCACCGTGACGACCACGTCCATCCTTCTCCTCTCGGCGGTCGCCGAGGCTGCCGAGCCGCTGGCGGCCGCCCTGCGCGCGGCAGGCCACGAGGTCACCACCGTGGCCGACGCGGACGAGGCGATCCGGCGCGCCGGCGAGTTCACCCTCGTCACGATCGACGCCGTCGCGCCGCCGCGGAACGGCACGGAGGTCTGCACCGAGATCCGGCGCAACCCCTCGTTGACGGCGATTCCGGTCCTTTGCGTCTCCCAGAAGTACGACGTGGAGGAGCGTGTCCGCTTCCTGGAGGCGGGCGCCGACGACGTGATTGCCCGGCCCTTCGACCCACGTGAGCTCGAGGCGCGCGTGGAGGGGCTCCTCATCCGCTTCAGGCGCTCTCGCGACCATGCGCCCCAGACGGGCGGGGAGACCCCGCTGGCCGGCCCCCGGCACCTGATCGCGTGCTTCAGCCCCAAGGGAGGCGTCGGGACCACCACGATCGCGGTCAACATCGCGATGGCCCTGGCGGAGCTGGCGCCCGCCCAGGTTGCCATCCTGGATCTCGACGTCGACTTCGGCCAGGTGGCCACTCACGTCAACCTGAAGCCGCGCCTGACCGTGGCGGACCTCGCCCAGGACGACGGGGGGATGCGGGACCAGGAGCTGCTCCGGACCTACGCCGAGATGGTCGAGCCCGGGCTGCATGTGATCGCGGCCCCGGCGACGCCCGAGACGGGGCGGCTGATCACCGGCGCCCACGTCGACCAGATCCTCACGACGGCTCTGCTCGGGTACGGCACCCTCGTCGTCGACGCCGGCTCCACGCTGGACGAGCGGTCGCTCGCGGTCCTGGACCGGGCCGAAGCCGTCATCGTGCCCATCGTCCCCGAGATCGGGGCCCTGAAGGCGCTGCACAGCTTCCTCGAATACCTGACCGAGCAGGGCACCGTGCCCGCCAAATCCACGTTCGTCCTGAACCACCTCTTCGCCCGCGACATGCTCTCCATGAGACAGATCGAGAACTCCATCGCCGCAAAGGTCGATGCCGAGCTGCCGTACGACCCGGGCCTCTACCTGAAGGCCGTCAACGAGGGCGTGCCTCTCCTGCGGGGCGCGCCCGCGTCCGCACCCGCTCGCGCCCTCGCGCGCCTCGCGACGCTCACGGCCGGTGCCGACGTGGTGGGCGACGCCGGCCGCGAGGCGAAACGTGGCGTCGGCATCCTCGGAGGATTGCGCCGGCGCGGCTGAGAGGTCAGCCGGTCACCTTCACCTGGCCGGCCTGGACGATCGAGATGACGCCGCCCCACGCGCACGCGCACGTCGAGGTGCTCGTCAGGACCGGGACGCCACCCGCGCTGACCTTCGGGGACCCGGGTGTCCACGGCGCGGTGATGACCGGGACGCACGGTTGGGGGGTCAGGACGCCGGACGCGGCCGAGGTGGCCGCCGCGACCTGCGGGTTCGATGGCGTCGTGCACATGCCGAATGGCGAAACGTTGGCCATCGGGGCGAAGTCAACGACCCGCGCCAGGAGCTGGCCTCCCACCTGGAGAATCGGGCCGGACGGGATCACCGCGAGCGTGGATGGCGCGACCCCGAACGTGCAGGTCACCTGGGCCCCGTTGACGACGAGGTCCGGCATGCGCGGCCTCCCCTGCTCCGCCGGCACGGCTCGTGCGGCTGGGCCGAGTGTCGCATGCCTCGCGCTTCCCGAACGGGCACGAGTTGCCGCCTCGGGGGGCGAGCCCTGCGCGGTCGGCGGAACGGCCCCCGAATGGAGTGGATCACCCCGGGTCGCCCGTCCGTCCCCATCACGCCGAGGCGGAGCGGGCTTGCCGGGCGGGCCGGGGCTACTTCACCTGCTGCTTCGAAACCGCGGTGGCGTACTGGTTGATCTGCCCGGCCGTCACCTTGTCGATGAGCGTCCAGCCCCACGCGCCCGTCGTCCAGAACTTCGTGCCGGGGCACTTCGGAACCCGGCTGGAGAGGACCCGCGTCTGCAAGTCCTTGCCGGTCGCGGCGACGACCACGCGAACCGTCACCTTGTCCTGGGATCGAACGACCTCGCCGACCTCTCCGCCCTCCGTCTTGTAGAGACCGCACGAGCCCACCTTCTTCTCGTCATGGCGAGCGCACACGACGAGCTGAATCGGGCTCGGCCATCGCCAGCCGCCCGCCCGGAAGTCCTCGTTGATGGCCACGTCGTAGGCCAGCCACGCGTTGTTCATGTCGACGACGACGAGGGGATGAACCTTGCCGGCATACGGCGCGGCTCCCGGCACGGGCGTCCCGCGGTAGCAGGCATCCCACAGCTCGATCTGGAGATCCCGCAGAACGTCCCAGTTCGCGTCCAGACCCCCCTCTGGCCAGCCGCTCGACCATGGGCTCGGCTCCGGGGTGGGCGTGGGCTCGGGGGGCGGCGTGAGTGGCTGCGGCGTACCAGAGGGTGAGGACGCTCCCCCACAGCCGGCGAGCACCAACCCGGCGATGACGCAGACGAACATCTGCCGGCGCCAGGAGCGCGAGACTGCGCGCATGACCGACTTCTCCGAGCTGCCCCCTGCGGTACCGTCGCAGGCGGTCGTGGGGCCGGCGAGAGCCGAACGGCCCCCTGATGCCCGGTGCGGCGTCATCACCCCCGAGTGGAGGAGTAGCGGGAAGCGCCAGCGTCACGTTGGACGCGGCACGGCCCCGGACGCATGGCGCCGCCCGCTGAGATCTTCGAGGCGGACGAGACCCGTGACGAAGGCGACGAACCAGGCACCGCCGAGACCGAAGGCGAGCGCCTCCATCAGGGCGTAGGAGATCAGCCCGCCCACGGCGAGCAGATAGAGGAGGAGCGTCCCCGCGAGGACGACGAGCGAGACCCGCCCGAAGGCGGCCCCCAGCGCGGGCACAGCGAGCGTCGCGGTGAGCATCAGGGTCAGCGCGGCGATTGCCGGCGCATAGGCGGCCACCCCGTGGGCGATCTCGAGGAACGGGGAGACTCCCAGCGGGAACGCGCCAACCCCGAGGAAGCCGAGCCCGATCACCCAGAAGGCGAACGCATGGAGCCGAGCCCAGCGCTTCCCGACGAGGCCGCGCTCGCGGAGACGCGAGAGCAGCGGGGTAACCAGGCCCGCGAGGACGACCCCGCAGGCGCCGACCAGCAGCATGGCCAGGCGGAAGACGGGCCCCGCTCCGGGGTCGGCGCCGAGATGGCTCAGCGTGTCCAGCGTCCAGGGGTCGCCCGATGCCAGCGCGATCGACCCGGCGAGGCCGCCGACGCCCACGGCGATCATTGCCCCCAGTGTTGCCCGGATCCTTCGCCCGGAGGCCCGCACGGAGGCAGAGCGGTGCGCCGCGCCGGGCGAACCGTTCTTGCCACCGCTCAGGCGGCCGTCGGCGCCGCGAACGGGACGGCCCCCCTGGCGAGGAGCGCTTCCGCACGGAACGCGTACCAGCGCAGCCAGGCCCAGCAGATCATGAAGGACACGATCTCCATGAGGGAGTAGGAGATCGCCTCGACGCCCGCCAGGACGAACAGGCCGACGATGACGAACAGCACGAGGAGCGAGCGTGGCCAGGCCCGGCCGGCGGACAACGGGATCGCCCAGCGCAGCGTGAGCATCATCGCCATCGGCACGAGCGGGATCGTGAAGCCGGCGAGGTTGTGGATCATGTGCGGGAGCTGCGCGCCCCCGATGTGGAAGATCCCGACCGCCACGAGGGCGACGGGCATCAGGGCGATCCCCAGCCCATAGACCTGCCGCCAGGGTCGCCGTATCAGCTGGTGGGCACCGAGATCCGTCACCTGCTCGCGGAGCGGCCCGGCGACCTCGAGGAACAGGATGCCAAGGACGACCATGGTGAGGTTGAAGTAGAGCTTCGACCCCGGGTCGATCCCCAGCGTGCTGGCGTTCTGCCAGTACCACGCCGTCGACGTGGCGTTCATCACGGCCAGGCCGAAGCCGAGGACCGCGACGGCCCCGACCACGGCGAAGCCGCGGCGCAGCCGTCGCGCCCGGGCGCTGCCGACCGACCGGCTCCCGGCCGCGGCGTCCCGCCCGCTGCCCGTTCCACCCGTCACCGGACCGTCGCCCGGGTCCGCTTCAGGCCGGCCCTCGCCGACGCGTCCGCCACCTCGCGAGCACGCTCCACCGCTTTCTCCTTCGCCTTCCGGGGGAAGCTCAGCCCGAGCTCCGGTCCGTGGCCGCGAGCCCGCCCCGTGCCGGCCGCGCCCGACCCTACGGGCGCTGCTCGCCCGCGTCAAGCGCGACCCGTGGTCGCAGGCCGCCCGCCGGGCCAGGTTCCCCGGGTTGCGGTGCACCGCGAGAAGGCCCAGGTCGAGCACGTGCGCGACCACGCTCCCGGCGAGGAGCGCGATCTCCCGGTCCGGCAGCGGAGGCTGAGCGCCGAGCCCGGGGGGTTACGGCCTACGGCTTCTCCATGAACGGCGGACTGATCTCTCGAAGGGCCGCCTCACGGCCGGCGAGATCGCCTCGTGGGCAGGAGAGCCAGAGCGCCCAGGCGCCGGCTTCCGTCCAGATGTAGTACTGGATGTGGGCGACGTCCTCTTCCCGTGGGTCGGCGTCCACCAGCTCCAGCCGGAGTGCCTCGCCGAGAGGGAGCTCCACGCGCCCCAGGGAGCGGACCTGCATTCCCACCGCACCCGGATGCATGCCGTATCGCCATCCAGCCGACGGCGTCGGAGTCGGCTCGGTCAACCTGGCCCCCCTTTCTTCTCTGGTGTGGATGCAACGTGCCGCGAACGACCCGCACCGGAGGACGGGACGTCAGGAACATGATCGCCCCCGCGGCCCGGCAAAGCGACCCGTCCCGACCCGTCTTCGGTCGGTTGCCCGCGGTTCGCTGGCTGCCACTCCTGTCTGGTGCCGAGGATGAGATTCGAACTCATATGGGCTTTCGCCCAGCGGAGTTTAAGTCCGCCGCGTCTGCCGGTTTCGCCACCTCGGCGCGGTGTCGCACCGTGAATCGTAACGCCCACCTCGTCGGCGGGCGCCGGATCGGCGGAGGCGGAGGCGGCCAGCGGATTCGAACCGATGAATAGAGGTCTTGCAGGCCGCTCTTGCGAGAGCGGGTTGGGCGCCCCGGAGCCGGGGTCCTTGCCGGAGGTGCCGCCGGCCCCTAGTTGCGTCGGCGACCGAAAGCCTCGAGCACAGCCGCGGCGATGAGCGAGACCACGCCCAGCGCGACGAGCGCCAGGTTGCCGCCGGCCAGGAAGCCGAAGACCACCAGCAGCAGGCCGACGAGGATGAGGAAGAACGTCGAGACGGTCACGTCGGCACACCTCCGGTTGACTGGAGCCGGCCCTCGGCCCGGACCTCCGGCGAAGAATAGCGGCCCCCGCCGATCGCGCCCGTACGCGAGCCGCCAGGAGCGCTGCCGGGCGTCGAGTGCCGCAACCTTTGTCGCCCCGGTCGCGGTGATCGCCTCCCGCTTCGCCTGCCGTCCACGCGGCCGGAGGTCGACCGCGGCGACAGGCCACGCGGCGACCTCCGCGTGAAGCTGGCAGGGCCCGACGGCCCAGCCCGGCAACTTCGCGATGGCATCGTGGCCGGCGGCGCTTCGCCCCCGGAGAATCAGAGTACCGGCCCGCAAGGCCGGTTTCGTGCTCGAGATATGGAGGCGACGTCGGGATTCGAACCCGAGAATAGAGGTTTTGCAGACCTCCGCCTTAGGCCACTTGGCTACGTCGCCCCGCGAGATTGGCTGGCCCTCGAGGATTCGAACCTCGGTTCACGGATCCAAAGTCCGCTGTCCTACCACTAGACGAAGGGCCAGCGGCGTGGGTCCAGCGCAGGTCCCGGACAAGAGAATGGAGCGGAAGACGGGACTCGAACCCGCGACCCTCACCTTGGCAAGGTGATGCTCTACCAACTGAGCCACTTCCGCTCGGAGCGCCACGCGGGGCTGATGGTGCCGAGAGCCAGATTCGAACTGGCGACACCGCGATTTTCAGTCGCGTGCTCTACCAACTGAGCTATCTCGGCCCGTAGGCCCCGCCGGGCATCGCCACCCGTCGGCGGCCGAAACCGTACCACGGAGCGTCCCTCAGCCGCAAGGAACGGCGCTCTGCCAGTGGCGTCGCCGCGCTCACAGGCACCCGAGGGGCGAGCATGGCCGCCGCCCTCCGACCCGCCCGCCCCGGCCTCAGCTGAGGCTCTGGAGCTCCGGCACGTCGGCATCGGCGATCGGGGCCTCGCCAGCCATCGCCCGGAGGCGGTTGATCCGGTCCAGGATCGGAGGATGGGTCGAGAAGAGCCCCTTCGAACGCTCCTCGAACTTGTGGATCGGGTTTCGGAAATAGAGGTGCTGGGTGGCCCGGTTGGCCACCTCGAGGACCTCCCGGTCGTCGGCAAGGAGCGCCAGCGCCCGCTGGAGGCCCTGCGGATTGCGCGTCAGCTCCACCGAGCTGGCATCCGCGAGGTATTCCCGCTGGCGGCTGACCGCGAGCTGGACGAGCCGCCCGAAGAACGGGGCCAGGACGGCCAGGACGATCGCGATCATGAAGATGACGGCCTGCAGCCCGCCGCCGCCTCGGTCGCTCGAGGATGAGCGCCGGCCGACGCCGCCCCAGAAGGTCATCCGCAGGAAGACGTCGGCGACGAGGGCGATCGTTCCCACGAGGACGCCGACCAGCATCGCGTAGCGGATGTCGAGGTTGCGGACGTGGGAGAGCTCGTGGCCGATCACACCCTGGAGCTCCTCGCGGTCGAGGCGCTCGAGGAGCCCGGTGGTCACGGCGACCGACGCGTGCTGCGGGTCGCGCCCCGTGGCGAAGGCGTTGAGCGCGGTGTCGTCGATCAGATAGACGCTCGGCATGGGGATCCCCGCCGCGAGCGTCAGCTCGCGGACGACGTTGACCAGCTGGGGCGCCTGGCCCTCCATCACCGGGCGAGCCTTCGAGGCCGCGAGCACGACGCGATCGCCCGAGAAGTAGCCGGCGAGCGAGGCGACGATCGCCACGACGCCGAAGATCCCGAGGAGGCCCAGGCCGCCCTCGGGGACCCCGGTCGTGCCGTACCCGATCGTGAAACCGAGCAGCGCAAGCAGGGCGACGATGACCAGCACCAGCAGGAACGAGTTCCGCCGGTTCGCCGCGGCCTGGCTGTAGAACGAGGCGGCCATCGCGACCTCAGCGGCGGAACGAGTCCGGCCGCCCGAGCGTCAGCGCAGCGCGACGACCGGGACCTGGTCGGCCTCGGGCTCGGCGTCGAAGAAGGCCCGCTTCGTGAACCCCAGCGGACCGGCGATGAGGACCGAGGGGATCGTCTGGATCGTCGTGTTGAACTCGTTGACCGTCGCGTTGTAGTGCTGGCGCGAGAAGCTGATCTGGTTCTCCGTCGTCGTCAGCTGCTCCTGGAGGGCGAGGACGTTCTCGTTCGCCTTCAGTTGCGGGTAGTTCTCCACCACGGCGAACAGCGAGCGCAGGGCACCGCTCAGGGCGTTCTCCGCCTGCACCTGCTGCTGGGTGACGGTCCCCTGCGCGCCGGCCGCGACGGCGTTGGCACGGGCCTCGGTCACCCGGGTCAGGACCTCCTGCTCGAAGCCCATGTAGTCCTTGACCGCGGCGACGAGGTTCGGGATGAGGTCGTGGCGCCGCTTCAGCTGGACTTCGATCTGACCGACCGCCTCGTCGACCCGGTTGCGCTTGGTGACGAGCCCGTTGTAGAGCAGCACGCCGATCACGGCGATGACGACGATGATGACGAGGAGGATGATGCCGAGCTCCATGATCCCTCCCGGTGCCGGACCGACGGCGGACGCCGCCCGAAGGAGTGTACGCTCCGGCGGAGGGGTGGTGGGCGGTGGAGGGCTCGAACCTCCGGCCTCCTCGGTGTAGGCGAGGCGCTCTGACCGACTGAGCTAACCGCCCATGGCGCCGGGCTCCCGGCCCGCAGTCACGAAAGGCGGCTCCATGCAGAGCCGCCCCTTCCCGATGCGAAGAAATGGTGCCCAGGCCGGGACTTGAACCCGGATGAGTTGCCTCATACGCCCCTCAAACGTACGCGTATACCAATTCCGCCACCTGGGCAGGTGCTGCGTCTTCCCGTCTTCGACGCGATGGTACCGAGGAAGGGATTTGAACCCATACGCCCTTGCGGACACTAGCTCCTGAAGCTAGCGCGTCTACCAGTTCCGCCACCTCGGCAGGGTCAACGAAACCGGGCGGAGAGGGTCACCGCCCGACGGCAATCCATCGTACCACGTCCCAGAAGCGACCACCCGGGTCGGCGATCGGTCGCGCGACGGGCCCGGCGAGGCCGGGGCCGACCACGAAGACGCTGTCGCGGAAGAAGAGGACGGGCATGGGCTGGAGGGTCCCCAGGAGCTTCTGCAGAGCGCCGTAGGCCTTCATCCGGGCCGCCGTGGCGGCCGGTCTCCGGGCGGCCACGAGGGCCTTGTCCAGCGCGGCGTCCTGGAGCCCCGAGACATTCGCCCCTCCCGCCCGGGCCTGGCTCGACGCCAGGATCGGATACGGGTCGGGATCCAGGCCCATGTTGACATCGATGACGGCGACCGCGAAGTCGGCGGTCTGGAGCCGCTCGACGAGCTCGCTCGGCGGAAGGGCCTCGACCGTCGTGGCCAGCCCGAGCGAGGTCCAGGCGGCGGCGACGCGGGTCGCCGCCGCGTGGGCGACGACGTTCGCGGCGGCCTCCGGGGCGAGGATCGTCACCGCCAACGGCTTCGATGCGCCGGGCGGAATCCACGCCTTGTCCACCCGGCGCCAGCCGGCCTCGCGGAGGCCTTTCGACGCCGCCCCGCGGTCGTAGGCGATCTCCGGGGCGACCGCTGCGTCAAAGGCCCACGACGACGGCGGGATTGGGGTTTCGGCCAGCGCCCCCGCTCCACCCAACAGGTCGGTGACGAGGGCGGCGCGATCGATCGCGGCCACGAGGGCGCGCCGGGTCCGGGCGTCGACGAACGGGCCTCGCATCGCCCGCAGGTTGAAGGCGAGGGCGGTCAAGGTCATTGCCGGATACCGAATGGCACGGGCGCCGGGCGTCGTCGCCGCGAGGGCGACGGCGACTGCCGGCGGGAGGTCGCCCGCGCTCGCCACCTCTCCGGCGGTGAACGCCGCCGTGAGATCTTCGGTCGTGTCATAGAAGCGGAGCTCGAGCCGCGGCAGGCGCGGGATCCGCGTCGCGATGTCACCCGTCGCGGGGTCCTCCAGCGGGGCGCCCGCGCCCGCCACCTGCGGCAGCACGGGCTCCAGGACGGCCCGGTCGGCCGTCATCTCGACGAGGGCGAACGCGCCGTTGCCGAGCGGCTCACGCGCGAAGGGGTCATCGGCAAGCATCGCGACGGGCACGCCGGACAGGATGTGGGCGGGCAGCAGCGGAAGCGCCGCAGCCTGGAGGAATCCGCCCACGGGATCGCCGAGATCGAACTGGACGGTCTGCTCGTCGAGGGCGGTCGCCTGCACCTTGGCCCAGGTCGAAGCCAGCGGTCCCTCGTAGCTCGGGTCGTGGAGGACGCCCACCGTGTACACGACGTCGCGGCTCGTGACCGGGACGCCGTCGTGCCACGTCGCATCGGCCCGAAGGTGGAACGTCCAGCGGGCGCCCTTCTCGGTCACCGTCCATCGCTCGGCGAGATCCGGGAGGATCATGCCCCCGGGGCCGAGCCGGACGAGGCCCCGAAACAGGAGCGCCACGAGGTCGCGGTCCACCTGGGTCCGCGCCGTCAACGGCGTGATGGACGAGGGGCGCCCGAGGACTCCCTGCACGTGGCCGAGTGGCGGAGCCGCGGTCGGGGTGGGGGCGGGCGTCGCGGCGGGTTGGAACGCGGGCACCGCGATGGCGCCGGCGAGGATTGCCAGGATGGCGAGGAGGGCGAAGACGACGCCGCCATCGCGCCGGTTCACGAGCCGCGGTCCCTGGCCGTGATCGGCCAGCTCAGGCCGCCACGGGCGCGAAGACGTAGCTCGCCAGGGAGAAGACCGCGAAGAGGATCGTGAGGACGATCGTGAACTGCCAGAGCCGTCGCTCGATACCGCGCCGACTCCGATAGACAGCGGAATCGCCGCCGAACGCGCCGGAGAGGCCCGTCCCGCGCGCCTGGAGCAGGATCGCGACCATCAGGGCGATGCTGACGATGATCTGGCCGATGGCCAGGTACGGGTTCACGCTCGGGGGATCCTCCAGCAGGTGGGCCGCGCGGGATCGTAGCACATGACACCGGATCACCCCGGGCGGGACCCCGAGACCCGGCTGTCGGGCGGGCGGTGTCAGGCCGGCCCGGCACTCCCCTGGGCGGCAACCGCCGCCGCGGCGGCCGCGACGCGGTCGGGGTCGCCCAGGTAGCGGCTGGAGCGCGGGCGCAGGTCGTCGTCGAGGTCGTAGGCGAGCGGGACGCCGGTCGGGATGTTGAGGCCCACGATCTCCGCGTCGGAGATGCCGTCGAGGTACTTCACGAGGGCCCGCAGGCTGTTGCCGTGGGCCGCCACGAGGACCCGCCGGCCGTCAAGCAGCGACGGCGCGATGGCCTCGTCCCAGAAGGGCAGGAACCGGGCGACGGTGTCCTTGAGCGACTCGCTGCGCGGGATCTCGCCGTCGGCGAGGCCGGCGTAGCGCGGGTCGCGGCCCGGGAAGCGCTCGTCGTCGTCCGCCAGCGCCGGCGGCGGGACGTCGTAGCTGCGGCGCCAGAGCTTCACCTGCTCGTCGCCGAACTTCGCCGCCGTCTCGGCCTTGTTCAGGCCCTGCAGCGCCCCGTAGTGACGCTCGTTGAGGCGCCACGAGCCGATGACGGGCAGCCACATCTGGTCGAGCTCGTCGAGCGCGATCCACAGGGTCCGGATCGCTCGTCGCAGGACCGAGGTGTATGCCACGTCGAAGGCGAAGCCCTCGGCGCGCAGCAGGCGCCCTCCCTCGTGGGCCTCGGCGACGCCCGCGTCGGAGAGGTCGACGTCCGTCCAGCCGGTGAACCGGTTCTCCTTGTTCCAGGTGCTCTCGCCGTGGCGAAGAAGGACGAGGGTGGGCATCGGGGAAGCTCCTGCGGTGGGTATGCGGTGGGAGTGCGGCGGTCAGGCGCCCGCCGCGCGCCGAGCGGCAGCCGTGATGGCGGCCCGACCGACCATCCCGGCCATCTCGTCGGGCTTGAGCGAGGCGCCGCCGACGAGCGCGCCGTCGATGCCCGGTTCGGCCAGGAACTCGGCGATGTTCCCGCTCGTGGCGCTGCCGCCGTAGAGAACCGGCACGTCGTCCGCGGCGCTCCCCCACCCCGAGTCCCGGAGGGCTGCGCGGATGGCGTCCGCCATCGCGGCGGCGTCGGCACCGGACGCGGTCCGCCCCGTCCCGATGGCCCAGACCGGCTCGTAGGCGATCACGAAGCCCGCGGCACGCAGGCGCGCCGGATCGTGGCCGGCAAGCGCGCCCGCGAGCTGCGCCCGGACCACGTCCGTGGCGCGCCCGGCCTCGCGATCGTCGAGCAGCTCGCCCACGCAGAGGATCGGACGGAAGCCGGCCTCGATCGCTCTCCCCAGCTTGCGGCCGATCAGGGCGTCGGTCTCGCCGGCATCCCGACGGCGCTCGGAGTGGCCCAGGATGACCCACGAGACGAGCCCCGCCAGCATGGGCGCGCTCAGCTCGCCGGTATAGGCCCCGGCGAGCTCGTGGTGGACGTTCTGGGCGCCGATGCCGATCCCCTCGCCCGCGACCGCGTCGCGGACGGCGGCGAGGCAGACCGACGGGGGGCAGATGACCCGGACGACGTCCGGCTCGCGGGTTCGTCCGGCAATCGTGCGGGCCAGCTCGCCGGCGTCGGCGGGCGTGGTATTCATCTTCCAGTTGGCGGCAATGATGACGGGTCGCATGGCGCCAATCATGCCACCCCCGGCCCGCGCCGCGCCGGGGCCCGCGCGGGCCGCGCGGCGCGGGTCAGGGGAACCCATCGTCGCCGTGCAGGGCGGCCGTCTCGATCCGCTCCAGGGCGCGCTGGACCCGGCCCCGCGGGAGCGACAGCTCGGCGGCGAGCTCGCCGAGAGACGCTTCCGGGATGGCCCGTCGGACGGCGGCCACCTCGCGCACCTGCTCCGGCATCTCGGCCAGGCGGCCGTCCGCGTCGAGCGTGGCGATCGCGTCGAGCTGGCGGGCCGCCGCGGCCGCGATCCGCTCGAGGTTGGCGGATTCGGCGTTGAGCAGCCGGTTCAGGTCCCCGCGGACGGCGCGGCCCACCTGCCGCGACTCGAGCTCGAGAAGCGAAGAGCCGGCGCCGACCCAGCGCAGGAAGGTCCCGATGTCGTCGGCGCCCTTCCACGTGACCACGCCGCGCCCCCGCCGGACCCGGACCCCCGCCGGCAGGCCAACCGACGCGAGCCGGGCGCCGAGCTGAACGGATTCCTCGGGCGAGACGACGAATTCGAGGTGGAGCCGCCCGTGGGCCACCGACAACGAGCCCCGGGCCAGGAACCGGCCGCGCAGCCAGGCGGCGCGGCAGTGATCCGCCGCGTCCTCCCAGGCGAAGGCCCGCGGCGGCGTGGAGCCGTCGCGGAGGAGACGGACCATGAGCCGGCCCAGCGCGGGGCGATCGCCCCGGATGGCCCCGGTGCCAAGGCCCGCCACCTCGGCCGTCCGGTCGCAGGGGCGGGCCGGCTCGATCGAGGCCAGCTCGGCGCGCAGCGCCGCGACGAGTGCCCGGTCGCCGTCCGCCACGGGCTACGCGGTCCGGGCGATCCCGCCGCGCCGGCTCCCTGCCTCCCGGCCGAAGAGACGGAGCAGGGCCGCGGCCAGGAGGTCCGGGTCGTGGTGGTGCACGTTGATGGGATCGACGACGTCGTCGAGGACGAGGCGCGGCCGCCGCGACGCGCCCATCGGTGGCCAGCGCAGCCTGACCGGGACCCCGAGCTCGGCGTCGGGGCCGGTGGCGAGGTGGCTGTTCGCGAGGACGACATCGACGACGTCGCCCACGCCGTGCGCGGCGAGCGCCTCCACGTGGTCGGCGAGGTCATAGCCCTCGGTCTCGCCGGACTGGGTCGCGACGTTCGCCACGTAGACGCGGAGGGCCGCTGTCGCGGCGAGGGCGGCCCGCAGCTCCGGGAGGAGGATCGTTGCCAGCACGCTGGTGTAGAGGCTCCCGGGCCCGAGCACGACCAGATCGGCCTCGGCGATCGCCCGCAGCGCGTCGCGGCTCGCCCGCACCTCGCCGGGCTCCAGCCAGACGCGCTCGATCCCCCGCATCCGCATCACCCGTGACTGGCCGACGACCTCGGACCCGTCCCGCAGCCGGGCGTGCAGGGTGAGAGCGGTGCCGGAGGCCGGCACGACGTTCCCCCGCACCGCGAGGACGCGATTCATCTGCCGCACCGCCGCCTCGAAATCCCCGCCGCCGATCGCGTTCATGGCGGTGATCAGGAGGTTCCCGACGGCGTGCCCCGAAAGGCTTCCCTCGTCCGTTCCAAAGCGGTACTGGAGCAGCTCCCCCATCGCCGGCTCGGTCTCCGCCATGGCCACCAGGCAGTTGCGGATGTCGCCGACGGCCGGGATTCCCAGCTGCTCGCGGAGCCGCCCCGTCGAGCCGCCGTCGTCGGCGACCGACACGATCGCCGTCAGGTTGGCGGTATGGACCTTGAGGCCGCGAAGGAGCGCCGAGAGCCCGGTCCCGCCGCCGATCGCCACGACGCGCGGGCCGCGGGCCAGGAGGCGGCGGCGGTAGACAAGGTCGACGAGCGGTTCCTCGACGGTCTCGGTGAATGGCCCCAGGAGCGCCCGGATGACGCGGTACGACCCGTACCCGAAGAGAAAGAGGCCGAGGCCGAGGAGGACGGCCGCCCGCACCCAGTAGGGCAGGAACTGGAGCGTCAGGATCGAGATCACCGCCTGGACGGGACCCTCGACCTCGACCTCGCGGTAGAGCTGGCGGAGGGCGAGGGCGCCGGCCAGGGCCAACCCCGTCAGCCCGACGAAGGCCACGGCGAGCCAGCGCTTCACCCCGATCCCGGGACGCAGCCAGGGCCGCAGGTTCAAGGCGTCACCGCCGTTCCAGCTCGCGGTGGAAGATGCTGACCGGGCCGTACTCGTGCTCGGTCAGCCACGCGCCCAGCTCCTCCGCCAGGGCGATCGAGCGGTGGTAGCCGCCGGTGCAGCCGATGGCGATCGTCAGGCGCGTCTTTCCCTCTCCCACGAACGCGGGGACGGTCAGCGCCAGCAGCTCGTGGACCACGCCCAGGAACCGGCGGGCGAGCGGCTGGTCCAGGACGTAGGTCCGCACACCGTCGGTGAGGCCCGAGAGGCGTCGCAGCTCGGGCACGTAATACGGGTTCTGGAGGAACCGGACGTCGAACACCAGGTCAGCCTCCAGGGGGATGCCGAACTTGTAGCCGAAGCTGACGAGCTGGATGGACAGCTGGTCGGGTGTCACGACGTGCCAGAGCTGCGAGAAGATCCGCTCGCGCAGCTCCCGCAGGGACAGCTCGGATGTGTCCAGGATGACATCCGACTCGGCCCTCACCGGCTCCAGGATCCGGCGCTCCTCCGCGATGCCTGCCGCGATCCCGTCCGAGCCGGCGAGCGGGTGCCGATGGCGCGTCTCCGAGTAGCGCCGGATGAGGACCTCGTCGCGGGCATCCAGGAAGAAGACCTGGGGCCGGATGCCGCGGCCCTCCAGCGCGCCACGCATCGCGGCAAAGGCGACCGGCACCTCGCCGGCGCGCACGTCCAGGACGATGGCCACGTGCTCGAATCGCTGCGGCTCGCGCGCGATCAGGTCGGCCAGCTCCGGCAGCAGCTCGCCCGGCAGGTTGTCGACGCAGACGTAGCCCAGGTCCTCGAAGAGCTTCGTCGCCGCCGTCTTGCCGGCGCCGGAGAGCCCCGACAGGATCACGACATGCTGGGCGTCGTCCGCGCCGTCCCGCTCGTCCGCGCCGCGGAAGGGCGTGCCGTCCGGCCGCCGGGTCGTTCCCATGCGGCCAGTCTACTGCGCGCTCAGTGGCCGCCCGCGCGGACCAGGAGGATCGACAGCTCGTAGAGCGCGTACATCGTGACGCCCAGCACGAACGGACTGATGATGTCGCCGCCCGGCGTGGCGACGGCGGCGACGATCGCGAACACGATGATCACGTAGCGCCGTGACGACCGCAGGCGCGCGCTCGTTACGATTCCGACCTTCGAGAGCAGGACGAGCACGATCGGGTATTCCATGACCAGGCCGAAGCCGATGAACATCGTGGCCACGAAGCCGAAGTAGCCGTCGGCCGTCCAGGCGTTCTGGAGGGGCAGGTCGCCGGTGCCGAAGCTCGAGAGGAAGGCGATCGCGAAGGGAAGGACCACGTAGGCGACGGCGACGCCGCCGACGAAGAAGACGAGCGCAAGGGGCACCCACGGGCGGGCCATGCGGCGCTCCTCGGACGTGAGGCCGGGCGAGACGAAGCGCCACAGCTCGAAGAGGATGACCGGCATGCCCAGGACGATCCCCGTCGCGATCGCGATCTTGAGGGTGATGAAGAAGCCCTCCCCGGGAGCGAGGAGCAGCAGCGGCGCATCGCCGTAGGGCGCTTTGAGGACCTCGACGATGCGCGGGCCGAGCAGGAAGCCGACGACCGTGCCCACGGCGACGGCGAGCAGGGCGACGGCAAGCCGGCGCCGCAGCTCGGCGAGGTGATCGAAGAGCGGCATCACGGCGGCGTCAGCCGCCGGGGGCGGGGGCACGATGTCGGAGGGCGGGGGCGTGCCGGCCGACGGCGACGGCGTGACGGCGGTGGCAGGGGCCGGCAGGAGCACCGCCGCGCCGTCGCGCGGGAGATCGGCGTCGGCCATGAAGGGCGGGCCCCGCGGGGTCAGGCTCGGGTCTCGGGGCTCGCGGCGACGGGCTCGGGCGCGGCGGCGACGGGTTCGGGCGCGGCCACGGCGGCTGCGTCCGTGGGGGTGGCGACCAGGGTGTTCGGCTGGGCGGCCTCGGCGAGCGTGTTCGGGACCGGGGCGGGGGCAGCGACGGCGGCGGGGGCGGCCGGGGCCGCGGGCGCGGCCGGGGTGGCGTCGAGCTTCACGGACTCCTGGACGTCGGTGGCCGCTTTGCGGAACTCGCGGATGCTCTTCCCGAGCGCGGAGCCAACGTCGGGAAGGCGGCCGGGCCCCAGGATGAGGAGGGCGATCACGAGGATGATGATCAGCTCGACCGGGCCGATGTTCGGCATCTGACTTCGACCTCAGGGTGCGGTGACGCGACCTCGCCGCGGGCGCCGGCGGCCTCGCGGGCCCGGCTACGATAGCACAGGGAGGTTGGCCGCCCAGTGGCGCGCCGCCTCCGCGAGACGCTCGCCGGGATCCGCGGGTTGCGTATCCGACGAGCGGCGAGCGGCCGATGCGATGCCCCGCGAGACGTTCACGAGAAGGCCCCCGCCGACGCCGGCGCCGGCGATTCCGGCAGTGGCCGATCCGGCGGCCAGCACGGGCGCCGCGTCGCCGCCCTGCGCGCCGATGCCCGGCACGAGGAAGGCGAGGCCCGGCACGAGCGCCCTGATCTCCGCCAGCTCGGCCGGCGCCGTGGCCCCAACGACCAGGCCGGCCCGCTCCCAGAGGCCGGCCGCCGCGACGCGCCGCGCCACGCGGCGATGAAGCGCCTCGGCAGGGGCGTCGAGCGACGGGTCGGCCGCGACCACGAGGTCCTGGAGCTCGCCCGCGCCCGGATTCGAGGTCCGGCAGAGGACATAGGCGAAGCGGTCGGCGCGCCCGACGAACACCTCGAGGGCGTCGAGCCCGAGGTACGGGTTGACCGTGACGGCGTCCGCGCCGAGGGCATCGAAGATGGCGACGGCCTGGCGCGCGGCGGTGGTCTCCACGTCGGCCCGCTTGGCGTCCGCCACGATGAGGACGTCCCGCGGCACCGCCGCGAGGACCCGCTCGAGCGCGGCGAGGCCAGCGCCGCCGAAGGCCTCGAAGAAGGCGAGGTTGGGCTTGACGGCCGCCGCATGGGGCGCCGCAGCCTCCACGATGAGTCGCGCCAGGCGCTCGATCCCAGGGAGGCCTGACGGCCAGCCGTCCGGCAGCATCTCGGGGGTGGGGTCGATGCCGACGCAGAGAACGGTCCGGGCGGCGCCCGACCGGCGGGCCAGCCGGGCGAGGTAGGGCTCCGTCATGGGGATGCGGTCGGCGCTCCCACCGGCGAGGCCGTGGGCGCGGGGGTCGGTCGCGGACCCCACCACGCGGGCCGGCTCTCGGCGTCGAGCCCGCTGAACTCGGTGAGCGGCTTCGTCTCCTTGACGGCCAGGCCACCACCCGTAGCGCCCTCGAGGGTCGCGACGTGCAGGTCCACGGTGACACCGGCGAGGCGCAGGAAGGCGATCTGCGTGCCGTCCGGTGACCAGGCACCGCCCCACGACCGGCCGTCCGAGGTGACCCGCAGGAGCTCGTTGCCGTTGCGCGCGTCGAGCACCACGATGTCCGTCCCCAGGCTCGTGGTCTTCGTGGCGACGATCCGGCGTCCGTCGGCAGAGTACGAGGGGTGGGTATAGCCGGGTCCGGTGACGGCTGTGTACTTCTTCGTCGCCACCTCGTATCGCCAGAGCGTCGGCAGCCCCTGGTCTCCCTCGCGGCCGTTCTTGACATACAGGATGAACTTCCCGTCAGGGCTCCAGGTCGGGTTCTGGTGGCCGAGCGGCGCCTGCTCGGGCACGTCCACCTTCGCCAGGCGCGTGCGGGCGATCGCGAACGTCTGCAGGACGACGTTCGAGGTGGTCGGGTCCGGGCCGTCGGAGACGAGGGCCAGCTGCTTTCCGTCGGGGCTGACCGCCGGGTCGCGCAGGAAGAAGAACCAGGTGAAGCAATTCGACGGCCCGGTCCTGTAGAGGCCCGAGAGGAGCGCCTCGCGATCGCTGCCGTCCGGCCGGATCCTCGTGAGGATGGGGTAGCGAAGGTCGTAGTAGCGCTCGAAGCCCGCCACGGCGAACCGGCCGGTGGTCATGCGGGTCTCGATGAAGTAGACCCAGGCCCCATCCGCCGACCACGCGGGCTGGGCGTCGCGGCCGGTGTTCGTGAGGCGGCGTGACTCGGTGCCCTCGTGG
Source organism: uncultured Chloroflexia bacterium (assembly GCA_963744095.1). Classification (GTDB taxonomy): domain Bacteria; phylum Chloroflexota; class Limnocylindria; order Limnocylindrales; family CSP1-4; genus CTSoil-043. Next base: position 170,499 of record CAVUSH010000003.1, read on the forward strand.
ATCCAGAGATTGCCGGCCTTGGCGTAGACCAGCTTGCCGTCGATGCCGACCTCGGGGTTGACGACCGGCGGCGCGCTCGGCGATGGCGTCCGTCCCGGCACGACGGCGCCACCTGGGCCGGGGTCGTTCGGGCCGCCGTCCGGGCTGAGAGCCGTGATGAACGGCAGGTTGCCGGTCAGGAGGGCGATCGTCAGGAGCCCGACGATCGCGAGTCCGCCCAGGGAGAGGATCGGGGCCAGGAAGGGGCGCGCCGCCGTGAGCCCGTACGGATCGCCCGTGGTCCGTCGGGCCGGTCGCCCCTCCCGGCCCGACGGAGGGCGCCGCGCCATCAGCCGGCCGCCGTGGGCGCCCGCAGGTCGCGAGCAGGCGCCGCATCGAGGACCACGAGCTGGAGCGACTCGTAGCCACCGAACCGGCGGCTCCCGAGGCGGCCGGCGACGTCGATCCGGTCGCCCTCGTGGACGGTCTCGGCGAGGTCGCCGCGCTCGAACGCGATCGCGTCGACAACGTCGAGATCGCGGCGCAGGGTCAGCTGGGCATGGCCGCCCGCGGCGGCCCGGACACGCGTCACGGTGAGGCCGTGGACGCCGACGAGTGGCTCCGGGTTCCCCGGCCCCGTCGGGGCGAGGGCCGCGAGGTGCTCGAGGAGGCGGTAGTCGGCGGCCCGCGCCGGGAGCGCGAGATCGAGGATCAGCTCCGGGCGGGGGTCGAGGGGCGAGGCGGCGCTCACGAGGTCCAGGAATCGCGCCCGGAACTCGTCCCAGCGGTCGGTCCGCACCTCGAGGCCCGCGGCGCCGCGGTGGCCGCCGTGACGGACGAGGAGGTCTGCGCAGGCGGCGAGCGTGGCGGCGAGGTCGTAGCCGTCGGGTGCCCGGCACGAGGCCCGGAGCAGGCCATCCAGCTCCGCCGCCACGACGGCGGGACGGCCCCGCTCCTCGGCCAGGCGCGCGGCGACCAGTCCCACGACGCCCACCGACCAGGGTCCCCGGACCAGCGTCGCGGGAAGGTCGGGGTCCTCTCCGGCGAGGATCGTGCGGGCCTCGGCGACGGCCGACCTGGTGATGTCGCGCCGCGTCGCGTTGGCGCGCTCGAGGGCATCCGCGGCGACCCCGGCCTCCTCGGCCGTCTCGGCGAGGAGGAGGGCCGCGGCATCGACGGCATCCCCCACCCTGCCCGCAGCGTTCAGGCGCGGGGCGATCACGAACGCGATCGTCTCGAGGGTGACCGATGCAGGGTCCACCCGGGCCGAGGCCAGGAGCGCTGCGATGCCGGGCCGCGGCGCGGTCCGGAGCCGCTCGAGGCCGAGCCGGGCGATCGAGCGGTTCTCGCCGAGGATGGGGGCGAGGTCGGCGACGGTCCCGATCGCAGCCAGGTCGGCCAGGTCGGCGACGGTGGCGGCGGCGGGGACCCCGGCGAGATGCTCGAGGAGGAGGGCCGCCACCTTGAGCGCAACGCCGCTGCCGGCCAGGCGGCGATCCGGATACGCGGAGTCCGGGCGGTGCGGATTCACGAGCGCCAGGGCCGCCGGGGCGACTTCCGGGACCCGATGATGGTCGGTCACGATCACGTCGATCCCGTCACGCGCGGCGGCTGCGACCTCGGCGACGCTCGACGACCCCGTGTCGACGGTGAACAGGAGGCTGCGGCCACCCTCGCGGGCCGCCGCAACGGCCTGCAGCGAGAGCCCGTGGCCCTCGTCCACGCGGCTGGGCACGTGGGCGGCGACGTCCAGCCCCAGCCGGCGGAACGCCGTCACGAGGATCGCGAGACCCGTCAGGCCGTCGGCATCGAAGTCGCCGACGACGAGGAGGCGCTCGCCACGGTCGCGGGCGAGGGCCACGCGAGCCACGACGGCGGCCGCGTCCGGCAGCAGGGCAGCATCGTGGAGCCCCAGGGCCGGGGGACCGAAGTAGGCCTCGACGTCATCCGTGACGACACCGCGGCGGGCGAGGACCGTGGCAATCAGCGACGAGCCCCCGTGTGCCTCGACGGCCGCCACGAACGCGGCGTCCGGCGCGGTTCGATCCGGATAGCGCCACCGGTAGCGGGGGATCAGCATCGGGGAAGCATCGCACGGGCCGCTTACGTGCGACTGCACGGGCGCCGCGGCGCCGCCTGGGTGGGCGGCGGAAGTCACGCCGAGGGGCGACGCACCGGGCGACCGGGTGTGGCGCGCTCCTTGCGGCGCGCCTCCCACTCCTCCCAGACCGTGAGGAGCGGCGCGGCGTTGAAGATCGAGGAATAGGTGCCCGAGGTGATCCCGATCAGGAGCGCCAGGATGAACGGACGGATCGAGTCGCCCCCGAAGAGGAAGAGCGCGAGCAGGCTCAGGATGACGACCAGGCTCGTGTTGATCGAGCGGGCCAGTGTCTGCAGGATCGAGTGGTTGACGATGCTCGTGAAGCGCTCGCCGGCATGGCGGGAGCGGTTCTCCCGGATCCGGTCGTAGACGACGATCGTGTCGTGGACCGAGAAGCCGATGATCGTCAGCATCGCGGTGACGAAGAGCCCGTCGACCTCGAGCCCGAAGACCGTCCCCAGCAGGGCAAAGGCTCCGACCACGACGATCACGTCGTGCAGCAACGCCACGAGGGCCGTCGCGCCGAAGCGGAAGTCGCGGAAGCGGAAGGTCATCCAGAGCAGGATTCCGATCGACCCGATCATCACGAGCAGGATCGCCTGCTGCGTCAGCTCGGCCGAGATGACGGGCCCGATGGTGGTCAGCTGGCGCTGGGACTCGATCGGCCCGAGATCGGCCTCGAGGGCGGTGGCCAGGACCCCGATCTCGCCCGTCCGCGACACCTCGCCTGGCGGGGCCGGCGTCGGGGGGGTGAACGAGGCCGGGGGCAGGCTGGCCGGGAAGCTGGGGCCGGGAGTCGAGAGGACGGGCGTCGGCGCCGCGGAGCCGCTCGGCCCGGGCGTGACGCTGGCCGCGGCGCTCGCGGACGGAGCAGGGCTTCCGGACGGGGCCGGGCTGGCCGACGCCGCGGGGGACGCCGACGGGGCGGCCGACGCGCTGGCGGCCGGCGAACCAGAGGGGGACGCGGTGGCGGACGGGGCCGGGGTGTTGAGAGCCAGCGTGTCGACGAACCCGATCGGCTCGGTGCGGATCAGGAGGAAGTCGTCGGAGGTCGTCTGGACGGTCGAGTCGCCGTAGCCCGCGGCCGCCAGGACGGTCTTCACCTGCTCCGGCGTGACGGAGCGGTCCTCGAAGCGGATCTCCCACTTGGTGCCGCCCGTGTAGTCGATGGAGAACTGGAGGCCGGCCTCGCCACCGGTGAGGGGACCGAGCAGGATGAAGATGATCCCGGGAACGACGAGGGCAAGCGAGAAGGCGAAGTACCAGTTCCGCTTTCCGACGATGTCACGCACGGGAGCGCGCCTCCCCGCGAACCGCGACGCGGCCTCGTGCGCCCACGAACTCCTCTTCGCGCAGCCCGTACAGGCGCGGATTGCGGGCCCAGTCCTGGGGGACGACGAAGCGGAGCATGGTCCGGGTCACGGTCACCGCGGTGAACATCGAGACCAGGATGCCGATGATCAGGACGAGGGCGAAGCCGCGGATCGTCGAGGATCCGAAGACGTAGAGGATCGAGGCTGTGATCAGGCTCGACACGTTGGAGTCCAGGATCGAGTTCCAGGCCCGGTTGAAGCCCGCCTCCATCGCCGCCGGCAACGATTTGCCGACCCGCAGCTCCTCTTTCATCCGCTCGAAGATGAGCACGTTGGCGTCCACCGCCATGCCCATCGAGAGCACGAAGGCGGCGATGCCCGCAACCGTGAGGGTCACCGGGATGAGCCGGAAGATGGCGAGCACGACGAGCGCGTAATAGAGGAGCGCGAGGCAGGCGACGAGCCCGGGCAGGCGGTAGTAGACGAGCATGAAGAGGAAGATCAGGGCGATCGCGATGAGGCCGGCCACGAGGATCCGGTCGAGCGAGAAGCCAGCCAGGGTCGCGCCGATCGTCTGGAAGCCGATCTCCTGGAGCGGGAAGGGCAGCGAGCCGTAGGAGAGGACCGTGATGAGGTTGTTCATCTCGGTCGCCGAAAACCCCGTAGTCCCCCCGGTGATGATCCCGCTTCCCCCGGTGATCGCGCTCTGGATGACCGGCGCCGAGACGACGTACCCGTCGAGCACGATGGCGAAGAAGTTGCCGACGTTCGCGGTGGTGTAGTCGCCGAAGAGCTTCGCCCCGTCGCTCTTGAGCTTGAACCCGACCGCGCGCGCACCGTTGCTGTCCTGGCTGGCGAACGCCTGGTCCACCTGGTCGCCGGAGAAGAGCGCGACCTCCTCGGTCGGGAGCGGCTGGCCCTGGGTCGCGGCGTTCGGGCCGGGCGCCGATCCCGAGCCGTACCGCTCGGTCGGCAGGGGCACGAAGTCGAGGCGCCCCGTCTGGCCGAGGAGCTTGCGGATGGGGTCCGGGTCGGTGACGCCGGGAAGCTCGACCACGATCCGGTCGCTTCCCTGGGTCTGGACGACCGGCTCGGCAACGCCCGTCGTGTTGACGCGGCTCTCGACGATCTGCTTGATCGTCCCCATCGCCGCCGCGTCCGGCGACTTGCCCCCGGCGGGGAGCGCCTGGTACTCGACCTGGAGGCCGCCGACCAGATCGAGGCCGAGCTTGGTCTCGACCACCCGGCCCTGGCCGTCCGCGCCGACGCCGGGCAGCGTGAGGTTGGGCCAGAAGTTGAGGATGAGGGCGGCCCCGAGGACCACGAGGATGAGTGCGGGGGTGAATCGGCGCATCGGCGGGGGATGCTACCACCGTTCTCCACGGGGCGTTCGGCCGCCCCGGTCAGGTCGCCTCCAGGTGCTCCTTGATCCGGGCCGCGAGCACGGGACCGATACCCGGCACGGCCGCCACCTGCCCGACCGGCGCCTCCCGGATGCGCTTCGCCGACCCGAAGGTGCGGAGGAGTGCGCGCCGGCGCACCGGTCCCACGCCGGGCAGCTCGTCGAAGGCGCTCTTCACGGCGGCCCGCCGGCGCAGGTCGCGGTGATAGGTGATGGCGAAGCGGTGCGCCTCGTCCCGGATCCGCTGGACGAGGTAGAGCGCCGACGAGGTCGGGGCGAGGACGACCGGGTCGGGGCGCTCCGGCAGGAAGAGCTCCTCGCGCTCCTTCGCCAGCCCGGCGATCGGGATCTCGTCGAGACCGAGCTCGCGCAGGACCGCCAGGTCGGCGGCGAGCTGCCCCTTGCCGCCGTCCACGACGATGAGGTCCGGCAGGGCCCAGCGCTGTTCCTCGGCGCTCCCCTCCTCGCCTGCCTTTGCCCGGTAGAGACGCCGGCGCAGCATCTCCGCGTGGCTGGCGAAGTCGTCCTGGCCCGCGACGTCCTTGATCCGGAAGCGGCGGTAGGCGCCGCTCCGCGGCCGCCCGTCCTCGAAGACGACCATGCTGCCGACCGTCTCGCGGCCCTGGATCGTGGAGATGTCGTAGCACTCGATCCGCAGGGGTGGGCCGGCGAGCCCGAGGGCGGCCGCGAGCTCCTCGAGGGCGACCAGCGTCTTGCCGTCGTCAGCGAGCCAGCGGGCTTGCTCGCGCCCGAGGTGGTCGGCAGCGTTGCGGCCGGCCAGGTCAACCAGGCGGCGCTTCTCGCCGCGCTCGGGAACGAGCAGCCGGACACGCCGGCCGCGCCGGACCGAGAGAAAGGCCTCGAGATCAGGGGCATCGGCCGGGAGCCGCGGCCCGAGAACGGCCGGCGGCACCGATGTCGAGCGGGCGTAGTACTGGAGCACGAAGCCGGCGAGCGTCTCGTCGTCCCCGACGCCGGCGGGCGCTTCGAGGACATAGACGTCGCGCCCGACCAGCTTCCCGGCACGCACCGCGAAGACCTGGACCGCCGCCTGGTTGCCCGACCGGGCGAGGCCGAGGACGTCGAGCTCCGTCCGGGCGAAGGCGGCCATCTTCTGGTCCTCCATCGTCCGCTCGATGGCCCGCACCTTGTCCCGCATCGCCGCGGCCCGCTCGTACTCCGTCCGCCCCGAGGCCGAGTCCATCTCGCGGCGGAGCTCGCGGACCAGCGTCTCCTGGCGTCCCTCGAGGAAGAGCTCCACCTGGGCGACGTCTGCCCGGTAGGCGTCCTTCGCGACGGCCTCGATGCATGGGCCCTGGCAGCGCTTGATGTGGTAGAGGAGGCACGGCCGGCGCAGGGCCCGCTCCCCCTCCCGGATGTCGATGGTGCAGGTACGGAACGGGAAGAGGCGCCGGATGAGGTTCATGGCTTCGTCGACGCTGCTCGCCGAGGCGTACGGGCCGAAGTAGCGGCTTCCGTCGTTCACGAGCTTCCGGGTCCGCTCGATGCGGGGGAAGTCGTCGCCGAGCGTGATCCGGATGTAGGGGTAGCTCTTGTCGTCCTTCAGACGGACGTTGAAGCGCGGCTGGAAGCGCTTGATGAGATTGGCCTCGAGGAGGAGCGCCTCCGAGACCGAATCCGTCAGCGTGTACTCGAGGTCGCTGACCCGGTCGATCACCTCGCGGATCCGGTGGACCTCGCCGGGCCCGGAGCCCGGCGCCTGGCGCTGCCAGTAGGAGCGGACGCGGGACCGGAGATTCTGGGCCTTGCCGACGTAGAGCACGGTGCCGCGGACGTCGCGCATGAGGTAGACGCCCGGGCGGGTGGGCAGGCCGGCGAGCGTCGCCTCGAGCTGCGGTGTCACCGCCCGATGCTACACGGGCGGGCGCCGAACGCGGCGCGGCGGTCTTCGGGGGAGTGCGAGACGGCCCGGTGTTGCGACCGGGCCGTCTCTGATCCGCTCTCGCGCGGGTCTGGCCCGCGCGAGCGTGGGTTACGGGGTCGGGACCGGGCAGTTCGGGGCCGTCGCCCCGTTGCCGTCGGCACAGACGATCCGGCCCTGGAGGGCCGGGCTCACCGGTGTCTTCGCCGAGAGGTAGTCGGCGAGGACCTCGTCCATGAGGTCCTGGGTGGTCCCGCGCGCGTACACGTTCGGGTAGCCGTCGCCGCCGGTCGCCATGAAGTCGTTCTCGGCGATCTTGTACGTCGACGCTGTGGCGAAGTCGACCGCCGCCCCGGTGCACGAGCCGTTCGCGGCTTGGCGCACGGCGCCCGTGACCCGGCTGCCCGCCGGCTTGGCGATGTCATAGGTGAAGCAGAGGCCGGAAACCTGCGGGAAGCGCCCGTTGGCCGCCGGCATCTGGGAGACGCCGTTCTCCAGGAAGGTCTTCAACTCGGCACCGTTGACGGTCACCGTGAAGACGACGTTCCCGAACGGCAGGACCGCGAGCACCTGGCCGCGGGTGATCTTGTACGGCGGAGGAGTGAAGGATGGGCAGAAGTCGCCGGCGATGTCCGGGGACGGACAGGTGAGGTCCGCCCGGAGCCCGCCCGAGTTCGTGATCCCGAAGTCGGTGGCGTAGGTCGTCCGGAGCGCGTCGGTCGAGAGGTCTCCGATCAGCGACTCGCACAGCCGGCCGTCGGATCGACCGCACGAGTCCGAGCGCAGAACCTTGACCGTCGAGGTCCCGATCTCCGTGTTGAAGATCGGGCCGAGCGCCGTGTTGAGGCCGTCGATGTACGCCTGGATCGGCGGGATTGGGGGTCACCCCGATGTCCCACGGCTTGTGGTAGTCGGCCGTCTTGTAGATCACCTTCTTGGTGAGCGCGTTGACGGTCACCCGGATGCGGGTGAACCGCTGGCCGGAGTTCGGGCTCTCGGCCACGAGTCGGCCGTTCGGTCGGTAGGTGATGTACTGGGCGTGGGTGTGCCCGCCCAGGACGACATCGACGCCCCTGAGGCCGTCGGCGAGCTTGATGAGCGGGCTGGACGGCAGCGGGGCCGTCACGTCGGTCCCGTCGCCGCCCATGTGGCCGACGGCGATGACACCGCTCACCTTGACCGCGGCGCGGAGGCTTGCCGCCTCGGCGTTGATGGCGATCCTGGGGTTCGTCACCTTGAAGGGGTCGAGGTAGCCGGGGAAGATCAGCGTCGCGAGCTCCGGCAGCGTGTAGCCGACGACGCCGAGCTTGAACCCGTCGAAGCTGAACGTCCGCGACGCCCGCCAGCTCGCCGGAAGCTTGCCGGTGGACGCGCGAACCGCGTTGGCGCTCAGGTACGGGAAGCGCGCCAGCGGGATCAGCGTCGTCCGCAGGTAGGCCGACCCACGGTCGAAGTTGTGGTTGCCCAGCGTGTCGGCGCTCAAGCCGAGCATGTTGAGCACCTTCATCGTCGGCTTGTCGCCGAAGAAGTTGGAGATCGGGGGCGTCGCCCCGACGGAGTCGCCGCCGGCGAGGGTGATGTGGTTGCCGCCCTTGAGGCCACCCATCGCCTCGGCGCGGTACGTGTCGAACCACGGCTTGAGGTAGGCGGCCCCGCCGATCCCGAAGGACGGGCCGAGGGTGTCCGCGGCCTGGGAAAGCGGCGTCAGCTGGCCGTGGAAGTCACTGATGTAGAGGATCGTGGCTTCCTTCCACAGGGCCGGGTTCGGGAACAGCTTGTAGAGGATCTTGCCGCGCGCGTTGACCGGGCCGGGGATGCCCAGCAGGAAGCTGATCGTCGGGGCCAGGTCGACCGCTCGGACGCCCTTCACCGATCCCTGCTTGCGGATGCCGGGGCCGGCCGCCACGAACGTGGCATGCATGTTCACGCCGCTGGCGAGGTCGACCGTCTCCGGCAGGTAGCCATGCTGGCCGAAGAACTGCGAGAAGGCGATCGTCTTCCCGAAGGTCGCTGCGTCGAACTGGTAGGGCGGCTTGAGCACGACCACCACGTCGCCGCTGCGGTTCGGGTGGAGCGAGTCGCTGCCGTCGACGTTGCGCAGCTCCTCCTTCTTCAGGATCTTGAGCACGACCTTGGCCCCCGGGTTGGCCGGGTCGGCCAGGTTGGTGAACGCGTTGACGATCGCCGTCCTGACGTACTCGTAGGTCACGCCGGTCGGCAACGTCGAGTTGACGTAGATCTGCGCGGTGCCACCGGCCCAGCAGGCCTTGGCGAGGTTGGTCGCGTTCGCGCCCGTGCCCGCGCGGCAGTTGCTGAAGACCTCGGTGAGGGTGGTGCCGCCGCTGTTCTGCAGCCCGGCGTCGAGAAGCACCTTGCCGGCGTTGACGGCAAGCCACTGGGACCCGAAGCCGTGGTCCGATGTGGCAAAGGTCGTGGGCGTGCCGCCCATCAGCTTGCGGCCGAGGGCCAGGGTGGCGTCAGCCCCCATGTACGCCTGGCGGACGTACCCGTCGGCGATCGCCGGGGAGATCACCTTGCCGTAGGACTCGTAGGTGTTGTAGTAGGGGTTCGCGATGCCGCTGACCGTCGGCGTCGTGAGCCCGAGGAACATGTGCTGGAACTCGTCGGTCGAGGGGTTGCCGAGCATCAGCAGGTCGGGCTTGTACCCCATGCCCCGGACGCTCCCGCCTCCGATCTTCGCGACGGATGCGGTACCCATGATGTAGCGAAGGTATGCGAAGTGCGCGTCCTTCCACATCAGGCCTTGCTCGACGTAGGTCTCGGCATCGACGAGCCCGGACTCGATGACCGCGTAGTCGGCGGCCGTCGAGCTCGGGAACCAGGCGTTCAGGTCTTCCTCGAAGTCACCGACGTAGCCGCACCCGTTGCAGGTGGCGACGGCACGGGTGACCGAGGTGAAGTAGAGGGCGAACTTCGAGAGGTCCGGGGCGAACTGCTGGGCCTTGACGTAGAAGCCGCCGGTCTTGCCGGCCGGATTGGCCAGGGTGACCTTGACGTCGGCCCATCCGCCGGCCTCGAGGTTCGCGACCGCCTTCGCGCCATCGTTGCCGTCCGCGTCGGGCACGATCAGCACCCGGTCGTAGTTGACCTTCGCGTCGTCGGTGGAGTCGTAGACGTAGAAGTCGTACTGGTCGTTGGCGATGACCGGGACGGGCGGCGTGCCGCTCGTGTAGGACCCGATGTCGAAGGTCCCCTGCTTGGCGGGGCTGAAGCTTGCGGGGACGTTGACCCAACCCGCCCCGTCGGCCAGGCCGAAGCGCTGGTACCCGACGCCGAACGCGGTTGCGCCGGCCGGCTGGCCGGGGACGTCCCAGTTCGTCCAGAGGCCGCGGTTCGAGTAGAAGTTGCGGTAGTCGACGACCGGCCCCTTCAGGGCCGTCATCGTTCGCGAGCCGCCGGCCCACTCGACCGAGACGACCTTCTTGCCGGCCCGCTCGGCCGCCTCGGCGATCGTGTCGGCCTGGAGCACGCCGCCGGAGAAGGCGGCGGTGCGGTTGTTGAAGTCGCTCTCCCCGGTCCGGAAGAAGGTGTTGTTGGTCGAGCCGGTCTCGCCGGGATAGGCTCCCGTTGCCAGCGTGTACCAACCGACGCCGGTGTTGGGCGGGAACGCCTGGACCAGGCCGTTCGCGCCCTTGACGCCGGTGGCCATCAGGTTGGCGTACGTGGGCATGACGCCTTGCGCGGCGTACTTCTCCATGAGATCGGGGCGCATGCCGTCGGCGGCGTAGAAGACGACGCCCGACGCCGTGGGTTTGGCGGGCGGCGAGGCCGCCGCCGCTGCTCCCGCGGGCAAAAGCCCACCGAGGAGCGCGCCGACGGTCAGCAGGACCGCGGTACGTTGGTAGATCCGCACTGGGGCACCTCCGGCAACGATGAGCGCACGACTCTGTGTGCGCCGATCCGACGCGAGGGCACGCGCAGGGACGCCGCGGCCCGTTCCCTCTCAACGGGCTGCACGCGGAAGCACATCGTGACCCTAGCGGCTGGGTGCGGAAAGGGTCATGGCCGAAGGTCCCGTTTGTTGAGCCATCTGCCCGCTTGAGGGGCCGGTGAGTCGGGGTGAAGGGTCGGCGGGCAGATTCCAGCCGTGGACCCGGATCGCCGCGACCATCCTCCCCTGCCCCCGGCCGTCGCAGACCGGCTTGCCCGGCTCGCGCCGGACCAGCGAGCGGCCGCCACTGCCCCGCCCGGACCGGTCCTCTGCATCGCGCCGGCAGGAAGCGGAAAGACGACGACCCTCGTGGCCCGCGTCGCCTGGCTCGTCGCGACCGGGGCCGACCCGGCATCGATCGCCGCGATCACGTTCAACGCGCGGGCCGCCGAGGAGCTCCGTGCGAGGCTCGGCCCGGCGCTCGAGCCGCTGGGGCCGTCCGGCGGCGCCGTCCGGGTCCGGACCTTCCACGCCCTCGGGCTGGAGATCCTGCGCGACGCGGGCCGCGCCCCGCTTCTCGTCCCGCGGGACAGGGTCCTGCGGGAGATCCTGCCAGCGGCCGACACCGCCACCCGTCGCCGTCTCGACGACGCGTTCTCCCGGTTCAAGCTGGACCTCGGCGTGACCGCCGAGGAGGTCGCCTGCGACCCGGCGCCCGGCCCCCTTGCGCGCGCCTTCGTCGCCTACGAGCGGGCCCTCGCTGCCGCGGGCGCGAGCGACTTCGACGACCTGGTGGCGCTCGCGCTCGGGGCGCTCGAGAGCGACCCGGCCCTGCTCGCCCGCTGGCGGTCCCGCTGCGCCCACCTCCTCGTCGACGAAGTCCAGGATGTCGACCGGAGCCAGCTCCGCCTCGCCCTCCTGATCGCCGCCCCCGCCAACCGGGTCTTCCTCGTCGGGGACGACGACCAGAGCATCTACGGCTGGCGACTCGCCGACGTCCGTCGCGTCCTGGGCCTGGCCGCCGATCTGCCCGGCCTTCGCCGGGTCGACCTCGCCGTCAACTACCGCTGCCCGGCGCCGGTCCTCGCGCGCGCGGTCCGGCTGGTGGAGCACAACCGCGAGCGCTTCGCGAAGACGATCCGGGCGGGCCCCGGCGCGACGGGCCGGCTCGTCCTCGCCCCGGCGCCTGGCTCCACGGACCCGGCCGAGCGCCTTCTGGCCGGGTGGCCGCCGGACGGCGCGAGCCGGGCCGTGCTGGCGAGGACACGGCGCGAGCTCCTGCCGATCGTGGCGGCGTGTCTGCGCACCGGCACCGCGTTCCGGGCCGACGGGGTCACCATCCCGCTCGAGGACCCGCGCGTCGACGACCTTGTCGCCGCTGCCGTCTCGTCATCGTCCCGGCTCCCCGTCGCCGCGCGGGTCGTCGCTGCGGCCCGCCGCCGCGCCGGCCTGCCGCCCGCGGCGCCGTCGCCCGACGATCCCGACCCGGAACCCGCGTGGACCGCCGCGGAGATCGGGGCCGCGGTGACCGGCTGGGCGGTGCGGCTCGCACCCGACGACGACCTCGCCGGGGCGATCGCCGGCGCGCGGGCCCGCCTGGCCGCGCTGCGCCGCCCCGACGCGGACCTGACCCTGGCGACGGCCCACGCGACGAAGGGCCTGGAGTGGGACCACGTCGCGGTCCTCGGCCTGACGGAGGGCCGCTTCCCCAGCGCCCGCAGCCTGGCCGAGGCCGCGGATCCCGCGCGGGCACTGGAGGAGGAGCGGCGCCTCGCGTACGTCGCCTGGACCCGCGCTCGGCGCAGCCTCACCCTCGTCTACGACCCGGCGGCCCCGTCCGCGTTCCTGCTGGAGGCGTTCGACGCCGCCGAGCTCGAGCTGGACCCGTCGGCCGCACCGTCGGGCGTCCCGACGTGATGCACCGGCCCCTCAGCGCTCGGCCGCCTCGCGACGGGCGAGCAGGCGCAGGAGCCGGTCGAGCGCGTCGCGGAAGGCCATCGCGTCCTCCCAGGGCAGGACGTCGGCGATCGAGTCCTTGGCTCCGAAGGCCGCCCGGCCGCGCCGCGCGGCGGCCCGCAGCTCGGCGGGCGGACCGTCGCGAAGCCGCTCCGGGAGTGGCGCGAGGAAGGCCTCCCAGCGAGCGCTGCCACGGGCGCGTGCCGCGGCGAGCACCCGGTCCGCGCACCGCGCGGCGGCGAGCCCCGCCTCGTCGATCTCGGGCAGCTCGTGGCGGCTCGGCGTCCGGGGCGTCACGGGGTTCGCGGGCGTCACGGGGTTCCGGGGCTCGATCAGTTGAGCGTCGCGTCGGGCTCGGCCGGAAGCCGGTCCACCAGGAGCGGGAGCCGCTTCCGCTCCGAGCCGTCGACGAGGATCCGGAACGAGTGATCGCCCGCCCGCTCGAAGCCCACGTTCCAGAGGTCGACGGCGAAGGTGATGACGCTGTCGCGCGCGTCCGGGGGCGGGCTGGCGCGCACGACGCCGCCCGCCCCGGCCAGCTCGCGGCCGTCGGGGTCCAGGAGGACGAAGCGGACCTCGTGCTCGTGGTTGGTCTCCGGCGCGGTCACGGAGAGCCCGATGACGAGGGCGAGGTGGGGATGCCGGAACGGGAACGTTCGGGCGGCGAGCCGGCTGACGCCCCCGCCGAGGACGCTGAACTTCTCGCCTGGCCGGGCCTGTGCGGCGTCGGCCAGGAAGGCGAAGTCGATGTCGGGCATGGCGCGATCGTAACGCACGCCGCTGGGCGGCCCGCGCCCGCGTCGACGCCGAGAATCCGCAGGTCCCGGGCAACCGTGGGGCTGCCCGGGACCTGGTCTCCTCCGCGACTGTCAGATGGCGGGGGACGCAGCGTCGCTGGGGCGGCCCAGGCGAAGGAGGAACCGGCCGAAGAGGGCGGCCGCGGTGATGGCGAAGAGGACGAGGCTGATCCAGAAGATGGGCTTGGCCACGTCGAGGTTCTCGACGCTGATGAGCTTCGAGGGAAGGTCGCCGAGGTATTCCTGGTCGGCGGCTTCCATGCCGTACACCTGGGGGACGATGTAGAGCACGGAAGCCACGACCAGGAGGACGCTGACGAGGCGGAAGGCGGCGGGGTCGTCGTCCGCGTCGCGCACGATCTTGACCGCCAGCGCCCACAACAGGACCACCACGGCGAGCGGGGCCGTGATCGGCAGGCCCTCGCCCGTGAGGTAGAGGTTGGGCATGAAGAAGATCATGCTCAGCCCGAAGGTGACGAAGAGGAGGGCGTCGCGGATCAGGACGTACGAGAGCCACCAGACATCGCCGCCGAAGCGGAGCGTGAGGGTCCGCAGGAAGCGCAGCACGTACGGCCGCGCGAAGTGCATGGACATCGCGAACGCCCACAGGATGGGGAGGACGGCCGCGAGCGAGAGGACCAGCCAGCCCGAGGCGCCGGTCGTCAGGGCGGTTGCGAGGTCGTCGCCGCTCATCGGTTCTCCTCGGTTCCGGGCGTCGGCCGGCGCACGCTCGTGAGCCGGAGGTTGTAGGCGACCGCGACGACGCCGAGGATGCCGGCAAGCGCCGCGGACAGGTAGCACAGGGGGAGCGCGAGGTCGGGGTTCTCGGAGCTCACGAGGGCCTGCGAGATGCCCTCGATGCGCTGCCCGGTCAGCTCCGTGGCCTGCACCCCGAAGAAGTACGGGACCAGGTAGAGCGTCGCCCCGAGGGCCACGAGGAGGACCTGGACGCGGAACCAGCGGACGTCAGCGTCGCCCTTGGTGGTCAGCTTGATGAGCAGCGCCGCGAAGGCGCAGACCGCCGCCAGCCCTCCCGACACCGGCAGGGGCTGCCCGGTGATCACATCGGGGTAGAAGAAGATGAAGCTGCCAAGGAAGACCTGCAGCAGGAAGATGTCGCGCAGGGCGACGTAGATGATCCACCAGAGGTCGGCGCCGAGCCGCAGGGTGAACTTGCCGGTCGTGTGAGCCATGTAGGGTCGGGCGACGTGGAGGCCGAGGGCGACCAGCCACAGCACGACGAGCGCCGCGCCGATCGTCCCTTCGACGAAGGCCTCCCCGGCGTCGAAGAAGCCCGTTACCTGTTCCGGGGTCATGCCTGGTCTCCTCCGAGTGCAGCTGACATGGGCGCCCCCGGGTGGCCGGGCGGCGGCGCGATCACGGTGAGGCCGGGGCGGTCGGTGGGCCCGCGGCCGGCCCGGACCGACACGGTCGGGCAGCCGTAGACCGCGTCGCAGCGGAAGCAGCGCGAGGCTTCTCCGTGGGCGGTGGCCTCGTCGAAGCCGGCCTGCGTGGCGATGAAGGAACCGGGGTTGAAGACCGGCAGCGGAGCGTGGGCCCGCGGCCGCGGGGCGATGTCGAGGGAGAGCGACGGCTCGGGCGGCGTCGCGTAGCGGACCGTCCGCAGGATCTCCGCCTCCCCGTCGCGAACGCCGGCAAGGAACTCGTGGACGGACCCGGCGGCCCGGCGGCCCGACGCGACCGCGTCGATGATCGTCTTGGGGCCGGAGACGACGTCGCCACCGGCGAAGATGCCTGCCCGGCCGGTGGCCAGGGTCCGCGGGTCGGCCACGATGCCCGCCCAGCCGCTCACCTCGATGCCGGCGCCCTCGGGGAGGATCGACGGGTCGGGCTCCTCGCCGACCGCCACGAGGATCGTGGTGGCCGCCAGCTCCACCAGCGAATCCGGCACGGGCGCCCAGACCGGGCGGCCGCGGTCGACCTCGCCCGTCGGTTGCTGCTCGGTGCAGCGGAGGGCCACGACCGCGCCGTCGCGCCCGATGACCTCGGCGACCGCGAGCCCCGGGCGGACCGCGATTCCCTCGCGTTCGGCTGCTTCGATCTCCTCCTCCTGGGCCGGCATGTCGGACCGGCCGCGGCGGTAGGCGATCGTGACCGACGAGGCGCCGCTGCGAAGGGCGGAGCGGGCGGCGTCCATCGCCGTGCTCCCGCCGCCAACCACCACCACGGGGCCCGAGAGCCGGGGATGCTCGCCGAGGTTGACCTGCTTCAGGAAGAGGGTGGCGGGGACCACGCCGGCCTGGCTGTCGCCGGGGACGCCGAGGCGGCGGCTCTTCGAGGCGCCGGTGGCAAGGAAGACGGCCTTGAAGCCTTCACGTTCCAGGTCTCCCAGGGTGAAGTCGCGGCCCATCGCCGTGTCGAGCCGGAGCTCGACGCCGAGGCCGACGATCCGCGCGATCTCCGCCTGGAGGACATCCCGCGGGAGGCGGTACTCGGGGATCCCGATCGCCATCATTCCGCCGGGCACGGGCATCGCCTCGAAGACGGTGACCGGGTAGCCGAGGCGGGCCAGGTAGTACGCGGCCGACATCCCGGCGGGCCCGCCGCCGATGATCGCCACGCGCTCGGGGCGGCGATGGGTGGGGGGCTCGACGGGCGGCAGGTGGCCGTGCTCGGCGGCGAACCGCTTGATGGTCCGGATCGCGATCGGCTCGTCCAGGACGCCGCGGCGGCAGGCCGCCTCGCAGGGCGCCGTGCAGATCCAGCCGCAGACCGACGGGAACGGGTTGACCTCCGCCGCGACCGCGTAGGCGTCGTCGAAGCGGCCATCGGCGACGAGGCCGACGTACCGCCCGGCGTCGGTGCCGGCCGGGCAGGCCGCCTGGCAGGGCGCCAGGGGCGACGGCGGAGCGTCGTCCACCATCGTTCGCCAGACCTGCCACGGCTTGGGTCGCTCTGCCGTCCGCCACCCGAACAGGTCGCCCCACGGCGACGGGTGGTTGGGCTTGAGCGCCTCGCCGGTGATCGCCGAGAGCGGCACCCAGCCGCCTTCGTCGGCCGGCGGGCGGGTGATGGGACCCTGGCGGGCCGCGAGCGGCGTCGGGCCGGTGGTCGTTGCCAGCGTCATGACGACCGTCGGGCACTCCCGGATGCAGATCCCGCAGCCGATGCATTCGCCGACCTGGATGGGGCGCTCCATCATCCAGGGCTGGGGCACGCCGCGGCCGGAAGCTTCGACGCCCGGACCAGCCGGCCGGGTCATGTCGAGCGCCTCGACCGGGCAGACGTCCATGCAGACCGCGCAGTTGAGACAGTTGTCGTGGTCGATGTCGATGCGGTAGCCCATCGAGCCCCTCCATGTGGACGCGTCCGAGGACAGCATCGACATCGGGCAGGTGCGCGGGAACCCTCGACGGGGTGGTGGCTCGCCCACCCGATCGGGTAGGTCGCAGAGGGGCCGAATGGCCCGTCAGGCAGGCGGCACGAGCCCCTCGCGGACGGCCCGCGCCGCGACCTCGGTGCGACTCCCCGCGTGGAGCTTCTCGAGGATGTTGCGGAGATGGAACTTGACCGTGTTCTCCGAGATCCCGAGCTGGGCCGCGATCTCCTTGTTGCGCTGCCCGGCCACGACGAGGCCGAGGACGGCCGTCTCGCGCTCGGTCAGCGCGTCGGGCGATGGGATCGCCGCCGGCCGAGCGAACTCGGCGATGATCCGCGCGGCCGTGGCCGGCGAGATCGCCGCCTCGCCCCGCTCGACCGCCTCGATCATCGCCCGGAGCTGGCCCGCCTCCAGGTTCTTGAGGAGGTAGCCGCGAGCGCCGCTCTTGACGGCGGCAAAGAGGTCGTCCTCGTCCTCGCTCGCGGTGAGCATCACGATTGCCGTGTCCGGCCGGCTCACCCCCAGCCGACGGGTCGCCTCGAGGCCCGTCAGGACCGGCATGGCCACGTCCATCAGGACGAGGTCGGGTCGCAGCCGCTCCACGAGCGCGACGGCCTCCAGGCCGTCGCCTGCCATCCCGACCACCTCGTGGCCCCACGCTGCCAGCAGCGATGCGACCCCGTCCCGGAAGAGCGGATGATCGTCGGCGAGGACGACCCTCATGCCGTCGCTCCCTCGGCCGGCGTAGGAGCCGCCGCGACGGGCACGGCGAGCCGCACCACCGCTCCGACGTCCGCCCCCGACGACCACTCGATCGAGCCGCCGATCGACGCGGCGCGTTCGCGCATCGCCTCGAGCCCGTAGTGGGGCCAGCCGCCCGGCGCCGAGTCCGACAGCACGAACCCCCGGCCGTCGTCGACGACCCGGATGACGAGCGTGCCGCCGTCCACGTCGAGCGTCAGCGTGGCGCGATGCGCCTCGGCGTGCTTGCGGACGTTCGTCAGGGACTCCTGGACGATGCGGAACACCTGGGCCTCCGCCTCCGGCGAGAGGATCGCCGCCCGGGCATCCGGCGTCGCTTCGACCACGACCGCGAGCTTCGAGGCGTCGGCGAACCGTCGGGTGTACTCCTCCACGGCCCCGACGAGGCCGGCACCCGACTCGATCGGGCTGCGGAGTCCGAGGATCGCCTCGCGCACGTCGACATAGACGGATCGCGCCGCACGGGCCAGCTCCGCGAGCTGGACCCGGGCCTCGTCGACGCGGCCGGTGGCGAGGTACTCGTCGACAGCCTGGGACTTGGTGTTGACGTAGCCGAGGACCTGGGCGAGGCCGTCGTGCATCTCGCGGGCGATCCGCTCGCGCTCGGCGACCACGGCGAGCTCCCGGAGGCGCGCCTGGAGGTGCGCGTTCTCGATCGCGATCGCCGCCTGGTTGGCGAGGGTGGCGAGGGCCTCCACGTCGTCGACGCCGAAGGTTCGCGGGACGCGGCTGCCGATCGCGAGCAGCCCGATGGTCCCGCCGCCGCGCTGGAGCGGCGCAGCAAGGCGGCCCACGGCCCAGGCCGGGTCGACGAACCGGAGCAGGTCGTCCTCTCCGTCGCCGCCGGCCGGCCGGATCGCGTGCGCGGGCCCGCTGCCCGCCCGCAGGCCGAGGCGCCCGTCCTGCCCCGCGAGGAGGAGCACAGCCACGTCCGCGCCGAGCAGCTCGCGGGCGCTGACGACGACCGCCTCCAGGATCCCGTCGAGCTCCGCGAGCGCGGTGATGGCGACGCTGACGCGATGAAGGGCGCGAGCGCTCACGTTTCGGGACTCGAGGGCCCGGTTCTGGGCGGCCAGCTCCGCCGCCAGCGCGTCGATCCGTCCGAACGTCAGCCGGGAGAAGGTGGCGGATAGCACGAGCACGAAGCCGACGATGAGGAGGGTGTCGAGAGGGACCGGGAAGGCCACGTCCAGGAGGCTGTCGCTGAGCAGCTCGATCGCCCCGACCGCCAGCGCGGGGACGACGATCGTGAGCCAGCGCAGCCGCCGCGACATCACGGCACCCGGCCGGGGGCGGCCGCGGCCCGCTTGGGCGCGGGGGTCGCGGGGACTGCCTCCCCGGTGCTGGCCGCGGTCCGGGCGACCTCGCGGCCGAGCTCCTCGGCGAAGGTGACGTCCGAGAGCGGCACGAGCGGCTCGCCGCGCAGGACGCGGGCCAGGTATTCACCCGTCGCCGAGCCGGCGACGGCGGCGATCGTCTCCGGCGTCCCCTGGGCGACGATCGCGCCGCCCCGGATCCCGCCTTCGGGCCCGAGGTCCACGATCCAGTCGGCGGTCTTGATGACGTCGAGGTTGTGCTCGATGACGACGACCGTGTTGCCGGCGTCGACGAGGCGATGGAGGACCTGGAGCAGCTTCTCCACGTCGGCGAAGTGGAGCCCGGTCGTCGGCTCGTCGAGGACGTAGAGCGTCTTGCCGGTGGCCCGCCGCGACAGCTCGGTCGAGAGCTTCACCCGCTGGGCCTCGCCGCCCGACAGGGTCGTGGCCGGCTGGCCGAGGTGGACGTACCCCAGGCCGACGTCGACCATCGTCCGCAGCTTGGTCGCCACCTTGGGGACCGCGCTGAAGACGTCGAGCGCCTCCTCGATCGTCATGTCCAGGACGTCGGCGATCGAGTGGCCCCGGTAGTGGACCTCCAGCGCCTCGCGGTTGTAGCGCTTTCCCTTGCAGACCTCGCAGGGCACGTAGACGTCGGGGAGGAACTGCATCTCGATCTTCAGGATGCCGTCGCCCTTGCAGTTCTCGCAGCGCCCGCCCTTCACGTTGAAGCTGAAGCGGCCCGGTAAGTAGCCGCGCACCCTTGACTCCGGCACGCCGGCGAAGAGCTCCCGGATGGTGCCGAAGAGCCCGGTGTACGTCGCCGGGTTGGAGCGCGGCGTCCGCCCGATCGGGCTCTGGTCGATCTCGATGATCTTGTCGACGTGGTGGGCGCCCTCGAGCGCGTCGTGGGCGCCCGGCGTCTCCCGGGCGCCGTTCAGCTCGCGGGCCAGGGCCCGGTAGAGGATCTCCGTGACCAGCGTGCTCTTGCCGGAGCCCGAGACGCCCGTGACCGCCACGAATCTCCCCAGCGGGAAGGCCACGTCGATCCCCCGCAGGTTGTGCTGGCGGGCGCCGCGGACCACGATCTCGTTGCCGCTCCCCGCCCTCCGGTGAGCCGGGATCGGCACCGCGCGCTCGCCGCGGAGGAAGGCGCCGGTGATGGAGCGTGGCTCGCCGAGGATCGCCTCGAGGGGTCCCGAGGCGATGATCTCGCCGCCGTGCTCGCCTGCCCCGGGCCCGATGTCGACGACCCAGTCGGCCGTCCGGATCGTCTCCTCGTCGTGCTCGACGACGAGGAGCGTGTTCCCGAGGTCGCGCAGGCGCGTGAGCGTCGCGATCAGCTTCGCGTTGTCGCGCTGGTGGAGCCCGATCGAGGGCTCGTCGAGGATGTACAGGACACCGACGAGCGAGCTGCCGATCTGCGTCGCGAGGCGGATCCGCTGGGCCTCGCCGCCCGAGAGCGTGGAGCTGGTCCGGTCGATCGTGAGGTAGTCGAGGCCGACGTCGGCGAGGAACCCGAGGCGGGCGATGATCTCCTTGAGGACCATCCGGGCGATCGTCCGCTCGCGGTCGCTCAGGGCGTCCGGCAGCGCGTCCACCCAGGCGAGGGCACCGGTCACGCTCATCGTCGAGACGTCGTGGATGCTCCGCCCGGCCACGGTGACCGCGAGGGCCTCGGGCCGCAGCCGGCGGCCGGCGCAGACCGGGCACGGTCGGGCGACCATGTACTTCTCGATCTCGGTCTTGATGTACTCCGACTCGGTCTCGCGGAAGCGCCGCTCGAGGTTGGTCACGAGCCCCTCGAAGGTGGCCCAGTAGGTGTTCTCGCCGCGCTCGTGGCGGTAGCGGACGAGGACCTTCTCCTCCTTGGCCGAATGGAGGAGGTGCTCGACGGCCTCCGGCGGCAGGTCGCGGATCGGCGCCCGGATCTCCCAGCCGTGCTCGGCGAAGATCGCCTCGAGGATCTTCATCCGCCACGAGGCCTCGGTGGGCATCCGGGCCCACGGCACCAGGGCGCCACCGGCGACGCTCTTGGAGGCGTCCGGGATCACGAGGTCGGGATCGATCACGAGCTGGGTCCCGATCCCCGTGCAGGTGGGGCAGGCGCCGTGGGGGGAGTTGAAGGAGAAGCTCCGGGGCTCGAGCTCGTCGATGGTCGTCCCGTCGTACGGGCAGCTGTAGCGCTCGCTGTAGCGGCGCTCCTCGAAGCGGGGCGCTTCGCCGTCCCGTGGCGCCGGCGCCACGACGACCACGCCCTCGCCGAGGCGCAGCGCGGTCTCGATCGAATCGGCCAGGCGGGCCGCGTCGGGCGGCGGCTCGCCTTCGCGCTCGGGGGCGCGGACCACGAAGCGGTCCACGACCACCTCGATCGTGTGCCGCTTGTACTTGTCGAGGGTGATCGTGTCGGACAGGTCCATCTGCTCGCCGTCGACGCGAACCCGGACGAAGCCCTGCCTGCGGGCCGCCTCGAAGATCCGGTCCCCTTCGGTCTTGCGGTCCTTCACGAGGGGGCCCAGGACGAGGAGGCGGGTTTCCTCTGGAAGGCGGAAGACCTGGTCGACGATCTGCTGGACCGTCTGGCGCTCGATCTCGCGGCCGCAGGCCGGGCAGTGAGGGTGGCCGATGCGGGCGAATAGGAGCCGCAGGTGGTCGTAGATCTCGGTGACGGTCCCGACCGTCGAGCGCGGATTGCGGCTGGCGCCCTTCTGGTCGATGGAGATAGCCGGCGAGAGGCCGTCGATCTGGTCGACGTCGGGCTTCTCCATCTGGCCCAGGAACTGGCGGGCGTACGCCGAGAGGCTCTCGACGTAGCGGCGCTGCCCCTCGGCGTAGATCGTGTCGAAGGCGAGGCTGCTCTTCCCCGAGCCGGACAGCCCGGTGATCACGACGAGCCGGTCGCGGGGCAGCGCCACCGTCACGTTCTTGAGGTTGTGCTCGCGCGCGCCGCGCACGATCAGCTGGTCGGAGGGCACGCGCGTAGTCTACGACGATCCAGCTATTTCGTACGGGTGTTCTAGATGGTCCGGCACCGCGTCAGCGGCGGGGTCCGCGCCTTCCGGTCCGGCGCTTGACGTTCGGGGTGACCGTGCGGTCCCAGGTCGGGCGGTCGAGCCAGCGGGCCTGCCAGCCGGTGTCATCGTCTTCGTGCTCGTCGCGAAGGCCGGGCAGCCAGTCCGCGGCCGTTCCCGTCGCGATCCCCGGTTCCTCGCCGGCGGGCATCACCGTGACCTCCGTCACCTCGAGCGCCGAGGTGGCGGCCGTCGCGTCCCGCGAGCCGGGGCGGCCGGTGCGCCCGCCCGGCCGCCCGCGCGGCGCGGGTGCACGCGGGGGGGCGCCGGTTCGCCCGGCCGCCTCCGCGGCCCGGCCGACGATCACGGACGCGTCCTCCGCCAGGACTCGCAGGCGGATCTGCTGGATCTCGTCGCGCATCGCGGCCGCCCGCTCGAACTCGAGCTCGCGCGCGGCCGACCGCATCTCGGCCTCCAGGCGCGCCACGAGCTGCTCCACCTGCACCTTCGACGCCCCCGTGAGATCGCGCCCGGGACCCTCGCCGTACGGCGCGCTCACCTCGGCGGCGACCCGCAGCCGGTCGTTGATGTCGCGGATCTCCTTGACGATCGTGAGCGGGGTGATCCCCTTCGCCGCGTTGTGGCGCTCCTGGATCCCCCGGCGGCGGTCCGTCTCCCCGATCGCCGCCTTCATCGACTCGGTCATGACGTCGGCGTACATGACCACCTCGCCGCCGATGTTGCGGGCCGCCCGGCCGATCATCTGGATCAGCGACCAGGCGCTCCGCAGGAAGCCCTCCTTGTCGGCGTCGAGGATCGCCACCAGGGTGACCTCGGGGAGGTCGATCCCCTCGCGGAGGAGGTTGATCCCGACGAGGACGTCGAAGACGCCGAGGCGGAGGTCGCGCAGGATCTGGACCCGCTCCAGGGTGTCCACCTCGCTGTGGAGGTACTGGACCTTGACCCCGAGCTCGCGCAGATAGTCGGTGAGATCCTCCGCCATCCGCTTCGTGAGCGTCGTGACGAGGACGCGCTCGCCGCGCTCCGCGCGCTCGCGGACACGCTCCATGAGGTCGTCGATCTGGCCGTCGGTGGGACGGACGGTGATACGGGGATCCACGATCCCGGTCGGGCGAATCAGCTGCTCCGTGATCCGCTCGCTCCGCTCCAGCTCGTAGGGGCCCGGCGTCGCGCTCATGTAGACCGCCTGGTTGACGGTCGCCTCGAACTCCTCGAACGTCAGGGGCCGGTTGTCGAGCGCCGAGGGAAGGCGGAACCCGAAGTCGACGAGGATCTCCTTGCGGGTCCGGTCGTTCTTGTACATCCCGACGACCTGGGGGATCGTCATGTGCGACTCGTCCACGACGAGGAGCCAGTCCGGCGGGAAGTAGTCGAGGAGCGTCCAGGGGCGCGACCCGGGCTCCCGCCCGGAGAGGTGGCGCGAGTAGTTCTCGATCCCGGAACAGAACCCCAGCTCCCGGATCATCTCCAGGTCGAACGTCGTGCGCTGGCGGAGGCGCGCCGCCTCCAGCGCCCGCCCCTGCTCCTCGAGCCAGGCCACCCGCTCGTCGGCCTCGGCGCCGATCGTCCCGATCGCCGCCTGCAGCTTGTCGGCCGGCGTCACGAAGTGGCTGGCCGGGAAGACGTTGACCTCCGCCCGCTCGGCGAGCAGCTCGCCGGTGAGCGAGTCCAGCTCGGTGATCCGCTCCACCTCGTCGCCGAAGAACTCGACCCGGATGAGGCGGTCCTCGGACGACGGGACCAGCTCCAGCGTGTCGCCGCGGACGCGGAACCGCGACCGCTGGAGGGCCTGGTCGTTGCGCTGGTACTGGAGGTCGACGAGGTGGCGCAGGACCGTGTCCCGCCGATACGATCCGCCGCGCTTGAGGCGGAGCACGGTGGCCCCGTAGTCGACCGGCGCGCCCAGGCCGTAGATGCAGCTCACCGAGGCCACGATGATCACGTCGCGCCGCTCGAAAAGCGCCTTCGTGGCCGCGTGGCGGAGCTTGTCGATCTCCTCGTTGCGGCTCGAGTCCTTCTCGATGTACGTATCCGACCGGGGTAGGTAGGCCTCGGGCTGGTAGTAGTCGAAGTAGCTGACGAAGTACTCGACGGCGTTGTCCGGGAAGAAGTCGCGGAACTCGGCGTAGAGCTGGGCGGCGAGGGTCTTGTTGTGGGCCAGGACCAGGGTCGGCCGGTTGACCTTCTCGATGACGCGGGCGAGGGTGAAGGTCTTGCCGGTCCCGGTGGCCCCGAGCAGGACCTGGCTGCGCAGGCCGCGGGCCAGGCCGTCCGCGAGGCGCTCGATCGCCTGCGGCTGGTCGCCGGTGGGCTCGAACGGGGCGACCAGCTCGAAGTCGGGCATGGCCCCAGTCTAGCAGATGGAGCCCGAGGAACAGCACGGACGTTCTAGTTTCGAACCGTCCCCACCTGTTGGGTGGTGCGCGCAGGACCAACGTGCCATGGAGATGCACCGGCGGCCGAGCGATGCTCGTCCCGGCCCCAGATCACAGGTCCGCCATCCCGCCCACGAGGAACCGTCCCGACCAGATGCGGATCGCCGCTCTTTGCCGATTCACCCGAGCTCCCGACCGCGCCCGCGGCCAGGGCCTGGTCGAGTTCGCCCTGGTGTTCCCGATCTTCATGGCGCTCCTGATGGGCGTCATCGAGTTCGGGTTCCTCTACAACAGCCTGCTCACGGTGCAGTTCGCCGCTCGCCAGGGCGCAAGCGCGGCCGCCCAGGCCGGCGGCGTCGACGGGGCGGACTGCTCCATCCTGGACGCGGTCGAGAAGGCGCTCACGCTCCCGGTCGACCATCGCGCCGTGGAGTACGTCGAGATCTTCCAGTCGGACGCCATGGGCGACGAGGTGCCGGGGGCCGTGAACCGGTACGAGCGAGAAGGCACCCTCGATTGCCCGGGCACGGGCACCCAGCCCTACACCCTCGTCACCGGGGAAGGCTATCCGCAGATCGAGCGGCATGACGCGCTGGTGGAGGGGCTCGACGTGATCGGCGTTCGGATCGGCTACCAGTACGTGGGCAAGACGCCGGTTGCCTTTGGTCGCACCTGGGACCTGGCGGACGGAGCGACACTGCGCATGGAACCCAAGCAGTGAGCGGCCGGTCCCCCCGCGCCCGCGGCCAAGGCCAGGCGGTCGTCGAGTTCGCGCTCATCCTGCCGCTCTTCCTCCTGCTCCTCATTGGGATGCTCGAGTTCGGCATCGTCTTCGACCACCGCAACGCGATGGCCTACGCGGTGCGCGAGGGCGCGCGCGTGGGGGCGAGCCTCGGCAACGGCGGGTCACAGCCGTCGGCCGTCGATCCGGCGATCCTGGCGGCCGTCCAGCGCGGCCTGACGGACCCGATCCTCATCGAGAACATCACCTCCATCGAAATCTTCAAGGCGGACACGGCGGGCCAGCCGGTCGCGGGCAAGATCGACAAGTTCGACCGCGCCGGCACCCTCATCGGCGCCGCGGGATGGCCGGCGACCAGCCGGGTGCCCGGCCTGAACGGCGACTCGATCGGGGTGCGCGTCGTCTACAACTTCCGCCCGCAGACCCCCCTGGGCACCCTCCTCGGGCTCTTCATCAACGGCGACCCACCGTACACGACGATCCGGATGACCGACAAGACGGTCATGAAGCTGGAGCCCGTGCCGTGAACGAGCACTTCTCCGACCCCGCGCCGAGCGTCGGGCTCCCGCCGGGCAGCGACCGCCGGCCTCACCTCCGGGGCCGCGGCCAGGTGCTCGTCATCTTCGTCTTCGCCCTGACCGCCCTGTTCGCGATCCTGGCCCTGGTGGTCGACATCGGGAACATCTGGAACAACTCGCTCCACGTCCAGCAGGCCGCCGAGGCCGCAGCCCTGGCGGGCGTCCCCTCCATGCCGGGCGACTTCCTCACGGCCTCCTCGAAGGCGACCGCCGAGGCCAAGCGGAACGGATTCTCGGCCGCCGGTGGCGCGACGGTGACGCCGGCGCCCAACATCGAGTCGAACCGCCGCCTGGACGTGACGATCTCCCGCTCCTACGGCACGTACTTCCTGCGGATCCTCGGGCTCGACACGGTGCGGGTCACCCGAACGGCGACCGCCGAGTACACCCTGCCGGTGCCGATGGGCAGCCCGCTCAGCGTGTATGGCGACAACTCGGGGAAGTTCTGGGGGGCGGCCGAGGCCCAGGGCTCGGATCGAACGTACGGCGATGCCTACGGCACCTACTACAACCCGAGGCCGACGCTCAACAACCAGTACGACTACCGGGGCTACCAGTACGCGGTCGAGGTCCCGGTCGGAGCCGGCGCCACGCAGATCGACCTCTACGACCCGACGTTCTGCGCCGTGGACGCCAACAAGGGCACGGGTGACCACTGGATCCCCTGGAACCAGGCCACCTGGCCGGCGGTGTCGACCTACTACACCCTGTGGTCCGACCCCGCCGAGACGCCGCTCGACTACTCGGACGACGTCCAGGTCACGTCGTCGGGCGACCTGTTCGCCAGCAAGCGCCAGGTCGACAAGAGCACCACCTATCGTGATACGAACGCGAGCTGGTCGACGCCGTACAGCGGCCTTGCCGCCCTGCCGGACTGCACCGCCGACGCCTACCACAACGCGTGGTGGACATTCACCACGGTCGTGTCGCCGGGCACCTACCGGCTGCAGGTGACGACGACCGATCAGCTGAACCCCAACGACCAGAAGGGCACGAGCTCCGAGAACATGTGGGGCCTCCGCGCTGTCGCCACGAACCCGGCCTACCGGCCGCGGGTGTACGGCCTCGGCAAGATGGTCATCTACGCCAACGTGACCGCCGGGACGACGAACTTCTACCTCGGACGGATCGAGGCCGTCCACGCCGGCAAGACGATGGTGATCCAGCTCTTCGACCCCGGTGACGCAGCGGGCAACTCGAGCATCGAGGTCCTCCAGCCGACCGCCACGGGCTACAGCCCCGTGAAGTTCAGCTACACCGCGGACTCCAACGCCGCCGGCTCGAAGTCCGGGACCAACGTCCTGAGCCTGAAGACGACGATCAGCGGTGCGCCCCAGTACAACAACTCCTGGCTCACCCTGACCGTCCCGCTTCCGAAGACCTACACGGCCCCTCTCCCGCCGGGCGAGCCGGCGGGAGTCCTCGGAGGCTGGTGGAAGATCCGCTTCACGTTCGACAACACGACATCGGACACCACGACCTGGCAGGTTTCCGTCCGCGGCAACCCGGTCCACCTCGTCCTGCCCTGAACGCGGCGGGCGAATGTAGCCCGGGCCCGCCGCCCCCGCCGGGGCCGGACCGCGTCCCACGTCCGATCGGATGATCGCGCAGGTACTTCGGACGGATGGAGTCGCCGCTCCCGGCCCGCGACGATGCCGTCAGTCGCGGTGGCCGTCGCGACGTCCCCGGACGGCCGGATCGCACGCGTGGAGGCTGCGCCCAGGATGGAAATCGAATATCGCGACACGTCGCGGCGAGGAAAGCTCATCGTCGCCATCGGGCTGGTGCTGGCCCTGGTCGCCGGCGGCGGGGCGTACATCGTCATCAGCCAGGCGCAGCAGGAGGCGGGTCAGGCCGGCCTCCAGACCGCGGCTGTCGTGGTGGCTGCCCGTGAGATCCCCGATCGCAAGGTGCTCGACGCCGAGGACCTGGAAGTCCGCCAGCTGCCGATGAACGACACGACGGCCCAGGGCGTGTACGCGGAGCCCTCGAAGCTCATCGGGCTGATGACCGGGACGATCATCCTCAAGGGCCAGCCGGTCTACGCGAACATGCTCGCCGGCCAGACGCCGGGGGCAATGTTCTCGATCCTGGGGCCGACGGAAACGGTAAGCCCGGATTCCCCTGCCTGGCGCGCCGTCTCGATCACCGTGCCCGACGACCGGGGCGTCGGCGGCCTCCTGGAGGCCGGCGCGACGGTCGACGTCTTCGTGACTTCCACGATGCTCCTTCCCGAGGACGTCGCGGCTGAAGGCACGTACTTCTCTGACAAGTCAACGAAGATCGTCTACCAGGACATGTTGATCCTGGCCAAGACGCCCACCGCCTACGTCCTCAAGGCCTCGATCCCCGTCGCGGAGGAGATCTCGCATCTGCAGGCGAGCGGCGCGGCGGCCTTCAGCTTCGTCCTCCGGCCTCCGCAGGACCTCCGCCAGGTGGACACGTCGAAGCTTGGCACCACGACGACGAAGATCGTCGCCCGCTACGGCCTCCCGCTCCCGGAGTGGTATGGGCCGGGCCGGGCCCCTGCTCCCTCTCCGTTTCCCCCGCCGGCTCCGAGCACCTCGCCGCCGGCCAGCCCGAGCCCTTCCCCGTAGCGACTGGTTCCGTCGCCGCGTCACCGTGACGCCAGTGCGGCCGGTCCAGCCGGTCTAGGGCGAACGGTCCCGTCGCGCCCGTGCGCGCGCGAGCCCGGCCGCGTACGCCGCGGCGACCAGCTTTTCCGTCGGGCCCGGATCGCCTGACGTGTCGACGACCACGACGCCGGGGAGCGCACGGAGCCGCCCGACCAGGGCGCCCTGGGCGGCGATCCGCCGCTCGGCGTCGGCCCGAGCCATCCCCCGCCCCGCCAGCCGCGCCCGCTGCGCCTCCGGATCGCAGGCGACGAGCCAGACCTCGTCGCAGAGCGCGGCGAGGCCGCCCTCGACGAGCTTGATCGCCTCGATCACCACGACCGACGCACGGGCGGTCTCGGCGGCCGCGATTGCGTCGAGGATGCGCGGCCGGACGGCCGGATGGACGATCGCCTCGAGGTCCCGCAGCGCCCTCGCGTCGGCGAAGACGAGCCGGGCCAGCGCTGCGCGGTCCAGCGCCCCGCCGGTGCCGCGGACGGACTCGCCGAAGTGGGCGAGGACCGCCGCATGGGCCGGCTCGCCGGGCTCCGTCACGGCTCGGGCGACGGCGTCGGCGTCGACGACGACGGCCCCGCGGTCGGCGAGCCAGCCCGCGACGGTCGACTTGCCGCAGCCGATGGGACCCGTGAGCCCGATCCGCAGGGCTCGCCTCGCGGCGCCCGCTCGCGCCCGCGTCACGGCGCCCGCTCCTCGAGCAGCAGCCACGCCTCCTCGGCCGCCCCGAGAGCCTGGTCCACGTCGGCGAGCTCGCTCGTGACGCGCCGCAGCTCGACGAAGTTGGCGGCGATCGAGGGATCCATGAGGGCCAGCTCCAGGTGGCTCTTGCGCAGGCCGAGTCGCGTCAGATCCTCGTCGATCAGCGTCTTCTGGCGCCGGTACGAATCCTTCGAGAGCTTCGGCTGTCGCGGGATCGCGCGGGAGGGCGCGGGGGCCGGCCCGTGATCGGGCGCGGGCGCCGGGGTCGAGCTCGCGCTGCCGCGACCACGGGCCACTGCGGCTCCGGCCGGGCGGGGCCGCCCGTGGAACCGCGCCTCGTCCCGGGCATAGGCATCGTCGATGCGCCAGCCCTCGCCGACCGCGGCGCGCCACGCGCGATAGCCGCCCGCGAAGGGTGCGACCCGCCCCTCATCGACGATCCAGAGGCGGTCGCAGGTCTTCTCCAGGAGCCGGCGGTCGTGGCTCACGACGAGCTGCGTGGCCGGGGTCTCCCGCATGAACGCCTCCAGGGCCTCGCGGGCCGGAATGTCGAGGTGGTTCGTCGGCTCGTCGAGCAGGAGGAGGTTGGCGGGCATGATGCCGAGAATCGCCAGCTCGAGCCGCGACCGCTCGCCGCCGGAAAGGGCCCGAATCTCCTTGAAGGCGTCGTCGCCCCGGAACAGGAAGCGGGCCAGGTACCCGCGGGCCTCGCCGGCCGTCATCGGGATCTCGCCGAGCAGGGCCTCGAGGACCGTCTCGCCGACGAGGGGATTGGTGCGCACCTGGGCGAGGTAGCCGAGCTGGACGTTGGCCCCGAACGCCAGGCGGCCGTCACGCGGCGACAGCTCGCCGGCGATCACCCGGAGCAGCGTCGTCTTCCCGGCCCCGTTGGGGCCGACGATCCCGATCCGCTCCCCGCGCGCCGCCTCCAGGCGAACGGCCCGGGCCACATCGGGGCCGCCCGGGTGGCCCACCACGAGGTCGTCCATCCGGAGAGCCACGTCGCCGGAGCGCGCGGGCGGCGCCCCCAGGGCCCGGTCCAGGCGGAGCGCCGGCGCCCGGCGCGGCGCGGTGATCGGGTCCAGCCGCGCGAGCCGCGCCTCGTGCTCGTGCATCTTGCCGTGCTTGCGCTGGCTGCGGTACGTCTGGACGAGCGCCTGCTCCTTCGCGATCTCGAGCTCGCGGACCTCGGCGTCGCGGCGCAGGCGCGCGTCCCGCTCTTCCCGCTGTCGGGCATAGGCCGAGTAGTCGCCGCGGAACGCGGCGAGGTGATGGTCGCGGAGCTCCCAGACCCGGGTGACCGTCGCGTCGAGGAAGGCGCGGTCGTGGGAGGCGACCAGGAGCGCGCCGCGGCGCCTGCGTACGGCCTGCTCCAGCCACTCGATCGCCGAGACGTCCAGGTGGTTGGTCGGCTCGTCGAGGAGCAGGAGGTCGGGGTCGGCCACCAGGAGGCGCGCCAGCGCGGCGCGCGTCTGCTGGCCGCCGGAGAGCTCCTCGGGCGAGCGGGCGATCTCCTCCGGGGTGAACCCGAGTCCGGAGAGCGCCTGGTCGACGCGCTGGTCCAGGGTCCAGCCGTCGATCGCCGTGAACCGCGCCGCGAGATCGGCGTAGGCCGGCGTTCCGGCCGCGTGGGCCTCCTCGAGGGCCCGCAGC
Source organism: uncultured Chloroflexia bacterium (assembly GCA_963744095.1). Taxonomy (GTDB): domain Bacteria; phylum Chloroflexota; class Limnocylindria; order Limnocylindrales; family CSP1-4; genus CTSoil-043. Next base: position 200,948 of record CAVUSH010000003.1, read on the forward strand.
TCGGCCTCCATCGCCTCCACGGCCGCGGCCCCCCGGCGGACGGCGGTGCGGAGGTCCGGCGCGGTCGCGAACGCCTCGTCGAAATGGGCTTCCTGGGCCAGCAGGCCGGTGGAGAGCGCGCGGCGGCGCTGGACCTCGCCCCGCTCGGGTTCGTCGACGCCCGCGGCGATCCGAAGGAGGGTCGTCTTCCCGGCGCCATTGGGCCCCACGATGCCCACCCGCTCCCCCACCGCGATCGCGGCGTTGACGGCGTCGAGGATCACGAACGTTCCGATCTCGCGGGTGACGTTCGACAGGCGGAGCAGCGACACGGTCAGGCGCCCCCGCTGCCAGCGCGGGCATTCGCGCGCCGCGTGGCGGCGGCACGGCGGGTTCGCTCGGTCGTTGTCCGGGCCGCTGCCCGCGCCGCCTCGTCCGGGGTCCGGCCGAGCGTGCCGTTGCCCGGCAGGTCCACCCAGCGACCTCCGCGGGAGCCCGGGACGCGGGCGGCCGACAGGATCGCCGCGGCACCCGACCGGTCGGCGGCGCCAAGCCGCTGGCACCAGGAGCAGAAGTGGGTGGCGCGCCCGCCGACCACGATGCGGCGGATCGGCCGTCCACAGCGCGGGCACGGCTCGCCGGTGCGCTGGTAGACGTCGAGGCGCTCCTGCATCGAGCCGTCGCCGTCGGGGGCGGTGTAGTCGTCGATGGACGAGCCCCGTCGTTCGATGGCCTCGGCCAGGATCGCCCGCAGCTCGCGGTACAGGCGCGCCTCGTCGGGGGGGCGCAGCGTGGCCCTGCCGCGGAGCGGATGGAGGCGCGAGCGCCAGAGCGCCTCGTCCGCATAGATGTTCCCGACGCCGGCGATGAAGCCCTGGTCCAGGAGCAACGGCTTCAGGCGGCCCCGCCGCCCCCGCAGCCGGCGCCGGAACGCCCGGAGCGTGAAGGCGTCGTCGAGTGGCTCCGGTCCCATGGCGGCGAAGAGGTCCCGGCCGGCCGCCGCATCCAGGAGCTCGCCCGTTGCGGGATCCAGCGGCCAGCAGCCGACCCGCCCGAACTTGCGGATGTCGCGGAAGCGGAGCTCCCGGCCGTCGGCGAGGGCGAGGCGGAGATGGACGTGGCGGTCCGCGGGAGATCCTGCGGGCACGACGAAGAGCTGACCCGTCATCTTGAGGTGGATGGTGAGGGCGGCGGCCCCGGAGAGGCGGACGACGACGAGCTTCGCCCGGCGCCCCACCGCCTCCACCCGGCGTCCGGCCACGGCGTCGGCGAACGCCTCCAGCGATGGGTGCGAGGCGATCGCCCGCGGCCAGTCGCCGGCCGCGCCCGTGATCGTGGCCCCGAGGATGAGCCCGCGCAGGTCGCGGGCGACGGTCTCGACCTCCGGTAGCTCGGGCACGTCGCTAGCCCCGCGGAGACGGCGTCATCGACTCCCAGTCGTCGCCGACCTTGACGTCGACCGTGAGCGGGACGTCCAGGGCCAGGGCGCCCTCCATCGTCGCGCGAATGACGGGAACCAGGCGCACCACCTCGTCCCGCGGCACCTCGAGGAGGAGCTCGTCGTGGACCTGGAGGAGGAGGCGCGCCCTGAAGCCCTCGGCGCGGAGGCGCCCGGCAACCCGGATCATCGCGATCTTCATGATGTCGGCGGCCGTGCCCTGGATCGGCATGTTGATCGCCATCCGCTCCCCGGCTGCCACGAGGCTGCGGTTGGTCGAGCGCAGCTCCGGGATCTCGCGGCGGCGCCCGAGCAGCGTGGTGACGAAGCCCTGCGCCCGGGCCGTCTCCTTGACGTGGAGCATGTAGTAGCTGATACCCGAATAGGTGGCGAAGTAGCGGTCGATGAACGCGCGCGCCTCGTCGCGGGGGATGCCGGCGCGGCTGGCGAGCCCGAAGTCGCTCATCCCGTAGGCGATCCCGAAGTTGACCATCTTGGCCATGGAGCGCTCGTCGGGCGTGACGTCCGCGGGGTCCTTGCGCAGGACGAGCGCGGCGCTGTCGCGGTGGATGTCCCTGCCCGCCGCGAAGGCCTCCTTGAGGTGCGCGTCCCCCGCCACGTGGGCCAGGATCCGGAGCTCGATCTGGCTGTAGTCGGCGCTCAGGAGGACCACGTCGGGCGCGCCGGCCACGAAGGCCCGCCGGATCCGGCGGCCGAGCGGCGTGCGGATCGGGATGTTCTGGAGGTTCGGATCCGAGGACGAGAGGCGGCCCGTGGCCGCCACGGCCTGGTGGAACGTCGTGTGGAGGCGACCGTCCGCGGCGAGGAGGCCCGGGAGCGCCTGGACGTACGTGCTCCGCAGCTTGGCGTAGAGGCGCCAGTCGAGGAGCTTGCCCACCATCGGGTGGGCCGGGCGGAGCTCCTCGAGGACCGTCGCGTCGGTGGAGTAGCCGGTCTTGGTCCGCTTCCCCGTGGGCAGGTTCAGCTCGTGGAAGAGGACCTGCTCCAGCTGCTTCGGGCTGCCCAGGTTGAACTCGTGGCCGACGTCGGCGTGGATCTCCGCCTCCAGGCGGGCCAGCTCGGCCTCGAACTCGCGGTCGAGGGAGGCGAGGGCGTCGAGGTCGAGGGCGACGCCGGTCGCCTCCATGCGGGCGAGGATCGGGATCAGGGGAAGCTCGAGCTCCGCGAAGAGCCGGCCGAGGCCCTGCTCCTCGAGCGCGGCCGCGAGCGGCGCTCGCACGGCGAGGGCGCCGAGCGCCTCGAGCGCGGCCCGCTCGCCCGGGGAGTGGCCGGCCGCGGCCGGCGGCAGGTCGATGTCGAGCCGCTCGTGGACGACATCGGCGATCCCCTGGCTGCGCAGGGCGGCGTTGAGGAGGTACGCGGCGACCTGGGTGTCGAAGGCGACAGGCGTCGGGGCGGCGTCGAGGTCGTCGGCGAAGCGGGCGACGAGGAGCGGCTTGACCTCGTGACCCACCAGCGGCGTCCGTGCCGCCTCCAGGGCCTGCCGGGCCGCCGTCGCAGCCTCCGCTCCCGCGAAGGCGACGACGCGCCCATCCTCGCCGGCGAGGGCGAGCGCGAGGGGCGTTCCGGCCCGCGGGCGCGGGTCGTCGAGGGCCAGCGCCACGCCCACGACCGGGAGCGTCGCGAGCCACGCGGCGAGGTCCCCGGCGGCCGCGGCGTCGGCCCGCTCCACGCGCCCCGGATCGGCCACCAGGGCGGCGAGGGCCGCCGGGAGGTCGCCGGCGGGGAGCGGTTCGACGGGGCCGTCGGCCGGGATCGGCGCCGGACCCACGGCGTCGAAGTCGAGGGAGAGCTGCAGGCCGTCGGACCCGGCGGCCCGGGCCTGCGCGGAGGCCCCCTGGGGGCGCGGCAGGGCGCCGGGAGCGCGTGCCGCGGCGACGTCGCCGGCCTTGTCTCGCACGCGCGCAGCGGCCTCGTCCGCCGTCTCGCCCTGGAGCGGCGGCAGCCGGTCGATCAGGCTCCGGAACTCGTACTCCCGGAAGAGCCCCACCACCGCGTCGCGGTCGTAGAGGCCGAGCCGAGCCGCGTCCAGGTCCAGCGCGACGGGCACGTCCCGGATCAGCCGCTGGAGCTCGCGGCTCTCGAGCACGCGATCGCGCGCCTCGCGAAGAAGCGGGCGAAGGCGCTCGGGGACGACCTCGTCGAGCCGCTCGTAGAGAGCGTCGAGGGAGCCGAAGGTGGCGACCAGCTTGGCGGCGGTCTTCTCCCCCACCCCCGGGACGCCGGGGATGTTGTCCGTGGCGTCGCCCTTGAGGGCCTTGTAGTCGAGCATCTGGTCGGGCCGCAGCCCCCACCGCCCGTCGATGCGCGCGAGGTCGTAGATCACGGTGTTGGCCACGCCGCCGCGCAGGGAGACCATGAGCCGGGTCCGCTCCGTGACAAGCTGGAGCATGTCCAGGTCGCCGGTCACGATCGTCGTCTCGAGGCCGCGGCTTTCGGCCTGGCCGGTCAGCGTGGCGATCACGTCGTCGGCCTCGAACCCCTCGCGCTCGTAGACCGGGATCCCGAGCGCGGCGACCACCTCGCGCACCTTCGGGAACTGGTCGCGCAGCTCGTCCGGCATCCGTTGTCGGGTGGCCTTGTACTCGAGGTAGCGTTCGTGGCGGAAGGTCGGCGCGCCAAGGTCGAAGGCGATCGCGACCGTGTCAGGTTTCACGTCCCCGATAGCCCGCAGCACGATGTTGGTGAACCCGAAGACGGCGTTCACCAGCTCGCCCTTCGACGTCGTGAGGGGCGTCGCGATGAGCGCGTAGTAGCCGCGATAGATGAGCCCGTTCCCGTCGAGCAGCATCAGGCGGGTCATGGCGGGCGGGATCCTCCGGCCTGGGGTGCCGCGCGGGTGGCGCGTCCCTGCGCCGAGTGTACCGGTCCCGGGGCGCCCGGCGGCCGTGGCCCGGGGATTGCCCCGCTGCCGTGGCCCGGAGCTGCCCGCGACCGTCGGGCGTCCCGAGGGCCGTGCTAGACTCGCGCCGCCTCGCCGCCCCGACGTTCCCGGGCGTCCGCGCCGGAAGGAGCCGAGCCCCGTTGGATGATCCGCGCTCGACCACGACCGGCGAGCGCACCCCCGCCGAGCGCCCGTCCGCGCGCCCCGGCGACGAGGCCGCGGCACGCCGCGACGACATCCTCGTGGCCCGCGCCCTCGAGGGCGACCTCGCGGCCTTCAACCAGCTCGTGGAGGCCTACCAGGACCTCTGCCACTCCCTCGTGGCGCGCCTGGTCCCGGACCCCGACCAGGCGTCCGACGCGGTCCAAGAGGCGTTCTTCTCCGCCTACCGGAACCTGCGCTCATACCGCGGACCCTCGTTTCGGGGCTGGTTGACCCGGATCGCCGTCAACGCGGCGATGGACCTCCAGCGGGCCCGCAAGCGCCGGCCGGTCTCGCCGTACCCGGAGCTCGAGGACGAATCCTGGCAGCCGCCGGCCGGCCCGGAGACCGATCCCGAGATCGTCACCGTTGCCGCGGAACGCGGACGCGCCCTGGCCGCCGCGCTCGCGGCGATCGGCAGCGACCAGCGGGCCGCCATCGTCCTCTTCGACGTCGAGGGCTACGACTACGGCGAGATCGCCCGCCTGACCGGCGTCTCGCTCGGCACCGTCAAGTCCCGCATCCACCGTGGTCGGCTGGCGCTCCGCGCCATCCTCGCCGACCGGATGGAACTCTTCCGCAGCTGAGGCCGTCAGAGGACCATGCCGCCCGTCCCCCACTCCCCCGCCGCCGAGGCCCAGGACCACGCCAATCTCATCGTCGCCCTCGATGCCGGCGACCTGGCAGGCGCCGAGCTCCTGGCCGCCGGGTCGCTCGCGGCGTCCTGCGCCGGGTGCGCCGCGCTCGTCGCCGACCTTGCCGCGATCCGCGGCGCGATGACGGCCCTTCCCGTGCCGTCCCGCCGGCGTGACTACCGCCTTAGCGCGGCGGATGCAGCTCGTTTGCGGCCGTCAGGCTGGCGCCGGCTGGTCGAGTGGCTGGCCGCCCCCGGGTCCACGGTCCGGCCGCTCGCCACCGGGCTCGCCACCCTCGGGATCGTCGGCCTCCTCCTGACCTCGGGCTTCCCCGGCGGCCTGTCCGGCTTCGGCAGCGCCGCCTCGGCCCCGGTCATGGCGCCCGAAGGGCCCGTCGACAACGCCGCCCCTGCCGGGGCCGGCGCAACGGAGCTCCAGGGCCTCTACGGCCCGACCGCAGCGCCCTCCGACGCCCCCGCGGGCCTCGCCTCCCCCGAACCCGGCCTCGCGGCAACCGCCGCCCCCGCACCGGCGCCGGCCGCCACCTCGGGCGGCGATGAAGCCGGCGTGGCCGGGGAGGCGGCGTCGGGCAACCCGATGGCCGATCGTGCGGCCTCGACCGGCGCGTCCGACGGCGATGCCGAGAGCGCGAAGACGGCAGGGCGGGACGCCGCATCGGCGGTGTCGCTCCCGGCGCTCGCCTCGCTGGCGCTGCTCGCCGCCGGGCTCGCGCTCCTCGCCGGCCGGACGCTCGCGCGGCGCCGCCGCTCCTGAGACCGGCCGGGGGCGGCGCCCTCCCGCGGCCGGGAGACCTCGTCGAGCTCGCGGCGTTCGAGGTCCGGGTACCGAACGATAGAGTGACCTGCAACCTGGGCACCGCGATGATGTGAAGCCTCGAGTGTGTCGGAACCTCCAGCTGTTCGGTGAGGGCAACCCCAGTGCTGGTCCGATAGGGAAAGCCGGGTGACCAGGGCCCGACGGTGTCTGCTGGCAGCTGCCTGCGTCCTCGTGTCCGCGTGTGCCAACACGAGTGGTCCCACCGTCCGCCCGGGCGAGGTCACGCCAGCGGGTCAGACCGCCACCGGCACCCCGTCGGCGCAGGGGTCGTCGAAGGTGCCACCATCGGCCGCTTCGCCGACCGCGACGCCGACCGGCTCGACGGCACCCGCCTCGCCGAGCGCGGCCCCGTCCGGATCGGCTGCACCCACCTCGCCGAGCGCAGTTCCGTCCGGCTCGACTGCACCCGCCTCGCCGAGCGCGACGCCGGCTCGCTCGGCTGCGCCCGCCTCGACGCGGGACCCCGGGACCCCGATCGCCCTTCGGCTCGCCGAGTCCGGGTTCACAACCTTCTCGGCAGGTGGGCGGGACTTCGCCTCGTTCGCGGCCCTCGTCGTGAATCCGAATCGGGCTGTCTGGAGAGCCCAGCTCATGACCCTCCACGTGGACTTCTTCGGGAACGACGGAGCATTGGCCGGGAGCACGGACACGATCGTCACGATCCCGCCCGGTCAAACGACCGCGATCGCCGGGGAGGCATTCGGCGCCGGTTCAGCCGCCCGGATGGAGGTGGTGATCCCGAACGAGATCAGCGACTTCGTGCGCGACGACGGGAAGGCGGCGGCGTTCAGGGTGCTCGACGTCAGGACCAGGCGAACGAATGGCCTCAACGTGACCACCGGTCGACTCGTGAATCGGTCCACGGTGCGCCAGGTGTCCGTCGAGCTGAGGGCGGTCTATCGCAGTCGAGCGGGTGCCATCATCGGCGGCGCCAGCGGAGGAGTTGAGTCGATCGAACCCGGCGCCACGGCGTCCTTCGAGATCGTCGACGCCGCCCCGTATCGGGCGATCGGGGCGACCGAGGTCTACTGGCAGGCTCCGCCGTGAGCCAGGGCCAGCGGCCCGTCCGAGCGGCGCATCGGCCCGGGCTGATCGGCGCCCTGCTGGCTGGGACACTCCTGAGCCTGCCCTGGCCGGTTGCGCCGACCCGGTGACCTCCCCGACCTCGCCGACCCCGGTGGTGTCGCCGAGCGCTCTGGCTCTCGAGGTCTGCGCGCTCGTCCCCGACATGGACGCGATCGTCGGCCTGGCCGCGAAGGCACCGCCGAGTGGCTTCTCGATCGGACAGGTCGACCGCTGCATGTGGGTCTACGAGATGGATCCATCTCGCTACGTCGGCGTGTCCGTCGCTCCCCTTGCTGCCCACGCCGAGGGAGTGGAGGCCTTCGGTGACGGCACGTCGATCGATTCGCTGGGCGACGATGCCCGCTGGTGGTCCACGACGCGGACGTTGTCGGTGGCAATCGGCGACCGGTCGTTCCAGGTCGACATCCGGCTCGCCCAGGCCGTCGCCGGGCAGGATCTGGCAGTCGCCGTCGCGCGCCGCGTCCTCGAGCACCTCCCGTAGGCCGATGGGAGGACGCAGGGTGCCTTCCCCGACTCGGCAGTCCGGATGCTGGTGGCAGCGGCCCCAGGCAGCGCGGGCGCACGCGGCGTCGGGCCAGCGGCGCCGTCAACCGATCCGTCGGCGTGTCCAACGAGAGGGCCACGCCGTTCGAGTGGCAGAGACGGGAGGTGCACGAAGAGAGACGTAGGAACCGATTCCGAGGTGCGGAGCTGAGTACCTGGAGGGACACATGGCCAACTCATCCCCGGTCCGCCGACCGGGCCGCCTGCGTTCAATCGCGGCGGCTTTCGCTGCGGTCGCCGTCATCCTGGCCGGAACGACCAGCGGCGTCGCCGCAGCCGACCCGCCCCCGCCGCTCGATCCACCGCCGGCCCTCGAGCCGATCGACCCCCAGGTCGTCACGATGGCGGTGGACCAGGACTGGAGCGACTACCACCCGATCCCGGGCTCGCCCTACGTCGACTCCTCCATCGTGCCCACGATCAAACGATGGAAGGTCGCGCTCATCCTGACGGACATGCCCGGGACACCGTTCGTGATCACCCAGCCGGAAGGCGCGACCGTCTTCGGGAACCCGGGCCCGCTGGCCCACGACATCCCGCGCGCCGCGGTGCCGGCGTTCTATGTCGACTGGATGAACAATCCCCAGGCGATCAACCAGTTCCAGGGCATGAACCGCTACTGGATGGAAGACTCGTACGGCAAGTACGGCGTCGATCTCGTCGGTTACGGACCCTATCTCCTGCCCCGGACCCAGGACGAGTACTTCATCACCGACTTCACCTCGAACAGCTACTGCAACACCCAGACCCGGACGACCACGGCACAGACCGGGGTGACCAATGTCGAGGTCGTCTCGTCGGCCAGCTTCAGCGTCGGCAAGGTCGTCTCCATCTCCGGGCTGAGCGGCACGCGCGTCGTGACCGCCATCCCGGACGCGACGCACCTCACGACCGGCCCCTCGACGACCATGTCCGCGGCGTCGGCCCTCGGCGCGACGAACATCAAGGTCGCCTCGGTCACCGGGCTCGCCGCGGGCCACACGCTCAACATCGGGTTCGACGATCGCCTCGAAACCCGCCTGATCACCACCGTGGGAACGTCGGGCTCGGGCGGAACCGGCGTCACCGTGGACAGCCCCCTCACGTTCGCGCATGCCCAGAACTCGTTGGTCCGTGACATGACGGCGACGCCCATCAACGTCAATGCCAACGCCTTCGTCCATACCTGCAACGGCAGCCAGCGAACCGACACGCTCGTGGCCTGGGCCGACCACGTGTCGGCGGCCGAGCGCGCCGCCATCGACAACACCTTCTACGTGGCCGCCGGCCAGGACGAGAGCGGGACCTGGCAGGAGTTCGGCGAGATGATGTTCACCCAGACCACGGTCACGGACGCCTTCGGCCCGCCGAACCCCGAGATCCCGCAGAACTGGGCCGGCACCCGCTACATCCCGTGGACCTCGTGGGTCTCCGCCGCGACGGTCTGGCCCAACGCTTCCGGCACCAACTCGGTCGAGGGTGAAGGCTCGGGCATGGCCGTCTACGCCCATGAGCTGAGCCACAACCTGGGGCTTCCCGACAACTACAACAACCCCTACGCATCACCCTTCCAACGGACCGCCACCGGCTACTGGAACATGATGAGCCGGGGCTCGTTCGGCGGGCCGGGCGGCACCCATAACCGCTGGCTCATCCCATCGACACTGGGGACCTCCCTCGGCGCCCAGCACATGATGAAGGACAAGATCGGCGGCCTCGGCTTCGCCGGGCCGGGGAACTACCTCGGCCTCAACCGCAACGGCCTCGCCAGCTCCGGCCTCGCCGTGCTCGACGTCGCCGCGCGCGAGGTCGACCCGGGGGCCTCGGGCCAGATCGGCGTCCGCATCGCTCTCGATGGAGCTGCACCGGTGGACAAGGGCACGAGCTGCACGCCCACCCCCGCCAATGCCCTGACCTGCTCCGGCACCGCGAACTTCACCAGCTACGCGATGGAGGTCGTGCAGCAGGTCGGCTCCGACTCCTTCCAGGCCGACCAGGGCGTCCTCATCACGAAGGCCAAGGGCAATAGCTCCTGCGGCTCGTTCAGCTGCTCCGTGTGGGTCATCGACGCCCATCCCGAGGACCTCGACCAGGTCGACTTCGTCCGCCCCGACGGCACCGACCAGGTGGTCACGACCGGGGACCCGCGCCAGATCGCTGATGCGGCGTTCCATGCCGGCCTGAACTCCGGCTCCTCCTACGAGTGGGAGGACACTGCCAACGGTCTCCACTTCTACGTCATCGACCGGCACCTCAGCGATGCCGGCGTCCTGAGCTACACGCTGGCGGTCAGGAACATCAACGGGTCCGGGCCGCAGGTCCGCGGCGTGTCCGTCGCGCCGGCGCCGGCCCAGAGTCTCGCCAAGCGCTGGGCAACCTGCAGCTTCCCGCTGACCAACACGGGCTCCCCGGCCTACGTCGATCCCAATCCCCATCCTGAAGACGCCAGCGCCTACCTGAACAGCGATGTCTATCGCCTGTCGGCAGCCGCCGACGGCACCGGCTGGCAGGCGCAGCTGGCCAACACGCTCGTTGCCCCGGCGTTCGGCGAGACGGTCGAGGTGCCGGTCTACGTCACTCGCGACGTGGACAGTGCGGCCACGGCCACCATCAGCCTCACCGCGACCTCGGAGAGCGATCCCACCAAGACCTCGACCGCGACCTGCGCCGCGACAGTTCCGTCTGCCGACGTGTGGGTCGGGTTGAAGAACAGTGACGACCAGGGCACGCAGTTCGACGTGAAAGTCGAGCTGTTCCGCAACGCCGAGACGACCCCGGTCGCCTCCGGCCTGACCCGTTGCGTCACCGGCGTGACCCGGAACCCGGCGGTGGCCAAGCTGGTCAGCACGCGCTGGAGTGCCTATGACGACTCCGGTCTCCAACCGGGCGACGTGCTCTCGGTCGTGGTCTCGGCCAGGATCGGCACCAAACCGGACGGCACCAAGTGCTCCGGGCCCGGAGGCAGCCATAGCAGTGCGGTGGGCCTGCGGCTCTACTACGACGCCGTGGGCAACGCCTCGGGCTTCGGTGCGACGCCCGGGTATTCCACCTCCACCCTGTACCTCGACTCCGACGGCGCCGAGTGCAAGAACGCGGAAAGCGTCGGGGTGACCAGCCGCTTCCTCAACAGCACCGCTCCGGACGCGACGCTCGCGAAGTGCAAGGATTCGGGCGCTGTCAAGTTCGCCGGCGGAAACCCCTTCAGCACGATCGGCACCTGGACGTTGCTGCCCTAGGCACGACGACCTCGGTTGCAGACGTCGCACGGGCGCCGGGATCCATCCCGGCGCCCGTTGCGTATCCGGCCCTTGACGGGCCCGGACCATGCCCGGGTTGCATTACGAGAGGCCCCGCTCCCCCGCGGGTCAGTCCCCTGACGCGACCAGGGCATCCTCGAGCGCGCCCAGCAGCAGGGCGACATCCTCGCGGGCGAACACGAGCGGCGGGCGGACCTTCAGGACGTTCCCGGCGCGGGCCGTCGTCCCGACCAGGACGCCGCGGTCGCGCATGGCGTTCTGCACGCGGACGGCGAGGCCCGCGTCGGGCTCCCGCCTCGCCCCGTCGCGTACCAGCTCCACGCCGATCATAAGCCCCCGCCCCCGAACGTCACCGATCGCCGGGTGGCGGGCCGCGGCGGCCCGGATGCCGGCCCGGATCTCCTCGCCGACCGCCGCCGCATTCGCCGTCAGCCGCTCGTCCTCCACGACGTCCAGCACGGCCAGCGCCGCCGCGCAGGCCACCGGGTTGCCGCCGAACGTGCTGAAGAAATCGCTCTCCGCCGCGAAGCGGTCGACGATCTCCGCCCGTGCGATCACGGCGGCCACCGGGTGGCCGTTCCCCATCGGCTTCCCGAGCGTCACCATGTCGGGCACCACCCCCGCGGCCTCGAAGCTCCAGAGGCCGTCGCCCATCCGCCCGTAGCCCGCCTGGACCTCGTCGGCCACGAAGAGTGCGCCCGCGTCGTGCGTCCGGCGGACGAGGTCGCGCAGGTAGGCGGGGGGCGGGGCGAAGATCCCGTCGCTCGTGAACGCCCCGTCGACGTAGACGGCGGCCGGGCGGAACCCGCCCGACGCAAGGTCGACAACCGCGTCGTCGAGCCGGGCGGCGGCGCCCTCGGCCCAGTCGTCGCCGTCCGCGCCGGGAAGCCGGTACGTGTCGGGCGGCGGGATGGTCGCGACGTGCCGCGGCCGCGCGCCGCGGGGCCACGCCTCCGGCGAGAGATCCGCGATCGCGGCCGAGACCCCGTGGTACGCCCACTCGGTGACGATCCCGCCGCGGCCGCCGGTCGCGGTCGTCGCGAGGCGCCAGGCGAGGTCGTTCGCCTCGCTGCCCGAGTTGACGAACATGACGGTGTCGAGCCCCGGCGGCATCGTCGCCACGAGCCGCTCCGCCAGCGCCACGACCGTCGCGTGGAGATAGCGCGTGTTGGTGTTCAGCGTCGCCGCCTGGCGGGCGATCGCCGTCACCACCCGCGAATGGGAGTGGCCCACCACGGGGACGTTGTTGTAGCAGTCGAGGTACGCCCGGCCTTCCGGGTCGAACATCCGGGCACCCTCGCCGCGGACGAGGTGGAGCGGCCGCTCGTAGGTCAGCGCCGAGAGCGCCGACCCGAGCACGCGCCGGCGCCGGGCGAGGAGCGCCGCGTCACCAGCGCCGGCGTCGCCCGGGCGCCCGGCGCCGCCGCTCGCCCCGCCGGAGGGCACGGCGAGAACGGGCCAGGCCGGGACCCGGCGGGCGGCGATGGCGAACCGACGGCGCACCTCGGGCAGCCCGACCGCCTCGAAGAGCGCCAGCATCGGCCAGGCTTCGGCGTTCCAGCTCGAGAGATACGCGGCATTCTCCGGGTAGAGCCCGATCCGCCACGCGGAGATGAGCGTCGTCTGGGCCAGGCGGGCGGCGACGAGGCCGCCGAGGATGGCCGCCTCCTCGTCCTCCAGCGGGGTGACCGCGGCGTAGCCGCCGATCGCCGCCTCGGCCGCGGCGAAGAGGTCGGCCGGGTCGTGCCGACCGCCGAGGAGGGCGACCAGCGCGGCCACGAGGTCGAGGACGAGGGCGGTGTGGGCCATGTCCCCGAAGTCGACGATGCCGCTGACCCGGTTCGTCGTGTCGAGCAGCGTGTTGTCGAAGGTCAGGTCGTTGTGGATCACCTGGGCCCGGAAGCCCCGGAGAGACGGAGCGACGGCGGCATCGAAGTGGTCGAGGATCGCCTCCACGAGCGCCCGGCGATGATCGTCCTCCACCAGCGGAAGGTGCGGCCGCATCGCGGGAAGGTGCTTGACGTCCCACAGGATCGGGCGGCCGGCCATGGGGTGGAAATAGCCGCGGGTGGCCCGGCCCAGGCGCGCCGAGACCGCCCCGAAGTCGCGAATCGCCTCCCGCGAGAGGTCGCTCGCCGTCCCGTTCCGGCCGGGCAGGAGGGGCAGGAGGCGGACGAAGTGGCGGGCCCCGTCGTTGCCGGTGAACGTGCCCCATGGCGCGCCGTCCCGGGTGATGTGCGGCACGGCAACCGGCAGGCTCGGGTCGACGGCCGCGACATGGCGGACGACGCCCGTCTCCATCTCCACGACGCCTTCGCGCTCGCCCGCGTTCGACACCTTGAGGACCCAGCTCCGCCCGTCGTCGGCGGCGATCCAGAAGTTCTGGTCGCGCTCGCTGACGAGCGGGGTGGCCGTCCCCCGGACACCGAAGATGGCGGCGGCCATCGCGGCAGCCTCATCGAGGCCGAACCGGGGCGGGGCCGCTCGCAGGACGTCGCCAGCGGCGGCCGACGCGGCCTCCATCGACACGTCGCCCTCGTCGGGCGCGGCAGGGCTCTCCATCGAGCCGATGGTACAGGCGGATCCGGTCGCCCCGAGCCGCGTTGCGGGGTCCGGGCCGCCGAGAGGCTCGGCTAGACTTCGGAGTGGCCCGGGATGGCGGAACGGCAGACGCACTCGACTCAAAATCGAGCGACCGCAAGGTCATGGGAGTTCGAATCTCCCTCCCGGGACCACGGCGGCCGCTACGCGTCGCCCGCCACAACGCGGCCCGACGCGGCATGGGGCGCGCCGCGTTCCCGCGGGGTTGTGAGGATCGCTACGATCAGCGGGTGGAACCGCTGCCGGTGGTCGCCCTCGTCGTCCTCGTCGTCATCGTGGCCTGGCTGCTGCTGGTCGCGCTGCTGTGGTTGAACCGACCTCCGCTCGACTACGTTCTGGCAGCGCTCCCGCTCCTACCGGACGTTACGCGCCTCGTCCGCTCCGCCCGCGCGGACCCGGCGGTGCCCCGGCGGAGCCGGCTCGCGCTCGGCGCCCTGCTCCTCTACCTCCGGAGCCCGATCGACCTCCTCCCGGACCTGCTGCCGGGCATCGGCACGGTCGACGACCTCATTCTTGCGGGCGTGGTTTTGCGTCGGGTGGCTGGGCGGATCGGCCCGGCCGCCCTCCGCTCCCACTGGCCCGGGAGTGACACGGACTTCGAGCTTCTGAGCCGGCTCGCGCGGATCTGATCCCGCCGTACACCATCCGCGCCAGGATCGCGGAGGAGAGTGGCAACGGACCCGCCTGGTGACCTCCAGGTCGGTCGGCGACGCCCCCGGGGCGACCTGCGGCGCAGGTGGTAGGCTCGTCGACCCGACGCCGCACCATACGCTCCGCTCTTCTCGGAGGGCCGGGGCGTCAGGGGCAGTGTCCTCACCCGACAGGCTCCCCGGAGGGCGGCTGATGCTCGAGCAGATCGCACCGCTCGTGTTCCTCATCGTGGGCGCGCTCGTCGGCCTCCTCGTGGGCGTGGCCCACGCGTATGCGGAGCGCACGTGCCCGTGCTGCGGGCTCCACTCCAGCGGGTCCGCGGTGAGGTGTCCGCACTGCCGCTGCCGGATGGCGTAGCGCCGGCACCGCCTCGCCGCCGAACGAAGGCCGGCGAGGCGACGGCTCCCCGACGGGCGGCAGGTGACCGCGTGGTCGCCCGAAGCTCGCCCCGTTCGCGAGCCCTTCAGTCCTCCCCGATGTCCTCGCTCCAGACCTCGGGGTGCCTGGCAATGAACTCGCGCATCAGCTCGACGCAGGCGTCCGAGTCGAGGATGACGACCTCGACGCCGCGCGAGCGCAGGTAGTCCTCGCCCCCGACGAAGGTCCGGTTCTCCCCGATGACGACCCGGGGGATCCCGTAGAGGAGGATCGCGCCGGTGCACATGTCGCAGGGCGAGAGCGTCGTGTACATCGTGGAGCGGTGGTAGACAGAGGCCGGCAGGCGTCCGGCGACCTCGAGCGCGTCGGTCTCGCCGTGGCGGATCGCGCTCCCGAGCTGGATCCGCCGGTTGTGCCCGGCCCCGAGGACCCTCCCGTCGGCGACGAGGGCCGCCCCGATCGGGATGCCGCCCTCGTCCCTTCCGACCCGCGCCTGCTCGATCGCCACCTCGAGGAAGGTGCGGTCGACCGATCGCCGTTCGCGCTGCATGCCACCTCCACGGGCCAGGTTCCGGAGCGCATCCTCGACGGGCTCGGCCCCCTTGCGCGCCGGATCCTCGGACCTCAGATGTGATGGATCTCCCGCGCCAGGCTCTGGAGGGGCTCGGCCCCCTCGGGTCCGACCAGGAAGCCGCCTTCGATGCGCAGCCCGCCCCACGGCGCTCCGAACATCGGGATGTCGACCGAGAACACCATGCCCGCCGCCAGCGCCTCCGTGGACCAGGACGTCAGGATCGGGGGTTCGAACTCGACAACGCCGACGCTGTGGACGCCGGAGTAGGCGAAGTACTGCTCCAACCCTGCGGCCCGGCAGACATCGCGGGCAATCCTGTCGACGCTGCTGCCGATCACCCCCGGCTTGAGGGCGGCGACGACCGCGTCCTGCGCCCGGATCGCGACGGATACCGCCTCCTCGATCTCGGGGCGGATCGCGCCCACCGCCGCCACGCGCCCGATCGCGCCGTGATAGCCCTCGTAGCGCGGGGCCAGCGTCAGCAGGACGTGGTCGCCGGAAAGGATCGGCTTGGGCGTTGTCCGGGCGAGGATGGGGCGGGTGCGCTCGCTCCCGGCGGCCACGATCGCATCGATGCCCATGCCCTCGCTGCCAAGCCGCCGCATGGCAAACTCGGCCTCGGCAGCGACCTCGCGTTCGCTGCTCCCCGGCGCGATGGATGTCAACGCCGCGACCATGCCGGCCTCGGCTATGCGGTAGGCATGCCGGATGACGGCGATCTCGGCCGGGCTCTTGACGGCGCGGAGACGCATGACAAGGGCTTCGCCATCGACGATCTCCGCCGACGTGGCGCTGCGCAGGGCCTGCCAGGCCCGCCGGGGCAGGGCATCCAGCCCGGCCACCGCTACACGCCCGCCGTCGATGAGCGACCCCAGCAGGTCCGCCAGCCCGTGAACCGTCGTGTGCGGATACTCCTCGTCGGCATGGGCGAACAGATCCACCACGCTGAACCCTTCGGCACCAGGAGGTCGCCAGCACGAACTGGTCCGACTCCGGGCCGGTCGCGATCTGCGCTTCGCCGTCGATCGGGATGATCGTGAAGGCGGGCTCGAAATGCGGCTGGTAGTTGAACAGGTAGCGGGCGTGCTGCTGGCCGAAGGCGGCCCGATCGTCCGAGTAGGCGATGAACAGATCGATCCGCTCGTTCGCCATGGCGGCTCGCAGGAGGTCGCGGCGCGTCGTGAACTCCGCCTCCGGGATCGTCGGGCCGGGAGACATGATCATCGAGCGGCACCCTTCTGCAGTCACGAAGCCGATCCCAGGATCGGCGAGTCGGCGGGGGCTGACATCGTAGCGCGAGACGCAGGCGGTTCCCGCGTCGGTCCGCCGAACCCGATACCCTCACCTGGTGACGGCCTGGCCCCGACGCGCCAAGATCGCCTTCGTCGGCTCCCACGGGATCCGCAAGACGACGGCCGCGTATGCCTTCGCCCACACGATCCAGCGCGCCGGCCGCTCCGTGGAGTTCGGGCGCGAGGTGGTCCGCGACAACCCGCTGGGAATCAACGAGTCGGCCACCGGCGAGGCCCAGCTGTGGGTCCTCGTCAGCCAGGTCCGCCAGGAGCTGGAGCTGGCCCCCAAGGCCGAGGTGCTCGTCACCGATCGCGGCGTCGTCGACAACTACGCCTACTACCTGCGTGCGTGCGGGGGCACCGACCGGTTCTCGGCGGAGCCGCTTGTCCGTGCGTGGGGAGCGACGTATGACCTGGTGGTGCGCCTGACCCCGGACATCGCCCTGCGCCCGGACGGCATCCGCAGCACGAGCGACGCCTTCCGCGACGAGATCGAGGCGATCCTGGACGACGTGCTCCCCCGCTTTGTCCACCCCGAGCGGCTGATCACGATCCCCGCCTCGCAGATCACCGATTCGTTCGAGTGGTGGCCGCTGGCCGAGCGGCTTGCCGCGGTGATCGGCGCCCCCCTGCTCGCCGAGGGGGTCGAGGCGGCACGCCGCCCCGGGGCCCGCCACCGCGGCGCGGTCCCCCGCCCGGGGACAGGCGAGGTTCAGCTGGGCCTGGAGCTCCCGCCCAGCCCGCCCACCGACTGACCGACGCCGGCCGGGGCTACGTCGGCGTGGCGCCCGGCACATGGGCGCTCACCTCCCGGGACATCCTTGGCCGCGCCCCTGGCACGCGTGAGCGCGCCCCAACGGCGCCTGCGCTACGCTCCGTTCCTTCCCGCCCCCGAATCCGCACCGGAGCCCGCCCCATGTCCTTCCTGCACCGCCTCTTCGGTGGAGCCGATGCCTCTCCCACCGCGCCCGCCGCGCCGCCAGCGCCGGCGCCCGCAACTCCCACGCCCGCAGGCGACACCGCCACCGTGCGCAGGATCGTGGGCCAGCTCGAGGCACTGCCCCCCGACCGGGCCCGCCTGCTCGCGGGCGCGGCGTACGTGGTGAGCCGAGCCGCGAATGCCGACATGGCGATCACCGACGACGAGGTCGCCCTGATGGAGCAGACCCTCGTCGAGCGCACCGGAGTGACCGAAGCCGAGGCGGTCATCGTCGTCGAGATCGCGCGCCAGCAGGCCCGCATGTTCGGCTCGACCGAGGACTACCTCGTCACCCGCGAGTTCAAGCGCGTGTCGACGCCCGAGCAGCGCCTCGGTGTCCTCCGCGCCTGCTTCCTCGTCGCGGCCGCAGATGACGAGATCTCGTCGCCCGAGAGCGCGGTCCTGAACGAGATCGCCGCCGAGCTGGACATCGAGCCGGCCGACTTCGACGCCATCCGGGCCGAGCATCGCGACCAGCTCTCCGTCGTCCGGGCAATCCGAAACGTCCAGGGGGCCTGAGGGGCCGTCGGGCGACCCGGGGGTCGGCGGCGACGCTCAGGCAGACGTCGCGATCGATCCCGGGTCCGCGGCGAGCGCGAGCTCGACGAGCCCGGGCCGCAGCCGGCGGACGACCTCGGCGGCCAGCTCCGCGTCGTAGGCGACACCCGCCCGCAGCTCCATCGGGAGGGTCGGACGTCCCGGACCTTGCGGCAGGTGGATCGTGACGCGCGTGGCACCCGGGCGAGCGCGCAGGACGTCGCGGACCTCGGCCATCGCCGACTGGAGGTCGTCGGCCGGGATCCCGGCCGCGAAGCGGACGTGGAGCCGCCCGTCGGGGCCGGCCTCGCGCGCCGCGGTCGGGGCCGAAGCAACGACGAGCGCGGCCGCCCGGGCCTCCTCGGGGAAGGGCGGCTCCTCGCGATCGGGGGCCATCGCCTCGAGGTCGGCCGGCTCCAGCGAGCCCGGGACGGGTGCGGGGGCCACGTGCGGCGGGCCGGGGGGCGGGCCCGGCGCGACCGGCGGGAGGGCGCCCCGGATCGGCGACGTCATCGGCATCCCCACCGGGAACCCGCCCGGCGGTGGGCGGCGTGATCCGTCGACCGCCCCGCTCGGGTGGCCGTTGCCGTTCGCGCCGGGCCGGCCCCGCGGCCGGCCCCGATCAGCGGCCGCGACCTCCGCGGCGAAGGCCTCCTCGCCGCCTGCCTCCACCGCGTCGAAGTCGCGCACCAGGTCGGCCAGGAGGGAGACGTCCTCACCCCGGTGGTCGATCCGGCCGGCGACGAGGAGAATCGCGCCCTCCTGCCAGGTCGGCCCGGTCTGCTCATGGAGCTTCGGGAAGATGACCACCTCGACGGCGCCCTGGAGGTCTTCGAGCGTCGCCACGGCCATGGTCGAGCGCGTCTTCGTGATCACCGTCCGGACGCCGGTCACCACCCCGCCGACCACGACCCGCTGGCCGTCGAGCGACTCGTCCTTCAGGTCGCTGGAGTAGGCCGTCACGAACGCGCCGATCCGCTCCGCGACCTCGCCCAGCGGGTGGTCCGAGAGGTAGAGGCCCAGGAGCTCCTTCTCCCAGCGCAGGCGCTCGCGGACCGGGACCTCGGTGGCGGGCGAGAGCGGGGCCTCGAGCGAGGACGGCTCGGCGGCAAGGTCGAAGAAGCTGATCTGGCCCGAGGCGCGCTCGCGCTGGTCCGCCTGCGCGGCGGCCAGGACGTCGTCGAGGGCGACCAGGAGCTGGGCCGGGTGTCCGAAGGCGTTGAGGGCGCCCACCTTGACGAGCGACTCCAGGACGCGCTTGTTCACCAGGCGGAGGTCGATCCGGTTGCAGAAGTCGGCGAACGACCGGAAGGGGCCCTCGCTGTCGCGGGCGGCGATGATCGATTCGATGGCGCTTTGCCCGACGTTCTTGACGGCCAGCAGACCGAACCGGATCGCCGGACCCTCCACCGTGAACTCGAGGTGGCTGGCGTGGACGTCCGGCTGCAGGACCGCGATGCCGAGCCGGCGGCACTCGGCGACGGCGATGGCGACCTTCTCCGCATTGTCCCGCGACGCCGTCAGGACGCTGGCCATGTACTCGACGGTGTAGTTGGCCTTGAGATACGCCGTCTGGTAGGCGACGAGCCCGTAGGTCGTGGCGTGGGCCTTGTTGAAGCCGTAGCGCTCGAAGGGCTCGAAGGCCTTGAAGACGGCGTCGATCGTGTGCGGGAGCACGCCGCGCTCGCCCGCCTGCTTCACGAACTTGTCCTTCATGGAGCGCAGGACACTCGACTTCTTCTTGCGGATCGCGTAGCCGAGGGTGTCCGCCTCGGGACCGCTGAAGCCGCCGAGGGCGACCGCGGCGGCCATGATGTCCTCCTGGTAGACGAAGATCCCGTAGGTCCGCTCGAGAAACGGCTCCAGCAGCGGGTGGAGGTAGGCGACCTTCTCCTGGCCGTGCTTGCGCCGGATGTAGGCCGGGATGTTCTCCATGGGGCCCGGGCGGTAGAGGGCGACCATGGCGGCGAGGTCGTAGACCGAGCTGGGCCGAAGCTCGCGGATGTAGCGCCGCATCCCCGCCGACTCCAGCTGGAAGACCCCGGTTGTCTCGCCCGAGGCGAGGAGGGCGAACGTCGTCGGGTCGTCGAGGGGGATCCGCTCGAGGTCGATCTCGACCCCGCGCTGCTCGCGGATCCGATCCACCGCGGCCCGCAGGATCGTCAGGTTGGAAAGGCCGAGGAAGTCGAACTTGAGGAGCCCCAGGGCCTCGATCCCGTGCATCTCGTACTGGGTCATCGTGGCGTCGGAGTTCGTCGCCTTCTGGAGCGGCATCAGCTCGGCGAGAGGTTCGCGGCTGATGACCACGCCGGCCGCGTGGGTCGAGGCGTTGCGCGCCACACCCTCCAGCTGCCGGGCGAAGTCGATGATCCGGTGGACCGCCGGGTCCCCGTCGTGCATCTCCTTCAGCTGCGGGCTGAGGGCGAGGGCCTCGTCCAGGCGGATGCCGAGCTGGTTCGGGACCGCCTTCGCAATCCGGTCGACGTCGCCGTAGGAGTGCCCGAGCACGCGGCCCACGTCGCGGATGGCGGCTCGCGCCAGCATCGTGCCGAAGGTGATGATCTGGGCGACGTGGTCGGCGCCGTACTTGCGGCTGACGTAGTTGATGACCTCGTCGCGGCGGCCGTCCTCGAAGTCGACGTCGATGTCCGGCATGGTGACGCGGTCCGGGTTGAGGAACCGCTCGAAGGGCAGCTGGTAGTGGATCGGGTCGACCGGGGTGATCCCGAGGGTGTAGGTGACGATCGACCCCGGGGCGCTCCCCCGGCAGGTGGTCTGAATCCCCTGCTCGCGGGCGAAGCGGACGAAGTCGGCCACGATGAGGAAGTAACCCGCGTAGTCCATCGCGGTGATCGTCCCGAGCTCGTAGTCGAGGCGCGCCTGGAGCTCGGGGGTGACGGCGCCGTAGCGGCGGACCAGGCCGCGCTCGCACTCAGCCCGCAGCCAGGTCTCGACGGTCTCCCCTTCCGGCACCGGGAAATGCGGGATCCGCAGCTGGCCCAGCGGCAGCTCGAGGCTCACCATCTCGGCGATTCGGCGCGTGTTGCGGTGGGCCTCGACCTGGCCCGGGAACAGGGCGAGCATCTCCGCCGCCGACTTCAGGTAGAACTCCGCGCCCTCGAACTTCAGCCGGTTCGGCGTGTCGAGGTTGCTGCCGGTCCCCACGCAGAGGAGGACGTCGTGGGCGTCGGCCTGGGCCTTGTGGACGTAGTGGAGGTCGTTCGTCACCACGAGCGGGAGGCCGGCCTCGGGCGCCAGGCGGAGGAGCTGCTCGTTGAGGCGGGTCTGCTCGGGGATCCCGTGGTCCTGGAGCTCCAGGAAGAAGTTGCCCGTGCCGAAGATGTCGCCGTACTCGCCGGCCAGGGTCCGGGCCAGCTGCCAGTCGTCGACCTCCAGCGCCTTCGGGATCTCCCCGCTGAGGCAGGCGGAGAGGCCGACGAGGCCCTCGGCGTGGCGGGCGAGGAGCTCGCGGTCGATTCGCGGCTTGTAGTAGTAGCCGTCGAGGTGGGCGTCGGTGAGGAGCCGGCAGAGGTTCCGGTAGCCGGCGAGGTCCTTGGCCAGGAGGACCAGGTGGAAGGGCTGCGCGTCGGCCTTCCCCTCGCGGTCGCGCATGGATCGCCGGGCGACGTAGGTCTCCACGCCGATGATCGGCTTGATCCCCTTGGCCCGGGCGGCCTGGTAGAAGGCAACCGCGCCGTAGAGGGCGCCGTGATCGGTCAGGGCGAGGGAGTCGAATCCGAGCCGCTCGGCCTCGTCGACGAGGTCGCCGATGCGACCGAGTCCATCGAGAAGGGAGAACTCCGAGTGGACGTGGAGATGCGTGAAATCGTTCGGGGCGAGGTTCGTCACG
This sequence comes from uncultured Chloroflexia bacterium, assembly GCA_963744095.1. Classification (GTDB taxonomy): domain Bacteria; phylum Chloroflexota; class Limnocylindria; order Limnocylindrales; family CSP1-4; genus CTSoil-043. The sequence continues at coordinate 222,670 of CAVUSH010000003.1, forward strand.
GGAGGTCAATGGTAGCCGGGCAGGCCGAGGATAGCGCCCGGGCTGTGGGGCGCCGACGGGCCCGCGCCCACACCGCTACGATCGCCTCGGGCCAACCAGGGCCCATCGTGGGCCCCGGAAGAAGCGATCGGAGCAGGCGATGGACATCACGCTGCGTGAAGCGGTGCCGGCCGATACGCAGGAGTGCGGGCGGATCCTGTACGAGGCGTTCGCGACGCTGGCGGACAATCACGGCTTTCCCCACGACTTCCCGTCGATCGAGGCCGCGACGAAGAGCATGCGCGCCCTGATCAGCAACCCGGGGTTCTACGGCCTCGTCGCGGAGGTCGACGGCCGCGTCGCCGGCAGCTCCTTCCTCGATGAGCGGTCGACGATCCACGCGATCGGGCCGGTCAGCGTCGACCCGACGGCACAGGATCACCACGTCGGCCGAGCCCTCATGGTCGCGATGCTCGAGCGGGCGAGGAAGACGGGCACCCCGGGCGTGCGCCTGGTGCAGATCTCCTACCACAATCGGTCCCTGAGCCTGTACGCGAAGCTCGGGATGGACGTGCGCGAGACATTCGCCGCGATGTACGGCGAGCCGATCCGCGACTCGTTCCCGGGCTACGCGGTACGCCCCGCGACCAGGGCCGACGAAGCGGCCTGCAACGCCCTGTGCCTGCGCGTCCACGGGCACACCCGGGCGGGCGAGGTGGGCGGGTCGATCGCCGACGGCAAGGCGACGGTCGTCGAGCATCTCGGGCGGATCACCGCCTACACGACGGGCGTCCACTACTTCGGCCACTCGGTCGCCGAGACGAACGACGACCTGCAGGCGCTCATCGCTGCCGCCGACGACTTCGGGACCCCGGGCATCATCGTCCCCCTCGACAACGCCGAGCTCTTCCGATGGTGCCTGGCCCATGGGCTGCGCGTCTTCTTCGTCGTGAACATGATGACCATCGGCCTCTACCAGGAGCCGAGGGGCGCCTATCTCCCCTCGGTGGGCTACTGATCGAGGGCCCCGGGTGACTCCCGGGCGATCGCGCGGAGCGCGCGCAGCGCCTCTGCCGATACGATGCGGCGATGGACACCAGCGAGGAGCTCGCGTCGCCGCACCTCGACCCGTTCGAGGTCGCCCTCACGGCGGCGATCGAGCGGCTGCCGGACGAGTACCGGGAGCAGCTGGCTACGGTGGCCGTGGTCATCGCCGACGAGGCCTCCGCGGAGGAGCTGACGTCCACCGGTGCCCGTGGGCTGCTGGGCCTGTATCACGGCGTGCCGCGGACGGTCCTCGGCGCCGGCCACGCGGCCGTCCCGAGCGTGATCACCCTCTTCCGGGGTCCCCTGGAGCGGGCCTATCGCAGCCCGGAGGCGCTCACCGCCGGCGTCGAGGACACGCTCCGCCACGAGCTCGCCCATCACCTGGGGATCTCCGATGCACGACTGGGCGAGCTGAAGCGCGGGGAGCGCTGAGTCGGCCTGCACGTGCCCGCAGGGCTCGGCTCGCGCGGCTGGCCAGCGCCCGCCCTCGTGGTCAGCCGCCGGAGACGGCCGGGATCACGTGCACGACCGCATCGGGCAGCACGGGCGTCGCGAGGGCGGCCCGCTCACCGTCGACGAAGACGTTCAGGTGCTCGCGGATCACAGGTCCGGCTGACAGGATCCGGTCGGCGATCCCGGGAACGCGAGCGTCCAGGGCCGCGACAACCTCGGCGACCGTTGCGCCCGCCACGACGCACCGGCGTTCGGCGCCCGGGAAGAGGGCGACCAGCGAGCGCGGCAGGACGACGGTGGCCATCGCCCTCAGTCCTCGACGACGTGCGCCTCGACCGACCAGAGGTCGGGCAGGTGCGCCGCCACGAGGTTCCAGGTGGCTCCCTCCTCGGCGCTCGCCCAGAGCTCGCCGTTGCTCGTCCCGAAGTAGACGCCGACCGGGTCGAGGCGGTCCACTGCCATGGCCTCGCGGAGGACGCCGAGGTAGGCATGCTCCTGGGGGAGCCCGGCGGACAGCCGCTCCCACCTCGCGCCGCGGTCGCGGGTCCGCCAGACGGCGGCGGCCGCATCGGGCATGAAGCGTCCCCGATCGGCGGCGTTCAGCGGGATGACCCAGGCCGTGGCGGGATCGCGCGGATGGGCGACCATCGGGAAGCCGAACTCCGACGGCAGCCCGGCGGTGATCTCCGTCCAGGCGACGCCGCCGTCGTCCGAGCGGTAGACGCCGCAGTGGTTCTGCTGGTAGAGGGTCTCGGGCTCGCCGGCCGCGGCAACGATCTTGTGGACGCACTGTCCGAACTCGGGGTTCGGGTCCGGCATGAAGTCGGCCCGGACACCCCGGTTGCGCGTCGCCCAGGTCGCCCCTCCGTCGCGCGTCTCGAAGGTCCCGACCGCCGAGATTCCCACCCACATCCGGCGGGCGTCACTGGGGTGGGGCACGATCGTGTGGAGGATCAGGCCGCCGTTGCCGGGCTGCCACGCGGGCCGCGAAGGATGCTCCGTGAGGCCGGCCACGTGGGTCCACGTGGCCCCGTCGTCGTCGCTGCGGAAGAGCCCGGCCGGCTCGACGCCGGCGAAGACGGCGCCGTGGGCAGCGGTCACGTTCCAGGCGGTCGGGATCGCGGGCCCCCCGTCGCCGTAGACAAGGCCCGCAGAGGAGTGCGTCCAGGTCTCGCCGAGATCGTCGGAGCGCCAGACGGCGGGGCCATACCAGGGGCTGCCGGCGGCGGCGTAGATGGCACCGTTCGTCGAGTCCACGCTCAGGTCGTGGACCGGCCAACCCTCGCAGAGCGGGCCGCGCAGCGTCCACGAAGCGCGCGCCGCGTCCGACTCCGCGATGAACGTCCCCTTCCGGGTTCCCACCAGGAGCAGCACCCGCGTCGCCATCGTCGTCCCTCCCTCTCGCCCGGGCTCCCCACGCCGGCCCGGTCACCATGGTGCCACGCCCGCCGCTCTCCGGCTCAGCCGAACGAGGCGATCGCCTCCACGATCAGGTCCACGAACCGGGCCCGGTCGATGTCCACGCCGGCCTCCACGTTCGGCGGTAGCCCGCGCAGGCCCTCGAGATCCGCGACCGTGCGCCCCCGGGTCAGCTCGCCGGCCGTCTCCACGTCGACGCGCAGAAGCCGGGTCGTGACGAGTCCGGGAACCGCCATGTGGGCCACGGCCACGGCGTCGTGGATCGGCGAGCCGTCCCATCCGTAGCGGCGCCGATGGTAGACCGCGAAGAACCGCAGCAGGTCAACCCAGACGCGGGCGATCCGCGTGTCCAGCGCCTCGAGGCGCACCACGTCGGGCTCCAGGAAGAGGGCCCGGTGGGTGACGTCCAGGCCGATCATCGTGATCGGGATGCCGCTGCAGAAGACGACCGCGGCGGCCTCAGGGTCCTGCCAGATGTTGAACTCCGCGGCGGCGGTGGTGTTCCCCTCCCCGAGCGAGCCGCCCATCAGGCAGATGCGCTCGATCCCTTCGCGGATGCGCGGCCGCGCGCGCAGGAGGAGCGCGACGTTCGTCAGCGGTCCCGTCGCGACGAGTGTGACCGGTCGCCGGGCGCCTGCGACGAGCGCCTCCGTCAGCGCGAGCGCGCCCTCGGGCTGCGGCGCGGCCTCCGGCTCGGGGAGGTCCGCGCCATCGAGGCCGCTCTCGCCGTGGAATTCGGCGGGGATCCAGCTCTCGCGGAGGAGCGCCCGCTCCGCGCCGGCCGCCACCGGGACGTCATTGCGGCCGAGAAGGGCCAGGATGCGCAGCGCGTTGCGCGTTGTGTTGGCCAGCGCCGAGTTCCCGGCGACCGTCGTGATGCCGATGAGCTCCAGCTCCGGGCGCGCGAGCGCGAGCGTGATCGCCAGCGCGTCGTCGTGGCCCGGGTCGCAATCGATGACGATGGGGCGCGGATTCATGCGCGCGAGTATGCGTCAGACATCCCGCGTTGGGGTAGCATGCGAGCAGTGCCGCCGGGACCTCGGGAGGAGAGCCGAGCGGCGTGCCAGCACGTGAGCCCCGCGCGGCTCACCAGGAGGAACAATGCAGAAACGCGCTGGACTTGGCCTCATCGCGGGCCTTGCCATCATCGTCTCCGCCTGCGGCGCCGGCGCCACCCCGACGCCGAGGCCCACCCTGCCGCCCACCGCGGCGCCGACCGCCGAGGCGACCGCCGCCCCGACGGCCGAGCCGACGGCCAGCCCCGCTGACGCCCTGTGCGACAAGAAGCTCAAGGTCGGCCTGGTGACCGACGTCGGCCGGATCAACGACAAGGGCTTCAACCAGTCCGCGTACGACGGCATGGTGTCCGCCAAGGCTCTCGCCCCGACGTGCTTCGAGACCGACTACATCGAGACCACCAGCCAGTCCGACTACGCCAAGAACATCGGCGAGTTCGCGGACAACGGCTACGACGTCGTCATCGGCGTCGGCTTCCTCCTCGGCGACGCGATGGGCGACGCCGCGAAGGCGTACCCGAACGAGAAGTTCATCAGCATTGACGGGGCGCCCGGCACGGGCCACGACGAGTCCTGGCTGACGAACGGCGAGAGCCTGTTCTACGCCGAGGACGAGGCCGGCTACCTCGCCGGCGTGCTCGCGGCCTCGCTGACCAAGTCCAACACGATCGGCGTCGTCGGCGGCCTCCTGGTCGTCCCGCCGGTCGAGCGGTTCGTCGAGGGCTACATCAACGGCGCCAAGGCGACCAAGTCGGACATCAGCGTCAAGTTCACCTACACCAGCTCGTTCACCGAGCCGGAGCAGGGCAAGGCGGCGGCCCAGCAGATGATCGACGCCGGGGCGGACGTCATCTTCGCGGCCGGCGGCCTGACCGGCAACGGCGCCCTCCTCGCCGCGTGCGACGCCGGCATTCTGGCGATCGGTGTCGACACCGACCAGTACCTGACGCTCCCCGAGGCTGACCCGTGCCTCGTCTCGAGCGCCACCAAGGACATCGTGACCTCCCTCAGGAACTCGCTCATGCGGATCGCGGTGGGCAAGTTCACGCCGGGATTCACGACGAACAACGCCGCGAACCTGGGCATCGCCCTCGCGCCGTTCCACGAGAACGATGACAAGGTCTCTGTCGATACCGTGAAGCTCCTTGCGACGACGTTCGCGGGCCTCGTGGACGGCTCGATCAAGACGAACGTCGTGGTCGACGGCAAGACCGAGTAACACCCGCACCAAGCGCGCATCCGAACGACGGCGAGGCCTTCGCGGCCTCGCCGTCGCTGTTCACCGGGAACGATCGACGGAGGGATGCCGGTGACCCAGATCTCCGCCCAGTCGCCCGGCGGGCCGGAGCCCCTGCCGCCGACGCCGGCGCGGACACCCCCGGCGCTCGCCATGCGGGGGATCACGAAGCAGTTCCCCGGCGTGCTCGCCAACGACCACATCGACCTCGACGTCCGGCCCGGCGAGATCCACGCCCTCCTCGGCGAGAACGGGGCGGGGAAGAGCACCCTCATGAACATCCTCTACGGGCTCGTCCAGCCCGACGAGGGTGATGTGCTCATCGACGGGGAGACGATCCGGATCTCGGGTCCGGCCAACGCGATCGCCCGCGGCATCGGCATGGTCCACCAGCATTTCATGCTGGTCCCCGTCTTCACGGTCACCGAGAACATCGTCCTCGGCGACGAGACGATGGCCAACCCGGTCGTCCTCGACACGAAGCGGGCCGAGGGCCAGATCCGGGCCCTCGCCGAGCAGTTCGGATTCCAGATCGACCCGCGGGCGCGCGTCGGCGACCTGTCCGTCGGGATCCAGCAGCGCGTCGAGATCCTCAAGGCGCTCTACCGCGGCGCCAAGATCCTCATCCTGGACGAGCCGACGGCCGTCCTCACCCCCCAGGAGACCGTCGAGATCTTCGCCGTCCTGCGCCGCCTCGCGGCCGAGGGGACGAGCATCGTCTTCATCAGCCACAAGCTCTACGAGGTGCTCGAGATCGCCGACCGGATCACCGTGATTCGCCGAGGTCGCGTGGTCGGCGAGGCAGATCCGAAGACTGCCACCGAGGAGGATCTCGCCGAGATGATGGTCGGGCGCGAGGTGTCGCTCACCGTCGAGAAGGGCCTCGCCAAGCCCGGCGGCATGGTGCTGGCGGTCGACCGTCTCACCGTCGCCGACGACCGCGGCAGCGTCGTGGTCCAGGACTGCTCGTTCGAGGTCCGCGCCGGGGAGATCCTCGGGATCGCGGGCGTGGCCGGCAACGGCCAGGCCGAGCTCGTCGAGGCGATCGTCGGCCTGCGCCGCGCGACAAGCGGCTCAACGGATCTCGCAGGCATCGACGTCACGAACCACTCGGTCCGCGAGCTCACCGAACGCGGCCTGGCCTACATCCCCGGCGACCGGCAACGGTTCGGCCTCGTCCTCTCCTACCCCGTCGACGACAACCTCGTGCTGACCGACTACTACAAGCGGCCCTACTCGCGGTTCGGCATGCTGAACGAGAAGGCGATCTCGGAGCGTGCGGCCGGGCTGATCCCGCAGTTCGACATCCGCACGCCTTCGGCGACGGTCACGACCTCGACGCTCTCGGGCGGCAACCAGCAGAAGGTGATCGTCGCCCGCGAGTTCAGCCGCGACGTGAAGCTGCTGGTCGCCGACCAGCCGACGCGCGGGCTCGACGTCGGCTCGATCGAGTTCATCCACAAGCAGATCGTGGCCAAGCGCGACGCCGGCGCGGCTGTCCTCCTCGTCTCGGCGGAGCTCGACGAGATCATGGAGCTCAGCGACCGGATCGCCGTCATGTACCGCGGCCGCCTCGTCGCCACCCTGGACGCGGCCGGCGCCGAGAAGGAGCGGGTCGGCCTGATCATGGCGACCGGCCAGGCCGGCGGTCCGGACGAGGAGGGCGCGGCATGACCGAGGCGAGCGCACCCGCCGGCGGCGGCATGGGCGGGATGAGCGTCAATGCGGCCGCTCTCGCCGGGGTCGGCGGCGGTCTCCGGCAGCAGCTCTTCGGCACCGCCATCGCGGTCGTCCTGGGCCTGCTCGTCGGGGCCGTGCTGATCCTGCTCTCGAGCGCCCTCTCGGAGGAGGGCTTCGACCTCCGGCTGCCGATCACGGCCTACGCCGCCCTCCTGGAAGGATCGCTGGGGAGCATGCGCGGGATCGGCAACACGCTGAACGCCACGACGCCACTCATCCTCACGGGTCTTTCCGTGGCCTTCGCCTTCCGGGCCGGGCTCTTCAACATCGGCGCCCAGGGGCAGTTCTTCATGGGCGCCTTCGTGGCGGCGGTCGTCGGGGCCTGGATCGGCCTGCCGTTCCCGGTGCTCCTGCTGCTCTCGCTTTTCATGGGCTTCATCGGCGGCGCCGCGTGGGGCTTCATCCCGGGGGCCCTCAAGGCCTGGCGAGGAGCGCACGAGGTCGTCGTGACGATCATGCTCAACTCGATCGCGGCGCTCGGCCTCAACCTCCTCGCGAGCACCTGGTTCAAGGACCCGGCTGCCTCGTTCCCCCGCACGCCCGATGTTCACCCGGAGGCCGTCCTGCCGATCCTCGTCGAGGGGACGAAGATGCACGCCGGGATCATCGTCGCGCTCCTCGCGGCCGTCGTGGTCTGGTTCGTGCTCTTCAAGTCGACGCTCGGCTTCGAGATTCGCACGACGGGCGCCAACTCGAACGCGGCGCGTTACGCGGGGATCCGGCCGGCCTTCATCACGGTCCTCACGATGTCGATCGCCGGCGGCCTGGCCGGGCTTGCCGGCGCCGTCGAGATCCTGGGCATCACCAAGAACTACCCGGCCGAGTACAACACGACCTACGGCTTCGACGGGATCGCGGTGGCCCTTCTCGGGCGCGTGCACCCGTTCGGCGTCGTCGGAGCGGCGCTCCTCTTCGGCATCCTCCGCTCCGGCGCAGGGGCGATGCAGCGGGCGACCAACATCCCGATCGACATCATCTTCATCGTGCAGGGCGCGATCATCCTGTTCGTGGCGGCGGAGCCGTTCCTGCGCAAGATATTCCGGGCGCGACGACGGGCGACCCCGCACGCGGCCACTCCGGCCGGGAGCGCGGCATGAGCGCCACGACCGCCACCGTCCCGCGGGGTCGCGTCCGCATCAGCCGGGCCTGGGTCGTCACGCTCGGGGTGACGGTGGGGCTCCTCGCCCTCCTCGTCGCGCTCGGCTACGGCCCGGCGATGGTGGACCTGGCGATCTGGTTCGTCGAGTTCCTGCTCAGCCGGCCGTACATCATCCTCGGCTTCGCGGTGCCGATCGCCTACGGGGCCCTGTGCGGCGTGATGAACGAGCGGTCCGGCGTCGTCAACATCGGCATCGAGGGCATGATCCTCTCTGCCGCGTTCACCGGGTTCCTCACCGGCGCCTACCTGCACCCGGTCATCGGCGACGTGCCCGCGGCGCTCGTGGGCGTGCTGGTCGCCATGCTGACCGCCATGCTCCTGTCGGCGCTCCACGCGTGGCTTTCCATCACGGTGATGGCCGACCAGATCATCAGCGGCACGGTCATCAACATCCTCGCCCTGGGCGGGACGGCGTATTTCAACCAGCTGCTGATCTCCACCTCGGACGTCATCGGCGCCCCGACCCTCCACGGGCTGACCCTGCCGGAGGCGCTCATCGACCTCCCGATCATCGGCCCGCTGCTCAATGCTGTCTTCGGCCAGGGCCCGATCCAGGCGAGCCTGATCTTCGCCGTGATCCTCCTCCAGTTCATGCTCTTCCGGTCGCGCTGGGGCCTGCGAACGCGGGCCGTCGGCGAGCATCCGAAGGCGGCCGACACCGTCGGCATCAACGTCATCGCCACCCGCTACCGGAACGTCATCCTGGGCGGTGCCTTCGCCGGCCTGGCGGGCGCCTATTTGACCCTCGAGTCGGTCGGCTCGTTCCAGGACAACATGACGGCCGGCGTCGGATTCATCGCCCTCGCGGCGATGATCTTCGGCCGCTGGACCCCGGTCGGGGCGTTCGGGGCGGCGCTCCTCTTCGGCGGCGCACGCACGCTCGGGCAGGCCGTCCAGATCGACGCGCCACCGGGCCAGATCGGCGAGTGGATCGCCAGCTGGCCGGCGCAGATCTTCGGGATGTTCCCCTACATCCTCACGATCATCGTGCTCGCCGGTGTGGTGGGCAAGGCGATCCCGCCGGCTGCCGACGGCATCCCCTACGACAAGGAAGCGAACTGACGGCGGACCAGGACCGCGCTCGCGCGGCCGCGCTCCTCGACCTCCACGAGGGCCGAGGACCTGTTCCGGTGCTCGACGACGCGGCCATCGTCGCGCTCCTCGGCACCCGTCTCCGTGTCGCCGTCGTCGGCGCCTCCGACCGACCCGGCCGGCCCTCGCGCGGAGTCCTGCTGGACCTCCTGGCATTCGGCCTCGACGCTGTGCCGGTCACGCCGCGTTACGCGACGGTGGCAGGTGTGGCCGCCCACCCGGACCTCGCGGCGGCGGTCGCCGCGACCGGCCCGTTCGACATCGTCGACGTCTTCCGACGCCCGGAGCAGTGCCCGGCGCACGCCGCGGAGGCGGTCGCGGCCGGCGCGGCGGTCCTCTGGCTCCAGCTGGGGATCGTCAGCTGGGAGGCAGCACGAATCGCCCATGCAGGTGGGCTGGGCGTGGTGATGGACCGCTGCCTCTCGGTGGAGCTCCATCGCCGGCGCGGCGTCCTCGGCTGACCCGGCCGCGGTCAGCCAAAGGCGAGGATCAACCCGACCACGATCACGCCGACCCCGACGCTCGCGACCGCGGCCCACGTCCGGGCCTCGCGGCGCACCATCTGCATCGCCACGGATGCGCCCGTCTTCTCCTCCCCGGGCGACGCCGGCCCGCCACGCCAGGCTCGGTAGCGGGCCGCGTTCTCGTCGTTCGCCTTCAGCTCCCGGTAACGGCGCCACGGGCCGCGAGCGCGCGCAGAGCCGAGGGCGAGGAGGATGACGCCGACGGCGACCAGCGCGTACCCGAGGAAGGTCACGGCGGAGCCTCGCCGGCGGCGTGGGGCGGCCCGAGCTGCTCCCGGAGCGCCGCCTGCACGATCGCCGCGTTGGCCTGCCCGCGCGAGGCCCTCATGACCTGGCCCACGAGGAAGCCGACGGCCTGGACCTTGCCCGCCCGGTAGTCCGCGACCGCGGCCGGGTTCGCCGCAACCACCTCGTCCACGAGGCGCTCCACTGCGCCGGCGTCGGAGATCTGGGCGAAGCGGCGGGCGGAGATGATCGCGGCCGCCGGGGCGCCGCTCGCGACGTGCTCGGCCACGACCTCCTTCGCGTTCGGCCGCGAGAGCCGCCCCCCGAGCACCTCGCCCAGCACGTGGGCGAGCGAAGCGGCGTCGGCCCGGCCGGCGAGACCCTCCGGCGTTCGGGCGGTGGTCTCCTTCAGGGCCCGGCCGTAGTCGCCGCTCACCAGGTTCGCGACCTCCTTCGGCGGCAGGCCGGGACCGGCCGCGCAGATCGCCTCGAAGGCACGGCTCATCGCCTCGTCGTTGGCCAGGACGGCGGCGTCGTACGGCGAGAGGCCCAGCGCTCCCACGTACCGCGCCCGGCGCGCGGCCGGCAGCTCCGGCAGCGCCGCCCGCAGCGCCTCGAGCCACGCCGGGTCCAGGTGGAGCGGCGGGAGGTCCGGCTCGGGGAAGTAGCGGTAGTCGTCCGACGACTCCTTGACCCGCATCACGTACGTCGCGCCGGCGGCGTCGTCCCAGCCGCGGGTCTCCTGGCGCAGCGCCTCGCCCGCGTCGAGGCCTGCCGCCTGCCGCTCGATCTCGAAGGCGATCGCCCGCTCCACGGCCCGCAGCGAGTTCATGTTCTTGACCTCGGTGCGGATACCGAACAGCTCCGTCCCGCGCGGCCGGAGCGAGACGTTCGCCTCGACCCGCATCTGCCCGTTCTCCATCTCGGCGTCGGACACGTCGATCGTCCGCAGGAGGAGCCGCAGCTCCTCGGCGTAGCGCCGGGCCTGCTCGGCGGTCCGGATGTCGGGCTCGGTCACGATCTCCATCAGCGGCACGCCGGCCCGGTTGAAGTCGACCAGGCTCACCCGCCGCCCGTCCGGCCCCGTGGCGTGGACGAGCTTGGCCGTGTCCTCCTCGAGGTGCGCCCGGTTGATCCGGATCGTCACCGGCCCCTCGGAGGTGTCGACGGTGAGCGACCCGTTCGACGCCAGGGGCAGGTCGTACTGGCTGATCTGGTAGCCCTTCGGGAGGTCGGGGTAGAAGTAGTTCTTGCGGTCCCAGCGGGTGGCGGCCGGCGCCGTCGCCCCGATCGCGAGGCCGGTCGTCAGGACGTGCTCGACCGCGGCGCGGTTGATCGTGGGCAGGACGCCGGGCAGGGCCAGGCAGACCGGGCAGGTGTAGGTGTTCGGCGCCGCGTCGGCCGGCGGGACTGCGCAGGCGCAGAACATCTTGCTCGCCGTCCGGACCTGGCAGTGGACCTCGATCCCGATGACCGCCTCGTAGCGTTCGAGAGCGCCGACACGGGTGGGCGCGGCCGGGGCGGTCACGCGACCGGGCCGCCGAGGCTCACCATCAGGGTCACGCCGAGCATGCCCCGCAGTGTCGCATACGACCGGCCTCCCCGCCGCCTCTTGTCTGCCGACCCGTGTCCGCAGTCCAGCCGGGATCCGTGTCCGCCGTCCAGCCGGGATCCGCGTCCGCCGTCCAGCCGCGACCCGCTCAGCCGGAGGATGCGCTCCGTGCCCCGCACGACCCGTCGGCCTTCGCCTCGACGCAGCCCACGAGATGGCCGTCTTCGATCTCGAAGAGGCCCGAGCCGGGGATCTCTCCCGGGGCCGCCGCGCCGCCGTCGAGGATCGCCGCGTGGTAGCGGCACCGCTCGGTGGGTGCCGGGGCCCAGCCCGACCCGGAGCGCGTCCCGGCCTCGCTGCGGCTCCACTTCTGGTGCAGCTGGGGGACCGACGTCATGAGCATCTGGGTGTACGGGTGGAGCGGTCGCTCGAAGACCGCGGACGTGCTGCCCATCTCGACGACCCGGCCCCGGCGGAGGATCACCGTCCGTTGGCTGCTGTAGTAGCCGAGCGACAGGTCGTGGGTGATGAACAGGATCCCGAGGCCGCGCGCCCTGAGGTCGCCGAGGAGGTTGAGGACGTCGATCCGGGTGGATGCGTCCAGCATGCTGATGATCTCGTCGGCGACGAGGAGCCGGATGTCGAGGAGCAGCGCCCGGGCGATCAGCAGGCGCTGGAGCTGGCCTCCGCTGAGCTGGTGCGGGAACTTGTACAGCACCTGGCCGGGATCAAGGCCCACGCCCTGGAGCGAGGTCTCCACGCGGGATTCCCACTCCGCGCGCGGCAGGCCGGAGAAATAGACGCCGCGGATCACGCTGAACACGTGGTCGGCCTTGAAGATCGGGTTGTACGAGCTGAAGGGGTCCTGGAACACGCCCTGGACCCGCCGGTGGTACGCCTTGCGCGGCAGTCGGGCCACGTCTTCGCCGTCGAAGGTGATCGTCCCGTGGGTGACGGACGTGAGCCCCAGGATCATCCGCCCGATCGTGGTCTTGCCGCTGCCGCTCTCGCCGATGAGCGAGACGACCTCCCCGGCATCCACGTCGAAGCTCACGTCCCGGACCGCCGACAAATTCGTGCCACCGAAGGTGCCCACCTTGTAGACCTTGGAGATGCGATCGAGCGTCAGCACCGTGTCACGACGTCTTCCAGCAGGCCACGGAGTGGCCGGGCGCCACGTCCACGAACGGCGGTTCCTCGCGGCACTGCTCGTCGGCGAGGGGGCACCGGGCCTGGAAGCGACATCCCGCGGGCGGGTCAAGGAGTCCCGGCGGGCTGCCGGGGATGCCCTCCAGCCTCTTGTCCACGTACCGGACGCCGACCTCCGGCAGGGACGAGATGAGCAGGCGCGAGTACGGGTGCCGCGGGGCGCCGATGATGACGTCGGTCGTGGCCTTCTCGGCCAGCTTCCCCGCGTACATCACGGTGATGGTGTCCGCGACCTGGGACAGGATCGAGACGTCGTGCGTGATCACCATCATGCTGCGGACGAGCTCGCGGTCGCGGAACTCCAGGAGCGTCTCCGCCACGGCCTTCTGGGTGGAGACATCGAGGGCCGACGTGATCTCGTCGGCGATCAGCAGGGACGGGTTCAGGAGGGTTGAGATCACCATCACCATGCGCTGCTTCATGCCGCCCGAGAGCTCGATCGGGTACCGATCGAGGACGTCCAGCTGCAGGCCGACCAGCTCCAGGCGGCGTTCGATCTCGGGACGCATCGCCGCGGCGTCCACGCCCCTCGACTCCAGCAGGTCGGCGGTCATCCTGCCGATCTTTCGGGTGGGGTTCATGGCGCTCATGGCGTACTGCGGGATGATGGACACGGCCTTGAACCGGAACTCCTCCATGGCGGCCGAGTCCATGACCGGCAGCGGCACCCCATCGAGGGTCACCTCGCCCGCGATGTAGCGCATCCGGCTGTCGAAGTGGGTCAGGCTCTTGCCGAGCGTGGACTTGCCGCAGCCGGACTCGCCGGCCAGGCCCATGATCTCGCCGTCGGCGATGCCGAACGAGACGCCGTCGAGTGCCTGCACGTCGCCGGCCAGGGTGCGGTAGTAGACCCGGAGGTCCGTCACCTGCAGGCTCACCGATCAGGTCTCCCGCAGCTTGGGGTTGAAGATCTCGTCCAGGCCGACGTTCATGACGTACAGCGAGCCGACGATGGCGGTGATGGCCAGCCCGGGCGGGATGAACCACCACCACATTCCCAGCTGCAGCGCGCTCCAGAGGACGGCGCTGTTCATCATCAGCCCCAGGGAGATGCCCTCGGTCGGCCCCAGGCCGATGAAGTCCAGCGTCGCGGCGATGAGGACGGCACCGCCGAAGAGCAGGATGAAGGTCAGGAAGAGGTAGGAGCCCATGTTCGGGGCGATCTCCTGGAAGATGATCTTCCGGCCGGAAAGGCCGCTGAGGCGCGCCAGGTCGACGAACTCCCGCGAGCGCAGGGAGAAGGTCTGGGCACGGATCGCCCGCGCGGCCCACGGCCAGGATGTCAGCCCGATGAAGGCGGCTTCCACGAGCACCCCGCGCGCACTGAGGTAGGCGGCGATGATCACGAGGACCACGAGCGTCGGGATGACCAGCACGATGTTGGTGATCATGCTCAGGACTTCGTCCACGATCCCGCCCCGGTAGCCGGCGACGAACCCGACGCTGATGCCGACGAGAGCGGCGAGCCCTCCGCCCAGCAGCCCGACCAGGAAGGTGGCCTGGAGGCCGTTCACGAACTGGGCGAAGACGTCCTCCCCGAAGGTGGTGGTCCCGAACCAGTAGTCGGCACTCGGGGCCTGGCCCGTTGGACCATCGAACGCCAGGGGATCCGTCGGGTCGATCAAGGGTCCCACGATCGCGAGGGCGACGAAGAACAGGATGACCGCCGCGCCGAAGAGGATGCGGCCGTCGTGCAGGGCGAAGTACATGGTCTCGCGCCGCGGTCGCACCGCGGCCGCCGCCGGCACCGCCGCCGCCGGCAACGCCGCGGTTCCAGGCTTCTCCCCGGGCTCCCAGTCCTGGTCGGGTCCACCCGGCACGGTGCTGGGGACCTCGTGGAACACGGTCATGCCGCACCCCCCTGCATGCCCACCCGGGTGCGCGGATCGACCACGACGTAGACGACGTCGATGATGAAGTTGGCCACCAGCACGCCGATGATCACGAACAGGAACACGCCCTGGAGCAGGAAGAAGTCCTCGTTCTGGATCGCCTGCAGGACCAGGCTCCCGAGGCCCGGGTAGGAGAACACCGCCTCGGTGACGAGCGCGCCGGAGACGATCACGCCCAGCGTCAGGGCGAGCCCGGTGACCTGGGGGAGCACCGCGTTGCGGAACGCGTACCGGCGCACCAGCCCCTGAGGCGCCCCCAGCGCCTCGAGGTAGTGCGCGTAGTCGGACTCAAGCTCGTAGATGATCATGTTCCGCATGCCGATTGCCCAGCCGCCGAACATGACGAGGAAGAGCGAGAGGAAGGGCAGGAGCCAGTGCGAGTACGCGCTGAGGAAGAACTCCCACGTGAGGGTCGGGGACATCGAGTAGTCGAAGGCACCCGAGAGCGGGAAGACCTTCAGGACCGAGCCGAGCCCCCAGGCGAGCAGGATCCCCAGCCACATGTACGGCGTCGCGGTCAGGATGTACCCGATCGGCAGGACGGTGTTGTCGAGCCGTTTGCGCCGGGCGGCGTAGGCGCCGAACTGGTTCCCGGCGATCCAGCTGAAGATGATCGCGGGCACCAGCAGCGCGAGGGTGTACGGCAGCGCATCCATGATGATGCCCAGGACGGGCCGCGGAAACAGCCAGACGCTGATGCCCAGGTCGCCGTGGAAGAGGGCGCTCCAGAAGTTGAGGTACTGCTGCCAGATCGGGCGATCGAGCCCGAACGCGCCCATGAAGAAGCCCATCATCTTGTCGGCCGCTTCGGGCTGCAGATTCATCTTCGCGAGCATGCCCGAGACCGGATCGCCGGGCATGAAGCGCGGAATCATCCAGTCCACCGTCACCGCGACGTAGAACGTCAGGACGTAGGTGAGGAGCTTCCGCGCGAAGTACCGGCGCACGACGCCTCCCGGGACAGTGGGACAAAGGGAGCCCGGTCCCTCCCCCGCACGCTGGGGGTGGGACCGGGCCGCGCTATGGCTCTATCGGCCTACTTGAGCTTCAGCTCTGCGAGCATGAGCACGGCGCCCATGTTCCAGTACCCGCGCCAGGTGCACGGGACGTAGTGCGGGAAGCCGGCGCCTGAGGCCGGCCAGTTCGTCCAGACGGCATTGCTCGCCTGCGACCACACGCCGTTGTACCACAGCGGAATGATCGGCAGGTCCTGCAGCTGGATCGTCTGGATCTTCGAGATGATCGACTTCATCGCCGGGAGGTTGCTCGTCGACGTGGCGTCGAGCTGCTGGACGAGCTTCCAGAGGGTTGGGTTGTTGTAACGCCCGTCGTTACCGGCGTTCTGCACGGCCTGGATCGGCAGGCGGAACATCCAGTTGTAGTACGCCCAGGGCGTGTTGGCCATCTGGGCGTCGTTGACGATTGCCAGGTCGAACTTGCCCTTCTGGATCTTGTCCGTCCGGTCGTTGTAGGACGGGAAGGCAGTGTGGATCCTGATCCCGGCCTTCTTCGCGCTCTGGGCGATCGACTGGATGGATGCCATCCAGTCCGTCCAGCCGCTGGGGACGATGATCTCGAGGTCGATCTTCGAGCCGTCCTTGTTCTTGAAGTAGCCGTCGCTGCCGAGCTTGTAGCCGGCCGCGAGGAGGATGCGCCTGGCGTCGGTCGGGTTGTACTTGTAGCCGTACTTCTTGACGACGGCCGGGTCGACGTACTTGTTCCACGTGGGCAGGAGGCCCGTCGGGTTGGCCGCCTGGACGATGTCCCCGTAGACGTTGTGGACGATCTTGCTGACGTCGATCGATTCAGCCAGCGCCCGCCGGAAGACCTTGTCGTTCAACGGCTTCTTGACGTCGTTGGTCGCGAGCCAGGCGGTGTTGGCCGACAGCATGAACGGCACCGTCGGGTAGTAGGTCTGGATGCCGTAGCCGCCGATGCCGCTGGCGATGCCCTTGATGCCGGGCAGGAAGTTGTTGCTCAGGTCCAGTCCGCCATTGAGCATGAGGCCGAGCTGGACGTTGTTGCTGGCGTTGACGAGGTCGATGACGTACTTGGGCTTCATGGTGAGCCCCAGCCCGTCCTTGCCCCACCAGTTGTCGTCCCGGACCCAGACGACCTTCTGCTGATCGTAGGTCAGGAGCTTGTACGGGCCGCTTCCGACGGGATCGGGCTTGTCGTTGTTGCCCATCACATCGGTCTCGGACCGCCCCTTCCAGAGGTGCTCCGGCACGATCGCCCGGTTGTACAGGAAGTTCGACCACTCCTGGTACAGAGCCTTGGAGAAGGTGAACTTCACGGTGAGCGGGTCGACCGCCGTGGCGCTCTGGAGGAAGTTGAAGAGGGTGCTGTACGGGACCGAGGAGAGCTTGCCCAGGTTCACCGTGTAGACGACATCGGCCGAGTCCAGGGCCTGCCCATCGGCCCACTTGATCCCCGGGCGCAGCTTCAGGGTGTATTCCTTGGCGCCCGTCCAGCTGCCGCTCTTCGCCAGCCAGGGGGTGAACTTGTCGGTGAGCGGGTTGTAGATGAAGAGCGACTCGTAGAGCAGCCCGAACGTGCCGGTGGCGTAGTCCCAGTCCTTGATGGGGTTGAAGTCACCGGGCGGGCCCCACATCGTGCCGCTGGTGTAGATCGTCTCGTTGCGCGGATACGTGTCTGCCGCCGAGACAGCCGCCGGGAAGACGGCCGCGACCAGGATCGCGCTCGTCATCAAGGCCAGCAGTCTTCGCTTTGGACCCATGCAGTTCCTCCTTCTTGCCTCCTCCAGGGATGGAGGTGGCGACACCTGCGTTGCGGGGCATTCAACCGCAGCTATTCGCGAGGCACACCTCCTACGCTGGATTGCCGAATGACCAGCTCCGTCGGCAGGAGCACACGTCGAGGCGAGCGGCCCGGGTCTCCCACGAGCTGCAGCAGCGCCCGCGCCGCCTCGATCCCTTGTTGGCGAATTCCCTGTCGCACCGTCGTGAGCGGCGGATCGAGCTGAGCCGCGAACCCGAGGTCGTCGAACCCGGCCAGAGCCACCTCGTCGGGGACCTGCAGCCCGCGGGCGCGGATCGTCTCGAGGGCGCCCGCGGCGGTGGCGTCGTTGGCGCAGAAGATGGCGTCGACGCCACGGTCGAGGAGCTCGGCCGCACACGTGACGCCGGAGGCGCGGTTGAAGTCGCCGTCCACGATGAGACCGTCGACGGTGAGCCCGGCGCGCCGCATCGCCCGCTCATAGCCGACCAGGCGGTCCTCGCCGGCCACCGTGCCGCGGGTGCCCGTGATGTGGCCGACACGCGTCCGGCCGAGCGAGATCAGGTGCCTTGTGACGGAGTCGGCCGCCTGCTCGTTGTCGATGTCGACGTAGCTCGCGGTCCGGTCGGCGCGTCGATGCCCGACAAGGACCGTGGGCAGACTCGACGAGAGCAGGCCGTCGACCACGGGATCCTCGAGCGTGTGAGCGGAGACGATGACCCCGTCGAGGAAGCTCATTCCCAGGACGTGGTCGAGGGTCTCCTCCTTGGTCCGATTGCCCAGCCACAGCATCATCCCGGCGCCCTGCTCCGCGACGAAGTCCGTGATGCCCTGCAGCAGCTGGGAGAAGTACGGATCCTGGAACAGCAGGTGCGGGTCGACGTGCATGACGACGCCGACCACTCCGGATCGCCCGGAGGCCAGGGTGCGCGCGACGGCGTTCGGCCGAAAGCTGGTCCGCGCGAGCACTTCCAGCACGCGCTGCCGGGTGGCCTCCGACGCCGGTCCACCGTTGAGGACGCGGGAAACCGTGGCCCGCGAGACGCCGCTCAACGCAGCGAGGTCGTCGAGCGTCCGCGCCGGACCTTCCTCGCCTGGATTCCCGTTCGAACCGTCCCGGACCAAGGCCGCCCTCCCGGCGGACGAATGGAAGCGCTCTCAACGTAGGACCGGCTGTCACGGGTGTCATGGGCCATTCGGCCCCTCTCGACGTCCGGGCAACATGGTCGTTGCCCTCCGCCGCCTGCCCGGCAGCACCGACGAGGGCATGGCGCCGTGTGTCAGACTTTCGGCGAGACCCGCGTGGATCCGGAGGAAGCTCGTGACAGCGCCCATGACGCCGCAGTGGAAGTCGTCGCACGGGCTCCGCAACGCTTCCATCGGCGTCGTCGTCGTCATGGTCGTGCTGGCCGTTCTCGGTTTCGCCGCGAAGCCCCCGACGAACAGCGCGGCGTCCGAGACACCGCCCGTTCCGGCCGAGTCCGACGACGGCTCGGCGTTCGAGTCGCCATCGCCATCGGCCTCGCCGGTCGGGCAGACCTTGCTCTCCACCGAGGGAACCGGCCCGGCGACCTCCGACCCCTTTGGCGCCAGCGGCGACGCCGTGGACGTGACGTACGAGTACACCTGCAACCCCGCCGACTCCTTCACGATCAACTTCTACGGGGCCGGCCCAAGTCCGATCATGCCGGACGTCCTCGTCAGCGAATTCGAGGCGCAGGGTTCCGGCACGGTGACCGAGATCCTGAACGGATCCAGCGGACCGTTCACCGTCGAGGTCGATACACCGTGTGCCTGGTCGGTCACGGTGCTCGGACAGCCCTGACCCGCCCCTGTCCTGGGGCGTCCCGGCGACCGCGTCGCAGGGCATCGCCAGGGACGATCAGCACAGGCCGGCGCTCGTGACCTGTCAGGCCATCTCGTCCGCCTCGCTGCCCCGTCGCCGGGCGAGTGGAAGCGCTTCCGACCGACCGGACCTGCGACCCGGCTGCCGAGGCGATGCGGTACCATTCGCTGCTGAGGATCTCTGTTCCGGCACCGAGCAGGTATGGACGCGCTTCCAATCCTAGGAGCACGAGTGGAATCTCGACGATTCCCCGCCGGGTTCGTGTGGGGAGCTGCCACCGCTTCGTACCAGATCGAGGGGGCCGCCGGGGAAGACGGGCGAGGAGAATCCATCTGGGATCGCTTCTCCCATACGGCCGGCAAGGTCCGCAACGGCGACACCGGCGATATCGCCTGCGACCACTACCACCGCTATCGCGGCGACGTGGCGCTGCTGGCCGGGCTCGGGCTCAACGCCTATCGCTTCTCGGTGGCCTGGCCCCGCGTGCTTCCGGCCGGCGCCGGCGCCGTGAACCAGGCCGGGCTCGACTTCTACGACCGACTCGTCGACGAGCTGCTGGCCCACGAGGTCGCGCCGTTCGCGACCCTGTACCACTGGGACCTTCCCCAGGCGCTCGAGGACGCGGGCGGGTGGCCCGTCCGGGCCACGGCCGAGGCCTTCGCGGACTACGCCGCGATCGTCGCGGCGCGATTGGGCGACCGGGTCCGCAGCATTGCCACGATCAACGAGCCGTGGGTCGCCGCCGACCACGGTTACCGAAGCGGCGCGCACGCGCCCGGGCGAAGCGAACCGAACGCGGCGATCGCAGCGGGTCATCACCTGCTCCTGGCCCATGGCCTGGGAATGCAGGCGATCCGCGCCGCTGCGCCTTCGGTCATGGCGGGGATCGTCCTGAACTTCGCGCCGGTCCAGCCCGCGACGCTGCACCCACTCGACCTCGAAGCGGCGGGCGTCGAGCACAGCTGGCTCAACCGCTGGTTCCTCGACCCGCTGATCGGGCTGGGCTACCCGGGCCTTCCGGGGTGGCCCGCGGGACCGGCCGCGGAGCTGGTTCGGGACGGCGACATGGAGCTGATCGCAGCACCGCTCGACTTCCTCGGGGTGAACTACTACAGCCTGAACCGGGTTCGCTCGCCGCTCCTGCCGCCGTTCGACCGCGCCGGCGACCCGCCCGAGCGAACGGGGATGGGCTGGGAGGTCTATCCGGCCGGGCTCGTGGAGATCCTGGAGTACGTGGCGTCGCGGACGGGCACCCTCCCGCTGTACGTCACCGAGAACGGCGCCGCCTATCCGGTCGACGACGCCGATCCGGGCCACGACCCGGCGCGCGTCGGCTTCCTCCGCCGCCACCTCGACGCCGCCCTGGACGCCATCGAGCGAGGCGTGCCCCTGGACGGGTACTTCGTCTGGTCGTTGCTCGACAACTTCGAATGGGCCCAGGGGTACGGCCCGCGGTTCGGCATCATCCACGTGGACTACGGGACGCTGGAGCGGCACGTCCGCGACAGCGCCCGGTTCATGGGCGCGGTGGCGCGCTCCGGGCGGCTGCCGCGCGACGAAGCGGCGGCAGCCGGCGATCCGATGGCCTGAACGCGCGCTGGCAGGGAAAGGAAGCTCCGATGACGACGACCGGGCCGACGCCGGGTGCCGGACCCTCGATTCCCTGGGAGGCCCGGCCGGCCGGCTCCAGCGGCGTCATCTGGCGGTCATCGCGCAACCCGATCATCTCGCGTGACCAGCTGCCGCGCTCGAACAGCATCTTCAACTCGGCGGTCGTGCGCTTCCGCGACGGTTACGCCGGCGTCTTCCGCGTGGACGACACCACCCGAACGATGAACGTCCACGCCGGGCGCAGCCGCGACGGCGTGGACTGGCGGATCTCGCCGGAGCCGATCGTGTTCCTGGCGACGGACGACCGGGTCGCCGAGGTCCAGGGCGGGTTCGAGCACGCCTACGACCCCCGCGTCACGTGGCTGGAGGACCGCTTCTACGTGACGTGGTGCAACGGCTACCACGGCCCGACGATCGGCGTGGGGTACACCCACGACTTCGAGACGTTCCACCAGCTCGAGAACGCGTTCCTGCCCTTCAACCGCAACGGCGTGCTGTTCCCGCGCCGCATCGGCGGCAGCTACGCCATGCTCAGCCGCCCGAGCGACACCGGGCACACTCCCTTCGGCGACATCTTCTACTCGGCGAGCCCGGACCTCACCCATTGGGGCCGGCATCGCCACGTCATGTCGCCCATCCCGTGGACCTGGCAGTCGACCAAGGTCGGCGCGGGGCCGACCCCGATCGAGACACCCGAAGGATGGCTCCTCATCTATCACGGCGTCCTGACGTCCTGCAACGGGTTCGTCTACTCGATGGGCGCAGCCCTCCTGGACCTCGACCAGCCCTGGAAGGTGATCGCCCGCAGCCGGGACTACCTGCTCTCGCCGCAGGTCCCCTACGAGCAGGTGGGCGACGTCCCGAACGTGGCCTTCCCCTGCGCCGCGCTCGTGGACGACGACGGCGATCGGACGACGATCTACTACGGCGGGGCCGACACGGTGGTCTGCATGGCCCACGGCCGCCTGTCCGAGATCGTCGCGTTCGTCCGCTCGCGATCCTGACCGGCGGGCGGCGGAGGAGGAGAGCATGCGCTACGGGCACTTCGACGACGAGCGGCGCGAGTACGTCGTCACGCGCCCGGACACGCCGCTCCCCTGGATCAACTACCTCGGCAGCGAGGAGTACTTCGGGATCATCTCGAACACCGCGGGCGGGTACTCCTTCTACCGCGACGCGCGGCTCCGCCGGCTCATCCGGTACCGCTACAACGACGCTCCGCTCGACTTCGGCGGCCGCTACGTCTACATCCGCGACGACGCCTCGGGCGACTACTGGAGTCCCAGCTGGCAGCCGACCCAGCGCGAGCTGGAGGGTTATTCCTGCCGGCACGGCCTCGGCTATTCGATCATCTCCTCGCGCTATCGAGGCATCAGCGCCGAGACGCTCTACTTCGTCCCGAGCGGCGAGACCCTCGAGATCTGGCGGGTCCGGGTGACCAACGAGCGGGCCGTGCCGGCGAGGCTGTCGCTCTTCAGCTCGGTCGAGTTCTGCCTCTGGGACGCCCAGGACGACGCCACCAACTTCCAGCGCAACTACTCCGTGGGCGAGGTGGAGGTGGTGGACGGGGTCATCTACCACAAGACGGAGTACCGCGAGCGGCGCGACCACTTCGCCTACTTCGCCTGCTCCGAGCCCCTGGCCGGCTTCGATACCCAGCGCGACGCGTTCCTGGGGCCCTATCGCAGCTGGGACCGGCCGATCGCCGTCGAACGGGGCGCCTCGGCCAACTCGATCGCCCACGGCTGGCAGCCGTCGGGATCCCACCATGTCCGCCTCGAGATTGGCCCCGGGGAGACCAGGGAGATCGTCTTCCTCCTCGGCTACGCGGAGAATCCGGCGGACGCCAAGTTCGATCCGCCCGGCTCGCAGGTGATCGACAAGCGACGCGTTCGCCCGACGATCGCCAGGTACCTGGACGCGCCCGCGGTGTCCGAGGCGTTCGAAGCGCTGCGGGCGCGCTGGACCGACCTCCTCGGGATCTACCGGGCGCAGACGGGGAACGAGCATGTCGACCGCATGGTCAACATCTGGAACCCCTACCAGTGCATGGTCACCTTCAACATGTCGCGCTCGGCGTCGCTGTTCGAGTCCGGCATCGGCCGCGGGATGGGTTTCCGCGACTCCAACCAGGACCTGCTCGGCTTCGTCCACCTGGTCCCGGCCCGCGCCCGCGAGCGGCTCCTGGACATCGCCTCGACCCAGCTGCCGACGGGCGGCGCCTACCACCAGTACCAGCCGCTCACCAAGCGCGGCAACAACGACGTCGGCGCGGGGTTCAACGACGACCCCGCCTGGCTCGTCCTGGCCGTGGCGGCGTACCTCAAGGAGACCGGCGACGCCTCGATCCTCGATGCGGCGGTGCCCTTCGACAACCAGCCCGGCTCCGAGCGACCCCTCTACGAGCACCTCCAGCGATCGGTCGGGTACACCCTCGAGCGTCGTGGCCCGCACGGCCTGCCACTGATCGGCCGGGCCGATTGGAACGACTGCCTGAACCTCAACTGCTTCTCGGAACGGCCGGGCGAGTCGTTCCAGACGACCGAGAACAGGAGCGGGGGGGTTGCCGAGTCGGTCTTCATCGCCGGTCTGTTCGTGCTGGCGGCGAACGAGCTCGCCGCGATCGCCGCTCTCCGCGGCGACGAGGTCGAGGCATCGCGCTGCCGATCGGGCGCGGACGAGATCGGCGATGCCGTGGCCCGGCACGGCTGGGACGGTGCCTGGTTCCGCCGGGCGTACGACTTCTTCGGCCGGCCCGTCGGCTCGGCGGAGAACGACGAGGGCCAGATCTTCGTCGAGCCGCAGGGTATCTGCGTCATGGCCGGCATCGGGCTCGACGACGGCCGCGCCCGGATCGCCCTCGACTCCGTCCGCGAGCGCCTGGCGACCCCCCACGGCATCGTCGTGCTCCAGCCGGCGTACACGCGCTACCACCTGCACCTCGGCGAGATCTCGACTTATCCGGGCGGCTACAAGGAGAACGCCGGCGTCTTCTGCCACACGAACCCCTGGGTGATGATCGCCGAGACCCTGGTCGGCGACGGCGACGGGGCCATGGACTACTACCTTCGGATCAACCCGTCGGCCCGCCAGGACCTCTCCGAGGTTCACCGCGGGGAGCCGTACGTCTACGCGCAGATGATCGCCGGGAAGGACGCCGCGACCCCCGGCGAGGCGAAGAACACCTGGCTGACGGGGACCGCCGCCTGGAACTTCGTGGCCATCAGCCAGTGGATCCTCGGGATCCGGCCCGAGCACCACGGCCTGCGGATCGACCCGTGCCTGCCGGCCGCCTGGGGCGACTTCACGGCAACGCGGCGCTTCCGTGGCGCGACCTACCGGATCACCGTCCGGAAGGAGCCGGGCGCGACTGGTCGGGTCACCCGGCTGCGCGTCGACGATCGGGCGGTCGAGGGCAATCTCGCCCCGCTGCCCGTCACCCCGGGGGCGGAGATCGCCGTGGAGGCGTTCGTCGAGGCGGGTCGGTGACGTCGACCGGGAACCACCGTGGGCCCTCGTCGTACGGCCACGTCGACGCCGCGACGCACGAATACGTCATCAGCCGGCCCGACACGCCCACGCCGTGGCTGAACTACCTCGGGCAGGGTGGGTACGGCGGGATCATCTCGAACACCGCGGGCGGCTTCTCGTTCGATCGGGACCCCCGGGAGCGCCGGCTGACCCGCTATCGATACAACGCGATCCCGGCCGACCAGCCGGGCCGGTACGTCTACCTGCGGGACCAGGAGACGGGGCGCTTCTGGAGCCCCTCGTGGCAGCCGGTCAGGCGCGACCTGGACGCCTACGAGTGTCGGCACGGGCCCGGCTACACGCGGATTCGAAGCGCGCTCGA
Organism: uncultured Chloroflexia bacterium; assembly: GCA_963744095.1. Lineage (GTDB taxonomy): Bacteria > Chloroflexota > Limnocylindria > Limnocylindrales > CSP1-4 > CTSoil-043. The sequence continues at coordinate 247,263 of CAVUSH010000003.1, forward strand.
CGGCATCGAGACGGACCTCCTCTACTTCGTCCCCCCGGACAGCGCGGACGGGCCGTGCCCGTGCGAGCTGTGGGTGCTCCGGGTCACGAACACGGGCCGGGCCACTCGGCGCCTGCGGACGTTCTCCTACGCCGAGTTCGGCTACGTCGACACCGTCAGCGACCAGCAGAACCTCGACTGGTCGCAGCACATCGTCTCGAGTCGCCTCGAGGGCGGGGTGGTCCTTGCCTCCACCCGCTTCAGCCCGACCACCTCGTTCCTCGGGGCCAGCGAGCAGCCCGTCGGATGGACGGGCGACCGCGACGACTTCGTGGGTCGTTGCGGCGACCTCGCCTCGCCGGCCATCGTCGTGCGCGGCGAGCCGACCAACGCCGGCGCCCCGCGGGGCAACGCCATCGGCTCGCTCTGCCATGACCTCGACCTCGGCCCGGGCGAGGAGCGCCGGCTCGTGTTCGTCCTCGGCCTGACCGACCATCCCGGTCAGATCGCGGCCGTCGTGGCCCGCTACCGCGATCGCGCGGTGGTCGAGGCCGCCTTCGACGAGCTGCGGGCGGACTGGAGCGCCTACCTGGGCCGTTTCGCCGTCACGACGCCGGATCCCGACACCACCGAGATGCTGAGCGTGTGGAACCAGGTGCAGTGCCGCACGACACTCAGCTGGTCGCGCTTCGTCTCCGGCTACGAGACGGGCATGGGGCGCGGCATGGGAACGCGCGACTCGGCCCAGGACACCCTCGGCACGGTGCACAGCCTGCCCGGGCAGGCCCGCCGGACGCTGAGCCGCACGTGGGCTCTCCAGTTCCGTGACGGCCACGCCTGGCACCAGCTCTTCCCGCTCTCCGGCGAGGGCGGCCCGGGCCTGGCCGCGGAGTTTCCGACCTGGCCCCAGTGGTTCTCCGACGATCACCTGTGGCTGGTTCTCGCGACGTGCGCCTACCTCCGCGAGACCGGCGACCTCGCCTACCTCGATGAGCGCGTCCGGTGGGCCGACGGCGACGACGAGACTGTCTGGGGGCACATGCTGCAGGCCATCGAGTTCACGCTCGCTCACCGCGGCCCGCATGGCCTCCCCCGACTGGGGTTCGCCGACTGGGACGACACGCTCAATGCCGACCACGGCTCGGGGGCTGCCGAGAGCGTCTGGGTGGCGATGCAGCTCTGCCGCACCCTCCTGGACCTGGCCGAGCTCTGCCGCCACACCGGCCGGGCCGCCGAGGCGGCGCGGTTCCGCGACCTCCACGCGGAGACGGCGGCCCTCGTCAACGCCGTCGCCTGGGACGGGGCCTGGTACGCCCGCGCCTTCGACGACGACGGCCTGCCCATCGGCGTGGCCAGCGAGGAGCGCCATCGGATCAACCTGAACCCGCAGACCTGGTCCGTCATCGGCGAGGTCGCTCCGCCTGACCGGGCGGAGCAGGCGCTGCGGTCCGTGGAGGAGCTCCTCGGCACGCCGTTCGGGACCGCCCTCCTGTGGCCGCCGTACGACGGTGGGGACGAGCGAGTGCGGGGCACATCCACCTACCCGCCGGGCGCCAAGGAGAACGGCGGGATCTTCTGCCACGCCAACACCTGGCTCATCGTCGCCGCCGCCATGCTGGGCCGGGGCGACGAGGCGTACCGCCACTATCGCCGGATCCTGCCCCTCGCCCGAACCGACGCCGACGTCTTCCGGGCGGAGCCCTACGTCTACTCGCAGAACATCTGCGGCCCCGCCCACCCGCAGTTCGGCATGGCCCGCAACGCCTGGCTGACCGGGACCGCCGCGTGGGCCTTCGTGGCCGCGAGCCAGTGGATCCTCGGGATCCGGCCCACCTTCGACGGACTCCGCGTCGCTCCGGTGATCCCGACCTCGTGGCCGGGCTTCGCGGCGCGCCGGGAGTTCCGCGGCGTGACCTACGTGATCCGCGTGCGGCGCGAAGGTCCCGGGGCCGCCGTCTCCCTGGTCGTCGACGGCCGACCCACGCCTGGCTCCGTCGTCCCGCTGCCGCCGCCGGGCACGACCACGGTCAGCGTCGAGGTCGTGCTGCGCTGATCGCGCCGCGCTACGCGCGCGTCCGGGCCACGAACCGGCCGATGCGCTCGAGGGCCTCGCCGAGCTTCTCGTAGCTCGTCGCGTAGCACATCCGGACGTGGCCGGCGCCCGACGGGCCGAAGGCGCTCCCGGGAACGGCCGCCACGTGCTCCTCCTGGAGCAGCCGCTCCACGAAGGCGTTGTCGTCGAGCCCGGTCGAGGTGATCCGGGGGAAGGCGTAGAAGGCGCCCCGCGGCTCGAACGTCTCGAGGCCCAGGGCGTTGAGGCCGTCGACGACGAGGCGGCGGCGGCGGTCGTACTCGGCCCGCATCGCCTCGACGTCGGCATCGGCGCTGGTGATCGCCACGAGAGCGGCGTCCTGGGCCGTGGTGGGGGCGGACATGATCCCGTACTGGTGGACCTTGACGATCCCCTCGAGGATCGCGGCCGGGGCGCACGCGTAGCCGACGCGCCAGCCGGTCATGGCGTAGGCCTTGGAGAAGCCGCCCATCAGGATCGTCCGCTCACGCATGCCGGGCAACGCGCTCATCGCCCGGTGACGGTAGGTGCCGTAGGCGAGGCGGTCGTAGATCTCGTCCGAGTAGACGAGGAGGTCGTGGCGGACCGCGATGGCGGCGAGCTCGTCCTGGACGGCCACCGGAAGGACGGCGCCGGTCGGGTTGCAGGGGAAGCCGAGGAACAGGGCCTTCGTCCGGGGCGTCACCGCGGCCTCCACGGCGGCGGGGTCGAGGGCGAACTCGTCCTCGAAGCGGGTGGCGACGTGGCGGACGGTCCCGCCGGAGAAGACGACGGCCGGGACGTAGGCGACGTACGAGGGCTCGTGGAGGATCACCTCGTCGCCGGGATCGATCGTGGCCCGCAGGGCGAGGTCCACGGCCTCCGAGGCGCCGACCGTGACGAGGACCTCGGTCGCCGGGTCATAGGCCACCCCGTAGCGGCGCTCGAGATGGGCGGCGATCGCCCGCCGCAGCTCGATCGTGCCGTAGTTGCTCGTGTAGTGGGTCCGCTCGGCCCTGAGGCTGGCGATCCCGGCCTCGATCACCTGGGCCGGCGTGGCGAAGTCGGGCTCCCCGACCCCGAGGCTGATGACGTCGTCCATCGTGGCCGCGATGTCGAAGAAGCGGCGGATTCCAGACGGGGGGACCGCCCGCACCCGGGCGGAGAGGGTCCGCTCGGCCAGCGGGGGGCGGGTTGGGCTCATCCGGCGACCTCCATCGTCCTCGCCAGTCCGGTCGGCTCGAGGCCGCGCCAGGCGGCCGTTGCGGTGATCCCCTCGTAGGCGCGCGCGAGCGCAACCAGCCGGGCCTCGCTCCAGGCCGGGCCGATGAGCTGGAGCCCAACCGGCAGGCCGTCCGAGAGGCCGCAGGGGACCGAGATTCCGGGCAGCCCGGCCATGTTCACGGGCAGCGTGCATACGTCCGAGAGGTACATGGCAACCGGGTCGTCGATCTTCGCCCCGAGGGGCCAGGCGACCGACGGGCTGGTCGGCGCCACGATGACGTCGACGCCGCGCCCGAAGACGGCGTCGAAGTCGCCCTTGATGAGCGTCCGCACCTTCTGGGCCTTCACGTAGTAGGCGTCGTAGTAGCCGGCCGAGAGGGCGTAGGTCCCGAGCATGATCCGGCGCTTCACCTCGGCCCCGAAGCCGGTGCTCCGGGTGGCCAGGTAGTTGGCCAGCACGTCGCCGTCGCGCACCGAGTGGCCGTAGCGGATGCCGTCGTAGCGGGCCAGGTTCGCCGACGCCTCGGCCGGGGCCACGATGTAGTAGGCGGCCAGCCCGTACTCCGTGTGCGGCAGGCTCACGTCGACGACCTCGGCCCCGGCGACCTCCATGGCGGCGACCGCCTCGCGGACGCCGGCCACGACGCCCGGCTCCATGCCGGCCCCGAAGTACTCGCGGGGAAGGCCCACCCGGGCGCCCCGCATCGCCCCGGCAGCTTCGTCGTCGGACGCCGGCAGCGTGAGCAGCTCGCCGGGGACCGGGATCGGCGCCGACGTCGAGTCGCGGTCGTCGCGCCCGGCGACGGCGTGCAGGAGGAGCGCCGCGTCCCGCACGTCGCGCCCCAGCGACCCGACCTGGTCGAGCGAGCTGGCGAAGGCCACGATCCCGTAGCGGCTGACCCGGCCGTAGGTCGGCTTGACGCCCACGATCCCGCAAAGCGCGGCGGGCTGGCGAATCGAGCCGCCGGTGTCGGTCCCGATGGCCAGGGGGACGTGGTACGCGGCGACCGACGCGGCCGAGCCGCCGGAGCTCCCGCCGGGGACGCGGCCGAGGTCCCAGGGGTTCGCAGTCGGCCCGTACGCCGAGTGCTCCGTCGACGAGCCCATGGCGAACTCGTCCATGTTGAGCTTGCCCAGGATCACCGCGCCGGCGTCGCGAAGCCGCTCGGTGATGTGAGCGTCGAACGGGGCGACGTAGCCCTCCAGGATGCGGGAGCCAGCCGTGCACTGGCCGCCGCGGACGGTGACCAGGTCCTTGAGGCCCACGGGCACCCCGCACAGGTGGTGGAGGGCGGCCACGGCCTCGGGGCCGCCCGCGCGGGCCGCGGCCAGGCGGACGTCGGCGGCGCCCGCGGCCGCCAGGGCACCCGACCGATCGATGACGAGCCAGGCATTGAGGGCGGCATTGCCCGCCTCGGCCTCGTCGAGGTGGGCGACGGCCAGCTCGCGGGCCGAGACCTCGCCCGCCCGGAGGCGGTCGCCCATCTCGCGGGCGGAGAGCCGGGTCAGGCTGCGATCGGCCACGCTCCCGCTCCCCTAGTCGCCGCCGATGATGGCGGGGACCACCACGCGGTCGCCATCTCGGGCAGGCGCATTGGCGAGGGCCTCGTCGATCGTGAGCGACGGGCGCGCAACGTCGTCGCGGAGAATGTTCTCGAGCTCGATCGTCTGGGCCGTGGGCGGGATGGCCTCGGTGTCGAGCTGCGCCAGGATCGCGTACTGGTCGAGGATGTGGTTGAGCTGGCCCTCCAGGCGCGTCAGCTCCTCGTCGGTGAGGCCGAGGCGAGCGAGGTGGGCGACGTGCTCGACGTCGGTGCGGGTGAGGGTCCCCATGGGTGGCGATGATACCGGAGCCCACGGCCCCGGCCGGGCTCGCCAGGTCGGCCGCGGGGGTCGTCGGGCACAGCAGCCCTTCGCGCGACGCTGGCCGGGCGCGTGACCGCTCCATGGGCACATCGCGGGCTGCGAGGTGCGGAGTGTCGCGGTCGCCGAGCGTGGGTCGGGGGGCGATCACCTTCGACGCTCCGGAGCCCGTCCCATGAGCATCTCGACCGCCAAGGTGCGTTCAGGGGAGCCCCACCGGCCCGGGGCACTGCCGGACCCCGTGCTGCGGATCGGGAAGCCCGGATCTGCTCATGGAACGGTCAGGCCGAGCGGGATGGCGCCACTCCCAGTGTGGCGCCGCCTCCCGAAGCGCGCCTCGGGGCCCTGCGGGATCACCGCGATCCGCGGGGAGGTGCCTGTTGGAGCGGGCCGCCCGGCCCGCGCCGGCCGGACGCTGCCCGGGGTCCGCCGTCAGGCCCCCGCGTCCGCCCCGCCAGCCAGCAGCGCCTGGAATCCGTCGGCATCGAGGACTGGCACACCCAGCTCCTGGGCCTTCGCGAGCTTGCTCCCGGCGCCGGGCCCCGCCACCAGGTAGTCCGTCTTCTTCGACACCGAGCCGGCCGCCTTGCCGCCGGCGGCCCGGATCGCCTCCTCGGCCTCCTCGCGGCTGAAGCCTTCGATCGTGCCGGTCACGACGACCGACTTCCCCGCGAGGGCACCGCCCGCCGCCGCCTCGCCGGCCGCCGGCGGGACCGGACGCTCCGGCACGACCCCCGCCGCGACGAGCTCGCGCAGGCCCTCGCGGGTGGCCTCGTCGGTGAACCAGCGGGCGATCGCCGCCGCCACGGTCGGGCCGATCCCCAGCACCTCGGTGAGCGCGTCCGGCTCGTCCGCCGCGACCCGGCGCAGCTCGGCCTCGGCGGCCGCGAACCACGGGTCCGGCACGGCATCCGGCGCTGCCGGCGGGAAGTCATCGGGGCGCACCCGGCCGGCGACCCAGCGTGAGAGGTCGATCGCGGTTGCCTCGCCGACCTGGGGGATCCCCAGGCTGTTGAGCACGCGCGCGAACGGCCGCCCGACCCGCGCCCGCTCGATGGCAGCCAGCCAGGTTCTCGGCGCTCCTCTGCGCGAACCGGTCGAGCGTCTCGAGGTCCTCGACGCGAAGCCGGAAGACGTCCCCCCGGCTGTGCACCATGCCGCGCTCGAGGAGCTGCTCGAGGACGGCCCAGCCGGCGCCCTCCACGTCCATCCCGCCCCGCCCCAGGAAGTGGGCGAACTCCTGGGCCCGTCGCGCCGGGCAGGCGAGGTTCGGGCAGTAGTGGCGGACCGCGCCCTCGTCGCGGACGATCGGCGTCCCGCAGACCGGGCATCGCTCGGGCATCTCGAAGACCCGTTCCGTCCCCGTCCGCCGCTCCGGGAACGGCCGGACGACCTCGGGGATGACGTCGCCGGCCTTCTGCAGGACCACCTCGTCGCCGATCCGGATGTCCTTGCGGCGCACCTCGTCGAGGTTGTGGAGGGTCGCCCGGGCGACGGTGGAGCCCGCCACCTTCGCCGGCCGGAGGTGCGCCACGGGCGTCAGCGTCCCCGTCCGCCCCACGTACGGGACGATGTCCTCGACCACGGTCTCCACTTGCTCCGGCGGATACTTGTAGGCGATCGCCCACCGCGGGGCGCGGGCCACCATCCCCAGGCGCGCCTGCTGGTCGAACGCGTCGACCTTCACGACGACCCCGTCGGTCTCGTACTCGAGGGCGTGGCGGGGCTCGCGCCAGCGCTCCACGAAGGCGATGACGCCCTCGATGTCGAGCCCGGCCCTGCGGTGCGGGTTGACCGGCAGGCCGAGGGAGGCCAGTCGATCGAGAGCCTCCGACTGCGCGGCGATTGCCGGCTGGCCGGCCGTCCCGGCGGCGCCGAACAGGGTCGCCCGGGACGGCGGCGTGTCCTCGAGGAGCTGGTAGGCCCAGAAGGCGAGACGGCGGCCGGCCGTCACGGTCGGGTCGAGCTGCCGGAGCGACCCCGCGCCGCTGTTGCGGGGGTTGGCGTAGAGGGGCAGCCCGGCCTCCTCGCGCTCGGCGTTGATCCGGGCGAACTCGGCCTTGGGCATGTAGACCTCGCCGCGGGCCTCCAGGGTGGCAGGCGCGGCCAGGCGGGCCGGGATGACGGCGATCGTCCGCAGGTTCGCGGTGACGTCCTCGCCCGTCGTCCCATCGCCCCGGGTCGCACCCCGGGCGAACCGGCCTTCGCGGTACCGCAGGCTGATGGCGAGGCCGTCGATCTTGAGCTCGGCGACGTAGCGCAGCTCGGGGGCGGGCTCGGGGGCGGGCGGCAGGCCCAGCCCTCGCCGGACCCGAGTGTCGAAGGCGCGCAGCTCCTCCTCGCCGAACGCGTTCCCGAGGCTGAGCATGGGCCGCTCGTGGCGGACCTCGCCGAGGGGGCTGGCCTCCCCGGCCTCCGGCGCCCCCACGCGCTGGGTGGGCGACTCCGGCGTCCGCAGCGCCGGGAAGGCCGCCTCGAGGGCGACCAGCTCGCGGAGCTTCGCGTCGTACTCCGCGTCGGAGAGCGTCGGGGCGTCCTCCAGGTAATAGGCCCGATTGGCGGCCGCAACCTCCGCGGCGAGGGCGCCGTGGCGGGCGGCCGCCTCCGCAGGCTCGAGCGCGGCCGCGGCCGCGACCAGGCCGGTGTCGACGGGCAGGTCGGGCGTGGTCACCGGCCCCGGGCCCACGCGGGAGGCAGGATCACCATCTCGGGACGGAGATCGGCCAGGGTCGGGGCGCCGAGGAGCCTCATGGCGCGCCGCAGCTCCTCGGCGAGGATCGCGCAGACTCTGGCGACGCCGGCCTCGCCGGCGGCCGCGAGGCCCCAGAAGACGGGACGGCCCACGAGGACCGCCTGCGCTCCCAGCGCGCGAGCGACGGCGAGGTCGATCCCGCGGCGCACGCCGCCGTCGACCCAGACCTCGGATCGACCGTCGACGGCCTCCACGATCGCCGGCAGGGCACGGAGCGGGGCGAGCGTCCGGTCCAGCTGTCGGGCGCCATGGTTCGAGACCACGATCCCGGCCGCTCCCAGCTCCACGGCCCGCCGCGCATCCTCCGGCGCGAGGATCCCCTTGAGCACGAGCGGGAGGTCCGACCACGAGGCGATCCGCTCGACGTCGGTCCAGGTCAGGGTGGTGGCCGCAACGCCATCGAGGAGGGCGAGGGCTCCGGTCTTGATGGTCTCTTCGTCCCTGATCCGCCCGAGCGGGAGGTTTCCCAGGGGAACGTCGAGGGTGAAGGCATTGCGGAGGTCCGCCTCCCGGTAGCCGAGGACGGGCAGGTCGACCGTGACGACCAGGGCCCGGTAGCCGGCCGCTGCGGCCCGTTCCACGAGAGAGCGGATCAGGCCCCGGTCGGGCTGCGTGTAGAGCTGGAAGAAGCGCACGCCGTCCGGCGCCGCCGCCGCCACCTCCTCCATCGACGCGCTCGAAACCGTGGAGAGGACGAAGGGGACGCCCGCGGCGGCGGCCGCCCGGGCGGTCGCCAGCTCCGCGTCCGCATGGGCGAGCGCCTGGGCGGCCATCGGGGCGATCGCCCATGGGACCGCCGCCGGCGCGCCGAGGATGGTGGTCGACGTCTCCACGCGGGCGACGTCGACGAGGACGCGCGGGACGAGGCGCACGGTCCGCCACGCGTCGTCGGCCTCCGCGATCGAGATCTCGTCCCAGGCACCGGAGGCCACGTACTCCCAGGCGGCAGGGGCCATCCGCTCGCGGGCGAGCGGCTCCAGCTCGGCCAGGCGCAGGGCGGCGAGTGCCCGCGGATCCGGCGCGCGCGCCGGCGCCAGGAGGGCGCTGCCCGGGACGGCGTCGCTCACCCGGCGTGCTCCAGGTTGGCCATGCTCGCGAGGAGCGTCTTCACGCCGCCCGACCGGAACGCCACGGTGACCTCCTCGTCGTCGCGGGTCAGCTTGCTGGTCACCACCACGCCGTCGCCGAAGCGGGCGTGGGCGACGCGGTCGCCGTCGCGGAAGAGGCGCTCCCCGGGGACGCGGACGCGGGACACGGATGCTGGTCGTGCGGGCGCGGGGCGCGCGGGCGCGGCGCCGACGGGGGTGGGAACGCGGCGGACGGGCAGGTCGTCGGGGAAGTCGGCGTCGGGGTGGTCCTCGCTGCGCGCTCTGCGCGGTCGCCGAACGGGCGCCGGCCCGGCACGGCGAGCGACCCCGAAGGGGCCCCAGCGTCGAAGGCGGCACGGCGGGCGGCCAGGTCGCGACTCGGCACGAAGGGCTGGCCCGCAGGGGGCGCGCCCGGCCGGCCGCTCCCCGCCCGATGGGCGCCGCCGCCCGCCCGGATCGGGGCGCCGAAGCGGCTGCTCCGCCGGGCCCCGAAGGCGAGATCCAGGTCGTAGGCGGCGTCGCTCCCCTCCCCGGGCTGGAGGTGCGGCCCCTCCATCAGGTCGGCCGGGATCTCGAACAGGAAGCGCGACGGGACGGACGGCCCGCCGCCGCCCGGGCCCCACGTGGCGCGCTGCCAGGCGTGGGAGAGGAAGAGGCGTTCCTTCGCCCGGGTGATCCCGACGTAGGCGAGGCGGCGCTCCTCCTCGAGCTCCATCTCGTCGTCGAGCGCCCGGCTGTGGGGGAAGACGCCTTCCTCCATCCCCGAGATGAAGACAGCGCCGAACTCGAGGCCCTTCGCCGCGTGGAGGGTGATCAGGGTGACCGCGTCGGCGTCCGGCTCGTAGGCGTCCTGGTCGGCGACGAGAGCGGTCTCCTCGAGGAGCCGATCCAGCGCGTCGTCGGGGGCCAGGTCGTCGTACCGGGTGGTGACCGAGCGCAGCTCGAGCAGGTTGCGCCAGCGCTCCTCGTTCTCCTCGGTGCCGTCGGCCAGCATCGCCCTGTAGCCCGACACCTCCAGCACGTCGTCGAGGAGCTCGGGCAGCCCCAGGACGCCGATCCGGCTCCGGAGGTGGCGTACCAGAGCAGCGAAGTCGGCGACCGCCGCCCGCGGCCTCGCCCCCAGGACGAGCAGCTCGCCCGCGGCGGCCCGTTCGAGGCCGCTCCAGTAGGTCTGCCCGGGCTCGGCCGCCGCCATCCGCAGGATCTGCAGGCTCTTGTCGCCGATCCCGCGCGCCGGGAGATTGACGATCCGCTCGTAGCTGACGATGTCGGTGTCGCTGCGCAGGACCCGCAGGTAGGCGAGGGCGTCCTTCACCTCGCGGCGCTGGTAGAAGCGGGTGCCGCCGATGAGCTGGTAGCGGAGGCCGTAGCGCAGGAACGCCTCCTCGATCGCCCGGGACTGGGCGTTCGTCCGGTAGAGGACGGCGATCTCCTTCGGGCGGAGCTTCTCCGCCTCGTCGGCCCTCCGGGTGAGCGCACTCGCGTTCCCGCCGAGGAGGGCTTCGACCTGGCGGGCGATCCACTCCGCCTCCTCCTCCTCGTTGTACGCCTCGAAGCGGGCGATCGGCCGCCCACCGGCGCGCTCGGTCCAGAGCTCCTTCTCCTTGCGGCCCTCGTTGTTCGCCACGACCGCGTGGGCCGCCCGCAGGATGAGCTCCGTGCTCCGGTAGTTCTGCTCCAGCTTCACCACGGTCGCCCCGGGCTCGTCACGCTCGAAGTCGAGGATGTTGCGGAGGTCGGCGCCGCGCCAGGCGTAGATCGATTGGTCGTCGTCGCCCACGACGCAGAGGTTGTGGTTGGCGGCGGCCAGGGCCCGGACGATGCGGTACTGGGCGGCATTCGTGTCCTGGTACTCGTCGACGTGGAGGTAGCGCCAGCGGGCCTGGTAGCGGGCGAGGACCTCGGGCTGAGTCTCGAGAAGGCGGACGGTCTCGACCAGGAGGTCGTCGAAGTCCAGCGCGCCGGCAGCGCGGAGCCGTTCGCTGTAGCGGGTCGCGATCCGGGCGACCTCGCGCTCGAAGTGGGTCGTCGCGGCCTCGACCAGGTCCTCCACCGACTCCAGGTTGTTCTTGGCCCGGCTGATCGCCTCGAGCACCGTCCGCGGTCGGAGAATGCCGCCCTGGACGGGGAGGTCCAGGTCCCGGAAGGCCTGCTTCATGAGGCTCTGCTGGTCGTCCGTGTCGTAGATCACGAAGCGAGGCGAGAGGCCGATCGCGGCGCCGTCGCGGCGGAGGATCCGGGCGCAGAGGGCGTGGAAGGTGCCCATCTCCACCTTTCGGCCGTCGTCCGGCCCGACGAGGGCGATGATCCGCTCCCGCATCTCGCCGGCCGCCTTGTTCGTGAACGTGACCGCCAGGATTCGCCACGGGGCGACGTTCTTCACGCCGACCAGGTAGGCGACGCGGTGGGCAACCACGCGGGTCTTGCCCGAGCCCGCTCCGGCGAGGATCAGCAGCGGGCCTTCTGTCGTCGTGACGGCCCGGGCCTGCTCCGGGTTGAGGCGGTCCGTGATCTTCGCCGCGAGCTCCTCGCGCGAGGCGACTCCGGTGGCAAGGCCGCGGTCGCGGGGCGGCCCGGGCGGCTCCGCGCCGGGCTCCGGGGCGCCGCCACGGAAGACGCCGTCGTCCGGGTCGTCCTCGGGCGGTGCGTCGAGAAGAGGCAGCGGCTCGTCGAGCCAGGACGGTGCGGGATCCACGCTCCGATTGTACCGGCGGCCGCTTGCCCGCCCCTCACCGCGGGTGTCGGCCGCCGCGGGGCCGGCGGGCGCGGTCAGCCCGGGGCGTCCTTCACCTGGTCGGCCGGCGGCGCCTCGATCGTCACGGGCTCGTTCACCTTGCTCAGCTCGAGGTTGATGGTGAGCGGCGTCGTCCCGCCCGTCGGGACCTCCAACCCGAGGGTGGCGAGACCGAGGTTGTCCTTGCGCACGCCGACCGTGACGGTGACGTCGCCAACTGCCTCACCGGACAGGCCGGGGATGGAGCTCCCAAGGGAGCCCAGGGCAATGCTGAGCTCTGCCGCGGGTACGGTGAGCTGCACGCTGTAGCAGTCGGTCCCGACGCAGCGCGTGTCGGGGAGCTTCTCGGGCTGCAGCTCCGGCCGGGCGAGGAACGCGGCAAGCCCGTCGAGCGCGGCGCCGGGGTCGCCGCCGATCCCGCCCTCGGCGGGCTGGCGGACCCAGCTGTCGCCGGTGATGATCGGCGCGCGCAGGTACGCGCTCCCGTCCACGACGACGATGTTGACCCGCAGGTTGAGGAGCGCCGGCGCCAGCAGCTCGACCGCGAGCGCGTTGTTCGCCACGTCGACGTCGGCGTCGAGCGTGGTGCCATCGAGGGGGAGCGGGGCGCCGCCACCGGCGCCGCCGAGGTCGAGCCGAACGTCGCCCTCGATCGCGCCGCGGAGATGCACCGTCTTCATCTCGCCGAGCGACGCGGCGCCGGCCTGCAGGATCTCGACCGGATCGGTCAACGGGGCCGTGCTCGAGCCGCAGGCGGCGGCAACGAGCGCGACGAATGCCAGCCCGGCGATGACCGACAGCGCCAGGCGGCGTGGGCGGATGGGCATGGGGACCTCGAGCTGCGGCCGGTCTTCGGACGCGATTCACCCCAGCGTGCGCGAGGGGCGCGCACCCGTCAAACGCCCCGGCCCGCGACGGCGGCGGCAGGAGAGCCGGGCATCCGCGGTCGGATGCCCGGCTCTCGCCGTGGTCTGCGCGTGAAATCCCCTGGCGCGGACGCCAGCGGACGCTGGCTGACCCCTCTAGAAGTCCATGTCGCCGCCGCCGCCGTGGCCGTGGCCACCGCCGGCGCCGTTGTCCTTCTTCTCGGGAAGGTCGGTGACGAGGGTCTCGGTCGTCAGCACCATGGCCGCGATCGAGGCCGCGTTCTGGAGGGCCGAGCGGGTCACCTTGGCGGCGTCCACGATTCCGCGGGCGAACATGTCGCCGTACTCGCCCTTGAGGGCGTCGAAGCCCTCTCCCTTGGGCAGGTTCTTGATTTGCTCGATCACGACCTCGCCGCGGGCGCCCGCGTTGTCAGCGATCTGCTTGGCCGGGGCTTCCAGGGCACGCCGGACGATGTCGACGCCGACCTGCTCGTCACCCTCGAGGTGGAGGCTGTCGAGCGCCGGGATCGCCTGCAGGAGGGTGGTGCCGCCGCCGGCGACGATCCCCTCTTCGATCGCCGCGCGGGTGGTCGAAAGGGCATCCTCGATGCGGTGCTTCTTCTCCTTGAGCTCGACCTCGGTCGCCGCGCCCACCTTGATGACGGCCACGCCGCCGGCGAGCTTGGCGAGGCGCTCCTGGAGCTTCTCGCGATCGTAGTCCGAGGTGGTCTCCTCGATCTGCGCCTTGATCTGGTTCATGCGGGCCTTGATGTCCGGCTCGCGGCCGGCGCCGTCGACGATCGTCGTGTCGTCCTTCGTGGCGACGATGCGGCGAGCCTCGCCGAGGTCCTCGGCGGTGACGGAGTCGAGCTTGCGGCCGACCTCCTCGGAGATCACAGTGGCGCCGGTGAGGATCGCGATGTCGCGGAGCATCTCCTTGCGACGATCGCCGAAGCCCGGCGCCTTGACGGCCAGGACCTGGATCGTGCCACGGAGCTTGTTCACGACGAGCGTGGCGAGGGCCTCGCCGTCGACGTCCTCGGCGATGATCAGCATCGGCCGGCCGATCTGGACGGCTTTCTCGAGCCCCGGGAGGATGTCCACGACGGCTGAGATCTTCTTGTCGGTGACCAGGATCTTGGCGGTCTCGAGGATCGCCTCCATCCGATCGGGATTGGTCACGAAGTACGCCGAGATGTAGCCCCGGTCGAACTGCATGCCCTCGGTGTATTCCTTCTCGAGGCCGAGGGACTGGCCCTCCTCGACGGTGATGACGCCGTCCTTGCCGACCTTGTCCATCACCTCGGCGATGATCTCGCCGACCTCGGGATCGGCCGCGGAGATGGCGGCGACGGCCGCGATCTGCTCGCGGGAGTCGACCGGCCGGGCGCTGGCCTTGATCTCCTCGACGATCACCTCGACGGCACGCTCGATGCCGTGCTTGAGGACCATCGGGTTGGCGCCGGCGGTGACGTTGCGGAGTCCTTCGCTGACGAGCGCCTGGCCGAGGACGACCGCGGTGGTCGTACCGTCGCCGGCGACGTCGTCGGTCTTGGTCGCGACCTCCTTGAGGAGCTGCGCGCCCATGTTCTCGAACGGGTCCTCGAGCTCGATGTCGCGAGCGATCGTGACGCCGTCATTGGTGATCGTCGGCGAGCCGAACTTCTTGTCGAGGACGACGTTCCGGCCCTTGGGCCCGATCGTCACCTTGACCGCGTCGGCGAGGCGGTCGATGCCGCGCTTGAGGGAGCGCCTGGCGGCGTCCTCGAAGATGACCTGCTTAGCCACGGATTCGGGTTCCTCCTGGGTGTCTGTGGTGCGATGACGGCTGGCGGCTGGCGAGGCGCCGGGTGCCCGGCGCCCGGCCGGGTCAGGCCTCGACGATCGCGAGGATGTCCTTCTGGCTCACGATCAGGAGCTCGTCGCCCTCGACCTTGAACTCGGTCCCGGCGTACTTGGCGTAGAGGACCTTGTCGCCGACCTTGACGTCCATCGCTTCGCGCGTGCCGTCGTCGAGCATCTTGCCCGGTCCGGCGGCCAGGACTTCACCCTCCTGGGGCTTCTCCTTGACGGTATCCGGCAGGACGATGCCGCTCTTCGTCATCTCGTCCCGCGGCAGCGGCTTCACGAGGACACGGTCGCCGAGCGGGCGGAGCTTGCTGGAAGTGACCAACGCGCAATCCCTCCTTCGAGATCTGGTTCCCGGGCGACCGCGCTGCGACGGTCCGCCCCATCAATGTGCCGGCCGCCCTTTGGCGGGTGCCCGCCGCGGGGTCCCCACGTGTGCGCCGGCAGTCTGCTGGCACTCATGAGTTGAGAGTGCTAACGATCGTAGCCGAGGTCGGCGCCGGATGTCAACCGGCGCGGCTGCCCCAGGTGGGGCGCGGGCCTGCCGCAGCGCGGCGGGCCGGCGGGCGGGCCTGCCGCAGCGCGGCGGGCCGGCGGGCGGGCCCGCCGCCCGCGTACCATCGGGGCGTGAACGATCAGATCGTCCTGCGCACGGAGACGGCCGAGGCCGTGCTGGACCCGGGAGCCGGCGGGCGGATTGCCTCGCTCAAGGTTGATGGGATCGAGCTGTTCGTGACCGAGGGCGTGGGGCACGTTGCCTGGGGCTGCTACCCCATGGTCCCGTGGGCCGGGAGGATTCGCGATGGCGTCCTCCGCTGGCGCGGCGAGGAGCACCGGCTCCCTACCCACCTGGTGCCGCCGCATGCGATCCACGGGACGCTCCTCGAGACGGCCTGGGACGTGATCGAGAGCGGGCCAGCAGCGGTGACGATCGCCGCGGATCTCATGCCGCCGTGGCCGTTCGGCGGGCATGCCGTCCACCGGGTGTGGCTCACGCCGGAGGGCCTCCACGCCGGGCTGGAGGTTCACGCCGCGGATCGGGCGATGCCGGCGATCGTGGGCTGGCATCCCTGGTTCCGGCGGGTGCTCCGGGACCAGGCGGGAGCGGCGGTCGGCGAGCCCGCCATCGTCGATCTCGACGCCGGGGGGATGCTGAGGCGGGGCGCCGACGGCCTGCCCGACGGCACGGTGATCCGGTCGATCCCACCCGAGCCCTGGGACGACTGCTTCATCGACGTGGCCGGCGCCCCCGGCGTCCACTGGCCGGGGGTCGTCGCGGTGCGGATCGAGAGCGCGGCGCCGTGCTGGGTGGTCTACACGGAGAGCGAGGAGGGCGTCTGCGTGGAGCCCCAGACGGGACCGCCGAATGGCCTCAACACCGGCGAGCACGCCGTCGTGGAACCGGGTGCGCCGCTGGTGGCCTCCATGACGATGGGCTGGCGCCGGCTCGGCTGAGGCTGCGCGCGGGCCCGCCGCTCCCCTACCCGCCCGTGGCCGGGAAGATCCGGTCGAAGTTGGCGACGAGCTGCGCCCCGAGCGCGTCGGGATCCTCGCCGCGCCGGTCGGCCACCCAGGCGGCCGTGATCCGGACCCAGGCCGGCTCGTTGCGGCGGCGCGGCGCTCCCGGGGCGGACAGGTACGGCGCGTCGGTCTCGACCAGGAGACGATCGGCCGGCACGAGCCGGACGGTTTCCGCCGTGGCCTCCTCGCCCTTCCGGAAGCAGAGCCCGGAGATCGACACGGCGCAGCCAAGCTCGAGTGCGGTCGCCACGTAGTCGGCCGGCCCGGAGACCGAGTGGAGGATCGCCGGCGGCCGGTCGCCGAACGCCGCGCGCGCCACGGCACCGCCGAGCCCGGCCGTCCGCATCTCGTCCAGCAGCGCGTCGTGGGCGTCGCGACGGCCGGCCGCGCTGCGGCAGTGCAGGATCGCCGGCTTGCCGGTGGCGAGGGCGAGGGCCAGGTTGCGGCGCAGGTTCAGCAGCTGGTCCTCGATCGGCGAGAAGAGCCGATCGTAGTCGAGCCCGGTCTCCCCGATGGCGATCACGGCGGGATCGGCGGCCAGCGCCGCGGTTCGCTCCCAGCCGGCCTCGTCCGTCTCCGCGGCGGCGTGCGGATGGATCCCGGCCGCGGCGGCAAGGCCCGGAAAGCGCTCCACGAGCTCGAGCGCGCGCACGCTCGACGCCTCGTCCCAGCCGGGGACGAGGAGCCGCTCGACCCCGGCCGCCGCGGCGCTGGCGAGCACCACCGCCACGTCGTCGGAGAACTGGGGCGACTGGAGGTGGGCGTGAGTGTCGATCAGGCGCATGGACGATCCGTCGTCGGTCAGGCCGGGGCCGGTCCGGACGGAGCTTCGGGCGCCTCGATCTCCAAGCGCGGGAAGAGCGGACTGGGAGCAGCGAGCGTTCCGGGCTCGGCGGCGTGGGCGCCCCAGGCGAGCTCGTCGAGGAGCACCGGCCCGCCGGACCCGTCCGGGGCCCACGGGTAGTCGTACCCGAGCTGGGCGAGGATGCGCGGCGCGGCGCCCGGCATCACCGGGGCGGCCGCGAGGGCCACCAGGCGGCAGGCCTCCAGGAGATCCCCGAGGACGTCCCGCAGGAGCGCAGCGGCGGCCTCGTCGCCGGCCTTCGCCGTCTTCGCCAGGACCCACGGCGCCTCGGCGTCCACGGTCTTGTTCGCGCCACCGACGAACTCCCAGAGCTCGGCCAGCGCCTCGTTCACGCGGCAGCCGTCGAACTTCTCGACGACGAGCCGGAACGTGTCGAGCCAGCCCTCGGCCAGCGGCGCCGACCCGGCCGGGCGCGGCGCCGGGCGCTCGCCGCCCAGGTAGCGGCCGGCCATCGAGATGGTCCGGTTGACCAGGTTCCCGAAGTCGTTGGCAAGGTCGGCGTTGTAGCGGCGCAGGAAGCCGTCCCACGAGACGTCGCTGTCGCGGTCGAAGGCCACCTCACGGAGGGCGACGTAGCGGGCGCCATCTGCTCCGAACGCCGCCACGAAATCCAGGGGGTCGAGGAAGTTGCCCCGGCTCTTGCTGAGCTTCTCGCCCTGGGCCATGAGCCAGCCGTGGACCCAGACCCGCCGCGGCGCCTCGAGCCCGGCCGACCAGAGCATGGCCGGCCAGAAGATCGTATGGAAGCGGGCGATATCCTTGCCGATGACGTGAAGGTCGGCCGGCCACCACTGCTCGAAGAGCTCGGGATCGTCGGGGAAGCCGGCGCCGGTGATGTAGTTGATGAGCGCGTCGTACCAGACGTAGATCGTGCCCGCGTCCGGGTCCCAGGTGCCGTCGGGACGCCACGCGTCCGAGCCGTCGGCGAGCAGGGGGAACGGGATCCCCCACCCGGCCCCGGCTCGACTGATCGAGAAGTCCTCGAGGCCGCCGCGGATGAAGCCGAGCATCTCGTTGCGCCGGTAGTCGGGCTGGACGAACTCCGGGTTCTCCTCGAACCAGCGCTCCAGGCGCTCCTGGTAGGCCGAGAGCCGGAAGAACCAGTTCTTCTCGGTCAGCCACTGGAGCGGGACGTCGGGGTGGTTGGGGCAGATCGTGCCGGCCGCCGTCTCGGTCACGTCGGTGGCGTTGCGGAAGCCCTCGTTGGGGCAGTACCAGCCCTCGTACGTGCCGACGTAGATGTCGTCCCGCGCGTAGGCCCGGCGGACCATCTCCTGGGCCGACCGCAGGTGGTCGGGATCGGTCGTCCGGATGAAGCGGTCGGGGCTGATGAGGAGGGCGTCCTCGGCGGCCTGGAAGAGGGCCACCTTCTCGTCGACGAAGTCGCGCGGGCTTCGCCCCTCCTCGGCTGCCCGCATCACGATGTTGACGCTGTGCTCGTCGGTGCCGGTCAGGAAGCGGGTCGGGACGCCGCGCATCCGATACCAGCGGGCGAGGGCGTCGGCCGCGATCACCTCGTGGAGCGTGTGCAGGCCGGGCTTGTTGTTCGCGTAGGCGATGGCGGTCGTGATGTAGAAGCGGTCGGGCATGGTCGCGCGATCGTAGCAGGGGCGTCGGCCCGGGACGGGTCGGCGCGCCGTGCGCGGCGGCGCGGGTTGCCGCCAGGGCCACCGTCGTCGTTCAGTGGCGGAAGTGGCGGACCCCTGTCATGAGCATCGTCGCGCCGGCGGCGTCGGCCGCGGCGATCGCTTCGGCGTCGCGAAGGGAGCCGCCCGGCTGCGCGAACGCACTGACGCCGACCTCGAGGCAGACCCCGACTGCATCGGGGAACGGGTAGAACGCATCCGACGCGCAGGCCGCGCCGACGAGCCGGTCCGCACCGAGCAGCGCCGTTGCCTTGGCGACCGCCTGGCGGGCCGCGTCCACCCGGCTCGTCTGTCCGGAGCCGATCCCGATCAGCATCCCGTCGCGCACGAGGACGATCGCGTTGGAGGTGACCCCGCGGACGAGCCGCCAGGCGAGGTCGAGGTCCCGGCTTTCCGCCTCGGAGGGCGCGCGCCGGGTCGCCACCGTCCAGCCGGCGGGATCGTCGGGGGCCGTGTCCGGCGCCGTCACGAGGACGGCCCCACCGGCGGTGCGGAGCAAGCCGGTCGGGCTCGGCGGCCGGGCCGGGGCGTCGCCGCCGAGGGCCGGGTCCAGGATCAGGCGCAGGTTTGGCTTCGCCCCCAGGACCTCGAGGGCCTCCGGGTCGAACGACGGGGCCACGACGACCTCGAGGAAGATGCTCGCCAGCCGCTCCGCGACCGCGCGGTCGACCGACCGGGTGAGGGCCACGACGCCGCCGAAGGCCGAGACCGGGTCTGCGGCGAGGGCGTCGTCCCAGGCGGCCGCGAGCGTGCCGCGCTCCGCGGCGCCACAGGGGTTGGTGTGCTTGACGATCACGCACGCCGGGTCACGCAGGAAGCGGGCGATCCCGGCTGCGGCCGAGCCGTCGAGGACGTTGTTGTAGGAGAGCGCCTTGCCCTGCAGCGGCGCGGCGCCGGTCGCGAACGGCCCGTCGGCGGCCGTGGCGCCGGGGCGCCGGTAGCGGCCAGCCGGCTGGTGGGGGTTCTCGCCGTAGCGCAGCGCTTCGACCTTCTCCAGGGTCACCGTGAGGAGGGCCGGGAACGGGTCGGCCGCGCCGCGCACCCCCGGCTCGTCGGGGAGCGTCATGCCCTCGGCCGCCATCCGCTCGGGCAGCACCTCCGCGATCCGGGCGTCGTAGGCCGCCGTGTGGCGGAACGCCTCGACGGCAAGCGCGGCCCGAAGTCCGAGGGGGACCGCATCCTCGGCGTCGAGGGCTGCCAGGACGGTGTCATACCGGCCCGGATCCGTCAGGATCGCCACCGACGCATGATTCTTGGCCGCCGCGCGGACCATCGCGGGCCCGCCGATGTCGATCTCCTCGACGAGACCGTCGAGGTCCAGCTCGCCGCCCAGGGCGCGCTCCGCCGCGGCCGCGAACGGGTAGAGGTTGATGACGACCAGCTCGAACGGCTCGATGCCGGCGGCGGCGAGCTGCTCCCGGTGGGCAGGCAGGCGGCGGTCGGCCAGGATCCCACCGTGAACCCGCGGGTGGAGCGTCTTCACCCGGCCGTCGAGCATCGCCGGGAAGCCGGTGACCGCGGCCACGTCCGTGACGGGCAGCCCCGCCTCGCGGAGCGCCCGCGCCGTGCCGCCGGTGCTCACGAGCTCGAAGCCCCGACCGACGAGGGCGGCCGCAAGCGGGACGAGACCGGTCTTGTCCGAGACCGAGAGGAGGGCCCGGCGGGGCACGGGCGCCTCGGCAGCGCGGGCGGCGTCGATCGTGACCCGGCGGCCGTCGACCCGGAGGGCGCCCGCGAGCAGCAGCCCGACGGCGCGGGGCAGGAGTCGGCGCTCCACGGCATGGAGGCGCTCCTGCAGCGTCTCCTCGGTGTCGCCGCCAAGGATCGGGACGGCCTCGGCCAGCAGGACCGGGCCCCCATCGAGGGTGTCGTCGACGAGGTGGACCGTGACGCCGGTGACGACGGCGCCGGCCGCCAGCGCGTCGCGCACCGCGTGGGCGCCCGGAAACGCGGGCAGGAGCGAGGGGTGGACGTCGAGGACGCGGCCGGCGAAGGCATCGAGGAGGATCGGGCCGACGAGGCGCCTGAAGCCGGCAAGGACGACGACGTCGACGTCCAGCGCCTTGAGCGTCTCGGCCAGGTCCCGGTCCGCGAGCGCACGACTGTCCAGGCTCCGGGCTCCCAGGCCCTCGACGAGGGCCGTGTCGATCCCGGCCTCGGCCGCCCACTCGAGGGCGGCGCACGGGCGATCGGCGTAGACGAGGGCGATCTCGGCGTCCAGCGCGCCGCGGTCGATCCGCGCCGCCAGCGCCCGCAGGTTGCCGCCGCTTCCCGAGACCCCGACCGCGATCCGCCCGCCCATCAACGTGCCTCCACGCGCCGTTCCCTCCGATCGTAGCAGGGCGCTCTCCGCGTTCCTCGCCGTCTGCGTCGGCGCCAACGCTGCCGGCACCGCGCGGCCAGCGCCGCACGCGACGCCCGGCATGACCTTTCGCGCCGGGCCACGGTACCTTTCGACGGCGCGGCGCGGGGCCCTCCGGGCCGTACGCTCCCCTCGTGCTCCGCCTGCTCGCAGCCCTCGGTCTGCTCGCCCCGATCGGCGTGGCCATCGTCGTCGCCCTCGCGTTGTTCGGCTTCGACCTGGACGACGCGGACCGCCACGTGGCCGGGGCGGTGGCCGGTATCGCGGTCGGGATCCTCGTTGCCTCCGCGATCGTCACCCTCTGGCTGCGGGCCCGCATCGTGCCCGTCGTGCGCGCGCTCGAGCAGATCGCCGAGGGCGACACCGAGGCCGTCATTCCCCCGCTCGAGGGCGGGTTCGGAGGCCGCCTTGCCACTGCCCTCCGCACCGTGGCCACCACGCTGGCCGAGGCCCACGACGCGGCAACAACGGACAGGCTCACGGGGGTCGCGAATCGGCCGGCGATCCTCGCCGCCCTCTTCAGCGAGGTCGAGCGCGCGGGACGGTACGAGCGGCCCCTCGCCGTCGCGTTCGTCGACATCGACCAGTTCAAGGCCGTGAACGACACCTACGGCCACGAAGCCGGCGACATCGTCCTGCGAGGCGTAGCCACCACCCTGCGCACCAACCTGCGCTCGGCCGACACCCTCGGCCGCTACGGCGGCGAGGAGTTCATGGTCATCCTCCCGGAGACCGACTTCGCCGCCGCGGCCGCCCTGGCCGAGAAGCTCCGCCAGCTGGTCCTCGGTGCCTCGTACGCGATCCAGGGGTCCGAACCGGTCTCCGTGACAATCTCGATCGGCGTCGCGGTCGGCGTCGGGCGCACCCTCCGCGTCGACGCCCTGGTCCGCGACGCCGACGCCGCGATGTACTCGGCCAAGGCCCTGGGCCGCAACCAGGTCTACCTCTTCGAGGAACCGGACGAGGACGCCCGCGTTCCGCGCGCCCCGATCTCGCCCGAGGGACGGGCCCGGGCGGTCGAGGTGGGGCGGCTCGCCCGGTCGGCCGCCGAGCAGGCGCTCATCCAGACGCTCGTCCCCTACTCGAACTACCGGGGCCACCCGTCCGCGCGCATCGCCACCCTGTCCGTCCTCCTCGGGCGCCGCCTCGGCCTGCCCGACGCCGAGCTCGACCGGCTGCGGATGGCGGCTCTCCTCCACGACGTCGGCAAGCTGGCGCTTTCCGATGACGTCCTGGAGAAGCCGTCGGCGCTCACCTCGCAGGAGTGGCAAGCGGTCGTCCAGCATCCTCGGATCGGCCAGGTCATCCTCGAGCAGGCCTCCGCGATCAGGGACGCCGTGCCGATCGTCCTCCACCACCACGAGCAGTTCGGCGGGCACGGCTATCCCCATGGTCTCCGCGGCCAGGAGATCCCGCTCGGAGCCCGCATCGTGGCCCTCGCCGACGCCTACGACGCCATGGTCCAGGACCGTCCGTACAAACGGGCGATGAGCCACGTTGAGGCGCTCCGTGAGATGCGCCGCCATGCCGGGGCCCAGTTCGACCCCGACCTCGTCGACGCCTTCGTCGAGATGTTCGGCGCCGGGATCCCGGACCTGGACGCGGAGCTGGTCGCCCTCGTCTCGAACGGCCCGACCTCGCTTCGGGCGCCCGCCCCCGGCCGGCACGCCCGCCCACGACGCCGCGAGGCGACCGGCTAGCCTCCAACGCGGCGGCCCGGCCGATTGCCGAGCCTCGCTCCGGGCGTCGCCCAGTGCGTCCCGGCCGTCGCAGCCCCGTTGCGGCGGTGAGCCGCGGATAAGCCCCCGATGAGCGGTCGTCGCTATGGTTCGCCACCGGCGGGTCCGCACCGGTCGTTCACGCGGAGCCGCCGCCACCCGCCGCACCCGCCGTCCATGCGACAGGCCGCGCCCCGGCACCGCCGGGCCGGCCAGGAGGGAACGGACCGATGAACAGGGTCCTCTTGACCGGGCGGCTGACCCGGGACCCCGAGATGCGCGCGCTCGCGTCCGGAAAGCATGTCACGACCATGTCGGTGGCAACCAACGAGTACATCGGGAACGGCCGCGAGAAGGCCGAGTACCACGCCGTGATCACGTGGGATCGGCTCGCGGACATCTCCGCCCAGTACCTGGGCAAGGGCTCGATGGTGGCGATCGAGGGTCGGCTCCAGACGCGCCAATGGGATGACGAAGCCGGGAAGCGCCACTGGAAGACGGAGGTGGTCGCGGCCACGGTGGAGATGCTCTCCGGCCGGCGCAAGAAGGACTACGCGGCCGATGCGCTGGCCGCCCAGGGGGACGCGCTCGGCATCGAGCCGGCCGAGGGAGACGACGACGGGACCGAAGCCGCGATCCTCGCGGCCGGCGACCCGGAAGCCGACGAGCTGGAGGTTGCGGCGGTCGCCTGAGATCGAGCCTCACCCGCGGCGGGCGCCGTCCTCTCCGGCGCCCGCCGCCTTCGCGCGCCCGTCAATGCAGCTCGAAGAACGAGACCGCCAGGATGACGTAGACGATCATCAGGAGGGCGCCCTCCAGCCAGTTCGACTCGCCGTCGAGGGCGATCAGGGCGCTGATTCCGACGGCTGCCCCGACGGCCACGATCTCGAGAGGCGTGAACACGAGGTTCATCGGCTGGCCCATCACCGCGCCGAGGATCACCAGGACCGGGCCGACGAAGAGCGCCACCTGGAGGCTCGACCCGTAGGCGACGGCCATGGAGAACTCCATCCGGTTCTTCCAGGCCAGCTGGACGGCCACCAGGTGCTCGGCGAGGTTGCCGATCGTCGGGATGAGAATCACGCCGACGAAGATCTCGGACAGGCCGAAGGTCTCGATGAAGGGCTCGATGGAGCCGACGAGGATCTCGGAGAGGACGGCGAGCAGCCCGGCGGCCGCGAGAAGCACGACGACGGCGACCGAACGGGTCCAGGCCGGCCCGCCGTGCTCGGCGGCCGGCTCGTGGCCCCCCAGCGTCCGGCTCGAGTTCGTGAACTGGAACACGAGAGAGAGGACGTATCCGACGATCAGGATCCCTGCCACGAGGACCAATTCCTCGGTGATCGTCCCCGGCTGGCTCGGGCCGGCGCTGAGGGCGAAGACCGCGGGCACGAAGAAGCCGATCGCGGCCACCACGAGCAGCGCCGCGTTCGAGCCGGCGACGCGCGGGTCGAAGCGCTGGATGCCATTGCGGATGCCGCCGACGAAGACGCTCGCGCCGAGGACCAGGAGGAGGTTCCCGATGATCGAGCCGGTGAGCGATGCCTTCACGACCTCGATGAGCCCGGCCTGGAGGGCGAAGAAGGCGATGATCAGCTCGGCGATGTTGCCGAACGTCGCGTTGAGGATGCCTCCCACCTGGGGTCCGGTCAGCGCGCCGAGTCGCTCGGTGGCGAGGCCGATCAGCCAGGCGAGCCCGAGAATCGCGACAGCCGAGACCACGAAGACGAGCGTCGGGTCCGCCCCGAGCCCCCACTCGAGCACGATGGTCGCGAGGGAGATCCCCAGCGTGGCGAGCACCAGGGCCCGCGCGACCGGGGAAAGCGCACCGAGGATCGGGAGGCGTGCCGCGGCTGACATGATGGCCGGATCCTACCCGGCGGAACCCGCGCCATAGAGGCGGCGACGCGGGAGTCCGGTGGCGGCGGCCACGCGGCGCGCGGCGTCGCCGCGGGCGGCACCACCGGCGACCAGCCGCTCTACGTCGGCGCGGGCCCGCGCGAGCGCTTCATCGCCGCCGTCGCGGCCATCGCCCGCGGCCGAGGCGCGGCCCGGCGACCTCGCCCCGCTGTCTCCCACCACGATCACCACCTCGCCGCGAGCCATGATCGAGCCGCCGGCGGCCGCCGTGGCCAGGTCGCCGAGCGAGCCCCGGCGCACCTCTTCGTGGATCTTCGTGAGCTCGCGGCAGACGGCGGCGGGCCGGTCCGCGCCGCACGCGGCCACGAGATCCGCCAGGGTAGCGGCAAGCCGCCCCGGCGCCTCGAAGAGGACCGTCGTGCGGGGATCGTCCCCCACCCGGGCCAGGCGGGTCCTCCGCTCGCGGCCCGAGCGGGGCAGGAACCCCTCGAACGCCCACCGGGGGCCGGCGATCCCCGAGGCGACGAGCGCCGCCAGCACCGCCGACGGGCCCGGGATCGGGACCACGACACCATGCTCCGCGGCCCACGCGGCGACGAGCTCGCCGCCCGGGTCCGAGACGAGGGGCGTGCCGGCGTCGGTGACGAGGGCGAGGTCGGCCCCGCCGCGCAGGTGGGCGAGCAGGTCCGGCCCCCGGGCCGCTGCATTGCGGGCGTGATAGCTCACCAGGCGCGTCGTCAGGCCGTGGCGGGCAAAGAGGCGGCGGGTGAGGCGCGTGTCCTCGGCGGCCACGAGCGGGACGGTGCGCAGGACCTCCAGCGCGCGCAGCGTCACGTCGCCGAGATTGCCGATCGGGGTCGCCACGACGAAGAGGCGGCCCGCAAGCTCGGCCAGCGCGGGCGGCGCGCCGGCCGGCTCACCGTCCCTCACGGCCGCGAGCTGCCCGGTCGTCGGCGCGGGTAGAGGTAGTCGACGCCCGCCGTGCGGGGCCCGAGCTTCGCCACGGGAGGGACCTGGCGCTTGAACTCCGACCCGGCCACCATCCGCTCGATCCGGGCGACGGTCGCGGCGTCGAACCCGAGCGCCTCGAGCTCGCGGGCGTTCCGCCGCCGGTCGATCATCCAGAAGAGGAGGCGGTCGAGCTCGTGGTAGGTGAAGCCCGCCTCCGCCTCGTCGGTCTGGCCCGGCCAGAGGTCGGCCGAGGGCGCCTTGCGCAGGATCGCGTCGGGGACGCCCATGGCGAGCGACAGCTGGCGCACCTGGGTCTTGTAGAGATCGCCGATCGGGTTGAAGGCGCAGGCACTGTCGCCGAAGAGCGTCGTGTAGCCGATGAGCGACTCCGTCTTGTTGCCGGTCCCCACCACGAGCCCGCCCCACAGGACCGAGGCGTCGTAGAGGACCATCATCCGGGCCCGGGCCATGAAGTTGCCCCGCCGGAGCGCCGAGGCGGTGAGCGCTTCCGCGCCACCGGCCCCCGTCGCGACGGCTCCGTTGACCGCCGTCGCGGCCGCGCCGTCGACCTCTGTCCCGAAGTAGCCGTCGACGATCGGGCTGATGTCGATGAGTCGGCTCGGGCAGCCCAGGTCGGCGACGACATCTTCGGCGTCCCGGCGCGAGGACGGCGACGAGGTCCGGTACGGCAGCATCAGGCAGAGGAGCTGCGCGGCCCCGATGGCCTCGGCGACGAGGTAGGCGACGAGAGCTGAGTCGATGCCGCCGGAGAGCCCCAGGACGGCCCGCTCGAAGCCCGCCTGGCGCAGCTGGCCGCGGATGAAGCCGGCGATGACGCGCCGCGCGACGTCCGTGTCGATCCCGAGCTCCTCGGGAAGCTCGAACGGCGGCGGCTGGTCGACGCTCACCCGTCCACCGCCGGGCCGGCCCGGGGACCTGCCGTCGTGTCCGGCGCCAGGTCCGCTCGCTCGGCCACGATCCGCGCCAGCTCCCGCACGAGCAGCTCCGGGCGTTCGTCGCGCAGGAGGGGCAGGGAGATCCGCTCCCGGCGGATGTCGTCAGGCGCCACGTCCGCGTAGACGAGGGCCTCGTCGTACAGCGGCGCCCGGGCAAGCGGCTCGCCGCCTGGGCCGATCACCTCGCTCCCGCCCCAGAAGCTGATCGACTCGTCGACCCCGACCCGGTTGCAGAAGACGACCACGCTCGTGGTCAGCTGCGCGTAGGTCCGCAGGATGGAGCGCCACGAGGCGGCCGTCCCGAGCCCTTCGGCATGGGCGGCGGCGAGGTCCCGCCCGGGCGACGAGGAGACGTTCACGAGGACCTGGGCCCCGTCGAGGGCGAGGACCTGGGCCGTCCCCAGGTGCCAGAAGTCCTCGCAGATGGCGAGCCCCACGCCGACCCCCAGCCGCGACGGCACCGCCCGGATCGAATCGCCCGCAGCGAAGAAGCGCCGCTCGTCGAAGAGGCCGTAGGTCGGCAGGTGGACCTTGCGCTGGACGTGGCGCATGGCCCCGTCCTCCAGGAGGGCGGCGGCGATGAAGAGGCGATGATCGGCCGACTCCTCCACGAAGCTCACGACCGCCGAGCAGCCGGCGGTCTCGGCCGCCAGGGCCGCCAGGCGCGGGTCGTCGAGACGCATCGCGACCTCTGCGGCGAGATCCTGGAGCAAGTACCCGGTCAGACCCAGCTCCGGGAAGACAACGAGGGTGGCGCCGGCCGCCTTCGCCTCGCGGATGACGTCGGCGTGACGGTGGAGGTTCGCCTCGAGGTCCCCGAGACGGGGCGCGACCTGGGCCAGGGCGATACGAAGGGGTTGCACGCCCGGAGTCTAGCCTCTCCGCTCGACGATTCGAACCCGGGCGGCCCGCGCGGTGTATCGCAGTGAAGGGTGACGGCGCCCCATCGCCGGTGCTAGGCTGGCTCGCACCCGGGCGACCCGAGGAGAGAGCGGGCCGCCGTATGCGTGTGACCGTCCCGCCGTCGGGACGGAGAAGAGGAGGACGAACGAGCATGCCCGGAACTCCGTGGCGCGCCCGACTCGCCGCCCTGGGAGCCGCGACCGCGATTGTCGTCGCGGCCTGCGGCGGCGCGGCGACACCCACCCCGGCCCCGGCAACGGCGGCCCCCCCCACAGCGGCGCCTGCAACAGAGGTCCCCTTCGAGGCCCTCACCTATCCGTCGACGGGCGGCGATGTCGACTGCGCCGCCCAGAAGTTCAACGGCCAGGACTACGTCGGTGAGCTGAAGCAGATCAAGGCCCTCGACGCGAAGACGGTGGAGTTCACCCTCTGCACACCGGACGTCGCCTTCCTGTCGAAGGTCGCTTTCGCCTCGGTGCCGGTCTTCGATTCCGACTGGCTCGCGCAGGCAGTCGCCGACGGCTCCTTCCTGGACAAGCCGAACGGCACCGGCCCGTACACGCTCAAGGAGTGGACCAAGGGCGACCGCATGGTCCTCGAGGCCAACCCGAACTACTGGGGCGACAAGGCCCAGGTGCCCAACCTCGTGTTCCGCTGGAGCGGCGAGGCAGCTCAGCGGCTGGTCGAGCTCAAGTCGGGCACCGTCGACGGGATCGACAATCCCGGCACCGACGACATCGCCACGATCCAGGCGGATTCCACGCTCAGGTTCGACCCACGAGCAGCGCTCAACGTCTTCTACCTCGGCATGAACAACACGATCAAGCCGTGGGACAACGAGAAGGTCCGCCAGGCGATCGGCCTTGGCATCGACCGCAAGCGGATCGTGGACACCTTCTATCCCAAGGGCTCGGAGGTCGCCACGCACTTCGTGCCCTGCGTGATCCCCTTCTCGTGCGGCGGAGCCGACTGGCCCTCGTTCGACGTTGGAGCCGCAAAGGCCCTGCTCGCCGATGCCGGGTACAAGGATGGATTCAAGACGAAGATCCAGTACCGCGACGTGGTCCGCGGCTACCTGCCCGATCCGGCCGTCGTGGCCCAGGATCTGCAGGCCCAGCTGAAGGCCAACCTGAACATCGACGCGACGATCGAGGTCCAGGAGTCGGGCACCTACCTCGACAACAACGCGGCCGGCACGCTCGACGGCCTGTTCATGCTCGGCTGGACCGGCGACTGGCCGGACGCCACGAACTTCATGGACTACCACTTCGGCGCGGGAGCCGGCAAGAAGTTCGGCACCCCGTACGAGGACATCGTGGCGGCCCTGAACACGGGCGGGCAGACGGCCGACACCGCGGTCCGCCAGGAGGCCTATACCAAGGCCAACGAGCTCATCAGGCAGCACGTGCCGATGGTCCCCATCGCCCACAGCGCCTCCGGCACTGCCTGGCTGGCCGACGTCGAGGGAGCGGTGTCTTCGCCGCTCGGTGACGAGTTCTTCTTCCCCGTCAAGCCGGGGACCCGCGACACGGTGGTCTGGATGCAGAACGCCGAGCCGCTCAGCCTCTACTGCCCGGACGAGACGGACGGCGAGACGATCCGGGCCTGCATCCAGATCTACCAGGGTCTCTACACAGTCAAGGTCGGCGGGACCGACCCGATTCCGGCCCTGGCCACAGAGTGCAAGCCCAACACGGAGCTCTCCGTGTGGACCTGCACGCTCCGCGACGGCGTGACGTACCAGAACGGCGCCGCTCTCGACGCCAACGATGTCGTGACGTCGTACTCGGCCCAGTGGGATGCGGCAAACCCGCTCCACAAGGGCCGGACGAGCGTCTTCGAGTATTGGGCCACGCTGTTCGGCGGGTACCTCAACCCGCCGCCTCCAGCTCGGTAGTCGAAGCCACCGCGCAGCGAATGCTGCGGGCGTCGCGCCAGGCGCGGCGCCCGCAGCACGTTTCACCCTGAGAGTCATCGAAAACGGTTCATGGCCCGCTTCATCGTCCGTCGTCTCCTGCTCAGCATCCCGGTCCTGCTGGGCATCATCTTCATCGTGTTCGCCCTCGCCCGGATCATCCCGGGTGATCCGTGCCGGGCCTCCCTGGGTGAGCGCGCGACCGACGCTGCGTGCGAGGACTTCATTCATCGCTACGGCCTCGACCAGCCGATCCCGGTCCAGTTCGTGGGCTACATCGGCCAGCTCCTGAGCGGGGACCTCGGCCAGTCCATCAAGTTCAGCCGCCCCGTCACGACCGTCCTCGTGGAACGTTTGCCCACGACGATCGAGCTGACGTTCTACGCCCTCCTCATCGCCACCGTCTTCGGGGTTCTCCTGGGGCTGGTCTCCGCGCTGCGCCGCAATTCGCCGGCCGATGTCGTGACGATGGTCGGGGCGAACCTGGGAGTCTCGATTCCCGTCTTCGTCCTCGGCCTGCTCCTGGCCTACCTGTTCGCGATCGTCCTCAAGGACACGCCATTCGCCCTGCCTCCGTCGGGCCGGCTGAGCGCCGACGTCACCATCAAGTCGCTCGCCGAGTCCTGGGGCCTGGAGGACCTGAGCGGCATGCCGCGCGGGATCCTCGACTTCGTCTCGAACATCTACACGCTGAACGCCCTGCTGACGTTCCAATGGAACGCGCTCGTCGATGCCGGTCGCCACCTCATCCTGCCGGCCATCGCGCTCGCCACGATCCCGATGGCGATCATCGCCCGGATGACACGCTCGTCCATCCTCGACGTCCTCGGGCTGGACTACGTCCGGACGGCCCGGGCCAAGGGACTGCGCGAGAGCCACGTGATCCGCCGGCACGCCCTCCGCAACGCCATGCTGCCGGTCGTGACGATCATTGGGCTGCAGCTCGGCGGGCTGCTCGCCGGCGCGGTGCTGACCGAGACGATCTTCAACCTGTCCGGGGTCGGCAGGACGATGTACGAGGCGATCACCGGTCGCGACTACGTCGTGATCCAGGGCTTCACCCTCATCATCGCCATCGGCTACCTCGTCGTGAACCTCGTGGTGGACGTGTCGTACGCGGGCCTGGACCCGCGCGTCCGGCTGGGCTGAGCGAGGAGGAGCCGCCCAGATGATCCCTCCTCCGCCGGACCAGGCTCCGCGCGCCGTGCCTCTGGCGACCGCGACTGCACCGGCCGGAGAGACACTGACCGCCGCGACCGACGCGACCGGAGAGACACCGGCCGCCGCTCCGTCGAGCCTCTGGCGCGACACCCTCCGCAGCGTGCTCCGCCAGCGTTCGGCGCAGGTGGGCCTCGTCCTCATCGGCCTGCTCTTCTCCGTGGCCCTCCTCGCGGACTTCATCGCTCCGTTCGACCCGAACCAGGTCCTGATCGGCGTCGAGGCCGGCGCCACCAAGCGCGCGCCGCCGTGCATTCATCTCCTTGGCTGCCCGGCCGATCAGCCGGAGCACCTCTTCGGGCTCGACGGAAACCTCCGTGACGAGTTCAGCCGGGTCCTGCACGGTTCCCGTGTCTCGCTCCAGATCGGGTTCCTGACCATCGGGTTCGCCATCCTGATCGGGACGTTCATCGGGGCAATCGCGGGATTTGCCTCGGGAATGTCGGACAACGTCCTGATGCGGTTGATGGACGTCCTGCTCGCGTTCCCATCCCTGATCCTGGCGATCGCCATCGTGACCTTCCTGGGGTCCGGCCTGATCAACGCCCAGCTCGCGATCGGCATCGTCGCGATCCCGATCTACGCGCGCGTCGCGCGTGCCTCGGTCCTCTCGATCCGGGAGCAGGACTACGTGACGGCAGCTCGGGCGCTCGGTGAATCCCCGGCGGGCCTCCTCCGCCGCCGGATCATGCCGAATGCCCTCACGCCGTTGGTCGTCCAGGGAACGCTCGGGATCGCCGTGGCCATCCTCGACGTGGCCGCCCTGTCCTTCCTCGGGCTCGGCGCCCAGCCGCCACTGGCCGAGTGGGGCTCGATGATCGGGCTCGAGCGCAACCAGGTCTTCACGGCCCCGCATCTCCTGCTGGCGCCGGGGATCGCCATCGTGGTGACGGTGCTCGCGTTCAACCTGCTGGGTGACGGCCTGCGCGACGCCCTCGACCCGCGGCTCAACCGATGAGCGGTCCGTTCCCGCAGGAAACCGTCGAACGGGCAACCGACCGCGCGGAACGCGCCGTCATCGAGGAGATCGACCCGATCGGCGACGTCGCCCGCCGTCCGCGCCGGGAACGGGGAGACCGGCCGCTGCTCGAAGTGCGGGGCCTGCGCACATCCTTCTACACCCGCTACGGCGTGGTTCGGGCCGTCGACGGGATCGACTTCCACGTGGACCGCGGCGAGGTGGTGGGACTGGTCGGCGAGTCGGGCTGCGGCAAGAGCGTCACCTCGCTCTCGATCCTGCGGCTGGTGTCCGACCCCGGCCGGATCGACGCCGGCTCGGTTGTCTTCGACGGCCAGGAGCTCCTCACCCTCCCGTCGGAGAAGATGCGCGAGATCCGGGGCAACCGCATCTCCATGATCTTCCAGCAACCGACCTCCTCCCTGAACCCGGTCGTGGACATCGGCAGCCAGATCGCCGAGGTCCTCGAAGTCCACCGCAACATGAAGAAGAAGGCCGCCCTCGACCGGGCCCTCGAGCTTTTCAGGATGGTGGGCATCTCCGACCCCGCCCGCCGCCTCAAGGCCTATCCCCACGAGATGTCGGGCGGCATGGCCCAGCGGGTCATGATCGCCATGGCCCTCGCCTGCGAGCCGGAGCTCCTGATCGCGGACGAACCGACCACCGCGCTCGACGTCACGATCCAGGCGCAGATTCTCGACTTGATGCGCAACCTCCAGAGGGACCTCGGGACGGCGATCGTCCTCATCACTCACGACCTGGGGGTCGTCGCCGAGATGTGCGACCGGGTCGCGGTCATGTACGCCGGGGAGATCGTGGAGACGACGGACGTCCACACGCTCTTCGCCCGCCCCAGCCACCCGTACACGCGGGGGCTGATCGGATCCATCCCCGTCCCGGGCCTCATCCGCGACGCGCTCGAGGTCATCCCGGGCAACGTGCCCAACCTCATCGACCTGCCGGCCGGCTGCCGCTTCAGCCCGCGCTGCCTCGTCCGCGTGACCGAGGGGGTCGAGGGCTGCCTCGAGACCCATCCCGAGCTGCGCATCCTCGAACCCGGCCACGACGTCCGGTGCTTCCGGTACCACGACCCCGATGGCGGGGCTCACCGGGCCGCGGACGGGCCGGTCACATGACGGCCGGCCTGGCCCGCCCAACCGCGACGCCGACTCCCCTGCTGGACGGGCCACACCTGCTCGAGGTCCACGATCTGGTCAAGGTGTTCCCGATCAAGGGGGGGATCCTGCAACGCCAGGTCGCGACCGTCAAGGCCGTCGACGGGGTCGACCTCTACGTGCGCCGGGGCGAGACGCTCGGCCTCGTCGGGGAGTCCGGCTGCGGCAAGACGACGGTCGCGCGCCTCATCCTGCGGCTCCTCGAGCCGACCTCGGGCACCATCGTCTTCGACGGCGAGGAGATCACCCGACTCCACGGGCGGTCGCTCAAGCCCTTCCGGCGCCGGATGCAGATCGTCTTCCAGGACCCGTTCGCCTCGCTCGACCCGCGATCCCCGATCGGCGACAGCATCGGGGACGGCCTGCGGATCCACGACCTCGGTACGCCGGCCGAGCGCCGCACGAAAGTCGCCAGGATCATGGACAAGGTCGGGCTCCAGCCGTACCAGGCTCGTCGCTACCCCCACGAGTTCAGCGGCGGCCAGCGGCAGCGGATCGGGATCGCCCGGGCCCTGGTGCTCGAGCCGGACCTCGTCGTCTGCGACGAGCCCGTCTCGGCCCTCGACGTGTCGATCCAGGCGCAGGTGCTGAACCTCCTCAAGGACCTCCAGCGCGAGCTGGGCCTGACGTACGTCTTCATCGCTCACAACATGGGCGTCGTGGAGCACATCAGCGACCGCGTCGCCGTCATGTACCTGGGGCGGGTCGCGGAGATCACCGACCGCGAGCGGATCTTCGCAGCCCCGCGCCACCCGTACACCCAGGCGCTCCTGTCGGCCATTCCCATCCCCAACCCCGAGCTCCGCCGCAGCCGCGTGATCCTGGGCGGCGACGTCCCTTCCCCGGTCAACCCGCCCGGCGGCTGTCGCTTCCATCCGCGCTGCCCGCTGCGGGCCGAGCTGGGGAACCCGGAGCGCTGCGAGACGGAGGTCCCGGAGCTCGTGGCGGCCGGCGGCGAGCAGTTCGTCGCCTGCCACTTCCGGGGTCCGGACGCGCCTGCAGCCTGAGGCGGCCGCGGCCCCGCGGGACTCCGGGACGGGCGTCACTCCCTGGTCACGATCCAGCTGTCCATGTTCCACCAGTCGTAGACCGAGGTGTAGTCGATCGGGCCCAGCACGCCGTTCGTCGTGACGTTGGCGCCGTAGCCCCGGTGCCCGAGATCCGCCCACAGGAAGTAGTACGGTCCCTTGTCGTGCAGGTGGAGCTGGACGTCCGCCAGGATCTCCTTCCGCCTGGCCCGGTCGAGCTCCTCCGCTGCCGCCTTCTGGAGCTCGTCGAGCTTCGGATCACAGTAGCCCGTGAAGTTGTCGTCGCCCGGGTTGCCCTTGCTGGTGACGTGCGCGCACCCGAAGAAGCTGGAGTCCTCCGGGTCGGCCAGGTCGCTCCACCCGCCGAGGTAGATGTCGAAGTCGTTGGGGTAGAAGAGCAGGGGCACGATCACGGTCGAGTAGTCGGATTCCCTGACGGTGATGTCGATGCCACACTGGGCGAGCTGCTCCGCCGCCATCTGCGCAAACGACACGCGCTGGGGGTCGTCCCGGCGCACGTACAGGTCGGCCGCGAGCTTCTGCCCGTCCTTCTCGTAGACGCCGTCCCGGAGCGTGTAGCCATCGCTCTCGAGGAGCGTCCCGGCGCCGGCCGGGTCGAGCCGGTAGTCCGGGACGGTCGGGTCGTGGAAGAACGAGCCCGGCGGGATGTTGGCCTTGACCGGGACGCCGCTGCCCTTGGTCGCCGACTGGACAGTCCCGGGATGGTCGATGCACAGGGCGAACGCGTGGCGGGCGACGAGGTCCGAGAAGACGCGGCCCGGGCGAACGTTGAAGGCGATGTAGGCGTAGCCGAGCTCGGCATACTCGGACAGCGTGACGTTCGGGTTGGCCTTGAGCGCGGCGACCGCGTCGAGCGACGGGATCTCGGTCTGCCAGTCGATGTTGCCGGACTGGAGCGCCTCCGAGGCGGCCACGGAGTCCTTGATCACGCGGACATGGACCTCGGCCGGGCCGGGCGTGAACAGGTAATAGTCGTCGAAACGGGCGAGCTCCACGCTCTGGCCGGGCACGTAGGCGACGAACCTGTAGGCGCCGCTGCCGATCGGCGCCCGGTTGATGTCGAGGAGGCGGTAGGCAGCCGCCACCTTGTCCGCGTCGCCGGCCTGCAGGGTCGTGTCGAGGTCGGTGAGCTGGGACAGCAGGGCGTCGCCGTAGGCGGCGGCATCGGTCTGGCCGTCCTCGCCGGCGAACCTGGCCTTGTCCGGGAGGGTGACCCCGGCGGCGCTGAGGATGGCCTCCATGTCGGCGGTGTAGAAGGCCGCCGTGCACGTGTCCGGCGGGATGCCGCCCTCGCAGTCCGAGTCGCCTCGGGCGGTCGCGATCTCGTCGACGAGCGCCGTGACGGCTGCCGTGTCGGCCCCGCCCGACCGGGCGACGAACTCCTGGTACGAAGCCTCGGTGGCGGCCAGGGGCACGAGCCCCTGCGTCAGCCCGAACGTGTAGATCGGCGCGTACGGGTTCTTCATGGTGATAACGAGGACGTCGGGCGCGGGCGCCTCGACCGATGCGACGTTGTCGCCCCACGTCGAGCACGCCGTCGGGTTGAAGGAGCACGCCGGCGACATCGCCATGTCGAAGGTGAACTTCGCGTCAGCCGACGTGACCGGGGATTCGTCGTGCCACCTGGCGTCGGTCCGCATCCTGATCGTGAGCGTCATGCCGTCGGCGCTGAGCTCGGGCATCGCCGTGGCGAGGTCCGGGATCACGTCGCCCTTGTTGTCGAAGCGGTAGAGGCCCGTGTAGATGAGACGGTTGACCCACGAGGTCGGCAGGTCGCTGGCGGACGGCGAGAAGTACGTCGGCTCGCCGTCGATGGCGAAGCGGAAGTCCGCCGACGTGCCCTCGGCCGGCGTCGCGGAGGGGGCGACGGACGCGCCCTGGCTCGGCACAGGCGTGGGCGACGGGGTGGCGCCGCACGCGCTCGCGATGATCGCGGCGGCGGCGAGCAGTCCCGTCGCCCGGCGAGTCCGCAGATTCATCGACTGCTCAGGCGTCCGCCGGCGGCATGTCGTGCGCGGGCGGCGTGTCGTTGGCGGGCGAGCGGCCGGCTTCGGCGATGCCCGCGCCGGCCAGGGGGCCGATCGCCGCGATCGGCTCGGCCCTGCCGGACGCGATCCGGGTGTCGATGATGGTGGCTGCCTCGATGGCCGCCGCCGAAGTCACCGATTCGGCAAAGTGACAGGCCACGTTGTGACCGGCAGCGATCACCCGGAGCTCGGGCACCTGGACTTCGCACGCCTCGGGCCGCCCGAGCTGCTCCCGCAGCCAGCACCGCGTGTGGAACCGGCACCCGGAAGGGGGCGCGGCCGGGCTCGGCACCTCACCCGTGAGGACGATGCGCCGCTTGCGGACACGGGGGTCCGGTTCCGGGACGGCCGACAGCAGGGCGATGGTGTACGGGTGGCGCGGGTTCGAATACAGCTCGTCGACGTCGGCAACCTCGGCGAGCTTGCCGAGGTACATGACGCCGACCCGGTCGCTGATGTACTGGATCACCGACAGGTTGTGGGCGATGAAGAGGTAGGTCAGGTCGAACTCGCGCCGCAGGTCGAGGAGCAGGTTGAGGATCTGCGACTGGATCGAGACGTCGAGCGCCGAGACCGGCTCGTCGCAGATGACGACCTCGGGCGACAGGGCCAGCGCCCGGGCGATCCCGATGCGCTGACGCTGACCGCCGCTGAACTCGTGCGGGTAGCGGCGCGCGTAGTCGCGGCGCAGGCCTACCGCATCGAGGTAGTCCCCGACACGGGCGTCACGGACCTCCCGCTTCCCCCAGCGATTCTCGTCGTCGGCCTGGGCGAGCAGGCCTTCACCGATGATGTCGCTGATCGGCATTCGAGGGTTGAGCGAGCCCACCGGGTCCTGGAAGATGATCTGCATCCGGCGGCGGAAGCGCTTCAGGTCCGCGCCCTTCTTGGCAAAGATGTCCTCGCCGGCGATCGACGCCCGGCCGGCCGTCGCGGGCTGGAGTCGGATCAGCGTGCGACCCAGGGTGGTCTTGCCGCACCCGGACTCGCCGACGAGGCCGAAGACCTCGCCCCGGTTGATCGTGAAGGTGACGTCGTCGACCGCCTTGACGTCGGCAATCTTGCGGCGAAGGATGCCGCCCATGATCGGGTAGTACTTCACGAGCCCGTCGACCTTGACGAGCACCTCGGAGGGCGACTTCGGGTCCTCCCGGCCCGGCACCGGGAGGGTCTGATCAGGCGAGTCGATCACGAGCGCCCGTCCTCGATCGCCGGGACGAGCGGTCGGAGCCTGGGTGGTGGTGGACCGCCCGGGGCCCGCGTGTAGAGCCAGCAGGCGACGTCGGGCGGGGAGGCGTCCTCGATCTGCGGGTCGTGCGCGGAGCAGGTCCCGAACGCATAGGGGCAGCGCGGGGCGAAGTTGCACCCAGCCGGCAGGTTGAACGGGTTGGCCACCGTGCCCTTGATGACGTTGAGCCGCTGGCCGCGCTTGCCTTTCGACGGGATCGACTCGAGGAGGCCCTTCGTGTACGGGTGCTTGGGCGCAAGGAGCACCTCGTCCACGGTCCCCGACTCGACCACCCGGCCCGCATACATCACGACCACGTCCTGCACGGTTTCGGCGATCACGCCGAGGTCGTGGGTGATCAGCATGAGCGCCGCCCCGGTCTCGTCCTGGACCTTGCGGATGAGCTCGAGGATCTGGGCCTGGATCGTGACGTCGAGGGCGGTCGTCGGCTCGTCGGCGATGATCAGGTCGGGATCACAGGCGAGCGCCATCGCGATCATCGCGCGCTGGCGCATGCCGCCCGACATCTCGTGGGGGTACTGCTTCGCTCGTCGCTCCGGGTTGTTGATGCCGACCAGGCGAAGTGATTCGATCGCCTTCTCCAGGCCGGCCTTCTTGGACAGCTTCTGGTGGAGGATGACCCCCTCGGAGATCTGGTCGCCCACGGTGTAGACCGGGTTGAGGCTGGTCATCGGCTCCTGGAAGATCATCGAGATCTCGTTGCCCCGGACCACCCGCATCTGGTCCTCGGGCAGGGCGAGCAGGTTGCGGCCCTTGAACCAGACGCTTCCCGACGCGATCTCTGCCGGGGGGATGTCGAGCAGGCGCATGATCGTCAGTGCGGTCACGCTCTTGCCGCAGCCCGACTCGCCGACGATGCCGAGCGTCTGGCCGCGCTTGATCGAGTAGCTCACGCCGTCGACCGCCCGAACCGTGCCGTCCATGACGTGGAAGTACGTCCGCAGGTCTCGAACGTCGAGCAGGACGTCCGAGGGCGGCGGCCGGTCAGGGGTCGCAGGCGGCGCGGCCGTGGCGGTGATCACGGGGGTCATTCCTTGCTCCGTGGGTCGAGGGCGTCGCGGAGGCCGTCGCCGATGAAGTTGACCGCGATGACGGTCAGGGCGATGGCCATGCCCGGAAAGAACGGCCACCACCAGTTGCCCTGGAGCAGGTAGCCCTTCGAGTTGGAGAGGGCGTTGCCCCAGCTGACGTCCGTGGCCCTGATCCCGAAGTTCAG
Organism: uncultured Chloroflexia bacterium; assembly: GCA_963744095.1. GTDB lineage: Bacteria > Chloroflexota > Limnocylindria > Limnocylindrales > CSP1-4 > CTSoil-043. The sequence continues at coordinate 285,256 of CAVUSH010000003.1, forward strand.
GAAGCTCACGAAGGCCTCCGTGACGATCGCGCCCGCCATGATCAGCGTGGCGGAGACGACGATCGGCCCCAGCGCGTTCGGCAGGATGTGGCGGAACGTGATGCGCGTGTCGCTCACGCCGACGGCCCTCGCCGCCTCCACGAACTCGGCCTCCCGGAGCGACAGGTAGAGCGCCCGGACGAGGCGTGCCAGGCCCGCCCAGAACAGCAGGCCGAAGATGATGATCAGGGTGACCGGATCCCCACCGCCGAAGAAGCGGGCCGCGACGAGGATCACGAAGAGGAACGGGATCGCCAGCATCAGGTCGACGAAGCGCATGAGCGCGCCGTCTACCCGGCCGCCGGCGAACCCGGCGAGCGCGCCCACGGTCACGCCGATCGTCGTCGCGATGATCATGGTGAAGAGCCCGACCGCCACCGAGATCCGCGCCCCGACGATGACCATCTGGAGGACGCTCCGGCCGCCGAAATCGGTCCCGAACAGGTTCTCGATGGGGTTGAGGGTCGGCGGATCGCCGCCCGGCGTCGTGACGCCCGGGATGTCGTTCGGGTTGTAGGGCCACAGGATCGTCCCGAAGATCGCGACCCCGATCATCGCCAGCAGGAAGCCGGAGCCGACGACCGCCAGGTGGTGGCGCCGGTAGCGACGCCAGGCGAGCTGCCACTGGTTGAGCGAGACGAGGGCAACCTCGAAGTCCTGGGTGCCGGCCTCTTCGGCCGCGATCTCCGCAACGTGCGAATCGATGACGAGGGGCTCGGCGGAACGGAGGGTCTTGGCCACGGTGCGGTCCTCAGTCGTAGCGGATGCGCGGATCGACGACCGCGTAGACGACGTCGGCCACCAGGTTGAAGACGATGACCAGGGTCGAGGTGATGAGGATGAGGCCCATCAGCAGGAAGTAGTCGCGCGCGGCCACGCCCTCGATGAACAGGAGGCCCATCCCGGCCCAGGAGAAGATCGTCTCGGTCACGATCGCGCCGCTGAAGAGGAACGGCAGCTCGAGGGCCACGTTCGTCACGACCGGGAGCATGGCGTTGCGGAAGGAGTGCTTCATGATCACCGTGCGCCGCGGCAGGCCCTTGGCCCGCGCCGTTCGCACGTAGTCCTGGTTGAGCGCCTCCAGCATGCTCGCCCGCACGAACCGGCTGTCGCCCGCGATGTTGACGAGGACGAGCACCGTCACCGGCAGGACCAGGTGGCGCCCGATGTCGACGATGGCGCCCCAGGGGTCCTGGCCGAACGCCTCCCAGTACTGGGGCGTGTTGAAGGGCGGCCAGTCGCGCGGCGACACGATGCCCTGGGCGGGCAGCCAGTGAAGCGTCACGGCGAAGAAGAAGATCATCATCAGGCCCAGCCAGAAGGTGGGCAGCGAGTAGAAGACGTATGAGAAGAACGTCACCGATTGGTCGAAGAACGAGTAGCGCCTGACGGCCGCGATGACGCCCAGGATGATCGCGAACGAGACCCACAGGAACAGGGCGACCGACGTGAGGATCAGGGTCGCCGGGATGCGCTCGACGATGACATCCGTCACCGGTCTTGCGCTGGTGATCGAGATGCCGAGATCGCCGTGGATGATCCCGTTGTCGCCGCCGCCGAGGAACTCCGGCAGGAAGTTCAGCCCGCCCGACGGCGAGAAGATGCTCTCGGTGTCGCAGTTGTAGAACCCCATCCAGCCCGCGAACTCGCGGACGATGCCGACGGGGGTGGGTTCGCGCTCGAGGCACCAGCGCTTGAGCCAGGCGTTGATCTGCTCCTCGGTGACCCGGGGGTTCTGGTTGAACTGGCGCTCCGGCCCTCCCGGGGCCAGCTTCATCAACGCGAAGCTGATCAGGACGATCCCGAGCAGCAGCGGGATCAGCCCCAGCGTGCGCCGGATGATGTACTTGACCATGGACGCCTACGCCTTCGACGATGCCTGCAGCGCTCGTGCGGGCGAGCGTGGGTAAACGAAGGGCGCCGGCCGCGAGCGGTCGGCGCCCTTCGCTGACTACGGGGTTACTGCTTGACCCACCAGTCCTCGACATTCCAGATGTCGGAGGCAGTGCCGGGGTTCTTGAAGAAGTTCTGCAGCCGCGTCGAGACGCCGCGCGCCTCGTTGCGGTAGTACAGCGGGATCTCGGCGTACTGGTCGACGTACACCTGCTGGACGGTCTGAACGGCCGCGATCTGGTCCGCGGTCGTGATCTTGTTCTTGAGGACGTCGAGCGCCGCGTCCATGTCCGGGTTCGAGAAGCGCGAGGTGTTGCCACCGTCGTGCGGGTCGGCATCCGGCCACTGGGCCGTCTGATAGCTGTAGTAGTAGTCGCCGAAGAGGTCGAAGGTCAGGACCCAGGCGAAGAGCGCGAGGTCGTAGGTGCCGCGGTAGATGTTGCACGGGGTATCGGCGGTCGTGTCGTTCCAGCCGTCGAACAGGACGTCGGAGAGCTGGACGTTGACCTTGACGCCGATGGCCTCGTAGTAGCCGGCGACCTTCTCGAGGGTGAGCTGGCGGACCGGGCGGCCGGCCAGCGTGCAGGCGGTCAGGACCGCCTCCTTGCCGTCCTTGTCCCGGATGCCGTCGCCGTTGGTGTCCTTCCAGCCCGCCTCGTCGAGGAGGGCATTGGCGGCGGCAACATCGAACGGCTTGCACTGGATCGTCTCATCACGCCAGTAGGTGCCTGGAGGTGCCGGCGAGCAGGCCGCCGTCTCCGGGACCGGATAGCCCGGGAAGAGCGCCGCGAACAGGTCGGCCTTGTCGATCGCCTGGGTCAGGGCCTGGCGAACCTTGACGTCGGCAAGCATCGGATGGCCGTTGGGGCCCTGGTTCATGTCCAGGTGCTCGTACTGCCAGGCCGGCTCGAGGAGCGCCCGGCCGATGGCCGGATCGACGTTCTTGATCGAGTCGTAGTCGGCCGCGAGCATGTCGAGGGCCGCGTCGATGTTGCCGGCGAGGAAGTCGGCCTTCATGCCGTCGACGTCGGCATAGAAGACGAACTTGACCTCGTCGAGATAGGCGCCGTTGCCGGACGCCCCGAGCTTGTAGTTCGGGTTCTTCTTGACCACGATGCCGGTCGAGGACGCGGTGTCGAACATGAACGGCCCGGAGGCTGGGATCTTCACGACGTCCGGGGTGACCGGCATCGACTTCGTCGGCGCGTCGGCCACCGGGATGGTCGAGAAGTAGTGCTCCGGGACGAACCAGCCGCCGAGGAGGCCGTAGAAGCCGGCGTACGCCTTCGTGAACTTGACCGTGGCCTTGAGGCCGTCAGCGCTCACGACGATGTCGGAGATGTCCTCCCAGCCGGTGGTCCCGGAGGAGAGACCGGTCTGGGCGGGATCCATGATCCACTTCCAGGTGTACTTGAGGTCGTTGAGGGTCAGGGGCACGCCGTCCGACCACTTCAGGTCGGGAAGCAGCTCGAGATCGACCTCGAAGGAGCCGTCGGCGGCCTGGCGGATGGAGTCGTCCGAGAACATCGGCATCTTCGCCGCCAGCTCCGGCTTCCAGTGGCCGTCGCTCGACGTCTCCCACAGCCCGACCTCCGTCGCGGCGAGGACCTGGGCCGTCGTGAACGAGTTGTCGTAGAACGAGTTCAGGTTCGCGACGGGCTGCCAGTCAGCCACGATGGCAGAGCCGCCCGGGGTGCCCGGGACGGGCACGTACACGTACTTGAAGAGGATGTCCTCGGGATTCGCAGGCTCAGGGGTCGCAGTGGGCGCCGTCGTGGGAGCGGCGGTGGGGGGGGGCGCAGCAGTCGGCGACGGGGTCGCCGATCCGCCGCAGGCGCCCACCAGCACGGCGGCCGCCGCGAGCAGTCCCAGGCTGCGCTTTCTCATCAGGCTCATACGCTCGTTCCTCCAATCCGGAACCGGTGCCTGGCACCCGTCCCATCAAAACGTCCGGCGCCTCTTGCCCGCGGCCTCCTCCGCGATGCCGTGCGGGCGTGGCGCCGAGACACGCGCCGCATTATACGCACGGGCGATTGGCGCGCGAGGTCAAGTCCGGCCGAACACGGGTCGCGCCGCGACTCGTCAGGCCGGCGGGCCGGCGGCCGCCGACGGTCGCCACCGGAGATTGGGCTGGCGGGCGGCCGTCGCCTCGTCGAGACGGCGCACGGGCGCGGTATGGGGGGCGCTCTTCACCAGCTCGGGATCGTCGTGGGCCTCCCGGGCGATCTCGAGCATGGCGTCGGCGAACGCGTCGAGGGTCTCGAGGCTCTCGGTCTCTGTCGGCTCGATCAGCATCGCCTCCTCCACCGTGAGGGGAAAGTAGATCGTCGGGGGGTGGAACCCCTTGTCGATGAGCCGCTTCGCGACGTCGAGGGTCCGCACCCCGGTCGCGGCCTTGAGGCCCGACGACGACGCGACGAACTCGTGCATGCAGGGCCGCTCGAAGGGAATGACGTACGCCCCGCCCAGGCGGTGCTTCAGGTAGTTGGCCGCGAGGACGGCATCCTCGCTCACCTCCCGCAGGCCATCCGCGCCGTGGGCCCGGATGTAGGCGTACGCGCGCACGAGGACCCCCACGTTCCCGGCGAACGAGCGCATCCGGCCGATGCTCGTGGGTCGTTCGCCGGCCCGCTCCAGGCGGAACGTGCCGTCCGGCTCGCGCCGGACCAGCGGCTCCGGCAGGAAGGGGGCCACATGGGCGCGGACCCCCACCGGCCCGGCCCCGGGACCGCCGCCCCCGTGCGGCGTGGAGAACGTCTTGTGGACGTTGAAGTGCATGACGTCGAAGCCGGCGGCGCCCGGTCGGAAATGGCCGAGCAACGCGTTGAGGTTGGCCCCGTCCATGTAGGCGAGGGCGCCCACGGCGTGGACCATCTCGAGGAGCTCCACCACCCGGGTCTCGAAGAGCCCGAGCGTGGAGGGGTTCGTGATCATGACGGCCGCCGTGGTCGGGCCGAGCGCGGCCCGGAACGCGTCGAGGTCCACGCCGCCGTCCGGCGCGGAGGGGATGTTCACGGTCCGGAAGCCGGCCATCGAGGCGGTGGCCGGGTTGGTGCCGTGGGCCGAGTCCGGGACGAGGACGTCGGTCCGCGCGGCGTCGCCGCGGGCCCGGTGATAGGCCCGGACCATCAGGATTCCGGTGAGCTCCCCCTGGGCGCCGGCCGCGGGCTGGAGCGTCACCGCGTCCATCCCGCTGATCTCGGCGAGCTCCTGCTGGAGGGTCCAGAGCAGCTCCAGCGTCCCCTGGGCGGTCTCGTCGGGCGCGAGCGGGTGAAGCGCGGCGAAGCCCGGCAGGCGGGCCGCCCACTCGTTCACCTTGGGGTTGTACTTCATGGTGCACGAGCCGAGGGGGTAGAAGCCGGTGTCCACGGACCAGTTGAGGTGCGAGAGGTTGACGTAGTGGCGGACGAGCGTCGCCTCGTTGAGCTCGGGCAGCGCGGGCGGGATGGCGCGCCGCGCGGCTGCGGGGAGCCGCTCGAGAGCGTCGGCACGGGGCGCCGGGAGGCGCATGCCGGCCCCTCGCCCGGGCCGCGAGCGCTCGAAGAGAGTGGGCTGGAGCGGATCGCCGGTCACGCTCATCGGACGGCCTCCGGCACCGCCGCCAGCGCCGGGGCGAGGGCCGCGGCGAACTGCTCGATCTCGGCCGGGGTGGTGACCTCGGTGGCGCAGACGAGGAGGCCCTCGCCGAGCGATGGGTCGTCCGGCTCCAGCTCGGCGAGCGGGATGCCGGCGAGGACCCCGGCCGCCAGCAGGCGGCGGTGGACGGCCACGGTGTCCGGGACGCGGACCGCGAACTCGTTGAGGTACGGCCCGGGGTGGAGGCGCGGCGCACCCACCCCCAGCAGGGCCTCCTCCAGCTCTGCCGCGCGCGCCGCGCCCGTCGCGGCGACGTCGCGGAGGCCACCGGGCCCCAGGGCCGCCACGTAGATCGACGCGGCAAGGGCGCAGAGGGCCTGGTTGGTGCAGATGTTGCTGGCCGCGCGCTCGCGCCGGATGTCCTGCTCACGCGCGCGCAGGGTCATGACGTAGGCCCGCTTCCCCTCGAGGTCGGCGGTCATCCCGATGAGCCGCCCCGGGATCTGCCGGATGAGTGTCTCGCGACAGGCCACGATGCCGAGGTAGGGGCCGCCGTACTGGGGAGGCATCCCCAGGGACTGGCCCTCGCCGGCCGCGATGTCGGCACCGTACGCCGCCGGCGGGGCGAGGACGGCAAGGCTCACCGGCTCGACGACCGCGACGAAGAGGGCGCCGGCGGCGTGGGCAAGGCGGCCGATCTCCTCCATCGGTTCGAGGAGACCCAGGACGGAGGGGTGGCCGGCGACCACGCCGGCGACGGGGTGGGCCGGATCGGCCAGCATCCGCTCGAGGGCAGTCAGGTCGGTCGTCCCGGCCCCGGGTCCGCCGGGGAGCAGGGGGATCTCGGCGAAGGTGAGGTTCGCCCCGGCGAAGTAGGTCTCGAACGTCTCGCGATAGTGCGGATGGACGCTGCGCGAGACGAGGACGTGCTCCCGGCCGGTCGCCCGGCAGGTCATGAGCGCGGCTTCCGCCGTCGCCGCTGCACCGTCGTAGTGCGACGCCGAGACGACGTCCATCCCCGTCAGCTCGGCCAGGAGCGACTGGTACTCGTAGATCGTCTGGAGGGTCCCCTGGCTGATCTCCGGCTGGTACGGCGTGTAGGCGGTGTAGAACTCGCCTCGCAGGAGGAGCTGGTCAACGACGGGCGGCGCGTGGTGGCGGTAGACGCCGGCGCCGAGGAAACTCGCGAGGTCGATCCGGTTGCGCCCGGCCAGCCCCCCCAGGTGCCCCATGAGCTCCAGCTCGGTGAGGGCCGGGGGGAGGTCGAGCTCGGTCGCCCTGACGGTCGGCGGGATCGCCTCGAAGAGGGCGTCGACGGAGGCGATCCCGAGGGCCTCGAGCATCCGCTCCCGCTCGCCTGCTGTATGCGGTCCGTACGCCATCTCAGGCCTCCGCGACCAGCGCCTCGTAGGCGGCCGGGTCGAGGAGGGCATCCAGCTGGGCCGGGTCGGCCAGGCGGAGGCGCAGCATCCAGCCCGCTCCGTACGGGTCGGAGTTCACGACCTCGGCTGCGGCCGCCAGCGCGCCGTTGACTTCGACCACCTCGCCGCCCACCGGCGCGAAGAGGTCGCTGACGGCCTTCACCGACTCGACGACGCCGAACGTCGCGAACTGCTCCAGGGCCCGCCCGACGGTGGGCAGCTCCACGAAGACGATGTCGCCGAGCTGGTCGGCGGCGTGCTGGGTGATCCCGATGGTGGCCACGTCGCCGTCGACGCGGACCCACTCGTGCTCCTTCGTGTAGCGCAGGTCGGTCGGGATCATGCGGCGCTCCTCTCGTCTGGGTCAGCGGGGCCGGATGTAGAACGGGAGCGGGACGACCTCCGCGGCCGCCCGCGCGTCGCGGATCTCCACGTCGAGCATCGTACCGGGCGCGGAGTCCGCCGGGGCGACGTACGCCATCGCGATCGGCACGCCGAGCGTGGGCGACATCGTGCCGGAGGTGACGATCCCGCTGGCGCGGTCGCCGGCCCAGACCGGGTAGCCGTGGCGCGCGATCCCGCGCCCGCGCACGACCAGGCCGACGAGCCGCCGGCTCAGGCCAGCCTCGGAGGCCGCCGCCAGCGCGTCCCGGCCCACGAAGCCGCCGTCCTTGGCGAGCTTCACGACCCTGCCGAGCCCCGCCTCGAAGGGCGTCGTGGAGCTGTCGAGCTCGTTGCCGTAGAGCGGCATCCCGGCCTCCAGGCGCAGCGTGTCGCGCGCACCGAGGCCCACGGGCACGAGACCGGCGGCCTCGCCGGCGGCAACCAGGGCGTCCCAGATCGTCGTCGCGGCGGACGCGTCGACGAAGACCTCGAAGCCGTCCTCGCCGGTATAGCCCGTGCGGGCGACCAGGCCCGGAACGCCCGCCACCGCCCCCTCCCCGATCCCGTAGTAGCGGATCGCGTCGAGATCCAGATCGGTGAGCGGGGCGAGGATGCCCAGGGCCGCCGGCCCCTGGATCGCCACGAGCGCGGTCGCCAGGGAACGGTCGTCGAGGACCGCCCGCCGACTCTCGAAGCGCTCGGCGAGGGCGTCGGAGACGACGGCCGCGTTCGAGGCGTTGGCGACCACCATGAAGCGGTCCTGCGCCAGGCGGTAGACGATGAGGTCGTCGAGGATCCCGCCATCCGGGGCGCAGATCATCGAGTAGTGGGCGCGGCCGATCGCGAGCGTCCGGGGGTCGGTCGTCACCGCGAAGGCGAGGGCGTCACCGGCGTCGGGACCCTCCACGAAGAGCTCGCCCATGTGGCACAGGTCGAACAGGCCGGCCCGCTGGCGGACTGCACGGTGCTCCTCGAGGATCCCGGCGTACTGGATCGGCATCCGCCAGCCGGCGAAGTCGACGAGCCGGGCGCGCAGCGCTTCGTGACGCTCGATGAGCGGCGTGGCGCGCGGTTCCTCCGTCATGACCGGACCTCCCTGCTCAGGCGCGTCCGTCCGGGTGGGGCTCCGCGACGGCTGCCGCCTGCGCGACGAGCGCCCGCTCGGTCTCGAACGTCAGGAGGGCCGGGGCGTCCTCGAGCGGAACCCAGCGGACCTCGTCGAACTCGTGGTCGTGGCGGTCGAGGTCGCCGCCGACCGACTCCATCAGCCAGAAGTGGACGGTCTTGTGAACGCGGGCGCCGCCCTGCACGAACCAGTACTCGATCTTCTCGAGGGGCGCCAGCAGGCGAACCTGGAGGCCGGTTTCCTCGGCAACCTCGCGAAGGGCGGTCTCCTCCAGCGTCTCGAGCGGGTTCGGGGTTCCCTTGGGGAGCGTCCAGGAGATCCCGTCGCGCTGGCGCCGGCGGCGCCCGGCGACGAGGTGTGGGATGCCGTCGAACGACCGGATGACGATCCCGCCGGCGGAGGTGGCCGTTACGCGCTTCAGCCGCGCCACGGCGCCGTTGCGGCGCGCGGCCGGCGTCCGGTGGCGCGGGCGCCGAACTTGGCCCAGCGGACCGGGACGTACGGGCCCACGAGGCCCGAGGTCGGCCGTTGCTCACGGACGGGCAGCACCGTCCGCCATTCGGAGCGCAGCAGCGCGACCGGGCCGAGCTCGGGCCTGCGGAGGAGCGTGGGGCGGTCCGCGGCAGCCCGGAACCGGACGTGGCGATCAAGGCCGAGCCGGGGCTCGCGGGCCCGGGGCGGGACGGTCGCGAAGCGGGCCACGGGACGGACCGCGTAGCGGGCCGTGATGCTGCGCTGCATGGTGTGATCCTACCGCGTTAGCGCGACCTTGTGAACGCCGCGCGCAACCGGGCCGCCGCTTCCGGTGCGAGACCGCGCCGCTCGGCGAGGGTGACCTGGCGTTGGCCGAGGGCGCGATAGACGTCGAGCGCCTCCCGTCCCGCCCCCGCGACCGCCCCGAGGTGGGCCTCGATCGTGCCGGCGTCGCCGCGGACGGCCGGGCCGGTCAGGGCGGGAGCCGTGCCCAGCGCGCGCGCGTTGGCGAGGGCCTGTGCGGCGAGCGGGCCGTAGACCGCGAGGGCGCCCGCCTCGTCGAGGCCGGTCGGCGCCGCGACGGCCGCCACCACGTCGAGGAGCGCCGTCAGGCCGCCGGCGGCCAGGACTGCGGCGGCGTGATAGGCGGCCTTGGAGTCGGGGGCGAGGCGGACCGGGACCGCGCCGAGCGAGGTCGCCATCTCCGCGAGCAGGTCGAGGAGCCTGTCGTCGCCCTCGATGGCGATGGTGGCCCCGGGGAGGGCGGCGAGCGCCCGATCGTGGTCGGCAAAGGCCACGAGCGGATGGAAGGAGCCCGCGCTCGTGCCCGCGGCGAGCGCCGGTGCGAGGACGGCGGCATCGTGGAGGCCGCTCGTGTGGACGATGGCCTGGCCCGAGTAGAGGTGGAGCGTCCCGGCAATCGCGGCGAGCGCATCGTCGGGCACGGCGAGGATCACGAGGTGGCACGCGTCGAGGATGGCTGCCGGCTCGGGAAACGCCCGCGACCCCGGCACGAGCGACCGGAACCGGGCCCGGCGCTCCGGATCGCGGCTGGCGACGGCCCGGACCTGCCAGCCGGCGCGGCTGAGAGCCACGCCGAGGGCCGTCCCGACGGCGCCGGCCCCGACGATCCCGATCGCTGGGCGGCCGTCGTCGGCGGGCTCGACGTGCGGGTGAGCGTGCGCCTCGAGGTGAACCTCGTCCCCGTGGCGGTGGGCGCCCGGCGGCAGCGGGTCCGCGCCGGCGGCCGCGCGTCGTCGGACCTCCTCCATCGTCGCCGGGTCGCCCGGGGGCGGCGTCGCCGGCTCCCTGCGCCACGATCGCATCGTCGCTCTCCACGCTACTCTTGGGGCGACAGCGTAGCGCCATCGGCGGCCCGCCCGCCGCCCCGACCCAGCGAGGAGCACCCGTGCCGACCCGCGATCCGTTCGGCGCCCGAGCCAGCCTCGGTCCCGGCCTCCCCGACTGCTACCGCATTGCTGCGCTCGCCGGTGTCCCGGACCTCGGGCGGACGCCGGTCACGGTGAAGATCCTCCTCGAGAACGTCCTCCGCCACGCGGGCGGCGGCGTAGTCGCCGAGGCCGACGTGCGGCTCCTCGCCGGCTGGCGCCCCGGGTCAGGCGTCACCGCCGAGATCCCGTTCCTGCCGGCCCGCGTGATCCTCCAGGACTTCACCGGCGTGCCGGCGGTCGTGGACCTCGCGGCGATGCGCGACGCGATGGCCGATCTGGGCGGCGACCCCGGCCGGGTGAATCCCCTCGTCCCAGCCGACCTGGTGATCGACCACTCGGTCCAGGTCGACCAGTACGGGACGGCCGACGCCTTCGCCTTCAACGTCGCCCGCGAATACGAGCGCAACGGCGAGCGCTACCAGCTCCTGCGCTGGGCCCAGCGTGCCTTCCGGGGCCTCCGGGTCGTCCCGCCCGGTACCGGGATCGTCCACCAGGTGAACCTCGAGTTCCTGGCCACCGTGGTCACCACCGCGGAGGTCGACGACGGCCCGGTCGCGTTCCCCGACACGCTCGTCGGGACCGACTCGCACACGACGATGGTCAACGCCCTGGGCGTCCTGGGCTACGGCGTCGGCGGGATCGAGGCCGAGGCGGTTCTCCTCGGCCAGCCCCTCTACCAGCCGTGGCCGCGTGTCGTGGGTGTCCGCCTCTCCGGCGAGATGCCGCGCGGCGCCACGGCGACCGATCTCGTCCTGGTCGTAACCGAGCGCCTGCGGAAGCTCGGCGTGGTCGGCTCGTTCGTGGAGTTCGCCGGCGACGGCCTGGCCGGGCTCCCTCTCGCCGACCGGGCCACGATCAGCAACATGAGCCCCGAGTTCGGGGCGACGACCACCCTCTTCCCGATCGACGACGAGACGCTGGCCTACCTGCGCCTGACCGGGCGCCCGGCCGGGCTGGTGGGCCTCGTGGAGCGCTACGCGAAGGTGCAGGGCCTGTGGCGCGAGCCGGGCCCGGGCCCGTCGTTCGACGATCTCGTCGAGCTCGACCTCGGCTCCGTGGAGCCCAGCCTCGCCGGCCCGCGGCGCCCCCAGGATCGCGTGCCGCTCCCGGCGACCCGGGCCAGCTTCGAGGCCGCCTACCCGGGGATCCTCCCGGCGTCCGACGACCCGGCGGCACCCGGCGCGGTTCGGAACGGCTCGGTCGTCATCGCCGCGATCACCTCGTGCACGAACACGTCCAACCCGACGGTCATGATCGGGGCCGGCCTCCTGGCCCGGAACGCGGTCGCCCGGGGCCTGCGGGTCCCGGTCACCGTGAAGACGTCGCTGGCGCCCGGCTCCAAGGCCGTGACCGCCTACCTGGAGCGCGCCGGCCTCTCCGGCCCCCTTGCCGCTCTCGGCTTCAGCCTGGCCGGCTACGGCTGCACGACCTGCATCGGCAACTCCGGTCCACTCGACGAGGCGGTTGCCCACCAGGTGGAGGAGGAAGGGCTCGTTGCCACGGCCGTCCTGTCGGGCAACCGCAACTTCGAGGGCCGCATCCACCCCCTCGCCCGGGCCAGCTACCTCGCCTCGCCTCCGCTCGTGGTGGCGTTCGCCCTCGCCGGGAGGATCGACGTCGACCTCTCGAGCGAGCCGCTGGGGATCGGGGATGACGGCCGCCCGGTCTTCCTCGCCGACCTCTGGCCGACGGCGGAGGAGATCCGCGAGACGATCGCGGGGGCGATCGACGGCGAGCTCTTCCGAGCCACCTACGCGTCTGTCTTCGAGGGCGACGAGCGCTGGCGGGCGCTGCCGATCCCCGACGGCGACCGGTACGCCTGGGACCCCGCCTCGACCTACGTGGCCCTGCCTCCCTTCTTCGCGGAGATGGGCATGGAGCCGGCTCCGGTCACGGACATCGTCGGCGCCCGGGTCCTCGCCTGGCTCGGCGACTCGGTGACGACGGACCACATCTCCCCGGCCGGCTCGATCCCGTCCTGGTCGCCGGCGGGCAGCTGGCTCCAGGAGCGCGGAGTAACCCCCCTGGAGTTCAACTCGTATGGGGCGCGGCGCGGCCACCACGAGGTGATGATGCGGGGCACCTTCGGGAGCATCCGCCTGCGCAACGCCCTGGCGGGCGGGAAGGAGGGCCCGTTCACGCGGATCCTGCCCTCCGGCGACGAGGCCCTCCTGTACGACGCGGCGATGACATACCGGGCGGCGGGCGTCCCGGCCCTGGTCCTGGCCGGGCGCGAGTACGGCTCGGGCTCGTCGCGCGACTGGGCGGCCAAGGGGACGCGCCTGCTCGGCGTCCGGGCGGTCGTCGCCGAGAGCTACGAGCGGATCCACCGCTCGAACCTCGTGGGGATGGGCGTCCTGCCCCTCCAGTTCCTGCCGGGCGACACCGCCGCGTCGCTCGGGTTGACGGGCCGCGAGCGATACGGGATCAGCGGGCTCGCCGAGGGGCTCGCGCCGCGGGCCCGCCTGGTCGTCGTGGCGACGGCCGATCCCGCCGACGGCGGCGGCGAGCGGCAATTCACCGTGGATTGCCGGCTCGACGGCCCCATCGAGGTGGACTACTACCGCCAGGGCGGCATCCTGCCGGCGGTCCTGCGCCGGATTGCCCGGGAGAGCGGCGCGTCCTGACCCGGGCACCCGGGCCGCGTCGCGGCGGACGTTGGACGCAGCGCGTCACGACGCGAGCACGTCCCTCGTCTTGCCGCCGGATGAACATCGAGCCGCGACCACCCGTGCACCACGGCCCGCCGCGCCGGCGCGCGACCGCGGGCGACACGCTGTTCGCCCTGGGGCTCGCGGCCGTCGGCCTGGCCCTCGCTGGTGGCCTCCTCGCCCCCGGTGGCAGCCTGCCCCAGCTGGCGCAATTCCTGCCCGGCGGCGGAGGGGATGCCAGCCCCGGACCGGAGTCCCGGCCCCCGAGCGCTGCCGCGCCCATCGCGGCTCAGGCCATCGGGTCGCCGACCGCGAGTCCCCGGCCAACCGCGCCGGCCGAGGCTCCCTCCCCCGAGCCGACCGAGACCATCGTCCCCTCCCCTCCGCCCCCGGCTCCGACCGGGCCCTACACGGCGAACCTCTACGTCGACGGCGTCTTCGTCCACGAGGTCGACGACCAGTCCTGCGTGGCCGCCGCCGCCCAGAACATGCTCAACGTCATCCGCGCCGCGGAGGACGGCCTGGACCCGGACACGACCGAGGCCACCCAGGCCGCGCTCTACGACCGGATCGTCGAGCTCACGACCCGGGAGGACTCCCACAACGGCGGGACCGGTCCCGGCGGCTGGGCGGCCCTGCTGACCGAGGAGGGCTACCCGTACGAGGTGCGCGCCTATCCGTCGCGGCTGGCCGCGATGCGCGCCGCCGCAACGGCGGTCCGGGCGACGAGCCGCCCGGTCGGGATCCTCGCCTGGAAGGGCGTCCACTCGTGGGTCATGACTGGCTTCACGGCCACGGCCGACCCCGCGTCCACCACCCGCTTCACCGTCACGGAGGCCTACGTCCTGGACCCCTGGTATCCCTGGGTCTCGACCCGCTGGCCGCGCTCCGAGGCCCCGAACGAGCCGCGCGACGGGAAGGACCTCAGGGCGAACTTCCTGGCCTGGGACCTCCCCTCGGGACCCTACGAGGGCCGCGACGGGATGTTCCTGCTCGTGGTGCCGCTCGAGGGCGGAGCGGGAGGGGTCGCCAGGGCGGGGCCGCCGGCTTCGGTAGTGGCGCGTGGTGGGCGATACTGGGCTCGAACCAGTGACCTCACGGATGTGAACCGTGCGCTCTGACCGACTGAGCTAATCGCCCGTGGCGGGAGTATAGCGCGGGCTTCCGGCGCATCCCGGCAGGCGCCCAGCGCGCCAGCGCCGCGCCCCTGCCGCGCGTCCGGGGCGGCGACGCGGCGCACCGCCACAGCGGCCGCGAGCAGGGCGACCTCAGGCCGGGTCGTCGAGCCAGCCGACGCGCCAGGCCCGCCAGAGGGCCGCGGGATCGCTCAGCGGGTCGCCATGGACGAGAACCAGGTCCGCGGGCCCGCCCTCGCGCAGGCGGCCGGCCTCGGGCTCGCCCAACAGCTCGCCGCCGCGCCACGTCGCCGCCGCCAGGGCCTCCCAGGGCTCCAGGCCCGCCCCGACGAGGGCCTCCACCTCCCAGGCCAGCTGGTTCGCCCGGGTGGACCCGCCCCCGAAGTCGGTCCCGGCCGCGATCCGGACCCCGGCCGCCAGCGCGAGGCGAACACTGTCCTCCGCCCGCGCACGCCGCGCCGCGATGCGCGCCCGCCCCGCCGGCTCGACGAAGCGCGGGAGGCGGGTCGTGCGACCGAAGGATTCCCAGGAGCGGAAGATCGCCAGCGTCGAGACGAGGAACGTGCCCCGGCGCGCCATCTCCGCGGCCAGGTCGGCGTCGAGCTCGAAGCCATGCTCGAGCGCGTCGACGCCGCCCGCCACCCCGACCCGCGCCCCGGCCAGGTTCCCGCTGTGGGCCGTCACCCGCCTCCCGCGGGCATGGGCGAGGGCCACGACGCGCTCGACCTCCGCCACCGTCCACGGCGCGACGTCCGGCTCGGGGCCGTCGAGGTACAGCTTGAGGAGGTCGGCGCCGTCGTCGAGCTGGGCCGCCCCCGCCGCGGCCAGCGATTCGCCGTCGTCCACGGAGACCGTCCGCGGCGTGTCGATCGTCCCGGCGCGCATGAGCCAGGTTCCCGCCGCCCGGATGTACGGGGTGTCGGAACGGCCGCGCCAGCGGTCCCGCAGCTCGAGGGCGAGCGCGCGGGGCGCCCCGGTCCATGGGCTCGCCAGGCGCGGCGAGCCCACGTCGCGGATCCAGCGCACGCCGGCCCGGCCGAGGAGGCGGGCGTTGTGCTCCGCGGCGGCGACGAGGTCGTCCACCGGGTCGTCGATCCGGGCGATCCAGCTCGCCCCTCCCGGGAGGGTGAGGTGGGCGTGGCAGTCCACGAACCCGGGCACGATGGTGGAGCCGTGGGCGTCCACGACGAGCGGAGCCTGGCCGTCCGGGAGCGGGCCTTCGTCGTCGGCCGGGCGGATCCAGGCGATCCGGCGGTCATTGACGAGCAGGCTCACGTCGAGCTGGAGCCGGTCGGAGGTCCCGTCCGCGAGCGCCGCCCGCCGGTAGAGGATCGCCGTCACGTCGCACCTCGCGGGCCGAGCCCGGGCCACGCCGCGGCCAGGCGCGCCGGGTCAGCGTCCGCCTCGACGAGCTTCCGTCGGCCGCTCGCACCCGCGGCGATCCTCACGCTCCCCGGCGGGACCCCGAGGGCCCGTGCGAGCACGCGGCAGAGGGCCTCGTTGGCGGCCCCCTCGGCCGGCGGCGCGGCCACCCGCACGCGGAGCACGCCGTCCTCCCCCACCCCGTCGATCGCGTCGCGGCCGCCCCGGGGTGTCAGGCGCACGGCGAAGCGGACGCTCACAGGGAGACGAATCGCAGGAGGACGCCCAGGCCGAGCATGAGGACGAGCGGCGAGAAGTCGACCATCCCCGTCTGCGGAAGGAGCCGCCGGATCGGCGCCAGCATCGGCTCCGTCACGGCGACGATGTAGCGGGAGACGGCGTTGCGCGCCATCGGGTCGACCCAGCTCACGAGGACGCGGCCCAGCACGAGGAGCCACAGGACGAGGACGAATATCTCGAGGAAGTTGCGGACGAACGCCACGGCCGAATCCTACTCCGGGCCGGAGGCGCGCTCGGCCCCGCGGGCCCGCTCGCCGAAGAGCGCCCGGCCCACGCGGACGATCGTCGCCCCCTCCTCGATCGCCACCTCGAAGTCGTCGCTCATACCCATCGACAGCTCGGGCCCGAGGCCCGCGTCGCCGGCGCGGAGCCGGGTCGCCAGCTCGCGGAGCCGCCGGAACGTGGAGCGTGCCTCCTCCGGGGTCGCCCCGAGCCGGCCGATCGTCATCAGGCCCCGAACCTCGAGGTTCGCCAGGGCCAAAAGCACCGCCAGCGCAGCCGCTGCCGCCGCCGGGGCGAACCCGGCCTTCCCCGGGTCGGCGTCGACGTTCACCTCGAGCAGGATCGGCAGCGGCCGGCCCGGCCGGACCTCGGCGCTGATCCGGTCGAGGCGCCGGGCCAGGTCCACCGAGTCGACCGCCTCGAGGACGTCGAAGAGCTCGACGGCGCGACGGGCCTTGTTGGCCTGCAGCGGCCCGACGAGGTGCCAGCGCGCCCCGGGAACGAGCGGGACCTTGGCCGCGGCCTCCTGCACCCGGTTCTCGCCGAGCACGTCGTGGCCGGCGGCGACCGCCGCCCGCAGGCGGTCCGCGGGCACGGTCTTGCTGACGGCGACGAGGGTCACGCTTGCGGGCTCGCGGCCGGCGCCCCCGCAGGCGCTCGCGATCCGGTCGAGGACGGTCGCCCGCGCCGCAGCCAGCCCGGCGATCTCAGCCGGGTCCGGGAGAGGGAACGGGCCGGCGTCCACCGGCCCGGCTACTTGCTGCGGCGGAGGAAGCTCGGGATCTCGAGGTCTTCCGCGTCGTAGCGCGGGTTCCGGACGCTCGCGGCCGCCGGCTCCAGGCCGACGGTCCGCTCGGTGCGCGCCTGGGGCTCGCCGGCCGGGCGCTCCGCCGGCTTGATCTCGGGCATCGGCCGGAGGTCGGCTTCCACGGCGGCGCGGCGGCTGCTCTCGAGCTCACCGAGGAAATCGCGCTCGAGGCGGATGCCGCGCGGCACCTCGTACGGCGACGCGGCCGACTCACGCCGAACCGGCTCCCGGCGCCGGTTGGCGTCGAAGCCGGTCGCGATGACCGTGATGACGACGTCGTCGCCGAGGCGCTCGTCGAAGCTCGCCCCGAAGATGATGTTCGCCTCCGGGTCGGCGGCGGCCCGGATCTCCTCGGCCGCCTCGGTCACCTCGAAGAGGGTGAGGTTCGAGGAGCCGGCGATGTTGAAGAGGATTCCCTGGGCGCCCGTGATGTTGATCTCGAGGAGCGGGCTGGCGATCGCCTGCTTCGCCGCCTCGATCGCCCGGCTCTCGCCCGCCGCCCGGCCGATTCCCATCAGGGCCGACCCGGCGTCGTGCATGATCGCCTTCACGTCGGCGAAGTCGAGATTGATGAGGCCGGGGACGGTGATGATGTCGCTGATCCCCTGCACGCCCTGGCGCAGGACGTCGTCGACGACCCGGAAGGCGTCGAGGATCGAGGTGTTCTTCTGGACGACGTCGCGCAGACGGTCGTTCGGGATCGTGATGAGCGTGTCGACCTTGGCCTTCAGCTGCTCGGCGGCCTTCTCGGCGATGAGCTTGCGGCGGTTGCCCTCGAAGCTGAACGGCTTCGTCACGACGCCGATCGTCAGGGCGCCCACATCCTTCGCGATCTCGGCGATCACGGGAGCCGCGCCGGAGCCCGTTCCCCCGCCCAGTCCGGCGGTGATGAACACCATGTCCGAATCGCGGAGGGCCTCGGTGATCTTCTCGGCGTCCTCCTCGGCCGCGCGCTGGCCGATGGCCGCGTCGCCGCCGGCGCCGAGGCCGCGGGTGATCTTGTCGCCGATGCGAATCTTGTGGGGGGCGTCCGATTGCAGGAGCGCCTGGGCATCGGTGTTGATGCCGATGAACTCGACGCCCATCATCTCGGCCCGGATCATCCGGTTGACGGCGTTGCTGCCGCCACCGCCGACGCCGACGACGCGAATGAGCGCGAAGTTCTCCGAATCCGACCGCAGCGGCATCGCTCGTCCTCCGGTGGTGCGCGGCCGATGGGGCGGCCGTCCGGGTCCGGGCCCGGAAGTGGATCGTCTGAACCTGGAGTGATCGACCGATCCGGCGAGCGAGCACGGCGCGCTGGAGCGGGGACTGGCGCGGAGTATACGCCTGCCGCGCTCCGGGGGAACCCCGTCATCCGGGTGGCCCGGCGCCGGGAAGGACCGGGCTTGGTCCGTGCTGGCGTTCCCCTACCCGGTCACGAACGCCAGGCGAACCGTCCGGACCGCGTTGTCGGCGTTCGGGTCGAGCAGGCAGATGGACTGCCAGGTCCCCAGCGCGAGACGGCCTCCGATCACCGGAACGGTGATCGACGGGGGCGCCAGGAGCGGTAGAACGTGATCCGCGCCGTGGCCCGGCGACCCGTGACGGTGGCGCCAGCGGTCGTCCCGGGGCAGAAGCCGATCGAGGGCGTCGACAAGGTCGTCATCCGAGCCCGCCCCCGTCTCCACGATCACGAGGCCCGCGGTTGCGTGGGGCACGAAGACCGAGAGCAGGCCGTCAGCGCCGGCCGACACGTCGGCCACGAACGCCGCGCAGGCTGCGGTCAGGTCAGCGAGTCCGCGTTGGCGGCCCGTGTGGACCGTCAGCTCGCGCGTCTGCACGCGTCAGGCCGGGCGGCGGCCGGGCGAGCCCGGGACGGCTACGGGAAGATGCTCCGCAACGCGTTGCGGACGCGCGCCGCGAGGCCGCCCCCGGGGGCCGAATCGTAGGTCGTCATCTCCGATGCGGCGACGTGGCGGGCGCCCCACAGCAGGAGCCCGATCGCGGTCGCCGAGCCCGGCTCGAGCAGGCCGTCGACGAGGCCGCCCACGTCGCTCGGCGACGCCACGCGCACCGGCATCTCGAGCACGTCCCGCCCGAGGACGGCGGCGCCGGCCAGCTGCGCCCCGCCGCCCGTCAGGACGAGCCCGGCCGGCAGCATCCCGGGGGCGGCGGCCAGGATCTCGGTGCGGATCATCTCGAACGTCTCCCGCATCCGGGCCTCGATGATCCGGCAGACCTCGAGCCGCTCCACCGTGCGGCCCGCCTCATCGCCGAGGACCGTGACGCTGATCACCTCGTCCGGGTCGACGATGGCGAGGTCGCACGTGCCGTGGTCCACCTTGAGAGCCTCCGCGACGTGGAGGCCGGTCTTGAGCCCGATCGCCACGTCGTTGGTGACGTTGGCGCCACCAACCGGCAGGACGGCGGTGTGGAAGGGCGAGCCCTCGACGAAGAGCGTCAGGTCGATCGTCCCGGCGCCGATGTCGGCGACAGCCACCCCGAGGTCGCGCTCCGTCGGCGAGAGGACGGCCTCGGCCGAGGCGAGACCGGCCGCGACCAGCTCGTCGATCTTGACGTCGGCCGCGGTGACGCACTTCGTCAGGTTCTGCACCGCCGTGGCGGAGGCGGTGACGATATGCGTCACCACCTCGAGGCGGACCGCGCTCATCCCGAGCGGGTTCATGACCCCTTCCTGGCCGTCGACCGTGTAGCCCCGCGGGATGACGTGGAGGACCTCCCGCGTCGACGGGATCGAGACGGCCCGGGCCACCTCGATCGAGCGGTTGACGTCCTCCTGGGCCACCTCGCGGCGGGGTCCCGCCACCGCCACCTGGCCGGGCGAGTTGAGGCCCTCGACGTGCTGGCCGCCGACGCCCACGAAGGCGCGCTCGATCTTGTAGCCCGCATGGCGCTCGGCCTTCTCGACGGCGGCCGAGATCGAGTGCACGGTCTGGTCGATGTTGACGACGATGCCCTTGCGCAGGCCGGACGCGGGGACGATCCCCTTCCCGATGATGGTCAGGGCGCCGTCGCGGCCAACCTCGCCGATGAGGGCCACGACCTTCGTCGTTCCGACGTCGATCCCGACGAACGTCTCGCGTTCCACTCGTCCTGTTCCTCTCTCGTCGTCTCGTCGTCGCTGCCGGCCCGGCCTACAGGTAGTGCCGGCGGATCAGGGCCACGTTCTGGAAGATCCGGAGCCCGAAGGTGATCAGGGCCACCAGGTAGAGGTCCAGGCCGAGCCGATCGCCGATGAAGGTCAGGAGGACCGCCACGACGGTGTTGACCACGAACCCACTGACGAAGATGCGGTTGTCGTAGACCCCATCCAGCTCGGCGCGTACCGCCCCGAGCACGGAGTCGAGTGCCGCCAGGATGGCGACAGCCGAATAGCGCGAGAGCTCGAACCCGACGTTGACGTTCAGGACGAGCCCGAGCAGGACCCCGACGAGCAGGCCCGCCAGCGGCAGGAGCACAGGCCGGTTTCCCCTCCTCGATTGCGTTTCGCGAAGGCTACCCGACCCGGGCGCGGACCGCAGCGCCGCGCGGACCGCAGCGCCGACGCGGCAGCGCCGACGCGGACCGCAGCGCCGACGTGGACGGCAGCGCCGACGTGGACGGCAGCGCCGATCCCGCCCCGGTCACGGCGCGGGCTTCAGAATGTAGGTGCCTTCGCTCGGCCCCGCCAGCACGACTCGCAGCAGTGTTGCCTCGCGGCCGACGAGGAGGCTCCTCAGGAGACGGACCTGCTCCGGGATCATCGCCGGCCCGCGGATCTCGGGGCCGTAGAAGCCGAACACGGCAGTCCACGGATCCGCGACCGTCGGGATGAGGGTCCAGCCGTCACGCTCGTCGACGCCGACCAGCAGGGCCGGCGCCGCCGAGCCCGCGTCGGCCGGGACGAGCGAGAGAAGGCGCGTCGCGACGTCCAGGTCCAGGGCCCCGAGCTGATCGCCGACGGCCGGCTGCTCGCCGTCGGTGCGCCGGTCGGCCACGAGCGGCAGGCCTTCGGCCGCGGCCGCAGCCGCCACGGCGCCCTCTGCCGTCGCGTCGGCCACGATCCGGCCGTCGCGGTCCGCGAGAAGGAGCGCCCCGTCGCGTCGCCAGGCGAGTACCGGCTCCCGCTCGACGATCCGCACGCGGAGGATCCCTGGCAGCCCGACCGTCACCTCCGCGTCGGCGACCGCGGGCAGGGCGAGCAGGCGCTCGCGCAGGACGTCCGTGGCCAGGGTGAACGCGTTGGGCGCCGGCGTCGGCAGGGCGAGCGCGGCGCGCACCGCGTCCTCGCTGGTCAGCACGGCGCCCTCCACCTCGACGTCCCTCACGGCAAAGACGGGAGACGCGACCGCGCCCCAGATGAGACCGGCGGTGGCGAGCATGGCCAGCGCCGCGAGGGCACGGCGCGGCGAGAACCCGCCCGAGGCGCGGCGCTGGCCGCCTCGTCTCCGGACGCGGCCGCCGCGAACGGGCAGGTCGTCGCTCATCGCGGGAGCTCCGCGGCCGCGAGACGTCGCACCGGGCGGGCCGCCCGCGCCGCCGCGCCGAGCTCCACGATCTGGGCGCAGAGCTCCTCGAACGGGAGACCGGCCGCCGCGGCGACCTTCGGGTAGAGGCTGATCGGCGTGAACCCCGGGATCGTGTTGATCTCGTTGAGGGTGAGCCGGCCGGTCGCGCGGTCGAGGAGGAGATCGACGCGGGCGAAGCCGGCCGCGCCGATCAGGGCGAAGGCCGCGCCGCCGATGCGGCGGACCTCGGCCGCCACGGCATCCGGGACCTCCGCCGTCGCAATCGTCCGTGCCGTCGAGCCGGCGGCGTACTTGTCGGCGTAGTCGTAGAACTCGTGGCTGGGGATCACCTCGCCCGGGCCGAGGAGCGCCAGCCCCGTGACGGTGTTGCCGAGGACCCCCATCTCCAGCTCCCGGGGCCGGTCCAGGCACGGCTCCACGAGCGCCCGGGTGTCGTACGCAAGGGCGCCGTCGACGATCGCCTCCCGCTCGCCGGGTCGATGGGCGATCCCCATCCCCACCGACGAACCGAGACAGGCGGGCTTGGCGATGAGTCGCCTGTCGGGAACCCCGGCCGCCAGCCGGTCGAGGTCCGCGAGGACGGCGGCCCGGTCGGCTGCCCACGCGCCGCGCTCCACCTCGACCCAGTCGAGAACGGGGAGCCCCGCGCCGCGCGCAATCCGCTTGAAGAGCGGCTTGTCCATCCCGATCGCCGACGCGGCCACGCCGGAGCCCGTGTAGGCGAGCCCGGCGGCCTCGAGGATCGCCTGGACCGTGCCGTCCTCGCCGTAGGGTCCGTGGAGGGCGATGAAGACCACCGGCCGCGGCCGCGCAGCGGCGATCCCGGCAGCCGCGTCACCCGCCGCGAAGGGACCGGCCCCGCCCAGCGACGCCGGGTCGTCGTACGCTGCCGGCAGCTGGTCCCCGCGCCGGTGGTCCGACGGCAGACGCCACCACGCCCCGCCCAGGTCGACGTAGAGCTGGGTCACCGGGTGACCGCGTCCGGCGAGCGCGGCCGCGATCGCCGACCCGGAGACGATCGAGACGTCATGCTCGGCCGACGGTCCGCCGAAGACGACGGCGACGGCCGGGCGCGCGCCCCCGGGTCGCACGTCGCCGCTCATGCCGCCTCCTCTTCCCAGCCGGCCCAGTCGCCCATGAAGACGACCTCGAAGGCGAGCCGGATCCCGGTCGCGCGCTCCACGGTCGCCCGTACGCGCTCGCCGAGGCGCCGGACGTCGGCGGCGGTCCCGCCCTGGTCGTTGAGGATCCAGTTCGCGTGCCGGTCGGACACGACGGCGCCGCCGAGGCGCAGCGCCTTGAGCCCGCAGGCGTCGATCAGGGCGCCGGCGGAGCGATCCCCCGACGGGTTCCGGAAGACGCTCCCGGCGCTGGGGATCCCGAGGGGCTGATGCTCCCTCCGCCAGCGCCGGACCTCCTCGAGACGGGCGCGGATCGCCGCGGGCTCCTCCGGCACGAGGCGGAAGGTGGCCGCGAGCACAACCTCCGCCGGTTCGCCCGCCGCCGGGTGCTTGAGGCGGCTCTCCCGGTAGGCGAGGCCCAGGCCGGCCGGGTCGAGTCGGGTCTCGCTCCCGTCCGCCGCCAGGACGAGCGCGGTCTCGAGGATCGCCGCGACGTCGGACGCATGCGCGCCGGCATTGGCCCAGACGGCCCCGCCGACGTTACCGGGGATCGCCAGGCCGAACTCGAGGCCCGCGAGCCCGGCCGCGGCGGTGACGGTTGCGGCCTTCGCCAGGGGCAGGCCGGCCTCGGCGACGAGCCGGCCGTCGATGATCTCGTGTCCCTCGGCCCGGACGTGGATCAGCAGCCCGCGGACGCCCGCGTCGGAGATGACGACATCGCTCCCCCGCCCCAGCAGCGTGTAGGGCAGGGCGCGCGCGCGCGCGAGCTTCACGAGCGCGCGCAGCTCGAAGACGTTGTGGGCGGCCGCGTAGAGGTCGGCCGGCCCGCCCACCCGCATCGTCGTGAAGCGGGCCAGCGGCTCGTCGCGCGAGGTCTTGACGCCGATCCGGCGCTGGATCTCCGTGCCGATCCGGATGGCGTCGAACGGGACCGCGGCAGCGTCCATCAGCGGGTCCCCGCGCCGGCCGCGAGGCGGGCGATCTCCGCCGGCGCCGGCCAGGGCCGGCGCTCGGCCGCCGCGACGACGAGCGCCGCGACCGCGTCGGCGGCACCGGGGCGTCCCGCCGCTCGCGCGGCGGCGCTCATCGCGAGATGGGCGGCGGGATCCTCGAGCAGCCGGCACGCCTCGAGGAGGGCTGTCGCGTCGAAGGCCGCATCCTCGACGAGGCGCGCGGCGCCGGTGGCCGCGTATGCCTCCGCGTTCGCCCGCTGGTGGCCGCCCGCGTGCGGGTACGGGACGCAGACGAGGGGCACGGCGAAGGCCGCGCACTCGGCGAGCGTCGACGAGCCGGCCCGCCCGACCACGAGATCGGCCGAGGCCAGGGCGGCCGTCATGTCGTCCGCCAGGAACGGGACCGGCCGGTAGCGGGCGCGCCGGTCCTCCGCCAGGCCCGCGCGGGTCGCGAGCGCGTCGGCGTACCCGTCGTCGCCCGTCACGTGGAGGACAGTGCACCGTTCGACGAGCCCCGGGAGCGCCTCGGCGACGGCGGCGTTGAAGCGGCGGACCGCCTGGGAGCCGCCGAAGACGAGCAGGAGACGCTCCCGCGGGGCGATCCCGAGCTGCTCCCGGGCGGCCTCGTGGTCGATGGCCCGCGGGTCGCGGATCGGCGTCCCCGTCTCGTAGCAGCGACGCGCGGCGAGGGCCGCGCAGGTCCGCGGATCGGTGACGGCGACCGCCCCGGCGAGGCGGGCCGTCGCCCGGACGCTGCGGCCGGGGACCACGTTGCCCTCCCACAGCACGATCGGGATCCGGAGGAGGCGGGCCGCCACCATGACCGGGATCGCGACGTAGCCCCCGGTCGTGAAGACCGCCTCCGGCCGGTGCCGGGCGAAGTGCCAGGCTGCCTGGGGCACCGACGCGGCGAGGCGCAACGGGTCCAGCACCAGGTGGACGTCCCGGCCCGAACTGCGCAGGGAGCGCACCAGGAGCCGCCGGAGCGCGATTCCGGACGGCGGAACGAGCGCGGCCTCGAGGCCGCGCCGCCCGCCCATCCAGGCGAGCTCAGGCGCGGCCGGGCGCGCGAGAAGGGAGCGCGCGACGGCGAGAGCCGGGTAGATGTGCCCACCCGTACCGCCGGCCGCGATCACTACTCGCATGCCAACCTCCGCTGACCGCGGTCTCCCGCGAGACCGACAGGAGGATCCCCGCCGCGACGAGGCTGACGATCAGCGAGGAGCCGCCAGCCGAGACGAACGGGAGCGTGATCCCCGTGACGGGGACGAGCGTCACCACGACGCCGATGTTGACGAAGGCCTGCAGGCAGAGCCAGGCGGTGATGCCGGCCGCCAGGAGCCCGCCGAACGTGTCCGGCGCCGCCAGGGCGACGCGGAACCCGCGATACGCGAGAAGGGCGAAGAGGCCGATCACGGCCACCGCGCCGAGGAAGCCGAACTCCTGGCCGATGACGGCGAAGATGTAGTCGTTGTGGGCGTTCGGCAGGACGATGCCGCCGGCCGCCGCGCGCTCGCCCAGCCCGGCGCCGAAGAGCCCCCCGAGCCCCAGGGCGAGCAGGCCCTGGACGGGCTGGTAGCCCGACGCGAGTCGATCCGCGAACGGGTCCGCGAACGACTGGAGCCGCTCGAGCTGGTAGTCCTTCAGGAGGAACGCCGCCCCGGCGACGGCCGTGGCGGCCAGGCCCGCGACGTAGAGGGGGTTGGCCCCGGCCAGGAAGAACATGAGCACGGCCGTCACGCCGAGGACGCCCGCCGAGCCGATGTCGGGCGACTTGAAGATGAGCAGGATGAACGGGGCCAGGATCACCACGAACGGCAGGAGGCCGGTCCGGAGGCCGGCCACGGCGCCGCCGCGTCGAGCCATCCAGTGGGCCAGGTAGATGACGAGGGCGAGCTTCGCCAGCTCGCCCGGCTGGACGGCCGGAAGCCCCGGGAGCTTGAGCCATTGCGCGGAGCCGCCCACCGTCACCTGGAAGGATTCGACCTGGACCAGGACGAGGAGCACGCCCGCGACGAGGACGAGCGGCAGGGAGGCCAGGCGCAGCCAGCGGTAGTCCACCCGCATCGCCACGAGCATGAGGACGAGCCCCAGGGCCGCCCACAGCAGCTGCGGGCCGAGCGTGCGGAAGGTGTCACCGTCGGCCGACAGGTAGCCGGCCATCGCCGACGACGAGTAGACCACCAGCAGCCCGAGCGCCGTCAGGGCGAGGATGGCGAGCACGATCACGGCGTCCGGTCCACCGCGACGCACGACGCCGACGGGTGCCGCGATCGGGCCGGCCTCGGCCCGGACGGCGGCCGGCGTCCGCTGCCCCGGGACCCCCGGGCCGCGCGGCGAGGCGGACGCTCCGCGCACTCCGGACCGCGCCGGGACGGGGAGAGGACGGCGCGCCGGTGGATGGGTGCGATCGGGGGGGGCCATCGTCACCTCCTCGTGGCGGACGCGGCCCGGGCCGCGGCGAGCGCCGCCACGCCGTCCTTGAACGCCCGGCCGCGTGCGGCGTAGTCGGGGAACTGGTCGAAGCTCGCAGCGGCCGGCGACAGGAGCACCGTCGCGATCGTGCCCGGCGCCGCTGCGCGGAGGAGCTCGCGCGCGATCGCCTCGGCCCGCGGGATGGCGACGCCCAGCGTGCCGGCCTCCTCGACGAGGGGAACGCCCGCGGCCCGGAAGAGGGACGCCAGCTGCGGTCCGCTCTCTCCGATGAGAACGGCCGCCGAGGCCCGCGCGGCGGCAACGGGGCCCAGGGCGGCGAGGTCGACCCCCTTGTCGCGGCCGCCGGCGATGAGGACCAGGGGCGCGTCGAAGCTCCGCAGGGCCGCGGCGACGGCGTCGGGCTGGGTGCCCTGTGAGTCGTTGACGAAGCGGACCCCATCGATCTCGGCGACCAGCTCCAGGCGATGCTCCACGCCCCGGAAGCTCGCCGCCTGGCGCCGGATGGCATCGGGCGCGACCCCGAAGAGGAGCGCGACCCCGGTCGCCGCGAGGAGATTCGAGAGGTTGTGCCGTCCGGGGAGGGGGAGCTCGCCGACCGGCAGGATCCGCCCGCCGGGTCCCGTCGCCGCCGCCCCGCCACCCGCCAGGGGGAGCCGCTCGACGCCCGCCGCCGCGACCCACCCGTCGACGATCCCCAGCCCGCCCGGGATCGGGCGCTCGAGGCGATAGCACACCGCCGGCGCTGTTCCGAGGCCGGCGTACGCCGCGACGACCGGATCGTCGAGGTTCAGGACGAGGGCACCCTCCGGGTCCACCAGCTCGGCGAGACGGCGCTTGACCCGGCGGTATGCCTCCAGGGAGCCGTGGCGGTCCAGGTGGTCGGCTGTCACGTTGGTGTACAGGGCGACGGTCGTGCCCCGGGAGAGGCTGGGAAGCTGGAGCTCGGAGAGCTCGTCGACGACGCGGTGGTCCGGCGTGATCCCGGGCAGGCGGTCGACGAGCGGAACCCCGATGTTGCCGCCCAGGATCACCGGGTGCACCGGGTCGCCGGCGAGGAGGTGCGCGGCGAGCGACGAGGTCGTGGTCTTGCCCTTCGTCCCGGTCACCCCGACGGTGGGAGCGGGACAGAGGCGGAGGAAGAGGTCCGGCTCCGAGACCAGGGCCGGGGCGCCGGTCTCGCCGGCCGCTGCGCGGGCAGCCAGGGCCTCGAGCGCCACCCGCAGGCGCGGCTCGGTCGTCGGGAAGCCGGGCGTGGTCGACGGGCTGAAGGCGACGAGCGCGGCGTCCGCCCAGGTCCCCGCCGGGTCCACGGCCGGCCCGCAGGCCAGGTCGACCGGACGTCCCTCGAGGGCGGCCACGGCGTCGGCCAGCGCGTCGACGGGCCTGCCGTCGTAGACCGTCACGCGGGCGCCCGCGTCGGCGAAGAAGCGGGCCAGGGCAACGCCGGTGCGAGCGAGGCCCAGCACGGTCGCCGGGACGCCGGCGAGGGCCCCGCCGCGAACGGCGTCGAGGGTGAGCGTCTCGAGGTCGAAGCGCGCCGTGGCGTTCACACGAGCCTCTGGAGCGTGGCCAGGAAGAGCGTGATGCCGAGGAGCCCGGCAAGGACGGCGACGATCCAGAAGCGAAGGGTGATCTTGGTCTCCGCCCACCCGCCCAGCTCGAAATGGTGGTGGAGCGGTGACATCCGGAAGATCCGCTTCCCCCCGCTGAGCTTGAAGTAGCCGACCTGCAGGACGACGGAGAGCGTCTCGATGACGAAGACGATGCCGATGAACGGCAGGATCAGGATCTGCCCGGTGATGAGGGCGATCACCGCGAGGGTGGCGCCCATCGAGAGCGACCCCGCATCGCCCATGAAGATCTGGGCGGGATGGGCGTTGAACCAGAGAAACCCGAGCAGGGCCCCGATCAGGAGGGCGCAGAGGACGGCCAGGTTCGGCTGGGCGGGGCTGTTGAGGAGGGCGATGATCAGGAATGCCACGAACGAGAAGACGAGGGTGCCCCCGGCCAGGCCGTCGAGGCCGTCGGTCAGGTTGACCCCGTTGCTCATGGCCACGATGGCGAAGGCCGCGAAGGCGATGTACACCCACGGGTCGATCGCGACCGCGCCCACGAAGGGGACGGCGATCGCCGCGATGTCGTAGGTGTCCTGGATCTGCCACGCCGCGAACACGGCCACGACCACCTGCCAGAGGACCTTCTGGCGGGCCCGGATCCCGTCGCCGGTGCGGGCGTTCAGCCAGTCGTCGGCGAGGCCGAGGCCGCCCACGAGGGCGAGGGTCGCCAGCGGCGCGAACGTGGAGGCGTCCACCAGCCCGAAGAGGAGCGCCAGCCCGATCACCACGGCCAGGACGAGGGCGCCGCCGGCGGTCGGCGTCCCGGCCTTCGCGAGGTGGCCCTCCGGGCCATCGACGCGGATCTGCTTGGCGAAGCCGGCCCACTGGAGCAGGCGGACGAAGGCCGGCATGGTGACCACGACGATCGCGAAGGCCAGGAGAATTCCTTGGATCAGCTCCACGGTCACGGCGCCGGCTCCTCGGCGCCGATGCCCGCCCGCAGGGCCTCGACCACGGTCTCGAGCGCCGCGCCCCGGGACGCCTTCACCAGGACCGCGTCGCCCGGTCGCAGGAGCGTCCGGAGCAGGGCGACGGCCACGTCGCGGTCCGCCACGGCGTGCACCCGGCGCGAGTCCAGGCCCGCCGCGACGGCGCCGGCCGCGATGCCCGCGGCCGCCGCGCCGACGACGACGAGCTCCGCCACGACCCTGGCGGCCGCGGCGCCGACCGCGCGGTGGCCATCCTCGTGGCTGGATCCAAGCTCGCGCATCTCGCCGAGCACCGCGACAGGGCGTCCCGACAGCGTGGAGAGCACCTCGAGGGCGGCGACCACGGCCGGCGGCGAGGCGTTGTAGGTGTCGTCGAGGATCGTGAGCCCCGGGGCGTCGACGATGACGCCGCGATGGGCCGAGGCCCGTCCCCATGGGGTGACAAGGCCGGCCGCGACGGTCTCGTCGGGAACGCCGGCAAGGAGCCCCACGGCGCCGGCCGCCAGGGCGTTCTGGACGCTGTGCCGGCCGAGGGCCCCGATCTCGACGTGGAAGCGCGCCGGGCGCGGGGCGCGGGCGACCAGGTCGAACGTCATCCCGTGGACCCCACGCGCGGTGACCGCCTCGGCGGTGACGTCGGCCCCGGGATCCAGGCCGTAGGTCACCACCGCCGCCCGGGTGCGCGAGCGAAACGCCCGGACGCGCGCGTCGTCCTGGTTCAGGATCGCGGTGCCGGTGGCCGGCAGCGCCTCGACCAGCTCCGCCTTGGCGTCGGCGATCGCCTCCAGCGATCCCGCCCGCTCCAGGTGGACGGCTGCCACGGCCGTCACGATCCCGATCGACGGCCGCCCCAGGGCAGCCAGCGAGGCAATCTCGCCGCCGACGTACATCCCCATCTCGAGGACGGCCGCCCGGTGCGCCGGCTCGAGACGCAGGAGCGTGAGCGGGAGGCCGACCTCGTTGTTCTGGTTGCCCTCCGTCCGGAGGGTCGCCATGGCGGCGCCCAGGACCGCGGCCGTGGCGTCCTTCGTGGAGGTCTTGGCGACGCTGCCCGTGATGCCGACGACAAGGGGGGCGAAGCGGTTGCGCCACGCGCCCGCGACCGCCTGGAGACCCGCCAGGGCGTCCGACACCAGGACCACGGTGACGTCGCCGAGCGCGTCCAGGTCCACGGCCTCTGGCGGCCTGCTGACGAGGAGCGCGGCGGCACCCGCGGCCGTGGCCGCGGCCAGGAAGCGGTGCCCGTCGGTCCGCTCGCCGGGCAGGGCGACGAAGAGGCAGCCGGGCGTCACGAGTCGGGAGTCCACCGCACCGCCCCGGACCGGGTGATCGGAGCGGCGGAGGAGCGCGCCCCCCGTCGCCGCGACGAGATCCTCGGCGGTGAGGGGGACGGCGGGCGGCGGGTCGGCTTCGCCGCGCGCGTCCGGCACGGTGGTCACGGCCGGGAGTGTCGCACAGGCCGGGCTCACGGGACCGCGGGGCTCGGCGAGACCGCCGGGCGGGTGGGCACGGGAGCGAGGTCGAGGGTCGCCATCGCGTCCGTCGCGACGCGCCGGAACAGCTCGAACGACTCGACCGGCATCTCGATCTGGCCGATCCGCTGGACCGTCGGGCGGCCCTCCTCGATGCGGACGGCCACGACGACCTCCGCGCTCCGGCGCCCGACGAACCCCACGAACGAGTAGTTGAAGACGTTGACCTTCCAACGCTGCTTCTCGCCGTCCCAGATCTGGGCGGTGCCGGTCTTCCCGCCCACCACGTAGCCCGGGATCAGCGTCCGGTCCCGGTAGAAGGGCACGGCGACCGGGACACGCCGCATGATCTTCACGAGGTCGGCCGCGAGCTCGGGGGTCAGGACCCGGCCGCGGTCTCCCACCGCGACGGCCTCCCCGCCGACCCGCTGCACGACGTGCGGCGTCGGGAGGATCCCACCGTTCACCATTGCGCTGAAGGCGGTCGCCAGCTGGAGGAGCGTCACGGCCACGCCCTGCCCGAACGAGCCGTTGGCGACGTCGATCTGGCGCCACGTCGTCCGCGCCGGATCGCGCACGATCCCGGGCACCTCGCCGGCCAGGTCCACTCCCGTGGCGGCGCCGAAACCCAGCCTGGCCCACGTCGCGTAGAGCACCCTGGCAGCCGCCTGGGCCGTCGGACCCAGCTTCAGAGCCACCTTCGACATCACGACGTTGCGCGACCAGGCCACCGCGTCCTGGAACGTCAGGCTGCCCTTCGAGCCCTTGTCGGCGTTGGTGACGAAGGCCTTGCCCCCGTCGAGGCGGAGGGTCGCCTGGTCCTGCACGCCTGACGTGCGCTTCACGACCCCGGCTCCCAGCGCGGCGGCCGCCGTGACCATCTTGAAGACGGAGCCCGGCTCGTAGACCGCCGCGACCACGGGGTCGAGGAATCGCCCGGGGTTCGTCGCCGCGACCGTACCGTAGTCGTTGGCGTCGTAGGAGGGGTAGGTGGCCTCGGCGAGGATCTCGCCCGTGGTCGGGTCCAGGATCACCGCGGAGACGCTCTTCGCGCGGTCCGCGACCCACGCCGCGTAGACCTCGCGCTCCACGGCGAGCTGCAGGCTCGCGTCGATCGTCAGCGTGAGGTCGACACCCGGACTGCCAGCCTGCAGCGTCGCGGCTCGTTCCAGGTTCGGCTGTCCCGACGCGTCGCGCTCGGCGAGGACGATGCGAGGCGCGCCGGCGAGCGCGTCCTGCCAGCGGGCCTCGACGCCGTACTGGCCGTCGCCTTCGCCGTTGGCGAACCCGAGCACGTGGGCCGCGATCGTCGTCTTCGGGGCGCCGCCATCGAGCGGGTAGACGCGCACGGCCTCGGCCTCCAGGCGGACCTGCGCCAGGGCGCCCCTGTCGATCGCGGCGCGAACGGCGCTCGACTGGTCGGTCGTGAGGCGGCGGGCGAGGACGACGTAGGCCTTGCCGGAGTCGATTCGCCGGCGGAGCTCGGCGGCGGCGTCGCGGCGGAGGTCGAGGATCCCGGCCAGCGTCGCCGCGATCTCCGCCCGCTGCGTCCGGGCCGCCGGCGTCTCGCCGGCGAGGGACGCCGGAAAGGCTACGAGCCGGTCGCGGCGGATCGTCGTTGCCAGGGTGACCGTCCCGCTGCGGTCATAGATCGTGCCGCGGGTCGCGGCGATCTCGGTCCGCACGGTCACCTGGTCCCGGGCCTGCGCCACCAGCCAGTCGTGGCGGGCCAGCTGCCAGTAACCCAGGCGCGCCACGCAGGCCGCCGCGAACAGGAGAAGGACCGCGAGGAGAAGCAGCGTCCGGGGGCGACTGTCGGTCCGACCGAGCATGCGTCAGCGAGCCGGAACGATGAGCGGATCCACGAGCTGCCCGAGACCGGCGTCCAGGGCCACCTTCCGGATGGCGGGCTCACGCCCCAGGCGGTAGAGGTCGGAGCGCAGCTGGTCCTGCTCGGCGAGCATGATCTGGCGCTCCGCGAGGATCCGATCCACCTCCACGCCGTTGGCCGAGACGCGAACCGTCTGGGCGAGCGAGACGAACGCCAGGCCGAAGATCAGGACGATCCCGGCCACGAGGAGGCCCGTGCGACCCGAGCGCTGCCGGGCGCGGCTGACGACGCCGCCGCGCGCCCGCCGACGCGCCGGCGTTCCTGCCCGTGGATCGCCCCGGAAGTCGCCGGCGGGCGGCCCGCCGCGCCGGCCGAGGACCCCGGTGCGCGGCCGTGCCCCTGCGTATCCGGCCACTACTCCAGCCCGAGCCAGATCGCGCCGTAGGGGAGCCCCTGCCGGTCGGCCACTGTTCCCTGCACCCGCGCGAAGCGGTTCTCGACCAGGTCGGGCTGGACCGGGCCGTCCTGCCAGGCGCGGTCGCGACGCTCGCGAACCTCGTGCTGGCGGCGACCGTACGTGCGACGTCGGTTGGCCTGGTGGCGCTTGCTCATCGTCGGTGCCTCCTTCGCGGCGACGGCGCGGCTCACGCTGCGAGCCGCTCGGCGGTCCGGAGCCGGGCGCTCCGGGCACGGGGATTTCCGGCGATCTCGGCGTCGGACGGGACCGCCGGCTGGTGGCCGACCGACCGAAGACGAGGCACCCGGCCGCACACGCAGACGGGAAAGGCCGGGGGACAGGTGCAGCCGCGGCGCTCCGCGGCCACGAACCGCTTGACGATGCGATCCTCGAGCGAGTGATAGCTGAGAACGACGAGGCGCCCGCCCGGGCCCAGGATCTTCAGCGACACGGCGAGGACGGCCTCGAGGGCGTCCAGCTCGCCGTTCACGGCGATCCGGAGCGCCTGGAAGACCCGGGTGGCGGGATGGATCCGGCCGCGCGGGCCCGGCCGACGGGGCACGACCCGCTCCACCAGGGCCGCCAGCTGCTCGGCGGTCTCGATCGGCTCGGCGCTGCGGGCGTTCACGATGGCCCGGGCGATCCGTCGGGCGTGCGGCTCCTCGCCGTAGCGACGGAAGACGTCGGCGAGCGCCTCCACGTCGAGCCGCGCGAGCAGCGCGGTGGCGGGCTCGCCGCGCGACGGGTCGAAGCGCATGTCGAGCGGGCCGCCAGCGCGGAACCCGAAGCCGCGCCCCGGGTCGGCGAGCTGGAAGGAGCTCAGGCCGAGGTCCAGGAGGATGCCGTCCACCAGGCCGAATCCCGCATCTGGGGCGACCTCGCCGAGGGACCGGAAGTTTGCCTGCCGCAGGACGAGCCGGTCGCCGTACCGGGCGAGCCGCTCCCCCACCCGCGCGATCGCGGCGGGGTCGGCGTCGAGCCCGAGGACGCGCCCGTCCGGGCTGGCGGCCTCCAGGATCCGCTCGGTGTGCCCACCGCCGCCGACAGTGCAGTCGACATGGAGGCTGCCGGGGCGCGGGGCGAGCATCTTCATGACCTCCTCCGCGAGCACCGGCCGGTGCCCTTCCTCCATGTCATCTCCACCATCGACGTGCGGATCCCGAGCGGACCCTGGAAGCGCATGTAGTGCCGCTAGATGCCGAGCCCCGAGAAGTGCCGGGCCAGCTCGTCGGGGTCCTCGAGCGCCCTGCGGTAGCCGTCCCAACCGGCCGGCGTCCAGATCTCGGCGTGGTCGAGCGACCCGACGATCACCGCCTCGTTCGCGAGCCCCGCCGCCTCCCGGAGGTAGGACGGGAGGACGAACCGCCCCTGGGCGTCCCAGAGGACCTCGACGGCGTTGGCGAAGACGAACCGGCTGAAGAGCCGGGCACCCGCGTTCTCCACGATCGGGAGCGCCGCGACCTTTGCCGCGAGGCGATCCCACTCCGCGCGAGGCCAGATGGCGAGGCAGGAATCCATCCAGCGGGAGACGAACGCTCCGCTGTCGAGCTGGGCTCGGAACTTCGCGGGGACGGCGACCCGCCCCTTCGCGTCCACCGAGTGCCGGTACTCGCCGGTGAACACTGTCCTGGATCCCTCTGGTCCCTCCCGGGCCGGCGTCGGTTGCTGCGGTCGGCCGCCCGGATCACCACTTGGCCCCACTTGGCGCCACTGGAATGGGATGTTACACCGCTGGCACGGCTAGTCAATGGTGATTTCGGGGATGGAGCAGGCCGCCCGGGCGCAGCTTCGTCCTTCCTGCTGAACCGGTCGGGCTCGCGGAGCGAGGTGGCGCGGCCGACCCTCCCGGGCCGGGCAGTACCTTCTTCGCCTTGCACGGGCTTGACACTCGGTGCTAGTCTCCGTCGCCCAACACGTCGCGCTCTCCATCGAGGACGACCGCGCCCATGGCCTTCGCCGAGCCGACCGTCGCGCCCACCCCGGAGCCGCTCCTCGCCGCCCCGCGGATCAGGCGCTGCACGTTCCGCCGCGTCACGTCCGTCGACCGGCGCCGGGAGCGGACGTACGACGTCGACTGCCTCTTCCCGGATCGTGCCCTCGCAATGCCGCTGGGCGACCTGGCGGGCGCACTGGCCATCTGCAACGCCTGCACGGCGTCGGGGATCTTCCGGGCCGACGAAGACTGACCCTGGGGTCCGGGTGGGCCGGGAGGGCCATTGAGGGCCGGCGCACCACGCCCGAGCCGCCGAGCGCGTCGGATTCCGACTCTGGGGCACCGGTGGGTCGTGCGCGGGGCGCGCGGGGTCGCACTGTGAGACGGCGGGGGAGTCAGCGAGGCGACCTGTACGCCGGGTTCTGTCCCGCGCTCCCCCAGGGGGGTGCGGTGACGGTCATCCATCTGGGGCCGCCGGTTGCCCGGCGGCTCATGCGGCCGACCCGAGGACTCCGACGGCGCGCCGGTGTCCCGGTTGCCCGGGACGCGTCCTCCTACTTGGCCTTGCTCCGGGTAGAGCTTGCCTCGTTTCACCCTGCCGCCGGTTGCCCGCCGGCAGGCTCGTCTCTGTGGCGCTGGTCCTCGCCTCGCGGCGGGCGGGCGTTACCCGCTACCCTGCGCCGGAGAGCCCGGACGTTCCTCACGCCGCCGGTCGCCCGACGACGCGCGACCGTCCGGCCGCCTCGCTGACCCCCGGATCTTACCGCGCCGGCGCCAGCGGCCCCGGAAGCAGCCGGGCGACGGCCGCGGCCATCGGCAGGTCCACCACCTTCGTTCCCGCCCTCAGCGTGGGATCCGGAGCTCCAGCCCATCGACGGCGACCTCGACCCCCGCCGGCAGCCGCGCTGCCAGCGCGGCGTGGCGCAGCTCGTGGTCGAGGTGGGTCAGGAAGGCCCGCCTCGGCCGGAGCTCTTCGATGACCGCCACGGCCTCGGCGACGGTCTGGTGGGCCGGGTGCGGCGCGTCGCGCACGGCGTTGAGCACCAGGACGTCGAGGTCGCGCAGGAGCGCCATCGACGGCGCCTCGATCTGCTTGACGTCCGCGACGTACCCCAGCCCGCCGGTCCGGAAGGCGACCGTGGGGAGCTCCCCGTGGACCACCGGCACGGGCACGAAGCGGCGCCCTTCGATCTCGAACGGACCCGCGATGGCGACCGGGCGCAGCATCGGGATCCCGCCGAAGCGCACCTGGCCCGGGACGAAGGCGTAGGCGAACCGGC
This sequence comes from uncultured Chloroflexia bacterium, assembly GCA_963744095.1. Taxonomy (GTDB): domain Bacteria; phylum Chloroflexota; class Limnocylindria; order Limnocylindrales; family CSP1-4; genus CTSoil-043. The sequence goes on from CAVUSH010000003.1 coordinate 320,638, forward strand.
GCAGGACCACCTCCAGGGTCTCCGGGAGCCCGTAGACGGGCAGGTAGCCGCCGGCGATCTCGTTGAAGCGGCGAAGGTCGTCCAGCCCGCCGATCGCGTCCTGGTGCTCGTGGCTCAGGAGCACCGCGTCCAGCCGGTCGAGATCGGCCGCGAGCGCCTGCGCCCGGAAGTCGGGGCCGCAATCGATCACCACCCGGCGTGCCCCCCAGGCGAGGAGGACCGAGGCGCGGAGACGCCGGTCGCGCGGGTCCGTCGAGGTGCAGGTGGCGCAATCGCAGGCGATCCGGGGCAGGCCCTGGCTCGTCCCGGAACCCAGGATGCGGACCCGCAGCTCGCCGGCCTCGGGACCGGGATCACCCGGGTCGAAGCCCGGCTCCAGCCCCAGGCCAAGCTGGTCGCGGGCCGCCGCCCGCCGCGTCCGCGCCGACGCCGCACCCGGCGCCGTGTCGCCGGCATCCGGTGGCGCATCGGCCAGCCGCACGGCCGCCTCGGACCGGATCCCCTCCCCCGGCCGGCGCACCACGACCGCCGGGCCGCCCGCGGCGACCCGTTCGAGGGCTTCGTTGGCCAGCGCATCCGCGGCCTGGTTCTCGCTGCGCGGGACGTGGCGCGCGCTCCAGCGTCGCAGCCGCCCGAGGCGGGCCATCGCCTCGGCGTGGAGCGGGGCCAGCTTGGCGTCCTTCACCCGCCAGCGCCCCCGCAGCTGCTCCACGATGAGCATCGAATCGAGGAGGAGAGCCACCTCCTCGGCGCCCAGGTCCTCGGCGAGGGCAAGGGCCCGCAGGAGCCCCGTGTACTCGGCGACGTTGTTCGTCTGGCGACCCAGCGCCTCGGAGACGGTCGCGATCGGCGGGGCGTCGGGGCGCTCCGCGCCGGGTGCATCCGCGTCGATGAGAACCGCGCCCGCCGCGGCCGGGCCCGGGTTGCCGCGCGCCGCTCCGTCGGTCCGGATGATCAGTCGGCGGGGACCCGAGCCGCTCAGACCGAGCGCTCCACGATCGCCCGTGACACCTCGAGGATCGCCCGGGTGATGTTGATGTCGCGGGGGCAGGCGTCGACGCAGTTGAAGATGGTCCGGCAGCGCCAGACGCCGTCCTTGTCGGCGAGGATCTCGAGGCGCTCGTCGGCCGCCTCGTCGCGGCTGTCGAAGATGAATCGATGGGCGTTGACGATCGCCGCCGGCCCCGCGTACGACGGCTGCGCCCAGAACGACGGGCACGACGTGGTGCAGGCCGCGCACAGGATGCATTTGGTCGTGTCGTCGTAGCGGGCGCGATCGGCCGCGCTCTGGAGCCGCTCGCGTTCGGGCGCCGGCGACTCGTTGACCAGAAACGGCATCGCGCTCCGGTACTTCCCGAAGAACCCCTCCATGTCCACGACGAGATCCTTCATCACCGGGAGGCCGGTCAGCGGGGCGACCGTGATCTTCTTCCCCAGCTGGTCCACCCGGATCTTGCAGGCGAGGCGGTTCCGGCCGTTGATGAGCATCGCGTCCGAGCCGCAGATGCCGTGGCCGCAGGAGCGGCGGAAGGTGAGCGTCTCGTCGATCTCGGCCTTGACCAGGTGGAGGAGGCTCAGCACCCGGTCCATCGGCTGCGATTCGACCGTGTACCGCTCCCAGTGGGGCGCGGAATCTCGCTCGGGATCGAAGCGGAGGATCCGGAGGTCGACCTGCATGCGCTGCGCTCCCGGGCTCAATACGTCCGCGGCTTCGGCTCGAAGCGGGTCACCGTCACCGGCTTGTACCGGAGCGTGGGACCGGCCTCGCCCCGATAGGCGAGCGTGTGCTTCAGCCAGCCGGCGTCGTCGCGCTCCGGGTAGTCATCGCGCGAGTGGGCCCCGCGACTCTCGGTGCGGGCCAGCGCCGAGGTCGCCATCGCCTCGGCATTGTCGATGAGGTAGCCGAGCTCCCGTGCCTCGAGGAGGTCGGTGTTGTAGACCTTCCCGACGTCCCGGACCCGAATGCGCCGGTAGCGCTCCCTGATCTCGGCCACGCCGGCCACGGCCGCCTGCATCATCGGCTCGGTCCGGAAGACGCCGACGTTGTCCATCATCAGGGTGGCCAGCTCGGCCTTGAGCTCGACGGGGCTCTCGCCCTCGGGCCGGCCGCGGAGCGCCTCGATCTCCTCGCGGACCGGCGCGTCCGCGTCGCCCGGGAGATCCGGCATGGTGGTCGCGGCGCAGTGGGCGGCCATGGCCAGCCCGGCCCGCCGTCCGAACACGAGCAGGTCGACCAGCGAGTTCGTCCCCAGGCGGTTCGCCCCGTGGACGGAGACGCAGGCGGCTTCGCCGGCGGCGTAGAGGCCCTCGACCACGGTGTTGCGCTCGTCGCGGATCACCCTGGTCTGGAGGTCCGTGGGGACGCCGCCCATCGCGTAGTGGGCCGTGGGCTGGGTCGGGACCGGCTCGGTGAGCGGCTCGACGCCGAGGTAGACACGGGCGAAGTCGGTGATGTCGGGGAGCTTCTCCTCGATGACCTTGCGCCCCAGGTGGCGCACGTCCAGGAGCACGTAGTCTCCCGCGGGACCGGCGCCCAGGCCGGCCTTGACCTCGAGGTAGATCGCCCGGCTCACCATGTCGCGGGGAGCCAGCTCCATGAGGTTGGGGGCGTAGCGGCTCATGAACCGCTCCCCGTCCTTGTTCAGGAGATAGCCGCCCTCGCCCCGGGCCGCCTCCGACAGGAGGATGCCGAGCCCGTACAGGCCGGTCGGGTGGAACTGGTAGAACTCCATGTCCTCGAGGGGGATGCCGTGGCGGTACGCCAGGGCGATCCCGTCGCCGGTCAGGGAGTGGGCGTTGGAGGTGATCCGGAACATCCTGCCGTTGCCGCCGGTCGCGAGCAGGACGGCCTTGGCCCGGAACGTGTGGATCTCGCCGTCGGCGATCCGGTAGCCGATCACCCCGGCCGCGCGGCCGCCGTCGCCGCCGTCGCCGCCCTCGAAGAGGAGGTCGATGACGTGGTACTCGTCGTAGAACTTCACCCCGGCCTTGATGCAGTTCTGGTAGAGGGTCTGGAGGATCATGTGGCCGGTCCGGTCGGCCGCGAAGCAGGCCCGCTTGACCGGGGCCTCCCCGAAGTTGCGGGTGTGCCCGCCGAACCGCCGCTGGTCGATCTTCCCATCGGGCGTCCGGTTGAACGGCAGGCCCATGTGCTCGAGCTCGATGACGGTCTCGACCGCCTCCCGCGCCAGGACCTCCGCGGCGTCCTGGTCGACGAGGTAGTCGCCGCCCTTCACCGTGTCGAACATGTGCCACTCCCAGTGGTCCTCCTCGAGGTTCCCGAGGGAGGCGCAGACGCCGCCCTGGGCGGCGCCGGTGTGGGAGCGGGTGGGATAGAGCTTCGTGAGGACGCCCGTCGACACGCCGGCCCGGGCGAGCTCGAGGGCGGCCCACAGGCCGGCGCCGCCGGCACCGACGACGAGGGCCTCGTGATCGATCTTCATCGGGGACCTACTTGACCGGGAACGGAAGGGTGGCCACGACCATCGTGCCCATCGCGAACAGGACGAGGGCCAGCACGTAGAGGCCCATCGTCAGCGCGGTGCGGAGGCCGCCGTGGGTGTAGTCGCCGACGACTGTCCGGACGCCCATGAAGCTGTGGAAGATGACGAGCGAGAGCATCAGCCAGTCGACGGTCCGCCACAGGAGGCTGCCCCACCGTTCGTCGAGGACCCAGGCGGCCTCCTGCTCGGTCACGTCGAACACGAAGTGGGTGATGCTGAAGTGGGCCAGGGCGAGGACGAAGAGCCCGAGGCCCGACAGCCGGATCAGGTACCAGACGGCGAGCTCCCAGCCACTGCCCGCGGGCTTCGCCCGGCCGGAGCGCGTGATCGTGCTCATCCGTGGGCTCCCGTCCAGATCGGGCTGAGGATGATGTACGCGCCGGGGATGCCGACGGCGAAGAAGATGGCCCAGCAGGCATACCAGAGCTGCTTGTGCCAGACGGTGGTCGACGGCCAGAAGTCCATGACGATGATCCGCAGGCCGTTGAGGGCGTGGTACAGGAGCCCCGCTCCGACGAGCGTCTCGCCCACGCGGCCGATCGGGCTGGCATAGAGCGCGAGCACGTCGTTGTAGAGGCCGGGGTTCGCGCCGATGAGCCAGATGTCCAGCACGTGGAGCAGGAGGAACGCCCAGACCGCGACGCCCGAAATGCGGTGCAGGGCCCACGCCAGCATCCCCTCGCCACCGCGATACTGCAGGTAACGCACCGGGAGACTCGCCTCCTGGCCGGCCCGCGCCGCGGCTGCCGGCGGACTGTCGTTGCCCGGCGAGCCGGCCGGGGGGGCTGCGGCTGCCGATCCTGGGTCGCCGTCGGGACCCCCGGCGGTGCCCGCATTGTACCCGTCGGCGGGTGCCCGGCGCGGCCCCGGCGCGTCCGTTCGCCCCGCCGGCGCGTCGCCGGGCCCTCCCGGCGCGGTACCATCGCCCCCGTGCCCATGGCCCTCCCCGGCACCGCGCCAGCGGCCCGCCCGACCCGCCGCACCCCCCGCGCCCGCCGCCACAGGAGTCGCTCGTGAAGATCCAGGAAGCCGACGCCAAGCTGCTGCTCGTCGCAGCCGGCCTGCCCGTCCCGCCGTGGGCAGTCGCCCGCACGCCGGCCGAGGCGCGGGCCGCGGCCGAGCGGTTCCTCGGCGACGGAGCCGGACGCGTCGTGATCAAGGCCCAGGTGCTGGTCGGCGGCCGCGGCAAGGCCGGCGGAGTGAAGCTGGCGGGCTCGCCCCAGGAGGCGGAGGACGTCGCCCGGCGGATCCTCGGCATGGACATCAAGGGAATCACCGTCCGGAAGGTCCTGGTCGGGCCGGCAGCCGTGATCGTCAAGGAGTTCTACCTGGGAGCGATCCTCGATCGGGCCAGCCGGCGGATCGTGCTCATGGCGTCGGCCGAAGGCGGCGTCGAGATCGAGGAGGTCGCGAAGGTGAACCCCGAGGCGATCCTCCGCGTCTCCGCCCACCCGCTCCTCGGGCTCCTGGACTACCAGGCCCGCGAGCTGGCCTTCGGGATCGGCCTCGCGGGGCCGCACCTGCGCGACTTCGTCAGGATCGCCAAGGGGCTCGTGGCCACCATGAAGGCCAACGACGCCGACCTGGTCGAGGTCAACCCCTTGGCGATCATCCGCGAGAGCGGCCCCGAGGGTCACGTCGAGCGCCTCGCCTGCCTCGACGCCAAGGTCACCCTCGACGACTCGGCCCTCCCCCGCCACCCCGATCTCGAGAAGCTCCGCGACCTCGACGAGGAGGATCCCGCGGACGCCGAGGCCCGCCACTACGACATCAGCTTCATCCACCTCGACGGCTCGATCGGGTGCATGGTCAACGGCGCCGGCCTGGCGATGACCACCATGGACCTTGTCAAGCGCGCCGGCGGGGAGCCGGCCAACTTCCTCGACATCGGCGGCGGGGCCAAGGCCGACCGCGTCGCGGCGGCGATGCGCCTGATCCTCGCCGACCCGAAGGTCGAGGCGATCCTCGTCAACATCTTCGGGGGCATCACCCGCGGCGACGAGGTGGCGCGGGGGCTGATCGAAGCGCGCAGCCGCCAGGAGCGCGAGGTCCCGATGATCGTGCGGATCGTCGGCACGAACGCCGAGGAGGCCGGGCGCCTCCTCCAGGAAGCCCGCTTCGAGACGGCGACGACGCTCGACGAGGCGGCCCAGAAGGCAGTGGCGGCCGCCCGGGCCGCCGGAGGTGCCGCGTGAGCATCCTGATCGGCCGCGATACGCGGCTCGTGGTCCACGGCATCACCGGGCGCGAGGGCGAGTTCCACTCCCGCCAGATGCTCGACTACGGCACCAACATCGTGGCCGGGATGACGCCGGGCAAGGGCGGCCTCCATGCGCTCGACAACCGGGTCCCCGTCTTCGACACGATCGAGGAGGCGGTCCGCGAGACCGGCGCCAACACCTCCTGCATCTTCGTGCCCGCCGCCGGCGCCCCGGACTCGATCCTCGAGGCCGTCGGGGCGGGGATCCCCACGATCTTCTGCATCACCGAGGGGATCCCGACCCTCGACATGCTCCCCGTGGTCGAGGTCGTCAGCGCCGCGGGATCGCGCCTGGTGGGACCCAACTGCCCCGGCGCCACGTCCCCCGGCCGGGCCAAGGTCGGGATCATCCCCGGCTCCATCCATCGCGAGGGCAGCGTCGGCGTCGTCTCGCGGTCGGGCACCCTCACCTACGAGGCCGTCCAGGCGATGAGCGACGCCGGGATCGGACAGAGCACGTGCGTCGGCATCGGCGGTGACCCGATCATCGGGACGACCTTCCTCGACGTCCTGCAGCTCTTCGCGGCCGACGCGGAGACCGAGGCGATCGTCCTGATCGGCGAGATCGGCGGCTCGGCCGAGGAGGAGGCGGCCGCGTGGGCGGCCGAGAACCTGCGCGGCGTCCCGATGGCCGCCTTCATCGCCGGGCGGACCGCACCCGAAGGGAAGCGGATGGGTCACGCCGGGGCGATCATCTCCGGCGGCCGAGGCACTGCCGTCGAGAAGGTCTCCGCGCTCGAGGCAGCGGGGATCCGGGTGGCCTCGTCGCCGACCGAGATCCCGGCACTGCTCCGCGAGGCCGGCTACCGGGCCTAGCGGCCCGTCGTCGCGCCTCGCCGCGCCTCCGGCTCGCCCGGCGCCCGGAACCCGTCCGGGTAGTGCGACGACCAGGCCGGCCCGCCGGGTGCCTCGATCAGCTCGACGAGGACGCCGTGGCAGCTCTTCGGGTGGAGGAAGGCGACCGGACCGTCGGCGCCCGGGCGCGGCGCGGTGTCGATCAGCTCCACGCCGTCGAGGCCGAGACGCGTGAGCGCTGCCGAGATGTCGGGCACCTCGAAGCAGACGTGGTGGAAGCCCTCGCCACGGCTCGCCAGGAAGCGCGCCACGCCGGTGGAATCGTCCATGGGCTCGACCAGCTCGATCTTGACCTCGCCGACCGGCAGGAAGGCGATCCTCACGCGGTCCGCGGGGATGGCCACGACCGGGCCGGGAGCCAGGCCCAGGGTGTCGCGATAGAAGGCGAGGGCGTCGTCCATCGCCCGGACGACGACGGCGACGTGATGAACACGGCCCACGCTGCGGATGTGGGCCGGAACCGAAGCTGGCGTCACACGGTCACCTCCGATGGGATCCTCACACGGTCACCAGCTCGCGGTGCTCACCCCAGGCGGCGCGGAGCACGTCGGAAACCTCGCCCACCGTCGCTGACGCCTTCACCGCCTCGATCAAGGCCGGCATGACGTTCTCCCGGCCCCGGGCGGCCCCGTCGACCCGGCCCAGGGCGGCGGACCAGGCAACGGGATCCCGCTCGGCCCGCACCCGGCGGACGGCCTCGACCTGGCGCCGCTCGCCCTCTGGGTCGATCCGGAGCGTCGGCGGCGTGCGCACCGCCTCGTCGCGGAAGGCGTTGATCCCCACCACGACCTGGTCCCCGCTCTCGATCGCCCGTTGGACCCGGTAGGCGGATTCCTGGATCTGGCGCTGCTGAAAGCCGCCCTCGATCGCCGCGAGCGTGCCGCCCATGGCCTCGATCTCGTCGAGGAGGCCGCGGGCCCGGGCCTCCAGCTCGTTCGTCAGGGTCTCCACGTAGTAGCTGCCGGCGAGCGGGTCGGGCGTCTCGGTCACCCCGGATTCGTGGGCCAGGATCTGCTGCGTCCGGAGGGCGAGGCGGGCCGCCTCGGCGGTCGGCAGGGCGAGGGCCTCGTCGCGGCTGTTCGTGTGGAGGCTCTGGGCCCCGCCCAGAACGGCCGCCAGCGCCTGCACGGTCGTCCGGACGACGTTGTTGTCGATCGACTGCGCGGTGAGCGACGAGCCGGCGGTCTGGACGTGGAACCGGCACATCATCGTCCGGGGATCCGTGGCCCCGAACCGCTCCTTCACGATTCGGGCCCACAGCCGTCGCGCCGCCCGGAACTTGGCGACCTCCTCGAAGAGCTCGCTCCAGGCGGCGAAGAAGAACGAGAGCCGGCCGGCGAAGGCGTCGACGTCCAGCCCGCGGGAGACGGCCGCCTCGACGTACGCGATCGCGTCGGCCATCGTGAAGGCCAGCTCCTGGGCCGCGGTCGCCCCGGCCTCGCGCATGTGATACCCGCTGATGCTGATCGTGTTCCAGCGGGGCAGCTCCCGGGAGCAGAACTCGAAGATGTCGGTCACGAGGCGCATCGACGGGCGCGGCGGGTAGATGTACGTGCCGCGGGCGATGTACTCCTTGAGGATGTCGTTCTGGGTCGTCCCGGAGACCTTCGCCCGGGGAACGCCCTGTTTCTCTGCGGCGGCAACGTAGAGGGCCAGGAGGACGGCGGCGGTGGCGTTGATCGTCATCGAGGTGCTCACGTCGCCGAGCGGGATCCGGTCGAAGAGGACCTCCATGTCCGCCAGCGAGCAGACCGGCACGCCGACCCGGCCCACCTCGCCCTCCGCCTCGGGGGCATCGCTGTCGTAGCCCATCTGGGTGGGCAGGTCGAACGCGACCGAGAGCCCGGTCTGGCCCTGCTCGAGGAGGTAGCGGAAACGCTCGTTCGTCTCGGCGGCGGTCGCGAAGCCGGCGTACTGGCGCATCGTCCAGAAGCGGCCCCGGTACATCGTCGGCTGGACGCCGCGGGTGAACGGGAACTCCCCCGGACGGCCCAGGTCGCGCTCCTCGTCGAGCTCGGCGAGGTCCGCCGGCGTGTAGAGGTCGGCGATCTCGATGCCGGACGAGGTCCGAAACGCGGCGCGGCGCTCCCGGGTTGCCGCGACCGCCAGGGCCCGGACGCCCGCCCGCCAGCGCTCACGACCGGGATCCGGCGGGGGCGAGGTGGCGGGCTGTGGATCGTCGGCCATGCAGTGCTCCCGGCTGGTCAGCGGATGACGACGAGGAGGTCGCCGACTTCGATCGTATCGCCCACGGCCACCCCCACGCGTTCCACGCTCCCCTCGCGCGGGGCGCGCAGCTCGTTCTGCATCTTCATCGCCTCCACCACGAGGATCTGCTGGCCGGCCTCGACGTCGTCGCCGGGGCGCACGGAGACCGCCACGACGCGACCGGGAATGATGGCCCGCACCTCGACGGGGCCTCCCTTCGAGGCGGCGCCCGCCCCCCGCCGGGCGCGCTCCCGGAGGACGGCCCTGCGCTCGGACTCCACCTCGACCTCGATGCGCCAGCCCTCGACGACCACCTCGCGGACCTCGGTTCCGCGCCGGCGATCGAGGCCGACGGGCCCGAACAGAACGGCCGTTCTAGTGATCCCGCCAGGACCATCCTCCTCGAGCCGGGCTCGGACGTCGTCGAAACGCCGGAGACGGGCCCGCACCGGCACGCCGTCCACGAGCAGGCCTCCGGCCGCGGCCTCGCCGCCCGGCTCGGGCTGGAGGGCCGGATCGGCGACCGGCCGTTCAACCGGCTCGCGCGGCGGGGCAAGGCTGAAGGCCGGGTCGCCTTCGAGGCGGGTGGCCGGGGCCACCCCGATCCTCACGGCCCGAGGGTCGGCGGGCGGGGTCGTCGCCGCCGCCACCCCGGGCGCGATCGGACCGGCAATCGTGATGGGCGGACGACGGCGCGATCCGCTCACGCCGGCCACCGGTCCACGGCGAGGGCGCGTCCACCGGTCCGCCAGCTCGGAGCCGATCCGTCGCGGCCCGGCTCGACCACGCTGGCGACCTCCAGGTGGGCAGCTCCCCCGCCGTCCTGTCGATCCCCCGCCAGGGCGGCGAGCCCGGCGGCCAGCGCGGCGGCGCGAACGGCCCCGGCCCGGGCGCGCGGGCCGTCCCAGTGGGCGTCGACCCAGGTGGTGGCCAGCTCGGACGCGTCGACGAACCCCGGCTCGGCCAGCATCGCCCGGTGGAAGGGCAGGGTGGTCTGGATGCCGCCCACCTCGGCCTCGGCGACGGCGCGGCGGAGCCGGGCGATCGCGGCCGGCCGATCCTCCGCGTGGGCGATCAGCTTGGCGATGAGCGGGTCGTATTCCGACGGGATCCGATCGCCGGCCTCGACGGCCGTGTCCACGCGGATCCCAGGTCCGGACGGCATCTGCCAGCGGCTGATCCGGCCGGGCGCCGGGGCGAAGAGGCGGGCCGGGTCCTCGGCCGAGATCCGGAGCTCGATGGCGTGGCTCGCCGGACGCGCCGCCCGTTCGGCCGCGGCCAGGGCCCGGGCCGTCAGGGGCCGGCCGGCAGCCAGGTGAAACTGCTCGGCGACGATGTCGAGACCGGCGACGAGCTCGGTCACGGGGTGCTCCACCTGGAGCCGCGTGTTCACCTCCAGGAACCAGAACGCGCCGTCGCGGTCGTAGAGGAACTCACACGTGGCCGCGTTGCGCAGACCTGCGGCCGACCCCATCCGGACGGCCATCGCGTGGAGACGCCGGCGCTCGGTCTCACCCAGGCCCGGGGCCGGGGCCTCCTCGATCAGCTTCTGGTGCCGCCGCTGGGTCGAGCAATCCCGCTCCCCGATCGCCACGACGTTTCCCGTCTCGTCTCCCAGCAGCTGGACCTCCACGTGGCGCGCGGGCAGGATCTCGCGTTCCAGGTAGACGGCCCCGTCACCGAAGGCGCTGGCGGCCTCCCGGGAGCCGGCCAGCAGCGCGCCGACGAGCTCGTCGGCGGACAGGACGCGCCGCATCCCGCGCCCGCCGCCGCCTGCCGCGGCCTTCACGAGGAGCGGGAACCCCACCTCGCGGGCGGCCGCAAGCACGGCCTCCACCTGGGCCGGACCGTCCACGACGGCGGGCTCGAGGGTTCCCGGCACGTGGGGCACGTCCGCCTCGCGGGCAATCCGCCTCGCCGCCAGCTTGTCACCCAGGGCGGCGATGACCGCGGGAGGCGGGCCGACCCAGGCGAGGCCGGCATCCTCGACCGCCTGGGCGAACGCCTCCCGCTCCGACAGGAAGCCGTAGCCGGGGTGGACGGCCTGGGCTCCCACGGCGACCGCGGCGGCCACCACGGCATCGAGCCGCAGGTAGCTCTCGGCGGCGGGCGCCGGCCCGAGCCGCACCGCGTCGTCGGCCGCGCGCACGTGCGCCGCCGCGGCATCCGCATCGGAGTAGACCGCCACGGCCTCCATGCCAAGCTCGTGGCAGGCGCGGATGATCCGGAGGGCGATCTCGCCCCGGTTGGCGACGAGAACGCGACGGAACGGCGGGGTCACCGCGACCCCGGGCGCAGGGCACCCGTCCTGCCGGGCCGTCCTTGCGCAAAGACGGCCGCGGTGGCCCTCTCCCCCGCCCCGCTCACAGGGGGATGTTCCCGTGCTTCTTGCGCGGGTTCGTCTCCCGCTTGTCGGCGAGCATGGCCAGTGCCGCGATCAGGCGCGGCCGCGTCTCCGACGGCAGGATCACGTCATCGATCCAGCCGCGGGACGCCGCGACGTAGGGGTGATTGAACCGGGCCTCGTAGTCGGCGACCAGGCGCTTCCGCTCGGCGACCGGGTCCTCCGCCGTCGCGATCTCATCCTTGAAGATGATGTTGACCGCGCCCTCGGCGCCCATCACCGCGATCTCCGCGGTGGGCCACGCAAAGTTGATGTCGCCGCGGACGTGCTTGGAGCTCATCACGTCGTAGGCGCCCCCGTAGGCCTTGCGGGTGATGACGGAGACCTTCGGCACCGTGGCCTCGCAATAGGCGTACAGGAGCTTGGCGCCCTCCTTGATGATCCCGCCGTGCTCCTGGTTCACGCCCGGCAGGAACCCGGGCACGTCGATGAGGGTGACCAGGGGGACGTTGTAGGCGTCGCAGGTCCGCACGAATCGGGCCGCCTTCACGGACGACTCGATGTCGAGGGCACCGGCCAGGACGGCCGGCTGCTGGGCCACGACTCCGACGCTCCGACCGCCCAGGTGGGCGAAGCCGACGAGGATGTTGGCGGCCCAGCCGGGCTGAATCTCGAAGAAGTCGCCATCGTCGACGATGCGCGCGATCACGTCGTGCATGTCGTACGGCCTGGAGGCGTCGTCGGGCACGATGTGGTCGAGCGCTGCGTCGCGCCGATCGACGGGATCCTTCGTCGCCAGCGGCGGCGGGTCGGCAAGGTTGTTCTGGGGCAGGAACGAGAGGAGTCGCCGAACGTGATCGAGGGCCGTGGCCTCGTCGGGTGCCGCGAGGTGCGCCACGCCCGACTTCGTCGTGTGGGTGAGCGCGCCGCCGAGATACTCGGAGTCCACTTCCTCGTGGGTCACGGTCTTCACCACGTTCGGACCCGTGACGAACATGTAGCTCGTCCCCTCGACCATGATCGTGAAGTCGGTGATGGCCGGCGAGTAGACCGCCCCGCCCGCGCAGGGCCCCATGATCACCGAGACCTGGGGGATCACTCCGGACGCGAGCACGTTCTTGGTGAAGATCCAGGCGTAGCCGGCGAGCGAGGCCACGCCCTCCTGGATGCGCGCCCCGCCCGAATCGTTGAGCCCGACGACCGGCGCCCCTACCTTCATCGCGAGGTCCATGACCTTCACGATCTTCTCGGCGTAGGCCTCCGAGAGCGAGCCGCCGAAGACCGTGAAGTCCTGGCTGAAGACGAACACGAGCCGGCCATCGATCATGCCGTGGCCGGTGACGACGCCGTCGCCGAGGATGTGCTGCGTATCCAGCCCGAACTCGGTCGCCCGGTGGGTGACGAACGCGTCGAGCTCCACGAACGACCCGGGATCCAGGAGGAGGTCCAGGCGCTCGCGGGCGGTCAGCTTGCCGAAGGTGTGCTGCCGCTCGATGCGGACCGCTCCCCCACCGAGCAGCGCCTCCCGGCGCATCTGCTGCAGGCGCTCGAGGCGCTCTTCGCTGGTCGGCACGTGGACCTCCTCGCGAGCACCGCGCCGGGACGCGTGACCGGCCCGACGCTGTCTTTGCGCACGGACAGGGCGAATGGCGCGCCGCCCATCATAGGCGCCGGCGCGGCCACCGCGAGGCGCCGCCACCCTTGCCGGATGCGCGATCCGCCCCCATGGGCGACGATTCGGGGTCGCGGGACGTCTCCGGGCCTCCCGTTATCCACAGAATTGTGAACAAACCCCGTTCCGTGTGGATAAGCGCGGTTCACGCCGCCGCGTCCTGGGGTACGATCTGGAACCGCGCGCAGTCGCATCCCAGCATTCCGCGCCGACGACCAGCGAGGTGATCTCCGGGTGGCAACGGTCATCGCGATCGCGAACCAGAAAGGCGGAGTGGGCAAGACCACGACCGCGATCAACCTCGCCGGCGCGCTCGCCGAGCTGGGGCAGCGCGTTCTCGCGGTGGACATGGACCCGCAGGCCAACCTCACGGTCGGGCTCGGGATCAACCTCGGCCAGGTCGAGCAGTCGATGGCCCACGTGCTCGACGATGCCCAGACACCGCTGCAGTCGATCATCGTCGCCTCGGCGACCGAGCGGATCGACGTCGCGCCGTCGACGCTGGAGCTCGCCTCGACCGAGGTCGAGCTCTTCTCCGCGCTCGGTCGCGAGTACACCCTTCGCGAGGCGCTCGTCGAGAGCTCCGTCCGCGACAGCTACGACTGGGTGATCATCGACTGCCCGCCGACCCTCGGGCTCCTGACCATCAACAGCCTCGTCGCGGCGGATGGCGTGATCATCCCGGTCCAGACCCAGTACTACGCCCTGAAGGGGCTCACGGCCCTCGTCAAGGTGATCAACACGATCCGGACCAAGCTCAACCGCGACCTGCGGGTGCTCGGCCTCCTGCCGACGTTCTACGATGGGCGCACGGTCCTCGCCCGCGACATGCTCGACGAGCTCCGGGAGCTGGGCGACCATCACGTCTTCAACTCCATCGTGCGCACGACCGTGAAGCTGGGCGAGGCGCCGCTCACCGGCCGGCCGATCACCTCGTACGCCGGCCACTCGTCGGCTGCCGAGACCTTCCGTCAGCTCGCGAAGGAGGTCGTCGAACTTGGCCAGGCCTGACTTCCGCGCGGTCGCCGCGCGCCGCCTCTCCGAGGAGCGCGAGCTGTCCCCTTCCATCGTCAGCTTCCTGGCCCCCGACGGGCCCAGGAGCATCGGCGTGCGACACGTCCCGATCGATCGGATCGAGCCGAACCCGGAGAACCCGCGCCTCCTCTTCGAGGAATCGGCCCTCGAGGAGCTCGCCTCGTCCATCCGCGAGCACGGCGTCCTCCAGCCCATTCTCGTGCGCCCGGCCGGACAGGACCAGTACCAGCTCGTCGCCGGTGAGCGTCGCTGGCGCGCCGCTCGACGGGCCGGCCTCCCGACCATCCCCGCCCTGGTCGAGGAGCTCGACGACGACGCCGCCCTGGAGATTGCCGTCATCGAGAACCTCCAGCGGGAGGATCTCTCGCCGCTGGAAGAGGCGAACATGTACGAGAAGATGGTGACCGAGCACGGGTACAGCATCCGCAAGCTGGCCCAGAAGCTCGGCAAGGACAAGGGCTACCTGGAGAACAGGCTCCGCCTGGCGGATGCCCCCGAAGAGATCCGGGCCCTGGTGTCCGTGCGCAAAGACACCCTTTCGCACGCCTACGAGCTGATGAAGGTGCAGGACCCGAAGAAAAGAAAGCGTCTCGCGGCCCAGGTGGCCAGCGGCCAGCTCTCGCTGGTCAAGCTCCGCGAACGGATCGAGGGTCGCCCGCGCCGTCGGCCCGATCCGGACGCAGAGCCGGAGCGCGTGGCCGCCTGGCCATCCGCGGACGACGGGGAGGAGGGCCTCCCTCCGCCGACGACCATCCCGACCGGCGACGACGCGCTCATCACCGCCAAGGCACTGTTCCAGGAGGCCCTGGGCGAATTCCTCGCCGTCCTCCGCAGCGCCGAGTTCGCTGCGGCCGCGAACCCGACCGACCGCCAGAACCTGGCCAAGTACCTGACGATCTCCAAGCTGAGCCTGGAGAACGCGATCATCGTGGTCCGCGGGCGCGGCGACTGAACCGCGGCCCGCACTGCGCGGGCACCGGTCCCCTACCCCGCCAGGAGACCCGCCGCCGCGAGCGCGCCGAGCCAGCCCGCGGCGATGATCCCGACCCCGACGGCCTGGACCTCCCAGGCGCGGCGCCGGATGGGCGGCCGATCGCTCCAGCCGAGCGCGAGCCCGATCACGATGATCAATGAGCCCGTGGCGGCGAGGGCGATCCACTCCGCTTCTCCGCCGAACGCCGCCGCGGACCCGAGGCCGGCCACGATGACGAGGCCCTGAAGGCCCGCCCCGATCCGGCGCGCCCGGCCGAGCCCGAGGCTCGTCGCGACCGTCTCGGTTCCGGCGTCACGATCGTGCTCCAGGTCGGCGACGGCGTTGGCCACGGCGAGGGCGGCCCCCGCGAGCATCGCGATCGGCACCAGCACGGCGAACTGCCCGGGCAGAGACCCGGTCGCGCCGACCCAGGCAAAGACCGGGAGCAGCGGGATCCCGACCGCGTAGGGCACCCAGGACCAGCGGGTGCCCTTCAGGCGCAGGTCGTACGCCAGCCCGGTCCCGAGCCCGGCGACAGCCACGGCGCATGGCACCGGTCCGGCCAGCGCCGCAAGGGCGAGGCCTGTCGCGGCAGCCCCCGCGGCAATCCGGGCCGCGGCCGCGCGTGGAACGAGCCCGGCGGGCACCGGCTTGCCGGGCTGGGCGGCGGCGTCGGCCGGGGCGTCCGCCCAGTCGTTGGCCGCCCCGATCGCGACCTGGAGGAACAGCATGGCGGCGGCAAGGAGCACGATGCGGCCCGTGTCCGCCCCCGCGATGGCGGCGACGGCGGCCGTGACGGCGGCGTCGAGGAGCGACGGAAAGGGGTGGACGAGCCGGACCAGGCCGCCGAGACGGGCGCCGGGCGTCGCGGGCCGATCCCGCGCGCCGCCCGGAACGCCGTCAGGCGTAGACGAGCTCCTCGAAGTTCCCGACGAGGTAGTCGACCAGCTTCTCGCGGGCGCCCGGCACGATCGCCCGGAAGCCCTTCACGAGGCAGTGGAGCGTGACGGCCGGGACCATGAGCCGGCCGGCACCGTCGCGACCCACCACGGCAGGCGGCCCGCCGCCGGCGGCAAAGGCCTTCTCCAGCTCGCGATCGTCGAGCCCGGAGGCAGCTCGCAGGTCGTGGAGGACCGCCAGGACGCCGCGCCGGATGGAGATGTCGCGCATCGCCTCGGCCGCCCAGGCGTCCAGCTGGTCGTCGGGCTGCTCGCGCAGCCGCTCGCGATACTCGGCGGGCGTCCTGGCGAGTCCGGTGGATCCCATCCCGGTGGCGTGCCTCCCTGGTCCCGTGCGCTGGGCGCTGCTGACGCCCGGAGTATCGCAGAACCCGACCCCGCGTCGAGCTTTCGCACGGCGATCGAACACATGTTCTATCTCTGGTTCCTGGATCGGCGGCCGTGACCCCTCGGGCCAGTCCTGGAACGCCTCGGTGAGCCAGCGCCCGAACGGGCCCGGGGGCTCCCGGTCGCGGCCGTCGGCCACGAGGGCGAGGAGGGCCCGATGGGTGGCCGACGTCATCGCGGCGACGGCCTCCCGGGACGCCCGGCCGGGCACCACCGGGAGCGGCTCGCCGATCCGGACCCGCACGGTGCCACCGAAGCGCAGCCAGCCGACGCCGAGGATCGCGACCGGGACGACGGGCGCGCCGGCGCGCACGGCGAAGTAGGCAGCCCCGTCGTCGAACGGCAGGACCACCCGCTCGCCCGCGTGAATCCGCCCCTCCGGGGCGATGGCGAGGCGGCCGCCGCTCGCGAACAGGGCATCGACCCGGCGGGCCACCTCCACGAGCCCGCGCTTGTCCGGCCGGAACGGGATGGCCCGCCCCGACAGGGCGATGAGACGATTCTTCTTCCCGACCCGCATGTCCGCCTCCTTCGGGCCGAAGAAGAAGAGGTCGGGCCGCGCGGGCAGGGCCGCAACGAGCACGAACGGGTCGGCCCAGCTCTGGTGGTTGAAGCAGAGGAGCGCGGGCCCGTCGGGGAGCCGCTCGCGGCCCTCGACCCGAAGCCGCAGGTACGAAGCGACAGCGATCCGGGCAACGATCCACGAGAGCCAGTAGCGGAGTCGGTCTGCGCGTCCTGCCCCGGTCACGGCGGAGTCACGGGGGCCCGTGCTCTCGGCAGCGCTCACGCGGCGGCTCCCAGCGACGCCACCGGCAGATCGGCCAGGCGCTCGGGGACGGCTCACCCGGCAGCGGCCCTGCGGCGGGCCTGGACAGGTGGCGGATCCTCCGGCAGCGGCCCGCGATCGAGCACGGCGGACGCAGACCATTCGCTCAGCCGCACCGTGCGTTCCTCCGCGATTTGGGCCATCCGTCCCGCACGAGGCTACCACGCGGCCCATCGGTCAAACCGGCACAGGGCGTATCCTCGCCCGGTTGCACCGTGGAGGGTCGCATGTCCGTCGATCGACGCCTGCTCAACTGGGGCATCTTCCTCGTGCTCCTCGGCGGGGTTCCGCTCGCCGTGGCCCAGGGGTGGATCTCCAGTGACCTCGTGGCGCGGGCCTGGGAGCTCTGGCCGCTCATCCTCGTGGGCGCCGGCGTGGGCCTCCTCCTGAGCGCGACGCCGCTCCGGGCGCTCGGCGGGATCGTCGTGAGCGCCACCTTCGGCGTGATGCTCGGCGCGTTCATCGCCGTCGGCTTCGGCGGCTTCAACCTCGGGAGCATCGGCTGCGGCGCCGCCGACCCGGGCGCCCCCCAGATCCTGGAACAGAGCGGGTCGCTCTCGGGCAGCGCGAGCACCGTCCACCTCGAGGCCGGGTGCGCCTCGGTGACGGTGGCGACCGCCCCGGGCGCGACCTGGGGCGTCGCCGTCCGCGGCACGGAGAACGCCCGGCCCACCGTCGAGGAAGCGGCGGATCGCCTGACGGTGCGGTCGCCCGACGGCCCGGTCGTCTTCCCCTTCAGCACCCGGCGGGCCAGCTGGGTGGTGACCCTCGGGACCGACCCGCGCCTCGACGTCGAGCTGATCGTCAACGCCGGCGACACGGACGTGAACTTCGACGGGGCGACCCTCACCCGGCTGAGGGTGGATGGGAACGCGATCGGCAACAGCCGGCTCGACCTTACGGGGGCGACCGTCGAGCGGCTCGATGCCTCCGTCAACGCGGCCGACATCGCGATCCTCCTTCCCGCGAGCGCCGACATGACCGGCTCGATCGAGGGCAACGCGGCGTCCGTCGACCTGTGCGCGCCGGCCGGCGTCGGGCTCCGCCTGATGGTCGACGACAACATCACCGCCAGCGACAACTACGACGACGAGGGACTCGTCCGGAGCGGCTCCGCGTGGGAGACGCCCGGCTACGCCAGCGCGGCCACGCGGATCGAGCTGCGCACGATCGGCAGCGCCGTCAGCTACACCCTGAACCCGGAGGACGGCTGCCGATGAACGACCGGCTCTACCGAAGCGTCGACGACCGCGTGATCGCCGGTGTCTGCGGCGGCCTGGCGGTCCGCCTTGCCCTGGACCCCAGCCTGGTGCGGGTTCTCTGGGCGGTGGTGGCCCTCATCACGGGCATCTTCCCGCTGCTCATCATCTACGTGATCATGGCCGCCGTCGTGCCCGAGGATCCGCGGGGCTTCGCGGGTGTCGGGCCCTCGCCCGCCCAATGGGGCGCCGTCGCCGAGCCGGGGGTGGCTGCCCAGCCGGGCGCAGGCGGCGACCCGGCCGCGGCTGCCGATCCGGGCGCAGCTGCGGGCCCGGTCGACGCGACCACCGCCGGCGCGTCGGCTCCGGCGGCCCCGGCACCGACCTGGTACCAGGGTGCCGCAGCACCGCCCAGGGGCCGCCGCGCGCACCGGGACCGCGACCCCCTCCTGGCCGCCATCGGCGGACTCGTCCTCGTGGCGCTCGGGGTCTACTTCCTGGTTCGCGACCGGATCGACGTCGACTGGGGCGTCGTCGGGTCGGCCGGCCTCGTCGCCGTGGGGGCGGTCGTCATCCTCGCCGCGCTGCGTCCGCGGCGCTGAGACCCGCCTCGCCCGGCGCCCAAGCCCCGCGGTGGGCGACGCGATCACGGCGGGGGTTCCCCGGCGGGCGCTAGGGTCCCCTGCCGAGCGCTAGACTGCCGCGCGTGGATGACGCCGGGATGCTCGTCGTCGCGCTCGCGCTGTTCGGCCTCGTGGCCGGCCTGGTGCTCCTCGCCCGCGGGCTGGGTGCATATCGCGCGGTCCAGCGAGTGGCCGGGGTCGGCACGAGCCGGATCGCGACGCTCGCGGCCGGCGAGGTGCGGCTGGTCGGGATCGTCGAGGCCGACGTCCTCACCCTCGTCTCGCCGCTCCAGAGCGTTCCCTGCGTCTACTTCCGCTCGCGGATCCGCCAGGGCTCGGGCGACGACGTGCGCACCGTCTTCGACGACGAGCAGGCCGTCGGGTTCCGCCTCCGCGACGCGTCGGGCGCGATCCGGGTCTTCCCGCGTGACGCGCGCTGGGACGCCCCACTCCGCTTCGACGCAGCCTCGGACTGGAGCGGGGGCGATCCTCCCGGGCTGCAGGTCAACCCGGGGTCTTCGCACCGGCCCGCAGCAGAGGATCGCGAGGCGCAGATCGCTGCGCTCCTGACGGTGCGCCCGCCCGCCGACTTCCCCGGAGAGGAGTCGAGCCGCGCGCCGAGCCTCTTCGCGGCCACCCTGAGCGCCGGAGGCCTCGGCTCCCCGGGGCCCGGGGGGCGCGACTACGAGGAGCGGCGCCTGGAGCCCGGCGACACCGTCACCATCGTCGGGGCGGCCCTCCCCTTCGGTGACCTCGACGACGCGGTGGCCGCGGACCGCTTCGACCCGACCCTCGCCCTCGATGACCCGGAGGTCGCCATGAATGTGGCCGAGGCCCGCGCGGCGGGAATCCTGGCGGCGACGCCCGAGGAAGCGTGGGGCAACGCGGCGATCCCGGGATTCGCGATCGGGCGACCCGCCCGCGCGCCCGAGCTCGACCCAGCGGCAGACGTCCCGACCCTGGCCACCCGCGAGGAGGCGGCCGCCGCCGCGAGCCGCTTCGAGATTCCTGCCGGCGAGCTGGTGGTGGCGTCGGCCGCGGAGCACCCCCTGGCCATCCTGGCCGGAACGCCCGGCGAGGCGCGCGCGCGGGAGGACGACAAGGTCCTCCTCGCGATGGCCGGGGCCGCCCTGGCGATCGCCTCCGCGATGACCCTCGCCCTGGCGTTGCCCGGGGGATTCCGGTGAGCCCCGTCGCCGCGGCCGCCGCCTTCGGCATCCTCCTCGTCGCCATCGTGGCCGGCTTCCTCGCGGTCGTCACCTACAACGCCGTCGTCGCCCTCCGGAACAGGATCGACAAGGCCTGGGGCAACGTCGAGGTCGCCCTGGGCCAGCGGCACGACCAGCTGCCGGCGCTGGTCGACGCGGTCCGCGACCTGATGGCCTTCGAGCAGGATGTCCTCGAGGAGGTCACCCGCCAGCGAGCGCGCTATGCGCCCGAGGCACCCGTCGCCGAGCAGAGCGCCGTCTCAGCCGCCACGACCACGGCCGTTCGCTCGCTCTTCGCGGTCGTGGAGGCCTACCCCCAGGTGCGCTCCCAGGAGAACGTCCTGCGCCTCCAGGGCGAGATCGAGCGGCTGGAGGGCCAGCTGGCCGACCGGCGCGAGCTCTACAACGACCAGGTCTACCGCTACAACACGACGATCGCGCAGATGCCGGCCGTGCTGCTGGCCGCCATCCTGGGCTGGGGCCCCCGACCCTTCTTCGACGCCGGCGCTGCGGCCGAGCCGGCTCCGGACGTCTCCCTCGCCCCGCGCGGTGACCCCACGGGTCGGTAGACTGGCGACCGCCCCGGCTCCGGGGGCGAGGCCGGGATCGCACGAGGGAGCGCATGGGAGACCCGAGCGTCGCACCACGTCGTGTGCCCCGTCACCCGGGGCCCGGCGGACGGCTCGATCTCTCGCGCGCCATCGAGGCGACGGGGCCGGCGGGCGCGCCCGTCCTGGTCCTCCTCCACGGCACGCGGCGGACCCGAGGGATGTGGCATCAGCAGCTGCGACGACCTGTCGGACGCCTTCCGCGTCGTGGCCGTCGACCTCCCGGGACACGGCGCCCTCGCCGACGTGCCCTTTCGCCTTGCCGACGCGTCCGCCATGGTGGCGTCGGTGATCGATGACGCCGGCGGTCGCGCCATCGTGATCGGCCAGTCCTTGGGCGCCTACGTCGGGATGCACCTGGCCGCCGGCCACCCGGACCGCGTGGCCGGGCTCGTCCTTGCCAACGCCTCCGCGGAGCCGCGGTCGATCGCCCGCCGGGCGCCCCGAACGGTGAGCTCGTACCTGGTCGTGGCCGCGAGCGAGCGCATCCGCGGCCGTGGCGGTGCGACGAACGGTGACGATGCGCCCGGCGACGGCTCCGGGGCGGCCGGCGGGGTCTCGCGTCCGGCGCCCCCGGCCACGAACGGGTGGCTCTTCAAGGGCGGGATGCGGGCGCTCGTCGCCGCGCTCGGCGAGACGTTCATCCCCCGCCTTGCCCGGTATCCCGGCCCGACCCTCCTGGTCAACGGCGAGGAGGATCACCTCTTTCGGCACGGTGAGGGCGCGTTCCTCGCGGCCGCGGTCAACGGTCGACTCGAGGTCATCCCGGGCTGCGGCCACCTCGTGAGCGAAGACCAGCCGGCCGCCTTCAACGCGGCCGTCCGACGCTTCGCGGCCGAGGTGTACGGGCTGGACCCGGCGCCCACGCCCGCCTGATCGGCCCCGCGTTGGGGCCGATCAGGTGCCACCGCCCCGGGACACGAAGACGCCCGGGGGCGGCGCGGCCGCCCCCGGGCGCGTCGAGCGTTGCGTCAGCCGTTGGTGCCGCTGCCCGTGGAAGGTGTGGACGGAGCCGGCGCAGCATCCGGGTCGCCCGGGAAGCCCCAGCCGTGCCCGCCGCCCCGCATGCCGCCGCGGCCGAAGCCGTCGCCGGGACCGCCGAAGCCGTCGCCGGGACCGCCGAACTGGCCGGCGGCGCGGGACCGGACAACCGTGGCGGACAGCGAGCCATCCGCATTGCGGCTGCCCACCGCCATCACGACGTCGCCGACCTTCACGTCGGCCAGCGTCGGCGAGGTGACCCCGCCGACCTGGTAGGTCGTCGAGGACGTGACCTTGACCACGGCGGCGGACCCGTCGCGCGTCGTGAGCGTCAGCGAGCTGTCGCTCTTCTCCTTCACGGTCCCGGCGAACATCGCCGGGGCGACCTCGACGGACGCCGCGGTGAGGGTGCCGTCGGTGGCCAGCGTGCCGCGGGCGACGATCTGGGCGCCGGTCACGACGGCGTCCTTCGTCGCGGCCTTGCCTGCCAGCTGGTACGTCGTCGAGCCGGTGAGGATCACCTTGGACGTGCTCCCGTCGCGCCGGGTGACCGTGACGGTGGAGCCGGAGACCGAGGCGACCGTGCCGGCGACGGCCGGCTGGATCACCGCGATCGCCGTGATCGTGTAGGTGCCGTCGTCGTTGCGAGTCTCGCGGAAGACGATCCGGTCGCCGATCTTGAGGGCGGAGAAGGCGACGGTCGCCCCGTCCTTCGTCACGGTGGCCCCGGCCGCGTCGATCGTCCGGGTCCAGCCGTTGTCGGTCTTGAGGGCGAGCTTCGTGCCGTCGATCGCGGTGATCGTGATCGCGTTGCCGATGCCGTCGCGCATCCCGCCCCGACCGCCGAGATCCAGGTGCACGTCGGAGGTGCCGTCGGGCGCGGTCCAGCCGGACACTCGGCCGATCGTGGAGGCGCCGGATGGCGACCCAACGGTCTCCGCGGCGGGTGACGTGTCGTTGCCGGGGCCCCCGGCGACGAGGGCGATCGCGAGGGCGCCGATGCCGATGGCGCCGATGAGGGACGCGAGGCCGACGGTGCGGGCGCGCGATGCCGGCGGGGCCGGCGGGGCGGGCGCGGCGGCCGGCGTCGGAGCCTGCGTGGCCTCGACGTTCGGGATGAGGTCGGCGCCCGCGGGGGTCTCCGTGGTCGGAGTTGGTTCCTGCACGAGGTGTCTCCTGGAACCTCCGGGTGGGACGGTACGGCGTCCGGTGCGTGGAGGTGCCGTCCGGACATGCACTGTATCGCGAATCCACCTGAAGGGGTCCTGAATCCCGTCGCGAGCCGGGGATTCCTCCCGGCCAGGGGGACCGGATCGTCCTGGTGCGGGTGCGTCACGGTGGCGCCGCCCCCCTCGGGCGCGACGCGGACCCGGTTCAGGCACGTTTCAGGAATTCCGGGTAC
Organism: uncultured Chloroflexia bacterium; assembly: GCA_963744095.1. Classification (GTDB taxonomy): domain Bacteria; phylum Chloroflexota; class Limnocylindria; order Limnocylindrales; family CSP1-4; genus CTSoil-043. The sequence goes on from CAVUSH010000003.1 coordinate 343,681, forward strand.
AACGTGCCCTGGAGGGCCATCTCGCCGCCTGCTCGGAGCGACCGATGACATTCGAACCGAACCCGACCCCGGACGCGGTCCGGAGCGCGCCGCGCCGCGCCACGGTCCGCCTCGTGCTGGCGTCCGCCGTTCTCTCGGCGGCGCTTGCCAGTGGCGCGACGGCGGCGCTTCTCCTCGCGACGGCCCCCGCGGGCGCTCCGGCGGCGACCGCCTCCGTCGTGACCGCCTCCTCGGCTGCGGCCGTCCCTTCCGTGGCCCCGGCCGGGGCCGCCGTGACGCGACTCGACAGCTCCGACGCGGTGGCCGCGGTGGCCGCTGCCGCCGAGCCGTCGGTCGTCACGATCGCCGCGGCCGGCGGCGGGCGCACGGCAAGCGCGGGCGGCTCGGGGATCGTCGTCTCGGCCGACGGGCTGATCCTCACGACGGCGGTCGTCGCCCCTTCCGACACGACCTATGACATCCTGCTCGCCGACCAGCACGAGACCACCGCCCGGGTGGTCGCCAGCGACGCCGCCCACGGGCTCGTCGTGCTCCGCGCCGCGGCGACGGGGCTCACGCCCGCCACGATCGGGACCGGCGCGCCCCTGACCGTCGGCCAGCTCGTCGTCGCCGTCGGGAGCCCGCTCGGCGAGTTCACGGACACGGTCACGGCAGGCATCGTCTCCGGGCTCGACCGGTCGATCGACCTGCGCGACCCGTCGACCGGCCGCCGCGTGGCCCTCGACGGCCTCGTCCAGACCGACGCCGCCATCAATGCGGGGAGCAGCGGCGGGCCGCTCCTCGACGCGGTCGGAACGGTGGTCGGCATCATCGTCACCTCGGCTGGCGACGGCGAGGGGATCGGCTTCGCGATCCCGATCGGCGCCGCCCTGGCGCTCCTCGCCAGGGTCGGGGCGTGACGCTCGCGGCCGGCGGCCAGGAGTAGCTCCATGCACCTGCTCCTCGTCGAGGATGACCCGCGCCTCGTCCGGCTCCTGACCCGCCTCCTGACCCAGGACCGCCACGTCGTCGACAGCGCTGCGACCGCTGCCGAGGGGCTGGAGCTGGCGAGCGAGGCCGAGCTGGACGCCCTGATCCTCGACGTTGGCCTCCCGGACGGCTCGGGCTTCGACGTCGCCCGCAGCCTCCGGGCACGGGGCTCGGCAGTGCCGATCCTCATGCTGACCGCCCGTGACGCCGTCGCTGCCCGTGTCGAGGGCCTGGACGCCGGGGCCGACGACTACCTCGTGAAACCGTTCGCCTATGAAGAGCTCCTCGCCCGCCTTCGGGCCCTGGGCCGCCGCCCGCCCCCGCGCCGCGGCCTCACCCTGAAGGCCGGGCCGATCGTCCTCGACGAGACCGATCGCCGGGTGACGGTGGGCGGCAGAGCGGTAGACCTGAGCCAGCGCGAATACGCGATCCTCGAGTGCCTCCTGCGACGCCCGGGCCAGGTCCTCTCGCGGGACCAGCTCCTGGACCAGGCCTGGCCGTACGGCGTGGCGCTGACGCCGAATACGGTCGAGGCCTACATCCACCTGTTGCGCACGAAGCTCGGTGCCGACGGCGGCGCCTGGATCGAGACAGTCCGTGGCGTGGGGTACCGGGTCCGTGCTCGCTGACCCGCTCGCTCCGACCGGCGGCGCCGCGACCACGGGCGATGCCGCCCTTCTCAGGCGGACGCGCCTCCGGCTCATGGCGTGGAGCGGCGGCCTGACCCTGCTGCTTCTCCTCCTGCTCGGCACGCTGGTCTACGCCGCCGTCGCCACCGAGCTCGCCAGCAGCGGCACCGCCGTCCTCGAACGACGCGCCCAGGACGTGTCGCGAATCATCGGGCGGCGCGGTCCCCTCCCCGACCGGCCGCCGTTCGGCCTGGCCTTCGGCGGCGAGCAGTCGGGAACGCTCACCCTCGCGATCGCGCCGGACGATTCGGTCCTGGGCCGCCTCGACGAGGTGGAAGGGCTGCCCGTCGAGCCGTCGGTGGAGGCGGCCCGCGCGACCGGCAGCGACGTCCGCGAGACCGTGATCGGCGAGACGCCGATCCGGGTCTATTCGTCGGCCGTGGAGCGCAGCGATGGCCAGTACGTCGTCCAGGTGATCGGAGAGCGGATCTCCGAGCAGCGCCTCCTCGCGGCGCTCCTGTGGGCCCTCGTCGTCGGCAGCCTCGCCGCCCTCGGGCTGGCGATCGCCGCCGGCTGGGTCTATGCCGGGCGGGCGCTCGTCCCCATCCGCACCGCCATCGACCGGCGCGAGGGAGCCCTGCAGCGGCAGCGCGAGTTCGCGGCCAATGCCAGCCACGAGCTGCGCACGCCGCTCACGGTGATCCGGGCGAGCGTGACCGACCTGCGCCGCAATGCCGATCAGCCGGTCGTCGCGGTCGGGACGGCGCTCGACGACATCGATGCGGAGACGACCCACCTGGCGGCTCTCGTCGACGACCTTCTCCTCCTGGCCCGGACCGACACGGGCACGATGGAGCTGGAGCAGTCGCCCGTGGACCTCGCCGATGTCGCCGTGGAGGCCGCCGGGCCGCTCACCTCGATGGCCGCCGAGCGCGGCGTAGCCGTGGTCGCCGACCCGCTGCCCGCGGTCGTCGACGGTGACCCCTTGCGCCTGCGCCAGCTCGTGACGATCCTCGTCGACAACGCCGTGGCCCACACGCCGCGGGGCGGCACCGTGACCGTGCGCGTCCGGGCCGAGGGCGCCACGGCAGTCCTGGCGGTCGAGGACACCGGGCCGGGCATCCGGCCCGACGATCTCCCGCGCGTCTTCGAGCGCTTCTGGCGCGCCGACGACGCGCCCAGCGGCGGCACGGGCCTGGGCCTCGCCATCGCGGCCTGGATCGTGGAGCGCCACGGCGGCCGAATCGAGGCCGCGAACCGCGCCGAGGGAGGCGCCCGCTTCGAGGCCCGGTTCCCGCTCCGGGGGTAGACCGGCGGCCGGATCCGGTCAACACGAGGCGCGCGTGCGCGACGCCTATCCCGGCACGACCTGGGATCACCTCGCCGCCGTCAAGCGCCGCTACGACCCCACGAACCTCTTCCGCCTCAACCAGAACGTCCCGCCGGGCGGCGGCGAGGCCTGGCGGACGCGTCCCTCGGCCGCCACGCATAATCCGATCGAGATGGACCCGCGCTTCCCGAAGGCCGGCGCCAGAGGTGCGCGAGGCACTCCAGGCGGCCGTGGTCGCGCTCGAGGGCCAGGGAGAGGGTAGACCCGCCCGCGGGGAGGAGGATCGATGTCATGACCGAGGGAATGGGAGCGACCGTCGCCTCGACGGCGTGGCACGCGATGGGCCCGGAGGATGCGCTGCGCCAGCAGGGTGTGGATGCGGAGCAGGGGCTCTCCGCCGCCGAGGTCGCCTCGCGGACGACGAAGTACGGCCTGAACCGGTTCGAGGAAGGCGCGAAGGAGCCGCGCTGGCAGGCGTTCCTGCGCCAGTACAGGGACCCGATGCAGGTCGTCCTGCTGGCCGCCGGGGTCGTCAGCCTGTTCATCCCGAACCAGTTCGCGACCGGCGTTGTCCTCATCGCCCTGACGCTGCTCAACGCCGCGATGGGCCTGAACCAGGAGGGCAAGGCGTCGGCGAGCGTCGCCGCCCTCCAGAAGATGATGGTCGTCAAGGCCAAGGTCCGCCGGGGCGGCGAGCTGACCGAGATCCCGATGGAGGAGATCGTCCCGGGCGACATCGTCAACGTCGAGGCGGGCGACCTCGTGCCGGCCGACGGGCGGATCATCCGGGCGGCGACGCTCGAGATCGACGAGTCCGCCCTGACGGGCGAGAGCGCCCCCGTCCCGAAGCAGATTGAGAGCGTTGCCGCCGACGCGGCGCTCGGCGACCGGGTCGACGTCGCCTTCATGAACACCCAGGTCACCCGTGGCGCGGGGTCGATGGTGGCGACCGCGACCGGGATGGCAACCGAGGTCGGCCACATCAGCGGCATGCTCCTGGTGACGAAGGACGAGAAGACGCCGCTCACGGTGCAGCTCGAGAAGCTCACCAACCAGATCCTCGTCATCGCCGGGGTTGCCCTCCTCGCGTCGATCGGCATCGGGCTGGCCCGCGGCGTGGAGTTCCAGACCCTCTTCCTGACGGCGGTCGCGTTCTCCGTGTCGGCGATCCCGACCGGGCTCCCGGCCGTCGTGACGGCGATCCTCTCGATGGGCACCCAGACGCTCGCGGCGGCCGGGGCCATCGTGAAGCGCCTGCGCTCGGTGGAGACGCTCGGCTCGACGTCGGCGATCAACTCGGACAAGACCGGCACCCTCACCCTCAACCAGATGACCGCGGTCCAGATGGCCGTCGTCGGCCGCCGCTACGCGGTCTCCGGCGAGGGCTACTCGACGGTGGGCCAGATCACCCACGCGGCGGGCCAGCCGGACGTGCCGCTCGAGCAGTACATGCTGCCGCTGGCGCTGTGCGCCGACGCGGTGGTCAAGGACGGCGTTCTCGTCGGCGACCCGACCGAGGGCGCTCTCATCGTCCTGGCGTCGAAGGGCGGCGCGGATCCCGTGCTCACCCGCGAGCGCTATCCGCGCGTCGCGGAGCTTCCCTTCGACGCGGCCTACAAGCTCATGGCGACCTTCCACCGCATGGAGGACGCTTCCGGCAAGGACGTCATCCGGTGTTACGTGAAGGGCGCTCCGGACCAGCTGCTCGCGCGCGCCAGGGACGCCCATGGCCCCGATGGCACCGCCATCCCCCTCGACGAACTCCGCGCCAACTACCTGGCCGAGAACGAGCGCCTCGGCGAGCAGGGCCTGCGGGTCATGGCAACCGCCCAGCGCGACTTCGATCCGGCGACCTTCGACCCCTCCGTCGATCTGCTCCCGCTTGTGTCCGACCTCACCCTCCTGGCGCTCATCGGCATCGTGGACCCGCCGCGACCCGAGGCAAAGACCGCGATCGCCGAGGCGAAGGCCGCCGGCATCCGGGTCCGCATGATCACCGGCGACCACGCCGTGACCGCCCAGGCCATCGCCAACCAGCTCGGCATCGAGGGTCGCGCCCTGACCGGGGCCGAGTTCGCCGCGATGTCCGACGACGAGGCCGTCCGCCAGATCGACGACATCGGCGTCATCGCCCGGGTGGCACCCGAGCACAAGGTTCATCTCGTCGACATCCTCCGCAAGAGGGGCCACGTCGTGGCGATGACCGGCGACGGCGTGAACGACGCCCCGGCCCTCAAGAAGGCCGACATCGGCGTCGCCATGGGCATCACCGGAACCGAGGTCTCCAAGGAGGCCGCGGTGATGATCCTGACCGACGACAACTTCGCCACGATCGTCAAGGCCGTCGAGCTCGGCCGGGCGCTCTACGACAACCTGATGCGCTACATCCGCTTCCAGATGGCCGTGCTGTTCGGCTTCATCGGAACCTTCCTGGGGGCGAGCATCTTCAACATCCTCGGCGGCATCCCGTTCCTGCCGCTCCAGACCCTCTGGGTCAACTTCACGGTGGACGTCTTCCAGGCGATCGGGCTCGGCTGGAGCAAGCCGCGCGAGGGGCTGATGGAGCAGCCGCCGCGACCCAAGGACCAGGCGATCCTTCCGAGCCGCCTCGCCGGCTGGCTGGTCTTCAACGGCCTGATCATGGCCGTCGCCACGCTCGGCCTCATCACCTGGGCGAACAGCACGTTCGACACGCCTGTCGCCCACACCATGGGCCTCGTCACCTTCTCGATCTTCAACCTGTTCTTCTCGCTCGAGACGGCGAACCCGCGGCGGACGATGTTCTCCAGCGAGCTGATGGACAACCCGATGCTGCTCAAGACCACCGGCCTCTCGATCCTGACGATCATCCTGGCGGCCGAGCTCGGCCCGCTCCAGCGGGTGCTCGACACGGTCGGGCTCACCTGGGAGCAGTGGGCGCTCTGCATCGTCGTGGCCACGTCGATCATCGTGGTCTCCGAGGTCAAGAAGCTCCTCGGGGTCGGGACCGGAGAGGAGCCGGAAGCCGTTGCCGTGGCGGCGCCGGCTGCGGCTTGAGCACGAGGAACACCGGCCCAAGCCGTGACCCGGACGAGGATGGACCCAGGGGCGGTCCGGCCGACGGGTCTCCGGGCCGTCGCTCGCGACACTCCGGCACGGCATTCGGGTCCGGGTCGCCTATCCTCCTTCTCGGCGGAGGCGCGCGACCACGAGCCGTGGTCGAATCTGCGAGACGTAGCCGCGCTCCGAACGACGTCCTCAGCCGGAAGGAAGGATCAGATCCGTGGCGAAGAAGGTGGACAAGAAGGTCGAGAAGGACCGGGCTCGCCGTGACACCGCGAACGCCCAGTCCGCGGCGACGCAGTCCGAGCCCGCAACCAAGATGAAGCTCAAGGACTACGAGCTCGAGATGCGCCGTCTCCACGGGGAGCTCGTGGCGATGCAGGAGTGGGTGAAGGCGACCGGCGCCAAGGTCTGCATCGTGTTCGAGGGTCGGGACACCGCCGGCAAGGGGGGCACGATCAAGCGGATCACCGAGCGGGTCAGCCCGCGCGTGTTCAAGGTCGTGGCCCTGTCCGCTCCGACGGAGCGCGAGCGGTCGCAGATGTACATCCAGCGGTACCTGGCGCATTTCCCGGCGGCCGGCGAGGTCGTGATCTTCGACCGCAGCTGGTACAACCGCGCCGGCGTGGAGCGGGTCATGGGTTTCTCCACGCCCGAGCAGACGGAGAAGTTCCTCGAGCAGGTGCCCGCGGTCGAGAGGGCCATGGTCGACAACGGGATCATCCTGGTCAAGTACTGGCTGGAGGTCAGCCCGGACGAGCAGACCCGCCGCCTGGAAGGGCGCATCAACGACCCGCGGAAGATCTGGAAGCTGACGGACATGGACCTCAAGTCGTACAGCCGGTGGAACGACTACTCCGGGGCCCGGGACGCCATGTTCGCGGCCACTGACACGCCGTGGGCGCCGTGGTACATCGCCCACACGGACGACAAGAAGCGGGGACGGCTCAACATCATCAGCCACCTGCTGAGCCAGGTGCCCTACGAGCCGCTCGAGCCTCGCGACGTCAAGCTCCCGAAGCGCAGGGTGGGGGGCAAGTCCGTCGAGCCGAAACTGCCGCTGAAGTACATCCCGACCCCGTTCTGACGGGGCGATCCGGGCGAACCTCCCACGGCCGAGGAGCCGGGCCGCGCGGCGCCGGAACCGATCGAAGCCGAGCGCACGGACCAGGCCGGCGGGAGCCGGGACATCGAGAAGAGAAGCCGAGGAAGGGGAAGAAGTGATGACGACCCTCGCCGAACCCGGTGCCGGATCCGCGAAGGCCGGATCGGACGTCGCGTGGTACGCGCTGTCGCCGGAGGAGGTGGCGAGCCGGCTGCAGGTCGATCCGGCCAGCGGCCTGACGCCGGCCGAGGCGACGCAGCGGCTCCAGACGTACGGCTCGAACGCCCTGGCCGAGGCGAAGCCCGTGCCGGTCTGGCAGCGCTTCCTCAAGCAGTACCGGGAGTACATGCAGATCGTGCTGGTCGGCGCAGCAGCCGTCAGCCTGCTGATCGGCGAGTACGTCACGGGGGTCGGGCTCATTCTGCTGACGCTCTTCAACGCCTGGCTCGGCTACCACCAGGAAGGCAAGGCCGAAGCTGCCGCCGCGGCCCTCGGCAAGATGATGAAAGCCGTCGCCAAGGTGCGGCGCGCCGGCGACGTGAACGAGGTCGCAGCGGAGCAGATCGTCCCCGGCGACGTCGTCCTCGTGGACGCCGGCGACCGGGTGCCGGCCGATGGGCGGGTGATCGTCGCGGCGACCCTCCAGATCGAGGAGGGCGCCCTGACCGGCGAGAGCGTCGCGGTCGAGAAGAGCATCGACGCCATCACCGCGCCCGACGTGCCGCTGGGCGACCGCGACGACATGGCGTTCATGAACACGAACGTCACCCGTGGCCACGGCGAGGTCCTCGTCACGACGACGGGGATGGGCTCGGAGGTCGGTCACATCGCCACCACCCTGGCCGGGCAGAAGGTCGAGAAGTCCCCGCTGACCAAGCAGGTGGACCGCCTGACCATCTTCATCATCGGCATGGCCGGGCTCGGTTTCCTCGCAATCATCGCGATGGGCCTCGCGCAGGGCGAGGACCCGAAGGAGCTGTTCAACATCGGCGTCTCCCTCGCGGTCGGCTCCATCCCGGACGCGCTGCCCGCAGTCGTGACCCTCATCCTGGCGGTGGGCTCGGTCGCCATGGCGCAGAAGCACGCCATCATGAAGACCCTGCCCTCCGTCGAGACCCTGGGCTCCACCTCCTCGATCAACTCCGACAAGACCGGCACGCTGACCATGAACCAGATGACGGTCCGCGAGATCACGACCGCGGCCCATCACTACACGGTCAGCGGCCAGGGCTACGGCTTCGAGGGCCAGGTGCAGCGCACGGCGGGCGATGCCGAGGCCAACCTGGACTACGTCATGTTCCCGTGCGCGCTGTGCAACGACTCCGACATCCAGGATGGCTCGGTGGTCGGCGATCCGACCGAGGGTGCCCTCTACGTGCTGGCCCAGAAGGGCGGCGTCGACGTCAAGGCGTTTCGCCAGAGCCACCCGCGCATCGCGTCGGTGCCGTTCGACTCCGACTACAAGTTCATGGCCACCTTCCACGAGATGAAACGCACCGACGGCACGCCCGTCGTCCGGGCCTACGTGAAGGGCGCGCCCGACGTGATCCTCGACCGGTCGGCGTACGCGCGCATGCCGGGCGGAGTCACCCAGCCCCTCACCGACGACATGCGGGCGAAGGTGACGGCGGAGAACGAGCGGATCGCCGGCCAGGGCAGGCGCGTGCTGGCCTTCGCCCAGCGCGAGTTCGATCCCGCCACCTTCGATCCGTCGGGCGACCTGATGGCGCTGATGCAGGACCTCGAGATGGCGGCGCTCGTCGGCGAGGTCGATCCGCCGCGCGAGGAGGCGAAGGTGGCCATCGCCGCGGCGAGGCGCGCCGGCATCCGGGTGCGGATGATCACCGGTGACCATGCCGTGACCGCCGCCGCGATCGCCCAGGAGCTGGGCATCGAAGGCCGCGCCGTGACCGGCGCCGAGTTCGGGGCGCTGAGCGACGCCGAGGCCGACCGGCAGGTCGACGAGATCGGCGTGTTCGCGCGCGTCGCCCCGGAGCACAAGGTCCGGCTGGTCGAGGTGCTGAGGCGGAAGGGCAACATCGTCGCGATGACCGGGGACGGCGTCAACGACGCCCCGGCCATCGGTGCCGCCGACATCGGCATCGCCATGGGCATCACCGGCACCGACGTCGCCAAGGGCGCGGCCAAGATGATCCTGGCCGACGACAACTTCGCGACGATCGTGGCCGCGGTCGAGCAGGGCCGCATCGTCTACGACAACCTGCAGAAGTTCATCCGCGTGCAGGTCGCCAACCTGTTCATGTTCATCCTGGCGTTCGTCGGTTCGAGCGTCTTCGCCATCGCCGGCACGGCCCTGTTCAGCCCGCTGCAGGTCCTGTGGATCCACATGGCGATCGTCGCCCCGATCGGCGGGGTGCTGGGGCTGGACGCGGCATCGCCGGGCATCATGGAGCGCCGGCCGAGGCCCTTCGACGAGCCGATCATCTCCCGCCCGATGATGCTGCGCCTGTTCGCCGCCGGCCTGTTCATGGCGGCCGCGGCGCTCATCTTGACCGAGATCGGCAAGACCACCTACGGCTCGCTGCAGGTCGGCCAGTCGATGGCCCTCGTGGGCCTCTCGCTCATGAACATCTTTCTCGCCCTGAACCTTCGGTTCCCGGAGGACAGTGCGTTCGGACGGGCGACGCTCGCGAACCCCAAGTTCCTGCAGGCGATCGCGTGGGTCGTCATCGCGTCCATCCTCATCACCTCGGCGGGCGTCCTCCAGAACATCTTCGGGACGACGTCGCTGACCGGGGAGCAATGGGGCCTGTGCCTGGTGCCCGGGGTCATCCTGTTGATCCTCGGTGAGCTCTTCAAGGTCGTCCTGCGGGCACGGCGCTCGCAGGAGGCGCCACCGGCCGCAGTGGCGGCCCCGGTGGCGGCCGCCTGATCGAACGACGCATACTGGCCGGGCCATGACCGAGGCTGGGGTAGATCCGCAAGAGTCCGAGGCGGCGGTCGCCACGCCGTCGGTGGCTGCGTCGGGCGCACCCGAAGCTGCGTCGGGCGCACCCGAAGCTGCGTCGAGCGATTCTTCGTCGCCGGTGGCTGCCATCCTCGCGGCGGAGCACCCGGCGGTCGGCCGTACGCCGGACGTCCGGGCCGACGACCCGTGGCCCGAGGCCGGGCGCAAGATCCTGCGCTTCCATCTCGCCCGGATGCTCGCGCGCGTGCCCGGGGTCATCGCCGGAGAGGACGCCGAGGAAGTCCACGCCATGCGAGTCGCTGCGCGCCGGATGCGCGCGGCGTGGCGGGTCTTCGGCGACGGGTTCGAGCGCGACGCGGTCCGGCGCTATCGCGGCGAGCTCCGCGACATCGGCGCCCGGCTCGGCGCCGTCCGGGACCTCGACGTCCTCATCGAGATCCTCGTGACCTACGGCGGGCAGCGCAGCGCCCGTCAGCGCGCCGGCCTCGAGCCGCTCCGGTCGGCGTGGCGGGCCGAGCGGGAGGCGCGCCGCGTCGATCTCGTCGAGGCGCTCGGGTCGGAGCGTTTCGCCCAGTTCATCGGCGACTACCAGGAGCTCGCCGAGACTCCGGGGCTCGCCGCCCGGGCCATCCCGCCGCACGCTCCGAGGCTCGTCCGCAACCGGATGCCCGCGTCGATCTGGGGTACCTACCAGGCCGTCTGGGCATTCGACGACGACCTGGGGACAGCCGACCTCGCCACGCTTCACCAGCTTCGGATCGCGGCCAAGTGGCTGCGCTACACGCTCGAGTTCGTCCGGGAGCCGCTGGAACCCGAGGCGACAGCGCTGATCCGGCCGGTGGTAGCCGTCCAGGACCACCTGGGGACCCAGCACGATCTGCATGTCGCCGGGCTGCTGGCCCGTGAGCTCGCGACGTCCACCACCCTGAGCGGCGCGCAGGCGAAGTCGATCGCGAAGTTCGTCGACCATCTCGATCTGGGCGTGGAGCGACTGGGTCGAACGTTCGGATCCACCTGGCGACCCATCGCCGCTTCGAGCTACCGGCGCGGCCTGGGCCGGGCCATCGCCCGCCTGTGAGTGGCTTGCCCCCCCTCTCGAGGAGCACCAGGTGAAGTCCGACGTAGCGGCGAGCCCCCTGGTCGCGCGGGTCGAACGGTGGATGCCCGGCGTCCGGGCCCTCCGCACCTACGAGCGGTCGTGGCTGTCGCGTGACCTGATCGCTGGCGTCGTCCTCGTCACCCTGCTCGTCCCGCAGGGCATGGCCTACGCGGAGCTTGCCGGGCTGCCCGCGATCACCGGGCTCTACACGACCGTGCTGTGCCTCGTCGCGTACGCCCTCGTGGGACCGTCGCCGATCCTGGTCCTCGGCCCGGACTCGTCGCTGGGGCCGATGATCGCCGCGACGATCGTGCCGCTCGCCGCCGGCAGCGAGGAGCTGGCGATCGCTCTCGCGGGGATGCTCGCGCTCCTCGTCGGGCTCGTCACCGTCGGCGCGGGCGTCGCGAAGCTCGGCTTCGTCGCCGACCTGCTCTCGAACCCGGTGCGAACCGGGTACCTGGCCGGCCTCGCGGTCGTCATCTTCATCGGCCAGCTGCCCAAGCTGTTCGGGTTCTCGACCGACGCCAACGGCCTCGTCGCCGAGGCCGCGGCATTCCTCCAGGGCCTCGGGATGACGAACCCCTGGGCGCTCGGGGTCGGTCTTCTCAGCCTCGCCATCATCCTGGGCCTCAAGCGAGTCTCGCCGCGGACGCCCGGCATCCTCATCGCGGTGGTCGTGGCGATCGGGCTCTCGATCGTGCTCGACCTCGCTTCGCACGACGTCTCGGTGATCGGCATGCTGCCCCAGGGTTTCCCCCTGCCCAACTTCCCGGCCGTCCCGGTCTCGGACATCCCGCTTCTGTTCGCCGCCGCGGCAGGGATCTCGCTCGTCGCCATCGGCGACACGATCTCGACCTCCGGGGGCTTCGCAGCTCGCGCCGGCTACGAGGTGGACGGCAACCAGGAGCTCGCGGGGATCGGCTCGGCCAACCTGGCCGCAGGCCTTTTCTCCGGCTTCCCGGTGAGCACGAGCGGCTCCCGGACGGCCGTGGCCTTCCAGTCCGGGGCGAAGACCCAGCTGACCGGCCTGGTCGCGGCGGCCCTCGTCGTGGTGATGCTGCTGTTCGTGCCCGGCCTCGTCCAGGCGATGCCGCAGCCCGTGCTGGCGGCGGTCGTGATCGCCGCGTCGATCAGCCTCTTCGACGTCGCGGAGCTGCGCCGGCTGTTCCGGGTCCGCAAGACCGAGTTCCTGCTGGCCATGGCCTGCGGGCTCGGCGTGATGTTCATCGGGGTCCTCGAGGGGATCGTCGTCGCCGTCGTCCTGTCGGTGATCTACATCTTCAAGCGCGCCTGGGCCCCCTACTCGACGATCCTCGGGAGGGCTCCCGACGTTCCCGGCTGGCACGACATCCGGCGCTATCCCGACGCGGAGCAGGTGCCGGGGTTGCTCATCGTCCGCTGGTCCGCGCCGCTCTTCTTCGCCAACGCGAACCAGTTCCGCGACCGGATCCGGGAGCTCGTGAAGACAACGACGCCGGCGCCGCGGTGGATTCTCGTCGCCGCCGAGCCGCTCACGGACATCGACACGACGGCGGGCTCGATGCTGGCGGACCTCGACCTCGAGCTGAACTCGGGGGGGATCCACCTCGCCTTCGCGGAGCTCCAGTCGGCGGTTCGCGACACGATCGTGAGGTACGGGCTCCTCCAGACGATCGACGAGGGGCACCTCTACGGCTCGGTGAAGGAGGGGGTCGAGGCGTTCGCCCGCGAGGCCGGCGGCGAGGCTGGCGGCGAGGCTGGCGGCGGTGAGGCGGCTCCCGGCGCCCCGATCTCGCGGCCAGCGACCTCCGACGACCCGTCCTAGGCCGGGACGCGACGCACCGGGTGCGTGATAATGCACCATCCGGTTCATTGGGATCGATGAGGAGGGAGTTGCTCATGTGCCTGTTCGCGATCTTCGCGGGCCTGTTCCCGCGCATCGCCTTCGGGATCTACTGGATCGCCCGACCGGCGGTCGTCGACGCGGTCTTCGGGACGTTCATCTGGCCGCTGCTGGGGCTGATCTTCCTGCCCTTCACGACCCTGATGTACACGCTCCTCTGGAACGCCGGAACGGGCGTCTCCGGCAGCGACTGGCTGTGGGTCGGGATCGCCTTCCTGCTCGACCTCGGCCACTACGCCTCCAGCGCCTACGGGAACCGGGACAAGATCCCGGGAACGAGCTACGGCGGGAGCGCGTAGGCAGCAGGTCCCCGGTTCGAATCCGGGTCTCCGCTCCAGCCATCTGACCTCGGAAGCCGCCCTTCGGGCCGGCTTCCCGCGTGGCGGAGGTCGCCGGCCCTCCGGGAACTCGAGCCGTCCCGCGGGCGCAGGCGGATCGAGAGCCTACTCCCCGGCTTCCGCGACCTTCGCCTTCAGCTCGGCGTGGAAGAACTCGAGGGCCGCCTTCGTCTTCGTCTGCTGCTGGCCGCCGATCACGACCCCCCGGCCGACGAGGTAGGCCCGGGCCTCGGCCGCGACCTGGAACGCCTGCGCCGGGCGGCACCGCGTCGAGAGCTCCAGGATGCGCGACCCGTCCGGGTAGAGCCAGATCTCCGCGACCATCAGGCGATCCGCCGGCGGCGTTTCGAAGCCCATCCCGGCCTGGAACCTGTCCTTGAGCACGAACGTCGGACCGAGAGGGACAAGCGAGTCCAGCTCGATGCCCGCGGGTGCGTGGGCCGCGTAGAAGGCGCGCTGCTCCTTCGAGAAGATCCTCCGGAGCGGGACGACGCCGGTGACCGCGTCGTGCACTTCCTGACCGCTGCTCCGCCCCTTGAACGACGCCGAGCAGACGTAGCCGCCCGGCAGGACGTCGACCTCCACGTTGAAGCTGGGCGATCGACGAAGCTCCGGGGACAGGTCCGCCGGCACGACCGGGCGGAGCTTGACGACGGTGTCGCCGCGTCCCCCCTGGATGCGGCGAGCCCGCACGACCACGCCGGCCTGGTTCAGGGCGAGGTCCGGCGTATCGAAGAAGAAGACCTGGCGCGGCTGCGCCTCGACCGGGTCCAGCGGGAGGCCGGCGATCGTCGTCCGGTGCGCGGACGCGGGGACCGTCGCCTTCAGCTCGACGCTGTCGGCACCCTTGATCAGGGCCATGACCTGGGCAAGCTCGGCGTCCGACAGGTGCGGCGCCTCCGCGGTGGTGTCGGTGGCCATCGGCTGACTCCTCTCCATCTTCGGTGCTCGAGGCGGAACCGCCCCCGTGACGCTGACCGCTTGGGCGGTCAGGCGCCGAATCGCTCGACGAGCAGGCCGTGCCGAAGACCCCGGTCGCTCACGGTGAGCGTCTCCTGGCCCAGCTTCTCCATGACGATCCGCACGACGCACGCCCCGGCCAGGATCACGTCGGCCCGCTTCGGCTGGAGGCCGACGATCGCCCGGCGAGCCTCGACGTCCCGCGACCGGTAGAGCTCGATCTGGCGGTCGATCTCGGCCCGGTCGAGGACGCTGCCCTGGACGACGTCCGGGTCGTAGGTGGCAAGGCCGTGCTTCACGGCCGTGATGTTCGTCACCGCGCCGCCCATCGCCACGAGCGCGTCGGGTGCGGGACGGCAGTCGATCCGGGAGAGGTCGGCGGAGATCGCGGCGAGGGCCTCGGCAAGGACCTCCCGCGTCACCGCGCCGGCGAGCCCGAAGCGCTCGGTGTAGCGGACCGCGCCGACGTCCACGCTGAAGCGCTCGTCGACCCGGGGGCCCTGCCCGAAGGTGAACTGGGTGCTGCCGCCCCCGGTGTCGAAGACGACGAGCGATCCCTCGGCAAGGCCGAGACCGGCCTTCACGGCGAGATAGGCGAGGCGGCTCTCCTCCTCGCCCGGGATCACCTCGACGGTCACCCCGGTGCGGGCCTCGATCGCCGCGACGACCTCGTCGCTGTTGTCGGCGATCCGCAGGCCGGCCGTGCCGACGGCGGCGATCGCCAGCGCGCCGTCACGCCTGGCCTCGTCCACCATCCCGGCGATGGCTGCGGCCGTCCGCTCCAGCGCTTCGGCGCTGATCCTGCCGTGCTCCTCGAGGCCCTCGCCGAGGCGGGTCAGCTCGGCGCGGTCGACGACGGCGTGCCACGGCCCGCCGGCATCGCGTTCGCCGACGTGGAACTTGACCGAGTTCGTCCCGACGTCGATGACCGCGTAGCGCGCCGGCGCCCCGTCGATCAGCGATCGGAGGCCCTTCGGATAGCTGGTGTTGACGTACCCGCCGAGGCCCACGGAACGCACGGCGGCGATGACCGCGGCCGCGTCCTCCGATTCGATGGCGATCGTCCGCGTGGGCCGCCCGTCCGCCACTACGTCGGACACCTCGGCGGTGCAGCCCCCGACCACGTAGCGGACACGCCGCTTGTGGACCTTCACCGCGCGCATGGCGCCGCTCGGCTCGGCGAGCTCCGCCACGAACTGGTCGAGAGTGTATGCCTCGCGGGTCAGCGAAGGAGGCGGGAGGCGGAGGGCCTCGAAAACCTTCGCCACGTCGGGCGCCGCCAGGGGGAAGCCCGCCTTCATGACGGGCCGCCACTGCTCGAGGCCGGCGCCGTCGACTTCGACCAGGACCTTGATGTCCATGAGGTCGTCGCGGACCTTGACGTTGTCGCCGGCCCCCGAGAGGAGGTAGAGCTCGTCGCTCTCCTGGATTCCCCCGGGGGCAAGGGCGGCGAAGCTGGCCTCCGCCGCCCCGAACCGCATGCCGAAAGTGCGCCACTCCCAGCGCGGGATGATCGTGGGCACGGCCGGACTCCTTGCCTCGTTCGCGATCGTCTGAAGGCGCCGGGGTCAGCCGGCGGAGGGCGTCGCGCTGTCGGCCTCGGCCGCGGCAGCCTTGATCGCGCCGGCGGTCTCCTCGTCGACCGGGATGGTCTTGACCTCCTGGGCCTCCGGCATCTTCTGCGCGATCTCCGCGGCGGCCGGCGCCGAGACGAGGGCGAGAATGCCCGAGGTGCCGGGGGTGATGACGCCGGCGAGCTCCTCTTCGACCTCCACCCGGTGGTAGAGGTTCCGGGCCTTGCCCGCGGCGGCCCCGGCCACGCCCAGGGCGACCGCGCCGCCGATGATCGTGGCCGGCAGGAAGATCGCGGCGACCACGCCGCCGACGATGCCCCACTTCAACCCCTTGCGGGTGCTGTGGTCGGTCATCTTCTGGACGTGCATCTTGCCGCCCTCGTCGGCCTTCACCACGAGGACGCCGTCGATCTCCAGCGAGCCGTCGATCTCGGCCGCCAGGAGCTGGTCGTAGATCGCGATGGCCGACGTGGTGTCGGCGAAGCGGGCGACGATGAGGGCATGATTCCCCTGGGCGGCGACGACCCCCTCGGCGAGCACGCCCTGGTCATCGGCGATCTGCCCCGCCACGACGACAACCTCCTCGGCTGGGGGTGTGGTCTGGTCTGCCATGGGTGAGTCCTCCTTGTCCCGGAATGCCATTCGGGGAATGCTGTGCCAGGCCCGGTCATCCGCGTGGGCAAGGACGATACCGGACCGGACGAAGGGATGCTCGTAACGCCAGGCTGCTCGGCCCGCGCTTGTCGGCCGAACGGGGGTCGTGGTGCGGGCGGCCCCAGAGGCGCCCGCACCACGAGTGGGATTCGGCGTCAGGCGGCCGGCGGCGGCTCCTCGAGGCCGAAGGCGGCCTTCACGTCCCGGCCGTTGAGGTACAGGATGATGATGAGCGGCAGGATCGACATGCCGAGCCCGAGGCCGGTCCCGGGGTACTCGAGCATCCAGAGGAACGCCTCGAAGAGGGCCAGGCCGGCGATGATCATGGCGAACATCCAGGCCCACGGCCGGAGCGACCACATGCCGACGCCTGCCGCGAGCCAGAGGACACCGAGAGCGATGGCGAGCCAGCCCCAGATGCCGGACTGCTCGTACTTCCCCACGTCGCCCAGGATCGTGAACCAGTCGAAGCCGAGGACCCGCAGGCCCAGGAAGATCCAGGCGAAGCCGGCGAGCGCGGCGAAGAAGCCGAGGACCGAGATGAGGATGGGCGGGTTCTTCATGCGAGTGTCTCCCTCTCTGTGGCTGTTGGGCGGCGCCGATGGGCCGGCGCCACGATAGGCTGCCTGGCGCCCTGGGCCCTCGCGATGGCTGGCTCGACCAGCGATCGCTCACCAGTTGACCACGGTGCCTGAACGCGCGCTTCCTCCCCGAAGGATGAGAGACCGCTGGCGCTGGACCGCCGACGTGGCGCTCGGCTACGCTGGCAGGCGTCGGGGGACGACTCGGCCGCTCGATGACAGCAAGGATCTGTGTCACGGATGAGCCCCGCCCGATCGGCCCCCGCAATCACGGCGATCAAGATGCCGAACAGCGCTCGTGGGGGTGCTGCTTCCTCCGGGCCCCGCCGACTCGTCGAGGCGAAGCTCCTCGTCCCGCGCAGTCACGCGACTCCGGTCCGCCGGGCAAGGCTCCTGCGCCAGCTTCGCTCCGCGCGAGGCCGCCGGGTCATCTCGATCATGGCCCCGCCGGGCTACGGGAAGACGAGCCTCCTCGTCCAGGTGGCCTCCCAGGACCCCCGCTCGGTCGCCTGGCTGACGGCCGACGACGGAGACAACGACCCCGTCGTGTTCCTCACCTACCTCGCGGCGGCGATCGACCGCCTCGAGCCACTGGATCCGGACATCTTCGGCGCGATCGCGTCACCCGCCGTGTCGAACCGGGCCGTGGTCGGTCGCCTGCTCGCAGCCATGTCCCAACGATCGGAGCCCGTCCTGGTCGCCATCGACGACGCGGACCGGATCACCGACCGGGCGTGCCTCGACACCCTTGTCGAGCTCATCACCTACCTGCCCGAGGCATCGCAGGTGGCGATCGCCGGTCGCGAGCCGGTCGCCCTGCCCTTGTCCCGCTGGCGCGCCGACGGGTCGATGCTCGAGATCGGTCCTGGCGACCTTGCGATGGACGAGCGGGAGGCGGCCGAGCTGGGTCGCCATCTCGGGCTCGTGCTCTCGGACGAAGCGACGGCGCAGCTGACCCGGCAGACGGAAGGGTGGCCGGCCCTGCTGGCCCTCGCGGCCCTCGGGGCCCGGCGGTCGACGGGCCACGAGACGCGCATCGATGCGGGTAGCGATCGCCTCATCGCTGACTACCTTCGATTCGAGCTGCTCGAGGGCCGCTCCGAGGCAGAGGTCGCCTTCCTGACCCGCACGTCGATCCTCGAGCGGCTCACCGGGTCGCTCTGCGACGCCGTGGCGGACCGGTCGGGCTCGGCCGACCTCCTGGCGGGCCTCGCCCGGTCGACCCTGCTCGTGGACGAGTACGGGGGGTCCTATCGCTACCACACCCTCATGCGCGGCTTCCTCCGGGGCGAGCTCGCGGCCCGCGAGCCCGAGCGGGTTGCCGGGCTGCATCAGCGAGCCGCGGCATGGCACGAGGCGAACGGCGCGCTCGACCTCGCAGTCGACCATGCGTTCGCGGCCGCCGACCTCGACCTCGCCGCCACGCTGATGGGCAGGGGCATGGTCCTCTATCACTGGTCCGGCCGCCGGGCGACGACTCGGGCGTGGTTCAGGCGCTTCAGCGACGATGCCCTCGAGGAGCGTCCGTGGCTCGCCGTCCTGGCGGGCTGGGAGGAGCTCGGCGCGGGCGATGTCGCCTCCACGATGCGCCTGGCGGACATCGCCGAGCGCGGAACGTTCGAGGGTCGACCCCCGGACGGCACGGTGTCGTTCGAGTCCGGGCGGGCGATGCTGCGAGCGGCGCTGGCCCGCAGCGGCGCGGACGACGCGCTGGCGAACGCCGCGCGGGCGGTCGACCTCGAGGCTGCGGGCAGTCCCTGGCGCGATTTCGCGCTCTGGATGCTGGCCATTGCCCGGCTCACAAAGGGCGACCGGGAAGGCGCGGACGCGGCCCTGGCCGACGCGATCGCCGCCGCGCGCTCGGCCCGCAATGACGGGCTCCTGCACTGCCTGCTCGGACACCGGGCCCTGCTGGCCGTCGAGCGGCGCGACTGGAACGCGGCCGCCGCATTCGCCAGGGAGAGCGACGAGGTTCCGGGCTCTGCCAACCTGGAGGGCTACCTCTCGTCCATCCCAGCCCGCGCCGCCCGCATCAGGACGACGGTCCAGCGCGGCGACATCTCGGCGGCGCGTCGGGATCTCGCCCAGGCCGTGAGCCTGCGGCCCCTGCTGACGGCCGCCTGCCCCGCGCTCGCCGTCCAGTGCCTGCTCGCGTTCGCCCGGGCCCACCTCGCGGTCAGCGACCCCGCCGGCGGGCGCACCCTCCTCGCGCAGGCAAGCCAGGTGATCCGCCTGCGTCCCGACCTCGGCGTCCTTCCCGGCGAGGTGGACGCGCTCCGCGCTGCCATCGTCATGCTGCAGCCCACGCTCGCCGCCGGCGCCTCCACCCTCACGGCCACGGAGCTCCGCGTGCTGGCGCTGCTGCCCTACTACCTGTCCTTCAAGGAGATCGGGCAGCGCCTCGGCGTCAAGGCCACCACGGTCAAGACGCATGCCCTCGCGATCTACGGCAAGCTCGGCGCCTCGACGCGCAGCGAGGCCGTCGACCTCGCGGTCGACGCGGGGCTCCTCGAGCGCTTCCTGCCCGGGCCGACCGTCTCCGCCATCGGGGAGGATGCGGCTCGTCGCCCATAGTGATGGAGTAGGCCGGTACCAGCCTCCCCCAAGCCACCTGCCAGCGAGGCGCCGATGATCACCAGCGAGGAAGTCCTTCGGAGACTGGTCATCGGCGACCCGGCCTACTGCCGGGCCGTGATGGCGACCGACCGCGGAGAACCGCCCCGTGTGCTCGACCCGCGCAGCGCGGCGCTGCTGCGCCTGGGCGGGTTGATCATCACCGGATCCGCGGGGGCAATGTGGCAGCAGCGCGTCGGCGAAGCGCTCGACGCCGGCCTGAGCTTCGACGAGATCGTGGGCTCGCTGCTGGTCCTCGCGCCCAGCATAGGCCTCGAGCGCGTGGTGGCGGTCGCCCCGCAGCTGGCGCAGGCCCTCGGCTACGACGTCGATGCGGCGCTCGAGCAGCTGGACGACGCGGCGGTGGGGTGAGCGACTCCCGGGCACGATTCGGCGCCGTCAGCCTGCCCTGATGTCGACCCGAGCTCCCGGCGGCCAGACGGGGTGGATCGCGCGCCCCCGGACGCCCGGTGCACGTCCCATCCCCCGGGGAGAGCGGCGCCCCCGGTGCGGCGGTCTCAGGCCGCCAGGCGCTTGTCCGGGTCGGCGGCGGGAGGCCTGGGGACGACGTTCGCCGACCTCGCGGCGCGCGTGATACGGATACCCAGGTAGAGGCCGGCGACCGCAAACGCCGCCAGCACCGGGATCGCCACCCCCAGGCCGGTGACCTGCTCGAGAACGTAGCCGGCCTGCCAGCCGGCGACCACCCACAGACCGACGACGAGGAGTCCCTTCATGGGTCGAATCCTCGCCATCGCGCGGGCCCGAGGCGATCCCCATTTGGTACTGGGGCGAGCCACCATCCGGCGTCGTAGAGTATCGGGACACGGGAGGTGTTGGGGTGCGACGATTCGGCATGGCGCTCGCCTTTGCCCTGCTGGCGGGCCTCGCCGTCGCGCCGGCCGCGGATGCCGCGACGACATGGACCGCGCGCTTTGCCGGCCACGGCCTGGCCACGATCCGCGTGGGGAGCCCGGATCGGCTCAGCCTCGGGCTGACCACCTACAAGGCCGGCACCACCTGGGCCGTGATCCTCCGGCGCGGCTCGTGCAGCAGCCTCGGCATGCTGATCCTCTCGACGCGGGTCACGGCAAGCTCGACCGGTCGCCTGTCGCGAACAATCACGATGACGGCCGCGCAGACGCGCGCCGCCAAGCTTCCGCTCACGCTCCGGGTCGGGACGAGATGTGCCTCGTTCACCGCACCGGTCGTTCCGGGGACCTTCGGCGACGGGATCTTCCGGGTCGGCGCCGGCGGCATCCAGCCGGGGACCTACCGGACGGCCGGGGCCGCGAGCTGCTACTGGGCCCGGCTCCTGGTCGTCGGCGGGTCGGACGTCCTCGCGAATGGTGCCGGCAGCGGCCCCGCGGTGGTCACCATCTTCCCCGACGATGGTGGATTCCAATCGCGCGGCTGCGGCACATGGCAGCTGAACGCGCCCGCCGCCCCGACCGCGACACCGGGTGATGGGGTGTGGCGCGTCGGGGTCGATATCGAGCCGGGGACGTACCGGTCACCTGGTGGCGATGCCTGCTACTGGGCCCGGCTCGCCGGCTTCGCCGGTAACAGCCAGATCGAGATCCACCTCGGATCAGGTCCGACCATCGTGACGATCAACCCGACGGACGTTGGCTTCGAGTCGCGCAGGTGCGGGAGCTGGGCGCTGGCGCCCTAGACGCGGCGTGTCGTCCCCGGCCCGGCAAGAAGCGCGACACGGACCCGCCCGGTCAGGCGAGTCCCAGGCGCGACGAGGCCGCTGAAGTCGGCAAGCCATTGCAGGAAGAGGAGAAGCTCGGCCCGCGGCTACGCCGGCTCGGGATCGGGCTCGGGCTGGGGGTGCTCCGGCTGGGGCTCCGGCTCGGGCTGTGGGTGCTCCGGCTGGGGCTCCGGCTGGGGCTCCCGCTCGGGCTGTGGCTGTGGCTGCGGAGCAAGTGGATCTCCGATCGCGAGGCTGGAGACCGCTTTTGCCAGCACATCCTCGCCCACCTCGTTCATGAGCAGCAAACCGAGCGCCAGCACCTTGGCCCGGTCATCGAGGCCGGTGTTATTGCTGATGGTGTTGACCTGGGCGCCGACGTCGCGCTGGCGCTCCCCGGGCAGGTTCTGCATGAGCCCGAACGCGAAGGCAGGCAGTGCCGCAGAGATGTCGTTGAAGTGCAGGCCTTTCATCACCTTGGCCACGCTTGGCGCACGCTTGGCGGCACGCGCCCGGTCCACGCCCCTGTCGGTCGCGGCGAGTATCGTGTCCAGGAACGCCACCGGCCCGACGCCGATCTCCGAATCCTCCACCCGGATCTTGAACAGGGACGTCCGGAACACGGCCATGGCTCCGAAGCCGGCCGTGATGATCTGGAGCGCCAGTTGCGCATTGTCCGGCTTGGCGGGGTCCAACGGGACCTGGAACGTCCATACCAGGACCAGCGCGAGGACGCTGGCCAGTGCATTCACGGCCATGTAGAGCATGGCCGGCCGCGTCCGCGCCGCGCGCCCCGGCTCATCGCGGTAGCGTGAGACGAGCTCGCCCATCCCGACGGCGGCGCCAATCGAGCCGGCGAGCAGCAAGCTGACGGCCGTGGTGACCGGGTCCATGTCAATCCCCTCCCTTCCCGGGTGACGCGGCTCCCGACAGGCGCGCCCGGGTCAGGCCACTTCGGTGACGATCTGGCCCTGGTCGGTCAATGCGTAGCGCTCCTGCCCGGGAGGCCCGTCCTCGGAGACCAGGCCCGCCTTCACCAGCTTCGCGACGAGGTCAGCGGCCACCAGCACCGACTGGCCGAGGGCCGCGGCGAGGTCCGGCAGTTGAATCGGGCCCTTGGCCGCGAGCATGCGAATGACATTCGCGACCGGTGACTCGGATGCGGCGGGCGAGCCGGGATCGGGTGGGACCGGAGGGTTGGGCTCGGGAGACGCTTCCGAAGCCTCTGGCTGGGGGCCCGGCGCCGCGGACTTCTCGAGGGAATCCAGGAACGAACCGAAATAGTCTGCCTTTGGGGCCTTCTGGAATGTCATGTCGACCCCTTGTCCGCTACGGCGGGCGGACGTCCTGCAGGTTGCCGGCCGACGGCGGATGCGTGTAATCGAGTTTCCAGGGTAGGCGGACAACCACCTCTGCCGTCACGATAGCACACGATGCCGGAGGTTCCGGGAATCTCACCTTGACATGGGCCGGTCTCGAGACTCGGTGTGCCTTCGGGGGTCGAGCCCCGGCACGTGGCGTAACAGAGCGTCGTCCTCGCGCGAAGGCTGAGGGTCAGTGGACGTCGTACCGCTCGACCGGCGACCAGACGCTGTTGGCGTTGTAGGTCGTCGGGTTCGCGACCGATCGGACATACCACCCGCCCGCGGTGGCGAACTTGTAGGTCGTGCTCGCCAGCCCGACGGCGCTGGCATACACGTCACGCTTCGTCTGGAGGGTCCAGGTGCCCCCGACCAACCGGTAGAAGGCGAAGGTGATCCTGGCCGGCGCGAGCTCCGGCCGCGAGGGCCGAACCGTCGCGACGAACGTGATCGAGGTGTTCCTGGAGATCAACTTGACCGCCCCGGCGTTCGTCGGCCGCAGCAGCGAGATCTGGCGGACGACCGTGCGGGTTGTGTTGCTGACGCCGGCCGCGAGGTCGGATGTCCCGAGGAAGCGCACCCGGTAGTACCTGTTGGTCGGCGGCCGGTATGTGAAGGTCGCGCGACCCAGCGAGTTGGTCGTCAGGTTCGCGACCGTCCCGAAGGTCTTGCCATCGCGGGCGCCTTCGAGGATGACCTGCTTGTTGGCGCCGTTCGCGCCCATCTGGATGACGAAACTAACGGCACGGCCCCAGGTGATCGTGCTGGCCGAGTTGTAGAGGGTGATCGAGCCGCCCGCGACCGTGACGGTGAACGCGGTCGAGGTCGCCGACGTCAGGCCCGTCGAGGTCGCGACGAGCGTGTAACCGACGCCCGCGCTGTTGATCGAGCAGCCGGCGAACGTCGCGACGCCCGCCACGGCGTTCCTGGAGAGCCCTCCGGTGCAGGTGAGCGTGCCCCCGCCCGGATTCGACCCGATCGCGAGGGTCACCGTGGCCGTCGAGCTCGCGCCGGTCGTCACGGTGTTCCCACCAGCATCCTGGACTGCGACAACCGGCTGGATCGTGAAGACCTGTGCTGCCACGCCGGCGTTTGGCTGCGCGGTGAAGCCAAGCTTGGAGGCCGGGCCGCTGGCGATCGTGACGTTGCTGCTTTCGGCGCTGGTGAGGTTCGTGGCCGAAGCGACGATCTTGTAGGGGTTGGCCGGCGAGGTCGGGCTGACCTTGTCGATGGCGCAGCCCGTGAAGGCGGCGACGCCGTTCACGACCGTCTTGGAGAGGCCGCCAGGGCAGCTCAGGACGGCCGCGGCCGCGCCGGTGCCGGCCTTGATCGAGAGCGTCACCACGGTGACGTCGTCATTGACCGCGGTGTCGCTGGCACCGGCTCGCACCGCGATCACCGGTTGCGCCGCGAAGGCAATCCCCGCGCCGGTCGTGGCGCTCGGCTGGGTCCTGAAGACAAGCCGGTCGGCGACGTCGAAGGGGTTGCTGACGGCCTGTGCCAGGACCGGGCTCGAGGTCGCGGTGATCTTGTAGCCGACTTCGGCGTTGTTGATCGAGCAGCCGCCAAAGGCGACGAGGCCGTTGACGGCCTCCTTGGTCAGGCCGCCGCTGCAGGTGAGCGTTCCACTGCCCGCCTTGGTGGTGATTGCGAGCGTCACGTCGGTCGACGAATCGGTCGTGACTCGGTTCCCGGCGCTGTCCTGGATCTCGATCACCGGCTGCGTCGCGAAGGCTCCTCCGGGCGTCCCGCGTGATGGCTGCGCCAGGAAGAACAGCTTGGTTGCGGCACCGCCGGTGATGTTGAAGGTGTTCGATTCCCCGGATGTCCCGCCGGGGGTGGTGGCCAGCAATCGGTAGCCTGTTCCTGGCTTGTCGACGTCGCAGCCGGCAAAGGTGGCGTTCCCAGCAGCGCCCGTTGCGACCGTGTTGGTGGTGCAGGTCACGACGGCGCCGGACGTCCCCGTGCCGGCCTTGACCGACACGGTGATCTGATCGCCGGCCCGGGGGTTGCTGTACTGGTCCTCGTCATGGACGACCGGCTGGGGCGACAGGTTGGCCCCCGCGCTCGCATTGCCGATCGGGCCCTGGGTGAACTCCAGGATCGCGGCGCCGGCGACGACGGTCAACGTGCCGGCCGGGCCGGCCACGATCCCGGTCGCCTGGATGGCGCTCGTTTCGAGCGGTACGGCACCGACCGCGGTGGGACGGACCTGCAGCCCGGAGAGCACGACGTGGCAGGTCCCGCTCGAAGCGCCGGTCAGCGTCACCGAGACGCTGGCTGCGACGACGGTCGGACCGGAGCTGATCGCAAGCGTGCCGCAGCCGGCGCCGGTCAGGTCCGCGCTACCGACGCCTGATCTGAATTCGAACTCGCCTGCATCCGCGATCGTGAATGTCTGTGTACCTGCCGGCAGGGTTCCGCCAGTGCCGTTGAGCTGAGGGCCCGTGAGCGTGGTCCAGGCCCCGTTTCCGTTGACCGAGTTGGTGTCGGCGGAGATCGCCGAGCCGCCCGACGCAGGGGTCACCGTATTCGCTGCGAGCACGGCGCCCGGCAGCAGGCCCGCCAGCATGAGTGACGCGACCAGCGCGGCCCCGTAGCGGCGCAGGCCGACGTGACGGGGGGACCGGGGCGTCACGGGATCTGCACCAGCGAGAAGGGCCCTCAATCCGATCGTTCCCAATGCCTTCATGAGACCTCTCCTCCGGGGCGGTCACCGCGACCAGCCCCGCTCAGCTCACAGGTTGATGACGCCGGCCAGCCGGAGGACCACCGGCACCATGATGCACGCCCACGATAGCGATACCACCGCTGCACCGCAGGCGGCACCGATTTCGCGGGCGTGATGCCAGTGTGTGACCGCGAGCCCACCGCGTCATGACGGTCCGTCATCCCGCCGGCAACCCCGACCACGTCGTCCTGACCGCAGCGGAGCCTCAGGGATCGTCGCGCTCGTGGAGGGGTTGCCGGAGCG
Source organism: uncultured Chloroflexia bacterium (assembly GCA_963744095.1). Lineage (GTDB taxonomy): Bacteria > Chloroflexota > Limnocylindria > Limnocylindrales > CSP1-4 > CTSoil-043. Next base: position 369,417 of record CAVUSH010000003.1, read on the forward strand.
CGACAGGGTCGCCGAGCCACTGCGCGGCAGGCGTCGCCCAGTACGATGCCATGGCCTCCAGCGGAGTGGAGTACGTCGCGCGAGCGGCCTCGAACGCCGGCCATGCCACATCGCGTGGCGCCAGGGCATAGCCGGACTCCTCCAGCCGATCGCAAGCCGCCTCGAATGCCGACCGTTCGAGGCTGCTGGGCCTGCCGCTCTGGAGTCCGAGGTTGGAGATGTCCTCGACGAGATGAGTCCCCATGCGCTTGAACAGCTCGGCGTCGCCGCGGGGCAGGCCCTCGACCGTCGTCAGCACGAGGCTCGAGGCATCCAGGACCGTCCCGAGAGCGCTGATCCAGGACAGGTTGTCGTGGCTCGAGCGGAAGTAGCCCAGGAGTGGGTAGGCGACGTGCGAATCCAGGACCTCGGCTGCCCACGTCTGCCAGTCGCGGAACAGGTCCGGGAGACGTTCGACGAGTCGGAGCTGGGCGTACGTCTCGAGCAGAGCCACGGCTGAGGGTGGAGCTCCCGCGGACGCCTGGAGCATCACGACGCGCAGCTCGCGGCGTTGGTAGGACGCATACAGCGAGAAGAGGAACGTGACGACGAGGGCAACCGTGCCCAGGCCCGTGATCGCCGCGATGGCAACAACGGCTCGGGCCAATGCGCCCTGCGCCACGATGTCCCCGAATCCCAGGGTCAGGACGGAGGTCGCCGCGAAGTACAGCGTGGTGCCGAGATCGGCCGGGACCGGGCGTAGATCGTCGCGCAGCGCGAACAGGACGAGGCCGTACCCGAGGATGAGGCAAACGAGCCATGCGGCCAGCAGCGCGACCGTCGCGGCGGGGGCAAAGAGGCCGAGCACACGGTCGTAGGACCTGCCCGGCCGCCCGTTCCGGAGCCTGCGAAGTCCGCCCCACGAACCCCGCACCAGGTAGCGGCCGATGCGGAACCAGCCGGGTGAGGGCCGTGGCACGACGATGGTCTGGAAGAGGTCCCAGAGCGCGAGTGCCAGGAGGAAGGTGCCGAGGATGAAGGCGATAGCTTCCACGGAGGTTGATCATCCCACGTCCTGACCGGAGGCCGGGAAGGGGTTACGGGAAGCGCGACGGCCGGGCGGCGCGTCCTGCCTCGGGTCAGGCGAGGCCAAGGGCCGCCAGGAGCTCGTCATCCGACGGCTCGCGCAGGACGAGGTCGGGCCGGTCCGGGTCGCCGATGAGGATCGTGGGGGTGCGCAACCCGCCGTCGTTCAGGCGGCGGATCCACGCGTCGGCGGCGGCCTCCTCGTCCACCTTCAGGTAGGTGAACGGGATCCGGCGCTGCGCGAGGAGGGCGCGAGACCGGGTGGTGTCCTCGCAGGTGTCACGCCCCAGGACGACGATGGGAGGCGGAGCCTTCTCGGTCATCGCGGCGCCTCTCTTCGTGGGGAAGATTGGCTCCGGCGGTAGGATTCGAACCTACGACCAAGCGATTAACAGTCGCCCGCTCTACCACTGAGCTACGCCGGAGCGGAGGCGCCGCCGCGGGTGGGCGGGGCGCGCTTCGCGCGGCCGGAGCCGCGCCGGGCGGAAGGATAGCACGGGCTCCGTGCGGCCGGGCGCCCGGCTGGAGGGCACCTTCCGGCGCGAGCCGATGCGATACTCGGGTCCATGAGCCTGATCTCCCCGGCCGAGCTTGCCCTGCGTCTCGACGACCCGAGCCTTCGGATCGCCGACGTCCGCTGGTCGCTGGCCGCACCGGCGGCCGGACGGGCTGCGTATGCCGAGGCGCACCTTCCGGGCGCCGTCTTCGTCGACCTCGACACGGTCCTGACGGGACCCGTCGGGCCGGGGCGGCACCCGCTCCCCGACCCCGCGGCCTTCGTCGCCGTGCTCGGAGCGCTGGGCATCGGCCGCGAGCACCGGGTCGTCGCCTGCGACGACGCCGGCGGCACGGTCGCGGCCCGCCTCTGGTGGATGCTCGACGTCCTCGGCCACCCGCGCGCATCCGTGCTCGACGGCGGGATCGGCGCGTGGATCGCGGAGGGCCTGCCACTCGTCGCCGACGTCCCGGCGCACGAGATGGCGGCCGCCTGGACCGACCTGCCGCGCGCGTGGCCACGTACGATCGCACGCGGGGAGCTCGCCCCGCGCCTCGGCTCGCTCGTCCTCCTCGACGCCCGGGCGCCGGAGCGCTATCGGGGCGAGATCGAGCCGATCGACCCGGTCGCCGGCCACATCCCGACTGCCGTGAGCGCCCCGACGGCGTCCTTCCTCGCCCCGGACGGACGCTTCCTCGCGCCCGACGCCCTCGCCGTGCGCTTCGCGGTCCTCGGGGCGGCCGGCGCGCTCGAGGCAACCGGTGAACGACCCGTCGTCGTCGCCTGCGGCAGCGGCGTCAACGCCTGCCAGCTCGCCCTTGCCATGCGGGCGGCCGGCCTGCCGGATCCCCTCCTCTACCCCGGCTCGTACTCCGACTGGAGCCGCTCGGGGATGCCCGTCGCCACGGGCGACTCACCCGCTTCGGCGAAGCGTCAGCGGGCCGGAGCCAGCCTCCCCAGGAGCTCGTCGAGGCGCTCGTAGCCCTCGTTGACGCCCTCCTCCATCCCGCTCGCGATCATCCCGTCGCGGTCCGCGACCGACTGGTAGACGGCATGGACCCGCACGGTCGTCCGTCCGTCGAGCTCCTCGAGGGCGAGGCTCTCGAGCGAGACGTGACCCGGAAAGCCCTCGAACTCCCAGGTCTGGAGGATCCCCTCGACCGCGGGCTGTCCGTGGAAGACGCCGTGGAAGCCGTACTCGTTGCCTTCGCGATCGCGATGGACGAAGCGCCAGCTGCCCCCGTCCCGCACGTCGAGGCGGTCGACCACCATCGTGTGGTCGCGCTTGCCGAGCCACTGCACGAGCAGCTCGGGGTCGACGTGGGCCCGGTAGAGCAGGTCGCGCGGGGCTTCGAACTCCCTCTCCATCTCGATGAACGGGAGGCCCGGCTCAGCCGTGATCCGTGTCGTTCCCATGACGTGTCCCCCTCCTGGTGCGTGGGCGGGTCCCGGTGGATCCGGGGTCCGGCACGCGGGTGTTGGCCAGCCCGGCGAGCAGCTCGTCGAGACGGTCGTAGCTCTCGTCCCAGAACTCCCGGTACCGCGCCAGCCATGCGGTTGCCTCGCGCAGCGGCTCGGCTTCGAGGTGGCTCGGTCGCGCCGTCGCCCGGCGCTGCCGCGAGATGAGCCCGGCATGCTCCAGCACCTTGAGGTGGCGGGAGATGGCCGGCTGCGACACGCGGAACGGCGCCGCGAGCTCGGCGACGTTCGCGTCCCCCTCGGCAAGCCGGGCGAGAAGCGCGCGCCGTGTCGGATCGGCCAGCGCCCCGAACACCTCGCTGAGCGGGTCAACGGACATCTATAACCACCTGCTTTCAGAACGAGATGGTTAAGTATGTCCCGGGGCGAAGACCCTGTCAACCCCCTGCCGCGCCGCCGCGGGGCTCGGCCGCGGTTCAGAACATCGTGACGCACCAGGGCGTCCGGTCCGACGCGAACAGCGCGTCGGCATGCCGGAGCGCTCCCCGGACGAGCTCCTCCACGCGGTCCACCCGGGCCAGGTCCGACGGGCGGAACGTCCCGAGGTACGCGGCCGCGAGGTCGGCGACGTCAAGAGCGAGATCGGCCGGCGCGTCCGTCCGCTCCACGGTCGCCACGGCGCTCCCCGCCTCCCCGGCGGCCGAGAGGCGCCAGCGCCCGGCGTTCCAGGGACAGAAGGCGTCGGCAACGTCGAGCACCAGCGTCGCGGCCGCCCCGTAGCGGCGCGCCGCGAGCGCCGCCGGCAGGTCGACCAGGCGCACCCAGAGCCCGTCTCCCGTCGTCATCCCGAGCGCCCGCGGGTCGGCGAGGGCGAGCTGGAGCGGGTGCGGGACGGCGACCCGGCCCGCCTTCGTGGTTCGCATGAGGTCGACGCCGAAGAGGAAGCTCCAGACACCGCGCTCGGCGCGGGGCGTCAAGGTGACCGCCTCGACGACGAGGACCTGGCCCTTCGGGCCGCGCTCGTCCCACTCGCCCTTCGTCCGGTAGATCGCGTAGCCCTCGGCGCTCCCGTCCACCTCGTAGACATAGCGATACTTCGGGCTCGCGCCCCGCCGGCTGTACTCGGCGTCGTGAAGGATCGCCCAGCGCCACCAGTCCTCGCTCCGGGAGAGGGCTCCCGGCGTGGTGGCCCGCATCCGCTCGTAGACCGGCGGGAATGCCGCGAGCGCCTCGGTCTCGTCGACCAGCCGCATCCTGCCCTCGGGCTCCCAGGGCCGGAGCCACGCCGTCCGCCCGCGGTCGATCTCGAAGCTTCCGTTGAGGGTCCCCAGGCCGTACCCGAAGCGCTGGTAGATCGCGCTCTCCGAGGCCCACAGCACGGCGACGGGCTCGCCGCGCCCACGCACGTCGTCGAGCTGGTGGCGCATGAGCGAACGCAGGACCCCCTGCCGGCGGTGGCCCGGCTCCACGCCGACCGCGGTGACACCCGCAGCCGCCACCTCGCCGCCCGGGACCGTGAGGCGGAACGTGATCGCCCCCGCCGTCGCGATCGCCGCGTCCCCGTCGAACGCCGCGATCAGGCGGTCCGGCTCGAGGGTGTGGCGCCAGTCGTCGAACTCGGCGTCGGTGAGATCCTCGCCGAAGGCAATGACGAGGGGCCCGAGAAACGACCGGAGGGCATCCGCGGTGGCAGTCCGGATCGGGTAGCGAGGCATCTCTTCCATGCCGCGCATCGTGCCACGCCGTTGTGCCCCACGCGAACCGGTCGGGACGAACGGCCCCGGCCGATCGGGACCCGGGCATGCTGACGCGGGCAGCTCCCTCCGGCATCCTGTGGGGGCATGAGCCTCGCCACCGAGACCGCCGCGCGCGCCTGGGCCATCGACGCGGCCGATGTCGCCGCGGCGCTGGCCACCGATCCCGAGCGCGGGCTCTCCGCGCCCGAGGCAGCCGACCGCCTGCTGCGCTACGGCCGCAACGAGCTCGTGGAGCGGGGCAGGAAGCCGCCCTGGCGCCTGCTGCTCGAGCAGTTCACGAACGCGATGATCGTCGTGCTGATGGTCGCCGCGGTCATCACGGCCCTCCTCGGCGACCTCAAGGACACGGTCGTCATCCTCGCCATCGTCGTCCTCAACGGGATCGTCGGCTTCGTCCAGGAGTACCGGGCCGAGCAGGCCCTCGACGCCCTCAAGGCCATGTCGAGCCCCACCGCCCGGGTCGTCCGCGACGGCGAGACGCTCATCGTCCCGGCGCCCGAGCTCGTTCCCGGCGACCTCGTCCGCCTCGACACCGGCGACATCGTGACGGCCGACCTGCGCCTCCTCGAGGCGCGGGCGCTGCGGATCAACGAGGCGGCCCTGACCGGCGAGTCGGAGCCGGCCGAGAAGACGACCGAGCCGCTCCCCGACGTGCCCGAGGGGGTCCTCGCGGACCAGCGCAACGTCGCCTTCAACGGCACGGCCGTGGTGTACGGGCGCGGCGCCGGCATCGTCCTCACGACAGGGATGTCCACCGCCCTGGGGCGCGTCGCCGAGCTCCTGCAGGAGCATGCCGGCGGCCAGACCCCGCTCCAGCGGCGCCTCTCGACCCTGGGCAAGGGGCTGGCGGGACTCGCCTTCGTCGTCTGCGCCGTCGTCTTCGCCGCCGGGGTCGCCCGCGGCGAGTCACCGGAGGCGATGTTCCTCGTCGCGGTGAGCCTGGCGGTCGCTGCCATCCCCGAGGGGCTGCCGGCGGTCGTGACCGTGGCCCTGGCCCTCGGCGCGCGGCGGATGGCCCGGCGCAACGCCCTGGTGCGCAAGCTCCCCGCGGTCGAGACGCTGGGGTCGGTGACCGTCATCTGCTCGGACAAGACGGGCACGCTCACCGAGAACCGGATGCTCGTCGAGCGGGCCTGGACGCCGGCCGGGGCTGTTCGCGTGGGCGGCGACGGGTACGCCCCCGACGGGGCGATCGAGCCCGATCCCGACGCCGGCGCGGCCTTCGGCGGGCCTGCCGCCGCCCCGGCCGCCATCGAAGCCTGCCCTCGACCGCCTCGCCCGGATCGCCGCCGCCTGCAACGACGCCACCCTGCGGGCACCCGATCGCGCGGGCCGTGCCTGGACGATCACGGGCGATCCCACCGAGGGCGCCCTCCTCGCCTTCGCCGGCAAGCGCGGCGTCTTCGCCTCCGATCTCCTCACCGAGCACCCCCGGGTGGAGGAGCTCACCTTCGACGCCGCCCGTCGCCGGATGACCACCCTCCATGCCGCCGGGGATCGCATCTGGGTCGCGTCGAAGGGCGCCCTGGAGGCCCTTGCTCCTCTCCTCGATGCGGCGGACCTGCCCCTCCTGCCGGCGGCCGAGGCGGCCGCCCTCCGCTACGCCGCCGAGGGCTACCGCGTCCTGGCCCTCGCCGAGCGCGACATCCCGGCTGTCCCCGAGGATCCCGAGCGCGCCGAGTCGCGACTGCGCCTCGCCGGCCTCGTGGCCATGGCCGACCCGCCCCGCGCCGCCTCGGCCGCGTCGATCGCCGCCTGCAGAGCGGCCGGGGTCACCCCGATCATGATCACCGGCGACCACCCGCTCACCGGGACCGCCATCGCCCGCCGGATCGGGATCCTGGAGCCGGGCGGCGAGACCCTCACCGGGGCCGAGCTGGACATGCTCGACGACGACGCCTTCGCGGCCCGGGTCGAGCGGGTCGCCGTGTACGCCCGCATGAACCCCGAGCAGAAGCTGCGCATCGTCGAGGCGTGGAGGGCACGGGGCGCCGTCGTGGCGATGACCGGCGACGGCGTCAACGACGCGCCCGCCCTGCGCCTGGCCGACATCGGCGTCGCGATGGGGATCACGGGGACCGAGGTGAGCAAGGAAGCGGCGGACATGGTCCTGGCCGACGACGACTTCGCCACGATCGTCCACGCGGTCGAGGAGGGACGCCGGATCTACGACAACATCCGGCGCTTCGTCCGCTACCTCCTGACGACGAACTCGGCGGAGGTCTGGGTCATGTTCCTGGCCCCCTTCCTGGGGCTTCCCCTCCCGCTCCTCGCGGTCCAGATCCTGTGGGTCAACCTGGTGACCGACGGCCTGCCGGCCCTGGCCCTCGGGGTGGAGCCGGTGGAGCCCGACGCGATGCGCCGACCGCCACGCCCGTCGGGGGAGTCGATCCTGGGCGCCGGCCTCTGGAAGCAGGCGCTCTGGGTGGGCCTGCTGATGGCGGCGGTCGTCCTCGGGATCCAGGCGGTCGCGATCGAGGCCGGCTGGCACTGGCAGACGATGGTCTTCACGACGCTCGCCCTGCTGCAGCTCGGCAACGCCCTCGCGGTCCGTTCCGAGCGGATCAGCGTCTTCTCGCTGGGCCTGCGGACGAACGTGCCGCTCGCGCTGGCCGTCGGCGGGACGCTCCTCGTCCAGCTGGCCCTGATCTACGTGCCCGCCCTGCAGCCGATCTTCGTGACCGAGGCCCTCGGGGCGCAGGAGCTCCTCGTCGTCCTGGTCGCCTCGACGGCGGCATTCGTGGCGGTGGAGCTGGAGAAGGCGTTCCTGCGCCGGCGCGGGGCACGCGCGTAGCGGTCGGGCGGGCATGGCGCCCCGAGGTCACCGGCTGCTCGCAGCGCGGCGGCCAGCTCGATCACACGCATCCCCACGCGTCGCGCCAGCAGGGCGAATGACTCTGGCCGTTCGCCGACTCCGCTCCCTACAATGGGCGTTCGAGCGCGTGATGCACGAGGGAGAGCGCGATGGGACGGCATCGAGGGATCTGGCGACCGGTCCTCGCGACGGCGCTCGCGACCGCGCTGGCGACCGCGATGCCGGCTGCCGGTCTCGCGGTCTCGCCCGACACGGCGACGGCCGGCGGACCGCTGGCGAAGGTCATCGTCACGTTCCGAGCGCACCCGGGCAAGGCCGCCGAGCAGGCGATCGACACCGCCGGCGGCCACGTCGACTTCCGCTACACGATCATCCCCGCGATCGCGGCGACCGTGCCCGTCCAGGCAATCGAAGGTCTCCGGCACAACCCCCGCGTGGAGTCTGTCGAGGCCGATGGGCAGGTCAGCATCCTCGGGAACGACACCCCGACCGGCGACCTCGAGTTTGACAATGCCTGGGGCGTGCGCCACATCGGGACGAAGCGCGTGCACGACTCCGGCGTCCGGGGCGAGGGCGTGAAGGTCGCGGTCATCGACAGCGGCATCGACTACGTCCATTTCGACCTCAGCGGCTCCCAGCCGGTCTACCCCGAGTTCAACGGCAATTACCGGGGAGGCTGGGACTTCGTCAACAACGACGCCGACCCGATGGATGACAACGGCCACGGAACGCACGTCGCGGGCATCCTGGCCGCCGACAAGAACGGCTACCTCGTCGTCGGTGTCGCGCCGCGGGTAGAGCTCTACTCCTTGAAGGTCGTGGACGCGAGCGGCAACGGCCAGTACAGCTCCGTCATCGCCGCGCTCCAGTGGGCGGTCGACCACGGCATCGACGTCGTGAACATGAGCATCGGCGGCCACGAGGTCTCGCAGGCCCTGGCCGACGCGGTCGAGGCGGCGTACCAGGCCCACGTCCTGATGGTCGCGGCGGCGGGCAACACCATCACCTTGCATGAGCTCATCTACGGCTGCCCGGTCGTCTACCCGGCGGCCTACCCGCACGTGCTCGCCACCACCTTCACCGATCCGACCGACTCGCTGACCGGGTTCTCGTGCACCGGATCGGAGGTCGACTTCGCGGCGCCCGGCAACCAGGTGTTCTCACCGGTCCCGGTCGGAACCTGCATGCTCTGCTCGCCAAACGGCTACCAGGCCCTCAGCGGCACGTCGATGGCCTCACCCCACCTCGCGGGCCTCGTCGCGCTCGTCCTGAGCCACGGGATCCGCGACGATAACGCCGACGGCCTCCTGTTCGACGAGGTCAGGGCCCACCTCTGCGCCACCACGGATCCCGGCGTGGGGTTCCCAACGACGGATCCGCGCTACCCGAGGTGGTATGGCTGCGGCGTCATCAACGCCGGCAAGGCCCTGGTCGACAACCCCCCGCCGACCGGCGCGGCGGCCGACCAGTCGATCAGCTTCGGGACCCTCTCCGCGCGGACCTACGGCGACGCACCGTTCACGGTGAGCGCGACGGCGTCCTCCGGGCTCCCGGTCTCGTTCACTGCCTCGGGCGCCTGCGACGTCGCGGGCTCGACCGTCACGATCACCGGCGCCGGCATCTGCACCATCACCGCGAGCCAGGCGGGCGACGGCGACTGGAACCCGGCCAGCCCGGTCGAACGGAGCTTCACGATCGCGAGGGCAACCCCGGTCCTCACCTGGGCCGACCCGGCCGCGATCACGTACGGGACGGCCCTCTCGGCGACCCAGCTCAACGCGGCCGCCAGCGTCCCCGGCACGTTCGCCTACGACCCGCCGGCCGGGACCGTCCTCGACGCCGGCAGCCGGACCCTGGGCGCCGCGTTCACCCCGACCGATAACGCCAACTACGCGGGCGCCGCCGCGACCGTCGCCATCACCGTCGACCCGGCCGGCTCGACCGTCACGGTCGGCTGCCCGACCAGCCGCGTCCACACCGGCTCGCCGATCACGCCCTGCACGGCCGAGGCGACCGGCGCCGGGATGGCCCCGGTCGACTGTCAGCGCCTCGCTCATCTACGCGAACAACGTGGCCGTCGGGACCGCCACGGCCGACGCCGCCTGGGCCGGCGACGCCAACCACACCGGGAGCAACGGGAGCGGCTCCTTCGAGATCGTCACCGGCCCGCTCGACCGCCTCGTCCTGAGCCCCGCCACGGCGACGATCACCGCCGGCGCCTCCCAGCCCTACAGCGTCGAGGGCTTCGACGCCTTCGACAACAGCCTCGGCGACGTCACCGCCACCACGACGTTCGCCGTCACCGCGGCCGGCTCCTGCACCGGCGCCTCCTGCACGGCGACCTCCGCGGGCGCCCACCTGGTCACCGCGACGAACGGCGGCGCGACCGCGACCGCGGCGCTCGCGGTGACCCCGGGCCCGCTCGACCACCTGGCCCTGGGCCCGGCGAGCGCCTCGATCACGGCCGGCGGCTCGCAGGCCTACACGGCGGAGGGCCGCGACGCCTTCGACAACACCCTGGGGACCCAGGCCGGGGTCACCTACACCATCAGCCCCAACGGCACCTGCAGCGGCTCGACCTGCACGGCCAGGATCGCGGGCGCCCACACGGTGACCGCCACGAAGTCGGGCACGACCGGGAGCGCGGCGCTCACGGTCACCCCGGGCCCGCTCCATCACCTCGTCCTGGCCCCGGCCGGGGCCACGGTCCTCGCCGGCATCGCGCAGGCGTACACGGCCGAAGGCCGGGACGTCTACGACAACAGCCTCGGCGACCTGACGCCCTCCACCGCCTTCACGATCGCCCCCAACGGGAGCTGCACCGGCGCGAGCTGCCGGGCAACGGTCGCCGGTTCCCACACCGTCACCGGCACCAAGTCGGGCAAGACCGGCAAGACCACGCTCACCGTCAAGCCGGGCCCGCTCGACCACCTGGGCCTGTCGCCGGCCACGGCCTCGATCGCGTTCGGGGGCTCGCAGTCCTACGGCGCCACCGGGCGGGACGCCTTCGAGAACTCGCTGGGGGCCCAGACCGGGGTCACCTACGCGATCGGCCCGGACGGGACCTGCCTCGCGGCCAAGTGCACCCCGGCCGCCGCCGGGCCGCACACGGTGACCGGGACCAAGGCCGGGGCGACCGGGACGGCGAGCCTGGCCGTCACCCGGGCCACTCCCACCCTGGCCTACAGCGGGACCACGGCCGCCGTGGCCGGTGCCCCGATCACCCTGAGCGCCACCCTCAAGCGGCCCGGTGGGGCGGCGATCGCGGGCGCCTCGATCTCGTTCACCCTCGACGGCCAGGCGAAGACGGCCACGACCAACGCCAGCGGACTGGCCTCCGTCGCCTCGACCGCCCCGGCGACCGCCGGGACCTACGCGGTCTCCGTGGCCTTCGCCGGGGACGCCAGCTTCGGCGCCGCCTCGGCCTCGAAGAGCCTCGTCGTCTCGCGGCCGGTCCCGCAGCTCACCTACACCGGGACGACCAGCGCCGCCCGGGGTGCCCCGATCACGCTCTCGGGCTTGCTCCGGACGTCGACCGGGGCGGGCATCGCCGGGGCCACGATCACCTTCACCCTGGCCGGCGCCACCCGCACCGCGGTCACGGACGCGACCGGCGGAGCGGCTGTCGCGGCGACGGCCCCCGCGAGCGCGGGGACGTACACGGTGGCCGTGAAGTTCGCCGGCGACTCGGCCTACGCAGCGGCGTCGGCCAACGGGAGCCTCAAGGTCCTGTGAGGGTCCCGGGCGTCGACGAGCGGCGTCCGCCGATATCCGCCGACGGGCGATCTGATCTCAGGACTCCCCCGCCCGCGTTCGCCGCGGGACCCCCCACCTCGAAGGTCATCGTGCCCTGGGTGGAGCGCAGGATCGTGAGCTTCGAGTCGGCGATCACGTACCTGGCGGCCGACCAGAGTCCCTGCAGGAACGCGTCGGACAGGGAGTCGGGGCCGCAGGAAGCGAGGCTGTAGGGAGCCGGGCGGAGTCGGAGACCCGTCGACGGGAGCCCAGTCCGCCCGGCCAGGATCGTGCGGTAGGTGCCCGAGACGGTGTTGCAGTCGGCGGTGGCCCGGAACGTCCAGTCCGACAGGAACTCGATCGTGTACTTCGGGGGGTCGGGCACCACCACGGGGACTTCAGCAGAGCCAGTCGTGGCGCCGGTCCACTGCCAGGTCGTTCCCGTCAGGATGCTCCCGGGCGGGCGCGGTGGGGCGAGGGCGACCGCCAGCGCAACGATCAGGAAGACCGACACGACGCTGACGATCGCGACCACGACGATGCGCCCGCCGATCGGCCCTTCTCTGACCCCCCGGTATGCCTCGATGTTCACAAGCACATCTTCGTACAGCGTCGCTCCGTGGATCTCTCAGGTCGGGCACGGCGTCGCGAGCGCCGTCGCTACGGCGCTGCGGGATGACCGTGACCGGGCAGGGGATCCGTCGTCACGCCGGGTGATAGAGCTCGATCATGCCGATGAGATTGCCGTCCGGATCCTTCAACCAGGCCGCCTTGCCCGCAGGCATCTCGGCCACGCCGTCCACCGTCTTCGGCGTCTCGTAGCTCTCGAAGACCGCGCCCCGGGCTCGCAGCTCCGAGACAATGGCCTCGATGTTCGCGACCGCGAAGCCCACCTGGGTATGGCTGCCGGACGCCGTGCCGGAGCTCCTGGTGATCGCGAAGTAGGTTCCCTCGCCGGCCTGATAGAAGATGCCGCCCGGGGTCTCCTCGCGGACCTGGAAACCGAGGACGTCCTCGTAGAATCGCCTCAACCGTTCCACGTCGGCGGTCGGGAGCGTGGCATAGGCCGGATAGTCGGCAAGCATCCTCATCCCCCAATTCACGCGCCCGGCTGGGGTGCGGGCTCGGCTCAGTGTGCGGCAGCACGCGGTGGGAGGGCAATCGCGAACCACCGGTCGGCAGCGCCAGCCGCGCGACCTGGTCGGCGTTCGGCCGGGCATGGAGGGGCCCCCGGCCACACCAGGTTGCCGCGCTCCTCCCCCCATCCTGGGAGCGAGGCGATCCGGACGTGCCGGGGGCCCTGGGTCGATTCGCGTCGAAGCGGGGATGGTGCGCTCAGCCCGCGAGCGCGTCAAACGGGCACACGGCCCGGCCCTGCGACGGCCCCCGGTCGACCGGCGCCGCCCCTACTCCAGGTAGTCCTTCAGCTTGCGCGACCGGCTCGGGTGGCGAAGCTTGCGGAGCGCCTTGGCTTCGATCTGGCGGATCCGCTCGCGGGTGACGTTGAATTCGCGGCCGACCTCTTCCAGGGTCCGGGCCCGCCCGTCCTCCAGGCCGAAGCGGAGCTGGAGGACGCGCCGCTCGCGCCCGGTCAGGGAGTCCAGGACCGCCTCCACTTGCTCCTTGAGGAGCTGGTGGGACGCGGCCTCGGCCGGGGCCAGGGCCCCCCGGTCCTCGATGAAGTCGCCGAGGTGCGAGTCTTCCTCCTCGCCGATCGGCGTCTCGAGCGACACCGGCTCCTGGGAGACCTTCATGATCTCGCGGACCTTCTCCGGCGTCACCACCACCTCCTGGCCCTTGGACATCGCCTCTGCGATCTCCTCGACAGTCGGCTCGCGGCCGAGCTCCTGGAGCAGCTGCCGGGACACCCGGATCAGGCGGTTGATGGTCTCCACCATGTGGACCGGGATGCGGATCGTGCGGGCCTGGTCGGCGATCGCGCGGGTGATCGCCTGCCGGATCCACCACGTGGCGTACGTGGAGAACTTGAAGCCCTTCTCGTAGTCGAACTTCTCGACTGCCCGGATCAGGCCGATGTTGCCCTCCTGGATCAGGTCCAGGAACGACATCCCCCGGCCGATGTACTTCTTGGCGATCGAGACCACCAGCCGCAGGTTGGCCGACGTGAGCTGCTCGCGGGCGTCGCGCCCGATCTTGACGATCTCGCCCTTGCGGTCGCGCAGCTTGGTGCTGAGCGGCACCTCGGGGTCGAAGCCCATGTGCTTGAGGAGGTCAGCGTCGTGGCCGGACTCGATCCATCGCTCCAGCGCCGGGAAGGCGACGTCGTCGCGGGTCCAGTCGTAGACGGCGCGCAGGCCCGGGTTGTCGCGCGAGTCGAGGTCGAAGTTGTGGACGGCGAAGTAGGCCCAGTCGAGCACCGTGACGAAGGCGTCCGGCGACAGCGCCTCGTCGTACGCCGCCAGGAGCTTCCGGGCCTCCTTGAGGAGCGCCTTGGTGCCGTCCGACAGGGCCACCTTGCCGGCCTTGAGGAGGTGGAAGTCGGGGTGCGCGACCAGCAGGTCGAGCGCGCCCTCGTCGGAGATGGCCGCCCGCACCATCCGGTGCGCTTCGTCGCCCAACGGGAGCCGGTGCTGCGGCTTGAGGGTCCGGGTCTTGCGCTCCGTCTCGTGGAGGGTCCACTCGTGAAGGCTGACCACCGCCTTCGCCGGGGACTCGACCATCCACTCGCCGAGCTCGATCGCCTTGGCCAGGACGACCTCCTCCTCGGCCGTCAGGAGGGCGACCTTGCCGATCTCCTTGAGGTACATCCGGACCGGGTCGTCGATCCCGATCATGTCCGCCGAGAGGGCCTCGAGCTCCTCGGCGGTCGGCTCCTCGAGGGTCTTCGCGTCGAGCTTGACCGGGGCGTCGACCGCCGCCACCGCGTCGGTCGCGTCCGCGACGAGGCCCGGGATGATCACCGTGGCGAGGTCGGCCGGGTCGTCGCCCAGCTCCACGTCCTCGCCGGCCAGATCGGCCGGGCCGGGCTCGGTGTCCATCGGCACGGCGTCGGCGTCGAGCACGCCCGCAAGGCCAACGGCGAAATCGGCATCGGGGTCGATCCCGGCGAGGCCGGCCACCGGCTCGTCGTCGGGAAGGGCCGCAGCGCGCGAGGCGGCCGAGACCGCCTTGACTTCGGCGGCGGCGGCCCGGCGACGGCGCGGCGTCGCAGCAAGCACCGCCTCGACGAGCAGGCGATCGGCGGGATCCTGGGTCATGGTCGTCCTCCAGCTGGGCGCGCCATCGGCTTCGCGAGCAGGCTGGCCTGCTCGAGGCGCCGGTGGATCGCGCGACGGTTCTCGTTGTGGTGGGAGATCTCGGTCATGAAGCGGTCGATGGCGGGGCGGTCTCCGTCGCGCTCGGCCTCGGCGAGCTCGACCCGGGTGAACCGGTCGCGGTCCTCCAGGCGGTCGAGCTCGAGGCGCAGGAGGCACTGCTCGATCCCCTGCTCCGCCAGCCCGGCGTCCGTCCGGCCGCCCAGACCCGCGCCGGCCGCACCGCCCGCGGCCGAGACGCTGGTCCCGCCCAGGAGGGCCGCCATGAGGGCCTGCGTCTCGGGATCCAGGCGGGTGTAGACGGCCTCCGAGGTGTACGGCCCGGCCTCGCGCACGGCCAGCACGGCCGTCCAGAGCTCGCGGGCCGGGGTCGAGGGAAGATCGGAGGCCGCAAGGCGCTCGACGAACTCTCCCTGGAGCTCGGGAGCGAGGAGGAGGAAGCGGAGGAGCTCGCGCTCGACCGGGGTGATCGCGCGCAGGACCGCCTTCGGGTCGAAGGCGTCCGGCGAGGACATGACGGAGTCGGCGGAGATGCGCCCGCCACCGGGGCCACGGGGCCCGCCGCCGGCCCCGGGCCCGCCGCCCGGGCCGCCCCGCCCGCCGTCCGGCGCCCTGTGGAGCGCCTCGAGGAGCACTCGCTCCTCCACCCCGGAGACCTGGCGGAGCGTCTGGAGGTAGCCGTCGCGCAGGACCGGGTTGCGCACCGTCCGCAGCGTGGGGAGGACCGCGTCGATGAAGCGGGCGCGCCCGCCGGTGGTGCGCAGGTCTGCCCCACGGGCGTGGAAGCCGATGAGGTACTCCACGATCGGGTTGGCCGTCCGGATCGCCTCGCGCCAGGCGTCGGGGCTCTCGCGGATTGTCTCGTCGGGATCCTTGCCCTCGGGCAGGCGAGCGACGCGCACCTCGTCGAGCTCGACATCGGTGTCGCCGGCGGCCAGCTGGCGGGTGAGCGATTCGAGCGAGGTCACCCCGAGGGTGCCCGCCTTCTCGCCGGCCGGGTCGACGTCGTAGGCGAGGACGATCTTCTTCGCCGCGTAGCGGATGAGGAGGGCGACCTGCCCGGGCGTCAGGGCAGTCCCCAGCGACGCCACCACGTTCGCGAAGCCGGCCTGGTGGGCCATGAGGGCGTCGGTGTAGCCCTCGACGATCACCGCGGTGCCGGTCTTGCGGATCTGGGCCTTCGCCCGGTCCAGGAGGTAGAGCGTGCGGCTCTTGTCGAAGAGCGGGGTCGCCGGGGAGTTGAGGTACTTCGGCCCCTCGGGGTCGGCGCCGTCGGCGCCCGTGAGGACGCGGCCGCCCAGGCCCGTGGCGTTGCCGGTCGCGTCGCGGATCGGGAAGATGACCCGCGCCCGGAAGCGGTCGTAGACGCCGTTGCCGCCCTTGCGCGGCGTGGCCAGCCCCGTCTCGACCAGCTCGGCCGCGCCGATCTGGCGGCGCCTCTCCAGCGTCCGGCCCAGCGCGTCCCAGTCCGGCGGGGCCCAGCCCAGGTTCGCCCACTCGATCGTCTCGTCGCTGAAGCCGCGCTCGCGCAGGTAGGCGAGGGCGCGCTCCCCCGCGGGAGACTTCGTCAGGACCGCGTGGTAGAAGGAGATGGCCGACTCGACGACATCGTGGAGGTGACGGCGGCGGGCGTCCTCGCGGGAGGTCCGCTCGTCGATCTCGACCCCGGCCCGGCTGGCCAGGATCTTGAGCGCCTCGGGGAAGGCGAGCCCGTCGCGGCGCATGACGAAGCTGAAGACGTCGCCACCCTCGCCGCAGCCGAAGCAGTGCCAGCTCTCGCGGGCGGGCGTGACGATGAAGCTCGGCGTCTTCTCGCCGTGGAAGGGACAGAGGCCCTTGAAGGTGGTCCCCGCCTTCTTCAGCGCGACCGTCTCCCCGACGACCTCGAGGACGGTCAGCTTGCTCTTCACTTCGGCTGCGACGCCGACGGCCAAACGTGGACTCCTGCGGGACTGGTGCCGGGTTTGACGGCTGCGGCGCGGCCGGTGTGGCGCGCGACGCGTGGCGGCTTCGAGCTTCGTGGGTTCCCCGTCCGGCGGGGCCCCGATCGCTCCCACATGGCTCCCGGCGCCGGACATGCGTACGGGCGTGTCAAGTCTTGACACGCCGGTTCATGAGGATAGTGCGCCGGCGGTGACCTCCGTGTCAACCCCTTTGTCAATACTGCATGGGGGTATTCGGCACGCTTGGGGGAACGGGGCGCCTTCGCCCGGCCTTGATTCCGGGCGTGGTCGGGACCACACTCCGCGGCACGCGGGGTGTCCCATGAAGGGCGCCCTGTAGCCGGACGGGGAGATGGCGGACCGCGAGCGCGACCAACGGGCCCATACGACCACCTTCCGCGCGGCTGCGGGCATGGGGGCCGCGCTCCTCCTCGCCCTCGGACCACTGGCGGCGGCAGGTGTGGCCGCCTCGCCGGCGCCGGCCGCGGCGGCGCCGGTCCGGGTCGAGTCGGCCTGGGCGGCGTCCGTCGGGACGGGTGGCGCCTACGGCAAGGTGACCGTCCGCGCCTTCGACACCGGCGCCGGGTCGCTGGTCCTGGCCCTCAAGCGCCTGACCCCGACGAGGGGCTACGCCATCGCGATCCACCGCGATACCTGCACCACCCTGGGAGCGCGAATCGTCTCGGCCGGGACGGTGAAGACGACATCGTCCGGCACGTTGGCGACGACACGAGCCCTGGCGGCGTCCCAGGTGGCAGCGATCAGGCTGGCGGCCACCGGCACCCGCCGCATCTCGATCAAGGTCGGGTCCGGTGCCACGGCCCGCTGCGCGACGCTGGCCAAGTCGCCGGCAGTCACCCCGCAGGTCTGGTTCGCGCCGCTTCCGCCGATGCCGATCCGCGAGGGCCGCCCGTACATCGGCTCGACCGACTTCGCGGCGCTCTTCGCCGCCGGCGCCCCGTGGACGCGGGTCGCCGGGCGGACCCACGTCTTCAAGCTCTACGGCGAATGGCTCGGCGGGACGGCGACGGACGCCGAGCTCCGGCGCGTCGTCGCCGCCCTCGACGCCCGGGACATCGCGATCGCCATCGAGGCCGGCCCATTGATCGCCACGACCTGCGGCGAGGGCGTCGAGGGCTTCGCCGGCGGCGCGCCCGAGGCGCTGCGCCTCATCCGGCGCGTCGTCGCCGCCGGAGGGACGGTCCGCTACCTGGCCATGGACGAGCCGTTCTTCTTCGCGAGCCTGTACGACGGCCCGAATGCCTGCACCTGGCCGACCGCGAAGGTCGCCGCGGAGGTCGCTCGGTTCATCCGCGGGGTGAAGGCGGCCTACCCGTCGATCGTCGTCGGCGACATCGAGCCGCTGGCCGGGCCGGCATCCGCCGAAGAGTACGAAGCGTGGATGGCGGCAGTCCGTTCTGCCGTCGGGACCCAGCTCCCGTTCTTCCACCTCGACCTCGACTGGGGTCGCAGCGACTGGGCGGCCGCGAGCCTGCGCGTGCAGGCATACGCGCGCGGGCACGGCGTGCGCTTCGGGATGATCTACAACTCGGCCTTCGGGTCCTCGGACGCCGAGTGGCTGGGAGCGGCGCAGGCCCACGTCCTCACCTACGAGCTCGACGGCGCCGGCCCGCCCGACGACGCCGTCTTCCAGTCGTGGACGGACCACCCCGACCGCGTCCTGCCCGAGGCCGGCCCGAACACCTTCACCCACCTCGTGGCCGACTACACCCGGGCGCGAACCACCATCTCGATCGAGCCCGCGGCTGCCGGCGGCGGTGGCCAGGCGGCGATGAACGGGGTGCTGCGGACCCGTGGCGGCCAGGCGATTGCGGGCGCCGCCGTCGCCCTGCTGGCAACCCCGCGCGACGGCCCCTACCAGGTCCTGGAGCTTCGCGGCCGCGTCCCGTTCGATGTCACTCATGCCGTGATCGGCCTGCGGGTGAACCACGAGGACGCGGGCCCCGGCCCGGCCGACCTGATTTTCTACGAGCTCGGCTACGCAGAGGGCGGCGGGGCCAACCTCGTGGCCTACCCCCGCTTCGAGGGCGGGCTCACAGGCTGGGGCGGGTGGGGCGACGGGACGTTCAGCGCACCGCCGAGCGACCGGGGGAGCGGACGGATGCTGCGGGCCGTTGCGAGCCCGACCCAGACGATCGGCTTCAACTCGGACGGCTTCACGGTCACGCCGGGCGCCGAGTACCGGCTCTGGGTCGGGGGCCGGTTCCCGGAGGCCTCGATCGGGAGCGCCTATCTCGCCGTCATCTTCCTGCGGAGCTCCGACGTGGAGAGCCGCCGCGACCGGATCCCGCTCGCCCCGGTCGCGATCCCCCTAGGGGGTGCCACCACCGACGCGGCGGGCGGGTACTCGTTCGCCTCGTCCGCGCTCGAGGCCGGCCGCTACCGGCTGCGCGCCGCATACCCGGGCGACGCGACCCGCTGGCCGGCCTGGGCGAAAGCGGACGCGCTGGTTCCGTAGCCACAGAAGGGGGAGGCGTGGGCAAGGAGGAACCCGTGGAAGGCCGCGTGCTCGAGATGCGGCTGGTGGTGACGGCGCCCGACTTCGAGGCCGCACTCGCCTTCTACCGGGACGTCCTGGGGATGCCCGAGCTGGGCGTGTTCAGCTCGCCCGGCGGGCGGGTGACGATCCTCGAGGCGGGCCGGGCGACGCTCGAGCTTGGCGACCCGGGCCACGCGGCGTACGTCGACGAGGTCGAGGTGGGCCGACGCGTTGCCCGGCACGTGCGGGTGGCGTTCCAGGTGACCGACGCGGTGGCGGCAACCGAGCGCCTCGTGGCGGGCGGGGCGGAGCTCATCGCGCCGCCGGTCGAGACGCCGTGGCGGTCGTTGAACGCTCGGCTGGAGGGACCGGCGGGCCTCCAGCTCACCCTCTTCGAGGAGCTTGAGCCGGCCCGTTGATCACGTCCAACGGCGCCGCGCGGGGGCCGCGCGGTCGTCGGTGTACGCCTGGCAGGCGCGCAGCCGCTGGGCGCGCGGCGCCCTTCGACGCGTACCATCGGCCGTCCAGTCTTCCCCCACCCTGCCCGTCCCCACCCCAGGAGCCCGCCGTGTCGCTCGCATCGTTCGCCCGGTATCCCCTCCTCTTCGGGCCCTCGCCCATCCATCGCCTGGACCGGCTGACGAAGCACCTCGGCGGGCCGACGATCTGGGCGAAGCGGGAGGACTGCAACTCCGGTCTCGCCTTCGGTGGCAACAAGGTCCGCAAGCTCGAGTACCTGCTGGCGGACGCGCTGGCGCAGGGCTGCGACACGCTCGTCTCGATCGGCGGCGTGCAGTCGAACCACACCCGCCAGGTCGCCGCCGTCGCCGCCCACGCCGGCCTCGGGTGCGTCCTGGTCCAGGAGAGCTGGGTCAACTGGCCCGACGTCACCTACGACCGCGTCGGGAACATCCTCCTGAGCCGTCTGATGGGCGCCGACGTGCGCCTCGTGCAGGCGGGCTTCGGGATCGGCATCAAGGAGAGCTGGGAGCAGGCGCTCGCCGAGATCGAGGCCAACGGCGGGAAGCCGTACGCGATCCCGGCCGGCGCATCCGACCACCCGCTGGGCGGGCACGGGTTCGCAAGCTGGGCCGACGAGGTGGCCGTCCAGGAGCGCAAGCTCGGCGTCTTCTTCGACACGATCATCGTCTGCTCGGTCACGGGATCGACGCAGGCCGGCATGATCGCCGGGTTCGCCGGCCAGGAGCCGCCCCGTCGGGTGATCGGGATCGACGGCTCCGCCACGCCGGTCGCCACGCGCGCGCAGGTGGCGCGGATCGCGCGGCGAACGGCGGCCGCGATTGGCGTGGGACGCGAGCTGCGCGACGACGAGATCATCCTCGACGAGCGCTACCACGCCGGCGTCTACGGGATCCCCGACGCGCGGACGCTTGCGGCGATGCGGCTGGTCGCCCGGCTGGAGGGGATGATCACCGACCCGGTCTACGAGGGGAAGTCGATGGCCGGCTTGATCGACCTGGTGGCCCGGGGCGAGATCAAGCCCGATTCGCATGTTCTCTACGCCCACCTCGGCGGTCAGCCGGCGATCAACGGGTACGCCTCGCTCTTCACGGCGGGGTAGGTTCGCAGGTTGGTCGCGGCGCGCGGCGGACGCCGGCCGGACGGGTGATGGCGCCTTGACGCCGATAGTTGCGGATGCAACTATGTACCCGACCGCGCGGCGCCCCCAGCGCCGGCGCCCACAACAGGACCGAACCAGCCATGCCCGCCATCACCGTCGACGACATCACCGTCCTGCCGCGAATTCCCGACCCGGACCCGATCGCGGCCCGCCAGCGCCCCGTGCGCACCGTCACGAGCGCCCCGCGCGGGTTCGAGGGCGAGGGCTTCCCCGTCCGGCGGGCCTTCCACGGCGTGGACCTCGCCGACCTCGACCCGTTCGTCCACATGGACCAGATGGGCGAGGTGGAGTACGCCCCGGGCGAGCCGAAGGGCACGGCCTGGCACCCGCATCGCGGCTTCGAGACGGTGACCTACATGATGGACGGCACCTTCGAGCACAACGACTCGAACGGCGGCGGCGGGGTCATCACGAACGGCGACACGCAGTGGATGACCGCGGGCGCCGGGATCCTCCACATCGAGAAGCCGCCAGAGGCGCTCGTCGTCAGCGGCGGGCTCTTCCACGGCATCCAGCTCTGGGTGAACCTGCCCCGCGACCTCAAGTGGTCCGCGCCGCGCTACCAGGACCTTCGGGCGCGCGAGGTCGGCCTCGTCTCGTCCGCCGACGGCGGGGCGCTCGTCCGGATCATCGCCGGCGAGGTCGCCGGGCACGCCGGCCCCGGCTCCACGTACACCCCGATGACGATGGTCCATGCCACGCTCAGCCCCGGGGCCCGGCTCACGCTGCCCTGGCGGGCCGACTACAACGCGCTCGTCTACGTCCTCGCCGGGCACGGCAGCGTCGGGGCGGAGCGCCGGCCGATCGCCACCGGGCAGCTCGCGGCCTTCGGCCCCGGCGACACGATCACCATCGACGCCAACCCGGCCCAGGAGAGCCGGAGCCCGAACCTCGACGTGCTGGTCCTCGGCGGCCGCCCGATCCGCGAGCCGGTGGCCTGGATGGGGCCCTTCGTCATGAACACGCGGGCCGAGGTGCTCCAGGCCTTCGAGGACTACCAGGCCGGGCGCCTCGGCAGCATCCCGGCCATCCACGCGGTCCACGGGACGCCGACGACCGTCGTCGAATCGCGGCGCGAGGAGCGGGACGCCGCGACCGACGCCTGACGCCGCGGGACCGCCCGAGCGCGCCCTCGCGGGTGCTCACGCGCCCGACGGGCGCGCTCCATCGAGGATGCGGCGGCAGATCGCCGCCTGCTCGCGGGCGTCGTCGAGGGCTCCGTGCGTGTGCGGGAGGGCGACGGGGTAGCGCCGCCGGACGTGGTCGCTCGAGGTCTCGGCCCAGGTCGTGACCTCGCCGAGATGGCGCCCGAGGTAGAGCGCCTTGAGGTCCACGGCGCTGATCCCGAACGGGTTACGGCCCAGGTGGCGCCACGCGTAGTGGGCAACGAACATCCAGTCGAAGGGGGCGTTGAAGGAGACGAAGACGGGGTGGCTTCCGGACGGGACGACCCGCTCCAGCCACGCCTCGAGGAGCGCCAGGGCGCGGCCCGGATCGAGTCCCTCGCGGGCCAGGAACTCCCGGCCGAGGTGATGGACGGCCTCGGCGTCGTCCCCCCACGGGAGCGTGGGGTTCGGCCGCAGGAGGAGCTCGATCCCCTGCTCCGGGCGGTCGACGAGGCAGGCACCGATGGCGAGCAGGCTGCCGGTCCCGGGCGTGGGACCGGAGGTCTCGACGTCGACGCTGATCCAGGTTTCGCTGCGCACGGGCGCCTTTCTCTCGAGGGAGGATCGTCGGATACTAGGCCACATGGAGAGCGAGCAGACAGCCGGCCGGATCGACAATGCCGGCCCCGACCGCACGGCGCTCGGGGAGGTGATCGCATCCGCGCGCCGCATGGGCGTGGAGATCGATGCCGACGAAGCCGCCCGCTGGGTGGCCGCCATCGAGGTGGAGGTTGCCGGCGGGGACGTCGTCGTGGACGTCGACAGCGGCATCTACGGCCATCGCGTCTCCATGCTCGACTTCACGCCGCGCGACCTCGCCCGCTTCCGGGCGATCGGCGAGATCGTGGGCTTCCCCGACCGGCCGCCGGTCGTGCTGACGGCGCTGGCGCTCTCGGGCTCGGCCGCCCAGGGCAAGATCCAGTCCTACCCCGGTGACTGCGACTACTTCGAGCGGATCCACATCACGGCCCCCACCCGCGGGGAGGCCTGCACGATCCTCGCGGATGTCGTCCGGGAGAAGGCGCTGGCGACGCGGGTCGGGCCGACGCACCGGCTCTGGGAGGTGAAGTTCGGCAGCTACCCCGACGACGCCGAGCGGAACGGATCCCCGGTCCGGGCGGGCGGCCCGATCTCGTGGACGGCCGACGAGGTCGCCGCCGGCCACATCGAGGTCGTCCGCAAGGGCCGCCCCGAGACGATCACCTGGGAGGAGGCCGCCGCCGAGCCGGGCTGGTGCAAGCTGGACTGGATCGTGGCGGACCCGGTGCGGCGGGCGCTCGCCAACGCCAGCAACATGCTCGACGTCACGTGGGAGGCGCCCGACGGCACGATCGTCGCCCTCGACGGCGTCATCGACCCGTACTTCCAGGAGGTCTACCTGGAGACGGAGTCCCTGCCTCTCTTCACGCGGCTCGTGAGCGAGCTCTCGTCCGACGCCGTCGACGACTACGTGGACCAGCTCGAGCACGAGGTCATCAAGTACACGAGGAAGGACCCGAACTACGGCAAGGCCGCCCGACGGATGTACAACATCTTCCGGCTGACCGGGCGGTACGCCGAGGCGGCCTACCTCCGGGAGCTGTTCGACGAGCCGACCACGGTGCTCTACCAGGTTGCCGCGCAGATCCGGACGGTGGACGAGGCGGACCGACCGGGCGCGACGTTCGACTACGAGATCCTCGTCAAGCAGACCGACGCCCTGATCATGTCCGCCATCGCGGTGCTCGACGGCCGCTCCGAGGCGGAGATGGTCCGCCTGCTCCTCGAGGTCCGCTCGAACCTGCGGGGCCGGCGCGGCTCGGCCGGCCGCAGCGCGGAGGTCGACGAGGTCAAGAACGAGGCGCTGCGGGCCGTCAACGACTACTTCGAGCGCCGCCTCACCGCGGTCCCGGAGATCCGGGCCTACATGGACGAGCTGGCCGCCCGGCCCTGACGGGCGGTGCGCCGCCGCGGCCTTCCGGCGGACCTCGCGCGGCGGTCAGCCCTGCCCGGCCGCCTTGCGCTCACGCGAGGCGGCCTTGAGCTCCCCGTGCCGGGAGACCGCCTCGCGAACGAAGGCGTCGACGAGCCCGGCGTCGATCGCCCCGAGCGAGGCGACGTCGAGCGTCGAGAGGCTGCTCGTGCCGGGGCGGAGCACGCCCCGCGGGTCGTCGAGGAGCGCTCCGAAGAGGAACCGCAGGGCGACGCCCTGCCGGGGGTGGGCGTCGATGGCGCAGACCCAGGCGCGGTAGTCGCCCTTCAGCGCATACATCAGGATCCGGTACTTGATGGCGGCCAGCAGGTCGGGGGCCGCCTCCATGATCAGCCGGTCGAGCTCCAGCACAACCGGCGCCACGCGCGGGTCGACGCCCTCGAGATAGGTGTCCCGGGCCGAGCCGCCCATGGCGACCTCCCTGTGTGCGCTGCCGAACGTGGTGCGCCCCGGCGGCGCGCACCCGCTGTTCGTCAGCGTACGGTGTCGCGACGCCCGGCGACGCAGGCGGGCGACATGCGCGAGGTGAGGATCGACGGCCGGTCCCCGGCGTTGGACCGCTGGATGCCAGGGCCGTTCGGCGCCCCGGACGGGGCTGGACCGATCTTGATCCGACGCCGGAACCACCTAGGCTGGGCCGGGTGGGCGCCGTCTCGGCACGCTCACCGGCGGCGGGCGCCGGGCAGTCCCGGGCTGGAGCAACGAGATGAGCGAACGGCCACGGCTGTTCTTCCTGGACAACCTGCGGGCCTTCGCCATCGTGATGGTGATCGTGCTCCACGCCTCGATCACCTACATGGCGTATGCCCCGGAGTGGTGGTACGTCCTCGACCCGGATCGCAGCGTCACCTTCACGTGGTTGGTCCTGGTGGTCGACGTGCCGATCATGCCCGTTCTCTTCTTCGTGGCCGGCTACTTCGCGCTCCCGTCGCTCCAGCGCCGCGGGCTGGAAGGGTTCATTCGCGAGAAGGTCGTGCGTCTGGCCATCCCGTGGATCCTCGCGGTCGTCTTCCTGGCCCCGCTCGTCACGTACATGACCTACGTCTCGCGCGACAACCCGATGGGCTACCTGGAATTCTGGACCACCGACTTCTGGGGCCCGATGTTCCAGCAGGCGGTCTACTGGTTCCTGGGCGTCCTGTTCGCCTGCTTCCTCGGCCTGGCCTGGGTCTACGCCGCGAGCACGCGCCTGCAGGCCAGCGTGCCGCGCGCGGAGCAGCCGCGGGCGCGCCTGTTCGTGGCGTTCATCGCCCTGACGGCCGCCGGGTCGATCCTCGTCGCGCCGTCCTTCGGCCTCGACGACTGGCTGCCGCTGTCGCTCCTGTTCGTGGTCCAACCGGCGCGGATCGCCTTCTACGTGGGCTACTTCATCCTCGGGATCTACGCCGAGCGGCGGGGCTGGTTCAGCGCGACCGGCTTCCGGCCGGACCTGGGGCCGTGGGGCTGGGGCTGCGTGCTGGCCGGCCTGGCGTACCTGGGCTTCCGGATGAGCGGGCTGCCGACGACCGTGCCCGAGCGGGCGGTGGCGGCGGCCCTGTTCAGCACGTTCTGCCTCACGGCCGTCGTCGCCGGGATCAGTCTCTTCCAGCGAAGGTTCGACGGCGCCGGGCCGGGCTGGCGGACGCTCGCCTCCAACTCGTTCGGCATCTACTACGTCCACCCCCTGATCCTGTACCCGCTGGCCTACGTCCTCCTGGACCTCGCCGCACCCGCCGTCGTGAAGGCGACGATCCTGGTGCTCGTGACGCTCGCGGGGTCGCTAGCGGTGAGCGCCCTGGTCCTCAAGCGGCTCCCGGGGCTGCGCCGCATGTTCTGAGCCGAACGCCCCCACCGGCAGAGCCGCGGGTCGGGGCGGTCGAGGTCCCGCGCGTCACGCCGTCGCAAGGTCGGCCAGCGTCGCCATGTCCGGCACCGCCAGGTCCGGCCTCGCCGACGCGGGGGGCGTGGCCCCGCTGCCGGGGCGGTCGTGGCGGCGGTCGATCCAGGCCGTGGTGAGGCCCAGGCGTTTCGCCGGGATGTGGTCGTGGAAGAGGCTCTGGGCGACGTGGAGGATCCGCTCCCGGGGCACCCCGATCCGGGCGAAGGCGACCTCGAAGTTGCGTTCGCTCGGCTTGTAGGCCCCGACCTGCTGGGCGGTGATGACCCAGTCGAACGTCACTCCCAGCCGACGGTTCGATGCGGCGAACAGATCATCGTCGCAGTTCGTGATGACGGCGAGGCGGTAGCGCGCCGCGAGGCGGGCCAGGGCGTCCGGCGAGTCCGCGAAGGCGGGCCAGTCCCCCACCGAGCCCCCGAAGGCGGCCGCCTCCGCCTGGGTCGGCTCGACACCCAGCTCCGCGCAGACGCCGCGCAGCGCGCGAGCGAGGACCTCGCGGTAGAGCACATACGACCCGGCCTCCACCGCCGCCTCGTGGCGGGCGAACCGCTCCAGCAGGTCCTCGTCCCCGACGACGACCCCCCGGGGCTCGAGGACGTCCCTGAGGCCCGCCGCGATCCCGGCCTCCCAGTCGATGAGCGTTCCGTAGCAGTCGAACGTGAGGACCTCGAAGCGGTCGAAGTCGATGGGCGGCACGCGGCATCCTCCCCGTTTGGTCGGCGCCCGGGCGGGCGCGCTGCGCCGGTCATAGTCCGGTTGGCAGGATCGTTTACCCTGAATGGCCCGTCCGATGATGCCGAACCGGCCCTAGCGTGTGCCTGTCCGGCCGGGCGGCCGGGCAGGTGGCACGGCACAGCCTACCGGTCGTGGGCGCGGGCGAGGTCCCCGCCCGAGGAGAGCAGCGCGCCGCTTCAGCCCGGGCGGCACCCCAGAGGGAGCGAATGGCCATGAGCATCGCGACACGACCCGACGCGGACCCCGCCACGCCGGTCGCCGAGCTCCGGATCGGCGACCGCGTCTTTTCTCTGCCGATCGAGGTGGGCACCGAGGGCTACCCGGCAATCAACGTCTCGGCGCTCCTCAAGGACGCCGGCGTCACGACCCTGGACTACGGCTACGCGAACACCGCCTCCACCCGGAGCGCCATCACGTTCCTCGACGGCGAGGCCGGCGTCCTGCGCTACCGGGGCTACCCGATCGAGCAGCTCGCGGAGCAGTCGACGTTCCTCGAGACGGCCTACCTGCTCCTCTACGGGGAGCTGCCGACCGAGGAGCAGCTGGCCGCGTGGACCTACGCCGTGCGGCACCACACGCTCCTCCACGAGGAGTTCAAACGGTTTTTCGACGGCTTCCCCATGGACGCCCACCCGATGGGGATCCTGTCCTCGGCCGTCAGCGCTCTCTCCACCTTCTACCAGGGCTCGGATGATCCCAGCGACCCGGACGACGTGGAGATCAGCACGATCCGGCTCCTCGCCAAGATGCCGACCATCGCGGCGTTCGCCTACAAGAAGTCGATCGGCCAGCCCTTCGTCTACCCCGACAACTCCCTCGACTACGACGGCAACTTCCTGCGCATGATGTTCGCCGTGCCGGCGGAGCCCTACGTCGTCGACCCGGACGCCGCGCGGGCCCTGCGCATCCTCCTGATCCTCCATGCCGACCACGAGCAGAACTGCTCGGCCTCCACCGTCCGCCTGGCCGGCTCCAGCCACGCCAACATCTACGCCTCGATCTCGGCCGGCATCTCCGCCCTCTGGGGGCCCCTCCACGGCGGAGCGAACCAGGAGGTCCTCGAGATGCTCGAGGCGATCGCCGCCGACGGCGGCGACGTCAGCCGCTACGTGCAGCGGGCCAAGGATCCCGCCGACCCGTTCCGCCTGATGGGCTTCGGGCACCGGGTCTACAAGAATTACGACCCC
The DNA here is from genome assembly GCA_963744095.1 of uncultured Chloroflexia bacterium. Classification (GTDB taxonomy): domain Bacteria; phylum Chloroflexota; class Limnocylindria; order Limnocylindrales; family CSP1-4; genus CTSoil-043. Next base: position 397,000 of record CAVUSH010000003.1, read on the forward strand.
CGGGCCCGGATCATCAAGCAGGCGGCCGACACCATCCTGGCCAAGCTCGGCACCCGCGACAACCTGCTCGCGATCGCCCGGGAGCTCGAGGAGGTGGCCCTCCACGACGCCTACTTCGTCGACCGGAAGCTCTACCCGAACGTCGACTTCTACAGCGGGCTCATCTACCGCGCCCTGGGCTTCCCGACTGCGATGTTCACGGTCCTCTTCGCGATCGGGCGCCTGCCCGGCTGGATCGCCCAGTGGCGGGAGATGATGCTCGACCCGCAAACACGGATCGGGCGGCCGCGCCAGGTCTACACCGGCGCTCCGGAGCGTTCCTACCTGCCGATCGAGAAGCGCTGAGGTCCGGCGGGGCGGCGGGGCGGCCAGGGCGTCACTCCCCCAGGAAGGCTGCCAGCTCCGCCGCCGTCGGCATCCCGCCGCGTGCGCCCGCGCGCGTCGTCGAGAGGCCGGCCGCGGCGACGGCCCGCCGGGCCGCAGCGGTCAGCGAGAGCCCGGCGGCCAGCCCGGCGGCGAACGCGCCGTTGAAGGCGTCCCCGGCGCCGGTCGTGTCGACCGGCTCGACCCGGGCGGCGGCGATCGGGATCGCGGGTCCCGCCGCGGGTATCGCCAGCACCCCGGCCGCGCCGAGCGTGACGACGGCCGCCTGGCCGGCGGGGCCCCTGGACAGCAGGCGACGGACGGTCGCCTCGAGATCGGCGGCGGGCCCGGGCTGAGCGTCGGGGGCCGCGCCCCCGGTCGCGCCCGCGTCGCCCGCCGCCCCGAGCAGCGCGAGCTCGGCCTCGTTCGGGGTGACCACGTCGGCCAGGGCCACGGTGGCGGCGTCCACGCCGTCCGCTGGCGCCGGGTTCAGGACCGCGACCGCACCTGCAGCGCGGGCCCCGGCGAGGGCGCACCGGACGGCGTCGGGCGGGATCTCGCGGCTGGCGAGGACCACGTCGCCGGGCCCGACGGCCAGCGCCGTAAAGGCGGCCGTCACCGACGCGGCTGTCGGCGAGGCGTTCGCCCCCGGCGCCACGGCGATCAGGTTCTCGGCCCGCGCGTCGACGACGATGAGGGCGACGCCGGTGGGCCGGCCCACGGCCGCAAGATGGGTGACGTCGATCCCCTCCGCCGCGAGCGCCGCCCGGGCGGCGGCTCCGAAGTCGTCCTGGCCCACGGCGCCGACGAACGCCACGGGCGCCCCGAGCCGAGCCGCCGCGACCGCCTGGTTGCCGCCCTTGCCGCCGTGATGACGGGCGACGTCGCCGCCGGTCACCGTCTCGCCGGGCCCCGGCAGGCGAGGTGCGACGACGACGAGGTCGACGTTGACCGAGCCGACGACGATGACGCGTCCGGTCATCAGGCCGAGGCCGCGTGGTCGGGCTTCGTCCGGAGTTGGCCCCATGCCCGCACGAACTCCTCCTGGGATCGCCGCTCGACCGTCCCCCGCCGGACGGCGCGCACGCGCGCGATCGCCTCGTCGGGCTCCACGCCGCCGTCCACCAGCAGGCAGGCCACCGCCGTCCCGGTCCGGCCGAGGCCGCCGCGGCAGGCGACGACGACCCGCTCGCCGCGGCGGATCCGCCCGAGCATGTCGTCCAGGGTGGTCCGGTAGGCGTCCCCGTCGCGCGGCACGTCCATGTCGGGGACGGGATGGCGCACGACCCGGATCCCGGCGGCCTCGAGGGCCGGGACGGTCGCCCATGCCCGGCTCATGGCGAGGTCGATGTCCTCGACGAGCAGGAGGAACGTGTCGCAGCCGTGAACGAGACGAAGCCGGCGGGCGTCGGCTGCAGGGTCGCGCCAGTGGGGGCCGCTGTATCCGTCCCGCCTCTTCCCGGGCAGGAGGGTCATCCCGATCGCCCCGGTCGCCGCCGCCAGCCCCGGCACGTCGTCGAGGGGCACCCAGTCGACCCGCAGCGGGTTCGTCGTCGAGGTTCGCCAGCCGGCCCGGGCCAGCAGGCGATCGACGAGCGGCCCGGCGAGGTCGCGCCCGCGCATCGCCGCGAGCCAGGGGGGCGGGATGCCGCCGATCCCCCAGCGGATCCCGGCCAGCCCGCCGGCGATCGCGGCGGTCGTGTCGGTGTCGTTTCCGAAGCGGACCGCCCGGGTGACCGCGGCCTCGTACGAGTCGGCCCCCTCGAGCGCCTCCCACGCGGACCAGAAGGCGTCGGCGACGTGGCCGCCGCCCGTCCGCCGGCCCCACGCGAGCAGATCCGCGAAGGCGCCCTCCAGCCAGGTGCCCGCGACCTGCGTCCGGAGCGCGTCGCGGGCGCCAGCCACCGCCGCGGCCGGCTCGTCGGGCGCGGCGAGGAGCCGGGTCGCGAGGAGGACGTAGAGGGCACAGGCCACCCGCGGCAGGGGTGCGCCGTGGGTGACGCCCGAGGCCGTGACGGCCCAGCGGACGAGTGTCGCGTCGTCCAGGCCGCGGCCGACGAGCGCCACCGGCAGGATCCGCATGAGGGAGCCGTTGCCGAGTCCGTCGGGCAGGACGCTCCCGGCCTCCTCGGCCGGAACACCGGCGCGGAGGGCCCCGATGGCCGCCCGGGTGGCGTTCCCGACGTCGAAGCGACCGTCGCCGTCGGGCGTGTAGGCGCCCTCCTCGAACCAGCGCCGGATCCGGAGGCCCTGGTCCGTCGGGTCGAACCGCACGACGGCCGGGCCGGCCTCGCCGTCCCAGCCGACGAGCGAGTCGAGCAGGGCGAGCATGAGCGCCCCGTCGTCGCTCCACGTGCCCGGTGGCTGGCCGTGGGTGCCCCGCGCCCCGAAGACGACGTCGCCGATGACCTCCGGCGGGCGGAACTCGTAGGGCACGCCCAGCGCGTCCCCGACGAGATGGCCCCAGATCGCGCCTTCGAGACGTTCAGCATCCCGTTCGCGCTGCCCCAGCCGGTCCATCCACGCAGCGTAGCGGGCTGCGAACGCGCGCGAGGCGTAGGATCGTGGCCCGCGTCCCAACAGCCAGCCCGGAGGTTTCCATGGTCCGTCTTCTCGCCAGAATCCTCGGCCTCGTCATCGGCGCCTCGCTGGTCGCCGGGATCGCCAGCGCTCTCGTTGCGGTCAAGCTCAAGAAGAGTGTGCCGCCCCTGCCGGATGCGGCCGCCGACGAGATCGAGCTGGTCGTCGTCATGGACGCGGCGAAGCTCGCCAGCACCTCCACCACCTTCCGCGGCGGGCGGGTCCTCTGCTGGTATGCCGCCACCGACCTCGACCTGCGAGAGGCGAAGCTCGACCCGGCCGGCGCCCACCTCGAGATCCGGACCGTCTTCGGCGGGACCCGGGTCGTCGTCGCCCCCGGCGTCCCGGTCCGGACCTCCGGCCCGGCCATCTTCGGGGGGGTCATGAAGCCGACCGGCGCGGCCGAGCCGACGCCCGACGCGCCGGGCCTCGAGATCGCCGGCTTCGAGCTCTTCGGCGGCCTGCAGATCGTCGTCGCGGAGCAGGGCGAGGAGATCCCGTCCTGGGCGCCCGAGCGGTCCGCGAAGCCCGGGCCCGAGCCGGCCTGAGCACGCTCCACCGCTGCGTTCCGTGCCCCGCGTCCACGCGTTCCGCGTCCCGTGACCACCGTTCTCCTCGTTCGCCACGGCCTCACCCCGCTGACCGGCCCCGCGCTCGCGGGCTGGACCCCCGGCGTCCACCTCGACGAGCGCGGCCGGGCCCAGGCCGCCGCGCTCGGGGAGCGGCTCCTCCCCGTCCCGCTCACGGCGATCGTGGTCTCGCCCCTGGAGCGCTGTCGCGAGACCGCCGCCGCGATCGCGGCCGGCCGCGACCCGGCGCCGCCGCTCCACGTGGACGAGGAGGTCGGCGAGGTCCGCTACGGAGCGTGGACCGGCCGGGAGCTGCGGGCCCTCCGCAAGGAGCCCCTCTGGGCCGTGATCCAGGGCAACCCCTCGGCAGCCGTCTTCCCCGACGGCGAGGGGCTCGCCGCGATGAGCGCGCGGGCGGTGGCGGCGGTGCGACGCTGGAACGCGGCGCTCGGGCCGGGGGCAACGTACGCCCTTGTCAGCCACGGCGACGTCATCAAGGCGATCCTCGCCGATGCGCTGGGTCTTCACCTCGACGGCTTTCAACGGATCGGGGTCGACCCGGGCGCGCTCTCGGTCGTGCGCTACGGGGCGCAGCGGGCGCTCGTGGAGCGGATCAACGACACCGGGACCGGCGTGGCCGGGCTCGCCCCGGCGCGCCGGGCGGCCCGGACCAGGACGATGCGGGCCCGGGCGGCTCGCGGCGCGGCAGGGTAGAGTCCCGCCATGTCCCGACGCATCTACGACTACGGCCTTCCCGACCGCTTCGTCGCCGGCACCGTCGGCGAGCCCGGAAGCCGGACCTTCTTCCTCCAGGCGAGGCGGGGGAGCTCGCTCGTCTCGGTCGTGCTGGAGAAGGTCCAGGTCCAGGTCCTGGCGGAGCGGATGGCGCTCCTCCTCGCCGAGGTTGCCCGCCGCGGCGTTCGTGTCCCCGAGGCGCTGGCCCCCGCCGACGACGACACGGCGCCCCTCGACGAGCCGCTGGTGGAGGCCTTCCGCGTCGGCACGATGACGCTCGCCTGGAACGGCGACAGCGGCGAGATCGTCGTCGAGGCCCGCGCCCGGGCGGACGAGGACGATGACGAGGAGGACGAGGAGGACGACGACCCGGACGAGGAGGAGGAGGATCTCGAGATCGCGGACGACGACCCTGACGGGCCCGATCTCGTGCGCGTGCGGCTGACGCCGACCCGCGCCCGGGCCTTCGCCGAACGCGCCCTCCGGGCGGTCGCGGCCGGAAGGCCACCCTGCCCGCTCTGCGGCCAGCCGCTCGACCCCACCGGCCACCTCTGTCCGCGCCGCAACGGGTACGTCCACTGACGCCGCCCGGCGACGAGGCGCGCCGTCCCGACGAGGCCGGCGAGGCGTGGCCGTCCGAGCCGTCCGTCCCCGACGAGCCGGACCCGGCGCTCCCGCCCGCGGTGGCCCTGCCGCCGGCCCTTGCGACCCCCTTCCTGGAAGCCGGCGAGATCGAGATCGTGGGCCGGCTCGTCCAGGCGTCCAACACCACCCTCCTCGTGGCCGTCCACGGCGACGTCCCCGGACGCGGCCAGACCGTGGCGGCCGCTGTCTACAAGCCGATTCGCGGCGAGCGGCCCCTGTGGGACTTCCCGAACGGGACGCTGGGCCACCGCGAGGTGGCCGCGTTCGTCGTCTCCCAGGCGAGCGGCTGGGACGTCGTGCCGCCCACGGTCTTCCGCGAGCAGGCCCCGATCGGCCCCGGGATGCTGCAGCTGTGGGTGGAGGTGCGGGACGACGTCGACGTGGTCGAGCTGGTCCGCGGCGCCGACCCGCGGCTGCGCCGGATCGCCCTCCTCGATGCCGTCCTCAACAACGCCGATCGCAAGGCCGGCCACCTCCTCGTCCGCGCGGACGGGATCATCCAGGGCGTCGATCACGGGGTCACCTTCGCCGTGGAGCCGAAGCTGCGCACGGTCCTGTGGGGCTGGCGGGGCACGAGGATGGCCGACCGCGAGCTGAAGACCATGGCGCTCCTGCAGAGGGCCCTGCCGCGGCTCCAGGGGCGGCTGGAGCCGCACCTCGCGGCGGATGAGCTCTCCGCCACGCGAGAGCGGACGGACGAGCTGCTGCGCGCCGGGCGCTTCCCGCAGCCCCATCCGGATTGGCCGGCCGTCCCCTGGCCCTGGTACTGAGCTAGAGCTGGGCCTCCGCCGGCTCATCGATCGGGACGGCCGCGGCCCGTCCCGGGGCCGGCGCGGGCGCCACCTCGGCACCGCCCGCGAGGGCCGCGTCCAGGCGAGCCACGAACGGGACCGCACCCAGCTCCACCAGGATGGCCCGGGCCTCGTCCCCGGCCGCGCCCACCTCGGGGACTGTCGGCCCCAGGGCGACCGCCATGTCGATGGCGGTACAGGCGAGCTCCCAGCGCGTCCCCATCGCCCGGTGCTCGCGGAGGCCGGCGAGATAGCCCTCCAGCGCCTCGGCGCGACGGCCCTCCAGCGCGGCGAGTCCTGCCGTCGCGACGCGACGGTCGGTGCGCACGACGCGGCCGCGGGTGGTCGGCTCGGCGAGGATCGCCAGCGCCTCCCCGAGAGCGGTGAGATCGCCGCGCCACAGGGCGATGCGCGCGAGGAGCGGGGCCAGGAACGGCGTGTTGATGCGGGCCATCCGGAGAGCGCCACCGAGGTGCTCTGTCGCCGCCCGCAGATCGCCTCCTGCCAGCGCCGCGAATCCGCGGGCCATCCCGACCTCGGCCAGCGACTGGGGGTCGTCCTCGGCAGCGGCAAGGCGATCGATGACCGCCATCTCCGCGGCGACGTCCTCGCCACGCAGGGCCCGGATCATCACGATGTGGGTCCGGATCGTCTCCTCGTCGGTCCGGTCGAGCTCGACCGCGGTCAGCTCCCCGAGCAGGCCCAGGGCGCCGTCCCAGTCGCCGACCCGGATCGACGGCTCGGCGCCGTTCGCGATTGCGCCGATCTCGACCCGCCGGACCCCGAGCCGGCGGGCCCGCTGCACCAGGTCGCGGGCGAGGGCGACCGCGGCGCGCGGATCGTCGTCGAGAAGCGCCAGGACGAGGCTCCCCTCCGCCCGCAGGGCGGTGTCGCGGAGCCCGTGCGCGTTGGCCAGGTCGCGGGCAGCCCCGGTCAGGGCACGACCCTCGTACGGCCGGCCCAGGCTGGGCAGGATCATGCCCTTCGTCGCGAGAGTCTCCACGATGAGCTCGACGTCGTCGAGGCGCTCGGCCGCGGCCAGGCAGCGCTCCGCCAGGGCAAGGCCATCTGTCATCCCCTGCCCGTAGATCGAGGCCCGGGCGATCAGGGCATTGAGACCGAGCATCTCCGGTCCCTCGAGCGGGTCCGGAAACTCGGCGACGACCGTCGCCACGACCTCGTCCGCCGCGTGCGATCGGAAGCCGGCGAGCAGCGCCCGCAGGAGAGCCCTGGTCGTGCGGGCGATGAGCGTCCGATCGCCGTCGGCCCGGGCCATTCCGACGGCGCGCCGCAGGAGCTCATCGGCTTCGTCGTAGTGGCCGGCGTCGGCGGCCGCCCGGCCCGCCTGCTCCAGCAGCTCGAGCACCTCGCCCGGGTCCGTGGCGACCGTGAGCGCCTCTCGCAGGAGCGCGACGGCCTGCGCGGGCGACCCGAGGGCGGTGGCCCGGGCCGCTGCGGCGCGCAGGGCGATGCGCGCCTGGACCGCCGCGGTGTCGGCCTCCTCGCCGGGCGCGGAGGAACGGAAGGCCGCCACGTAGTGGGCCGCCAGGAGGGCCGCCAGCTCCTCGTCACCGAGCGCCTCGAAGTGGCGGGCGGCCGCGAGGTGGCGCAGGCGCCGGTCGCGCCGCGCCAGCGTCCCGTAGGCAACCTCGCGGATCAGCGCCTGCACGAAGCGATACTGGCCGAGCTCCGGCGAACGCGGGTCCCGGTCCCGGACGAGCAGCTCGCGGCGGACGAGGCCGTCGAGGCGCGGACCCAGGTCCGCCTCCGGGACGCCGCAGACGGCCGCCAACGCCGACGAGGCGAAGCTCTGGCCAAGGACGGCGGCGTCGCAGACGAGCGCCCGGTCCTCCGGCTCGAGGGCATCGAGGCGGGCCGCGATGAGCGCCTGCAGCGTCTCGGGCACGGCGAGGTCCGAGAGGTCCCCGGCCGGCGCATACGCGCCCCCAGCCTCGACGAGGCGTCCCTCGGCAACCAGCTTGCGCACGGTCTCCACCGCGTAGAGCGGGATCCCGTCGGCGCGCTCGACGATCGCCCGGACGGCGCGCTCGGGGAGCCCCGGCACCAGGCCCGCCAGCAGCTCGCGCATCGCGGGCTCGGAGAGCGGCTCGAGGGGGATCCCGACGAAGTTGCGCTTCCCCGCGCCCCAGGTCGGCCGCCGCTCCAGCAGCTCGGGTCGGGCCAGCGTCACGACGTAGATCGGCGACGTCCGCGCCCACTCGAGGAGGTGGTCGATGAAGTCGAGGAGGCCCGGGTCGGCCCAGTGGAGGTCCTCGAAGACCATCGCCACGGCTCCCCGGTCGGCGATCCGCTCGAAGAAGGTCCGCCAGGCGGAGAAGAGCTCCTCGCGGCCGCCGGGCGGCGCCGGCTCCACGCCGAGAAGGGTCAGCAGGGCGCGCTCGACCGTGGCCCGCTCGATCTCGTCGGGAACCCACTCCTCGATCGACGCGCGGACCTTGGCCCGGGTCGTCGCGTGGTCGTCGGTCTCCACGAGGCCGGCGCGGCCGCGGACCATCTCGCCCAGCGCCCAGAAGGTGACGCCCTCGCCGTACGCCGGGCAGCGGCCTTCGTGCCAGAAGATGTCCTCGATCCGGCCGTCGACGTACTTGAGGAACTCCCAGGCAAGGCGGCTCTTGCCGATTCCGGCCTGGCCCACCACGGAGACGAGGCGCGGGCGCCGCTCCCGGGACGTGGCGTGGAGGAACTCCTTGAGAAGGCGCAGCTCCTCGGCGCGCCCCACGAACGGGGCCTCCAGGCGCTCCGAGCGGTTGCCGCCGCCGCGCTCGGCGACGACGCGCACGGCCCGGAAGACCGGGATCGGCGAGGCCTTGCCCTTGAGGAGCTGCTCGCCGGCGGGCTCGAAGACGATTGATCGCTCGGCTGCCTGCCGCGTGGCCTCGCCGACGAGGACGGCGCCGGGCGGTGCGACCGACTGGACCCGCGAGGCAGTGTTCACGAGGTCGCCGGCGACCAATCCCTGCCCGATGGCCCGCAGGGTGACGGCGGCCTCCCCCGTCAGGACACCAGCGCGGGCCATGATGTCGGGGCCGAGGGTCCGCACCGCGTCCACGAGCTGGAGAGCGCCGCGGACGGCGCGCTCCGGATCGTCCTCCCGCGCGACCGGCGCGCCCCAGACCGCCATCACCGCGTCGCCGATGAACTTCTCGACGACGCCACCGTGCCCTTCCACCACCTCGCGGGCGAGGTCGAAGTAGCGGGTCAGGAGCTCCCGGGTCTCCTCCGGGTCGCGCCCGTCGGCGAGGGTCGTGAAGCCCACCAGGTCGGCGAACAGGACGGTGACGAGGCGCCGCTCGGCCTCCGGCGCCGGCAGCGACCCGAGGCCGGCCGCTGCGCCGGCGCCGGGCGTGGGACGGCCCGCGTCCGGGAACGGGACGCCGCAGTCGCCACAGAAACGGGCCGTGGGAGACGGACGCGACGCGCCACAGGCCGAGCACGTCTCGGCCTGGCGCGTCCCGCACTCGGCACAGAATCGAGCGCCCGTCGGATTGGCGGCCCCACACGATGGACAGGCCACGCTGCTCCCCGCTTCCCTGCAACGACACCCACGTAGCGCGGGAAGCGTAGCCGAGCCCGGTTCCGGCCGCCATGCGCCTGTCGAGGAGCCGCGCAGGATACGCGGCTCCTCCCGATCTGGACCTACCCCCGCACGGGATGGGCGCCGGCGAGAACGGTGCGGTCCGGCTCTGCTTCCCGCGGCGGCACGGTGCCGACGTGGATGGTCACGATGCCGCCGGACATGCCGACCCAGTGGACGCCGACGAGACCGGCCTCGCGCATGACCTCCGCGATCCGCTCCGGCGCCGGGTAGCTCTGCACGCTGCGGACGAGGTAGGCGTAGGCGCCGCCCCGGCCGGCGACCTTCCCGATGAGCGGCACGATCCGGTCGAACCACCAGCGCATGATCCGGGCCAGACGGTTGCGCGGGCGGGCAATCTCGAGGCAGACGACCCTCCCGCCGGGCCGCACGACGCGGGCCATCTCGGCGAAGCCCCGGGTGTAGTCGGGCAGGTTGCGCATCCCGAAGGCGATGGTGGCCGCGTCGAAGTGATCGTCCTCCGCCGGGAGTGCCATCGCATCGCCGATCACAAACGTAAGTCCCGGCCGACCGACGAACCGCCGCCGGGCAATCCCGATCATCCCGGGGCTGATGTCGACGCCGAGCACTTCGCCGCCCGGCCGGGCGCTCGCGTGAAGGTCGGCCGCCACCTTGCCCGTGCCGGACGCGACGTCGACGGCCCGGCCGCCCGGTCCCAGGCCCGCGAAGGCCACCGTCCGCTTCCGCCAGCGCGGCTCCTGGAAGGCGCTGATGACCAGGTTCAGCGCGTCGTAGACGCCGCTGATCTGGTCGAACATGGCGCCGACCTCGGTCGAGGCGGCGGCGTTGCCGCGCTCGGTGGCGAGGCCGGAGGGGGCGGCGGGGCGCACGTCACGCGGGGCAGCGTCGGGGCGCGCGTCACGCGGGGCTCTCATGCGGGGGTCTCCCGGGACCGGGGCGCCGCGTCCCGGCGGGCGAGAGCGAGGTCGGGCCGGGCGATCGCGGCGCGGACGGCGGCCGCGATGGCGTGGGAATCGGTGATGGGTGCGGTGTGGCGGAGGCCGGGCAGCTCGATCCGGCGCGCGCCGGGGATCCGGGCGGCGACCGCGTCGGCGATCGAGGCGTAGAAGGGCTCCGAGGCGCCGCCGGTCAGGATCGTGACCGGGCAGCTGATGCGGCCGAGGCCGTCGGGGTCGAGCCCGTCCATGCCGGCGTCGGCGAGCGCGCCCCCGCCCTCGGCCGCCAGGAATGCCCGCGCCCGCTCGGGCATCGCGTCCCACGTCCCGGGCCCTGCCACGCGCTCGAGGAAAGCATGCGCCGCGCCGGAGCGGCCGTCACGTTCGAGGGCGTCCCGGGTCTCGCGCGCGACCCCTTCGAAGAACGGCTGGACGGCCGCCTCGGCGAGCGGACGGTAGGGCGGCTCGTACGCGACCACCGCACCAACGCGCTCCGGGAGCCGGGCGGCCGCCTCCAGCGCAACGACGCCGCCGAAGCTGTGGCCGACGAGGATGGCGCGGCCGGCGCGCTCGTCATCGAGGATGGCGGCGAGGTCGGCGATGTGCTCCGCCACGTCGACGGGGCGCGGTGGGTCGAGGCGACGCTCGCCGCTCCCCCGCCGATCGGGGGCGACGACGCGCAGATCGCCGGGCGCGGCGAGAGCCCGGGCAAGCGGCGCCAGCTGGCCGCCGGTGGAGAGCGTGGCGTGAAGGAGGACGACGAGCGGCGCAAGCATGTCCCGGAGGTCGCGCCGCCGGAGCTTGCCCGAGGCGGACCTCGGGAGCGCTGCGAAGCGGACGAACGATACGGGTGCCTTCGCGGGGGCCAGCCGCGCGCGGCACCAGGCGCTCAGCGCCTCATCGCCGGGGTCCCTGGCACCCGCGCGGAGGACGATCGCGGCAACCGGCACGGAGCCCCAGGTCGGGTCGGCGCGGCCGGCCACGCCCGCGTCGGCGATCGCCGGGTGCGAGGCGAGCACCGCCTCCACCTCCGCCGGGTAGACGTTCTCACCGCCCGAGACGACGAGGTCGTCGCGCCGGTCCGCCAAGAAGAGGCGCGCGTCGGCGTCGAGGCGGCCCAGGTCGCCGGTCAGCAGCCAGCCGTCCGGCGTGAAGGCAGCGGCGGTCGCGACATCGCGGCCAAGGTACCCGGAGAAGGCGGCGGGCGTTCGCACCTGGATCTCCCCCACCCCGTCGGGGCCCGGCCCCGCGATCCGGAGCATCACCCCCGGCAGTGGACGCCCGGCCGAGTCCGGGGTCGCGGCGGCCTCACCGGCCGCGAGCGCCGTCACCCCGGACCCGGCCTCGGTCAGGCCGTAGGTGGGGATCACCGGCCAGCCGGCCGCCGTTGCCCGACGGACAAGCTTGGGCGAGATCGGCGCACCGCCGAGGAGGACCGCGCGCAGCGCGATGGGCGCGGCAACGACGCCACGGGACATGGCGTCGGCTGGACCCGTGCCGCCGGCCCCGAGGCCTCCCGCGCCGGCAGCCTCGATGAGGCGTGCCAGCTGGACCGGCACGAGCGAGAGGTGACTCGGCGCGTCGGGGCCGGCGAGGGCGGCGAGCACGGCATCGGGATCGAACTCACCTATCACGTGCATAGGCAGCCCGGCGCCCAGGGCGCGCCACGCGACTCCCAGCCCGGCAACGTGGGCAAGCCCGAGGCAGAGGAGCCAGCCCGTCGCCGGTGGCAGGGCGGCAGTCCACGCCGCGGCGCTGGCGGCGAGCGCGCGGTGCGAGAGCAGGGCGGCCCTCGGACGGCCGGTCGTTCCCGAAGTGAGGATCGCGACGGCGGGCGCCTCCGGGTCGACGTCGACGCTGCGCCGCGAGGCTCCTGAGGCGCGGGCGAGGAACGCGGCCGTCGCGAGCGCCGGCACTCCGTGGCCGCCGGCGACACCGTCCAGGTCCGCGTCGTGGACCAGCAGGGCCGGGGTCGCCTCCTCCAAGGCGCCGGCAACCTCGAGGCGGGTCAGCCGCGTGCCCAGCGGAATGGCGACGGCCCCCGCCCGAACGATCCCGGCGAGCAGCGCGATTGCCTCGCCGGACGGGATCGCCAGCATCGCAACCCGGTCGCCTGGTGCGACGCCGGATTCCTGCAGCGCCAAGGCAGCCGCGTCGGCAGCCCGGTCCAGCTCGCCGTAGGACAGCTCGCCGGCAACATCGCGAACCGCGAGCGCCAACGGGCGTGCCGCGGCGTGGCGCCGAATCGCAAGCGCCAGGGTCGTGACCGGGCTCACCCGGACGCCTCGACGGCCTCGACCGCGAAACGCCGGAGGGCCGGGTCGTCCAGGCGGACCCCCAGCCCGCCCGCCGCCGGGCCGCCGGGTGCGGTCATCCGACCGCCGTCGACGGCGAGCGGCTCCGCGAGCAGGTCGTGCTCGAGGAGCCCGGCCGTGGCGAGGCCGTGGGCCAGGCCGCCGGGCAGCCCGCCGGCGCAGGCGCGCGCCGCCGCGATCCCGATCCCCGTCTCGAACAGCGTGGAGAGGACAACCGGCACCCCCGCCGCCCGCGCCGCGGCTGCGATCTCGGCAACCGCGACCGGTCCCCCGACGCGCACCGGCTTCACGACGAGCACATCCGCGGCACCCTCGGCCAGGATCCGCCGGGCCGCGACAGGCGCGTAGACCGCCTCGTCCGCGGCGACCGGCACGCCGACCCGTCGCCGCAGCTCGGCCGCGCCGGCCGTGTCGTCGGCGGCAAGCGGCTGCTCCACGTACTGGATCTCGAAACGCACAATCGCCTCGAGCCGGTCCTCGGCCGTCGGCAGGTCCCACGCCCCGTTGACATCGAGGCGGAGGTGCACGTCGGGCCCGACGGCCTGCCGGATCGCCCGCACCCGGGCCACGAGGTCCTCGGTCTCGCGTTCGGCGCCGGCCTTGAGCTTGAGGGTCGTGAACCCGGCCTCGATGGCCTGGAGGGCGGCCTCGGCGCCCTCTCGCGGGGCGGCGAAGCCGATCGTCCCGTTGACCGGGATCGTGATGCCGTCGGCCGCGATGGCGAGGTCCAGGCGCGCCGAATCGAGCGCCGCCCGGAAGGCCCGGCCGGGCCCGCCGAGCAGCTCGAGCTCCTCCGCATCGGGCAGGTCGCCCTCCCGGGCGCGGCCCGCCGTCTCGCGGATGGCCCGGGCCAGGATCGTCTCCTCGACCTCGGTCGCGTCGGGCTCCAGGTCGGCCTCGCCGAGGCCCACCCGTCCGCCGGTCGATGCCAGGAGGATGATCCAGGCCTCGCGGTGGAGCCACATCCCGGTCGCCGTGGCGAACGGGCGCCGGAAGGGCACCCGGACGCGCAGCGCGGACAGGCCGGTGACGGGGACGGCCTCGAGAAGGGCGCGCAGCGCTGCGGGGTCCAGGCTCATGCCGGAGATCCTCCGATGGCGAGGCCGACCGCGAAGAGCAGCGAGAAAGCCAGGGCGAGGCGGGCCGTCCCCTTCAGCACGGCGTTGAGCTCGTGCGGCTCGCCGAAGCGGCGGACCTTCCGCAGCAGCGGGACGGCGAGCGGGAAGGTCAGGAGCGGCAGGCTGATGGCCAGCTGCCGCGGTTCGGTGGTCTCGGTCAGGACCCGGAGGACCAGCAGCGCAGGCACGGCGTAGGCCGCCGCCAGGAGGAGCTCGAACTCCATCCCGGTCGCCTTGCGCCCGAGGAGCACCGCCAGGGTCCGCTTGCCGGCGGCCGCGTCGGTCGGGATGTCGCGCAGGTTGTTGACCACGAGGATCGCCGTGACAAGAGCGCCCGGCGGGATCGCCGCGACGAAGAAGAGGGACTCGAGTCGCAGCGCCTGCAGATACGCCGTCCCGACCACGGCGACAAGCCCGAAGAAGACGGCGACGAAGACCTCGCCGAGGGCGTGGTAGCCGTAGGGGAAGGGCCCGCCCGTGTAGGCGAGGGCCGCGACGATCGCGAGCGCCCCGAGCACGAGGATCACCGGCCCGCCGACGAGGACCAGCCAGAGCCCGACCAGCCCGGCACAGCCGATGACGGCGGCGATCGCGACCTCGAGCTGGCGCTCCGTGACGAGACCGGCGGCTGCGACCCGCATCGGCCCGGCTCGGTCCGGCGTGTCGGCGCCCCGGCGGAAATCGGAGAGGTCGTTGGCGAGGTTGGCCAGCACCTGGAGCAGGAGGGCCACGACGAGGCAGGCCGCGGCTGTGTCGGGCCGGAACGGCGCGCCGACCGCAAGCGCGGCGCCCAGGCCCACGACCACCCCCGACGCCGCGGCGGGGAGCGTCGCCGGCCGGATCGCGAGGAGCCAGGTGCGGAGGATGGACGGCGGCGGGGATGCCCGCGCGGACGGCGGCGCCGCGATGTCGCTCACGGGCGCCGCGGGAAGGTGGTGAAGTTCGGCCTCCGCTTCTCCAGGAAGGCGCGGGACCCCTCGTGCGCCTCGTCGGTCGTGTAGTAGAGGCCGGTCGCGTTGCCGGCGAACTCCTGGAGCCCGGCCAGCCCGTCGGTCGCGACGAGGAAGGCCGACTTCAGGAAGCGCATCGCCGTCGGGCTCATCGCCAGGATCTCCTCGGCCCAGGCGACCCCCTCGGCCTCCAGGTCCACGAGCGGCACCACCCTGTTCACGAGGCCCATCGCCAGCGCCTCGTCGGCCCCGTACTGGCGGCACAGGAACCAGATCTCCTTGGCCTTCTTGTCCCCGACCAGGCGGGCGAGGAGGCCGATCCCGAAGCCGGCGTCGAACGACCCGACCCGCGGGCCGACCTGCCCGAAGACCGCGTTCTCGCTGGCGATCGAGAGGTCGCACACGACGTGGAGCACGTGGCCGCCGCCGATCGCATAGCCGTTGACAAGGGCGATGACCGGGACGGGCAGGGAACGGATCTGGCGCTGCAGGTCGAGGACGTTGAGGCGGGCGATCCCGTCCTCGCCGACGTAGCCGCCGGCGTGGCTCTTGTAGCTCTGGTCCCCGCCCGAGCAGAACGCCGCGTCGCCCGCGCCCGTGAGCAGGACGCAGCCGATCGTGGCGTCGTCGCGGATTCGGGCGAACGCGTCGATCAGCTCCGTCACCGTCAGGGGCCGGAACGCGTTGCGGACCTCCGGGCGGTTGATCGTGACCTTCGCGATCCCGGTCCCGGAGTGCTCGTAGCGGATGTCGTGGTACTCCCGGACGGGCGTCCAGGTCACCGGGGAGGCGGGCACGGGCGGCGTGGTCATGCGGCGGTCTCCATGAGGAAGTCGAACACGAGGGCGTGGAACCTGTCGGGACGTTCCAGGTGGGGAGCATGGCCGGCTCCCGGGACGAGGACGAGCCGGGCGCCGGGGATTGCGGCGACGACCTCCTCGGCGCGCGGGCGGGCGAGGTCGTCGGCACCGGCGACCACGAGAGTGGGCGCGACGATGGCGGGCAGCCGGTCGTGGAGCGGCTCCATGGCGCCCTGGCCGGCGTAGACCAGGGAGGCGGCGAGGCCGAGGGGCGCGTGGGAGCGGCGGATCGCGGCCTGGCGCGCGCGCGCGGCGGCGAGGAGCGCGGCCTCGCCGGCCAGGATCGGCTCGGCCTCCCAGTGGGCGGCGAAGGCCTCGACCCCCTGGCTGACGACGAGCCGCGCCCGCTCGGCGTCCGCCGCGGCACGCTCGGCGCGGACCGCCGCGTCGGCGATCCCGGCTGAGGGTGCCTCGAGAACGAGGCGGCCGACGGCATCGGGGTGGGCGACGGCGAGGCGAAGCGCGATCCGGGCGCCCATCGAGTATCCCACCACGTCGACGCGCTCGGCGCCGAGGCGCCGGACGATCACCGCCAGGTCGTCGGCGGTCCGCTCCACGGAGGCGCGGGGGCGGCGATCAGGCGGGGCACCCGTCGCGCCCGCTCCGGCCGGACGCGCCGTCGCAGCGGGGGGGGCCGGGGCGGCCTCCCAGCCCGTGCCACCGTGGCCCGGCAGGTCGGGGACGATGGCCCGGACGTGACTCACCAGGCCGGCGATCCCGGCCCAGGAGAGGCTGCTCCCCGAGAAGCCGTGCAGGAAGAGGACGGGACGGCCGCGCCCCGCGACGCGCACCGTCCAGGTCATCCCGGCGACCTGCATGCGGAGCCGCTCGCTCACGGGATCGCTTCCGTGTCGGCGGCGACGACCTCGTCGAGGGCGGCCGCGACGGCGGCCGCCGCCTCCCGGTGGAGGGCCACGTTCCGGGCCCGGTCGGTTCGCACCTCCAGGACGCGTACGCCCGGAGCGTGGAGCGATGCCTCGAGGGCGGAACGCAGCTCGCCCGCCTCCACGACGCGGTGCTCGCCCCCCAGCGCGCCGACCAGCGGACCGAGGTCGATGCCGTGCGGCGTCCCGAAGAGCTCCTCGAAGTGCTCCGGAAGACCGGCGTCGGGCCGGGCGGCCGTCGCCTGGGGGAGGAAGGAGAAGATTCCGCCCCCGTCGTTGTTCACGGCGACGATCGTCGCGGACAGGCCGTGGAGCCGGGCCGCGACGAGCCCCGAGAGGTCGTGGAGCAGCGCCAGGTCGCCGATGACGAGGGCCACGGGCGCCCCGGTCGCGGCCGCGCCGAAGGCGGCCGACACCACGCCGTCGATCCCGTTCGCGCCGCGGTTCGCCAGCGGCCGGATGGCCCGCGGGCCAGCGGGGAGCCAGGCGTCCATGTCGCGCACCGGCATCGAGCTGCCGGCCCAGAGGATCCCGCCGTCGGGCAGGAGGTCGGCGAGATGGGCGAAGGGCGCGCCCTCGAATGGCTCGCCTGCGTCGGTGATCCGGGCCAGCCAGCCGCGCAGGGCGCGGTCGGCGGCACGGTCGGCGGTCAGCCAGGTGTCGAGCCAGCGGTGACCGCGCGCCGGGGTCGGGCGGAGGCGACTGCCGCCGGTGCGCCGCTCCCCCGCCCCGAGCGCGTCGGCCAGGGCGTGGGCGCTGGCTGACGCGTCGGCGTGGACGAACGTCGTGGGCAGGATCGCCGGGTCGCGCCAGCCGCCGTCGCCATCCACGACGACCTGGGCCGGGCGGTTCTCCTCCAGGAGGGCCAGCACCGGCTTCGACGTCGGCATGGCGCCGAAGCGGAGGACGAGACCCGGGAGGTGAGCCGCGCGCCACGGACCCGGCCGCAGCAGCTGGTCGCCGCGCGCAACCACCCGGGCCCGGTCGTGGGGGCCGCACCGGACGAGCGAGAGCGGGTCGGCGACGATCGGCCAGTCGAGGGCGGCGGCGAGACGGGCGACCGCCGCTGGGAACGCCGGATCGTCCTGCGAACCGGCGAGGATGAGGCCACGCTCCACGGCGGCCAGGCGGTGCGCCAGCCGCTCGATCTCGTCGTCGCCGAGCGCGCGCCGGCCCGTGATCACCGTCGTGGCCTGCCCGCCGTCGAGCGGCCCGAGCGGTCCGTCGGGCACGAGCGGCTCCCGAAACGGGACGTCGAGGTGGACCGGGCCCGCCGGACCGGCCAGCGCTGTCGCCACCGCCCGCGCCGCCACCGAGCGGACGTGGCGCGCCGTCACCTCCGCCCCGTCCAGGAGCGGCAGCTCCGCAAACCACTTCACGTGCGACCCGAACAGGCGAACCTGGTCGATCGCCTGGGCGGCCCCGCGGTCGCGCAGCTCGGCCGGCCGGTCGGCGGTGAGGAGGATGAGCGGCACTCGGCCGAGCGACGCCTCGACGGCCGCCGGGAGGAGGTTCGCCGCGGCCGTGCCGGAGGTCGTCAGGACGGCGACGGGCCGCCGCCCGGCCTTCGCCATGCCGAGGGCGAAGAAGCCCGCGCTCCGCTCGTCGAGCAGGACGCGGACGGTGATCCCCGGGTGGGCCCGGAGGGCGAGGGCCAGGGGCGTCGACCGCGACCCGGGGCAGACGACCGCGTCGCCCACGCCCTCGCGGACCAGCGCGTCGACGAAGCCGCGGACGGCCACCAGATCGGTCATCGCTCGCCGTCCTCGAGGCGCCCCACCGCCGAGACGACGGGGCGCAGCTTGATCCGCGATTCCTCCCATTCCCGCGCGGGGTCCGAGTCGGCCACGATCCCACAGCCGGCGAAGAGCGTCGCCGTCTGTCCCGCGAGTAGCCCGCAGCGGAGGGCGACCATGAGCTCGCCGTCGTCGTCCGCGCCGAGCCAGCCCACCGGCCCGGCGTACCAGCCGCGGTCGAAGCCCTCGTGCTCGGCGATGAGGGCGAGCGCGGCGTCGCGCGGCTCGCCCCCGACCGCGGGCGTCGGGTGGAGTCGCTCGGCAAGGGCAAGGATCCCGGTCTCGTCGCGAAGGACGCCCTCCATCGGCGTGACGAGGTGCTGCACGTGGTGCAGCGCCAGGATCCCCGGGGCGGGCGCAACGTCGAGCCGCTCCACGATGGGCCGGAGGGCGTCGCGGAGCATCGCCACCACCACCGCGTGCTCCTCGCGGTCCTTGTCGCTGGCCAGCAGCCCGGCCGCCAGCCGGGTGTCCTCGGCGGCGTCCGCCCCGCGCGGCGCCGAGCCGGCGATCGCCACGGTCCGGAAGGCGCGTCCCTCGGTCCGGGCCAGCCGCTCCGGGGTCGCCCCCAGGAACGTGACGCCGTCCCGGACGAAGGCGAACGTCGTGCTCTCCGGCCCGGCGGCCGCGAGGCGCCGGAGGGCGTTGACGGGGTCGAGCTCCAGGGGCGAGCGCAGGTCGATGCGCCGGGCCAGGACGACCTTGTCGATGCGTCCGCGCCCGACCGCGCCGGCGTAGAGGCCGACGAGCCGGTCCCAGGCCGCGCGATCCGGCTTCTCGGCCGTGGCGACGAGGGGAGCGGCGGCCGGGCGCGCCACGAGGGCGCCGGCTGCGGGCGCCAGCTCGCGGGCTCGCGCGGCGAGTGCCTCCCAGCGTCGGGAAAGGACCCGGGGCGTCGTTCCGTCGTCTCCCGTGGTCGCAACCGTGACGAAGGCGCCACTCGCGGTCCGGGCGAACGCGAGCTCGGGAAGCACCAGCGACGCCGGCCCGAACGGCGCCCACTCGTCGTCGACGGCCGGCGGGCGTCCCGTGAAGCCCATCCCCCCGAGGAGGACCGGCCCGGCGCCCCGCGGCAGCGGGGAGGGCTCCGTGGCCTCGTCGCCGCGGCCCGACCGGGCCAGCAGCTCCCGCCACGACCGGCCGGCGGCGGTGAATCGCGCGGGGCCCTGCGGCTCGACCGCCCAGGCCCGCCCGATTCCCACGATCGCCATCCCCTCGGACGGCTGGAGCCAGAGCGCAGCCTCGAGGTCGAGCTCGCGCGCCGCGGCGAAGAGGGCGATGGCGTCGAGGTCGGCGTGCGGGACGGTCGCGGCGCGCAGCTCGCCGGGCTCGGCCCCAGCCAGCCCGTCGAGCGCGGCCCCGAGGTCGGCCCCGGCAGCAGACGGGGCGCCGGGGAGCGGCGCAGCGGCGCGATCAGCGGCGCGATCGACGACGGTCACCGGGCCTCTCCCGGCCGGCCCGTCGCGGCGATCCGCTCCTCGGGGACGCCGACGCTCCGCAGCAGCAGCGCTCGCAGCGTCGGGTAGGCGTCTTCGAGCAACCCCGGGTCGTCGGCCAGCAGCCAGCGGGCGACGACCTCGTTGAGGGCGCCGAACCAGGCCACCCCGGTGATCGCGGTGTCGAGCGGCGGAATCGAGCCTTCGGCGACCGCCTCGTCGAGGTATCCGGCGATGAGGCGGGCGAAGTGGTCGTGCAGCTCGTTCGTCTCGGCGTTGAACGCCCGCCCCGCGCCGAGCGCGTCGAGGAAAAGGAGCCGGGCCATCGTCCGATGCCCGGCAAAGGTGACGAGCACGGTGTGCAGCGCAGCGTCCGCCTTCGCGATCGGTTCGGTCTCGGCGGCGACCGCCCGGTCCACCTTCGCCGCCAGACGATCGGCGGTCGTCCGCATCAGCTCGCGGAAGATCGCCTCCTTGGTGCGGAAGTGGAAGTAGACGCCGCCCTTCGACGTGTCGGCCGCGGCGGCGATGTCGTCGACCGCGGTGTCACGGTAGCCGCGCTTCGCGAACGTGCTGAACGCGGCGTCGAGGATCTGCTCGCGCCGGGTTCGGCTCTTCTCCGCCTGCGCCGTCTGCCGTGTCTCGCCGCCCATCGCCGCGCGTCCTCGCCTTCGCCCCGCCGGACGCGACCGCCCGACCCAAAACCGACCGACCGGTCGGTTTGTCCACTATACGACGTCCGGCCATGGAACCATCCGGATCGCCCGGCGCCGGGCGCTCAGCGCAGGGGCAGGTCCAGCAGGAAGCGCGCCCCGCCGCCGGGGGCGTCACCGACGCTGAGGGAGCCGCCGTGGAGCTCAGCGATCCGTCGCGCGATCGCCAGCCCGAGTCCGCTTCCACGGCCTTCCCGACGGCTCCCCGGTAAACGGGCGAACGGCTGAAAGATCCGCTCGCGCTGGTCGCCGGGGATGCCCGGTCCCTGGTCGCCCACCGCGACCTGGGCGCGCCGCCCGGCCCGGGCCACCGTGACGTCGACGTGCCCGCCGGGGGGCGAGACCCGGAACGCGTTGTCGAGGAGGACCAGGAGCAGCTGCACCAGTCGGTCGGCGTCGCCGAGCACGGGCAACGCCGCGACGTCGCCGGCTGGCCCCCCGAGGACCAGGCCGTGCTCCGCGGCGAGCGGGCCCGCGCGCCGCACGGTGGCGACCGCAATCTCGGCGAGGTCGATGGGACGTCGGTCGGCGGCCAGCGCCCCGCGTTCCGAGGCCGCCAGCGCGAGCAGCTCCTCGACCAGCCGCCCCAGGCGATCCGCCTCCGCAACGATGTCCTCGGTGAGCTCGCGTCCATCCGGCCGCACCAGCTCCTCCCGCTGCAGCACCTCCGCCGAGGCCCGGATGATCGCGGTGGGAGTCCGGATCTCGTGCGACGCATCGGCGATGAAGCGCCGCTCCGTCGCGAACGCGCGCCGGATGGGCACCAGGGCGCGCCCGGTGATCCAGAACGTGACGAGCGCCGCACCGAGCAGCCCCAGCAGGCCCACGACGGCGATGGCGACGACAAGGTCGCGCGACTGCTCCTCGTGCAGCGTGAGGATGTACCCGGCCTGCACCCACCCCTGCGGCGCGGAGGCCGAGCCGATCGGCACCGTCTCGAGGCGGACGGGTCCGACCGCGACATGAACGGTCCGGATGTCGCTCCCGGTGGCCAGGGCGGCCTGGACCGCAGACTCGTCCGGCAGGCCCCCGAGCGGCACGCTCGACGGGTTCTGCACCAGCGCCCCCTGTGGGTCGAGCACCAGGAAGAACGTGTCGGACGACTGCGGCGACCGCTCGTCACCTTCGTCCCCGCCGCCGGTGGGCACTTCTCCGACGAGCCGCTGCGCTTCCGCCGTCGCCGCCTGGTCGAGGGCGTGGTCCACCGATGCGTCGAGCGTTCGCAGCCCGAGGACCGCCGACGCCGCGCCGAGCAGGAGGACGAGGGTGCCGACGAGGAGGAGCGTCGTGGCCGCGAGGCGCCGTCGTGTCGCGGTGACGAGCGGTTCGGCTGACGCTCCCGACGCCGGCAGGGCGGCAGTCACGGACCGTCTCGGAGGGTATAGCCGACGCCTCGGACGGTGCGCAGGAGCTCGGCCCGGCCCAGCTCGGCAAGCTTGCGCCGGCAGTACGAGACGTACAGGTCGACGACGTTCGAATACACGTCGGGCTCGGCGCCCCAGACCGCGTCGAGGACCTGGCGTCGGCTGACCACGCGGCCCTCGTTCCTGATGAGGTACGCCAGGAGCGCGAACTCGCGGGCGGACAGGTCCACGGTGCGATCGCCCACGCGGGCCACGTGGCGCTCCTCGTCCAGCTCGAGGTCGCCAACGGCGAGGTGCGGTGCCACGGGTGCTGTCGCCCGGCGGCCCAGGGCCCGGACGCGGGCCAGCAGCTCGGCGAACGAGAACGGCTTGGTGAGGTAGTCGTCAGCGCCGGCGTCGAGGCCCGCAACCCGCTCCTCCACCGCCCCGAGAGCGGTGAGCATCAGCGCCGGCGTCGTCACGCCCCGGCTGCGGAGCACGCGCAGGAGCTCGAGGCCGTCGAGGTCAGGGAGCATCCGGTCCAGGACGAGCACGTCGTAGGGCTCGCCGCCGGGCGCCGCCAGCCCCAGCGCGGCGACCGCGTCCGGGGCCAGATCGACGACATGGCGCTCGGAGGTCAGCACACGTTGGACGAGCTGTCCCATCTTCGGCTCGTCTTCGACCACCAGGATCCGCACGGGCCCATCCTCCGGGCCCCGGCGACCCGCGTCAACGGCCGGGTGGCCTTCCTGTGAGATCCCTCACGAACGCCACAGGCCGGCCTCATCGGCAGGCGCGAGGATGCGGGCATCGACACCCGAGACCCTCGCGGCGGAGCAGATCCGCCGCGCCACCATCGGAGCCAGTGATGCCTGTCTCGAACCCCTCTCGCCGCGCGGGACCACGCCGCTCCGCGCTCGTCGTGGCGGGGCTGGCGGCGGCGCTCACGCTGGGCGCCGCCGCCGGCCTCGGGGGCCCGCCCGCGCCGGCGCCGCCCGCTGCGGCCGTGGTCATCACCCAGCCCGCGGACCCGGCCCCGCAGGTCCGCACGGTCGTGACCACCGTGTACCAGGTGACGCCGACGCCGCGGCCCGCCCCCACCGTCGTGATTCACCGCGTCGTGGCCGGCGGCGGTGAGAACGAGAACGAGAGCGACAACGAGAGCGAGAGCGACGGCTGAGATGACAATCCGCGAAGACCCCTCCCCCCGACCGGCCGCTCCCGCCGCCGTCCCTTCGCGCCCGGTCGTTCCCGGCGCGGCCGCGGCGCCGCTTCGAGTCACCCACGCCGGCGCCACCGCGGGGCCGCCCGCCGGTCGCCCCGCGGCCAAGCGGCCGGACCCACGTCCCATGCGGTTCGCGGTGGCCGCCGGGGGCTTCGCGGCCCTGTCGGCGCTCATCGCGACGATCTCCACGGCCGCCATCCCGACGGCCGCCAGCGTCGTGACCATCCAGGCGGCCGCGCCCGCCGACGCGGCCGTCGTCCGGCAGGTCACGCGCGTGGTGAAGCTTCCGCCGGGCGTCGCCGCTCCCGCGAATGCCGGCCCGAACGTCCTCGTGACCCAGCTGCCGGCGCCGGTGGCAAAGCCCAGGACGGTCGTCGTCACGACGACCCAGTCCGGGCGTGTCGTCAAGCCCTGATGCGGTCCGTCGACCTTGCGGCGGGGCCCGAGACCGCGACCACGGGCACGCCGCCACCGCTCTCCCGCCTCGTCCATCGGACGCGGGCGATGGGCGGGCGGTTGGAGATCCATGTCGCCGCTCCGGCGTCCGACGGCATCGCCGCCGAGCGCGAGATGCGCCGGGTGGCGGCACGTGTGCGCGCCTGGGCGGCGCTGCTGACGAGGCACGACCCGACCTCGCAGCTCATGCGGCTCAACGGAGATCCGCGGGCGCGCGTCGCCATCGGGCCGACGCTCGCCGCCGCGCTCGGATGGGCGCTCGACGCGGGCGACCTCACGGATGGCGTCGTCGACGCGTCGCTTCTCGAGGCGCGCCTGCGCGCCGAGGACGAGTCCCTGGCGGGGCAGGCAGCCCCCGATTCGCAAGTCTTCGCGGTCCGACGCGGCGACCGTCGCTGGGACCTCTCCACGGGAGGACGCCATCGGTCGGGCACCGTCGCCCGGGCGCCCGGTGTTCGCCTCGACCTGGACGGCGTGGCCAAGGGCTGGCTGGCGGACCGGGCTCTCGCCCGGCTGCGCTCGCCCGGCGCCCTCGTCGATGCCGACGGCGACATCGCCGTGCGGGCCGCGGCCGGCGAGCCATGGGAGGTCGGGATCGGCGACCCTCGCGACGACGAGGCCCTCCTCGGGATCCTCACCCTGCCCGGGGGGCTGCTCGGGACGCGCGCGTACGGCGTGGCAACGTCGGGCATCAGCGTGCACCGGTGGGGTCCGGAAGGTGCCGCTCGCCACCATCTCATCGACCCGGCCACCGGCACGCCGGCCCGCTCCGACGTCGTCCAGGCGACGGTCGTCGCCCGGTCGGCGCGCGAGGCGGAGGCGTACGCCAAGACGATCGTCATCCTCGGCGCCGCCGCCGGCCTCGACCTTGTCGAGCGCAGCGACGCCCTCGGCGCGGTCGTGCTCCTCGACAATGGGCAGACAATTGCCCTGCCGCGCACCTCGAGGTTCCTCGCATGACCTACCGCGGTCTCTCCCCGCGCACGTCGCTCGTCCGATGGGGGTTGTTCGCGATCGCCGTCGGGATCGTGCTCGGCACGACGATGCCGTTCGCCATCGATGGGCTGATCCGCCTCGCCGGCAGCGCTCCCGAGCGCTTCCCCTGGGTGGCAACCCGGATCATCGCCTTCCTGTCCTACTTCGCGATCGCCGGCTCCGTGATCTACGGCCTTCTCCTCTCGACGAAGATCCTCGATGCGATTGCCCACCGGCCGGTGACCTTCGCCCTGCACCAGGACCTCGCGGCGATCGGCCTCGGGCTCGCCGGCATCCACGTGGTGCTCCTCGGGCTGGACGCGACCCAGCCGCTCGGCTTCGCCGAGATGCTCGTCCCGTTCGCCTCGCCGTATCGCCCGCTCTGGGTGGGCGTCGGCCAGGTCGCGCTCTACCTGGTGGCGATCGTGACGGCCAGCTTCTACGTCCGACGGCGGATCGGCCAGCGCACGTGGCGGCTCCTCCACTACGTCACCTTCCTGGCGTTCGCGTTCACGACCGCCCACGGGATCATGAGCGGCACCGACACGTCGGCCCCCTGGGCGTGGTGGGTGTACGTGGTGGCGACCACCGTCGTCGTCTTCCTGACGGTCTACCGGATCGCCGATGCCATCATCCTGCGGCGGGAGCGGCGCGGTCGTCCCGCAGTGGCAGGTCTCGGGCCGCTGGAGCTGCGGGCGCCGACCCGCGGCTGAGCCCTCAGCCGGCCGACACCGGCCCGCCGCTCGGCCGGGCCGCATCCACCGACTGGCGGCCGCGCCCGTGATGGTACGTACCAATCGCCTCATTCTGTGTACCATGTGTGCGGACCGCCGGCCCCGTCCGGCGGACCAACGGAGGCGCCCCGACGGTGCGCGAGCCGCTCCACGCGATCATCGCCGGCCGCGCCGAGGCCCGGATCCGGGCGGGCGCGTGGGCGCCCGGCGATCGGCTTCCCCCGGAGCGGGAGCTCTGCCGCGAGCTCGCGGTGAGCCGGGCAACCCTTCGCCAGGCGCTGGGAGAGCTGGAGCGGCGCGGGCTCGTGACGCGCCACCAGGGCCGTGGCACCTTCGTGGCGCCGACAAGCGGGCTGGTCGATCCGGCGCTCGCGGGCGAGGGGACGCGGGGCGGGGGACGCCTCCCCGCGCGGGTGATCCTCGTCACCGGGTCGACCGGCATTGCCGCGGCCGGCGCCCGGCGATTCGCGGCGGAAGGGGCGCGCGTCTTCGTGACCTCCCGCACGGCCGACCACTGCGCCCGGCTGGTCGCGGAGATCTCCGCCGACGGCGGCGAGGCTGCATTCCTGCCGGCCGAGCTGACCGACGAGGGCCAGGTCGACGCGGCCGTCGACGCCGTCGTCGACCGCTTCGGCCGCCTCGACGGACTCTTCGCGGTGGCCGGGGGATCCGGCCGGCGTTTCGGCGATGGGCCGCTTCACGAGGTCACCCTCGAGGGGTGGACGCGTACCCTCGACCTGAACCTGACCACCCAGTTCCTGGTCGCCCGGGCGGTCCTGCGCCGGATGCTCGGGCAGGACCCGAACGAGGCGGGCACGCGCGGTGCGCTTCTCCTGGTGGGCAGCGTCCTCGCCCGCCACCCCGTGCCCGGCCTCTTCGCCACCCACGCCTACGCCGCCGCGAAGGGCGCGACGGAGTCACTCGTCACGACGACGGCCGCCTTCTACGCGGCCCATGCGATCCGGGTCAACGCCGTGACGCCGGGCCTCGTCGCCACGCCCATGTCCGCCCGGGCCGCCGGGGATGCCGCCACGGCGGCCTTCGCGGCCCGCAAGCAGCCCCTGGCGGGGGGCTTCCTGCTTCCCGACGAGGTCGCCCACGCGGCCGTCTACCTCCTGGCCGACGAGTCCCGGCACGTCACGGGCCAGGTCCTCGCGGTCGACGGCGGCTGGTCCGTGGTCGCGGCGTCCCTGGAGGGCTGACGTCGCGCCTCGCCGACCTGCCGTCCGGGGCCAGCTCCTGGCGATGGGCCAGGCGGCCGAGGCCGCGGCGGCGATGGCCATCGCGGCGGGCCGCGGGGTCGCCGCGTGTCCGGGTCCGTGCGCTACGCTTCCGCCATCCTCCCGTCCGGTGGATGCCATCGAGGCGGTGGCCGCGAGTCAGGAAGCGGAGGCACGAAGGTGCGCGAGATCGTGGGCTTCGTCATGGGCGCCGCGGCGGGCGCGGCCGGCGCTCTGTTTGCCACCTCCACGGAGGGGCGCGCGCTCCTCGAGCGCCTGAAGGATGAGGCCCGTCCCGAGGCCGAGCGCGCGGCCACCGAGTGGGAGCCGGTCCTCCGCGAGGTGGGACGCGCCGTCCGCCTGGCGGCCCGTGAGCTGGAGGCCGCCAGCGTGGACCTGCGGGCGCGCATCGGCGAGATCGCGGCGGCCCGGCCGGACGACGAGGTGGCCCTGGCGATGGCGGAACCGGTGCCCGGCGCCGCGGCACAGGCGGACGGGTCGCCCGCCATCGAGGCACCGGAGCTCGTCGGCGAGGCGACGACCGACCCCGTCGCCGCGCTGACCGACGTCGCCGGCACGCCGGCCGACGTCGCCGACGAGCCTGCGTCCACAACGTAGCCGACGGGCCCGGGGAGACCGACCATGCGCCGCTTCATCGCCCAGGTCATCGTCAACACCCTGACGATCCTGATCGTCCTCCTCATCTTCTCGCTCATCAAGGTCGACAACACGGACCCGTTCACCGGCCTGCGGTTCGCGGGGCCGGCGCTCGCGCTCGGGACGTACCCGCTGGCCACGCTCCTCTTCATGGCACTCTTCGTCGCGCTCGTTGGGGTGTTCGTCCGGCCGATCATCCTGGTGCTGACCGGCCGCCTCCTGCTGCGCTCGATGGGCCTGATCCTGATCGTGGTGAACGTCGCCCTGGTGGCTGTCGCAGGCTGGCTGGCACCAGGCGAGTTCGTCGTCGCCCAGCCGACCTGGTTCTGGGGCACGCTGATCGCGGTCGTGTTCACCCTGATCTCCAGCGTGATCCAGATCGTCGTCGGCATCGACCGCCCGCAGATCGACGTGAGCGATCGCCAGCGGGCCATCTGGCGGCTCCTCGACCGGCTGCCCACCCCGCGTCGCAGCAAGCTCGTCGAGAACCTGCGCCTCATCCAGGTCTACAACACCGTCGCCAGCTTCGGCCTGGAGATCGGGCTGGAGTCCACGCCGGTGGCGGTCATCCGCGACCGCTTCCAGAAGCTCATCGGCGGCATGAACCGCGAGCTCGCCGCACTGAGCACACCGGCGAAGGTGCGGGTCATGCTGCAGCAGCTCGGCCCGACCTACGTGAAGATCGGCCAGATGATCTCGAGCCGGGCCGAGGCACTGCCGGACGCCTGGCAGGAGGAGCTGACCAAGCTCCAGAACACCGTCCCGCCGTTCCCGAGCTCCAAGGCGCACGAGATGATCGAGGCCGAGCTGCACAGGCCGGCCTCCGAGCTCTACGCCACGTTCGACGAGGAGGCCCTCGCCGCGGCTTCGCTGGCGCAGGTCCACCGGGCGACCCTTCCCGATGGTCGGGAGGTCGTGGTCAAGATCCAGCGGCCCGACGTCCAGACGATGGTGGCCGCCGATCTCGGGGTCATGCAGGACCTGGCGGTGGTCATGGAGGACCGCTTCGAGCTCGCCCGCCGCCTGGACGCCAGGGGGATCCTCGAGGAGTTCGCCGCGGGCGTCCTCATCGAGCTCGACTACCGCAACGAGGCGTACCACATGCGGCGCCTCGACGAGAACATGTCCAAGATCGAGGGCGTGCGCGTCCCGGCCGTCGACGGCGCGCGAAGCGCCCGCCGGGTGCTCACGATGGAGTTCATCCGGGGCGTCAAGATCAACGACGTCGCCGCGATGGACGCTGCCGGGATCGACCGGGACCTCATCGCCCGCCGGCTGCTCCGGGCGATCATCAAGCAGATCCTGGTCGACGGGTTCTTCCACGCCGACCCGCATCCGGGGAACGTGCTCGTCGACACGCGGGACGGCACGATCGTCTTCCTGGACCTCGGGCTCATCGGCCAGCTGGACCGCGACCAGCGCTTCGACCTGCTCGACCTGATGTGGTCGGTCGTCCAGAAGGACGCCGCCGGCATCTCGGCCGTCATGACCCGGATGAGCATCAAGCGCGGCAAATCGGACCCGGCTCGGGTCCGAGCCGCGATCGACGCGATCGTCTACCAGTACCTGAAGTACGGCGGCGAGGGCGGGGACTTCGGCTCCGCCATCTCCGGGATTCTCGGGACGCTGTACGACAACGGCCTCAAGCTCAACCAGGACTTCACGCTGGCCCTCAAGGCCATCGTCCAGATCGAGGAGATCACCCGGACGCTGAGCCCCTCCTTCGACCTCCTCGACGAGGGCCTGCGCAACGCCAGGGAGCTCCTGACGACCGAGGTGAGCGCCGAGAAGATCGTCGCCTCGCTGCGCCAGACGGCGATCCAGACGGGCAAGGAGATCGGGCGCCGGATTCCCGACCTCCAGTCGGCGACGCTGTCCTGGCTCGACCAGTACCAGAAGGGCAAGATCGTCGTCGAGGTCAACACGGCCGACCTCTCCCGGGAGATCGGCAAGATCGGTCGGGTCGGCCAGACGCTGGCGGCCGGCATCATCCTCGCCGGGGCGATCATCGCGACCGGGATCGTCTTCACCGCGACGTTGACCTCCGGCACGAACATCGTGATCTTCCTGCCCTTGCCGATCATCCTGCTGATCATCTTCGTCGCCCTGCTCGTGGTAGGGGTCAGGGTGACGAGCCGGATGCTCGGGGGCCCGGCGGAACAAGACGACTAGTGGCGCTGCGCACCGCGCCGCGGTCGAGCGGCTGATCCGGCATGCCCTTCGTGCGCACGGTGCTCGGCGACATCGACCCGGCCGATCTCGGGGTCACCTACGCCCACGAGCACCTCGTGATCGACGGCGGCCGCCCCGTCCAGCTGTTCGCCGACTTCCGCCTCGACTCCGTGGACGCGGCGGTGGCGGAGCTGGCACCCGCGCACGCGCTCGGGCTGCGGGCGGTCGTCGACGCGATGCCAGCCGATTGCGGCCGCAACGCGGCCAAGCTCGCCGAGGTCAGCCGCCGGAGCGGCGTCCACGTCGTGGCGCCGACGGGGCTCCACCACGAGCGCTACTACCACGACCGCCACTGGAGCGCCGTGCTCGACGTCGACGAGATCGCGGCGCTTTTCGTCGCGGACGTCGAGGACGGGATCGACGCCAACGACTATGCCGGCCCGGCGGTGCGCCGGACCCCGTACCGGGCCGGGGTCGTCAAGGTCGCCGGCGACGCCGACAGCCTGACGCAGATCGAGGAACGGACGTTCGCGGCGGCGGCGGCTGCCCACGTCCGCACCGGCGTCCCGATCCTGACCCACTGCGAGGGGGGCACGGCCGGGCCGCTCCAGGCCCGCTTCCTCGTCGACCGCGGCGCGCGGCCCGAGAGCGTCATCCTGTCGCACACGGACAAGGTGGTCGATCGCGGCTACCAGCGCGAGATCCTCGGCACCGGGGCCATGGTCGAATACGACCAGGGCTTCCGCTGGCCTCCGGGCGAGACCAACGGGACGCTGATGCTCCTCGAATGGGCCTTCGAGGATGGCTTCGGCGACCGTGTCGTGCTCGGGATGGACGCCGCGCGGCGCGGCTACTGGACGGTCCACGGCGGAGCGCCAGGGATGGCCTGGCTGCTGGGCCCGTTCGCCGCGGCGATGGCTGCCCGCGGGATCGGCTCGGCAGAACAGGCCCTCCTCTTCGTGGAGAACCCCGCCCGGGCGTTTGCCTTCGCCGCGCCGCGGGGTACAGGCGGCGCATCATGAGCGCCCTGCAGCCCGGAGCCAAGCGATGACAACGCCCGCCGTCCTCACCAGCGTCGTCGGCTCCCACGCCCATCCGTCCTGGCTCGTCGCCGCGATGGCGGCCGCGGCCCGCGGCGAGATGGGGGCGGACGATATCCGGGAAGCCCTCGACGACGCCGTCGACACGGCGCTGCGCGACCAGGAGTCGGCCGGCATCGACATCGTCTCCGACGGCGAGATGCGCCGGGCCGGCTTCTTCACGGCCGAGTTCTACCGGCACCTGACCGGGCTGCGGGCGCTCGAGCCGGCGCGGCGCCTGGGCGCCGGCGCCCACGACCAGCAGCACCGCTTCGCGGTCCTCGAGCCGATCGCGGCCCCGGCGGGCCTCGGGGTCGTGGACGAGTTCCGCTTCGCCGCGACGCGCACGACGCGGCCGCTGCGGGTCACCCTGCCCGGCCCGTTCACGCTCTCGGGCCGCCTCGCGAGCGGGCCCGGCGAGGTCTACCCGACGAGAGTCGCCGCGGCGGAGGCGTTCGTCCCGATCCTGGCGGCGGAGATCGCGGCCCTCGTGGCGGCCGGGGCGGCGCTCATCCAGGTGGACGAGCCGTCGCCGGCGATCCATCCGGACGCCCCCGCCGACTTCGCCGCGCTTCTCAATGCCGCGGTGGCACCGGCGCTCGGGGCGCCCGGCGTCCGCCTCGCGGCCCATCTCTGCTTCGGCAACTACCTCGGCCGCCCGCTGGCGAAGCGAACCTATCGCCCGGTCATGGCCCGGCTGACCCAGTTCCGGGTCAACGAGCTGGTGCTCGAGTTCGCCAATCGCGAGATGACCGAGCTCGATGTCCTGCCGGAGCTCGCGGATGCCGGGTTCGACCTCGCGGTGGGCGTCGTCGACGTCAAGAGCTCGTACCTGGAGAGCCCCGACGACGTCGCGGGGCGGGCCGAGCTGGTCCTCCGGGCCGGTGTTCCCGTCGAACGGCTGGCGCTCGTCCCCGACTGCGGCTTCAGCCAGACCGCGCGATGGGTCGCGGTCGCCAAGCTCCGGGCGCTCGTCGCCGGACGCGACCTCCTGCTCGGCCGGCTCCGGAGCTGACGGCAGGCGCGACCGCCAGCGGGGGCACGACGCACTCCCCGCTCTGCGCCGCCTGCCCGCCTGGCGGCTCGGCGCCCCTACCCGCCCCGCGGCTCACCGGGGGCGCGGACCCGGAACGTGGCCGACCACGCGACCCGTTCCGCGGGCGCCAGGACGAGCGCCCGGTCCGCCGCGATCGCGGAGGCCAGGTCGTTGTCCGGCGAGGTCGTCGGTTGGAGAGCGTGCTGGACACGCGGCGCCTCGGGGCGCGGCGGCCAGCCGCCGTCGTCGAGCCAGATGCCCAGGTTGGGGGCGATCGGGGCGTACCAGGTGAGCTCGAGACGGGAGCCGTCGGGCTGGGCGACGGCAGCCACGCCGGGCAGACCCTCGCCGCCAGCCCCGTCCCAGCTGCCGTAGAGCTCCCAGCCCCCGAACGCCTTGAGCGCCGTCCCGGCCGCCGGATCCCCCACCACGTCGAGACGCCGCGGCCGGCCGTCCGTCCCCGGCGTCTCGGGCCAGTCGGCGCGGCCGGGAACCGGCGCCAACGGCAGCCCGACCGCGTGGGCCACGCGGACCGAGACGAGCCCTTCGACCTCGACCCGGGCGCCCGGCTCCAGGGCGAGGAGCGGGTGCATCGACCAGAGCACCGCCAGGGCGGCCGGGTCGCGGTTCTCGAGCTCGTACTCCGCGACCAGGCGCGGTCCGTCGAGCCGCAGTCGCCGCCTGAGGACGAACGAGCGGTCGGGTCCGGCCCACGTCGCCTCGAGGAACGGTCCCTCGGCCTCCACCGCTGCCGCCCGACCCCACAGGTCGCCGTGGTCGCGAAGCGGGGGGCCGCCCGGGTCGACCGGGTCGGGACACGGCGCGACGGTCGGCAGGCACTCGTCCCAGCCGAATGCGACCGCGCCGCTGAAGCGCGCGTCCCGGCCGGTCCAGGAGGCCGCCGACCCGTCCGGGCCCGCCTCCGGCGGCGCACCCTGGACGAGCCACTCGCGCCCGGTCCAGCGGTCGACGAGGGAGAGGACGCGGGCGCCCAGGGCCGGGCAGACGACGAGCCCGACGCGGTCGTTCGTGAGCTGGAGGGTCGCGAAGGCCCCGAACGGATCGCCGGTCTGGATCATCGCCGCCCACGGTAGGGTGCCCGGCGCGGCGCCGGCAGGGTTGAACGGCCCGTGTCCGATGGGCGTTCCGAACCCCCTTGGGAAGATGCTGCCGCGGCGGGTCACACCCCGTCCGCAGGTACCTTACCGTTCGCATGGCAGGCGCCCGGTGCGGGACCTCCGGGGCGACGGCACGAGGTGACCCGATGATCGAGCGGTCGAACGCGTCGGAGCGACCCGCGATCCCGCCCGCCATCCTTGCTGGCCGCCTGATCGCCATTGCCCGAGGGCTCCCTGCGACGTTGCTCGCCGATGTCGCCGAGGCCCTCCGCGATGGCGGCATCCGGGCTTTCGAGGTCACCCTCGATTCACCCGACGCCCTCGCGGGGATCGCGAAGGCTGCGGCCGTCGCGCCGGCCCCGGGAAGCGACCAGCTCCTCGTCGGCGCGGGAACCGTCATGACGATCGACGAGGCCGCGGCGGCCCTCGATGCGGGGGCCCGCTTCCTCGTCATGCCCCACACCGACCCGGGCCTCGTGGCCTGGGCGGCCAGCCGCGGGGTTCCCGCCTTGCCGGGGGCGATGACGCCAAGCGAGATCGTGACCGCCTGGCAAGCGGGCGCGGCCGGCGTGAAGATCTTCCCGGCGGCTATCCTGGGGCCGGCCTTCCTGCGCGAGGTGCGCGGGCCGCTCGCGCGGATCCCCCTGATCCCGACCGGCGGAATCACGGCGGAGAATGCGGGCCTGTTCCTCCTCGCCGGCGCCGTCGCCGTCGGCGTCGGCGGGTGGCTGACGGGCTCGCGTGATCCGGCCACCATTCGCGAGCGCGCCGCCGACCTCGTGCGCGCCGTGGCAGCCGCGGGCGGGTAGGCGCCGGCGCGCCCTGCCGGTCGGCCCATGCGGGCCGTCGCGCCGGTCGGGCAGGATGCGCGCATGGGCGACCGATCGAGGCGGATGGCTCTCCGGGCGGTCGCGCCCGCGTGGACACCGGTCGCCCTGGTGACCGCTGCCGCGCTCGTGCCCGTCCTCCGCCTGCCCGTCCTGGTGACCGTCGCAACGGTCGGCCTCGTCGCCCTGGCCCGACGACCCCCGAGACCTCCGGCCGGCGCGTGGACCGCCTGGATCTGTCTCCTTCCCGTCACCGTGGGCCTCGCGGTGGGGCTCGTGCCGGATCCCGCGGTCGCCGACCCCGGTGCCTGCGACGATCTGCTCGTCGCCCCGGTGGTGCGACGGGTGGCCCAGGCCACCCTCGTCCTGGGGACGATCGCCCTCCTCGCCACCCGCATGGGTGGTCGCCGCTCGCTCGGGATCGTGCTGCCGCCCGACCGCCGCGTCACCGCCCTCGCCGCGGCGACCCCGCTGCTGGTGCCGATCTCCCTGGTCGCGGGTCCGCTCCTCGCGGGACCGTTCTTCGGGGAGGTGCGCCTGGGCCTTCCGTCTCCAGCGGCGCTCCTCCCGGCGGTCATCCTCGCCGTGGCGAACGCCGCCCTGGAAGAGACCGCCTATCGCGGGGCCGTCCAGCGCTGGGGAGCCGGCGCGCTCGGCCACGGCGGCGCGATCGTCGCCCAGGCCCTGATCTTCGGGTCCGCCCACCAGGGGGCCGACGTCCTCGCCGGCGCGCCGCTCCTCCTGGTCGGGGCCGTGGCGGGCGGCCTCGTCGCCGGCGTCGTCGCCGACCGGACGCGGTCGCTCCTGCTGCCGTTCGCGGCCCATGCTGCCCTCGACGTCCCCCTGGCGCTGGCGCTCACGTGCCGGCTCGCCTGAGGCCGGGCCGGACGTCCCGTCAGCGCGGGTCGGTTCTCCCCTACCGCGTCCCGGTCGCACCTGCCACCATCGACGCGAGGCGGACCCCACCGGGTGTGGGCGCCCGGCGCCGCTGAGATCGCTCGAGGGAGAACGCCATGAAGGTCGGGGACGTGATGACCCGCAGCGTCGCCGCCGTGGGCCCGGACACGCCGCTCAAGGACGTGGCCGCGCTGATGGTCGACCGGGGGATCAGCGGGGTCCCCGTCGTCGACGCCGACGGGGCCGTCCTCGGGGTCGTGTCCGAAGCAGACTTCGTCATCAAGGAGCGCGGCGTGGTGGCCGGCCGCAACCGGTTGCTGGCCCGGATCTTCGGCACGTCGCGCAAGGCTCGGGCGGAGCTGGCGAAGATCGAGGCGACGACGGCCGGCGAGGCGATGACGAGCCCCGCGCTGACGGTGGAGGCGACCGACACGCTGCAGTCGGCGGCCGAGCAGATGGCGAGCCGCCGGGTCAACCGACTCCCGGTCGTGGAGCGGGGCAGGCTTGTCGGGATCGTGACGCGGGCCGACGTCGTCCGGGCATACGTCCGGCCGGACGCCGAGCTGGAGCGGCTCGTTCGGGAGGAGGTCCTGGCCAAGACGGCCTTCACGCTGGAACCGGATGTGTTCGAGGTGGCGGTCCAGGGTGGGGTCGTCCGGCTGGCGGGACGGGTCGACCGGCGTTCCCTCGCCGAGACGATCGTGGAGGTCACCCATGCGCTCGGGGGCATCGTCGGGGTCGAATCCCACCTCACGTGGGAGATGGACGATGTCGACCGTCCGGCGGGGCCCGGGGAGCCTGACGTGCTCATGACGCTCCGGCCTCACTGAGCTCCGGGGGCAGGATCCGGACAGGGCTCACTCGGGCGGCGGGCGGGACTTCTACGGGGTCGGCGTCGGGTCGGGCGTCGGGGCCGGCGTCGGGGCCGGCGAGGGCTCCGGCGAGGGCTCCGGCACCGGCGTGGAATCGGGCGGCGGGGTCGCATCGGGCGGCACCGTCGGCTCGCCGCCGGGAGTCGGCTCACCGCCGGGGCTCGGGGCCGGCGTGGCGGTCCGCGTGGGCTTTGGCTTCGCGGTGGGCTTCGGCGTCGCGGCCGGCAGGCAGCCCGAGACCCCGCTCCCCGAGGAGCGACCGGCAACGGGCTTCGGAGCCAGGAACTCCGCCGGCGGGAGCGTGCCCGGTGTCGGGAAGAGGCGGTCCGCACGGGCGCGGATCGCCGCGAAGTCGGCGATGAAGATGTAGCCGCGAGCGTCGAAGCCGGCCCGGATCAGCTTGCTGCCGGTCACGATCGCCCGGTAGGTCCCGGAACGGTCCACCTTGCGGGCGTACTCGACGAGCGTCGCCACGAGGCTCCGCGGGATGTTGGTCTCCACGGTCTGGCCCATCGCCCGGAGGAAGCCCACCGGGTCGGCCAGGAAGCCGCCCCCGACCACGCGGTCGCGGATCCCCGAGAGGACTTCCTGCTGGCGCGTCTGGCGGGTGAGGTCGGATTCGCCGGCGGCCTTGCGGACCCGGGCGTAGGCGAGCGCCTGGTTGCCATCGAGGGTGTGGCGCCCGGCGGTGATCGAGAAGCCCCGGGTGAAGCCGTACTCGTCGTAGAGCGGGTCGCAGAACGCCCGGGCAACGTTGACCTCGATGCCGCCCAGGGCGTTGACGACGGCCACGAACCCGCCGAGGTTCACCTGCGCGTAGTAGTCGATCTGGAGGCCGGTCATCTCCGCGAACGCGGCCATGAGGACGTCGTGGCCATCGCCCGCGGAGCCGGGGAAGGCGGCCGGATTTCGGCGCGCATACGCGAGGAGCGAGTTGACCTTGCCCGAGAAGACCCCTCCGCCCGGCAGCGGCACATCGACGAGGTCGCGCGGGAAGGAGAGGAGCGACACGGTCCCGGCGACCGGGTCCAGCGACACGACGATCATCGTGTCGGTCAGGAAGGTGTTGCGACCGACGCCCGCGTCGACGCCGAGAAGAAGCACGTTGATTCGACCGACAGCCGACGTCGGAATTGGGGAGGGTGTTGGCGAGAGCCCCGGCGCGGCCCCGGGAGCGGGGCTCGACGGCTGGGTCGAGGTCGGCGTGGCAGCCGGCCGCCAGGCTCCGCCGGACGCGGCGCCCTCGGTGAACACGTCGTTCGCGCTTTCGCGCACCGCCTGGGTCACGATGCCGGCGTAGGCCTGCGGGGCGGCCACGAGGATGACGAGGGCGATGACCGGCAGGGCATCGCCCACGCGGAGCGCGGGCAGCCGTCGGTCGGTCAGGGACGAGCCGAGGGCAATGAGCCGCCAACCGAGGAGCGAGGCCTGGAGGACGAGCAGCAGGGCCAGGACGCGGTCGTCGAGGAGGATCCCCACGAGCTCCTCCGGCGTGGTCGAGTAGAGCAGGCCGGCCCCAAGGCCGGCGAGGAGGACGAGCGGGAGGCCGAAGATCGCGGCCATGCGTGTGCGACCGGCGACGAGGTGCCCCAGGCCCGGGACGAGGGCGGTAAGCACGGCCGGAACGTAACGGCCGTGGGCCAGACCCGGCAGGTCCTCGCTGGGCGGCATCGACGAATCGGCTTCGGTCACGGCGGCAGAGCGTAGCAGATGACCGGCCGGCGACCTGCCGCCGAGCGGTCGAGGCGAGGGTCCCACCGCGCAACCGAGGACGGCCGGCGGCGACGGCGTTTGACAGGCGCGGAGGTCAGCCCCCATCCTTGTGATCGTTCAGGCGATGCCTGCGCAGGGTTCGAGCATCCAACGCCCCGCTCCCCGCGCCGCGCCTTCATCCGGTCTTCCCGGCCCCAGCATTCGCCGGGCGACCACAACCAGATGGACCGAGTCCGCACGATTCCGCGGATCGGCCAGGAAAGGTTCTCACCGGACATGATGTCCAGGAACTCTCCCGCGCGGCGACTCGCCGCGCCTCTCTCGCTCGCCGGGCGGGCCGCCGATGCGCGGCGCCAGCGACGGCGCCATGTCGGCGACCCGCGCCTCTACTGCGGCACGAACGGTTGTCCGACGACTCTCGACCTCGACACCCGTACGGGCGTCGCGGCCTGCCCGATCTGCGGTTTCGCACGCCGGGTCGCCTGACCCGGATCACTCCCGCCTGCTCCGCGGGCCGCGACATCCGGCGCCCCTTTCGCCCTTCCTGCACGGGCCCGACGCGACAACCGTGGACGGATCGTGGATAACCTCGCTGTGCGGCCTGATTCTCGTGGACAGAAGCCCTTGCGGGGGCTGCCACCCGCAGGCGATCATCCGGACAGCCCGAAGGGGCCGTGATGAACGGACCGCGGTGCCGTCGCAAGGCGGCCGGGCTCCTCGCAAGGGGAGCCGGATCCTCCGCAAGGAGGGTCGGCCCTTCCGCAAGGGAGGTGGCGCGGTTCGACGGTCGCACCGGTGCCGAAAGGCGTCGGTCCCGCTCGCAAGGGCGGGAGGAGCTCCGCAAGGAGCGCCGCAGCTGCCCGCAAGGGTAGCGAGTTCCCCGCAAGGGGAGCGAGGCGACCGGGTCTGCGGTCCTTTCGGGCGCTTCCCTGTCCGGCGTGCTTCGCTGACCGCGCCCGGCACCCGCACCCCGCCGATGTAGACTCGGCCGCGACGTGCCCGCGCGCCACCAGGCGCGCTCGTTCCCGACGTCGAGGAGCCCGTGTCCGACGCGCCCGCGCCAGCGCCCGCAGTGCCCGACGAGCCCGACGCGCGCGCCATCCGCCTGGCCGGCCTGCAGTTCGCCTTCCCGGTCGACGGGCGGACCATCCCGGTGCTCGGGGGGATCGACCTCGAGGTCGAGCGCCGGTCCGTCATCGCCCTGGTCGGGCCGAACGGCTGCGGCAAGAGCACGCTCCTCCGGGTGATCGCAGGGCTGCTGCCCGCCGCGGGCGGCACCGTCGAAGTCGAGGGCCGCCCCGTGAGCGGACCCGATTCCCGCGTCGGCCTCGTCTTCCAGGAGCCACGCCTGCTGCCCTGGCGGACGGCGGTCGCGAACGTCGCGTTCCCGCTCGAAGTTGCCGGTTTGGACCGGGCCGCGCGGGAGGCCCGGGCTCGCGACCTCCTCGGCCTGGTTGGGCTGCGCGACTGGGCCGGGGCGAGGCCAGGCGAGCTGTCCGGCGGCATGCGGCAGCGCCTCGCGATTGCCCGGGCCCTCGCGCTCGAGCCCTCCGTCCTGCTGCTCGACGAGCCGTTCAGCGCCCTCGACGCCCTCACCCGCGAGCGCTTCAACGTGGAGCTGCTCCGCCTCTGGGAGCGGATCGGCAGCACGATCGTCCTCGTCACCCACAGCATTCCCGAGGCCGTCTTCCTGGCCGACCGCGTGGTCGTGCTCTCGCCGCGGCCCGCCGCAGTCGCCGCCGACGTCCTCGTGGAGCTGCCGCGACCGCGCCGGCTGGCGGACCTGGACGCCGTGGTCCTGTCGCGGACCGCGGCGGAGATCCGGAGCCGGCTCGGCGGCACCACCGACGATGCCTTCGCGGTGGCAACCGGCGAAGTCGGGCGCCACGACGAGCCCGACGCGGTGATCGCGTGAAACGCGCGCGCGGGCGGATCCTTCCCCCGCTGGTCGCATTCGTCGGGTTCCTGGCGACGTGGCAGGCGATCGTCTGGATCGGCGACTACCCGCCCTTCATCCTGCCGGGCCCGCTCCTCGTCGCCGAGCGCTTCGTGACGGGGTGGGTGGACGGGACGTTCTGGCCGCACCTGGTCACGACGCTCTGGGAGATCGCCGTCGGGTTCACCGCCGGAGCGGCCGCCGCGATGCCGACCGGGTACATCCTCGCCCGGTCGCGCCTCGCGGACCGGGTCCTCTCGCCCTACCTGGTCGCGGCCCAGGCGGTCCCCATCCTGGCCCTCGCCCCCCTCATCGCCCTCTGGTTCGGGACCGGGCTCGTGTCGCGGTCGATCATCGTCGCCCTCGTCGTCTTCTTCCCCGTGGCGATCAGCGTGATGATCGCGATCCGCGGCATCGACCGGCGCCTCCTGGAGATGGCCCGGAGCTACCGGGTGACGCGCCGCCAGCGGATCGTCCTCGTCGAGATCCCGGCCGCCCTGCCCGGGATCGTGGGCGGCCTGCGGATCGGGATCACCCTCGCGGTGGTGGGCGCCATCGTGGCCGAGTGGACGGGCGGTGAAGAGGGACTCGGCGTCCTCATCAACCTCGCCCGGGGCAGCCTCTTCGACATTCCCCTCCTCTTCGCGACGCTCGTCGTGATCGCGCTGCTGGGGATCGCCCTCTACGGCTCGGTGCTGCTGGTGGAACGTCGCGTCGCCGCCCGGACCTGAGGCAGGGCGACCGACCCCGCGGAGACGGGCCGCGGCCCGTCTCCCGGCCGCCGGTGCTACGATCACGGGGCCTTCGGGGCAGGGTGCAATCCCCGACCGGTGGTAGCGCCCCCGCGCGGGGCGAGCCCACGAGCGACGGCCGTCATGTGGCGACGTCGCAGACCCGACCGCGACCATCCCTGGTCGCGCCAGCGGGGCCGACGGTCAGAGTCCGGATGAGAGAAGGCGACGGGCTGGCGCCCGAGCGGGTGCCTCCACGTGCCGTCTCGCCCCGGGGCCGCACCGCGAGCACGGGAGAGACGCGTGACCACATCGACGACGACTCGCGCCGCGGTCCGGCGGGACCGCCGCCGCCCGGGCGTGCTCCTGGGCCTCCTCGCGGTATTCGTCGCCGCCTGCGGCGGCGCTGCGTCGAGCACGCCGGGCACCCCGACGCCCGAGGGGTCCACGGCGCCCGCCGCCACGGCCACGCCGGCAACCCCCTCCCCCACCCCGGCCGCCCCGGTCGAGCTCACGATCGGTCTCGGCTACATCCCCAGTGTCCAGTTCGCCCAGTTCTACCTCGCCGACCAGGCCGGCTACTACCGCGACGCCGGTCTCGAGGTCACCTTCCAGAACAAGATCGACCCGGAGCTGATCACGCTCGTCGGCCAGGGCGCGATCGACGTCGGGATCGCCGACGGGACGAGCGTCATCCCGGCCGTGAGCCAGGGGATCCCGGTCCGCTACGTCTTCACCGTCTACGCCGACTTTCCGAGCATCGTCTTCGCCAAGGCGTCTTCGGGGATCGTCGGACCCGCCGACCTCGCGGGGAAGAAGATCGGCATCCCCGGGCAGTACG
The DNA here is from genome assembly GCA_963744095.1 of uncultured Chloroflexia bacterium. GTDB lineage: Bacteria > Chloroflexota > Limnocylindria > Limnocylindrales > CSP1-4 > CTSoil-043. The sequence goes on from CAVUSH010000003.1 coordinate 437,099, forward strand.
GCTCCTCGTGGATCCAGCTCCAGGCGCTGCTCGCGGGCGTGGGGCTGAGCCCCGCCGACGTCGAGATCGTGCCGTTCCCCCTCTACGGCCAGCTGGCCGCCCTCCAGCAGGGCGTCGTCGACGCCGCGACGGGGTTCGTGAACAACGAGCCCGTCCAGATGGAGCTGGCCGGGACGCCCGCGGTCGTGCTGGGGCTCCCGGCCGACGCGCAGCTCCCGGGGAACGGCCTGATCGTCGGGCAGGCGGCGCTCGACGGCCCGAAGGCCGACGCGATCCGCCGCTTCATCGCGGCGACCCGCAAGGCGACGGAGGAGATCATCGTCAACCCCGACGTCGGGCTCGAGGCCGCCATCGTGCGCGTGCCCGAGCTGGCGACCGACCGCGCCGCCCAGCTCGCGGTCCTGCAGGCGACGATCGACACCTGGCAGAACGACTACACCGCGGCCAACGGAATCGGGGCCGTCGATCCGGCCGTCTGGGAGCGCTCGATCGCGTTCATGAGCGGCCTGCCCGACTCGCCGGTCGCGAAGCCGGTCACCGTCGCCGAGTGCATCGACGCGACGCTCGCCTCTCCATAGCGCGCGGCCCCGGAATCACGGCGGCCGGCGGGCCCGCCACCCGGGGGGGACACGCCGGCCGAAGGACAGGGATCAGGCGGCGGCAGCGCCCGTCCACTCGCGCACGTTGGCTGCCGCGACCTCGTCGGCGGCGACCTCGAGGTCGATCACGACCTCGTCGGAGACGAGCCAGCCGCCCGCCTCGAGGCCGACGTTCCACGTCAGGCCCCAGTCGGAGCGCCTGATCTTCGCGGTCGCCTCGAAGCCGGCATGGCGGCGGCCGTCCATCCCGGTGACGACCCCGAGCGGCGCGGCGTCGAGGACGACCGGGCGGGCGACGCCGCGGATCGTGAGGTCGCCGCTGATGGCCCAGCGATCGCCCTTCGGCGCGATCCCGGTGCTGGCGAAGGTGAGCGTCGGGTGGCTCTCGGCGTCGAGGAAGTCGGCCGAGCGGAGGTGGTTGTCGCGGGGCTCCATGCCCGTCTCGATCGTCGCGGCCGGGATGGTGACCTCGACGCGCGAGCTCGCCGGGTCGGCCTCGTCGAAGTCGAGCGTGCCGGTGACGCCCTTGAAGATGCCGCGCACCTTCGTCATCATCATGTGCTTGCCGGTGAAGCTCACGACCGTGTGAGCCGTGTCGAGCTGCCAGGTGCTCATCGTGGGTGGTGCTCCTGTCCCTTTCCCTGTCGCCCGGCGGCGTCTCCGCCGGTGGCATGTAGTTGACTGCGCAACTATATCCCCTAATTGTTGCCTGTGCAACTACTTCCCCGAGACGCTATGATCCGGATTGCTGGAGCCCGCACCGGAACCAGGAGTCCGATGACCGAGACCGCCGCGCGTCCCCGCGCCACCGCCGGCGTCGACGGGGCGCTCAGCCCGGATGACCCGCGCCTGCGCGCCTGGGTCGCCTTCCTCCAGGCGCACGCGGTGGTGACGCGACGCCTCGAGGCCGAGCTCCACGCCGAGCGCAACCTCTCTCTCGCGGAGTACGACGCCCTCGTCCACCTCGCCGTCGCCGACGACCGGCGCCTCCGGATGAGCGAGCTCGCCGAGCGGGTCGTCCTGACCCGGAGCGGCGTCTCGCGCCTCGTCGACCGCCTCGAGGGCGACGGGCTCGTGATGCGGCGCGCCTGCCCGACGGACGCCCGCGGGTCGTGGGCAGAGCTGACGCCCGCCGGCCTCGAGCGGCTCCGCGAGGCGGCCCCGGTGCACCTCCGTGGCGTCGACGCCCACTTCCTCTCCCCCATCGCCGAGGCGGACCGGGACGGGCTCGTCCGCGCCCTCGAGGCAGTCGTGCGCGGCATCCAGGCCCCCGACGAGGCCGTGCCCCCCGCCTGCGACACGATTGCCGAGGCGCTCGAGCCCTGACCCGCATGGCCGGGGTCCTCCGCACCGGGACGAGCGGCTTCGCCTACGCCGACTGGGCGCCCGCCTTCTATCCGGCCGGGACGCGCGGCGAGGCGTTCCTGCCCGCGTACGGGCAGCGCCTCGCGACGGTCGAGCTCAGCAGCACCTACTACCGCCAGGTCACCGATCAGCAGGCCGCCGCCTGGGCGGCCCGCGTGCCGCCCTCGTTCCGCTTCGCCGTGAAGCTCCTGCGCACCGGGTCGCTCCGCGCCTACGCGACAGATCCCTCGGCGACGCTGCCCTGGCTCACGGCGCCCCTCGCCGCCTTCGGCAGTCGGCTGGGAACCGCCCTCTTTCGCATCCAGGCGGGGCAGGCCCGCGACGTGGGGCGCCTCGAGCGACTGCTTGCAGCGTGGCCGGCGACAGTCCCGCTCGCGCTGGAGGCGCAGGACCCGTCCTGGCAGGTCGACGAGACGCACGAGCGGCTCCGGGCCGCCGCGGCCGTCCTCGTGGTGACCGAGACGGACGAAGCCGCCGATCCCCCCCTGACCGTCACCGGTCCCTTCCTCTACGTCCGCCTCCGCCGCACCCTGTACGGGACGGCCGACCTCGATGCGTGGGCGGCCCGGCTGGAGCCGTTCCTCGCCGATGGCCGAGACGCGTACGTCTTCTTCCGGCACGATGAGCGGGGCGCGACCCCGGGGTACGCCGCCGCGCTCGCGGCGCGGCTGCCGCAGCACGCCCCAACGGGCGCGACGGGTCGTGGAGGAGCGGCATGACGAGACGGATCGGAATCGGGCTGGTCGGCGCCGGAGGGATCGCCCGCGCGCGGCATGTCCCGGGGTTCCGGGCACTCCCCGACGTGGAGATCGTCGGCGTCGTCAACCGCACCCCGGATTCCACGGCGCGGGCGGCCGCGGAGCTCGCCATCCCCCGCGCCCATGCCGATTGGGAGGCGCTCGTCGCCGATCCCGACGTCGACGCGGTCGTCGTCGCCACCTGGCCCTACCTGCACGCCCCGATCGCGATCGCGGCCCTCGCCGCCGGCAAGCACGTCCTGGTCGAGGCCCGGATGGCGATGGACGCAGCCGGGGCCCGGGCGATGCTCGCCGCGGCCGAGGCGCGCCCGGACCGGGTGGCGATGGTGGTCCCGGCTCCCTTCGGCTTCGGGGACGCGACGATCCGGCGCCTTCTGTCCACGGGGGCGATCGGCGAGCTGCGAACCGTGCGCGTCTCCTGGTCCGGGGGAATCGCCCCGACCGGGCGCGACCAGTGGCGCCGCGAGCGCCGGTTCTCCGGCAACAACGTGATGACGCTCGGCATCCTCTACGAGAGCGTCGCCCGCTGGCTCGGCCACGCGACCGAGGTCTCGGCCGCCCTCCGCAACTTTGCGCCGACGCAGGCCGGGCCGGACGGGGCGGCGATCGCCGCCGACGTGCCCGACGTCGCGGCCGTGGTCGCCGGTTTCCCCGCCGGGATCGTTGCCACCTTCGGCGTCGCCGGCTACGGCCGCCCGGACCCCGTCAACGGAGCGACCCTGATCGGGACCGGCGGCGTCCTGCGCGTCGACATGGCCGGCTCCCGCCTGGAGCTGGCGTCCGCCGGGGCGACGGCCTTCGCAGAGGTGGCGATCCCCGCGGACGAACGCTGGACCTGGCGGGTCGAGGCGGACTTCGTGGCGGCAATCCGGGACGGCGAGCCCGTCCGGCTCACCGACTTCGCGACCGGGGTGCGCTACATGCAGTTCACCGACGCCGTCCACGAGGCCGAGGCGACCGGGCGGCGCGTGGCCCTGTGAGGTCACGCCGAGCGGCGGGCGGGCTCGGCGGCGCCCTCCTCGTCATCCTGCTCGCCGCGTGCGGGGCCGCGCCGACACCTGCCGGACCGACACCGCCGATCGTGAGCCCGGCGGCGCCCGGCGCCACGCCGGTCCCGACGAACCCGTCTACCGACTCGCCCGCCCCGTCCCCCGCCTCGCCTCCAGCCACTCCCCCGCAGCCGGCCACCGCCATAGGCCTGGAGCTCGTCGCCGAGGGCTTCGCAAGCCCGCTCTTCGCCGGTCACGCCGGCGACAGCAGCGGGCGCCTCTTCGTCCTGGAGCAGGGTGGGCGGGTGCGCGTCGTGCGGAACGGCCGCCTGGTCCGGGCCCCGTATCTCGACATCAGCAACCAGGTCGGAGCCGGGGGCGAGCGCGGCCTCCTCGGGATGGCCTTCGCCTCGTCGTTCACCACCGACGGCCGCTTCTACCTGGACTACACGAACCGCGACGGCAACACCGTGGTGAGCGAGTTCCGCGCTCCGGACCCGGCGGCCGACCGCGCCGACCCCGGCTCCGAACGCGTCCTGCTGCGGATCCGCCAGCCGTTCGCCAACCACAACGGCGGCGCCCTCGCGATGGGCCCCGACGGGCTCCTCTGGATCGCGACCGGCGACGGAGGCTCCGGGGGCGACCCGCTCGACAACGGCCAGCACCTCGACACCCTCCTCGGCAAGCTGCTCCGGATCGACCCGCGCCCGGGGTCGGGCGCGCCCTACGGGATCCCGTTCGACAACCCGTTCGTCGGGCGGGCCGACGCCCGGGGCGAGATCTGGGCCTATGGGCTGCGCAACCCCTGGCGCTTCTCGTTCGACCGGGCCACCGGCGACCTCTGGATCGGCGACGTCGGCCAGGGCGCGATCGAGGAAGTCGACCGCTGGTCTGCCGGGTCGCCGCCGGGCCCCAACTTCGGGTGGCGGCTCATGGAGGGGAGCGCCTGCTTCGACCCGGCCGACGGCTGCGACCGAGACGGCCTCGTCCTCCCCGTCGCCGAGTACGGCCACGACCTCGGCTGCGCGATCACGGGCGGCTACGTCTACCGCGGAGCGGCCGTCCCCGGACTTGGCGGCACCTACCTCTACGCCGACTACTGCAGCGGCACGATCTGGGGCCTCGACGCGACCGCTGCGCATCCTGCGCCCCGGGTGCTCCTCGAGGCGGGCCTCGCGATCTCCTCGTTCGGCGAGGACGAGGCCGGCGAGCTCTACGTCGTCGACCTCGCCGGCGGCCGCCTCTTCCGCGTCGTTGCGGCGCGCTGACGTCGGGCGCGCCGGTCACGGCCGGCCGGCCCGACGACCATCGATTACCCGATCAGGTAGACGACGCTCACCGAGACCGTGATGTCCGAGGTGCCCGGCAGGATCGGCGTGGCCGCCTCGTCGGCGCGGAGCGCGCCGGCGTACGGGACCGGCCACGGGGTCGGCGACGACTGCTCGCTGATGGAGGCGACGCCGATGATCGAGACGCCGGCCGCGCTCGCGAGGGCATCGGCCTTGCCCCGGGCCGCCTTCATGGCCTGGGTCCGAGCCTGGGCCTCCGCGCCGCTGGGATCGTCGACGCGGAAGGTGATGCCGTCGAGCGTGGTCCCTCCCGCGACGAGCGCGCCGTCGATGGCGTCGGCGAGGCGGTCGAGGTCCCTGATCGTTGCGACCACGCCGTTGCGCAGCTCGTAGCCGGTGATCCTCGGCGCCTTGCCGTTCGTGCTGGAGTCGTAGACGGGCTGGAGGGAGAGGATGGTGGTCCGGATGTCGGGCTCCGCGACGCCGGCGGCGCGGAGCGCCTTGACCACGCCCTGCATCGCCGTCGCGGCGGCGGCACGGGCGTCGGCGACCTTGGTCCGCTGGACGACGACGCCGACTTGCAGGTCGGCGACGTCGGGCGCGATCGTGACCGTGCCGGTGCCGGCCACGCTGATCGTGCGGTCCGGCTCCGTGCCATCGACCGCGCGGGCCGCGCGGGGGGCCATGGCGGGCCCCATGACGACTGCGAGCGCCAGGCCCGCGACCAGGCCGAAGGTGACCCAGGCCGAGCGTGACGCGGCAGCATGGAGAGGACGAGCGGCGGACATGGCGGTGACTCCCTGGTGGCCGAGGTGGGGGCGGCCCGGAGGTCGTGGCCCCGGGTCGTGGGTCCGGCGATCGACCGGTCTGTCCCGTGACGCAACCGCGGGCGGTCCGGTTCCCGGATCCGCCTACAGCGCGAGCGGGTCGAGCTTCTCGGGATCGATCCCCAGGCCGGCGATCGCGTCGGCGACGACGGCCGCCGACACCGTGCCCTCGCGCTGGAGCGCCGCGAGGGCGGCCACGGCCACGTTCGGCGCGTCGATCTCGAAGAGCCCCCGGAGTGCCTCGCGGGTGTCGCTGCGCCCGAATCCCTCGGTCCCGAGCGAGACGTAGCCGGCCGGGAGCCACCGCCCCAGCAGGTCGGGGAGGGCCTTCACCCAGTCCGAGACGAGGACGACGGGGCCGCCCTCGCTGCCGAGCACATCGGTGACGTATGGGACGCGCGGCGTCTGCGCCGGGTGGAGCCGGTTCCAGCGCTCCGCCTCGAGGGCGTCGCGGCGGAGCAGCTGCCACGAGGTCGCGCTGTACACCTCGGCAGCCACGCCGAAGCGCTCGGCCAGGATCTCGCGCGCCGCGAGCGCCTGCTGGAGGATGGCGCCCGATCCCACCAGGCGGACCCGCCCCTTCGCCCCGCCCGCGATCTCGGGGGCCGCCAGGAACCGGTAGATGCCCCGGATGATCCCCTCGTCGGCGCCGTCCGGCTTCGGGGGCATGGGGTGGTTCTCGTTGTAGAGCGTGACGTAGTAGAGGTGGTCCTCGCCGCGGCCGTACATCCGCTCGATCCCGTCGCGGACGATCGCGGCCAGCTCGTAGGCGAAGGCCGGGTCGTAGGCCCGGATGGGCGGCACCGTCGAGGCCAGGAGGTGGCTGTGGCCGTCCTCGTGCTGGAGCCCCTCGCCGTTGAGCGTCGTCCGCCCCGCGGTGGCGCCGAGCATGAAGCCGCGGCCGCGGGCGTCCGCGAAGGCCCACGCCTGGTCGCCCGTCCGCTGGAAGCCGAACATCGAGTAGAAGATATAGAAGGGAATCATGGGCTCGGCGTGCGTCGCATAGGACGTGCCCGCCGCCTGGAACGACGCCATCGAGCCGGCCTCGGTGATCCCCTCCTCCAGCACCTGGCCGTCCCGGGCCTCCCGGTACGAGAGGATGAGGTCGGAGTCGACGGGCTCGTAGCGCTGGCCCTGGCTGGCGTAGATCCCGACCTCCTTGAAGAGCGGGTCCATGCCGAACGTGCGCGCCTCGTCGGGGATGATCGGCACGACGCGGCGCCCAAAGCCAGGGTCGCGCATCAGGTTCCGCAGGAGCTTCGCGAAGACCATCGTCGTGCTCACCGGCGCGGTCGACCCGCGGGCGAACTCGGCGTCCGCCTCGAGCGCCGGGGCCGGCAGGGGAAGGGCCCGCACGATGCGCTTCGGCAGGAAGCCGCCAAGCGCGCGCCGCCGCTCCAGGAGGTACTGGATCTCCTCGGAGTCGGGACCCGGATGGAAGTAGGGGGCGTCACCGATCTTCTCGTCGGGGATCGGCAGCTCGAGGCGGTCGCGGAAGATCAGCAGCTCGGCCTCGGAGAGCTTCTTCGCCTGGTGGGTGATGTTGCGACCCTCGACGCCGGGGCCCAGGGTCCAGCCCTTGATCGTCTTGGCCAGGATGACCGTCGGTGCGCCACTGAACTCGGTCGCGGCCCGGTAGGCGGCGTAGAGCTTGCGGTAGTCGTGGCCGCCCCGCCGCAGCCGGGTCAGGTCGTCGTCGGAGAGGTGCTCGACGAGCCGTCCCAGGCGCGGGTCGGGCCCGAAGAAGTGCTCCCGGATGTAGGCCCCGCCGGTGACCGAGTACTTCTGGAACTCGCCGTCGACCGTCTCGTTCATCTTGGTGACGAGGGCGCCGTCGGTGTCGCGGGCCAGGAGCTCGTCCCACTCGCGGCCCCAGATCACCTTGATCACGTTCCACCCGGCGCCGCGGAAGATCCCCTCCAGCTCCTGGACGATCTTGCCGTTGCCGCGCACCGGGCCGTCGAGGCGCTGCAGGTTGCAGTTGACCACGAAGGTCAGGTTGTCGAGCCGCTCGCGGCCGGCGACCCAGAGCGCCCCGAGGGACTCCGGCTCGTCCATCTCCCCGTCACCGAGGAAGGCCCAGACTCGCGAGCCGGATGTGTCGGCGATCCCCCGGTCGGCGAGGTAGCGGTTGAAGCGAGCCTGGTAGATGGCCGAGATGGGCCCGAGCCCCATGCTGACCGTGGGGAACTCCCAGAAGTCGGGCATGAGCCGCGGGTGGGGGTAGGAGCTGAGGCCGCGTCCCGGAAGCGCCTCCCGCCGGAAGTGGTCCAGCTGGTCCGCGCTGAGGCGCCCCTCGAGGAAGGCCCGGGCGTACATCCCCGGCGCCGCGTGGCCCTGGTAGAAGATCTGGTCGCCGGCGCCCCCGTCCTTGCCGCGGAAGAAGTGGTTGAAGCCGACCTCGTAGAGGCTCGCCGAGCTGGCGTACGTCGAGAGATGGCCGCCGATCCCCGGGTAGGCGTTGTTGGCGCGCAGCACCATCGCCGCCGCGTTCCAGCGGACCAGGCGACGGATCCGGCGCTCGATCGCCTCGTCGCCCGGGAACGCGGGCTCCTGCTCGGGGCTGATGGTGTTGATGTACCGGGTCTGGGTGAGCGGCGGGAGGCCGACGTGGCGCTGGCGAGCCCGCTTGAGCAGCTTGTAGGCGACGAACCGGGCGCGCTCCGCGCCTTCCTGGTCGAGCAGCTGGTCGAACGACTCGATCCAGTCGCGGGTCTCCGACGGATCGAGGTCGGGGAGCTGCTGCTTGAAGTCGTCGCTGGACATCGCGGGGCTCCTGGGCGGAGGCGATCGCCGCTGCGGGTCGCGGCAAGGCGCGCACGGTGTCGACGGCGGCCGGACGGGAGCGTAGCCGATCCGCCCGCCGAACGCGCCGGAGGTCGCTGCGGTAGAGTCGCCGCATGCACGAGGCGTACGAGCCGGGGACCGCGCTCCGCCTTCGGACGCCGGCTGCAGCCCCGGCGCCCCGCGGCAGGTCGTGATGCGCCTCCGGACCATCGCCGCCATCGCCCTGACAGGCGTGGGCGGCGCCTTCGCCGTCGACCGCTGGATCGGAGACCTCATCGCCCACGGCGAGGGCCCTGATCCCGTGATGAAGATGGCAATCACGATCGACGCCCCCATCGACGGCGTCTGGGACGTCGTCGCCGACATCGAGCGCCAGCCCCTCTGGATGGAGGAGATGAAGGCCGTCCGGCTCACCACGCCGGGCCCGGTGGGAGTCGGGACCCGCGGCGAGGCCGACGTCCGCGTCTTTCTGCTCGGGATCGTGGACGCCGTCGAGGTCGACGTCTACGACCCGCCGATCCGCTTCGGGATCCGCCACGTGGGGACCTACACGGGCGGGGGGCGGATCACGCTCGAGGCGATCGACGCGCGGCGCACGCTCGTCCGCTGGGACGAGAGGCTGGTGCCGCCGGTCTTCCCGCATCTCGGCCAGCTCCTCCAGAAGCCGATCATGGGCGCCATCTTCCAGGCCGACCTGGAGCGCCTGCGGGAGATCGTCGAATTGGAGCACGCCGAGGCGATGGCGGGAGCCGGCGCGGACGCCGGCTGACCTGCCCCCGGCCACCCGGTGCGCGTCCACCTCGTCGACGCGACGTACGAGCTCTTCCGGGCCTACCACGCGCCACGCCCTCCCGTGCGCGGCCGCGCCGGCATGCCGCTCACCGCGGTCGCCGGCCTCGTCGGGACGCTCCTGGCGCTGCTGCGGGACGAGGGTGCCACGCACGTCGCCTGCGCCCACGACCGGGTCATCCGCTCATTCCGCAACGACCTCTGGCCAGGGTACAAGACGGAGGCCGGGGTCCCAACCGACCTCCTGGCCCAGTTCCGGGTCGCCGAGGAGGCGATCGTCGCGCTCGGCATCCCGCTCTGGGCGATGGTCGAGCTCGAGGCGGACGACGCGCTGGCGACGGCGGCCTCCCGCTTCGCCGCCGATCCCGACGTCACCCAGGTCCTCGTCTGCACGCCCGACAAGGACCTCGCCCAGGTCGTCGTCGGCGAGCGCGTCGTGCTGCGCGACCGGCGGCGCGATCTCGTCTACGACGACGCCGGCGTCCGGGCAAAATGGGGCGTCGGGCCCGCCGCGATCCCCGACTGGCTGGCCCTCGTGGGTGATGCCGCCGATGGGTTCCCCGGAATCCCCGGCTTCGGGGCGGTGGCAGCGTCGGCGCTCCTGACCGTGTTCGACTCGCTGGAGGGCGTCCGCGCCGCGCCGCCGGTCGGCTGGCCGGCCCGCATCCGAGGCGCCGACCGGCTCGCGGCGACCCTCGCCGGGCACTGGGACGACGCCCTCCTCTTCCGCGACCTGGCGACGCTCCGCCTCGACGCTCCCCTCCCCGAGCGCGCGACGGAAGAGCTGCGCTGGCGCGGCACCGACCGGGCTGCCTGGGAGGCGTTCTGCGCCCGCTGGGAGCTCCCGGGCCTGCGCCGCCGGCCCCACCGCTGGCGGGACGCGTAGCGCGCCACGCGCGGCCGGGCGGGCGGGCCGCAGCGCGGGGGCGCCTACGCCGGCTCGCGCAGGAGCTCGAGCAGGCGCGCGTGGTGGGCGGGCGGGGCGGCGAGGAGACCCATCCCCTTCGTCGGCGCCGCCAGGTCGAACCAGGGACCACCCGCCATGTTCGTCACGGTCGCCCCTGCCCGCTCGGCGATCAGGCCCGCCGCGGCGACGTCCCACGGCGAGAGGCCGACCGTCTGGCTGTAGGCGTCGAAGCGGCCGTTGGCCACGTAGGCGAGGGCGAGCGCGGCCGAGCCCATCTGGCGCGGGATCCGGATCGCCCGCCGGACCCGCCGCGTCCTCAAGGCCGGGGAGCGCCCGCCAACCGCGAGGCCCATGACGAGGTCGACGAGGCGCTCCTTGCCCGACACGACCGCGCGTCGTCCGTCGACGGTGGCGGGCCCGTCGGCGGTGGCGGCGAACGTCTCGCGGCGAAGCGGGTCGTGGACGACCCCGGCCACGGGGCGGCCGTCGACGACGAGGGCGAGGGAGACGCAGAAGAACGGGATCCCGTTGGCGTAGTTGACGGTCCCGTCGAGCGGGTCGCAGACCCACGTTCGATGGGCGGCCACCGCGTCCCGGCCCGACTCCTCGCCGTAGAAGCCGTCCTCCGGAAATCGCTCGGCAAGCGCCGCCCGGATCAGCGCCTCGGACGCATGATCCACCTCGGTCACGATGTCGCGGACGCCCTTGTAGGCGACCGCCCCGGCGTCGTCGAGGCGCTTCGCCAGGAGGACGCCGGCGCGGGCCGCGATCTCGACCGCGGCCGCCATCTCGCCGGCCCAGGCGCTCTCGGTCACCGCGAGCAGTCCACCGCGAACGAGCGCTCCACGGCGCCGAGCCCGGTGACGCGCTGCTCGAAGACGAGGCCGTCCCCGGCCGGGACCTCGGGCGTCCGGATGTAGGTCTCCACCGGCGGGTTGCCCGGGTACGAGGGGTCCCAGACGCGGCAGCTGGCGCGGCCGGCCCGCGAGCCGAGGTTCTCCACGGCAAGGGTGAGGGCCAGCCCGTCCCCATCCGGGACGACGTTCTTCAAGGTGGCCCGGAAGGGGCCGACGCCGCTGACGAAGAACGTCAGCGCGACGGCCAGGGCAACGACGGCCAGGGCGATCCCGAGGAAGACGGTCCCGTGGGCCTGGGACGCGGCCGGCTGCTTGAGATGGCCGGGATTGCACGTCTCGCACAGGGCGTCGGCCAGGGGGATGGCGGCGCCGCAGCGGACGCAGGCGTGTGTCGGCTCGGGAGCGGCGGAGGGGTCGGCCGCGGAGGGGTCGGCGGCGGGGGTCGTCGTCACGCTCGCGATCTTCCCATGGGCGGCGTCCGAGTGCCCGCGTCGCAGCCGCCGGTGCTCGGCCGCGGTAGCATCCGCCGTGTCCCGGGCGCGCGAGGGACGTCGCGCCGGGCGGCCCACGATGGAACGAGAGGGCACGGCGATGGCGGACAGGGCGGAGATCGGCGTCTTCGGTGGCTCGGGGTTCTACTCGCTGTTCGACGACGTGCGCGAGATCAAGGTCGACACACCGTACGGACCGCCGTCCGACAGCGTGTTCCTGGCTGAGGTCGGCGGTCGGTCGGTCGCCTTCCTGCCCCGCCACGGCCGCCGCCACACGATCCCGCCCCACGCCATCAACTACCGCGCCAACGTCTGGGCGCTGCGCGCTCTCGGGGTCAAGGCCGTCATCAGCCCGTGTGCCGCCGGCTCGCTCCAGAAGCACGTCGTGCCCGGCGACTTCGTCACCTGCGACCAGTTCGTGGACCGGACGAGCGGCCGCAAGGACACCTTCTTCGACGGCCCGATCCCGACCCACGTCTCCTCCGCGGACCTCTACGACCCGACCCTCCGGGCGATCGCCGCCGAGGTCATCCGTGAGCACGGGATCACGCTCCACGATCGGGGCACGGTCGTCGTCATCCAGGGACCGCGGTTCTCGACGAAGGCCGAATCGCGCTGGTTCATGGAGGCCGGCTGGGAAGTCATCAACATGACCCAGTACCCGGAGGCGTACCTCTGCCGTGAGCTGGGCATGGCGGTGGTCAATATCAGCCTCATCACCGACTACGATGCGGGGGTGCTGGAGGGCACCGAGGTGGTGGACGCTCACAGCGTCCTCGAGGTGTTCCAGCAGAACGCCGAACGCATCCAGAAGGTCGTCCTCGAGATGATCCGGCGTTTCCCGGCCGACCTCGACGCGCTGGGGGCTCGCGAGGGGCTGCGCTTCACCCGCGGCGACGGTCACGTCGTGTCGCCCGAGGACGTGCGCCTCTTCGAGACTGGGCTGTAGGCGGCGTGGGCGGTCCTGCGCCGGCGCCACCGACCCGTCCGGACCCAACCGCCTTCCTGAACCGCGGACGCCAGCCGATCGGCGTCACCCTCGGCGTCATCGGCGTCGCGGCCGACTGGTGGCTCGAGAGCGCTCGACGCCTCGAGCTGTCGGGGTATGCCGGGATCTGGGCGTGGGACCACTTCATGGGTCGGGGGGCGGCCACGACGCCCGTCCTCGAGTGCTGGACCATGCTGGCCCTCGCCGCCGGGCGGACCGAGCGGATGACCGTCGGCAGCTTCGTGACCAACGTCATGAACCGGCATCCGGCCGTGCTCGCCAGGATGGTCGGCACACTCCAGGTCGCGACCGGCGGCCGTGCCGTGCTCGGCATCGGCATCGGCGGGCATCCAGCCGAGCACGAGGCCTACGGCATCGAGTTCCCGTCGGTGCCCGAGCGGGTCGCTCGCCTCGACGAGGCGCTGGCGGTGATCCGCGCGCTCTGGACCGGTGGCCCCGTCTCCCGGCCGAGTCCCTTCTACCCGCTCGTCAACGCCGTTGCCCGTCCGGTGCCCGAGCCGCCGCCGCCCATCGTGGTCGGTGGCGAGACCCGGGCCGGGGCGCGGCTGGCGGCCCGGCTCGGCGACGGCTGGACGGGCTTCAGCGACCGCTTCGCAGAGGACGAGCCCGTCTACCGGGAGGCGCTCGAGGCCGCCGGGCGGCGTCGAGAAGACATGGTCGTGCTGGCCGGCGTGCAGGGCGGCTGGGGCGCCGGCGACGGGCTGCGAGCGTCGCCATGGACCGAGCAGCCGCTCGAGGAGCTGGAGCATTGGCGCGCCCTGGGTGCCGACGGCGTCGTCCTGCAGGCGCGGACGCCGGCCGACGTGGACGCCCTGGTCAGGGCCGCGGAGCGCTGGTGAGGGGCAGCCGGGCCGTTGCTGCGTGCCGGCCGGGGCCTGGCGCCATCCCCGCCACGGGAGCCTCTTCGCGCCCCACACCGCCGATGGTGCTCCCGGCCCCCGGAGCGCGCTCTCCGCGCCCGGACGCACGTAGTACGATCGCGCGGGGAGTCGCCGATCGCGACCCGGGCCGCGACGGATCGGCAGCCGCAGCAGGAGGTCGGATCGTGGGCGAGGACTTCTTCACGGAGGTCGCGGGGCCGATTCGCTTCGGCGGCCTTGATTCGCCGGACCCGCTGACCTTCAAGGTCTACGAGCCCGATCGCCTCGTCCTGGGCAAGCGGATGGAGGACCACCTGCGGGTCGGCGTCTGCTTCTGGCACTCGTTCGCCTGGCCCGGCACCGACATGTTCGGGTCGGGCACCATGGATCGACCATGGATCGGCGCACCCGGCGACCAGATGGACGCCGCCCGGATGAAGATGGCGGCGGCGTTCGAGTTCTTCACCAAGCTCGGCGTGCCGTGGTACTGCTTCCACGACCGCGACGTCGCCCCCGAGGGCGACTCCTTCGCCGAGTTCTCGGCCAACCTCGAGGCCCTCGTCGACGACGCGCTCAGCTACCAGGAGCGGACCGGGGTCCGCCTGCTCTGGGGCACCGCGAACCTCTTCAGCCACCCCCGCTACCAGGCCGGCGCCTCGACCAACCCCGACCCCGAGGTCTTCGCCTACGCGGCGGCGCAGGTGAAGCACATGCTGGAGGTCACGAAGCGCCTCGGCGGCGTCAACTACGTCCTGTGGGGCGGCCGCGAGGGCTACGACACGCTCCTCAACACCGATCTCCGCCGCGAGGGTGCCCAGCTCGCCAGGTTCCTCCATCTCGTCGCCGAGCACAAGCACAAGATCGGCTTCGAGGGAACGCTCCTCATCGAGCCGAAGCCGATGGAGCCGACCAAGCACCAGTACGACTACGACAGCGCGACCGTCCACGGGTTCCTCGTCCGCAACGGCCTCGAGGACGAGTACCGCCTCAACATCGAGGCGAACCACGCGACGCTCGCCGGCCACAGCTTCCATCACGAGGTCGCCTACGCCATTGCGAACGGCGTCTTCGGCAGCATCGACGCGAACCGGGGCGACCCGCAGAACGGGTGGGACACGGACCAGTTCCCCAACTCGGTCGACGACCTGGCGATGCCGCTCTACGAGATCGTCAAGGCCGGCGGGTTCACGACCGGCGGCTTCAACTTCGACGCCAAGCTGCGCCGCCAGAGCACGGACAGGACCGACCTCTTCCACGCCCACATCGGCGGGATCGACACGCTGGCGCGCGCGCTCCTGGTCGCGGCGGACATGCTCGAGGCGGGAACCCTGGCCCGGCTGGTCGAGGAGCGCTACGCCGGCTGGAGCGGCCAGCTCGGCGCCGCCATCCTCGACGGCTCCCTGAGCCTGGCGGACCTGGCGGCGAAGGTAGAGGCGGGCGAGGTCGACCCGCACCCGGTCTCCGGGCGCCAGGAGCTTCTCGAGAGCATCGTCAATCGGCACATCTGGGCGGTCGACGGCGGCGCCGGCCGCTGACCGGCGCCGGGGGGCTCGGCCCGACGCCCGCCGACGCCATGCAGGCGAGGAGGTCAGGATGGGCCACGTCCTCGGCATCGACGCCTCGACCACGGCGGTCAAGGCGATCCTGCTCGATGAATCGGGTGCCGTGCGGGGGATCGGCTCGGCGGGCTACGAGCTGAGCGTCCCCCGGCCGCTCTGGAGCGAGCAGGACCCGCGGCTGTGGTGGGACGGCACGGTGGCGGCGATCGGCTCGGTCCTGGCCGATACGGGGGTTCGTGGCGAGGACGTGCTCGCCGTCGGGCTGACCGGCCAGATGCACGGCGCCGTCCTCCTCGACGCGGCGGACGAGGTCCTCCGCCCCGCGATCCTCTGGAACGACCAGCGGACCGCCGCCGAGTGCGACTTGATCCGGGAGGCCGTCGGGCCGCAGCGGCTGGTCGCCATCACCGGCAACGATGCCCTCACCGGCTTCACCGCGCCCAAGCTCGTCTGGGTTCGCGATCACGAGCCCGACGTGTGGCAACGGATCAGGCACGTCCTGCTGCCGAAGGACTACGTCCGGCTGCGGCTGACCGGTGGGCACGCCCTGGACAAGGCGGACGGTTCGGGGACCATGCTCTTCGACCTCGCCGCGCGCGACTGGTCCGCCGAGGTCCTTGCCGCGCTCGCGATCGACCCGGCCTGGATGCCCCCGACGTACGAGGGCCCGGAGGTGACGGGCGTGGTCACTGCGGCGGCATCGGCCGCCACCGGGCTCCGGAGGGGAACCCCCGTCGTGGCGGGAGGCGGCGACCAGGCCGCCAACGCCGTGGGAGTCGGGGCGGTCGAGCCGGGCGTCGTCGCCCTGTCGCTGGGCACCTCGGGCGTCGTCTTCGCGACGACCGCCCGGCCGCTGTTCGAGGCGCAGGGCCGGGTTCACGCGTTCTGCCATGCCGTGCCGGGCCGCTGGCACATGATGTCGGTCATGCTGTCGGCGGCGGGCAGCCTGCGCTGGTTCCGGGATGCCGTGGCCGCGGGCACGGCCTACGACGAGCTCGTGGAACGCGCGGCGGAGGTGCCGGCCGGGAGCGGCGGGCTCCTGTTCCTCCCCTACCTGACCGGAGAGCGGTCGCCGCATCCCGACCCCCTCGCCCGCGGCGCGTTCGTCGGGCTGACCCTGGCCCACGATCGGCGCCATCTCACCCGTGCCGTGCTCGAGGGCGTCGCCTTCGGGCTGCGCGACGGCCTGGACCTCATGGTCGCGGCAGGCATGCCCGCGCCGAGCGTCATCCGGGCCTCGGGCGGCGGCACTTCCAGCCCGGTGTGGCGGCAGGTCCTGGCGGACGTCCTGGGCGCGGAGATCGCCACCGTGAACACCACCGAGGGAGCGGCCTACGGCGCAGGCCTCCTGGCGGCGGTCGGTGCCGGCTGGTACGCGAGCGTCGAGGGAGCGGCCGCCGCGCTCGTGACGGCGACGCCCGTCGCCGCCCCCGGCCCCGACGCCGCGGCGTACACCGAAGCGCACGCCCTCTACCGCGAGCTCTACCCGGCGCTCGCCGCGACCTTCCGCCGCATGCAAGCGGGCTGACGGCCGGCTGCCGCCTGTCAGCCGTGGAGCCGGCGCCTCGGCCGTGGAGCCGGCGCCTCAGCCGTGGAGCTCGGCGAGCTCCGTCTGGGTCACCTCGGCGGGCATCTTCCCGATGATGATCATGCCCAGGACCTCGTCCATGGTCACGTCGTGCTTGTTGACCGTGCCGACGAGCTTCCCCTGGAGCATGACGCTGATCCGGTCGGCCAGGTCGAACACGTCGTGGATGTCGTGGCTGATCAGGAAGATGCCGATCCCATCCGCCTTTAGCTGCGCCACGAGCTCGCGCACCTGGGCGGTCTCGGCCGGGCCCAGCGCCGCCGTGGGCTCGTCCATGATCAGGATCCGGGCGTTGAAGTGGATGGCCCGGGCGATCGCGACCGACTGGCGCTGCCCGCCCGAGAGTGACTTGACCGACGTCTTGAAGTTCTTGAACCGCGGGTTGAGCCGGCCGATCACCTTGCGGGTCGCCGATTCCATGGCCGAGTCGTCCAGCGATCCGAAGCGCGACCGGAGCTCCCGCCCCAGGAACACGTTGGCCGCGGCGTCGACGTTGTCGGCCAGGGCGAGCGTCTGGTAGATCGTCTCGATCCCGTACGCCTTGGCGTCCCGGGGGTTGCTGATCGACGCCGGCTGGCCATCGATGAGCACCTCGCCTGAGTCGGCCGGGTGGGCCCCGGAGAGGACGCGGATCAGCGTCGACTTGCCCGCGCCGTTCCCGCCGACAAGACCCACGACCTCGCCCGGGAAGAGGTCGACGGTGACGCCGTCGACGGCATGGACGCCGCCGAACGACACGAAGATATTGCGCATCTCGACAAGCGGAACGCGGGACCGGTCGATCACCGCCCCGGCGCCTGGTGCGGGGGCTGGGTTCGCCGTAGGGGGGTTCGTGTCCGGGGGCACGGTGGCCTCGACCATCAGCTCCTCCTCGCCGCTCATGCCGACCGCCGCCGCATGTAGGCGTCGAACCCGACCGCGGCGACCAGCACGGCGCCGACGACGATGTCCTGGGTCGGCGAGTCGACGTTGAGGAGCAGCATGCCCGAGCGGAGCGACTGCATGACGACCGCGCCCAGAACGGCGCCCGGGATGGTGCCGATCCCGCCCGAGAACGAGGTGCCGCCGATGACGGCGGCCGAGATCACGTCGAGCTCGTTCTGGACGCCCAGGTTCGTGACGGCGGCGTTCAGTCGTGCCGTCTGGACGGCGGCGCTCACGGCGCAGAGGACGCCCATCAGCACGAAGGTCATCATGATCGTCCGGCGCACGTTGACGCCACCGAGCTCCGCGGCATCCGGGTTGCCGCCGATCGCGTACACGTAGCGGCCGAAGCGCCGTCGGGTCGCGAGGTAGGTCACGATGAGGGCGACCCCGAGCATGATGAGGACCGGGATGGCGATGCCGGTCGGGATGATCAGGCCGCCCTCCGGCCAGGCGATCCCGTGCTCGTCGGCGAACGCGCGGGCCAGAGCCTCGGGCCACGGGTAGCTCACCGCGATCAAGACGGCGCCGAGGACCGCCGCGATCCCGACCGCGCCGACCACGACCTCGGCCCAGATGGGGCGGACCGGGAAGTCGTAGCGTCGCCGGCGGCGCCGGCCGGCCCAGAGGGTATAGAGGATCCCCGCGCAGGCGACCGCCGCGACCACCCAGCTGAGCTCGAGGCCGACCGCCCCATTGGGGCCGCCGCCGAGCAGCTTGAAGTTGCCGTCGAGGGGGGCGATGGTCTGGCCCTGGGCATAGCGGAAGATGAGGCCGCGCCACACGAGCAGCCCGCCGAGCGTGACGATGAACGACGGGACGCCGCCGTAGGCGACGAGGAAGCCCTGCAGGCCGCCGATCACGGCCCCGACGGCGATGCCGACGCCGAGGGCGATCAGCCACGTGTAGGGCTGGTCGAACCCCAGTCCCAGGGCCTTCGGGATCCAGTCCGCCTGGACCATGGCCATCGTGTAGCCGATGAAGCCGAGCATCGACCCGACCGAGAGGTCGATGTTGCGGGACACGATGATGAGCACCATGCCGGTGGCCATGATCGCGATCGACGAGCTCTGGACCGAGAGGTTCCAGAGGTTGCGGGGCGTGAGGAACGTCCCGCCGGACATGATGTTGAAGCTGACCCAGATGACCGCCAGGGCGGCGATCATGCCCAGCATCCGCGTGTCGACCTCCAGCGCCTGGAGGAGCGACCTCGCGGTCGATCTCGATGGCTCGCGGGGAGCGGCCGCCTCAGGAACGGCGCTGGCCTCGGTCATCGTCAGGCCTCCCTGGAGGGGTCGGGAACAGGTCGCGCCCTGCGTCGCGGCCGGGGCCGCGCCGCAGGGCGCATCTCGAGCTCGGACCGGTGGCTAGCTGATCAGCAGCCGCCCACCGAGCCTGCGGTCACGCCCTGGCAGAGCGTGGCCTTGTCGATCCAGCCGGCATCGAGAACGGTCTGGAGGTTGTCCTTGGTGACCGCGATCGGGGTGAGCAGGATCGACGTCATGTCGTTCCCGCCCGGGCTGGCGAACTGCTTCACGCCCGGGACCTGCTTGATGTCCTTGTTGCCGCAGAGGAAGGCGGCAGCCACGCCGGCCGCCGTGCCGAGCGCGCGGGCGTCCTTCCAGACGTCCACGGTCTGCGTGCCGAGCGCGACCCGGTTGAGGGCGGCGGCGTCGCCGTCCTGGCCGGAGACCGGCACCTTGCCGGCGAGGCCC
Source organism: uncultured Chloroflexia bacterium (assembly GCA_963744095.1). Taxonomy (GTDB): domain Bacteria; phylum Chloroflexota; class Limnocylindria; order Limnocylindrales; family CSP1-4; genus CTSoil-043. The sequence continues at coordinate 456,412 of CAVUSH010000003.1, forward strand.
TGGGCGGCGAGCGCCGCGACGGCGCCGCCGGCCATGCCGTCGTTCTCGACGAAGGCGATGTCGATCTTGTTGTCGTTGGCCGTCAGGAACTGCTCCATCTCGGTCTGGGCGTTCTTCGGATCCCAGTTGTCGGTGTAGGTTTCACCGACGTTCTTGAGCTTGTCGCTGCTCTGGCCCACATCGGGCAGGCCCGCCTCGACCATGCCGGCGCGGAGGAAGTCCGCGTTGGCGTCTGCCTTGTTGCCCTTGATGACGACGAAGTTGCCGGAATCCTTGACCTTCAGGAGGGCCTCGGCCTGCATCTTGCCGACGAGCTTGTTGTCGAAGGTGATGTAGAGGGCGCCCGGGTCCTCGATGAGGCGGTCATACGCGATGACCGGCACACCATTCGAGAGCGCGGCCGCGACGGCCGGCTTGATCGCCGTCCCGTCCTGGGCGAGGACGACGACGACCGTCGCGCCCTGCGAGATGAGGTTCTCGACGTTGGATGCCTGGGTCTCGGCCGACGACTTGGCGTCGTTCGAGATGTACTTCCCGCCCACCGCCTCGATGGCGGTCTTGAGAGCGGGCTCGTCCCACTTCGCCCAGCGCTCCTCCTGGTAGTTGTTCCACGAGACGCCGACGACGCACGCGGCCGCGGCCTCCGTCGGGGCGGCAGTCGGGGCGGCCGTCGCGGCGGCGGTCGGGGCGGCCGTCGCCGCACTCGGAGTGGGGGTCGCCCCGCCGCCGCAGGCGGCGACGGCGATTGCCGCGATCGCTACGAGGATCGCAACTTTGCGATTAACCATGCTGTGTATCTCCTCCTTGGAAACCTGTCGCTCGATAGAACGGCGTCAGTCCCGGCGCTAGGCTACCATCCTCCCTCAAGCGCCCTCATTATGCGACGCCGCAAGCCGGTCGAAGGGGTTCCGGCCGCGGACTGGAGTCGTTCCGCCCTCATGCGCTCTCCAGCTCGGCGAGCGCCTCGCGAGGACCGACCCAGACAGCCGGATCGGCGAGAAGCGGCTCGAAGGCAAGCTCGGCGGCACCGAGCAGCGGAGCATCCACGCCCAGGGACGCGGGGACGACGCTGACGAGGGCTCGCGGCGCGGGCAGGGCCCGGCGGGTGAGCTCCGCCTCGAGGGTCCGCTCCACCCAGGGATGGATCCGCCCGAAGAGGCCGCCGAGAACGATGAGCCGCGGGTTGAGAACGTTGACGAGGCCCGCCAGACCGATGCCGAGCCAGCGCCCGACGTGCTCCAGGGCGGCCAGCGCAACGACCGAGCCGGCGGCGGCCTCCGCGATGACGGCGTCGACCGCGCGGCGCCCGCCCGCGGCCCGGTGCCCGGCGCGGACCAGCAGGGCGCCCTCGCCCACCTCGGTCTCCCAGCAGCCGACCGACCCGCAGTGGCAGGACGTGCCGCCCGGGTTGACCGGCATGTGGCCGATCTCGCCGCCGTAGCCGGCGACCCCGGTGAGGGGCATGCCGTCCACGATCAGGCCTCCTCCCACGCCCACCTCGCCGGAGACGTAGAGGACGTCGTCCGCACTCCGCGCCGCACCCCGCCGATGCTCGGCGAGCACCCCGAGGTCCGCCTCGTTGGCGACCGAGATCGGGACCGGAACCACCAGGGCCCGGGCCAGCCGCTCGCCGAGCGGGGCGTCCTTCCAGCCGAGGTTCGGCGCCATCGAGACCACCCCGTCGGACCGGCGGACGACGCCGGCGACCGCGACGCCGACCCCGATCAGCGGGTCGTCCGCGGGCCGGCGCGACCTGACGCGGGTGGCCAGCCCCACCAGATCGCCGACGATGTCGTCGACCGACGAGTGCCCACGCGGCCGGTCGACGCGCACGAGCTCGAAGACCTCGCCGCCGAGCCCCACGACCGCGGCGGCCAGCGAGTCGACCTCGATCTCGAGGGCAAGCACGATGGCGCCGTCCGGGCTCGGGCGGACCAGGGGCGACGGTCGACCCGGCGTCCCCAGGCGCACGGCCGGCTCCTCGGAGGCGAGGCCGGCGAGGACGAGCTCCCCGATCAGGCCGCGGATCGCGCTGCGCGTGAGCCCGGTGCGGGCGACGAGCTCGGACCTGGACAGTGGGCCGCGCTCATGCAGCTCGCGCACGATGGCGCTCAGGTTGGCGCGCCGGACCGTCTCGCTCCGCTGTCCGATCTCATCCCGGCCGATGGTCACGGATTTGTGTTCCTTTCTTCCAAACCTGTGGGATACTGTGACGCGCGCGCGGGGCGCCGTCAAGGGGTTGGCACCCGATCGGCGGATGGAGGATCGAGGGCGATGGCCACGCTTCGCTGGGGCATCCTGTCCACGGCCGGCATTGCAACCGGGAAGACGATCCCGGGGATCCGGCGGGCGGCCCGCTGCGAGGTCGTGGCAATCGGTTCGCGGGACGTGGAGCGAGCCCGGGCGGTCGCCGACCGACACGGGATCGCCCACGTCCACGGCTCCTACACGGCGCTGCTCGCAGACCCCGACGTGGACGCCGTGTACATCCCGCTCCCGAACCACCTCCACGCCGAGTGGACGATCGCCGCCGCGCGGGCCGGCAAGCACGTGCTGTGCGAGAAGCCGCTGGCGATGACCGCCGTCGACGCCGAGCGGATGCTCGAGGTCTGCCGGGTGGAGGGGGTCGCGCTGATGGAGGCGTTCATGTACCGCCTCCATCCGACCTGGGTCGCCGTCCGCGGGCTTGTCGCATCGGGCCGCATCGGCCGCCTGGCAGCCGTCAGCAGCTGGTTCTCGTACTACAACGACGACCCGGCCAACATCCGGAACATCCGCGCCTACGGCGGCGGTGCGCTCTTCGACATCGGCTGCTACTCGGTCAACCTGTCGCGGATGCTGTTCGGGTCGGAGCCCGAGCGGGTGGAGGCGTCGATCATGCGTGACCCCGTCAGCGGGGTCGACGTCCTGGCCAGCGGGCTGCTCCAGTTCGCGGACGGTGTCGCGACGTTCACCTGCACGACCCGGGCGGAGCCGGACCAGCAGGTCCACGTCTACGGGACCGAGGGCCGGATCTCGCTCGGCATCCCCTTCAACATCCCGCCCGACCGACCCACGCAGGTGTACGTGACGGCGGGCGGCGATCCGCCCGTCGCACCGGCGACCGAGACGCTGACGTTCGAGCCGGCCGACCCCTACGCGGTGGAGGCGGAGCGCTTCGCCGCGGCGATCCTCGACGGCGGACCGCTGCCGACGCCGCCGGGGGACGCCGTGGCCAACCTCCGGGTGATCGAGCGACTCTTCTCGGCCGCAGAGCACGTCTAGACCGGGCCCGCGTCCCGGAGGGATTGGGCGCCGGCCTGGATCGCATCGAGCCGCGACTGGGGGCCGCGTCCAGCCGCAGTACCATCACGACGATCGGAAACCTCCGCCGAGCGGCATGAACGTCGGACGGCCGAAGAATCGGGCAGCGAGGAGCAGAGACGCATGGAACCGACGATCGGGGAGCCCGAGCGCCCGCGGCGAAGCATGCGGCGTTCCATCGTCGCCGCGGCCGCCGCGGCAGCGGGCATCGTCCTCGTGTTCGCGGTCGTGCTCGTCGTTGCCCAGCCGTGGGTGCAGAAGCCGTCCTGTGCCCCCGTCGCGAACCATCCGGAGTGGTCGGTCGCCCGGCGCTGGGACGAGGCCCTGCTCGACGCCATCCGGCGGGCGCTTCCCAACCCGCCGGTCCACGCGCGCAACCTCTTCCACACCTCGGCCGCGATGTGGGACGCCTGGGCCGCCTACGACCCGCAGGCCTCCGGCTACTTCGTGAAGGAGAAGCTCAGTTCCTCGAACGTCGAGGCCGCCCGCAACGAGGCGATCAGCTATGCCGCCTACGGGGTGCTCACCTCCCGCTTCATCAAGGCGGTCGGTGGCGAGCAGTCGCTCTCGGAGTTCGCCGATCTCATGGACGCGATGTGCTACCCGCTGGAGGTCACGACGACCGAGGGCAACTCGCCCGCCGCGCTCGGCAACCGGATCGCGGCGGCCATCCTCGCGTACGGGCTGACCGACGGTTCGAACCAGGCGACGGGCTACAACGACCCTGCGTACAAACCGGTGAACCCGCCGCTCGTGGTGGCCGGATCGGGGACCACGATGACCGACCCGAACCGCTGGCAGCCGCTCCAGATCGAGCACATGATCTCCCAGAACGGCATCCCGGTGACCAACGGCGTCCAGCAGGCCGTCGGGACCCACTGGGGATATGTCACCGGATTTGCGCTGCCGGCGGGCGGCGCCGACGGCGTGCCCATCGACCCGGGGGCCCAGCCGCGCCTCGGCGATCCCCCGACCGACCAGGCCTTCAAGGACCAGGTCGTCGAGGTCATCCGCGACAGCAGCCTGCTCGACGCGGCCAACCCGGCCACGATCGACATCTCGCCCGGCGCGCGCGGGAACAACGACCTCGGCTCGAACGACGGCCACGGCCATCCGGTCAACCCGGCGACGGGCCAGCCCTATCCACCTGACGTCGTCAACCAGGGGGACTTCGGCCGCGTCATGGCCGAGTTCTGGGCGGACGGGCCGAGGTCCGAGACGCCGCCGGGGCACTGGAACGTCCTGGCGAACCTCGTCTCCGACGAGCTGGCCCCGGACCTGAGAATCGGCGGCACCGGCCCGGCGGTCGATCGCCTGCAGTGGGACGTCAAGCTCTATCTCGCGGTCAACGGCGCCGTGCACGACGCCGCCATCGCCGCCTGGGGGCTGAAGGGCCACTACGATTCGGTCCGGCCCATCTCCATGATCCGCTACATGGGCGGCCTGGGCCAGTCCAGCGACCCGAACCTGCCTTCCTACGACAAGGAGGGCCTGCCCCTCGTGCCGGGCCTCATCGAGCTCGTCACCCGGGAGACGACCGCGCCCGGCCAGCGCCACGAGGCGCTCGCCGGCCACGAGGGCGAGATCGCGATCAAGGCCTGGTCCGGCACCCCGAGCGACCCGAAGACCCAGGTCGGCGGCGTGAAGTGGATCCTCGCCGTGGACTGGGTTCCGTACCAGTCGCCGAACTTCGTGACGCCGGCATTCCCCGGCTATGCATCCGGTCACAGCACCTTCAGCCGAGCGGCCGCCGAGGTGCTGACCGGCTTCACCGGCAGCGAGTACTTCCCCGGCGGGACCAGCGGCTACACGATCCCGGCCGGATCGCTCAAGTTCGAGATGGGTCCGACCACGGACATCCGCCTCGAGTGGGCGACGTACTACGACGCCTCCGACCAGGCCGGCCAGTCCCGCCTGTGGGGCGGCATCCACGTCGAGGCGGACGACTTCGTCGGTCGACGGCTCGGTTCGCAGTGCGGCAAGGCCGCCTGGGCCCTCGCCCAGCACTACTACGACGGGACGGCCGGCTCGTGAAGGAGCCGACGCCGGGCCAGGCGTGCCGCCGGACCGGTGAGCCGGTGAGCCGGTGAGCCGGTGAGTCGGTGAGCCGTCGGGCCGTCGGGCTGGTCGGCGGCATCCTCGTCGTCGCCCTGGTCGTCATCGGCGCCGTCGGCTTCGCCCTGTTGCAGGGTGGTGGGACCACCCCCACCGCTGCCCTGGGCGCGCCCCGCTTCGTCGACGAGACGGCCGCGGCCGGCATCGACCAGGTCTACGACGGCGGTCCCACGTTCGCCGTCGGCGGAGGGGTGGCCACCTTCGACTGCAGCGGCGACGGCAAGCCGGACGTATTCCTCGCGGGCGGAAGCCAGCCCGCGGCCCTCTACCGCAACGACAGCTCGCCGGGCGGCGCCCTGGCATTCACCCGCCTCACCGATCCGGCCACCGACCTCACCGATGTCATGGGCGCCTACCCGATCGACATCGACGGCGACGGCCAGGTCGACGTCGTCGTGCTGCGGGCAGGCGAGACCGTCGTGCTGCGGGGCCTGGGCGGCTGTCGCTTCGAGCGCGGCAACGAGCGCTGGGGATTTGACGCCGGAAAGGCCGACACGACGGCGTTCAGCGCGACGTGGGAAGGCTCCGCGGGGCTGCCGACGCTCGCCGTGGGCAGGTACCTGACCCTGAACGCCTCGACGAATGCGGCATCCTGCACCGACAACGCGCTGCTCCGGCCGAACCCGGCGGGCACCGCCTACGGCCCACCGATCGTGCTCTCGCCCGGCTACTGCACCCTGTCGATCCTGTTCAGCGACTGGGATCGCTCCGGCAGGCGCGACCTCCGGGTGACGAACGACAGGGAGTACTACGCCAACGGCGAGGACCAGCTGTGGCGGATCGCGCCCGGCGAGGCCCCTCGCCTCTACACCGCCGACGACGGCTGGGTCTCGATGCAGATCTGGGGCATGGGCATTGCCAGCAACGACCTCACCGGCGACGGCTACCCGGAGGTCTACCTCACGAGCCAGGGCGACAACAAGCTCCAGACGCTGACCACCGGGCCCGAGCAGCCGACCTACCGGGACATCGCGCTCAAGCGGGGCGTGACCGCCGCCCAGCCGTCCAGCGGGGGCGACCCGCTTCCCTCGACCGCGTGGCACCCGGAGTTCCAGGACGTCAACAACGACGGCTTCATGGACCTGTTCGTCTCCAAGGGCAACGTGAGCGCCATGCCCGACTACGCCCAGAAAGATCCGAGCGAGCTGCTGCTGGGGCAGCCCGACGGTACCTTCGTGCATGGCGCCGACGCCGCCGGCATCGTCGAGTTCGACCGCGGTCGCGGGGCGGCCCTCGCGGACTTCAACCTCGACGGCCTGCTCGATCTCGTGGAGGTCTTCTACGGCGCCCCGGTGCGAATCTGGCGAAACGCGGGCACCGGCGACGCCGCCGCGCCGGCACCGATGGGGCACTGGCTGGGGATCCGCCTCTCCGAGCCGGGCCCGAACCGCGACGCCATCGGGGCCTGGATCGAGGTCCGCGTCGGCGACAGCACCATCCGGCGCGAGCTCACCGTGGGCGGCGGCCACATCGGCGGCCAGACCGGCTGGACCCACGTCGGCCTTGGACCGAGCGCCGAGGCCCAGGTCCGGGTCCAGTGGCCCGACGGCGAGACCGGGCCGTGGATGCGGGCCGCCGCGGACCAGTTCATCGACATCGGGCGGGGGGCCACGGAGGCACGACCGTGGCGGCCCCCCGGATCCTGAACGGGAGGAGCTGCGGATGGCCCGGGCGCGACTGGCCCAGATCGATCTTCCGGACTTCGGGATGCCAAACGTCCGGCCGGAGATCCCGGCCGCCCTCCACGCCGCGCGCGTCGAGCGACTCCGCGAGCGCGCGGAGGCCCACGGCTACGACCGGCTCGTCGTCTACGCCGACCGCGAGCACAGTGCCTCCCTGGCTTACCTCACCGGGTTCGACCCACGATTCGAGGAGGCCGTCCTCGTGCTCGGACCGAGCGGCGATCCGGCCATCCTGGTGGGCAACGAGTGCGGGGGGATGGCCGGCGCGGCGCCCCTGCCGATGCGCCCCGTGCTGTTCCAGGACCTCAGCCTGCCCGGCCAGCCGCGGGACCGGTCGCGGCCGCTCGCCGATCTCATGGGCGACGAGGGGGTCCATGCGGGCAGCCGGGTCGGCGTGATCGGCTGGAAGACCTACGCCGGCCGCACGATGATCGACGCCCCGGCGTTCCTCGTCGACGAGCTGCGGCGGATCACCGGGCCGAGCGGCGCGGTCGAGAACGCGACCGACCTGCTGATCGACGCCGGGGATGGGTTGCGGGTGATCAACGAGGTCGAGCAGCTCGCGGTCTTCGAATACGCCGCCTGCCAGACCTCGCGGGGCGTGCGCCGGCTCCTGTTCGGCCTGCGCCCGGGGATGACGGAGCGCGAGGCCGTCCGCCTGCTCGACTGGAACGGCACGCCGCTCTCCTGCCACCTGATGCTGACCGCCGGCCCCCGGGCATCGCTCGGGCTCCTGGGCCCGGGCGACCGCCCGATCGGGCGCGGCGACCCGTTCACGGTGGCCTTCGGGATCTGGGGTGCCCTCACCTGCCGGGCGGGCTTCGTGGTCCAGGAGGTGGCTGAGCTCCCCGCGGGCATCCGCGACTACGTCGAACGCCTCGTCGGGCCGTACTTCGAGGCCGTCGCGAAGTGGTACGCAGCCCTCCACGTCGGGCAGACCGGGGGCGCGCTGCAGGCGATCGTCGACCGCGACCTGGGTGACCCGTTCTTCGGGATCTTCCTGAATCCGGGCCACCAGATCCACCTCGACGAGTGGGTGAACTCGCCCGTGGCCCCGGGCTCGGCGATCGAGCTCCGCTCCGGGATGGCCCTCCAGGTCGACATCATCCCGGCGACGGGCACCCCGTACTTCACGACCAACATCGAGGACGGCGTGGCGCTCGCCGACGCGTCCCTCCGGGCGGCTTTCGCCGAGGGCTATCCGGACGCGTGGCGACGCATCCAGGCGCGCCGCCGATTCATGAGCGCGGCGCTCGGAATCACCCTGCACCCGGACGTCCTGCCGTTCTCGGACATCCCGGCGTACCTGCCGCCCTTCCTGCTCCGGCCGGACCGGGCGATGACGCTGGCCGAGTAGCTGCGCGGACGGCCGGGCCCGGTACTTCTGGCCGAGGTCGGCGGTACGCCCGGACTCCATCGCCTCTTGCGTGCCGCGCGCATCATGGCCGCGTGCCGGACGCTCGGCCGCGACGCGGGAATGGTGCCCGCCGACCGGCGTCGGCGGGAGATTCATGCCGTTCTGGAGTCGTCACCCGGGCGACGAGCGCCTCTTCTGGACGAGGGACCACCGCTTCGCGCGGGGCGTCGCCGACGCCGCGTTCGGCTCGCGCATCCTCGACCTCGAGGCGGGGTGGTGCGTCATCGCGCTCGCGGCAGCCCTCGACGACCCGGTCGTCGCGGACCTCGCCGACGGGCAGCCGTACGGGCTCGTCGCGATCGACCCTGCCGCCCCCGCCCCCGACCGCTACCTCCACGCCCTCGCGGACGCCGTCCAGCAGTCCGGGATCGCCGACCGGATCGGGATGGACCAGTCGCCGATCATCGCGGCCGGCAAGCTGCTCGACTACTTCTTCACGCTTCGCAACCGCCACCGTGTCGTCTTCCAGCCCATCGTCGACCTCCGCACTCTCCGGACCGAGGAATGGGAATGTCTCTTCCGGCCGGAGATGCCGATGCTTCCCCAGTCGATCAGCGGGATCGTCGACGCGGCGATCGCGACGGGGCGCTCGGTCGACCTCGATCTGTTCATCGTGGAGCGGATCCTCGCCCGCGTCGCCGAGATCCTCGGCGGCGGCCCACGACCACCGATCCGCCTCACGATCAACCTGACGCCCGTCAGCCTCCTCGATCCGCGCTTCGAGCCGCGCGCCATCGCCGCCCGGGTCCGCGCGGCTGGCCTGTCGCCGCACCAGGTCACCCTCGAGTGCACGGAGCAGCAGGCCATCCCCGACGTCCTGCCCCTCAAGCGGGCCGTCCGCGGCCTGCGCCGGCTCGGATTCGGCGTCGCCGTCGACGACGCCGGGGCCGGCTACGCCTCGTTCACCCTGATCGCGGCGCTTCGACCCAGCACCATCAAGATCGACCGCGAGATCGTCCAGGGCGCCGCCCGCGACGTGGCCAAGCGAGCTCTCATCGAGGCGTTCGTCGGCTTCGCCCGCCAGATCGACGCGCAACTCGTGGCGGAAGGGATCGAGAAGCGGGCAGACCTCTGGGTCCTCGTCGAGGCGGGCGTCGACCTCGGCCAGGGATACCTGCTCGGGCATCCCACGTCGGAGCCCGTCGAGCCGCCCCGCTCCCGCGTGGCGGCCGTGCGCGCGGCGATCGAGAGGCTCCGCCCGCCGGATGCCCCGCCGGTCCCGGCGGCCGTCCGCGCGCTCGCCCCCGAACGGACGGACTGAGCGCCGCCTGCGCTACCCCGCCGCCCGGCTCTCCGCGAGGGCGGCCACGAGCTCCCGGCAGAAGGCCGGGATGTCCTCCACGACGCGCCCCCAGACGAGGTTTGCGTCGCGGAAGGCCGGCTCGTCCACCCACGTCGCGCCGGCGTTCACCAGGTCGTCCCGGATCCCGAGGGACCCCGTCGAGCGGCTGCCCACGACGATGTGCGCCGAGATGGCGATGAGCCCTCCATGACAGATGATCCCGATCGGCTTGCCCGCTGCGTGGATGGCGGCCACGAAGTCGGTCACGGCCGGGTAGCGGCGCAGCTTGTCCGGCATGTGCCCGCCGGGGATCACGAGGCCGTCGATCTCGTCCGGGTCCACGCCCTCGACCGCGACGTCGACGGGGACCGCCAGGCCGTTCTTGCCCCGGACGGTCGCGGGGCCCAGGCCGACCGAGGTGACGCGCGCACCGGCCTCGCGGAGCCGCATCACGGTCACCCAGTACTCGAGGTCCTCGACGCCCTCACCGGCGAGGACCGCCACGTGCATCCCGTCGAGCTCCATCGCGCCTCCGTCCGCCGCGACCTCGGTGCCGCAGCACTCCCGCCGAGGATACCCCCGACGCTCGGCCGCCGGGCGGGTGCCGTACGATCCGCCCATGAGCCCCTCGATCGTCGGCGACCGCGTCCGCACCTTCCTTGCCGCGCCGGGCCGCTTCGCGACCCTGGCCGCCATCGACCCCGCCGGGGCGCCCCGCCAGGCCGTCGTCTGGTACCGCCTCGATGCCGACGGGCGGCTCACGGTCAACAGCGCCGACGGCAGGCGCTGGCCGGCGAACCTGCGCCGTGATGCGCGCTGCTCCCTGGCCGTCCTCGACGGCGCCGACGGCTACGCCTTTGTCGCCCTCGCGGGCCGCGTCGTCGAGACGATCGACGACCAGGAGATCGCCCAGGCCGACATCGCGGCGTTCGCCCGCCGCTACCACGCGGACGACCCGGCCCGGGCCGAGCGGCTCATCGGCGCCTTCCGGACCCAGCACCGGGTCTCGTTCCGGATCGAGATCGTCGCCGTCCACGACCATCTCGAGGACTGACGACCGTGCCCGCCCTGCGCTTCGGCGCCCAGCTCTGGAGCCAGGCCGGGGACTGGCCGGGGTTCCTCGCGGCTGCCGTCGCCGCGGAGGAGGCCGGCTGGGACGACGTCTGGACGTGGGACCACCTCGAGGCGATCTTCGGGCCCTGGGAGCAGCCGATCCTCGAGGGCTGGCTGGCGATGGGCGCCGTCGCCGCGCGGACCTCGCGGGTCCGGGTCGGTCTCATGGTCGGGGCGAACACGTTCCGCAATCCGGGCCACACGGCGAAGCTCGCGGCCACCCTGGACCACGTCTCGGGAGGACGCGCCGTCCTCGGCCTCGGCGGCGCCTGGTTTGCCCGTGAGCACGAGGCGTTCGGGATCGACTTCGGGGCGAGCATCGGCGAGCGCCTGGACCGGCTCGACGAGGCCGTCGAGGTGATCCGCCGCCTCCTCGACGGCGAGCGCTTCAGCCACGCCGGCCGCTTCTACCGCTTCGACGACGCGCTCCTGCGCCCGCGCCCGGTGCAGGACCACCTGCCCATCCTCGTCGGCGGCGGCGGGCCCAGGAAGACGCTGCGCACGGTGGCCCGGCGGGCCGACGCGTGGAACACGAACGGGACACTGGAAGAGGTCGCGTCACGGGAGGCGATCCTCCGGGAGCACTGTGCGGCCGTCGGGCGCGACCCCGCGACGATCGAGCGGACGGTCAGCTTCCCGATCGTCCTCCGCGACGACCCCGGCGACGCGGCCCGCGCCTTCCGCGCCCTCTGCGCCGCGAACGGCACGCCCGACGCCGGGAACGTGCCCACCCTCCTCGGCCCGCCCGAGCTCGTCGCGGCAGCGCTGCGCCCCTACGTCGACCTCGGATTCCGCACGATCGTCGTGCGCCTGCCGGCGCCGTACGACGCCGAGACCATCGCCCGGATCGGCGAGGTCCGGGCCACGCTGGCCGGCTGAGGGGCCTCGTGCCGCGCGTCGTTGCGCTCGCGGGCGGGGTTGGCGGGGCCAGGCTCGCCCACGGGCTGGCGACCATCCTCGCGCCCGGCGACCTGACCGTCATCGTCAACACCGCCGACGACGGGGAGTTCCACGGCCTCCTCGTCTGCCCGGACCACGACACGGTGGTCTACACCCTCGCCGGGCTGGCCGACCGCGAGCGTGGCTGGGGCCTGGCCGGGGAGACGTGGGCCGCGGCGGCGATGCTGGAGCGGCTGGGCGAGCCGGCGTGGTTCCGCCTCGGCGACGGCGACATCGCCCTGCACGTCCACCGGACTCGGCGCCTTCGGGAGGGCGTCCGACTCACCGAGGTCGACCGCGGCATCCAGCGGGCGCTCGGCGTCGAGACGCCCATCCTGCCGATGGCTGACGAGCCGGTTCGCACACGGGTCCGCACGCCCGACGGCTGGCTCCCCTTCCAGGAGTACTTCGTGCGCCTCCGCCAGGAACCCGACGTCCTCGAGGTCGCCTTCCCCGGAATCGAGGCCGCGCGCCCGACGGCCGAGGTCGCGGCGGCCCTCGCCGCGGCCGAGGCCCTCGTGCTCTGCCCCTCGAACCCGTTCGTGTCGATCGGTCCCATCCTGGCCGTCCCGGGGATGCGCGGCCTCCTCGACGCGGCCCGGGCCCGCGGCGTCCGGGTGGCCGCCGTCTCGCCTCTCGTCGGCGGACGCGCGCTCAGGGGCCCCGCCGACCGGATGGCGCGCACCCTCGGGGCGGAATCGAGCGCGGTCGGGATCGCCCGCCTCTACGCCGGCCTGATCGACGCGCTCCTCGTCGACGACGTGGATGCGGCCGAGGCGCCGGCCATCGCCGCCCTCGGGATCGAGCCCGTCGTCGGCCCCACGATCATGGGCGACGACGCGTCCCGGGCATCGTTGGCAGCCGCGGCGGTCGCGGCGGCTTGGCGCGGAGCGTCCTGACCGCCGGATCCGGCCCGTGGGGATCGAAGGAGACCGGCTGCCCGGGCGGAGTCAGGAGGACCTGGACGTTCGGCGCGTAGCGGCGGGCGAAGCGGGCGAACTCGCGGGGCGGGTCGGTGAGGCGCCCCGGGACGACCCGTCCCAGGCCGAAGGGCCAGAGCGTCCCCCAGTGGATCGGGACCGCGAAGCGCGGCGCCAGGAGCCGCAGGGCCTCCGCGGCCCGCCGGGGGTTCATGTGGCCGTGGCCCAGGCGGGGGCCCCAGCCCCAGACCGGGAGCATCGCCACGTCCAGGCCCGGGGCCAGGTCGACCATCCCCGGGAAGACGTCCGTGTCGCCGGCGAAGTAGACCTTCGTGGACTCCTCCTCGAGGATGAACCCGAGGGCCGGTCCGGCCGGCCCCAGCGGCGGGCGGCGGCCGTCATGGTCGGCGAACGTCGCCGTGACCCGCACCGGCCCCACCGCCACGGTGTCACCGGGCCGGACGCCCTCGACCCGGGTGAACCCGTGTCCCACCAGGAGCCGCTCGCCGCCGGCCGGCATGATCACCCGCGTCGCGCGGCCGACCTCGAGGAGGGACCGGATGTGGAGGTGGTCGACGTGGAGGTGCGAGATCAGCACCGCGTCGAGGTCGCGGTGATGCGCCGGATCGAGGCGGGTCGTGGTCCGCCGCAGGATGAGCAGGCGCTCCAGGACAACAGGATCGGTGAGAATCCGCATGCCGGCGATCTCGATGAGCATCGTCGAGTGACCCAGGAAGGTGAGCGACGGGAGGGAGGCCGGCGCGGGCGGGGTGGTCATGCCGATCCGTACGGTACCCGAGCGCGGCCTCGTCTACGATCGACCCGTGCCCGACCCCGGTCTCACCCTCCAGCACATCGTCGCCCTCGTCCCCGTCCGGGGACTGGAGGGCGCGAAGGCGCGCCTCGGCGAGGCGCTCGACGCGGAGGAGCGGCGGGCGCTCGTGGAGCACCTCCTCGCTCGCACGGTCGCGGCCGCGGCGGGGGCGGCCGCCGTCACCGAGATCGTCGTCGTCTCGCCCGACCCGGACACCCTCGCTCTGGCGAGAGCGCTGGGAGCCCACGTCCTCGCCCAGGTCGGGAGTGGACTGAACGAGGGCCTCGCGGCGGGTGCTGCCCGCGCAAGCGCGGTCGGCGCCGACGCCGTTCTCGTGGTCCCGGGCGACCTCCCGGCCATCACCGCGGAAGAGCTCACCCGGATCATCGACGATTCCCGCGCCCACCTGGCGTCGGGGGAGGCCGCCGGGGAGGAGAGACGCGCCCTCGTTGCGCTCGTCACCGACCGGGCCGGCAGCGGCACGAACGTCCTCCTCGTGGCGCCGCCGGGGGCGATCTCGTTCCACTTCGGCCTCGGCTCGCGAGCAGCCCACGAGGCCGGCGCCCGGGCCGTGGGCGCCGCCTACCTCCAGATCGCGGGGCCCCTCGAGCTCGACCTCGACACCCCCGACGACCTCCTCGCGGCCGAGGCCGCGGGCATGGGTGGCCTCCGGGCCGAGCTCCCGTGAGCGGTCCGGGCAAGGGTGCCGGGCAGCCCGCCGACCCGACGCGCCCGGACGAGCTCCTTCTCGTCCTGCCGCTGGCCGGGTTCCCCGAGGTCCGCCCCGGCGACGACCTGCCGGGTCTCGTGGCCGACGCGGTCGCGGCGACGCCGGGTGCCCTGCCGCTCCGCGCGGACGACGTCATCGTGGTCACCCAGAAGGTGGTCTCCAAGGCCGAGGGGGCCATCGTCGACCTCGCCACGATCGACCCCCGTCCCGAGGCCATCGCCTTCGCGGCCCGCTGGAAGCGCGACCCCCGCCAGGTCGAGGTGGTCCTGCGCCAGGCCGTCCGCGTCGTCCGGATGGCGAACGGCGTGATCGTCGCGGAGACGCGTCACGGCTTCGTCCTCGCGAACGCCGGCGTCGACGCGAGCAACGTCGGGCCCGGAAGCGGCCGGGTGGTCCTCATCCTTCCCGACGATCCCGACGCCTCCGCCCGGCGGATCCGCGCCGGGCTGGCGGCGCGGTTCGGGGTGGCGCCGGGGGTGATCGTCTCGGACAGCCTCGGGAGGCCGTGGCGCTTCGGGATCACCGACCTCGCCATCGGCGTGGCCGGCTTCCGGCCGCTGGAAGACCTCCGGGGCACGCCCGACGCGGACGGTCGAACGATGGCAGCGACGGTCCGCGCCGTGGCCGACGAGATCGCTTCGGCAGCCGAGCTGGTGCTCGGGAAAGCCGCGGGGCGGCCGGCCGCGCTCGTGCGCGGCGCATCGCCGCCTCCTGGCGACGGCAGCATCCGGGCGGATGTCCTCATGCCGGCCGAGGTCGACCTCTTCCGGTAGGCCGCCGGGTGGCGCCGGCGCCGTTGGGCACCCGCCGGTGTACGCTCGCGCTGCCCAGCGCACCGACCGCCAGGAGCCCTTGCCCGTGAAGATCGGCCTCCAGCTGAATCGCTTCGACTTCGCCGGGGGCGCGCCCGCGATCGGGCCGACCCTCGCCCGCGTCGCCCGCTCCGCCGACGACGCCGGCTTCGATTCCCTGTGGGTCATGGACCATTTCTTCCAGATCCGGGGCCTCGGGCCCGCCAGCGACCCGATGCTCGAGGGCTGGACGACGCTCGGCTTCCTGGCGGCGCACACGAGCAGGGCGCGCGTGGGGCTCATGGTCGGCGGAATCCACTACCGGCTACCCGGGCTCTGGGTCAAGGCGGCGACCACCCTCGACGTCCTCTCGGGCGGGCGGGCCTGGCTGGGGATCGGCGCCGCCTGGAACCAGGAGGAGAGCGACGGACTCGGCTTTCCGATGCCGCCGCTGGCGACTCGGTTCGAGATGCTCGAGGAGACCCTCCAGGTCGCCCATGCCATGTGGACCGGCGAGCAGGGCACGGAGCAGCGATTCGACGGCGCCCACTACGCGGCGACGCGCCTCCTGAACTCGCCCCAGGCGATCAGCCGGCCGCGTGTCCCGATCATGATCGGCGGCGGCGGCGAGCGGAAGACGCTCCGCCTGGTGGCGCAGTACGCCGACGCCACCAACGTCTTCGGGGGCCCGGAGATCCTGCGGCACAAGTACGCCATCCTGCAGGCGCATTGCGAGGCGGTCGGCCGGCCGTTCGAGGAAATCGAGCGCACCACCCTCCAGGGCACGCACCTCCTCGCCGAAGGCGGGCCTCGGGCGGAGACGCCGGAGGCGGCCGCCGAACGGTTCGCGGCCCTCGCGGGCGCCGGCGCGCAGCACGTGATCGTGGGGATCCGGAACATCGAGCAGCCGGGCGTCGACGAGCAGGCAGCCCGCCTCGTGGAGCTGGTCCACACCATCTGACAGCCGATCCCGGGACACCGCGCGCGCCGCCGGGCCGTCCGGCCCGGGCTTCGACTCATACTCCCAGGGGGTATAGGCGGCGTGCTAGCATAGATGCCCCGTTCCGCGCGGCCCGCGGCCGACCCGCACGAGACCAATCCTCCAGATGCCCGACACCACCTCCCCCTTCGGCGGCTTTGCCATCGACTTCGGGGCCGCCGACGACGCGGCGCCCCTTGCCGTCCCCGCGGCAGCCCCGGCCACGGGCGGCCCGCTCGAGACGAGCGTCCTGATCCTGGGCTCGGGCCCGGCCGGCCTGACGGCCGCGATCTACGCGGCGCGCGCCAACCTGCGCCCGATCGTCCTCGCCGGCTACCAGCCGGGCGGCCAGCTCACGATCACGAGCGACGTCGAGAACTACCCGGGCTTCCCGGACGGGATCCAGGGCCCGGAGCTGATGCTCCGCTTCCGCCAGCAGGCCGAGCGCTTCGGGACCCGCCTGTTCGACGTCGAGGCCGACCGCGTCGACTTCTCGAGCCGGCCGTTCGGGGTCTGGGCCGCCGGCGTGGAGTACCGCGCCCAGGCGGTCATCATCGCAACGGGCGCGTCGGCCATCTGGCTCGGTCTCGCCTCGGAGGAGCGCCTGCGGGGGCGCGGCGTCTCCGCCTGCGCGACCTGCGACGGCTTCTTCTTCCGGGACAAGGAGGTCGCCGTGGTCGGGGGCGGCGACACGGCCCTCGAGGAGGCCCTCTACCTGACCCGCTTCGCCTCGAAGGTTCACCTCCTCCACCGCCGGGACGAGTTCCGGGCCAGCCGGATCATGATGGCTCGCGCCGAGAGCCATCCCGCGATCGAGATCCACCGCGGCGTGACCGTCGACGAGGTGCTCGGCGACGAAGCGGTCCGCGGCCTGCGCCTGCGCGAGGTGGCGTCCGGGGAGACGCTCGAGCTCCCGGTCGACGGCTTCTTCGTCGCCGTCGGCCACCGGCCCAACACCGCGCCCTTCGAAGGATGGCTGGAGCGCGACGAGAAGGGCTACCTCGTCGTGGAGCACGAGACGCACTCGAAGATCGAAGGCGTCTTCATCGCCGGCGACGTCCACGACCACCGCTACCGGCAGGCGGTCACCGCCGCCGGTGACGGCTGCCGGGCGGCGATCGACGCCGAGCGCTGGCTCGAGGAGCACGGCGTGGTCGAGGCCGTCACCGCGACGGCCTGGTGAGCGACCGCCGCGAGGCGACGCTCCGCCGGTTCGGCATCCTTCCGAGCGCCGGGGACCTGGTCCGGGCCGCCCTCGACGACGCGCTCCTGCGGGCCGAGGCCACCCGCGGGGCGGAGGCAGCCGCGCCGCCGGCGGTCGTCGTTCTCGACGCGGGCTGCGGCCGCCGCTCGGCGCTGGCCCGCCACCGGGCCCGGATCGGCCGGTTCGTCGGCGTCGACATCCACGCGCCGACGCCGGGCGCCCTTCCCTACCTCGATGAGTTCGCCACCGTCGACCTCTGCGCGACCCCGGACGCGTTCCCGCCGGCGACCTTCGACGTGGTCCTCAGCTCGTTCACGGTCGAGCACTTCGTCGACCCGGAGGCGGCATTCGCCAACCTCGCCCGCTGGCTGCGCCCGGGCGGGTCGCTGGTCCTCCTGACCGTCAACCGCCGCCATCCGTTCGTGGCCGCTTACCTCACCATGCCGGACCGGCTGCGTCGCCGGGTCCAGCCCATCGTCAAGGCGACTGCGGCCGACGCGCACCCGCTCGTGGGCGCCTGCAACCATCCGGCCGCCCTCCGCGAGGCGCTCGTGGCAGCAGGCTTCACCGCCATTCGCGTCGAGACGGTCGGCCACCTCGCCCGGGCCTGGGGACGCCGACTGCCGACCTTCGTTCTCGGTCTCGCCGGCGACCTGCTGACCCGGGGCGTCCCGTCGCGTCGCTCGACGCTCGTGGTCACGGCCCGGATCCCGGGGCCGGGCGCGTGACGGGACGCGGCGGGGCCCGCCGGCTGGCCCGCGGCCCCTTCGGTGGCGGCGACCCGCCACCACCCATCCCGCCCGAGCGCCGGCGGCGGACCATCACCCGGATCGTCGCCTTCTTCCGGCCGTACCGCCTCCAGGTCACCGTCGTCGTCGGGGCCATCCTGATCACGAGCCTGCTCGGCCTCGTCAACCCGATCATGCTCAAGCTCCTCACGGACCAGGTGATCATCGGGCGGGACTACACGAACCTCGGCCTCTTCGTGGGCCTGATGATCGTCACCCCGATCGTCTCGGGCCTCATCGGCGTCGGCCAGACCTACCTCAACAACATCATCGGCCAGAGCGTGATGCAGGACCTCCGCAACGCGCTCTACACCCACCTCCAGCGGCTGCCGCTCCGCTTCTTCACCGAGACGCGGACGGGCGAGATCCAGAGCCGTCTCGCGAACGACGTCGGCGGCGTCCAGGCGGTCGTCACCGACACCGCCGCCAGCGTCGCCGCGAACATCGCCATCGTCCTCTCGACCGTCGTCGCCATGGTCATCATCGACTGGCGGCTGACGCTCCTGTCGCTGGGGATGCTGCCGTTCTTCCTCTACCTCACCCAGCGGGTCGGGCGGGTCCGGCGCGAGGTCTCCACCGAGACCCAGAAGTCGCTCGCCGACATGACCGCGGCGACCGAGGAGACGCTCAGCGTCTCGGGGGTGCTCCTCACCAAGACGTTCGGCCAGCAGGCGGCGGCCACCGAGCGCTTCCGGACGTTGAACCGCCAGCTCGCCGGTCTCCAGCTTCGCCAGGCGATGGTCGGGCGCTGGTTCTTCATGATCATCGGCACGATCTTCAGCATCATCCCGGCGTTCGTCTACTGGCTGGCCGCGGTGCTCGCCATGAACGGCGACCCGTCGGCGCCAACCGCCGGCGACATCGTGGCCTTCACCACGCTCCAGAGCCGCCTGTTCTTCCCGCTTGGCCAGCTCCTGAACGTCCAGGTGGAGATTGCCGGGTCGCTCGCCCTCTTCGACCGGATCTTCGAGTACCTCGACCTCGACCCGGAGATCGTCGACGCGCCCGACGCGGTGACCCTCGAGCCCGGGGCCGTGCGCGGCCGGGTCCGGCTCCACCGGGTCTCGTTCCGCTACCCCTCCGCCACCGTGCCGTCGGAGCGTGCGCTCGAGGCGGTTGCCGCCGGGCGGACGCCGGCGGACGGGCAGGCCCCCCCGTTCGGGCCCGCGCACGCGGCGGGGTCCACCCCGGGCGAGGCGGTGGCCGACGCCGTGGTCGAGCCGATCGTCGAGGAGGCGCTCGAGGCGGGCCTTGCCGAGCCGTCGACGCCCGGGCCCTCCACACCCGCCGGCGTGACTGACGCGTCGCTCGCTGCCCCGGCCATCCCTGCTGCGTTCGCCCTCGAGGAGATCGACTTCGACGCCGAGCCTGGCCAGCTGGTCGCCCTGGTGGGCCCGTCGGGCTCCGGCAAGACGACCACGACCTACCTCGTGCCGCGACTCTACGACGTCGACAGCGGCGCGATCGAGATCGACGGGATCGACGTCCGGCGAATCGCGCTGGCGTCCCTCGGCAGCACGATCGGCGTCGTCACGCAGGAGACGTACCTCTTCCACGCCTCGATCCGCGACAACCTGCAATACGCCCGCCCCGAGGCGACCGAGGCGGAGCTCGAGACCGCCGCCCGGGCGGCGGCGATCCACGAGCGGGTGCTGGAGCTGCCGGCGGGGTACGAGACGATCGTCGGCGAGCGCGGGTACAAGCTCTCGGGCGGCGAGAAGCAGCGGATCGCCATCGCCCGGGTCCTCCTGAAGGACCCCCGGATCCTGATCCTCGACGAGGCCACGTCGGCGCTCGATACCGTCTCCGAGCGGCTCATCCAGTCCGCCCTGGAGCGCCTCATGGAAGGCCGCACGACGATCGCCATCGCCCACCGCCTCTCCACGATCCTGCGGGCCGACCAGATCCTTGTCTACGAGCGCGGCCGGATCGTGGAACGGGGTCGCCACGACGAGCTCCTGGCCCTGGGCGGCCTCTACGCCCGCCTCTATCACGAGCAGTTCGAGGCGCCGGTGGGCGTCGCGAGCGCGGAGCGCGGGGTGGCCGACGGCGCCGTGATGCGGCACTGACTCGACAGCCAGGGATCGCCGTACGGAACCCCCGCCGCAACCGGGGATCCCGGCCTCGAGGGCGTGGGTTCCCTGCGTGGACCGCGCGCCTCCGTCCTGCTCGAGCAGCGGAGCTGCTCGGAATCGGTGGTCCCACGATCGAGGATTCCAGCGAATTGCGGGTTCGCCATGATTCGCGTGCTGGCGAGGGTCGAATCCCAGCAGGCCGGCTGCTCGGACAGCCGCCCGCCGGCGACCCGCCGGCGTCCGGCTCAAGGACTTGCGCAAACACGCAACCGGTCGTCGTAGACTGTTGGCG
This sequence comes from uncultured Chloroflexia bacterium, assembly GCA_963744095.1. Lineage (GTDB taxonomy): Bacteria > Chloroflexota > Limnocylindria > Limnocylindrales > CSP1-4 > CTSoil-043. Next base: position 476,856 of record CAVUSH010000003.1, read on the forward strand.
GCGTTCCCCGGCACTCCCCGCCGCCCGTCAGCACGCCCAGGAGCAGACAGCCATGGCCGTCAGGACCGCCGACCTCCGCCACGACGGCGGGATGCGTTTCGTTGCCCGGACCGGCTCCGGCTTCGAGATCGTCATGGACAACGGGAAGGGCAACAGCGGCCCGCGGCCCATCGAGCTGCTTGCTGTCGCGATCGGCGGCTGCACGGCGATGGACGTGGCCAGCATCCTCGAGAAGAAGCGCCAGCAGGTTGCCCGCTACGCCGTGCGGGTCGAGGCCGAGCAGCGCGACGCCCACCCGCACGCCTTTCGACGGGTGACGGTGACCCACGAGGTCGAGGGGCCGGCCGTGGACGTCGAGGCCGTCCGGCGTGCGATCGAGCTCTCGGCCACGACGTACTGCGCGGTCTCGACCGGCCTGGCCAGCGGCTATGCCGAGCTGCACCACCGCTACGTGGTGACCTCGCCCGAGGGCGCGGCGCCGCTGGCGGGCGAGGCGGCGATCACGGGTCCCGGCCTGGAGCTCCCACCCGACGAGGGGTAGGCCGGGGCCGCGCCACGGCGCAGCACGCAGGGCGCCGGCCGGTCGCGCCTCACGGCGCGTCGCCGCGCCTCACGGCACCATTGCATGACTATGCGCTGTCAATGTATAGTCATGCGTGACATGAGAACCCCGGCGATCCGGCCCGACCGGCCCGACAGCCTCCGATCCGCACGGCCGTCCGCGAACGGCCCGGTGCGCCCCGCCGCGGCGGCGGCATCCGAGCGCCGGTGAGCGCGGGATCGGGAGCGTCGGTCCGGGTCGCGCCGGAGCGCCGGGCCGTGCCGCTCCCTCGCGGGCCGCGCGGCGACGGCGCCCGGATCCGCGTGGCGATCGTCGGGGCCACCGGCTACGTCGGGGCCGAGCTGGTGCGGCTGCTGACCAGGCATCCCGACGTGGAGATCGTGGGCCTGGTGGGCCGCGGCCGGAGCCAGGAGCCGATCGGCGGCACCCACATCCACCTGGACCGGACCGGGCTCCACGTCGACGCCACGGTCCCCGACGCCGACGCCGTCTTCCTGGCCCTCCCCCACGGCGCGGCGGCCGAGATCGTCCCCGACCTTGCCGCCACGGGTGCCGCGATCGTCGACCTTGGCCCCGACTTCCGCCTGCGCGCCGCGCTCGATTACCCGCGCTGGTACGGCTTCGAGCACCCGCGGGCCGACCTGCTCCCCGCGGCCGTCTACGGCCTGCCCGAGCTCCACCGGGCCGAGCTGGCGGCGCTGCGGCAGGCGAAGACCGCGATCGTCGGGGCGCCCGGCTGCTACCCCACGGCCACCCTCCTCGCCCTGGCCCCCCTCGCCCGGGCCGGGTTGATCGGCGACCTCGTCGTCGACGCCAAGTCGGGCGTCTCGGGGGCCGGGCGCGAGCCGAAGCAGGACCTCATGTTCGGCGAGGTCAACGAGAGCGTGAAGGCGTACGGGATCGGCGGCCATCGCCACGTCGCGGAGATGGAGCAGGAGCTGGCTGTGCTCGGCGCCGAAGCCGCGGGAGCCGGGGACGGAGCCGCCGCGAATCCCGGAGCCCGCGACGTCGACTTCCTCCCCCACCTCGTCCCGATGACGCGGGGGATCCTCTCGGCCTGCCACGTCCGCCCGACGCGCCGGGTGACCCAGCGCGAGGTCGACGCCCTCTATGCCGAGGCGTACGGCCGCGAGGCCTTCGTCCACGTGGTCGCCGAGCCGCCGGCGACCAAGCACGTCCTGGGCAGCAACACCTGCCGGGTCCACGTCCGCGTCGACGAGCGGACGGGGCGCGTCCTCGCCCTCGGCGTCATCGACAACCTCGTGAAAGGGGCCGCGGGCCAGGCAATCCAGGCCTTCAACGTCGTCCACGGGCTGCCGGAGACCGCCGGCCTCGAACAGCTCCCGCTGGCGCCGTAGCGACGGCGAGCGACTCCGATGGCGACCGACCCCACCACGACCGGGCGCCCGACCGAGCGTCCGGCCGCGACCGTCGCCCCCGACGCGCTCCTCGCCGCTCTCCCCTCGACGCTGCCGGAGGTGCGCCGGGCCGCGGTGCTGCCGGCCGGCTTCGCCGCCGGAGCCATCACGGCGGGGATCAAGGCGAGCGGCAGGCCCGACCTCGCCGTGATCCGCACGACCGGCGGACCGGCCGCTGCCGCGGCCGTCTTCACGACGAACCAGGTCGTGGCGGCGCCCGTCGAGGCCTCCCGGGCCAACCTGGCGATCACCCGCCCCGAGGGCCGTGGCGGCGGGACCGATCACTTCGGCCGCGCCCAGGCCATCGTCGCGACCAGTGGCTGTGCCAACGCCGCGACCGGCCTCGCCGGCCTGGCCGACCAGGCGGCGATCGCCCGGGCGGTGGCCGTCCATTTCGGCGTCGATCCGCTGGGGGTCCTGAGCCTCTCCACGGGGGTCATCGGGACGAGGCTCCCGGTGGAGAAGGTCGCGGTCGGGATCGTCAACCTGGCCGTCGCCGGCCTCCCGGCGACCGATGCCGGCCTCCTGGCCGCCGCCGAGGCCCTGCGGACGACGGATTCCGTGACCAAGATCGCCAGCGCGACCATCACCCTCCCCGGCCCGGACGGGTCCCCGGTCACGGTCACCGTCTCGGGGATCGCCAAGGGGGTGGGGATGATCCACCCGCGGATGGCGACGATGCTCGCGGTGATCCTGACCGACGCCGCGGTCAGCCCGGCGACGCTGCACGGGCTGCTCCGGGTCGCGACCGTGCGGACCTGGAACCAGCTCTCGGTCGACGGGGACACGAGCACGAACGACACGGTCTTCCTCCTCGCCTCCGGCGCCGCGCCGGCGGCCCCGGTCCTCCCGGGCTCCGCCGAGGCCGCCGCCCTCGGGAGCGCGATCGAGGCCGTCGCCCGGTCGCTGGCCCGCCAGCAGGCGGCCGACGGCGAGGGGGCGACCACCCTGATCACCTGCCAGGTGTCCGGCGCCCGCGACGACGTGGACGCCCGGGCGGTCGCCCGCTCCATCATCTCGAGCAGCCTGGTCAAGGCAGCTGTCCACGGCCGCGACCCGAATTGGGGCCGCATCGCCGGTGCGGCCGGGAATGCGCGCCTCGGCGAGGTCCGCCTCCTCGAGATGGCGGGCCTCGGCCCCGACGACGCCTGCGTCCGGGCCGGGGCTCCCGCCTTCCTGGACCCGAACCTGATGCGGATCGCAATCGCCGGCCATCTCGTCTACGACGGCCCGGCCGGCGGGCCGGTCGCCTTCGACCGCGCGGCCGCCCGAACGGCGATGGACGCCGCGGAGGTCCTCGTCCGCCTCGACCTCGGCCTCGGCACGGGGACAGGTGAGGCGTTCGGCTGCGACCTCAGCGAGCAGTACGTGATCGAGAACGCGGAGTACACGACGTGAGCGAGATCCTCGTCCTCAAGCTCGGCGGGACGACCCTCGCGGACCAGCAGCAGGTGCTTGCCGAGGTGGCCACGGTCGCCCGGCGCCGCCCCGTCGTCATCGTCCACGGCGGCGGCAAGCGAATGACGGAGTGGCTCGACCGGCTCGGCGTCCCGACCCGCTTCGAGGGCGGCCTCCGCGTCACGGACGCACAGGCGCTGGAGGTTGCCGCGGCCGTCCTGCGCGGCGTCGTCAACTCCGAGCTCGTCGCCGCGCTGCGGGACCTGCGCGTCGACGCGGTGGGCCTCTCCGGCGTCGACGGCGGGCTGCTCATCGGGGAGCGCGTGCCCGGGATCGGGCTCGTCGCGCACGTGGTGGGGATCAAGCGCGACCTCCTGGACGCCGTCCTGGTGAGCGGGCAGGTCCCGGTCGTGGCGCCGCTCGCCCGCGACGAGGACGGGCTCGTCTGCAACGTGAACGCGGACGACGCGGCGGGCGGGCTGGCGGCCGGGCTCGGCGCCCGCCAGCTGGTCCTCATGACCGACGTGGACGGGATCCGCGGAGCCGATGGGTCGAAGATCGCCTCGCTGACGGCGGACGCGGCCGAGGCCCTCATCGCGGCGGGCACGATCTCGGGCGGGATGGTTCCCAAGATCCGGGCGGCGCTGGCGGGGATCGCAGCACCCGGTTCCGAGGCCGTCATCTGCGACGCGGCGGCGTCCAGCGCTCTCGCCCGCGCGCTCGACGACCCGACCTTCGGCACCCGCATCACGATGGCTCGCGACGGCCGCGGGCGAGACCCATGAGCCCTGCGGTGGCCGCCCGGCGGCGGACGATCCTCGACCTCGTCGCCACCCGCGCGATCGGGAGCCAGGAGGAGCTGGCCGGGCTCCTGCGCGACCGCGGCTTCCCGGTCACCCAGGCGACGGTCAGCCGCGACGTCGCCGACCTCGGCCTCGTGAAGGCGCCGCGCGGCGCCCACCACGCCTACGTCACGCCCGGGTCCCTGGCCCCCGTGGCCGCGCCCGCCGCGGATCGGAGCTTGCCGGACGAGGCTCGCCTGCGGCGGATCCTCGCCGACTACCCGCTGACGATCGCCCGCAGCGGGCTGACCCTCGTCCTCGTGACCCGGCCCGGCGCCGCGTCCGCGATCGCCCAGGCGATCGACGAGTCGCACCTGGATGACCAGGTCGGGACCCTGGCCGGCGACAACACCCTCCTCGTCCTCTTCGCCGACGAGCCCGCCCTCGAGCGCTGGCGGGCCCGGTTCACCACTCTCGCGGCGCAGGCGGCCGCCGGCCTCCCCGGGGCCGACCTCACGAGCACGTACCCCTAGACGGAGGCATCGCAGTCATGACGAACAAGGTGGTCCTCGCCTACTCGGGAGGCCTCGACACGTCCGTCGCGGTCGCCTGGCTGCGCGAGCAGCACGACGCGGAGGTCGTGACCCTCACCGTCGACGTCGGCGGCACGTCGCTCCGCGAGGGCGTCGAGCGCCGGGCGATGTCGGCCGGAGCCAGCCGGGCCTACGTCGTCGACGCCCGGGAGACCTTCGTCCGCGACTTCTGCTGGCCGGCCCTCCAGGCGAACGCCCTCTACCAGGGGGCGTATCCCCTCGCCACGGCGCTCGCCCGGCCGCTCATCGCCCAGCTCCTCGTCGAGGTCGCCCAGAAGGAGGGTGCCGACGCGGTCGCCCACGGCTCCACCGGCAAGGGCAACGACCAGGTCCGCTTCGACGTGGCCGTCCACGCCCTGGACCCGGGGCTCCAGGTCATCGCCCCGCTGCGCGTCGGCATGGGCCTGACCCGCGACCAGGAGATCGACTACGCGAACGCCCGGGGGATCGAGATCCCGATCACCAGGGCCTCCCCCTACTCCATCGACGTCAACATGTGGGGCCGCTCCTGCGAGACCGGCATCCTGGAGGATCCCTGGGTCGCGCCGCCGGCCGACGCCTTCGCCTGGACGGTCGACCCGGCCGCCGCGCCCCCGGCCGTGGAGATCGTCATCGGGTTCGAGGGCGGGACCCCGGTCTCGATCGACGGCGAGCGTCATGGCCCGGTCGCCCTCGTCGAGCGTCTCAATGAGCTCGGCGGCGCGCACGGCGTGGGGCGGATCGACCACGTCGAGGACCGCCTGGTCGGCATCAAGAGCCGCGAGATCTACGAAACGCCCGCGGCCACGATCCTCCACGCCGCGCACAGGGCGCTGGAGGGCCTCGTCCTCTCCAAGGACACGCTCCGCTTCAACCGCGTCGTCGCCCACGAGATCGCCCAGCTCACCTACGACGGCCTGTGGTTCAGCGCCCTCCACCGCGACCTGCGCGGCTACGTGGCGAGCTCCGATCGGACGGTCTCCGGCGACGTCCGGGTCCGCCTCGATCACGGCTCCGCCACGGCCAACGGGCGGCGCTCGCCGCTCTCGCTCTACGACAAGAACCTGGCGACCTACGACGCGGGCGACGCCTTCGACCACGCGAGCGCCGTGGGCTTCATCGAGATCTTCGGGCTCCCGCTCCGGGTCGAGGCGGCTCGCCACGGCGCGGTCGGGGCCCACCACGGGGCGGCGTGGACCTGGACCCTGCCGCTCCTCCCCGACCTCCCCTCGACGATCACCGAGCCGGGGATGGCCGGATCCGCGCCCTGACCATTCCGGGAACGCCCGCGGCTCGTTCGCGCGACAATCATGCCGTGCCCGAGCCACGCCAGGTCCGATCTCCCCGAGCGGCACGCGCCCGACCGCCGGTCGCGCCGCTCACCGCCGAGGACCGCGTCGAACGTCTCGCGGCCGAGGCCGCTCACCTCACGCCCGAGACCGACACCCTGCGCACGCTGCGCGAGCTCTCCTTCCTGCACGAGCTCGCCCGGCTGGCCACGCAGGCCCGCGACTGGGACGAGCTGATGCAGACGATCGTCGACCGGACGCGCGAGGCGCTCCACGTGGAGGTCTGTTCGTTCTACCTCCTGGACCATGGCACGGACCGCCTCACCCTGGCGGCGACGAACGGCCTGGACCAGGAGCACGTGGGGAAGGTCAGCCTCGCCATGGGGGAAGGGGTCACCGGGGCTGCCGCCGCAGCCCGCCGGCCGATCGAGGTCCCCGACGTCCGGCTCGACCCGCGCTTCAAGTACCTCCGCGGCTTCGACCTGGCCGGGCTCACCTCCATGCTTTCGGTGCCCCTCACCTGGAACGACCTCGTCGTCGGCGTCCTCAACGTGCAGACGGTCGAGTCGCGCCGGTTCACCCCGCGCGAGATCACGCTCCTCGTGACGATCGCGGCCCTCCTCGCGGGCATCGTCGAGAAGGGCCATCTCCAGCGCGAGCAGGAGCGCCAGCTGGAGACGCTCCAGCAGCTCGACGAGGCCCGGGCGGAGCTCCTCTCGCTCGTCACCCACGAGCTGCGAACCCCGCTGTCCGTGGTCCGGGCCTACATCGACCTCCTCGCGGACGCGGCGGGCGGGATCAGCGAGGCTCCGGCGCAGGGGAGCACGGACGACTGGCGCAATGCCGCCATCGACCAGATCACGCGGCTCGACCGGCTCGTCGACTCCATCCTCGTCTCGGTGCGCGGCGAGGGCCTGGTGGCCCTGGCCCGGTCGCCGTTCAACGTGGGCGCGACCGCCGGCGAGACCATCGAGCTGCTGCGGCCGCTCCTGCGCAATCACCGGCTGCGCTGGGAGCACGCGGAGGAGCCGCTCATCGGGATCGGCGACGAGGCCCGCTTCCGGCAGGTCATGGAGCTGCTCCTCGAGAACGAGGCGAAGTACGCGCCCCGCGGCTCGGGCGTCTCGGTCGGCGCGTGGAGCCAGGTGGGCGAGATCCGGGTCTACGTGACCGACGACGGGCCGGGCATCCCGCTCGAGGAGTGGGAGACGGTCTTCGAGGCCTTCGTCCGGAAGGCGCGCGGGCGCGGTCGCGGCTCGGGGATCGGCCTGTATGCGGCCCGCCGCCTGCTGGAGGCGATGGGCGGCCGGGTCTGGATCGAGGGAAACGGGTACGGTGGGAGCCGGTTCGTCGTCGCTCTGCCCGCGGCCGACGAGCGCTGACGATGGAGTTGGAGGGAGGAGCGCGATGACGATGCCCCGGCCGCCCGACGGCCTGCGGATCCTGGTCGTGGATGACGAGCCGGCCATGGTCGGCGCGGTCACCGCCCTGGTGGGCACGGCGGGCCACCAGGTGATCACGGCCTACGACGGCGACACCGCGCTTCGCCGCTTCGAGGAGGAGGCGCCGGACCTCGTCCTCCTGGACCTGGCCATGCCCGGCCGCGACGGCGTCGACGTCTGTCGGGAGATCCGCAAGACGAGCCGGACGCCCGTCATCGTGCTGACGGGCGAGGCCGACGAGCTGGCGAAGGTCGAGGCGCTCGACGCGGGCGCCGACGACTACGTCACCAAGCCGTTCGGCAAGCAGGAGCTCCTCGCCCGGATCCGCGCGGTCATGCGACGCCTCGAGGGCGGCGACGTCCCGGCCGGCGGGCTGCGGGTGGGCTCGCTCACCCTCGACACCGGGCGCCACGAGGCGTCGGTGGAGGGCACGGTGCTGGCCCTGACGCGGACGGAGTTCGCCCTGCTCGCGTCGCTGGCAGCCGCCCGAGGGCGGGTCGTTCCCCACGACCGGCTACTCGCCGCCGGCTGGCCGAGCGACCCCGATCCCGATCCGCAGTGGCTCAAGCCGCACCTTGCGCGACTGAGGGCCAAGCTCGAGGAAGCCGGGGCGCCGCTGCCGACCTCGGTGCGTGGCGTCGGCTATCGCCTGGAGGCTGCGGCGGAGTAGCGGGGGCGGCACCGGCTCCCGCGCCGGGCCGCGACCCGACGGCTCAGGATCTCGCGAGCTCAGCCGCGATGGCGGCGACGTGGAGCGCGGTCGTGCCGCAACAACCGCCGACGATCAGCGCTCCCAGCTCCACGGCGCGCCGGGCGTAGGTCGCCGCATCGGCCGGCGTCGCGGGGTAGGCCAGCGACCCGTCCGGGCCGATGGCCGGCCGGCCCGCGTTCGCCTTCGCGACCAGCGGCAGGCCGGGCGCCCCGGCAGCGAGCCCGGGCAGGACGTCGAGGACCGCGTCGAACCCGGCCCCGCAGTTGGCGCCGATCGCGGCGACCCCAAGGCCGGCGAGCGCCGCGGCGGCGTCCTCGGGACGGTCCCCGAAGAGAGTCCGGCCGCGCTCGAAGGTGAGGGTGGCGACGACGGGAAGACCGGGGGCTGCGTCCCGCGCGCCCTCGACGGCGGCCCGGGCCTCGGCGAGGTCGGCCATCGTCTCGACCCACAGCAGGTCGACGCCCGCGGCGGCCAGGGCCGCGGCCTGCTCGGCAAACGCGTCCCGCGCGGCGGCCGGCTCGAGGTCGCCGTAGGGCGCCAGGAGCGCACCGGTCGGCCCGAGGTCGCCGGCCACCAGCACGCCCGCCGGAACGGCCCCGCGCGCGATCGCGACCGCGGCCCCGCAGACCGCCACGGTCGCGCCGGCTGCCGGCCCCTCCGCGAGGCGCACCGAACTCGCCCCGAATGTCGCCGTGAGGACGATCCGGGCGCCGGCGGCGGCGTGGCCGGCGTGCACTGCCCCCACCGCGGACGCCCCCTCGGGGTGCATCAGCCAGGCCTCGGGCGCCATCCCGGCCGGCAGGCCGAGCGCGATCAGGGCGCTGCCCATCGCCCCGTCGGCGGGGATCGGGCGGCCGGCGGCGAGGGCCTCGGCGAAGTGATCGGGCGGAGGCATGGCGCGAGTATCGCCGGTCGCGGCGGGAACGTCAGGCCGCCGGGCCGGGGCGTCGGCCGGGCCGTCAGGTCCGAGCTAGTGTCCCGATTCACTGTTCGCTCGTGGCTTGCGGACCGCCCTGGCGAGGATCCCGACCACGTCGTACCTTTGCGGCATGGCGACCGAGGACACGCACGGGCTCGGGTACCACCGGGTCGACGACGATCCGAACGTCGACGTGCTCCTCGCCACGATGGACGGAACCGCCGGATGGGACGCGACGCTCCGGCTGCGGTCGTGGGAGCGAGCACATCTCGGCCTTGCTCATGGTGAACGACTGCTCGACGTGGGCTGCGGCCTCGGGGAGGCAGCGCTCGGGCTCGCCCGGGATCTCGGCGAAGGCGGGGAGGTCGTCGGCGTCGACGTGTCCGAGCGAATGCTGCGCGTCGCCCGTTCCAACGCCGGAGCCGCACGTTGTCGGGTGCGCTTCACCGTCGGCGATGCGTGCTCCCTCGACGAGCCCGACGATTCCTTCGACGCCGCGCGGTCCGAACGCACGCTCCAGTGGCTCGCCGACCCCGCAGCCGCGGTCGCCGAGATGGTGCGGGTGGTGCGCCCCGGCGGCCGCGTCTCGCTGATCGACACCGACTGGTCGACGTTCACGATCGATGTCGGCGACGACGCACTCGCTGCACTCGTCCGCGACGGGATGCGAACGGAGCGCGATCGACCCTCCAACGTCGGCCGGCGACTGCACGACCTCATCGGCGCCGCTGGTTGCGTCCCGCTCGCGAGAACGGAGGCGACGCAGACCTGGACGACCTGGGACCCCGACGAGTCGCCGGCACCGCTCGGTTGCTTCTCGATGGAGAGCCTCGCCGACGACCTCGTCGCCAGCGATCGGCTGGCGACCGCCGACCGCCGGCGGTTCGTGTCGACGATCCACGACGCCGCGCGGCGAGGTCAGTTCTCGATGAGCCTCACGATGTTCGGGGTCGTCGCCGTGGCCCCGTAGGGGTTCGGCCGTGGTTACGTCGCCTGGATGGCTTCGAGCGCGTCACGCCATCAGCCCCCAGGCGCCCGTAATCCTCACGTCATCAGTGCCCGGGTGATCGCTGCCAGGGCGGCGCGGTGGGCTTCGGTGGTCGCCAGCGCTGGAGCAGCAGGATGGGCCGTGTCGGAATCGCATCGGGCTGGCGCATTACCCGCGAGACATCAGCGACACGGGACACTATGCCCGCGTCAGGGCGGTGCCCGCGTCAGGCCGGAGCCGGGACCGGCTCCACCAGCCAGAACGCGGCACGCTCTGTCTCCCAGCGGGCAAGGAGCGTCGCGGCGAGTCCGCTCCCCTCGGAGGCGTGGATGGACATCAGCGCTCGCACCTCCGCCTCGCGCTCGGCCGCGTCGGGGCGGGGCGCGTCCTCCTCGCTCGGACCGGCCAGCGCCGTGGCCCGCACGCTGGCGGCGTTGATCCGCAGCGGAACCCGGCCGTCGGGGTCGTACAGGTAGGCCCGGCCGCCGGTCATCCCGGCCCCGAAGTTGCGCCCGGTCGGGCCGAGGACCACGACGACCCCACCCGTCATGTACTCGCAGCCGTGGGCGCCGATCCCCTCGACGACCGCGGTTGCCCCGGAGTTGCGGACGGCGAACCGCATCCCCGCCCGCCCGACCAGGTGGAGCCGTCCGCTGGTCGCCCCGTACAGGCAGGTGTTCCCGGCGATCGCCTCGTGCTCCGCTCGGAAGCCGGCCATCGCCGGGGGCCGGACGACGATCGTGCCACCCGAGAGGCCCTTCGCCACGTAGTCGTTGGCGATGCCGGTGACGGCGATCCGAACGCCGTCCGTAGCGAACGCCCCCAGGCTCTGGCCGGCCGCGCCGGTGGCGCGGAGGTCGACGGCGGCGGGCGAGGGGCCAACCGGTCCGGCCGGGCCGGCAGGGTGGGTCCCGCCGTGGGCGGCCTGCGCCGGCCGGCCCGCCCGGTCCCGGGCGCGTTCCAGGTCGCCGGAGATCCGGGCCCCGACGGTGCGCTCTCCCGTGGTGAGCGCTGCCGAGAGGACCACCGGGGCCGGTCGGTCCCGGCCTGCGAGCGCCGCCATCGCCGGCGCCAGCGCCCCGGCGAGACGGTCTTCGAGCGGGCTCGAGACGGGAGCCTCGGCAATTCGCCCCCGGGCCTTCGGGTCCGCCGAGGCCCGGGCCGCTGGCGGCCGCCACGCCGGCGCCCCGACGACCGCATCGAGGTCGAGCGCCGCACCGTCGCGGACGGCCAGGCGGTCCGTCCGCCCGATCGCGTCGGCCAGGCTCCGGAACCCGAGTGCGGCCAGCTCACGGCGGACGTCCTCGGCGAGGGCCGTGAAGAAGGCCACGACCTGCTCGGGCGTCCCCGTGAACTTCGCCCGCAGGTCCTCGCGCTGGGTCGCGATGCCCGTGGGACAGGTGTCGAGGTGGCACTGGCGGGCCATGTCGCAACCGATCGCCACGAGGGCGGCCGTCCCGAAGCCGTACTCCTCCGCGCCGAGAAGCGCGGCCACCACCACGTCGCGGCCGGTCTGCAGCCCGCCGTCGGTGCGCAGCACGACCCGGTCGCGCAGTCCCTGGCGGACCAGGACCTGGTGGGCCTCGGCCAGGCCGAGCTCCCACGGCGCGCCGACCGACTTGATCGACGAGAGCGGGCTGGCCCCGGTGCCGCCAGCGTGGCCGGAGACCAGGACGTAGTCCGCGTGGGCCTTGGCGACGCCCGCGGCGATCGTCCCGACGCCGGCCGTGGCGACGAGCTTCACCCCGATCCGGGCGGCCGGGTTCACCGCCCGCAGGTCGGCGATGAGCTGGGCGAGATCCTCGATCGAGTAGATGTCATGGTGGGGCGGCGGACTGATGTAGGTCATGCCGACCTGGCCGCGACGCAGGGCCGCGATCAGGGGCGTCGCCTTCTTCGCCGGGAGCTGGCCGCCCTCGCCGGGCTTGCTCCCCTGGGCCATCTTGATCTCGAGCTGCTCGGCCCGGGCGAGGTAGCGGGCCGTCACCCCGAAGCGGGCCGAGGCGACCTGCTTGATCGCCGACTCCGCCACCTCGCCGTTCGCGTCGGGCTCGTACGCGGCGGGATCCTCGCCGCCCTCGCCAGAGTTGGACGTGGCGCCGAGGCGTCTCATACCGATCGCGAGGGCGCCGTGCGCCTCCGGGGAGAGCGCCCCGAGGCTCATCGCCGAGGAGACGAAGCGGCGGACGATCCGCTCGGCAGGCTCGACGGCGGCGAGGGGCACGGGCCGGGCGCGGCGCAGGGCGAGGAGGTCGCGGACCATCGCCGGCTCCTCGCGGGCGACTGCCGCGCGATACGCGGCCAGCTGGTCCCCGACGGCGTCATCGGCGACGGCCGGGGCCAGCGCTGCGCCGGGGCCGACGCCCGTCGGATGACCGGCCGCGAGGACCTGGGTCGCCTTGACCACGGCGGGGGCGAAGGCGTGCAGCTCGCCGTCCGCCCGGAATCGGGCGAAGCCCGGATCGACGAGCGCCGGGGCCGGCGCGGGGGCGGGCGTCTCCAGGTAGGCGGCGGCGTGGCGGGCGAGCGTCTCCGCGCCGAGCCGCTCCAGGGTTGCGGTCCCAGCCGTCCGGGGCGCTGCGGGGAAGCAACGGTCGGCGACCGCGTCGGCGAGACCGATGACGTCGAAGAGATGGCCGCCGCGATACGAAGCGAGGGTGCTGATCCCCATCCGGGCCAGCACCTTGCGCATGCCGTGCTCCAGGGCGTCGAGGAGGTTCGCCTCGGCTCGGTCGGGGTCCAGGTCCTCGTTCCCCCTGGAGCCTGCGATGTCGCGTGCGACGGCGATCGCCTGCCACGGGTGGACGGCGTCGGCGCCGGCGGCGAGGAGCATGGCGAGGGCGTGGACATCGAAGGCATCGCCAGCGTCGGCGACCAGGTCGCTGGCGTCGCGCAGGCCGGCGTCGACACATGCCGCGTTGACCGCGCCCACGGCGAGAAGGCTGGGGACGGGCGCCCGTCCGGGGCCGGCGGCGCGGTCGCTCAGCACGAGGAGGTCCGCCCCGCGCTCGCGGGCGCGCGTCGCCTCGAGCACGAGCCGGTCCAGGGCGGCCGCCAGCCCCGCCGCGCCCGCCGCGCCGTGGACAGCCGGCCAGGTCGCGTCGAGGGTGACGATTCGCCAGGGCTCCGTGTCGCCCGGCCCACGACGACCCAGGGCGAGGAGGGCGTCACGCCCCGCGGTCCCCAGCACGGGACCCGGGAGCCGCACGCAGCGGGGCGCGCCATGCCGGGCCGCGTCGAGGAGCCGCGGCCGCGGTCCGACCGGCACCTCGAGGCTCATGACCGCGCGCTCCCGTTCGGGGTCGATCGGCGGGTTCGTGACCTGGGCGAACGCCTGCCGGAGGTAGCCGGCGACGGCCCGCGGCCGGCGCGCCATGACGGCGAGGGGCGTGTCGTCGCCCATGCTCCACGTCGGCTCGCGGCCCCCGGCCGCCATCGCCTTCACGGTCATCCGGAGCTGCTCGGCGTCGAGCCCGAAGAGGACCTGGCGCCGTCGGGAGGCATCGGAATCCGGCGCAACGTCGGCGGCGACGACCGTCCCCGCGACCCACTCCAGCAACCGGGGTGCGGGGCCGGCCGGCGCGGCGGCGATCGCCACCCGTTTCGCCTCGCCGTCCTCCAGGATCCGGCCCGCGACGGTGTCGACGAGCAGCAGCTCGCCGGGGCCGAGGCGACCACGTCGGATGACCTGCGACGCGTCCGCAGGGAGCATGCCCGCCTCCGAGCCGCAGACGACGAGGCCGTCGCGGCGCACCTCGAAGGCGGCCGGCCGCAGGCCGTTGCGGTCGAGCACGCAGCCGACGCGCCGGCCGTCCGAGAAGACGAGCGCCGCGGGCCCGTCCCACGGCTCGACCCGGGCGACGGCCGCCGCCTGCCAGGCCGCGAGGCCCGGCACGGCCTCGTCGCGAAGGTACAGGGCCTCGGGGAGGAGCGCCATCACGGCGGCGTCCATCCGCCAGCCGGCAGCGAGGAGCAGCTCGAGCGCCTCGTCGAGCGACGTCGAGTCGGACCCGGCCGGATCGAGGAGCGGGCGGCCCGCGAGCGCCAACGCTCCCAGGCGCAGCCCCAGCGCGCCGCCGCCCAGCCGGGACGCGCGCCCGCGCATCGCCTCGCGGTTGCCCCGCACGGTGTTGATCTCGCCGTTGTGGGCGATCAGCCGGAGGGGTTGGGCGAGCGCCCACGACGGATGCGTGTTCGTGGAGTAGCGCTGGTGGAAGACGGCGTAGGGAACGCGGATGGCCCCGCTCGCGAGATCGCCGTAGAAGCGCCCCAGCTCGCCGCCGACGAACAGGCCCTTGTAGACGAGCGTCCGCCGCGACAGCGACGCCACGTGGAAGCCCTGGAGCCCGGCGGCGGCCGCCCCGGCTTCGGCGGTCCGCCGGGCCAGGAGGAGGGCCCGCTCGAAATCGGGGGGGGCCAGGCCGGCCGGGCGGGCGACGAGCACGTGGCGGATGTCCGGCGCCGACGCGGCGGCCTCCGGCCCGAGGACGGACGGATCCACCGGCACGCGCCGCCAGGCGAGGACGCCGAGGTCCTCCGCCGCGAGAGCCTCGTCGAGGATGCGGCGCGCCGCCGCGCCGGCGGCCGGGTCGGCGGGCAGGAAGACGGCGCCGACGGCGAGTCGCGCGGGGTCGGGCACGGCCGCGCCGGCGTCGGTCGCCAGGGCGGCCGCCACCCCGGGCGCGATGGGGATGGCCAGGCCCGCCCCGTCACCCGTCTTCGCGTCGGCGGCGATGGCGCCCCGGTGGGTCAGCGACGCCAGGGCATCGAGTGCCAGCGGCACGACGCGCGCCGACCGCCGTGCGCCCGGGCCGGTCTCGGCGACGAACCCGACGCCGCAGGCGTCGTGCTCGAATCTGGCATCGTAGAGGGGCGCGCCGGGGATGGCCGCCGCTGCGGGGACGGGGCGGCGCGCTCGGTCCATCTGGCGGCCTCCGTGGGGTCGCTGGGCCTCTCCCGCATCGCGGGAGGCCGACCGTACGCCCCCACCCGGGTCACGATCAGTGCCATCCCGGCACGGATCGGTGCGGATCCGGTGTCGCGCGGGTTGCCGTTGCGAACGGACCGCCCGGGCCGCGCATGCGGAACCCCGGCCCTGCCCGGACCACCGTACGATCCGCGCCAGTGACGGCCCCACCTCCCGTGCGCCTCCGCGTCCTCGTCGCCGCGCCGCTCCCCGCGGACGTCGGCGCAGTCGCGGCCGTCCTCGGAGCCGCGGGGCACGAGGTCCTCACCGCCTACCGGCTCGACGTCGTCGTCGCGCGGCTCGTGACGGACCGGCCGGACGTCCTGGTCGTCGACCCGGCGATCGGCGACGCCTCGCCGGCGGACCTCGTGAGCCGGATCGGCGGCTACAGCGACGCGCCGCTCCTCGTCCTGGCGGACGTCGTCGACGAGGCCGTGGTGGTTGCGGCGCTCGACGCCGGGGCGGTGGACGTCGTGGGCCGTCCGCTCCGCCCCCTGGAGCTTCTCGCGCGGATCGCGGCGGCGGTACGGCGCGGCGGCGCGGGGGCCGCTGAACCGGGGGCCCTCCCCGACGCTCTGCGCGTGGACGCCGCCCAGCGCCTCGCCACCGTCGCGGGCCGCGACCTCGGCCTGACCCCGATCGAGCTCGACCTCCTCGCCGCCATGGCCGCCCGCCGCGGCGGCGTCGTCGACCACCGCCTCCTGCTCCGGGCTGCCTGGCCCGACCCGGCCGCCGTCGACCCCGAGACGCTTCGAACGCACCTCGCCCGCCTCAACGCCAAGCTCGTCGAGGCGGGCCACCCCGGCCTGCGGAACGTGCGGTCGCGGGGCTACGCCATCCGCGTGGAGGGCGCAGCCCCCGGAAGGGTGAAGCGGCGCGCGTGGTGGAACCGGGACTCCCGTGGCTCAGGCTTGCCCGTAGGCCGCCTCGCCGTGGAGGGCCCGGTCGAGGCCGGCGATCTCGACATCCTCTCCGACGCGGACCCGGAAGACCAGGTCGACGACCTTCAGGATCACGAGCGTCATCGTGCCGCTGAAGATCCACGTCGCACCGACGGCGATCACCTGGTTGACCAGCAGGCGCGGGTTGCCGCTCTCCAGGAGGCCACCCCCGTTGACCGCCGGGTTGACCAGGGTCGAGGCAAAGACGCCGGTCAGGATCGCCCCGACGGTCCCCCCGACGCCGTGCACGGCCCAGACGTCCAGGGCGTCGTCGACCTGGAGCCGCTCGCGGAGGAGGATTGCCCCGTAGCAGATCGACCCGGCCGCGAGACCGATCGCCAGGGCCCCGCTGACGTCGACGTAGCCCGAGGCCGGCGTGATCGCGACCAGGCCCGCGACGGCGCCCGACACCGCGCCGACGACCGACGGTGCGCCCCTGTGCAGCCAGCCGATGAAGAGCCAGGTGAGCGAGGCGGCGGCAGCGGCCGTGTTGGTCACCAGGAGGGCGTTCACCGCGAGGCCGTTGGCGGCCCACGCGGAGCCGGCGTTGAAGCCGAACCAGCCGAACCAGAGGAGCGCCCCGCCGAGGACGACGTACGTCACGTTGTGCGGCTCGAAGCGCTCCGACTCCGCCCGGATCCTCTTGCCAAGGTAGAGGGCCGCCACGAGCGCGGCGACGCCCGAGCTGATGTGGACCACGAGGCCGCCGGCGAAGTCGAGGGCGCCGAGCCGGTAGATCCAGCCGTCGACGTTCCAGACCCAGTGGCAGAGCGGCAGGTAGACGAGGGTGGACCAGAGGAAGGCGAAGAGGACGAAGGCATGGAAGCTCTTCCGCTCGGCGAAGGCGCCCGTGATGAGGGCCGGCGTGATGATCGCGAACATCATCTGGTAGGTGACGAAGAGCATCGACGGGATGGTCGTGGCGTAGGCGCCGGGCTCCACTCCGACGCCGCGCAGGAAGAGGTGATCGAGTCCGCCGATGAGGCCGCCCTGGCTGGGGCCGAAGGCGAGCGTGTAGCCGAAGACCACCCAGGTGATGCTGACGAGGGCCAGGATGAACCAGCTGTGCATGATCGTGGAGAGCACGTTCTTCGTGCGGACCAGGCCCCCGTAGAAGAAGGCCAGGCCCGGGGTCATCAGCATGACCAGGCCCGTCGACATCAGGATCCACGCCGTGTCGCCGCTGTTGATCAACCCACGGTCCTCCCTCGCCGCCGCCCGGGGCGCCCTCCGCCAGCCGGATGGAGGGACGGTAGGCGGGCGACCGCGTGCGGCGGCCCACGGCGGGTTACCGGCTCGGTGCCGCGGGGGTTGCGAATGGGGACGCGCGCCGGGTGCGGCACAATGGGGTCATGAGCGAGCCCTTCCCTCCCCCGGCCCAGGCCCAGGGCGCGCCCGAGCCCGGCGCCGCGGCCCATCCGACGCGGGTGGCCATCGTCGGCACCGGCGCCGTCGGCTCGACCTTCGCGTTCAGCCTCCTCCTCGGGGGTCTCGCGGCCGAGATCGTCCTCGTCGACGCCAACGCCCGCAAGGCCGAGGGCGAGGCGATGGACCTGATGCACACGGTCCCGTTCGCGCGGACGACGCGGATCTGGGCCGGCACCATCGCCGACTGCGCAGGCGCCGCGATCACCGTCATCTCGGCCGGCGCGGCCCAGAAGCCGGGCGAGACGCGGATCGACCTCGTGCGGAAGAACGCGGCGATCTTTCGGGAGATCGTGCCCGCCGTGGCCCTGGCCAACCCGGACGGGATCATCCTCGTCGCGACCAACCCGGTCGACGTGCTGGCGTACCTGACATACCGGATCTCGGGGCTTCCGTCCGCCCGGGTCCTCGGCTCGGGGACCATCCTCGACACGGCGCGCTTCCGGGCCCTCCTCGCCGAGCACTACGGCGTCGATCCGCGGTCCGTCCACGCCTACATCGCCGGAGAGCACGGGGACACCGAGGTGCCCGTCTGGTCGTCGGCGAACATCGCGGGGATGCCGCTGGCCGATTTCGCGACCGCCAACGGGGTGGGCCACGACCAGGCCCGGCTGCAGGAGATCTTCGAGGCGACGCGCGACGCGGCCTACCAGATCATCGAGCGCAAAGGCGCCACCTATTACGCCGTCGCGGCCGGCCTGATGCGGATCGTCGAGGCGATCCTGCGCGACCAGTCGACGGTGCTCTCGGTCAGCTCGCTGATCTGCGACTACTACGGCATCGACGACGTCTACCTGTCGGTGCCGACGGTGCTCGGGCGGGGCGGCGTCGAACGGACGCTCCGGCTGGGCCTCTCTGCCGAGGAGGCATCGGGGCTGCGCCGCTCGGCCGACCTCCTGCGGTCGACGATCGCGACCCTGGGGCTGGACCGGGCGTAGCCGCCCGGGCCGCTCAGGCCTTGTCCGATCCCGAGCGCGACGCGATCGCCCTCGCCAGGACGGCCAGTCCCAGCCCGATCAGGGCGATCGGCCAGATCGCGTCCCAGTTGAGCTCGGGAAGGGTGATCCCGAACGTGTTGACGAGGAGGTAGTAGCCCCCGACGAGGAGGAGGAGCGCGCCGAAGATCAGGGCGCCGATATCCACCATGCGACCGCCAACGTGCATCTGCGACTCCCGGAGCCGCCCGAGCCGCGATGGACACGCCGGCGGGCGGTCCGGGTGTCAGCGTCGAGCCTCTGCGGCCGACAAGCGTCGGGCAAGTGCCGAATGTCGCTCCCGCGGCCCGAGGGTCAGGCGCCCAGCCCGTCCAGTCGCGCCCGCGCCGCGGCCAGGGCTGTCGCCACCCGGCCGGGGGCGGTGCCCCCGATCACGTCGCAGGAGGCGAGCGCCGCTTCCACCGTCGCGGCCGCCCGCAGCTCGGCCGGCAGGTGGGCGTCCCCGGCCAGGCCGGACGCCGTGGCGTCGCCGGCGTCGGCGAGCGCACCGCCCACCGCCTCGTCTTCGAGGTCGGCCAGGCCGACCCCCCGCTGTTCGGCCGTCGCCACCAGCCTTCCCACCACGTGGTGGGCCGCCCGGAAGGGGACGCCGCGGCGGACCAGCGCGTCCGCGACCGCCGTCGCCGTGATGTAGCCCTCGTCGGCCGCCCGGCGCATCGCCGCCCGGTCGACGGCGAGCGTCTCGACCATCCCGGCCATGACGTCGAGCGACGCCTCGAGCGTGGCGCACGCCTCGAACAGTGGCTGCTTGTCCTCCTGGAGGTCCCGCTGGTACGCGAGAGGGAGTCCCTTGAGCACGGCCAGGAGGCCGACCAGCGAGCCGACCACGCGGCCGGAGCGGGCCCGGACCAGCTCTGCCGCGTCGGGGTTCTTCTTGTTGGGCATCATGGAGGAGCCAGTCGAGAAGGCGTCGGCCGTCCGCACGAAGCCGAAGCGTGGGTTCGACCACCAGGTGATCTCCTCCGCCAGGCGCGAGAGGTGGACCATGGCGAGGGCGCAGGCGAAGACGAGCTCGACCGCGAAGTCGCGATCCGAGACGGCGTCCAGGGAGTTGGCGGTGACGCCGTCGAAGCCGAGCTCGCGCGCCGTGGCCTCGCGGTCGAGCGGATAGCCCGCGCCGGCGAGCGCGCCCGAGCCGAGCGGGCTCACGTTCGCCCGCCGGCGGCCATCCTCGAGGCGGCCCCGGTCGCGCTCGAGCATCTCGACGTAGGCGAGGAGATGGTGGGCCAGGAGGACCGGCTGGGCCGGCTGGATATGAGTCGTGCCGGGAAGCACGGCGTCGCCCTCGCGGTCGGCGAGCCCGACGAGGGCTCGCTCCATGCGGAGCAGCGCCCCGTCGAGGGCGTCGGTCGTCCGCCGTGTCCAGAGGCGCAGGTCCGTGGCCACCTGGTCGTTCCGCGATCGGCCCGTGTGGAGCTTCCCGGCGAGCGCCCCGATCCGGAGGGCGAGCGCCTCCTCCAGGTTCATGTGGACGTCCTCGAGGGCGGGGTCCCAGGCCAGGGTCCCGGCCTCGACCTCTGCCCGGAGGCCGTCGAGCCCGGCGACGAGGGCGTCGACCTCATCCTCGGTCAGCAGCCCGGCCCGCCCGAGGCCGCGGACGTGCGCGGCGGATCCGGCGAGGTCGTCGAGGGCGAGGGCCCGATCGATCTCGAGCGAGCGCGTGAAGTCGGCCATCCGCTCGTCCGTGGATCCCTCGAAGCGTCCGCCCCAGAGCCGCATCCGTCCCTCCGTCCGATGCACGCCGTCCGCTCGCGCCGGAGCCCGCCTTACGCCGGCGTCGCGGGGAATGGTAGCGGCATGTTCTCGCTCTCCTCTCGGGCCACGCGCTCGCCGCGGCGCGGGAAGACGAGAAAGGCCAACAGTCCCGCCGCCACGGCGAGGACGGCCGCGATCCCGAAGAGGACCGCCGACCCGAGCGCGCCGTAGATGAAGCCCCCGCCGATGTTGGCCAGCACGGCCGCCACGCCGAACCCGGTGACCTGGTAGAGCCCCTGGCCCGTCGCCTGGAGGCGCGGCGGGAGGAGGACGGCCATCGTGAGGACGCTCCCCACCCAGAGCCCCGCGAAGGCGAACCCGGTGACCAGCCGCGTGGCGACGATGAGCAAGGGGCTGTCCAGCACGGTCCAGGAGAGGAAGCACGCGGCGTAGAGGAAGGCGCTTCCGGCAACCAGGCCGCGAATCCCGATGCGGGCGGCCACGGCGCCCGTGAGGAGCATGGCCGGGATCTCGGCGAACGCGGAAACGGCCGCGTTGAGGGCGACGTCCGAGGGTCCGCCGCCGAGCTCGAGCAGCCGGAGGGGCAGGTAGGTGAACCCGGCGATGATCCCGACGTGGACCAGGAGGATGGCCAGGAGCACTGGGCGGAGGCGGGGCTGGATCCGCAGGGCGACCACGAAGGAGCCGCCCCGGGTCCGGCCCTGGGCGACGGCGGCGAGGTCGGCGCGGGCCAGGTCGGGGGCCCGGATCGCGGCCAGCGCAAGCAGGACGGCCAGCAGCGCGCAGAGCACGAACGACGGGCCGTACCCGGTCGTGTTGTACAGGATCCCGGCAAGGGTCGAGACGACGCCGAAGCCGAAAGAGGACAGGAGGCGGATCCTGGCGTACTCGCGCCCATGGTCCTCGATCGCGTTGACCGCCAGCGCATCGCCGAGCGGGCCCCAGGCGCTCTCGAAGAGGCTGAAGCCCACGAGGGCGAGGGCGACGATGACGAGCGGGACGGGCGCCCCGGCCAGGAGCACGAAGACCGCCGCCCCGAGGGCCGAGACCGCGAGCGCGCGGCGCCGCCCCAGGATCACGTCGGCGATGTGGCCCCACGCGGGCACGGCGATCGAGAAGGCGGCCGATGACGCAGCCATGACGATGCCGATCCCCGCGGGCGGCACGCCGCGGTCGGCCAGGATCACCGAGATGAAGGGGTAGAAGACGCCGAGGGCCGCCCCGTTGAGCAGGAAGACGGCGCGAAGGGCACGCATGCGGCTCCCATGGTACGGAACCGGGGCCACCCGGCGTGGGGGACGCCGGGCATGGCAGACTCTGCCGGTGACTCCCCAGCCCGTCCCGGCCCCCGTGGCCGCCGATCCGCAGCGGCCGGCCGATCAGCCGCACCCGGCCGCCGGCTATGCCGCCCTTCTCGGCACCCTGGCCCTGATGTGGGGCAGCAGCTACCTCTTCATCAAGATCGGCGTGGAGACGCTGCCGCCGCTCAGCCTCGTCCTGCTGCGGGTGCTGGTCGGACTCGCGGTCCTGCTCGTGGTCGTGGCCGTCACGCGAACGCCGCTGCCGCGGGACGCCCGGACCATCGGGCACCTGGCCGTGCTGGGTGCCGTCAACATCGCCCTCCCGTTCTGGCTGATCAGCTGGGCCGAGCAGCACATCGACTCGGGCCTCGCCGGGATCCTCCAGTCGACGGCGCCGTTCTTCACCCTCGTCATCGCCGCAAGCTTCATCCACGACGAGCGGATCACGACGGGGCGGCTGGCCGGCATCGGCCTCGGCTTCCTCGGCATCCTGGTCCTCTCGGCCGAGAACATCGCCGACCTGGGGAGCGCCCTGGGCATGGAGCGGCTGCTCGCCGAGCTCGCCGTCGTCGGCGCCTCGCTCGCCTATTCGATCGGTAACACCTACGCCCGGCGCACCCTCCGGAATGCCCGGCCCCTGGTCCTCTCGACCGGCCAGGTGGGGTCGGCCGCCGTGCTCGTCGCTCTCCTTGCCCTCGTCGTCGACGGCGGGGTCACGCTGCCGGCGGTGCCCGAGGCGGCCTTCTCGGTCCTCTGGCTCGGCGCAATCGGCACCGGCTTCGCCTACCTCGTCTTCTTCCGGCTCCTGACGGGCTGGGGTCCCACCCGGGCGAGCCTCGTGGCCTACCTCCTGCCGGTCGTCGCTGTCATCCTGGGCGTGGTCGTGCTCGGCGAGACGGTCGACGCGTTCTTCCTCGCCGGGGCCGTTCTCATCGTGGCCGGGGTCTGGGTGGTCAACCGGCGCGGGTAGCCCGGATCTCGTCGCCCGCCGCGCAGCCGACGACGTGATCGTTCGCGAGGCCGGTCGCCTGCATGAACGCGTAGCAGACGGTCGGACCGACGAACCGGAAGCCGCGCCGCTTCAGCTCCCTGCTCATCGCCCGCAATTCGGCGGTCTCGGCCGGCAGCTCGCCGAGGTTGGCCGCCCGCCGGTCCAGCGTCGCGCCGCCGACAAAGCTCCAGAGCAGGTCGACGAGGGAGCCGTCCGCCTCCCGGAGGGCCAGCACGGCGCGGGCGTTCGCGAGCGTGCTCTCGATCTTCAGGCGGTTGCGCACGATGCCTGCGTCGGCGAGCAGCCGGGCGACGTCGGCGTCGCCGAAGCCGGCCACGATCTCGGGATCGAAGCCGGCGAACGCCCGCCGGTAGCCGTCGCGCTTGCGCAGGATCGTCGACCACGAGAGGCCCGCCTGGGCGCCCTCGAGGACGAGCATCTCGAAGAGGTGCCGCTCGTCGCGCGACGGGCGGCCCCACTCCCCGTCGTGGTAGGCGCGGTAGGCGGCGTCCCCGTCGCCCCAGGCGCAGCGGACGACGCCGTCCGGGCCCCGTGACGATCCGCCGACGTGCCCAGGGGCTCGCTGGCGGCGAGGGTCTCGCGCCGGCGGCGCGGGACTCGCCTCCCCCATCAGTCCACGTCCCGCCGCCGCATCCCCCATGCCCCGAGCAGGATCCCGCCGACGGCGATGGCCAGTGAGGCCGCGATGCCGACCATGTCCCACTCCCCCACCATGGGCTTGCCGAAGTGGGCGGTCAGGGCGAGCTGGTGGAGCCAGTCGGGCAGGTTGAGCGGCGGTGCCACGAGGTCGAGCAGGTACGTGACCACGACGACGAGGGCGGCGATCTCGGCGGCGATCGACGTCCGCCACACGCCGCCCACGGCCACGCCGATCCCGACGATCGCGGCCGCGTACAGGCCGAGCGAGGCACAGCCGAGCATCGCATCGCCGGAGGCGAGGCCACCCACGGCCGAGCCGAGCCCGATTCCGGCCGCGAACAGCGCGGTCATCACGACGACCCCGAGGAGCGCGGCCGCGCCACCGGCGACCACCCAGCGGGTCCGGGCCATCGGCGTGCCCAGCACCATCTCCAGCCGGCCGTCCGCCTCGTCCGACGCCCACTTGGACACGAGCGTGACCGCCGCGAAGCCGACCGCGATGTAGAGCAGCTCCGCGTAGAACTGCATCCACCCGCCGGTCGACGCGAAGTCCGCATCGGGGAAGATCATGCCGAAGCTGTCCAGGAAGCCGGAGGAGCTCGAGATCTGGTCCGCCAGGGCCCCGGCAAGGGACGCGTAGAGGATCCCGATCAGGCCGAGGCCGATCCCCCACGAGAGCGCCCGGGGAAGCTGGTCGCCGAACGCCCGGGTCGTCGGCCCGTGGACGCCGAGGACCACCGCCGGCAGCCGGGGGAGCGAGAGGCCGGCCGTGACGCCCAGGTCCCGGCGGGCGAAGAGCTCGACGCCGGTCGCCACGAGGACGACGCCGAGGATCCCCACGAGCGCAAGCGACGGCCAGTCGTAGACGCCGACGAGAGGGACGTGGTCGAACGTCCAGTTGAACGGGCTCAGGATGAGCAGCGGACCGCCGACGTTGAGGCCGTTCGTGATCCACAGGGCACCCATCCCGAGGCCGGCGATCCCGGCCGAGCCGGCGCGGCCGAGGAGCGGCGAGAGGGCGAACGCGAGACCTCCGAAGAACATCGCGATGAAGCCGACCCAGAGGGCAAAGCCGACGGAGGACAGCAGCGGGATCTGGTCGCCGAGGGCGGCGTCCCCGAAGACGTTCGAGCTGAAGGTCGTCATGAGGGCGAGGATCACCATGGCCAGCCAGAGCAGGGTCAGGTGGGCGGCCAGCTTCTCGAGGGCGATGCGCCGCTTGCCGAACGGGGCTGCCGCGACGAAGTCGAGGCTCCCGCGGCGCGCCTCGCCGGCGAGGGTTCCGGAGAGCGCCATGATCGACCAGATGGCCGTGCCGAGGGCGAAGATCGCGCTGTACTTGAAGGTGACGTAGCCGCCCAGCGTGCCGACCTTCGAGCCGATGGCGTCGACGTTGCCGAACAGTCTCATCATCGATTCGGGGACGCTCCCGAAGAGCGCGTCGACCTCGAGCCGGGCGGCCGGCGTCGGGAAGATGTTCGACACGGCGACGCCCATGACGAGCGCCATCCCGCCGAGCAGGCCGGCGGCGATGATGAAGGCGAGGCGGGAGTCGCGGATCGACTTGCCGTAGATCGAGCCGAAGCCGTAGAGCTTGCGGCGCAGCGGGATCGGGGGGAAGGCCGTCGCCCGCTCGGGGCTGCCTGCCTGGATCGCCATGTCAGCCCACCTCCGCGGCCTCGCGGCCGTACTGGGCGAGGAATGTCTCCTCGAGGCTGGGCTCCCGCGAGACGAAGTCGAGCAGCTCGTACCGCGCCGCGGCCTGCACGACCGGCGTGATCGCCCCGGCGACGCGCAGTCGGAGCACGTGGTCCTCGACGATCACCTCGCTGACGCCGGGGAGGGCTTCGAAGGCGGCCACCGGGACCTCGCCCGAGAAGCGCAGCTCGACCTGGTGGTGGGCCAGGTCGCGGAGGTCGTCGACCGTCCCGACCTTCACCATCCGGCCCTCGCGGATGATCCCGACGCGGTCGGCGGTCTTCTCCACCTCGGACAGGATGTGAGAGGAGAGGAAGACCGTCGCCCCGCCGGCCACCGCCTCGCGGAGGATGGTGAAGAAGGTCTGCTGGACGAGCGGGTCGAGGCCCGAGGTGGGCTCGTCGAGCAACAACAGGTCGGGCCGGTGCTGGAGGGCGATGACGAGGGCGACCTTCTGCTTGTTGCCCTTGCTGTACTCCTTGAACTTGCGCGACGGGTCGAGGTCGAGGCGCTCGACGAGGCTGGCCTGGTAGGCGGGGTCGACGCCGCCGCGGAGGTTGGCGAAGTACTGGAGGTGCTGGGCGCCCGTCAGGCGGTCGTAGAGGGCGAACTCGCCGGGCAGGTACCCGATCCGGCGGTGGATCGCCACGGGGTCGGCGCTCGACTCGATGCCGAAGACGCGGGCCGTGCCGGAGGTCGGCCGGATGAGGTCGAGGAGCGTGCGGATCGTCGTCGTCTTGCCGGCCCCGTTGGGCCCGAGGAAGCCGAAGACCTCGCCCGCCTGGACCGCGAGGTCCACCTCGACGATCCCGCGGTGGGTCCCGTAACTCTTGGTGAGCTTCTCGGTTTCGATGACGTTCGCCACGCTGAGTCTCCTCGCTCCGGGCACGTGACGGTCCGGGTTCGTCCCCCCAATTCTAGGCCTCGCGCCCAGATGCCGCGATCACGAGCTGCTAGATCCCGGCGCGGTGCGCCGGGAGCGGGGGGAGCTTCTTCTTCCCCTTGACCAGGAAGTGGTCGAACCAGCCGCGCACCTGGACGAGGTTCTCCACCCGGCGGAACGGGGTTCCCGAGCGGGTCAGCTCATGCGTCTCGTTGGGGACCCGCATGAGGCGCACCGGCCGCTTGAGCGTCCGCAGGACCGCGAAGAGCGCCTCCGCCTGGCCCATCGGGCAGCGCAGGTCGTTCTCGGCATGCTGGATCAGGAGCGGCGTGTGGATCGCGTCGGCGTAGGTGATCGGCGAGAGCTCCCGGTAGAGGTCGGGCTTCTCCCACGGCTGGGCCCCGAACTCCAGGACGCCGAAGATGCCGCCCGCGAGGTCGCCGGTGAGCATCAGGCTCGTCAGGTCGCTCACGCTGCGGCACGCCATCGCGGCGGCGAACCGGTCGCTGTGGCCCACGATCCAGTTCGTCAGGTAGCCGCCGTACGACCCGCCCGTCACCCCGAGTCGCCCGGGATCGGCCACGCCGCTCTCCGTGAGCGCGGCGACGTGACCCATCACGTCGCGCATCGGACCGTCGCCCCAGTCGGGGAGGTTGGCGCTGTTGAAGTCCTCGCCGTAGCCCTCCGACCCCCGAGGGTTCGTGAACAGGACGCTCATGCCGGCCCCCGCGAGGACCTGGAACTCCCAGTAGGGCGACCAGCCGTAGAGAGCGTGGGGCCCCCCGTGAATCTGCAGCACGAGGGGCGCCGGCTCGCCCCGCTCAGCCGCAGCACAGCGGATCAGCCAGCCCTGGATCTCGCGCCCGTCGACTTTCGCCCAGCGCTCCTCGGGAGCGCGGACGTCGAGCTCCGCGAGGACGGAATCGTTGAACGACGTGATCCGTCGCGGCGCGCCCGGGCCGGCCGCCCGGCCGGCGGGGCCGAGGTCCAGGACGTGAACGTCGGAGAGCGCGGTGGCCGTCGAGCGGATCGCCGCGACCCGGGCGCCTCCGGCGGGCATCGCGACGGCGTGCCAGCCCGACAGGTAGTGGCGGTCCTCGGTGAGTCGCTCAACGGCGCCGTCGGCCAGGGCGATCCGCCACAGCTCGTAGGAGCCCAGGACCGGCGCCGTGAAGACGAGATGGCGACCATCCGGCGTGACGAAGAGGCGGGATGCCTCCCCCGGCGTGACGTCGCTCCCCATGCCGGCGGCGAACATCAGGTCGGAGCGTCCCGAGAGGTTGCGGCCACCTCCCCGACGGGCCTCGGAGCCATCCGCGGAGAAGAGCCAGATGTCGTTGCGGCTGCCGCCACCCCGCGGCCAGCGGTGCCCGGCGAGCGCCAACGTCGCCCCGTCCGGGAGCCAGGTCGCGAAGCCGAACGCGCAGTCGGCGCCGTCGGTGATCCGGGTGACGCGCCCGGTCGCGATGTCGACGACGAAGACGTCGAACTGGTAGTCGAGGTCGTGGTCGGGGCCCCGCGAGGCCGTGAAGGCGATGCGGGTCCCGTCGGGCGACCAGGCGGGCTCGGCGTCGGAGGTGGGGCCGCCGGTCAGGCGGCGCGCCGCGCCGGTCTCCACGTCGACGAGCCACAGGTGGGCCACCTTGTCGTCGACGAAGCCGGGCCCGTTGAGCATCTCCTGGAGCCGGTCGAAGTAGCGGTAGTCGGAGAGCGGCGTTGCCCCGGGCTTCGGCGGCGCGGCCTTCCGGCGAGCCTTGCGGTCCTCGGCGCGCGTCGCCCCGAACGACGTCGTCCGCACCACCAGCGAGCGCCCGTCCGGCGACCAGGCGAAGTCGTCCACGCCCCGCGGCAGGTCCGTCACCCGGCGGGCCTCGCCGCCCGCCAGCTGCAGGAGGTGGACCTGGGTGCGGTCCTCACGGTCCTTCGGCGCGTCGGGCTCCTCCTCGACCAGCGGCCGCCGGTCGGAAAGGAAGGCCAGGGCGGCACCGTCCGGCGAGAAGCGCGGATTCGTGTCATGGCGCGCCCCGAGCGTCACCTGGCGGGGCGGGGCGCTCCCGTCGGCGGGGACGAGCCAGACCGCGTGGCGGTAGCCGTCGCGGCCCGGAGCGACCGTCTGGACCGTCATCGCGACGAGCGCTCCGTCCGGTGAAAGCTGGGAGTCGGTGGGGATCCGGAACCGGTAGAGGTCCTCGGGGGTCGGTGGTCGAGTCATGCGGCCGAGTGTACGACCCTCGCCCGCACGGAGGGGCCGTTCTGCCGTGGTGGACCGCGAGCGGACGCGCCATGATGGAGTCGAGCCCGCCGGTGATGGGGCTCGCCAGCCGCCCCCAGCATGCCGGCCGCCCGGAGGTGCCAACCCCATGCGCATCCTTCTCGCTCTCGACGGCTCCCCGTCTGCCGATCGCGCCGGCACCCTCGTCGCCTCGCTGGCGTGGCCGGCGGGGTCCACCATCCGAATCGTCGCCGCCCTCGACGTGGCGCCGGCCCTGTGGGGTGGCCCCTGGATCCCGGCGATTCCGGTCGACGCCGACCAGCTGGAGGAGGAGGCGGTCAGCGAGCTGACCCGCGTCCTCCAGGAGGCACGACCCGCCCTGGAGGCGGCGGGTCTGACCGTGGAGGCGGAGCTGCTGCGTGGCCGCCCGTCCGCGGCCATCGTGGACGACGCGCGACGCTGGGGGCCGGACCTTGTCGTCGTCGGCAGCCGCGGCCACGGCCCCATGGAGACGGCGGTCCTCGGCTCGGTCTCCGCGGCGGTCGTCGACCATGCGACGTGCCCGGTCCTGGTCGCCCGCGGCGACCACGCCGCCCGGGTCTTCCTGGCGGAGGACGGCTCGCCGGCCGGGATGGCGGCTCGCGACGTCGTGGCCGGGTGGCCGGCGTTCGCGACGATCCCCGTGGTCGTCGTGGGCGTCGTGGACGTCGCCGCGCCGTGGCGTTCCGGCATCGCCCCGACGATGTTCGCCGCGGCGATGGACGTCTACACGGAGATGATCACGAATGCCCGCACCACCCACCGCGAGATCGTGTCGGCGACGGAGGCGTACCTGCGGGCGGGCGGGCGCACGGTCAGCGGGGAGCTGCGCGAGGGCGATCCCGCCGATCAGCTAAGGCGAGCAGCGACCGACCCTGCCGGCGATCTCATCGTGGTGGGCTCGCGCGGCCACGTCGGGATCACCCGCCTCGTGATGGGCAGCGTCGCCCACGCGGTCCTCACCCACGCCCACTGCTCCGTCCTGGTGGTGAAGCGGCCTCACGACGGCCACTGAGACGGCGGCTGGGCCGCGGCTGCGGCGGTCCCTCGGCCGGCGGCTGGGCGGCGGCTCAGCTCCTGCGGGCGGCCCGGACCACGCCGGCGAACGTCGGGCGCTGGCCGTAGAGGAGGACGCCCGCGGCGTAGACCCGGGCGGCCGCGAAGAGGGCGACGAGGATCGCGACCAGCAGGAGGCCGACCGCGAGAGCCAGCTCCCCCGGCGGGACGCTCCCGGTGACGAGCCGGGTGAGCATCAGGTAGGGGCTGAAGAAGGGCACCCACGAGAGCGGGGCCACCCAGGCAGCACCGGGCGATCCGGAGGCGAAGAAGGCGGCGAAGTAGGCCGTGAACGAGAGCATCAGCATCGGCAGGGCCACCTGCTGGACGTCCTCCTGGCGACTGACGAGCGAGCCTGCGGCGGCGTAGACCAGGGCGGTCAGCACGAACCCCAGCAGGAAGAAGACGACGAAGGCGAGGAGGATGCCGAGGGTCAGGCCGGCAAGCGGCGTCTCGGCGGAGTCCTCCCCGAGGAAGAGGCGCGTGAGCGGCGCCTGGAGGGCGACCACGGCCGCTGCCGGGACCACGATGGCGGCCAGCTGGGTGAGCCCGGCGCCGCCGACGCCCAGGACCTTGCCGGCCAGCATCTCGCCGGGGGTCGCCGCGTTGAGCATCACCTCCATCACCCGACTCGCCTTCTCCTCGGCCACGCTCGTGGCGACCCACATGCCGTAGGTGACGGAGGTGACGAAGACGAGCATGACGAGGATCGTTGCCAGGATCTGGCGGCTGGCCGAATCGACCTCTGAAGCGCCCGGGGCGTCGCCGGGGACAGCGTCGGTCACGACGAAGTCGCCGATCAGGCCCTTCGCCTCGTCGGCCCGGATGCTGGCCGCGACCGCGACCGCCACGAGCTGGAACAGGATCGCCTGGCGGCTCGCCGGGTTGGCGGTCACATACTCGAAGTCGAGGCGCTCCTCGGGGCCGTGCGTGAGGACCAGCAGGCCGTCGAGGGTCCCGGCCGCCACGTCGCCGCGCGCGGCTGCGACGCCGGCCGGGTCGACGAGGCTGAACTCGTAGGCGGGGGTGCCGGCCGGGTCGAGGTCCGTCCCGGCGTAGAAGACCATCTCGAGCGAGCGGAGCGTGAGCTCGGCCGACCGCGCGTCCGGGGCGCTGGCGGCGATCCGCACGACCGACTCGCGCTCGAGCGCCCGGATGGCGAGCGGGGCCAGGGCGGCGACCGTCGCCACGATGGCCAGGACGAGGGTCGAGATGGCGAAGGCCCGGCTGCGCACGCGGACCCCGTACTCGCGCCCGGCCACCAGGCGCGCGTTGCGGACCACGACAGATGCGGGATCGCCACGACGCACGCGCGCAGTCTGCCGCACTCGGGCCAGGGCCGTTCGTCGCGGCTCGGCGGCGCGCCCACCGGCGCGCATGGGCGCGGGCCCTACAATCACCGGCATGACCTCCAGCTACCTGCGCGGCGACGACCTGACGGCGCCAGCCCGGATCCACGCCGACCGCGAGGCCCGCAGCCTTCGCATCGAGTGGGCCGACGGCCACGTCAGCACGTACGACTTCGAGCAGCTCCGCTGGCTCTGCCCCTGCGCCTACTGCCGCGGCGAGGCCGGGGTCCCCGGCTGGCTGGACGCGAACCCGACCCTGACCGGCGAGCAGACGCGCCTGGTCTCGATCGACCCGGTCGGGGGGTACGCGATCGCGCCGACCTGGGGCGACGGCCACCACACCGGCTACTACACCTACACCTCCCTCCGCGCCCACTGCCCCTGTGCCGCGTGCACGGCGGCCCGGCCGGCGGCCGGCCATGCCGAGCCGCGGGCAGCCCGGGCGTGACGACCCTCCGGGCGCGCCCGCATCGGCCGGCAAGGCGGCGTCACGCCGCGCTTCCCTATGTCAACCGCGAGCTGTCATGGCTGGACTTCAACGCCCGCGTCCTTCACGAGGCACGCGACGAGCGCAATCCGCTCCTGGAGCGGGCGAAGTTCCTGGCGATCTTCGGGTCCAACCTCGACGAGTTCTTCCAGGTCCGCGTCTCCGGGCTGATGGAGCAGGTCGCGGCCGGGAGCGCGAAGCTCTCCTCCGACGGTCGGACTGCCGCCGAGCAGCTGGCCGTCATCCGCGACCGCGTCCAGGACCTGGTCACCGAGCACAGCCGGCTCTTCCGCGAGGTCCGCGCCGGCCTCGCGGAGCGAGGCGTGGCAATCGTCGACCACGCCGCGATCCCTGAGCACCACGCCCGCCTCCGGGAGCGCTACCTCGAGGAGATCTTCCCGGTCCTCACGCCGCTCGCCGTCGCCCCCGGCCACCCGTTCCCGTACATCAGCACCCTCAGCCTCTCGCTCGCGATCACGGTGGCCGACCCCGTGACGGGCGAGCAGCGGTTCGCCCGCGTCAAGGTGCCGCCGATCCTGCCGCGCCTCGTGGAGGTGCAGCGGCGCGTCTACGTTCCCCTCGAGCAGGTGATCGCCGCGAACCTGGACGCGCTCTTCCCGGGCGTCCAGGTGGTGGAGGCCCACATGTTCCGGGTCACCCGCGATGCCGACTTCGACGTCGAGGAGGACGAGGCCGGCGACCTCCTCCTGGCCATCGAGCAGGAGCTCCGGCGACGGCGCTTCGGCTCCGCGGTTCGCCTCGAGGTCGAGGACGCGATGCCCGGGGCGATGCGGGACTTCCTCCTGTCCGGGATCGGCCTTGGCGCGGACGATCTCTACGACGTCCCGGGCATGCTCGACCTCACCTCTCTCTGGCAGATCGCCACGCTCGACATCGCGGAGCTGCGGGATCCGCCCTGGACGCCGGTCGTGCCGGCTCGGCTGGTGCCCGCAGACGAGGGTGAGCACGCGGACGTCTTCGCCGCCATCCGCCAGGGCGACCTCCTCGTCCACCACCCGTACGAGTCGTTCACCGCCTCGGTCGAGCGCTTCATCACCCAGGCCGCCGACGACCCGGATGTCCTCTCGATCAAGCAGACGCTCTACCGGACGTCGGGCGACTCGCCCATCGTGCGGGACCTCATCCGGGCGGCGGACCAGGGCAAACAGGTCGTCGTGCTCGTGGAGATCAAGGCCCGCTTCGACGAGGAGGCGAACATCGTCTGGGCGCGCAAGCTGGAGCAGGCGGGCGCCCACGTCGTGTACGGACTGGTCGGCCTCAAGACCCACAGCAAGGTGGCTCTCGTCGTGCGCCGCGAGGGCTCCGGCCTGCGCCGCTACCTCCACCTGGGGACCGGCAACTACAACCCGAAGACGGCGCGTCTCTACACGGACCTTGGGCTGCTCACCTGCCGTCCCGAGCTCGGCGCTGACGCCACCGACCTCTTCAACTACCTGACCGGCCTCTCCCGCCAGGAGGGATTCCGGCGCCTGCTCGTGGCCCCGATCACGCTCCGGACGCGGATCCGTGACCTGATCGTCCGCGAGACGGACCATGCCCGGGCTGGCCGGCCCGCCCGGATCGTCGCCAAGGTCAATGCCCTGGTGGACCCCGAGATGATCGAGCTCCTCTACGAGGCGAGCCAGGCGGGCGTGGAGGTCGACTGCATCGTCCGCGGCGCGTGCAGCCTCCACCCCGGGCTCGCGGGGACGTCCGAGCGGATCCGCGTCCGCTCGATCATCGGCGAGTTCCTGGAGCACAGCCGGATCCTCGGCTTCGCCAATGGCGGGCGGCAGGAGTGGTACACGGGCTCGGCCGACCTCATGGAGCGCAACCTCGACCGCCGCGTCGAGGTCGTGTTCCCGATCGAGGACCTCGAGGCCCAGGCGCGCATCGAGGAGATCGTCGCCGTCATGCTCGGCGACGACCGCCGCTCGTGGCAGATGGGGACGGATGCCGCGTGGCGGCGCACGGAGGAGATCCTGGCGGCGCGGGGCTCGCTCGACACCTTCGCGATGCTCAAGGAGCGCGCGCTCGTCGCCGCCGCCGAGCACGCCGAGCCGGCCCGGGGCAGCGTTCCGACCGGTTCCCTGGACCCGCGAGCCTAGGAGGAGCGATGGCGGCCGAGGGCGTCGAGCTGGAGCTCAAGTACCGCGTCAGGGATGCCGAGGCGGCGGCCCGTCTCGCCGGGGCGCGGTCGATCGGTCCGTTCCGGGCCGCCGGCCGCGCCCGCCTCGTCCAGGTGGAGGACCGCTACCTCGACACGGCGGACGGAGCGCTCGGGCGGGCGGGCTGGGCCGCCCGGCTCCGGCGCGGACCCGCGATGACGATCCTCTCGGTCAAGTCCACGACGCCGCCGACGGACGCCCTCCACCGGCGCGCTGAGCTCGAAGGACCTGCCGACCTCTCCCTCGACCCGCACGCGTGGCCGTCGTCGCCGGCCCGCTCACTCGTCCTGGAGCACGCGGGCGACGGCCCGCTCGTCGAGATCGTGACGGTTCGTCAGCTGCGTCGGACGCGCACGCTGGCGGACGAGTCCGCCGAGGTGGAGCTCTCGCTCGACGAGGTGGCGGTCGTCACGGGAGGCCGGGTGGTGGACCGGTTCATCGAGCTGGAGGCGGAGCTGCGGCGCGGACCCGCCACCGCCCTGGACGCGTTGGCCGCGGTGCTCGCCGAGGATCCCGACCTCGCGCCGGAACCAGCCTCGAAGCTCGAGCGCGCGCTCGCCGCGGCGAGCGCTGCCCGCTCCGGTGGACGGGCGGAGGAGGTACGAGCCCCCGGGGCTTCCGCGACGTCTCCGACCTCCCCGGCGGTGCCGGTCCCGTCCGCCCCGGCGGCAGGGACGACGGAAGCCGCCCCGGAGAGCCATCCCGTCGAGATCCCCGCCCCGCCGCGGCTGATCGTGGGGAAGCGACCGGGCGTCGCCGCCGACGACGTCCTTGCCGAAGCGGGCCGCAAGGTCCTGCGGTTCCACTACGCCCGCATGATGGCGAAGGAGGCTGGGACGCGCTCCGGGGAGCAGATCGAGGACCTCCACGGGATGCGGGTCGCCACGCGCCGGATGCGCGCCGCCTGGCGCGTCTTCGGTGACGGCTTCCGACCCCGTCGCACGAAGCAGCTCCGCAACCGGCTCCGCGTCGTCGCCGGGCGGCTCGGCGCCGTGCGCGATCTCGACGTGCTGCTCGAGGCCGCGGCGGCGCACCAGGCCGGCCTGCCGCCCGCGGACGCGGCCGCCTTCGAGCCGCTGGTCGCCGCCTGGCGTGACGAACGCGAGGCGGCCCGGATCGTCCTGCTCCACGAGCTCGATAGCCCGGCCTACATCCGGCTCGTCGAGGACTACCGGGCCTTCGTGGTCGCCGAGGGCGAGGCGGCCCTGGCGCCGCCGAGCCCGGTGAGCCCGCACCGCGTCCGCGACACGGCCGGGTCGCGGATCTGGCTCGCCTACGAGCAGGTCCGAGCCTACGAGTCGGTCCTCCGCTGGGCCGATATCGAGACCGTTCACCAGCTCCGGATCGCGGCGAAGTGGCTCCGCTACACGCTGGAGTTCTTCCGCGAGGCGCTCGGCCCCGAGGTCGACCTGCTCATCCCCCGCGTCGTGGCCCTCCAGGATCACCTCGGCTGGCTCAACGACGCGGACGTCTCGATCGCCATGACCCGCCAGTTCCTCGTGGTGAACGCGGGGACGCTCGCGCGCGAGGAGACGCAGGCGATCGGGGGCTACCTGGCAAGCCGCGAACACGAGCTGGCCCGCCTGCGGCGGACGATCGGCGCCTCCTGGCGGGGCGTCAGCGGCATCTCCTTCCGGCGACTCCTCGGTAGAGCCGTCTCCGGGCTCTGAGCGGCGACCGCCGCGCCGCTCGCCGCGGCGATCGTCGAGCGGCCCTGGCAGGTCGTTCGGCCGCCCGGCAGGTGGCTCAGCCGCCCGGCCGGTCGCTCAGCCGCCCCAGCCGTTGGCGAGCGCGTCGAGCCGGTCCCGCCATTCCGCGCCCGCACGCGCGAGGGCGAGCACGACACCCTCGCGGAGCCCCTCCTCGATGGCGGTGACCCGCTCGACCCCGTAGTGCTCCATGAGCGCCTCGAGGAGCGCAGCGCCCGCCGGCAGGAGGCGCGCCCGCGTCGCCGTGATCCCGAAGCGCGAGGCGACGTCGGCGGCCGGCGCCGCGCCGAGCATCCGGTACGTCGCGGCGAGCCGTCGCCGCGTCAGGAACCGGTCGTGCCCGGCGGCCGGCACGACCTTCACGAGGTTCGAGGATGTCCCGCCGACCGCGATCATCGTGGCGGGCGCGCCCTGCGGGGCAGCGAGGACCGCGAGGCGCGCCTCGGCCCGGAGGAGGGCGATCTCCTCGGCCGTCGGCGGGTCGTGGACCACGTGGCGCGCTGTCAGCGTCGCGCCCCCGACCGGCAGGCCGCCCGAGCGCGCCTGGACCCCCGGCTCCACGACGACGACCTCGATGCTCCCCCCGCCGATGTCAACGACCGCGAGCGAGGCCTCGATCGGCCGGCCGGCCGTCGCTCCGAGGAGGTTGAGCAACCCCTCCTCCTCGTGCTCCAGCACGTGGAGCGGAACGCCCGTCGAAGCCTCCACGGCCATCACGACCGCGCGTGCGTCTGCCGCGCGGCGGAGGGGCTGGGTGCCGACGAAGGCGACTCCGCGGGCACCGAGGGTCCGGGCGCGGTCCGCATA
Organism: uncultured Chloroflexia bacterium; assembly: GCA_963744095.1. Classification (GTDB taxonomy): domain Bacteria; phylum Chloroflexota; class Limnocylindria; order Limnocylindrales; family CSP1-4; genus CTSoil-043. The sequence continues at coordinate 512,341 of CAVUSH010000003.1, forward strand.
ACCCACCAGGACGGCCACGAGCTCCGCGCGAAGCGCTCCCGGGATCGTCCCGTGGGCGTCCACCGTGTCGCCCAGCCCGAGGAGGACCAATTCGTCGACGAGCGGCTCGAGCAGGTGTCCGCGGACCGCGGCCACCAGCAGGTGAACCGAGTTCGATCCGATGTCGACCGCGCCGAAGACCGGTACGGCGCTCTCGCCGCTCAGCGGTCGGGTGCTCCGGGGCCGGTGCCGGGGCGCTTGGTGCGCCGGGCGCGGGCCGGCGGATTCGCCGGCTTCGTAGGGGCAGGCTTCGTGGCAGCCGGCTTCGTGGGAACCAGCTTCGTGGCGGCCGGCTTGGCGGCGGCCGCGGCCGTGCGACGGGGGCGCGCGGCAGGCTTGGCGGGCGCCGCGAGCGCGGGGCGCGGGCGCGGGGTCGCTTTCGGGGCCGCGGCCTTGGCGGCGGCCCGGGTCTTCGCGGTGGCCGCGACTCGCGCGGCGCGCGGCCCAGTTGCCGCCGGCTTCGGCGCGGGCGGCGTCGCGACCTCGGGGATGGCCGCGGGCGCTGGCACCGTCGATCCTTCGCCGACCACCTCCGCGAGCGCCATCCGGAGGACCGCGACCTCGATCTGCGCCGCCTCGAGGCGCGAAGCCGCCTTGGCCTCGCGCTTGAGGCTCGCCGCGAGCGCCTTCTCCAGCCTCGCGGCCCCCGAGCCAGGGGCGCCCGCCGTGTCGGCCGCCTTCTTCGACCGTTTCCTGCCTGCTGCCCTGGCCATGACGCCCTCCCCTGCCCTCGCGCCGCGCCGCAACGCGACCCGTGCCCCGACAGTCTGTCACCCCGGCGCCCCTCGGGTGGGCGAGGCGACACGGGATCCTGCGCCAATCCTAAGGGAGCCCAGCGCCGAAATGTCCGTCGCCGTTAACAGTCACTTAACGCCAGGCAAACCTGTGGTTGATCGGTCGGCTCCACGCTCTCGTCGCAATCAGGAGTACCCCGCCGTCCGAGGCACGTCGAGCCGTGCCCGGCGGCGCAAGGAGGAATCACCCAGTGATCATCACCTCCCCCAGGCGAATCGCTGCGCTCGCCGTCGTGGCGGCCCTGGCCGTCGCGGCGTGTGGTGGCGGCGCCACGTCGTCGCCTGCCTCCAGCTCCGGTCCGAGCGGGGCCCCGTCGCAGCCGGCCGGGGCCACGCCCACCGTCCCGAGCGGCGATGTCAGCCTCACCGGCGCCGGCGCAACGTTCCCTGCCCCGCTCTACCAGGTCTGGTTCGAGCAGTACGGAGCCCTCTACCCGAACATCAAGATCGACTACCAGGCGATCGGCTCCGGCGGCGGCATCAAGAACATCACCGAGGGGACCGTCGACTTCGGCGCCTCAGACGCAGCGATGAAGGACGAGGAGATCGCAGCTCTCCCCGCCGGCACGCAGATCCTCCACATCCCGACGGCCCTCGGTGCCGTGGTCGTGATCTTCAACGTCCCGGGCCTCACCGACCTCAAGATCGACGGGCCCGTCACCTCCGCCATCTTCCTCGGCACGATCACGAACTGGAACGACCCGGCGGTCGCGGCCCTCAACCCCGGCACGACCCTGCCCGACCTGGGCATCGTGGTGGTCCACCGTTCCGACGGCTCGGGCACCACCAACGCCTTCACGAGCTACCTGGCCGCGGTCAGCGATGACTGGAAGAATGGCCCCGGAATCGGAAAGGACGTCAAGTGGCCGACCGGCATCGGCTCCAAGGGCAACGACGGCGTTGCCACCACGGTGAAGCAGACTCCCGGGGCGATCGGCTACGTCGAGCTCCAGTACGCCACCCAGGCAGGCCTCTCGTCGGCCTCACTGAAGAACGCCGACGGCAACTTTGTGCAGGGCTCAACGGCCGGCGTGACTGCGGCCGCCGAAGCGGCTGCGGCCGACTTCCCCGCCGACTTCCGCCAGGCCCCGATCATCAACGGAGCCGGCGCGGATACCTATCCGATCGCGGCGTATACCTACCTGCTGATCTACGTCGACCAGCAGGACCAGGCGAAGGGCCAGGCCCTGACCGCCTTCACGTACTGGGCCCTGACCGACGGTCAGGCGGGCGAGGAGAGCCTCGGTTACGCACCACTCCCGGAGACGGTGCAGACCAAGGCCATCGACGAGCTCCACAAGATCACGTACGGCGGGGCGCCGATCTGGCCCTCCTGACCGTCCGCTCCGCTTGACTCGCGAGAGGGCGCCCCGCTGCTCGGAGCGGGGCGCCCTTTCTCCGCTCACCGCCATCGCCGTACCCCGTACGCTGATGCCCGCCGTCCCTTGCCTTGACGACCCCTGAGGAATACATGACCGCGATCCCGCGCACCACCGGCCTGCCGACGCGGCACTCGCCCCGCCGCGGCGATCGTGTGTTCGTCCTCGGGACCCGCGGCTTCGGATTCCTGATCATCGGCATCCTGATTGCGCTCGGCATCATCCTGCTCATCGGTTCCTGGCCGGCGTGGCAAGAGTTCGGCCTGAGCTTGATCACCGGAACCGAGTGGGACCCGGTCCGCGACATCTACGGCGCCGTCCCGTTCATCCTCGGGACGCTCTACACGTCGGCGATCGCTCTCCTCCTGGCTACCCCCATCGGAATCCTGACGGCGATCTTCCTGTCCGAGTTCGCCAACCGTCGTGTAGCGACACCGCTCACGTTCACGATCGAGCTGCTCGCGGCGATCCCGTCGGTCGTCCTGGGGCTCTGGGGCATCTACGTCCTGGCGCCCTTCCTCCGCGACACCGTCGATGCCTTCCTGATTGCCACATTGGGCTGGCTGCCGATGTTCGCCGGCCCGAGCTTCGGGTTCAGCATCAGCACCGCCGGGGTGATCCTGGCCATCATGATCCTGCCCACGATCGTCTCCATCGGGCGCGAGGTGCTGCGGTCGGTCCCCAACCCCCAGCGCGAGGCGATGTACGGCCTGGGAGCAACCCACTGGGAGGTGGCCACCAAGGCGGTCCTGCCCTATGCCCGCTCGGGCGTGATCGGCGCCGTGATCCTGGGCCTGGGTCGCGCCCTCGGCGAGACGCTGGCCGTCACGATGGTCATCGGTAACAAGGACGAGATCCCCACCTCGATCTTCTCCCAGGGCCAGTCGATCGCGTCGAAGATCGCGGTCACCTTCAACGAGTCCACGGGGCTGCAGTCGCAGTCGCTCGTCGCGATCGGGGTGATCCTTCTGGTGATGACCCTGATCCTGAACGTGCTGGCGCGGCTGCTTGTCGCGCGGACGGCCCGGGGGCCGCGACGATGACCGGCGCCGTCGCCGCCCGCGAGGGCACCTTCGCCGAGCGGCTCCAGGCAGCCCGCGGCTCGCGCCGCAAGACGATCGACCGCGTGGCGCGCTCGATCGCGCTGGCGGCCACGATCGCCTGCGTCATCCCGCTCGCCGCCGTTCTCATCTATGTCGTCCTGAAGGGCGCCCAGGCGCTGAACCTGGAGCTCATCACCCAGCCGTCAAAGGCGCTTGGGGTCGGCGGCGGAGCGCTGCAGGCCTGGCTTGGCACCCTTCAGATGGTGGGTCTTGCCACGCTGATCGCCGTGCCCATCGGCATCTTGGCCGGGATCTTCGTCGCCGAGTTCGCGGGGCCCAGGGCGGCGCGGTCCGTCCGCCTTGCCTCCGACAACATGGTTGGCGTCCCGTCGATCCTCGTCGGCATCTTCGTCTACGCCATCCTGGTCCTCCCGTTCAAGCAGTTCAACGCGTTCGCCGGCGCGGTCGCCCTCGCGATCATCATGGTTCCCCTGATCCAGCGCACGACAGAGGAGGTCCTCCTGCTGGTCCCACGGGAGCTTCGCGAAGGTGCGCTTGCCCTCGGCGTGCCCACCTGGAGGACGACCCTGTCGGTGGTCCTTCCGACGGCGCGAGCGGGCATCCTGACTGCCGTCATGCTGGCCGTGGCCCGGGCGGCCGGCGAGACGGCCCCGCTGCTCTTCACGGCCCTCGGCTCGCGCCTCGTGAACGTCGGCAACTGGACCCAGCCGATGGATTCGCTGACGCTCTTCATCTACAACGGCGCCCGCTCCCCGATCAACGCCGTCAACGACCAGGCGTGGGGAGCAGCGCTCCTGCTGCTCCTCCTCGTGCTGGGCATCAACATCATCGTGCGGTTCCGTTCGATGGGCGGGACGCGGGCATGAGGGAGGAACCGACAGACATGGCCCTCGAGACGCCGCCGGCCCGGCCGGGCGCCCCCGAGCGACCCACGCCGACCTTTGCTCCAACCCCCGCGCTGCTCACCGTGGGCGACGTCTCGGCTGCTGCCGAGCCCGACGTCAAGCTCGCGATCCACGACCTCAACCTCTTCTACGGCACCTTCCAGGCGGTCCGGGACGTGACGATGGACATCGCGGCCAACCGGATCACCGCGATCATCGGCCCGTCGGGTTGCGGGAAGAGCACCTTCCTCCGCTCGATCAACCGGATGCATGAGCTCACCCGGAACGCCACGGTGCATGGCGAGATCCTCCTCGATGGCACCAACATCTACGCCTCCGATGTCGACGCCGTGGACCTGCGGCGGTTCGTTGGCATGGTGTTCCAGCGGCCGAATCCCTTTCCGACCATGTCGATCTACGACAACGTAGTCGCCGGCCTGCGGCTGGGCGGGGGGGCCAGGAAAGCCGACTACGACGAGATCGTGGAACGCTGCCTGACCGGAGCCGGGCTGTGGGACGAGGTGAAGGACAAGCTCAAGCAGGGCGGCACGTCGCTGTCGGGCGGCCAGCAGCAGCGGCTGTGCATCGCCAGGGCCCTTGCGGTCGACCCGGAGATCATCCTCATGGACGAGCCGGCGTCGGCGCTCGACCCGGTCGCCACGCTTCGGATCGAGGAGCTCATGCTCGAGCTCCGGGGGCGCTACACGATCGTGATCGTGACGCACAACATGCAGCAGGCCTCGCGGGTAAGCGACTACACCGCGTTCTTCTCCATGGCCGAGGACCGGGCGGGCTACCTGGTCGAGAAGGACCGCACGACCCACATCTTCACCAACCCCCGGGAGCAGCTCACCGAGGACTACGTCTCCGGCCGGTTCGGCTGAGCGACGCGAAGGAGAAGGCATGGACCAGCCGACGCGGCAACCAGAGCCACCTCTCGACCGGGAGATCGAGGAGATCTTCGTGCGGGTCGAGGGCGACATCCCCGAGCCGATGCGTACCGTTCCCCGTCTCTCCCTGGATCGCGAGGAACGGACGGTCAAGGACATCCTCGTGCGGATGGGCAGCATCATCGAAGAGCGCATCCGCCTCACCGTGGAGGCGCTCGAGACGCACGACGCCGAGAAGGCGCTCTTCGTCATCGAGCGCGACGAGGACGTCAACGCACTCCAGCTCGAAGCCACGGACCTCGTCGTCCTCGCGATCGCCACCCAGGCGCCGGTCGCACGCGACCTGCGCTTCCTGCTGACGCTCGACCGGGTCGGGTACGAGCTCGAGCGGATCGGCGACTCCGTGGCGAACGTGGCCAAGCGAGCCCGCGAGCTGGCCCCGGACGCGCCGCTGGAAGGACACTTGGGCATCCCGGAGATGGGCCGACTCGCGGCGCAGTTCCTCGCCGAGACGATGCGGGCGATGACCGATGCCGACGCAGCCGCCGCCCGAGAGGTGTCCCTCCGCGACGACGAGATCGACGCGATCTATCACCGGACCTTCGACCGAGTCACCGACCTCGCGAAGGCCGATCCGGCCAACGTCGGGCGGGCCATGCGGCTCCTCATCGCAGCCCGCTACATGGAGCGCGTCGGTGATCACATCACGAACATCGCCGAGGACGTCGTCTTCCTCTCTTCCGGCGAGCATGTGGACCTCAACCCATGACCGGACGCGCCGTCCCGATCCGCGTGCTGTTCGTGTGTACCGGCAACTCCGCCCGTAGCCAGTTCGCCGAGGCGATCCTGCGGCGTCTCGGCGGGGCGGACTTCGATGTCACGTCGGCGGGCACGCACCCCGGCGGCGTCAACCCGTTGACGATCCGCTCGCTTGCCGAGATCGGCATCGATTGGTCGGGCGCGCGCTCGAAGTCCGTCATGGAGTTCCTCGACCAGCCGTTCGACTACGTGATCACGGTCTGCGACCAGGCCCGCGAGGCTTGCCCCATCTTCCCCGGCGAGCACGAGTCGATCCACTGGGGGTTCGACGACCCGGCCGCGGCCCAGGGGACGGAGGAGCAGCGGATGGTCGTCTTCCGGCGCGTGCTGGGCGAGATCACCCTGCGGACCAAGCCGTTCGTGGAGGTCGCGCGACGCGCCCACGACAACCCGACGATGAGCAGCGGCGTCGAGAGCTGATGGACCGTCGGTCCCCTCCTCGGCCGATCGAGCTCTACGTCCTCCGCCACGCTCACGCGGGCGACAGCACGGCCTGGGAGGGGGCCGACGAGCTGCGGCCGCTGACGGACAAGGGCCGCCGCCAGGCGGAGCGGCTGGGCCGTCTCCTCGCGCTTGCCGGGTTCGCCCCGGACGCCATCCTGACGTCGCCGCTCGCCCGCTCCCGCGAGACGGCGGAGATCGTGGCCGACGTTCTCGGGGTCCGCGCGCGGGTGGAGCCGCGCCTCGGCGAGCCGTTGGACCTCGCGACCCTCGAGGCGATCCTCGACGATGCCGGCAGCCCCCGGCGCCCGCTGATCGTGGGCCACGACCCGGACTTCTCCGAGCTCGTCTCGGAGCTGGTCGGGGCGCCGATCACGATGCGGAAGGGCGCGCTCGCCCGGGTCGACCTCGAGCGACCCCTGGAGCCGGGATCCGGCGAGCTGCGCTGGCTCGTGCCGCCGGACCTCCTGCGCGGCTAGAACGGACCGCCGGGTCCGGCGATCGCTACGCCGGCTCGCTCAGCCAGGCGGCGATGTCGCCGGCCGACGGGATGCGCCCGTAGCTGCGGATGCGCCCGTCGATGATCAGCCCCGGCGTGCTCAGGATGCCGTGGGCGACGATCTCGCGCGGGTCGGTGACGTGGACGACCTCGGCCTCGACGCCGGCGATCACGACGGCCTCGCGGGCGACGGCCTCGAGACGCTTGCAGTTGTTGCAACCGGGTCCGAGGACCTCGATCTTCTTCATGGGTGCTGGCCTCCAGGCATGAGCGCGCCGGGGCGCGCCGGTCTCAGTAGATGAGGACGTTGAAGAGGTAGCCGACGAAGAGGATCCCGATCGTGACGATCGTCGCGAAGGTGGCGATGAGAGGAGGCTTGATGACCTTCTTGAGGATGACGAACTCGGGCACGCTGATCGCGGTCACGGCCATCATGAAGGCGAGGGTCGTCCCGAGTGCCATGCCCTTTCCGAGGAGCGCCTGGACGATCGGGATCGTGCCCGCGGCGTTCGAGTAGAGCGGGATGGCGATGAGGACGACCAGCGGAACGGCCAGCGGGTTGCCCGGTCCCCCGATGGCGACGACGAGGTCCGTCGGCACGAAGCCGTGGATGAACGCCCCGATGCCGATCCCGACGAGGACGTAGGGCAGGATCCGCCGGACCAGGTCCTTCGTGTAGGACCAGGCGTCGCGGACCCGGTCCTCCCACGTCAGCTTCATCTCGATCGCCTGGCCGCCGGTGCCCTGGAGGGCCCACACGTAGTCCTCGACGTAGCGCTCCATGTGGAGCTTCCCGATCACGAGCCCGCCGACGATGGCGACGGCGAGCCCGGCCACCATGTAGACGAGGGCGATCCCCGGTCCGAACAGGCCCCACAGGAGGACAAGCGCGACCTCGTTGACCATCGGCGAGCTGATGAGGAAGGCGAAGGTCACCCCCAGCGGGATGCCGGCCTCGACGAAGCCGATGAAGAGCGGCACCGCCGAGCAGGAACAGAACGGGGTGACGATGCCGAGGCCGGCCGCACCGACGGTCCCGACGAGCTCCCCGCGGCCGACGAGGGTGCTGCGCACCTTCTCGGGCGGAAAGAAGCCCCGGATGAGCGTGACGGCGGTCACGATGCCGAGCAGCAGCAGGAGCACCTTGGGCACGTCGAAGACGAAGAAGGCGACCGCCTCGCCGAGGTGGGAGCCGGGTTCCAGGCCCAGGAGCTCGAACGCGAACCAGCTGGCGAAGGGCGCCGCCGCGAACCAGAGGACGATCCAGGCGACGACTGCCAGGATCGCCGTCGGCCAGAAGGGCAGGCGGAAGCGACGCAGGGCGACGGTGGTCATCGGAGCACGTCGCCGAGCGCCTCGAGGGCGCGCCCGCAGGCTTCGTGGTCCCGCTCGTAGTAGACCCGCCGGGTGTCCGCGCCGAAGCGGCTGGCGCGCACGAGTCCCGCGTCGCGGAGCCGGGCAAGGTGGTTGCTGACGTTGTTCTGGCGCTCGCCGAGGGACGCGGCCATCTCGCAGACGCAGACGGGCCCGTCGCGGAGCATCCGCACGATGCTCGCCCGGATCGGATCGGCCAAAAGGGCGGCGGCCGCTGTCGCTCCGCTCACGTCGGGGACCGGGAGGCTCATCCTCAGGTCGTCGAGGACCGGCAGCTCAGTCCGCATCGGATGTCTCCTTTGGCGGCGCGTGGACGGACGCGTGGAGCATCCGGGAGCCCACGATCGGCCACGGATTCATCACATCCAGAAGTGTCACATCGTGCGATGCGACGACATAGGGCCGATCGGCACGGTCGGGCGGGCCGATCGTCGAGCGGTGCCGGCTCCCGCCGCCTCGCGGGCCGCTCGGCCGGGCAGTCCCCTACCCGACCTCCACCGTGGCGACGACCCCGAAGTGATCCGACGGGTAGAGCGTCGCGTCGTGGGCGGCCGGGCAATCCGCCCAGAGCCGGGCGTCGGCCGCCCGGGCCATGCCGCGCAGCCAGATGTAGTCGAGGCAGGACGGGTCGCCGTCGGTGTCCATCGCCGGGGCCTGCAGCCCGGAGGGCCAGGTGACCCCGGGCTCGCCGCCGTTGGCCTCCGCAAACGCGGAGCGGAAGCCGGCGCCGACCATCCGGCCGTAGGCCGGCTCCCCCGGGTCGGCGTTGAAGTCGCCCATGACGACCTGGGCGTCGGTGCCCGGGGCGGCGTCGAGCCAGGCGACGAGCGCCGCCGTCTGCTCGTCACGGATCTCCGCGTCGGGAACACGATGGTGCAGGTGGGCGACCGCGACGAGGAGGGCCGCGCCGTCCGGCAGCGTCACGGTCACGCGGTGGGCCGCCCGCTTGTGGCCGAGGTCCAGGCGCTCCAGCCCGTCGGCCGCGAGCGGCGCCCGGACGAGGAGGCTGTTGCCGTACTCGGGGCGCCCCGCCCAGCCCCGGTGGATCGCGTAGTCGTCCGGCGTTCCCGCCGCGAGCAGGCGGTCCTGCTGCATCGGGTAGACGACCTCCTGGAGGCCCAGCAGGTCGGGACGCAGGGCGGCCGTGTCGGCCAGCAGCAGCGGGAGGCGCTCCTCCCAGCGGTCCGCCAGGTTCAGGATGTTGAGCGTCGCGACGCGCAGGCGGGTCATCCGCGACCGCCCGCCGGCAACGGCGCGCCCGGCTCGATCACCGGCAGGCGCCGGCCCTTCCCGGCCGCGCCGCCGAGGGCGGAGGCGGGCCGGGCGGACCCTCCGCCTCCCAGCTCGCCGGCGATCGCCGCCAGCCGATCCGCGACCACCGGATCGAGGCGATACCAGATCCACGTCCCCCGCCGCTCCCCGTGCACCAGGCCCGCCTCGCGCAGGACGCGCAGGTGGTGCGAGACGGTCGGCTGGGAGAGGCCGTTGCACGCCGAGAAGTCGCAGGCGCAGACCGAGCCGTCGAAGGCGAGCTGGCGCACGATCGACAGGCGAGCCGGATCGGCCAGCGCCGCAAGGAGGCGCACGTCGGGGTCGGTGAGCTTCGGCATGGCCTCAGTCTATCGACAATGTTCTATATTGACAATGTTCAATATATGTGCCAGGATCCCCCTGTCGATCTCCACCCCCGCCCGAGGCATCACGATGTTCCACCAGGCCGCCATCCTCTCCGACGTCGTCCGCAGCGAGCACACGCGGGCCGTGTCGCCCGCGCGACTGGAGCGGCGCCAGATGGCCAACGCGCTCGAAGCGCTCCGTTGCTGCACCGGCCCTTCGCTGGCGGGCCGCCTGCGGATCGCGCTCGACCGCTCGACCGCGACCTGCTGCGCGACGGCGTAGATTTGGCCCACGGATGCGACCCATTTCGCCGATCCCCGGGGAGACACCCATGACCGACATCCTCCGCGACGAGGTCCGCCGCCACTACGCCCGCGCCGCGCTCACCGTCCTCGAACCCGGGGGGTGCTGCTCCCCGGAGACGGCGGCGAGTGTCGCCGACCCGGTCTTCGGGCCCGGGCTGTACGACCCGGCCGAGCTCGCACCACTTCCCGCCGACGCGGTCGCGGCCAGCCTCGGCTGCGGCAATCCCACCGCCCTGGCCGACCTCCGGCCGGGCGAGGTGGTCCTCGACCTCGGGTCCGGGGGCGGCATCGACGTCCTCCTCTCGGCCCGGCGCGTCGGCCCGACGGGCATCGCCTACGGGCTCGACATGACCGACGAGATGCTGGCGCTGGCTCGCCGCAACGCGACCGCGGCCGGAGCGGCGAACGCGCGGTTCCTGAAGGGCGAGATCGAGGCGATCCCGCTCCCCGACGCAGCGGTCGACGTCGTCATCAGCAACTGCGTCATCAACCTCTCGACCGACAAGGCGCGCGTCTTCGCCGAGATCGCCCGGGTCCTGCGGCCCGGCGGGCGGATGAGCGTCAGCGACGTCGTGGCCGACGACGCGCTCTCGCCGGCGGACCGGGCCGCCCGCGGCGACTACGCCGGGTGCATCGCCGGGGCGCTCTCGTTCGGGGAGTACGCGGACGGCCTCGCGGCCGCCGGGCTGGCCGGGATCGAGCTGCTGCCGACCCACGGCGCGGTCCCCGGGATGTACAACGCCATCGTCCGGGCGGTGCGCCCACGGACGACCGAGGGCGCGGACGGGTCGGACGGGTCGGACGCGGCGGCGCAGGCAGCGGCCGCAGGACTGGCGGCGGCGCGGGCCCTCCCGGCCGACGGGATCGTCCCGCTGGGCGACGGGTGCTGCGGCACCGACGCCGGGGCGAGCTGCTGCGGATGAGCGGCGCCGTCGCGCCGCGGCCGCCCCTCGTCGCCGCGACGGCAGCCGACCTTCCGGATGTCGAGGCCCTGGTGGCCGCCGCCGGCCTGACGCTCCTCGGCCTCGAGAAGTGCGTCGCCGACGGGACTGCCGTCGTCTGCCGCGAGCACGACGGCTGCCTCCTGGGCGCGGCCGCAACGGAGCGATACGGCGACGCCGCATTGCTGCGTTCGGTGGCCGTGCTCGGGCCGGTTCGCGGGCAGGGGCTGGGGCGGGCGCTCGTCGAGCGCGCGCTGGCCGATGCGCGCGCCGCCGGGGCCCGCGAAGCCTGGCTGCTGACCGAGACCGCCGAGCCATTCTTCGCGGGCCTCGGCTGGACCGCCGCCGATCGCGCCCGGGCCCCCACCTCCGTCGCCGCATCGGTGGAGTTCACCACCGCCTGTCCGACCACCGCGATCACGATGCGCCGCCCTCTCTGAGGCGCGGCCGGGTTCCGCTCCCCTACTCCGGCAGCGCGGCGTCCTCCACACACGCCGCGACGACCCCGAGGCTCGCCAGGCGGTCGCGGGCGTCGGCGTCGCGGACCGTCCAGGCCGCCAGGTCGAGGCCGGCCGCCCGGCAGCGGGACGCCCGGGCGGCATCGATCCGGTGCCACTCCGCTGCGATCCCCGAGCAACCCAATGCCGTCGCCCTCCTGATCGCCCGGTCGCTCAGCCAGGTCGTGTTCAGCCAGCACGGCCAGGCCGGCGCGAGCCGGCGGACCGTCGCCAGCGCCGCGGCGTCGAACGCGCTGATCACGACGCCCGCCACGCTCCCATCGGAGCCGCCCCGGGCTGCCCGGAGCGGGGCGAGCGCAGCCTCGCCGAGGTCCTCCTTCAGCTCCACGTCGAGGAAGACCTCCGGCGGGCAGGCGGCCAGCACCTCGGCGAGGCTGGGAACGCGGAACGCGGCCAGCTCAACCACGGTCAGCCGGGACGCACGGATGCGGCGCTTTTGAACGCGGGCCAGTGATGCGTCGTGGATCACCACGGCCACGCCGTCAGCGGATGCGCGGACGTCCAGCTCGAGCCCGTCGATCCCGGGGATCGCGAGCGCAGCCCCGAAGGCCGCGAGCGTGTTCTCCGGCGCCCGCCGGTGATCGCCCCGGTGGGCCAGCAGGAGCACCGTCAGCCGCCCGGCGTGGCCGCGAGGTCGGGGCCCGTGATCGGGATAGCGAAGGAGAACGTCGACCCGACCCCCTCCTCGGACTCCGCCCAGATTCGGCCGCCGTGCGCCTCGACGATATGGCGGGCAATCGAAAGGCCCAGCCCGGTCCCGCCGGCGCCCCGCGTCCGGGCCCGGTCGACCTTGTAGAAGCGCTCGAAGATGCGCGGCAGGGCGGCGCGCGGGATTCCCTGGCCGTGGTCAAGCACGGCCACGATGACCTCGGTCTCGGTCGGGGTGACGGCAATCATCACGGCGGACCCCGGCGGGCTGAACTTGACGGCGTTGTGGAGCAGGTTCAGGAGCGCCTGGCCGATCCGCTCCCGGTCACCGCGCACGAGAGGCACGACGGGCGGGGCGTTCACGTCGAGGGTCACCCCGTGCCGCTCGGCGAAGAGCCGAAGCCGGTCCGCGGTCGCGATCGCGAGGCGCCCGAGATCGACATCGTCGAGGGCGACGGTCGCGATCCCGGACTCGATGCGGGAGAGATCGAGGAGCTCGTTGACCATCTGGACGAGATGCCCGGTCTCCACCTCGATCTTGGCGACCCGCTCCGCGGCCTTCGGCGGCAGCGCGTCGGCGTCGGCGGCGAGCGTCTCGGCGAGGAGGCTGACTGTCGTGAGCGGCGTGCGCAGCTCGTGGCCGAGGTTGTCCACGAACTCTGTCCGGATGCGCTGCAGGCGCCGCAGCTCCGAGACGTCCTCGAGGACGAGCCAGGCGTCACCGCCGGGCGTCCGACGAGCGCGCGCCAGGAGTGTCGGGCCGTGCTCGATCCGCACGGTGAGCTCGCCGACCGCCGAGCCCGAGTCGAGCGCGAGGCGCGCGATCTCCTCGACGTGATGGTCGGTGAAGGCCTCGAGGACGCTCCGCCCGACCATCGTGCCGGGGCGCCGGCCCACCAGCCGGTGGGCGGCCTCGTTCGCGGCCGTCACCATGAGGTCCGGGGCCACGCGCACGGCGCCGACGCCGACCAGCTCGACGAGGATGGCGGCGTCGCGGTCCGCGGCGTCCGCCCGCGCGTCCGCCGCCGCCAGCCGCACCTCGACCGCGGGATCGGCGCCCGGCCGGGCGGCCGCACCCTGCCGGGCGCCGCGTCGCTGGAGCCACGCCGCGAGCACGAGCAGCGCGGCCGCGAGAAGGGCGAAGAGAGCCCCGTATTCGAGCAGCGCGCCCATCGGAGCTCCGGCGGCCGCGGCCTGGCGCCCGCCGCTCGCCTACCCGGCCCGGGCCAGGAGGCGCGCTTCGACCGCCTCGAGCGGCTCGATCGTCCGCTCGCCGGTCGCCCGGACGGTCACCTCGGCCCCGCCCGCGGCCAGCGAGCGCGGGCTGATCGTGACGATGAGGGGCATCCCGAGGAGCTCGGCGTCGGTGAACTTCACCCCGGGCGACTCGTCGCGGTCGTCCCAGATGACCTCGCGGCCTGCGTCCCGGGCCCGGTCGTGCAGGCGCTCGGCGATCTCGGTGACGCGCGGATCCTTCGCCGCCGACACGGTCACGAGATGGGCGGCGTACGGCGCCACCTCGGCCGGCCAGGCGATCCCCTTCGGGTCGTGATGCGCCTCGACGACGCAGGCGACGGCGCGCCCGACACCGATGCCGTAGGAGCCCATGACGATGGGGTGCGCCATCCCGTCCTCGCCGAGGTATGTGGCGCCGAGGGCCCTCGTGTACTTCGTGCCGAGCTTGAAGATGTTGCCCACCTCGATCCCGTTGCGCAGGATCACGGGCGAACCACAGGTGGGACAGCCATCGCCCTCACGGGCGTTCGCGACGTCCGCGACCAGGTCGGCCGTATAGTCGCGCCCGACGTTGACGTTGCGATAGTGGAACCCTTCGCGGTTGGCGCCGGCGACGAGGTTGGACGACCGGGCGACGAGCTCGTCCACGAGCACGAAGGCGCCCGTTGCGCCGATCGGCGAGCCGTAGCCGGGCTCCATGCCGGCTGCCTTGATCTCCTCGACCTGCGCCGGGCGGAGGGCCCGGGCGCCCGTGACGTTGGCGAGCTTCGTCTCGTTGACCTCCATGTCGCCGCGCACGATGGCGGTGATGAGCCGCCCGTCGCCGTCCACGAAGAAGGTCGCCTTCGCCGTCTCCTCGGCGCTGATCCCGAGGAACGCCGCGAGGTCGGCGATCGTCGCCGTCCCCGGCGTCGCGACCTCCTCGAGCGGCAGGGGCTCGCCCGCCGGCGGCTCGGAGACCCGGACCTTGGCGACCTGGCGGTTCGCCGAGAGGCCGCACGTCTCGCACAGCACGAGGACGTCCTCGCCGAACTCGTTGAGCACCATGAACTCGTGGGCCCCCGAGCCGCCCATCATCCCCACGTCGGAGGCGACGGCGATCGCCCGCAGGCCCAGGCGATCGAAGATCCGGGTGTACGCCTCGTAGTGCTTCTCGTAGGCGACGTCGAGGCCGCCCTCGTCCAGGTCGCAGGTATACGAGTCCTTCATGACGAACTCGCGGACGCGGATCAGGCCGCCGCGCGAGCGCGGCTCGTCGCGCCACTTCGTCTGGAAGTGGTAGACCATCAGCGGGAGCTGGCGGTAGCTCTTCACGATGTCGCCGAGCAGGCTGGCGACGACCTCCTCGTGGGTCATGGCCAGGACCATGTCGCGCCCACCGCGGTCCTTGAAGCGCGCCATCTCCGGGCCGATCTCGTACCAGCGCCCGGTCTCCTTCCAGAGGTCGGCCGGATGGACCACCGGCATCTCCATCTCCTGGCAGCCGATCCGGTCCATCTCCTCGCGGATCACCTGCTCCACCCGCTTCGCGACCCGGAAGCCGAGCGGCAGCAGCGAGTAGATGCCGGCTCCCAGCTGGCGGACGTAGCCGGCCCGGACCAGGAGGCGGTGGCTGGGCATCTCCGCGTCGGACGGGTCGTCGCGGAGGGTCGTGAAGAAGAGATGGCTCAATCGCATGCCGGAAGGATACCGGGGCGCCCGGTTTCGGGGCACCGCACGCCGACGGGGCGACGGCGAAGCCGCCGCGCCGGGGTCAGGAGCGCCGCGAGCAGACGTTCCGGCGCGGGCGTCGGCGGAGGCAGGCGTCGGTGCGTCGTGATGCACCTGTGCGCCAGCCACACGACCGGCCGCGGCGCGATCCGCCATACTCGTGTGATGCTGCACGGATCTCGGCGCCGCTGGGACACGTCAGCTTGACCATCCCCGAAGGCCTGACCGCAACCCTCGTTGCCGTCGTCGTCCTCGCTGTCGTGTTCGACTACATCAACGGCTTCCACGACACGGCGAACGCGATTGCGACATCGGTGGCGACACGCGCCCTGCGACCCGCCCATGCCATCGCCATGGCCGCCGCCTTCAACTTCATCGGCGCCTTCGCCGGGACCGCGGTGGCCAAGACGATCGGCGCCGGCCTCGTGGACGAAGCGACCACGACGCAGGCCGTGGTGATCGCGGCGCTCCTCGGGGCGATCGCCTGGAACCTCATCACCTGGCGCCTGGGGATCCCGAGCTCCAGCAGTCACGCCCTCATCGGCGGCCTCCTCGGGGCCACGATCATCGCGGCCGGCTGGGGCGCGCTCAACGTGGAGGGGATCTTCAACAAGGTCCTGGTCCCGCTGGTGACCTCACCGATGATCGGGTTCTTCGGGGCGCTGCTGCTGATCGTCGCCCTCTTCTGGATCTTCCGGAAGAGCGCGCGCCGCCCTCTCGCCCACCGCTTCCGGCGCCTGCAGGTGCTGTCGGCGGGGTTCATGGCCTTCGCCCACGGCTCGAACGACGCCCAGAAGACGATGGGCATCATCACCCTTGCCCTCGTGTCCGCCGGGCTGATCCCGGGCGGCGACCAGGTCGAGATCCCGGTCTGGGTCATCGTCATCTCCGCCTCGGCGATCTCCCTGGGCACCGCCGCGGGCGGCTGGCGGATCATGCGGACGATGGGCCACCGGGTGGTGGAGCTGGAGCCGATCACCGGCTTCGCGGCCGAGACCACGGCGGCCACGGTCATCTACACGGCGGCCCACTTCGGCATGCCGGTGTCCACGACCCACGTCATCTCGAGCGCGATCATGGGGGTCGGCACGTCCAAGGGCGCCCGCGGCGTCCGTTGGGGCGTGGCCCGCAGCATCCTGATCGCCTGGATCGTCACGATCCCGGCAGCCGCGGCCGTCGGCGCGCTCGCCTGGCTCGTCCTCGACACGCTCGGCATCAAGTGACCCATTCGCCGGAGGTACCCCACCCATGCCCCGCCTGATCCCCAAGGACGAAGCTTTCCAGGAGATCTTCATCAAGGACGGCGAGAACCTCGTCGAGGCCGCCCGGGCCCTCAACGCGATGTTCAGCGAGTTCGATCGCCTCGACGAGCGGGTCGCCGAGATCCAGGCGCTCGAACACACGGGGGACGAGATCGACATTGAGATAGCAGTGCGCCTCGAGCGCTCCTTCATCACCCCCTTCGACCGCGAGGACATCCACGAGCTGTACACCCGGCTCGACGACGTGGTCGACGGCATCCAGGAGGCGGCCGAGACGGTGGTGATCTACGCGATCGACTCCGCCACCGACGAGGCCCGCCAGATGGCCGGGATCATCGCGGCACAGGCGGAGCAGCTCCTCGCCTCCCTCAAGAAGCTCGACCACCTCGAGACGGCCGGCTCGCACCTAAAGGAGATCCACGACCTCGAGAACAAGGCCGACGGCCTCTCCCGGTCGGCGATCGGCAGGCTCTTCCGGGAAGCCGGCGATCCCCTGAACGTCATCAAGCTCCGCGACCTCTACAACGTCCTCGAGGAGACCGTGGACGCCGCCGAGGATGCCGCCGAGGTCATGGAGCGGATCGCGGCCAAGGGCCAGTAGAGCCTGCGGTTCGCCGCGGCGCACGCGCGGCCTGCCCATCACGCGGGGCGGGCGTGACCTTGCGTCAGGTCGGGCGGCGGAGCACGTAGCCGACGCCGCGCACCGTCTGGATCATGGCCGGGACGGCCGGGTCGGGCTCGACCGCGAGACGCAGCCAGTGGACGTGGACGTCCACGGTCCGCGTCTCGCCGGCGTAGTCGTAGCCCCACACCTGCTCGAGGAGCTGCGCTCGGCTGAAGACCTGTCCCGCGTGACGGACGAGGAACGCCAGGAGCTCGAACACCTTCGGCTTGAGCGGCACCGCCTCCCCGTCGCGCAGGAGGCGATGCCCGGCGAGGTCCACCGTCAGGTCGCCGATCGCGATCGAGGCCGGCCCGTCGCCGGCAGGCTGCTCCGTCCGCCGCAGGAGCGCCCGAATGCGCGCACTGAGCTCGCGGAGGCTGAACGGCTTCGTCACGTAGTCGTCGGCGCCCAGCTCCAGGCCCAGGACCTTGTCCAGCTCCGAGCTCCTGGCCGTGAGCATCAGGATCGGGACGCCCGACTCCTGGCGGATGATCCGGCAGACCTCGATCCCCGACAGCTCGGGAAGCATGAGGTCCAGCACGACGAGCTCCGGACTGTGCTCCCGGAAGCGAGCCAGGGCTTCGCGGCCGTCGGCGGCCGTGATCACCCGGAAGCCGTCCGCGTCGAGCGCCTCGGCGAGCGTCTCGCGCAGGACCGGCTCGTCGTCGACGACGAGGATCGTGCGGGCCATCGGTCAGCTCCGCTCCCGGAAGAACTCGGTGAACGAGCGACAGCGGCCGGCGGCATCGAACTCGAGGAGGAAGCAGTTGTCGAACGTCGACTGCTCGACGGCGCGCGAGGCATCCGTCCAGTAGCGCGACCAGCCGACCGCGACCGCACGGGCCCCGTCGACCGCGTAGGGCTCGTACCAGCCACCGTACGTGCCGGGCTCGTCGCGGCCGCTGGCGTCGCCCTCGGGCGTCACCCACGAGGCGACGATCGCCGCCCGCCCGACGATCGGCTCGTCGGCCGGGTGGTAGCGGTACCGGGCGTCCTCGCTGAACAGGGCACCGATCGCCGCGGGCTCGTAGCTCTCCCACGCGGCCAGGTAGCGATCGAGCCACGCCTGGACGTCGTCGTGCGTCACCTTCGTCACCCCCAGGGCTCGGCCGGTTTGCCGCCGGCCACGGCTCAGGCGGGCGTGTCCGCCTCCAGCGCGCGCGCCGCCCGGTCCAGGCGCTCGAGCGACCGCGCGCGACCGAGGGCGACCATCGACGCGAAGAGGGGCGGCGTGGCCGTCTTCCCGGTGAGCGCGACGCGGATCGCCATGAAGAGGTCGCCCGCCTTCCAGCCGTTCGCCTCGGCGACGCCGCGCAGGGCCGCCTCCAGGCCCTCGACGGTGAAGCCGCCGACCCCGGCGTCGTCGAGCGCCCCGCGCGCGGCGGCCAGGGCGGCCCGCGCGGTTCCCCGTTCCCAGCGTTTGGGGAGCAGCAAGGCCGGATCCAGGTCGATGCTGTCACTGAAGAGGAAGCCGACGAGATCCCCGATCGCTCCGAGCACCGGGAGGCGTTCCCGGACGAGCGGGAGAATCGCGGCGATCTCGTCGCGGGAGGGGTTGCGCTCGATCCGACCGGCCGCCCAATCCGCCTCGAGGAACGGGGCCAGGCGATCGACGAGATCGTCGTCGGCCAGGCGGCGGATCCACTGGCCGTTGAGCCACTCCAGGCGGACCCGGTCGAAGACGGCGCCGCCCTTCTGGACGGCGTCGAGGTCGAAACGGGCGACGATCTCGTCGAGCGAGAGGACGTCCTCCTCGGTTCCCGGCGACCAGCCCAGGTAGGCGAGGTAGTTCACGAAAGCCTCGCGGACGAAGCCCTCGGCGACGTAGTCCTTGACGGCCGTCTGGCTCCTGCGCTTGCTCATCTTCGACCGGTCGGCGTTGAGGATGAGCGGCAGGTGGGCGAAGACCGGCTCCGGGTAGCCCAGGGCGCGGAAGAGGAGGATGTGCTTGGGCGTGTTGGAGAGATGATCCTCGCCGCGGATCACGTGGGTGATCCCCATCGCCGCGTCGTCCACCACCACCGTGAAGTGGTACAGCGGCGTCCCGTCGGCGCGGAGGATCACGAGATCACCGCCGAGGGCGGCCGCGTCGATCTCGACGTGGCCGCGGACCAGGTCGTCGAAAACGACGACTCCCGGCTCGATCCGGAATCGGAGAGCCGGGAGGCGCCCCTCGGCCGCCCGCGCGGCGCGTTCGTCCGGCGTCAGCCCAGCACAGCGGTCCAGGTAGCGGGGCGGCTGCTTCGCCGCCTCCTGGGCCTTGCGATCCGCCTCGAGCTCCTCGGGCGAGCAGTAGCAGGGGTAGGCCCGGTCCTCGGCCAGGAGGCGCGCCGCGGCTTCGGCGTAGAGCGGCAGACGGGCCATCTGGCGATACGGCCCGAAAGGCCCCCGCTCCTCGAGCCCGCCGGCAGCCGGGCCCTCGTCCCACTCCAGGCCGAGCCAGTGCAGGTGCTCCAGGATGTCGCGCTCGAACTCGATGGTGGAACGAGCCTGGTCGGTGTCCTCCAGGCGCAGGATGAACGTTCCGCCGACGTGGCGGGCATACAGGTAGTTGAAGAGCGCGGTGCGCGCCGTTCCGATGTGGAGCGGGCCGGTGGGGCTGGGAGCGATGCGGACGCGGGCGCCGGACATGGGCCGATTGTAGGGGCCGCCCGGGGGCGAGGCCGGCGGCTCCCGTGGGCAAGGCCGCCGATCCGGGCGCCGAGCTCAGCTCCGGCGGACGGCCTCCGGGACGTGGTGGAAGAGCGCCGGGTCGGCCTCGCCCCGGAGGACGTGGACGAGGCCGGCGGGTCGAAGGCCGAGGGTTGCCCGGCCGAAGGGTCCTTCGAGGGTGACGGCGTCGAGCGACGCGGAACGGGCCAGGATCGTGACGTGGGCGCCGGGCGTCAGGCCCCGGGCCTCGAGGTACGACAGGAGCGCCGGGTCCTCCTCGGCGGCTTCCGTGATCCGGTAGACGGTGGCCCTCTCCCCCGCCTCCAGGCCGGCGAGCGGAACGCCGGCGGGCCGCCGTTCGGCCGCCGCGAGGTCGATCGGATTTCCGTGCGGACACGTCTCCGGGTGGCCGAGGAGCTCGTCGAGGCGCGCCTCGACGCGGGGCGAGATCGCGCCCTGGAGGCGCGCCGCCTCGACGTCGGACTCGGCCCAGCCCAGGCCCACGACGGTGGTCAGGAGCCATTCCAGGAGCGCGTGGCGCCGGAAGATGGCGTCGGCGGCCGCGCGGCCCGGGGCGGTCAGGATCAGCTCGCGCCCGTCGCCCTGGGCGACCAGCCCGTCCGCGCCGAGGCGGCGGACCATCTCGCTGGCCGCCTGGGTCGTGACGCCGACCTGGCGGGCGATGTGGGCCGTGGTCACCCGGTAGCCGTCGCCGGCGGCCACGCGCAGGGCGAGGAGGTACTCCTGGGCGGCGCTGGAGAGGTCGGAGGGGGCACGACGCTTCACCCGCGGATCCTACCGCGCCGCCACGCCGCAAGGACCCGCGCCACCACGCCGGCGCCGGCGGATGCGCCCTGCGCGGCGGAGCTCGGCACGTCGCCCGGTCCGGGCACGTCACCCGCTGCCGGCATGTCACCAGGTGGCGGCACGGGCGCCCTTCGCCGGGCCCGCGCCTGGTACTCGAGGCCGTGCTTCCGCGGGTCGGCGTACTCGCGAGGGTTCACGGTCCAGTACGTGCCGGAGGACGGGCCGTACCAGCTGGCGCCGCCCCAGTCCGGCTCGAAGGCTTCCTCCGCCTCGTCGTAGGAGGTGGACCCGAGCGTCGGCCGCCGTCGCCCCGGGGTCCGCCGACTCCACGCCGGATCGGCGGCGGGGCGCGGGCCCGCCTTCTGGCTCCCGTCCGGTGCCTCGCCGGGATCTCGACGTCGCGGGGCAGCGGGACGAGGACGGCGCGCCCAGTCCGTGCCCGGCCGCGCGGCCGGGCGGGCCGCTGCGCCGGGGCGATCGCCGCCCGCCAGCGACTCGTACGCTGCCTGGACCTCCAGGAAGCGCGTGACCGAGCCATGCCCGCCGTCGGGATGATGCCGCTTCGCGAGGGCTCGGTAGGCGCGCTTGATCTCCTCCTCCGACGCGTCGCGCCGGACGCCGAGCACGTGATGCGGATCGCCGCCGCCGAAGCTCACCAGTTCGTCCCCACCTCGTCGCCGGGCGCCCGCGGCGCCCACCGCCAATCCTGCGTCGCCGGACCCGTCAGCCGATGAGCTCGCCCACCGGGGCGAAGGCGAAGCCCGGGACCGTCTCGGCCGCGATCCGCCCGTGCGGATCCAGCTCGACAGGACGATGGTAACGGCCAACCACGCGGAGGGCCTGACCCTCGAGAACCCCGGCGAGGCGCATGGCCTCGATCGAGATCGCCCAGGTCGCCCGGTCGAAGCCCCCGCCGTCGTCCACCTTGATGGCGACGGCCGAAGCGGCGGTGCGCCGGGCCGGATCCGGGAGGACGGCGACCGCGCGCAGGCCCTCCGCGCCACCCTTGACGACGAGGCGCCCGGGGAGCGCCTTCATGAGCGAAGTGTCGAGCCGCTCGCGCGTCCCGCCCACCATCTCCGGGTGCGCGGCCATCGCGTCGCGGATCGTGCGCAGCGGTGCCGCCAGACCCTGCCGCGGGTCGCCGGCCGGGGCCGCCTCCGGGTCGGCCAGGAACGCATAGGCCCGGGCAACCGCCGCCAGGGGGAAGGCATAGGTCTCGACCCCGCAGCCGTCGATCGCCGTCCGCAGCCGCTCGGGGATGGTGTCGAAGGCGCGGGCGACCGCCGCGCGCACGGCGACCTGGGCGGGATGGCCGACCTGCCAGTAGTCCTCGAGGCTCCAATCGCCGAGACGGGCCAGCAGGAGCATCGCCGCGTGGTATCCGGAGCACATGTGGCGAATAGGGCCGGCCCGCTCGCCGTCGCGGGCGAGCCGCGCCGCGGTCATGGCGTCGAGCGGGGCACCCTCGGCCCCGCACGCGAGCAGCGTCTGGGTGAGCCCGGATCGCCGGAAGACGCCCTGCAGCGTCCGCACGTGGAGGTCCTCGCCAGAGTGCGAGCTCGTCATCAGGGCGATCTCGGCTGCGGTCAGGCCGTAGTCGCGAAAGCCGCCCGCCTCCGCGAGGGCGACGAGGGCGAACGGCTTGACGCACGATCGCAGGGTCACCTCCGCTTCTGCGTCGCCGGCGACGTGGGTCACCCGGCCGGCTCCGTCCACGCGCACGACGTGGCCGCGGTGGACGCTCTCCACGATCTCGCCGCGCACCTGGCGGGCGAGGACGGGCGCGGGCCGGCGTGGACCGCGCGCCGGGGGCGCGGGAGAGCGGGTGCCCCGGGGGGGCCGGGCTGGCGGCATGGTGGCCCGAGGATAGCGCGACCAACGCCGGCCGCGGGGGCGGTTGCGCGGCGGGGCGTCCGGGCACCCCGCCGCGCGCCCCCGGCGGTGCTAGGATCGGTCCGGTCGGATCCCCGTTCCGGGCTGCCGGCCGCGCCGACCCCCGCTCAACGCCCGAGGTGCGCGCCCGTGTCCGACAGCAACGCCGCCCCGCCCAACCTCCACCTCTCGCGGCATCCGGCCGTCCTGCACAAGCTCGCGATCCTGCGCGACGAGAAGACGGAGCCGAAGAAGTTCCGCGAGGTCGTCCGCGAGCTCTCCTGGCTGCTGGGCTACGAGGCCCTCGCCGACGCCCGGCTCCGCCCGCTCCGCGTGCGCACGCCCCTCGAGGAGATCGACGCCCACGAGCTCGGCGACCGGATCGGCCTGGTGCCGATCCTGCGGGCCGGCCTGGGCATGGTGGACGCGATGCTGGAGCTGATGCCGACGGCCCAGGTCTGGCACCTCGGCCTCTTCCGCGACGAGCGCACCCTCCGCCCGGTCGAGTACTACAACAAGCTCCCGGACTCCGCGACGGTCGAGCTCTGCCTGATCCTGGACCCGATGCTGGCGACCGGCGGCTCGGCCACGGCGGCCATCGACGTCCTGAAGCGCTGGGGCGCCAGCCGGATCAAGCTCATCAACCTGATCGCCGCGCCCGAGGGCGTCGCCGCGGTGAGCGCGGCGCACCCGGACGTCACGATCCACTGCGCGGCCCTCGACCGCGAGCTCAACGACAAGGGCTACATCCTGCCGGGCCTCGGCGACGCCGGCGACCGCCAGTTCGGGACGGGCCGCCGCGACTGACCGCCGGCTTCAGGGCACGGAGGCCGCTGCCCGCAGACGTCACGGCTCGCGCGCGCGACGACCGGCCGCGGGATCGCTCGGACGGGCTGATCAGCCGGCGTCGATCATCGCGGGCGGCGCGGTGCTCTCGCGGACGATGAGCTCGGTCGCGAGCTCGACCCGCATCTGCGGTGGCTCCTCGCCCCGCGCGAGACCGAGGACGAGCTCGGCCGCCGCCTCCGCCATCTCGACGAGGGGCTGGCGGATCGTGGTAAGGGGCGGGCTCACCCAGTGGGCGATGGGGAGGTCGTCGAAGCCGACAACGCTGAGGTCTTCGGGGATGTGCAGCCTCGCCTCGCGCGCGACCTGGTAGACACCGAGCGCCTGGAGGTCGTTGCCGGTGATGATGGCCGTCGGGCGGTCGCGGCGGGCCAGGAGCCGCCGACCCGTGGCGATCCCCTCGTCGACCTGGAACGCCCCGTGGCTGACGAGGCTCGCGTCGACGGGCACCCCGGCCTCGTCCATCGCGGCGCGGAAGCCGTCCACGCGCGCGCGGCTGCACAGGACGCGCGCCGGCCCACCGATGACCCCGATCCGCCGGTGGCCGAGGCCAAGCAGGTGGCGGGTCGCGGTCAGGCCGCCGTTCCAGTTCGTGGCCCCGATGGACGGCGTGTCGTGGAGCGGCTCCCCTGCCGGGTCCACGACCGCGAACGGGATTCCCCGAGCCCGGAGCTGCTCGCGCATCGTCTCGCCCAAGTCCGAGAAGACCGCGATGACACCCATCGGCCGCCGGGCCAAGGCGCCCTCGATCCAACCCTGGCCGGGCCGGCGGCGGCCGTGCATCTCGGTCAGGACGACCCCGAGCTGGTGCCGCCCGGCCACCCGCTCGACGCCGCGCACGATCTCCAGCGCCCATTCGCTCTCTAGCTCGTGGAAGATCAGCTCCAGGAGCGGCGCCCGGCGGGTCGCTCGGACCGGTCGCTGGTAGCCGTGGAGGCGGATGACCGCCTCCACGCGGCGGCGCGTCGCGGGCGCAACGTCCGATCGACCATTGATCACCTTCGAGACGGTCGGGACGGAGACGCCGGCCTCCCGGGCGATCACCGCGATCGTCGGCCCGCTCCGGCCAGTCCGGCCCTCCGGTAGCGTCGTCATGCGGCGCATGATAGCAGCCTGTCGCCGAAAGTTTCGGTGTCGCCGTGCGCGCGCCATCCGTGGGCGAAACGACGGGGGTTGACGCCATTCATGACGCGGTCGTACAGTGACGGAACCGAAACATGCGGTCACACATTCGCAACTTTCGGGACAGTTGGAGGAGCTCGACCCGACGACCTGATGCTCCGTGGATCGCCCGTGCTCGTCTGACGCCCGTCCCGCGCCCGACAGCCCCGGGGAGTACAGCGCCAGCGCGACGGGCCCGCGAACCTGGACCCGCCCGCCGACAGATCCCGCAACCATCCGAGCCAAGCGATGTGGAGGAGCGACGACTGATGTCGATGTCCCGAGGACGGATCGCCGCGCTGGCGGCGACAGCGATGCTCGTGTTCGGCGCGTGTTCCGGCGGCGCCACGACGGCACCCACGGCCGCACCCACGGCCGCACCCACGGCGTCCCCCGAGCCGGTCACCATCACCTGGTATCACATCCAGAACAACGATCCGGGCCTCAGCCTATGGAAGGACCTCGCCGACGAGTACATGGCGGCCCACCCGAACGTCAAGATCGACATCCAGGTCAACGAGAACGAGGCGTTCAAGACCAAGCTGACGACGCTGCTGCAGCAGGGTGACGTGCCCGACCTGTTCCAGACGTGGGGCGGCGGCGGTCTCCGCCAGCAGGTCGAGGCCGGCCTGGTCAAGGACATCACCGCGGACATCGCCTCCTGGAAGGACACGATCAACGCCGGTGCCCTCAGCATGTACGCGGTCGACGGCAAGAACTACGGCATGCCGTTCGACCTCGGCCTCGTCGGCTTCTGGTACAACACGAAGGCGTTCGAGGACGCCGGCATCACGACGCTGCCCGCCACGTGGGCCGACTTCCTCACGACGGTTCAGACCCTGAAGGACAAGGGCATCACCCCGATCGCCCTGGCCGGCAAGGACACCTGGACCGGCGCCTTCTACTGGGCCTACCTCGCGGTCCGCGAATGCGGCCAGGCCGGGATGGACAAGGCGGTCACCACCGGGGACTGGTCCGACCCCTGCTTCATCAAGGCCGGCGCGGACTTCAAGCAGCTGATCGACATGGAGCCGTTCCAGGAGGGCTTCCTGGCCGCTCCGTGGGACGGCGCCGGAAGCTCCGCCGCCGCGCAGGCGACCTACAACGGCGCCATCCAGCTGATGGGCCAGTGGCTGCCGGGCACCGTGAACGCCAACTCCGGCGACAAGCGCGCGATGGGCGAGGGCCTCGGCTGGTTCCCGTTCCCGGCGGTTGACGGCGGTGCGGGCGACGCGTTCGACGGCCTCGGCGGCGGCAACGGCTTTGCCGTCGGCAAGGATGCGCCGCCCGAGACGGTCGACTTCCTGCACTACCTCGTCAGCCTCGACGCCGCGAACCGGTGGGGCGCGCTCAACTCGGGCGTCCTCCCGACGACGAACGGCTCCGAGGCGTCGACGACCGACCCGATGCTGTCGCTGGTGCTCGAGGGCCGCGCCAAGGCGAAGTTCGTCCAGCTGTACCTCGACCAGGCGACCTCTCCGGAGCTCGGCGGGGCGATCAACGAGGCGGTCGCGACCCTGTACGCCGGGACCGGCACGCCGGAATCGGTGGTCCAGGCCATCAGCGCCGCCGCCGGCCAGTAGTCCAGCCCAGACCCAGCCAGGTGAATGGGCCGGCCGAAACGCCGGCCCATTCCCATCCCTGAGTGACAGACGTGGCGACTGCCGTCGGCTCCCGTGCCCGCTCTCGCCGACACCTGCGGGCCTGGGGCCTCGCCGGGCTGTTCATGCTCCCGGCGCTGGCGCTGTACGCCCTGTTCGTCCTGTTCCCGATCATCCAGGCTGCGCGCTATAGCCTGTACGACTGGAACGGGCTCGAGCCGCTCGACAACTTCGTCGGGCTCGCGAACTTCCAGCGAGCGCTTGCCGACCCGGTGTTTCTCGGCTCGGTCAGCCACAACGCGTTGATCGTCGTCCTGTCGCTCGCGGTCCAGGTCCCGTTCGCGCTCGGCATCGCGCTGATGCTGAACCGCCGGTTCCCCGGACGCGCGATCCTGCGCCTGATCTTCTTCGCCCCGTACGTCATCGCGGAGGTCATCACCGCGATCGTCTGGAGCCTGATGCTCCAGCCGAACGGCCTGGCCGACAACTTCCTGACCGCGATCGGCCTGGAGGAGGCCTACCACCCCTGGCTTGCCGACCCCGACACCGTCCTGATCGCACTGTTCCTCATCATCACGTGGAAGTACTTCGGCTTCCACATGATCCTGATGCTGGCCGGCCTCCAGGGGATCCCGCGCGAGCTCGATGAGGCAGCCGCCATCGACGGCGCGTCGCGCCGGCAGGCGCTCCGCTACGTGACCCTGCCCCTCCTCGGCCCGACGATCCGGGTCTCGGTGTTCCTCTCGATCATCGGCTCGCTCCAGCTGTTCGACCTCGTCTGGGTCACGACCCGCGGGGGGCCGGTGAACGCCTCGAACACGATGGCGGTCTACATGTTCGACCGGGGCTTCGTGCGCTTCCAGTTCGGCTACGGCAGCGCCGTCGCCGTGATCCTGTTCCTCATCTGCTTCGTCCTCGCCCTCGCCTACCAGCGCTGGGTCTTGCGGCGCGATACGGAAGGAGCCACCACCTATGGCTGAGCCGACGACCGGCCGCGAGGCGGTCGCCGTCGTGGACCGTCGGACGGGGCCCGACCCGCGCGTCCGGGTCCGCCGGATCGGGGGTTCCGTCCTGCGCTACGCCGTGCTCCTCGCGGTCACCGCGATCGTCATCACCCCGGTCGTGTTCGCGGCCCTCGGCGGCTTTCGCGACGCTCCGCAGCTGGCGGCCAACCCGGTCGGCCTGCCGGACCCGTGGGTCTGGACCAACTACACCGACTCGCTCACCTCGGCCAGCTTCTGGGTGCAGCTCCGGAACAGCGCCGTCGTCGCCGGCCTCTCGACGGGCATCGTCGTCCTGTTTGCGGCGCTCGCGGCCTTCGTCATCGCCCGGCGCGAGTTCCCCGGTCGCGAGGTCGCGTACACCGTGTTCACGCTGGGCCTCTTGTTCCCGGTAACGGTCGCGATCCTGCCGCTGCTCATCCTCGTCCGCGACCTCGGGCTGCTCGACAACCCGCTCGGCCTGGCCCTGCCCGAGGCGGCCTTCGCGCTGCCCCTGACGATCATCATCCTGCGGCCCTTCTTCCGGAGCATCCCGAAGGAGCTCGAGGACGCCTCCGCGATCGACGGATGCGGTCCGCTCGGCTTCTTCTTCCGCATCCTCCTGCCGCTGTCGAAGCCGGTCCTGGTCACCGTCGCGGTGCTCGCCATGGTCTCGAGCTGGAACCAGTTCCTGCTGCCGCTGGTGATGCTGTCCGACGCGGAGAACTGGACTCTGCCCCTGGGCGTGACCAACTTCAGCACGCAGTACACGACGGACACCGCCCGCATCCTCGCGTACACGACGCTCGCCCTGGTGCCGGCACTCGCCTTCTACCTCGTCGCCGAGCGCCAGCTCGTCGGCG
Source organism: uncultured Chloroflexia bacterium (assembly GCA_963744095.1). Taxonomy (GTDB): domain Bacteria; phylum Chloroflexota; class Limnocylindria; order Limnocylindrales; family CSP1-4; genus CTSoil-043. The sequence goes on from CAVUSH010000003.1 coordinate 540,210, forward strand.
GCCTGACCGCGGGATCGGTGAAGGGATGACCGCCGTGCGTGTTCCCTATCGGGACCCGGCCCAGTCCATCGACGCCCGGGCCGCCGACCTGCTCGGGCGGATGACCCGGGCCGAGAAGCTGGCCCAGCTGGGGTCGTTCTGGGCGTTCGAGATCGTCGGCGAGAACGGCCTCGACGCCGCCCGGCTGTCGTCGCTGGCGGCCGATGGGATCGGCCATGTCACGCGCCTCGCCGGCTCCACGAACCTGCGCCCGGTCGAGGTGGCCGAGACGGCCAATGCGATCCAGCACCACCTCGTCGAGGGGACCCGGCTTGGGATCCCGGCCATCATCCACGAGGAGTGCCTCCACGGTCTCATCGCCTGGGCTGCGCCGTGCTTCCAGCAGTCGATCGGCGCGGCCGCCACGTTCGACCCGGACGTCGTGACGGCGATGGCGGCGACCGTGCAACGGCGGATGCTCCTGACCGGCGCTCGACATGCGCTCGCCCCAGTCCTCGACATCGCGCGCGACCCGCGCTGGGGCCGCATCGAGGAGACCTACGGCGAGGACCCGTACCTCGCGACCGAGCTCGGCTGCGCCTACATCACGGCCCTCCAGGGTCCGGACCTCGCGGACGGCGTGCTCGCGACTGCGAAGCACATGGTCGGCCATGGGCTGGCGGAGGGTGGGCGCAACCAGGCCCCGGCCCACCTCGGCCCGCGTGAGCTCCGCGACGAGCAGCTCGTCCCGTTCGAGGCAGCAGTTCGCCACGCCGGGATCGCCAGCGTCATGCCTGCCTACTGCGACGTCGATGGGGTGCCGTGTCATGCGTCGCGAGAGCTGCTGGAGACCATCCTGCGCGGCGAATGGGGATTCGACGGGATCGTCGCCTCGGACTACATGGGCGTCGAGATGCTCGCGACCGCCCACCGGCTGACGGCGGACCTCGGCGAGGCCGCCCGCCTGGCCCTGGTCGCCGGCGTCGACGCCGAGCTGCCGCGGACCGTGGCGTTCGGGGCCCCGCTGGCCGACGGTCTCGCCGCCGGGAACGTGGACGAGGGCCTGCTCGAAGCGGCCGTCGGCCGGGTGCTCCGGATGAAGCTCCGGCTCGGCCTGTTCGAACGCCCGTACGTCGAGCCACCCACTGACGCGGCGTTCGAGGAGCTCGCCGCTGCGGAGTCGCGGGCGGCGCGGGCGCTGGCCGAGCGCTCGCTCGTCCTGCTCGAGAACGACGGGGTGCTGCCGCTCGCGCCCGACCTCCGCCACATCGCGGTCCTCGGGCCGATCGCGGACAGCGCCCGTGACCTGCTCGGCGACTACAGCCACCTGGTCCACATGGAGACGCTCCGCGAGATGCGCACGGGCGTCGATGCGCTCGGCGTCCTCGGCGACGGCGAGGTCTTCGAGCCGGGCGACGAGCTGTCCGGGCGACGGACGATCGTCGACGCCCTGCGCGCTGCGCTGACCGACGCCGAGGTCGTCCACGCCCGGGGGTCCGGCATCTCGTCCGGGACCGACGAGGAGCTCGCGGAGGCCGTGGCGCTCGCGCGCGACGCCGACGTCGCCGTCCTCGTGCTCGGCGAACGATCCGGGCTCACCGACGACTCGACGACCGGCGAGTTCCGCGATCGCGTCGGGCTCGGGTTCCTGGGCCGGCAGCAGGAGCTGCTCGAGTCCGTGGTCGCGACCGGCACGCCCGTCGTGCTCGTCGTCATCAGCGGCCGACCGCTGGCGCTGACCTGGGCCGCCGAGCACTGCGCCGCGATCCTGCTGGGATGGGTCCCGGGCGACGCCGGACCGGACGCCATCGCCGACGTGCTCACCGGGGCGGTGAACCCGGGCGGCAAGCTGCCGGTCTCCATGCCGCGCCGCGTCGGCCAGCTGCCGCTGACGTACCGCCACCACCCCACCGGGGGCCACTCTCACCCCAAGGGGGATTACGTCGACGCCCCGGTCGCGCCGCTCTGGCCATTCGGGTTCGGACGCTCGTACACGAGCTTCACGTTCGACGCGCTGCGCGTGGACCGGACGGTCCTCGACACGACCGGCGACATCGCGACCATTCGGGTCGAGGTCACGAACACCGGCGCCGTGCCGGGTGACGAGGTCGTCCAGCTCTACGTCCGCGACGAGGAGGCGACGGTCGCTCGTCCCGTCCGCGAGCTGCGCGGCTTCCGGCGGCTGCACCTCCGGCCCGGCGAGTGCCGGACGGTCGCCTTCCGACTCTCCACCGAGCAGCTCTCGTACGTCGGCGCGGACCTGCGCCGCGTGGTGGAGCCCGGTCGGGTCAGCGTGCAGGTCGGCCCCTCCTCCGCCGACCTGCCGATGACCGCCGGCCTTGTGCTGCGCGGCCCGGTCGTCGACCTTGTCGAGCGGCAGCACTACCTCACGTCGTCGACCATCGAGTAGCGACGGGGGAGGTGGCCTCGGCGACGCCGGCGACCGCCAGCTCGGGACGGGCCGCCGCGACTGACGACGTCGCGTCGCGGGCGGCCGCGCAGGCTACGGTGAGACGTCGACCCCGGCGACGATCGCCTTCTGCTCGGGCGGGAGAGCCAGGGTACCCTGTGCGTTCCCTGGCTGTTCGGATGGAGGGGGCCCTGCGCATGAGATTCCGCGCGACGATCGAGCTCGGCGGCAAGACCGCCACGGGGTTCCCCGTCCCGGTCGAAGTCGTCGAGGCCCTGGGGAAGGGCAAGCGGCCGCCGGTCTGGGTCACGATCGGCGGGCACACGTACCGGAGCACCGTGGCTGCCTACGGCGACGTGTTCATGCTGCCGCTGAGCGCCGAGAACCGGGAGGCCGCCGGGGTTGCCGCCGGCGACGAGGTGGAGATCGAGGTCGAGCTGGACTCGGCGCCCCGTGAGGTGACCGTTCCGGCCGACTTCGCGGCGGCGCTCGACGCCATGCCGGACGCCCGCCGCTTCTTCGACGGGCTCTCCTACAGCCAGCAGCGCTGGTTCGTGCTGGGCATCGAGGACGCGAAGACCGAGGACACGCGGCGACGCCGCGTCACGCAGGCGGTCGCCCGCCTGGCCGAGGGCCGGGGCCAGCGCTGATCGGGTTTCCCCCCGACCGGCCGGGGGCCGTCCTCCTGCCCGCCCCGTCCGGGCTGCCGTTCCAGCTCGATCAAATGGCGATGGAGATGCAGCGCGCCGGTTCCCGACCAGCCTGCGCCTGCCTCGTCGACGCCCGGCGCGCCGGCCCAGCCCGGACCCCTCCGCTGCGACTGGCACGACGTCCGCGGGCTCCGGTATCGTTGCTGCATGAACCCGGCTGAGTCGAAGAACGCGATGCCTGTGCGGCCCGCGTCGCTGGTGGTGGCGGCCAGCGACGGGCCGGCCGGGTGACGCGGCGACTGCAACCCTTCAGCCAATCACGGACACGTAGCTTCGCCCCTCGGCGCCCCGAATGGCCTCCCAGCCGAGTCGGCGACGCGCCAGCGCGCCTCCGCGACCGGCGAACGGTGCGCGCATGACGGTCGATGCTTGGATCGCGGCTGCGATCTTCGTCGTGGCGTACGTCCTCATCGCGCTCGACCGGTGGGACCGCACGCTCATCGCTCTGATCGGCGGCCTCCTCGTGGTGGTCCTCGGGGTCATCGACCAGCACGAGGCGTTCGCGGCGATCGACCTCAACGTCATCTTCTTGCTGGCCGGGATGATGGTGATCGCCTCCGTCCTCGCGAGGACTGGGTTCTTCGAGCTGCTCGCGATCCGCTCGGTCCGCCTCTCGCACGGCGAGCCGTTCCGCCTCCTCCTCGTCCTCGCGGCCGTTACGGCGGTGGTCTCCGCGTTCCTCGACAACGTGACAACCGTCGTCCTCATGACGCCCGTGATCCTGTCCGTCGCCCGGCGTCTTGGCGTCTCGCCGATGCCCTACCTTATCTCGAGCATCTTCGCCTCGAACATCGGTGGGACGGCGACGCTCATCGGCGACCCGCCGAACATCCTCATCGGATCAGCTTCGGGGCTCGGCTTCGACGACTTCCTCTTCAACCTGGCGCCGGTCGTCGCGCTCGTCTTCCTCGCGTTCGCGGTGATCATGCGGTTCTCGTTCCGGGGCATGCTCCAGGTGCCCGACGAACGACGCGAGGCGGCGCTCGAGGGGGCGGAGGGGACCGCGATCAAGAATCGGCCCCTCCTTGTCCGCTCGCTCGCGGTCGCCGGCGCCACGATGACCGGGTTCCTCCTCCACGGTGCCCTCGGGCTCGAGCCGGCGACGATCGCGCTCCTCGGGGCGGCGGTACTGATGCTCGTTGCGCGCCTCGACGCGCACGAGGTCCTTCGCGAGGTCGAGTGGTCGACGCTCTTCTTCTTCGTCGGGCTGTTCATCCTGGTCGAGGCGATCGTGTCGGTCGGGATCGTGGGCGGGTTCGCCGATTGGCTCGCGCGGGCGACCGAGGCAGACGGAGCCGTCGCCGCGATCGCGCTCCTCTGGGTCTCGGCGCTCGCCTCAGCGATCATCGACAACATCCCGTACACGGCGACGGCGATCCCGGTGGTGCAGCGCCTCGTCGAGGACGGCATGAGCGCACAGCCGCTCTGGTGGTCACTTGCGCTCGGCGCGTGCCTCGGCGGGAATTTGACGATCATCGGGGCGTCCGCGAACGTCGTCGTCGCGAACCTGTCGACGCGCGCCGGCCACCCGATCCGCTTCATCGAGTTCCTGCGGTACGGAGCGATCGTCGTGGTCGCTTCCCTTGTCATCTCGACCGTCTACATCTGGCTCCGCTACCTGAGTTGAGCCGAGCTCGCGCACGCGGAGAGGCCGGCCCCGTGCCGGGGCCGGCCTCCGAACGCGGGCCCGTCGGGCCCTATCCGCTGACGGCCTCGTCGGCCAGGCTCAGGGCGCCGTCGATGATGGCGAACGCCTCGTCCATCTGCTCCTCGGTGATGCAGAGCGGCGGGTTCGTGTGAATCCCGTTGTTGGCGATCATCGTGTAGAGGCCGTTGTCGCGGAGGTGCTTCGCGACGGCCTTCATCTCGTCTGACGTGCCATTGAAGGCCGTCATCGGGGTCCACGGGTCGCGGCTGCGGACCAGGTCGATGATCCCGAACAGGCCGAGGCTGCGGGTGGCCCCCACGCTGGGGTGCTTCGCCGCGAGCGCCGCGTGGTGGCGGCGCAGGACCTCCCCCATCCGGGCGGACTTCTCGATGAGCCCGTCCTCCTCGTAGACCCCGATCGTCGCCAGCGAGGCGGCCAGGCTCACCGGGTGGCTGCTGTAGGTGAGGCCGCCGAAGAACATCTTGGTGTCGAAGAAGTCGGCGATGTGGTGGCGCATCGCCACCGCGCCGAGCGGCAGGTAGCTCGACGTCAGGCCCTTGGCCATCGTCATGAGGTCGGGCACGACGTCCCAGTGGTCGACCGCGAACCACCGGCCGGTCCGCCCGAAGCCCGCCATCACCTCGTCGGCGACCATCAGGATTCCGTAGCGGTCGCAGAGCTCGCGGACGCCAGCCAGGTAGCCGTCGGGCGGGATGAGGATGCCGTTCGTCCCCACGATCGTCTCGAGGAAGATCGCCGCGATCGTGTGCGGCCCTTCGTAGCGGATGACGTCCTCGAGGCCCTGGAGGGCCTCGGCGGCCGGCCGGGGCTCCTTCTCGCCCCAGCGATGGGTGTCCGGGTAGCGGACGACGCCGTAGATCGCCGGCTCGTTGGCCCAGCGGCGCGGGTCGCCCGTCAGGGTCATCGCGCCGAGGGTCGCCCCGTGATAGGTCCGGTAGCGGGCCAGCACCTTGGTCCGGCCCGTGTAGTGGCGGGCGAGCTTGATCGCGTTCTCGACCGCCTCCGCCCCGCCGAGCGTGAAGAAGACCTTGTCCAGGTCGCCCGGCATGATCTCGGCCATCTTCGCCCCGAGGCGGGCCCGGATCTCCGTGGCAAAGGCCGGCTGCACGTACTGGAGCTTCGCCGCCTGGGCCGCGATGGCGTCGATGACCCGGCGGTCGCCGTGGCCGATGTTGACCGACATCAGCTGGCTGTTGAAGTCGATGATCCGGCGGCCTTCGGGGGTGTAGAGGTAGATCCCCTCCGCGCGGTCGACGGCGATCGGGTCGATGGCGCCCTGGACGGACCACGAGAAGAAGGTGTGGGCCCGCGACAGGCGGACGATCTCCTCGCTGGTCATGGAACCGGGCGCGGTGCTGATACCCATCGATTCCTCCGTTTCGGGCGGCGCGAGCCGCCCGCCTGATCACGTGGCGGCGTTGCGGCCATTACAGCACGCGGAGGCACCCGGCGAGAGGCCCAAAGGGCACGAGACGAGGGCCGGCGCGGCCCTACGCCCCCGAGCGGGCGGCCGCGTACCCCTCCTCTGCCTCGTCGTACCCACGGTGGTAGCCGGCGTCGTCCGGCCGCGCGATCTGCGAATGGGGGACGACGGTTCCCCGTCGCAGGCCGCGGAAGTCGGCGAGCGACGTCCAGCCGCGGTCGGCGTTCCGGTCGAGGAACTCGGTCATGCCGCTTGTGAGGGCGGCGATGACGTTCGGCCCGATGGCGTGGTCGAGCATGGCCGCCGTGGCGACCTGGACCGTGCCGCAGCCGAGGAGGAAGTAGTTGAGGGCGTGCTCGAACGTGGAGATGCCCCCGATCCCCGAGAACTCGCGATCCGGGAACGCCTGCGTCATCTCGGCCATCTTCGCCAGCGACTGGGGCAGGATGGCCGGTCCCCCGAGGCCGCCCGACGCGACGTAGCCGTCCACGTTGACCTCGAAATCGAGCGTGTCGGCGCTGATGAGCGGCAGCGAAGGGAAGGTGTTCGAGGAGGCGATCGCGTCGGCGCCGCCGAGGAACGTCGCGGCGGCCTCCTCCACGATGTTCGCGGTCGCCGGGGTCAGCTTCACCCAGACCGGGACGCGCGCCACTTCCTTGACGGCCTGGGTCGAGACGGAGCACAGGACGGGGTCCTTGCCGACGTTCGATCCCATGTCCACCCGGTCCATGTGGGGGCACGAGAAGTTGAGCTCGATCGCGTCGGCCCCGGCGTCCTGGACACCGCGCACGAGCGTCTGCCAGGCCTCCAGCTCCTTGTCGCTGCCCGAGCCGGCCATGATCGAGGCCACGAGCACCCGGTTCGGCCAGGCCTTCTTGACGGCCTCGAGGCGGGGGATCCACCACTCGAGCGGCTTGTCCGAGATCAGCTCCCAGTTCCAGGAGGCCACGAGGGTCGAATCGGGGCGCTTGGCCATGGAGAGCCTGGATCCGCTGTTGTCGGCCCGCAGGAACTTCGTCCTGGGACCGCGGACGTTGACGACCGGGTGCAGTCCGATCGTCTTGGTCACCACGCCGCCCCAGCCGGCCTCGTAGGCGCGGTTGATGTTGCTCTCCGACTCGGTTGGCGGAGCAGAGGCGAGGAGGAACGGGTTGTCGAACCGGATGCCGGTGAAGACGGTCGACAGGTCGGCCACGGGGACGCTCCTTCATGAAGGACCGAGGAAAGGGCATGGTCGGGCGGGGCGCGAGGCGACAGTAGGGCCGGATGGCCCTTTTGTGGGCGGTGGCGCGGTGGCGGCCGGGCGGCGGCGCGACAGGTCCGTCCGGCAGGTCCATGAGTCGCCGTCCGGACCTTGCGCGGCAGGCGCCATAATGCCAACGATTGGGGGAACGGCTCGCAACACGGGCCCGCCCGATCAACGCCGGCTGGCCACCGTGGCCCGCGCGTCCCGCCGCACCGCCCAGAGGAGGCACCAGCGCATGACAACCGAAGTGCGCGCGCCGGTCGAGAAGGCCGCCGCGACCCTGCCCATCCTGTCGCACTGGATCGACGGCCGCCCGGTCGAGGTCCTCCCCGAGCAGACCGGCCCGATCTTCAACCCGGCGACGGGCCAGGTCATCGCCCGGGTCCCCCGGGGCGGGGCCGACGAGGTCGCCCGGGCCGTGGCCGCCGCGAAGGCGGCCTTCCCGGCCTGGCGGGACACCCCCCTCATCGCCCGCAGCCAGGTCTTCTTCGCCTTCCGCGAGCTGATGTGGCAGCACCGCGAGGAGCTGGCCGCCCTCATCACCCGGGACCACGGCAAGACCTTCCCCGACGCCTTCGCCGAGGTGACCCGGGGGATCGAGACCGTCGAGTTCGCCTGCGGCCTGCCGGTCCAGCTGGCGGGGATGATGACCCCCAACGTGGCCACCGGCGTCGACGCCTTCACCCTCCGGGCCCCGCTCGGGGTGACGGCCGGGATCACCCCCTTCAACTTCCCGGCCATGGTCCCCCTCTGGCTCTACCCGATCGCCCTGATGTGCGGCAACACGTTCGTCCTCAAGCCCAGCTCCCACACCCCGGGGGCGACCCAGCTCCAGGCCGAGCTGTGGCAGGAGGCCGGGCTCCCCGCCGGCGTCTTCAACGTCGTCTACGGCGGCCGGGAGGCCGTCACCGCCATCGTCGAGCACCCCGACATCCGGGCCATCCAGTTCGTGGGCTCCACCGCGGTCGGCCGCTACGTCTACGAGGAGGGCACCCGGCGGGGCAAGCGGGTCGGGGCCTTCACATCGGCCAAGAACGCCATGATCGTCCTGCCCGACGCCGACATGGAGCTGACTGCCGACGCCGCGGTGGCCAGTGGCTACGGCTCCGCCGGCGAGCGTTGCATGGCCCAGACCCTGGTCATCGCCGTCGGCGACACGGCGGAGCGGCTGCGCCCCCTCATGGAGGAGCGGATCGCGAAGCTGCGGGTCGGCCCGGGCATGGAGCCCGGCATGGACATGGGCCCGATGTACACGGCCGAGCACCGCGAGTCGCGTGATCGGCTGGATCGACCGGGGGGAGGCCGAGGGGGCCGAGCTCGTCGTCGACGGGCGGCCCTTCGTCCACCCCACGAACCCCGCCGGCTTCTTCCTCGGGGTCACCCTCTTCGACCACGTGACCCCGGCCATGGACATCTACCAGGAGGAGATCTTCGGGCCGGTCCTGGGCATCGTCCACGCCACGACGTACGACGAGGCCCTGGGGCTCATCAACGGCCACAAGTACGCCAACGGGACGGCGATCTTCACCACCGACGGGGGCGCCGCCCGGCGCTTCAAGCTCGAGGTCGAGGTGCCCATGATCGGGGTCAACGTCCCCATCCCGGTCCCCGCCGGCTACCTCTCCTTCGGGGGGGCCAAGGAGTCGGCCCTCGGCGACCTGGCCATGCGGGGCGAGGACGGGATCCGCTTCTACACCCAGCAGAAGATGGTCACCGAGCGCTGGCCGGAGCCGGGCCGGCGGGCGGCCCTCTCCCTGGTCTTCCCCGGCAACAGCTGAGCAACACCGGCGGCGGGTGACCCGCTGCCGGCCGATCGACCGAATACGAAGAGGCCCCTCCTCGCGGAGGGGCCTCTTCTCTGTGCGTCGTGGCGCAGCGGGCTATCCGACCTCGGCCGCCCGGGTGATCGTCAGACGGCCGGAACCCCCTCGGGGACCGCGGCGGTCTGCGCCTCGATGTGCTTCCTGCCCAGGGTGAGCGTGAGCACGCCGTAGAGCAGGAAGGAGATGACCAGGCCCACGACCCAGCTGTAGTCGTAGAGCGGCTTGAGGACCGCGATGATGCCGTCCGCCGGGAACGGCGCGCCGTCGACGGCGGAGTAGGCCCCGCCGATGGCGAAGAAGATGCCGACCAGGAGCGCCACGACGGCGATCCAGTTCCAGCCCCTCGCGTACCGGTAGACGCCGTCGGCGCGGTACAGGTCGGCGAGCTTGAAGTTGTTGCGGCGGATCCACCAGTAGTCGGCGATCAGCACGCCGGCGATGGCGCCGGTGGCGCCGCCGTAGGTGCCCAGCCACGTGAAGATGTAGGCGTTGGGGTCGCTGAGCAGGTTCCAGGGCATGATCAGGATGCCGAGGATGCCGGTGATGATGCCGCCGGTGCGGAATGAGATCCGCCGCGGCCACGCGTTCGAGAAGTCGTACGACGGGCTCACCACGTTGGCAGCCACGTTGGTGGTCAGCGTGGCGAGGGCGAGCGCGGCCAGCATGATGAGCAGGGCGATGGGGTTGTCCAGCTTGCCGGTCAGCGCGACCGGATCCCAGATCGCGTCGCCGTACACGATCACGGTCGCCGACGTGGTCAGGACGCCCACCAGCGGGAAGAGCGTCATCGTGGTCGGCAGGCCGAGGACCTGGCCCGTGACCTGGTCACGCTGGCTGCGGCCGAACCGGGTGAAGTCCGGCATGTTCAGGGACAGGGTGGACCAGAAGGCGATCATGCCCATGAGCGAGATGGGGAAGATCTTCCAGAAGTCGGGGCCCCAGCCCAGGGTGCCGGATTCCTCGACGACCGGGCCGAGCCCGCCGGCCTGGGCGATCATCCAGACCATGAGGCCGAGGAAGACCACGATCAGGAACGGGGCCGCCCAGTTCTCGAAGACCTTGATGGCCTCCATGCCCCACAGGACGATGACCATGTTGAGGGCCCAGAAGATCGCGAAGCTGAGCCACAGGGTCCACGGCTGGGAGGCCGCGGCACCGATGCCGATCGAGATCTTGTCGGCGGTTACCCAGAACGAGTCCGGCCCGAGCAGCGCGGCCATCACGGCGAACAGCGCCGTGCCACCGATCCAGGTCTGGATGCCGAACCAGCCGCAGGCCACGAAGGCGCGCATCAGCGCCGGCAGGTTGGCGCCGTACGAGCCGAACGAGGCCCGGGCGACGATCGGGTAGGGGATGCCGTACTTGGTGCCCGCGTGGCTGATGGCCAGCATCGGGATCAGGACGAGGACGTTGGCCAGGAAGATCGTGAAGATCGCCTGGTACCAGGCCATCCCGAGAGCGATCAGGCCGGAGGCCAGCAGCCACGTCGGGATGTTGATCGCCATGCCGACCCACAGGGCCAGGTAGTTGTAGGTGGTCCAGGTCCGCTTCTCGATCGGGACCGGGGCCAGGTCGGCGTTGTGGAGCCCCGATGCCTCCAGCGCTGCATCGACGTCGGGCAGGAGCTCCACGCGCCCGTCGGGCCTGATGACCTGTTCCTGTATCGCCACCGAATTCGCCTCCCTCCGCAGTTGTCCCTCAGCGGTTGATGTCTGGGGTCGGTGAAGATGCGCCGCGCTTCGAATCGGCCTCCGGCTGCAGTCCTCCTCTCGCCTCGCTTCCGTCGTGCCCGCTCCCCCTCCGGGGGTCGCCCCGGGGCGCGCGGCCGCTTTTCCGGGCATCCTACGCGGCTGCGCAAGGCCCGGTGCGATGAGTGCGCACGTCGGAGCACGCCGGCCGGCGGGCGCGGCGACCCGCCCCGGAAGGTCGCGGCCGGGCAGGCCGCAGGTGTATCCTCGGCCGCATTCCACCCTGGCGATGAAGCGAGGTAGGGCGATGTCCCGGATCGTGCGCGGTGCGCTCCTGCAGGCAACCTGGACCGGCGACAAGGAGTCGATGATCCAGAAGCACGAGGGCTACGCCCAGGAGGCGGCGACGCAGGGCGCCCAGTTCATGCTCTTCCAGGAGCTCTTCTACGGGCCCTACTTCTGCCAGGTCCAGGACAAGAAGTACTACTCGTACACGGAGCGGATCCCGGACGGCCCGACCACGAAGCGGATGCAGGACCTCGCGAAGCAGACGGGCATGGTCCTCGTGGTCCCGATGTACGAGGAGGACGAGCGCGTCAACGGGCTCTACTACAACACCGCCGCGGTCATCGACAGCGACGGGTCGTATCTCGGCAAGTACCGCAAGACGCACATCCCCCATGTCGAGGGCTTCTGGGAGAAGTTCTACTTCCGGCCCGGCAACCTGGGCTACCCGGTCTTCGAGACCGCCGTCGGCAAGGTCGGCGTCTACATCTGCTACGACCGCCACTTCCCGGAGGGTGCCCGCGCGCTCGGGCTCAACGGCGCCGAGATCGTGCTGATCCCGTCCGCCACGAGCCGCGGCCTCTCGGAGTACCTCTGGCGGGTCGAGCAGGTCAGCCACGCGCTGGCGAACGGCTACTTCGTGGGGACGATCAACCGGGTCGGCGTCGAGTCCGAGATCGGCCCGGACGACTTCTACGGCCAGAGCTACTTCTGCGACCCGCGCGGCCAGTTCATCGGCTCGGTCGGCAGCCCCCACGACGAGGAGCTCATCGTCCGGGACATGGACTTCGAGATGGTCAAGAAGGTCCGTGAGACGTGGCAGTTCTTCCGCGACCGGCGGCCGGAGGCCTACGGCGACCTGACCAGGCCGTAGCGCCGCCGACGCCGGCGGGGGGTGCCCGATGGAATTTGGCTTCACCATCAAGCCCGAGCTCTCGATCGAGCGGACGGTCGCGCTCACCCGGCAGGCCGAGGCGGCCGGGTTCACCCACGGCTGGCTGTTCGACTCCCACGTCATCTGGCGGGACCCGTACCCGCTTCTGACGCTGATGGCCCAGGCCACCACCGCGATGCGCCTCGGGACGTGCGTCACGAACCCGGCGACCCGCGAGCCGTCGGTCACCGCATCGGCCCTCGCCGTCCTCCAGGAGCTCTCGGGCGGCCGCTTCGACCTCGGGATCGGCCGCGGCGACTCCGCCATCCGCGTGCTCGGCAAGGGCCCCACCACGATGGCCACCCTCGAGGAGGCCGTCCACGTCATCCGGGCCCTGGCCGAGGGCCGGCCGATCGAGCACGAGGGCACCGTCCTCCAGCTCCCCTGGTCCGCCGGCCATCGTCTGCCCGTCTGGATTGCCGGGTACGGGCCGGTCGCCCTCAAGATGACGGGGCGCATCGCCGACGGGGCGATGCTCCAGATTGCCGATCCTGACCTCGTGCGCTGGTTCGCCGACCAGGTCCGGGCCTCGGCGCGCGAGGCCGGCCGGGATCCGAGCGCGGTGCGGATCATGGCCGCGGCGCCGGCCCACGTCGGCGACCTGGCCGACGGCCGCGACCGTATCCGCTGGTTCCCGGCCCTCGTCGGGAACCACGTGGTGGACCTCGTCAACAAGTACCAGGGGGAGCTGCCGGAGGCTCTCACCCAGTACGTACGCGGTCGTGGGGGGTACGACTACCTCCATCACGCGGAGGTCGGCAGCTCGAACGCCGCGTTCGTGACCGACGACATCGTCGACCGCTTCGGAATCGTCGGCGACGTGGCCGCCCACATCGCGAAGCTCCGGGTGCTCGCCGAGGCGGGGGTCGACCAGTTCAACCTCTACCTCATGAACGGCAACGAGGAAGAGCAGCTCGAGATCTACGGCCGGGAGGTGATCCCGGCGCTCCGCGACGTCCCCGCGGGGAGGGCCTGAGGAGGATTCGATGCGCACGCTGATCAAGAACGGGCTCGTCGTCACGGCCGATGGGTCGTTCGAGGCGGACGTCCTGATCGCCGACGAAAAGGTCGAGGCAGTGGTGCGGCGGGCGGCCGGAGCCGTCGAGTCGGCCTTCGCCGGGCTGGTCGCCGACGAGGCGATCGACGCGACGGGGAAGTACGTGGTCCCCGGCGGCATCGACGGCCACACGCACTTCGAGCTGCCGTTCGGCGGCACCTTCGCCAAGGACACCTTCGAGACCGGGACGAAGGCCGCCGCCCACGGCGGCACGACGACGATCATCGACTTCGCGGTCCAGCCGAAGGGGCATGCGCTCCGCGAGGGCCTCGACGTCTGGATGGCCAAGGCCGAGGGCAACGCGGTTCTCGACTACGGCTTCCACATGATCATGTCGGACGTGAACGACGCGAGCCTGGCCGAGATGGACCAGCTCGTCGCCGAGGGCATCCCCGACTTCAAGCTCTTCACCGCCTACCCGGGCGTCTTCCTCAGCCCGGACGACCACATCTTCCGGGCCCTGCAGCAGAGCCGGAAGAACGGCGGCCTCATCCTGATGCACGCCGAGAACGGGCCGGTGATCGACGTCATCGCCGCGGACCTCGTGGCGGCCGGCACCACCGACCCGATCGGTCACGGGCTGGCCCGCTACCCCGTCCTGGAGGCGGAGGCGACGAACCGCGTCATCCGGCTCGCCGAGGCCGCCGGCGCCCCCGTCTACTTCGTCCACCTGTCGTCGCGCGACGCGCTGGAGGCCGTGTCGGCCGCCCGCCGCCGCGGGTCCAGGGTGTTCGCGGAGACCTGCCCGCAGTACCTCTTCCTCTCGCTCGACGACCTGGGGAACGGGTTCGAGGGCGCGAAGTACGTCTGCAGCCCGCCGCTCCGCCCGAAGGACCACCAGGAGGACCTCTGGCGCGGCCTCCGCACGGACGACCTGCAGCTCGTCGGGACCGATCACTGCCCCTTCGACTTCAAGGGCCAGAAAGAGCTGGGCCGGGGCGACTTCCGCAAGATCCCCAACGGCCTGCCGGCGGTCGAGGACCGCGTCGACCTGCTCCACCAGGGCGGCGTCGTCGAAGGCCGGCTCTCCCGCGAGCGCTGGGTCGAGATCATGGCGACGGCGCCGGCCAAGATGTTCGGGATGTACCCCCGGAAGGGCACCATCGCCGTCGGCTCGGACGCGGACATCCTGGTCTACGACCCGAACCGGAAGCGCACGATCAGCGCCGCCACCCACCACATGGATGTCGACTACTCGATCTTCGAGGGCTTCGAGGTCCAGGGCGCGTCCGACGTGGTCATGAGCCGGGGCACGGTGCTCGTGCGGGACGGGCAGTGGGTGGGGCCGGCCGGCCACGGGACGTTCCTCCCCCGCAGCCGGGCCGACTTCGCCCGCCTCGCCTAGCGTCGGTCGGGGTTCGGTCGCGAGGTCGCGCGCGAGATCCGGGCTCAGGGCGTGAGGTCGGGGGCCGACGCCCGGCGGCGGGCGATCGTCGCCGCGACCGCCGCCCCCACGCTGGCCGCCGCCACGACGAGGCAGATGAGCTGCTCCGCGTTCAGCTGGCCCAGCACGTCCGGGTCGCGCCAGGTCGAGGCGACGACGCCGCGGCCGAGCGCCCACAGGCCGAGGCCAACGGCGTAGAGGCGACCGTCCGCACGCCGGAGCGGGGTCAGGCGCGCCAGGAGGATGACGAGGAGCAGGACCGCCGCCGTCATCGCCGCCTCGAAGAGCTGGGCCGGATGCGCGGGGATCTCCGCGCCGGGACTGCCCCACGGCCCCGGCGGCGCGTAGGCCGTGGCCCAGGTGGCGGCGGTGGCATCTCCCTGGCCGGAGCCGCCGAGTGCCTGTGCCGCCTTGCCCAGTCCCAGGACCAGGAGAAGCGGAGCGATCGCGACGTGGAGCCAGCGACCGACGGGCGCGTCCAGCAGGGCGGCCACGTAGACGGCGGTCAGGGTGCCGCCGACCACGGCCAGCGTCAGCTCCATGCTCCCCTGGCCCGGGTCGAGCAAGGCCCGCCACTGGGTGCTGTAGTAGTCGAGGTGGAGGAGGCCGTAGCCGAGCCGCCCGAGGACGACGGCACCCGGGACCGCCCCGAGGAGGATGAACAGGAGGTCGTCGCGGCGCAGGTGCCAGGTGCCCTCGCGCTCCTCGTCCGGCGGCTCCTCCTCCCCGATCCAGCGGGCGTGGTTGGGAGTCCGGCCGGCGATGAGGGCCATGGCGAGGATGCCCGCCAGCACGGCGGCGGCGATCGCCAGGGTCTCCCAGCGGACGGCGCGGTCGCCGAACCGGAGGTAGGGATCGAAGTCGAAGACGACCACGGCGAGGACGGTCGGGCTCATGTCCCCGGGCCCAGCGTTCCGTGGACCACGTGTCCGGCCGCCACCGTGGCCTCCACGCGAATCCCGTCCACGTCGCGGGCCCAGGCGTCCCTGGGAACCGCGGTCGGGTCGCCGGAGAGGATCACCAGGTCGCAGCGCCCGCCGACCGCCAGGCAGCCGGCGTCGCCGTCGCCCAGGGCGACCGCTCCCGCGGTCGTCCAGGCATGGACCGCCTCCGCGACGGACAGCGCGGGATCGTGCCGCAGGGCCGCCCGCACCCCGGCAAGCGGGGCGCCGGGAACCACGGGCCGGTCGCTGGAGAAGGCGGTGGGGATCCCGGCCGCGAGGAGGCGCGAGAACGGGAGGAGGCGCCCGGCTCGCTCATCGCCGAGGCGGGTGCGGTACGTCGGCCCGGCCCAGGCGAGGAACTCGGGCTGAACGACAGCCGTGACGCCCGAGGCCGCCAGGCGGGCAACGAGGTCGTCGTCGAGGAGCATCGCGTGCTCGATCCGGTGGGCCGTCCCCGGTGGCGCGGGGGCGCCCTCATAGGCGTCGAGGACGGCCGCGACGGCCGCGTCGCCGATCGCGTGGGCGGCCGTGGCCCATCCAGCCGCCGAAGCGCGACGGATCCGCTCCGCGAGCGCGGCGGGATCGTGGACGGGGCCGCCCGCGTGAGGTGCGTCGGCGTAGTGGTCTCGCAGCCAGGCCGTCCGCGTCGTGAGGGCCCCGTCGGCCTTGAGCTTCACGTGGGAAAGGCGAACCTGGTCACGAACCTCCGCGGGTAGGAGCGCGGCGAGGTCGGCCCGACTCGGGACCGCGTCGCCGGGGCTGCGCGCGATCCGAGCGAGGCCGGGGAGGAGCGACACGGCGAGGGTCATCGTGCCGGCGGCCAGGGCGTCACCCCAGGCCGACATCTCCGCCTCCACGCCCGCCGTTGACCCAACGTCGGCGTCCGCGACGCTCGTGACGCCGTCGGCGGCCAGCCGGGCCGCAGCGCGGCCGAGGGCAGCGCGACGCTCTGCCGCGGTCGGCGGCGGCAGCACGGCGGCGATCCGATCCCAGGCGTCGGGGCCGCGCAGGATGCCGGTCGGCTCGCCGGCGGGGTCGCGCTCTACCAGGAGGCGGCCGGGGATGCCGGCGGTCGCCGCGTCCACGCCGGCCATCGCCAGGGCCAGGCTGTTCGCGGTCACGGCGTGGCCCGAGATGTGGGCCAGGAGGACCGGTCGGTCGGGCACGACCCGGTCCAGGTCGTCGCGGGTCGGGTCGTCGGGGCGGTCCCAGCCCGTCGGGTCGTAGCGGGCGACCAGCCAGTCATCCGGGTCCAGGCGCTCGGCGGCCCCGGGGACCGCCCGCATGGCGCCGCGGCGCTCGCGGCCGGCGAAGAGAGCCATCCCGGCGACGAGGCCTTCCCAGTACGGGTGGGCATGGGGCTCGACGAAGCCCGGCAGGACGGCCCGGCCGTGGAGGTCGACGACCACCGAGTCCGGGCCGGCCAGCGCGAGCATCTCCGCGTCGGAACCGACCGCCAGGATCCGCTCGTGGGCGTAGCAGATGGCGGTCACCCGGCGGCCAGCCGCGTCCGCCACGCCGACGTCGCCCGCAGCCCGCGAGGCGGCGTCCGTCGGCAGCGCTCCGTCCATGGTCAACACGGTGCCGCCGAACAGGACCGTGTAGTGATGGGTCATCGCGCCCCGAGTCTAGCCTCGCGCGCAGCGCGTCGGGGCGCCGAACGCGACGGCGCCCGGGACAGCGCCAGCCGGGCCGGCGCCAGGGCCCGGCCGTGCTGGATCGGCAAATGCGAGAAGGCCCGACCGCGATCGGTCGGGCCCTCTTCCTGTCGACTCGGGGGGTCTCGAGATGGTCGAGGCGGCTGGCTCGCCGCCTCGACGCTTCGCGACCCGGTGCTACGGGTTGAGCTTGCTGATCCGCGTGGCCCAGTTCGCGAGCGACGTGCGGGTCCCGCCGCAGCTGCCGAACCCGGCAAGGCTCGGCGGACTCGGGTAGTACTCGCTGTACGTGCAGGTCTGGGCGATGTACTCGGAGGCGATCCAGATCGAGCTGCCATCGGTGACGGCAGCTCCGTAGTCGCCCCAGCGGGTCCGTGGCGGATCGCCGACGAACGCCTTGTAGCTGGTGAAGCCGTCGTCCGGGCCGAGGCCGGCTGCCGCCACGTGGATCGGCCCGACACTGCCGTTGGCGTTGATGGTCACGTAGCCCGCGCTGGGGTAGTAGTCCTCACCGACGACGGTGAAGGCGATCGCGCCCTTGCCGCCCTCGGGTCCACACATCCGGCATGACGAAGCTCGGCGGCAACGCCGAGCGCACGGGTCAGGCCGAAAGCTTGACCACGAGCTCGCGGACCGCCGCGGCCGAGTGGTCGAGGGCCGCCTTCTCGTCGTCGGTCAGCGAG
This sequence comes from uncultured Chloroflexia bacterium, assembly GCA_963744095.1. GTDB lineage: Bacteria > Chloroflexota > Limnocylindria > Limnocylindrales > CSP1-4 > CTSoil-043. The sequence continues at coordinate 558,103 of CAVUSH010000003.1, forward strand.
ATCTCGATCACCTTCTCCATCCCGCCGTCGCCGAGGATCACCGGGACGCCGACGAAGAGGCCGTCGTAGCCGTACTCGCCCTGGAGGTAGGCCGCGCAGGGGAGGATCCGGCGGCGGTCCAGCAGGATCAATTCGGCCATCTCGACCACGGCGGCAGCCGGCGCGTAGTAGGCGCTGCCCGTCTTGAGGAGGGCGACGATCTCGGCCCCGCCGTTGCGCGTCCGATCGACGAGGGCCGCGATCCGCTCATCCGACAGCAGCTCGGTGATCGGCACGCCGCCGACCGTGGAGTAGCGCGGGAGCGGGACCATCGTGTCGCCGTGACCGCCGAGGACGAAGGCCCGCACGTCGCGGACGGAGACGTCGAGCTCGGCCGCGATGAAGTGGCGGAAGCGCGCCGAGTCGAGGACGCCGGCCATGCCGATCACGCGCTCCCGGGGGAACCCCGAGGCCTGCATCGCGACGTGGCACATGGCGTCGAGGGGGTTCGTGACGACGATGATGATCGCGTTCGGGCTGACCCCCGCGGCCTGCTTCACGACCGAGGCCACGATGCCGGCGTTCTTGGCCATGAGGTCGTCGCGGCTCATCCCCGGCTGGCGTGCCAGGCCCGAGGTCACGATGATGATCTTGCTCCCGGCCGTGTCCGCGTAGTCGTTGGTGCCGGTCACCTTGACGTCGTAGCCGACAACCGGGGCGGCCTCGGCGAGGTCGAGCGCCTTGCCCTGCGGCATCCCCTCGACGATATCGACGAGGACGACGTCCGCGAGACCCGTCTCGATGATTCGCTGGGCCGTGGTGGCGCCGACGTTGCCGGCTCCGATGACGGTGACCTTGCGACGCAGGACCTTCTTCATGGGGGCTCCTCCGCGCTGCGGCTGAATGCGGCCGGGGTTGGTACCCGCGATTGTAGTGAGAGCCACCGGTCACGAGATGACCAGTCGCACGGGGGTCGATGGTGGACGATCGATGCGAGCGCCTGGCGTCGGGGCGGGCGGCGCCGTGCGCCGCCCTATTCGACCCGCGGGCCCGCCGTGCGGATCGCCTCCGAGACGCCGGCGGCGTAGGCGGCGAAGTTTGCCTCGAACATCCGGGCGAGCTCGGCCGCCCGGCGGTCGTACGCATCGGGCTCGGCCCAGGTGCCGCGCGGGTCGAGGATCTCGGTCGGCACGTCGGGCACGGCAACGGGGACCTCGACGCGGAAGATCGGGTCGAGGCGTGTCGGGACGCCGTCGAGGAGACCGTTGAGGGCGGCGCGCACCATCTGGCGGGTGTGGTTGATGTTCATCCGGTGGCCGGTTCCGTACGGGCCGCCCGTCCAGCCCGTGTTCACGAGCCAGACGGGCACGTCCCACTGCTCCAGCCGATCCACGAGCATGTGGGCGTACTCGCCGGGGTGGCGCGGCAGGAATGGCGCGCCGAAGCCGGCCGAGAAGGTCGCCTTCGGCTCCACGACCCCCACCTCCGTCCCGGCGAGCTTCGCCGTGTAGCCGCTGATGAAATGGTAGGCAGCCTGCTCCCGGGTGAGCCGCGAGATCGGCGGCAGGACGCCGAACGCGTCGGCCGTGAGGAAGACGACGTTCTTCGGCGTGCCGGCGATCCCGGTCGGGTCGGCGTTGCCGATGAAGTGGAGCGGGTAGGCGCCGCGGGTGTTCTCGGTGAGCCGCTCCGAGTCGAGGTCGAGGGCCCGGGTCGCCGGGTCGAGGTCCACGTTCTCGAGGATGGTCCCGAACCGCTTCGTCGTGGCGAAGATGTCGGGCTCGTACATCGGCGAGAGGCGGATGGTCTTGGCGTAGCAGCCGCCCTCGAAGTTGAAGACGTAGCCGTCGCCCCAGCCGTGCTCGTCGTCGCCGATGAGGGCGCGCAGCGGGTCGGCCGAGAGCGTCGTCTTCCCGGTGCCTGACAGGCCGAAGAAGATGACCGAGTTGCCGTCCTTCCCGACGTTGACCGAGCTGTGCATGGGAAGGACGCCCTCGTCGGGCATGAGGTAGTTCATGACGGTGAAGGCCGACTTCTTGATCTCGCCGGCGTACTCCGTGCCGACGATGATGATCTCCATCCGTCCCATGTGGACCAGGATCGCGGTCTCGCTGCGGGTCCCCTCGGTTGCCGGGTCGGCCTTGAACGACGGGACGTCGAGAATCGTGAAGTTGGGGACGAAGACGGCGAGCTCCTCGGCCGTCGGCCGGCGGAAGAGGTTCTCGGCGAAGATGCTGGCCCAGGCAGTCTCCGTGTAGACGCGGAGCGAGCGCCGGTGGGCCGGGTGGGCCCCGATGAAGGCGTCCTGGACGTAGAGGTCGCTCGTCGCCACGTAGGCGAGGAGGCGGGCGCGCAGCCGGTCGTAGTGCTCCTCGCCCAGGCGCTGGTTGACCTCGCCCCACCAGATCTTCGCCTCGCTCGACGGCTCGACGACGACGAACTTGTCCCTGGGCGACCGGCCGGTGTGCTTCCCGGTGCGCACGACGAGGGGGCCCTCGGCAGCGACGATACCCTCCTGCGCCCGGATCGCGTGCTCGTACAGCTCGGCGGTCGAGAGATTGGCGCGCACGGAACGGCCGATGGCCAGGTCGGAGAGGGTCGGGATCTGCGGCATCGTCATCGGGATCTGGGGCATCGTCATCGGGCTCCTCGGCGCGGCATGCGCAGTCCGTGGTCCGGGGATGATACCCCGCCGCGGGAGGCCCGGAGCTACGCCTCGTCCAGCGCGCGCAGCAGATCCGATACGAGATCATCGACGTCCTCGACGCCGACCGACAGCCGGACGAGTGCCTCGGGCACCTCCAGCGGCGACGCCGCGACGGACGCGTGAGTCATCATGGCCGGCACCTCGATGAGCGATTCGACGCCGCCGAGTGACTCGGCCAGGGTCCAGAGGCGCGTGCGCTCGGCCACGGCGATGGCGCGCTCGCGCGCCGGCCGCCCGAGGCGACCGCCGGCGGCGGGCACGAAGCTGACCATCCCGCCGAACGAAGGCGGCCCGCCTGGACCGCCGAGCCGCATCTGCCGGGCGGCGACCGTCGCGCCGGGGTGGCGGTGCCGCCCCTCCACGAGCCCCGGGTAGCTGAGCCAGTCGATATCGTCGCGGGCAGCCAGCGCCCAGGCGACCGCGAGCGCGTTCGCGCTGTGCCGTTCCACCCGCAGGGCGAGCGTGCGCAGCCCGCGCAGGACCAGGAAGCAGTCCTGCGGCCCGGGCACGGCCCCCATCGCGTTCTGGAGGAAGCGGAGCCGTTCGGCGACAGCCGTGTCCGAGGTCACGACAACCCCGTTGACCGTGTCGCTGTGGCCACCGAGGTACTTCGTCGCGGAGTGGAACACGACGTCCGCCCCCAGCTCCAGCGGCCGCTGAAGCGCGGGCGAGGCGAACGTGTTGTCGACGACGACGAGTGGCCGTTGACCGCCCGCGCCCGCGTGCCGCGCGACGGCGCCAGCGACCGCCGCGATGTCGGTGATCTTCAGGAGCGGGTTCGACGGCGTCTCGAACCAGACCAGGCGCGTCCGCGGGGTGAGCGCAACGACCAGCGTCGCGGGGGCAGCCGCGACGTCCGCGTACCGCGCGTCCACACCACGCGGCCTCGCGACCCGTTCGAAGAAGCGGAACGTTCCGCCGTACACGTCGTCGCCGACGACGATCTCCTCCCCCGGGGCGACCAGCTCGGCAAGGGCGGCGGTCGCCGCCGACCCCGAGGCGAACGCGATCCCGAAGGTCCCACCCTCCAGCTCGGCGACCGCGCGCTCCAGGCGCTCCCGGGTCGGGTTCTGGGTCCGCCCGTACTCGTAGCCTGCCCGTGGCCGGCCCACACCGTCCTGCGCGTACGTCGCCGTCTGGTAGATCGGCGGGCTGACGGCACCAGCCACCGCGTCGGGCTCGGCGCCGGCGTGGACAACGCGGGTGGCGAAGGCGTCGGGGCGCTCGGGAGGTTGCATCGGCGCCATTATCGCGGCGACAGCGTCAGCCCCGCCGCACGTATCGGCGGCACGGGTTCCCGTCGCTCCCCGGGTACGAGCGCTCGAGCAAGAAGCCGCACTTGTCCACGAGGCGGATCGAGGCGGTGTTCGGCTCATCGACGATGGCGACGAGCACCGGGATCCCGAGTCGATCCGTCCCGTCGGCGATGACGGCGGACAATGCCTCCGTGGCGAGCCCGCGTCCGTGGTGGCGCGACGCGAGGAGACACCCGAGCTCGGGCTCCGGGCCCCACTCATTCTGGGCCGGGAAGATGCCCGCGACGCCGACGAAGTCGCCATCCGGTCCGATGGCCGCATCGGCCGCCAGCAGGACCCATGTCGGATACCCCGCCGCGATCCCCTCCTCGATCCACGTGCCGAGGTCGTGCCTGGCCATCGTTCGCTTGTCCGCGACCGTCAGCTCGGGGTCGGCGTAGTCGTGCCAGAGGCGGATCACGACGGGGTCCAGGATCAGCTGAGCGAAGAGCATCTCGAAGTCGGCTGGCCCGTATGGCCGCAGGCGCAGGCGCGCCGTTCGCAGCTCCATGCCGGCCGGCAGGCTGGTCAGGACCCGAGCCGCGGGTGGTGGCCCAGGAACTCGAGCAGGTCGAGCTTCGTGACGATGCCTGCCGGTCGCTCACCACGGGTCGCCAGGACGGCCGGCGCGCCACCCTCGAGGAGCGCGAACGCCTGGTCGAGGGTCGCGCTCTCGCGAACCTGGGGGAGCGGCGGATCCATCACCTCGCCCACCGTCCGTTCCACGATCCACGGGTCGCGGTACGCGCGGGCCAGGAGCCCTGTCTCGCTCACGGATCCCACCAGGCTGCCGATTCGCGCCCCCTCGCGGTCCTCGGAGACGGGCATCTGGCTGATTCCGAACTCCTGGAGCCGGCCGATCGCGGTGCCCACGTGCTCGGTGGTCCGGACCACCACGACGTCGGGAAGCTGCTTGCCGTGGTGGTGGTCGTCGAGGATGTCCCGCAGGGTGACCACCCCGCCGGGCGTCGGGAGCAGGCCGTTGGCCCGCATCCACTCGTCGTTGTAGAGCTTGGAGAGATAGTTCCGGCCGCTGTCAGGCAGCAGGACGACGACCACCGCGGCCCCCCCGGCGCCCGCAGCGGTCAGCTCGTGCGCCACCTCCAGGGCCGCCACCATCGCCGTGCCGCTCGACTCTCCGGCGAGGATCCCCTCCTCGCGCGTGATCCGCCGGGCCATCGCGAAGGCATCATGGTCCGATACGCGCACCCATCGATCGACCAGCCCCGGATCGAGCGTGCCCGGGATGAAGTCCTCGCCCACCCCCTCCGTGAGGTATGGCCGGGCGACGTCACCGGAGAGGACACTCCCCTCCGGGTCGGCGCCGACGACGACGAGATCCGGGCGCTGCCCCCGCAGGTAGCGGGCTGCGCCGGTCAGCGTGCCCCCGGTCCCCACGCTGGCGACGAAATGGGTGATGCGGCCGTCGGTCTGCTCCCAGAGCTCCGGCCCGGTCGTGATCTCGTGCGCCCGCGGGTTCTCCTGGTTCCAGTACTGGTCCGGCTTGAAGGCGCCCGGTATGTCCCGGGCGAGGCGCGCCGCGACCGAGTAGTAGCTCTCCGGGGACTCGGGCGGGACGTTCGTCGGGCACAGGACGACCTCGGCGCCGTACGCGCGGAGGATCGCCTGCTTCTCGGCCGACTGCTTGTCGGCCATCACGAAGATGCAGCGATAGCCTTTCAGGGCCGCCGCGATGGCAAGGCCGTGGCCCGTGTTGCCCGAGGTCGGCTCGACCAGCGTGCCGCCGGGGCGGAGGAGCCCGTCCCGCTCCGCGGCCTCGATCATGGGCAGGCCGATGCGGTCCTTGACCGAGCCGCCCGGGTTGAACGTCTCGAGCTTGGCGAGCACGAGCGGCTGTTCCTCGAGCGGCCCGATCCCGCGCGTGAGGCGGCTGATCCGGACGAGCGGCGTGCGCCCAACGAGGTCGAGGATGGACTCGGCGTACTGCATCGGCGCGCAGTATGGCATGGGGGCGCGACGCTCCCAGGGTCAGGCCTTCGGACGGCCCAGCAACAGACCCGTCAGCCATGGCCAGCGACGGCGGCGACCCGCCGGATCGACGGTGGCAGGATAGAGTTCGGCGATGACCGGGGCGAGGAGCGCTTCGAGGGCCTCGGCCGCGCTCCGGGCCACCGCCAGCTCCTCGCGCGAGCCCGGTTCCGGGGTGCCGGGCCATGCCTCGCCCACGAGCCCGGCCATCGTGACCGCCGGCATGATCCGCGTCGCGAACCGCTTGCCTCGGTAGAGCACCTCCGTGCCGGCAACCGCGAGCGGGACGATGGGCGCACCGGTCCGCAGGGCGATCACGAATGCGCCCAGGCGGAACGGCGTCGGCCGGTCCGGCGGCCCGCCGATCGACCCCTCGACGAACGTGGAGAAGACGCCGCCCCGCTCCAGGACGGCGCGGGCGGCGGAGACGTGGACCTCGATGCCGACGCCGCCGCGCCAGACCGGCAGGACGCCCCCCACGATCCGCAGCAGTCGCTCCTTCCACGGCCGGTCGAAGCCGGACGGTCCGCTCCCCAGGGTCCACACGCGCGGCTCCGCGGGCAGCGCGTCGAGAGCCAGGACCGGGTCCATCCACCCCCGGTGGAGGGCGGCAAGGAGGATGTAGCCGCCGCCCGACGGGAGATGCTCGCGCCCTTCCGCGCGCACGCGGAAGCCGCAGAGGCCCATCAGCAGGACGCGACCGATCGCCCGCGCCGCGCGGTACGCGATCCCGGCCCGGATGTCGGGCGGCTTGCCAAGCCAGTCGAGCCCCTCGCGGACGTCCCGCCGCGACCGGCGGATCTCCTCGGGCCGGACGTTCGCGTCGGCCCGTCGCCGCCGCGGTCCGGTCATTCGGGCGGTGCCGCGTCGGGGGGCGCGGGGCCCGGCGGCGGGCCGGCGGGGGCGCGCCGGGCTCCAGGCCGGTGTCGCCAGCCCAGCACCGCCAGCGCGCCCAGCACGAAGGTCGCGCTGATGATCGAGGCGACGGCCACGCCGTTGAACGTCCAGTTGTTCGAGCGAAGGGGCTCGAGCAGGAAGCGGGTCGTCCCGTACCAGACGAAGAAGAGCAGGGTGATGTCGCCCGGCCGCAGCGAGCGGACCCGGCGCGCCAGGAACAGCAACACGATCGCGCCCACCGCTCCGGAGATCGACTCGTAGAGGAAGAGCGGATGGAAGTGGGCGTCGACGGGCGTCGTGCCGAGCGGCGGGCAGGCCCACGTCGCGGTCCGGTTCGCGCACTCGATCGGGATCCCCCAGGGGAGGTCGGTCGGCGGTCCGTAGAGCTCCTGGTTGAAGAAGTTCCCCCAGCGGGCGACGGCCTGCATCACGAGGAGGCCCGGCGCCGCCACGTCGGTCCAGGTGAGAACCGGCTGACGCTTCCAGCGGGCGTAGAGGATCCCGGCCGCGAAGCCGGTGACGATGCCCCCGTAGACGCCGAGGCCGCTGTACGGGGGGAGGACGATCGAGAGGAGGTCGTCCTTGTAGCGGTCCCACTGGTCGATCACGTGGTAGAGACGGCCGCCGATAAGCGCGGCCACCGCGACGATGATCATGCCGTTGACCACGAGGCCCGTGTCGAGGCCGCGCCGGCGCGCCTCCCGCTCGATGACCACGAAGGCCGCCGCGAGCCCGATGGCGTACATGACCCCGTACCAGTAGATGGTGACGGGTCCGATGGAGATCGCGATCGGGTCGGGCGTCCAGTCGATCATCGCCGGGAGTGTAGCGGCGGTCGGCTCGGGGCGGCGCCGTCGTCGTCGTCGTCGAGACGGCATGCGATACTCCCGCCCGGATGAACACCGAGTGGGTCTGGTGGTTCCTCGCGACGATCCTCGCCGGCGGCGCCGTGGTCGCATTCCTCGCGTTCGGGCGCGTTCCCGAGACCGAGGACGAACCGGCGACCGAGCTCGGCGCCGAGGTGACCGCCTACAGCGAGCCGGTGAGCACGACCGTGCCGGGGCCTGGCGCGCCCTCCTCCACGAGCGACACGCCGTAGACCACGCCGGGAGGGATGTCCGCCGGGATCGCAACGTCGCCTGCCCACCACGCCACGTCGCCGGCCCACCACATCGTTCCCAGGGATCGGCGGGTTCCGTCCACCTCCACCCAGCAGCGGTACGCGGACCCCGGCGGCAGCGCGTCCAGGCCCGTGGCGCTGACGACCATTCGCCCATCGGACGGCGACAGTGTGAGCGTCCCGCCCGTGCCGGGGCGACCGCTGAGCACCACCGCGCGCGCGTCCCCGGCTGCGACGAGCGCCGTCGTCTCGCGGGTGACCTGGTCCAGGGCGACCGCGGGATCCTCGTTGCCGTCCGGCGCCGCAGTCCGGACGAGAAGCGCGCCGCCGAGCACGCCGATGACCAGCACCGCGGCGAGGGCGGCGGCCCACGCGAGGGGGGCCCGGCGGCGCCCGGCCGGCGCCCGCGGCGACGGTTCGTCGCTCGCACCCCGCTGGACGCCTGTCGCCCGGACGAGGGCCAGGGTACGCTCGCGGAGGGCCGGATCCGGCTCCGACGCCAGGATCGGCCGGAGCAGCGTGTCGGCGCGGCGAAGGCGCGCCATCTCCTCCAGGCAGTCGGGACAGCCGGCGAGGTGCCCCACAACCGCCGCTGCGTCCGCGGTGTCACCGGCCTCGAGGCGATCCAGGCCGTCCGGCTCGACCGCCGCCAGCTCCAGGGCTTCGCGAACGTCGCGGTGCTCGCTCACGCGTCACCGCCGGGCATGCCGAGCGCAGACGAGGGATCGTCGATGGCCGGCTCGGGCGCGACCGGGGCCAGCGACGGGCCGTAGACGTCGGCGAGCGAGAGGCGCAGACGAGCGAGCGCGCGCCGCGTCCTGGTCTTGACCGTGCCGAGGGGCCAGCCGAGGCGAGCGGCAATCTCGCTCTGGCTCAGCTCGTCGCGGTAGGCCAGGAGGATCACCTCGCGTTCGGGATCGGGCATCGCCGCCAGGGCATCGCCGATCGCGGCCCGGGCCTCCGACGCGTCGAGTGCGGCGGCCGGGTCCGCGGCACCGAGGCTCGCGCCCACCGATCGCCGCGCAGCTGCACGCTCCAGCGCCTCGGCCGCGGGCTCGTCGTCCCCGGGGCCGCCGAGCGAGACGAGACGGGGACGGCGGCTCGCTGCCCGCAGGCGGTCGATGGCCCGGTGGCGGGCGATCGACCCCAGCCAGGCGGCGAGCGACCCGATGGCCGGGTCGAATTGTTCGACGCGGTTCCAGAGCGTCAGGAAAACCTCCTGCACGATGTCTTCGGCAACCCCGCGGTCGCCCGTGAGGCGCAGGGCGGTCGCGTGGATTCCCGGCGCGTGGCGGTCGTAGAGCGCAGCAAGGGCGTCCTCGGACCCGGTGGCCAGTGCCGCCACGAGGGCGGTGTCGGCTGGTGGCGGCGCTGATCGCCCATCCGTCATCGTTACGCGCCCGGGGGCCCGCCGGATTTCGCCGTGTCGTGGACGCCCGGCACGACCCGCTCGAGGGATGCCGTCTCGCGGGCCCGCAGCTCGAGCAGGTAGTCGCCCACCCCGGCGATGATTCTCGCGACCGTGCTCGGCCTCCTCGCACTCTTGTCGTCGTCAGCATGCTGCCGAGCGGCGATGACGAGCCACCGGGGCCGATCCGCGCGACCAGCTCCCCAGGTGGGCCCGCTCCGGCCTGCGTTGACCTGCGACCGATGGCCGCCACCGACCGGCCGCCCGGGCAGGGTCCGCCGGTCGGCATAGCCTAAGCGACTCGAGGCTCCCGCAGCACGGTCCGTTTCGATTCTCGCCCCGAACCGGCCACTGCACGGCGGTCGTCCCTCCGCGCCCTACCAGTCACCCGAAGGTCGGCGCACGGGTCTGGACGCCAGCGTTCCGGCCGGCAGGTGCGCCTCGAGGCAGGTGACGCCCTCCGGCCCGACGACGGCGTCGTGCTCGGTGCCGGCCGGGAGGTCGAGGCGGTCGCCCGCCCGCAATGCCACTCGTTCGCCACGCCCGGGCAGGCCGAAGATGATGCTCCCGGCGGCACAGACCAGCACCTTGTCGAACCCATGGGCATGGGGGGCGTAGACGTCACCCGGGCCGTTCGCCCAGGTTCCGGGCCGAAGCCCCTCGCGGGCCAGGCGGGCGGCAAGGTCGGCCGGGCCCATCGCTCAGCCGGCGACGCTGACGCCGATGACGCGGCCGACCAGGTACGTGACGATCGCCGCGGTGGCCCCGATTCCCACCTGGCGCAGCCCCGAGAAGACCATGTTGCGACCGGTCAGCAGGCTGACGAGGGCGCCGAGCAGGAAGAGGGCCCCCATGCTCAGGGCGAAGCTCACGAGGAGAACCATGTCACCGCGGCCGAAGAGGAACGGGATGACCGGGACGATGGCCCCCATGACGAACGCGAGGAAGGAGCCTCCGGCCGCCGACCACGGCGAGCTGATCCCGTCCTGGTCGAGCCCCAGCTCCTCCCGGACCAGTGTCTGGAGGGCGACCTCGGGATCCTGGAAGATATGCTCCGCGAACCGCCGCGCGTCCGCCTCCGGGAGCCCCTTGGAGCGGTAGATCGCGACCAGCTCCTCGAACTCCTCCTCGGGGATCGCCGCGAGCTCGGCGCGCTCGAGGGCGATCTGGCGTTCCAGCACCTCGACCTGGGAGCGAACCGAGATGTACTCCCCGGCGGCCATCGAGAAGGCGCCCGCGAGGAGCCCCGCGATCCCCGACAGGAGGATGAACGACGGCTCCGCGGTGGCGCCGGCGACGCCCATGACGAGCGAGAGGTTGCTGACGAGGCCGTCCGACGCCCCGAAGACGATCGCCCGCAGCGTCCCTGCGCCGCCGCGGTGCCAGTTCTCGGCCTTGGTGATCTCGGCCACGCTCGCTGCGACCCGGCCCCGACGCTCGGCGTCGACCGCCGTCGCCGCGCCCGCGTCGCCGGACGGCGGCTTCTCGAGCCAGCGCCAGGTCTCCGCGTGGCGCCGCTCGTCGGCGGCCATGGCCGCCATCGCCGCCGTCATCCCGGCACTCGGGGCCGTGGGCGCGCCCTTGGCGTAGCGCCGCTCGTCGTTGCCCTCCAGGGTCCGCACCAGGTCGCCGACCGCCCGGGTGCCGAGGACGCGCGCGACGGCGAGGATGAAGCGCATCCGCGGCCCGGGGCCGCCGGGACGCGGGATCGCCACCCCGGCCTCGCGCAGGCGGCCCTCCCAGATGTCGGCGTGGCGCCGCTCATCGGCGGCGATCGTGCGGAACGCCTCGGCGCGGTGGGGGTCGCGTTCGATGCGCGCGAGGCCGTCGTAGAGATGGATGGCGTCCCGCTCCATCCGGAGCGCGGTCGTCGTCTCCCGCAGGGCGGCGGGATCGAGATCGGGGGAAGGGCTCATTGATCGAATCCTACGCCGGGCGAGGTTGGTCGGTGGCTCCCCCGCGTGCTAGAGTGCCGCCCCCACCCGGCCGGGTGGACCCGCAGGAGGTATCCGGCATGGAGGCACCGGGGAGCCCGGTCGGGGCTCCTGAGCCCGCGCGGCTGAGCCTGCCGCCGCTCCTCTACCTGGTCGCCGCCGACGTCGTCGCGTGCATGCCGGCGCTTCCCGAACGACTCCGCCTGGCGGAGCGGACGCTCCGCGGGCTGGTGGCGGGGGCCGAGCTCCCGCCGAAGATCGGCATCCACCCCCGCCCGACGGGCTCCTTCGTCCACGCGATGCCCGCCTACCTCGTGGGTCCGGCCTCCGACGGCAGCGCCGATCTCGCCGGCATGAAGTGGATCGCCGGCTTCCCCGACAACCCTGCCGCCGGGCTGCCGGCCATCCACGGCCTCGTGGTCGTCAACGACCCGCGGACCGGCGTGCCCGTGGCGATCCTCGACGCGGCCCCGATCACCGCTGAACGGACGGCCGCGGTCTCCGGGACGGCGATCGCGCGCTGGTCGCCGCCGACGCCCGGCCGGGCCGCGCGGGCCGCGATCGTGGGGGCCGGGGTCCAGGGCCGCGCTCACCTGCCCGTGCTCGGCCACCTCCTCCCCGGCGTCGAGCTCGCGATCCACGACCGCGACGGTGCCCGGGCGGCCATCCTCGCCGGCGTGGCGACGGGCGTCCCGGGGATCGGCACGGCGCGCGCCGTGGCAGACTCGCGCGAGGCCGTCCGCGATGCCGATGTCGTCGTGACCTGCGTCTCGTTCGGGCCGGTCCGCCAGGTGATGACCGGCAGCTGGTTCGCCCCGGACGCGCTCGTCATCGCCGTCGACTACGCCATGTCCGTCGCGTCCGCGGTGGCCCGGGAGGCGGCCCTCTTCCTCGTCGACGAGGAAGGCCAGTTCCGCGCCAATCGCGACGCGGGCCAGTTCGACGACTACCCCGACCCGGCGGCCATGCTGGGCGCCGCGATCCGGGACGGGACGCCTCGCCCGGCGGACGGCCGCGTCGTCGTCGCCCACCTCGGCGTGGGCCTCGCCGACCTCGTCTTCGCTGACGCGATCCTGGCCAGCGCGAGGGCGCGGGGGATCGGCACGCTCCTCCCCCGCTGAAAAGAGGCCAGGGTTATCCCGGTCTTACGTAGGCGAGCAAGACGCGAGACCTGCCCCGGAGCCGGACGAGCCTCCGCTGATGTCTATGCCCAGTGGCCGACAGGCAGGCGCGGCACTCAGTCACCCGTGTAGCAGGTAACCTCCCATGTGACTCGCCCGCCCGTGACCGTGCTCCAGCCAATGGAGACCGGGGCGTCACGCGGTGGCCAGTCCAGGTCCCATCCGGGCAGCCAGTAGTAGCCTTCGGAATCAATGTAGACGGCGTCCTGCCGGTCGGGGTTCGGATAGCCGTCCAGCTCGGCCGTGAACGGCGTCCGGCTCGTGGCCACGATCCTGATCCAGGGATGTTCCCAGGGACCGCTGAAGATCAGCCCGTTCAGCAAGGCCCCAACATACCGGCCGTCGTACTTCGGGTCGTTCAGGGTCGCGCACCCATCGACGGTCGGGCTCCCGCCACAGTCGCCGGGCACATCGCCATGGGCAACGTGGGCTTTCACCGCCGGTGCGGCCACGACGAGCGTATGTTCGGCCGGTGTGCCCGGCTTGTGGCAGATGGTGGCCTTCTCCGCGCCCGCCATGGCGGCGGGCGCCAGGACCCCGATGGCGAGGACCGCGATGGCTCCGACAAGAGTGAGCCTTCTCAGCATGGCGACACTCCCTTCCCGCGGACAATGCCGACGGGGGCGCGGTCGGCGCCGACACCGCGGAGCGTAGAGCGCGCCGGGTCGGAGGACAAGAGGACGGACCCATCCACACCGCCCAGATGCGACAGCGCGATGCCGTGAGCGAACAGCCCCCAGATCCCCGGTGCGCGTCCCATCCTCCCCACCTCGCTTCGGGCACGATGGCGGACGGCTGGGTCCTGTCCTGAGACGTCAACCGGCCCCGGGCGGGCGCCCGGGGCCAGTTGAGTGCGGGTGCGACGGCGGGCCCCGTACCGGGTCGCGCCGCCAGGCAGTCAGAAGGGCTTGCGCGCCTCCATGGTGGCCACGACGTCCTGCTGCCACCGGGCGGTCATCTGGAGCTGGGCGATGATCCCGGCTGCAGCGGCAACCGCCGCGATGATGATCCACACCCATCCCTCGGTGTAGAGGGCGGCAAACGCGCCGTTCGCCAGCTCGTCGGTCTTCACGATCCCCAGGATCAGGGCCACTCCGATCGCCAGCCAGGCCGCGCCGGCGAACGCCGTCACGATGATCGCGACGTACTTGGGGGCATTGACGAGGAACGCCACGACCCCGAGCGCGACGCCGGCCACGATCGCGATGACCGTCACGATGAACGTGTCGGTCGAGATGCCGATGAGCCTGAGCAGCCACTCGGCGAGCCAGAATCCGAGGGTGCCGGCCACCACCAGGATGGCCCCCCACCAGTAGAAGTAGCTCAGCAGGGCGAACACGATCGCGACGACGATCCCGACCCCGATCCCGATGACGCTGCCGAGGAACCCTTCGCCCAGCAGCGTGGCGGTCGCCCCCGCGCCCGCCATGAAGCCCACGAAGAAGCCCCAGATCGGGAGGAGCAGCAGGAAGTACCGGAACCCGGCAAAACAGAACGCGGCCCCGAGCACGACGCCCAGCAGTCCGACGACGATTCCCTCGATCGACATGCGCGGTGACCCTCTCACTCCGGGCCGCGCTCCCTCATCCGATCCCTCGGGGAACCCCACGGCCGGCCGCAGCATACCGCCCCCGGCGGCGTCTCGCCGTCCCCCCGACCGCATGCAGGCGACATGCTGGCCGACGTGCTGTGCAATGATCGACACCGAAGGCGTGCTAATTGGCCACGGCCGTGGCATACCACGATTCGGACGGAGAAGACATGCGGCGCCTGATCGACTTCTACCGACTCCAGATCCAGGTGATGCGCACCTGGCGCCCAAGCAGCGGCTCGCGCGTTCGTGCGCATCGTCGCCACGCTCATCGTGAGCGCCCTCTCCTTCCTGGGCGCCGTCTTCCTCACCCCGGGCGTCTCGCTGGAGGCCGGCTCCCGGCCCTTCCTCGTGGCCCTGGGCGCCGCGCTCGTGCTCGGGGTCCTCAACATCGCGATCCGGCCCGTCTTCATCGCGGCCTTCGCCGGCGTCTCGGTCATCGCGGTCGTCATCGCGACCCTCGTCTTCCAGGTCCTGTCGTTCCTGGTCCTGCCGCGACTCATCCCGGAGATCGTCGTGGACGGCATCGTGGCTGCCCTCGTGGCGTCCTTCATGTACGCGTTCGTGAACACCATGCTCACGGCCATCCTCTCGATCAGCGATGACGACTCGTACTTCGGGATGCTGGTCCAACAGCTCGCCGCGCGCGATGCGGACGTCGTCAAGACCGACAAGCCGGGCCTCGTCGTCGTGCAGATCGACGGGCTTGCCCACCCGATCCTCACCCGCCAGGTCCGGGCCGGCCGGGTCCCCCACCTCTCGTCCTGGGTGCGCTCCGGCCGCTACCGGCTCGCGAGCTGGGAGGCGCTCCTGCCGCCGACCACGCCGGCGAGCCAGGCCGGGATCCTGCACGGCAACAACGACGGCATCCCGGCGTTCCGGTGGTACGAGAAGGAAGCCGACCGGATCATGGTCGCCAACCACCCGCTGGACGCCGCGATTGTTGCCACCCGGATCTCGAACGGCGAAGGGCTGCTGTCGAACGACGGGGCGAGCGTCGGCAACCTCTTCTCCGGCGACGCTGTCCGCTCGTACATCACCATGGCCACGATCAAGGACAAGGGACAGGGACTGGGCCGGAGCCAGACGTTCTTCTCGTTCTTTGCCAGCCCTTACAACTACCTCCACACGATCGTCCGGACGGTCGCCGAGATCTTCAAGGAGTACCTCCAGGCGCGGCGCCAGGCCCGGGCGGGGATCGTGCCGATGATGCATCGTGGGATGCCCTACCCCATCGCGCGCGCCGCCACCAACGTCGCTCTCCGCGACTTGTCGACCTCGCTCGTCATCGAGGAGATGTACCGCGGCACCCCCGTCGTCTTCGTCGACTACACCGACTACGACGAGATCGCCCACCACAGCGGCCCCGAGCGCAGCGAGACGTTCGACGCGCTCGACGGCGTGGACCGGGCGATCGCCACGCTCGAGAAAGCATCCGCGGCGGCACCCCGCCCCTATCGCTTCGTCGTCGTCTCCGACCACGGCCAGAGCCTGGGGGCGACCTTCCTGCAGCGCTACGGCAAGACCCTCGCCGACGTGATCCGCGAGCTCATGGGTGGCGAGGTGAAGGTCCAGGAGGCAGTCGCGCGCGTCGAGGAGTGGGGCCAGACGAACGCCATGCTCTCGGAGATGACCCAGGTCAAGGGCGTCACGGGCAGCCTCGCTCGAACCGCCCTGCGGTCGCAGACGGAGGACGGCGTCGTCGAGCTCGGTCCCACCCCGGAGGCGGCTGCGCCGGGCAAGCCGGGCGGCGAGACGGAGGCTCCCGCCGAGCGCCCCGACCTCATCGCCATCGCCTCCGGCAACTTCGGCCTCGTCTACTTCCCGCGGATGCCCGGACGGGTGACGCTGGAGCAGCTCACGGCGGCCTATCCAGGGCTCATCGAGGCGCTTGCCAACCACCCGGGCATCGGGGCGATGCTGATCCGGTCGGAGGAGCACGGCTCGCTCGTCGCCGGCCGGGCGGGGATCAACTACCTCGACCAGGATCGCGTCGAGGGCGTCGACCCGGTCGCCCAGTACGGCGGCCGGGCCCGCGAGGCGTTCATCCGCCTCGACGGGATGGACCACGTCCCGGACCTCTCGGTGATCAGCCTGTACGACCCCGAGTTCGACGAGGTCGCGGCGTTCGAGGAGCTGATCGGTTCCCACGGCGGCCTCGGCGGGCCGCAGACCCAGCCGATCATCATGCACCCCGCGGAATGGGATCTCGACGAGGAGATCGTCGGCGCGCCCGCCGTCTACCGCCAGATCCGCCGCTGGGCGGAGCGGCACCTCGACCATCGCTTCGGCAAGGACGGGACTGCGCCGGTGCTGCCGACGCCGGCAGCAGTCGCGGCGAGATCCGAGCCGGCCGCTCGACCGACCGCCTGAGGCCGCGCGCCCGGCGGGCGATCGGCGCCTCGACCTACTCCGGGTAGGCGACCACGATCCGGCCGTCCTCGATCGCGACCGGGTAGACGGCGAGCGGCTCGTCGGCCGGCGGGTCCAGCGGCTCCCCGGAGACGAGGTCGAAGCGGGACAGGTGGAGCGCGCAGGTCAGGCTCCCCGCGGTGAGGAACCCGCGGTCCAGCTCGAAGTACTCGTGGCTGCAGATCCCCTGCACGGCCCGGACCGTCCCGCCGACGTTGACGAGCAGGAGCGGCACGGTGCCGTCGACCCAGGCCATCCGCATCGTCCCCTCGCCGAGGTCCGCCAGGGGGCCGCAGTCGATCCGACGGCTCACGCGGTCAGGCGGCCGGGGAGACGGCGTCGACGGGCGTCGTGCCCGCGCCCATGTCCAGCGCGTCGGCCCACTTCGCCTCGAGGAGCCCCCAGAGGCGCTCCTGCTCGGCCTCGAGCGGGACGCGGGCGACGACAGGCTCCAGGAAGCCGAGGGTGATGAACTTGCGGGCCTCGTCGGGCGTGATCCCGCGGCTCTCCAGGTAGAAGAGCTGGGCCGGATCGACAGGCCCGACCGAGGAGGCATGAGCGGCCCGCCGGCAGTCCGGCTGGTCGATCTCCAGGCTCGGGACCGTGACCGAGCGACTCTGCTTGTCGAGCAGCATCCCGAACTCGCCGAGGAAGCTGTCGGTCCCCCGGGCCGTCTTCTCGATCGAGATGAGGCCCTTGATGTAGGCCCGCGCGCCGTGCTGGAGGACCGCCTTGGAGAGGAGGTTCCCGGTCGTGTCCCGTCCGACGTGGCGGGTGTAGGCCGTCAGGTCGAAGAGCTGCTCGCGGCCGCCGAAGACGATCTCGACCTGCTCCACCTCGCTCCCGTCGCCCTCGAGGCGATTGTCGATCCGCGAGCGGACGACGCGACCGCCGAGCTGGGCGATCGCGAAGCGGAGGGTCGCCCCGGCGCCGATCCGGGCGGTCCGCTGCTGGAGAGCAGTCGTCGAGCAGGGCAGGTCCTGGATCGAGGCGAAACGCAGGACGGCACCCGGGCCGAGGTCGATCTCGGTCGTGCCGCCGAAGAGCGCCTGCGGCACTGGCTCGCCGGCGGCGCACCCGATGGCCGGCCCGGCAGCCACCAGCTCCTCGACGAGCGCAGCCTCGGCGCCCTCGTCGAGCCGGATGAGGGTCCGCGTCAGGAGGGCGCGCTCCGGCGTGCCGGCGGCCCAGCGCAGGACGATGGGGCGCTCCAGGCGAACGCCGGCGGGCACGTGGAGGTGGATCCCCTGGCTCCAGAAGCCGCGCGAGAGCCAGGCCAGCTTCTCGTCGGCCGGCAGGGCGGTGGCGGTGAGCGCCTCGCGAAGGCCGGCCGCGTCGCGGGCCAGCGCGGCGCCGAGCGTCTCGAGGGCCACGCCCCGCTCGGCCAGGCCGGGCGCCAGGGCGAGGCGGAGGACCGCGTCCTCGCGCAGCTCGACGATCCCGTCGGCCCCGTCGGGGATCTCCCCGGGGGTCGCCGGCGAGCTGGCCGCGCGGAGGTAGGGCCGCACCCCGAAGAGATCTGCGGCCCGGAAGTCGACGTACGAGGTGTACAGCTCGCTCGTCTCGACCGGGAGGCCGGCATACGCCTCGGCGGCCGCGCGACGATCGTCCCGGAGCCAGGCGGGTTCGCCGCGCTCCGTGCCGAGCGCGGCGGCGAGAGCGACGTCGGGGAAGTCGAAGGGGAGGTCGGCCGGGGCACGTCGCGCGCGGGGTGCGGCCGCGGCGGCCGGGGCCGGCGATCCGCCGGCCGGCCCGGCCGGCGGCGCCGGCGACGCCGCTGGCGTCTCGGCCGGGGCCGTCATCCGAGCGACCCCTCCATCTCCATCTTCACGAGCCGGTTGAACTCGATGGCGTACTCCATCGGAAGCTCCTTGGTGAAGACCTCCAGGAAGCCCTGGACCACGAGGTTGGTGGCCTCGTTCTCGGTCAGCCCGCGGCTCATCAGGTAGAAGATCTGGTCGGCCGATATCTTCCCCACGGTGGCCTCGTGGGTCATCGTCGTGTCGTCTTCCTGGATGTCGATGTAGGGGTACGTGTCGGAGCGGCTCTCCTCGTCGAGGAGCAGCGCGTCGCAGCGGACGCTGGCAACCACGCCCGTGGCCCCGGGCGCCACCTTGAGCGTGCCCCGGTAGGTCCCGCGCCCGCCGTCCTTGCTGACCGACTTGGAGACGATCCGGCTCCGCGTGTTGGGGGCCAGGTGGACGGCCTTCGCCCCCGTGTCCTGGTGCTGGCCGTGGCCGGCGAAGGCCACACTGATCACCTCGGCCGTCGCGCCCTCGCCGCGCAGGTAGATCGCCGGATACTTGACGGTAGCGCGGGAGTTGTGCACGAAGACGCCGTTGGCGATGAAGTTGGCCGTTCCATCGACCTCGATGTCGTAGGTGACGTGCTCGCCTGCCGGCTCGATCGTCAAGATCGGGACGAAGTGCACCGGGCTGTCGAGCGGCTCGTCGCCGAAGTACAGGTAGCTCGTTGTGTAGCTCTTCTCGTGTGTTCCGAGTGGCAGCTTCTGATGCCGCGTCCACGTCGAGATCTTCGTCGCGTTCATGCCGGCCGAGATGGCGAGCGCACGAACCTGCTCGAGGAGGACCCAGCTGACGCTTGTGATCGAGACGTTGCGGTGCCCCTCGCGGATGTAACCATCAGCCGCGATGTAGCCGTCGATGAATGATCGCTTCTGGGCGTGCGGGATGCGGAAGATCCAGTCCGGCAGGCGCTTCGTGTCGGCGAGGCCGGAGAACCCTGCGGCGCGCAGCCAGTCCACCAGCGGGGCCGAGTTGACGCGGAGCTGCACGCCGCGCCCCCGGTGGGCCTCGACCCCGAAAAGGGCGCAAAGTCGTTCGGTGAGCGGCGCGCAGGCGGGATCGGTGTCAGGCACCGCGAACGTGACGCGGTTCTCTCCGTCGAGGAAGCCGTCACCGACATAGAAACCTAGGATCCACATCAAGTCATCGGTGGTTTCGACCGGCCCCACAAATGGGTTCCGCGAGTGCTTCCTTCGGGCGATCTCGTCGAAGCGATGTGGCTGACCGCGATCGGGCACCTGCCCGACGATCGCGATCTCGTCTCCCGGCACGATCGAGGCCACGGACGTCCATGCCAGCTGGCGCGTTCGGCCGCTCTTGCGCGCAACAAGGAACGGGTGGTTCGCCGTGGCCCGCACCTCCCGGTGGTTCCGCAGCACCACGTTGTAGACCTGCTCGGGCGGGTTCTCGCGTTTGCCGATCACGCGGCTTCGACCGACCTCGAACTCGGGGGTCAGGCTGTACACCATGTCGCCCGGCTGGATCTCGGCTATCGGAACGAGGTCGTTGTTCTTATAGACCAGTGAGTCGCCTGTGAGACAGCCGGTATTCGCGTCGACCCACTCGACCGTGGAGCGGGCGTGGGCGTGGGCTCGCTTCGTCACGAGGTTGTAGACGTCGCGGCTCCAGTTCTGGATCGTCGTGTAGCGGATCTGGGCGCCCGGGAGGGCGATCACCTCGACGACTGCGGCGTGGAGCGCATCGGTGGTGTAGATCGGCGCCGTGCACCCCTCGATGTAGTGCACCTTCGAGCCCTCGTCCGCGATGATGAGGGTCCGCTCGAACTGGCCGGTGTTCTCGCCGTTGATCCGGAAGTAGGCCTGCAGCGGGAGCGGGACCTCCACGCCCTTGGGGACGTAGACGAACGAGCCGCCAGACCACACGGCGCTGTTGAGGGCGGCGAACTTGTTGTCCTCTGGGGGGACAACCGTCGCGAAGTACTTCCTGACGAGGTCGTGGTGCTCGCGGAGCCCCTGGTCCATCCCCATGAAGACGACGCCGATCTTGCTCAGCTCCTCGCGCACGGAGTGGTAGACGACCTCGGAGTCGTACTGGGCGCCGACCCCGGCGAGGAACTTGCGTTCCGCCTCCGGGATGCCCAGCTTCTCGAACGTCTGCTTGATCTTCTCCGGGACGTCGTCCCAGGACTTCTCCTCGCGCTCGGACGGCTTCCGGTAGTAGACGATCTTCGAGAAGTCGATCCCCTGGACGCTCTCGGGGACCCAGGTGGGCATGGAGCGCTTGAGGAAATGGTCGTAGGCGCGGAGGCGGAACTGGAGCATCCACTCCGGCTCCTCCTTGATCGCGCTGATCTCCTCGACCGTGGCCCTGGTCAGCCCGGCCTTCGTTTCGGCGAGGTAGGCGACCTCGTCGTGGAAGCCGTACTTGTACTCCTGGGAGACGATCTCCCCGCGGGCGGGTGCGGTCATCGCGGCTCCTCGTGGCGGACGGCTGCGGCGGGGGGACGTCCCGCGCCGCGATCGGGTCGGCGAAGCGGAGTTCGGCCGGTGGGACGCTGCCGGATGGGAACGCCGGGACGGAGTCCCGGTGAGGACGCCCGGACCCGGCCGAATTCCGAGTTGAATTGTCGGATATCCACGCGGTCTCGTCAACCGCCACTCTGCCCCGCCCCTGGCGCGGTGGCGCCGGACCGGGCCCGGGTCTGCTCGGCCTCACGCGGGGCCCGCTCGAAGCGCTACCATCGCGCCACCGCCCCGGTTCGAGGAACGTCGTGACCGACAGCCCGCCGCTCACCACCGCCTCCGACGCCGATGCCAGCCGCTTTCCGCGCGTGACGCGGCCCAGCCGCGCGGCCGTGGTCGCCGGCGCGGGGATCGTCGGGGCTCTCTTCCTTGCCTACCTCGTCGGCGAGGTCCTGGCGATCTTCGTCATCGGCCTGATCCTCGCCTACCTCCTGGACTACCCCGTCAGCTGGCTTGCCCGCCATGGGGTGCCGCGGGCGATCGGCACGATTCTCTCGATCGTCGCCCTGGCCATCGCGCTCTTCCTGTTCGCGGCCATCGTCGTGAGCGCCATCGTCGAGCAGGGCGCCCTGTTCATCGCCGGGATCCCGGCGGCCATCGAGCAGATCAAGGAGTGGTACACCAGCACGGAGCTTCCGGCCGAGGTCCGGGCCGTGCTCGACTCCTTCTTCGCGGGAATCAGCGACTGGGCGGCGAGCTTCAACGTGGCCGCCTTCGTCGCGAATGTCGCGGCGGCCCTCTTCGGCCTCCTTGGCTCGTTCTTCAGCCTGATGGTGCTGCCGTTCTTCCTCTTCTTCGTCCTCAAGGACCGGCCGAAGCTCTCGGGCGCGGCCTGGGGCACGTTCCCCGTGGCCTGGCGGGGCGACGCCCAGAAGATCGGCACCTCCGTGATCGAGAACTTCGGCAACTACATGCGGGCCGAGGCAATCCTCATGGTCCTCCTCGGCCTGATCACCTGGGCCGGCCTGATGTTCCTGAGCCTCGTCGTCGACCCGCGGTTCGCGGACTTCGCCCTCTTCCTGGCGGTCATCGCCGCCTTCTGCGAGCTGATCCCCACGTTCGGGCCGATCCTGGCCCTGATCCCCGCCCTCCTCTTCTCCCTGACCCTGGGCCCGGGGCCGATGGTGGCCACCCTCATCCTGTACCTCTGCATCATGTTCCTCGAGGGCCAGGTCCTGGTTCCCACCATCGAGGGCAAGCAGTTCGAGATCCATCCCGCCTGGGTCCTCGTCCTGATCCTCGTGGGCCTTGCCCTCGTCGGCCCGCTCGGAGCCATCCTCGCCCTGCCGGTGGCCGCCGCCGCCCGCGACGTCTATGCCTACGTCTTCAGGCGCGCGGCGGGACTGGAGCCGAACCCGTCGCTCGCGACCGAGCCCTCGAATTCGCCGCCGGGGAGGCTCGGCTCCGACGGCCAGCGCGACACTGCGGCGCCCGGTGGGCCCGCCGAAGGAGGTCTTTCATGAAACGCGTTCGCCTGATCCTGGGCCTCGGCGCCGCGACTGCGGCAGGCGGGGTCCTCGTGTCGTCGCGCCGCAACGCCGCCAAGCGGGTGCCCTCGTTCCCGTCCGGACCGGTCGCCCTGTCCGCGGACGAGGCCGCGGTGTTCGCCGCCCGGATGGCCGCCGCGCCGATCGTGCGGAAGCGGGACGTGGCCGTCTCCTTCGCCCCGACGACGGCCCGGGCGGTGGAGCCGCTCCTCCACGGCACGATGTACTTCCCGCGGATGCTCGCGGACCTCGGGGCAGCCGAGTCGTCGATCAACATGACAATGTACGGATTCAAGCCGGGCGACATCGGGTCCGCGTTCCGGGACGTCCTTCTCGCGAAGGTAGAGGCGGGGATCCCGGTGCGCCTGTCGGTCGACGCGGTCGGGAGCGAGGTCCGGGCAGGGTCGAAGGCCCTCTTCGGCGAGCTCGTGGCCGGGGGCGTGCAGGTCGTCCAGAACCGGGGGATGTTCCCGGACGTCCGGGGGCGCCTGGGACCGGGCGCCCGGATCGGCTGGCGGCGGGAGAACATCGGCCACTTCGACCACCGCAAGTTCATGGTCGTCGACGGCCGCATCGGCTGGCTCGGCGGGACGGGGATCGAGGACCATTTCAACGACGAGCGGTTCACCGACGTGATGGTCCGCTTCGAGGGCCCGGCGGTCCGCCAGCTCCAGGCGCTCTTCGTGGCCGGCTGGCGCCACCAGGAGGGACCGCTGGACGCGGACGACGAGACGATGGCCCTGCTGTTCCCGGCCGACGACGGCCCGACGTCGGGTCCCGGGGTCGTCCCCGCGACGCTCCTCGTCAATGTCCCGGGCACCGGCCACGTGCCGATCAGCGAGGCCTACGAGCAGGTGATCGAGGCCGCGGAACGCCGAATCGACCTCGTCAACCCGTACATCTCCGAGCGCCCCATCCTGGACCGCCTGGTGCAGGCCGCGGAGCGCGGGGTGACGGTGCGGATCATCGTCCCCGGCAAGCCGACCCCGCCCATGCCCGCGGCCGCGTTCCGCCACAACGTGCCGCGCCTCCAGGCGGCCGGGGCGACGGTCCTCTTCCATCCCACGATGGCCCACGCCAAGGTGATGGTGGCGGACGACAGGGTGCTCGTCGGCGGCTGCAACCTCGACGCGCTGAGCCTCTACCGGAACTGGGAGCTGAACCTGCTCCTGGAGGGCGCCCCGGAGGCCGAGGCGTTCGAGCGGGCGATCCTGGACCCGCTGGCCGCCGTCTCGACGCCTGCGGAGATCGTCCGCACGCGGGCCGGAAGCACGTTCGACGCTGCAATGGACCGGATCTCGCCACTTCTCTGAGCGCCCGGGCGCGCACGGACGCATCGCCTCTGCCCGAACGGGCCCTTCCCGCCGTCGAATCCGCGCGCTAGACTCGGGCGGGTCGTGGCCGGGGCTCCCGGCCGCGCGGGGAGGGGCGATGACGGGTCTCGGATCGCCGGGCGGAGGAGGCCTGCTCGCGGGCCAGAGCCTCGCCGTGCTCGGCGCGGGCCTGCTCGCCGGGGCCATGGTCGGCGGCGCGCTCGTCGCATCGGGCTCGGTCCGCTTCGGTCCTCCCCCGAGCGGCGGTGCGGCAGGCGGCAGCCCCGGCCTGGAGCTCGTCCCCTGCCCCGACCAGGGACCCGTCATCGGGACGATCCCGCGCAACCAGCAGGTCCTCGTGACCGCGCGGTCCGCCGACAGCGCCTGGCTGCAGCTCTACTGGCCGGCGCCAGGCATCGAGCGCGCCTGGACGAAGGCGGGCCCGCTCGAGCTCGAGGGCGACGCCGCCACGCTCCCCACCGCTGCCTGCGAGGCACCGCCGACCGCGACCCCACGACCCACCGTCGAACCGACTCCGGCGCCGACACCCACCCCTGTTCCCACGCCAACCCCCACGCCTGCCCCTTCCCCGTCGGCCGCACCGACACCAACGCCGACGCCCACCCCGACGCCGACACCGAAGCCGACACCGAAGCCCACCCCAACTCCGACGCCGACACCGAATGCCGCGCCCAAGGTCAGCGGCCTCACGGCATCGCGGACCACGATCAGCTACGACCGTGGGGCGTACTGCGGCGCCGCCCCCAAGGCCACCACGATCTCAATCGCGGCCACGGACGCCGACGGGATCGCGAGCGCCACCCTCCTGTTCCGGCGGCCCGGCAGCACGACCTTTGCCGAGAAGCCGATGGTGCTCTCCAACGGGCGCTACGTGGCCACGCTCGACACGACCGGGGACAAGCTCTCGAGGGCGGGTGCGCTGCGCTACTACGTCGTCGTGAAGGACGCGAACGCGACCTCGAAGGCGACCCGCTCGCCCGCGTCCGGCACGCTCGCCCTGACCGTCAAGGTCTGTGTCAACACCGGTCCCACGATCACCCTGCTCAACGCGTCCCCGACCTCGATCATCGCCGACCCGCTCAACGTCGGCTGCCGCGGCTCGACGCTCACCGAGTTCCAGGCCCGGGCCACCGACGTCGACGGGGTGAAGAGCATCCAACTCTTCTTCCGGAAGCCCGGCGCCGACGTCTACGAGAGTCGCGACTTCAGCGCCGACGGGGACACCTGGTACAGCTTCATCAACACCGTCCAATCCGTGGACAACATCGCCGACGGAGGGACCATCGCCTGGTATGTCGTCGCCACCGACGCGAAGGGCGCGACGACGAAGACCGCGGTCAAGACGATCACCGTGACTCGCTGCGACGCCCCCGCGGCCTTCGACTTCGGCAGCGTGACGGGTCGCGCGTTCAACAACCGATCCTGCTCCCCGAGCAGCATCACCATCCAGGTCTACGCCTCGGACCCCGACAACGAAGCCGCCGGCGACCCGGACAGCCGTCGGCTGCAGGTCGTCGTGAGCTGGCAGGCCTCGAACGGTCAGCAGGTCCAGACGGGCCAGGTGGGCGCCGCCTTCCAGAAGGGCAACGCCTTCCTGGCGGCGCTCCCGCTCTACAGCGGATGGCTGGGCAGCGGTGTCTGGCCGCCGGGGACGTATTCGATCTCCTTCTCCGCGACGAGCACCGACCTCTTCGGTGGGACGACGTCCAGCTTCACCGCCAAAGCTGGCTTCAGCGTGCTCGCGTGCGGCCGGTGACCTGAGATGCCCATCCTCGGCCTCATCACCCGCTTCGTCCTCGCCGCGGCCATCGGCCTCGGCGGCGCTTTTGCCGTCGCCGCCCTCACCGCCCCGCCGACCTCGAATCTCCTGCCGGGCCCCGAAACCTCCTTCGAGCTGACCACCGACACCGGCGACGAGGTCGCCGCCTTCGGCCTGACGGCGGTCCCGGACCAGACGCCGGTCACCCTCCAGGCGCTCCCCGACGACGCGGTCCTCCAGCTCGTCTCCTTCGTCGAGCCCGGCACGGAGCCCGGCGCTGGTGGCGCCCGCCGGCCGGCCTGGCTCCTCCCCACCGGCCACCCGCGGGTGCCGCCGATCACGCAGTTCGACGGCGGACCGCTGGGGCCCGCCAACTGCACGATGGCTTCGGGCGCGATGCTCGCCCGGCTCGGCTACGGGATCGTGACGACCGGCTCCCAGCTGCGCGCGCTCCAGCCGGACCAGGTGGGCGGGACCTCGCTCGCCGACCTCCAGGTCGCCATCGGGTCCTGGGGCGTCTCGTTCAGCCAGGGCGCCATCTCGCCGCTCCAGCTGCGGGCGCTCCTCTACGCCGGCGCCGGGGCCGTGGTGCAGGTCGACTACGGCACGATCCCGGTCTCGCTCCGGCTCCAGGCCGACTTCACCGGCGGCCACGCCATCTACCTCGACGGGTTCCGCCCGCCGGGCACGGACGGTCCGGCCGCCTACTTCGTCATCGACCCGCTGGGGCCAACGTGGACTGGGTACCGCGGTGCCTGGTGGCCGGCCGACGACGTGGAGAAGGCCGCGCTGGCCTTCGGCGGCGGGGCGGCTTACACGGCCTGGGCCTTCCCGGGCGGCACCGCGCCGGCGAACCCGGCGCCGCTCCCGCCGAGCGCCTTCCCCGAGGCGACACTCGCTCCCGGCGTCACGCCGAACCCCCTGGCCACGCCGACGCCCCTGCCGTCCTCGCCGCCGCTGCCCTCGCCGGCCGCCACGCTCGCGGCCCCTCCGGCCGGCGACGACCCGCCCGCCGTGCCGCCCGACTGGTGGATCCCGACGTGGACCGGCATCTTCGAAGGCGGGGAGGTCCTGAGCCCGATCTGGACGGCCTGCATCGTCGATCCCGCGCCGTGGTGCCCCGGCGGCATCATCGGAATCTGGCCGCCCGAGGCGGCGGCACCGCCAACGCTCCCGCCGTTCCAGGTGGTCGGCATCGACCTTCTCTTCGCGAACCCGATCGGCGGCGGCCTCATGCAGGTGATCTTCGACATCCCCGACGGAGCCACCCCGTTCCTGCAGTTCTGGAACGCCGACGAGACGTCAGGGCCGCTGAAGACCGCGCCGTCGATCGAGGCGGCCGTCCTCGACGGGAAGACGGTCCAGGTCGCGACCTTCCCGATCGAGCAGGGGGTCGACTACAACTTCGTCGCCTCGGCGCAGGCGCTCGGGCTGAAGGTGATCAGCCAGGTCGGGGCCGCCGGGCCGTAGCAGGATCGCGGGCGCCGCGGCGGACCAACCCTGCCTGCATCACGCGGCGATCGCAGATCGGGGCTAGGAGCCGACCACGTGCGCCGGCACATCCTCCGTCATCGCCGTCTCGCTGCTCATGACGGGGACACCGGCGGCCCCCTCGAGCGCAGCCACGACCTCCGCCAGGGGCTCGCCGACGTCCGGCGGCAGGGCGTCGACAGGTGCGGCTGCCCGCCGCCGGGAGACGAACCCGACGATCGCCGTCGCAACGAGCGACATGGTGATCGAGATCGCCACCGAGAAAAGGACGAGACCGAGCACGCGTCGGCGCTCATCCTGCATCAGCCACCTGCGCGCCTCGCGGCCCCACAGGGCCAGGTCGCGCTCTTCGAGGAAGGACATCGTCGCACCTCCGATCCGGTTGGTCGCAGCCTCGCGCGCCATGGCCATGCCGGCCAAGAGCCGGACCGCCCGAACCCGGACCGCGAACGGACGTGCGGGGAGTGTCAGCCGGCCGGGGCCGGTGCGGGCGGCAGGGGCGCCGCCGGAGACTGGTCGGTGGTCGCCGACGGCTCGTTTTCGTTGGACCAGCCGAGGCGTCGGGCCAGGCCCGACTTCCCACCGTCGACGAGCGAGTATAGGACGGGGATGACCAGCAGGGTCAGGAAGGTCGACGAGAAGAGCCCGCCGATCACGACCGTCCCCAGCTCGGCGGCGATGATCGAACCCTGGCTCAGGCCCGCTGCGAGCGGGATCAGGGCCAGGATCGTGGCGATCGCCGTCATGAGGATGGGCCGGACGCGGGTCCGGCCGCCCTCGATCAGGGCGTCCTTCGTCGAGTGCCCCTCCCGTCGCAGCCGTTCCACGAGGTCGAGCAGGACGATGGCATTCGTCACGACGATCCCGATGAGCATCAGGAACCCGATCAGGGCGCTGACGCCGATCGGCTTGCCGGTGATGTACAGCGCCGGGAAGGCGCCGATCGTGGCGAGCGGGAGGCTGAACAGGATGATGAACGGCGTGATCAGCGAGTTGAAGGTCAGCACCATCATCACGTAGACGAGGAGGATGGCCACCCCCATCGAGAGGAATAGGTTGCCGAAGGCCTCGTTCATCTGCGAGGTGACGCCGGCCAGCTTCACCGTGACGCTGCTGGGGATCGTGCCGTCGGCCACCAGGGCGTCGATCTCCTGCTGGATCTCCTTGGAGACGGCTCCGGTGTCGTTGCTGGAGATCTCGGCCGAGACCGTGGCGGCCGGAGCCTGGTCCACGCGGGTGATGCTGCCCTGGGCCGCGACCTCGCTGACCGCGGCGATGGCGCCGAGCGGTACGGTCGCCACCGTCCCGACCGGCAGCGCCTGGAGCGTCTCGACGCTGCTTACCTGGGCCGGGTCGACCTGGACGAACACGGGCAGCGGGCCCTGGGCCGGGTCGACCTGGGCCTTCGTGGCCTCCTGGCCGACGAGCGCGGTCCGGACCTCGCCCGCGACCTGGGCGGCGGTGAGCCCGGCGCCGATCGCCTTGTTGGGATCCACGACCACCTGCACCTCGGGCGTGCCCTTCGAGAGGTCCGTCTTGAGGTTGAGGAGGTCCTGGTTGTCCGCCAGGGACGTCATCACGACATCGGTCGCGACCGCCACGGCGGCCGGGTCGTCGCCGCTGATGACGATGCTCAGGCCATTGGACGTGAAGCCGGCGGTCTGGGCCACGGCGACGTCGAAGCCGTCGGTCTTGACCGGCGCGAGCGCCTCCGAGAGGTGCTGGGAATAGGTGGGGAGGTCGACGGTCGGGCTCAGACGAACGGTGAGGGTGGCGCTGTTGGCCGGGCGGCCGCTCAGCGCCGCCGTGATCGTGCCGAAGCTCGTGGCGCCCTCGCCGGGGACGCTCGTCTGGACGTGCTCGACCTCCGGGTCGGCCAGGAGGATGGTCTCGGCCTCGATGGCCCGGGCGAGGACGGCGGCGGAGCTGGTGCCGGCCGGCGGCGCGACCGTCACCTGCAGCAGCTTCTCCGAGCCGGCGTTGATGAACTGGGTCGGCAGGAGCGGGACGATCGCCATCGAGCCGAGGAAGAGGATGGTGGAGATGACCAGGACGCCCCACTTCGTGGCCCGGCCGCGCAGGGCGAGGAGGATCGTGGGGGTGTAGGCGCGGATCCAGAACGAGTTCCTCGGCTCGCCGTCCTCATCGACGTTGAGCTTGACCCGCCCGATGAAGAGGTAGGCCAGGACCGGCACCACCGTGAGGGCGACGACGAGGGACGCCAGCAGGGCGAAGGTCACGGTCAGGGCGAAGGGCAGGAAGAGCTCGCTGACGATGCCGCCCACGAGCCCCAGGGGCAGGAAGACCGCGACGGTGGTCAGGGTCGCCGAGGTGATCGCCCCCGCGACCTCGCGCGGGCCCTTGAGGGAGGCGGTCATGCGGTCGTCGCCCAGGGCGCGGTGGCGGTAGATGTTCTCCAGGACGACGATCGCGTCGTCGACCACCCGGCCGACCGCGACCGCGAGGCCCCCCAGGGTCATGACGTTGATCGTGATCCCGGTGATCTGCATGATCACGAGGGCCGTCAGCACCGACAGCGGGATGCTGACCGCGGCGACCAGCGTCGAGCGGATGCTGAACAGGAACAGGAAGATCGTCAGGATCGCGAAGAGCGCCCCGAGGCCGCCCTCCCTGAGGAGGCCGTCGCGCGACTCCTTGATGAAGGTCGAGAGGTCCGAGATCACGGTCACGCTCACCACGTCGGCGTTGGCCTCGCCGATCTTGTTGAGCTCCGCCGTGACCGCGTCGGCCACCTCGACCGTGTTCGCGTTGGACGTCTTGGTCACGGTCAGGGTGAGTGAGGGCAGGCCGTCCGTCCGGGCGAAGCCGGTCGTCGGGACGCCGGCCTGGACCACGGTCGCGATGTCCTTGAGGAACACGGGAGTGGGCGCCACGGGCGGGGTCGGGGCGGCCCCGGCACCCGTGCCGGTGCCGGCGCCGGCGGTCTTCACGCCGACGACGAGGTTCTCGATCTGGGCGATCGAGGTGAACGAGCCGATCGTCGAGACCGGGACATTCGTTGTGGGCGACTTGATCTGGCCCGAGGGCAGGGTGAGGTTGTTGGCCGCCAGGACGCCGTTGACCTGGGCGACCGAGATGCCGGTCGCCGTGAGCTTCGCCGGGTCGAGGGTCACCACGACCTCGGGCTGGAGCCCGCCCGTCACGTCGACCGTCGCCACGCCGTCGAGGCCCTGGAGGGTGGGCACGATCTGCGTCCGGGCCACCTCGGTCGCAGCGTCGAGGCCGTCCTGGCTGGTGCCGGCGACCGACGCGATGATCACCGGCGAGGAGTTGATGTTGAGCGCCGAGACCTGCGGCGAGACGCTGTTCGGCAGGCCAGCCAGCTGGAGGTTCTGCTCGATCGTGGACCGGGCTTCCTTGATGTCGGTGCCGAACTCGAACTGGGCCACCACGATGGCCATCGAGTTGGCCGAGGAGGAGGAGAGCGCGGAGAGCCGCGGGACGCTCGCCACGGATCGCTCGATCGGCTTCGTGACCTGGTTGGCCACGTCGGCCGCGCCGACCCCCGGGTACGGGGCGATGACCGTGATGACCGGGAAGTCGATGTCGGGCAGCAGCTCCTGCTTGAGGCTGCCCCAGGCCGAGATACCGGCAACGAAGAGCCCGAAGGCGAGGAGGAGCGTCACGCTCCGCTTGGCGACCGACAGCTCGGTGAGACGGCTCACGAGGAGGTTCCTCCGGTGGTAGGCGACGCAGGTGGGGCGGCCGCCTGGCGCACAGCGGCGGCGGCGAGAAGGTCGAGGGCCTGCCCGATGACCGCCAGATCGGCGACCTCGATGCTGGAGAGGAGGGTCCGGACCTGGCCCTCGTTCAGCTCGCGGATCAGCTGGAGCTGGGTCGTCCCGGCGTCGGTCATCCGGAGGACCACGTGGCGCCGGTCGGCCGGGTCGTCCCGGCGGTTCAGCAGGCCCTGGTCCACCAGCCGGTCGACCACGCCGCTGACCGTGGAGAGCGAGACGCCCAGACGCGCCGAGAGGTCCGACATCCGGAGGCCCGGCGCGGCCTGAACCAGGTAGAGCACCTTCGCCTGCGACATCGTCACGCCCACCTCGAGGAACTCGGGGGCGTGGGCCGAGGCCACGCTGTGCATCATCGCCTCGAGGGTGGCCACGATCCGCGCGATGACAGCCTCGCGAGCGGAATCGACGCGACCATCGTAGGACGCGCGAACCTCGGGCAAATCATTTGCTCCATGCAAAGTGTTAGTTCAGCCACAAGGATATCGGATCAGCGAAGAATCCGGATTGACCCGAAGGTCCGGCCCGTTCCCGGCGTCCGGGTGGGCTCGTCGCTGCGCCGCCGCGGCGGCGGTCCGACGCGACCGGCTACGATCCACGCCATGCCCTCTCCGCCCGGCCCGGGCACCCTGTCCCCTACCGTCGCGCGGCGTTTCCTGGTGCTCCGCCATCTCCTCGCCCCGGCGCGCTCCCTGCCCGCCGTCGAGGAAAGCGTCCTCGCCGTGGTGGATCGACTCGGCTCCCTGCAGTTCGACCCGCTCG
Organism: uncultured Chloroflexia bacterium; assembly: GCA_963744095.1. Classification (GTDB taxonomy): domain Bacteria; phylum Chloroflexota; class Limnocylindria; order Limnocylindrales; family CSP1-4; genus CTSoil-043. The sequence goes on from CAVUSH010000003.1 coordinate 589,495, forward strand.
AGGTCGCGGGGCGAAACCACGACCTCGTCCTCCATGCCCGCGTCGCGGGCTACCGGCGGCTGTGGACCGACCGCCTGCTCTACGAGCGACGCCTCCTGTTCGAGGCTTACAACAAGGGCCTCAGCCTCCTCCCGACGCGCGAGCTGCCCTGGCATCGCCTGACCTGGGACCGGGCCCGCCGCGCCCACGAGGGCGACGTCTTCCTCGACCACGGCGGCCACGTCACGGAGCTCCTCGACCGGATCGGGCGCGACGGCCCCATCTCGACGGCCGACCTCGAGCGGAGCGAGGCGATCGACTGGTACTGGGGGCCCACGCTGAAGTCGCGCGCGGTCCTCGAGGCGCTCGCGGAGGCCGGGATCCTGGGCATCGCCCGCCGCGATGGAAACCGGCGCTACTACGACCTCGCGGAGCGCCTCTTCCCGGCGGGCCTCCTCGAGGAGCGCGTCCCCGAGCGTGAGCAGGTGCTCCACCGCCTCCTCAGCCGGTACCGGGCTCACGGTCTCCTCGGCGCCACCGGCCAGGCCGAGATCTTCCTCGGGCTCAAGCCGGTCGCGCCGATCGCAGAAGGATCGCCGCATCCGCGGCGGGCCCCCCTCCTCGCCGAGCTCGTCGAGCGCGGCGAGCTCCTTCCGGTCTCGATCGAGGGCGTCCGCGGCATCCACCACGTGGTGACCGACGAGCTCCCGCTCCTCGCCCAGGCGGAGCGCGAGATCGCCGAGGGCCATCCGCCGGGTGGCCAGGCACCGTCCGTCACGTTCCTCGCTCCTCTCGACCCGCTCGCCTGGGACCGGAACCTGCTGCGGTCGCTCTTCGGGTTCGACTACCTCTGGGAGGTCTACGTGCCGGCGGCGAAGCGGCGGTGGGGCTACTACGTCCTGCCGCTCCTGTTCGGCGACCGGTTCGTCGGGCGGATCGAGCCGCGCTTCGACCGCGCGGCAGGCGCGGTGCGGATCCTCGGCCTCTGGTGGGAGGACGGGTTCGACCCGCTTGCCGCGGACGGTTTCGTGGCCGCCTTTGCGGAGGCGCTCGAGGCCTACCGCGCCTTCCACGGCGCCGCAAGGGCCACGTTCCCCCGCGACCGGGCGACCCGCGCGCTGGCCGGGGCCGTCGGCCGCGTTCGCTGAGCCGACGGCGCTCTCCGCGTACCATGGCGGGACCGCCCGGCGTCGACGCCGCGGCCCAACACCACACGCACCCAGCAGGGAGGGACCGATGGCCGCGATTCGCACCGCCGAGGTCAGCTGGACCGGCGGGCTCGCCGATGGCCAGGGCACGATCGACTACGTCTCGAGTGGCGCCTTCTCGCGGCTGCCCGTGACCTGGGCGTCCCGCACCGAGGCCCACGACGGTCGCACCAGCCCGGAGGAGCTCATCGCCTCGGCGCACGCCTCGTGCTACGCGATGTCGTTCTCGGGCCGGCTCGGTCGCAACGGGACTCCGCCGGCGTCGCTGAAGGTGACGGCCACCGTGACGTTCGAGAAGCTCGAGGAGGGCTGGCGGGTCGTCTCGTCGGCGCTCGCCGTCCGAGGGAACGTGCCCGGCCTCGACGCCGCCACCTTCGCCCAGCTTGCCGAGCTCGCCAAGGACGGCTGCCCGGTCAGCCAGGCGCTCAAGAACAACGTGGCGCTGTCGGTCGAGGCCACGCTCGAGGGATAGTCCGCCGGCCGCCGGCCGGCGGCCGGACCAGCCCGGCGGCGCACAGCCGGCCCGCTGCCACCTCAGGCAGCTCCAACCTCGACGAACTCGATCATCTGGTCGGCGCTGCGACCCGCCAGGCCGAGCGACGTCGCCGTGCGACCGGTCGCCCGGAGATCCTCGTCGAGGAGGAGCGACGCCAGGTCGATGACGAGGTCGATGGTCGGCGTCGCGATCCCCAGCTCGCGGGCGATGGAGGCGATCGGGACGAGGCCGTAGGGGACATCCTCGGTGAGGTAGCGCGACCGCAGCTCCTTCGGCGCGCGAATGTCCCGGTGGACCCAGCTGTCACGGTTCAGCTCGTAGGTAGTGGCCCCCATGAGGCCGTAGAGCCGCCGATCCCACTCGGTCGCCGGAACGGCCGGAAGGCCGAGCGCGGTCACCAGCGCCAGGCGATCGCGATCGAGGGCATCCATTGCCCGGGCCACCGACGGGCTGACCCCGTCGGCGTAGAAGCGGAAGTCGCCACCCGTGGTCTCGATCCAGCCCGTGTTCAGCAGCGCGGGCACCGGGTGGGCCATCGCGTTGGGGTTGTTGAGGCTCGTCTCGAGCACGTGCGCCGCGGCCACGAGCATGCCCGGAAAGACCCGCTCCAGCGCGAGGAGGACCAGGTCGGTGTCCCGGGCCGGAAAGGCCGCCACCGGAAGGTTCCGCTTCACGCCACCGATGTGGACCAGGTTCGGCTCGAGCTTCCGGCAGGCGTACGGCAGCGAGAGGGTCTCGGCCACCACGACGCCATCCGGTGCCCCTTCACGACGCAGCGCCCGGGAGAAGGCGAGGGCGCCACCGGTGCTTCCCGGGGTCAGGACCACGATCTGGGCCGGATGCACGAACGGGGCGCAGGCATGGGCGAAGGCGTCCTGGGCGAAGGCCGGGACGGCGATGACCAGGACCTCCGCGCCCTCCACGGCCTCGCTGACGTCGGTGGTGATCGCCGGCGCGGCGACGGTATGGTCGCCGAGGACTCCCGTCAGGCGCAGGACGCCGCCCTCGCGGATCGGGGCGAGGATGGCGTCGAAGCGCGGCAGGTCGAAGAGCGTGCACGGGATCCCGCGCCTCGCCAGGTCGGCAACAATCGCGCAGCCGCCATTGCCCGCCCCGAGGATCGAGATCCGCGCCGACATGGCCACTCCTTCTGCCCCGTTCGACGATCGGAGTGTCCGCTCGTGGGTCCCGGCCCGTCAATCCGGCCGACAGACTGGCGGCTTCGGTTCGGCCGATTGACCGATCCGCGCCTCGTCGGCCCTATCGGGTGATCGTCAGCACCCGCCGCGGGTTGTCCACGGTGAGGCGGCGGATCTCCGCCTCGCCGACGCCACGTTCGACGAGCCGCGGCAGGAACTGCTCGGCCAGGTAGGCATAGCCGTTCCCGCCGTAGAAGACGAGCTGGCTGTTGTCGCAGACGTCCTGCGACAGGAGGATGCGGTCGCCGTGACCGCGCTCCAGCAGCTCCAGGATCAGCTCGATGACCCGCGGCTCGCCCTTGCGCTCCATGGGCGTGAACGCCATGCCGAGAAAGTCGCACTCGATCGAGGCGCCGCGCTCGACGATGGCGAGCCAGTGCGCGAGCACCGGGTACGAGTCGGCGTGGCCGATGACCACGCGCCTCGGGTCGGCGCCCGCCTCCTCGAGGATGTCCAGCTGGCGGAGCCCGACGGGCGACATGACCGCGTGGGTGGTGACTGCCATCCCGGTCGTGCGGGCCGCTCGCCCACAGGCACGCAAGACGCGTTCCTCCTGGGCCGAGACCCACGGCTTGTGGACCCCGATCTCGCCGATGATCCCGGGCCGGACCCTGGTGCCGTCGGGGCCCTCGCTCCCCGGCACGCCGTCCTCGAACTCGCCGATCACCTGGTCGGCGAGCTCCTCGGCGCTGCGCCGGTCGACCAGGGCTTCCGGGGGGTAGTAGGGCTCGCGATACCAGCCCGTTCCCATGACCAGGTGCAGCCCGGTCCGCGCGGCGAGGCGCCGGAGCCAGGCAGGATCGCGACCGATGCCGGGCAGCGTGACGTCGACGAGGCAGGTGCCACCCGCGGCGTGGAAGCGGCCGAGCTCGGCGACGACGAGGTCCTCGTCCGGGGTCAGCTCCCAGTAGTCGAACCGCTCGGGGATCTGCCACAGGTGGCACTGCGTGTGCTCGTGCGGAAGGGTGAACCCCAGCGCGGATGGTTCGACGCGCCCGAGGACCGTCTGCACGAAGGACGACATGCCCGCCATTATCCGCCCGCCGGACCTCGCCGGTCGGGCCGTCCGGCCCTATGCGCCAAAGCATTGTGGCGGCCATCGGAAGGTGCCATAGTGCGGGCCATCGCGCGGGCGGAGGAGTCGGCCCGGCGACCTGGGTCGGCCCCGCGTACGTCCCGCGCCCGGGCTCCCGATCGGACATCGAACTGGAGGACGAAATGAGGAAGAGCCTGCGGCTCACGGCCCTCGCATCCATCGCCGTGCTCATGGTGGCCGCCTGCGGGGCCGGCGCGACCCCGACGCCGGCCCCAACCGCCGCTCCCACGGCCGCCCCGTCGGCGGCGGCCTCCGAGGCCCCGACGGCCGCCCCGTCCGAGGCCGCGGTGCCGTCCTTCGAGCCCGATACGCTGCTCGGCAAGATCGTCGCGGCCGGCAAGATCCGCATCTCGACGGACCCGAACTATGCGCCGTTCTCGTTCTTCGACACCGCGACCAACAAGTACGTCGGCTTCGACAACGCCACCGCCGAAGAAGTGGTGAAGCGGATGAACGCGATGCTCGGCACGAGCCTCCAGATCGAGTGGATCACCCCGAACTGGGACCTCATCACCGCCGGCAGCTGGGGCGGCCGCTGGGACATGTCCATCGGCTCGATGAGCGTGACGCTCGGCCGTGAGAAGGTCGTCGACTTCGCCGACCCGTACTACTACGACTACGGCTCCATCGCCGTCGGGACGGACTCGACGATCACGTCCGTCGCGGAGCTCGCCGGGAAGAACATCTGCGTCGGCGCGTCCACCACGTACGAGCAGTGGCTGCAGGGCACCCTCGAGATCCCCGACCCGAACATGGCGCCGCCGCCCGCGGGCGCGAACATCACGTCGCTCCCCACGGACAACGAGTGCCTCCAGGCCCAGGCCGCCGGCCGCAAGTTCGACGCGATCGTGGCCAACGAGAACAGCCTGGCGAACGGGGTCAAGGAGGGCATTCCCATCAAGATCCTCGACATCACGCCGCCGTTCGTCGTGCAGGTGGCGTTCGCGCTCGACAAGAGCGGGCCGCCGACCGCCGCCATGCTCGCGGTGCTCAACAAGATCGTCGCCGACATGCATGCCGACGGCACGCTGAGCGCGCTCTCCAACCAGTACCTGAAGAAGGACGTCACGCTGAAGCCGTGAGGCTCTGATCCGAGGCCCCGTCGCCCCGGCGGCGGCGGGGCCTCGCCGTCCGCCGCCCGCGGCCCGCCCGCGCAGTGGCGCTCCCGGGAGGCTCGCAAGAGGGATGAGGACCGACGGATGACCCAGCTCGTGCAGGCCCAGCCGGACCTCGGCGACCGGATCCTGGCGGCAGAGAACCGGCGAGCGTCACTGTGGCGCATCGAGTTTCTCGCGGTGTGGCTCGTGATCCTCGCCGGGCTCGTCGCGTTCGTCCTGGTGACGATCAAGCTCGACGCCACCTTCCTGGCGAAGGTCATCCCGTTCATCGTCGGCGGCGTCTGGGTCACGATCCTCATCTCCCTGAGCTCGATCACGCTGGCGATCGTCCTTGCCGCCCTCGGCGCCCTCGGCCGCCTCTCCCGCAACCCGATCGCCAACGGGGTCGCGAGCTTCTACGTCTCGCTGGTCCGGGGGACGCCGCTCCTCCTCCAGATCTTCTTCATCTACCTGGCGCTGCCGCAGGCCGGCCTCGTGCTCGACGCCTTCGTCTGCGGCGTCATCGCCCTCGGCTTCAACTACGGCGCCTACATGACCGAGATCTTCCGGGCCGGAATTCAAGCCGTACCGGGCGGTCAGACCGAGGCCGCGGAATCCCTGGGGATGACCGGCCGGACGACGTTCTTCCGGATCATCGCGCCGCAGGCCTTCCGGATCGTCACCCCGGCGATCGGCAACGACTTCATCGCGATGCTCAAGGACTCGTCGCTCGTCTCCACGATCGGCGTCCACGAGATCCTCTTCAACGCCCAGGTCGCGGGCCGGCCGACCTTCCAGTCGATGCAGACCCTGATCATCGCGGCCCTCGTCTACTGGGCGATGACGATCACCTTCTCCTACTTCCAGAACCGGCTGGAGCGCCGCATGGCGACGGCCGACCGCGCCCGGGGAGCCGTCTGATGACCACAGCGACCACGACCGGCGCCGACGGCATGCCGGTCCACGTCATCCACCCCGCCGAGGTCCCCGGTGCGCTCGTCAAGCCCGGCGCCGAGCCGGTCCTCAAGGCCACCGCCGTCGAGAAGTGGTTCGGCAGGAACCACGTGCTCAAGGGCTGCTCGATGACGGTCTACCCGGCCGAGACGATCACGATCCTCGGCCGGTCGGGCTCCGGCAAGAGCACGTTCCTGCGGTGCGTCAACTTCCTCGAGGAGCCGAGCGCCGGGGTCGTGGACATCGACGGGATCCGGGTGGCCGGCGACCCCCTGCGCCCGCGGTCGAAGCACACGCGCGAGCAGATCCGCCTGCTCCGCCTCCAGGCCGGGATGGTCTTCCAGGAGTTCAACCTCTTCCCGCATCTCTCCGTGATCGGCAACCTCCTCGAGGCTCCCCTCCACGTCAAGAAGATGCACAAGAAGGAGGCGACCGAGCTGGCCGAGTCCTACCTCGAGAAGGTAGGCCTCATCGAGAAACGGAACGAGTTCCCCTCGCGGCTCTCCGGCGGCCAGCGCCAGCGAGTCGCGATCGCGCGCGCCCTGACCATGCAGCCGAAGATCATGCTCTTCGACGAGCCCACGAGCGCCCTGGACCCGTCGCTCGTCGGCGAGGTGCTCAAGGTCATGGAGAGCCTCGCCCACGAGGGCCGCACGATGATCGTCGTCACCCACGAGATGTCGTTCGCGAAGGAGGCGGCGGACCGCGTCTACTACATGGACGAGGGCGAGTTCATCGAGATCGGGCCGTCGGAGCAGGTGCTCACCGATCCGCACGACGAGCGCACGCGCCGCTTCCTGAAGCGCTTCCTCACCCTCTGACGGCGGTCCGTCGGGCGGCAGCCTACCGGCTACGCTACCGGTATGGCTGATCTCCCATCCTCGCCGTCGCCCGCCGACGACGAGGTCGAGCGCCGCCTTGCCGCGCTCAAGGCCGGGGCGGACCCCGGCTCGTTCGGGTCGTCCCCGGGCCCGCCCCCCGGCAGGCCCCCCGGCCGGCCCCCGGAGGCCCAGGCGGCCGCCGACGAGCCGCCGGCGCTCGTCGGCGAGGTGATCGAGGGCGACAGTCGCACGCGGGCGCCGCGCGGCGGCGGGCCCGGCGAGGGCGAGTCGGCCGCGGGCCCGGGAGCCCGCACGCCCGGCGGGCCGGGCGTGCGGGCCGTCACGTGGGGGATCTCGCAGGCGGAGGCCGGTCGGCTGGGCCTGTGGATCGGTCTCTCCCTGGTGGCCTTCGGCGGCTACCTCGTCCTCGCGGAGTTCGTCCCGGGGCTCGCGCTGCTGGGATCCCTGGCCCTCGCGATCGTCGGCGTCTTCCTCGTGGCCTGGCACCTGGCCGGGCGCGCCGGCGCGTGGGCCGTCCACGCCGGCGTGGTCCTCGGTGGCTTCGGGATCGCCCGGGTGGTGGCGGACCTGGCGAACCTGCCGTCGGCCGGCTGGGGCACCCTGGGTGCGGGGCTGGGCCTCCTCCTGATCGCGATCGTCCGGGTCACCCGCGGGGAGGGCGTGCGCTGGCAGGCATGGATCGGCGGCGCGCTCGCGGTCTTCGGCGGGTGGGGCGTCCTGGGCGCGACGATCCCGGGCTTCCCCACCCTGGGCGACCTGATCGTCCCGCTCGTCCTCGTCCTGATCGGCGTCGCCGTGCTCCGCCGCGGCTTCCGCGGGGCCTAGGCCTACCGCGCCGCCGTCGCCGCCGTCGAGGCCTACCGCGCCGCCGTCGCCGCCGTCGCCGCCTGGATCGCGCCGGCCACGCCGTCGGCGATCTGGACCAGCTCATCGTCGCCCGCGACGAACGGCGGCCCGAGGAGGACCGTGTCGCCGTCGATGCCGTTCGCCGCCCCCGTCCCCGAGTAGACGAGCACGCCACGCTCACGGGCGGCCGCCACGACCGCCTCCATGCGCCGCTCGGCCCGCGCAAAGGGTGCGGTGGTCGCCCGGTCGGCGACGAGCTCGATGCCCACCATGAGCCCGCGCCCCCGGATGTCGCCGACGTGGTGATGGTCCCCCAGCCGGTCCCGAAGCAGCCCCAGGAGCCGCTCGCCCTTCGCGGCCGAGGCGGCCACGAGATCCTCCTCGTGGAGGATCCGCAGGACCTCGCGAGCGACGGCCGCCCCGACGGCGGAGTGGCTGAACGTGAAGCCGTGGACGAACCCGCCGGCCGCGATCGCCTCGTAGACGGGTCCGCTGGCCGCCGCGAAGCCGAACGGCCAGTAGCCGGACGTCACGCCCTTCGCCGCGACCAGGATGTCCGGCCGCAGCCCCCAGTGGTCGCCACCGAACCAGCGCCCTGTCCGCCCGAAGCCGGTCATGACCTCGTCCGCGACGAGCAGCACCCCGTGCCGCGCGCAGACCGCGGCCACGGCCGGCCAGTAGTCGTCGGGCGGGACGACCGCCCCGAGCGTGGCGCCCACCACGGGCTCGGCGACGAACGCCGCCACCCGTCGATCGCCCGCCGCCTCGATCGCCGCTTCGAGCTCCGCCGCCAGCGCGGCCGCGTCGCCGAGCGCGTGCGCGGCGGCCTGGCCGGCGCGGTACGGGTAGGGCGTGGAGACGTGCCGGAACCGCCCCAGCCACGGGGCGTACGGGCGCCGCAGCGGCTCCCGGCCGGAGAGGTCCAGGGCACCCAGGCTGTTGCCGTGGTAGCTCCCCCAGCGGGCGATGACGACGTCGCGGCCGGGCTCGCCGCGGGCAAGGTGGTAGGCACGGGTCATCTTGAGCGCCGTCTCCATCGCCTCGGAGCCACCCGAGACCGGATAGATCGCCGGGGCGTCGAGCGGGAGGAGGGCGCCGACCTCGACCGCGTACGCCTCGAGCGCGTGGGACGTGAAGGCCGTGCCGTGAGCGTAGGCCACGCGTCCGGCCTGGCCCGCCATCGCCGCCGCCACCTCGGCCCGGCCGTGGCCGATCCCGATCACGATGGCGCCCCCCGCGGCGTCGAGGTACGCCCGGCCGTCGGAATCCCAGATGGTGACGCCGGACGCCCGTGCGGCAACGGGAAGGCGGCGCCCGAAGACGCGCGGAAAGACGCGGCCTTCCGCGGCTGCGGGAGCCTGCTCACTCATGGAGCGATTGTACGGGCGCCTCCGCAGCTCGGCCGGCCCGCACGAGGAAGGTCGCCATGGGCCCCTTGCCCTTCAGGTCCACTTCGCCCCGCGGGACGATCTCGAACGCATCCTCGAGGAGCGACACCGTGGCCGCGCTCGCCTGGATCTCGCCGGGAATGCCGCTGGACTCGAGGCGGCTCGCCACGTTCACCGTGTCGCCCCACAGGTCGTAGCTGAACTTGGAGGTGCCGATGACGCCGGCCACCACCGGGCCGGTGTGGACGCCCACCCTGATCGCGAGCGCCTGGCCGCTGCTCCGGCCTTCGTCGGCCGTCGCCCGGATCATCGCGAGGCCCAGGCCGACGACCCGCGCCGCGTGGTCGACCTGCGGCTCGGGCACGCCCGCGGCCGCGAAGTACGCGTCGCCGATCGTCTTGATCTTCTCCACGCCCGCCTCCACGGCCAGGGCGTCCCAGCGGCTGACCAGGGCGTTGAGAAGGCCGGCCGTCCGCTGCGGGCCGAGGCGCTCCGCCAGCCCCGTGAACCCGACGAGGTCGGCGAAGAGCAGGGTCGCGGCCTCGAATCGCTCTGCGACCGCCTCCTGCCGCTCCCGCAGCCGGCTCGCGATCGAGGCCGGCAGGATCGCAAGCAGCAGCGCGTCCGACTTCGCCCGCTCCCGAGCGACCTCCTCCCGCTGGGCCTCGATCACGCCCCGCTGGAGGAACCGCTCGCGCGACGAACGCTCCAGGACGACGACCCCGAGGAGGCCGATGACGATCATCGAGCCGAGGATGATCACCTCGAAGGCGAGCTGGCCAGACGTCTCGGACGGGCCGGCCGCGACGACGTACGCGGCGATGACCACGCCGGCGGGCAGCAGGGCCGCCGGGAGGCGGAGCCGGAAGACCGCGAACGCGTACAGGAGCGCCAGCATCAGGCCCGGCAGTGCGTAGCTGTGGCTGGCCGGGGATGCAGCCGTGAGAACCATGATCGCGACGGCATTGCTGACGGTCCCGATGATCCCGATGACGTCGATCCGCGCCAGGGACGGGACGCCGCGCACGACGAAGAGCGAGACGAGGTCCAGGGCAACCATCGAGCCGGCGACGACCGCGAGGACCCTCGTGTCGATCTCCGCCGCAAGCGGAAGGACCAGCCCGACGACGATCCAGAGGGGTATGCCCACGAGGAAGCCAGCACGGGTGATCGGGATCGTCTCCGCGGCAAGCTCGCGCCGGAAGGCAGCCTCCAGCGCTGGATCGGAGAATCGCGGCGCCAGGGCCCCCCACGGCCCCCGTTCGACGGCCATGGATGCTCCTATGTCAAGCGGCTGCCGCGAGCCGTGCTCGCGTGGCCGCGCGGAGGTGCTCATCGTGCCGCATTCGGCGGTAGACCTCGTCGCTGATGCGGCGCCGGAGGGCCCGGATCGCCTCGGTCTTCGTGTCGCCCGCGGCGCGGCGGTGGTCGTAGTAGGTGCGACCCCGGTCGCCCAGGCGCATCTGGGTGATCGCGATCCGGTGGAGCACGACGTTGACCTGGCGGTCGCCCTTGCGCGAGAGGCGGTGGCGCTCGGTGTTGCCGGACCAGACCGGCAGCGGCGCCGACCCGTTGTGGCGGGCGAAGGCGGCGGCCGAGGTGAACCGGCTGGCGCCGGCGACCTGGCCGACGAGCTTGGCGGCCGACAGCTGCCCACAGCCGGGTAGGGCGAGGAGCGTCGGGGCGACGACGGTGACCAGGCGCTCCAGCTCCCGCTCGAGCCCCCGGATCGTCCGGGTGAGCTCGCGGATGCGGCCGACGAGCTCGCGGGCGATCCGGGCGACGGTGCCCGGGACGTCGGCCAGCCGCACCTCGAGCGCGTCCAGCACGACTGCCCGGTCCAGGCTGCGCGGCGCCGGCTCGTTGCCCGGGTCCAGCTCGTGGAGGTGCCAGCGCAGGCGGTTGATCGCCCGGGTCCGCTCGGCGACGAGGTCCTCGCGGTGGTCGACCAGGAGGCGCAGCTCGCGCTCCTCGCCGTCAAGCGTGGCGACCGGCAGGTCCGGCTCCGCGAGCGCCGCCCGGGCGACGGCGAGCGCGTCGATGGGATCGCTCTTGCCCTGCTCCCGGCCGTGGCGGCGGGCCCCGGCCATCAGCCGGGTCGGTACCCAGGTGACCGCCTCGCCTGAACGCAGCAGGTCGGCCGACAGGCGGCGCGACAGGTGCCGGGTGTCCTCGAGCGCGAACCGGCGATTCGGGAACCGGGCGGCCCAGCGGACGAGGTCGAGGTGGCCCTCGCTCGTGGCGGCGAGGGTGACCTCGGCCCCGAAGCGTACCCGCGCGGGCCGTCCTCCTGCACGCGACGAGGCCAGGCCATCGCGAGGATCGGCCCGGCCATCATGGTGCCGCCGCGGGCCCGCCGCCCGCGGGGCCGCTGGTCGCTCATGGTTCGGTTGCAGGGACGCTCCCGTCGGGCCGCGGGACGGCGACCTCCCCGACGGGGCGGGGGGCTCCGTCGGCCGCGCCGACCGGGCCGACCAGGGCGGCGAGCCAGCGCGCCGAGGGCACCTCGCGCAGGACCGCCCGTACAACCATCGTGAGGGGCACCGCGAGGATCGCCCCGAGCGGCCCGATCAGCCACGTCCAGGCGAAGATCGAGAGCACGATCACCGCGGCTGAGAGGTCGAGGGCCGTGCCCATCACGCGCGGCTGGAGGATGTAGTCGAAGAGCAGGTTGATGGCGGTGTAGCCCACCACGACCGCGATCGCCGGACCGAGCCCGCCCCCGAGAAACGCGAGCACGGTGGGCGGGATCAGCGCGATGACGAACCCGACGTTCGGGACGAAGCTGAAGAGGAACGACACGACCCCCCACAGGAGCGGCGACGGGACACCGATCACCAGGAGGAGCACCACGTCGGCGATGGCCGCAGCGCCGCCGAGGATCGCCCGCACCTTGACGTAGGAGACGAGGTCTCCCGCCAGCCGGTGGTAGACCGGGAGGACGGGTGACCCGGACGGCAGCCCACCGGCCACGCGGCCGCGGAGGCGGTCGGCATCGAGCAGGAGATAGGCGAGCACGAGGGCGCTGAAGCCCAGGAAGACGACCGCTTCGAGGGCAACCCGGGCCAACTCGAGCAGCCAGCCCACGAGGTCCGCCTGGCCGATCGCAAGGCCCTCCGCCAAGCTCGCCAGCGCATCCTCGATCGCCGGCGGAACGGGCGGCGCCGCGGCGAGGTACGCCGGCAGGTCCGCCGCCAGGCTGACGAGGGAGAGGACGAGCACCACGCCCAGCGAGGCCACGACGAGCGCGTAGGTGCCGGCCACGACGAGCATCGCCAGCCACCCGGGCCAGCCCAGCCGGACGAGCGCGAGGTGGGCCGGCCGACACACGATGGTCGCCAGCAAGGTAAACAGGAAGGGCGCGAGGAACGGGCCGACGAACGCGATCCCGGCCACCACGACGACGACCGCGGCCGCGACGACGATCGCCGGGGTCGCGCGCCCGAGGCTCGCAGGTTCCCTCATGAATCCACAGGGTACCCGGCTTGAACGGCTCTTGGACGCACGTCACGGCGGGCCCGCCGCCCGCCGGGGTCTGCTAGACGCGGCCCTTCGGGACGGTCTGCCAGTACGTCCTGTTGAAGACGATCTTGCCCAGGTGCCAGAGCTGGTTCGGCTTGGGCGGCTTGGGCGGGTGGTCGTAGTCGAACGAGAGGATCGTGCCCTTCCCGTCGCCGACCTCGAAGAAGCACATGACCTTGCCGCTGTACACGGCGTGCTTGCCCGAGGGCTTGCGGCCCAGGACGGCGGCCGCCACTCGCTCCGCGACGATCGGGGCTTCGAAATGGGCGGTCGAGCCGGCCTTCGAGAGCGGCAGGTCCGTGGCGTCGCCGAGGGCGAAGATGTTGGGGTAGCGCTCGACATCCTCGTCCTTCGTGCCGGGCGCGGCCATCTTCTTGACCTGCAGGGTGTAGCGGTCCGTGGGGAGCCAGCCCGACTTCGGGGCGAGCCCGGAGTCGGTCACGACCTGGGCCCCCTTGTGGGGCGGGATGCAGATCAGGAGGTCGTAGGGGTACTCCTCCATCGCGTCGGTGATGACCACCTTGCGTTCGGCATCGATCGAATCGATCCCGGCCAGGAGCTGGAGGTCGATCCCCTTCTCCACGAAGATCGGCGCCGCCATCTCACTGACGCTCTCGATCGTGAAGGCCCGGTTGATGGGCGAGAGGAACTGGAGCTCCGTCTGATCGCGCAGGCCGCGCTCGCGGAGCTCGGAATCGATGAGAAACGCCACCTCGAGGGGCGCGGGCGGGCACTTGTAGGGGATCCCGGCAATGCCGATCAGGATCTTCCCGCCGGTGAAGGCGTCGAGCGCCCTGCGGAGCTTCGCCGACGCGGCTGCGGTATAGAAGTGGTGGGCCTCCTGGTCGAAGCCCTCCATCGTCTCGGGGACGATCCGCGACCCGGTGGCGATGACGAGCTGGTCGAAGTGGAGCGCCTCGCCGGAGGCGAGCTCCACCCGCGACGCCTCGACGTCGATCTTCTGGATCACGTCCACGACCAGGTCGACGTTGTTGTCGAGGAGCGTCCGCTCGTTGCGGATCAACCGCTCCGGTCGCTGGTGGCCCATGGCGATGTACATGTAGCCGGGCTGGTACGTGTGCTTGCCGGTAGCATCGACGACGGTGACCTTGGCCTCGCCCCTGGCGATCCGGGCCTTCAGCTTCCGGGCGACGAGGTTGGCGGTCAGGGTGCCGCCGACACCGCCGCCCAGGATGACGACGCGCTGCATCGACCGCTCCTACCGGGCCTTCGTGACGACGATCTCGTCATAGCCATCCTTGGCTTCGAGGCTGACGAGCGTATGGCCGGCCTTCTCGACCCACTTCGGGATGTCGATCTTGCTGCCCTTGTCGGCGGACCAGACGGCGATCGTGTCGCCGACCTCGGACTCCTTGATGGCCCGGATGAGCTCCATCAACGGGCCCGGGCAGAAGCTGCCGCGGGCGTCGACCGTGCGGCTGATGATGGCGGCCATGGGTGAGTTCCTTTCGGTTATGGACGCGTCCGGACTGGGCCGGGACGCGTTCGGGATCGCGAGGGGCGTCCGGCGGGCCGCCGGGGGGGGAGGCGGCCCGCCGTGCCCTGGGGGGATCAGATGAAGAGCGGGCGCGTCGCCGCCCTGGAGCAGCGCGATGACCGTGGCGGCGCCGACCGGCTCGCCGAGCCCGTCGATCATGTCCTCCTTCTTGAGGCCGAACATGTCCATCGTCATCTGGCAGGGCATGAACTCGACGCCCATCGCCTGGGCGATCTCGAGGAGCTCCTTGGGGCTCGCGACGTTGTACTGCTTGGCGAGCTTGCCCATCATCCAGGGGCCCATGCCGAGGAAGTTCATCTTCGAGAGCTTCCGGTGGGAGATGCCCGGGCGCTGCATGAAGGACATCATCTTCTGCATCACGCCGTCGCCGGTGATGCGCTTCCCGTCCTTCACGAACGTCTGGAGGCCCCAGAACGTCAGGAAGACGCGGACCTTGGCGCCCATCGCCGCGCCGGTGGTGGCCAGGATCATGGTGGCCCAGGTCTTCTCCAGCTCTCCGCTGTAGCAGATGATCAGGATGTCCCGGGGCTTGGCCTCGGCTTCGGCCCCGGGGGCTGCGGCGGGAGAGGGCTCGGCGACGACGGGCGCCTCGAGCTCGGCAGTGGCGGTCATCGGCTCTTCGCCTTTCACTTCTTGCGGAGGACGAAGCGGTAGACGCCGCCCTCGACGGTCTGCTCGACAAGCTCGTTGCCGGTGGCCTTCGCCCAGGCGGCGAAGTCCTTCGTAGAACCCGGATCGGTCGCGAGGACCTCCAGGAGCTGGCCTGAGGCAAGGCCCTTCGCGGCCTGGGCCGTCTTGACGATCGGCATCGGGCAGGAGAGCCCCTTGGCGTCGACGACCTGGGCGATCTGTTCGGTGGACATGTGTCCCTTCCTTGCCGGCGGCCGGCCATCGGCCGCGGGGCGGCTGATCAGATGAAGAGAATGTGGCCGTCGCCGGCGTTCAGGTAGAAGGCGGTCACGCCCTCGACGCCGTCGACGAGCGGGTCCAGGTCCTCTTCCTCGATCTTGAGGACGTCCATCGAGAGGGAGCATGCCTGGATGTCGATCTCGCCGAGCTCCTTCGCCACGCGAAGGGTCGCGTGCCAGGGCTGCTGCCCGGCCTTGGCCGCCTCGGCCACCAGGGCCGCGCCCCGCTCGCCGGCCTCGGGCGCGAGGCCCAGGCTCGTTGACACCCTGTCCTTGCGGAAGGCCTCGAGGCCCCAGTACTGGAGAAAGATGTTCACTCTCTTGCCGAGCGCCGCCGCGCCGCTGGCCATGACGGCTGCGGCCTGCAGGCGGTCCTCGGTCCCGGAGAACAGCACGATGTTGATGGGTTCGTCTTCCACGCGATCTCCTTAGCCGGCGCCGGCGGGCGAGGCGGCAGGCATCGGCCGCTCGTCGGACGGGTTCGGGCGATCGGACAGCTCGCCAAGGCGGGCGAGGCGGCGCATGAGGACGCCACGCATGAGGTTGCACGCGTCGATCACCTCGGGATCGGTCAGGTGGTACCTGACCTCCCGGCCGTCGCGCTGAGCCTCCACGATCCCGGCGGCCCGCATCACGGCGAGGTGCTGGGAGACGTTCGGCTGGGTGATCCCCATCTCCTCGGCGAGGCGGCCGACTTCCTTCGGCTCCTCGGCAAGCAGGTGCAGGATCTCGAGCCGGCGGGGGCTCGCGAGGATCTTCATCACCTCTGATTGGAGGGTCCAGATCGGGTCCATGCGTGCACTGTAGATGTATGCGCACTTGCGCATCATTGCCGGATGGCCCCTCCCCGGGCCCGACCGGCAGGGGGGTCGAGGGCCGAATGGCAGGGGTGAGCCGCGCCGGGAGAGGTGGTGAGCGTCCGACGACGCTGGGGTCAGATGCCCTGGCAGACAAGCACCGGATAGCCGCCGTCCGACGTCTCGACGACGTGGCCCCTGCGGCCGTCCGGGGTCAGGCAGTCGTCGCCGGGCGCGCCCTGCAGCACCTCGCGATGGTCCTCGGCATGAGCCCAGGCGGCGAAGGCGCCCGGCGCGATCTCGGGCAGAGCCTCGGCCGACGCGAGCCGCTGCGGCTGCCGGAAGCTCGTTCCCAGGGGGTGCAGGGTCCCGTAGAAACGCATCTCGCTCCCTCCCTCACGCTGCCCCCGCAACGCGTGGAACCAGCTTCGGGGCTCCGACGCCCGGCCGCAACCGCGTATGCGACCCCGGGAGCGGTGCTTCCGCACGTGTCCGCTGTCCGATTCCGGACACCCTTCCTCCGGCCGCGTTTCCTGCCCGGGGACGACGGTGCCTCTCGCCTCAGCAGATGCGAGGCAGCTGCTCCCCCACCAGCATGTCCACGATCCGCTCGCTGCCGACGATGGTGCGGATGGTGACCATGCCGGGGTGGTCGGCGACGATCTCCCCGATCCGCGCGGCGCCGTCCCCCTCCGGCAGGGCCCGCATGGCGGCGACAACGGCCTCGGCGGATGCCGCCGGAACGACCGCCACCAGCTTCCCCTCGTTGGCGACGTGGAACGGGTCCAGGCCGAGCATCTCGCAGGCGGCGCGGACGGGGCCCGGGATCGGGATCGCCGCCTCGTCGAGGACCATGCCCACGCCCGACGTCGCCGCGATCTCGTTGAGCGCCGACGAGAGACCGCCGCGGGTCGGATCGCGCAGCACGCGGAGCCCCGGCTCTACCGCGAGCATCGCTGCCACGAGCCCGTTGAGCGCCTGGGTGTCGGAGGCGATCTCGGCCTCGAACTCGAGGCCCTCCCGGACGCTCATGACCGCCACGCCGTGGAGGCCGATCGGCCCCGACAGGAGGATCGCGTCGCCGGCACGAGCGCGGTCGGCGGCCGGCGCAACGCCGTCGGGGACCAGGCCGATCCCGGCCGTGTTCACGAAGAGCCGGTCCGCCGCGCCGCGACCCACGACCTTCGTGTCGCCGGTGACGATCCGGGCGCCTGCCCGGGCCGCCGCACGGGCCGCCGAGGCCGTGATCGCGGCCAGCTCGTCGAGCCGCAGGCCCTCCTCGATGACGTAGGCGAGCGAGATCGCCAGCGGCTGGGCGCCCATCATCGCCAGGTCGTTGATCGTGCCGTTCACGGCCAGCTCGCCGATGTCACCGCCGGGAAACCGGATCGGGCTCACGACGAACGAATCGGTGGTGAACGCCACGCGCGATCCGGCCACGTCGACGACGGCTGCGTCGTTGAGCGGGCCGCCCGGGGCCGCCGCGGCGAGCGCCGGCCCGATCACCTCGCGCATCAGCGCGTTCGACAGCTGGCCGCCGGAGCCGTGGCCGAGGATCACCCGCTCGCCCTCGGCGATGGGCGGGGGGCGGGCGCCACCCTCGGGATCGATCGTCGGTGCGGATGAACCGTCAGCAGCAGCGAACGGATGGTCGTCCGTGCTCACCGCGGCACCCGGGAACCGCCGGCCGAGATCGGAGCGACCTGCACGAGCGGCGTGACCGGCAGGGGCGAGCGCGCCCCGCCGAGTCCGCGGCCCGCGGAGAAGAAGGCGGCGCACGTGCCTTCGGAGCTGACCATCGGTGCGCCCAAGGGCCTCTGCGGCGTGCAGAGCGTCCCGTAGGCCGTGCAGTCGAGGGGCAGCTTCTCACCCGTCAGGATGGCTCCCGCGATGCAGGCCGGGTGCTCGTTCGTGCGGATCTCGCCGACATCGAACTTCCGCTCCGCGTCGAACCGGGCGTATGCCTCGCGGAGCCGGTAGCCGGATTCCGGGATCGCGCCGACGCCGCGCCACTTGCGCTCGCCGACCTCGAAGACCTCGAAGATCTGGCGCTGGGCCAGGGGCACGCCCTCCCGCTTCACCGCCCGGACGTACTGGTTCTCGACCTCGGCCCGGCCCTCCTCGAGCTGGCGGACCGCCATCAGGATCCCCTCGAGGAGGTCGAGCGGCTCGAAGCCGGTGACGACGATCGGCACCCGGTATTTCGCGGCAATGGGCTCGTACTCGGTCCAGCCCATGACGGCACAGACGTGGCCGGCCGCGAGGAAGGCCTGGACGCGGTTGTTCGGCGAATCGAGGAGGGCTGTCATCGCCGGCGGCACCAGGACGTGCGACACCAGCACGCTGAAGTTGTCGATGCCGCGCCGGGCGGCCTCCGCGACGGCCATGGCGTTCGCCGGCGCCGTCGTCTCGAATCCCACCGCGAAGAAGACGACCTGCCGGGCGGGATTGGCGACCGCCATCTTGAGCGCGTCGAGCGGCGAGTAGACGATCCGCACGTCGGCGCCACGCGCCTTGAGGGCGAGGAGATCGGTGCTGGAGCCGGGCACCCGGAGCATGTCCCCGTAGCTGGCGAAGATGACGTCGGGGCGGGCCGCGATCGCGAGAGCCTTGTCGACCTGCTCCAGCGGCGTGACGCAGACCGGGCAGCCGGGCCCGTGGATCATCCGGACGCCCGCGGGGAGCGCCTCGTCGATCCCCTGCTTCACGATCGTGTGGGTCTGGCCGCCGCAGACCTCCATGAGGGTCCACGGGCGCGTCGTGACCCGGTGGATCTCGGCGATCAGCTTCTTCGCCAGGACCGGGTCGCGGTACTCGTCGAGGTACTTCACGCGGGCGCCCCGCCGAAGGCCCCCGTCGCCGGCGTCCCGTCGTCGGAGACCACCGCGGGCTCGTCCATCCCGGGGCCCATCGTCGCCAGCTCGGAGCGGACCATGTCGCCCATCGTGGCCAGGATCTCGAGCGTCTTGAGGGCCTCCTCCTCGTCGACCCGGCTGATCGCGAAGCCCACGTGAACGATGACGTAGTCGCCGAGCTGGATCTCCGGGATGTAGGCGAGGCAGGCGTCCTTCCGGACCCCGCCGAAGTCGACCTTGCCCATCGGCAGGCCGGCGTCGTCGCGGATCTCGATGACGCGACCGGGGATCCCAAGGCACATGGCGCGTTCCTCCTCAGGCGCGGCGGACGGGGGCGTCGAGCCCCGCGGCCCCGGCGGCTGCCATCGTCGCGGCAGCGATGGCCGCCTGACCGTAGCTGATCCCGCCGTCGTTGACCGGGACCCGGCGATTGATGAAGACCTCGAAGCCGTCCCGGCCGAGCCGGCGAAGCAGGGTGGAGGCAAGGCGGCGGTTCTGGAAGACCCCGCCCGAGAGGCAGACGGTGCGAAGGCCGGTCTCGGCCGCGGCCGCGCCCACGAGCTCACGCGTCACCTCGGCGATCGTCTCGTGGAAGGCGGCGGCAAGGGGCCCGACGGGGCGACCGGCGGCGACCCCCTCAAGGAGCGCGCGGAGGGTGGGTCGCGGGTCGTAGACCAGCAGCCCGTCGACGCGAGCAAGTCGCGCGGGGAGGGCCGCTGCCGAGCGCTCGCCCGCCGCGATCTCGAGGTCGATGGCGGCCTGCGCTTCGTACTCGGCCACGTCGCGGAGGCCGAGCAGGGCGGCCGCCGCATCGAAGAGCCGACCGGCCGAGGAGGCGATCGGCGCGTTGAGCCGGCGGGCGACCTGGGTCCGGAGAACCGCCACCTCGCGGGGGTCGAGCCGGGCCACGAAGGCCGCCGCCAGGTCGGGCTCGATGGCGCCGGGGATGCCGTCCTCCTCGCCGCCGTCCGGGCCGACCGCCTCGGCCCCGAGAAGATAGCCGAGCGCCATCCGCCACGGGCGCTTCACCGCCAGCGCCCCGCCCGGCAGCGGAGCGCGCCCGAAGCGGCCCAGCCGGCGGTAGCCGACGAGGTCCGCAGCGAGGATCTCGCCGCCCCACAGCGTCCCGTCGTCGCCCATTCCCAGGCCGTCGTAGGCGACCCCGATGAAGGGTCCCGTCAGGCCGTGCTCCGCGGCGCAGGAGGCGACGTGAGCATGGTGGTGCTGCACGGCGATGCGTCTCTCGGCGGGGAAGCGGGCGACGGCGTACTTCGTGGAGAGGTATTCCGGGTGGAGGTCGTGGGCCACGACCTCGGGTTCCAGCGCGAGGAGCCGCCCCAGGTGCTCGAGGCCGTCCGTGAACGCTCGATGGGTCGGCAGGTCCTCGAGGTCGCCGTTGTGGGGGGCCACGTGGGCCCGGCGACCTCGGGCCAGGGTGAACGTGTGCTTCAGCTCGGCCCCGACGGCCAGGATCGGTGTCCCTGCTGCCACGGGGAGCTCCAGCGCCTCGGGGGCGTAACCGCGACCCCGGCGCACGAGCGAGGCGCGCCCGGCGATCACGCGGCCGACCGAGTCGTCGTAGCGCGCCCGGATCTCGCGATCGTGGACGAGGAAGGCGTCGGCCAGGCCGGCCAGGCGGTCGGCCGCGTCGGCATCGTCCGTGGCCAGCGGCTCGTCGGAGAGGTTGCCCGAAGTGAGCACGATGGGACGGCCGACCGCCGCCAGCAGCAGGTGGTGGAGCGGGGTGTACGGAAGGAAGATCCCGAGCCGGTGGTTGCCGGCGGCGACGGAGGGCGCAAGGCGCGGCGTCCCCCGCCGGCGGGCGACCAGGAGGACGATCGGCCGCTCCGGCCCGGCCAGCAGGGATCGCTCGGTCGCGCCCACCCGGGCGAGTCGCTCGACCGCGGGGAGGTCGGCGACCATGATCGCGAACGGCTTGGCCCACCGGCGCTTGCGGTCACGGAGCCGCTGGACGGCCACGTCGTCCGTGGCGTCGCAGGCGAGGTGGTACCCGCCGAGCCCCTTGATCGCGACGATGCGCCCCGCCGCCAGGTCGCCGGCGGCGGCAGCCAGAGCGGCGTTGTCGCGGGCGGTCGCGGCCGGGGCATCGGTCGGCCGGTAGGCGAGCTGCGGTCCGCAGGCAGGACAGGCCACCGGCTCCGCGTGGAAGCGCCGGTTTGCCGGATCGGCGTACTCCGCGGCACAGGTCGGGCAGAGCGGAAAGGCCCGCATCGTCGTCCGGGCCCGGTCGTAGGGCAGCTCGTCGATGATCGTGGCCCGCGGGCCGCAGCTCGTGCAGTTGGTGAACGGGTAGCGGTAGCGCCGGTCGGCCGGATCGAGGACCTCCCGCAGGCAGTCGTCGCACGTGGCGATGTCGGGTGGGAAGAGGCGCTCGGCTGCGGCGGCGCTCACGCTCTCGTCGATGGCGAAGGGCAGCAGCAGGGCGCCTGCCTCCCCGGCCGGCAGGGCCGTCGCGGTCACGAGGTCCACGCGGGCGCGGGGCGGTGCATCGAGGCGAAGGCGACGGATGAAGGCGTCGAGGCTCCGGGGATTGCCCGCCGCCTCGATCTCCACCCGGCCCGCGGCATTGCGGACCCGGCCGGCGAGGCCCAGCTCGGTCGCGAGGCGCCAGACGAACGGCCGGAAGCCGACGCCCTGGACGACGCCTTCGACGATGACCCGGCGGGCTCCGCGGACGACCCCGACCTCGGCGGCGGGGACGCGCGCGCCCGGCTCCACGGATGCAGCCACGTGCATAGGTTGCCCCCGCCCCGCGGCGCCCGGATGGGCCGAATGGCTCGTGGATGGCCCTCGGGCCGTTCCTTCGTGACGGGCGACTCTGGCCCGCGGCCACGGAGCGGCGCAGCATCGACCCAGGAGCGCGGACCGTCCGGTTCGCTGCCACAGCACCCGGAGGCGACCCGATGACGCTCCAGCGCGAGCACCAGCATCGGCCCGTCACCCTCGTCTGGCTCGACGCCAACGAGGCGTTCATCCTCGGCAGCGAGGATCCCGCCGGCGACGGCGCGGATCCGCCCGGGGTCCGGAGGGTGCGCTCGCAGGTGCCGCCTCATCACCGCGCGACCGGCCGGGTCCACCACGACCCGCGGGTCCGGTCCGGCGGCGGCGCCGACCCGGACGACCTCGTCGAGCGACGGCGGGAGCACCTGATCGGGGTCTTCCTCCGGCAGGTGGCCGACCTCGTCCCGCCCGACGGCCGGGTGGTCGTCGTGGGTCCGGGGCCGGTACACGCCCGGTTGGCGGCCGAGCTGCGCACGGCCGATCTCCGCCACCGCCGCACGCGCCCGATCGAGGCCGCCGCGGCCGGGGCGCTCACCGTGCGCCAGCTGCGCGCCCGCTGGCGGGAGCTGAACGGCTCATCGCCGGACCGCCGGCTCCCGGCCGGCGCCGGGGCGCGCTGACCGCGGTCCGGCCGCGGGCACCCAGCCGGCCACGACCCGAATGGGCCGTTCCGACACCGAATCGCAACCCTTCGGCACTCCCCTGCCCGTCCCCCCGGGCCGAGGCTCGACCCACACCACGCGAGCGCTGGAGGAATCATCCGCATGATCGCCGTTGCGGAATCGGCACTCGACGACCTCTCGTTAGGAGGCGCGGCGGATCCGGCCGGGGCAGGTCGGGCCGCTCCCGCGCCATTCCAGCCCGTCCTGATCGACGTCGACCGCTGCAAGGGCTGCGCCCTCTGTGTCGCGGCCTGCCCGAAGGGCATCCTGGACCTCGACGACAGCCGGGTGAACGTCCAGGGCTACCATCCCGTGCGGATCACGAACCCCGATGCCTGTACCTCCGACGCGCATTGCGCGCGCGTCTGCCCGGACTGTGTCTTCACGATCCTTGCCCGACCGCGGCCGCCGCGGGAAGTTCCGGCATGACGACCCGGCAGGCCCCCGCACCGTTGGACACCCGGCGGCCCGCCGCCCCGGAACCGCGCCGTCACGGCCGCCGTGTCCTGATGAAGGGGAACGAGGCGATGGCCGAGGCGGCGATCCGCGCCGGCTGCGACGCCTACTTCGGCTACCCGATCACGCCCCAGGCCGAGCTCCTCGAGTGGATGGCCCGCCGGATGCCCGAGGAGGGCCGGCCGTTCGTCCAGGCCGAGTCGGAGCTCGGGGCGATCAACATGGCTCTCGGCGCGGCCGCGACGGGCGCCCGGGTCCTCGTGAGCTCCTCCTCCCCCGGGATGAGCCTGATGGCCGAGGCGATGAGCTACATGGCCGCCTCCGAGCTCCCGGTCGTGGTCATCAACGTGATGCGCGGCGGGCCGGGGCTCGGGAGCATCGGGCCGAGCCAGTCCGACTACTTCCAGGCCACCAAGGGCCATGGCCACGGGGACTACCGGGTCCCCGTCCTGGCGCCCGCCTCCATCGGCGAGGCGATGGCGCTCACCGCCGATGCCTTCGAGCTCGCCGAGCGCTACCGGACCCCGGTGATCATCCTCACCGACGGAATCCTCGGCCAGGCGATGGAGCCGGTCGAGCTCACGTTTCGCGAGCCACCGCGCATCGACGCCCCCTGGGCCCTGACGGGTGCCGACGGGCGGCCGCCCCGGGTCGTCCGCTCGCTCCACCTCAAGCCCGAGGACCTCGAGACGCACAACCTGCACCTCCAGGCGAAGTTCGCCGCGATCGCCGACCGCGAGGTGCGGTTCGACGGCGAGCACCTCGACGACGCGGATCTCGTAGTCGTCGCCCACGGAACGGCGGCCCGCGTCGCCCGCACGGCCCTCGCCCGAGCGCGCGAGGCCGGGCTCCGGGTCGGCCTCTTCCGGCCGATCACGTTGTGGCCCTTCCCGAGTGACGCCCTGGGCGACCTCGCCGGCCGTGTCCGCGGCCTCCTGGTCGTCGAGATGTCGGCCGGCCAGATGGTCGAGGACGTCCGCCTCGCCGTCGAGGGCCGCGTCCTGGTGACCTTCACGGGCCGCACCGGCGGGATGGTGCCGACGCCGGGGGAGGTGCTGGCGGCCCTGCGCCACCTTTCGGCGGCCGCCGTCGAGCAGCCCCGGGAGGCCCGCTGATGAGCGTCGCCATCCCCGATGGCGCCCGCGTCGTCTTCGGCCGCCCCGAGCTCCTCGTCGACCGCACGAACAGCTATTGCCCCGGCTGCGGCCACGGCGTCGTCCACCGCCTCATCGCGGAGGTCCTGGGCGACCTCGGTCTCGGGCCGCGGACCATCGCCGTCGCCCCGGTGGGGTGCGCGGTGTTCGCCTACGACTACCTCGGGCTCGACTTCGTCGAGGCGCCGCACGGCCGCGCACCGGCCGTCGCGACCGGGATCCGGCGGGTCCGCCCGGACGCCTTCGTCCTCACCTACCAGGGCGACGGCGACCTCGCGGCGATCGGCACCGGCGAGATCGTCCACGCGGCCGCTCGCGGCGAGCTCCTCACCGCGGTCTTCGTCAACAACGGGATCTACGGGATGACCGGCGGGCAGATGGCCCCGACGACGCTCCTGGGCCAGCGGACCACGTCGTCGCCGCGCGGCCGTGACGCGACGCTCCACGGCTACCCGGTCCCGATGACCGAGATGCTTGCCGTCCTCCCCGGCGTCGCCTACGCCGCGCGCGGGTCGGTGGCGGACGCGGTCTCGATCGGCCGCACGAAGCGCTACCTCCAGCGCGCCTGCGAGGTCCAGCTGGAGGGCCTCGGGTTCGCGATCGTCGAGGTCATCAGCAACTGCCCGGTGGGCTGGGGCATGACCCCGGTGGAGTCGATCGAGCGGCTCAAGGAGGTGGTCGCCCTGGAGTACCAGCCGGGCGTGATCGTCGACCGCACGGCGGAGCGGTGACCATGGAACGCTCGATCATCTTCGCCGGCTTCGGCGGCCAGGGGATCCTGTTCGCCGGCAAGGTGCTCGCCCGGGCGGCGATGAACGACGACCGCGAAGTCCTCTGGATCCCCTCGTACGGGCCGGAGATGCGCGGCGGGACGGCGTCCTGCACCGTGATCGTCGGGAGCGAACCGATCGGCTCGCCGATCATCGACCAGGCCGACGCGGCGGTGGTCCTCAACCCACCGTCCCACGCGAAGTTCGCATCGCACGTCGCCCCCGGCGGCCTGCTCGTCGTCAACGAGACGCTCGTCGGCGACGCCTCCGGGCGGACGGACATCACCGAGCTGCGCATCCCCTGCACGCGCCTGGCGAAGGACGCCGGGGACGATTCCCTTGTCAGCGTGGTGGCGCTCGGTGCGCTCGTCGGGTACCTCCAGCTCGTCCGCGCGGCCTCCGTCCGCAACGCGATCCGGGACACCGTCGGCGCGAAGCGACCGGACGTTCTGGCGGCCGACCTGGCGGCGTTCGACGTCGGGCACCGCGTGGGGGCCCGCAGCCGGGGGCCGCGCGTGGAGCGGGTCGCCGTCCCCGCCTGAACCGCCCGGGTCGGGCTACGGGCGCGTGGCGTCGCGCTCGCGCCGTCGTGCCTCACGGTTGGAGAGCACCGGCGGCGCCTCGTCCGGAAGGACGCGAAGCCGGAGCGATGCCAGGATCGAGATCGCGCCCGTGGCCGCCATGGCTCCGGCCTGGACGAGGGTCGAGTCACCGAGGCGGAAGGCGGGAAGCGTGGAGACGGCGACCCCGACCGCGAGGCCCAGCCAGGCGATGGTGAAGAGACCCCCGTCGGGCACGCGGAAGGCGCGGGCCAGGCGGGCGATCGCGAGGTAGCCGGCAGCTGCGACCACGCCCCAGATGCCGATGCCGATGAGGCTGATCCGGGGGTCGAGCGCGGGCACGAGCAGGCCCATGCCGCCGAGGACGATGCCGGCGCCGGCGGCTCCGAGGAACGGGATGGCACGCAGGAAGCCGCCCGGCGCCCGGAACGCCGCGACGAGGATGAGGATGCCGGCCAGGGTCTGCCAGGCGGCGGCGCCCACCGGGGCCGTGACAAGGCCCGGGGCGACCAGCACGGCGGCAGCGAGGGCGGCGATGCCTCCGGCGGCAAACGCCCACCAGACGCTCCGGCACATCTGCGCGATCGGGGGCATGGGCGTTCGGGCTCCTCGGGCGGGGGCTGGTCGACTGCGAGTATGGGGGAAGGGTCGGGCCGGGCGCTGGGCGCCAGGCCTGGGCCGGGGATCGGACGGGGCGGTGCGCGGCGGGTCAGGACCCCGTCGTGCGGGCGACGTCGCGGGGCGTCGTCCAGGAGCGGAGCGTCCGCATGTAGTTGGCGCGCTCGTACGCGGAGGCGTCCTCCACCGCCGCCTGGCTGGCGCTCCCGCGCAGCTGCCCGACCGATTCGTACTCGTGCTCGGTCATCCAGGCGACAAGCTCGGTCTCGATCGTGCGCAGGTGCTCCGGTCCGTGGTGGAGGAGCGCGGAGGTCGTCATGGCGACGTCCGCCCCGACCATGAGCGCCTTGACGGCGTCCGTCCCACCGTGGATCCCCGAGCTTGCCGCCAGCGACACGGCCGGGCCGAGCTGCGGCCGGAGGATGGCCGTCCAGCGCATCGGCAGGCGCAGCTCGGACGGTCGGCTGAGCTCGAGCCGCGGCACGACCTCGAAGGTCTCGAGGTCGAAGTCCGGCTGGTAGAAGCGATTGAAGAGCACGAGCCCGTCCGCCCCCCGCTCGACCACCTGGCGGGCGAAGCTCGCCAGGGCCGAGTAGAACGGGCTGAGCTTGACGGCCAGCGGAATCGTGATCGCGTCCCGGACCGCCGCGATGAGCTCCAGGTCCAGGGTCTCCATGTCGGCGGCGGTCCGGCTGGGATCTGCCGCGAGGTGATAGAGGTTGAGCTCGAGGGCGTCGGCGCCTGCCTCCTGCATGAGCCGCGCGTAGCGGACCCAGCCGCCCGCGGTGGTCGCGTTGAGGCTGCCGATGACGGGTACGCCGGCCCGGTCCTTGATCCGGCGAAGTCGGGCGAGGTAGCGGTCCCCCACGCCGGCAAACGGCTCGATGTTCGGGAAGTAGTCGAGCGCCTCGGCGAACTGGTCGGCGCCAACCTCGAGAGCCCGGCTGAGCTCGGTCTCCTCGTGGACGATCTCCTCCTCGAAGAGCGAGGGCAGCACGATGGCCGCCGCCCCCGCGTCGATCAGCTGGAGCGCGGAATCCAGCTCCCCGGTGAGTGGAGAGGGCGACGCGACGAGCGGCGAGCGCAGCTCGAGGCCGAGGTAGGTGGTGCGGAGATCGACGGTCACGCCTCGTCTCCCTGGTCGTCGGGGCGCAGGCGCGGACCATCGCCGGCCTCCGGGTGCGCATCGGGGTCGTGGTGGACGTGGGGCACGCTGCGATGCATCGCCGCGAGCTGCTCGTAGTAGCGCCAGCGCTCGTCGACGTCGGCCTGGGCCAGCTGGGCCAGGTCCGCTGCTCGCTCGGGCTGCGTCCGGGCCAGCACCGCAAAGCGGGTCTCGCTGGCGACGAACTCGCTGACCGGGATGGACGGCGTGGACGAGTCGAGCTTGAAGGGCTGGCCGCCCTCGGTCTCGCTCGGATGGAACCGGTAGAGCGGCCAGTAGCCGCTCTTGACGGCGTCCTTCTGGTGCGACATGGACTTCTCCATGTCGATGCCGTGGGCGATGCACGTGCTGTACGCGATGACGAGCGACGGTCCCGGCCAGGCATCGGCCTCGAGGAGCGCCTTGGCCGTCTGGGCGTCGTTCGCGCCCATCGACACCTGGGCGACGTAGACGTCGCCGTAGGCGCGGGCGACGGCGCCCAGGTCCTTCTTGCCCCGGGACTTTCCGGCCGCGGCGAACTTCGCCACCGCTCCCCGCGGGGTGGCCTTCGACGCCTGCCCGCCCGTGTTCGAGTAGACCTCGGTGTCGAGGACCAGGATGTTCACGTTCCGCCCCGAGCCGAGGACGTGGTCAAGGCCTCCGTAGCCGATGTCGTAGGCCCAGCCGTCGCCGCCGATGATCCAGATGCCCTTCCTGACGAGGTCGTTGGCGAGCGCGAGAAGGTGCCGAGCGTCGGAGCGGAGCTCGCCGTCGACCCTGTCAAGGGCATCGCGGAGCTTCGCAATCCGCTCGCGCTGCGCGTCGATGCCCGGCTCCGTCTCCTGGTCGGCCTCGAGGATGTCCCTGACGAGCTCCATGCCGATCGCCGGCGCGAGCTTCGCCAGCAGCCGTCGGGCCTGGTCGTTCTGGGCGTCGAGCCCGAGGCGCATGCCCAGGCCGAACTCGGCGTTGTCCTCGAACAGCGAGTTGTTCCAGGCCGGGCCCCGGCCCTGGGCGTTGACCGTCCACGGAGTCGTGGGCAGGTTGGCCCCGTAGATCGAGGAGCAGCCCGTGGCGTTGGCCACGATCATCCGGTCGCCGAAGAGCTGGGAGACGAGCTTGAGGTAGGGCGTCTCGCCGCAACCGTTGCAGGCCAGGGAGAACTCGAACAGGGGCTCGAGGACCTGGGCGCCCTTGACGGTGTCGTGTGCGATCAGGCTGCGATCGAGCTGCGGGATCGACTGGAAGAACTCCCACCGTGGTCGCTCGATGTCGCGGTGCGCGTCGGCGGGCTCGAGGTTGATGGACTTGTGCTTGATCTCGGTCTTGCTCTTCGCCGGGCAGACGTCCACGCAGACGCCACAGCCCGTGCAGTCGTCGGGTGCGACCTGGATCGTGAGCCGGTGGTCGACGACCTCGCGGGACTTGAACTCCTTGGAAAGAAAGCCCGCCGGAGCGCCCTCGACGGCCGCCGCGGGGAAGACCTTCATCCGGATCGCGGCGTGGGGGCAGACAATGGCGCACTTGCCGCAGTCGATGCAGATCGACGGATCCCAGATCGGCAGCTACAGCGCGATCGCCCGCTTCTCGTACTTCGTCGTGCCCGTCGGGAAGGTCCCGTCGATCGGGAACGCGCTGACCGGCAGCTGGTCGCCGCCGCCGGCCAGGAGGACCGCGGTGACGTCCTTGACGAAGTCGGGCGCGGTGTCGGGCACGATCGGCGGGAGGGCGTAGCCGGTCCCGGCCCGGCCGAGCTTCACGTGGCCAAGGCGTGCGATCGACGCGTCGATGGCCGCGTAGTTGCGGTCGACGACACTCTGGCCACGTTTCAGGTAGGTCTTCTTGACGAAGTCCTTGATCCGCCCGATCGCCTCGTCCGCTGGCAGCACGCCGGAGAGGTGGAAGAAGCACGGCTGCATGATCGTGTTGATGCGGCTGCCCATCCCGGTCTCTGCCGCCACGGCGAAGGCATCGATGACCCAGAAGTCGATCTGCTTGTCGACCAGCTGCCGCTGGACGTCCGCCGGCAGGTGATCCCAGATCTCGGCGGGGCCGTAGGGCGAGTTGAGGAGGAACGTCGCGCCGGGCTTCGCGAAGTCGAGGATCTTGATCTTGTCGAGAAGCCCGAACTGATGGCAGGCGATGAAGTCGGCCGCGTCGATGAGGTAAGCCGACCTCGTCGGCACCGGCCCGAAGCGCAGGTGCGAGACGGTCGTGCCGCCCGACTTCTTGGAGTCGTAGACGAAGAAGCCCTGGGCGAAGAGATCGGTTCCTTCGCCGATGATCTTCACGGAGGCATGGTTCGCCCCGACGGTGCCGTCGGAGCCCAGGCCGAAGAAGAGGGCCTGCACCTCGCCCGTGGGCCGCGGCGTCCGGTAGTCGACGTCGATCGGCAGGCTGAGGTGCGTGACGTCGTCGTAGATGCCCACCGTGAAATGGCGCTTGGGCCGGGCGGCGGACAGCTCGTCGAAGACCGGGCGGAGCATGCCTGGCGTCACTTCCTTGGATGAGAGGCCGTACCGGCCGCCGATGATCCGGGGCATCGCAGCGAGCGGCGGCTCATCGGAGTCCATCCGCTCCGCGACCGAGGCGACGACGGCCTGGTAGAGCGGCTCCCCCACCGCGCCGGGCTCCTTGGTCCGGTCGAGGACCGCGATCGCCTTGACGGTTGACGGGAGGGCGGCGAAGAGGGCCGCGACCGGGAACGGCTGGAACAGCCGGACCACCAGCACGCCGACCTTCTGGCCGGTGTCGTTGAGGGCGTCGACGGTCTCCTGCGCCGCCCCGGCCGCGGAGCCCATGATCACGATGACGCGATCGGCATCCGGGGCGCCGTGGTAGTCGACCAGGCCGTAGCGGCGGCCCGTCTTCGCGGCCAGCTCTTCCATGACCTCGGTCACGATGCCCGGCGTGGCGTCGTAGAAGCGGTTCGCCGCCTCGCGGGCCTGGAAGAACGCGTCGGGGTTCTGGGCCGTGCCTCGCACGACCGGCGCGTCCGGGCTCATGCCGCGGGCGCGGAACGCGAGGACGTCATCGTCGCGGACGAGGGTGCGGATGACCTCGTCGTCGATGAGCGCGATCTTGTTGATCTCGTGGGAGGTGCGGAACCCGTCGAAGAAGTGCAGGAACGGCACGCGGCTGCGGAGCGTGGCCGCGTGCGCGACCAGGGCGAAGTCCTGGGCCTCCTGCACCGAGCCGGCGGCGAGCATCGCCCAGCCGGTGGCCCGCGCGTGCATGACGTCACTGTGGTCGCCGTAGATCGAGAGGGCGTGGGTGGCGATGGTCCGCGCCGCGACGTGGATCACGGCAGGCGTGAGCTCACCGGCGATCTTGAACATGTTGGGGATCATCAGGAGGAGGCCCTGCGACGCGGTGAACGTCGTCGCGAGGGCGCCCTTCTGCAGCGCGCCATGCATGGCGCCGGCAGCGCCGCCCTCGGACTGCATCTCGATGACGTCGGGAACCTTGCCCCACAGGTTCGGCTTCCCGGCAGCCGCCCAGTCGTCGGCGTGCTCCGCCATCGGCGACGCGGGCGTGATCGGGAAGATCGAGATGACCTCGCTCACGGCGTAGGCCACGCGTGCAGCAGCTTCGTTGCCGTCCATGCAGGCGACTTCCGGCAGCCCATCCGGAGCCCCGACGGGGCGAGGGGCGGCATCCGGGCTGGCAGCGGGCCGCTCCGGCGGCGTGAGCAGGGTCATGCGGAACCTCCGAGTGCAAGAAGACGGCTCGCGAGCGTGCCGCCCTCGACGTGCTTCAGGATGGTGGCGCCGATGCCGGCGTCACGGGCGCGCCGGGCCTCGTCGGCGCCGAGATAGGCCTCGAGGACGACGATCCGGCTGCGGGGAACGACACCGTCGAGGGCCTCCGCCACGACTCTCC
The DNA here is from genome assembly GCA_963744095.1 of uncultured Chloroflexia bacterium. Lineage (GTDB taxonomy): Bacteria > Chloroflexota > Limnocylindria > Limnocylindrales > CSP1-4 > CTSoil-043. The sequence continues at coordinate 620,249 of CAVUSH010000003.1, forward strand.
AGCCCCCGCGCAGGGCCCCGTCCACCAGGACGAGGTCGGGATCGCAGGTGCGCGCCGCGAGGGCGGCGGAGCGGGCGGAGCGGACCTCGCCGACGACGACGAAGCCGTGGCGTCCGAGGTGCGCGGCGAGGGCATCGCTCGCGGCCAGATGGTCGCTGACGATGAGCAGGCGGCGAACGAATTCGGGACGCGGGTGGAACATGCTGCAAGGGTCCCCCGCGCGTCCCCGGATCGGACCCCCGCTCCGTCCCGAAACCTAGGGCCATTCGGCCCTGCCACCTGTCGTGAACGCGGGCGACACTTCGGCACGTGGTGGACGTCGCAGGGGACGCGCGGCGTCCACCACGACGCGTCCTGCGGGGGGTGCGGCGGGCCGATTCGCCGGCCGCTGGGGCCCTGACCCGATCGAGCACGGAGCCGACGCCGTCCGCGTCGCCGGCGGCCGGCCGGCCGCCGGGCGCCTCGAGGCGTTCAGGCTCGATTCAGGATCCACCGGCTAGAGTTGGTCGGTGGTCGGCGCCGTGCCCGAGCGGGCAGCCTCCCGGCCCGCGTCCCGAGGTTCCCAGCGTGCATCACCCGAACCGGCACGGCCGAGGCCGGTCCCTCCTGATCGCCTTCCTGGCCGGGTCGACGCTGCTCGTCGCCGCCTGCGGGACGGTGACGCCTGCGCCGGCCTCGCCGTCCGCCGCGCTCCCGTCGGCCGCGACCCCGTCCTCCTCCGCCTCTCCGGCGGCCGCGTCGCCGGCGGCCGCTGCGTCGGCGCCCGGCGCCTCCGCGGCTCCGTCGGCCGGCGCGACGGCGGGGGCGACCGACCTCGCCGCCGCGACCGCGCCGCCGGTCGACTGCGCGACCCTCGTCGCGACTCCGGCCCAGACCGAGGGGCCCTACTTCACGGCCGGCTCGCCCGAGAAGACCGACCTGAGGGAGGAGGGCATGACCGGGACCACCCTGGTCGTGGTCGGCCACGTGGTGGACGCATCCTGCCGTCCCATCGCGGGCGCCCTGATCGACGTCTGGCAGGCCGACGCCGACGGCGTGTACGACAACGCCGGCTTTCGGCTCCGGGGCCACCTCTTCAGCGCGGCCGACGGCAGCTACCGCTTCGTCACGATCGTCCCCGGCCTCTACCCCGGGCGGACGGAGCACATCCACGTGAAGGTCACCCCGCCCGACGACGCGACGCTCACGACTCAGCTGTACTTCCCGGACGTCACCCAGAACGACGCGGACGGCATCTTCGACCCTGCCGGCCTGCTGGCGATCACCGAGATCCCGGGCGGCCTGCTGGGCGTCTACACGTTCGTCCTGTAGGAGCCCTGGCGCCGGGTGTTGGTCCGCCGGCCTTGTCGCCCGGCGGGCCGGGCAGAAACGCCCTAGAGGTAGTGCGTTCTGCGCGCCTGGGCGATCAGCTCGTCGCGGAAGTCCGGGTGCGCGATCGCGATGAGCTCCTGGGCCCGCTCGCGGATCGACTTGCCGTGGAGCTCGGCGATCCCCCATTCGGTGACAACCGTGCGGACGTGGGCGCGCGTCGTGACAACGCCGGAGCCCTCGGCCAGGAACGGGGTGATGCGCGAGACGCGGCCGCCGGCAGCGGTCGATGGGAGGGCGATGATCGCCCGGCCCTCTGGTGCGAGCGCGGCGCCGCGGATGAAGTCCATCTGCCCGCCGACACCGCTGTAGAGGTGCCAGCCGATCGAGTCGGCGCAGACCTGGCCGGTCAGGTCGATGGCGATCGCCGAGTTGATCGCCGTCATGCGCCGGAAGCTGCGGATGACGTGGGTGTCGTTCGTGAAGTCGCAGGCGCGCATCTCGACCATCGGGTTGTCGTGCGCGAAGCGGTACAGGCGCTGCGTTCCCATCATGAACGTGCACAGGATCTTGCCGCGGTTGCGCTCCTTCGCCATCCCGGTGACGACGCCAGCCTCGACGAGGTCGACGACGCTGTCGGTCAGCATCTCGGTGTGAATGCCGAGATCCTTCTTGTCGCGCAGGAACGACGCCACGGCGCTCGGGATCGCCCCGATCCCCATCTGGAGCGTCGCTCCGTTTGGCACCAGGTCGGCCACGAACTCACCGATCCGACGCTCCACCTCCCCGGTGTCGCCGGCGTGGTAGTCGTAGGGAGGGATGTCCACTTCGACGCCGTAGTCGATGTCGTCGACGTGCACGAAGCTCTCGCCGAGGGTCCGGGGCATCGCGGCGTTGACCTGGGCGATGACGAGGCCGGCGGCGTGGATGGCCGCCTGCATCCCCTCCACCGACGTGCCCAGCGAGCAATACCCGTGGGCGTCCGGCGGCGAGACATTGCATAGGACCGCGTCGAGCGGGATGAGCCCGCCCGAGAAGAGGCTCGGCACATCGGAGAGGAAGACAGGGATGAACTCGGCCCGACCCTCGTTGACCGCGGCCCGGGCGTTCGGGCCGATGAAGAGCGCGCGGTGACGGAAGTGAGGCGCCATCTCCGGCGCCAGGTGGGGCCCCGGGCCCTCCGTGTGGAGGTGCACCATGCTCACGTTGTGGAGGTCCGGCGCTCGTGCCACGAGGGCATCGAGGAGGGCCGACGGCGTGGCCGCCGCGCACTGGAGGTAGACCTGGTCGCCTGACCGGATGTCGGCCACGGCCGCTTCTGCGCTGACGATCTTCATGGCGGCAGTCTAGGAACGACCTGCGCCGGCCGGACCGGCCGTCCGGACCCCTCGCGGTCGCCGTTCGGCACCGAACCGACCCGTCGGCCCGCCATCGCCTCCGCCGGGTCCGGCGGAGCGCCCGCCATGACGCCCGCGGGCCGGCCGTCGCGACCAGGCCGCCGCAGCCCGGGGCCGCGGTCGGGAGCCCCGGCGCCTACGTTCCGGAGCCGGGCAGCCGGTGCTTCGCGACGAACGCCGCGGCCTGGGCGCGGCGCTGGAGGTTCAGCTTCGAGAGGATCGAGCTGACGTAGTTCTTGACCGTCTTGTCGGAGAGGAAAACCTCCGAGGCGATCTCCTTGTTCGTCTTCCCCTCGGCAACGAGCTGGAGGATCTTCTGCTCCTGGGCGGTCAGCTGGGCCAGCTCGTCCGTGTAGGTCCCCGACGCGATCCGCCGCACGCGCTCGAGCACCTTCTCGGTGACGGCCGGGTCCAGAAGTGATTCGCCGCGGCCCACAGCCTCGAGGGCGGCGACCAGATCCCGCGAGCGGATCTGCTTGAGGAGATAGCCCGACGCGCCGGCGATGATCGCGGAGAGGACCGCCTCTTCGTCCGGGTAGCTCGTGAGCATGATGACCCGGGTCCCCGGGAGCTCGGAACGGATCTCGCGACAGGCCTCGATCCCGGATCCGTCCGGCAGGCGGACGTCCATGACCACGAGATCGGGCTGGTGACGGCGGGCCAGGTCGATCGCCTCCTCGACCGTGCCGGCCTCGGCGACGACCTGGAAGCGCTCTCGCCGCTCGAGGAGCGAAACCAGGCCCTGGCGAACGACTTCATGATCGTCGACGACGAGCAGGCGGAGGGGACGCGGCTCGGGCTGCTCCGACATGTCGTGCTTGCTACCTCCGTGACCGCGCGCCAGCCCCCCGGTCACCTGCGGCGCGCTGTTCAGGCGTCCTGCGGGCCGCCGGCGAGCTCTTCCTCGTCGACGGTCCGGCCGCCGGGCACTCGGACGATGATACGCGTCCCGCCACCGGGATGGCTGTCGACCAGGAGGGTGGCGCCGATGGAGATCGCGCGGGTGCGCATGTTCCGCAGCCCCTGGTGGCCGATGCCCCGCGGCGCCGCCGGTTCGAACCCGGTGCCGTTGTCGGCGATGATGATCTCGACGCCCGCGATCTCGGGTTCGGGCTCGATGGTGATCTCGGCGCGCGTGGCCCGGGCGTGGCGAGCGATGTTGCTGAGCGCCTCCCGGGCGATCGCGAGCAGCTCCACCGTCCGATCCGGCCCGATGATGGGGGCCGTGACCGTCGGCCCGGCGCGGAGCTCCACGTCGATCATCGTGTTGACCCGGAACTCGTCGGCCAGGGCTGCGAGGCCCTCCACCGCGTCGACGCCATCGAGGAGTGCCGGCCGCAGGCCGAAGATGAAGTTGCGGATGTCGCGAATGGTCTGGTCCAGGCCGTCGATGGCCCGCTCCACCCGGCGCCGAGCCTCGTCCGGCTCGCCGTCCATCATGTCGGGCACGTCCTCGAGGGAGAGGCCGACCGCGTAGATCGCCTGGATCACGCCGTCGTGGAGATCCTTGCCGATCCGCTCCCGCTCCTCCACGATCGCCAGCCGCTGGACCTGGTCGTGGAGTCGGGCGTTCTCCATGGCGATGCCGGCGTGGCGCGCGAACGTCTCGACCTCACGCTGGTCCTCGTCGGTGAACCCGCCCTCCTTCTCGGTGAGGTAGAGATTCCCGATGGTCCGCCCTCGGACGACGACCGGGACGCCGAGGAACGGGTGCATCTCGGGATGGTTCGGCGGGAAGCCCACCCGGCGGGGATCGAGCATCAGGTCGTCGAGCCGGATCGTCCGGTTCTCCCGGATGATCAGGCCCAGGATCCCGTGGCCCCGGGGCGGCGCCCCGATCCGGGCGCGATCAGGGCGGCTGATCCCGCTCGCGATGAACTGCTCGATGGCGCCGACCTGGTCCTGGATGCCGAGGGCGGCGTAGCGGGCGCCGGTCAGGATCCGGACCCGGTCGACGATCACCTGGAGAACGCGGTCCACGGCCAGGACGCCGGCCATCGCCCGGATCGCCTCGTCGAGCGCTTCGAGCCGGCGCTCGATACGGGCGGCCTCGGCGCCCTCGCGGGCGCGCCCGACCGCGGCCTCCACCAGGCGCACCGCATCCTGGGCGTGCCGTTCCGGCCCGTCGAGCCAGAGGGTCCCCACTACCTGCCCGACGGCTCCAGGACCCGTCCCGGCGGCCGCCCCGTGGAGCGGCGCGACGACGACCGAGCCGTGCCCGGCGCGGCCGGGACGTCGGGCCAGGGTTCCCCACCCGGCCGCGACGAAGGCCGGCGGCTCCACGGATGCCTCCAGGTGGACCCCGGCCGCTCCGCAGGCGCGCCCCAGCGCCTCGAGTCCCCGGACCAGGAGCCGCCGAGGGCGCGTCGGGTTGGCAGCCCACTCCTGGAGAGCCGCGAGGGCGGCCATCCACCCATCGAGATCGGCTTGTGGACGGGACGCGACGGTCATCGGTTCGAGCGTAGCAGGGGCACCACGTGGGCGCACCGTCCGCGGTGCCACGTAAGCCCATGCGCACCCGCGAATATTCCCCCCCTCGGCACCCTCGCAACAGGCCGAATGTCATGCCCAGGCGGGGGGCGACGCCGTACCATCCCGATCATGGAATCGACCACGTCCGACGGCACTCCTTCGACGCTCGTTCAAGGCCTCGACGCGAGCGAGCTCACCGCCCTCGACGCCTCCTTGACGCGTCGCGGCTTCCTGCGCGGCGCCGCACTCGCCGGCACGGGCCTGGTGGCCGCCACCGTTGCCGCCTGCGCGCCCGCCGCTCCTCCCATCTGGAGCTACGCCACCTCGAAGCCCCAGCCGCTCCCCTCGACGCCGGCCGCGACAGCCGTGCCCGCGGCGACGCCGGCGATGACGGCCGCCCCCGGCGCCACGCCCGCCCCCTCGGTGCCCGTCGTCGCCATCCCGCCCGGCTGGAGCGAGCACGACGTGGCCGCCCGGGACGTCGTCCGACGGTACGTCGGCAACCTCGCGCCGGCGCTCAAGGACATCTACGGCGACGAGGTCTTCAGCCAGATGGCCGACATCCTCGGCGCGGCCGACAACTACCCAGAGCTGTCCCTGCCGCCGGCGTGGGCGCAGGTGCCCCAGCTCGTGATCAGCGACATCGTCTCGCCCCTCACGCCGAAGCTCGACGGCGACGTCAAGGTCTTCGAGCTGTCGATCGACGAGATCGAGCACCAGGTCGACGAGAAGACCGCCCCCAAATCGCTGCTCGGCTACAACAAGCAGTGGCCGGGCCCCACGATCCGGGTCACCGAGGGCGACAAGGTCCGGGCGATCTTCACGAACAACCTGAAGGAGACGACCGGGGTCCACTTCCACGGGGTGGACTTCGACAACTTCTTCATGGACGGCGTCCCGTTCGTGACCCAGAAGCCGATCGTGCCCGGCGAGACGTTCACCTACGAGTTCGTGGCAAAGCCGGCGGGCTCGATGATGTACCACTCGCACCACAACGCTACCGACCAGGTGGGCCGCGGGCTCCTCGGGGCCTTCATCATCGACCCGAAGGAGCCGACGCTGAAGTACGACCGGGAGTACACCTGGATCTCGAACGACACGGGGGGCGCCGGGTTCACGATCAATGGCCACGGCTTCCCCGCGGTCGTGCCGGTTCTCGCGGCCGTCGGCGAGACGGTGCTCGTCCGGTACATGAACGAGGGGGTCATGATGCACCCGTGGCACAGCCACGGGAACACCCAGCGGGTGGTCGCCCGCGACGGGCGTCTGCTCGGCCAGGCTGAGTACGACTGCGACACGCTCGGCGTGAACCCCGGCGAGCGCGCCGACGTGATCATCAATGCCGAGCGCCCGGGCCTGTGGGCCTTCCACTGCCACATCCTGCCCCACGTCGAGGGTGCGGACGGGATGTTCGGCATGGTCACGGCGCTCATCGTGGTGCCCACGAAGGAAGACATCGACGCGATCTACACGGCCCTCGGCATCTCGTAGGGAGAAAGGTCCGGGGCGTCCCACCCGGGATCACTGGCATGGCGCGCATCGAGACCATCCTTCTCGCCACCGATGCCTCTACCGCATCGCAGGCCGCGGAGAACGAGGCGATCGACCTCGCCGCGCGCCTCGGCAGCCGGCTCGTGGTGCTCTCGGTGATCGCCGGCCCGCCATCCGTGCGGGCGTCACGCCAGCTCGCCGTCGAGGCCATCGTCCAGCGCGCCCGCGCCGGCGGCGCAGCGGCCGCCGGCCTCACCTGGGACGGCGACGCCGGGGAGTCGATCCTCGAGGCGTCGGAGGCCGAGGCGGCCGACCTGATCGTGGTCGGCACCCATGAGCGGGGCGCCGTCGGGCGGCTCTTCCTCGGGAGCGTCTCCGACTACGTGGTCCGCCACGCCCGCTGCCCGGTCATGGTCGTGCGTCCCACGCGGGTCGTCACCCCGGTCTGACGCCGCGGGCCACGGGCGTGTGCCGCCGCCGGCAGGCGTCCCGCCGGGCCCCGCCCTACGTGGTGTACATGCCCTCCGGGTCGAGCTCCTCGCGGATGAGGCGCAGCTCCGCGGGCGTGGGCGCCGGCGTCGTGGCCAGGGCCGGCGAGATCTTCGGAGCCCAGCCGATCGTCGCCCGCACCTCCTCGAGAGTCGCGCCCGGGTGGAGGAAGTCGAGGCGCATCTCGCCGTCCTCGTCGAAGTGCCAGATCCCGAGATCGGTCACGACCACGGACGGACCCCGCCCGAGCCAGCCTTGCTCGCGCCGAATCCGGTCGGCCCTCTCGGCCCCGCCGAGGTTGCCCGGCGAGGTCCGGAAGTCGATCCGATCCACGAACGATCGGGCGGACTGGCGCATGATGACGAAGATCTGGCGGGCGTTGATCGCGATCTCGCAGGCGCCCCCGGATCCCGGCAGGCGGGTCTTCGGCGCCGCGTAGTCGCCGATCACGGTCGTGTTGATGTTCCCGAAGCGGTCGACCTGGGCCGCCCCGAGGAAGCCCACGTCCACGAGCCCGCCCTGGAGGTAGTAGGCGAAGAGCTCCCACATGCTGACGACGGCGGTGGCCCCGGTGACGATCGTGGGGTCGCCGATGGAGAGCGGGAGGCGGGCCGGCCGGGCGCCGAAGACACCGGCCTCGTAGACCAGCTCCATCTCGGGGGCGACCGTTCGCTTCGCCAGGTTGACCGCGATGTTCGGCAGCCCCACGCCGACGAAGCAGACACGCTGCCCGGCCAGCTCGCGAGCGGCCGCCACGATCATCATCTCGGACTTGGAGAAATCCGGCGGCGCGGCCTCCATCCCGCCGGGCGGGCCGGCGCTCGGCTCGGCCATCAGCGGTACTCCCCGTAGTCGACGACGCCGGACAGCGCCGGACCAGACGGGCGCAGGGAGGCGAGCCGCTCGGCACCCAGCTTCTCCGTGTACGCGGCCCGATCGTCGAGGTCGTGGACCCACGCCCGGAGCCAGACGTCCGTGGCCTCGGCGTCGCGGCTGATCGGGTCCCAGTCGCGGTAGAAGCGGTTGTCGCGATCGTAGTGGCCCTGGACGTACGAGGGGTGGGCGCCCCACGGCTCGACGACCACCGCGTCGACGACGATCCCCGGCACGATCGTCCGGTTGGGGTCGGCCCGGATCACCGCCTCGTCGACGAGCTCCTCGACCACGACGATGACGCGTTCCGCCGCGAAGGCGGCCTCCTTCTGGCAGCCCAGCAGGCCCCAGACCTGGGTGTTGCCGGCCGCGTCCGCGCGCTGCGCGTGGATCACGGTCACGTCGGGTCGAAGCGGCGGCACGGCGTAGACGACGCCATCGCCGTAGGGGCTCTCGATCGGCCTGATGAGCGGGTTGACGACAGGCAGGTCGGTCTCGAAATACGAGCGGAGCGGCATGAAGGGGAGGTTCGCTGCCCCCGCGGTGTAGCGGGCGACCATCCCGAAGTGGCTGTACTCCTCCAGCTCCAGGCTGGCGCCCGGACCTTCGGTGACCCGCCGGATCGCGTTGAGGCCTCCCACGCCGGGGTTGCCGAGCCAGCTGAATACCAGCTTGCGGGCCACCCCGGCCGCCACCATCTGGTCGTAGATGAGGTCCGGCGTCATCCGGGCCAGGACCAGCTCGCGCCGGCGCTGGCGGATGATCTCGTGGCCGGCGGCGAACGAGATGAGGTGGGTGAAGCCCTCGATCGCGACGGTGTCGCCGTCGCGGACCAGCTCCGCCACGGCGTCGCGCATCGTGGCGACCTTGGAGCTCAGCGTGGCGTCCTCCCTCCGGCTCGGCGCCTGCAATCCTGGCGAGGGGCCGCCCGCGTCAGCGGGCGGCCCGCGCTACCCCGATACGCCGAACTCCCCTCGAATGAGGCCCGCGTGACGTGCCGCTTCCACCTCGCCGATGTCCTGTGCGCGGTGGGCGGCGACGTGGGCGACAGACTCGCCGAAGATGCGGATGGCCGTCGTCATCTCGTCGGCGGTCACGACGAGCGGCGGCGACATCCGGATGCAGTCGTCGCCGGCCTCGAGGACCAGGAGGCCCCGCTCGAAGGCCTGCATCTGGACGGCCCCGGCCGTGGCGCCGGAGTCGAGCTGGATACCGATCATGAGGCCCTTGCCCCGGACCTCGTGGACGATCGCCGGGTGCCTGTCGACGAGCGGCCGGAGGCCCCGGAGGGCCTGGTCGCCCCGTTCGGCCGCATTCTCGATGAGGCCTTCCTCGAGGAGGGCGACCGTCTCCATGAGCGCCGCGAGCGCCACCGGGTTGCCGCCGTAGGTGGAGCCGTGGGCGCCGGGCCCCCAGGACATGATCTCCGCCTTCGCGATCATCGCCCCGACGGGCATCCCCGAGGCGATCCCCTTGGCGGTGAGAAGGATGTCGGGCTCCACGCCGAAGTGCTCGATCGCCCACATCTTCCCCGTCCGGCCGGCACCGGACTGCACCTCGTCGGCGATGAGGAGGATGCCGTGCCGGTCGCAGATCTCCCGGAGCCGGGGGAGGAACGCGGCGTCGGGGTAGACGTAGCCGCCCTCGCCCTGGATCGGCTCCACGATGACCGCGGCGAACTCGTCCGCAGGCATGAGGCGCTTGAACACGCGTTCTTCCAGCTCGTCGAGACCGGCGCTGCCAAACGGGACGTGGTAGATGCCGGGGAGCAGCGGGCCGAAGTGGGCGTGGTACTTGGCCTTGCTCGCGGTCAGGCTGACGGCGCCCATCGTGCGGCCGTGGAAGGCGCCGAGGAAGGCCACGATGTTCGGCCGCCGGGTGTGATAGCGCGCGAGCTTGAGACTCGCCTCCACCGCCTCCGCACCGGAGTTGCCGATGAAGACGCGGATGGGCCCCCGCATTGGCGCCGTCCGGGCGAGCCGCTCGGCGGCGTGGGCGTAGATGGGCAGGTAGAAGTCCGACGCGCTGAAGTGGATGAGCTCGGCGGCCTGCCTGGCGATCGCCGCGCTCACGCGGGGGTGGGCGTGGCCCGTGGAGTTGACGGCGATCCCGGCAGCGAAGTCGAGGAAGACGTTGCCGTCGATGTCCTCGACCGCGCAGCCCTCGCCGCGGACCGGGACGATCGGGTAGGCCCGGGGGAGGCTCGGACTGGTCCAGGCGTGGTCGAACGCGATGTGCGCCCGGGCCCGGGGGCCCGGCAGCTCCGTCACGATGCTCGGCAGGGTACGCGCCTGGACCGTCATGCTCACGCGGAAACCTCCTGCTGGTCGGCGCCGGCGCGGCGCGCGCGCCGCGAACGCATACAGATTATGCAGAGTGGATAGGCGGCGAGTATAGCCGAACGGTCCGCCCGCCCGGTGACGTTCGGCGGGCCGTCGGGCGCGGTCGCGGCGGGCCTGGTCCGCGCGGCGATTTCGTCCGTTCCGACCTGATGGTCAGCCCAGGCTGACCGTTCAGTCGACGATCGTGTGACTCTGCTCCCGCAGGAACTGGGCGGGGTAATACATACCCAGCCCGGACTTCCCGGTCGAGCCGGAACCCTTCCAGCCGCCGAACGGCTGGACGCCCGGCCAGGCACCCGTGGTGGCGCCGGCGCGCCGGTTGACGTAGAGGACGCCCGCGTGGATCTCGTCGAGGAACTGCTCGACGTCGGCCGGGTTCTCGCTGTAGACGCCCGCCGTCAGGCCGTAGGTGTTGTCATTGGAAAGGCGGAGCGCCTCGGCGAGGGAATCGACGGCGCAGACCGCCGTGAAGGGCACGAACAGCTCGTCCTGGTAGAGGCGGTGGTCGGCCGGCAGGCCGCCGACGACGGTCGGCTCGACGTAGAAGCCGCGGTCCAGGCCGTTGTCCGTGAGCTGCTCGCCGCCGATGAGAACACGCCCGTCGCGGCGCGCCTCGACGACCGCCGCCTGGTATGTCGCGACGGCGCGACCGTCGATGAGAGGGCCGAGCCAGTTCGTCTTGACGAGCGGGTCGCCGATCGTGATCTTCTCCGTCTTCTGGACGAGGAGGCGCACCAGCTCGTCGTGGACGGGGCGTTGAACGTAGACGCGGCTGTTGGCCGAGCACTTCTGGCCGCCGAAGCCGAAGGCACTCCGCATGATCCCCTCGGCCGCCTCCTCCAGGTCGGCCGACTCGGTAACGATCGCCGGGTTCTTGCCGCCCATCTCGACGATGCAGGGCTTGGGCCAGCGCTTCGAGAAGGTCCGGAAGAGGCCCATTCCGACCTCGTAGGAGCCGGTGAAGACGATGCCGTCGATCCCGGGGTTCTCCTGGATCTCCTGGCCGACCGTCTCACCCGGTCCCATCACGAGGTTGAAGACGCCATCCGGCAGCCCGGCGTCCCGGTACGCCTCGGCCAGGAGGACGCCGCTCATGGCGCTCGCCGTGGCCGGCTTGAAGACGACCGTGTTGCCGGCCATCAAGGCGGCAGAGCTCGGGCCGGCTGCCAGGGCCATCGGGAAGTTGAAGGGGCTGATCACGGCGAAGACCCCGAACGGGCGCAGGACGGACCGGGTGTGGACGGCCCCGTCGCCGAGGTTGTCCATCGGGTGGGCGTAGCCGTCGTTCCGTTCGTAGACGTCGCAGTAGTAGCGGATGAGATCGGCCGATTCCTCGACCTCGCCGAGGGCCTCCAGGCGACTCTTGCCGACCTCCAGGGCCATGAACGCGCCGTACTCCATCTGGCGCTCGGAGATCAGCTCGGCAGCCCGGCGGAGGGCGGCGAGGCGCTCTCGCCACGGGACCGCGCGCCAGGCCGGATGCGCGGCCCGGGCGGCGGCGACCGCGTCCTTCACGTCCTGGCGCGTGCCCCGGGCGAAGGTCCCGACGAGGATGTCGCGGTCGATCGGCGAACGAAGCTCGAATGCACGGTCGCCGTCGCGACCCGCTCCCGCGATCCAGTTCTGGTGGTGGGCGCCCAGCCGGCCCCGCGCCTTCTCGATCCCCGCGTCGTAGAGCGCGTGGAGCTCCTCGTTGTCGTTGCGCAGCGTGGCGTAGGTGATCTTGATCCGCTCGGCCATGGAAGGTGCTCCTCGTGTCACTGCTCCGCGCAGCCGGACGGACACGTGAGGCGCGGTCACCCGGGGCACGCCGCGCCGACCCGCTCGGTTGCGATTCGGTGTCTGCCGGTCAGTCTAGCGCGGCGACGACGTCGCTCAGGGTCGCTGCGACGGCCCCGGGCACGGCGAGCCCGCGCAGGCCGGCGACCTCGTCCGCCGCCGTCCGCCCGGACAAGACGAGGATCCCGCGCAGGCCGGCTCGACGCGCACCGGCGATGTCCTGGGGGGCGTGATCGCCGACCATGGCGACATGGTCGCGGACGAGCCGCCTGCCGCCGGCCGCGGCGACGTCCGCCGCGAGGCCCGCGAAGGCGGCCCGGAACATCGGGGCTGCGGGCTTCCCGGCGAGGCTGGCCCGGACCCCGGTGGCATACTCGATGGCGGCGACGAAGGCGCCGCTGTCGATGGTCTCGCCCTTCGCCGTGTACCACCAGCCGTTCCGGTGCATGGCGATGAGCTCGGCACCGCGGCGGACGAGGCGGAAGGCGCGGTCGAGGTTCTCGTAGCTCAGGTCGTGGTCGCCGTCGCCGAGGATCACGGCCGCGGCGCGGGCGTCGGGGGCGTCGGCCTCCTCGGCGCTCACCAGGGGCTGATCGCCGAACTCGCGCAACCCGTCGGGCCGCGTGATGACGAAGACCGGCTGGCCCGGGAAGGTCCGTCGTACGTGGTCCACGGTGGCCGACAGGGCGGTCACGATTCGCTCGGCCGGCACGGCGAGCCCCATCCGCCCGAACCGGGCAGCGAGCGTCTCGCGGTGCAGGGACGAGATGTTGGTCGCCACCCGGTACGGGATCCCGCGATGGTCCAGGTCGGCCAGCGCCTGCGGGGCGCCGGGCAGCGCGGCGCCGCGCATGACCAGGACGCCGTCGGCGTCCAGGACGAGGGCTCGCACGCCGCGCAGAGCGGCGTGGAGCGCGGCCGGCTCATCCGGCACGAACGGCGCTGCGTACGCGGTTGACGCGGCCGGGGCCGTCTGGGGCGCCATGCCCCGACGGTACCCGATGACGGGGTCGGCCGCAGACCCGACGCGAGGCTCGTCGGGCGTCCCGCCCGGGCAGAGCCGACGACGACCGGGCCCCGTCGCCGCCGCGGCCGTCGCCGCCGCGCCCGTCGCCGCCACGGCCGGCGCCGCGGCGGGTCAGTCCCGGGGCGCGTCAATCCCGGGGCAGGTAGACCAGCGAGACCGAGTCCGTCGTGGCGCCCCACCGCAGCTGGAATACCCAGCAGCCGGGGAATGGCACGTCGACGATCGACGGATAGATCTCGCCGGGCCCCGCGTTCGCCGTCAGCTCGATCTGCACGATCGGCGCGGCCGCGCCGTCGGGGTGCCCGGTGATCGTGAGCGCGGCACCGTCACGCGGAACGCGCGAGATCCAGAGGATCTTGTTGGCGATTCCGTCGCGGGGCGGCGCCCGCAACGCCACGAAGGGAACGGCGACGATCTGCCCCGCCCGGCCGAGCGCGTAGGCGATGTCCGGCGGGTGCGCCGACGAGGTCCAGCGCGGCGGCGGCGCCGGGACGAGGGCCGGCGCGCAGGCGACCGCCGGCGAGGTGTCGGGTGGTCGGGGCCCGTCGGGCGCGACCGAGGCCGGCGAGGCGCTGGGGGCGGCGGGAGGCATGGAGGCGGCGCCGGAGCACGCCGCCAGAAGCACGGCCACGGTGAAGATGACCATGGATTGGCGCGCCGCAGCGCGACCTCGGGGGCCGATGGGCGAGCGCGAGTCGAGCATGCAAGCTCCCAGACCGCCCGGTCGATCCGACAGGGCGCCCACCAGTGTCGCACCGAGGCGGCCCGGCCGGTTCACCGGTTCGGTGCGGCAAGGGCTCGGCGGCTAGGATTCTGCCCGGAAGGTGCGGACGCACCGGGCTGCGGTGGTGAGAGATGGGGCTGCTCGACGGCAAGAACGCTCTGGTCTTCGGCGTTGCCAACGACCACTCGATCGCCTGGGGGATCGCGAAGGCGCTCCACGAGCATGGCGCGACGGTCGGCTTCAGCTCCGTCGAGAGCCTCCTGGAGAAGCGCGTCCGCCCCCTCGCGGCGAGCCTCGGGAGCACCTTCGTGGAGCCCTGCGACGTCCGCGACGACGCCGCGGTGAAGGCCGTCTTCGACCGCTGGGCCGCCGAGGTCGGCGGCCTCGACATCCTCGTCCATGCCCTCGCCTTCGCCAACCGCGAGGATCTCCAGGGTGCCTTCGTGAACACGTCCCGGGAGGGCTTCGCCCTGGCCCTGGACGTCTCCGCCTACTCGCTGGTGGCCCTCGCCCGCGCAGCGCGGCCGCACCTCCGGCCGGGCGCCAGCATCCTGACGCTCACCTACTACGGGGCCGAGAAGGTCGTCGCCCGCTACAACGTGATGGGCGTCGCGAAGGCAGCCCTGGAGGCGTGCGTCCGCTACCTCGCCGCCGACCTCGGACCGTCGGGCGTGCGGGTCAACGCGATCTCGGCCGGCCCGGTCCGGACACTCGGGGCGCACGGGATCGCCGGCTTCAAGGCGATGTACGGGTCCTTCCGCGACGTGGCGCCGCTGCGCTCCAACATCGCGATCGAAGACGTCGCCGGGACCGCGGTCTGGCTGGCCAGCGACCTCTCCCGCCAGGTCACCGGCGAGACGGTCCACGTCGACGGGGGCTTCAACATCCTGGGGGTGCCGGCGCCGGAGGGCTGAGGCAGGCCGGCGGCCGACCCGCCGCCCGGAATCGGGCCCGGCCGGCGGACCATCGGATGCGGCCGGCTGGTACGAGCGGCTCATGGTCCGGTGCGCCCGTACAACGGACCGTTGCTTCACGTCGACGGCGCCGCCTTGTCGGCCCAGTATCGCTGCCGGCGCCGGGGGGGCCTGCATGCCTGGACCACGCATATCCACCAGGGCTCGCCTCCTCGGCGTCGTCCTCGGGATCGGCTTCGTCGTTGCGCTCGTGGTCTTCGTGCCGTTCGTGGTCACGAACGCCCTGCTGATCGAGCTCCGCACGTCGCTCGACCCCTCGGTGGCGGGCTTGATCGACCGGGTCCTGGCCGCGGAGGGCGTCGTCTTCGGGGTCGCCACGGCCCTCGCCGCGTGCGCCGGGGTGGCCGCAGCCCTGCTGCTCCGCCGTTGGTACATGGCACCCCTCAAAGGCCTGGCGGAGATCGCGACCCGTGTCGCCGCCGGGGACGACGTCGCGTTTGACGCGCCCGACTCTCCGGAATCCGCGGTTCTCGCCAGGGCCCTCGAGGAGATGCGGGGACGCCTCCGGGAGATCCAGGCCGCGACCGCCCGGCAGGCGGCCGAGGCCGGGGTGGTCAACCGGTTCACCGACACCATCTCGCACGCGGAGAACGACGCCCAGGTTGGCCGAGCCCTGGTCGGGGTGCTTCGCGAGCTCGTCGCCCCCGCCACTGCGACGATCCGCCTCGAGGCGCCCGGTCGCGAGCGTCCCGACGTCGTTGTCGGCCCGGCCGACGACGGGCCGACCGGGACCTCTGCCCCGGCGCTCCGCCGGTGCACCGGGGTCCGGCGGGGCTCGGCTCACCTCGTCGTCGATCCCCGGGACCCGCTCACCATCCGCTGCCCGGTGGCGCCGGCCGGTCGCGGGGCGGCTGCCTGCGTGCCCCTCGCCGCGCTCGGCACCGTGGTCGGGACCGTCCACCTGCGGTGGCCCGCCACCAACCCGCCGACGAGCTGGGATCCCGCGCGCATCGAGAGCCTCGCCAGCCAGGCGGCCCTCGCGATTGCCAACCGGCGGCTCCTGCTCGAGATGCACGGCATGGCGGTCACCGACCCCCGCACCGGCCTGGCAAACAGCAGGGCGTTCGACGACGGCCTCGGCCGGGCGCTGGCCGGCGCGGACGACGGGGAAGCGAACGCCGTCGTGATCTTCGACCTCGACAACTTCAAGGGGTTCAACGACCGCCACGGCCACGCGGTCGGCGACGAGGCGCTCAGGGCATTCGCCGGGGTGGTCCGGGGCAGCCTCCGGGAGGGCGACCTCGCGGCCCGCTACGGGGGCGAGGAGTTCGTGGCCCTGCTCCGCGGCCTGGACGCAACCGCGGCGGCCGGTGTGGCCGAGCGGATCCGCGAGCGGACGGAGGCGATTGCGATCGCGACGGGAGCCGGCGAGCGCGCCACGATCAGGGTGTCTGCCGGCGTCGCGGCGGCGCCGACGCACGGGTCGAAGCCGGAGGCCCTGCTCCTCGCCGCGGACTCGGCGCTCTACGCGGCCAAGGCGACGGGACGGAACCGGGTCGTCATGGCCTGGGACGGCGAAGGCGGCGAGGCGGATGCCGTCGGGCCCGGGAAGGTCCCCCAGCCGGCGGCCATGATGGACCTCGACCTGCGGGTCAGCGGCAGGAGCGGCACCTTCCGACGATCGTGACGTGCGAGAGGTCGACCTCGAATCCGCGCTCGGCGTCGAGCGACGCGACGACGGCCGCGGCCTCGTCCGTGCTGATCTCCCAGCGTGACCCGCACCTGCTGCAGTGCAGGTGGCCGTGCACGGACTCGGGCAGGACGTGGTACTCCTCGCCGCCGTCGGGACCGTGGCCATGACGGACGATCCCGAGCTCCTCGAGGACGTCCAGGGTCCGGTAGACCGTCGAGGGGATCGTCGCCGGATCGCGCTGCCGGCAGCGCTCGACGAGCTCCGCGCCCGTCACGTGCCCGTGGGTCTCGGAGAGCACCGTGACGAGCGTTCGGCGCTGTGGCGTCCAGCGCAGCCCGCGGTCGCGCAGGCGCTCCCGGACCGACTCCCAGATGCGCGAATCGTCGCGGCGAACGGGGGCGGGCAATCCGGACCGGCTCATGGCCCGGAGTATAGGCAGGAAGCGTGCACCGCCGTGCTGTTGCAACGTGTTGCAGCAGAAAGGAGGCGCAACTACAATCTGTCTGCCGGTCGCCTGGCGGGTGCCGGCAGTCGACCGGGTAGCTGCCACCGTCGCGAGGGGGAGACCGTGTTCGCATCGATCGCCGGAGCCGCGACCCACGGTGGCGGGCCGGGACCGCTCGGGCTCCACGCCCCGGACGGCTTTCTGAGCCTGCCGATCGCCGCCGCCATGTGGATCGTCACGATCGTCGTGATCGCGGTCGCCGTCAGGAAGACGAACGAGACCTTCGACGAGCGCGCGATCCCCCTCATGGGCGTCACCGCGGCATTCATCTTCGCGGCCCAGATGTTCAACTTCCAGGTCGTCGGCGGGACGTCTGGCCACCTGCTCGGCGGCGTGCTCGCGGCCGTGCTGCTCGGCCCGTGGGCCGGCACCCTCGTGATGGTCGCCGTCATCGCCGTGCAGGGCCTCGTCTTCCAGGACGGCGGGCTCGTCGTGATGGGCGCGAACATCTTCAACATGGGGATCGTCGGGACGCTGGGCGGCTACGCCATCTACCGGGCCCTCTGCGGCATCCTCGGCGGCGAGGCGCGCGCGCGCGATCCCGGCGGCCGGCATTGCCGCCTGGCTCTCGGTCGTGGCCGGCTCGACGGCCATGGCGATCGAGCTCGGGCTCTCCGGGACCACCGACATGGCAGTCGCCCTCACCGCGATGGTCGGGATTCACGTGCTCATCGGCGTCGGCGAGGCCCTGGTCACGATGGCCGCCCTGGCCTTCGTCCAGGTGACGCGACCCGACCTGTTCGGCCTGCGCGATGCGCGCATCGCGGCCCCAGCCTGAAGGGACACGAAGATGACCGAGACCCCCCCGGACACCGGCCCCTTCCGGCGCGCCCGACGTGGCCCCGAAGGGCTTCCTCGTCCGCTACTGGTGGGTGGTCGGCCTGGCGATCGCCGGCGGGATCGCCGCGCTCGCGGCCGCCTTCGCCTCCGGCGACCCGGACGGCCTTGACTCCGTGGCCATCGAGAAGGGCTTCGAGGACGCCGGGAAGGATCCCGGCTTCCGGCTCCTGCCGGGCTACACGATCCCGGGGATCGACGGCACTGTATCCACGATCGTCGCCGGGATCGCGGGCATCGCGATCGTCTTCCTGCTCGTCTTCCTGCTCGGGCGCGTGCTGGCCCGCAGGCGGAAGGACGGGGCGGCCTGACCTGAACCTCGATCGCTACCTCGCCCGCGACAGCGTCGTCCACCGGGTCGACCCCCGGCTCAAGTTCATCCTGACCGTCGGGTTCATCGTCTCGATCAGCCTGCTTCCGGTCGGGTCGTTCGCGGCTCTCGCCATTGCGTGGCTCGCCCTCGCGGGCCTCTCGACCCTCGCTCGCCTGGGGCCGCTCCGGCTCACCCGGTCGGCGTTCTTCGCCCTGCCGTTCGTGCTGGCCGCCCTGCCCCTCGTCTTCACCCGGCCGGGCGATCCGCTCGGGACGATCGAGATCGGACCGATCGTCCTCACGATCAGCAGCCAGGGGCTGCGCGAGTTCGCGACGATCGCCCTCAAGAGCTGGGTCAGCGTGCAGGCGGCCCTCCTGCTCTCGTTCACCACCCCGTTCCCCGACCTCGTGGAGGCCCTCCGGCGCCTGCGCGTCCCGCGCCTGCTCGTGGCGATCATCGGCTTCATGTACCGCTACCTCGCGGTCCTGTCGGGCGAGGCGAGCCGCCTCAACCGGGCCCGCCGGAGCCGCTCCGCGGTCGTCGAGGGACGCGGCGGAGGGAGCGTTCGGTGGCGCGCAGGCGTGGTCGGTGGCATGGTCGGCTCGCTCTTCCTGCGCTCCTACGAGCGCAGCGAGCGCGTCTACGCGGCCATGCAGGCCCGCGGCTTCGATGGCGAGCTCCGGTCCATGGGGGGCCGGGCGCTGACGGCCACCGACTGGACCGCCTTCGTCCTGGTGGGCGCCGCGATCCTGGCCCTGGCCGTGGCCGGCCAGCTGGCGCTCCCCCGACCATGACGACGGGACCCCGGCCCGAGGCGACGCCGCTCGACGCCCTCCACGCCCACGCGCACGAGCACGCCCACGAGCACGGTGCCGCGGGCCCGGACGGCGGCGCCCACGAGCACCCGCATGCTCCCGGGGCGCTGCACGGCCGCCCGGTCGAGACGCCGGCGCCCCCCGAGGAGGTCGCCGCCCGCTGGATCGACGTGGAGCATCTCCACTTCGTCTACCCGGACGGCTTCGAGGCGCTCCGCGGGATCCACCTCCGGATCGCCATCGGCGAGAAGGTGGCGCTGGTGGGCCCGAACGGCGCCGGGAAGAGCACCCTCATGCTCCACCTCAACGGCATCAACTCCCCCACCCATGGCTCCGTCCGGATCGGCGGGACGCTCGTCGACCGGAAGAGCGTGAAACGGATCCGCGCCGAGGTCGGTCTCGTCTTCCAGGATCCCGACGACCAGCTGTTCAGCCCGACGGTCTTCGAGGACGTGGCCTTCGGACCGCTCCACATGGGGGTGCCCGAGGTCGAGATCCACGAGCGGGTGGAGCGCGCCCTGGCAGCCGTCGGGATGACCGGCTTCGAGCGACGGCTGCCCCATCGCCTGTCCCTCGGGCAGCGGAAGCGCGTGGCCCTCGCCACCGTCCTCTCGATGGATCCCACCGTCCTGGTCTTCGACGAGCCGTCGGCCGGTCTCGACCCTCGCGGCCGTCGCGAGCTCATCGCGCTCCTGCGCTCCCTCGACCAGACGCTCCTCGTCTCGACCCACGACATGCGGCTCGTCGCCGAGGTCTTCCCCCGGACGGTCGTGATGGACAACGGGGAGATCGTCGGGGACGGCCCGACCGCCCGGGTGCTGGCCGACGACGCCTTCTTGCAGGCCCACGGCCTCGAGCGGCCCTGAGGTTCGGCAGGGCTCGCGCCCCATCCGCGGGCTACGGCGCCGGCGTCGCCGTCGGGAGGGGGATGATCAGCTTCTGGCCGACCCGAATGAGGTTCACGTCCTTGATGTTGTTGGCCTTCCGGATCGCGGCCACGGTCACGCCGTATTTCACGGCGATCCGGGCCAGCTGATCGCCGGTCTTCACCACGTAGACGACCTGGGTGGGCGCCGGCGTCGCCGCCGGGGTGGCCGTCGCGGCCGGTGTCGGCGCCGTGCTGGACGTGGCGCTCGGCCCCGCCGTCGGCGACGCCGCGGGCGATGGGCTGACGCCTCCGGCGGGGCTCGGCGACGAGGAGGCGGGCGAGATGCCGGGACCGGGCAGGAGCACCGGCAGCAGCAGGCCCGCCCCGAATCCCGCGGCCGCCACGATGACGATGGTCGCGGTTCCGACCAGCAGTCCCCGGAGGCGGGCGGTGCGTCGCGACGAGACCGGCGCGGCGGCCGGTGAGACGACCGGGAGCGCGGTGACGACCGGGCGATCGCGTTCCCGGACCACGGGCTCGGGTTCGGGTCCCGGCTCGGGTTCGGGTCCCGGCTCGGGTTCGGGTCCCGGCTCGGGTTCGGGTCCCGGCTCGGGTTCGGGTCCCGGCTCGGGTTCGGGCCGGCTCGGGTTCGGGCTCCGGCTCGGGTTCGGGCTCGGGCAGGTCGTCCGGGGCCGGCGCATCCTCGTCGAGCGGCACCTCCCGGAACCAGCCGGCCGAGCCACCGGCGACGACGGCGTCCGTCTCCGCTTCGGGACCCGACTCGACGGTAGAACCAGGTGCCGCCTGCGGGTCGACATCCGGGGCTGCCGCCGCGGCGGCTTCCGCGACGCTGGCCGCGGCTTCCTCCTCGGCCTCGGCCTCGGCCGACGCGGCCTCGGCCGGCGCCAGTGCGTCGGGCGCGCCCTCATGCGGGCGGCGGTCGTGGCTGGCGCCGTGGGTCGGGCGTCGGATCCGCGGGTCGGGCATCGCGCCGGATTGTACGGGGGCCCCGCGGCACGCGCGCAACGGCGGTGCGCCGGCGCGCGCTACGCGGCCTCGGAGACCTCGAATCGGCCGAGGCGCCAGGCCCCCAGCAGGAATGCGGCGGCGACGACGGCCACCGACAGCGCGAGGGCCACGGGCAACGCCACGCTCGCCTGCACGTCGCCACTCCCGGAGGTGCCGGCGAGCGCGAGCATCGTTGCCGTCGCGTATTCCCGGATCGAGAGGATCCGGGTCCCGGTCAGCAGGGTCGTGACGAGCCCTTCCCAGAGGAGAACGTACCCGAGCCCGACCAGGAGGGCCCGACTCGTGAACACGGAGAGGGCCACGAATACGACGACGTAGAGCAGCGAGGCCTGGAGGGCCGCCACCACGGTCCCGACGAGGAGGCCGGGCGCCGCGAACCCCACGAGAAGGATCCCCGAGAGGAGCGTCGCCGCCACGGCGAGCACGGCCGTTGCGGCGGCCGCCACGAGCATGGCCGCGAGGACCACCGTGCGCCGGGGAACCGGCTTCACCAGGAGGTAGACGATCGTGCCGTCGTCGATCGCGGTGCCCAGGGCCGCCGTGCCGAAGATCAGGGCCGCGATGGGTATCACCAGGCCCAGCGTGATCGTCGAGAAGACGTCGGAGGCGAGCGAGGCGGGGTCGCCCAGGCCGCCACCGATCGCGATGATCGCCGCCACGAGGACGGGCGCGGCGGCCAGGAGCACGACGCCGACCGACCGGCGACGCCCGACCATGCCGGCTGCCGTCAGGCGCACCAGCGGGAGCAGCGCGGCCGGGCGGCCGGGCGAACCGCTCACCCGCGCACCAGGTAGGCGAAGACCGATTCGAGCGACTCGTCGGCCGGGATCAGCTCGAAGATGGAGATCCGCGCGTCGCGCGCGATCCGGGCGAGGTCCCCGGTGAAGGCGGCGAAGTCGGCGGCCCGAACGATGAGTCGGTCGTCCTCGATCGCCACGCCGGCGACGGTCGGCCGGGCCACGATCGCGGCCGCCAGGGCACGGTCGTCGGACGTCCGCAACCGGAACGCGTGGGGCCGGTCGGTCATGAGGCGGCGGATCTCCCGGAAGTCGCCGGACGCTGCCAGCCGTCCCGCGACAACGACGAGGACGCGCTCGGCGACCCGCTCCACCTCCTCCAGGATGTGGGAGGAGAAGAGGATCGTCCGGCCCTCGCCGGCGAGGTCGCGGAGGAGGCCCATCATGTGGAGGCGCTGGCGCGGATCCATCCCGTTGAAGGGCTCGTCGAGGACGAGGACGCCGGGATCGTGGACGAGGGCCGCGGCCACCTTGGCCCGCTGGCGCATCCCCTTCGAGTACGTGCTGAGCGCGCGGTCGGCGGCCGGCGCCAGCTCGACCGTCGCGAGGGCGCGGTCGACCGCATCGGCGGCCGCGGGTACGCCCTGCATGTCGGCGTTGAGGCGGACGAAGGCCCGGCCGGTCAGGAACCCGAAGACGGCCTCGCGCTCGGGGACCAGCCCGACACGCCGGAAGACCTCGGGATCGCCGTAGGTGGCCCGGCCATCGACCGTGACGCTGCCCGCCGACGGGCGCAGGAGCCCCGCGATCATGTGCAGGAGCGTGGACTTCCCTGCCCCGTTCGGGCCCAGGAGGCCGGTCACGCCGGCGCCGAGGGAGAACCCGACCCCGTTGACGGCGACGACGTTCCCATACCAGCGGGAGACGTCCGTGAGCTCGACCGCGACGGCGCTCATGCCGCGATCCGCCGGTAGCGCAGGAGCAGGACGATCGGGCAGGCGAGCGAGACGGCGACGGCGGTGCCGGCAAAGAGCTCGACCGGGAGATCCGAGCGGAGGATGGCCGGCATGTTCGGCTCCACGCCGAAGAGCACGGCGGAGACCGCGTCCATGAGCGCGAAGGGATCGGCGAGCGCCACGAGGGCCAGCGGGCCGTCGAGCCCGACCCGGTTGACGAGGACGGTGACGACGCCGCTGAGGACGAGGAACGCGGCGATGGTCGCGCCGGCGGCGAACGCCCGGCGAACGGTGAAGGCACTGGCCACCAGCCCGACGCCGGCGAGAAGCGCCGATACGACGACGGTTCGGCCAACCACCGGCCAGATGAGGGGCACGACCTTCGCCAGCCCGTCGGCCAGGCTGGGCGTCGCGAACAGCATCCCGAGGAGCAGGATGACCTGGGGCAGGGCGAGGACGAGACCGACCGCCGTCAGCATGGCCAGGTACTTCGCCAGGACGTAGTCCGTCCGTTCGAGGGCGCGGCTGAAGTAGAGCGTCAGCACGCGGTGACGCTGGTCCCGGACGAGGAGCTCCGGGGCCTGGGCGGCCACGAAGAAGACGAGCAGCGTCTGGGCGAACGGGAGGTAGCCCTCGATCGTGATCGGGTTGAACTCCGCGGCCGCGCTGCCGCCAAGCGCGCCGAACCCGACGCTCACGAGGGCCGGCAGCACGATCAGGCCGCCGATAGCCAGCGGAGCGATCTTGGCCCGGCCACTCCGCCCCAGCCCGAATGCCGCCCGGAGGCTGTGCCCGAAGAGGGCCCGCACGGCGTGGCGCCGGCCCAAGCGTGGCCCATCGTAGCCACGGTAGCCGAGGTCGTAGATGCTCCCCGTGGCAGAGCCGGACAGGATGTCAGGCGGCGTCGTCACGGGTGCCTCCGTCGGCCGCGTCGCGGAAGAGATCCTCGACCCGATGGCGCGTCGGCTCCAGGCGGGTGAGCGCGAGCCCGCGCGCCGCCACGGCGTCGCGGATGAGATCGAACGGGCGGCCGTCGACGACTTCCACGAGGACGCGGCGTGGGCCGTCGACACGGGCGTCGACCCCGGCCGCCACGAGGTCCGAGGCGACCCCGTCCGCCCCCTCGTCGAGCTCGACGACGAGCGTCCCGGTCCGGGTCGTGAAGCTGGCAAGCGGGGCGTCCCGAAGGAGGCGGCCGGCGTCGATGGCGACCACGTGGTCGCAGACCCGCTCGATCTCGCCGAGAAGGTGGGAGCTCACGATGACGGCCATGCCGAACTCGGTGCCGGTCCGGCGGACGAGGTCCAGCATCTCGTCGCGCCCCGCCGGGTCCAGGCCGTTCGTGGGCTCGTCGAGCAGGAGAAGCCGCGGGTCGTGCACGAGCGCCTGGGCGAGCTTCACCCGCTGTTTCATGCCCGTGGAGTAGCCGCCGATCGCGCGGTAGCGCTCTTCGAAGAGGCCGACGTGGCGCAGGACCTCCGCGGTCCGCTCGCGCGCCGCGGTCCGCGGCAGGCCCGACATCTCCGCCAGGTGCGTGACAAGGTCCGTGGCGGAGACGTCGGGCGGCAGGACGTCGTGCTCCGGCATGTAGCCGACGCGCTCGCGGATCCGCGGCCCGTCGCGCTGCACGTCGAGGTCGAAGACGGCGGCCGATCCAGCGGTCGGCGTGAGAAGCCCCAGGAGGACCCGGAGGAGGGTGCTCTTGCCGGCGCCGTTCGCGCCCACGAGGCCCACGATGCCGGGTTCGATCGAGACGGTCAGGTCGTCGAGCGCGAGAACGCCGCCCCCGCCGCCGGGGTAGTGGAAGGAGAGCGCGGCGGTCGTGACGAGAGCCATCGCCGTCGAGTCTAGCCGGGCGCGGACGTCACGATCGCCTGGCCCAGCGACCAGAGAGTCGTGACCGTGAGCGCCACCATGAACAGTGCCAGCGGCACCTGGCGGAGCCGGACGGCGCGGAGCTCTCCCGCCGGGATCTCCCCCGCCTGGCGGCTCGACACGGCGGCCAGGTGCCCGGCCACCGCGCCGAGCATGTGGCCGCCGACGACGGCGGCGAGCTGCACGGCCCACACCGCGCCGGGCGCGAGGAACGCGGAGGTCGGCTTGAAGAACGCCGTTCCGAAGAGGTCCCAGCCCTGCTGGAACGGGTCCGAGACGGCGATCACGATCCGCTGACCATCGACCAGCAGCGACGTCAGGTAGTGGCCGGTGATGTACCCCGTGGCGATCGGCACGAGCCCTGCGCCCACGGCGGCGAGGCCGGCCGCCCGGTCGATCGGCGGGGACCCGACCAGGCGAGCGACGCCGAGGGCGAGCGCCGCCGCCGCGCCGAGGAAGAGCGCGAGCGAGATGGTGCCGCCGCCCAGGCCCGGCAACCCGACGAGGTCGAACCACAGCTGCGTCTGCGACAGCCCGTCGTAGAGGACCGAGGCGACCCCGGTCGCGACCAGCACGACCAGCGGAGCAGTCCAGCCCGCCTCCACGAGGCCGGCTCCGAACGGGCGACGCCGGACGACCCCTGCCTCGGGCGGCCCGGCGAGGGCAAATGGCGCGATCCGGCCGAGCAGGCCGAACCACGTCGAGAAGACCTCGCCGTTCGCCCGCCACGCGTCGCGCCCGTACTGGGCCATCCCGAGCAGGGTGACCGCGCCGTACGCCACGGACGCCGCCACGACGGTCCGCCCCCCGCCGCCCCCGCTCACGATGAGCTCGAGCCAGACAAAGAACCCGAAACCGGCCACGGCGGGCCAGCGACCGAGGCGCGCCGGGTAGGGAACCGGCGTCCAGCCGCGGACCCCGGCGCGGCGGAGCGCCGCGGCGCCGGCGTCGTGGATCGTGGAGAACGGGTCGAGCCACGACCAGGCCGGCCCGACGAGGGCCGACACGAGGGCGAGGCCGACCCAGCCGTAGGTCCACAGGAAGAGCCCCGACACGTCGGCGTCGCTGGATCCCCCGACGATCGCCTGGGCCAGGATCCAGGCGACGGCCACGATGCCGATGACCCGCAGCGCTGCCCGAAGCCAGCGGGGAACGGCGCGGGGTCGTGGGTCGCCCTTCGGGAAGGCCGGGACGTCGCGCACGAAGACGACCGTGAACGACAGGCCGACCGCCGCAGCGGCCCCGACGAGATAGACGGGGAGCGGGATCGGGGATTCGAAGACGCCGCTCAACTGGTGCCCGAGCGCGACCGACGGGAGGGCGAGAAGCGCGAGGGCGACGGCGGCGCCTGCGCCCGCGAGCCGGCCCGCCCGCCGGACGAGGCCGGTCATGACGAGGGCGCCGCCCACGGTGCGTCGACCATCCGGTGCACCACGTTGACCCCGTTCTCCGTGCGGTACGCGACCGCGATCGGCTGGAGGGTCGCCGCGTGCACCGCGAGGTGCGAGGCGGCGAAGGCGGCGCCGTCGACCTCGAGCGGGCCGATGACGAAGGAGATCGTCTCGCCCTGCTGGGTGCGAAGGGTGAACCCGGTCACCTCTCCGGCGGGGGCGTCCAGGGCGACGACGATTCCGGCCGCCGATCTCCCCGGGTCGCCACAGGCGCCGAGCGCGATCGAGGCGACGAGGAGCGACACCACGACGAGCACCTGGCCGGGTCGCACGCGGCGCGCGCGCCCCGCATCGGGCGCCGCCCCGGCAACGCTCATCGGCGCCGGCGCAGGAAGACGGCCGCCCCGCCGACGAGGACGGCGCCCAGCACGAGGATCGGGACCAGGAGGTCGCCGGAGCCGGTCGCGGGAGCCGGCTCCGGTGACGGCGCGGCGGGAGCGGGCGTCACTGCCGGGGTCGTGCTCGAGGCGGGCGTCGTGCCCGGGGCCGCCTTCGAAACCGTGAACGTGAAGGTGCCCCGCTCGACGCCCTCGTCGTCCGCCGTGACGGTCGTCCATCGCACCTCGTAGACACCCGGAGCCAGCGTCGGGAGCCCGGTGATCGCCATCCGCGTCGTCGGGCCACCGCCCGGCACGCTGCCTGACGCAATCGGCGCACCGTCGGGGCCACGGAGCTCCATGGAGCTCCGGGCGGCGTCGACCTCCTCGGTGAAGTCACCCGTGATCTCGGTCGGGGGAGCCGTCAGCGTCGCGCGGTCCGCCGGGTCCGAGGCCTCGAGCTCGGCGTGGGCGGCGGCGACGCCGGGCAGCAGGACGAGGGCCAGGAGTGCAAGGAGGGGCACCGCCGAGGCCGTTCGCGTGGTCCGCATGGGCGGGAGCGTAGCAGGAAGCGCCCCGCGCCCGGCCGGGCGCCCGCCGACCCGGCGACCCGTTGGAAGAACCGCGAGCTCCTACAGGATCCCGGTGTCGTAGGTCAGGATGGCGGCGGCCCACGCGGACGGCGCGTCGCCGACCTCGACGGCGACGGCGGCCGGCGTCCCCATGAGCCCTTCGACCGGCTGCGCCTCCACGGCATAGGAGCCGCCGCCGGAGACCGCGACCAGGAACGTCCCGTCGGCCGCGGTGGTGGCGCGGGCGACCTCCGCGCCGCTCGCGCCCCGGATGACCATCACCGCGCCGGCAACGGGACGGTCGGCGCAGGCCGGGTCGGGAGGAACCCGCTCGACCGGGCAGACGGGCCCGGCAACTGCCCGGCCGGCGATCCACGGCCCGCCCCTGGCGGGGATCACCACCGGAGGGCCGGTGGCGTCCCCGTCACCGAAGCCGCCCGAGCCCGACCCTCCGTCGGATTGATCCTCGAGGGCATCACCGCGCTCCTCGACCAGGGTCACCGCCCCCGAAGTGTCGACGTCGTAGATCCACACGTGGCGGCTGATGCAGCCGGCCTGGCAGTCGTCCCAGCCCATGGTCACGGTCACGCGCCAGCCGACCCCGGCGGGCGAGACCTCGTACCAGGCGGACTGGCCCATGAGGTCCGGGTCGAGGGGACCGATGCCGGCGAAGCGTCCCTCCTGGGCCAGGACACGCGCGACGGCCTCGGACTGCGTGAGCGGCGCACCGCCCGACGACGCAGACGGCGTCGCGGAGGCCGTCGGGGGGGAGCCTGCCGCCGCGCCGCATCCGGCGACGAGAAGGGCGACCGCGAGGGCGGCAAGGGGGCGGAGCAGCCTCGGCTGGCGACGACGGTCGTTCATGGCTCCCAGACGGTACCGCGTCGTGACCGGTTCCGGTGACCTTCGGCGGCGCGAACCGATCCGAACGGCCGTCGAGCGCGCGGGCCCGCTCCCCCACCATGGAGGCGTGGAGGTGTCCTGATGCACGGCCGATCGACCCACGCGCCCGCGGCGCCCGTCCCCGGCGCCGAGCACGTGCCGAGTCCCGGCGAGCGGACGACGAGCCCGGGCGCCACCGGGCCGACGCCGGCCACGATGTCCCATGGACGCCTGGGGGGCGCGGTCGTCCTCCTTGCCGCTACGGAGGCCGTCGTCGCCCGGACCCGGCCGGACGGACGCGACGAGATCGCCCGGGTGCCGCGACGCAGCGGACGCGCCGGTGGCCCGACGTTCTTCCTGCGGGTCCTCCACGAGCTCGGGGACCGGGCGCCGGTCGTGATCATGGGGTCCGGGCCCGATCGGACGGCCTTCGAGCGCGAGTTTGTGATGGTCTCGCACCGGCCGGATCGGCTCCTCGAGGACGCGAGCGTCCACGACGCCCACCCCGAGGCCCTGCTGGCCCGCCTGCGCAGTCTCCGTTCGCACCCCGGCTGACCGTCGCGCCGAGGCGCCGGTTCGTGGAAAACCGGCTGGACCGCCGTGCCCGGAGGGGCCAGAATGACGGACCTCCGGGGCAGCCAGCGCCCCGGTCTGCGGAGGGGGTCCGTAGCGCCAGATGCGCAGGGAGCCGGCAGACACGCGCCGGGGCGGGCCGACCACGGGCGGTGCCGCAGCGGGGATCATCCCCGCCAAAGTGCGCGCGCCGCGGGTTCGCTGGCTCGCCCGGGAGCGCCTGGACCAGCTGGTCCCCCGGCTCTGGCAGCATCGCCTGACGCTGGTCGTCGCCCCCGCCGGCTCGGGGAAGACGACCCTGCTGGCGGCCTGGGCCGGCCTGGCCGACGCCCCGGCAGCCTGGTATCGCGCGGAGAGCGTCGACGGATCCGAGCGGAGCCTCGTGGCGCACCTCGCCGCGGCATTCGCCGCGGTCATGCCGGATGTCGAGCCGGCCTGGCGATCCGTGGACGAGGCGGCCGCCGCTCTGGACAGGCGCGCCGAAGCCCGCCTGCTCCTGGTCATCGACGACCTCCACGCCCTGACCGGGACGCCTGCCGAGGCCGCGCTCGAGCGATTCCTCGACTTCGCGCCCCCCATGCTGGCGGTCGTCGCGGGCACCCGCGTGGCCCCGTCCTTCAACCTGTCCCGCCGCCGCGTCACCGGGGAGATCCTGGAGCTCTCCGGCGACGACCTCCGCTTCCGGCCGTGGGAGGTGGAGCGCCTCTTCCGCGACTTCTACGGCGACGCGCTCCACCCCGACGAGCTTGCCCGCCTCGCCCGCCGGACCGAGGGCTGGGCTGCGGGCCTCCAGCTCTTCCACCTCGCCACGCGGGGCAAGGCGGCCGCAGAGCGGCAGCGACTGCTCGCCGGCCTCGGCCCCAGCTCACGGCTCATGCGCGAGTACCTCGCCCGCAACGTGGTGGGGGAGCTCCCCGACGACCTGCGCGAGTTCCTCGTCGGGACGTGTGTCCTCCGCCGCCTGACCGGGAGCCTCTGCGACCGACTCCTCCAACGTCACGGCAGCCGAGCGCTCCTCGAGGAGCTCGAACGGCGCAGCGTCTTCACGGTCGCCATCGACGACGAGGGCACGTATCGCTACCACGAGGTCCTCCGCAGCCACCTCGAAGGGATGCTCGTCGAGGCGGTCGGGGAGGCGAGCGCGCGCGCCCGCGCCCGTCGCGGCGGCGAGCTCCTCGAGGGCGACGGGGCGATCGCGGAGGCCGTCGCGGCCTACAGCCGGGCCGAGGACTGGGCCGCCGTCGATCGGCTGCTTGACCGACACGGCGAACACCTGGCGGCGGGCCAGGGCACCTGGATGGACACGCTCCCCCCAGCGCTCCTGGTCCAGGATCCGTGGCTCACCCTTGCCACGGCACGTCGCCACCGAGCCGAAGGGCGGTGGGTCCAGGCGGTCGACGCATATGGGAGGGCCGAGGCGCTCTTCGGCTCGGGGGATGCGGGGGCCGCGTGCCGCCGTGAGCGGCTGGCGGTGGCCGGGTGGCTGGATCCCCTGCCGCCACCGGCCTCAGACTGGACCGGCGCCCTCCGTTCCGCGGTGGCCCGCGATCCCCTTGTCCGGCGGCCGGCCGGCGACGACGAGCCGGGCAGGCTCGTGGCGGCAGGCCTCGGCGCCCTTGTCGGCGGGCGGGTCGCAGAGGCGCGCGGGATCCTCCGTCGTGCCCTGGACGAGGAAGCCGGCGGCCTCGTGATCGGCCTGGCTGCCGCCCTCGGCGGAGGCGTTGCCGGGCTCCTCGCCGGCGATCCGCGGGCCGTCATCGAGACGGAGCAGGCCGTCGCGACGGCCGAGCGCGCGGGCCTCGGCTGGCTTGCCCGCGTGGGTCGGGCAGCCCTCTCGATGTCGGGCGCGCCTGCGGGAGCGGAGTATGCCCGCTCGGACGCGACCGCTGTCCGCGAAGCCGCCGCCCACGACGAGGATCGCTGGGGGGAGGGCCTCGCGGCGCTCGCCGAGGGCTGGGCCGCGATGCGCGAGCCCGAGGCGGCGCTGGAACCGCTCGAGGCAGCCACGGCCCGCTTCCGCGCCCTTGGGGCGGGAAGCCTCGAGGCCTGGGCCCGCGCACTGACGGCGCTGGCGCTGGCCCGGGCAGGTGCGCCCGAGGCCCGGGAGGCGGCCCGCTCTGCCGAGGGGGTCGGGCGCTCGACGGGCATCGCGGTCGTGGCGGCCGTCGCCCAACGGGCCCTGGCGGAGCTCGACCCGTTCGCGAACGGTGAGCTCGGGTTGGCCGCCGACGGCATCCTCGCCGAGGCGGGCGTCGCCCTGCCCGCGGGCGGCCGATCCGTCTCGGCACGCGAGGACGCCGACGGATGGCCCGCCGCGGCGGGGTCGGCCGGAGCCGGGTCGACTGCGGCGGGGTCGGTGCAGGTTCGCCTCTTCGGGTCGTTCGCGATGACCGTCGAGGGACGGCCCGTCGATCTCATCGGGTTGAAGCCCCGCCCTCGCGCCGTCCTTCGCTTCCTCGCCCTCAACGCGCGACGTCCCGTCCATCGCGAGGTCCTCCAGGAGACGTTCTGGCCGGAAGTGGACCCCGAGACCGGCGCGAGGAGCCTCCACGTAGCCCTGTCCGCATTGCGTCGTGAGCTGACGCCGCGCGCCGGGCGAGGCGCCAGCGAGCTGCTGGTGCGCGACGGGGATGCCTATCGGCTCGCCCTGCCCGACGATGCCCGGATCGACCTCGTCGACTTCGAGCGGGCCGTCCTCGAGGCGCGGACCGTCCGGGCTCGCGGGGCCACCCAGGTCGCGATCGCGGCGTTCCGGTTCGCGATCTCCGCGTACGGCGGCGACCTCCTGCCCGAGGATGGACCGGCGGAGTGGGCGGCGGTCCGCCGCGAGCGCGCGCGGGCCGAGGCCGTGGAGGCGACCCAGGCGCTCGCCGAGCTGCTGCTCGACGGCGATCCGGCGGGGGCGGCCGAGGCCTGCGCGGCCGGCTTGGCCCTCGATTCGCATCACGACCCGTTCTGGCGGCTCCTCGCGGACGCGCGCGAGCGGGCGGGCGACCAGGCGGCCGCCACCAGCGCGCGGTCGGGCTACGCGCGCATGCTCGCCGAGCTCGGGGTCATGGCGGTCGACGACGCCTGACGGACCAGGGTGCCGGCGTCGGAGACGACGCGGTCGGTCAGGGTGCCGGCGTCGACGATGACCCGGCCTGCGAGCCGAAGAACTCCACCTCGGAGAGGGCGACCGGCGCGTTCGGCTTCTCGGCGGGGTAGACGGACCGGATCGTGAGGCGGACACGAGAAGCATCCGTCGCCCCGACGTCGAACGGCTGGGGCTCGGCCTGGTCCTTGAGCTCATAGCTCTTCGAGGCGATGACCGTGCCAGCCGGGTCGAGGAACTCGAAGGTGACGTCGCGCGGGCGGGCGAACGCCTTGTACTTGTCTCCTGACGCGCCGGAGGTCACCAGGATCTTCGCCACGGCTGCGGGGGGCGTGAATGCGCCCTCGATGGCCGGCGGGGACCCGTCGGCGAACGGCGCGGCCCAGAAAGCGAGGGTGCGGTCGAAGGCGAGCCGGGCTGGATTCTCCTTGGTCCCGGGACCGGTCGTCGGGCCGGAGGTGTAGACGGGGTCCGCCGACGGGACGACCACGTCCTTGGCCGAGTTGATGAACCCATTCACGGCGTCGCGCCAGCTCGGGACCAGCGCGTACCCCGCCACGAGGCCGACCATCCCGGCGAGGACGACGACCTGGAACCCTACCGAGAAGACCCGGCCGGGCTTGATCGTGCCGCCGGTCCTGCCGTCGGTGCGCATGCTCTTCGGCCGCTCACCCGCGGCGATCTTCGCCCTGGGCTTGCCGCCACCGAAGATCCGGCGATACCAGGGAACCCTGGAGAGCGCCGCGACGGTGGCCGTCGCGAGGCTCTGACCACAGCGGCGGCAGAACTTGCGTGCCGGATCGTTCCCGATGCCGCAGTTGCCGCAGACGAGGTCGCCGGGGTTGGGAGCCGGCGTGGCTTCCTGCGCCGGGCGGGGCCCGGGGCGCGGCCGTTCAGGGCCGGGCTTGACCGCCTCCGGGCGGCGTGCCGCCGGCTGGTCCGGGGGCTGGGTCGGCGCGGGGGTGGCCGGCGCCACGGGAGTCGAAGGGGACCCAGCGGTCGCGGACGTGCCCGCCGCCGCGGCGACGGCGGGTGCGCTGGGCAGGCGGGCAGGCGGCTGGGCCGGCCCGGGTCGCTGGGCCGGAGGCTGGGCCGGCGGGGCCGCGGTCGACGCGAGAGTCGGGGGTGCCGCGGCGGCCGGCGGAGGTGTCGGCAGCTCGGCAGCGACCGCCGCAGCCTCGTGCGGAGGCTCGACGGGCCTGGCTGGCTGGACGAGCGAGCGCGGCTTCGTGGTCGCTGGGGCTCCCGGCAGCATCGGGCGGATCCGGGCTTCCTTGGCCGCGGGAGGCGACGGCACGGCAGGCTCACCTACCGGCCCAGCTGTCGCGCTGCCGGGCGCGGCGGGAAGACGCTCCCCGCAGGAAACGCAGAAGACGCGTCCCGCCGGGTTCACGCGGCCGCAGGCCGGGCAGGTTGGCCCTTCAGGCAACGCATCAAGCTGCGGCGGGAGGGCCGCATCGGAGGCGGGCTCCGGGACCAGCGCGGGGGCGGGGGCGGGTTCGGGCTCGGGGGCGGGCGCGGGTTCGGGCTCTGGCGCGGGCTCTGGCGCGGGCTCCGGCTCGGATGCGGGGGCGGCTTCGGGTGCGGCCGCGGGGGCGGGTTCGGGGACGGCAGGCTCCGGCTCGGGGGCGGAGGCAGGTTCGGGGACGGGTGCTGGGGCGGGTTTGGGTTCGGGGACGGGTTCGGGCTCTGGCGCGGGCTCGGGCGCGGGCTCCGGCTCGGGCACGGGGGCAGGCTCGGGCTCCGGCTCGGGCGCGGCGGCGGGCCCGGGGGCGGGTCCTGCGATGATCCCCGCCGCCGACTCCGGCTCGGGCGCGGGCGTGGGGCAGGTTCGGGCTCCGGCTCGGGGGCGGGGGCAGGTTCGGGGGCAAGTTCGGGTTCGGGTGCGCCCGGCTCCGACTCCGGCTCGGGCGCGGGCGCCGGGGCGGGTTCGGGGACGGCGGGCTCCGGCTCGGGCTCCGGCTCGGGGGCCGGGGTTGGCTCCGGCGTGTCGTCGACGATGCGGAAGACCTTCGGGCCGCTGACGACGACAGGCACAGGCTCGGCCTGCGTGGCGGCCGTGGCAGTGTCGGCGGCGGCCTCCGCGTCGTGAAGGGCTGCCGGCTCGGCGGCCGCGGCCACCGCGGCCTCCTCGGCATTCGCGGCAGGTCCGGCCTCAGGGCCGCCCAGGCCGACGGCATCGCGGACGCGGCCGATGAATCCCGGCTGCTCCAGCGCAACGGGCGCCTCGGGCGCGACGCGCTCCGGCTCCGGCACGGGCCCGGGCTCCTCGACCCTGGTCCCGGTCCACTCGAGGAAGCTCCCACACGAGCCACAGAAGCTGTCCGACGAGTCGTTCTGGAGCCCGCACTTCGTGCAGACGATCACGTGGCGCTCCCTCGTGGACCAGGGCTCTCGACACCATCGCTGCGGTTCGGCCGCATCCCTGCGCGCATGGTAGCGCGCGCCGCGACCCGTTCGGCTAGCCCGCTGCGGGGCGGCTCACGCCTTGACGATCTCGACCCGGTGTTGGACGTGCGCCGGCTTCGACGCCCCGACGAGCGCCTCGAGCCGAGCCGCCGGGACGGCCTTCGGGTCCTTCACGCGGACGCGGATGAAGAGGTCCGTCGAGGAGCCCGCCGGAATGGCGGCACCGGCGTCGCGCGACCAGCCCGCCGCGCCGGGTTCGGCGATCTCGACCTCGCCACCCGTGAAGATGGCCACGTGCGCCGCCAGCCCGGCGGCTGTACCGCGCATCCGGAACAGCTCCGTGGCGGACGCGACGAACGCCCTGCGCCGTTCGAGCGGCCACGTCTCGTCCGGCGTCGCACCGACCCAGCTCCCGATCCATTCCAGGAAGTCCTCGGGGGCGAGGGCCGGGTCCAGGTAGGCCGGGAAGCAGTCGAGCACCTGGATTGCCCCGGCCAGGACCTCATCGAACGCCGACGTGAACTGCTGGGTGAAGGCATCGTCCCGGTAGAGACCGGGGAGATGCTCGCCGATCGGGTGAGGGCTCGCGAGCCCGGGCGGCGTCCCGCGCACGGTCAGTCCTCCTCGACCATGAGCTGGTGCTCGTAGCTGAAGACGAGCGCATGGGGCTCCAGGTCGAGGCGCTGTGTTGCCTGGCCCCGCTGCCCTGTGATCGGGTCGGCCCCGAAGAGGCGCACATCCTCGACCAGCTCGGTCCCCCGCACCCGCTGGAGCACCGAGTAGACCTCGCCGATCTGCACCGGTCGCCCAAATGGCCACCCGGCGCCCTCCGGACCGCCGCTGATCGGGTTGAAGTAGGCATACAGTGCTCGCAGGGCGTCCTCCTGGAGGCGACCCGCGGTCACTCGCGGCCGCCTCCGCAGGCGGGCGACGATCGTGATCCCACGGTAAACCGGCGGCTCGACGATCACCCGCGTCCCAACGACACGCGTCTCATCGAGGCGAGCGGCCACGCGGGCCAGCGTCTCGTCCGACGGGACAAGCTGCTCGAAGCGAAGGCGCGCATCGACGGCCTGCGCCGCGGGCACCACGAGGACGCGCACGGATCCCGCGTCGGCACCCTCGCCAGCCCCCACGGCGTGGACGCGCGCCAGCTCGGGCGCCGCCTCGTGGGAAAGGTGCTCGAAGTCCTCCGTGGTGACGGCGCGCCCGCGGGAACGGAGCGTGATGGGGCCGCGGACCTTCGCGTTCTCGATCTCCTCCCCGTCGACGCCGCCTGCCATCGGCCGGCGGTTCTCCACGCGGCTCACGTACGGGATGGACGACTTCAGGATGCTGATCGACCGCGGCGCGATGTTGCCGAGCCGGCCACCGCCCGTGAGGTAGACGTCGACCTTGATCCGGCGTCCCTTCCCGGGCACCGCCCCGTGGCTCCGCACCGCCCCGTCCGCCTCGCGGACGGCCGGGCCGAAGGAGATCTCGCCGGCGACGGCATCGAGCACGAAATGCCGATCGTCGGGCCCCGAGCCGGAGAAGTCGGGCACCTGCGTCCACTCCAGCCAGCCGTCCTCGTCGTCCGAGACCTGCACGCCGGTGGGCCGATCGCCGGGGACCACCGGTCGTCGTCGCAGGAGGAAGCGCTGGCCGGCCACGCCCTCGGAGGTGCCGACGATCTCGTCGACGACCACGTCGGCGTGGACGGCGGCGGTCGTGCCACCAACGGTGGAGGCGGCCACGCCGCGCACGCTCGGGGATGCGGAGTAGAACGGCTGGCCTTCCTCCGGCGCCGTGACGCGGGCGCGGAGCCACGCGGCGCGGAGCTTCTCGACGACCGAGACCGCGTGGCCGTTCGGGACGTGGAGGATCACCTCGCCGTCCCGGTTGAGGCCGCCGGTGGCGTCGCGCTCCAGCTCGCAGGGCGTCCAGGCGTCGCCGGTCCAGGCCTCCCACGCCAAGGGCGGCCAGGTGGGATCGACGCCGACGCCTTCGATCGTGCATCGAAAGTCGAGGCGAACGACGTTGGCGGGCGCCGGCTCGGAGATGCCGACGAGCAGCAGGTTGCCCGCCACCGGCGGCGCCTCGAAGGCGGCGAAGTCGCGCCCGTTCGTGGCCTCCGTGGTGCGGTCCACGTGCTTCTTGCCATCCGGGGTGGTCAGCACGTGGGCGAGCGTCACCGGGACGATCGGGAGGTCGTCGAGCGTCGTGAAGACGACCGCGTCGTCGGTCTCGGTGCGAATCGTCGCCGCCTGCGTCCCCCCGGCGATGCGGATGGCGTCCGGTTGCGCCGCGGAGAGCCAGAACGTGATCTCGCCGCGGGCCGCCGCCGGCGGGAACAGGCGGACGCCGATCAGCTCGAGGAACTTGACGTAGTGGCGGTCGGGGACCCGGTTGAGGCGGTACAGGAGCTGGTCGGTCATCCAGGCGAAGGCCTCGATGAGGGTGACGCCGGGGTCCGAGACGTTGTGGTCCGTCCACTCCGGGCAGCGCTGCTGGACGAGGCGCTTCGCGTCGTCGACGAGGTCCTGGAAGCGGCGGTCGTCCAGGTTCGGGACCGGCAGGGCCATCGGTCAGTCCTCCGCGGGGATCACGTAGAAGGGGAAGACAAGGTTCCGGGGGTCGTTCGACGACCCGACCGTGTAGCGGATGTCGATGTAGAGCGTCGAGGCGTCGTCCTCGTCGGGGGCCACGTCGACCTCCTGCACGGCAATGCGGGGCTCCCAGCGGCGCAACGAGGCGCGCACGTCGGCGGCGATCCGGCCGAACGTCGCGGCATTGGCCGGCGAGAAGACCTCGTCGTGGATCCCGCACCCGAACTCCGGCCGCATGGGCCGCTCGCCGTAGGCCGTGCCGAGGACCAGGCGGATGCTCTCCTCGATCTCCCGCTCGCGGGTGACCAGGGCGATCCCGCCCGTCGCGTCGGTACGCAGGGGGAAGGCCCACCCGGCGCCGATGAACTCGTCGTTGACCATCGGGTCGTCCTCCTCGCCTAACCCAGCTGGACCTGGCTGCCGCTGACCTTGGCGATGCCGCTGGTGCCGACCTCGACCCCGGCCGAGCCCGTCAGCTTCGCCTGGGCGCTGGACGTGATCTCGACTCCGCCCTCGCCGCTGATCTTGACCTTGCCGGTCGCCTTGATCTCGATGTCGCTCGTGGCCGTCAGCACGATCTTTCCCTCGGATGTGCCGCTCAGCTTCCTGTCAGTCCGGCTCAGGAGGAGGACCACTTCCTCCGCTGCCGTCTGCATGCCCAGCGACGAGTTGCCGGGCTTGTCCCACATGTAGACCTGGTTGCCGTCGCGGCTGACGAAATGGCGCCCGTTGAGCTTCCCGCCGTCCACCTCGATCGGCGGCGGCGCGTCGCTGCCGTTCCAGAGGCCACCGACGACGAAGGGGCGCTGGCGGTCGCCGCTCTCGAAGGCGACGAGGACCTCGTCGTTGACCTCGGGGATCCAGACGGTGCCGCGCGACGCGCCGTTGCCGGGCGCGGCGACCCGGGCCCAGTGGCTCTCGTAGTCGGCCGACAGGGACGGGAAGCGGAGCTTCACCCGCCCCAGGCGATCGGGGTCGTCGTTGTCCGTCACGATGCCCACGACCACGCCCGCGGACGAGCCGTTCCCGGCCCCTCCGGCGCCGCCTCCGCCCCCGCTCGCGCCGCCGGCCGCCGCCCCCGCGACGAGACCCATGAGCGAGCGGTCCTGGCGGCCGCTCACGATGAAATGGGTCCGGTAGCCGTCCTGGGGATCGTACGTGTGGCGCGTGTGGGTGAGCGTGTAGCGCCCGGCGAACGGCGCGGCGACCTGCGAGACGCTCACGGCCGCGCCGGCCTTCACCCGGGGGTTGCCGCGGGCGATGCCGGAGGCCTCGGCGAACGCGCTCCCGACCTGCTCGGCAAGCGCCTCCGCCGCCCGGTCGGCCTCGGCCTGCGATGGATAGCCGCCCTCGACAACGAGGACCGGGCTGCCGAAGCGCCCGGCAAGGCTCCCTGGGTCGTCGGCGAGCTGGGCGGCCGTCGAGCGCGCCTGGGCCGTCCCCACGATCGCCTGCTTCGTCGACGGATCCCAGCCGCGGACCTCGACGCGGGAGACCTGGCCCGACGACGTCACCCGGGGCCGGAAGTCGAGGAGATCCTGGCCGAACACCAGCTGGAGCGGGTCGCTCGAGCTGAAGTCCCCACCCTCGGGCGCCTCTGCCGCCTCTCGGGGCCGCCGGAACTCGAGCTTGCCTTCGACGACAGCAACCTCGAAGCCGACCTCGCGGGCAAGGCCCCGCAGGAACTCCCAGTCCGTCTGGCCCGTCTGGCCGACGTGCTCGTGGACCCGGCCGCTGTCGTCGATCGTCCCGGCGCCCAGTCCCACCTGCGACGCGATCGTGCGGGCGATGTCGGAGTACTTGACGTTCTGGAAGGTGGCCGAGCTGCGGCCGCGGGAGAGGCGGTGGGCGTGGTCGTAGCCGCGCGCCACCAGGAGCGGCGCCTTCCCCTCGCGATAGACGCCCTCGAGCGCGGTCACCTCGCCGCTGACCAGCAGGCTGGGGGTGCCCTCCCCCATGGCCGACGTGGAGACCTTCACCGCGCTGCCCACGCGCAGACGGGCCGTCTCGGCGACGGTCATGTCGGCGGTCTCCTGGAACGTGAGCTCGAACGTGTCGGGCTGGTGGAGATGGTCGTCCACGGCAACGCGCACGAGTGCCGTCTCGGCCGCGCCGTCGAGCGGCTGGCCGTCCACCTCGACCTTGATCGCGCTCGCGAGCGCGGCGTCGGGCACCCCTCAGCCCTCCCGCGAGGCGAGGCGCCGCGCTTCGTCGGCGGTGGGGACGAGGAGGCGCGTCCCGGCCGCCACGCGGAGGGGATCGTCGATCTCGTTGAAGGCGGCGATCCCCCGCCAGAGGCTGGCGTCCCCGTACTCGCGCCAGGCGACTGAGTGGAGGCTGTCGCCCGCCCCGACGAGGTGGCTCCGGCGGCTCTCATGTGATCCGGACGACGGGTTCTGCTTCGGCGAGTCCTCCGGGACTTCCTCGAGGGAGATCGTCGCGCTCGCACGGACCGGCGTTCCGTCGGGTTTGAAGAGGACGTACTTGGCATTGACGGTCTTGAGGAAGAACCTCAGGTCCGCGAGGATGCGGTTGCTGCCCCATTCGAACCCGAGGACCGGCGGGCGCGGCAGCTTCTTGGTGATCGACGTGGGCGTCGGCCTGGTCCACCCGAAGAGCGTGGTCACGCTGCGCGTGACGTCGGCGTCGGCCGCGTCCCAGGCGTCGAACCAGATCTCCATCTGGACGGTCTGGGGGCCGGCGCCCGTGAACTGGGGCTTGCCGGCGGATCCGGCCCCCTTCTGCTGGGGCCGGTTCCAGTTGGCCGACTTGGCAGTGGTCAGCTCGGCCGGGTTGTACATGAACGTGAGCTCGCGCGTCTCCGGGTCGCCGTCGACGACTCGCAGCTTCGCCTTCTGGAGCGCGCCGCCGCTGAGCATCAACGTGCGAACCCGTTGTGGACCAGCTCGAGGACCTCGAGAGCCACGGCGTTCGTCCCCGTGTCGAGGGTCGGTCCGGACCAGCGGACCGGGTAGATCCCCTGGAGACGCCAGCTGGCGACGGTCTCGCCACCGCCATCGAGCACAGCGATCTCGGCGGTCGACCGCTTCGGATCGCTGGCCACCGAAGCCAGCCAGGCGGCCACCTTCTGGGTGTCTCGATCGACCGGGCGCGTGAGCTTCAGGTTCTGGTACTTGGCCCGCCCGGGGAACCGGTGGACGTAGTCGTTGTTGCCGCCCTCCTTCACCTCCTGGACGTCGTACTCGACCGTCAGCCCCTCGCACTTCGTCCACGAGCCGAGGTCGGTCTGGTCGTCGAGGGTCACCTTGAAGCAGAGGGTCAGGCCGT
Source organism: uncultured Chloroflexia bacterium (assembly GCA_963744095.1). GTDB lineage: Bacteria > Chloroflexota > Limnocylindria > Limnocylindrales > CSP1-4 > CTSoil-043. Next base: position 659,867 of record CAVUSH010000003.1, read on the forward strand.
AGTTCACGCGCTCGGACATGACATCACCCGTCGATCAAGAGGCCCATCCGCTCGCGGTCGAGCAGGAGCTCGGTCGCGAAGCGGGAGCGAATGCGGTCGTAGACGCGGTCGGCGATCTCCTCGTAGTCCTGGCCGGCGCCCCCGGTCCCGGCGTTCCCCGTCCCACCTTCCATCGGGCCCGCGGCGGGGGCAGCTTCCGCCGCGGCGGCCACCTCGTCCACCACGACCGCTCGCTGGACCACCGCCGGTCCGACGGCGGGCAGCGCCGCGAAGCCGCCCGCCGCGCTCCAGCCCAGGACGCCGGCCGCGGATGGCGACGCGGAGTCCCCGCCATCGACCAGGCGCGAGACGGCCAGCCGTTCTCCAGCGGGTCCTGCGGCGTCGCCAGTCCCCCGCCGGCCGACTGCGGGGCGAGCGACGGGCCCCGCGGCCGACCTTCCGCGGCCAGCCGGCGATCCCGGGGCCGGCGGGGTCGTGGAGGCGCCGAAGGCTGCCCCGGGCCCGAAGTCGGCGACGGCTGCCCCGGGCCCGGAGTCGGCGCCGGCTGCCCCGGCCGTGCGCCCGTCCCACGCCGCCGGAGTGGCCGGCACGCCGAACCCCGGTCGGAGCGACTCGGCGCCGCGCAGCGAGCGCGCCACGACGAGCGGCACGGACCGCGTGGGTGGGGCGATGGGCGGGGCCGGGGCGGTGGGCGGGGCCGGATCCGAGGGCGGGGCGGTGAGCTGGGCCGAGGGCCGGATCGGCGGCGGCGGCGCGGCGCGACCGGCGGAGAGCCCCTCGGGGGCGGTCGAAGCCTGCATGGCCGCGACATCTGGGCGTGGACTCGGGCGCGGGCCCGTGGCGCCACTCCCGGCCGGGCCACTGCCGGGGACGGCTCCGGGCACGACCTGCCCGCCGTGGTTCCCGCGCCCGCCGATGAGCGGAGATCCCTCGCTCGGCGACGGCCCCGCGGCGGACGCACCGGCGCGCGCCTCGGCATCGGCCTCGGCATCGGATTCGTCCGCGGAAAGGGCCGCCGCACGACGGCCGATGTCCCCGACGAGCGGGCGCTCGACGCCACGCTGGACTTGCGGGACCACCGGGCCGGCAAGGTCGCCGGCGACCTGGGCATCGCCGTCGATCGCCGGGGCCGGGGCCGCGGGCACGTCTTCCGATCGCTGGGCACCGGGCTCGGGGAGTGCTGCCGGCAGTCCGCGCTCGGCCGCGACCCGAAGGACCGGGAGGGCGGTCTCGGTCGCGGCCGCGCGGCGGGACGCCGGCGGCAGCGAGGCGGTGACCGGCGCGGTCGGAGGATCGGCCCTGCGGCCCGCGCGGGCGAGGGGGAGGTCGGGCTCGGCAGGGACGCGCTGCACGCTCGGACGGCCGGCGAGCGGTGCGCCGAGGCCGAAACGGCGCGACGCGCCGAGCGAACGATGCTGGGTCGGCGGCGCCGCCGTGGCCTCGGCGCTCGGTGCGGATGCGGCTGCGCCGAGGCTGGCTTCGGGACCCGCCGCCCTGGCTCCCGGAGGCGTCGCGGGTGGCTGCGTCGGGCTCGCCGCGCTGCGCTTGACCGGGGAGCCTGCCACGGCGGGCGCGGCGGCGATCGTGGACGACCCGGCGCCCGAGACCGGGGCGACCGCTCGGGCCGCCTCCGGGGCGGTGGCCGCCGCAACCCGCGTCGCGGCCAGCGCGGGTATCGCCCCGGATTGCGCCACGATCGGCAGCACGCGCGGCGGCGAGGCGGGCATATCCGCGGAGCCGCCCTCGGTTCGCGCCGGCGGCAGGGCTTCTGCCGCCGTCCCTTCGATCACGAGGGCCGGCGGCTTCGCATCGGAGACCGCGCGCGCGCGGCGCTGCACCCCGTGGGGTGCCGGCAACGCCCCGTGGCCGGTCGACGAGGTCACCGCTTGGGCAGGCACGACAAGGGGAGTCGCGATCCCGCTGACGAGCCCGGCGGGACCGTCGGGGGCGACGGCGTGGACGAGCGGCCGGAGGATCGGATCGGGCGGGCGGGTGCCAGCCAACTCCCGGCCGAAGGGGACCGCCGGGGCCGTCAGGGGCGCTGCGCCAACCGAGCGCTGGATCGGGGGGAGGCTCCGCCAGGCCGCCGGGCGCGCGGGAATGCCGGCCCCCGGGGCAGCGCCCGCAGCGGTCTCGGGCACGCCCGGGCGGGCCGCGGCGGCGTCCCCTGCCGGCAGGGCGTCCCGGTCCGCCCGGGAGAACAGCGAGAAGGGCCAGCGCACGACGAGATCACTCCCCTTCGGTCAGACGCTGGTTGATCCGGGCGATCTCCTCGACGAACCGCAGCCGGTCCGGGTGCTCGAGGTCGAGAATCGCGTCCATGGACCAGTGCAGGTGGTAGGCGACGTACGCAACCTCCTCGAAGAGACGGTCGGCCGCGTACGTCACGACCCCCCCGGCGCCGCGCCTCCGATCTCCACGGTGAACGCGTGGCTGCACGCCGGGCAGGTCACCGCTGCCTGGGACGTGCCCTCCTGGTTCACCCGGCGGTAGAGGTCCTGGAGAAAGGCGAGATCGGAGGCGAACATGCCCTCGACGACCTGCGGGGTCACCTGGACGAGGCTGCCGAGCCGGACGACCACGCGGGAGAGGAGGATCACCGTGAGGTAGGCCTCGTTCTCCCGGACCCGCGGATCACGGAGCGGGAGGATCTCGTCGCGGGCCGTCGCCAGGCGCATGGACCCCTCGCGGTGGAGGGCGCCCGCCTCGTCGACGTAGCCGCGCGGCAGGACGAACGGGAACTCGGTCCGCAGGCCCCCCGAGGCGGAGCCGGACGGGCCGCCGGTGGCGGCTGCCGGCCCCGCGATCAGGTCCAGGGCCATCTCACTTCACCCGCTCGAGCCGCTCGCAGACGATCGTGACCTCCTCGACGGCCGGGGCGTTGTCGCCGGCCTTCATCCCCGACGCGGTGAGCTTGGAGACCCACGCGTCGAAGAAGTTGTACCGGGCGACCTCGCCGTAGATGAAGTCGAGCTGGACGATGGAGCCGTTCTTGCGAGCGCCGATCAGGTCTCCCTCGAGGGCGGCCTTGTGCCAGTTCCACAGGTCCATGGACGAGTCGGCGGCGCGCTTGAGGGTGATCGTCGGCGGCTTCGTCGCCCCGATCATCTTCTTGAGGATCGGCTTGCCGAGGGCGTCGTTGGCCTTCAGCTCCACCACCTCGATCTCCGAGGTGATACCGCCCACCTCCTGGAACGACGCGATGGCCGTCCCGTCGACCTGGATGAGGAAGCGCTGCGCGACGAGCGTGTCGAGCGGCAGCGAGGGGACTCCGGTTGGCATGAGGGTGGATCCTCCGTTCTGTCGTCAGGCAGGGTCGGTCAGGCCCGTCACTCGCTGAGTGACGTGCCGCCCGAGAACTGGGCAAGGCGGAAGATCACGAACTCCGCCGGCTTGACCGGGGCGATCCCGATCTCGACGATGAGCTGCCCCGCGTCGATCGTCTCGGCCGTGTTGTTCTCCCCGTCGCACTTCACGAAGAAGGCCTCCGCCGGGGTCGATCCGAAGAGGGCGCCGTCGCGCCAGGTCCGGACGAGGAAGGCCCCGATCGTCCGCTTCACCCGCTCCCAGAGGTCGATGTCGTTCGGCTCGAAGACGACCCATTGGGTGCCGAGGAGGATCGACTCCTCGAGGTAGTTGAACAGGCGGCGCACGTTGAGGTAGCGCCACGCCGGGTCGGAGGAGAGCGTCCGGGCGCCCCAGACGCGGATCCCGCGGCCGGGGAAGGTGCGCACGCAGTTGATCCCGATCGGGTTGAGCTGGTCGTGCTCGGCCCGGGTCAGGTTGAGCTCCAGGGCGATCGCCCCGCGGACGACCTCGTTCGCCGGCGCCTTGTGGACGCCGCGCTCGCCGTCGTTGCGGGCCCAGATGCCGGAGATGTGGCCGGACGGGGGCACGAAGGTCGCCTGGCCGGCAACCGGGTCGAAGACCTTGATCCAGGGCCAGTAGAGGGTGGCGTACTTCGAGTCGTAGCCGGCCTTGTCCTGGCGCCACTCCTTGACCTGCTGGGCGTTGTAGTCGGGCGGCGTGTCGAGGATGGCGACGCGGTCACCCATCAGCTCGCAGTGGGCGATGATCGCCAGCTGGACGGCCTTGAGCCCGTCCATGTCCACGACGCCGGCCTGGTAGAGCGCCATCAGGTCGGGCGCGGCCACCATCGTGATCTCCTCGACGGCCTCGAGGCCGCCGAAGCCGGTCCGGTCCGCCGAGTTCCCGACGTACTCGTCCGGGGTCACCCGGACCGGCCCGCTGACGGTGCCGCCGGCCAGGGCCGACTTCGTCCCGACGGCCGGGGCAACCTCGCCCTTGGCGACCTCCTCGAGGCGGACGAGCTTCGAGGCCTTCACCGCGGTGAAGACACTCTGCTTGCCGCGCTTGACCGTGACGTTGTCGTAGACCTCCTGCTCGGAGCCGCGGGACACCGTCAGCTTGAAGACGCCCTCGCCGGGCTCGGACGGCTCCCCGACCTCGACCGCGATCTCGTTGCCCGCGCCACCGGCCTCGAGGGCCACGACGCGGAAGGCCGCCTGCGACTTGTCCGTGGAGCTGGGGAGCTCAAGGCGGGCGCTCGGCGCGCCGGCGCCATCGGCGCCGATCCGGACGATGTACGCCGTCGTGCCGCCGTTGAGGAAGAAGCCGTAGACCGAGTGCGCGAGATAGGACCCCTCCATGAAGTCGCCGAACGAGGCGACGAACTGGCTCCAGTTCGTGACCATCACCGGCGTGTTGGCGGGGCCGCGCTGGGCGAGCCCCACGAAGGCCGCGACGGCCGTGCCCACGCCCTCGATGGGGCGAGAGGCGGCCTGCACCTCCTCGACGTAGACGCCGGGCGAAAGGTAGTTCGGCATGCGGATCGGCCCTCCGGGCGATGCAGCTTGGAAGCAGTCCGAGCGTGGACCGCCGCCGCCGCACCGGCAACGGACGTCCGGACAGCCGAACGGGCGGGTCGCGCTGCCCGATCAGGCAGACGGTGGCGCCCGATCGGCTGCCCTCCGGCGGCTTGCCCGCGCGGACGCCCCCGGGGACGCTGGGCGGGCGATGATCCAGGACGTCGACGAGACCCTGCGCGCGCTCGTCAAGCGCGAAGCCCTCAACGGGAGCCAGGTCGAGATCGCCTTCGACGCCCCGACCCGTGACTGGTCGGCGCGGCGCAATGCGCCAACGATCAACCTCTACCTCTACGACATTCGCGAGGACATGACCCGACGCGACGCGGCCATGGCCCCGGTCCGCTCCGATGAGGGGTACGTTGCCGGCCACTCCCCCATCCCCCGTCGCTACAAGCTGTCGTACCTCCTGACGGCCTGGACGCAGCGCCCCGAGGACGAGCACCGCCTCCTGGCGGCCTGCCTGGGCGCACTCATCCGGTACGACGTCCTGGCCCCGGCGGACATGCACGGCGCCCTCGCCGAGCAGCCGATCCCCGCCCTCGTGACCGTCGCCCTCCCGCTCGGGCCGGACCGCTCCATCGCGGACATCTGGTCGGCGATGGGCGGCGAGATGAAGCCGTCGCTCGACGTCGTCGTCACGGTCCCGTTCGTGGTGAGTCGGGAGGTGGCGGCCGGCGCGCCGGTGCGCGAGATGCCGCGCATCTCGATCCTGGGACCCGACGGCGCGGACGGCCCGCGGATCACCCGGGCTCGGGTACGGCGAGGCCCGTCGGGGGCCCGCACCGGGCCGCTCCGCCCCGACGAGCCCATCGCCCAGGACGAGACGGTCGTCGGCGGCACGCCGGAGATTCCAGGCCGCCTGTTCCGGGTGCGCGGCCACCCGCGTCCCTGACCTTCGATGGTTCTCGCCGTCCCCACCGACGCGTCGGCTCGCCACCTTGCCGGCCGCCTGGGCCTCGTGGCCGACCGCGTCCAGCTCGCCGTGGACCGGCGGCGGATGGGCGACCCGGACCCGGACGACCAATTCCGCGGCCTTTACGTCTCCGACGCCCAGGTCGACCACCTGCTCGGCGGGGGGCACGGGCCGCTCCTGCTAGCGGACGCCGACGGCGCAGCGGCGGAGCGCCGCGCGGCGGTCGAGGCCAGGGCGGACGCCGCAGAGGCGGCCGGCGAGGAGGTGCGGCTGCGCCGGCTGGCGCGCAGCTTCGCCCTGGAATCCCTCGACGTGGAGCTCCTTCTCGTGGCCCTGGCGCCCGATCTCGACCCCCGGTTCGAGCGCCTCTATGGCTACCTCCACGACGATGTCTCGCGGCGACGGGCGAGCGTCGGTCTCGCCCTCGAGCTGTCCGGCGTAGGCGAGGGGTCCGGGACCGGTCGGGCCCGGCTCGGCCCGCTCGCTCCGCTGGTTGCGGGTGGGCTCCTCGTGGTGGAGGACGGCGACCGACCCTTCCTGACCCGCGCCCTGCGCGTTCCCGACCGCGTCGCGGCCCACCTGCTGGGTGACGCAGCGCCCGACCCCGCGGTGGAGGCCCTCGCCACGATCGCCGCAGCCCACGACGCGGCCGGGACCGACGCGCTCGAGGGCGGCCTGCGCGCTGGTGCCCGCCTCGCCTACGTGCGGGAGCGGATCGGCACCGCCGCGGTGACGCTCGCCGCGCGCGCGCTCGGACGCGTGGGGCCTCCGCCGGTGGTGGTGGACCTCGGACGGCTCGTCCCGGGCGATGATCCCCGCGAGGCCGCGGCCGCGGCGATCCGGGAGGCGCGGCTCCGCGGGACCGGCCTCGTGGCCGGACCCCTCGACGTCGTCGCGGAACGCGGGCCGGGGGCCGTCCGCGCCTGGGCGGAGGCGGCCTGCCCGGTCGTCCTCCACGGGTCGCGCGGCTGGGACCCCGGCTGGTCGCGGTCGGTGCCGTTCATCCTGGACCCGGACCTCCCGTCCGCCGCCGAGCGGCGGGCCGTCTGGCTGGCCTCGCTGGACGGAGCCGCGTCGGCGGACCTGGGGGCAGCCGTGGCCGCGCTTCCCTTCCGCCTTGCCCCCGAGGCCGTCGCCCGTGCCGCCGAGGCCGGTCGCCTTGCCGCCGCGGCGGCGGGCCGCGACCTGGGCGTGAGGGACATCGCCGCGGGCGCCCGGGCCCAGAACGCGGCCGGCCTGGAGCGCCTGGCCCGGCGCCTCGAGCCGCGGGTCACCTGGACCGACCTGGTCCTTCCGTCCGGCGTCCTGGAGCAGCTTCGCGAGCTGACCGGCCGGGCCCGCCATCGCGACCTGGTCCTCGACGAATGGGGCCTGGCCCGGACGTCGCTCAAGGGCCGCGGGGTCACGGCCCTCTTCGCCGGCGACTCCGGGACGGGCAAGACCATGTCAGCCGAGGTCATCGCGGGCTCTCTCGGGCTCGACCTGTACGTCATCGACCTCTCCACGATCGTCGACAAGTACATCGGCGAGACGGAGAAGAATCTCGACCGCGTCTTCACCGAGGCCGACCGGGTGAACGGCGTCCTCCTCTTCGACGAGGCTGACGCGATCTTCGGCAAGCGCTCGGAGGTCAAGGACGCCCGGGATCGCTACGCCAACGTGGAGGTCGCCTACCTCCTCCAGCGGATGGAGCAGTTCGACGGGATGGCGATCCTCACGACGAACCTGCGGGCAAACGTCGACGAGGCGTTCCTTCGCCGGCTCGACGCCATTGTCGACTTCCCCCTTCCGGAGATCGACGACCGACGCCGCCTCTGGGAGCGCAACCTCGCGGCCGGCGCCCCGAAGGCGGATGACATCGACGTGGACTTCCTGGCCCGCCGCTTCGCGCTCTCGGGGGGCAACATCCGCAACGTCGCCGTCGGAGCGGCATTCCTCGCCGCCGAGGCGGGGCGGTCGCTGAACATGGAGCATCTCGTCCGGGAGACCGCCCGCGAGTACCGCAAGCTGGGGCGCCTGTGCGTCGAGGCCGAGTTCGGGCCGTACTTCCCGCTGGTTGCGAACGTGGCCGGAGGCTGAGGTGCCGCGTCGCTATCTCCCCCGCCGCCGGCTCGACGAGAGCTTCGAGTCTGAGCTCACGCCGACCGGGACCAGCGCACCCGTCCTGACCGACGAGCGGGCCAGCGCTCGACTCACCGAGCTGCTCATCACCAGGGGTCCGGAGAGCCGGAACGGCAAGGGCACGGCGGTTCCACCGACCTCTGTGGCCCGGCTCCAGCGCCTGGCCGGGAACCGGGCGGTCGCCGATCGACTCGGGGGAAACGGCGGGACGGTGCAGCGGTCCCGAAACCGGGCCTCCGACGAAGAGGAGTCCATCCCGGAGCCCGCCCAGGCGGGGCCGGTCGAGGCGGCTCCCGGGGCCGAGGCCGAGGCCGCGCCGCCCGCCCAGGCGGGGCCGGTCGAGGCGGCTCCCGAGGCCGGGGCCGGGGTCGCGCCGCCCGCCCAGGCGGGGCCGGTCGAGGCGGCTCCCGAGGCCGGGGCCGGGGTCGCGCCGCCCGCCCAGGCGGGGCCGGTCGAGGCGGCTCCCGAGGCCGGGGCCGGGGTCGCGCCGCCCGCCCAGGCGGGGCCGGTCGAGGCGGCTCCCGAGGCCGGGGCCGGGGTCGCGCCGCCCGCCCAGGCGGGGCCGGTCGAGGCGGCTCCCGAGGCCGGGGCCGGGGTCGCGCCGCCCGCCCAGGCGGGGCCGGTCGAGGCGGCTCCCGAGGCCGGGGCCGGGGCCGCGCCGCCCGCCCAGGCGGGCCAGCTGCCCGAAGCCGCCGCGGCACCGAATGCCGATGAGGCGGCCAAGGCGGGGATCGTCGAATCGGCCGGGAAGGCGGCCGGCGCCAAGGACGAACCCACCGGCCTCGACAAGCTGGTTCAGGAACGCGTCGCCCCGATCGGCGGTGAGGGCGGCCGGGTACTGCCCGAGGCGGAGGTCGCCGGTGAGGGCGGCCGGGTCCTGCCCGACGCGGAGATCGCCGGCGAGAAAGGCCGGGTCCTGCCCGACGCGGAGATCGAGGCCAGGCCCGGCCCCGCCGGGCCCGAGGGAGGCCGGGTCTTGCCCGGGGCGGAGGTCGCCGGCGAGGGAGGCCGGGTCCTGCCCGACGCGGAGATCGAGGCCAAGCCCGGCCCCACCGGGCCCGAGGGCGGATCGAACGTGCCGGTGGAGGCACCGGCTCCGGCCGGCGCGGGCGGTCCCGGCAGCGCAGCCCCTGCGACCGACGTCCCCGCCACCCCGGCGCCGGAACCGGGCGGCCCGGAGTCGGCCGGCCCGGAGTCGTCGGAGCCATCCGGAGTAGCGCCCGCGCCGGTCGTGGAGCCAGCCGAGGAAGAGCCGCTGCCGGCCGGCGACCAAGTGCAGATCGCCACCATGAATGTCGCCGGAGCCAACGCCGTCGTCACCGCCGCCAAGGCGACGACAGGGGCGCAGAAGCTGTCCGCGGTCGCGGTCTCGTTGGCCGCGGCGGGGTTCGCGAACGCGCTGCGGCTGACGTTGAGTCGGGCCATCCCGTGGCGCACCAAGATCCTCGGCATTGCCCCGAAGGTGGTCGGCAGGGCAACGCGGATGCTGACGGGCCTCCGCACGAATGCGAGCAAGGCGATCCAGGGCATCGTGCTCAAGGTGAAGTCGGTTGCCGATGCGGCCAAGGGCGTCATCGCCTGGGCGCGCCAGGCCGTCGGGCTCGCCCGCGCCGCCGCGCGGGGGATCGGCAGCAAGCTCCGCTCGGCCCTGGGCGGGGCAGGCGAAGCGGTCTTGAAGCTCCTCTCGGGACTCCTCGATCCTGCCCGCAAGGCGCTCGGGGGGCTCCTCAAGGCCGGATCCGAGATCCTGCTCGACGGGATCAGGCGGGTCCGGGCCAACGCGGCCAGCGCCGTCGCCTTCGTGGCGGAAGAGGTGGGCACGCGACTCGCGGCCGCCCTCGCCATGGTGGTGGACCTCGTCCGCGCGGTCGTGAAGGCCGCGCTGGAGCAGGCGCGCCGGGCAATGGCCGTGATCATCGAGAAGGTCGGGGCGATCCGCGCCCAGCTCCTGGCCGTGACGATCCTCGCCCGGTCGATGCTCGCTGCCGCCCGGTCGCAGGCCCTCCAGGGGACGACCGCGGCCCTGGCGGCCATCGCAGTTGCGATCGCCAACGGGTATGCCCAGCTCCGGTCCGGTGGCGGACGGAGGGCCTTCCGCCGGTTCGCCAAGATGTGGCGCGGCTTCATCCGGACGATACGGTCGCGCACCAAGAGCCGGCTGGCGTCGGGGCTGGCTTCCGTGAAGCTCTACGACCGAGCCGGAACGGCGGCGGTCGGGGCCGCGCGGGCCGAGGCCCGGGCCAACTACGGGGCGACGCGGGCGTCGCTCACGAACCTGGAGACGACCGCGGCGATCGAGGCAGCCGAGCTCGGTCTGTCGGTCGGCGTTGCCGCCGCGGTGGCAGCGGGCGCCATCGACGCCGCGGTGACGGAGGGAGAGACGCTCATTCGCGAGATCGCCGGCGAGGGCGATGGCGATGCCCGCGAGCTCCAGGGGCTCATCAACCGGGTCGGCAAGTGACGAGGTGGAACGAGCGATGAACGAGGAACCCGGCTGGCTGCGGAGCGAGGCCGCGGCGCGGTCCAGGGAGACCGAGCTCGACGGCGGCACGAAGAAGCCGGCGGGCAGGGGCGCAGGCCGCGAGCAGGATCGCGGCCTGGCGGCGGAGGCGTCGCGCGCGCTCGCTGCCGGTCAACCAGAGAAGCTGCGGCCCGGCGCGGTGATGCACCTCCAGAGAGCCGCCGGGAACGCAGGCGTCGCGCGCTTCCTGGGCGAGGAGCGCGAGCCCGAATCTCCGGTCAAGGGGATCGTGGGCCGTGGCGCCGGCGCCCCCCTCGACGACGCGTCTCGCGCGCGCATGGAAGCCAGCTTCGGCACCGACTTCTCGGATGTTCGTGTCCATACCGGCAGCTCCGCGGCCGAGTCGGCCCGGGCGGTGGACGCCCACGCCTACACCGTCGGGAACGAGGTCGTCCTGGGCGACGGGCAGGCGCCGGGTTCGCCGGCATACGAGCGGACGCTGGCCCACGAGCTGATGCACGTCGTCCAGCAACGGTCGGGTCCGGTGGACGGAACGCCCGCCGGAGGCGGCATCAGCGTCTCCGATCCCGCGGACCGCTTCGAGCGGGCGGCGGAGGCCACGGCGGACGACGTCGTGAGCACCGGGCGCGCGCCCGAGGCCTCCACGGGGAACGTCTCCAGCACATCCGTGCAGCGCGAACGACCGTTGGAGGAGGAGGAGCGCGACCCGACCGAGGCGGACACCCTGCCGTCGATGGCGGAGACGGCGACGGCCGAGACGGCCCAGGCGGGGGCGAAGACACCGGCGACGGCCGAGACGGCCCAGGCCGGTGCCGCCGAGGGCGCCGTGGTCGAGGGGCAGCCGAACCGCGAGCCGACCTCGGCCCCCGAGGCCGAGTCCACGGCCGGGACCGCCCAGGCCGGCCCGATCGAGGCTGCGCCAGGCGAGGAGGAGCAGGAAGAGGTCCAGGAGCTTGCGATCCAGCGCCAGGAGGCGCCCGAAGAGGACGAAGAGGTCCAGGAGCTCGCGATCCAGCGTCTCCAGCGCGGTGACGACCTGAGCGGCGCGCGCATTGCCTAGGACGTTCCGAGGTCATCCTCGTACGAGGCTCGACTGCCCATGAGCCTGGTTCACGACCGTGACGTCGACGCCGCCCTGCCGGGCCACGGCCCAGCCGTCGACCGCGGTCCGGGGCCGCTCCGCCCGATCGACCCTGGTCCCGCGGGACCCGGCAGCGCGCCGGTCGCAGGCGCGATCGACGGGGTTCCTGCCGCCTGGACGGCGGCGCTCGCGGGCGGGCGTCGGGGCGGTCATCCGGTCGTCCGGGGCTCCGTGACCCGGCTCCAGGCGGCGGCCGGCAACTCGGCCGTTGCCGACCTGCTGACCTCGACGGCGGGCGACTCCCGCGCGACGCGGCGCGCGGGTCCGACGCTCCGTCACGCGGGCGAGGCCGACCTGCTCGGGACCGATCCGGGCGCCGCCTCGCTCGGAACCGGCGAGGCAGCCCCGCTCGACGAGCCCGGGCAGAGTCCCGCCACCCCCGCTCCAACCACGTCCTTCACGAAGGTCGGCCCGCCAACCAAGTCCGGCTACACGGTCTCGGGGACCCTCCGCAAGGCGGCCGAGGCGGTGGCGGCGCGCCCGGAGGCCGGGGCCACCATCACGACCCCGGATCTCGTCTCAGCCGGCAATGGCACGCGCATGACCCAGGCCCAGGTGACCGTGACCCAGGTCGTCGAGCTCCCCGACTGGGACGGCAAGGCCTCGGCGACGCAGAACCAGCGGACGGAATGGGACCGCTTCAAGGCCGCCATCACGGCCCACGAGGACGGCCACGTCGCGACGGACGTCACGGCGTTCGCCGGTGCCCATACGAAGATCCTGGCCAAGAAGACGACCGCCGAGTCGAACACGGAGTACGACACGATCGTGACCGGGGCCGACACGGCCAACGCGACCTTCGACACGAAGACCGACCACGGCCGCAATGCCGGCACGACCATCAACCCGAACATCGACGAGGTGACGAAGGTCCCCTGAGATCGGGCCGCGGCAGGCGGCGGGGCGGCCACCGCGGCTGGACCGCTAGATCAGCCCCTGGCGGATCGCGTAGGCCACCGCGTGCGTCCGGTTGCGGAGGTCGAGGCGCGACGTGATGTCATGGATCACGTTCTTCACGGTCCGTTCCGAGAAGAAGAGGCTGTGCCCGACCTCGGCGGTGTCGAGCCCGTCGGCGAGAAGCCGCAGGACCGCCACCTCGCGCTCCGTGAGGCCTGCAAAGGTGAGGCCGCGGGGGTGCAGCACCTGCCGCTGCAGGCGACCGACCTGGGAGAGGAGCCGGCCAAGGAGGTCCGGCGGGAGCGTCCCCTCGCCGACAGCGGCAGCCCCGATCGCCGACGCGAGCTGGGCGGGCGTCGCCTGGCTGCGGCGGACGACCCCGCTCACGCCGGCCTCGACGGCCGCGAGAAGCCCGGCATCGTCCACCTTCGCCACGAGGAGCACCACGTGCTCCTGGCCCGTGGCGCGGATCGTCCGGATCTCCCGCGTCGTGGCCTCGTCGACCTCGTCCGCCACGACCACGACGACGCCGGCCGCTCCCGGCGCGACGGCGTCCACGACCTCCATCGTGGGCTGGTCGTGGAGCTGGGCGGCGAGCCCCGCCCGGGAGAGCGGATCGGTCGTCGCGATCGCGACCGCGAGACGTTCGAGCGGGAGGCTGCGCAGGGCGTGGACGGCGACGGACGACGTCATCGGCTGGTCCCCCATGTGCAGGACCGGTCTCCTGCCGGCCACGCGACGGCAGCATGCGAGGGGGGACCTAACGGGCACCTAACGCCCACCTAACGGGCGCCCGATCGGGCAGGCCGCCTGCGCGAATCTCGCTGGCGCCGGGCGTGAGCGGCTCGTACACTCGCCGCCATGGGAGCCCTCGTCACGCTGTCCGAGAAGTCCATCGAGGTACTGCCGGGCGCCGTCGCCACGTGCACGGTGACCGTCAAGAACACCGGCACCGTCGTCGACCAGTTCACCATCGACATCCTCGGCGATCCGGCCCCCTGGGCCGCCGCCGAGCCGCCGACGCTGTCGCTCTTCCCCGGCGCCGAGGAGTCCACCGCGATCTTCTTCCGGCCGCCCCGGGCAGCCGACACGCCGACCGGCGAGCTGCCGTTCGGTGTTCGCGCCAGGTCGCGCGAGGACCCGGCCGGGTCCGCGGTCGAGGAGGGCGTCCTCCTCGTGGGCGCCTACCAGGACACGTTCGCCGAGCTGGTCCCGCGCACCTCGCGCGGCAGCCGGGGGGCAACCCACGAGCTTGCCGTCGACAACCGGGGCAACAGCCGGCTCAACGCCACCGTCACCGCCGGCGACCAGGACCAGCTGCTCGGGTTCGACGTGACACCCCCGGGCCTCGTGGTGGATCCCGGGACGGCCGGCTTTGCGAAGGTCCGGGTCAAGCCCCGCAAGCGCTTCTGGCGCGGCCAGCCGAAGACCCGGCCGTTCAAGGTCGCCGTCCAGGGCGAGGGCGGCCCGCCCATCCTCCTCGACGGATCGATCCTCCAGGAAGCCCTGCTGCCGCGCTGGCTCATCCCGGCGCTGCTCGCCGCGCTCGCCGCGCTGATCGCCCTGATCGTCATCTGGCTGATGTTCCTCCAACCCGCCATCAAGAGCGCCGCAACCCAGGCTCTCGAGGATGCCGGGATCACCCCGCTCCCCACGCAGGCCGGCGGTGGCGGCGGAGCGGGAGGCGGTGGCGGGACCGCCACGCCGACGCCTGCCCTGACGACCGCACCGGCGACCCCGACCGCGACGCCGGGCCCCACGCCTCCTCCGGGCGAGACGCCCACACCCGCTCCCACGCCCACACCGGCTCCCACGCCGACCCCGCCGCCGGTCGGCGAGGGGGTTCCTGCCGACGGCCGGCTGGCGGTCGACGGCACCTACCCGAACAGCACCACGTTCGCCAAGGTCTTCTACCTGACCGACCTCGTCTTCGCGAACCCGAGCGGGAAGGCCGGGACCCTGAAGCTGAAACGGGGGCCGCTCGACCTGATCACGCTGCGCCTCGAGAACTTCCGGGACCTCGACTTCCACTACGTCACCCCGATCGTCGTCCAGCCCGGCGAGAAGCTGGCCCTGGTCGTGAGCTGCACCGGCGGCGGCGCATGCGACCCGTCGGTCTACTACTCCGGGTTCACGAAGCCCTGACGCCCATGGCCGATCGTCCGGGCCGGAGGGCCCGGCCCTCCGCCATCGTGGCCGCGGTGGGCCTGGCGGCCGTCGTGGCCGGGAGCGCCCTGGCGGGGGCTGCGCCGACTGTCCCGGCGCGCCCGGTCCATCCGGCGGCCCTGCCGGCAGGCTCCGTCGAGACGCCCGGCCTGACCGAGCTGGTCTCGACCCCCCAGGTCCCCGACGGGGCGCTGGGGGCGACCCCCGCCGCGGCGCTCAACGACACCTTCGGCGCCCCGACGATCTCGTCCAGCGGGCGGTATGTCGTCTTCCTCCAGGCAGCGGACGGTGGGCGCGGGAACCAGCTCATGCTCCGCGACCGGACGGCCCAGACCACGACGCTGCTTGACGCATCCGACGCGAATGGGCCTCTGCGCCAACCCACCATCTCCGCCGATGGGCGCTGGGTCGCCTACGTCAGGCCCGAGGACGGGCCCACCACCGTCGTCCTGGTGGAGGTCGCGACCGGCAGCCACACGGTCGTGCCCCAGCCACCCGGCCGCAACCGCAACCCTGACCAGCCGGCGCTCAGCCGCGACGGGCGCTTCCTCGCCGTTCGGACCGAGGTCCTGAAAGGGTCCGAGATCCTGGTCCTGGACCGCACGAGCGCGGCCTGGGAGACGATCTCGGTCGACGTGGACGGGCAGCCGACGGCGCTCTCCAGCACTCTCGCCGCCCAGCCGGCCATCTCGTGGGACGGCCGCTTCGTCGCCTTCACCGCCGTCGCCACCTTCGCCCGGCTTGTCGTCACGCCCAGGCCGAGCAACGACTACCGGCAGGTCTTCCTGCGCGACCGCCGGGCGGGAACCACGACCCTGATCTCCGTCGGCCCGGCCGGCACGCAGGGACTCGGCCCCTCGCTGACGCCCGCGATCAGCGGCAACGGCGCGGTTGTCGCCTTCGCCAGCGCCGCGAGCGACCTCGTGGCCGACGACGCAAACCAGCAGATCGACGTCTTCGCCTGGTCGAGCTCGACGGGTGGCGTGGAGATCGTCTCGCGCTCCACGGCCGGCGCCGCGGGAAACGCCGCGAGCGGCGTGCCCGCGGTGAACGGCGACGGGGCGCAGGTGGCATTCGCGTCCGCCGCGACGACGCTCGTCCCCGGCGACACGACCGCGGGTCCCCCCGGCACGGCCCGAATCGCCGCCAACAACCCGTTCGCGATCGCCGGCGACATCTTCGTCCGCGATCGCGGCGCAGCCCGGACGTCCCGCCTCTCGGTCGGCCGCGACAACGAGAGCGAGGCGAACGGGCCCAGCACCTATCCGTCGATCTCCACGACCGGGCGCTACGTCGCCTTCACGTCGGCGGCCGACAACCTCGTCGCGAGCGAGGCGAACAAGGCGAGCGACGTCTTCGTGCGCGACCGACCGCCCCGCGTCGAGGCGGGACCGGACCCGGTCGACTTCGGCTCCGCCCCCATCGGGTCGCTGGGGACGACGCGGCCGGCCACGATTCGCAGCACGGGCATCGTCCCGGCCCGTATCGGGGCGATCACGATCGGCGGCGCCAACGCGTCCGACTTCGTCGTGGCAGCGAACCCCTGCTCCGACCGCACGCTTCCCCCGGGCGCCACGTGCGAGCTCCAGGTGCTCTTCGTCGGGACGGCGAAGGGCGATCGGGAGGCGACACTGCAGATCGCCAACGACGCGGGCAGCCCGGTGGTCCTGCGCCTCGTCGGCCAGGTCGGAATCCCGAAGCTGAGCGTGAATCCGAAGAGCGGGCCTCCGGGCCTGGTGGTGATCGCGACCGGCTCCGGCTTCCCGCCGAACGCCCCGATCGCGCTGCGCTGGTCCGTGGGCACCACCGCGACGCCCCTCGCACCGGTGGTCTCCGACGCCACCGGCGCCTTCAGGGCCCAGGTGCTCATCCTGCCGCGCGACCGCGTCGGCAAGCGGAATCTTCGCGCCCTCGCCTCCGTGCCGGGCCTGGTGGTGGACCCGGTGGTGGCCGCGTTCCTCGTCGTTCCATCGACGGCCGAGCCGCCGATCAGCGGCCTCGTGCAGATCTTCGCGGCAACGCCGGGCGAGCCGATCATCCTGCGCCACTGATCCCTGCCCCGCCCGGCCTGCGTGGGCTACGATCGGGGCGACATGACCACCTGCGCGAAATGCGGAACGGCGAACGTCGCGGGAGACGCCTTCTGCGGCAATTGCGGCGCCTTCCTCGAGTTCGCCGCCGAAGAGGCCGCCGAGGACGCGCAGGTCGCGGTCCCCGCGGATCCGGCGGAGCCGCCGGCAGCGGCCGCCGGACCGACGATTCCCACGCCTCCGGCCGCCGTCGCAGCCGAGTCGACCGGCCCCACCTGTTTCGCCTGCGGGCGCGTCAACCCGGCCGGTCGGCGCTTCTGCATCTCCTGTGGCGAGCGCCTGCCGGCGGCGTCAGCGTCGGTTGGGCCCGGCCGGGCATCGGGATCGGAGACGGCGCCAGGC
Source organism: uncultured Chloroflexia bacterium (assembly GCA_963744095.1). Lineage (GTDB taxonomy): Bacteria > Chloroflexota > Limnocylindria > Limnocylindrales > CSP1-4 > CTSoil-043. Next base: position 676,908 of record CAVUSH010000003.1, read on the forward strand.
GCCGCCCGCGGCGGAGCCACCGCCCGCCGCCGGCCCGGCGAAGCCGGCCTGGGAATTCCCCACTGCTCCGGTCGCCGCCGCTTCGGCCGTGGTGGCGCCCGAAGCCCCAGCGCCGCCGGTCGCCTCGTCCGGCGGCGGCTCGCGCCTTCCGCTGATCGGGGCGACCCTCGTCGTCCTCGCGCTCCTGGCCGGCGGGGCCGTCATCGTCCTCGGGGGCGGCACGGGCGCCGGCACTGCCGGGACGCCCGCGAGCCCGCCCCCATCGAGCGCCCTCGCCTCGGCGACCCCGGGCGCGGAGCAGAGCGCCGAGCCGACGGCACCCCCGGGGACGCCCGCCGCGACCGAGGCGCCGACCAGCCCGCCGGAGCCGACGGCACCTGCAGCCACGGTCCCCCCGGGCCCATCGGTCGGCATTGCGATCACGGCGGCGAAGGCCTCCAGCCAGCTGGCGGCCAACCGGGCCCCGAAATACCTCTACGACGGATCGCCGGTGACGGCCTGGAAGAGCAAGACGGGCAAGCTGGACGGCTCCTGGGTCGAGGTCACCTTCGCCGCCGCGGCCGTCACCAAGATCCAGGTCTGGGCGGGCTGGCAACGGAACGAGCCGCTCTTCTACGGCAACCACCGGCCCCGGAACGTGACGGTCGCCTTCGACGGCGGCGTGCCGGTCCCCCTCGAGCTCAAGGACGCCCTCGGCGCCCAGGGCGTGGCCATTCCGCCCGAGCTGGGGATCGTCGGCGCAACGCGTCTGCGCATCACGATCATCGACACCTACCCATCACGGAAGACCTCCGCCGGCGGGAGCCCCTCGAAGGAGGTCGCGATCAGCGAGATCCGCATCTTCGGCGTCCCGGTCGTGCCGTGATGGTCGACGCATCCGCCGCGGGACCGGGCGAGGAGAGGGCGTGATTCACCAGGTCCGCGAGCTCCACGTCCGGCGGGAGGCGCGGGAGCGCTATCACCTGGCGGACGCGCTCTTCACCCTGTCGGGCAACGCCATCCTGCCGAACCTGCGGGCCGTCCGCGCCCTCGCCGCCACCATGACGGCCGAGCGGCGCGCCGCGGGATCCGTGGACCCGGTGGTCGCCCCAGGCTCGCTCAACGCGATGGGGCTCATCGACGAGATCCTCCACGCGGTCGTGGCGGTCTACCGCGAGCACGAGGATCCCGAAGCCGTGGACGACGCCCTCGATCATCTCGACGAGGTGCTCGGGACCGCTGTCGTCGACGAGGTCCTCCGGCGGTTCACGGCCGACTTCCCGCCCCTGGCGGTCCACCACGGCGAGCTGACGCCCGAGGCCTACCTCGCCGGAGAGACGGCCGGCACCCCGAACCGCGAGGTGACGCTCGAGGAGCTGGCCGCCTGCTGGCTGGAGAACGCCAACCCAGCATTCGCCCCCTTCCGGGACCTGTTCGACGACCGCGACCTGGCGGCGGAGACCGCGTACCGCGCCGTGATCGAGGAGCTGGGGCGTTTCTTCGCCGGCCGGTCCTTGTTCGGGCCGGACCAGCAGGACCTCCTCACGATGCTGCGGGCCCCGGCCCTGGCCGAGCCCGGCTCCCTCGCCGGGCAGCTCCGCTGGATCCGGGCGCGCTGGGGCAGCTTCCTGGCGGCCTACCTGGGCGAACGGTTCGGCGCGCTGCTGGACCGGCTCGTGACCGGCCTCGACGTGGCGGCGGAGGAGGAGCGCGCCCTCTGGATGCGCCACCACCCGGGCCCGGGCGGCGGTGGAGGGGCCGGCCGCGCCCCTTCGTACGGAGGCCTCGACGCCGAGCCCGAGCGCTTCTCGGAGGACCGCGACTGGATGCCGCGCGTCGTGCTCATGGCCAAGAGCACGTACGTCTGGCTCGACCAGCTGAGCCGCACCTACGGCCGGGAGATCCGCCGCCTCGACCAGGTTCCCGACGAGGAGCTGGACCGCCTGGCCCGGTGGGGGTTCACCGGCCTCTGGCTGATCGGCCTCTGGGAGCGGAGCGCGGCCAGCCAGCGGATCAAGCAGCTGCGCGGCAACCCCGACGCGGTTGCCTCCGCCTACTCGCTACGGGATTACGCGATCGCCGAGGACCTCGGCGGCGAGGGCGCCTGGGCGGTCCTGCGCGACCGCGCCTGGGCCCGCGGAATCCGCCTGGCGTCCGACATGGTCCCCAACCACATGGGAATCGATTCGCGCTGGGTCATGGAGCAGCCCGACTGGTTCCTCTCCCGACCCGACAGCCCGTACCCCGGCTACACCTTCGGCGGAGCGGACCTCTCGAACGACGAGCGGGTCGGAATCCAGATCGAGGACCACTACTGGGATTCGACGGACGCGGCGGTCGTCTTCCGGCGCGAGGATCGCTGGACCGGCGACGTCCGCTACGTCTACCACGGCAACGATGGCACGAGCATGCCCTGGAACGACACGGCCCAGCTGGACTACCTGAAGCCCGAGGTCCGCGAGGCGGTCATCCAGGCGATCCTTGCCGTCGCCCGGCGCTTCCCGATCATCCGCTTCGATGCCGCGATGACCCTGGCCAAGAAACACGTCGCCCGCCTCTGGTACCCGGAGCCCGGGCAGGGTGGGGCGATCCCCTCGCGGGCCGAATCGGCCATGTCCAGGGAGGCCTTCGACGCCGCCATCCCCGAGGAGTTCTGGCGGGAGGTCGTGGACCGGGTCGCGACCGAGGTGCCCGACACGCTCCTCCTGGCCGAGGCCTTCTGGCTGATGGAGGGCTACTTCGTCCGCACCCTCGGCATGCACCGGGTCTACAACAGCGCCTTCATGCACATGCTCCGCGACGAGAAGAACGCGGAGTACCGGCTCCTGGTCAAGAACACCCTGGAGTTCGACCCCGAGATCCTCAAGCGCTACGTCAACTTCATGAACAACCCGGACGAGAAGACGTCCATCGAGCAGTTCGGGACCGGCGACAAGTACTTCGGGATCGCGACCGTCCTGGCGACCATGCCGGGCCTGCCGATGTTCGGGCACGGCCAGGTCGAGGGGTTCGCCGAGAAGTACGGGATGGAGTTCCGGCGCGCCTACTGGGACGAGCGCCCCAACGACGGCCTGGTGGCCCGCCACGAGTGGCAGCTCTTCCCCCTCCTCCATCGCCGGCGCGCCTTCGCCGAGGTCCGCGACTTCCGGTTCTACGACGTCGTGGACGACGCCGGCCACGTCAACGAGGACGTCTTCGCCTACTCGAACCGGAGCGGCGGCGAGCGGACCCTCGTCGTCTACCACAACCGGTTCGCCTCGATGCGCGGGCGGGTCCGCGATTCCGTCGCCTTCGCGGTCAAGGACGAGGCGGGGGCGAAGCATCTCGGGCGGTCCTCCCTCGCGGAGGGCCTCGGCCTGTCCGGGGACCCGGGGGCGGTCGTCCTCTTCCGCGACACCCTCGACGGGATGGAGTACATCCGGGAGACGGGCGAGCTGCGCGACCGGGGCCTCCGGGTGGAGCTCGAGGCCTACGCGGCGCGCGTCCTCCTCGACTGGCGCGAGATCGGCGGCGAGGCCGCCGCGGAGTACCGGGCCCTGGCCAGTGATCTCGGCGGGGCCGGGGTTCCCAGCGTCGAAGCGGCCCTCGCCGAGCGGCGCCTCCGGCCGCTCCACGACGCGGTCGCCATCCTCGTGAACGACGGCCTCGTCCGCGACGTCACCGAGGCGCTCGCGGCGCACCTGGCGGCCGCGGCCCGGGCGGCGACGGCGCCGGCGGCTCCTCGGCGACGCACGCCTCCGCCCGTGCGCCCGCCGACCGGCGACGCCAGCCGGGACGCCACCGCGCCGACCGCCGCGGGGATCCCGGCGCCGCCGCCGGACCTCGACCTCCTCGTCGACACGTGGCAGGCACGGACCCTCGACGCCCTGCGGGCGATCCGCGCCGTTACCCGCCCCGCCGTCCCGGACCGCGACCTCGAGGAGGAGGCCGCCAGGTTCGGCGCGCGCCTCCGAGCTGCGCTCGCTGCGGCCCTCGCTGGGCCGGCGTCCGACCTCGCCTCCGGCGCCCCGCGCGCCTTCGTCGCGGCCGCCCTGCCGCCGGACACGGCAACCTGGGGCGCGCTCCTGGGCTGGCTCGCGGCCGACGCGATCGCGGCCGTGCTCGAGCCGGACCCGGATGCCCGCGTGGCTCGCGGCTGGTTCGATCGGGCCCGCCTCGGCCGCGTCTTCGCCGATGCCTACCGTTGGCGCGGGCTGGACGAGAGCGCGGCGTGGTGGACCGTCGAGACGGTGCGTCACCTCGTCGCCCGTCCCGGCGCGGCGGCGCTCGCGGCCCCGCCGGCCGAACGGGCCGCGCGGCTGGTCCGGGCCTGGTTCGCCGATGACGACCTGGGGCGCTGGCTCGGCGTCAACCGCCACGAGGGGATCGCCTACCTCAACCGTGAGTCGTTCGAGGCGGCGCTGCGCTGGATGGTCGTCCTCGTCGCCGTGGGCGGCGGGGCGGGGGCCGGCGAGGATCGCGGCATCGAGCCGCAGCTTGCCGGCGCCCACGAGCTCGCGCTGCGCCTCGCCTCCGACGCCGAGGCCGCCGGCTACGAGGTCGGACGGCTCGTGGAGCGGGCCACGGCCTGAGGAACTGCCGGCGCGTCCGCCCGCGGCGCCGGTATCCTGCCGGCCATGACCCGCGAGCCCTCGCCGTCCTCGGCCCCATCGCCGCTCCCCGCCTTCGGAGCCCAGTCGATGACGGCACCGTTGCGCGACGCCCTCGTCCAGCGACCCGGCGCGGCATTCGGGGCGGGCTTCGACGACCGGGCCCACGGCTTCCTCCACCCGGTCGACCTGGACCTGGCCCGGCGCGAACACGACGCCTTCACCGACCTCCTGGCGCGCCTCGGCGTGCGGGTCCACGAGCTGGGGGCGATCGACACGCCGCACCCCGACCTCGTCTACACCTTCGACCCGCTCCTCGTCACCGACCGCGGGTCGATCGTCCTCCGCTCCGGCAAGCCGACGCGGCGGGGTGAGGAGGTCGAGATCGAGGCCTGGCTGATCGCACGCGGCGTCCCGACCCGCGGGCGGATCGCGTCGCCCGGCACCGTCGACGGGGGCGACACGTTCTGGCTCCGGCCCGACCTCCTCTGCGTCGGCCGGACGCTCCGGACCAACAGCGACGGTCTCCGCCAGCTGGCAGGCCTCGTCGGCGGCGATGTGCGCGTCTTCGACCTCCCGTTCTGGCGCGGCGCTGCGGAGCTGGTCCACCTCCTCTCGGTGGTCTCGCCGGTCGCCGACGACCTCGCCGTCGTCTTCCCGCGGCTCCTGCCGGTCGGGCTGTGGGAGCTGCTGGGCGACCTCGGGATCCGGACCGTGCCGGTGCCCGACGAGGAGTTCGCGACGCTCGGCTGCAACGTCCTGGCCGTGCGGCCCGGGGTCTGCGTCGTCGCGGACGGGAATCCGGGCACCCGCCGCGCCCTCGAAGCCGCCGGGTGCGAGGTCCACCCATATCCCGCGCTCGAGATCGGGATCAACGGCTCGGGCGGGCCCACCTGCCTCACCCGGCCGCTCCTCCGGCGCGCGTGAGCGGCCGAATGGCGCGGGCCGTCCCCGACGCGGTCGCCGCGCGCGCGGCCCGCGCAGTCGCGGCAGTGGACCCGGCCGCCCTGCAGTCACACCTCCTCGACCTCATCGCGATCCCGTCCGTCACGGGGGACGAGACAGCGGCTCGGGACGCCGTCGCGGGGCTGATGGCGGGCGCCGGCCTGGAGGTCCGCTCGTGGGACGCCGATCCCGTCGCCCTCGCCCGCGACCCCGACCACCCGGGCTCGGAGATGCCGCGCACCAGCCTGCCGCTCGCCGCGGGCACCCTGCGCGGCGCCCGGCCGGGCCGGCGGCTGTTGATCGCAGGGCACACGGACGTCGTCCCGCCCGGCGATCGCGCCGCCTGGTCGCTGGATCCGTTCCGCCCCGAGGTCCGCGACGGCCGCGTCTACGGACGCGGCGCCTGCGACATGAAGGGCGGCCTCGTCGCCGCGCTGGCGGCCCTGACGGCGGTCCGGGCGGCCGTCGATCCGGCCGACCTCGCCGGGGAGGTCGTCGTCCTGGCCGTCCCGTCCGAGGAGGACGGCGGAGCCGGGATGCTCGCCGCGATCCGGGCCGGGTTCGTCGCCGATGCCGCCGTGATCACGGAGCCGACGCGCCTGGAGATCGTGACGGTCCAGGCCGGCGCGATCACGTTCCGCCTGGCCGTCCCGGGGCGCGCCGCCCACGCCTCCGTGCGCCTGGAGGGCGTCTCGGCGCTGGAGAAGCTCGAGGTGCTGCACGCCGCCCTTCGCGCCGACGAGGCCGCCCGCAACGCCACCGAGACCCGCCCGGAGATGCGGGCGCTCGGCCTCCCGTACCCCACCATCATCGGCACGGTCCACGGCGGCGACTGGGCCAGCACCGTGCCGGACCTGGTGATCGCCGAGGGACGCTACGGGGTTCGGGCCGGGCAGATCGCCGAGGGGGCCGCCGATGAGCTGCGGGCCGTCGTCGCGGCCGCCTGCGCCGCGGATCCGTGGCTGCGCACGCATCCGGCCGTGCTCACCTTCACCGGCGGGCGCTTCTCCTCGGCCGAGATCCCGGTCGACCACCCCCTGCCCCTCGGCCTGGCCGCGGCCGCCGAGGGCGTGCTCGGGCGGCGACCCCCGTTCGTTGGCGTGCCGTACGGGGCCGACATGCGACTCCTCGTGCGCCAGGGCGCCACGCCCACGGTGATGTTCGGGCCGGGCGACGTCCGCGACGCCCACGCGGCCGACGAGCACGTCGCGCTCGACGAGGTGGTCGCCTGCGCCCGCGTCCTGGCGGCGTGGGTCGTCCGCGAGCTGGCGCCGGCCTGACGCCGGGCGGATCCCGGGGCGCCGCTGCCGGCCCGCGGGCCGCTACTTGCGGCCGTGCTTCTTCTTGCGCTTCTTGCCTCCGCCCTTGCCGCCCACGTCGCCGACTGCGGAGGGGGCGGGGGCCGGAGCGGGAGCGACGGCGGAGGGAGCGGGGGCCGGAGCGGGAGCGGCGGCCGGCGCAGGCGCCGGCGCGGGCGCGGCGGGTCGGGCGGCGACCACCACCGCGGATTCGTCCAGCCCCCACATCGCGTCCAGCCGGCCCTGCAGGCGGACGAGCCCGATGGGATCCAGGCGGTAGTAGCGGCGCGTTCCCTGCGGCCGCTCGAGGACGAGGCCGGCCGCCTTCAGCACTCCCAGGTGCTGGGAGACTGCCGGCCGGCTGACGGGGAGGTCCGCGGCCAGGTCGCCGACGGTCCGCTCGCCGTCGCGGAGGCCCTCCACGATGGCGCGGCGCGTGGCGTCGCCGAGGGCTTCGAAGGGATCACTCGGGTCTCGGTAAGCGTTCACGAACGGTAATCTGCCGCGTGGCGGCGATGATGTCAAGTCCCGCCTCACGTCCGCGGTCCGTTCGGCCCTCACGCTCGGGCCGTTGAACCCCGTCACGGACCCCCGGCGCGCACCTATGCTGCGCGCGTGGCCCGAGATCTCGTCCACGCCGGTCGCCGCGTTCCGCTCGTCGCGGGCAGGACGCTCTTCGACGCGGCCGACGAGCTGGCGATGGTCGTCCCGGCTTCGTGTCGACGCTCCGGCCGCTGTCACGAGTGCATCGTGGAGATCCTGCGGGGCGGGGAGGCCCTGTCGCCCTTGGAGGAACAGGAGCGGTTCCTTCGTCCGGGCTACCGGCTCGCCTGCCGGGCGACCGTGACCCGCGAGCCGGCCGAGAGCGATCTCGAGTTCGTGGTGCTGCGTCGCCGCCTGAAGATCCTCATGCCACCGCCCGGTCCGCCCCTCGAGGTCGATCCGGCCATCACCGTCCGGGACGGCCGGGTGCGCTGGCACGACGAGGACGTGGACGCCGAGCGGGAGCGCCTCCTCGGGATCGCCCTCGACGTCGGGACGACGACCGTCGTCCTCGAGGTGCTCGACCTCCGATCGGGCGAGGCCCTGGCCGTCGGCGCCTTCGAGAACCCCCAGCGTTTCGGCGGCAGCGACGTCATCGGGAGGATCTCCTACGAGGCGGAGCGGCCGGCGGAGCTGCGGCGGGCCGTGCGGCGAGCCCTCAACCACGAGCTGTCGCGCATCTACGCCGAGAACGGGATCGAGCGCCACGACGTCCTCGAGGTGGTCGTCGCGGGCAACACGACCATGCGCGACCTCTTCTTCGGCCTCGACGTCGCCCCGATCGGGCACTCTCCCTTCCGGAGCGTCACCGAGACCGCCTGGCGCACCGGCGCCTCCCCGGATTCGAGCGTGGTGAGGCTGGCCCACGAGCTCGGCGTCCTCGTCCACCCGCGGGCCCGGATCTGGGGCGCGCCGCTCATCGCCTGCCACGTGGGCGCCGACGCGGCCGCCGACCTCCTGCCGACCGGAATGCTGGAGGCTGCCGATCCCGCGACGTCGAGCGGGCCGGCGATGCTCGTGGACGTCGGCACGAACACCGAGGTCGTCATCACCGACGGGCGGCGCGTCCTGGCGGCCTCGTGCCCGGCCGGCCCGGCCTTCGAGGGCGGCCTCATCCGCTACGGCATGCCCGGCTCGGAGGGAGCCATCGAGGCGGCCCGCCACGACGGGGCCGGCTGGGTGGTGCGAACCATCGGCGACGTGGAGCCCGAGGGGATCTGCGGCTCCGGGCTCGTGGACGTGCTCGCCGAGCTCCGTCGCACCGGCGCGATGACGCCGACCGGGGCCTTCACGGGCGGCAGCCCGGAGGTCACCCTCGTCCCCCCGCAGCGGATCACGTTCTCGCGCGGCGACGCCGCCCAGCTGGCGCAAGCGAAGGCGGCCAACGCCGTGGGGATGCGCGTCCTCCTGCGCCGCCTCGGGCTGGCCCCGGGCGACCTCGCCGCCCTCCACCTGGCCGGCGGATTCGCTTCGCACCTCGACGTCCCGAACGCCCAGCGGATCGGATTCCTGCCCCCCGTCCCGGCCGACCGCGTCGTCCAGCATGGCAACGCGTCGGTCCGGGGCGCGGCCGCGCTCCTCCTCTCCCTGCGGGCCCGTGCCCGCCTCGACGCGTTCGTCGGCCGAATCGAGCACGTGGAGCTCGAGGCCGAGCCCGACTTCTTCGACCTGTTCGTGGACGGCCTCCGGTTCGACCCGCTGCCGTCCCTCGTGGAGGCATCGCCCGCATGATCGTTGCTGCCAAGCCCACCCTCCGCCACCGCCTGCTCGCGACCGACGAGTTCGTCACCGTCACCGAGATCGTGCCCTCGCGGGGGCTCGCCCTCGATCCGCCGGCCCGGCGCAGCCTCGACGCCGCCCGGGCCCTCGTCGACGACCCGCGGATCGCCGCCATCTCGATCACCGACAACGCCGGCGGCCACGCCATGGCGAGCCCCGTCCCCCTCGCTGAAGAGCTCCTGGCGAAGGGCCAGGACGTCATCGTCCACGTTGCCTGCCGCGACCGCAGCCGCAACGCGCTGCGCTCGCTCGCCTGGGAGCTGGAGGCCCGCGGGATCCGCAACGTCCTCGCCATCTCCGGGGATCACCCGGTCGAGGGGACCGGCGGCCTCTCCCGGCCGGTCTTCGACCTCGACTCGGTCGGCCTGATCGCGCTCTACCACGGCCTGGTGGACGAGCCCGGCCCCGACGGGACCGACCACGCGCCGGGCCTCTACATCGGGACCGCGGTCTCGCCCTTCAAGCGCCTCGAGTCCGAGGTGATCCTCCAGTACCTCAAGCTCGAGCTCAAGGCCCGGGCGGGCGCCGACTTCGTGATCCCCCAGCTCGGCTACGACAGCCGCAAATGGGACGAGCTCCTGCGCTGGATGCGCCTCCACGACCTCCGGCTGCCGGTCCTGGCGAACGTCTACGTCCTCACCCGGACGGTCGCCCGCCTCTTCCACGCCAGCGCGATCCCGGGCTGCGTCGTCTCGGACGAGCTCCTGGCGACCATCGAGAAGGCCGCCGCCGGTCCGGACAAGGGGAAGGGCTTCTTTGTCGAGCTCGCGGCGAAGCAGGTCGCGATCGCGCGCGGGATGGGCTTCCGGGGGGCCTACCTGGCGGGGCATTCGCTTCCCGCGGCCGACGTGGACCGGATCCTCGCCCTCGCCGACACGTTCGGGCCGTCGTGGCCCGACCTCGCCCGGGAGGTCCAGCATTCGCCGAAGGGGACCTTCTTCGTCTACCGGCGGGATCTCGCCACGGGCCTCAACACCGACGACCTGGACCCGCGCTACGCCCGCTCGCTGACGCCGGCCGCGCGCTCCCGGGCCCGGCGGCGCGGCTCGCTCGCCTACCGGGCGAACCGGCTCACTCACGACCTGGTCTTCACCCCGGGGACGCCGGGATACAGGGCGGCGGTCCGCTTCTACGGGGCCGTCGAGCGCTACCACCTCTCCCGCCCGGCCCACGTCCTCGAGCACGCCGTCAAGGTTCCCCTCTTCGACTGCCGGGACTGCGGGGACTGCTCGCTCCCCGACCTCGCCTACCTCTGCCCGGAGTCGCAGTGCCCGAAGGGCGAGCGGAACGGCCCCTGCGGCGGCAGCCACGACGGGATCTGCGAGGTCCTGCCGCGGCCCTGCGTCTGGGTCCGCGCCTACGACCGTCTCAAGCCCTACGGCGAGGAGCTCGCGATGCTCGACCGGGCGCCCGTCCTCGTCGACCACGCCCTGGAGCGTACGAGCGCCTGGGCCAACACCTACCTCGGGCGCGACCACTACGGGCGCGCCGCCGCGGTGACCACCGCCGAGGCACCGGAGGAGACCCCAGCATGACCGACACCGTCCGCGGCCCATTCATCGTCATCGGCGAGAACATCCACGCCACCCGGGTCCTGCTGCGGAGCGGGACGCGGGTGACGTCGCTGCCGGACGGGCGCCCGGCGATCCCCTTCACCGACGACGAGGGGACCCCGCGGCTCCTGGCGGTCCCCGACGCGGCCCTCGACGGCGCGGGCGAGAAGCAGAAGGTGAAGCACGTCAAGGCTGCGGTCCTCGCCGGGCTTGCCGGCGGCACAGACGCCGCGCTCGGCCGCGGCTACGTCCGCTTCCTCGCCCGCCGCCAGGTCGAGGCCGGGGCGGACTACCTGGACCTCAACGTGGACGAGGCCAGCAATGACGTGGACGGGCGGGTGGCGGCGATCCGCTGGCTCGTCGGGGCGGTGGAGGACGCCACCCCCGCGGCCCTCGCGCTCGATTCATCGGCCCCCGAGGTCCTGCGCGCGGGGTTGGCGGCGGCGGCCCGAACGGCGGGAGCCCCGCTCCTCAACTCGGCATCGCTCGAGCGGCTCGACGTGCTGGACCTGGCCGCGACGGAGAGCTGCACCGTGGTCCTCGGGGCGAGCGGCGAGCAGGGCATGCCGGCCTCGGCGGCGGAGCGGGTGGCGAACGCCGAGCGGATCGTCGAGGAGGCGGCGCGCCGCGGGATGACCCTCGGGGCCCTGCACGTCGACCCGCTGGTCCTGCCGGTGGCCGTCGAGCCGGAGGTCGGCTCCTGGTTCCTCGAGGCGGTGGCGACGCTGCGGACCGAGTACGGGCCGGAGATCCACCTCACCGGAGGGCTCTCCAACGTCAGCTTCGGGCTGCCCCTGCGCAAGCTCCTCAACGACGTCTTCATCGATCTCGCCGCCGAGGCCGGCGCCGACAGTGGGATCATCGATCCCGTGGCGAGCGACCCGCGCCGGATCCTCGCCCAGGACCGCGGGGGCCGGGCCCAGGCGCTCGCGGCAAACCTTCTGACCGGGCGCGACCCGTTCGGGATGGAGTTCCTCACCGCCTACCGCGCCGGCGAGCTCACCTGAGCCCCGGCATCGACGCCGCAGGACCGACCCACGACCCGACGACGAGCGAGAAGGAGCACCCCATGGCGGATCTCGAGGCCCTCGCGGCGGCGATCGAGGCGGGCGACCGGGCGACGGCGACGACGATCACGCGGGAGGCGGTCGCGGAGGGCATGGATCCGAAGTCCGTCCTCGACGCGATGACCAGGGCGATGGAGGTCATCGGCCACAGGTTCCAGTGCAACGAGATCTATGTCCCCGAGATGCTGATCTCGGCCCGGGCGATGAAGGAGGCCACCGCGGTCCTCGAGCCGGTCCTCACCGCGGCCGGCATCCGGCCCGGGCACACCGCCGTCATCGGGACGATCAAGGGCGATCTCCACGACATCGGCAAGAACCTCGTGGCGATGATGTGGAAGGGGGCCAACATCGAGGTCGTCGACCTCGGCACGAACGTCACGGCGGAGGCGTTCGTCGCCGCCGCCCGGGAGCACGGGGCGTCGCTCGTCGGGGTGTCGGCCCTTCTCACGACCACGATGGTCGGCATGAAGGACGTGGTGGCCGCGGTCCGGGCGGCCGACCTGCCCGGCGTCAAGGTGATCGTCGGCGGGGCGCCGGTCACGGCAGAATATGCGGCCTCGATCGGCGCCGACGGCTACGCCCCCGACGCCGCCAGCGCGGTCGAGGTGGCCAAGACGGCCGTCGGCATGGCGTAGCGAGCGGCGCCCGTGCCGCCGCTCCGTTCCCAGCAGCCTTCGATCGATCGTGCGATCGGTCTGGCGACAGCCACGCTCGGGCTTCGGCCGATTCCACCAGATCTGCTCCAATTGGCTCACGGCCATCGCCAATCCGCGTGCAGGACCGATCGAGTCGGCGTGTCGGCGTCGCCACGATCGGGTCGGCCTCATGCGCCGAGACCATTTCGATCCGCCATCGCGCGGTGGCCCCGCCCTGCGCCCCGGGCGATGAACGGCAGATAAGCGGCGTTGCCCATGATCGGGCGATGAAGCGACGAACGCGGCACCCAGCTGCCATCACCCGCGGCGTCGCCGTGCAGATGGCAACCACGACAGCCTCGGTGCGTAACGCGCTGGGCCTCGGCCAGAGGATCGTCGCCGGCCGCGCCGATGTCCCGCAGTCGTCCGTGTCAGCGATCGAGGCTGGAGGGGCCGGTCGACTCTCCCTCGACACCTCGCTGCGCATCCTCGACGCCCTGGGGGTGGAGGTTCGCATGCACCTCAACAGCCCGGTCGTGCGGGGACGCAGCCGGCGCCAGGATGCCGTCCACGCTTGGACCCCCGGTCGTGTGGGCGAGCGGCTGCGCCGAGTCGGCTGGGAGGGCGTCGACGAAGCGGGTGTCGGGTCGGGTCGGATCCAAGGCTACATCGACCTCCTCGCCCACCGGCCGTCCGACGGTGCCGTGATCGTGGTCGAGGTGAAGACCGAGATCCGCGACCTCGGGGCCATCGTCCGCACACTGCGCTGGTGTGCGGAGGAGGCGCCGGCGGCCGCCCGGCGGGACGGCTGGCGGCCGCGTCGGGTCGTCGTGGCGCTCGTGGTGCTTGATTCGAGGGCGTGCGAGGAGGAGCTCCACACGGCGGCAGACGCCGTCCGCGGCGCGTTTCCCGCCGACCCAAGAGCCTTCGGCGATTGGCTGATCGACTCATCGGCCAGCGCTCCGACGGGCGCCACCATCGGCTTCGTTGACCCGGCCAGCCATCGCCGCGCCTGGCTGCGACGTGGAAGGCTCCAAGGAAGGAGAACGGCGCCACCGTACGCCGATTACCGCGACGCGGTCTCGCACCTTCCCCGACGACCACGGTAGGCGGCTCCGCACGGGCGCGACGGCGCCCCGGGCACGACGGCGCCCCGGGCACGACGGCGCCCCGGGCACGACGGCGCCCCGGGCACGACGGCACCCCGGGCACGACGGCACCCCGATCGGTCCTGCGCGCGGAGTGGTGATTGGCGTGCGTGATCACCGGGCCAATCCGACAGAACCGGCCACGTCCGCGCTCGGCTGTCGCGAGAACGATCTCAGGACCGTTCGGCTCGTCCCCTGAGCGGCGACCGCGCCGCTCGGTTCCCAGCCGGGGCTCAGCCGGCGGTCAGTCCGCCGGCTCGGCCCGGATCACGCCCTCGTCATAGGACATCGCCAGGCGCTCCCCGGGCTCGAGGACGAGGAAGTCCTCGGGGTCCCAGTCGCCGTCGATCAGGCGACGCACGAGGATCAGCTCGCCGGCGAGCTTCTCGAAGGCCCAGCCCCGGCGCTCGGCGTCCTCGCGCACGTGCGCTTCGACCCCGGCCGCCGCCCCGGGAGCGGCAATCGCCATGTCGACGAACGCCGCCCGATCGTAGTGCGACTGCCACCCGCCCAACGCCTCCATGAGGTACGCGGCGTTGTCCTCCCCGTACTTCGCCACGTACTCCTCGAACGTGGCGCGCGCCGCGGCGTCGGAGACGGCCCCCATCCCGGCGAACGGACCCACGTCGTCCGACCGCTCGACGAAGTCCTGCACATACCAGTAGGTCCCGGGGTGGCCCGTGAACTCGGCCGTGTAGCGGTCGCGGGAGCCGAGAAAGAGCGTGATGCAGTCGTGCGCCCGGGGCACGACGAGCGGGATCGACCCCGCTCGCAACCCGGCGGTCGCGGCCCCGCAGAGCCCGTAGGCGAGGACTATCGCATCGTACGGGGCGGCGGGCGCGCCGGCGGCCCGGGTGCCGGCCGCGCCGGCCGCGCCGGCCGTGCCGCCCGGATCCATCGCGTCGATCGCGCCCTGGAGAATCGCCCGCAGGTTCGGGGGGTCGTCGTGCAGGCCCCGGCGGTTGAGGTGGACGTCCACGACGTGGGGCGACCGCGCGGCGCACAGGTAGACCGACCGGGCGAGGACCTCGCAGGTCAGGGCGAGCAGGCGCATGGGCGCAGCGTACCGGGCGCGCCCCGCGGACGTGGGGCAACCAGCGCCCTTCGCATCGGCCAGCGACCCGGCCGGCCGAGCGCCGCAGTTCCGCTACAGTTGCACGACGGCGCGTTCCCCGCCTTCTCGCCCCCGCCCCGCGACACCAGGAGATCCCGCCGTGGCCCTTCCGTCTCTCTCCCGGATCCCCGCCCCGCCCGACCCGATCCTCGGCCTGGCCGAGGCGTTCCGGAACGACCAGCGGCCTGGCAAGATCAACCTCTCGTCCGGTGTCTTCGTGGACGAATCCGGCACGACCCCGGTCCTCCCGACCGTCACCGAGGCCGAGCGGCGCATTCTCGCCAAGGGCGCCACGAAGCTCTACCGCCCCATCGACGGCGACGCCGCCTATCGCGACGCCGTCCGGTCGTACGTCTTCGGGGAGGGCCACGAGCTCGCCACCAGCGCCCGGGTCGCGGTCAGCCAGACACCCGGCGGCACGGGCGGGCTGCGCGTGGCGGCCGACTTCCTCCGCCAGGCCGGGGCGCCGGCGACGATCTGGATGAGCGAGCCGACGTGGCCCAACCACCCCCAGCTCTTCCAGCTCGCCGGCTTCAGGATCCGGACCTACCCCTACACCGATCCATCCGGCCGGCGAATCGACGACGAGGCGCTCCTGGCCGCGCTCGGCGAGGCATCGCCCGGCGACACGGTCCTGCTCCACGGGTCGTGCCACAACCCGACGGGGGTCGATCCCTCCCCCGCCCTCTGGCGCGCCATCGGCGACCTCGTCGAGGAGCGCCGCCTGCTCCCCTTCGTCGACTTCGCCTACCAGGGCTTCGGCGACGGGATCCGCGAGGACGCCGACTGGATGGAGGGGCTGATCCGGCCGGGGGCCGAGCTCCTCATCTCCACGTCCTTCTCCAAGAACTTCGCCCTCTACAACGAGCGGGTCGGCGCGCTGCTGGTCGTCGGCCGCTCCGAGCGGGACGCGGCGGCGGCCCAGAGCAACGTGAAGATCGCGATCCGCTCGAACTACTCGAACCCACCGTCGCACGGGGCCGACATCGTGACCACCATCCTGGGCGACCCGGCGTTGCGGGCCCAGTGGGAGGTGGAGCTGGCCGGGATGCGATCCCGGATCAAGGAGAATCGGTCCCGCCTGGTCGAGGCCCTGACCTCGCGCCGGATCCCCGGCGACTGGGCCCCCATCGCGGCACAGCGGGGCATGTTCGCGCTCATGGGGCTCTCCCTCGAGCAGGTGGCGCGCCTCCGCGAGGAGCACGCGGTCTACGTCGTCGGGAAGGGTCGCATCAACGTCGCGGGCTTCACGTCGGCCACTTTCGGGCCGTTCGCCGACGCGCTCGCCGCGGTCGTGGCCGCGTAACTGTGCCGATCGAACCCGGCGCCCTCTTCCGCGCGGTCGGCCTGACCCCCGACGGCCCCGCCCGCTGGGGAGCGCCGATCAGGGTGGCCGGTGCCGGGGTCTTCGTCGTCGAATGGCCGGCGCCGCTCGACCGGGCTCCCGTCGACATCTCGGCCGTGGGGACCTGGCTGGCGCGCGTCGAGACGCTCCGCGTCGATGGCGAGCGGCCAACCGGAAAAGGTCTCGCCGCGCGGCTCGCCGCGTGGTGGCTCCCCGGCGAGACGGTCGTCTACGTCGGCTCGGCGAAGGCCCTGGGCCGCCGGATCGAGGCGGTCGCCGCGACGCCGCTCGGCGACGCCCGGCCGAACCCCGCGGGCCAGTGGCTCAAGGCGCTCCGCGGGTTCGAGGGCACGCGGATCTGGTGGGCGGCGACGGACGCGGCCGAGGAGTACGAGGACGCGCTCCTGGAGGCATTCGCCGCGGCGGTCCCGGCCCCGGCCGCGGCGGCCCTCCCCGACGCCTCGCTCGTGCTCCCGTTCGCGAACCGCCGACGACCCGGCGGCGTGCCCCGCCCCGACGGGGTTACGGGCTCCAGCGCCGAGCCGGTCGCGGTCGCCGCGCCGACCGCGGCGTCCGCCGGCGCTGCGGGCCCCGCTGCCCGCCGGCGTCCCACCGACCTCTCGGAGGCGGAGCTCGCCCCCCTCAACGACCTGCTCCAGCGCCTCGCCTGCGGCGAGCCCAGCCTCCAGATCACGCCGTCCCAGGCCAACGCCGAGGGCGCCGTCCGACGGCTGCTCGGCGAGGACCGGGGGCGGCCGCCGAGCGCCCTCGGCCAGCTGCTCCGCGCCGGGAAGATCGAGGGCGCCCGCCAGGACCTCGACGGGCGCTGGGCGATCCGTTGCGTCCGCCGCGAGGGCTGACGGGCGAGAAGCTTCGCGGCTGACGAGGAGCGTCCCGGAAACAGGAGACCCCGGGACGACCGACGTCGCCCCGGGGCCCGAAGACCGCTGAAGGGCTAGGCGAGCAGCTTCGCCTTGGCGGCGGCGAACTCCTCGTCCGACAGGATGCCCGCGGTGTGCAGCTCGCCGAGCTGCTTGAGCTGCTCCATGTCGATGCCGGCGGGGGCCGCCGGGGCGGCAGGCGGCGGCGCAGCGTAGACGACCTGCTCCGGCTCCTGGGCGGCGGCCTGCGCCTGCTGTTCGGCGGCCTGGTTCGCGTACTTCTGCTGCTGGTGGTGGCTCACGGCGCCCGCCGTGCCGGCAACCACGGCAGTGGTCGCCGCCATTCGCACGAGCCCGCCTCGTCGACGCATCATGGTTCGCTTCTCCTTCGGTTCTCTGGTCCGGGATGGGTTCAGGCCTGGGCGGCGGTGATCGCCTGCTCGACGACGGCGGCCGGGATGCGCTCCATGTAGATGACTTCGCCGGCCGCATTGCGCATCGCCTGGGTCAGCTCCGCGGCCCAGGTGTGCTCGAAGAGGATCAGCAACGCGCTCGAGTTCGGCTCGAGGATCTGCGCCGCCTCGTCGACGTCATCCGGGCCGATGGCGCCCTTGACCTCGGCGACGGCCACGACGTCCGCGACGCCGTCGCCGTCGACGTCCTTCAGCTCGAGGATCGTCATGTCACCCTTCTCGTCCTTGAGAGCGAAGAGGATGTCGATGATCGTGATCGTCCCGCGTCGGGCCACGTCGGCCAGCGCCGGGGCGATCTCGCCGCGGAACTTGTTGCCTGGGAACTTGACGATGAGCAACTCGCAGGGGCCAACAGCCACCGTGTGAACCTCCGGTCCTGGGGTCGCCGCAGGCGGGGCGACGGTCGTGTGCTGCGCAGCGTAGCCCGGTTGGGCGACGGCTGTCATCGCCCACCCGGGAGGAGGGCGGCGTCACGGCCGCCATCCGAGGCGGGTACGATCGAGTCCCGACCTGTACGAGGAGCCCACGTGACCGAACCAACCGAGCCGACTCAGCCGGCGCCGCAGCCTCCGGAGATCGGGGCGGCTCCGCCGCCGCCCGCGGAGCTCGCGCCCGTCGAGCCGCCCCCCGCCCCGCCGCCGCCGGCCGCCCCGCCGGTCCCGCCGTTGGGCGCCGGGGCCCCCCCGCCGGGTCCCCGCCCGCCGATTTACCCGATGATCACGACGTTCGACGAGACCGTCACGATGAGCCGCCTGTGGGGCATCCCGCTCCTGGGCATCATGGTCCGCTGGTTCCTCCTGATCCCGCACTACGTGGTGCTGGCGTTCTACGGCATCGTCGTCGTGCTGCTCCAGTTCGTGATCTGGATCCCGGTCCTGGTCAACGGGCAATACCCCGCCTGGGGCTACTCGATCATGGGCGGCTTCATCCGCTGGGTCACCCGCGTCCAGGCGTACGCGATCCTCGCCGCCGCGGCCTATCCACCCCTCTCGACCGGCGGTCGGCACGACGTGGACGTCCGCTGGGACGAGTCGCAGGCCATCGCCCGATGGGCCGGCATCCCCCTCCTCGGCGTCTGGATCCGCGCCATCCTCCTGATCCCCCACCTGATCATCCTGTACTTCCTGGGCATCGCCGTGGGGTTCCTGGGCCTGGTGACGTGGATCCCGGTGATCCTGAGCGGGCGCTACGGAGACTGGGCCTACCGGATCATCGGCGGCTACATCCGCTGGCAGAACCGGACCATCTGCTACACCCTGCTGATGACCGGCCCGTATCCTCCCTTCAGCCTCGACGACTGACGGGGCCGCCGGGCGCGCCCCATACCGGCCGGATCACCCGCCTGCAGATGGGCGCGCTCAGTCGGGGACGAGGCCGAACCAGCGGGCGCGCCGGCTGGTCCCGAACTCGACCTTCTCCGCGGCCGTCGTCGCCGACGGCGGCGTGAACGTGCCCGTCGGTTGGCCCGGGGTCGAGAAGAAGTCGACGTCGATGCGGGCGACGTCGTGATCCCCGAACTCCATCCAGCACGAGCCCGTGCCGTCGTAGCCGGGAGGCTCGCTCTCGCCGCGGATCCGGGCGATCAGCTGGTCGGCCACGACGCGCGCCGCGCCCTCGGCGAAGGCCCCGGCCTTGGGCGTGCCCACGCTCGTGACGTCGCCCACCGCGTAGACGCCAGGGAAGCCGGTCGCAAGGGTCCGCGGGTCGACAGGGATCCAGCCGCCCTTCGTCAGGCCGGACGTGTCGACGACCGCGGGCACGCGGTGCACGGGGATCCCCAGGAACAGGTCGAAGGGGAGGCGGCCGCCGTCGTCGAGCACGGCCTCGCGGGTGGCCGGGTCCAGCGCGACTACCGTGCGGTCGCGCACGAACTCGATGCCGCGCTCGGCGAACTTCGCCAGGATCGCCTCGGAGGTGGCGGGCGACGGGGGGACCGGCGTCCCGAACGGGATGACCACCTGGATCCGGACGTCGTCGCGGACGCCGCGCCCGCGCAGGTGCTCGTCGAGGAGGATCGCCGCCTCGCTGGGCGCCGGCGGGCACTTGAAGGGGGCGCCGCAGACGCCGACGATCGCCGTGCCCGCCCGGAACGAGGGGAGCAGGTCGCGCACGGCCTCGGCGCCCGCGACCGAGTAGAACTCGTGGCCGGCCTCGGCCAGGCCCGGCGTGGCCGCGACGTCGTAGTCGGCACCCAGCGCCACGACCAGGACGTCGGCCTCGTAGGTGCCGAGATCGGTCACGACGCGCCGGGCTTCGGGGTCGATGGCGGTGACGGTCGCCCGGTGGAAGCGGACGTGGGGCGTCGCCAGGTCCGGTAGGCAACCCGCACGGCTTCGAGCGTCCGCTTGCCGAACATCACGTCCAGCTTCGAGAAGCCGAACACGAAGGCGTCCGAGCGATCGACCAGGGTGACGTCGACCTGGTCGCCCAGCTCGTGCGCCAGGCGGGAAGAGAGCTCGAGGCCACCGAAGCCGGCACCGAGGACGAGGACGGACGTGGTCATTGGCCGAAGGATACGCGCGCCAGGATCGCCAGGATCTCTTCGCCGTAGCGATCGAGCCTCGCGGGACCCATCCCCCTGACCCGCCGCAGGGCCGCCGCCGAGCCCGGCCGCTGCTCCACGAGCGCAGCCAGGAGCGCGTCGTGGGCGACGACGTAGGCGGGCACGCCGTCCGCGCGGGCACGCGCTGATCGCCACGCGCGCAGGTCCGCCATGAGCGGCTCGTCGGTGTGGCGTCCCGCGGTCGTGCCGGCCATGACGGGTCCCGGCAGGACGGTCACCCGCGGCTGACGGCCGCCCGGCGAACGGGGAGCCGCGCGCCGCCCCGCCGCCACGCCCTGCCCGGCCGATGCCGCCGCGCCCGCGCCCCCCGCGTCGAGCGCGCGCAGGAAGCGGCTCGGGCGCCGCCGGGACTCGCGATCGCCTGATCCGACGCGCCGCTCCGCCCACGAGAGAGCCAGCACCCGGCGGGCGCGGGTCAGGCCGACGTAGAGCAGGCGCCGCTCCTCGGCGAGCGTCTCGTCGTCGTCCGCCGCCTGCCGGATCGGCAGGGTCCCCTCCTCCAGGCCGGGAAGCAGCACCGCGTCCCACTCGAGCCCCTTGGCCCGGTGGAGCGTGAGCAGGCTCACGCCCTCGGCCGAGCCTTCCGCCTCGGCCGCAGCCCGCACCGCGAAGTCGGCGAGGAGCGCCTGCCCGCCGAGCGCCTCGGCCGGCTCGAATCCCGCGCGTCCCGCCACCGCCTCCCGGGCGATCTCGAGGACCAGCGCCAGCGCCGCCGTCCGCTCGCGAGCCTCCGCGCCCGCGGCTTCGCCGTCGGGGTCGAAGCCGAGGTCCGCCCGCAGGCTCGCCTCGAGGGCATCGACGACCTCGGGCCCGCGCGCCGCCGCCGGCAGCCGGCGCAGGAGCCGAAGTGCCTCGCGCACCTCGGGCCGCGCGAAGAAGCGCTGCCCGCGGACGCGGAAGGCGATCCCGGCCTTCGTGAGGGCCGCCTCGAGCGGCGGGACCTGGGCGTTGACGCGCACGAGGACGGCGATCTCCGCCGGCGGCGTTCCCTCCTCGACCAGCGAGCGGATCGTCGCCACGAGGAGCGCGAGCTCGGCCTCCCCGTCGGCGCAGCGCCGGATCGTCGGCCGCGGCCCGGGAGGCTGCGTCGACACGAGCCGCTTTCGCCGTCCTTCCGCCGCGAGGAGCCGGTTCGCGAGGGCAAGCACCTCCGGGCTGCTCCGGTAGTTGCGGTCCAGGGTCACCTCGCGCGCAGCCGGGAAGCGGGTCGTGAAACCCGTCAGGAAGGCCGACGTTGCGCCGGCGAAGGTGTAGATCGTCTGGTCCTCGTCGCCGACGACGCACAGGTCGTCCCGGTCGCCGAGCCAGAGCTCCAGGAGGCGCTGCTGGAGGGGGTTCGTGTCCTGGTACTCGTCGACGCTGAACCAGGCGTAGCGCGCCCGGACCATCGCGGCCGTCGCCGGGTCGGACTCCAGCACGTCGACCGTCCGGGTGAGCATGTCGTCGAAGTCGAGCCGGCCCGCGCGATCCTTCTCCCGTTCGTAGTCCGCCCACAGGCGGACGAACAGCTCGACCGGGATCGGCGGGGTCCGCTCGCCGGCCCCGGTGGCGTAGCCCGTCGGCCGGAGGCGCCGGCTCTTCGCCCACTCGATCTCGTCGGCCAGGTCCTTCGCGGTGGTGAAGCGGTAGCCGCCCGGCAGCGCGCGGGCAAGCCGGCCGACGATCGGGATCTTCGAGTCGAGGACCGCGGGCAGAGGCTCGCCTTCGTGGTGCAGCGGCCAGAAATGCCGCAGCTGCGCCAGGGCGGCCGCGTGGAAGGTCCGGGCGGCGATGCCCGGGAGGCCGAGGTCCCGGAGGCGCCCCACCATCTCGCCGGCTGCCTTGTCGGTGAAGGTCACGACGAGGACCCGCCGGGGGTCGACGGCGCCCGTCGCGACCGCGTAGGCGACCCGGTGGCTGACGACCCGCGTCTTGCCCGATCCCGCACCGGCGTGGACGACGAGCGGCCCGCGCGTGATCCGGACGGCCTCGACCTGGGCCGGGTCCAGGCCCGCCAGCAGCTCCTCGGGATTCGCGATCGTCATCGGTGGAGTCCTCGACATCGAGCCGGCGAAGGTACGTCCGTGA
This sequence comes from uncultured Chloroflexia bacterium, assembly GCA_963744095.1. Classification (GTDB taxonomy): domain Bacteria; phylum Chloroflexota; class Limnocylindria; order Limnocylindrales; family CSP1-4; genus CTSoil-043. The sequence continues at coordinate 698,887 of CAVUSH010000003.1, forward strand.
GGCTACATGAGCACGGCCGCCCGGAAGGCTGCCACCGACCGCCAGGGCGCCTGCCACTCAGTGCGACGACGCCTCGGCCGGTGCGACGACCGCGCGATCTGCCCGAGCCGGACGGCGTGAGCGTGGCAAGATGGCACGACAACCGGGTGGTGACGCGAACCGAGCGTCAGCGGCGGAGGATCTCTGGTGTCGAGCGAGCTTGACGGACCCGGGCAACGCGAGTTGGCCCGGTTCGACGACCCCGATGAAGAGGCGCTGCGGCAGGCGGTCGAGCGCTTCCGGCGAGCGACCGAGCATGGGAGCGCGTGTTCGGAGGCCGCAGTCCAGGCTCATGCCGAGGCCTGTGCGGCGCGCGTCGCATGGTTCCCCCGCCTGGCGGACAGGATCGCCGACGCGGTTCGAAACCACGAGGAGCAGCGTGGGGCGTTCGCGATCCTCGCCGGGCCCGGCGGCCGCAACGCGGCCATCGTCGACGCCGCCGAGGCGCTCGAGCACGCCCGGAAGCGCGAGGACGCGCTCCGCCGCCTGTGGGACGACGCCCTGCGCGCCGAATCGACGCGAGCGTCGATGATCGAGGCGGCCCGGGGCGTCGAGGCGGCCGTTCGCGGTCGCGAGTGGCACCGGGGCGACAGCGCCGCGCTGCCGCCTCCCGACGACTGGCGCGACGTGGGGTAGGCCTCGCGTCAGCGACCCCCGCGGTTCGGGTTCTTCATCGCCTTGCCGTCGGCCATCCGCGAGCGCATCAGGTACGAGCTGCTCGCGTACGCGTGCTTGCGGTCCATCTCCATCATCGGCGCCGCGAACATCTGCAGCTCGCCCTCGAGGTCGGCGAGGATCGCCCGCAGCTCCGGGTCGCGCCCGGCGTAGCCGCGGATCCGGCGAGCCGTCGCCTCCACGAGGTGCCGGGCGCCGTCGTAGTCGCCCTGGCGGTTCAGCCCGACGGCCTCCTGGCGGGCGCGCGCGGCGAAGATCCGGGCGACCGCCCGGTCGACGACGCGGTCGCGCTCCTGGTGGTCGTTCGCCCGGTCGTCGGCGTACGCCCAGCCGAGCTTCGCCTCCCCTCGGACGACCCCGTCGCGGTCGGCAAGGGCGAACATCGCACCCGTCGTCCGGCCGAGCTCGCCGTAGGGGAAGTTCACGCGCAGGATGACCTCGACCCGTTCCTCCGCCGTGAGGTCGCCGAGGGTGACCTCGGCTCGGCCGCGCCCGTCGTTGACCGGGTAGGGGCTGAGCGACTCGACCCGGACGCCCTCGGGGGCGCTGATCTCGAGGGTCACGCCGCGGGCGACGACCTCGAGCGTCTCGCCCACCTCGCTCGTGATGTGGTCGCGGATCGCGGCCGCGGTGGCGATGAAGTAGAAGTGACCGCCGCCGGCCGACGCGATCGCCTGGAGGAGGACCTCGTCGAAGTCCTCGCCGACCCCGAACGTCGTCGTCGAGACGCCGCGGGCGCGCAGCTCCGCGGCGTGCCGGGCGAGCTCGTCGCGGTCGGTGATCCCGACGTTGGCGAGGCCGTCGGTGAGGAGGAGACAGCGGTTGACGCCCTCCTGCGAGAGCGCGAGGGCAACCTGCTCGGCGCCCCGCAGCCAGCCCTCGCCGAGGTTCGTCGAGCCCCGGGCGTCGATCTCCCGGAGCCGGTCGAGCGCCGCCCGACGGGCGTCGGGGGTGGCCTGCGTGCCGGGCACGACCACGTCGATGTGGTCGTCGTAGACGACGATCGCGAAGCGGTCGTCGTCGTGGAGGCGGGCGATCCCCTCCTCGATGGCCTGCTTCGCGAGGCGGATCTTCGCGCCGCCCATGGAGCCCGACCGGTCGAGGACGAAGGCGAGGTTGACCGGAGGACGCACGCGCTCGGACCGCGCGGGCGGGGCCGTGACCTCGACGAGGACGAAGCGGTTGCTCCGGTACGTGGGCCGGATGAGGTGGCGGTCCTGGCGGACGTGGAAGGTCATGGCTGGTCCTCCTTGAGGAGCTCTCGGGCGATCTCGATCAGGCGCTCGACCCGCTTGTGCTGGCGGCGGCCGAGGGGTCGGCGGACGTGAAGCTCGACGTCCGGGGCGAGGACGACGCGGTCCCACTGGGATCGGTCGGGGGTAGGGGTCTCGGTGTAGGCCTGGCTGGACTCGGCCAGCCGGAACCCGGGCACCTCGAGGGCGAGCGCCCTTCCCGGGACCGGGCCGGCCGGGGGGCCGATCGGGCTGCTCGACGAGCCCAGGTCGACCGCGGGGTTCCAGGCCATCTGCCCGGGCGTGCCGTCCCCCTCGAGGACGCCCCGGATGTAGTCGATCGCGGAGCCGGCCGCCGGCTCGCTTGCCGGCGCCTCGACCAGGGCCGCCACGGTCGCGTCGTCGAGCGCCGCGAGGCGGGACCGGATCTCGGCGAGTGGCAGGTGCTCGCGCTGGAGCCTCCTGACCAGGCGGAGGCGATTGAGGTGCCCGTCCGCGTACGTGGTGCCGGGACCGGCCCTGCCGGGCGACGGCAGAAGACCCGAGACGATGTAGTAGCGGATCGTGCGGGGCGTGACGCCGGCAAGATCGGCGAGCTCCTGGAGGCTGTAGTCGGTCGGGGGTGGCATGGGAACATCATGACAGTGTCACGCGTCACTGTCAAGTAATCTCGTGAGACTGCGAGAGCGTCAACGGGCCAGCGGTCCTGTGTCGGTGTTCGCCTCCAATGCCTCCCCGAACACCGCGAACGTCTCCTCCGAGAACAGCACGAACGTGGCCTTCTCCACCGACGTCTCGCCCGTCGCAAGGTGCGCGCGGACGGTCGCGAGCGCGACGCGGGCGCCCTCGCGCAGCGGGTAGCCGTAGATCCCGCAGCTGATCGCGGGGAACGTGATGACCCGGGCGCCGAGCGCGTCCGCGTGGGCGAATCGCGAGCGCCGGCCGGCCCGCGGCCCCCGACGCTCCCCTACCCCGGCGTCGCCACCTCCACCAGCCGGCAGAGCGCGTTCGCGAGCCGCATCTGGCGGGGCGTCGCGCACGACACGGCGACGAGGGCAGGCGAGGCCACGACCAGCGCGATGCAGCGGGCCCGCGATGTGGCCACGTTCAGCCGGTTGAGCGAGAACAGGAACTCCATGCCCCGTGGAGCGTCCGCGGCGGAAGACGACCCCATCGCGTAGATCGAGAGCGGCGCCTCCTGGCCCTGGAACTTGTCCACGGTGCCGACGCGCGCGGCCGCGAACCCGGCGCCCGCCAGGGTCTCCCGGACGAGGTCGACGTGCGCGTTGTACGGGGCCACGATCACGACGTCCTCCGGGCGCAGCGGCGCTACGACCCCCTCGCGGTCCGTCCAGCGGGCGCCCGCGTCGAGGAGGCCGCGGACGACCTCGACGATCGCCTCGGCCTCCTCGCTCGATTTCGTGTCGTTGCCGGCGTGATCGATCGCCAGCCAGCGGATGCCGCTACCGCCAGGCGCGATCGCCTGTCGCTCGAGGCCGTCGATCGGGCGGAGCTGGGACGCGTAGAAGAGCTCGCTCGTGTAGGCGCAGATCGCCGGATGGAGCCGCCACGTCCTTTCGATGAAGAGGCCACGCTCGGGCGGCATGGTGGCGTGGGACGGCTCGCCGAGACGGCCGGCCAGGAGGTGCGCGAGGGCGCTCCGCTCCGCGCCGGGCGGGTGGCGCCCCTGAAGGGGCTGGTCGAGCTGCTGGGGGTCGCCCAACAGCACGAGCGAGCGGCCGGCGGCAGAAACGGCCACGGTGTTGGCCAGGCTGAACTGGCCGGCCTCGTCCACGACGATGACGTCGACGCTCCCCGCCAGGTCGGGCGACGACCAGAGCCAGGCCGTGCCGCCGACGACGTGGAGGGTCCCACCCGCGATCGCGCCCGCGATCCTGCCCGCGGGCCCGAGCGCGACGGCGTCGGCGCAGGTCGGCGCCTCGCCCTCCGCCGGCTTCTGGCCGATGACGACAGGCCCGCCTTCGGCCGTCTTCGCGCCCGTCTCCTTCGCCGCCGCGACGACGGCGTCGAGCATGTTGCCGATCACCTTGTGGCTGTTGGCGGTGACCCCCACCGTCTTGCCGGCCGCGACGAGGGCAAGGATCATCCGAGCCCCGGTGTAGGTCTTGCCGGTGCCGGGCGGCCCCTGGATGGCGAGCGTGCTGTTGTCGAGGGCGAGGGCGAGGCGGACGGCGGCCTCCAGCGAGGTCTCGCCGGCGCCGCGGAGCGGCGCACCCGGCGAGCTCCCGCGGATCCGGGGCGGCCGTCGAAGGAGGAGGTCCCGCCCGGAGCGTGCGGAGCCGGCCCGGTCGGGCGAACCGCCGGCGACCCCTTCCGCGACCACCAGCCGGCCGATCCGCAGCAGCGACTCCTCGATGACTTCGGTGCCGACGAACTCGTCGGGGATGAGCGAGGTCGGCGTCCCTCGCTCCAGTTGGGCCGTGGCCCGGGCGATCGTGATCGTGCCGTTGAGGTCGTCCAGCTCGCGGACGGTGCCGGCCCCCTTGCCCGTCCGCGGGTCGACGACCCCGCGTCCCACCTTCGCGTCGTGGACCTGGGGCGGGAAGCGGAACCGATGGAGCCGGGCGCCCTTCGTGCTGGCCGGGCCGAGGTCGGCGTCGAACGCGACCATCCCGATCGGCTCGCGCTCGTCGACGAGGTCGGCGTCGGTCATGCCGCACAGCTCGAAGAAGCGCCACCAGAACGACTTCTGCTCGCGACGGTGGAAGCCGAGCAGCTGGGCCAGGAGCCACGAGGCCCGCTGCTCGTCGGTCACGGCCGGCGCGTCGAGGTCGACGTCCTCGAGGTCGCGGGTCAGGGCGGCCACCACGCGGGCAACGGCGGCCGCGCGCTCGTCGAGGACGGCCGGCTCCGCGGCCTCGGGCGCGACGGGCGGCCGGGGGATCTGCGTCCCGAGCCGCTCCCCCAGGTCGAGCCGTCGGGCCTCCAGCCAGTCGCGCAGGCGCCACGTGCTCACGACGTCGTCGCGGTTGTAGCCCTCGATCCCGCGCAGGATCGCGTCGCCGACGAGCCCCTCGGCGGTGGCGCCCCGGCCGAGCCAGGTCTCGAACTCGACGATGCTGCTCCCCGCGTCCTTCAGGGCGACCTCGCGGGTGAGTCCGTAGAGGGGCTCGAGGCGCTTGATCGAGTAGCTCTCGACACTGGCCCGGATGCCCTGCCGAACCACGCGGTAGAGGTCCACGAGGACGCGGCCGCGGAGCAGCCGGTCGACCTCCTCCTCGCGCGTCGCGTGACGCTGGGCGAGCCGGCCGAGGGCGGTCTTCTCGTAGGCCGCGTAGTGGTAGACGTGGAGCGTCGGGTCCGCGTCGAGCCGGCCGATGAGGAAGTCCACCAGGCGCTCGAAGGCGGCCTTCTCGGCGGCGAGCGTGACGAGGCCCTCGGCGTCCCGGCTCCAGAAGGCGACGAAGCGCGGGACGGGCGGGGTCGCGGTGCCGGCCGGCCCGGCCCACCGCGGGTCGTCCTCCGCCGCCGACGGGTCCAGCACACCGAAGAGGTAGTCGATCCCGTCGTCGAAGGCGAAAGGGTCGCCCTCGAGGTCGAGGAAGAGGTCGTGCGGCGACGGCTCCGGCAGGACGAGGAAGCCCCGGTCGGGCACCAGCGTCCGCTCGCCGTTCGCTTCGCCGGTCGTCCGCTCCGGCTCCAGCAGCTCCCAGAGGACCTCCCCGCGATCCTCACCCTCCACCTGGATCCGCGCCTGCTCGCGGACGCGCTCGAGGGCCGGGCGGCTGCTCCAGTCGAGCTTCGGGAGCCCCGCCAGGTCGAGCGCGGCGAGCCCCCGCCGCGTGGCGATCCTCCCCGGCCGCCCGCCGGGCTCGCCATCCTTGAGCCCACGGCGCTGGCGGCCGCCGATCCCCGCCACGAGGCTCAGGTCGTCGTCGGCCCGCCGGCGGTCGCGGCACACGGCCCACCAGCGGCAGACGTCACAATGCTCCACGGGCTCGGGGTAGGTGTTCGCCGGCGGGTAGGCCGGCGCGCCCGCCGCCCCGGGATCGGCCGCCGCCAGGAAGTCGGCCTTGACCCGCCGGTAGTAGGCCATGTAGTCGTCGACCCGGAGGCTGACGGTCTCCCGGGCACTGCCCCCCAGGGCGACATGGAGGAACTCGGGCCGCCGGCCCTGGAGCGGCTCCAGCTGGTCGACGTATGAGCAGATCTGCAGGACTGCGCCGGCTTTCACGTGGCGCGCCAGCTTCGTGTCGGCGACCTCGTAGTGCCAGGCGCCGAATGCGCTCGGGGGCTCGGCCGGGGCGTGCTCGACGCGGAGGAGGAAGTCGGCGTGGCCCCGCCAGGATTCGTCGAAGAAGGTCGCCTGGTAGACGACGTCGGCGCCGGCGCGCATCGCGGCTTCAGTCGCGGCCGCCGCCTCCCGCAGGCCCTCGCGCGTGTTCGCCGTCGAGCCGTCGCGCGAGATCTCGATGATCGTCCTGCCCTGGGCCCGGAGGTCGTCGAGATAGCGGCGCTCGTGCTCGTAGCCGCGCTCCTGGATGAGCTCGATCGTGGGGTCGCTGCGGATCGGCTTCTTCACGAGGCCCGCCAGCGCCGCCCGCTCGAGCTCGAAGCGGTGGCCGCAGGCGAGGAAGCCGACCAGGTCAGTGGCCGAATAGACCGGTCGTCCGTCGAGGATCTGCATCACCGCTCATCGTACGGGTGAGGAGTGCCGGGTTGTCCGGCACCGGTGCGGGTTCGGTGGGGCCGGCCGGCTGGCACCGCGGCGGCCCGGCCCGCGGCCGGTCGGGATGCGCTCCGATCGTCGGTATGCCGCCCCGAGCGCGGCCGCGCATACCGCCGAAGGCCTTGCCCCTTCGGGTATGCGCGTTGCGGACATATCGATCGTGATCGATCTGGAGCGCGTGTCGCGGTAGACCGTGCGGTGACCGCCTGGCGAGTGCGAGGTAGGTCCGGGATAAGTGCCGAGTGCGGACCGGGTAAGCGACGGGTGCCCGCCGGGTGAGTGCCGGGTGAGTGCCGGGTGAGTGCCGGGTGTGCGGCGGACATGCGCCGGGTACCGGCCGCATACGTGGAGTCCGCTTCAATGTCCCCATGTACGAACGGTTTCTCCAGAAATGGTTCGGCCTCGATCCCGTGCGAAGCCGCGACCGACGCCTGCCGGACGACCCGATGGTCTGGATCGGCGGTCAGGTCAGGTCGACCCGGATCGCCGCAAGCCTCACCCAGATGCAGCTCGAGGAGCTGACGGGCATCGACCAGACCTCGATCTCGCGGCTGGAGACCGGCAAGGGCGCGGCGATGCGGCTGGACCGCTTCGCGAACCTCCTGATGGCGATCGACGCCGAGATCCGTCCGGCCGACCGGCGGGTGCCGGCCTGGCAGGAGCCGCTGATGGCGTTCGACGACGACGCGGAGGAGGAGCCCGAGGACGCGGAGGAGCAGCCCGAGGACGCGGACGAGGCCGGACGGTGGTGATCGCATCGGCCCCTCCCGTTGCATCGACGTCCATCGATATGTCCGCAACGCGCATACCGGACGGAGGAGCGGGGCCCGCCGTATTCGAGGCTGATCGGGCGCCTGCATACCAGGGCGTCATGCAGGACAGAAGACCGTGCCCGCCGCGGGCCGGCACTGCGCCGCTAGCCGGACGACGTGCCGGGACCCGACCCGCCGGGACCCGGTGTCACCTCGAGCGTCCCGCTGATGGTGGCGCGGCTGGCCTGGGTGACCGCGACGCGCAGCGACCAGGTGCTGCCGTCGGCCGTGGAGCAGGTGGCATCGATCGTAGAGTCGCCGACCGCGCCCACGGCGCCCGTGCAGACCTGGCCCGAGCCCGTGTTGAGGACCACCTGGCCCGACGTGATGCCGCCGTCGTCGCCGCCCACGAGCTGGACGAGGAAGGCGCCGGTGCCGTCGGTCGTCTGGCCCTGGACCCGCAGCGCTCCGCGGCGCTGGGTGAGCGTCCCGTCGAATGGGAGCGGGCTCGCCACCTTCACCCCGAGCCCTGCCGGGCCGGGGATCGCCGCGGCCCCGGCGCCGCCCGCCGCGGCGGCAACGGGGACCGTGCCGCCGGCCCGGGCGCTCCAGCCCGGCTGGAGCGGGCCGATCAGCGTGAAGCCCACCACGCCGGCAACGGCGGCGATCGCGACGCCGGCCATGACCGGCCGGGAGCGCCCGGGCGGGTCCGGGAGGAGTCGGAGGATCAGCAGGAAGCCGACCAGGACGAGGCTGCCCCCGTACAGTGCCAGCGCCCAGGGCGTGCGCGTGTCGCTGCCCGTCGCGATCCCGTGGACGAGCGCCATCACGAACACCACGAAGGCGAGGGCGTGGAACCGGCGCCACCACGCGTAGCCGACCCGGCTGCGGACGCGGTCCGACAGGTAGACCGCGACGGCCAGGTAGGCGGCAATGATCCCGAGCGCGACCCAGACCGGCCGGTACGAGCCGAGGAACGGGATGAGCACGTCGGGCACGCTCATCTTGATGAACGGGTCGACCGCGATGGCGGTGCCGTGCACGACGATGAACACGAGCGAGAGCAGGGTGACGAAGCGGTGGACCTCGTTCGTGACGAACCGTGTCCAGCGCGGCGAGCGCCAACCCAGGCTGAGGACGAGGCCCATCGCCACCGACGTGGTCACCAGCGCGTAGGCGACGAGCCCGCCGGTGCGGGCGACGTCCCAGGTCAGAGACCCCACGTTCATGGGCGACCTCGGACGGCGAGCAGGCGTTCGGAGGTAGGGGCGGAAGCGCGGCGGTCGGCCCAGATGCCGACGATCTCCTCGCCACCGTCACGGCCGACAACGAGGGCGGAGATCCCGACGCGCAGCAGGAATTGCGCGCCCTCGGCGCGACCGAGGACGAACGCCACCTTGGCGGCGACCTCGGCCTGGGCGCAGGTGACCGCGGCGGCCGTCACCGACCAGAGGTCGTTGCGCGCGGAGCCGCCGGTTCGCGGGTCCACGAGGTGATGCTGCTCCCTGCCGCCCCTGCGCCAGGCACGCCGCGAGATGCCCGAGGTGGCGAGCGCGCCCGAGGAGATCGCGACCTCACGCTGCCCCGTGGGGATCTCGAGGGCGACGGCCCAGGCGGACGCGCCCGGCGGCAGCCCCATCACGGCCAGGTCGCCGCCTGCTTCGACGACCGCCGCCGGAACGCCGCGACGAGCAAGCTCATCGAGCGCGGCATCGACAGCCATGCCCTTGGCGATGCCTCCGAGGTCGAGCGCCGCTCCGCCCGGCAGCCGGACTGTCCCGGCGGCCCGGTCGACCTCGATGGCGCGCCAGGCGCCGCCCGGTCCGGGCGCGGCGGGAGCAGGGCCGTCGGGGGCCACCTCGTCGAAGGTTCGGTCGTAACCCAGGGCCCGCAGGTGCGGCTCGAGCGTCGGATCGAAGATCCCATCGGTCGCGCGGGCGGCACGCAGGGCAGCCTCCACGACCAGCATCACGAGCGGCGAGACGCGAACGGCGCGACCCGCGGACGCGTTGAGCCGCGAGAGCTCGCTTTCGGGCCGGAAACGAGAGAGCGCCGTCTCCCATGCTGCGAAGAGCTCCTCGACAGCCGCGGCGGCGGCCGCGTCGGGCGCAGGCAGGACGACCGTCACGGCCGTGCCCATCGCGCGGAACTCCCATCGGACGAACCCCGGCGGGGTCGCGAGCTCGGCCGTCGCGGCGGACGTGGCCGCCGTCACGTCGGCGCCGAGGGCGCGGGAGGTCGCGGGAGCACGGGAGGTCCCGGGAGCCCGGCTGGTCGCGCGAGCGGGAACGGCTGCGGACACCACGTCAGGACGTGCTGCCGCGAACGATGGGGGCGCCGGCGGACCCGCCCGCCCCGGTTCCGAGAATCGGCTGCGGCTGCCCCGCAGGCTGGCCGAAGAAGTCGGTCGACGGCACGGCTGCCCGCCCGGGCGTGCCGGTCTGGGTGCTGGTGTCGGCAGGCGCGCCGGCGTTCGTCGCACCGGCGTTTGTGGCGCCGACGACGTTCTGGGAGACGAGCCCCCAGGTCAGGCCGGCGGCCGCGACCGTGATCCCGACGGACCAGCGCTTGACGCGCGAGGCGAAGCGACGCGGATCCTCCCGCCGAGGAGCGGGACCCGCCGCGACCGACCGGGGAGAACGCGTGGTGGTGCTCATGGCCGAAGTGTCACTCCGCGTTCTTGGAGCATCATTGGAGTCGTGAACGCACCCCCGGCTAGCCCGTGACCACGCCCCGCAGCCCCGGGCGGAGCGGCGCGGCGCGCGCCGGCGGTCCTCGTCGTGGAGGATCAGCCGGCTCTCGCGCGTTTGCTGCAGAAGGTGCTGGTCGAGGAGGGCTTCCGGGTCACGCTGGCCTTCGACGGCCCGGCCGGCCGCGACGCCGCGCTCGCGGAGCTTCCCGACGCGGTCATCCTGGACGTGGGTCTGCCGGGGCTCGACGGGCTCGCCGTATGCCGGGCCATTCGCGCGCGCGGCCTGCGGATGCCGATCGTCATGCTCACCGCGCGGGATGCGGTGCCCGACCGGGTGGCCGGCCTGGAAGCCGGCGCCGACGACTACGTCCTCAAGCCCTTCGCCTTCGAGGAGCTGCTGGCGCGCCTCCGCGTCCACTTGCGGCGCAGCGGCGTCGCGGCCGGCCCGCTGCGGGTCGCGGACCTTGTCGTGGACGCCGACGCCCACACGGCCACGCGGGCAGGCCGTCCGATCGACCTGTCGGCCCAGGAATTCTCGCTGCTCGAGCTCCTGGCCCGCCACGTCGGGCAGGTGCTGACCAGGGATCGGATCCTCGAGCACGTCTGGGGCTACGACGCCGAGCCCTCCTCCAACGTCGTCGACCTGTACGTTCACTACCTTCGGCGCAAGGTGGACCACGGCTTCGACGCGCCGTTGATCCATACGGTCCGGGGCGTCGGCTACGTGCTGCGGGCTGACGACGCCGATGTTCGAGCAAGTCCGGGTCCGCCTGGTCGTCGCCAACGTGCTCGTCATCGCCGGGATCCTCCTTGCCCTCGGCGTCGGGGTCGTGATCGCGATGGACCGCTTCCTGGTGGACCAGCGGGCCCAGACGCTGCGGACGGTGGCCCGCGAGGTCGTGGAGCGCCTGCAGAACGACCCGGGCGACGTGGCCCTGCCGCCGGGCGGGGCGTTCGCGGGGACCTTCGCGGCCGCCTGGAGCGCTGCCGGCCAGCTGGCGGTCGATCCCGCCGGGATCGGGGTCGACGCCCTCCAGCCGGCGGCCGAGGCCGCAACCCCGGACGGATCCCAGGCGGTAGTCCCGCTGCCCACCGGCGGCGAGGCCGTCGTCGTCTCGTTCCTGGTCCGGGGCGGAGCCGTCGTCCAGGTCGGCCAGGACCTCGCGGCGGTCCGCGACGTCGAGCGCCAGGTCACCCTCCTCCTCGTCCTGGCGGGATCGATCGGGCTCGTGCTGGCGCTCGTGGCCGGGTGGGTGCTGGCGGATCGGGCGATGCGTCCGATCCGCCGTGCCTTCGACCGCCAGCGCGAGTTCGCTGCCGATGCGTCGCACGAGCTGCGCACGCCGCTCGCGGTCGTCGACGCCGGCCTGCAGGTGCTGGCGCGCCATCCCGGGGAGACGATCGCCGAGCACGACGAGACGCTCGACGCGATGCGGGCCGAGGTGGGCCGGATGAACCGGCTGGTGGGCGGCCTCCTGACGCTCGCCCGCGCGGATGCCGGCGCGGCCGAGATCGTCCCCGTCGAGACGGACCTGGACGCCCTCGTGCGCGGCGCGGTTGCCGGCTACGCGGCGCTCGCCGCCGCCCGCGGCGCGGCCGTCGAGCTCGGCGACACGACGGCCGGCAGCGCCCGCGTGGACCCCGACCGGATCGTCGAGCTGCTCGGGATCCTCGTCGACAACGCCCTGGTCCACGGCGGCGCGGGCGTGCGCGTGCGGGTGGACGCACGGAGGTCGGGCGGCATCGAGCTGGTCGTCGGCGACGACGGGCCGGGGATCCCGGAGACCGAGCGCTCCCGCGTGCTGGAGCGGTTCGTCCGCGGCGACGTGGCCCGGTCCGGTGACGGCGCCGGCCTCGGGCTCTCGATCGCCGGCTGGATCGTCGACGCCCACCACGGGCGCCTGATGCTGGAGGACAACCGGCCGGGGCTTCGCGCCCGGGTCACGCTTCCCGCCTGACCGGGCGTGTTCAGGATGCGACCGCGACCTCGGCGGGAAGACGTGCCCGGAGTGTCGTGGCGCCCAGCTCGTCGAAGATGGTCCGGGCCTCGTCCGCGGCCGCGAGGGCGGACGGATCGCCGGCGAGGAAGACGGCGTGCTCGAGCAAGGCCAGGCCCAGCTCGAAGCGGATGCCGAGCTCGCGGAGACCCGCTTCGGCCGCCAGGTAGGCCGCCCGCGCGTCGTCGGGGCGGCCCTCGAGGGCGGCCAGTCCGGCCCGGATCGCCGCGAACCGGAGGTCGGTCGCGCGGCCCACGGAGACATCGCGCTCGCCCAGCGCCTCCCGAACGCCGGCTGCGTCGCGCAGCCAGAGCGAGGCGCGGGCGCCGGGGATGACGTTGTAGGGGTACATGTCGCGTGACGCCGCCAAATCGATGCCATGCCGGCGCATCGCCTCGTAGTCACCGGCAAGGAAGCCGAGGTGGGCGAAGGTGTCGTGATACGCGCGGGCGATCTGGAAGTCCTCCATCTGCGGCGTGAAGTAGCTCTCGAGGACGGCTGCCGCCTCCTCGATCGCGCCCCGGTAGGCGCGAACGAGGGAGACCCCGACGAAGATGGAGGCGCTCTCGTCGGCGGGCAGCAGGCCCTCGGCGTCCAGCTCGGCCGCGAGCGACAGGATCGCGTCCCACTCCCCGACGACGAAGGCACCATCGGCCCAGTTCCCGGCCGCCGCCCCGGCCCAGCCCGCGAGCCGGCGGCGGCGGGCGATCTCGAGGCCCTCGAACGCGGCGATCATCGATCGCCGCGGGCTGCCCACCATCTCCCATGCCGACAGGTTCATGGCGCACCGCATGCGCGCGTTCAGGAAGCCGTGCTCGTCGCAGAACGGGACGACACCGCGCAGGAGCACGAGCGCCTCGGTCGGGCGCCCGGCCCGCGTGACTGCCCAGGCCCGGCTGACCAGGAGCTCGGCGATCGACTCCAGCTCGGCAGCTGCTTCTGCGCGCACGAGCGCCTGCTCGATGACAGGCAGCGCGAGCGCCGGCTCGCCCGACATCAGGTAGGCTCGCCCGAGCTCGGCCTCGAGCCGCACCATCGCAGCGTCGGGGGCCTGGCCGGACAGGTCGTCGACGGCCTGGCGGAGGATGTCCCGGGCTTCCCTGGCGTGGTTGTTCAAGGCGAGGACGCTCGAGAGCGTCGTGTAGGCCTGAGCCATGGCCGCCGGGTCGCCGCCGGCGCGGGCGGCCTCGAGCGCTCGGCGCGCATACCCCTCGGCGCGGTCGAACTCCGCCAGCTCCTTGGCTGCGTCGAAGGCCGCCGCCGCCAGCCGGGTGAGGATCTCCCGCTCGTCGTCGGGAGCGGCCGCGAAGGCGAGCGCCTGCTCCAGGAAGCGCTGCGCGCTCGCGTAGGCGTGCAGGTCGCGAGAGCGCGCCGCCGCGTCGAGGAGCGTGGTCCGCGCCTTCGCCGCGATCTCGTCCCGCTCCGCGCCCTCCGCCGAGAGCCGGTGGGCCTCGAGGTAGTGCGTCGTGACGATGCCCGCCAGCTCCGGGTCGTCCAGCTCCTCGAAGAAGCGGGCGGCCGCCAGGTGTCGGGCCAGCCGGTCGCGCTTCGCCAGGCGTTCGTAGGCGACCTCGCGGAACAGCCCCTGGATGAAGTGGTACTGGCCGCGCTCGGGTGAGCGGGGATCCTCGTCGAGGTTGAAGACCTCCTTGCGGACGAGCGCGTCGAGCGTCGGCCCGAGGTGCTCCTGGGAGTGCCCGGTGGCCGCGGCCAGGGCCCGCACGGTGAAGGACTGGCCGAGCACCGCCCCGTGCCCGATGAGCATGCGCTCGGGTTCCGTCAGCCCGTCGAGCCGCGACCCGAGGAGACCGGCCAGGGTCGCCGGGATCGCCAGCGGGCCCAGCTCGCCGTCGAGGTGGTAGCGGCCGTCGCGCTCGCGGAGGGCGCCCTGGTCCAGGAGCATCCGGACCATCTCCACGGCGTAGAGCGGGATCCCCTCCGCCCGCTCGACGATGGCCGCGATCGCCGACGCCGGGAGGCCAGGGGCCAGGCCGACGAGGAGCATCTCCACCTCGTCGGGGGCGAGGGGGTCGAGCGGGAGGTTCGAGAAGCTCCGCAGGCCCGCCCCCCACGTCGGCCGCCGTTCGAGGAGGTCGGGGCGCGACAGGGTGACGACGAGGATGGGCCGGGCTCGCGAACGGTCGGTGACGGTCTCGATGAAGTCGAGGAGAGCCGGGTCGGCCCATTGCAGCTCCTCGAAGACGAGGACGACGGTGCCCCGCTCCGAGATCCGCTCGAAGAGGGTCCGGCAGGCGGCCTCGAACTCCTCGCGCTCGCCGGGGGGCGCCGCCTCCAGCCCGAGGAGGGCCGCCAGGCGCGGCTCCATCCAGGCCCGCTCTGACGGGTCGGCGACGTAATCGCGGAGCATTGTCGCGAGCTTCTCCCGCGAGGTCGCGGCATCGTCACTCTCGGCGATGCCGGCCCGCTCGCGGACCATCTCGCCGAGCGCCCAGAACGCCAGGCCCTCCCCGTACGCCGGGGAGCGGCCCCGGTGCCAGTAGATGTCGGCCGCCAGGCCGTCCACGTACTTCTCCAGCTCCCAGGCCAGGCGGCTCTTCCCGATCCCGGCGATCCCCACGACCGAGGCGAGGCGGGCGCGCCCGTCACGAGTCGTCGCGTGGAGGAGGTCCCGGAGGAGCTGCAGCTCCTCGTCCCGGCCCACGAAGGGCGGCTCGACGCGGCTGCTCCGGCCCGCCCCACGGCGGCCGGCGACGACCCGGACGGCGCGCCACGCCGGGACCGGCGTGGTCTTGCCGCGGAGGAGCTGCTCGCCCACGGCCTCGAAGACGATCGCCTCGCCCGCCGCGCGCTGGGTCGCCTCGCCTACGAGGACAGTGCCGGGGGAGGCGGCCGCCTGGAGGCGCGAGGCGGTGTTGACGAGGTCGCCCGCCACCATCCCCTGGCCCTGCGCTCCGACGACCGCGGCAGCCTCCCCGGTCAGGACCGCGGCGCGTGCCGCCGGGCGGTTGTCGCCGGGCGCTCCGAGGGCCGGAACGGCCGCGACGAGGTCCAGCGCGGCGCGGACCGCGCGCTCGGCGTCGTCCTCGCGGGCGGTCGGGGTGCCCCAGACGGCCATGACCGCGTCGCCGATGAACTTCTCGACCGCGCCGCCGTACCGCTCCACGACCTCGCGGGCGACGTCGAAGTAGCGGCCCAGGAACTCGCGAATGGCCTCGGGGTCCCGGTCGTCGGCAAGGGTCGTGAAGCCGACGAGGTCGGCGAAGAGGACGCTGACGAGCCGCCGCTCGGTCGCGCCGGCCGCGCCGGTGGCCGCCGGCGCAAAGCCGAGCGGCGTCGCGCGCGAGCCAGCAACCCCGGCGACTCCCCCGGCTGCCCCAGCATCCCCGCCGATGTCGGCCCCGCACTCGCCGCAGAAGCGGTCCTCGGGGTCGTTGGCCGCGCCGCACGCCGGACAGGTCGCCGCCATGGCAACCCCGCACGACCGGCAGAACTTCCTGCCCGTTCGGTTCTCGGTTCCGCACGCTCCGCAGATCATCCTCGGAGTGTGGCGCGCGCCGCCTTCCGCGTCGAGGGGGAACTGGGACGGCGGGCAGGGGCGTGGACGGGATGGGGCCGGCGATCCTGCTGCCCGTGCATCCTGAGGATGCGACGCCAGCCCCGTTCCGCCGCCAGGCGGTAGGCTCTCCGGGTGATCCGGATCGAGGAAGCGGTCGAGGTCGACGCCGCCCCTGCCGACGCATTTGCCTTCGTCACCCGCGTCGAGGGCCTCCCGGCCTGGTTGCCGGGCGTCGTCCGCGCCGAGGAGGAGCCCGACGGGGGCGTCCGGCTGACGCTCGCCGGGCCGGGCGGGATGCAGGTCGAGGCGCTCGGGAGGATCACGGAGAACGACCCGCCGCGCCTCATGGCGATCACCGCCTCGTCCGGCCTGTTTCGCATCGCGGCGACCTGCACGGTCGAGCCGCTGGGCGCGGCCCGGTCCCGCATCGGGGTCCGGGCCGAGGTGGAGCCGCGCGGCCTCGCCACGCTGGCCGCCGGCCGCATCGAGCACGACCTGCGGGCCGCGATCCCCGACACGTTGCGCCGCCTGCGCGAGGCCGTGGAGGCGGCCGCGGCCGAGCGAGGCGCCGGCGGCTGAGCGCGCGGCGGCGGCCGTGCCGCGATCGGCGATCACGCCGGCATGCAGGTCGTTGCGACCCCCGAGCGTGGACGTGGCGCCACTCAGCATCTCCACTGCTGGATTCTTGGTCATGAAGGGTGAGCACGGCGGCGCCGCAGGGCCCGCGTGGCCCGCAGCCCGCCCCGAACCCGCCGACGCGGCCACTTGCGCATGTCGGCTATGCTCCGCCCATGACGACCCGCGATCGCCGCCTCCACAGCGGTACCTGTTGCTCCTGTCCCCGGCGAGTGCCGGTGCGGGGCACGGTCGCGATCGCTCGCTGACCTCTGGCCCCTCGCGCGGGCCTCGCGAGTCCCAACCCGTCGCCCGCCGCGCCACCGCGCGCAGAGCGACCCGCCTTCCGCCTTCCCGCGTCCCCGGAGGTCTCCCGTGTCCATCCTCACCCCGCCCGCCCGCCGGATCGACCCGCGCGGCCAGCGCTTCGGCGCCGGCGTCTCCGCGGCGGTCCTCGCGGCCGCCTACCTCGTGTCGGCGCCCTGGCTGGCGCTCGTCGTCGGGCTGAACCTGGCCATCTCGGCGGCGTTCGGCACCCGCCTCTTCCTGCCGGGCCGCGCCTGGCCCGTCGTCCGCCGCCTCCTCCGCCTCGGCCCCCCGGCCGAGCCCGAGCACGAGTACCCGCCCCGCTTCGCCCAGGCCCTGGGGGCCGCCTTCGTCGGTCTCGGCTCCATCGCCTTCGCTCTCGGCGCCACGCCGCTCGGCTGGGTCCTCGTCGGCGCCGTCGGGGCGCTCCAGCTCCTGCTCGCGGCGACCGGCATCTGCGTCGGCTGTCGCCTCTACTTCGTGCGCTGGTGGATCCCGTCGCTCCTGGCCCGGCTCTTCCGGCGCACGGACCAGCTGGTCGGCCTCACCGTCCCCGCCCCGATCCGGTACACCAACCGATAGCCCGGAGAAGCACCATGTCAACGACCACCGACCACGACCGCGAGCACGACTTCGCCGAGCTCCTCGCTGCCGGCCGTTCCGAGCACGGCCGCATCTACCCGCTCAAGCGCGACGTGGCCGCGTTCGTGGACGGGCTCCTCGGCGTCCTGTTCCCCCAGCTGTCCGACGACGCCGCGGCGAACGCGGACGAGCTGGCTGCCCGCCTCGTCCTCGGCCGCCGGGACCTGCGCCGCCTGGTCGCGCCGCTGACCCGGGAGGCCGACGCCGGGCGCGTCATCGACGCCTTCGCCGAGGCGCTGCCGAAGATTCACGCCCAGCTGGTCCTCGACGCCGAGGCCATCTCGGCCGGCGACCCGGCCGCCGAGTCTGTCGACGAGGTGATCGCGGCGTACCCGGGCTTCCTGGCCATCGCCATCCACCGGATCGCCCACGCGATCCACCACCTCGGCGTGCCGATCCTGCCCCGCCTCCTGGCGGAGGTGGCCCACACCCGGACCGGGATCGACATTCACCCGGGCGCCTCGATCGGGCGCTCGTTCTGCATGGACCACGGCACGGGGGTCGTGGTCGGCGAGACGGCCGTGATCGGCGACGAGGTCAAGCTCTACCAGGGCGTCACACTCGGCGCCCTGTCGGTCGACAAGAGCGCGGCCGGCACGAAGCGGCATCCCACGATCGGCGACCGCGTCGTGATCTACGCCAACGCCACGGTCCTCGGCGGCGAGACCGTCGTCGGCGACGACAGCGTGGTGGGTGGCAACGTCTTCCTCACCAACAGCGTGCCCCCCAATTCGATCGTCTACCAGTCCAGCCAGCTCCGCGTCCGCCGCGTCCGCGACGGCTTCGAGGACGCCGACTTCGTCATCTGACCGCCCGGCCGCCCGCCGGCGGCCGGGCGGCCGCCCGCCAAGCCCCAATCCGAGAGGAGCGTTCCGTGAAGGCCCAGTCCATCCTCGCCACCATCGGCAACACGCCCCACGTCCGGGTCAACCGCCTGTTCGACCCCCGCGTCGAGGTCTGGTTCAAGCAGGAGCGCGCCAATCCCGGCGGCAGCATCAAGGACCGCATCGCCCTCGCGATGATCGAGGACGCCGAGGCCGCCGGGATCATCGGCCCGGGCTCGGTCATCATCGAGCCGACATCCGGCAACACCGGGATCGGCCTCGCCCTCGTCTGCGCCGTGAAGGGCTACCGGCTGATCCTGACGATGCCCGAGTCGATGTCGATCGAGCGCCGCAAGCTCATGACCGGCTACGGCGCGGAGCTCGAGCTGACGCCGCGCGAGCTGGGCATGAAGGGGTCGATCGCGCGCGCCAACGAGCTCGCGGCGGAGATCCCGGGCGCCTGGATCCCGATGCAGTTCGACAACCCGTCGAACCCGGCGGTCCACCGCCGGACGACGGCCCAGGAGATCCTGGCCGACTTCCCCGACGGCCTCGACTACATCGTGACCGGCGTCGGGACCGGCGGCCACATCACCGGGGTCGCGGAAGTCCTCAAGGAGCGCTGGCCGGCGCTCAAGGTGTACGCGGTGGAGCCGACCCTGTCGCCGGTTCTTTCCGGCGGGACGCATTCCCCCCACTCGATCCAGGGGATCGGCGCCGGGTTCATCCCCGGGGTCATGCGCATGGAGGTCCTCGACGGGATCCTCCAGGTCTCCCCCGAGGACGCGATGGCCTACGCGCGGCGCTCCGCCCGCGAGGAGGGCGTGCTCGTGGGCGTCTCGTCCGGCGCGGCGCTCGCGGCGGTGGCCCAGCTGCTGCCGTCGGTCGCGGACGGCGCGCGCATCCTGACCTTCACCTACGACACCGGCGAGCGCTACCTCTCGATCGACGCGCTCTGGGGTTGACCGTGCGGGGCCGGGCAGCGTGCAGCCGGCGTCAGGGCACCGTGTACCGGATGGGCGGAGTCCAAGGGCTGCCGGCGAAGGTCGCGCTCGGCAGGACCTTGGCGCGGACGGCCCGCTGGCCCGCCGTCACGAAACCCCAGCGCAGGGTCGCACTCCCCGTCGCGTCGACGGTCACATCGCGCCAGGCGGCGGTTCGCCAGGCGCCGGCGTCCCATCGGAAGATCGCAAAGCGGACCGTCGGGCGGCTGCCCGCCGGCGCGAGCGGACGGACCGTCGCGCTGAACGACACCGTCGTACCCAGGTCGATCGTCCCGGCCGGGGTTGACGAGAGCAGCCCGATCGTCGGGTAGATCGCGAAGCGGACGTCGACCGGGACCCGGCGCATGACGGTCGTCCCGTCGCCGAGCTGACCGCTGAGGTTGTCACCCCAGCACTTCACCCGACCGCGACCGGTCAGCGCGCAGGTGTGGTTGCGGCCGGCGGCGGTGGCCGCGATGCCGCTCGCGAGACCGGAGACCACCACCGCCGTGGGGCTGTTCGCGCGCGCGCCGTTGCCGAGCTGGCCCGAGTAGTTGGCGCCCCAGCACATGACGCCGCTGCTACCCGTGAGGGCACACGTGTGGGCGCCGCCTGCGGATACAGCGCTCACCCCGGCCGCCAGCCCGGACACGTCGACCGGGACGATGCTGTCCACCCGGGTGCGGTTGCCGAGCTCGCCGTGCAGGTTATGGCCCCAGCAGACGACGCGGCCCAGCGTCAACGCGCAGCTGTGGTTGCTGCCCGTCGAGATGGCCGCGACGCCGCTTCCGAGGCCAGTCACGCCGACCGGGACGAAGCGGGCGCTCCTGCTCGTCAGGCCGTCGCCGAGCTGGCCGAGACTCCCGTAGCCCCAGCACGCGACGCCGCCTGCAGTCGTCAGCGCGCACGTGTGGTTGTTGCCCGAGACGGCCGTCAAGCCGCCTGTGCGGCCCGTGACGTCGACCGGGACGAGGCTCCTGCTCGCCACGCCGTTGCCGGCCTGGCCGACGAAGTTGTCGCCCCAGCACAGCACGGAGCCGCCGCTCGCGCGCGCGCACGTGTGGAACCCGCTCGCGGCGAGAGCGGTTGCGCCGGCCGGAACGCCAGGGACCTCCACCGGGACGCTGCTGCCGATCGTCGTGCCGTTCCCGAGCTGGCCGTAGTAGTTCTGGCCCCAGCACGTGACCCGACCACCGCGCGACAGCGCGCAGGTGTGGTTGTCGCCGGCGACGATCGCCGTCACGCCGGCGGAGAGGCCGGCGGCCACGACCGGGACGGGGCTGAACGCCGTAGAGCCGTTGCCGAGCTGGCCGAAGTAGTTGCCGCCCCAGCAGAGGACCCCGCCCTCCGCCGTGAGGGCGCACGTGTGCACTGCGCCCGCGGCGATCGCCGTGATCGCGGGCGGCGGCGGGACGGTGGCCGGAGCGACCGATGCGCCTCCGGGCGGTGGGGCGGGGTCCGACGCGCCGAGCGACGGGGACGCGGACATGAGGATGGCCAACAGGATCGCCGACGACCCGACCAACATCCTGCGCATCTCGACGCCTCGTGCGATCGCGAGCGGGACTCGCCATGGCTCGCCCCGACCTGGCGGCCGCAGCAGTGATCGCGTGTCCTCGCCTCCCGCGTGCCCTTGAGACGCTACGCCCGGCTCGTTGTGACGGCCAGGGCCCCTTGCCCCTGCGCGAGGTGGCCGTGATGCAGCCCGGAAATCCGGGCGCCTGGGCGTTACGTCGTGGTGTGGACTGCGGGGAGCCCGACTCCGGACGCCCCGCAGCCGAAGAACCCTACCGGCGCCTGGGCCGTCGAGTGAGCATGAGTCCCGTCGCGGCACTCAAGAGCAGCGCGATCGAGATCGGCATGAGCGGGCTCGTGGATCCGCCCGTGGATGCGCCGATCTTGCTGGTCGGTGGCGGGGTCACGTTCGCACCTCCGACGCCGCCGCTGTTCGGGGTCGGGGTGGGTGTCGCGGTCGGGGTGGGTGTCGGGGTCGGCGTGGGCGTCGGTGTCGGGGCGGGTGTCGGGGTCGGGGCGGGCGTCGGGGTCGGCTCCGGGTTCGGCGGAGGTGGCGCGTTGAACGTGTTCGTGATCACGCAGACCGGGGCCACTTGTTGTTGTGTTAGCTCTGTCTCCGACAACCACTGGCAGTTCGTGGTCTTCACGACGCCGCCGAGGTTGTAGCTTGCTGTGTAGAAAGCGGGTGCGCCCATCTCCGTGATGGTGAAATCACCCACCAGCGCCGGAGCCGAATAGACGCCGGTGCTGTCGAGGGCGGACCCGAGAACCGTCGTCACCGTGGTGCCCTGCTTGATCTGGAACGTGAAGTCGCTGTAGGTCGCGCTGCCGTTGGCGATGATCTTCTGGAAGATCGGCACGTCGGACGTCCCGTACGTGTTGTTGATCGAGCAGTTCGCACTCTCGCCGCCGGCGAGGACGAGGCTGCTGTCGGTAAGCGTCCCGCCGTTGCAGGACCAGGCGCCCGGGGTATAGCCGGCCGGACCGACCTCGGCGAGCGCGTACGTGCCGGGGCTCACCGCGGCGCTCGTGACCTCGGCGCCACCGGTGTTGCCGGAGATCGTCGTCGGGCCGGTCGCGCTCAGCGTCCAGTCGGTCGCGGCGGCAGTCCCGCCGCCGGCATTGTCGACCGTCTTGACGAGCGTCAGGTGGGCCGGCTCGGTCGCCCCAGGCTTGCAGTCGGTTGCCGGGTTCGGGACGGTTCCCACCCGGAGGTTATCGAGGAAGACCGCGGAGTCGAAGACATGGTCCCCCTGATCGAAGATCGTCAGGAAGACTGAGTGAGCCCCCGACGTCACTGGCGTGGCTGCGCCAAGGAGGCCCGTCGCGCCGCCATTCGTGTCCCCCTGTGGGTCCGTGGTCGTCCCGTCAAACGCGGTCCCGACGCCATCCGCCGCCGTCATCCCGCCTACGCCGGTCGAGTTGATGCTGACCGGGTCGTTGGAGGCGTCGAACGCGAAGTTGTTGGGTGCGGAGATCGTCGAGCCCGAGGTCGTCCAATCGGAGGTGTCGAGCTCGGCGATGAACACGTCGTTGTACGGGCTGCCGACGTAGACCGGGTACTCCTCGGAGAGGAACTTGAAGTTGAGGGTCAGGCAGTTGGCCCCCTGTGGAACGGTCAGGTCGATCTTCAGGATCGAGACGTCCAGGTCCGTGTCGCCTCGGACGTTGTTGCCGCCGTCGCTCGTGCTGGCAAATGTTCCCGGTTGATCGACGCTGCTGACGTTGCCCGAGGTCAGGATCCCGTAGTCAGCGCCGTCGAGTGGAAAACCGCCCAGCGCCGAGGTCGAGATGCCGTTGGGCGTTCCGTTCGGCGGCGCAGCCACGAACGACGCCCCAGTGACGGTGACCGAGGACGTGGCGATCGCCTGCGCAATCGTCAGCGCCGTCGATCCGGGCGTGATCGTGGCCTGGATCGGGCCTGCGAGCCCGAGCGTCAGACCCGTGACGACGAGGGCGACGAGTGCCGCACGCCGCGGCTTCCTCGATCCATGGCGAGTGAAGCGCGGTCGACGTTCCATCGCGGACCTCCAGTGGGCACTCCATGTCGCGAGAGACGGGTCGGTCTCGCCAGTAGCTCGCCGCGGTCCGGGCAACCGGAACATGGACCGCGGGTCATCGTCGTCTCCCGTCCGGGTGTCCGATGATGCGGGAGGCTCGATGGAAGGTCAAGATCGTGTGCAGCTGACCAACGTACGATGCCATCGGCGACTATCCAGTGGTTTCGCGCACCGTAGCTTCCGACGCTGCGTGTCGCTTGGGGCACCCCACGGAGGTGCCAGCGGGCAGGGCCGGCGCGGGCGCTTCGCCCGTTCGCGGGATGGGACGCGCACCGGGCAACCGGGGGCGTGGCGCCGAGACCTGGCGTCAGGGGGTCGGGAGCGGGAGCAACGGCCCGAGGGCGGTCGAGACGGCCACGATGAGCGGCGACCCGAAATCGACGTCGACCTCGCAGGATGCGATCCGCTGGACGCCGGCGGGCGCCCCGAACTCGAACACGATCTCCTGCCCGTCATAGGCCGTCGGGCATTCGCCGGTGAACGGGTGGCTCCTGAGCGCCGCGAAATCGGTCGTCCTGATCGCGGCGTCGAGGGCCGCCAGGGCGGCGGGCGGCACGATCCCGAGGTCGTTCGGCGGCTTGGCCGCCTGGCGGACCCGCCCGTTGCGCTCGATGACGATGGTCGTGCCGCACGGGCCGTCGACACACAGGCCGCCGCGAGTCTCCACCGTGACCAGCGGGCCCGTCGCGATCGGGCTGGGCGTCGAGATCCCGGAGGCGCAGGCAGACGCGGAGAGCGCGACCGCCAGGAGAGAGGCCGCGAGGGCGATGACCCGGCTGCGCCGCGTCTTCTGCATGGCCACGGGACGGCGCGGGCCGCCGGCTGGTTCCTTCAGGCCGTCATGAGCCGGGCGCCGGCCGTGTCGCCCGGAGGATCGCCCGCGAGCGCGTTCTCGTAGCGTGAGGTAAAGGAGGCTTGACACGACTGCCTGTCCTTGCTAGAGTCATGTCAAGCCAGCTTTACACAACGAGACAGAGGACCTGTGATGGTCAATCGAGGAGCTCTTCTGTTTCCACGGAGGGAGACTGACATGCGCACCGCACGCATGACGATCCTCATCGCGGCGGTGCTCGCGCTGCCCTATCTCGTCATCGGCCTGTGGTCTGACGGCCCGAACGCCGGACGACTCATCGGCGGCGGCATCTTCCTGCTCGTGGTGAGCGGCCTCGCCGCGGCATTCATGGCATGGCGCGGTCAGCGCATCGACGAGACCCAGGACGAACGCCAGACGTTCATCGTCGGCAACGCGATGCGCTTCTCGTTCTGCGTCATGGCCGTCGCCGTGCAGGCGTACTGGGCCTGGCAGTTCGCGAGCCTGGGCAACGCCGGCGACAGCTCGTTCTGGCTGCTTGTCGCCCTCTGGGGCTCGTTCCTCGGCGGCGCCGTCTACAACCAGGCCAGGCACTGACACGCACTTGAAGGAGGACGTCATGGCGGAGAGCAACAAGAGGCCGCAGACCGACGCGAAGAAGACGACGGATGCGCTGGGAGTGTGGATCGCCATCGGCGCCGGGGTCGGGATCGCGTTCGGCGTCATCTTCGGCGAGATCGCGCTCGGCATCGCGCTCGGCGCCGGCTTCGGCATCGTCATCGGCTCGGCCGTGGCGAGCCGTGGCGATGGGCGACGCGTGGATCGCCAGGACTCCGACGCGTAGCCCAGGCCGCTCGGTCGCTGGCGAAGGCCGATCGCGGGGAAGAGGAGTGGAGCGGGAGACGGGGTTCGAACCCGCGACATGCAGCTTGGAAGGCCGGGACGGCTGTGCGTTACAGCATCGTGCTCCGGGGCCTGTGCGAAACGTGTCCTGTTATCGCGTCGTCACAGGGAGGGTCCTGAGCCTCGCCCGCCACTCGTCACTTGACGATCGTCCCGTTGGGGCGAACCGTGATCTTGGTCTGGCCTGGGCTCCCTGGCTCGCGCAGCAACACCTGTAGGTTCCCGTGTTCGTCGATCTCGGGGTCGCCGGCGGCTGGGTGCGGCAGCCGGACGGGCCAGCCGGGGCACATGGTTCCTCCGGGGGTCAGGCAGACCAGCTCGTCGTGCGGCGTGCCGGAGCGTTCGTCGTACCACGGGACGTAGATCCGGCCGTCGTCGGCCATGACGGGAGCGAAGCTCGACCAACCTGGAGTCCCCAGCGCGTTCGGGATCACGGTGCCCTTCGGCAGCACGTACGGCCAGCCGTCCTCTACCTGGCCATCCGGCCCGACGATGTAGATGCCCGATGCTTGGCTGCCGTGCTCGACGGCGTGAACGTTCGAGATGAAGCTGTCGTAGATCGACCCGTCGGGGGAGACGTGCGGCCAACGCGGCACGTTCGGGCAACCGGCGCCGCACACGGTCCACTCAAGCTTGCCAGGGACTGCGTACGGCCAGCCCTCCTTCATCTGCCCATCGGCGCCGAGCGCGATGATCCGGTCGCCGGCGTCTGTGGTTTGGGCGACATAGACGGTGCCGTCGGATCCGAACACGGGCCGCGAGCTCGGATCCGTCGTCGTGAACGGCCAGCCGGGCTTCGGGTTGCCGTCCGGGTCGAGGGCGGCAACGGTCATCGACAGGAACGTGGGCGCGTGCGGCCCGGCCTCGTCGACCTCCATGCTTGAGACGAAGACCGTCCCGTCGGGCGCCCGCTCCAGGTGGGCCCAGGCGAGGTCGCGCTCGGACCGGAAGCCCTCCGGCCCGGCGACGATGAGCCGCATCGGCGGAAAGTCGACCAACGGTTCGCCGGTCCGATACGTCGCCGCGAGGTAGGCCGTGGCGTCGCTTCCCACCACCGCTTCGTACGGCTCCCAGCACGACTCGAGCGCCTGACGCCAGCCGGCGCCGGACGTGCCCCCCGCGTTCGTAGTGACGATCGTCCACTGGCCGTTGAACTCGGCGTCCTCGCCCGGGACGATGTCATAGGTCGTGCCATCCGGGGCGACGAGTCGCTCGACATAGTTGGTCTCTTCGGCCGGGCACGGGCCCGTGCCGCCCCACTCCACCACGACGATCTGAGTCCAGAGTTCTGGATGCGCGCCGGTAGCCGCGACCCAGGCTCGGTAGGCCCGCCAGACGTGCCTTCCCTGCTGGTTGCCCTCGGTGTAGGCGTCCAGGTACTCGGCCAGAACTGGCGAGGACCTCCCACCGGCATTGAAGCTCGGGTAGTCCAGGTTCCGCCACTCCTGACCCGGCCCCCACGTCGAAGGTTCCACGCTTGCCTCGGCGAGCTGCCAGTGGACCACCTCGCCCTCCAGGTTCGGATTGCCGACAGCGACGAGGTCGGCGTCCTCCTTGAGGCGCAGGTGGCGGTAGTCCGGGCCCTCGATCCTGATGACGGTCCCAACCGATCGCGCCGGGATGCTGATCACATTACCGACGGCGATCCGGTTCGGATCCACGATCGACGGGTTCGCCGCGAGCAACTCCTCGACGGTCATGTGGAACCAGGCGGCAATGCGGGCGATCGTGTCGCCCGACGCCACGACATAGGTCTGGACCGCCGGCGACGGCGAGACGACCGGCGGCGGCGTCGGTGATGGGGTCCGAGTTGGCGACGAGGCTGGCGACGCCCCCGGCATAGTCGGTGTCGGGGAATCTGCCGCGCCCACGCAGGAGGCGAGAAGGAACGGGAGAAGGGACGCGAGACACGTCGCGGCTCGTTGGCCTCGCATCTGGCAGCCTTTGGGACGCCTCAGCGATCCTGGCCCGGTCGCTCATCAACAGGAGCGCCGGATCGTCGGTCAACCGATGGGACGGTCTCACGGCTTCCGATGTCACGCCAGAGGCATCTGACCTGACCTCGCGAACCGCCACCGCTGCGGATGATGGCCACGCTGGCAGCGTGTCGCCGAGTGTTTCAGCAACCGGTTCGGCATCCTCGACCTGTCGCCGAGAAGGCCGGCCACGGCGTCTCTTGTCGTGCCAGGCACGAAACGACGGAATGGAGCGGGAGACGGGGTTCGAACCCGCGACATGCAGCTTGGAAGGCTGCCGCTCTGCCAGCTGAGCTACTCCCGCCCGGGCCCACGGCGCACGGGCCGCGGCTCTGCAACCGTACCACGAGGAGTGCCGGCGGACGAACGGCCCGCCTATGGTTTCCGGCCCTCGAGCAGCGACAGGAAGCTCGCCGGCGCGTGGACGGGCGACTCGCCCATCACCGACAGGAGATGCTCGTCGCCCGATACGAGCAGGGCGTGCTCCGCAGCAGCCAACGCCGGGAGGTAGTCGTCGCCGGGGTCGCGCGACCTGATCGGCGGCGGGCCTTCCGGATCGGGAGCGACCGTCGCGACACGCCCGAGCCAGTCGAGGACGGCTTCGGCCTCCTCGGCCGGAATCCGGCGGCGCAGCTTCGGGTAGTCGAGGGCGCGCCCGAGCTCGGCCAGGAGGAGCGGCGAGACGATCAACTCGAACTGACCGTCCTGCCATGCCCGGAGCACCAGCGCCGGTGAACCGCTCCGCGAGAGGAGCGCCGAGATGATGACGTTGGCGTCGAGGACCGCGCGCACCGGTCAGCGACGCGGTCGGAGTCGCGTGGCGTGCTGGGCTTCGACGGCCAGCGCGGTGGCCTCCGGCTCCGGAAGCTGGTTCCGCGCCCACAGCCGTTCGAGCAGGTCAAACCCCAGATCACGGCGCAGCGCTCCCTCGATGACCTCGCTGTCGCCCTGGCCGGTTCGCGCCGCGCGAATCTTGACCGCCCTGAGCACGGCCTCGTCGATCGTCAGCGTGGTGCGAACCTTCGTCATCTCGGCATCATAGCATCGAGACGCCCAGATGCCTGGCGGCAGCACATCCGGAGCCGGCGGCGCGCATGGCGGCCGCGCACGGACGGGTGGTCAGCCGCGGGTGACCTTCGCGGGTCCCCAGTTGCCCAGCACGTCGACGGCGCGCACGCGCACCGCCACCTTCGACGCCCGGCTCCGGACCGGCAGGACGATCCCGGCCGTCGGCGTCTGCAGGGTGGCGATCTTCCACGGGCCGTTGTTGACCGAGTACTGGACCCGGTAGCCGACCGGACCGTGGGGATCCTTCGCCGCCGTCCAGCGCGCCCGCCAGGAGCCCGACGTGGCCGAGTACCAGAGCTTTGGTGCGGCGGTGAGGACCGGCGCGGTCCGGTCGAGGTCCACGACGGCCGACACGGCGTTGGACATGGTGCCCCCCGCGTCCCGCACCTGGGCCCAGACCACGCGCCGCCCGTCCGCGGCCGTCGTCCCGAGGGTCACGGGGTAGGCGGGCGGGGCGACGGGCACGCCGTTGGCGTCGACCGTTGGGGCGACCATCGGCTGCCATGGGCCCCACCCCTGCCGCTCCGCGTGGAACCGCACGTCGGTCACCGGGCGGCTCCCCGCTGTCGTGCCGACCGTGGCCGCCACGGTCAGCGAGCGCGTGGGGCTCGGTGCCAGGCTGAGGGTGGCCACGAGTGGCGGCCCGAACATCGACTTGAGGAGCTCCCAGTAACCGGGCACGCCCCGGTCGTACCCGAGCGACCAGATCCCGACACCGGCGAGGCCGCGGGAGACGGCGTAGGCGTACTTCGGCTGGAGCGACGTCGGCGTGTCGTAGAAGACCTGGCGCCACGTGGAGGCGGCCTTGTCGTACCACGCGTACCAGCTGACGGATTCGCCCGGCTCGTAGCGGAGCGGCACCCCCAGCGAGGCCGGCTCGCCGATGTGGCGACGCGGGACGTAGGTCGAGCCCGCGGTCGTCCGGAGCGCACCCAGGGTGGCGGACGCCGTCGGCCACGAGACGCCGTAGTACGGGAGCCCGAGGATCACCCGGCCCAGGGGGACGCCCTCCAGGGCGTAGCGGTCCACGG
The DNA here is from genome assembly GCA_963744095.1 of uncultured Chloroflexia bacterium. GTDB lineage: Bacteria > Chloroflexota > Limnocylindria > Limnocylindrales > CSP1-4 > CTSoil-043. The sequence goes on from CAVUSH010000003.1 coordinate 727,215, forward strand.
TCCAGCGGAGGTCGAGGCCGCTCGGAGACGATCGGCCGTCGAGGGGCGCGATGGCGCCCGGGTTCGAGGACGTGGTCCGGTAGGCGTAGCCCATGATGAAGATCCGGTCGGCCCCGGCATCGGCGGCACGCTTCGCCATCTGCGCGCCCGACGTGTTTGCGTTCGTCGCGACCGACACCGACGCGGCCGGATTGTCGGCCTGGAGAGCCGCCCGCAGGTTGGCGACGAAAACGCCGTACTCGTCGAACCAGGACCCCCTGATCGACTCCACGTCGACGTTGACGCCGTCCGCCCCGAGCTCGATCACGAACGCCCGAAGCTCCGCGATGACGGCTGCCTGGCGGGCCGGATCACCGAAGAACGTCGCGTTCTTGTCGTAGCCGAAGGAGGTGAAGGTGATCTCGACGCGCACACCGTGGGCCTTCGCTGCCGATACCACCGTGCGTCCCAGCGAACCGATCATCGCCTTGTACCCGGCCTGCGTCCGGTCCAGCGTGCCCGACCCGGTCCAGGTCACCGAGAAGAGGCTCAGGATCGAGAGGGCGTTCCAGTCGAGGTAGTCGACGATCGCGCTGGTCATCTCCCAGTACGGGAGGTAGCCGTAGACGTCGCCCGAGAGGTGGCCGCCCATCGGCGGCACCGTGGGCCCGGGCGTGGGGGTCGGCGTCGGCGTCGGCGTCGGGGTGGGGGTCGGCGTGGGGGTGGGCTCGGGGGTGGGCTCGGGGGTCGGAGTCGGCGTGGGCTCGGGGGTCGGGGTCGGGGTGGGCTCGGGGGACGGCTCAGGGCTGGGCGAAGGCGTGGGCTCGGCCGCGGGCGCCATTCGCGGCACCCCTGCCCCCGGCTGCACCTCCGCCCGGACGCCCGGCTCCACGGCCGGGACGAGGCTGGTCGCGAGCGCCAGGAGCAGGAACAGCGCGGCGAACGTCCGGCGGGAGACCGTCATGACCGACACACCATGACAGCCGGACGCGCGATGCGTCAAACGGCGGGGTCGACCTCCTGCGTCTTCTCGTCCCGGCTCCCGCGAAACTCGGCCGCGATCCCGGCGGCGATGTGGGCCGCCTCGGCCCGATCGCGGATCCCCAGCATCTGCTTGCGGGCCATGGCGAAGAAGCCGAAGCCGAAGGCGCCGCCGAAGACCGTCGTGGCCGGGCCCTCCGCTGCCGCCACCCGGATCCGGAAGCGTTCCGTAAGGCGCGACCTCCGGCCGTCGTCGAGCGGCCGCAGCACGAACGCCCAGCTTGCGGCGAAGCCGGGCATCGCCGGCATCATCTTCCCGGCCGCCCTGAGGTTCGCCGGGGTTGCCTCGGTCGACTCGCCGGCCTCCTTGCGGGCCCGCGCGGCGGCCACCTGCTCCTCGACCGTCTTCTCGTCGGCGTAGAGCACGAGGGACTGGCCGGGCTCGAGCGAACGGACGACGAAGGCGGTGTCGGGCGAGTTGGGCACGAGGTCGCCGACGGCCAGGTGCTGCAGGTCGGGCAGGATCTCGTTGACGCTGGCGCCCTTCATGTCGACCAGGTCGTAGCTGTACCAGCCGGCCCGGTTGTAGCCCATCTGGACGAGCCAGGGCCAGACGGCGTCGGGCGGAGCGTCGATCTCCAGCCCACGGGTCTCGACGACGGTCGCGTCGGGGACTAGGTCGTCGCCGGCGAAGGCGAGCGCCGCGTCGGCCGGATCGACGCCCCACGCGCGCCACCACGGCCGGACGGCGAAGGCGTAGGCGGCGGCCGCGCCGGCGGTGGCGGCGGCGGCGCCGAAGAGCAGGATGCGAGCACGCATGGGACTACCTCCGACCAGGGATCCTGCGCCCATGCCGGCTTTCCGGGGAGTGCCAGAGGGCACCCCGTTCCCGGCTCCTGGGCCCCCGGCGGCCACAGGGCCGGTGGCGCCACGGCTTCGCCGGGGCGCTACGCTTCGTCCATGTGCCGCAACATCCGCCCCCTGCGCGGTCGAGCCGCGCCCCCGGCCACGGACGGCGACGTCCACGACGCCGCCCGCCAGTACGTCCGCAAGATCGCGGCGACGCGCGCCCCCGCCGTCCGCGACGCGGCCGCCTTCGACGCCGCCGTGGCCGAGATCGCGGCGGCCACGGCGCGCCTGCTCGCCGCCATGGGCGCACCGGTCATCCCCGGGCCGCCGACGCCGCCCTCGGCGTGGCCGCCTCGGCCCGCGCGGCGGTCGTCGCGGTTTGCCCCCGGCGCCGCGCCGTCGCCCGCGCCCGAGGGCGCCGCGTGACCGAGGGCGCCGCGTGACCGACGTCGCGCCGCGCGCCGGAGCGCACCGGCGTGACCGGCGATCCTCTGCGCGCCCAGTGGGCCGCCGTCGCGGAGCGCTACGGGACCGGCTGGTCGCACGCCGACGGCCCGGACCTGCGCTGGCTGGTGGAGGCGGCGGCGCCCCGGTCCACCGATCGCGCCCTCGACCTGGGTGCCGGTGCGGGCCACGCCGCGCTGGCCCTCGCCCCGCACGTCGCGCGGGTCGACGCGATCGACCCGACGCCCGAGATGCTCGCCGTGGCCAGGCGCCTCGCCGCCGAGCGCGGAATCGGAAACGTGACGTGGACCGAGGCGCAGGCCGACGCCCTCCCCTTCCCCGCCGGATCCTTCGACCTCGCGATCAGCCGCTTCTCGATCCACCATTGGCCGAATCCTGCCCGCGCCCTCCGGGAGGCGGCCCGGGTCCTTCGCCCGGGTGGGCGGATCGTGCTGGTGGACCTCGCCGCCCCCGAGGACGCCGGGCTTGACACGTTCCTCAACGCGGTGGAGCTGCTGCGCGACCCGACCCACGGCCGCTCGCTTCGCCCCTCGGACTGGCGCGCGGTGATCGCGGGGGCCGGATTCCGCGGCGACATCGTGCGCGAATGGCGCTTCCGCCACGACACCGAGGACTGGCTCGGCCGGACTGCGCCTCTCCCGTGGCGAGCCGACGTCGTTCGCCGGTTGCTGCGCGAGGCCCCGGACGCGGCCCGCGCCGCCTTCGAGATCGCGGCGGACGGCTCAGGCCTCACGGTGGGCGCGGTCGTGGTCGCGGCAACCCTGCCGGGCTGACGACGACCGCGCGGAATCCTCAGGCGCGGGGTGCCTTGGCCTCCCCCGCGGCCCGGGCCACCTTCCGCGCCGCCACCGCTCGTCGGAACATCGCCGCATACGCTGGCGCGGACGAGCGCTCCCAGGCCCAGTCGACAGCCATGCCCCGCCGCACGAGGCCCTCCCAGCGGGTCCGGTCGGGGTCGCGGAGGACCGCGATCGCCCGTTCGCAGGCGAAGCGGAGCGCGTCGGGCGTCGCCTCGTCGAAGAGGAAGCCGGTGCCGGCCCCGGGTTCCTCGTGGAGGTCCAGGACCGTGTCGGCGAGGCCGCCAGTCCGCCGGGCGACGGGCGGCGTGCCGTAGCGCATCGCGATCATCTGGCCCTGGCCGCACGGCTCGAAGCGGGACGGCATCAGGAAGAGGTCGGCGCCGGCGTAGATCCGGCGGGCGAGGTCCCGGTCGAAGCGCTCGACCATCGCGACTCGTCCCGGCCGGGCGGCCGCAGAGGCTCGCATCCCGGCGACGAGGGTCGCGTCGCCGCTCCCGAGGGCCACGATCCGGGCGCCGGCAGCGGTGAGCGCCGGGGCCGCGGCCGCCACGAGGTCGAACCCCTTCTGGGGGTCGAGCCGGCCGATCACCCCCAGGATCGGTGCCGGATCGGCGGGGTCCAGACCCACGCGCACGCACAGGTCGGCCCGGCAGGCCGCCTTCCCGCGGCGGTCGGCCGCGTGGTACGGCGCGACGATCGCCCCGTCCGTGGCCGGGTCCCAGAGCTCCTGGTCGAGGCCGTTGAGGATGCCGGTGAAGCGGGCGCCGCGGGCGCGGAGCTCGCTTTCGAGGCCCATCCCCATCTCCGGGCCGAGGACCTCGCGAGCGTAGGTCGGGCTGACCGTGTTGACCATCTCGGCACGCGCGATCCCCTCGCGAAGCAGGTCGATCCCCCACGAATCGCCGGCAGGCGGGTTCGGGCCCAGCCCCAGGCCGCCGACCCGGGCGCGCGGGGTCCAGCCGTGGTAGGCGAGGTTGTGAATCGTGAGGGTCATCGCCGCCGGCCCGATCACGGGATCATCGCTGTAGGCGAGGTCCCGCTGGAGCACCGCCGGGCAGGCGTGCCAGTCGTGGAGGGCGACGACGTCGACCGGCCGGCCCTCGGCACGGCGCGCCTCCAGGGCGGCCCGCGCGAGCAGCCCGAAACGCCAGGCGTTGTCGGGGAAGTCGGCGGCGGCATCGCCATAGAAGCCGGCGCGGTCATACGCCGGCGGGTGGTCGACCAGGCGGAGGCGATAGCCGTCGGCGTCGAACGAGCGGACCGCGAGCTCGGTCACCCCGCGCCGAGCGCGCGGGTCGGGCACGTGCAGCGCGAGGGTCTCGAGGGCGGCGTCCGCCGGCACGGGGACAGAGCGGTAGCGCGGGAGGAACACCTCGACCGGCTCGTCGAGGACGCCGGGGTCGCGGCCGAGGGCGCGCGCCAGGGCGTCGACGACGTCGCCGAGCCCGCCGGTCTTGGCCCAGGGCTCGCACTCGGCGGCGACGAAGATGACGCGCATGAGCCGGATGGTAGTCGCCGCGCCGGGTGCCGGGCGCGGTATCATCGCGCCCCGTATGGAACCCCTCGTCCGCGTCCCCACCCTGCCCGGCGCGCCGTTCCGGCTGCCGCCACGGTTCGAGGGGCTCCGGCGCCTTGCCTACAACCTGTGGTGGATGTGGCACCCGCGGGCAGCGCTCCTCTTCCAGCGCATCGATGCCACCACCTGGTCCCGCTATCGCAACCCGATCGCCCTGTTCGAGAGCCCCATCAACTGGCAGCCGCTGCTGGACGACCCGGGCTTCATCGCCGAGTACGAGGACGTCCTGGCGGACCTCGACCGGTACATGATCAACGGCTCCGATCACTGGTTCCACCGCGCCCACGCCCGCCAGCTCGTCGGCCCGATCGCCTACTTCTGCGCGGAGTACGGCTTCCACGAATCGCTGGGGATCTACTCGGGCGGCCTGGGCGTCCTCGCCGGCGACCACATGAAGAGCGCCAGCGACATGGCCCTCCCGGTGGTCGGCGTGGGTCTCCTCTATCGCAAGGGCTACTTCCGCCAGTCGATCGACGCCGACGGGCACCAGGAGCACGCCTACCCCGACTTCGACCTGGCCCGCCTCCCCGTCCTGCGGGTCCTCGACCCGATGGGCGATCCGCTGTACGTCCCCGTCGAGCTGCCGGGCCGCACGATCCACGTCGCGGTCTGGATGCTCCAGGTGGGCCGCGTGCCCGTTCTCCTGCTCGATACGGATCACGCGCGCAACGACGAGCCGGACAGGCCCATCACCCACATCCTCTACGTCCGCGGTCGGGAGATGCGTCTGCACCAGGAGCTGGTCCTCGGCGTCGGCGGCGTGCGCGCCCTCCGCGCGCTCGGCGTCTCGCCCGCCGTCTGGCACCTCAACGAAGGCCACTCCGCGTTCCTGCTCGTTGAGCGCGCTCGCGAGATGGTGGGCGCGGGCGTGCCCCTGGCCGACGCCTGGCCCGCCGTGCGGCGGGCCAGCGTCTTCACGATCCATACCCCCATCTCCGCCGGCAACGAGCGATTCGAGGTCGACCTCGTCCGGCGCGTCGCCGGGCAGCTCTGCGGGGGCGCGGGGCGGCCGGGCGGAATCCCCGTCGACGAGGTCCTGGCCCTGGGACGCGGCGTGGAGGGCGACGCGGAGCAGTTCGACATGACCGCGTTCAGCCTCCGCATGGCGAACGGGGCGAACGCCGTCTCGAAGCTCCACGGCGAGACCGCCAACGACACCTGGCAGCAGCTCCTCGGCGGCCGCACCATCCACGGCCTGACGAACGGCGTCCACCCCCCCACGTGGGTCGGCCGGCCGATGCGCGGTCTCTACGAGCGCTTCCTCGACGCGGACCTCGACGACCTCGACGGCAAGTCGGACGCCGGGCGGTTCTGGGAGCGCGTCGGCCGCATCCCCGATCGCGAGCTGTGGGAGGCGCACCTCCACCAGAAGCGCGAGCTGGCCGTCTTCGCCCGCCAGCGCCTGGTCGCCCAGCTGGCCCGCCACGGCGAGTCGCCGGCGGCGCTCACCGAGCTCGGGCTGGCGCTGGATCCGGAGGCCCTCACGATCGGCTTCGCCCGCCGCTTCGCGACCTACAAGCGGGCGTCTCTCATCTTCAGCGACATCGACCGGCTCGCCCGCCTCGTGCACGACGCGAACCGCCCGGTCCAGCTCATCTTCGCCGGCAAGGCCCATCCGGCCGATCGGCCCGGGCAGCAGGTGATCCAGTCCATCTTCGAGCGCAGTCGCTCGCCCGAGCTGCGCGGACGGGTCTTCGTCCTCGAGGACTACGACATGCGGGTCGCCAAGCTCATGGTCCGCGGCGTCGACGTCTGGCTCAACAACCCGCGGCGGCCCCTCGAGGCGTCCGGGACCTCGGGCATGAAGGCCTCGGTCAACGGCATCGTCAACCTCTCGGTTCTCGACGGCTGGTGGGACGAGGGCTGGACCGGCGACAACGGCTGGGCGATCGGCGGCCGCGTCACGACGCCCGACGAGGGCGCCCAGGACTGGGCCGATGTCCTCGACCTGTACCGGATCCTCGAGGAGGAGGTCGTGCCCCGCTATTACCAGCGCGACGCCGACGGCCTGCCGCGGGCCTGGCTCGAGATCATGAGGCGCTCAATCTCCACGACGATCTGGCGCTTCTCGACAACCCGGATGCTCCACGAGTACGCCGAGCTGCTCTACCTGCCCGCCGCGGGAGTCGATCCCGTCGTCGCCGCGGCGAAGCGGCGCGTCGTCACCGAAGCGGGCTGACCAGCCCGATCTCAGCTCAAGAGAGAACCCGTGGCCCCGCGCATCTCCCTGGCGCTCGCGCTCCACAACCACCAGCCGGTGGGCAACTTCGGCTGGGTCTTCGGCGACGTCCACGACCAGGCCTACCGCCCGATGCTCGACGCCCTCGACCGCCATCCCCGGGTGCGCCTCGCCCTCCACTACACGGGGCCGCTCCTGGACTGGCTGCGCGCGGAGCGACCGGAGTTCCTGGACCGGCTCCGGGCCCTCGTCGACCGCGGCCAGGTCGAGCTGCTCGGCGGGGGCTACTACGAGCCGGTGCTCGCGTCGCTGCCCGAGCGCGACCGGCTGGGCCAGCTGGCCAGGATGGCCGACGAGCTGGAGCAGATCACCGGACGGCGGCCCCGGGGCGCGTGGCTGGCGGAGCGGGTCTGGGAGCCGGACCTGCCGACGTCCCTCGTCACGGCCGGCTACGGCTGGACGATCCTCGACGACAACCACTTCCGGGCGGCCTCGGTCCCCGAGGAACGCCTCTGGGGGCCCTACACGACGGACGACCAGGGCCACCTGCTCACTGTCTTCGGGACGGAGAAGGGCCTCCGCTACCGGATCCCGTTCGGCGCGGTGGACGACGTCATCGCCTACCTGCGCGATCACGCCACTGAAGAGGGCGACCGGGTTGGGACGATGGGCGACGACGGCGAGAAGTTCGGCTCCTGGCCCACGACGTGGGAGCACTGCTGGGGCGCGACCCGCTGGGTCGACCGCTTCTTCGACGCCCTCGAGGCGAACGCCGCCTGGCTCACGACCATCACCCCGTCGGACTGGCTGGACGGCAACGCGCCGATCGGCCGGGTCTACCTCCCGACCGCCTCGTACGCGGAGATGGGCGAATGGGCGCTGCCGCCGGACGAGAGCCGGGTCTTCACGGACCTCCTGCACCGTGCCGAGATCGCCGGCGCCCCCGAGTACCGCTACCTGCGAGGTGGCTTCTGGCGCAACTTCCAGGTGAAGTACCGGGAGATCAACGACCTCCACAAGCAGATGCTGCGGACGTCGGCCAAGGTCGCGGCGATGCCCCAGGGGCCGCCGAGGGCGGCCGCCCTCGACCACCTCTACCAGGGCCAGTCGAACGACTGCTACTGGCACGGCCTCTTCGGGGGTATCTACATCAGCCACATGCGACTGGCCACGTACGAGCACCTCCTCGCCGCGGAGGATGCGGCGGACCAGGGAGCCCGGGCAGCCGGCGAGGCCGTCGATGGCGTGCGCGTGGAGGACATCGACCTCGACGGCGTGCCGGAGGTGGTCCTCTCCACCGCGGGCCAGGTCGTCGCGATCAAGCCGTCCGAGGGCGCCGGGATCGGAAGCTGGGACGTGCGGGCCGTGCGCCACGCGCTTGGTGCCGTGCTGCGCAGGCGGCCGGAGGCCTCCCACGAGTCGCTCGTGGCGCGCGAGCGGGGGCGCGCCGACCAGGACGGTGCGTCGGTCGTGCCCGCCGCGGGCGTGGGCTCCATCCACGACCGGGTGAGCACCAAGGAGCCCGGGCTCGCGGACCGGCTCCACTACGACCCCTACGAGCGTCGCTCCGGCCTCGTCCACCTGCTGGCCCCGGCCACCGGACCCGGCGCCTTCGCCCGGGCCGAGATGGTGGAATATGGCGACTTCGTGGGGCACCCCTTCCGGGTCGAGGCGACCGCCGGCGACAGCGGCGCGTGCTGGGTCCGCCTCGCTCGCGACGGCGTGGCCTGCACGCCCGCCGGGTCGCAGCCGGTCCGGGTCGAGAAGACGATCGCGTCCGGCGGCGACCGCCGGACGCCGACCCTCACGCTCGAGGTCCGGGTGGAAAATCGCGGCACAGGGCCGCTCGATGCCACGCTGGCCGTGGAGTGGGTCACCACGATGCTGGGCGGGGGCGGCAACCCGGCGGCCTGGTACCTCATCGACGGAGAGCGCGTCCCCCATGACGTCGCCGCCAGCCGCGCCCCGCTCCGTGAGCTGAGCTCGGGCAACGACGATCTCGGCCTCGAGGTCGCCACGCGGGTGGAGCCCGCGGCGGAGGCCTGGATCTCGCCGATCGACACGGTGTCCAATTCCGAGGCGGGCTTCGAGCGCGCCTACCAGGGCTCCGCACTGGTGTTCGCCTGGCCGCTCGTCCTGGCGGCGGGCGCCGCGACCACGGTGCGCATGGAGCACGCGATCACGACGAGCCGCGACCGGGCCGCGGAGGAGGGCCTCCCGGGGCCGCGATGACCCGCGGCCGTCTCGCGATCCACGCCCACTTCTACCAGCCGGAACGGCGCGACCCGTTCGGCGGGCGGATGCGCCCCGACCCGAGCGCGGCGCCCTACGCGAGCTGGAACGAGCGGATCACGGCCGAGTGCTACCGGCCGAACGCGGAGCGCGGGAACCTCGACCGGATCTCCTTCAACGTCGGCCCGACGCTCGCGAGCTTCCTGGCGAGCGACGCTCCGGACGTCCTTGCGCGGGCCGCCGTCGCGGCCCGCAACGGGAACGCCCTGGCCCAGGGCTTCCACCACGCCATCCTGCCCCTCGCCTCCCAGCGGGATCGGCGGACCGAGGTCCGCTGGGGCATCCGCGACTACGAGGTCCGGTTCGGCCACGCGCCGCGCGGCTTCTGGCTTCCCGAGACCGCCGTCGACGAGGCGGTCCTGCGGACGCTCGCCGAGGAGGGCATCCGCTGGACGATCCTGGCACCCTGGCAGGCGGCAACCCCGGCGATCGAAACCCGACGACCGCACCACGTCATCCTCGGCGGCGGCCGGTCGCTCATCGTGGCGTTCTACGATGCCGCCCTCTCCGGCGCGGTCTCGTTCCAGCCGGAGGTGACGGCCGACGCCGACGTCTTCGCCCGCGACTGGGTCCTGCCGCGCACCTCGAGCCCGCTCCACCGGGACAGCTCGTCGAGCTGGCAGGCGGGCTCGCCCCTCGTGGTCGTCGCGACCGACGGTGAGCTGTACGGCCACCACCAGCTCTTCCGGGACCTGTTCCTCCAGCGGCTCGTGGACCCGACGGTCGATCGCGGGTTCGACGTGGTGCCTCTGGGCCGGGTGCTGGCGGCGGAAGATCCCGAGACACTTCCGCCCGTCCGCATCGCGGATCGCACGTCCTGGAGCTGCCACCACGGCGTCCTGCGCTGGTCGGGGGAGTGCGCCTGCGCGCCGGACGGACGGTGGAAGCAGCCGCTCCGCGCGGCGCTGGAGCGCCTCGCCGGCGGAATCGACACGGTCACCGAAACCCGGACCGCGGCGCTGCCGGGCGCGGCCGGCACGGACGGCCGGCCCACGCTCGTCGACCCGTGGGCGGCCCGCGACGCCTACGTCGACGTCGTGCTGGGCCTCGAGACACCGCAGGCGTTCTCCGCGCATCTCCTCGGCGACGTGGCGCCGGTCTCCGCACGGCGCGAGCTGGAGGGCCTCATGGAGGCCCAGCGCTGGCGCCTGGCGATGTTCGCCAGCGACGGCTGGTACTGGGAGGAGCCGACCCGCCCCGAGACGAGGCAGGTGCTGCGCTGCGCGGCCCGGGCGGCGCAGCTCGTCGACGCGATCGCGGGTACGCGCCTCGAGCGGCGGCTGCTGGAGGATCTCGCCCTGGTGGTCTCGCCGACCCGGGGGATCGACGGCCTGGCGATCTACCTGGAGGCGCTCGCCGAAGTGGGCCGGAGCCCCGCCTGAGCGCCCGGGCCCGGCAGCGCGTCGCGCCAATCCGACCCCGGAGACGGACGAACCGCCGGCAGCGGCGAACGGCGGCGCCAGGGCTCCGACGGTGGGTGCGATCCACGGCAGGATCAGGCTCACCCGGCCCACGCAGGAAACCCTGCCCCGGGAGGCCCAGATCCCCGACTGCGGCGGGGGTTCCGTGCGTCGGTTCCCGGCTGATGAGATCCCATAAGGATTGTCAAGCCTTGGTCTCCCAGTCTGGGTCAAAGTCGACGCCGTTGCGCCACACGCCCCAGACCAGGCTGAGCGACTTGCGCATGCAGTGGCCGAGGGCGTTCATTTTCGACTTGCCCGCTGCACGCTTGCGCTCGTAGTGGGCGGCGATGACGGGGTTGTGGCTGACCCCAGCGAGGGCCATCCGGTACGCGGCGGCGCGGAGGTGGCTATTGCCGGCCTTGCTCATGTGCCAGGACGTCTCGGGGTTCGCGCCCTTCGTTCCCGAGCTGCGCTCGGCGGGGTGGACGCCGGCGTAGGCCAACAGCTGGTCGACGTCGTCGAACCGGCTGATGTCGCCGATCTCGCTGATCAGGGTCGCCGTGATCGAGGGCCCGACGCCCGGGATGGTCTGCAGCCGCCGGGCGAGTTCGCCGTCGAGCAGTCCCGCGACCCGCCGGTCGGCCGCCTCGATCTGGTTCTCGAGCAGCGCGTACTGGTCGAGCAGCAGGTCGACCTCGAAGGCGACCTCGGCCTCGAGCTCGGGGACCGCGATCGACGTCGCTGCCGCGGCCCGGAGCCTTGCGGCCCGCGTCTCGCCCAGGCGTCGCCGGCCGGTCCCGCCATTGGCGTTGGCGAGCGTGGCCGTCCGTCGCCGGCTGGCCGCACCCGCGGTCGGGGCGACCCGCAGGATCTCGCGCCCGAGGCGCCCAAGCGGGTCGCTGAACAGGTCGCCGAGCTCGGGGAACCCGATCTCGACCAGGCGGACCAGACGCTGGGTGACCCTGGCCTGCTCGTCGACCAGGGTCATGGCGAATCGGGCCGCCTGGCGCAGCTCGGCGCCCTGGAGCGGGTCGCGGGTGGAGGGTGCGTCGCGCATGGCCATCTCGGCGAGGCTCCGCGCGTCGGCCGGGTCGGACTTGGTCCGGCCGAGGCGGCTCTTCGCAAAGTACTTCGCCGCGACCGGGTTGACCACGGCCACGGGCACATCGCGGCGGCGGAGGTGGGAGGCGAGGGCCATCCAGTAGTGGCCCGACGACTCCATCGCCACGAGCGACACGGGCTCCGGCTGCCGCGCGAGCCAGGCGTCGAGCGCATCGAAGCCCGCCCGGTCCTGGGTGACGCGCAGGACCTCGCGGTCCGCCCGCGTCTCCCCGTCGCGGCAGCGCGCCACCACATGCGTCTGGCCCCCGATGTCGATCCCGACCGTGGTCATGCCCGTGCCCTCCCGGGCTCACCCGGGCGGGAGCCGCACTCCCCGGTCGACGTCAACTGATGGGTCCCATCACCGGTCATGGCCGCAGGATCCCGATCACCCTTCAGGGCCGGAGCGCGGGGGCCGGTCACTCAACACATCGGTCGAAGCCGGACAGTCAGGTGCCGGTCGCCCCACCGGGGTCGACGCCCATGATCGACCCCAAGTAACACGTATATCAGTCAGTGCAGCATCACGGCGCGGTCCGCGTCGGGAGGCTTGAACGCCGAGGATCCGGCCGAGTCGATCCCGGGTCATGGCGCTCACCCTCTCAGTACTTTTCCGACGCGGTTACTCGGACCGTGGAGCGATCCTGCCTCGCGAAGCCCAGGCCATCATCGCCGCCGCCTCCCGCGTTGTAGACATTGACGGTCACTTGGTCCTTGTCCTTGACGGCGTAGAACGTGCAGGCCGCGGAGCTGGGTGAGGCATCACACGCCGGATAGAACTCTTGCTTGATCGAATAGCCAGCGGCGGTCACGACTTGCTTGGCTTCGGCGTAGATGTCAGCGGCTACGGCATCAACGAGGTAGTAGCGAACGACCGCGGGGCAGACGGGATTGACGACCGGGGTGCAACTGTCGTCCCCGTTCTGGTCTCGGACCTGCGTGCGGGCGAGCTCCCAGGCCGTCGGGACAGCCAGCTCGTCGAGCACCGTGGCGTAGTGGGCCGCGCCCGGGCCGCAGCCGACCACGACAGCGGCCACCACCATCGCCAGGAGCCACTTCCCTCGCACTATCCCGAGCATGGTCGCCGGAAAGGGGGGAAGTCAAGGATCACTCAGCACCTCGTCAAACATCGTCATCTCGACCTGGCCGGGACCGAGGTGCACGTCGCGGCGGCCGAACTCCGCGGCGATGCGTCGGCTCTTCAGTTGGTCAGCAGGCGGACCGTGATGATCACCCGCTCGAGGACCGGGTCGAGCTCGCTGGCCCGGCCCAGCCGCGGCGCATCGACGAGGCCCGTCAGCCCGTGGCTCTCGTGGTGCTCCTGCCAGCGATACAGCGTGGCGCGCCCGATGCCGAGCTCCGCGGCGACCTGCGTGGCAGGGTGCCCCTCGTGCCAGCGCCGGAGTGCCGCGGCGCGGAGTCGGACCACGCTCGCGACGCTCGCAGCGACGTCGGCCTCGAGCGGCCGACCCCCCTGGGTGGCCAGGAATAGGAAACCCGGCCCCTCCTGGTAGTGGTTGCGTCTCGGGAGCCTCCCCGGGTCGGACCGCGGCGGCATGCGTACCCTCCTCGGAGGGCACCGGAACCCGGTGTCTCATCTTCGCCGGGGAACATCAGTTGGCCGCGCTGCCCAGGCTTCGGCTCGGCACCCGCCGGGAAGAGCTCACCGGCGTCCGGCAGGGCCCTCCCGACGACAAGCACCTGTTCCCGCGTCTTGGGCGTGAACGAGCGGCCGTCGGTGAGCTCGATCCGATCCGACCCGTCAGCGACCGCCTCGTGGCTCTCGATGATGCCGAACACGCCGGGCGTGTAGTAGGTGCGACCACAGCCACAATGGCGAGGGAGAGGGCGAGCACGCCGAGCAGGCGCGCGTGCCGACGGGCAGCCAGCCGCCGGAGCCCTGGGGCGGCGAGCGGCAGGCCGACAGGAGACAACGAGCCCTCACGGGCGAGCGACGACGGTGGGTGCCCCGACCGCGACCCAGGGAGGTCGTGGCAGGACAGAATAGGGCACTCTCGCTATGGCCGGGGGTCCGCTGATCTCGAGCCGCCCGGCGCCACGTGCGCGACGGGCGCCGGGGTTGGCGCCCGGGCGTTGGGCGCTTGTTCTCGAGTTAGGTCAGCCGCGCCCCGCGGCCCAATTCACGGCAGAGGGGCGAGGCTCCAGGTGCCGATCTCCGACCACTTGTTGCCTCCGGCGAAGTTCACCGTGGCGGCGTCCTTGCACTTGGCCGCGCTGGCGACCGGTGCGCTGGTATCGAGGTAGCGGGTGGTCACACCGACGCTCGGCGCGTTGTTGCAGGCGGCGCCGTCGGAGTGGAGGTACAGGTCGGCGCTCGAGTTGGCCCCGATCGTCACATCGAAGCGTGAGCTCCGGTTGGTGGCGTCGTAGTAGAACCGGACGCCGGTGGCGCTGTTGTGCCCGGCGCACTTGGTGTCGTTCGGGTTGGTCCCGATCCGCGCCGAGACGCGGACCGCGAGCACGTCACCCTCGGCCACCGGTACTAGCGGGAAGGCCGCCCACGGGACGATCGCCTCCTTGGCCGCGGTCGGATTGCGGGTGACACTGGTGATGCAGCGGGTGAGGCCCGACGCGACCGGATCGCCGTTCTTGAGCAGCTCGACCCGCAGGTCGAAGTTCGTGCCCTGTTCGTCGCCGTTCTTCAGGCCGAGCCAGCCGTGGGCGTCGCTCAGCGCGCTGATGCTGTTGCCTGATGAATGCTGGGTTGTAGCATCCGCCGTTTCTGGTGGGGCCTCCCGGTTGCCGAAACCGTCAATGGCGACGCTATAGAACTCGTAGTAGCCGTCGCCTGATGCGAAGGTGTAGGGGATTGGCGAGCTGGTGGCTGAGGGCCCAAGCGTCCAATCGGACCAAGGATCTGACGGGGCCAATCGGTAACGCCACCAGAGCTCCACCGTCGAAACGCTGGAGACGACATCAGATGCCGTGTATGGCACGGCCAACGAGCCGGCTACAACCGTCGGCGGCAGCGCGCCGACCGAACTGGTCGGCGCGACATGATCGACGATCGTCGCCGTGTCCGCGCTCGATGGTCCCGGTTCGCGGTTGCCGGCCAGGTCGACGGCGACCGTGGCAAACTCGAACTGTCCGTCTCCGGGGAAGTCGTAGGTGATGGGCCCGGTGACGCCGAACCCGACGTGTGTCCAAGGACCCCAGGGATCTAAACTGGCCGCCCGGGACCGGCTCCACAACTCGACGATGTCAATGGTGGAGCGCGCGTCTGCGGCGCTGAACGTGATGTCAACACTCGTGCCGGTCGCGATCGCCGGGATGGCGTTCGCGGCCGAGGTCGGTGCCACGGTGTCGAGAATGATCCCGCTCTCGGCGACCGGCGACGCCAGGCCGGACGCGTCCCGGACCTGGGCAAACACATACTTCGAGCCGTCGCCCGGGGCGACCTCGATCGTGGTCAAGGGCGAGAACGGCTGCCATGCGGCGGCCTCGAGCCCGGCCAGAGAATCGGCGACACGCATCTCGTCGACGTTCTCCGAAAGGTCGACGAATCGCACGTCGAACAGGGTGCTGTTCGTCGCCGCCCCGTTGTCGTTCAGCAGGATCCGGACGGTCGGGGGCGTGGCGTCGTCGAGTGCCTCGAACGGTCCGAACGTCGCGGGCACGGCCCGAGCGCCAGACGGCATCTCGACGACCGCGCGATAGTCGTACTGACCTGCGGCGAGTGGGCCATCGACGAATGTCTCGCCGGCGCCGGAGCGGATCCCGAGATCCACCGACGTCCCGTCGGCGGCCACCCGGTAGACATGGGCCGGCGTCGCCTGGTCGGCCGCGGCGACCTGGACCCGGATCGACCGGCCGTCGATCGGCAGCGCGGCCAGCCACGGCGACACAACGGCCCGATCGTCGCTTGAGAGGAGAGGCGAAAGCCCGGCCGCGATCTCGCTGCCGTCGCTCTCGAGCCCTGAGTCAGTGTCCGGATTGCGAGGATCGCTCCCGGCGGCCAGCTCGACGGCGATCGAGGCGCCGTCGCCGTCGATGTCGCGAGCGCCGTCGGAGGAATCGGAGGGGCTCATGCCGAATCCGGCTTCAAGCGCGTCGGCCACACCGTCGCCGTCGGCATCCACCTTGGGGCCGAGGGCGATCGTCGCGCTCTCGGAAAGGCTGAAGGGCAGCCCGGCGCGCGATGTGCCCGAAGCGTCGACGCGGACCGTCCACAGTCCGGCAAGGTCGGTTCCAAAGGCCTGCACGCCAAAGGCGCCGTCGGAGGCGCCACTATCAAGCGGCCCGCCATTGTCGGCGAGGGGCACCTGCCGGGTCGCTCCGAGCGGATCGGTCAGCGTCGCCACGACCGTGGCCCCGGGCAGCCCCTCGCCCCCATCGGCCAGGATGAACGAGATGTCGATCGGGAGGCCGGCCTGCGCCGCCCCACCGACCTGCAGGACCGTCGCCAGGGATCCCCCAGCCGCCGAGGACGCCCTCAGGGAGGACCCAGCCATCGCAACCGGCGCGTGCGTGCCGCCGCCGCCGGTTTGGACCTGGAAGGTGCGACTCGCGGACGACGATCCGTAGGCGATCGTGAGCGTGTGCGGACCAACGGCAAGTGCGCCGATCGGCTTGACGAAGAGCATCTGCGTCCCGGCGAGATCGAACGTGCTCGACACGATGGCGAAACTTCCATCGATTGTCGCGCTGTAGCTACGGGTGGGCAGCCCGTGGGACGCCACGCCGTCGACCGACGGGTGGACGAAGGCCTGGATTCCGCCAGGCAGGTCATCCTGCCCGACGGTCGGCACGGCATCCATGGTGACAGCAGGCGCGCCGACGCGCGTCTCGACGGTGATCTTCCAGTCACCGCGGTAATGGCCATTGACCACGGCGATCGCCAACGCTGTCATCCCGACCACCGGGACGTCGTACGTGTCGCTGCCCCCGATCGCCGGTCCGAGCTGGAACATGCCCGGATCGATCGCGACCTGGTTCGACGCGTTGACCGGCACGAAGCCAAGCCGCATCCGCTCAAACGGGATCAGCCCGATCGGGGTGTCAGGGTGGTCCTCAACGGTCAGCCGGACCTCCGTCGCGCCCGCCGGCAGACTCACATCGTACACGCCACCCTCGGTGGAGCCGATCCCTTCGGAGCCGCCAAGGTCAAGTTCATCCAGCACGAGCGTGCCGGCAGCGGGAAGGGTCGGACTTGGGGTTGTGAGGGCACCCCAACGAGGAAGGCCGGACCCGGTCGCTGCTTGCTGATCATGAGCGGTGATCTCGTCCAGGATCCGGAACCGGAACGGCAGGGCGGACGCGTTCGCCTTCTCGCGGACGTAAAGCGTCACGTAGAAGTCGCGCAGCGCGTCGAGGACGGCTTCGCTGCTCGAAGCACCCATCGCATGGCGGACCGCGTCGAAATGGGTGCCTTCCTCGATGAGCGCACGCATGAACGCAGCGCCATGCTGCTCGAGGTGGTTGGTCGCGCCAGCGCGCTGCTCGGCGAGGTACTGATAGAAGGCCGCCACCGTGTACGGGTCGCGACCGTTCGGATCGCTGTAGAAGTCGATGCCAACATTTCTTTCGAGGAAGTCGCGGATGGTCCCAAGAAACGACCGACTCCGATACCCCGGGTCGCTGTCGGGGAGTGGGTGATCGTCGTCGTGGTCCGAGATGAGGTCCTGGCCCAGGACCGCCGAGCCTTCGGTGACCGCGATGTCTCCTGCGAAGAATGCATCGATCGCCGTCGAGATCACGCCCTCCTGTTCGACCTGCACGACGTGGACGAGCTCGTGGTCGATGAGGTCCGCGACATCAGTGTGGGCGATCGAAGGGGAGAGGCCCTGAACCTTCCTGTCGACATAGTCGATCATGTTCGTCCGCAGGAAGTCCGCCCGGACCTTGAACACGCCCTGGCCGTCGACGTGGCCGTCACGGTGGGTCGAGACGAGATCGAAGAAGGCAGGGTCACAGCGAACGAAGGCGTTCAGCTGGCCCGGGAGAGCGAAGCCCAGAGCACCATATTCGTTGAGCGTCGAGTCGGCGCGGTCGGCGACCGCCTGGGCGATCCAGCCTGCCTTGATCAGGTAGTCGTGATCCTCCTGTTGCCACAGGAACCGCGGGTCGTAGTGGATCGTGACGCGACCGGAGGTCCTGGTGAACGCGAGATCCTCGGCGCGGCACTCCCGGCCCCCTGCGAGCGACGGCGAAACCGTGAGGAGATGAACGAAGTCCTTGGCGTCACCAGCGACGAGACCCCAGTGCCAGCTAAGCCCGGACCCGTTATCCGTGTAGACGTCGGGGGGAAGGACCGTGTCGGGGAACTCCTCCTGGCTGCCAATCCAGGACCAGACGAAATTGTAGTGAGACTCGTAATAGCGGGCGGAGCTGGTCAGCGGGTACCACTCGATCTGGCGATCGCCCGGGACCCGCGTGCCGTCCGGCAGGGTCTTGGCGGCCACACATCGGACGGCAGTTGCGATCCCATTCGGCTGGCTCTGCCCGAACCCATAGTCGTCGTTGCCGAGATAGCAGTCGGCGGCGCGGTAGAGGACGAAGTCGGCGAAGCCGGTGCCCCGATTCTCGACCCTCACCACGGTCTCGTAGGTCTCCTGGCCAAAGACGTACGTGTCTTCCTCGAAGACGCGCACGCCGGAGGTCCCGGCCAGTACCTCGGTCGTGACCCTCCGGGGGTGCTGCGGGCTGCCATCCCCGCTCAGCGTCTGGTTCACGGGCGTCCACGCGGTCCGAGGGTTGGCATTGCCGCCGAACGGGATAAACGCCGGGCCGTATAGGATGCCATTGAGGGCGAGGAACGTCCCGCAGGCCGTGTCGCCGAAGAACTCGCCGACCGCGCCATCGTCGCGGTGGTTGACCGCGCAGTTGAGGTCATCGCTGATGACGATGTGGGTCAGCGGACCCGAGTTCGGGTCGCCGATGTCAGTGCTGCCAAAGGCGGCCGCTGGCGATCCTCCACCGAGTGTCGAGGCTTTGGACTTCTCGGACGTGGTCTTGCTGCTCGCTCCGCCCGTGCCGTCGGGGTCGGCGGCGGCGGCGGGTATCGCCACGGAAGACGCCGCCATCAGCGTGATCAGCGCCGGTACCAATAGCCTCGTAACCGCACGCACATCCGTCCTCCGTCCCTCGTCTGGCCCGTGGCCATGCCTTCCTTCCTGCACGTGCTAGCGAATGGCAGTCACCTCTCCGGCGGCATTCACGCAGAAGCCACCCCCGTTGAACTCGTGCTCGCTTTCGCGCCAGCTTCCTCGGTCGAAGTCGTCCGCCTTGGGCAGGCGCAGCCCGGCAGCCGATGCGATGAAGTCGCCGTCCTCGGATCCGGAGCCACCGATCCAGAAGCAAGGATCCGTGCCGGTTAGCGCCGCCACCCAGGGCTTCGGCTCCGAGCCCGCAAGGAAGAGCTCACCGACGTCCGGCAGAGCCCTCCCGACGACAAGCACCTGTTCCCGCGTCTTGAGCGTGAACGAGCGGCCGTCGGCGAGCTCGATCCGATCCGACCCGTCAGCGAGCGCCTCGTGGCTCTCGACGATGCCGACCACATCGGGCGTGTAGTAGGTGCGACCACAGCCCACAACGGCGAGGGAGAGGGCGACCACCGCAAGGACGATCGACCGCCTGGCCATCGCATCTCCTCCATGGTCGCTCATGCCCGCCGAGTCCGGTCTTGCTTTGCCTGATCGGTCGTGATTGCCACCCATTCTACGCTCGAGAATCGGCCTGGCGAGCTACCTGGAGGCGCTGGCCGAAGTGGGCCGGAGCCCGGCCTGAGCACGCGGATCCGGCAGCGTGTCGCGCCAATCCGAGGCCGGAGACGGACGAACCGCCGGCGGGCCGGCGGTTCGTCGCTGCTCGGTTCGGCGGGAGGGAGGAGGAGGGAGGGGTGCCTCGCCGAGCGTGTATGGTTGGCCCGCGAGCGGGCCGGATGTCAGCCCGCGCCGACGCGCGGCGCGTGCTGGTCCTCGGGACTCCAGCGCGAGTCGAAGCCGCTCTCGACGGCGGCGAAGTCGAACACCGCGAGCCCGATCAGGGTCACCAGCAGGATGAGCAGAAGTTCCATGGTCCGGGCCTCGTGAGTTGCGTCTCTTGGTTGGTATAGTCGAGTAGTACAAGTCAATACTAGTTGGACTATCTAACTATGTCAATGGGCGAGAGGTCCCAGGATCCAGGGGCCACCCCGCAGGGGTCGAGGGGGGCCAGGGCGCCCGCGGGGGCCGGAATGTCCACGGCGCCCGGGCGTGCCGCCGCGCGCGACGCCCGGGGCCTCGACGTCGCCCGCGACTCCGACGTTCCCATCTCCACCCAGCTCTACTGGCAGCTGGCCTACCAGGTCGATACCGGGCGGCTCCATCCGGGCGCCCGCCTGCCCACGGTGCGTGAGCTGGGCGCCGTGCTGCGGGTCAACCCGAACACCGTGCGGGCCGTCTATCGGCGCCTGGCCGACGCGGGCTACGTGGTCAGCCGGCACGGGGCCGGCACGCGGGTTGCCGCCCGCCCTCCCGTGCGGCGGACGACCGGCGCGCTCGACGGCCTCGTCGCAGAGCTGCTGCGCACCGCCGCCCGCGCCGGCTACTCCGCGGACGAGGTGGCGGCCGCCGTCTACGCCGTCGCCACGGAACGCCGCCGCCCCGGGCCGCGCGTCCACGTCCTCTTCGTGGAGTGCACGGCGGCCGACGCGCGCCGCGCCGCCGAGACGATCAGCAGCACGTTCGACGGCATCGCCGAGGCCGACGGGGCCCTGATCGACCACGTCGTCGAACGCCTCGAGCGGCACCACTACGACCTCGTGGCCACCTCGACGTTCCACGCCGACGAGACCGTCGCCGTTGTCGGCGGGCGGGCTCCCGTCATCGCCCTGATGGCGGCGCCCTCCTACGCGGAGCTGCTCGACGAGATCGGGGCGCTGCCTCCGGGGAGCACGATCGGCATGGTCTGCTCCTCGACCCGCAGCACGGCCAACATGGAGGACTGGCTCGCCCGCTCCGGCGGCGGCACTCGCCTCATCGAGGCCGTGGCCGGGGACGAGGAGGCGCTCGACCGCGTCGACCGCGACGCCGACCTGCTGCTCCTGACGCGCGAGGCGCTCGAGATCGGCCTGGCCCCCCGCTTCCACGCGCCCGAGCGGATCCGCGAGTGGACCTACGACCTGGATCCGGCCGGCTTGGAGCTCCTGCGCCTCGCGATCGAGCGCGTCCGCGCCGCGCGCCCCGACGAAGGGTAGCCGCGGGCGAGCACCACTCGCCGGGCGCGGGAGGCGCCGGCCGGCCAGAGTCGCGCCGGCTACTCGCCGAGGAGGATCCGCCGCAGGGCCGGGATGGGCGGCGAGCCGTGGGCAAGGACCTCCTCGAGGTGCTCCCGGTACGTGAAGCCGGGCGTCTCGCCGAACCCGCCGACGACGCGGGGGGCCGGGACGGCACCCACGCCGCGCGGGTCGCCCGAGGCCGCCGCCAGCCGCCGTCGGCGCGCCTCCTCGATGTCCCACATCGCAATCGAGCCGACGAGGTACGTGGAGAGCTGCGTGGAGCTGAGGCGCGCCCGCTCGTACTTCTTGACTGCCTCGCTCCGCTCCTGGAACCCGCCGTCGACCATCAGCCCGACGGCCTCCTCCTCGGTCATCCCGCGGGCGTGGATCCCGATGTCGATGAGGGCATTCGTGACGACGCGCAGGTAGAGCTTCCAGTGGTCCAGGAGGAGCGCCGGATCGTCGACACGGTATCCGAGATCCATCATCACCTGGGTCACGTAGACGGCCCAGCCCTCGGCGAAGACGTCGGAGGCGAAGGCGGCCCGCACGAAGGACGGCGAGCGGTTCGCATAGGCCAGCTGGAGGTAGTGGCCGGGCACGGCCTCGTGGATCACGAGCGTCACGAGCGACCGGTCGTTGTTCTCGCGCAGGGACGACTCAACCTGCTCGGGCGACCAGTCGTCCGGCGGCGGGGTCACGTAGAAGTAGCTCCGGAGCCCGCGGTCGAGCGGGCCGGGGGGGTAGAGCATCGCCCCGGCGAAAGCCCGCAGGAATGCCGGCGTCCACTCGATGGCGAGCGGGTCCTCCGCGAGCCCGATCACATCGCGCTCACGGCAGAACGCCTCGATCCGGGTCAGCTCCTCGCGGCAGAAGTCGAGAAGCTCGTCGGGGCGCCGATGGAGGTCGCCGATCGTGCCGAGCGCGCCGCGGACGAGGGCGCGGTCGTCGTCCGGCATCGGCTCGCCCGGCCGAAGGTCGGGCCAGACCGCGCGGGCCAGGCGGACCATCTCGGCGCCGACGGCGGCGAACTCGCGCCGGGCGCGCTCCTCCAGCTGGTCGGGCGTCATGTCGACCTGGAGCGTGTGGCGGAGCTTGGCGGCGAAGAGGTCCGGACCAAGCCGGCCCTCGCCCTCGCTCGCGGGCAGGACCACGTCCCGCAGGTGGGTCGCGAAGGCGTCGAGGGCGGCCTCGGCCCCGACGACGGCTGGCTCCAGGCGCATCCGGACGGGCGCGAGCTCGCCCTCGAGGTCGGCCGCGGCCGCGGCCCCCAGCGCCTCGCGGCACAGCGCGGAGATCCCCGGCAGCTGGGTGAGCGCCACCTCGGCGTGCAGGCGGCTGACCGGCCGACCAGGGCGGCCGACGAGGCGGGCGCGGGCCGCGTCGAGGACCCCGGGGATCCCCTCGATCCGCTCGGCCGCGGACGCGAGGCGGACGCCGAGCGGTGCGAACTCCCGGGCCAGGAGGGAGTGGATCCCCTCGCCGAGGAGGTAGACCCAGGCGAGCGGGTCCCAGGCCTCCGCGCGAAGCTCGGTCTCGGCGAAGCGCATCGCCGCCAGCTCGCCGAGGGCGATGTCGCGGTCGATCGCATCGTCGACGGAGAGGCCATCGGCGGGGAGGGCTGCGAGGGCTGCGCTCCAGCGGTCCACGAGCGCGACGAGCGCCCGCGACCCGGCCTCGCTCCGGTCGGGCCAGGTGCCGTCGTGGTCGTGGTTGCCGAGCCGGGTCGCGAAGACCGGGCTGGCCCGGAAGAGATCGGCGAAGAGGCCGTGGACGAGCTCGTCGAAGGTGGTCACGAGTGGCTCCGAGCGGGAGGCTGGAAGGCGGTCCGTGGAGGATAGCTCGCCCGCGACGCGGCGACGACGGGCAGGTACGATCGCCGGGTGAGCGACTCGATCGTCCCGGGCGCCGCGCCCGCGGCGCGCCCCGCCCCGCTTCCCGCCGCGCCGCCGTGGGTCACGCCCGTCACCCTGGCCGGGAGCCTCGTGCGTCTCGAGCCGCTGGACCGCTCGCACCTGCGCGGCCTCGTCGCGGCCGGCGCCGACCCGGCGACCTGGACCTGGATGCATGCTCCGCTGACGGACGAGGCGTCGATGCGAGCCTGGGTCGAGGAGGCGCTCCGCAACCGCGACGCCGGCACGGAAGTGCCCTTCGCAACCGTCGACGCGGCCACCGGCCGGGTGCTCGGCAGCACCCGCTTCATGTCGATCGCCCCTGCCCACCGCCGCCTGGAGATCGGCTGGACATGGCTGACGGCGGCGGCCCACGGCACCGGCGCGAACACGGAGACCAAGCTCCTGCTGCTCGAGCACGCCTTCGAGCAGCTGGAGGCGATGCGGGTGGAGCTCAAGACCGACGCCCGCAATGAGCGCTCGCGGGCCGCGCTGGCCGGGATCGGCGCGACCTTCGAGGGAGTCTTCCGCCGTCACCAGCTCATGGGCAGCGGCCGGGTGCGCGACTCGGCCTGGTACTCCGTCGTCGACGAGGACTGGCCGGCCGTGCGGGAGCGGCTCCGGGCGCGGCTCGCCGGGCAGATGGGCGCCGCCCCTTCGGGGGAGACCCGGTGACCGCCTCCTCGCTTGCCGACCCGCAGCGCCCGGGCCCGCTCGCCATCGATACCGTCGACTACCACACCGGCGGCGAGCCGTTCCGGATCATCACGGGCGGCGTCCCGCGCCTCGAGGGCGCCACGATCCTCGAGCGCCGCCGCTTCGCCCTCGAACGCCTCGACCATGTCCGACGCTTCCTCGTGTACGAACCGCGCGGCCACGCCGACATGTACGGCTGCCACGTCGTGCCGCCCAACGATGCCGGCGCCGACCTCGGCGTCGTCTTCTTCCACAACGAGGGCTACTCGACGGCCTGCGGGCACGGGACGATCGCCCTGGTGACCTGGGCCCTCGAGAGCGGCGTCCTGCCGATCACCGGGCCCGAGACGCCCGTGACGGTGGACGTCCCCTCCGGCCGCCTCGCCTGCGTGGCGCGATGCGACGTGAAGGCCGGCCGCGTGACGAGCGTCCGCTTCACGAACGTGCCGTCCTTCGTCCTCGCGACGGGCGTCACCCTGCCGACGTCGCGGGGACCCGTCACCGTCGACGTGGGCTACGGCGGTGCCTTCTACGGCTCCGCCGACGTGCGGCCGCTCGGCCTGGCCGTGGACAAGGCGAGCCTGCCGGCCCTCATCGCCCTCCAGCGCGAACTGCGGCCCGCCCTGGACGCCGCCCTCGACGTCGTCCACCCCGACGAGCCCGAGCTGCGCGGCATCTACGGGATCATCTGGTGGCAGGACGAGCCGACCGCCCCCGGCGACGATGCGGCGCTCTCCCAGCGCAACGTCACGGTCTTCGCCGACGGCGAGGTCGACCGCTCGCCGTGCGGCAGCGGCACCTCCGCCCGCCTGGCCCTTCTCCACGCAGCGGGACGCCTTGGCACCGGCGAGGTCCTGCGGCATCGGAGCATCGTCGACTCTGTCTTCGTCGGCCGCATCACCGGCACGACGACGGTCGCCGGCCGGCCTGCCGTGATCACCGAGGTCGAGGGTTCGGCCCACCTCGCCGGCCGCAGCCACTTCGTCCTGGACCCGGCCGACCCGTTGGGGATGGGCTTCCTCCTGCGCTGAGCGGCCACTCGCGGCGGTCGCGCCCCGGCTTTCACCTGCCCATCACGTGCCGCGGCGTGGGATGATCGCGCCCCGGGCCGCGGGGCCGACCGCGGCGGGGTCACGGTCGTCGGCGTGTTCGTCGAGGGGAGGGCGCTGCGTGAAGGGCTTCATCGCGACATTCGTCGCGACCGGCGTGGCGCTCTGGGTTGCGGCGCGCATCGTGCCGGGGATCGAGATCCCCTCCGCCGCGTTCGAGGCGATCCCCGAAGACCTCGTCGCGTTCGGGACGATCGCCGTCGTCTTCGGCGTCGCCAACGGACTCATCGGCTCCGTCGTGAAGACGCTCTCCCTGCCCTTCAACTTCATGACGATGGGGCTGGCGGGCTTCCTCGTGAACATCGCCTTGTTCATCGTCGCGGCCTACGTGTCGAACCAGGTCGGCGGGTCGATCAAGGTTGGCGACTACCCGCCCGACATCCTCACCCAGGCGACGATCGTTGCCGCGGCCGCCGGCTCGCTCGTCGTGGGCCTCGTCTCGGCTGTCGTCCGGCTCGTCGTTGGCAACTGACCGTGAACCGCGGGGCTCGACCCTCCGGGCGCCCGGGCGGCGACGCGGCCGGGGGTGACCGGGACGCCCGCAACCGCCTTCCCGCCCTGGCCCCGGCGCTGCGAGCGGCGGCCCGCCGCTACGGAACCCCGCTCTACGTCACCGACGGCGCGGCCCTGGATGCAGCGGCCGACGCGGTCCGCGCGGCCTTCCCCGACCCGTGGCTGCGCGCCTACTCGCTGAAGGCGAACGACCTGCCGGCGCTCGTCTCGCGGCTGGCCGGCCGCGGCTTCGGTGCCAACGTCGTCTCCCGCGGCGAATGGGAGCTGGCGCGGCGGGCCGGGGTCCCGAACGCGGCGATCACGTTCGAGGGGATCGGCAAGACCGACGCCGACCTGCGGGCTGCCGTGCGCGCCGCGGCGACCGGCGAGCCGCTCCGCTGGGTGGCGGTCGAGTCGGCCGACGAGGCGGCGGCACTTGCCCGGGCGATCGAGGCGGCGCGGCGGCGCGAGCGCGGGTCCGCGGCCAGCGGGCGCGAGCGCGGGTCCGCCGGCGGCCCGCCCCTGCGGGTCGACGTGCTCGTGCGGCTCAACCCGTCGGTCGAGCCCGAGACGCACCCCGGTCTTGCCACCGGATCCGGCAGCTCCAAGTTCGGCGTCCATCCGGACGAGGTGGGCACCGTGATCGAGGCGGGCGGTGGGGTTGATGGCCCGGTCCGCTGGCGCGGGATTCATCTCCACGTGGGATCCGAGCTCTGGGCGATCGACGCCTGGCGCGACGCCGTGCGGCGCGGCCTGGCCCTCCTCGCGCTCCTCCAGGGCGGGATGCCCGACTTCGACACGCTCGACGTCGGCGGCGGGATGCCGGCGGAGCCGTGGCGCGCCGGCGGCGGGCTCATCGGCGGCGGGCTCACCAGCGGCGGGCTCACCAGCGGCGGGAGCCGGGGATGGGCCGCCCTCGAGGCTACGACGATGGTCGCGGCCACCGCACCCGGCCCGGAGCGCTTCGCCGCAGAGATCCCCCTCCTCCTCGCCGCGATCCCGGCCGACCGCCGGCCGCGCCGCCTGGCCGTGGAGCCCGGGCGCGCGATGGTGGCGTCGGCCGGCTGGCTCGTCGCCCGGGTCCTCCACGTGCGCGAGCGGACGCTTCCCCCGGCCCCCGGGACGAGCGAACGCTCGGGCGCCCAGGCGCTCGCCGTCCTCCCGCCGGGTTCGACCACCGACGACCGCACGCGACGGCTCGTCGTCGTGGACGCCGGCATGACGGAGCTGATCCGGCCGGCCCTCTACGGCGCCGAGCATGCCGTCGTGGCCCTCACCTCCCTGGGCCGGGTGCCGCGCCCGGATCGCGCCGCCCGGGCAACCCGCGTCGACGGACCGATCTGCGAGTCGACCGACACCCTCGGCGAGCATCTCCTCCCGCCGCTCCGCCGGGGCGACCTGGTGGCGATCGCCGACGCCGGCGCCTACGCTGCGTCCATGCGCTCCACCTACAACGGGCGGCCGCGTCCCGCCGAGGTGATCGTGGAGGCCGACGGGGCACTCACGCTGGCTCGGCGGCGGGGCACCCTCGGGTCGCTGGCATGAGGCGCCTCCTGCCGGTCCTCGCGCTCCTCTTTGCGATCGCGACGTGGCTGGCGCCAGCCTCGCCGGCCAGGGCCGAGACGCCGGCCGGGCCCCCGTACCCCGACCCGGTCCTCGACCAGGCGGTCTACGACACGGCCGGCCTCTTCTCGGCGACCACGATCGCGTCGGCCGAGGCGACGATCGACGCGATCGAGGCGCGCACCGGCGCCGAGATCGTCGTCTACACGCAGGTGAAGCCGGACGCGACGACCGAGTCGACGGAGGCAGACGCGATCGCCCTGATCAACCAGTGGGGCGTGGGCCGGAAGGGCTTCGACGACGGGATGGCCATCCTCATGAACGTGTACCCAGACTCGGCTGGGAGCGTGCACGGGCAGGTCCAGCTCTACGCGGCGCCCGGCTTCCGTGCGCTCTACCTGACGAACGAGGAGCGCCAGCGGATCTTCGAGGACGACATGCTGCCGCTGCTGCGCGAGCAGCGGTTCGACGACGCCCTCCTCGTGGCGCTGGCCCGCGTCGACACCGCCGCCACCGGCGAGAACGCGGCCAAGCTGCAGCTCGCCCGCCAGGTCGACGCCGTGGTCGGGATCGTCGGCGGGCTCGGGGGCTTCCTCGTCCTCGCCGGGTACGCCCTGTTCCACTGGCGCCGCTACGGGCGCGACCCGTACATCGTCGACAGCCCTTCGATCTACCTGCCGGCGCCGCCCCCGGAGCTGACGGCGGCCGGTGGAGCGCTCCTGCGCGACGGCAGCTCGTCGCGGCGCACGCTGACGACGGCGCTCCTCGATCTCGCCTCGCGCGACGAGCTGGCCTTCCGGGCGGAGGATCGGCTGATCGGCGCGGACGAGGTGACCATCGAGATGCAGCGGCCGGCCATCGACGATCCGCGAGTCCAACTCAACCGCCGGCACCCGCTTTCGCCGGCGGAGCGGTACGCGCTCGACGAGCTCGAGGCGAAGAGCGAGAGTTCGGGCAGCGGTTTAGGGGTCCTCGACAAGGCGGCCCTGCTCCAGTTCGGGAAGTCGGTCGCCGGCTTCGACGAGCGGCTCGAGGAAGAGGTCGTCCGGCGGGGGTGGTTCACGAAGGCGCCCGCCAAGGTTGCCACCCGCTGGCGGATCATCGGCGGTGCGGAGATCGTGGCCGCGGCCGTGGCGTTCTGGGCCGGGCAGACGTTGCCGTCGGGCGGGTTCACGCTGCTCGCGATCGGCCTCGGAGCCGCCGGCGCCTTCACCTTCCTCCTGGCCGGGGCGATGCCGGCGCGAACCCTCACGGGCGCCACCCTCAAGGTGATGCTGGCCGCGTATCGACGCACGCTCCAGGCCGCCCTGTTCGGGGCGCGCTCCATGGACCAGGTCGTGGCCGAGCCGCGCCTCGCCTGGCTCGAGACCCCGGACCGGGCCGTCGTGTGGGCCGTGGCCCTGGGCCTCCAGGACGAGGCGCAGGAGGTCCTGAAGCGGAGCATGGAGGACCTGCGCGCCGGACGGACGGGCTCCGCGTACCTCCCCCTGTGGTACGGCTCGTCGGGCGGGGGCGGCGGCGGGGGCGGCTCGGGCGGGATCGCCCCCGGCGTGATGTCGAGCTCGCCCATTCCCAACCTCGGCGGGATGTTCGCGGCCCTTGGCACCATCGGCAACACGCCATCATCCTCGGGCGGCGGCGGCTTCGGCGGCGGGGGCGGGGGCGGCGGGGGCGGCGCCGGCGGAGGGTTCTGAAACGCCGAGTGGTGGCGGGGCGCGGCGCGGCCGTGGCGGGGCGCGGCGCGGCCGTGGCGGGGCGCGGCGCGGCCGTGGCGGGGCGCGGCGCGACCGCCGCAGTCAGCTGATGCGCCGGTTCGAGCAGCTCCCCTGCTCGAATCCGACGACTCCACGTTCGAACTTCCCGGCGAACCCGCGGTCCGGCCGAATCCGCGAGAGTGAACAGCCCGATTCTCAGCAGCCAAGCTGCTGGACCCGTGGTCCCCCGAGCGCCGCCGTGCCGACGCCGCGCTTCGGCTAGACTCGGGCCGTGGGTGCCGTTGACACGATGGAAGTCTTCTTCGAGGAGCTGAACGCCGGCGCGCGCGACCGCGCCGTCGCGATGATGGACGAGCGCGTCGAGATGCGCGTCCACGTCGGCGACAGCGCCCGGACGCTGCGCGGCGTCGACCAGGTGAGCGGCTGGTTCCTCCGCGCCGACGCGGGATTCAAGATGGTCCCGGGCGAGGTGAAGGACCTGGGCAACACCTGGCAGGCCGACGTCCTCGTCCTGCGGCCGGGCGCGCCCTCACAGCACCTCGACGCAGCCTTCCGGGTCGAGGCAGGCCGGATCACCTCGATCAACCTGACGCCGCGCCGCTAGCTCCGCGGCCGCTCGGCGGACCCGGTCCGCGCGCCGCTAGGTCCGCGGCCGCTCGGCGGACCCGGTCCGCGCGGCCGCCGAAGAGCCGCCCCGGGGCGGCGCCGCGCCCCCTTTACGGGGCGGGCGTGATCTCCACGTTGACGATCTCGGAGGGGAGCGGCTGCGGGATCACGATCTTGTCGCCGGGTGCGATCTTGTTCGGGTTCGTGATCGTCGGGTTGGCGGCGAGGATCTCGTCGACCGTGACACCGTAGCGTGGCGCGATCGTCGAGAGGGTGTCGCCCGACTTCACCGTGTAGACGATCTGGTCGGGCGTCGGCACCGCCGTGGGGCTCGCCACCGTCGACGGGGCGACCGACGCCGACAGGGCGGGCGTGGGGGTCGCCTGTCCGACGCCGCCGCCGCCGAGGCCCTTGAAGAGGGACGGCGCGGCGAACAGTGCGGCGCCGACGAGAAGGATGATCAGCGCGAAGATCGCCACCCGCGGGATGCCGACGCCACCGCGCGACTTGAGCGTCGGGTATTCCTCGAAATGGCGCGGCTGCTCCCAGCTGGGCGCCGAGGCGTCCACGCGGTCGTGCCGGGAGCCGGCCGCCCGGCGGTCGCCCTTCGACGGTGCGACGGGCGCGTAGCCCACCGGCATGCGGCGCGGCGCCGCCACGGGGACGCGGGCCGGCTCGCCCTCGTAGACGTCGAGATCGTCGTCGGGCGCCGTGCGCCAGTCATCGCCTTCGTCCCAGGCGGGGGTCGGGGTCTGGCGCGGCGGACGGTCGGCGAGGAAGGCCGGGGTGTCGTCTGGTGCCTGCGGGGTGGTGCCCCCGTCGGCACGCGGGGCGGCCTCGGCCGGCTGGATGGCGGCGTCGTCGGGCCCGTCGAACGCGGCATCGTCGTCGTCGGCCCCGGCGGCCGCGCCCGCGGCCCCGGCGGCCGCAGATCCCCCGAAGCCGGCGTCGGCCCCCGCGTCGGCCCTCGCGTCGGCCCCGGCGGCAGCGCCCGCGGCCCCGGCGGCGGCGCCCCACGGCGGCGGCGCGGTCCAGTCGGCCGCGGACCCGCCCGCGCGCGACGTGGAGCGGCCGGCCGGCGGAGCGGCCGCGGCCCGCGTCGGGCCGGCGTCGCGCAGGGAGCGACCGGCTGATTCGACCCTGATGGGCGCCGCCTCGCGGCGTGCCCAGTCCACGAACGCGGGGCAGCTCGGGAACGAGCCGGACAGGCAGTAGGCAGCCTGGTGAGCGAGCGCGCGCGGGGCGGCCGGGCTCTCCGCAAAGCAGCGGTGGCGGTGGTCGGGGCCCGGCGCGCGATGATCGCGATCGTCGTCGAGGGCGACAAACGGGCAGACGGCCTGCGGATCGGCGATGCGCTCGGTCACGCGCCGATGATACCCGCTGCGACGGGACGCTTCTCCCCCTGCCGGCGGGACGTTCACCCTCGTGACCGGCGACCCTTGACGCCCGGCGGCCATCAGCGTCCGCTGCACGCATGACGATGGGACCGACGAAGCGCGTCCCGGCGCACCTCCGGCGCGCCACCGCTCTGGCACTCATGGCACTGCTCGTGGCCGACTGCGCGACGCCGCCACCCACACCGCCCGCACCAACGCCACCGGCCCCGACCAGGGTCCCGACGCCGGCCGTCTCCCTGCCCCCGTTCGTCTGCGGCGAGGCCGTCGGCCGCCCGGGCACCGTTCCCATCGCCCGGATCGGCGGGCTCGCCGCGGCCAACGACGGCGGGCTCGGGCGCATCACCTTCACGTTCCTCCCCAGCGGCAACGTGGCGGCGATCCCGGAGGTCGCCATCCGCCCGGGAACGCCTCCGTTCACCCGGGACCCGAGCGGCTTGCCGCTCGATGTCGCGGGGACCGCCTTCGTGGTGATCACCCTCCAGGG
This sequence comes from uncultured Chloroflexia bacterium, assembly GCA_963744095.1. Classification (GTDB taxonomy): domain Bacteria; phylum Chloroflexota; class Limnocylindria; order Limnocylindrales; family CSP1-4; genus CTSoil-043. Next base: position 758,011 of record CAVUSH010000003.1, read on the forward strand.
AGGCACCGCCCTCGACGAGAGCTACAAGCCGACCTTCGAAGGACCCTTCGACGTCGCGCCGGGCGGGAGCCCGATCATCGAGATGAAGCGCGCCGGCGACTTCGAGGCCGTCTCCAGCTGGGTCGTTGGGGTCGACGGGCCGCCGTGCGTCCGAATCCTCCCGCTCGACGGGAGCAGCCGGCTCGTGATCGAGATCTCGACGACCTGAGTCGGCGGGCGCCGACCGGAGGCGCCGACCGGAGGCGCCGACCGGAGGGCGCCGACCGGAGGGCGCCGACCGGAGGGCGCCGACCGGCGGCGCCGACCGGCGGCGCGGCCGGCCGGCAGGAGGGCGAGGATTCGCTGCCGGCGCCGAGGCACAATCCGGGCCATGGACACCTGGAAGTACTTCGCGATCACCCACGCCGACCACGTCGTCTGCAACCCGACGACCTCGGAGCGCTTCGACGAGCTGATCGGGCTCCTGGACCTCGCGCCGGGCGCGATCGTCTGGGAGGCCGCCTGCGGGAAGGGCGAGCTGCTGGTCCGGCTCGCCGAGCGGCAGCGGGTGCGCGGAACCGGCGTCGACAAGTCGCCCTACGAGATCGCCGTCGCCCGCGAGCGCGCCGCCGCCCGCGCCCCGACCGCCGAGCTCACGTTCATCGAGGGCGACGCGGCGGCCCACCCGCCGGAGCCGGCAAGCGTCGACCTCGCGGTCTGCCTCGGGGCCAGCTGGATCTGGGGCGGCCACCGCGGCACCCTGGCCGCCCTGCGCGGGTTCGTTCGCCCCGGCGGCCTCGTCCTCGTGGGCGAGCCCCACTGGCGGCGCGAGCCCGACCCGGACTACCTGGCCGCCGCCGAGCTGGCCGCGGCCGACTTCTCGTCGCTCCACGGCAACGTCGAGATCGCCGCGGAGGAGGGCCTGACGCTTCTCTACGCGCTCCCCAGCCGCGACGAGGACTGGGACCGCTACGAGCTCCTCCAGGTCCGCGCGGCGGAGCGGTGGGCCCTCGCCCACCCCGACGACCCGGACGTCGCCGAGCTCCTGGCCCGCGCGCGCCGGGGCAGCGACGCTTACCTCCGCTGGGGCCGCGACACCCTCGGCTGGTCGATCTACCTCTTCCGCGCGCCCGCCTGACGTCAGCGCCCGATCCCGTCGCGGTCGGACGACCGCTACGGCGTGACGACCACCTCCGCGGTCATCGAAGGGTGGATCGCGCAGTGGTAGGCGAACGTCCCGGTGGCTGGGAAGGCGCGCGTGAAGGTCGCGGTCTCGCCGAGCGTCTTGCTCGCGAACGAGCCATCGTCGGCGGTCACGGTGTGAGGCGTGCCGGCCGTGTTCGTCCAGCGGACCGAGGAGCCGCGCGCCACCGTGAGGGTCCCCGGTTTGAACGCGAAGTCGACGATCGTTGCCTCGACAACCGGGCCCGGAGCTGGCGCGGGGGTTGCCGTGGGGGCCGCCGTTGCCCGCGGCCTCCTGGTCGGGGTCGGCGTGGGAACCGACGTCGGGCGGGCCGTCGACGTGGCGCGGGGGGCGCTCGTCGGTGCCGGCGTGGGATTCCGCGTGGGGACCGGCGTGACCGGTGGTTGGGTCGGCCCGGACGATGGGGCCGGCGTGGCCGAGGGCGTGGCACCAGGTTCCCCGCCGGTTCCGCCGGGAGCCGCAGATGCTGGGCCCGGCGTCAACGACGCCGGTGCCGGCGATTCGGTGGCCGCGGACGCGGCCGCGACGGGCGAGCCGACGGCCGGCGCCCCGGTCGACGCCGATGGGGCCGGAGTCGAACCGCTCGGGGAGCAGCCCGCGATGGCCATCGCGACCGCGATCGCCGCCACGACGCCGACGAGCGGGTGCCGGGCGGCGGATCGAGACCTCTCCATGCGTCGTCCAACGTCGCGGGAGGTCGATTGGATCTTCCGCGTCGAGGATCTGCCCGGCGGCCGCGACGCGCGGCGGACGTGCTGGGCGATCAGCCGGACGGGGACGCTCTCGTGGCCCGGCACCAGGACCTCAATGCCAGGCGTGCATCGAGATGTGGCCGGCCGATCCCGGCGCGCCGAGGCACGGTGGGACGCCGCTCGTGTCGGCCGCCGAGACCGGCATCGCCACGACCCGGCCGAGCGTCCCCGGGAGCGCGAAGGCCAGGGTCACGGGCCGGGCATACGCGGGGCCGCAGTAGTTGCTCGCACTGACCTCGGTCCGCAGGAAGCCGAGCGCAGGCAGCGTGTGGGTTGCGGCCGTCGCGGACGCGGCGGCGCCCCGGATCATGACGACCCCGCGCGCGCTCATGAGCTGGACGCGCGGATAGTTGCGAATGACGCACCGGGCGAACGAGGTGTTGACGAGCCGCACGTCGGCGATCCGGCTGCCGGCGGCGCCCTCCCAGCGGACGATCCTGGCGCTCAGGTGCCCGGCCACGCACGCCGGGACCGCCGACGCCGCCGCGACCGGCACCAGGCCGGGAAGGCCGACCAGGAGCAGCAGCGCCAGCGCTCCGGCCACCGGCCGAGCCGATCGGTGGGTGAAGGAAGGCCGGGACGTCGGCGGCGCGCCGGCGCGCGAGGCAATCGAGATCGGCATCAGGGGGCCCCCTCCCTGCAAGGTCGTCGCGCCGTCGGATCGACGGGCTGCGCGCATCGTACCGGAGGCGAGCCACATCCCCCGACAGGGCGCTGGGGAGGTGTGCTCGCTGCGCGAGATCCCGGGCCTAGGGAGCCCCCTCGACGATCTCGTCGCAGACCTGGGCCATCGCGTCGGGGAGCGTGCAGGTGACCTTCAGCGCCGACGGGAAGTCGGCCCCGCTGCCGCCGGCCCCGGTCCCGGGGTCGAACACCATCAACCCCAGGGCGCGGTACCGACCGCCCGACGGCTCGCCGGTGCCCGCCACCCCGGGTGGATCCTCGAAGACCGCGGAGGAAGGCATGGGCCTGGTGACGAGCTCGCCCGCCGGCGTCGTCGTCGGGCAGGAGAGGCCCGGCTGGTCGAACAACCTCCACGCCTCGGGGAACAGGCCGCAGGCCATGGTGGCGATGCAGCCGACGCAGGCGCCCCCGGTGAAGGCCGTGACCGCCTGCCGATCGGGCGACGGGCTGCCCGTCGGGGTGGGCTGGCCGGGAGGCGTGATGACCATGCTCGAGGAGCCATCCACCCCGACGGCGGCCTCGCACTGCCAGCCCTTCGGGCCGAGGAGCGTCAGGGTCCCGTTGCCGTAGAACGTGACCTGCGCGGCGACGGCCGGCGTCACGGTCGCGGTCATCGTCGGCGGGACGGGCCCGATGGTCTCGTCGGGGAGCCCGAAGCTGGTCGGGCACGTCACGACCGGAATCCGGGCGGTGTCGGCGGTCTCGGGCGTGGGCGCGGCGAGGCTCGCGGCGGGGCCCGGCGCGCCGGGCGTCGCGGCGCCAGGGCCGGAGGCGGCTGGCGAGCCGGCCGGAGAGGCCGCGGGCGAGACGGCCGGCGAGGCCGGGGAGGCCGCGCCGGTCGGCGACGCCGTCGGGCCAGGACTCCCGCACGCGGCCACGGTCATGACGATGGCGAGGGCCGCGGTGACGACAGCGGGGAACCGACCGGGACGGCTCTCGAGCCGGGCCCCCGGCTGGGATTGCCGAACGCGAGCGTGCATGTCGGCGATGGTACGCCCGCCCGGTCAGCCGAGGGGGTCAGGCACGCCCTGATCGCCCGGCGGGCACGGTACCAGGCCAGGTGCTCGAGCAGCTCCTCCCGCTCTCGATTCGTCCCGACCTTCTCGAATGCGGGCTGGGCCGGTGGGCGGGACCCGGGCGAGCACCCGAGCCTCTGAGCGTCGCCCGTCTCCTCATCGGTCGCGCGATCCCGCAAGGGGCCCGTCCTGGGAAGCGGGCCCCTTGCTCATCGCGTGTCGATCTCACGTACCCGCGGCCACCTCGATCGCCGCGTGCATGCCGCCCGTATAGTGGCCGGGCAGGTTGCAGAAGACGACGTACTTGCCTGCCGGCAGCGACACCGTCAGCGAGCCGGTCGCCCCGGCGGCGATATCCTCCACCTCGTCGACGTGCGTCGTTTCTGTCGATTCCTCGTCGACCCCGCCGTCCGAGCCCACGGGCAGGGCGTCCGCGGCGAGATCCGTGCGCACGACGACGAACTCGTGGGTGATCGCTCCCTCGTTCCGGATCGAAAGGGTTTCCTCCCCGGCCGCAAGCTTCGCGGTATCCAGCGCGATCTTGAACTCCGCGACCGTGACTGTTGCCTCGTGTGGCAGCGGCGCCGCGCTCCCGCACGCGGCCACGGCGATCGACGCGGCGCACAGCGCCGCAAGCCCTCTTCGACCAGACATCGCGGTCCCCCCCCTGATCGTGATGAGGTCCGGCCGCCAACGGCGATTCCGTCACCTCGGCTGGTTCCCCGGTCCGGGCTCGTGCCGCGACCGGGCTGGTTCGCGGCGGGTCATGGTCCGAGCAGCGTGACCTGGTCGGACACGAAGCGATCGAAGTACTCGGTCCCGCTCATGCCGCCGGTGAGCCCGCCCGAGGGGCCCAGGCGAACCTCGTCGAGCGTGTAGGGACTGGTGTTGAGGCTGGCGAGCGTCGCGCCAACGACCCCGTTGACGAGCAGGTCGACTCGGGCGCTCGGCCCGCTCGCCCATGCCAGCTCGAGAATCGTCGGGGTGTCCGCGATCGGGAGCCAGGCGGTGGTGGCGGTCCCGCCGCTGCGCGCGACGCTCGCCCGGACCTGGGGACCGCCCCCCGCTCGCCGGTACTGCAGGCGGAAGGCCGTGGAGCCGCCCGCGGTGCGGCCGACGAAGACGTCCTGGACGCCTCCGCTCGGCGTCGTCGTGCCGTTCGGCGCGAACGTGAAACGGGCGCGGTACGCGGTCAGGTTGGCCGGCGTGCTGTCTCGCACGTAACCGCCGGCCAACCCGACGACCGTCACCGCCAGCCCGAGCCGACCCGCCGCGGCGGCGACGGGAGTGACCGCGACGCGGCTGCCGCCCGAGACCGACGTCCAGGCCGCCGTCGTCCCGGACTCGAAGCCGTTGGCGAAGATCCCGTCGGTGGGCGTGATCGCGAGCACGAGAGGGGTCGTGGCCCCCCAGTTCCCGGCCTCGTCCCGGGCCCTGAGCCACAGGAGGTGCTCTCCATAGGACCGGCCTGCTTTGGCGACCGAGCCCGTCACCGCCTCCGTGGTGCCCCCGAAGGCGCCGTCGGCCGCGGCCATGGGGGTGCCCCCGCCGGCGCCCGGATCGGCGCCTTCGAACCATTCCGCGGCGACGATCGGCGAGGGCCCCCCGGCGCTGGCCGGATCGACGGCGGTCGCTGCGATCGCGACGCTCGCCGCGCCCTGGCTCGGCGTCGGTGTCCCGCTCGCGCTGCTGATGCTCGGTCCCGTCGGGTCCAGCGTGAAGACGGCCGTTGTGGTCGGACCCCAGTTGCCAACCGCGTCGCGGCCGCGGATCAGGAGCACGTGGGGGCCCGCCGCGAGCGGGGCGAGATCGGCCGCGCTGAAGGAGACCGAGATGACTGCCGAAGTGGCGCCGAAGGCACCGGTCGCCTGCCTGCCGCTTCCGGTCGCACCGGTGACGTCGAGGAATGCCTCGGCAGCGGTTACGGGCGAACCACCGGACTCGCTGTCATCCACGATCGCAGTCGCAACGAGGCCCACGCTGCCGTTCGACAGCCTGGGTGTCGAGGCGGCGCCCCAGGTCGTTGGCCCATAGATGTCCGGCGACGGCGACGGACTCGGCGACGGCGACGGACTCGGCGACGGCGACGGACTCGGCGACGGCGACGGACTCGGCGACGGCGACGGACTCGGCGACGGCGACGGACTCGGCGACGGCGACGGACTCGGCGACGGCGACGGACTCGGCGACGGCGACGGACTCGGCGACGGCGACGGACTCGGCGACGGCGACGGACTCGGCGACGGCGACGGACTCGGCGACGGCGACGGACTCGGCGACGGCGACGGACTCGGCGACGGCGACGGACTCGGCGACGGCGACGGACTCGGCGAGAGCGCGGTCCAGGCCGCCAGGACGTCGATCCTCCCGGCCCCGAACGTATTGTCCGGTCCCGATGACCCCAGGTCTACCGCGCCGGCCTCGAGCGCCGCGCGGAGCTGCGCTGCGGACGCGGTCGGGTAGGCCGAGCGCATAAGGGCGAGCGCACCGGCGACGCTGGGCGCCGCCAGGGACGTGCCGGACGTCGTGAAGTAGCCCCCGTACAGGTCGGTCGTCGTCACGGCGACGCCGGGGGCCGTGACCGAGGGGAGGACCGAGCTCGACCCGCCGCACGTGGTTGGCCCGCGACTGCTCGAGGCGTAGATCGCGTCGGCGTTCGTGACGGCCCCGACCGACAGCGCCTCCGGGTAGTTGGCCGGGCTCGCGCTCGTCCCATTGGCCGGCCCGAAGTTGCCCGCGGCGAAGACAGGGGTGATGCCGGCCGCGACGAGCGCCTGCAGGTCGGGCTGGAACATCAGGTTGCACCCGGCGGAGCTGAGGGTCCACGAGTTGTTGACGATGTCCGGCGCGTCAGGCGTGCCCAGGTTTCCATCCGGGTCCAGCAGCCACTGGAAGCCGAGGTGGATGGCCGAGGTGGTTGCGGCCCCGCTGTCGTTGAAGATCTTGACCGCGATCCAGCGCGCATCGGGAGCCATGCCGATCGAGGATCCGCTGCCGTCGCGAGCGAGGATGACACCGGTCGTCCAGGTCCCGTGGCCGCTCACGTCGGTCGGCATCGCCAGGTGCTGCCCGTACGGGTCGTACCAGCTGTCAGTGCCGCCGCGGTACTGTGCGGCCAGGTCCGGGTGCGTCACGTCGACCCCGCTGTCCATCGATGCCACGACCACGCCCTGTCCCCGGAAACCCATGCTCCACAGTGACGGTGCGTTGGTCAGCGCGACGTTCGGTTGGACGGCCCCCGACGCGGCTGGGCCTGCACCCGCGGTCGCGGGAACCTCGAGGCCACCAGCCGGAATCGCGACGCTCACGTCGGGCTCCACGCGCGCGACACCGGGCTGGCGCGCGATCCTGGCAATCTCCGACGGCCGCGCCGTGACGACGATCGCATTCTCGATCCACAGCGGCGTGAACGAGAGGACGGCGCCGGCGCGCCGGCGCTGGCCGAGCAGCGCGCGGAGCCCAGCCTGGCCCCGATCAGACTGATCCCGCAGAGCCCGGATCACGTTCTGCCGCCGTTCCTCGCGATGGCGGCCGCTGATCGTCCTCGTGTCCACCTGGTCGAGAAGCACGACGATGACGCTCTGCCAGGTCTCGCCATCGTCCGCCGAGACGGCGGCGCCGAGGCCAACCGTCCGCGTGCCGGCGAGGGACGCCGACGGCTGGCCGACCAGGCTCGCGACGACAGCGGCTGCCGCGATGAGCACGAGGGCGCGGTGTCGCCGCGGGCGGGCTCGGACGGTGCTCATCGAGCGTCATCCATCGGTTCGGCAAGCGGCGCCGGGAGCGTCACAATGGCTGGGGCTCGGTCCACGGTGCGCCCGCCGACACCAGGCGAGCGGCGACGCGCCAGGAGGGTGGCGGCGAGGATGCCGACGGCAACGAGGCCCGCGAGGCCGGTGGTGATCGGGGCGAGCGGTCGGTCCGAGAGCACAACCTGGCGGCGGGCCGGGGGCGGCGGAGCGGGCGACAGGACAGTCCACGGCGTGCGGACCGTCGCATCCGGCAACCCCGATCGCTCGATGACAACCGCGATCGCCCACGACCCAGCCACGGGAAGGTCGTCGATACCCGCCTGGTAGCGTCCTCCGCCGAGGTCGCGAAGGCCGGCGATCGGTTCGTCCACGCCGGCTGGGTCGGTCAGGTGGACGGCGACGGTCCCGATCGGAGCCGGCGGCGGCCGTCGCGTGTCCTGGACAACGAGCTCGACGAAGTTGGGGCCCGGCCGGTTCGGTCGGATCGCCAGGCCCACGATCAGGTCACCGGCGCTCGTCGTGACCTGCGCCGGCCCGGCAGGGGCCGCGGCCGCTCCGCCGGCAGGCGCGGGAGCCGGGTCGTCGGCCGGCGCCGGATCCCACGCCGAACCCCGGGCGGGTGGCGTGGAGCCAAGGAACGCGGCGAGGGCCAGGATGACCAGCCCGCCAGCCAGCTCCAGACCGAGGGACGCCCGGATCCGCGGCCAGACGGTCGGACGCCTGAGCCGGGCGAGGAACCCGAGCGAGCTGCGGATCTCCGGGTGAAGCCCGAGCGCGTGCTGCAATCCGACGAGTCCGACCGCGACGAACAGGACGCCCTTGAGGAGCAGCGCCTGCCCGTACGCCGACAGCAGCAGCGCATCGGGGGAGGCCACCACGCCGGCGGTGGCGAGCAGCCCGCTCACGGCCAGCGCCGCGACCGCGGCGACGGCGAGCCCGCCGAACCGGCGCAGCACCGCGCGGCCTGCCAGGGGAGCCGGCGCCGGCGCCCGCAGCAACGGCAGCGCGGCGACGGCGACGGCGGCGAGTCCGCCCGTCCATGCCGCCGCGGCCATCAGGTGGACCGCGAGCGCGAGCACAGGGACCGGCAGGCCACCGCCGCCGCCCGCGAGATGGCTGCTGAGGGCGATCGCGATCGCGATCGCCGCGCCGCCCAGGACGGTCGTTGCAGGGCGGGCGAGCTGCCGGCTCCGGCCCGGCTGGCCATCGGGGTGCCGCACGCCGTCGGCCGCGACGACGACGAGGGCGGCGATGGCGGCCTGCCGAACCAGCCAGTGCGCGCCGTTGGGCGTGCCGGCCACGATCGCGACCGTCGCCGCGAGGAGGCCGCCCGGCGCGGTCGCGACGGCGGCTGCTTCCACGAGGACGAGCGCTACGCCGGTCACGACCGCAAGGCCGCCGGCAGCCAACGCGAGCCGGAAGACGCGGCGGGTGGCGGCCTGCAGCGCGACGTCCGCGATCGCGGTGGGCGAGCGGCGCAGCGGCCGCATCACGATCCCGGCCACGAGGAGCGCGCCCATGAGGCCCGCCAGGGCTGCGAGGTCCAGCCAGCGGATCCCGACCTCCAAAGGGCCCGCTTGGGCGTCCGTCGCAACGGGCTCCGCGGCAGCCGCCACGACCCCGACGCCGAAGGCCAGCACGCCGCGGCTCGCGTGCAGGTCGTCCGCGGACACGGTGCGCCAGCTCACTCGGTAGGCGCTCCGGGGCAGGTCCGGCAGGTCGACGACGATGACTCCGCCGTCGGATGGGTCGCCCCGCGGCGGCGCCACCGCCACGGGATTGCCGTGGCCGTCCACGATCTCGACCAAGCTGAGGCTGGGAACGATCGCCTCGCTGAACTGGAGCCGGATCTGCCGGGGCGGCTGGGACAGCACGGCCGCGTCCGGCGGGTCGCTGCGCACGAGCTCCGTGTGGCCCGCGGCCGATCCGGCGAAGAGCACGAGCAGGACCGCGGCAGCGACCGCGGCAGCGAGTAGCCGGGCGGCCATGGCGCCGACGGAGCGGCCCGTCGGACGATCGGGTCTGGCCGAGTGGTTCGCGGGCCGCTGCCGGCCCCACCGGGTCATCTCGCGACTCCGGCTGTCACTGCACCGGGACGTCGTCGATCTCCGTGTCCCCGAGGAGGACGCTGACCGTCCCTCCGCGCCTGATGACGTTCCCCGGGTTCTCGAAGACGTAGTAGTAGGTGACGCCCGCCTTGAATGGGTCGCTGTGCGAGTGACCCATGAGCAACGAGCTGGCGACGATGCCGGTCGTGGCATCGACCAGCGCCGACGGGTTCGCCGGGTCGTGGAGGGCAGCCGCCTTGTCGGGATCGAGGACCTGGACCCGCAGGTCCAGCAGGCCGCCGCCGCCTGTCACCGCGACATGGGTGATCCGGACGCCGATCCGATCGGCGAGCGCCGCGGCATCCACCAGCGGTCGCTCCCAGGCGGGGGCCCCGGCGATCGCGGCCCCATCGTCCGTGGCGCCGTCCTGGAGCTGGTCACCCTGGACGATCGCGCCGCCCGGGTCTCCACTGCCGGCCCGCGGCAGCAGCGACACCACGAGCAGCCCGACCAGCACGGCCGCGGCGATGCCGCAGAGGGTGCCGAGGAGCCGCGCCCGGCTCGGGCCCGGGCGCCGGCTGGGGGCCGGCGCCCGGATCGTGGCGTCGCCGCGAGGCGAGGGTTCGACGCTCACGGCCGGTCGGGGCTCACGGCTGGATGAACGTCAGCATCCCGCCGGGCGTGTAGCCCGGGCTGGACGCGGTGCCGTTGGTGACGTGGAGCTGCCGGTTGTACAGCGCGAAGCCATTGGCGCTCGGCGGGGCGCCGGCCGGAACCGTGGCGATCGCGTCTTCCGTGGCGCCCGCCGGGATCGTCTCGGCATCGGCGTCGAAGGGGTTGTTGAGGAGCTGGGCGTCGCGGGCGAGCACCCGCTCGTGCATGCCGAGCAGGAGCATGCTCGTGTTGTCGTAGCCGGCGTTGACGTAGCGCAGGAGCACCCGTTGACCGGCCGTGGCCGTGATCGGCGCGGTATCGGGATACGCCTTGCCGTTGATCAGCCAGTAGGTCGCCAGGTAGTCGTACATGTTGAACGTGTCCGGCGCGACGTTGAAGTTCGGGTCGACCTGGCTGAGCACGAGCGTCGCCTCGACGTCGTACGCCGTGGTCCCCGTGTCGTACGCCCAGCCGGACTCGACCGGGCGGACGATCAGCGCGCCGTAGAGGCCCATTGCCTCCTGGCGGCCGGCGTCGCCGCCGCTCTGATAGATGTAGGTACCGGGGGCGCTCGCGGTGAACGAGCGGCTGACCGTATCACCGACACCTGCGTCGGTGGGGCCCGGGACGAACGTCAGGCCCGGGATCTCGAAGGTGATCGTGTGACCGGCTGGCAGGTCGTTCGTGACGTTGATCGTCACGCTGTCCCCCTCGTTGACCGACAGGACCGGACCGGGCAGGCCGGCGATCGCGGTTGTGCAATCGCCGGGCGTGGTCGGGATACCGAATCCCCAGATGGGAACCGTGACCGCGCCGGAGAGCGTCGCCGTGCCGGCCGTCGCACACAAGTCGATCGAGACGGGGGCGGCCGAGGCCGTCGAGCTCGCCACCGCCAGGCTGCCGGCCGCCAGGACGGTCGCGAGCAGCACCCGGGTCTTCTTGAACGAGATCGCGCGCATCGCAGGTCTCTCCTCAGGCTTCATGCTGCTCATGGCGCGTCGTAGGTGAGCTTCACGAGGTTGCCCCACGTCGAGAACGGGGTGGGCGACGGCGCCGTCCAGCGCTGCGTGTGGATGAGCACCCGCACCTGGCCCTTGTTCGCGCCGGTTCCGATGTATGCGGCCGCAGAACCGGACACCGTCCAGGTGGAGGCAGCGGGTTCCACGGAGCCGACGGCAATCGGCTGGGCCGGTCCCACCAGGGGGAGCGTCTGCCAGCCGGCCGACCACGGGGTCGCGCAGCCGGTCGCGCCGCCGACCGTCCAGTTGCAGATCTTGAGCGTCTGTTGCGGCAGGTTCGTGGTGAGCGCCGTGCAGCTGGCGCCCGTCGTGCTGCCGCAGTTCGCGCCCCTGTAGGTCACCTTGAGGTTCGCCGCGCCGGACAGCACGTTGCCGAAGCCCGCGTACCAGTCATCGGCGAGCGCGGTGATCGTGGCCCCGTTGGCATGGGTCGCGGCTGGCGTGCCGAGCTGGCCCCGGGCGACCGTCCAGGTGGTCGTGCCCTGGCCGCCGGTGACCTGCAGCACTTCGTTGTCGATCCGGATGTAGTAGTTGCCCGCCGTCGGGAAGCTCGCCGCCGAGGCGACGGTGATCGAGGTCTGGCTCGCGGTCGTGGCCGACGTGCGGGTCGTCGTCTTCGGGTTGACCTGGTAGTAGGTCGAGTCGTCGACGCCGAGGGCGGTGACCGAGCCGCTCTTCAGGACCCCGGCGCCGATCACGGTCGACGTGGGGAACGTGATGCAGCCACCCTGCGGATCGACCCGCAGCAGCGTCGCCATGCCGCCGAAGGGCTCGTCGAAGTTGGCGAACTCGTTGAGCGCGTGGCTGTGCCACGGGAAGTACCACTCGCCGCACGCGTTGAGCGAGTTCGTGCCGGTCGGCAGCGTGCCCTTGTAGCCGAGGTACGGGTTGCCGCTGTACCAGGTGTTGCCGTCCTTGAATGTCAGGTTCAGGTAGGTGGGCTGGGCCACCGGCAGCGGGTTGTTGACCGGGTTGAAGTTGTCCACGTCGTCCCAGCGCAGCAGGTAGTCCTGGGTCTGGCCCGAGCCGATCGTCTCCCCGAACCGCTCGGAGGAGGCGGCGGCTCCGCCGGGGCTCAGCAGCTGCCGGCCATCCTGGGCGATCTGGGTCATGTGGTTGCCGTGCGGGTGGTAGGGGTGATTCGCCGTCCCCACGTTGATCATGCGGACCAGAGCGGGTGCCCCTCCGACACTGGTGGGCTGGATCCGCACGAGTGATCCGTACGGCTGGGTCGGCAGGAGCGAGGAGCCGTTCTCCTGCAACGTGTCGGGGAACTCGCGGCCGTTCACCGCGAAGTACCGGTTGTGGAGCAAGGTGAAGTCGTAGGCGGCGCCGGTTTCCACGGCATGGTGGAGGCCCGGGTCGAAGTCACTGAGGAGCTGCAGGTACTCGCGCGTGGGGTCGAACGCGGTCGCCGCGTTGTAGGCGAGGTTGGCGCCGAGCGACGGCCGCACCACGAGCGCGCCGTAGAGGCCCATCTCGATCTGCTTCGAGATGTCGGACCCGCTCTCGTAGAGATACGTGCCCGGGCTGGCGGCGGCGAAGGTGTAGCTGACAGTCCCGCCGGATGCCCCCGCCTCCGTCGTGAGGAGGCCCGGCGCACCGCCCGACGCCGTCACGCCTTCCTGGCCAGGAAAGACGATCGAAGATGGCTCGGGCAGGGTGTTCGTGAGGTTGACCGTGACGGTCTGACCCTGCGTGACGCAGAGAACCGGACCCGGGTACTGGAAGCTGTCGTTGTCAGGAGCGTCGTGGTTGGCGTAGCTCCACATGAAGACGCTGTTGCCGTCAGGCGTCTGGACGTAGCCAGTGGTCGCGACGAGGTTGAAGGTGTGGCTGTCACCGGAGACGGATCCCGGCGTACAGATCATGCCGGTCTTCGCAGAGCCCGCTGGTATCGCACCGGCCGACCCCGGACTCAGCAGCGTCAATCCGAGTGCGAGCGCGACGACCGGGCCGAGTCGTCGAGTCCTCAGCGTCATCGTGGTCTTCCTTCCGCGGCGCGCGGTCTCAGTCAACCTAGACATAGGTCTGATTCACGATCGTCTGGGCGGGCAGTGGGGTCTCGTAGACCCGCACCTCGGTCATCATTCCGCCCGGGCCCGGGGCGCCGTCGTTCGAGAGCCGCCGCCAATCCCGGTTCTTGAAGAAGTAGACGTTGTAGGCGCCCCGGCCATCGCTGCCCGATGGGCTGGCCGCGTCGTAGGCCGGCGCGTCCAGGAGGACGTCCCGCGCCTCGCCGGGGCCGAGGTACAGCGTGTTCGTGACGTACGACGTGTCGACCGAGCCGGTGCGCAGGAGCGAGGCGTCCTGGCCGACGACGTGCATCGGGATCCCGGGCAGCTCCATCGCGTGCTGGTCGTAGCCGAGGTTGGCGAGGCGGAACAGGAACCGGTCGCCCGAGTTCACCTGGATCAGGGACGAGTTCGGCTGGCTCCGATCGACCGAGCCGTAGTTGGGATTGGTCGTCGTCAGGCCCGAGACGGTGCCCGACGTCGGCAACCACGAAACGGGGATATACGGATCGTCGTTGGGCAGGGTCGTCTGCGGGTAGCTGCGGCCGTTGAGGGTGAACCACTCCGGCTTGTAATCGGTCGCGATCGACTCCTGGATGTCCCGGTCTCCGTCGTGGTAGCCGCTGGCCCAGGTCTCGTTCAGCAGGATCGCGAAGTGGCGGTCATAGCCGGTCGATCCGTTGCCGTCGTTGTAGGCGAACTTGGTGAAGGTCCTGGCGCCGACCGTGAACGGGGTACCGTCCTGGGACGGCCGCACGAAGACGATGGACGTCATGCCCATCTGCACGTGCTCGACGTCCTCGAAATGGCAGTGATACATGTACGTACCTTCCCGGTGGGGCCGGTAGAAGTACGTGAGCTGCTTGCCGATCGGCACCCCGACCGACACCTCCGGCACTCCGTCATTCAGCGGCGAGGGCATGTCGAACCCATGCCAGTGGATGGTGTGCGAGTCGGTCAGGTCGGGGCGTTGGACCAGGCCGAGGTTGGTCAGCGTGATCTTGATGTCGTCGTTCTGGTTCACCCCGATGATCGGCGCCGTGTGCTGGGCGTGTCCCTTGTAGGTCGAGATCAGCGAGCTGACGCTGGCGCCTGGATTGACCGGGATGAAGCCGAAGACATAGATCGGGTTGGCCTCCCGACCGGGCAGCGTGATGTAGCCGTCCGTGCCCGCCAAGGCCAGGGTCGTGGTTGCCGCCCGGGCCGAGGGAACGAAGAGCCCTCGACCCAGGATGTCAACCAGCCCGCCGGACATGATTGTCCCCGCGGCGCCGAGTCCGGCCGCCTTGATGAACTGCCGCCGGGTTATCTCCCCACGTCCACGTCGCACCGTGTCCTCCTTTGGGGTCGAGGTCGATCGCTCGTCGGTATTCATGGCAGCGTCGGGACCTCGTCGGCCCCGAAGTCCCACGGGGTCCGCAGGCGCACGCTCCGAAGCTGAGGCCGCAGCTGCCCGTCGATGTCCGCACTGGGGGCAACGATGCCTCCGGCCGGGCAAGCGGCGAGCGGGGTAGGCGGCGGGGGGACCGCCGCATTCGAGCAGCGGACGCCGCGGTCGACCGCGCTGGATGCCAGGTTCCCGGCCAGGCCGGTCTGGAGGTGATAGTTGCCGGTCAGCCCGACCGGTGGATCGGCGCCGGTGATCGTCACCGCTGCGGTCTGCGGGTCGAGCCGGGAGCCCGACACCGTGAGCTCGAGGGTGAATGGCGTGATGAACAGCGGGGCGATGCCGACGATGTTGCCCCTGTTCGCCACGTTGGTCGGGAATCCCACGATGGGCGCCCCGCCGCCGGGCATCGTCGCGAAGGAGCCGTCGGTCTGCTCGACGTTCCCGTTGGTGAACAGGTTGTAGCGGGCGTTGGAGTAGATCTGGGCGCCGTTCGTCGGGTCATGGATCTCGAAGTCGATGAACCCGCCGTCGACGAGCGTTGCCCCGGGGCCGGGCTGGCTCAGGGTCATGGCGTCGTTGTTCCAGAAGATGTTGTTGAACAGCGCCACCGGGTCGGCGAAGTGGGGTGCCGTGCCGGGCAGCGTCGCCTGGAACAGCGGGTCGTTCTGCTCCGACGCGAGGCCAGCCGCGCGCGGGTTGCCGTCCGAGTCCTCGGACGAGCCTGTCGAGACGTTGTCGGCGATCGTGTTGTTGACGATCCGGACGTTCGATGCGTCGTCGAGCAGGATCGCCCCGCCGAGGTCGGCCGCCCCGTTGTCGACGATGAAGTTGTTGCGGATGTTGAGCTCGGCGGTCAGGGCGTCGAGGACGAAGATCCCGCCGCCGTCGTCGCCGCTGAAGTTGCTCTGGATGAGGTTGTTGTCGACGTTGACGGGCCCGGTGCCGTCGCCCAGCCCGCCGCCGACCGGCAGCTCGCTCTCGATGGCGATCCCCGCGCCCGAGTCGACCGACTCGTTGTAGTAGATCTGGTTGTCGTGGATGGACCCGTTCAGGCTTCTCCCGATATGGGACACGCCGGCCCCGTAGTTCACGCTGAAGTTCGAGCAGATGATGCTGTTCGCGACTTCGTAGGTGTCGGAGCCGTAGAAGATCCCGATGCCGCCCGCCAGGACGAGTCCGCCGTTGCCGGTCAGGCGGTTGTTGGCCATGCGGACGTTGAAGTTGTGGCTGTTGCGCGCGAACGGCTGGCCAATCCCGATCCCGCCGGCGGCGACGCCGCCGTTGTTCTCGAGGTAGTTGTTCGTGATCTGCAGGTTGTTGATGTTGGCCTGCAGCTGGATGCCGCCGGCGCCTTCGCCGTGGCCGGTCGTAAGGCCCAGGCCGTCGATCCGGGCGGCGTTGAACAGGCCGGTCGTGCCGCTGATGTTGTAGGCCGAGGCGCTCTGGGCGACAACGGTGATGTCAGCGCCGCGGAGCACGACATCCAGGGGTGGGTTGGCCAGCGCGTACCCCCCGTGCGCGGCCACCGTCGCGTCATAGGCCGCCGCGTTCCCCTGGAAGAAGCGGCCGTCGATGATCGTGCCCGGGACATCGAACCGCGGATCCTCGGGGTCGCGAGCAGCCAGCTCGTGCGCTCCGATGATGCCGCCGGGGCCGAGTCCCTGGAGCTTCAACGGCTTCCACAGCAGGATGTTCTCGTTATAGGTGCCGGGCGACAGGACCAGCAGGCTGCCGGCCGCCGCGGCATCGATGGCCGCCTGCAAGGCGTGGGGGTTGGTCCCGCCCGGAGGCGGCGGCGCCACGCTCACGATCGGTGGGCTGTAGGTGATCACATTGGAGCCCGTGCCGTTCGTCCCCAGCACGTGCACGGTGATGGCGTTCACGCTGGACACGCCGCCGTTCGCGTTCGCGGAGGTGATCGTCAGCTGCTTCGGTCCCGGCCGGAAGGTCAGGTTCGGCAGCAGGTTCGCGGCGGCGTTGGACGCCAGCGCCGGGACCTGGATGACGATCGTGTCAGGCGTCGAGCCGGTTCCCGGTGTCCAGCTCACGATGCCGCTGTTGGCACGGGTGAGCGTCTCGACCTGGCCGTTGCGATCGTCGCTGAGCGTGACCCGCACGCCCGTGGCGTTCGTTGCCGTCCCGGTCGTGCCGATGAAGTCGCCGAGGATGGTGATCCGGCGGGCGGTGCCGCTGTCCGCCGCGAGCACGTAGGGCCGCGAGACCTGGAGCAGGGCGGGCCGGGCGGGACCGGTCTCAGCGGCCGGGTCCTCGCAGGCGGTGCCCGAGATCGGGTCGAGCGGCAGGTCGAGCTGGGTCGTCAGGCCGGGCCAGGCCTCGGCCGGCGTCGTGGCAAGCAGCAGGTTCGGGTTGTAGTTGGCGTTGGGGTGGGCCACCGTGCCCGGATCGTCGACCGTGACGAGGTACATGCCCGGGCAGGGCCCCTGCGGGATCGGGCAGTTCCACGTCTCCGTCGAGGGGACGAGCGCCTCGAACGTCCCATCCGGGCTCGTCGTGACGGTTGTGAGGAGGCGCCATATATTGGGGTCATAGGGCTGGTTGACGTTCGGGACCGTGTCCACGCGGGCGTAGATCCCGACCGGGATTCCGGCGATCGGGCGCGGCTCGCCGTACCACGGGGACAGCCGGTCGGTCTCGAAGTAGATGTCGTCGAAGACCTGGCCGACGAGGCGGCCCGGCTCCGCGACGTCGCCGGTCCGCGTGTCGAGCGGATCTTCGCCGTTCGGGTCGGTCCGGAAGTTCGTCATCATGTTGAAGTCGGCGTTGAAGTTCTGGCCGTTCTGCAGGACGACGAGCTTCTTGTCGCACAGCGGAGCCGACGGGCTCGTGCCCTGGCTGCCGGTGAACAACGGGCTCCTCGTCACCAACGAGGACTGATCGAGGACGTGGGTGTCGCCGACACACTCCGGCGGTGAGATGGCCGGGGCGAATTGGTTGCCCAGGTCGACATTGACGTCCTCTTCCCTCACCGGGCGATAGAGGCAGCCGGTGCCGCCGCCGGGGATGGCTCCGATGGGGTCGCTGACGTACTTGAAGCCGTCCGGGTTCGCCTGGTTGCAGTCGCGCACGTCGGTCGGGTCCTTGGGCATGATCGAGTGCACCAGGTAATCGCCGGCGACGAGGGCGACCGGGTCAGAGCCGTCGGCGCACGTACCGTCGTCGGCCACCGTGTCGTACCCGCCGATATCCGCGGGGCAGTAGTCGGCGAAGGCGTAGCCGCCGTCGAACTTGCCTTCCTTCGTCTGAGCGCCGCCGAGCGGCACTTCCAGGCAGTTCGGCCCGATGTTCGGGTTGAACTGGGAGGTGATGTCGTTGCCGTTGAAGTCCGTTATCGGGTCGCAGTTCTGGGTGAACGTGTTGCCGTCGGGCTGCGGGTCCTGGCTCGCGTTCGGCTGCTGCCAGTGGTCGGTCACGTACTTGTTGACGATGACGTCGTCGTCCGTGTTGGGCAGCGTGTCCTCGCCGGGGCTCTCCAGGTACACCGTCACGTCGGGGATGGCCGGCTCGTAGTCCTCGTGCGCCTGGAAGCGCGCGTCGAACTCGTTGCGGGTGGTGGAGTAGTAGGTGATGCCGACGATCTGGCCCGGCGTGCCCGCGGGATAGTTGCGCTTGCCCCAGTCGACCGTCGTGCGGTGGCCCTCGAGCACCTTCTGGTTCACCAGCAGGCCGCCACCCTCCGAGTTGGGAATGCACGGGTTGGCCGGGGGGCCGGAGTCGACCACGCAGGACGGCGTCACGGCGCCGGTGCGCTCGTCGCGCGCCGACGCTCCCGGGAATGCCGAGAACCGCGCGAAGCCCTGCTCGTTGATGATCCAGCGACCGAGCGCGCCGCCCTCGGCCGTCGGGTACTCGTAGTAGCCGCCCGCGTCGGTGAAGGTTCCCTCCTTGATCGAGCCGTCCCGCCAGCGCTGGTCCACGTCGGTGTTGGACAGCGGCGTGTCGGTCCCGGGGTCGTACTGTCCGTTGCCGTCCACGTCCTTGTAGACGTACCCGTCGAGCCAGCCGAACCAGCGCGAGACGCCGACACCGACGCTGCCGTCGTCGGCGGTCTCGTTGGCGTCGACGGTCTGGCCGGCGGCGACGACGATGTTCTTGAATCGCATGATGTAGCTGAGCTGCTCGTCCCAGACGGCCAGGTTGTAGCTGCCGGCCGGGACGGACTGGATGTCGAAGTTGCCGGCGGCGTCGCCGCGGCCGACGAAGACCGTCTGGTCGGTGGCGCTGTCGCTCAGGGCAACGAACGGGTTCTCGACCGGATCGCTGAACGTGCCGATCGTGTACGGAGCCCATTCCACCCAGTTGCGCGCGGTGCCGGTGATCTCACCGGTCCCCGCCGCGGCGAAGGCCCGCGGGGCGCAGACGAATCCGAACCAGTAGGCGGTCCGGAAGTTGGGTGGCTCCCAGAGCTGCTCCCCGGGCGCGCCGGTGCCGTCGGCGCCCTCCTCGGTCGGGGCCAACAGCTGCAGGCCGCCGTCGATCGTGGTGGTCTGATACCAGCGGCTGGCCGGATCGCTGTTGCACGGCCCCTCGGGCGCCTGCACGTCGATGAAGTAGGTCGCCGGGCCGAGGTCGTCGAGCTCGACGAAGCCAAGGGTCGCCGCGGCGCTCGAGGTGGTGCAGACACCGCCGCACAGCGGGCTGTTGTTGTAGTCGACGGTGACCTCGCTGCCGGTCTGCTCTTCGAGCCCGACATTGAAGCCGCCGAGCCCGCCCTCTTCCGTGTCAGGGGCGCCGTTCGTCCAGGCGTTGTCCTCGAACACGAAGACGCGGATCTTGCCGAGCGGCAGGGGGTGGTCCGCGCTCTGTTCGGTCAGGTCGACCCGCAGGTCGAGCGTGCCGTTGTTCGCCGCGTCCTCGGGAAGCGTGAAGTGCTTGCCCCACATCTTGTGGTCGAGGGAGCGCACCGAGACCAGGTAGCGCCCGTTCGGCAGGCTGACCGTCGGGCGGTCGCTTCCTCCCTCCCGGACGATGGGGCTGTTGCTCTCCGTGCTCAGCGGGTCCGCATCGGTGGGGAGCTTCGTGTTGTCGAGGTTGATGATGTAGGTGAAGCTCGCCAGCGGATTACCGGTCGTGAGGTCGCGGGCGTCGATGGTGACGTCGCACGAGCCCGCCCCGCCACTGCCGCACGAGGCCGGCGCGGCAAGCGCGGCAGGGGCCATCGCGAGTGGCAGGCTGCCCGCGACGAGCGCGGCCGACGAGGCCAGCGAGAGCAGGCGCCGAAGCGAGCGCCCAGGACGGTGGCGCCCGGCGCTGCGGGCGAAGGGTGCGAACCGACTCATGCGCGTCACTCCCCCCCACGCAGCCGCCAGGGCGCCGTGAGGGCCCTGCTCCAGGCCGCCGGGGCGTCGCTGTTCGGCGGATGTCGCCGTCCCGCGGATCCGTGTCGCCTTCATCGCCCGCCCCCCTCTTGCCGCGGCGGCGAGGTCCGGCCCTCAGCCGGTCGCTGCCGCCTCTCGAGCCACGCCACCCCAGCTGGGGCGTCGCGCATCCCCCGCGAAGATCGAGATCGTCCGCCGGGGACGGCCGCTCCGTAATTGGGATGAAACCGGACCACCGTCCCCTCCGGAGACTCGTCCCGCCGACCCGTCGCCGGACCGGGTCCGGTGTCGGGCATCGATCCCAGCGCCCCTGGGGTGAGCACCCGAGGGGCGGCGCGCGGGCTGGCCGGCGCCAGCGGTCCAGTCGGATGCCCGCACCGCGGACTATTCGTCGCCGGCGTCGATGAGGCCCGTCCGAACTGCGTATCGGACGATGCCGGCGACCTCGTGCACGCCCAACCGGAGCATCAGCTCCATGCGGTGGCTCTCGACGGTCTTGACGCTGAGGCCAAGCTCGTGGGCGATCTCGCGGTTGGTCAGACCCCGGGCGACGAGCCGGGCGACGTCCCGCTGCCGCGGCGTCAGACGCACCTTGCGGTGGCCGCCGGTCGCGTTCCGCGCGGCGTGCGCGGCGAACACGTGGCGGGCGACGTTCGGGGTGAGATACGTGCCGCCGCCGGCCACGGCCCGGACGGCGAGCTCGAGCTCCTGGATGCTCGAGGTCTTGAGGAGGTAGCCCGAGGCTCCGGCCGCCATGGCCTGCCAGACGTACTCCTCGTCGTCGTGCACCGAGAGGAGGATCACTTTCACCGACGGGAACCCGGCCCGGATCCGGACCAGTGTCTCGAGGCCGCTGAGCTCGGGCATCGACACGTCGAGCAGGGCGACGTCGGGGAGCTGCCCGCCGACACGCTCCAGGGCCTCCCGCCCGTTGGCGGCCTCGCCGACGACTTCGATGTCGGCGAGCATCTCGAGCAGCGCCCGGAAGCCGGCCCGCACCAGTGCGTGGTCCTCGACGAGGAGGACGCGGATCGCGGTCGACGAAGTGGGCTCAGCCGGGCCCGGCGACCGCGGCGCCGGGTCTTCCCGGGAAGCGGGCCCGGATCTCGGTCCCTCGTCCCGGTTCGGAACAGAACGCAATCTCTCCTCCCGCCAACAGCGCGCGCTCATGCATCCCGATGAGCCCGAGGCTTCCCCTCGAGGCGGCCCCCTGGAAGGCGGCTCGCACGTCGAAGCCGCGCCCGTCGTCGGAGATGCGCAGATCGAGCTCGCTGTCGCGCTCGCCCAGCTCGACCTCGACGTGGCGCGCGGCGGCGTGCCGCTGGACGTTGGTGACGGCCTCCTGGACGATCCGGAAACAGGCCGTCTCGATATCCGCAGGCGGGCGCCCCTTGTTCGAGCGAACCCTCAGAGTGGGCTCGAACCTGCCGAGGGCGGCCTGCTCGTGCAGGTAGCCGCGAAGAGCGGCCACGAGCCCGAGGTCGTCGAGCACGGCAGGGCGGAGATCGCGCGCGATCGCCCGAACCTGATCGAGGGCAAGCTCGATCATGTCAAGGCACTCGTCCAGGTGCCTGTCGAGGACCGAGCGGTCGGCACTCGCACGGGCAGCGACGAGCGACAGCCGCACGACAGTCAGGGCCTGGCCCACGACGTCGTGGATCTCCTGGGCGATCCGCCGGCGCTCGACCTCCTGCAGCTCGATGGCCGACAGCCCGAGGATGCCTTCCTCCAGGCCGGCCGACCTCCCGAGCACGATCGACGTCTCGGCGCCACCGGGCGGCGCTGTCTGCATGTCACCACCGACCCTTCCCTACGGCCACCCCAAGGGCTCGGCTCGCTTGTGCGGGCCAGTATCAGGGAGGACGTTGGCCGTGTGACATTGGGGCGCATACCTCATTCGTCGGCCGGGCGACCGATCATCCTCGGTCTGCAAGTTGGCAATGCACCGTTGCCGACTGACCATCCAACTGGTCATGGCGAACCTATTGACCTGCGCTGTCGATCGCGCAACGATGCGCGCGACGGGCGTTTGCCGGCGCCCGTCTGGGGTCTGACGGTGTGACAACACCGAACGCGGTAACGGGAGGGTCCCAGGGTCAGCCGCTCATCGCGGCGCTGTCGCGGCGCCCGACGTGGCTGATGCCCGTCGTCGACGGCTTGCTGGTCGCGCTGCTCGTGGCGCTTTTCGGGCAACTCGTGCCGGCCGGCCTGACGTTCCACGCGATCTTCACCCTGCTCGTCGTGCGGGCGTTCGTCGTGGACGTGAGATGGACGCTGGTGATGCTAGTCGGGGTGACCCTGGCGATCGTCATCTTCTCGCAGGTCCACGGGCTGTCCGATGACCTGACGGTTCCGGAGTTCTTCGAGTGGCTCGTGCTGATCTCGCTGGTCGGGCTGGTCGCGATCCTGGCGGGCCGACGCGAGAAGGCCGCCCGCCACTTCGCGAGCCTGTACCACGAGGCCACCGAGCAGCTGGTGACCAGCCAGGAGGAGCAGCGCCGGCGCTTCGCCCAGGACCTGCATGACGGCGTGGGGCAGGGAATCGGGGCGCTGCTGCTCAGGCTCGACGCCGTCGCCGGCCGCGTGGCGGCCGACCCGCAGACGGCTGCCATCGTCGAGTCGGCCCGGGAGCTCGCATCGAGAGTGCTCGACGACGTCCGCGGCGTCGCGCTGCGGCTGCATCCGGCGATCGCCCACCCGGCCGGGCTGGCCGGGGCGCTCCGCGCGCTGGCGGAACACGCGGGTATCCCGGTCGACCTGGCGCTCGACCCGCGCGTCCAGCCTGGCGTCCTCTCCGCTGCGGCCGAGACGGCCCTGTTCCGGATCGTCCAGGAGGCGCTCGCCAACGCGGCTCGCCACAGCATGGCCTCGCGCGTCCAGGTTACCGTGGAGCTCATGGGGAGCGAGGTCCATGCCGCCGTCGCGGACGACGGCGTGGGGTTCGCTCTTGCCCGGGCGGGCGGGCGCGGCATCGGACTGCTCGGGATGCACGAGCGAGCGGCACGCGCCGGGGGCCGCCTCGTCGTCAAGACAGAGCCCGGGCGCGGCACGATCGTCGCGGCGACGCTTCCGTGCATCCAGCCGGAGGTGGCCGCCGCCGGAGCGGCCAGGGCGGGCCCCGAGGCGGCCGTGGCCGGCTCCGAGCCGTGAACGGCGCACTGGCCCCGGCGCGCGATCCGCCGCCCGCGATATCGGTCCTGCTCGTCGAGGATCACGCGCTGTTCCGGGCGGGCATCAAGGCCCTCCTCTGGGAGGCTGGGATCGCCATCGTGGGCGAGGCGGGCACTCCTGCCACGGCGCTCGAGCTCATGGAGGGAACGCGCCCGGACGTGGTGCTGCTCGACCTGTCGCTCGGCGAGTCGGACGGCATGCCGCTGCTGCGTTCGGTCCGGGAGCGGTGGCCCGACACTCGCGTCCTCATCCTGTCGATGCACCGCCATGCCGAGACGGTTCGGATGGCCTTCCAGGCGGGCGCCGACGGCTATCTGCACAAGGGGGCCCGCTCGAGCGAGCTCGTCGATGCGATCCGCGCGGTCGCCCAGGGCGAGAGGTACGTCCACAGCAGCGTGGCGAGCGAGATCATCGAGGACTCGCTGCGCTGGCAGGAGTCCAATGACCTCCTCACCGCCCGAGAGCGGGAGATCCTCCGGCAGGTGGCGTCCGGCCGCGAGGCACCGGAGATTGGGCGGGTCCTCGGCATCAGCGGGCACACGGTGCGCCGCCACATCGCGAACGTCGGCCAGAAGCTCGGCGTGCGGGGCATCCGCGGCCTGCGCCGTTACGCGGCGATGCACCGCCCTTAGACCCGCGATAGGTCGAAGACCTCATTGACACGTCGAGCCGCGCGGGAGTCTGATACCAGCCTCGACGGCGCGCTCGAGTGGTCGGCCTGCCTGGTGGGGCGGGTCGCGGGAGGGCCATGTTGTGACGTCGAAACGGGGGACGTCCGTTCGGTGGCCGGGTGGGCCGCGGGTGAGGTTGCGCAGGCCCGTTCGCCGTCCCCCTGTGGCCACGTCGGTAGAAGGGCGGCATCAGCCACCCGCGTGGACGCGTTCCGTTCAAACGAGCGGACGAGCCTTCCCCCGGCGCCCGGAATGCCTGCCTGGCGTCGCGACCGCCGCCTCCCCGAGGTCGTCATCGGCTCGCGCAGACAAGGAGCAGTCCCATGCCCGTCCCCACGAATCCCGAGGAGTTCCCCGGACGCGAAGACGAGGACATCGCCAACGTCGTCTTCTCCGCCCGCCTGCGGAAGGGCAGGACGACCGCCCTGACCCCGCGCCCGTTCCGGCGCGGTTGGGCGACCCAGGCGGAGCCTGAACCCAAGCGGGTTCGCGAACCGCGACCCGCCCCGATCGAGAAACGGGACAAGGTCCACCCGGTCCTGAAGGAGCTGATCGCCACCCGCCCGCCCGACGAGCGGCACGAGCTGATGGTCGTCTTCCGGGAGAACGTCGCCATCCCCCGCTTCCCGGAGCCAGACGATCGACAATCGCGCGACTCGGCGACGAACCAGCGCCTGCTGCGCCGCGCCGACGAGCTGGTGAAGGAGATCGCCGCCAGGCGGCAGGCCGGCTACGGTGAGCTGGGAGCGGCCCTCGACCAGGCGAAGGCCAGGGTCCTGGAGACCTTCTGGATCATCAACGCCGTCCTGGTCGAGATGCCGCTCGGGAGCGTGAGCTACCTGGTCGATCGGCGGGACGTGGTCTCGGTCGAGCCGCGCGACACCGGCCAGAAGCCGCCCCAGCGCATGATCAGCGACGGCCGGGCGCAGATCAACAGCGATCCCTACTTCAACCTGGCCCAGACGTCGGGCTGGATCGGGCTGCTGGACACCGGCCTGCGCTTCAGCCACACCCTGTACAACAGCCCCTCGCATATCGCCCTCCGGGTCGACAGCACCACTACCGGCGCCGGCGCCAACCCGGCCGATGACTGCTGGAACCACGGCACCAGCACGGCGGCGATCATCACCGGCAACAACAACCTGGCGAACAACCATCGCGGTGTCACCGCCATCACCCTCGACAGCTTCAAGGTCTATCCGGCCGGTTGCGGGGGGCTCGACAGCGCAGCCGTCGTGCGGGCGTTCCAGGATGCGGTGAGGTGGCTCGACCGGGTCATCGTCGCCGAGATGCAGGACGTCAGCGATGACCTGGGGTCCATCTCCCAGGCCGCCGATGCGGCGTACAACGCCGGAGCAGTGGTGATCGCCGCCAACGGCAACAACGGTCCGAACGCCCGGACGGTCAACGCCCCGGCCAATGCCCACCGGGTCATCGGCGTGGGCGCCTTCGACGTGCAGAGCGGCAACCTGGAGGGCTACCAGAGCCGCGGCCCAACGCGTGACAGCCGGTTCAAGCCCGACATCCAGGCGCCCACCAACACGGAATCGGCAAGCAGCGCCAGCGACACGGCCGTGCAGAGCTTCGGCGGCACCAGCGGTGCCACGCCGTACGGCGCCGGCGCGGCCGCCCTGCTGCGGAACTGGCTGCGCGGCAACAGCGGCAGCATCGACCCCGGACAGGTCTACGCGCAGATGATCCTCTCCGGCCAGAAACCCTACCCGTTCGACAACGACATCGGCGCCGGCCATCTCCGCCTGCCGACCGACGGCTGGGCCTGGTGGGGCAAGACGAATGTCAACAACCACGACCAGATCGACATCCCGATATCGATCGGCAGCGGCATCTCCAGGCTGGACGCCGCCCTCTGGTGGCCGGAGTTCGTCTTCAGGATCCTGTGGATCACGATCGATCCGCACAACGACATCGATCTCCGCCTGGTCGATCCAGCCGGGACCACCCGCGCCTTCAGCATCTCGACGAACAGCGTGTTCGAACGGGCCCGGGTCAGCGGCGGGATCGCCGCAGGCACCTGGAAGCTGCGCATCAGCGGCTTCAACGTCCCGGCCGGTCCGCAGGCGGTGTACTGGACGATGGTCGCGTTGAGATAGGAGACGGCCGGACGGGAATGGGGCAGCGGGTCTTCGCCGGCAAGGCCTGGTACGCGGAACGCCCGGAGCCGGAGGAGCGGTTCGCCGGGATCCTCGAACCGGTGCAGCCGCCCTCCGGGCCGGCCGGCCGCCCGGGCCTGTCGTTCGTCCTGCGGCGCGCCGGGGCCGCAGATCTCCCGGTCTACGCGGCGGGGGTCGAGCGCGTGCTGGGCGCCTTCACCGGACGCCCGGTTTCCATCCGTGGCAAACGCGTGGATTTCGAGAGCGCCGGTTTCGCGACGGAGCTCTGGGCCGGCGACATCGAGGCGCGGTGAAGGGAGGGCCGGGCGGACCCCAGCGGGGTGAGATGCCGGAGATTCCGATCCACTGTTCCTCCACCCTGCCGGCCCGCAGCACCGGGCGGGCGCAGCTCGAGACCGACCTCAGGCTTCACGGGCCGCCACGGCGGCGCGTTCGAGCAGGAGCGCCTGCTCGCGGCTGTTCCGCGTAAGGGCGGCGGCACGCCTGAACTCGGCGCCGGCCTCTTCCCTGCGGCCAAGCTTGACGAGGAGATCGCCACGGACGCTTGGCAGCAGGTGGTAGGCGCGCAGTGACGGCTCGGACCGCAGAGCGTCGATGAGCTCCAGCCCGGCCGCGGGACCGAACGCCATCCCGACGGCCACTGCGCGGTTCAGCTCGACGATCGGCGACGGCGCGAGCTGGGCAAGGGCGTCGTAGAGCGCCGCGATGCGCGTCCAGTCGGTCTCGTCCACCGTGCGCGCCCGGGCATGGCAGCCGGCGATCGCCGCCTGGAGGGTGTAGGGACCGAGCGCCGCGCCGAGCCGCTCCGCACGCTGGAGCGCCGCGAGGCCGCGCCCGATGAGAAGCCAATCCCACTGCCCCCGGTCCTGGTCGAGCAGGAGGATCGGCTCGCCCGTCGGCCCGACCCGCGCCCGAAGGCGCGACGCCTGGATCTCCATGAGCGCGACGAGGCCGTGGACCTCGGGCTCCCGTGGCGCGAGCTCCGCGAGGATGCGCCCGAGCCGGAGCGCTTCCTCGCACAGCCCAGGTCGCATCCAGTCGTCGCCGGCGGTCGCGGAGTAGCCCTCGTTGAAGACGAGGTAGACGACCTCGAGGACCGATGAGAGACGCGCGCCGAGCTCGTCCGCCCGGGGGACCTCGAACGGAACGCGCGACTCGGCCAGGGTCCGCTTCGCCCGCACGATCCGCTGGGCGACGGTCGCCTCGGACACGAGGAATGCTCGGGCGATCTCGTCGGTCGTGAGGCCGCCGATCAGGCGGAGGGTCAGGGCGACCCGGGCGTCCTTCGAGAGCACGGGGTGACAGGCGACGAAGAGCAGCCGCAGGAGGTCGTCGCCGATGTCGTCGTCGATCGCCGCGTCGTGGTTCGCCAGGGCGATGTCGTGCTGGACCTCGAGCTCGCGCCCGATCGCCTCGTGCTTCTGCTCGAGGAGCGCCCGCCGGCGCAGGAGGTCGATCGCCCGGCGGCGGCCGACGGCCATGAGCCAGGCGCCCGGGTTGTCCGGGACGCCTGACTCGGGCCATTGCTGGAGCGCCGCCACGAGCGCGTCCTGGGCGAGATCCTCGGCCAGGCCGACGTCGCGGACGATCCGGGCGAGCCCGGCGATGAGGCGGGGCGACTCGATCCGCCAGACCGCCTCGATCGCGTGGTGGGGGTCGCGCACGCCTACAGGCCGGTGGGGCCGACATCCTCCGCCCCGAAGACCTGGCGCAGGCGCGTCTCGCCGCCGCCGTTGATCGCGAGGAAGCGCTTCGACCACTCGATCGCCTCCTCCTTCGAGGCGCACTCGAGCAGCGCCCACCCGCCGATCAGCTCCTTCGCCTCGGTGTACGGCCCGTCGGTGATCGTGAACGTCGAGTCCTCGAGCCGGATGGTGGTCCCCTCCGACGTCGGGGCGAGGCCGCCCGTCGCGATGAGAACACCGGCGTTCACCGCTTCGGTCATGAACGCGCCCATCGCGGCAAACAGCTCAGGGGTCGGGGTCGGCAGCGGGGTCGAGTCATCACCGATCGTGTAGCCAAGGAATCGCATCGTGGTCTCCCTTCTGTCCTTCGCTTGATGCGCAGGTCCGTGTCGAATGACGGCGATCAGGACGCCGGCGCGACCTGTGCGCGCAGGCGCGCCTCCTGCTCTCGCAGCTCGGGCGTGAGCGCGGCGCCGAAGTCGTCGGCCTCGAACACCGGTCGGATCTCGATCTCGCCCTCCATCCCGGGCATCGGGTTCGGGCAGCGCCTGGCCCACGCGATCGCCTCGTCGAGCGAGCGGACCTGCCAGAGCCAGAAGCCGGCCACGAGCTCCTTCGCCTCGGTGAAGGGCCCGTCGATGACCGTCCGCTCGGCGCCCGAGAACCGGACGCGGACGCCTCGCGAGCTCGGCTGGAGGCCCTCACCCGCGAGCAGCACGCCCGCCTTCACGAGATCCTCGTTGAACCGCCCCATCTCGGTCAGGATCGCCTCGTCGGGAAGCGCACCCGACTCGGACGCCTCGGTTCCCTTGACGATCACCATCACTCGCATCGACCTGTCTCCTTCCGACGTGATGAGCCCTGCGCCCGGTCCGTCTCGACGGTCCGGTCTGGCTCCTACTTACGCGTCGAACAAGGGCTGGGCGGAATCGACATGCCGACGACACGGCGAGCGAGAAACCCCCCGGCTCCGTGGGGCAAGCCGCGAATGACTCGCCACACGCTCATTCTCGCGGAGGATCGCGGACCTCACCTCGGGGCCCTCGCCGCCGTCAGAGCCGGCGGATCCGCCGGCAGTGGTGGCTGAACGCACAGTAGGCGGCGACGTAGCAGACCGTGCCGGTCTCCTCGACGAAGTGGTAGGCGCTCAGGCGTCGCTCGGCGAGCGGCTCGCCGCAGCGGGCGCAGCGGTTGTGGTTCTCGCAGCGGCAGTGGACCCGGACGACGCGTGGGGTCAGGTCGCCGTTGCCCTCGCCCTGCGTGGCGAGGTAGTCACCGGCGAGCTCGCCGCACGTCGGACAGCGAACGAGCCCAGCCGGGGAAGCCTCGCCGTCCAGGCCGACCAAGCGGATGAGGTCGTCGCGGGTCGCCGGACGGCCGCCTTCGAGCCCGTCGCCGACGAAGTAGCGGGGACCGGCTTGGGCGGCGGCGAAGGCCTGCAGGCGCGCCCGTCGCGCCGCCATCTCGGGCGTCCTGGGCAGGTGCGCGGCCAGGCGGAGCCGCCCGACGACCGGGAGCCCCGTCGGGACGTGAGCGGCCCGGTACTCGCCCCCGTCGGTGGTGATGTACACGGCGTCCCTCGGGCCGACGGCGAGACAGGTGTCGAGCTGGTTCGCGAGCACCTGGCGACGCGCCAGGCCGAGGAGCCGCTCCCTCGACCAGGTGGTTGGCAGGATCGCGACGTGGCGCAGGGCGCTGTGGCCGATCCGGGTCACGAGGTACGGGTAGCCGTCGAACGGCGGCAGCAGGTGCGCGACCGAACGGTGCGCGACCGAACGGCGCGCGCGGGCGCCCCCGGGCGGGGTGGAACGGGACATCCCTCTGTCTCCTATCGCACCCGGCGGGAGCACCGTGCCGACGTGAGGGGCGTCGGTCGGTTGCTGCGCCGTCATCGAGCCGGGTCTCTCGGGCGCTCTGGATAGGTGCGCGTGGTGCGCAAGGTGAGAGTACGCCGTCACTGCGAGGTTGCCCTCCGCAACGCTAATCCCTTACCCCCTCCCCCGTTTGACACCCCGGCGGGGCGCTCCGACACTTCGGAGAGGAACGGAGCGCCGAGAACGCCCTCTCGCGCCATCCCGGGGGTTCGCCCACCCACAGCACCAAGGAGTGCCCGATGCGCCTGACCCGCCTGCTTCGCCCGACCACCGTCGTCCGGGCCCACTGCGACGTCCCCTGCGGCATCTACGACCCGGCCGAGGCGCTCCTCGCCGCGAAGACCGTCGCCCGCATGGTCGAGCTCATCAACGGCCTCGAAGGCGACGACACCGCGTCCCGCAACAAGTTCACCCGCTGCGTCACGGTCAAGGAGCAGCACGCCGAGAAGGTGAAGAAGGAGGTCCAGGTCATCTGGTCCGACTACTTCAAGCCCGAGCACCTCGAGGCGATCCCCGACCTCCACATGAAGGTCTGGAACCTGCTCAAGCTGGCCGGGAAGAACAAGCAGAACGTCGACGCCGGGGCGGCTGCCGACCTCGTCGCCGCGACGCAGGAGTTCAGCGACCTCTTCTGGTCGACGAAGAAGTAGCGACGACCACGCCCGAGGCGTCGCCGCCGCTCGGCGCGAGGGGCGGCCCGGTTCCCCTGCGCCCTGACCGGCGCGACGACCACGGCGCGCCCCCCCGCGGGCGTCGCGGCCCGTCGTTGCTGCGCCTCTTCCTGGGGCTTGCGGCGATCCTGGGCTGGGTCTTCGACGCTTCGCTCGCGCTGCGCCGGGCGCGGCGCGGGCCGTGGCGGGTCGAGGTGGCCGAGGGGAGCATGGCCCCCGCGCTGCTCGCCGGGGACTGGCTGCTGCTGGACCCGACCGGTGGGCGCTGGCCGCGGCCCGGCTCGGTCGTGGTGATCCGCGAGCCGGGCACCGGCATCCTGGCGATCAAGCGCGTGGCGGCACGGGGGGGCCGGGGCGCCGTCGCGGGCGTGGGCGGCGGCGGGGTCGGGCGCACCGCGGCGCCGGTCGGGCCCGGCGCCCGCGGCGCCGGTCGGGCCGGGCAACCCGTGACGCCACCGACCGGCCCCGGGCGCCCGCTCGAGCCGCGCGAGGCCTGGCTGCTCGGCGACGCGCCGGCCGGCTCGATCGATTCGCGCGCCTACGGCCCGCTCGACGCGGACGCGCTCGTGGCCCGGGCCTGGTTCCGCTACGGACCACCGGGGAGGATCGGCCGGCTGCGCTGACGGGCGGCACGGACGTCAGCCCGCGCCGCCGGCGTCAGCCCGCGGCGAGCGGCAGCCCCGCGGCCCGGACGTCGTCGGCGAAGCGGGCCAGCCCGTCGACGGACGTGTCCCAGCGCGACGGGAAGGCGACGAGGCGGTCCAGCCCCAGCGCCGCGAAGGCGCCCAGCCGATCGACGCGCTCCTGGCCCACCGCGCGGACGTCGCCGTCGCGACAGTAGAGCGAGAGCCGCAGCGTGGCCGGGTCGCGGCCCTCCTCCTCGCACCGCTGGCGGGCCACGGCCATGTGCTCCCCCACGTCCGCGGGATCCAGGAAGACGAGGTTGAGCTCCTCGGCGAAGCGGGCGGCCAGGCGGAACGTCACGTTCTGCCCGTTGCCGCCGACGATGATCGGCACCCGCGGCTGCTGGATCCCCTTGGGGACGTTGATCGCGCCGTCCACCCGGGCGTAGCGTCCCTCGTAGCTGGCGCGGCCGGGCTCCAGCATCCGGCGGATGATCTCCAGGTGGTCGGCCAGCACCGCGAGGCGCTCACGGATCGGCGGGAAGCCGTAGCCGTAGGCGATCCACTCGTCCTCCTTCCAGCCGGCCCCGAGCCCCAGCTCGAAGCGGCCGCCGGAGATGACGTCGAGGGTCGATGACATCTTGGCGGTAAGCGCGGGGTTACGGAAGCCGGTGCAGACCACCATGTGCCCGATCCGGGCCCGCTCCGTCGCCTGGGCGATCGCGCCCAGCATCGTGAAGGACTCGAAGGTGATCTCGTCCGTGGGCTGCGGAACGGTCGTGAAATGGTCGAAGACCCACAGCGATTCGAACCCCAGCGCCTCGGCCTGGCGGGCCCGGGCGATCGCGTTCGACCAGGCGTCCGCGGCGCGCCAGCCGTCGAACTCGCCCTTCCAGCCCTGGGGGACCAGCACCCCGACATCCATGCCTGTTCGTGCCTCGCGATCGATGGGGGAGATGCGCGGCGTGCATCGCCCGCGGGATCATCCGGCCGCCGAGCCTATCATCGGCGCCATGGAGACGCCCCCGCCATTCGACCCCTCCGTCACGGCCCATCCGGACCCCGAGGCCACGCTGTCCGGGCCCCCCGAGCCGTGGGCCTTCCTCCCCCAGCCCATCCCGCGCGACGGCCCGCCCTGGTGGATGACCGAGATGATCGCGGCCGAGCCGGCCCTGGCGGGTCGGGTGCTGCGCCGGCTCGGCGTGGTGCGACGCAGCTCCGGCGCGCCCGGCGTGCCGCCGCGCCTGGAGGCCCCGGGGCGCGACACGCCGGCCGGGCGGCTGGCGACCGCGATCCGCGGCGCGCTCGAGAAGGGTGGGCCGGTCGTCGTCACCGGCTGCGGGACGAGCGAGCACGGTGCCCGGGCGTTCGCGGCGATCGTCGCCGAGGCGGCGACGCGGGCCGGGATCCGCGGCGCGGGGCAGCCTGGCAGCGTGGTGGCCCGCCAGGCGTTCGAGGCGTCGCTGGCCCCGCAGCGTGGCGGGCTCGCCGTGGGGATCAGCCACGAGGGCGGGACGGGAGCCACGATCGCGGCGCTCGACGCGGCCGCGGCGACCGGGGCGCGGACGGCGGCGGTGACGGTGCACGCGGCGTCGCCGGTCGGACGCTTCGGGATCGTGCTTGCGACGGGCGAGATCGACCGGAGCTGGTGCCACACGGTCGGCTACCTCTCGCCGATCCTCGCGGCCGTGGCGGTGGGGGCGGCGCTGACGGGGGTTCCGGGCGACGCCGACCCCCTGGCCGTCCGCGCCCTCCTCGACGCGGGGGTGGCCCAGGGCCCTGGAGCGGAGGCGATCGCCGCCGAGCTGGCCGGGATGCGCGAGGTGATCGTGGTCGCCTCGGGAGCGGATCGCCCGGCCGGCCGCGAGCTCGCCCTCAAGATCGAGGAGGCGACCTGGCTGCCGGCGACGCAGCGCGACCTGGAGACCTTCCTCCACGGCCACCTGCCGGCGATGGACGAGCAGACCGGCCTCGTGCTGATCCTCGCCGATCGCGACGGGCGCCCGGCCCGCTCGAGCCGGGCCCAGCAGGCGATGGCGGCGGCGGGACGGGTGGGCGTGCGGGCCGCGGGGATCCTCGCCGAAGGGCTCGATGGGGACTGGCCCGCGTTCCTGCTGCCGGCCGGGCGGCTGATCGTCCCCGAGTCGCCCGGGCTGCCGGCGCCGGCGGCGGCCCTGCTCGGGACCGCGACGCCGCTCCAGGTGCTCACGGAACGCCTCGCCCGCGCGCGCGGGCACCGACCCCGACCCGATCCGCCGCGACCAGCGGGCCTACCGGGAGGCGGCCACGCTCGCCGAGTAGGCGGCGGGCATCTGCCGCCTCACGCGCGGACCAGCACCTCGCCGAGCAGGTCGATCATCTCCAGGTCCCACGGCAGGAAGTCCTGGAGCATCAGCCGCTCCACCCCGACGGCCGCGAAGCGCCGTGCCATCGCCCGGGCCTCGTCGGGCGTGCCCACGACCCACCGCGGCCGCCGCGTCTGGAGCCAGGCCGTGCCGGTGTCGGCAAGGCCGAACTGCTCCAGGAGCACGCCGGTGCGCCGCTCGACCTCGGCCGCGTCGCGGCCCACGAGCACCCCGACCATCGCCGAGTGGACCAGCGTCGAGGGATCGCGGCCGGCCGCGCGGGCCGTCTCGTCGAGCTTCGCGAATCGTTCTGCGGCCCGCTCGGGCGTGGAGCTGGAGAGGTTGAACTCGTCGGCGAAGCGGACCGCGATCCGCATGGAGCGGGGGCTCCCCTCCCCGCCCACGATCACGTGCGGCGCGGGCTGCTGCACCGGACGCGGCCGGAAGAGCGATCCCGGCACGGTGTAGTGGCGGCCGGCGAACGACCAGCCGTCGGGCTCCTGCCAGAGGCCGCGCAGGATCGCCAGCTGCTCCTCGAGCATCTCCGCCCGAACGTCGATCGAGGGGAACGGAAAGCCGTGGTGCGCGTGTTCCGCTTCGTTCCAGCCGGCCCCGAGGCCGACGACGACCCGTCCGCCCGACATCTCGTCGACCGTGGCGACGATCTTCGCCAGGACGCCCGGGTGGCGGAACGTGACGGGTGAGACGAGGACCCCCAGCTGGATCCGTCTCGTCTCGCGGGCCAGGCCGGCGACCACCGTCCAGGCGTCGGTCGTGGGGAGGCCGAGCTCCCCGGGGAAGCTGTCGTAGTGGTCCGATCGGAAGAAGGCCTCGAAGCCGGCCGCCTCGGCCCGCTGCGCGATCGCCAGCTGGTCGTCATAGGAGCACCCCTGCTGGGGCTCGATCATGAGCGCGTAGCGCATCGGGCTCCTCGCTGCCGTTTGACGGCTTGGTTACGGCTATCTATATTGTTCAGGTGACCATAAACGATCGACCCCCGACGCCCGCCTCGCGGGCGACGCTGCTCCACGAGATCTCGGAGGGCGTCGCCGCCCTCTCGAGCCGGCGCCGCTGCGCCGCGGCGCGCCGCATCCACCACAGCGGGATCAGCCTGGGGCATCTGCAGGTTCTCTGGATTCTGCAGGAACACGGCCCCCTCCCGGTGAGCCGGCTCGCGGACTGGCTCGGCATCGGCGTTCCCAACGCGACGGGCCTGCTCGACCGGATGGAGCAGCGTGGGCTGGTCGAGCGGGTCCGCGACGCCGAGGACCGCCGGGTTGTCCTCGCCCTTCCTTCGGATCTCGGCCGAGCGGCCGTCGCCGAGCACGACGGCTGGCAGGCGGAGGTCCTGACCGAGCTCCTGGCCCCGCTGACCACCGAGCAGCTGGCCGCCGTCGCGGACGGAGTGCGCGACGCCTGCGCGGCCCCGATCGCCGTCGCGCCGATCGCCGGCGCCCCGGGCGCGTCTCCCCACCCCCAGTCCCCCACCCCCCCGACAGGAGCACTCGCCCGATGATGGAAGGCAGCCCGGCCGCGGAGGCCACACCCGTCAGCATGGCCGCGGAGACCGCGCCAGGCGGCGCGCCGGACGGCGCCCAGCACGGCGCCCCGCATCCGGCGATCGAGCTCTCCCGTCGCGCCCGCTTCGAGGTCCTGGGGGCGATCCTCCTGGCCCTCCTCCTGGGCGCCCTCGACCAGACGATCGTGGGGACGGCCCTCCCGACGATCGTGACCGATCTGCACGGCAACGAGCTCTACACCTGGGTCGTCACGATCTACCTGCTGACCTCCACGATCGCCGTCCCCTTCTACGGCAAGCTGTCCGACATCTTCGGGCGGAAGCCCCTGCTCCTCTTCGGGATCACGACCTTCCTGATCGGCTCCGCGCTGTCCGGCCTGAGCCAGACGATGGAGCAGCTGATCCTCTTCCGCGGCATCCAGGGAATCGGCGCCGGGTCGCTCTTCCCGATCTCGCTGGCCGTCATCGGCGACCTCTTCACTCCCGCCGAGCGGGGCAAGTACCAGGGTCTCTTCGGGGCGGTCTTCGGCCTCTCCGCCCTCGTCGGGCCCGCCATGGGCGGCTTCATCACCGACAACATCAGCTGGCACTGGATCTTCTTCGTCAACATCCCGATCGGGATCCTGTCACTCACCGTGGTCGCCCGCGTGCTGCCTTCGTTCCGGCGGCCGCACGGGAAGCTCAACCTCGACTGGGTGGGCGGCGCCATCTTCGTGGCCGGGATGATCCCGCTCCTCGTGGGCCTGACCAACAAGCAGACCGCCGATTGGGCGGATCCCCAGGTCGGCGGGCTCGTCGCCGTGGGCCTCGCGCTCCTGGCCGTCTTCCTGTTCGTCGAGAGCCGGTCGAAGGAGCCGATCGTCCCGCTCGACCTCTGGCGGGATCGGACCTACGCGGGGTCGATGGTCGCCACCTTCTTCGCCTCGTTCGGCTTCTTCGCCGCCGTCATCTTCCTGCCGCGCTACTACCAGGTGGTGCTCGGCGAGAGCGCCACGACCAGCGGGTACGCCCTCATGCCGCTCCTCATCGGCGTCATCACGTCGAGCATCGTGAGCGGCCAGATCGTCGCTCGAACCGGCAAGTACAAGGTGCTGCTGCTCGCGGCCATCACCCTGATGGGCATCGGCTCGTTCCTGTTCACGAACCTCGGCGCGTCCAGCAACATGCAGACGATCTGGCTCTGGCAGTTCGTCCTCGGCGTCGGGATCGGCCCCACGCTGGCGGTCTTCACGATCGTCGTCCAGAACGCGGTGCCCTTCAGGAAGCTGGGGGTCGCGACCTCGAACCTGACCTTCTTCCGCCAGATCGGCGGCACGATCGGGCTCGCGGTCGCGGGCACGCTCTTCGGGACCCAGCTGACGAACCTCCTGCCGCAGCGGCTCGTCGCCAACGGGATTCCCCAGCAGTTCGTGGACCAGCTCCAGGCCCAGGGCGGGGGGGCCTTCGACCTGAACAACGTCCTCGGTGTGGGCACCGACCTGGGGGCGGCCATCATGGCCAACGTCCCGGAGCAGGCCAAGCCGATCGTCGAGCCCCTGATCCCGAGCATCGTGACCTCGATCTACGAGGCCATCTCGTTCGCGATCGCGTCGGTCTTCTGGCTCGGCGTGATCGCCGCGGTCGTCGCCTTCGGCGGCGGTGCTCGTGATCCGCGAGCTGCCGCTCCGCACCTCGTTCGGCCCCGCGCAGGAGCGGCCGACCGAGACGGCGCCGGTCCTTGCCGAGAGCGCTGCCGCGGCCGCCGGCCACGCCGGCCGCCCCGGCCGCCGGATGATCCGCGTCGCCCCGGCCGCCGGATGATCCGCGTCGCCCCGGCCGCCGGATGATCCGCGTCGCCCCCACGCCGCCCGATCTCGCCGCCCCGGGCACGGCGGGGGCGCCCTTCGAGCCTCTCCTGGCGGTCGCGGACCTGCCGCCGGGTGCACTCGCGCGGGTCACGCGGGGGGATCTCGACCTCCTCCTGGCCCATCTCCCGGACGGAATCGTGGCCACCGACGACC
The DNA here is from genome assembly GCA_963744095.1 of uncultured Chloroflexia bacterium. Classification (GTDB taxonomy): domain Bacteria; phylum Chloroflexota; class Limnocylindria; order Limnocylindrales; family CSP1-4; genus CTSoil-043. The sequence continues at coordinate 794,551 of CAVUSH010000003.1, forward strand.
GCTGCCCGCACATGGCCGCGCCGCTTTCCATCGGCCGGCTCGACGGCTGCATCGTGGACTGCCCGCTCCACAACGGGCGCTTCGACCTTGCCACCGGCGAGACGGTCCAGATGCCGACGACCGGCGGCCTCGACGCGGACGGGGGCGTGCACGCGACGTGGTCGCTGCCGGGCTCGGAGCCGAAGCCGGAGCCGGCCGGCCGCAAGGCGGAGGCGCGCCGCCTGACGCGGATCCGGCGCCTCCGCTTCTACCCCGTCCGCATCGTCGAGGGCATGGTCGAGGTCGCCCTCCCGCGCCCCTGAAGCGGCCGGGACGGTTGACAGACCGGCGACCGCCCCGCTACCGTCCACCGTCCAATGCGTATCCGCCTCATCGGGGGGATCGCCGCCGTGGCGGTCGCCCTCGGGGCTCTCGCGTTCCCCAGCGCGATGCCCGCCCAGGCCGGATCGTCGAAGTGCACGGGGTGGTCGAACACCCTCGTCCCGCCCACGACGATCCGGGTCTACCGAACCGCGACGAAGCGCACCGTGACGGTGCCCTTCCGAACATACGTCGAGAAGGTCATGGCTGCCGAGTGGGGCCCGACCGTGCCCGAGGCCGCCCTGCGCGTCGGCGCCGTGGCCGTCAAGCAGTTCGCCTGGTACTACGCCATCTACTGGCGCGGCGGCAGGGACGCCGCCGGGCGCTGCTACGACGTCCGCGATTCGTCGATCGACCAGATCTACGACCCGCGGCGCACGACCGTCGCCTCCCACGCGGCCGCCGTGGCGGCAACGTGGAGGGTGAGCCTCCGCAAGGGGGACCGGTTCTTCCTGACGGGCTACCGACCGGGCACGGGCGTCTGCTCGGCCCACCTCGACGGCTGGAAGCTCTACCAACGCGACGCCGTCAACTGCGTGCGCCGCCACGGCGACCTCGCCGAGAGCCTGGCCCGGCGCTTCTTCAGCCACGTGTCGTGGATCACGCCCGGTGCGGGCGACTACACCGGCGACGGACGGGGCGACCTGGCCGTCCTTTCGGTGACCCCGGAGACGAGCGAGACGACCGCCCGCGTCTACACGATGGACCTCGAGTACCGCGCCGCGTCGGTCACCGGGGACCTGGCCGGGACGGTCCTCACGGCCGTTCCCGCGGACCGCCTGCTCGGGCGAGCGTCGGGCGACGTCGACGGCGACGGGATGGCCGACCTGGTCCAGCTCGTCCGCGCCGACGACGGCGTGGCCGTCGAGGTCATGAAGGGGAGCGCCGCCGGCTTCCTGCCCGCCGCGCGCTGGTGGAGCGACGCAACCGATCCCGCCGAGCTGGGCGACGGCACCTATCGCCTCGTGGTGGCCGACTTCACCGGGGACGGCCGGGCCGACGCCGGCGTCCTGCGCATGCGCGCCGGCGGCGTTCCCATCCCGCCCACGGACCCCACGGTCCCGCCCACCGACCCGCCGACCCCGCCGGACCCGGCCATCCCCCCGGACCCCCCGAACACCTCGCTCTACCTCGCCGCCTCCACGGACACGGCCTTCGCCGAGGTCAAGCGCACCTGGACGATCGAGGCCGACCTGTCGACGTCCGAGTTCCGGGCCGGCGACATGAACGGCGACGGCCTCGGCGACCTCGCGATCCTGACGCCCCTGGCGGCCGGGGTCACCGACCCCCCGGCCGGGGGCACCGACTTGCGCGTCGCGCTGGCCGCGTCGAACGGTCTGCTCGAAGCCCCGTCGACGTGGGGAACGGAGGCCGCGGGCCTGGATTCGGCGCGCATCCTCGTCGGGGATCCGAACCGGGACGGACGGGACGACCTCATCGTCGTCCGGCGGATCGGGGAGGACGCGACGCAGATCGTTGTCTATCGGGGCCCCACGACCGGGACGACCTTCTCGCGTCGCTACTTCACGGACGTGCTCCCGCTCTCGTTCGCGGGGACGCGTTTCAGCACCGCGGACTACTCGGGCGACGGGCGATCGGACCTCTTCGCCCTCGTGAACCTCGGCGTCGACGCGGAGGGGACCAGCCTCGGGACCGAGGTGGTGAGGCTGCTCTCCGACGGCCTCACGTTCACCGTGGAGCCGTGGTTCAGCGACGCCGCCCTCAGCTGGGAGTCAGCCGACCCGCACTGAGCGCGCGTCCTCCACGGCGGCTACTCCACGGGCATGATCCCGTCAGGTGATGTCGTCCGTCGACCCGCGGGCGCGGCGGCCGCCCTTGGCATCCACGAAGGCGCGCATCTCGCGGGCCACCTCGGCCACGTCGTCGGTCACCCGCACCAGGGCGAGATCGTCGTCCGTGATCATCCCTGCCGGGAGCGCCGTGGAACGCAGCCAGTCGAGCAGGCCGCCCCAGTATTCCGTCCCCACGAGGAAGACCGGGAAATGGCGGATCTTGCCGGTCTGGATCAGGGTGAGCGCCTCGAAGAGCTCGTCGAGGGTGCCGAACCCGCCGGGCAGGATGACGAAGCCGTCGGCGTACTTCACGAACATCGTCTTGCGAACGAAGAAGTAGCGGAACTCCACGCCCAGGTCGACCCAGGGGTTGAGCCACTGCTCGCGGGGCAGCTCGATGTTGCAGCCGATCGAGAAGCCGCCGGCCTCGTGACAGCCGCGGTTCGCGGCCGCCATCACGCCGGGCCCGCCACCGGTGATCACGGCGAAGCCGGCGTCCGCCAGGTGGCCGCCGAGGGCGCGGGCCGTCTCCCAGAGGGGCGTGCCCTCCTCCACCCGGGCCGAGCCGAAGACCGAGACGGCCGGCCCGACCTCGGCGAGGGCGTCGAAGCCCTCCACGAACTCGGCCGTGATGCGCAGGACCCGCCACGGGTCGGTGTCGGTGAAGGGGGCCTGGACGCGCCGCAGGAAGCTCTCGTCGGCCGTCCCCGTGGAGTCCGGCGCCTGGCGCTCCACCGCCGCGCGGCGCACGACGAGGCGGCCGGCGCGCAGTCGGTCGCGGCCCGAGGTGATGGGTTCGCCCGCGCCGGGTCGTGGATCCTTGTCAGGCATTGGGGGGCTCCTCAGCTGGTGCTCAGCCACGACGTCCAGGTCGTGGCCGCGGGTCCGGCGGTGCAGGCGTTGCCGTGGCGAACGAGCGGGAGGCGGAGCAGGCGCGCGTCGGCCAGGAGGCGCTCCGCCAGCTCGGTGTCGTCCATCCGCAGGTAGCCGAGCCCGGTGGCCTTCCAGGCCTTGCCCTCGTCGTCGGCGCAGGCACGGGCGCCGAGGCGCTCCACGAAGCGGCGCAGCTCGCCGGGGGCGATCGGCTTCTTCCGCAGGTCGACGAAGTGGACGTCGACGCGGCGCTCCTTGAAGAACCGCAGGGCGGCCTGGGTCGGCCGCGAGTCGACGAGGCCGAACACCTGGACGATCGGGGCGGGCGGCGCGGGCATGGTCGGATCGTAGCGCGGTCCCGGCCGCGCGGGGGCGGGGGCGCGGCGCGGGCGGGCGCGCGGGGCGGCGCGGCCGGGCGGCCGCGCGGGGCGGGGCGCGGGCGGCGGCGCGGGGGCGGCGCGGCCGGGCGGCCTGGCGGGCGCCGCGCTCCCGTGAGGCGGGCGCGCTACGATGGCCCGGCCAGCAGAGGAGGCTCCATGTCCGCGTGGTTCACCGTACGGCTCGACGATCGCCCCGGGTCGCTCGCGCGCGCCGCCCAGGCGCTCGCCGACCGCGGCGTCAACATCACCGGGATTGTCGGTGTCGCCGAGGACACGGACGGCGAGCTGATGATCACGACCAGCGACGCCGCGGCAACGCGCGAGGCGCTCGCGGCCCTCGGGGTCGCCTTCGACGAGCACGACCCGACGGACCCGCACGGCCTCGCCTCGCCGGGATCGCTCGCCGACATGGCCCGCACCCTGGCGGACCGCTGAGCCGGCCGCCGCATGACGACGAGCGGAGCCCCGTCATGAGCCCCCGCCGGGCGGCGAGCCGGCCGCCCACGGTCGCCATCCGCGTGATCCACGAGGACCGGCCCGGGGCGCTCCCGGCGATCCTCGCCGTCGTTGCCGCCGCCGGCGGCACCGTCCGCACGATGAGCACGGTGCGTCGCCTGGCCGCGGACGGCGACGCCGGCTCGCCCGCGGTCGAGACCGAGATCGAGATCGAGGGGCTCGACGAGGCGGCCGTCGACGGCACGATTGCCGCGGCACCCGGCGTCCGCGAGCGCCACGCGACCCGCGCCCTCGACCGGATCTTCGGGAAGCGCGTCATCGTCGTGGGCGGCGGCGCCCAGATCGCCCAGGTCGCCCTCGGCGCCGTCAGCGAGGCCGACCGCCACAACCTGCGCGGCGAGCGCATCTCGGTCGATACGATCCCGCTCGTCGGCGAGGCGAACATCGCCGGAGCCGTGCGCGCGGTCGCCGACCTGCCCCGGGCGCGCCTCCTCGTCCTCGCCGGCTCGATCATGGGCGGCGACATCAGCACGGCCGCCGAGGAGCTGCGCGCCGTGGGGATCCCGGTCATCGCCCTCAACATGGTCGGATCGATCACCGACCACGTCGACCTCGTCGTCAGCGACCCGGTCCAGGCCGGCACGATGGCCGTCATGGCGGTCGCCGACACGGCCACCTTCGACCTCGCCCGCCAGCGCGGCCGGCGCTACTGAGCACGCGGAGGCCACGGGCCCGATGCGCATCGCGACCTGGAACGTCAACTCCCTCAAGGCCCGCCTCGACAAGGTGGAGTGGTGGCTGGAGCGGGCTGCACCGGACGTCCTGCTGATGCAGGAGACGAAGCTCGCCGACGACGACGCGCCGGTCCTCCCCTTCCGGATGCTCGGCTACGAGCTTCTCCCCCACGGCGAGGGGCGCTGGAACGGGGTGGCGATCGCGAGCCGGGTGGGGATCGAGGACATCGTCGCGAACTTCGGCGACGGGCCCGTGCGCCTCAGCACGCGCGGGCGGCGGCGCGGGCGCCGGGACGTCCGCCGAGGAGGACTTCGACCCGCTCGGCGAGGCGCGGATGGTGAGCGCCGTCTGCGGCGGCGTTCGCGTGGTAAGCGTCTACGCACCGAACGGGCGCATCGTCGATTCTCCCTGGTACGCGGGCAAGCTGCGCTGGTTCGAGCGGCTGGCGCGCTGGCTCGCCGAGACCCAGGACCCGGCACGCCCGCTCGTCGTCGGCGGCGACTTCAACGTCGCTCCCACGGACGAGGATGTCTGGAACGCGGCGGCGGCCCACGGTGGGACCCACGTCTCGGAGCCCGAGCGAGCCGCCTTCCGGGCCCTCCTCGACTGGGGCCTCCTCGACACCTGGCGCGCCGCGAACCCGGGCCTGCGGCGCTTCACCTGGTGGGACTACCGGGCCGGCAACTTCCAGCGCAACGAGGGGATGCGGATCGACCACCTCCTCGCGAGCGCGCCCGCGGCCGCGCGGGTCGTCGCCGTCGAGGTGGACCGCGAGGCCCGCAAGGGCACGCCGACGCCCTCGGACCACGCCCCGCTCGTCCTCGACCTCGACGAGCCCGGAACGCCGTTCGACGCCGGCTGGAGCGGTTCGGACGAGCGCTTCGCCGCGCGCCGGGCCGCGCAGAAGGGCTGAGCCGGCCCAGCGCGCCGCGCAGAGGGGCTGATCATCAGGCCGGCTCCGGCTCGATCGGGCCGCCCGATCGAGCGCGCACGAACCGCAGCGCGATCGCCTGGATTCCGAGCGTGATCGCCGTGGCCAGGAGGAACGCCGGGGCGATCCCGAGCGGCACGACCGCCAGGTGGACCACGACGTAGAAGGCGGCTGTCCCGAAGAGCCCCGCCAACAGGCCGCGCAGGAGGTCGATTGCTGCCGCCGGCCCCTCGTGGCGCTGGGTGAATATCGCCATGACCGAGACATAGACCGGAAAGGTGGCGACGAGCCCGCTCGTGTGCGGACCGAGCACCGGAGCAATCGCCGTGAGCCCGACGACGAGCGCCGTCGCCACGGCCATCCGGGCGGGCAGGTCCCACCACGGGTGCGCGGGCGCCGCGCGTCGCTCCCCGCCGCCCGGGAGCAGGCGCAGGCCGGCCGCCACCGAGGCGACGACCAGGACCACCACCAGCCATACCGACATCTCGAGGACGGGCCGCACGAGAAGGCCCACGACGACGAAGGCCGCCCCGGCCGCCACGATCCCCGCGCCCGCCCCAAACCGCGACCCGGCCGCCGCGTAGGCGAGGCTGAACGCGACGATCGCGACGAGGCCGCCCAGCGACCCCACGACGGCGTCGGCGGCGAACGCGGGCCCGAACTCCAGGGCGAGGAAGAAGGCGACGGGCCCGGAGGTGAGCGGGAGGGCGACGATGAGCCCGCCGATCGCCGGCCCCCAGCGGCGCGCCGCCAGGCTTGCCCCGCCGATGAGCAGCGGGGTGAGGATCAGCTTCAGGGCCAGGACGGGCACCTTCGCAGCGTAGCCGAGCCACGGAGCAGAACGCGGCGCGACGGCCGCTCGGCGCGACGGCCGCTCGGCGCGACGGCCGCTCGGCGCGACGGGCCGCCCGGCGCGATCACTTCCGGTCGGCGGCGACGTCAGGCCTCGCGCGGTTCAGTCGTCGCCGTCGGCGGGCTCCGTCAGTCGTCGTCGGCGGTCGTCGGGGGAACCGGGACGGAGGCGGCGGCGGCGCCCCGGCCGCCCGCCCTCGCCCGGGCCCGGAGGCGCTTCTCCTCGGCGCCCTCCACCTCGGTCCGCCAGCCGCGGACCGTCCGGACCCCGTCCATCGCGTAGCGGTCGGCCACCATCAGGTCGAAGGCGTGGACAGAGGCCTCCTGGTTCGAGTACCGCCCCGCCGTCCAGCTGCGCGAGCCCGTCCCCTTCTGCTGCAGCTCGACGACGTGGTAGTCCTCCTTGTTCGTGATGTCCCAGAACTCCACGGCGCCGGCCACGTCCACCGTCCCGAGGTCGGCCGCCTCGACGTAGAGGTCGCAGTGGACCGTGCTCCGGTTGGGCCCGTCGGGCCAGGCCTGGTGCGTCAGGACGTAGTCGGGGTGGACCGAGACGATGAGGTTCGGCCAGAGGATGTAGTAGAAGATCCGGCGCGCCTCGGTCTCGTCGCGCGCCCAGAGGAGCGGCCGGCCGCCGCGCGTGCCGTCCATCGACATCGTCTCGCAGCCCGGGGCGAAGACCATCCAGCCGCCCTTCCAGGGCCCGTCGGCCAGGAAGTCCTCGCCCAGGTCGTAGGGCGTCAGCCGGTTGAGGAGCGGGTGGACCGGCGGGCAGTGGTAGCACTCGCTGTAGTTCTCGGCCACGATCTTCCAGTTGGCCGCGACGTCGTACGTCAGGCGCGCCGCCCGGCGCAGGGTGCCCATGTCGCGCCCGAAGCCGGCGTGGTGGTCGAACCAGTCGCCCATGTAGGTGCGCAGGTCGGGCGTCGTCGCCTCGTCGGCGAAGCAGAGGAAGACGAAGCCCTGCCAGGTCTCGACGCGGATCGGCGTGAGGCCGAACGTCTCGAGGCTGAAGTCCTCGAGGTCATCGACGTGCCTGGCCCGGATGAGGCGCCCGTCGAGGTCGTAGATCCAGGCGTGGTAGGGGCACTGGAAGCGGACGGCCCTGCCGCACTCGCGCTCCTCCACCGCCGTTCCCCGGTGGCGGCAGACGTTGTAGAAGGCGCGGATCACGTCGTCCCGGCCGCGGACGATGAGCACGCTCTCGCCGAAGAGGTCGCGCAGGACGAAGCTGCCCGGCTCCGGCAGCTCCTCGGCCCGCCCCGCGGCGATCCAGTCGCGGAAGAAGACATGCTCGGTCTCCCACGCGTAGATCGACTCGTCGTGGTAGGCCCGCGCGGGGAGCAGGGTCGCCTTCCGGAAGGGCGCGCGGATCGCGGCGATCTCCTCGGCGGTGATCGGCGAGCGGGCGGGCAGACGGGTGACGGCCAAGGGTCCCTCCTCCTCTGGAGGCGGATGGTAGCGGACGATCGGCGAAGCGCGCCCGGAGGCCGGGACCGGCGGCAACCCGGCCAGCCCGCCGAGCGAGCGCGCCCGAAGCGCCCGCGTGATCGGAGACGCGACCGACCGCCGGTGGCCCTTGCGTTGCCGGTGCCCTAGCGTTGCCGGTGGCCTTTGCGTTGCCGGTGGCCTTTGCGTTGAACGCACAACCGCGCGCGCACCGAGGTCTGACGGCCGCACGTCGGCAGGATTCTCTGCGTTCACTCGCAATCTCGTGCCGCCATCGGGCCCCGGCGTGCCGGTCCTCGGGCAGAGTGGCCGAATCCTGGCATTCAAGGCAAGGAACGTGCCAGGTCGGCCGCCGCGACCGAGTTGAGCGCCCATCACGGCGCGCGGTGTTGCGTTGAACGCACAGCCCCTGGTCGGCGGTGGGCGGCCGATCCCGCTGCTGGCGGCCGCGCCGGCAGGCGGGGCGCGGCCCCACGGGCCCCCGGGGCCACCGTCAGTCGAGCGTGACCGTCTCGTGCCAGCGCGGGACGTACACCTCGAAGCCGAGCGCGGTCACCTTCGGGGCCAGCTCCGCCTGCGGACCCGGGTCGCCGTGGACGAGGAAGACCCGTCGCGGGAAGCCGGGCGCGCCGGGTCCCTTGCCGGGCGCGCCGGGTCCCTTGCCGGGCGCGCCGGGCCCCTTGCCGGGCGCGCCGGGCCCCTTGCCGGGCGCGCCGGCCCCTTGCCGGGCGCGCCGGCGGCCCTGCCGGTTTCGCCGGGGCTCGTGCCGGCGGCGAACCCGGCCAGCCAGTCGAGCAGCTCGGGCTCGTCTGCGTGGGCGGAGAAGCCGCTCACGGAGCGGACCTGGCAGCGAACCTGGCGGATCGTGCCGTCCAGGCGCACCGTCGTCGCCCCGTCCTGGAGGTGGCGGCCCATGGTGCCCTCGCCCTGGTAGCCGACGAAGAGGATCACGGCCCGCCGGTCGTCGATCAGCTCGCGGAGGTGACCGAGGACCCGGCCCCCCGTCAGCATCCCGTTCGAGGCCACGATCATGTACGGCCGCGGCGCCCGGGCGATCGCCCGCGACTCCTCCGCCGTCTTCACGATCCGTTGGCCCGGATAGTCGAGGGGCGTGTCGCCCGCCTCGAGCAGCTTCCGCGTCTCCTCGTCGTAGTACTCGGCGTGCCCGCGGTAGATGGACGTCGCCTCGCGGGCCATCGGCGAGTCGAGGTAGAGCGGCAGCGCCGGGATCTCGCCGGCCGAGACGAGCCGGTCGAGGGCCCAGGTCAGCTCCTGCGTTCGTCCGATGGCGAACGAAGGGACGAGCAGGACGCCGTCGTGCTCGGCGACGAGCCGCACGACCTCGGCGAGGACGCGCCGGGCCTCGGATTCTGGCTCGTGCTCGCGCCCGCCGTAGGTGGACTCGCACAGGACGTAGTCGGCGTCGGTCACCCGGGTGGGGTCGCGGATGATCGGCGTGTTGCGCTTCCCGAGGTCGCCGGAGAAGACGATGACCCGCTCGGGCCCACCGGGCGCGTCGGCCACCCGGAGGCGGATGATGGCCGAGCCCAGGATGTGGCCCGCGTCGAGGTACGTGGCGTGGATCCCCGGCGCCACCTCCTCCTCGGCCTCGTACCGGATCGGCCGGAAGTGGCGCAGGGCGGCGACCGCGTCGTCCTCGGTGTAGAGCGGCTCGTCGAGGTCGGTCTCCATCACGGCGGGCTGGGCGCGCAGCTCGGCCTCGGCGTCGCCTGCCGCGGCCTCCGCGGCCTGCGCGATCGCCGCCTCGAACCGGCGGTGGTCGCGGGCGTCCTCGCTCACCGCCTTCTCGGGCTGCCGGCGCTCGAAGCGCGCGTCGCGCTTGGCGAACTCCTCCTGGAGACGTCCCGAGTCCATCAGCACCAGCCGGGCCAGCTCGATCGTCCCGGCGGTCGCCCGGATCGGGCCGCGGAAGCCTTCGCGGACGATCACCGGGATGAGGCCGCAGTGATCGAGGTGGGCGTGGGTCAGGAGGATGGCGTCGAGGGTCGCCGGGTCGTAGCCGCGGGGGACGCGGTTACGGATCGCCTCGTTGGGGCCGCCCTGGAACATCCCGCAGTCGACGAGGATCCGTGCCTGTCTGGTCTCGAGCAGGAACTGGCTGCCGGTCACCGTGGTCGCCGCGCCGAGGAAGGTCAGGTCCATGCCGGCATGGTGCCACGCCGGAGCCGCGCCGATGCGCCTCCACCGTCCGGGTCGCACAGCCGGCTCTACCGTCCGGCCCGCCCCGTTACACCAGCGTCAGCAGCGCCCCGCTCGCGTAGCCGAGGACGGTCGCCAGGCCGACCGCGGCGCCCGCCTCGTCGAAGGCCTCGGGCATCATCGTGTCGGCGAGCATCGTCAGGACCGCGCCCGCGGCGAACGCCTGGATCGTGGCCGCGACCTCGGGCGGGGCCCCGGCGAGGAGCCCGTAGCCCGCGCCGGCAGCCACTGCGCTCAGGACCACGACGATGCCCCACAGCCCCATCACGCCCCGCGTCGACCAGCCGGTCCGGCGCAGGCCGGTCGTCGCGGAGATGGACTCGGGCAGGTTGGAGATCGCGACCGCCGCAAGGAAGGCGAGCCCCACGCCTTCCCCGGCAAGCAGCGAGATCCCGATGACCACCGACTCCGGGATCCCGTCGAGGACCGTCCCCAGCACGATCCCGAGCGGATCGGCGCCCGCCTGCTGGCCCGCCGACCGCTTGCGATGCCGGATCGCGCCGCCGCGGTGGAGCGCCCAGTTGCCGGCGGAGAAGGCGAGCGCCCCCGCGCCGAGGCCGGCCACGACGAGCGCGACATGGGCCGCCGCGAACGCGGACGCCGTCAGGTCCAGGGTGAGCGCCGAGATCAGGGCGCCGGCCCCGAACCCGGCGATCAGGCCGATGGCCCGGCGTGTCCACGGCAGGGCGATCGCCAGGACGGCGCCGACAATGAGGGTCGACGCCGCCGCCAGGCCCCAGAATGCCGCCTCGAGCAACGCGCAACCTCCGACCGGCGCTCAGGCGATCCGGATCAGGACCAGGGCGTCCACCGCCACCGCGGCGAAGAGGATGGTCAGGTAGCTGATCGAGAACTTGTAGAGGCGGATCGCCCCGGCGGTGGTCCCCTCCACGCTGACCGTTCGGGCGAGCCGGCCCGCCTGCCAGAGGAAGAGGGTGCCCATCACGACGGCGGCGACGAGGTAGATGAGACCCATCTTCGCGACCGCGAAGAAGATCAGGCTGATCGCGACGAGCAGGATCGTGTACAGGAAGATCTGGCGGGTCGTCTCCGCCGAGCCCCGCACGACGGGCAGCATCGGCACCCCGGCCGCCGCGTAGTCCTTGGCGATCCGCAGGCTGAGCGCCCAGAAGTGGGGCGGCGTCCAGTAGAAGACCAGGGCGAAGAGCAGGAGCGCCGGGACCTCGACGCGCCCGGTGACCGCCGCCCAGCCGATCACCGGCGGAAGGGCCCCGGCGGCACCGCCGATGACGATGTTCTGGGTGGTCGTCCGCTTGAGCAGGATCGTGTACACGAAGACGTAGAAGGCGATCGCCAGCAGGGTGAGGAACGCGGCGACGAGGTTGACGAAGTACGCCAGGAGCGCGATGGCGATGACGCCGAGGACGATCCCGAAGACGACCGCCTGCTCGGGCTCCACCGCGTGGGCGGGCAGCGGTCGCCGCCGGGTCCGGGTCATCAGGAGGTCGATGTCGCGGTCGAGGTACTGGTTGATGGCGTTGGCGCTGCCGGCCGCGAGCGTGCCGCCCAGCAGGGTCCAGGCGACGAGCCAGCCCCAGTCGATCCAGTCGACCGTGCCGGGGAGGTCGCGGGTCGCGAGCACCATGGCGGGCACCGTCGTGATGAGGAGCAGCTCGATGATCCGGGGCTTCGTCAGGGCGACGTAGGCGCGGACGGTGTCGGCCCGGGACGGACCGACCGGGGTCGAACCTCCCGAGAGGCTGCCGGCCCCGCCGGTCACGGGAGCTGCGACCCGGGCGCCGTAGTAGCTGACGAACGTGGCGCCGATCGCGGCCACCCAGACGAAGGCGGCCAGGGCGACGTGGAGCGTCTGGGTCCACGGGGCAAGCTGGGTCCACACCTGGAGGGCGCCGACGAGCGCCTGGAGCGGGTAGAGCGCGGCAGCGATCGTGACGAGGGCGAAGAGCGGGCGGTCAGCCCGACCGGCGCGCCGGGCGCGCCACGTGGCGAACCAGGTCCCCGCGAGCACGAACCCCACCACGACACCGACATAGCGGTGGAGCGCGTGGGTGAAGGCCAGCGTGGCCGTATCCGGGGGCATCTCGCCGAACGGCGGGACGACGGCGCCGCCCATGAGCGGCCAGTCCGGGAAGACGAGCGCCGCGTCGGCCGCGGTCACGTTCGCGCCGAAGATGAGCAGGGCGAAGGTCGCGATCGCGGTGAACGCGATGAGCAAGGTGAGCCGCTGGCTCCCCCCGCGTCGCGAGAGGCGGGCCGGGTAGCCCGCCCGGACCAGGAGGAAGGCCAGGAGCCCGGCCACGGCCATCGCCGCCGCGAGGTGCGCGGTCACCGACTCCCCGGAGTTGCCGAGGCGCACGGTCTCGCGGCCGAGCCACGCCTGGAAGACGACCAGCGCGACCGAGCCCAGGGACGCCGCGACGAGGCTGGGGCGATCCCGGTGGTCGATGAAGGCGAGAGCCACCACGCCCAGCACCATGACCCCGATGACCGCCGCGATGAGGCGGTGGATCCACTCCGCCCAGGCCTTGAACTCGAGCGGCGGGATGATCTGCCCGTAGCAGAACGGCCAGTCCGGGCAGCCGAGCCCGGAGCCGGTCGCCCGGACGATGACCCCCACGATGACGAGGGCGAGGGTCATCGCCAGCGTCGCCGCGACGAGCTTCTGGAAGCGGGTCACCGAACCTCCGGGAGGGGCATGCCGGGAGAGGCGGGTCGCGTCGATCGTGCCCGGGACCGACGCGGCCACATCCTACCGTGCCCACCGCGGGGAAGCCCATCGAGGCCCTGCGCCCGCGCCGCCGCGCCGCGCCCCGCACTCCCGCGTATGCGCACCCCCGATCGCGTCCGCGTACGACCCGGAGGACCTCCCGCGCCGCTATGCGCGTTGCGGACATATCTACGGCTCTCGATATGTACGCGAGTCGCATAGCCGCCGGAGATGTGATTCCCACGGCATTCAGCGCCGAACGGCGCGCTGCATAGGCGGCGCGGGGCCGGCGCCGGCCCGCGTGCGGGCGCGCCCGCCGGCACGTTCGCGGGCTTCGGGCTAGCATCAGCCCGTGCCCTACCTCGTGCGAACGCCGCAGCGCGCTGCGCGTCGGCCTTACCTCGTCCCGTCCGCGCAATGGCGTGCCCGCCGCCGGGGCCGGGCCTTCGCCGCCACGCTCACCCTGGTGCTGGCCGGCGCCCTCGCGGCCTGCACGTCGGCGGGCGGGCCTGCCGGGACCGCGAGCGCGACCCCCGCCGCCTCGCCCACGAAGTCGGCGACGGCGTGCGATACGGGCAACTTCCCCGGCTGGCCGCAGCCCGGCCAGGTGACGACGAGCGGGATCATCCCCTTCCTGGCCAGCTCGGAGAAGCTGGTCGGCCAGAGCCGCCTGCTCTTCGTCCTCGTCGACCAGCAGAATCGCCCGATCGTCGACGAGACTCTGGAGGTCGAGATCGCCTTCTTCGACCTCTGCGCCGACCCTGCGACCGCCACCGAGGTCGTCAAGCCCGCCTTCACCTGGGGCATCGTGGGTCAGCATGCCTTCTACGTCGCGACCGCCGAGCTGACCCAGCCTGGGCCCTGGGGCGCATCATTCCAGGTCCGCGACCCCGCGACCGGCGCGACGACGGAAGCCAAGGTGCAGTTCAGCGTCTCCGAGAGAGGCTTCGGCCCGCGCGTCGGCGACGCCGCGCCCCCGGTCAAGACGCCCACGCTCGCCGACGTCGGCGGCGACGTCCGTCGGATCTCCTCGGACCCGACGCCGGAGCCGACCTTCTACGAGACCTCGCTCGACGCCGCCCTCGCGGCGCACGAGCCGTTCGTCCTGGCCTTTGCGACCCCCGCGTTCTGCACGAGCGCCCAGTGCGGCCCCACGCTCGACCTCGTGAAGAAAGTCGTGAAGGCGGCCCCGATCCGCGTCGTGGCGGTCGAGCCCTACCAGCTCGTCTACCAGGATGGACGCCTGCAGCCGGTCTACAAGGATGGCAGCTTCGTCCCCGTCGAGGCCGTCAACGTCTACGGAATCCCGACCGAGCCCTGGCTCTTCGTCGTCGACGCGAACGGGACGATCGCGTCCTCCTTCGAGGCCGTGGTCGGGGTGCAGGAGCTCACCGACGCGATCCGCGCCGTCACGCAGTAGGTCAGCCCCCCCGCCCGGCGCGGGGCTGGCAGACGGGTTCGCCGGGCCGCATACTCCGGGTCTGGAGGTGCACGAATGGGCGACAAGACTCCGAAGCGACCACCGAAGCCGAAGAAGCCGAAGGCGCCGACAACCCCGAGAGCCTCGTAGCTCGAAGCTCGGCGGGGCCGCGGCGGCCCCTCGAACGCGCCCCGGCTCAGCCGGCTGAGGTCGTGGCGGTCCCCGTGCTCCCCGGCGCGTGGAGCGGCGTCCCGTCGGCGCAGCGCGGACACGTCACCGGCCCCGGCTCGAAGGTCGGGATCTCCAGCTGCCAGAGACCCTGGACCGGGTAGCGTCGGCTCGTGGTCGGCGAGACCAGGACGGCCGTCCCGCCGGAGCGATCCGCCATCACCAGGCAGCCCACGATCTCGCCGCCGGCTGCCTCGACGACCGGCAGCATCGCCACGAGCGAGCCGCCGGTCGTCAGGATGTCGTCGACCAGGAGAACCCGCTCGCCGGGCTCGATCCGGAAGCCGCGCCGGAGCTCCCGGTGCGTGGAGCCGTCCGCGTCGCGGACCTCCTCGGCGAAGATCCCTCGGACGCCGAGCTGGCGGGCCGTCTCGAAGGCGAGCACGATCCCGCCGGTCGTGGGGCCGGCGACGACGTCGACCAGCGGCTGCCCGTCTGCCCCCCGGGCCGCCGCGGCCCAGAACGCGCAGAGCTCGCTCGTGACGGCCGGATCCTGGAGGAGCAGGAACTTCTCCAGGTAGAGCTCGCTGTGGCGCCCCGACTTGAGCAGGAAGTGGCCCTCGCGGAGGGCGCCGGCCCGCCGGAAGAGCGCCTCGGTCCGCTCGGCCACGGCCGCGCGGGCGGCGATCTCCAGGGCGGGGCGGATCGTGGTCATGCCGGAAGTCTACGTGCGGGCGGTCGGCGGGGCGGTGCCTACCTCCAGGCAGCCATCGTCCCAGGTCGCGAGTATGGCTGGCGGAAGAAGCCGAGCAGCGGCTCCCCGGTCGACTGGGCAAGCTTGATCCCGTCGGGCCGGGGGCGGAGCCCAGCTGAGTCCAGTGTCGCCCGCAGCTCGACGTCGTCCCGGCCGGGATGGTTCGGGTCGTAGAGGCGAATCCCGAAGCCGTCGGCTGCCTCGTCGTAGGCGAAGGCAAGCACCTGGTGGTTCCGCGTCAGGTCGCGCGGCGAGCTGCTCGCAGTCCGGATCAGGCCGAGGATGGGAGCGTGCCCGGCGTCGATGTCCGCCCGGATCTTCGGCCATTCGTCGCGCACCGCGACGACCCTGGGCGGCTCGCGGCGCAGGACCGCGAAGAGACCCGTCGGCGGATCCGGGCGGAACGCCTGGAGGTCGAAGAAGTGGAGCGGGACGCGCAGCCAGTCGAGCGACTCGACCTGGCGCCGGACGATGTACCTGAACCTGGGGCTCCCGTTCGGGGGCGGCTCGGCATCGGGCGGGGGCGCGATCCCCGCCTCGAAAAGGTCGCGGGCGGTCGTCACCATGCCGCCGCACAGCCCGACGGATGCGTCGCCGATCCCGAGGATGCGCGGGTCGAACGGCCCGAACGTGACCGTGGGGCCGGGCGGCCAGCGGTTGGCAAACCGGAAGCCGTGCAGGCTCGGGAGGAAGCCGGGGACGGCGGCGGAGCTCACGGCCGGTACTCTACGCCCTTCGCCGACGCCGGGCCGGGGCGTCGCGGGAGCGCCGTCCCGACCAGCGGCCCGTACGACGCAAGGCCGCGCCGCCCGCATTCGGCCGCCAGCTCGTCCACCAGGCGCACGGGGAGTGTCGGGTCGGCGAAGATCGCCGTTCCGGCCTGGACCGCCACCGCGCCCGCGGCGAGGTAGTCGAGCACGTCGTCGATCCCGGTCACCCCGCCGATCGCGATCACGGGGATGTCGACGACCTGGGCGACCTCGTACACGATCCGCAGGGCGACCGGCTTGATCGCGGGCCCCGACAGGCCGCCGTACGTGTTGCCGAGGAAGGGTCCGCTGCGGTCGGCGCGGAGCGCCATCCCGGAAAGCGTGTTGATCGCCGAGAGCGCGTCGGCGCCGGCGTCGGCAACGGCCCGGGCAATCGGCCGGATGTCGGCCACGTTCGGGGAGAGCTTCACGATGAGGGGCAGCTCCGTCGCCCGGCGCACGGCGCGGGTCACGGCGGCCGCGGCGTCCTGGTCGATCGCGAACTGGAGCCCGCCCTTGCCGACGTTCGGGCAGCTGATGTTGAGCTCCACCCCGGCCACGCCGGGCACGAGGTCCAGCGTGCGGACGACGGCGACGAAGTCCTCGATCGACTCGCCGGCGACGTTGACGATGACCGGCACCCTCCAGGTCGCCCAGAGCGGGGCGTACCGGTCCAGGACCGCGTCGATCCCCGGGTTCTGGAGGCCGATGGAGTTGAGCATCCCGCCCGGCGTCTCGGTGACCCGTGGCGGCCGGTTGCCGGACCGCGGCTTGAGCGTGGTGCCCTTGCAGCAGATCGCGCCGATGCGCTGGACGTCCACGACGTCGGCGTACTCGACGCCGTAGCCGAAGGTTCCCGAGGCGACGAGGATCGGGTTGGCGAGGACGAGGCCGCGGCCCAGGTCGACCGTGAGATCGACGGTGCCCGGGTCGAAGCCGGCCGGCGCGCCGGCCCGCCGGCCGCCGGAAGCGACCGGAGCGATGGTCGGGCTGCCCAGGGCCACGATCGGCGACCAGCCGCCCGCCGCCGGCGGGACGACCCCTGGGCCGGCCCCCGCGGCACCGGCCCCCTTCGACCGGACGCCCTTCGGCTCGACGATGGCGCTCTTGATGGTCCGGACCGTCGGCGTGCGCTTCATTCTGCCGGCCGCCCCGCTCGCGCCCGCCCGCTTCGCCTCGGCCGAGCCCGGCGCCTTCCCGTGGGTGACCACCCGCCGCTTCGGCTTCATCGGCCGTGCTGCTTCATCGCGCGTGAGCCGGCGCGGGGGTTCCGGCGCCGGCGGTGGCCTCCCAGTCGATCTCGTCGCTGGCGAAGACCGGTCCCTCGCGGCAGACACGCTGCGGGCCGTCGACCCCCCAGACGACGCAGCCGAGGCAGGCCCCGACCGCACAGCCCATGTTCTGCTCCATGGCGACCTGCAGGAATGCCTTGCGGCGCGCCTCCGGGGATCCGGGTCGGACCGGCTTCCCGCCGCCGCGCTTGCGCCCGAGCGTGGCGACGCCGAGGCGTCCCTTCCGTCCTGCGGCCACCGCGACGAGCGCGCGGAGCATCGGGAGCGGGCCGCAGGCGAATGCCTGGTCGGCCCATGCCTCGTACTCCACCACGAGGTCCGTCACGAACCCGTGGTGGCCGACGCTGCCGTCGTCCGTGGCGACGACGTACTCCACCTCGTCGGGCAGGAGCGAGCTGGGGTAGACCTCCGACGCGTCGCGGCAGCCGTAGAGCAGCACCACCTGGCATCCGTCTCGGAGCGCCTCGTCGGCGAGCAGGCGGACGTCCGCGATCCCGACGCCGCCGGCGACGAGGAGCAGGTGCCGGCTCCTGGCGTCCACCTGGAACCCCTGGCCAAGGGGGCCGAGCATGTCGAGGCGATCGCCGGGCCGCATCCGGGTCAGCCAGGCCGTCCCCCGCCCCACCTCGCGAAAGTGGATCGAGATGGCGCCCGTGGCGGGGTCCGCCGTGTTCACCGTGAAGGGACGGCGGAGGACGAGACCCGACCAGTCGCCCGTCCGGACGTGGACGAACTGGCCTGCCCGCGTCGCGCTGGCCAGGGCGGGCGCGTGGTACTGCTGGAGCCACTGGCCGGGCAGGATCTCGCGGCTTTCGAGGAGCTCTGTGTCGACCAGCTGCATGCCCGTACTCGGTCGTTCGGTCAGCGGTCCCTGTCGGCCTCGTCGTCCACGGCCTCGTCGTCCTCCTCCTCGTCGTCGAGCTCCGGCGCGACCGCCGGATAGGCCTCGGCGATCGCGTCGGCGACGTCGCCGAAGACGTCCGTCGGGTCGTAGAACTCGACCAGCTCCTCCGGCGTGCCCAGCTTCCGCCATTCGCGCTCGTCACCCTCGGGGATCACCTCCGCGACCAGGCGGCCGGCCCCGGTGAACGTGAGGCGTTCGTCGTCGTCGTTCACGATGACGACGTCCCCGAGGTGGACGGCCAGGCCCCCGACCATCGCCTCGAACTGCTCGAGGATCCGGGCCTCGGCGATCTGGCTCCGCTCCTGGAAGGTGAGGGCGATGTCGTACAGGCGATGGGCGGCGGACTCCGCGTCGTCGGCCACGGCGGGCTGGGTGGCAGCCCAGTCGTCGGCGGCCGCCGCATAGGCGTCCTCGCCGCGCGGCGCCACGGTGTCGACAGGCGAGATCCCGGCGACGGTCATGAGGTCGTCCGCGGCGGTCGGTTCCGAGCCCATCCCGGCAGCCTCGCGAGCCGCCTCGGCGAAGGCGGCGTAGACGTCGGAGGGGTTGTAGAGCTCGACGAGCTCGGAGGCCGATTCGATGACCTCTGTCTCGCTGATCCATTCGCCCGTCTCCTCGTCCTGGTAGCGGGTGCGGCTGCGAAAGGTCAGGTCCGGGGCGATCGAGAGGTAGTCGGGATCGTCGTCGATGAGCGTCAGGCCGCCGATCTCCTCGATCCGGGCCGCGTTCGCCGCCAGGAAGCGACCGAGCTGCTCGGCGGCCTGGGCCAGGAAGTCGGAGCGCTCGAGCGCCGCGTCGCGGGCGAGCTCACCGAGGAGGTCGGCGCGGTTCACGTCCATGGCGGGGCGTCTCCTTCTTCGTCCGGGCGGGTTGGGGCGTGGGCTGGGGGCGGCGGGCCGCCGTCAGCCGCCCTCCTTGCCGAGGGTCTCGATGCCCGAATACTTGAGGTCGGGTCCCATCCGTTCCCGCAGGAACATCGCGTGGTGGCGCTCGAAGATCCACTCGCCGGCGCGGTGGCCCAGGGTCGCGGTGGCCTCGTCAGCCTCGAGCTTGTCGATCGTGCTGTAGTCCGGAAGGTCCAGGAGGATGACGTTGTCGTAGTCCCAGCCGTAGGCCACGTTGTACCAGCCCAGGAACTTGATCCCGAACTTCTCCTCGTACTCCCGGACCTGGCGCGGGAAGATCGTCCGCATGAAGAACTTGAAGAACGAGTCGCGGCCGCGGCGGACGTTGAAGAAGGTCGCGAGGACCGGCACCGGCTGAATCCCTCCTGGGTCGTTGGTGTCGCAACCCGGGCGGCGGCCCGGGTCCGGGCCTATTGTCGCACGCCGGGGTCGGGCTCCTCGGGGGGTGCTCCGTCGGGCGTGCCGGCGGCGGACGGCTCGTCGACGGGCGCTTCGGCGGCGGGGTCGGGCGCCGCCGGTTCGGCGTCGTCGGCGGGCACGTCGGGCGCCGGGCCGGGCGCGGCGTCGTCGGCGGGCGTCGGGCGCCGGCCGGGCGTCGGCGTCGTCGGCGGGGTCCGGCGCCGCCGGTTCGGCGTCGTCGGCGGGCGCTTCCGCGGCGGGCGGCAGGTCCGCGGCGGCCGGTCGAGCCCCGCCGACCGCGTGCGCCACCCGGTGCTCGTCCTCCAGCTCTCCGACCGTCTTCGACGGACTGGCCAGCGGCCGCCGGCGCCCCTGGGCACGCCGGTCCGCCGCAACGAGACGCAGCAGGAAGATGACCGACTGGCCCGTGAGCAGCAGCAGCCCGATGACGACGAAAAGAAGAAGCGCCAGGAGCTCGAAGGGCCAGTTCAGGTTGACCCCGATCGGGATCAGCACGATGAAGAACCCCAGGACGATCATCTGGAACCAGAAGCAGCCCAGGCCTGGACCGCGCTCCGGGTCCAGCTCGGCGCCCTTGTACTCGGGGCGGTGAGCCTGCGTGTCGGCCGATGCCAGCGCCCGCCGAGGGCGCGGGGGCTCGGGCGCGGTCGGTGTGGCGACCGGCGTTGGGGGCCCGGGCTCGGGCGCGGTCGGGTTCGGGGTCTCGTCCGTCACTGGGTCCTCGCAATGCCCGCGCGGGGCGCTGGGGCGTCGGAGCCACGATACGCGGAACGGCGGCCTCGCGACGCCCGGCTGGCGGCGGCCTGACGCCGTTCCCTGAAGCCCCGCGCTCGGTCGCCGCTCTGGGCGACCGTTCCAGCATCGCCGTCCCCGCTTCGACGCGGCAATCAATCCCATCGAATGATCCGTGCATCCTCGAGCGCAGAAGTGCGGGCCACGTTCGGATTCGGCGCGCGATGCACCCAGGGCGGCACGAGAATCCATCGACGGGATCGATTGGGTTGTCACGTGGATGAGCCTCGAGCTCACGACTGCCGCGACGCCGGCGACGAAGACCGCGACGGGCGCGGGGTTATGGTCGCATCGAGGGAACCACCCTCCGGCGGCCGCCGGCACCGCCCGCGAGGCGAGACGCGGCGTCGGCGTAGTCTCGGTACGGGGCAACCGTCCTGCGGCCATCCATCCGGGCCGCGAGGAGCCAGCGGGCCGACCGCCGGCCAGGATCGACGAGAGCGAGCGCTCGTACCCCGACTCGAGAGGCGTCGTCGGACAGGGTGCCCGGCCACCCACGCTCCAGCAGTCCGGCAAGCTCGCGGGCCCGCACTGGGAACGCGCCGGCGAGGGCTGCCCGGTTGTCGGCGAGCCGGGCCTCGACCCGATCTGTGGCGAGCACGATGAGCGCAGCTCGCACCAACCGGGGGCGCCATCCGCGGGAACGTGCGGCGTCCAAGGCGACATGGCCATACCAGGTGAGCGTCCGTTCGATGGCGCCCAGATCGTCGAGCTGCGTCTTGATCTCGATGACCAACAGGCAGCTCGTGGCGGGGTGCCACGCGAGCAGGTCGACGTACCCGCGCGCGCCGGCTCGCACCACCTCGACTTCCCGCGCGACAACCCAGCCGAGTCGCCGGAGCCGACGCTCCACGTACCCGGCGGTGCGAGCGTGCACGGGATCCGCCTGCCGGCGCCGATCCGCGAGCATCGGCGAGCGCACCTCGATGCGGACGCGCGCCCCGAGGGCGTCGAGAATGCGGGCGACGAGGAGAAGCGATACGTTGCCTGCGGCGGATTCGACCCGGTGGACCATGCTCTGCGAGACTCGGGCGCGGCGGGCCAGCTCCGCTTGCGACCAGCCGGCCGCGCTTCGCGCCTCCCTGATCTGCGCCGCGAATTGCAGCGTCAGGTCGCCGAAGAGCGATGGCCGCCTTCGAGGGGGCGAACCGGCGCGACCCGTGCGATTACCGACAGCCCGATCAGTCTCGTTCCCCGACGTCATCGCCCTGTTGTACCCGTCGTGGCTTCACGGTCACGTACCTGGCTATTGGCAGCGGACGGCGCCGCCTCACCCCACGGCACGCGGCAATCGACCGGATCGCACGATTCCGTTACCTCGGAGCGCGGCAACTTCGCCGAATCTCGACTCCGACGGTGATCCGGTGCACCGAAGCCGGGGTTTCCATCGATGGCATCGATCGAAGCGTCATGTCGAGTGCGTGGAGGGCCACAGCCCTGCTGGCGGCAGTGATCCGGCCGGCGCCGGCATCGCGACGCCCGGCGAGGGAACGTCCGCGCTACCCTTGCCCGCGATGTCCCGCCACGACGACCCCGTCGCCGCTGCCCGCGCCCACAGCAGCGCGCCCGACCCCCTCGCCGGCGCCCGCTGGCACCCCGAGCCCGAGCTGATCGCGTTCGGCGACGAAGCGACCGCCCGCGCGGCCCTCGAGCGCCTGGGAGAGGAGACCTGGCGGACGGCCCTCGACTACCTGTACCGCGAGGGCGTGCGTCGTGGCGTCGCCCCGGTCACCTACCCCGAGCTGCGCCAGCGCTACTTCGCCCCGTCCGGCGGCCGCCCCTCCCCCGCCCCGGAGCTGCCGACCCCGTCGAGCGAGATCCTCGCCGAGTTCCGCGACCGGCTGGCCCCGTACCTCCTCAACGCCTACCACCCCGGCACGCTCAGCTACTTCACGCCGTCACCCCTGCCGATGTCGATTGCCGGGGAGGTGCTGGCCCAGTGGGCGAACCAGGGCATCGACGTCTGGGCCTGCGGGCCGGCCGGGGCGTTCGTCGAGGAGGAGGTCGTCCGCTGGCTGTGCGACCTCGTCGGCTACGCGCGGGGCGAGGGCACCGGCGGCGCGCGGGCCGAGGGCACCGGCGGCGCGCGGGCCGAGGGCGCCGATCCGGCCGATGGCGCAGGCCCCGGGCCGGCCGATTCGGCCGACGGCGGTCGCGCGCCCGAGAGCTTCGGCGGTCGCGCGCCCGAGAGCTTCGGCGTCCTTGCCTCGGGCGGGACGATGGCCAACATCATGGGCTTGATGATCGCCCGCGACGTCCACCTGCCCCGCCGCACCGAAGCCGCCGCCGCCGGCCTGCCGCCCGTCGCGGCCCTCGACCCCGTGGCGATGGCCGCTGCGGGTCGTCGCCCGTACCCGCCGCCTCCACGCGGCGCGGCTCTCGAGGGCTGGCGCGTCTATACCTCCGACCAGGCCCACTTCTCGATCGCCAAGGCGATCGACTTCCTCGGCTTTCCCGATGAGACGCTGGCGGTCGTCGCTTCCGACGAGCGCTTCCGTCTCCGGGGCCTCGCGCTCGAGGACCGAATCCGGGCGGACCTCGCTGCCGGCCTCCGCCCCCTGGCCATCAGCACAGTCGCCGGGACCACCAACACCGGGAGCGTCGACGCCACCGCCGAGCTGGCGGACGTCGCCGCGCGCCACGGGCTCTGGCTCCACGTTGACGCGGCCTACGGCGGCGCCGCCCTCCTGTCCCAGCGCGACGCCCCGCGCGTTCCCGACCTGGCCCGCGCGGACTCGATCACGATCGACCCCCACAAGTGGTTCTTCCAGGCCTACGACATCGGCGGGCTCCTCGTCCGCCGCCGGGAAGACCTCGAGCAGACCTTCCACCGCCGGCCCGAGTACTACCGGACGGCCCACCACGAGGAGCAGCCCCTCAACTGGTACGAGCTGGCCCTGGAAGGGACGCGGCGCTGGCGGGCGCTCAAGCTCTGGATGAGCTGGAAGCACCTCGGCACGGCGGGCTTCGGGCGGCTGGTCGAGGCGAACGACGACCTGGCCGCCCACCTGGCCGACCGGATCGCCGCGGCCGACGATCTCGAGGCGATCCCCGCCGGCCGGCCGGAGCTCTCCGTCGTCTGCTTCCGGCATCTCCCCGGCGGCCCGGCACGCGCGGCGGCCATCGAGGCGGCCGATCCGGGCGCCCTCGACCGCTACACGGACCGCCTGGCCACGCTGCTCCAGCACTCCGGAGAAGGCTGGCTCTCGACCACCGTCCTCCGCGGCGGCACGTACCTGCGAGCGGGGATCGTCAACGTCCTCAGCTCGCCCGCGGCGATCGACCAGGTTCTCGCCGCGCTGCGGCGCCTCTCGTCGGCCGCGGCCCGCGAGGCGGGCCTGCCGCCGAACGACTGACGGATCGCGGACGCGCCGGGGCGCGCGCGCGGGCGCGCCGCGCGTCCGAGCGGCTACGCCTCCGAGTCGCGGTAGGCGAGGCGGCCCTCCGCGACGGTGAGCAGCACGCGACCCGACAGGTCACGCCCGAGCAGCGGCGTGTTCTTCCCGCGCGACGCCAGGGCCCCAGCGGTCACCGTCCAGTCGGCCCCGGCATCGAAGACGACGAGGTCCGCTGCGGCACCTTCGGTCAGTCCCCGCGCACCGATGCGCCCAGCCCGGCCGCCGAGCACCCGGGCCGGGCCCGCCGTCAGCGCCTCGACTGCGCGGCCGAGCGTCAGCCGCCCCGCACCGACCGCTGCAAGCAGGATGCCCAGCGCCGTCTCGACGCCGCTGATGCCGTTCGCGGCCAGCCCGAACTCAGCCTCCTTGTCGACCTGGGTGTGCGGCGCGTGGTCGGTGGCGACGGCGTCGGCCGTCCCGTCGACGAGCGCGGCGAGCACCGACGCAGCATCCTCGGCCGCGCGCAGCGGTGGGTTGACCCGGCATGCCGTGGCGTACGGATGCGCGACGAGGGCGCCATCGGCCCACGGATCCCGCGCGGCACCGTCGTCCCCCAGCGCCTCCCAGGCCCAGCGCCGCGCCCCGGCCACCCATTCGTCGGTGAGGCCGAGGTGGTGCGGGGTCACGTCGCAGGTCACCGGCAGGCCGGCGGCCTTCGCGCGACGGACGGCGTCGAGGGAGCCCGCCGTGGACAGGTGGGTCAGGTGGAGCCGGGCGCCCGGCGCGTCGGGCAGGACGGCCGCGAGAACCGCGATCGCGCGCTCCGCGGCGACGACCTCCGCGGCCGCCGGCCACCCCTTGAGCCCGAGCACGCTGGCGACGTAGCCCTCGTTGGCCTCGGCCCCCGCCGTCAGCGCGGAGTCCTCGGCGTGCTCGACGAGCGGCACGCCCAGCATCGCGGCATAGAGCAGCGCGTTGCGCAGGATCGTGGGGCTCTTCACCGGTGAGCCGTCGTCGGAGAAGCCGACCGCGCCGGCGTCGGCCAGCTCCCCGAGCGCGGCGAGCCGCTCCCCTCCCCGCCCGACGGTGACCGCGCCGTGGAGGAGCAGCTCCACCGGCGAGCCGGACGCGGCCGCGGCGGCACGAACCCGGGCGAACACGCCGGGCTCGTCGGCCGCGGGCGTCGTGTTGGCCATCGCGCAGACACTCGTGAAGCCGCCGTGCGCGGCCGCCGCCAGCCCGGAGGCCACCGTCTCCGCGTCCTCGTTGCCGGGTTCGCGGAGGTGGACGTGGAGGTCGAGGAAGCCCGGGGCGACAACGACGCCGTCCGGCCCGATCCCCTCCGCCTCGGCGCCCGCGAGCCAGGTCACGGCCTCCAGGACGCCGTCGCGGACGACGATCTCGCCGGGGCCCTCGCGCCCGGCGACGGGGTCGATCAGCCAGGCCCGGCTGATCTCGAGAAGCTCCACCGTGTCGCCGACGCGCATCGTCGCCGCCCCCGGCCCGCGGGCCGGTCGAACCTCAGCCACCGATCCCGCCCTCGGGGTGCCAGCCGCCGTGGACGCCCGACAGGAGGTAGAGCAGGGCCATGCGCACGGCGACCCCGTTCGACACCTGCTCGGTGATCACGCTCCGGTCGAGCACCGCGACGTCCGCCGCGATCTCCACGCCCTCGTTCATCGGGCCCGGGTGCATGACGAGCGCGTCCGGCTTCGCGGCAGCGAGACGCTCCCGGGTCAGGCCGAAGCGGGCCGCGTACTCGCGCAGGCTCGGCAGGAGGCCGGCGTCCATCCGCTCGCGCTGGAGGCGGAGGGCCATGACGACGTCCGCCTCGTTCAACGCCGCTGCCACGTCGGAGGTGACCGCGAAGCCGCCGTGCCCGGCCGGACCCCGCCCGTTCGACCAGCGCGCCGCCCAGGCGTCGAAGCCGCGCAGGATCGGCGTGGGGCCGCAGATCCACAGATCGGCGCCCATCGCGGTGAGGGTCCAGACGTTGCTGCGGGCCACGCGCGAGTGGAGCACATCGCCGAGGATGACGACCTTCTTCCCGCGCAGGTCGCCGAGGTGGGCGCGCATCGTGTACAGGTCCAGGAGCGCCTGGGAAGGGTGGGCGTGCCAGCCGTCGCCGCCGTTGAGGACGCTGCCCGAGAAGACCTCGGCGGCGAGATACGGCGCGCCGGAGGTCCCGTGGCGCATGACGATCATGTGGGCGCCCAGGGCCTCGATCGTGCGGATCGTGTCCACCAGCGACTCGCCCTTCGACACCGATGAGGCGCTCGCGGCGATGTTGACGACGTCGGCCGAGAGGTTCTTGGCGGCGACCTCGAACGAGACGCGGGTCCTGGTGGAGGCCTCGTAGAAGATGATCGTCACGTTCCGGCCGCGCAGGGCCGGGACCTTCGTGATCGGCCGGGCGAGGATCTCCTTCATCGCGTCGGTCGTCTTCATGACGAGGCTGATCTCGGCGGCCGAGAGGACGTCAACGTCGAGGAGGTGCTTCTGGTGCCAGGCGGCGTCGGCGGCGGTCACGGCCGTTGCTGCCGTCGTCGCCCCGGGGGCGTCGGGCGCGATCATGCCGTCGCCTCCCGGCGCTCGATCCAGACGGCATCCTCGCCGTCGGTCTCGACGAGATGGACCTTGACGAGCTCGTCCCGCGAGGTGGGAACGTTCTTGCCGACGTGGTCGGCCCGAATCGGCAGCTCGCGGTGGCCGCGATCCACGAGGACGGCAAGGCGGATGGCCTCCGGACGTCCGAAGTCGACGAGGGCGTCCATCGCGGCCCGGATCGTCCGGCCGGTGTAAAGGACGTCGTCCGCGAGGACGACGGTCTTCCCGTTGAGGTCGACGGGGATCGCCGTCCCCTTGACGATCGGCTGCTGGGCGATCAGCGACAGGTCGTCGCGATAGAAGGTGATGTCGAGGGCGCCCACGGGAATGGCGACGCCTTCGTGCTCCGCGATCGCCGCCGCGAGACGCGTGGCGAGGGGGACGCCGCGCCGCTGGATCCCGACGAGGACCAGGCCCTCGGTACCGGCCTGGCGTTCGACGATCTCGTGGGAGACGCGGACGACCGCTCGGCGAATCTCGTCGGCCGTCATGATCTGGCGTGCGTCCATCAGGCGATCAGCCCGGCGCACCCGCCGCGACGTGGCACGTGGGTCCTCCTTCCCGGCCTCCCTGGACCGGTCGTTAAAGGGTCACGCGCAGTCTACCGCGCGGCACGTCCCGCGGGCTGACCGACCGACGGATGGCCCCGGCCCGGCGGGCCGGTCAGTGGACGACGACGATCGGCTCCTCGCCGGGATCGGGCATCCCGTAGAGCTGACCCGCGTCGTCGCCGCGCCAGGCGAAGACGGTGACGAGGCTCCCCTGGCCGTTGCGGCCCGGGGGCGTCGACCAGGCGAGGCGGTCGCCGCTCACCGAGAAGCCGGGCATGGCTGCCGCGTCGGCGAGCAGGACCGCGCCGAGCGAGCCGTCGCTCTCGACCGCCACGAGCGCGAGGCGGCCGGTGCCGGGCTCGGCCGGATCGGCCACCCAGACGCCCAGGAGGCGGCCGGCCGGGTCGAAGCGCACCTCCCAGTCGGTGACGTCGAGGCCAACCGCGGCGGCCGGGAGAGCCGTCTCGAGCATCGTCACGGGGGTGGGGGTCGCCGAGGGCGAGGGCGTGGCGTTCGGGTCGGGCGTCGCAGGCGTCGCGTCCGGTGCGGGCGTCGCGTCCGGTGCGGGCGTCGCGGGCGTCGCGTCCGGTGCGGGTGTCGCGTCCGGTGCGGGCGCGCGGACGAGCAAGGCCTGCCAATCCGCGAGGACGAGCTGCCCCCGCGCGGGAAGCCAGGCCAGGTCGGTCGCGCTCCAGGCCAGAGATCCCGTCCAGAAGACGGCGACCCGGTGGGTGGGATCCACGACAGGGCGCCAGATCCCGTCGCGGGCGATCTCGGTGACGACGGCGCCCACGGGATCGATGAGGTACGAGCAGGCGACGACGGTCGTCGGATCTGCCTCGGCCGCCGGCGCAGCACCCGGCAGGGCCATCGGCAGCGGGCTGGCCGCGGGCGAGGCCTCGGGCCCCCGAGTCATGGCCGGGTCGGGCGTGGGCGCGGCGTCGGGCGTGGGCGTCGGGGTGGCCTCGGGCGTGGGCGCCGAGGCGGGGGTGGGAGTGGGGCCTGGCGTGGGCGCGGCACCGGGCGAGGGCTCGCTCGACGGCCCTTCCGACGCCGCGGCGGGCACTGTCGCCGAGACCCGGGCCGTGCTGACGATGATCTCGTCGTCGATCCATCCCGAGAAGACCGAGCCGTGATCCGTCGTCAGGAGACGAGCCTTCGGGTCGCCCACGTGCCAGGCGTAGATGTCGGGACCGTGCGAGCCGTCAGCCGGTCGGGCGGAGAAGGCCACCCACTGCCCGTCGGCGCTGTACGCGGGGGGCGTGCCGACGACGATGACGTCCTCGACGATCGCAACCGCGGGCGCAGCGGAGGGGGCCGGCGTGGCGGGCGGGATGGTCGGCAGCGGTGTCGCCGGCAGCGGAGTTCCCGGCTCCGTCGCCCCCGGGCCCGGCGAGGCCGACGGCGCAGCGACGCTCGGAGAGGGCGTCGGTGCGCCCGGCTCGGGCGTGGGCTCGGTGGGCACCGGCGAGGTGGAAGGTTCCGACGGCGCGGGTGAGCCGACTGGAGGAGAAGCCGGCTCCCCCGACGCCGCCGGCGATTGAACAGGCTCGCTGGTTGGTACGGGAGACGACTCGGGTCCCGGCGTTGTGACGGGCTGGGCGAGTTTCACGGCGACCGCGTAGACGGCGTTCTGCCCGACGACCACCGCCGGGCTTCCGTCGCGCGGCAGCAGCACCGACGACGGCTTCACGGACAACGTCGCCAGGGTCTGGGCGCCCCCGTCAAGCGTGCCGCAGGCCGTGGCGTCCGCGCCCGCGCAGACCTGCCGCACGTCGGCGCTGGAGATGACGTAGGACCCGTCCGGCGCCCGGCGCACCCAGGCGACCGGCTGCGAGTCGACCACGATCGGCGTCGCGTCGGGGAGCAGGCTTCCCAGCGCGGGCGTGCCCGCCGGTTTCGCTCCGAGCGGGATGGCAAGGGGGGCCACGAGAAGGGCCACGACCGCGACCGCCGCGAGGCCGGCGAAGGCGAGGCTCGGCCGGCGGTCGAACGCGAGTCGCGGGGTTCCCCGCCCGGCACGGTCCGCGCTCCGTCGGCCTCGGCGTGCTCGGCGGACCTCGGCGTCGAGGGCGAGCGACACCCGGGCCCCGAGGTCGCGCGGCGCCGGCGGCAGGTCGGCTCGGAGGCCCCGCAGGAGCTCCGCATCCGCCGCGAATGCCGCGGCGGCGGCCCCGCACGGGGCGCAGCCGGCCAGGTGCTCGTCGAGCCAGGCGGCGTCGGCGGCATCGAGCGGCCCGAGCAGGGCGTCGGACGCGAGGGTGTGGGCGCGCGCGTGCGGGTCGTTGATGCGGTCGGGGTGGCGGGTCGCCCGCTGGAGGCCGCTCATCGCCGCGCCTCCCCCGAATGATCTGGGCGTGTCGGTCGGGCGGCGGCGGCCTCGCGTTCGGCGCTGGCGGCCTTCTCTTCGGCCAGCGCCCGGCGGAGGCTCTCACGGGCCCGCGTCAGCAGCGCGCGCGCGGCAATGTGCGATGTGCCCAGGGCAGCGGCGAGCTCCAGCCCGGTCATCTCGTGGACCTCGGCGAGGAGCAGTGCCGAACGCTGCCGCTCGGGGATGCGCCAGAGCGCCCGCTCGAGGTCCCCGGAGAGCCGTGCGTCGAGGACGATGCGCTCGGCGGAGGGCGAGGAGCCGCGCGACTCGCCAACCCACGGCACGAAGCGGATGATCTTGCGCCGGCGGATCTCGTCGAGGGCGACGCGGTGGGCGATCTGGTAGAGCCAGGCCCGGGCCTTGGCGACGTCCTCGAGGTCGGCATGGGCCCGGTAGGCGCGGATGAAGGCGTCCTGGGTCAGGTCCGCCGCCAGCTCGGGGTCGCGGAGCATCCGGGCCAGGTACGCGTAGATCTCGCCCTGGTGGCGGGCGAAGAGCCCCTCGATGAAGGCGCGCGCGGCGACGGGGTCGGCCGGGAGCGCCCGCGCGCTGCCGTCCGCGACCGCCCGCTCGGCGGGAGCGTCGGGGAGTGCCGGGATCTCGTCCGGCTCCGGCTGCGGGAAGTCGCGACCCGGGATCACCGGGCGCACCCCCCAGCGGAGCGAGAGATCGACGAGCACGAAGCCTCCGGTGCGGCGACACGGCGCGGGCGGTTCCCGCGCTCCGGCCCCATGACGATGGGCGCCCCGGGCGTGTGACGCCCACGCGGGGACGGATGTGGAGGTCGCGTCACGGTCGCCCGCCGGGACGCTCGGACCGCGGCTCGCGCCGGTCGGACCAGGGGTCCGTTCGATCGTCGTCCGCGCGCCGGCCCAGGCCGCGGACGAGCTGGTCGGCGGCGTCCTCGGGGCTCACGGAGTTCACCGGGAGCCCCGTCCCCAGCTCCAGGCCCGCGATCTCGCGGAGGCGCGGATGGATCTCCCAGTGCCAGTGATAGGTGGCGTCGACCTGGCCGGTCACGGGCGCCGTGTGGAGCACGAGGTTGTACGGCGGCCCGCCGAGCAGGTCGAGGCGACCGAGGACCTGGCGGAGCCCCTCCGCGGTGGAGGCCAGGTCGGCGTCGGTGGCCCGCCCGAAGTCGGATTCGTGGCGGCGCGGGACGATCCAGACCTCGAACGGCGAGCGCGACGCGAACGGAGCGAAGGCGGTCGAAGCGTCGTCCTCCCAGATGAAACGGGTGCTCCGTTCCCGCTCCACCCGGACCGCGCGGCAGTAGGGGCATTCGCTCTCGCGGATCACGAAACGGGCCGCGCCCCCGATCTCCTCCGCGACCTCGTGCGGAATCTGGGGGAGGTCATAGAGGTCCAGGCAGAGGTGGTTCGTGCGCGATCCGGCCTGGCGGCCCCAGTTCTGGAGGACCTGGAGATACGCCGTCTGGCCGGTCCGTCCCGCCTCCGCCACGGCCGCGCGGGCAGCCGCCAGGAGCTCGGTGATCAGCCCGATTCCGACCGAGTGGAGGGGGCGGTGCTCGCCCGGCGGGGCGACGATCGTGCGCCAGCTGCCGGCCGCCCGGGCCTGCGAGAGGGCGATCTGGGCGACGCTCTTCTCCTGCTCGCGGGCCTCCGCCTCGGTGCCCACCGTGCGGAACGCGAAGTCCTTGAGGATCCGGGTGCGGACGCCGTCACCGGCCGGGATCCGGCAGTTGAAGCAGTCGCCGTGGTCGTCCACCGGCTCGGCGCTCGTGACGAAGCGACTGCGGTCGAACTCGCGATCGACCAGGGTGGCGACCCACCAGCCGGTGATGGCGTCGCGCCGCAGCTCGAAGAGGCCGGCGGTCATCGGGCGGCTCCCACGGGGTCGCCAGGTGCGCGGTGGTCGCCGCGTGCGCGCGCGCCTTCAGGTGCGAGGTCGCCCGCCAGCTCGAGGCCGAGGCGCCGGGCGAGCGCGGGCGCGAAGGCGGCGGCGGCCTCGGCCACGCTCTCCGTGGTCGGCGGCGCGTCCGGGTCCGCGCCCGGGATGCCCGCGCGGGCGCGCTCGCGGGCGATCGAGGTCGAGCGAAGGCCCGGCATCCCGCAGGGATCGATCAGGTCGAAGTCGGCGACGTTCGTCGTCACGTTGAGGGCGATCCCGTGGAAGCTCACTCCGCGCGCGACGCGGATCCCGAGGGCCCCGATCTTGCGCGGCAGCGGGGTCTCGGCGCCCACCCAGCAGCCGGGATGGCCCGGGCGCGGGCCGGCCGCGACGCCGGCCGCGGCGCAGGTGTCGGCCATGGCGCCCTCCAGGGCCTCGACGAAGGCCCGGATCCCCAGCTGGGGCGCCGCGCGCCCCGGCCCCGGCGCTCCGGCGGGTCGCGGGTGGCGTGTCGCGCGCTCCGGGGGTCGCGAGGGCCACGATCGGGTAGGCCACCAGCTGGCCGGGACCGTGATACGTGACCTCGCCCCCACGCTCGACGCGGAGGACCTCGATCCCGCGCGCAGCGAGGAGCGCGGGCAGCGCCAGCACGTGGGCGTCGCTCGCGTTGCGTCCCAGGGTGATGACGGCGTCGTGCTCCAGCAGGAGCAGCTGGTCCTCGTCGAGAGTGCCGTCGGCACGCGCGGCCGCCAGCGCCTGCTGCATGGCCCACGCGTCGCGGTACGCGATCCGGCCGAGCCAGCGGGCACGCAGGCACCGGGGCGGCGCCGAATGCTCCTCCATCGTCACGCGCTCCACAGGTGCACGATACCAGCGCCGGCTGCACCGGCGGTTGCGCGATCTCCGGGCGCGCCGACAGGCGTGCCGCGACATGCGCACGCTGGGGCAGCGACTGCGTCGATCGGGCCGGCCGCGGAACGCCCCCATCGACGTTACGCCCGATCGACGTGATCGATCGTATCCGCGAGGCTCGAGCTTCGGGGACCCGCCGAAGCGCTGTTACGGCGCGCATTCCGTGCTCGATGGCCCACGAATCGATCGATGGGGTCGATGGCGAGGATCGATGGGGTCGTCGGCGTGTGGGAGGCGGCATCGTGTGCCCGTCGGCCCGGCGCCAGGATTCGGCAAGCGCGCTTTCAGGATTGCTTCAGGGTCGCGTGGCCGAATACGCATCACGGAACGCGGCTCCCTCCCCGCGGCTCCTTTGCCGGACGACCCGACCTCCTCCCGGGTCATCCGGCCGAACACGGACCTGGCGCCGCCTTCCCTTTCTCGGGCGGCCCGGGTCCGTTTCGCGTTCAGGCCACAGCCGGCGGGCGGCGACGGCCCATCCCGCTGGCCCAAATTCACTAATGCCGGCGGGAAGCCTAGACTGCTCGCCAATGCGGACGCCGGCCGACGTCCCTGCCGCCAGGTGCCATGCCGATGGCTCGTCAGCGTCTCGCGGTGCTCTGGGTCACGCTCCTCTGCGTCGTCGCGATCGGGGCGCCGCTCGGCGCGCCGCCGGACGCGGCCGCCGCCACCCCCCGCCACGGCACGCTCGGGGCGGGCCTTCGCGCGGTAGCGACCGGCACGACCTCCGATGCGTCCATCGTCGGCCGCACCCGGGCAGGCGTCCGCGAGGTGGCCGTCGCCGTCGAGCTGGCGGGGGCGCCCGACGAGGTCATCCGCGGCCGGCTGCGCTCCGCCGGCCTCGATCTCCGCGGCACCTGGCGGCGCACGATCGAGGGCTACGTCCGCGCGAGCCGGCTCGAGCGGCTCGCCGCGACGCAGGGGGTCATCGCCGTCCGGGCGATCCGGGCGCCCATCGCCGATGCCTTCGTCGGGCCGGGACCGGCGCTCCACGGGGCAGCTGCCTGGCAGCAGGCCGGCTTCACGGGTGCGGGCGTGAAGGTCGGGATCCTGGACGGCGGCTTCGACGGGTTCGCAGCACGGATGGGCGCGGAGCTGCCGGCATCGGTCCGGGCGCTCTGCTTCCCGGACCTGGGGGCGTCGTCCTCGAAGCTGGCGGACTGCGTGACGCCCGATGACACCCACGGCACGGCCGTGGCCGAGACGATCGTCGACATGGCCCCGAACGCGGAGCTCTTCATCTCGAACGCGGTCTCGGAGGCCGACAAGGCGGCCGCGATCTCCTGGATGACGGTCAACGGCGTCCGCGTCATCAACTACTCGCAGGCCTCATCCATCCTGATGGACGGCATGGGCGACGGCACCAGCACCTACTCCGACTCGGACTACGCGTTGGTGGATGCCGCGGTGGCCGGAGGAGCCCTGTTCGTCGCTTCGGCCGGCAATTCGGGAGACGCCACGTGGACGGGCAAGCCACAGGACACGGATGCCGACGGCCGGGTCGAGTTCCAGGGACAGGACGAGACGAACGAGGTCGAGCTGCGCGCCGGCGAGACCATCAGCGTGGCCCTTCGGTGGCCCAGCGCGGCCTCCGACTACGACCTCCTGCTGTATGAGGGCGATACCCTGGTCGAATCCTCGCAGGACTCCCAGGCTGACACCGGCGATCCGTTCGAGCTCCTCGAGTTCACGTCGGAGGCGGGTGGCACCTACGACATCTCCGTGTGGCACGATGCCGGGCCCCCGTCCTCGTTGTTGAAGCTGCTCATGTGGGCGCCCAGCGCCTCGCTCCAGTACTTCGTCAAGGCCGGTTCGCTCCCGACTCCGGCGGACTCGCGCAACCCCGGCATGGTCAGCGTGGGGGCCGTCGACTACCGCAACCCGACCGTCATCGAGCCGTACAGCTCGCAGGGGCCCACCCTCGACGGGCGCGTCAAGCCCGACCTCGTCGCGGCCGATTGCGCGCCCACGACGATCGAGGACGAGTTCTGCGGCACCAGCCAGTCGGCGCCCTTCGTGACCGGCGCCGCCGCGCTGCTGCTGGAGGCCGATCCGTCGCTGGCGCCGACGGCGCTCGCGGCGCTCGTGAAACAGCGGGCCGTCCCGCTCGGCTCGCCGGTCCCCAACAACGTCTTCGGCCACGGTCGCCTCGCCCTCGGGCCGACCCCGACGGCAACCCCGGCTGCCGCCGCCTTCGTCGCGCCGCCGGCGTCGGGCTCGGCCGCCGGGCCCCTGCTCGGGCAGCCCACGGTGGCCATCGTCGACGCGGACGGGCGGGTGACGAGAACGGGGCTTGGCGCCACGATGCCGGTCACGCTCGGCCTCGCCGCGAACCCCACCGGGGCGACGCTCACCTGTGCCGGCGGCACCACGCGGGCCGCCGTCAAGGGGATCGCCGCCTTCGCCGGGTGTTCGGTGACGGTCGCCGGGACCGGTTACACGCTCCGCGCCGACGTCCCGGGCCTCGCGTCCGCGACCTCTGCGCCGTTCGCGGTCGCTGCGTCCGGCGCCCCGCCCCAGGTTGCCCTCGCCGTCGCGCCGACCACGCTCACCTTCGGCAGGGCGATCGCGGGCACGATCGGCGTCACATTGCCGGAGGGAGCGGCGCTCCCGGCCACCCTCGAATGGTCGACCGACACGAAGACGTGGGTCACGGCCGGCGAGGTCATCCTCGACGCGACAGGGGGCGGCCGGGCAACGGCCGGCCCGCGCCGCCACGGCTACTGGCGGGCCCGTACCGTGCTGCCCGACGGCTCGGTCGCGGTGAGCGCCGCGATCCTGGTCCGCGTCAGCGCCGTCGCCACTCTCGCCTCGTCGGTCCCCTCCGGGCGCACCGTCACCCGGACGAGGCGCATCGCGCTGACAGAGACGATCCAGCCGGCCGGCGCCGACGTCGCGCGCGGACGGGCGCGCTTCGACCTCTACCTGCTCGTCGGGTCGACGTGGGTGCGAAAGCGGACGCTGTACGCGTTCGCCGATCCGGCATCCGGGCGGGCGCGCGTCACCGTGACCCTGCCCTCGGTGGGACGATGGTGGGTGCGCTCGCGGGCCGAGCCGACGGCCACGAACGGCGCGTCGGCCTGGACGCCGGGGGTCCGCTACCCGGTCCGCTGACGCGGGGCATCGATGGCATCGATCAATTCGGGCCCGCCTGAGCACAGACGTACGGCAAGGTCGCGATCCGCCGCACCTTCCGTGCGCGGAGGTCCGCGGTTCGATCGACGGGATCAATTGCCGCGGCGCCGGCGACGTGCCCGCCGGAGCGACCTGGGGACCGGTCGCCGCCGGAGCGACCGGGCTCAGTTCGTCACGGCGAACCCCGCGCTGATCACCCGCGTGAACGGGTGCCCCGCCCCTCGTCGGCTCGCGTCGACCGCCCGCAGCGCGTAGACGCCCGCGGCCAGCGGACCTCCGCTGATCTTGAGATCGCCGAACGTCGCGTGGCCGTTCACCATCGTCCTGGTTGTCGTCCCCGAGAGCGTCCCGCCCGGACCGGAGGCGATCGAGATCCACACCTTCGAGGTGCTGTCGGAGACAGGGTTGTTCCACTGGTCGAGCAGGGCCACCTGGACCGGGTACATGGTCCGGCCGAGCCGGTTCGCGATCGGCTGGATGCTGAACCCCAGGTGGGTTGGGCGGCTCAGGTAGAAGCTCTGGGTCCCGAGCTCCCCGATGCCGAGCTTGTGGCCGATGGAGCGGCCCGGCCAGTAGGCCGACCGTACGCCGCCCACGGTGCAGACCGCGACGTAGTAGCGCCTGCCGGGCAGGAGGCCGGGCGCGCCTGGCAGGGACTGGTTGGCGCCGCGCTTCCAGAGGAAGTAGAAGCCGTTCCCGTCGGTCGTGGTCTCGGCGACCCGTCCGGCGGCCGTGCACCGCTTCGCGGCCGGCGGCACGGTGGCGTAGAGGCGGACCTTGGCGTTGGCGATCCCCTTGCCGTTCTGGTCGAAGACGAAGCCGCCGATCGCGGTCATCCGCTCGCCCGCTCCGGTCAGGCCGGCCACGTCGTTCCCGACGTAGGTCCTGCCGGCCAGGGAGGCGATCGGGAAGTCGGCGTCGAGGGTGACCCGGGTCTGTGCCGTGAACGGGAATCCCGCCCGGAAGGCGGTGGCCGCGTTGGCGGCCCAGCCGTCGCTGCCGGTCAGGCCGAAGGCGACATCGACACCGACGTGCGCCACCTGGTTGCTCGGGATCTCCAGGCCCTCGACCTTGACGCACTTCACGAAGGCGCCGCTGGTCGGCTGGCCGGAGATCCAGGTGATGCCGCTGGTCGCGAGGCAGTCGCCGCCGGGCGCGCTTGCCGCCCAGCTGACGACGATGTTGACGTCGACGGACCGGTCGTCCGGGTGCGCCTGGACAGAGCTCGAGCCGGCGGCCGTGAAGGCCGAGTTCTCGGGCAGCTGGGCCCACGCGGGTGAGGCGGGGTCCGAGGTCGAACCCGGGACCGACGCCAGGCCGGTGCTCGCCGGCAGCGACGGGACGGTGATGATCACAACCGTCGACCCGCCGGTGCGCTCGGCGATCGCGAAGCCGTTCCGGATGACGATCGGAAGCAGCCTGACCCGCGGGGGCATGGTGACGCCGGTCCGGTTCCGGAGGTCGAGCTGGTAGTGGAACGTGCCGGGGTCCGTGGCAGAGAGCCTCGCGCCAGCGTCGGATGTCGTGGACGAGCCGGCGTTCGCGAACCGGGCGTCGAAGCCGTCCACGCGGTTGAGGTGGGCGTCGGAGGCGGCCACGTCAGCCAGCAGGCCGTAGACCGGCGACGGCGTCACGGGACCGGTGACGACGGTCATGACGCCGGACTCACCGGCGCGCGGCCCATCGGCCGCGGACAGCTTCGCCGTGCCCACGAGGTGGCCGGTGAACGTGGCGCTCCTGCCGTCGACCGAGGGGACGAGGTCGCCGCCGACGACGCCGCCCGTGACGCCCGTGAGGGTCCAGGTGGCGGGGAGGTTGCCGACGAGAGTGCCGGCCGCGTTTCGCGTGATGGCGTAGGCCGTGACGGAGCTTCCGGGGGCCAGGCTCTGCGCCGGGAGGACGGTCCCGGAGCCGTCTGCCGCGGTCTCGACGTAGACATAGACGGACGTCCCGGGGGTGGACGGCGGGGGCGGTCCGGCGGTGACGGTCAGCTCGCCGTCAACGTAGGCGATGTCGTAGTTGCCCAGGAGAGTCCCGGGGCCGGCGGTGGCCGCGCTCGGGGTGATCGGGTACGGGCTGCCGGCGACGGTCGCGCCCGAGGCCGCGCCCGCGCTCGTGAGCGCGACGCTCGTGATGCTCTCGCCGAGGACGAGGCCGACGATGCTGAAGTCGGTCGACGGTGAGGTCGTGTCGAAGACGTACGTCGTACCGAACGTCTTGGTGACGTCCGTCGCGGTGATGGTCAGGTCCTTCGGCGTGATGCTGAAGTCCACCGCGTCGTTGCTGGTGCCGTGGTTGGCGTCGCCCGGGTAGCGGGCCTGGGCGATGTAGTCGCCGGCCGCGGTGGGGGCGGTGTTGGAGGCCGGGTAGACGGTCGTGTTGCGGCCCACGTACTTGACCGGGACCGCCTGGTTGAGGCCGCCGGCGCCGGTCACGGTGGCCGTCCCGCCGTGGGGGCTGCCGTCGTAGACGGCGTCGCTCACGGTCACGGTCACGGTCGAGGCCGCCTTGGTGATCTCGAAGGTCGTGGCGTCGTGCTGCCGCTGTGGTTGGCGTCGCCGGGGTAGGTGTAGCCGGCCCCGGCGGTGCCGACGTTGGTGTTGGCCGAGTAGACCGGGTCGGGGGTCAGGCT
Organism: uncultured Chloroflexia bacterium; assembly: GCA_963744095.1. GTDB lineage: Bacteria > Chloroflexota > Limnocylindria > Limnocylindrales > CSP1-4 > CTSoil-043. The sequence continues at coordinate 832,090 of CAVUSH010000003.1, forward strand.
GAGGCCGCCGGCGCCGGTCACGCTGACCGTGCAGGGCTCGATGGCCGAGCCGGTGTAGGTCGCGCTGGCCGGGCAGGTCACGACCGTGGTCGAGCTGGCCGGGGTGATGGCGAAGTCCACCGCCGGGGCGGAGAGGGCCAGGCTGTAGTCGGGGCCGGCGTCGAGGTCGCCGAGGTCGATGGCGTAGAGGCCGACGTCCTCGCCCCCGGCGCGCCCGAGGGCGCCCGTGAAGTCGCCCGCCAGGAGGCCGGCGTCGTTGGTGAAGGTGAGGGCCGGGTCGAGATCGCCGAAGACCTTGGACTGGCCGGCATCGGGGGTGATCGTCACGCCCAGCGGGGTGATCTCGAAGGTCGCCGCGTCGCTGCTGCCGCTGTGGTTGGCGTCGCCGGGGTAGGTGTAGCCGGCCCCGGCGGTGCCGACGTTCGTGTTGGCCGAGTAGACCGGGTCGGGGGTCAGGCTGAGGCCGCCGGCGCCGGTCACGCTGACCGTGCAGGGCTCGATGGCCGAGCCGGTGTAGGTCGCGCTGGCCGGGCAGGTCACGACCGTGGTCGAGGTGGCCGGGTGATGCTGAAGTCCACCGCGTCGTTGCTGATGCCGTGGTTGGCGTCGCCCGGGTAGCGGGCCTGGGCGATGTAGTCGCCGGCCGCCGTGGGGGCGGTGTTCGAGGCCGGGTAGACGGTCGTGTTGCGGCCCACGTACTTGACCGGGACCGCCTGGTTGAGGCCGCCGGCGCCGGTCACGGTGGCCGTCCCGCCGTGGGGGCTGCCGTCGTAGACGGCGTCGCTCACGGTCACGGTCACGGTCGAGGCCGCCTTGGTGATCTCGAAGGTCGCTGGCGTCGCTGCTGCCGCTGTGGTTGGCGTCGCCGGGGTAGGTGTAGCCGGCCCCGGCGGTGCCGACGTTCGTGTTGGCCGAGTAGACCGGGTCGGGGGTCAGGCTGAGGCCGCCGGCGCCGGTCACGCTGACCGTGCAGGGCTCGATGGCCGAGCCGGTGTAGGTCGCGCTGGCCGGGCAGGTCACGACCGTGGTCGAGCTGGCCGGGTTCACGGTTTGCGTGACGCTGCCGTTGCTCGGATCGAATCCCGTGGTGCCGCCGTAGCACGCCACGATCGTGTGGCTCGGGACAGTCAGGGTCGAGATGCTGAAGGCGGCCTGGCCGCTGCCGTCGACGGCGGTCGGGCCGGCGAGGACCGTGGTGGGGCTGGCGCAGGTGCCGCCCTCGATGAAGGTGATGCTGCCGCCGGTGGGCACCGGCGACACGGTCGCGGTGAACGTCACCGAGTCGCCGTACGTCGACGGGTTGGCGCTCGACGCGAGCGTCGTGGTCGTCGGGGTGGTGATGATCGCGCAGCTCGACGTGAAGGTCCAGTTGGCGCCGTTGTTCAGGGAATCGGTGCTGCTGAGCGCCGTGATGGAGGCGCTGCCGGCCTGGTCCTGGACGTCGACGTCCTCCAGGGTGAAGGTGCCGGCTCCCGACCAGGACCGCTGCGTCCCTGCGACGGTGGAGCGGATCAGGGAATCGTCCGCCTCGGGGCATGCTGATGTGCTGCCATTCAGCTGGATGGTGCCGGCGTTGGAGACGCCGCCGGCACCGATCGTCAGGGTGAAGGCACCGATCTTCTCGAAGGTCGCGCTGGGGAGAACGCTCAGCGTCCCGCTCGTCGTCAGGTTGCTCGTCGGGGTGACCGCGCCGCCCGTGTTCGAAACCGTCAGGTTGTTGACCGTGGTCGGCAGGGCGTTACCGGTGGCCTGGGCGGCCGTGCCCGCGTATTCGTAGTTTGCCGCCGTGGCGTAGCTGTCGGCCGTGGTGCTCGTCGTCCGGACGTTGCCGTTCGTCGTGGTGGTCGTGATCCCGTCGACGGAGCCGATCTTCAGGTTCGCGCCCGATGCGACGACCAGGTACGCGCCGCCGTTGACCAGGGCGCTCGGGCCCATGTCCAGCGTGCCGCCGCTCGCAACCGTATAGGTCGACAGGTTGACGCCGCTCAGGTTGAAGATCGAGCTGCCCTGCAGGACCAGGCTGCCGCCGCTGTTGATCTGGCCCATCGTGCCGCCGTTGCCGCGGTTCACCTGGAGGGTGCCCGCGGTCATGGTGAGGGTGCCGCCGATCTGGAGGTTCGAGACTGAACCGATCGTGATGTTCGCGGAGGCGGTGACCGATCCGTCGACCGTCAGGTCGATCGTGTCGGTAACGGTGCCATCGAACGTCCCGGTGCCGCCTGTGGCCACGGTAAGAGTCATCGGGCCGGAGCCACCGGTATCCCACTGGCCGCCTGCATCGATGTCAAGGTCGCCGCCGGAGTTGACGGTGAACGATGGCTTGGTGGCGCTGCTGCCTCCGTTGCCATTCACGAGGCCGGTGCCCGTGATCAGAAAGTCGCCGGTAACGCTGGTTGCGCTGCTGGCCGCATGCGTCAGCGTGCCGCCAACCGTGACCGTGCCACCGGCAGCGACCGCAAGGTCGGTGCCCGTGCCGTTCGCGGTCGTGAGCGTCACGCCGCTGTCGACGTCGAGCTCGCCGCCGGAGTCGACCGTGACCTGGTCGACGGTGACGGCCGCCGTCACGTGGACGGTGTGGCCGCTGCGGATCGCGATCGTGTTCGAGCCGCTGGTCGGCGTGAGCGTGGCGGCCGACCAGACGGTGCACCCGCCCGCCGTGGGGGCGCTCTCCCAGGTGGCGATGGCGTTCCAGTTGCCGCTGGCGACGGTGCGGAAGCAGTCGGTGAGCGTGGAATCGGCGAAGAACGTCTCCACGCTGCCGTCGGGGCCGGTGGCGACGAGCCGGAAGAGCACGCCCCAGTCGGCATAGGTCATCACGAGCGACGAGTCTTCGACGGTGCCGGCGTCCGTCGCGGTGACGGTCCAGAGGCGCGAGGGGTCGGTTCCGAAGCCGTCGATGCCGTCGGCGGGGTCGTCGCGGTAGAGGGCCAGGTCGACCACGGCGCCGGCGGTCCAGCCCCAGCCGATGATGTGGACGGTGGCGCCCGGCCAGTAGTCGAGCTGGTCGGTCGTGATGCCCGGGCCCGCCGGGGTCGGCTCGGGGGTCGGCTCGGGCGACGCCTCGGGAGTCGCCTCAGAGGTCGGCGTGGGGGTGGCCTCGGGGGTCGCCACGGGCGTGGCGTCCGGCGTCGGGGTGGCGTCGGGCGTCGGAGTCGGGTCGGGCGTCGCCTCGGGGGTCGCGTCAGGGGTCGGGGTCGGGCTCGGCTCGGCGGCCAGGGGCGGCGAGCCGCCGGGATCCGGGGCGGGATCCACGCCGAGTGCGGCGCTCGGTCCCACGAGGGACGCGACCAGGAGCGCGACCTGGACGGCGACGAGCAGACCCTGAAGGCGCCTGCGGCTGGGTGCGAACATCGTTGCCCCCTGAGGACCCTCCGCGAGCGCCGCCGGGGCCGCGCGCCGGCTGCGGAGGAGGTATGGAGTCGAATGAACACGTCGATGAAGAGGCGACCCGACGAGATGGTCAGTGGCCCAGTCGGCCGCCGCTATGGAACGGAAGTTCCCCGCTGGTAGCGCGATCGGTACTGTCCGGTCCGGGGCAGTCCGGTCGGCCGTGACGTGGGCCCGCGATTCCATCGATGGGATCGATTGCCGCGACCGGGGCAGGCGAGCAACGGATCCGCGGCTCCAGGGGTTGACCGGTGAACCGTCGCAGTGCACGATGCGCGTCTGCGGCGGAGGTGACCGGGAGGGTGCCGGGCGTCCTTCCGCGGCGCGGCGCACCGAGCTCGGTCGCCCATGAGTCGTGCCGTCGGGCCCAATGGCGAGACCGTTCGGATGGCGCGCGAACGCGCCGGAAGGGGATTCTCGATGCGTAACCAATTCCGTCGCTTCATCGTCCCGTTGTTCGGGGCGCTCCTGTTGGTGAACGCGCTGGGGGCGAGCGCGTGGGCTGAGACCCCAGACGTCGGAGATTCACTGGCGACCGCCGGGATCGTGGCCGGCGGCACCACGTCGGTCGCCGGCAGCCTGAGCGCGGTCTCCGACGTCGACCTGTACCGCATCTGCATCACGAGTCCCGCCGACTTCGGCGTGGCCGTGACCGGGACTGCCGGCGACGGCCAGCTGTTCCTGTTCGATGAGAACGGCCTCGGCGTCGCCTGGAACGACGACAAGGGGAACTCGCAGTACGCGCCTGCGTTCCCCGTCGGGAATGCAGTGCTCGCGAGCCTGCTGACCGGCACGTATTACCTCGGCCTGTCGAACTACAACGTCGATCCCTACTCGGCAACGGGCTTGATCTTCATCGACAGCAACACGTCGGCTGCGGACCCAGTCAAACCGGCAGACGGTCCGGGCGGCCTGGACCCACTCACGTTCTGGGCTCCCAGCTTCTATACCTCCTTCCCCATCTCCAATTACACGATCACCATGACCGGGGCGGCAGGCTGCACCCCGATCCAGGCGACCCTGAGTCCCGTCCATGCATGGGTCGGCCTGAAGAACAACGACGACCAGGGGACCAGGTTCGATCTCCGCGCCCAGGTTTGGCAGAACGGGAGCGTCGTGGCGAGCGGCCTGACTCGCTGCGTCAACGGCGTCACCCGCAATCCCTCGCTGGCCAAGGAAGTTGTCGTGGGCTGGGACCCGTCCTCGCCTGTCCCGGCCGGCGAGTTCGCGCTGGTGCTCTCCACCCGGATCGGCACGAACCCCGATGAGACGAAGTGCACGCCAGGCCCCGGGGGGAGCCACAGCAGCGCCGTCGGCCTCCGCGTCTACTACGACTCCACCGACCGACCGTCGCGGTTCGACATGACCCTCGGATCGAGCAGCACGGACGTGTACCTGCACTCCAACGGCGGCGCCTGCACGAGCGCCCCGAGCGTCGGGGCGACGAACCTGTCCTTCGACGAGGTCGCTCCGACGGCCGCCGCGAAGTGCAAGGACTCCGGTGGCGTGAACTTCGCGGGCGGCAACCCGTGGAAGGTGATCGGCTCCTGGGTCGGGACGCCGTGACCGGACCAGGCGGCGACGGGTAAGGTCGCCTCCACCTGACGACGTGCGCCGGTATCGCCCGGCGCACGTTCGTCGCGCAGGCACGAACCCACGCACGTTCGTCGCGCCGGCTCGCCCGGCGCACGTTCGTCGCGCAGGCACGAACCCGGCCCTCGGCTCCCCATCGGGCGCCCGCTCTCCTCGGAGGCCGGGATCCGCACAGGGCGCCCGGGGGCCGTCCGCCACTCGTCAGCCGGACCCCGCAGCGCCACCGTGCCACCCCGCCGCCGCCGGCGCCGCCACCCGGATGACGGGGCGAGCGCGGTCGACGGCGCGGTCGACGGCGCGCCAGCCGCACGCACCCGTCACGGGCGTGCCACCCGGCCGCCGCCGGCGCGCCCATCGATGGCATCGATCGATTGGGCCTCGCCGGAGCGTGAGATGGACGGCGAACTCGCGATCCGTCGCACCTTCGTGCACGAAGGCCTGCAATTCCATCGATGGGATCGATTGCGCCGCCGGACGCCCGCGCCGCCGGACGCCCGCGCCCCAGGCAATGCTCGCTGTCCGGCAGAGCATCACTGACCAGGTTCCCGGTCGGGGTCGGGTGCCTCGACCGCCGACAAAGGGCCCGCAGCCGCTCGATTCCCTCGCAAATGCGGCGCCAGCGCGTCATTGACGAGGGTCTTGGCCTCCTCTTCGCCCTGCCGAGCCCGGCTGATCTTCGTGATCGGGCTCAGATCTCGGTTAGTGATGCCCCGGGCGTCATTAGCGAGGAAGCAGGGCGCAGTCGAGGCCGACCGTCGCAGGCCAGGGCAGTCGGGGCCGTTCGGCGCCGGCCCGCGCGCGTCAGCAGGTGACGTGGAGGATCGCGTTCGTCGTTTCGAGGTCGGCGGCATCCGCGGCCGAGAGCAGATCGCAGGCCTCCTCGGTGGGGACGGCGACCAGCTGAACCCCCCGCCGGCGGGCCTCGGCGACGACCTCCTTGTCGATCGGGAGGGCGCCCTCGGCACCGGTGCCCACGATCAGCCGGCGGCACTCCCAGGGGATGGGCTCGAGAAGGCTGAGCGGCGTGTGGCCGTAGCGGTCGCGGAGGGGCTTCGACGCCTTCTTGTCGCGCCGGCCCACGCGCCCCCGCTCGACGACGACGTCGCGGTCGTAGCGCTGCCCGTCGATCTCGACAAGGCCGAACTCGACGAGGCTCGCCTGCATCGCGCTCTCCTCTCGGCACGTTCCGGGCCGGATGACGCCACGGTACGCCCAACGTCGCGCCGCTGCTCGCCGCGGCTGGGCGCAGGCTCGCTGCGGTCGCGGCCGGGCGCCGCCGCTCGCCGCGGCCGGGCGCAGGCTCGCCACGGTACGCCCGGCGGCGCCGCTGCTCGCCGCGGCTGGGCGCAGGCTCGCCACGATCGCCACTATGCGCATGCGCGCCGCCGCTCGCCGCGGCCGGGCGCGGGTTCGCTGCGATCGCGGCTGGGCGCGGGCCGAGCCCTAACGGAGCCCCGCCGTGAACGATCGCGGGTTGCAGCCCGATTCGGAGGGTGTAGAGTCGCCCCGACGGGCTCGCCGGCCGCCGCGGGGGACGCGGGGGGTGGATCCGTCCCGCAGCGTGGGGGCGCGCGATGGGGGAGTTCGATCCGGGGCCGCCGCCGGCGTTCGCCGGGATCTTCGACGGGATGCCCGACTACGGCGCACACCGGGCCCACTTCTGGTTCGACTGGGGGCCGGTCTTCTACCGGGGCCGGCTGGACGGCAGCGCCCGCGTCCTGTGCATCGCCTCGGACCCCGGCCCGACCGAGCGAATCGCCGGCAGGACCCTGGTCGGGGATGCCGGCCAGCGCGTCCAGGGGTTCCTGGCCAAGATCGGCCTGACCCGCTCGTACCTCTGCCTCAACGCCTTCCCGTACGCGCTCTTCCCGAGCCACGGCGGGAGCGCCGCGAGCATCCTGGGCGATCCGGCGATCCTCGCCTGGCGGAACGGGCTGTACGACGCGGCGCGCGGGCCGGCGCTCCAGGCGATCGTTGCCTTCGGGGTCAACGCCCAGCGGGCCGTCGACCTCTGGCCCGGGCGGGCCGGGATTCCCGTCCTGGAAGTTCCGCATCCCAGCAGCCGGAACCCGACCGAGCTGCTGGACCGCTGGCGGGCGGCCGTCGGCCAGCTGCGGGGCATCGTCGCCCCGGATCCCGACGGCGATCCGAACGGCCCAACCTACGGCGCGACTTTCGACGCGGCCGACTACGCGCCGATCCCTCACCGCGACCTCCCCTTCGGCGTCCCCGCCTGGCTCGGCGACGACGCCTGGGGCCGGAACGCGACGCCCCGCCACAACAACTCCGTCAGCCGGCCCACCCCCGACGACCACCACACCCTGACCTGGATCGCGCCGGAGACCTGACCCTCCGAGCCGGAGCACCGCTGACCTGACGAGGAGGCCGACCCATGGCGAAGACGATCCCCGCCGGCTCGATCGAGATCCCCGGCGTGGGCACGTTCGCGGCCAACGCCGTCCCGGATCCCTTCGACGCCCGTGACCTCGAGTACCGCCCGAAGCTGCAGGCCCTGCCGCCGACCATCGACCGGCGGGCCGGACAGGTCGTCCTCCACCAGGTCGGCCAGTCGTGCACCGGGCACGCCCTGGCCACCGTCATCGACACCGTCCTCGCCCACCCTGCCCCGCCCGCCGATGGCCGGCGCGCGGCCCCGCGCGGTCGGGCGAAGCCCCGCGTCAGCCCGTACATGCTCTACCGGCTCGCGCGGCGCTACGACGAGTTCCCCGGCGAGGCCGACGCGGGCTCGTCGCTGCGCGGGGCATTCAAGGGCTGGTTCCATCACGGCGCCGCGCTCGAGGACGAGTGGCCGCGGCTCGACATGGAGACCGAGCCCGACCTCGACGACGACCGCAACCTCGCCGCCTGGCGCGAGCGCCCGCTGGGGGCCTTCTACCGGGTCAACCCGTACCGCCTCGACGACGTCCAGTCGGCCATCACGGAGCTCAGCGCGATCGCGGTGAGCGGGGTGATCCACGACGGCTGGGTTCGCCCGGTCGTCGTCCGCAAGGGGAAGCGAGAGCTCCACGTCATCCAGCGCCCGGTCGACGCCGAATCGGCCGGCGGTCACGCCTTCGCCCTCGTCGGCTATAACGAGGTGGGGTTCCTGGTCCAGAACTCGTGGGGCACGGCCTGGGGCAAGAACGGCTTCGCAACGCTGCCTTACGAGGACTGGTTCGATTCGGTCTACGACGCCTGGGTCGCCCGACCGGGCGTTCCCCACACCCCGTTCTACTCGGGTCGCAGCCAGACCAGGGTGGCAACCGGCGGCGAGCTCGCCACCGGCGCCGGCCCGGACCTCCGTCGGCTGGCGTTGCACGTCGTGAACCTGGGCAACAACGGCCGGCTCTCGTCGTCCGGCAAGTTCGTCAGCTCGCCGGCGCAGGTGGACCGGGCCCTGGGGCACATGGAGGCCTGGCACGACTTCTGGCTCGCGAAGAGCCGCGTCCAGGAGCGCCACGTGATGCTCTATGCCCACGGGGGCGGCGTCGACGAGCGGTCCGGCCTCGAGATCGCCCAGCGCCAGCTGAACTGGTGGCTGAACAACGCCGTCTACCCGATCTCGTTCGTCTGGCAGACCGGGCCGGTCGAGACGCTCGTGAACCAGATCGTCGACACGGTCAAGGACCTGCTCCCCTTCGGCGGCCTCGGCTTCGACCTCGTGGAGCAGTTCGACCGGATGGTCGAGGGCGTCGCCCGCAGCCAGCTGCGCTGGGGCTGGGACCAGATCAAGGAGAACGCCCGGGCGGCGAGCCAGCCGATCGCGGACCGTGCCGCGATCCAATGGCCGCCCACGTCGTCAGCCGCCACGGACGCCATGGCCGCGATGCCCGGCGCCTCGCTCCTCGTGAATGGGCTGGCGCGGTACGCCGGGCGGCACGGGGCCGGCAACGTCCGGATCCACCTGGCCGGCCACAGCGCCGGGGGCGTCTTCCATGCGAACCTGCTCGATCGGTTCGCCGAGGCCGGCCTGGCCGTCGATACGATGAGCCTGATGGCGCCCGCCGTCACGGTCGCCGAGTTCGCCGAGCGGGCCCTGCCGCGCCTGGGGCCCGGGAAGACGGTCCGCCGCTTCACATCCTTCAACCTATCCGACAAGCTGGAGCTGGACGACGACCTCGGCCTCAACGGGTTCACGATCTACCACAAGTCGATCATGTACCTGGTGTCCCGCGCCCTCGAGCGGCCCGCCGCGGGAGCGACGGAGGTCCCGCTCCTCGGGATGACCCGCTTCTGGGAGCAGCCCTTCCGCGGCTCGCCCACGCTGCGGGCGGCGATCGAGGCGGCCGGCGGGACGCTGATCGTGTCGCGCTCGTCGGCACCGGTCGACGGACGATCGGACGCGACCGGCCACGCCTCCTTCGACGAGGACTCGGCGACGATGACCTCGGTCGTCATGCGCGCCCGGAACGCGACCCAGGGGCCGGACCGGTTCGCCTACCAGGCGCACGCGGCCCTCAGGGACGCCGAAGGGGCGCCGTGGTCGGCCGGGACCGGGGCCGCCGGAGCGGGCGCCGCAGTCCCGGCAGGCGGGCGGGCCGGCGCGGGCGCCGCGGTCCGCGCAGGCGCACGTGCCGGCGCGGGCGATGGCGCCGCAGTCCCGGCCGGGGCCGCCCGGCCGGCTGGCGGCCGGCGGGCCGCGCGGCGGGCCGCGCGAGCCGCTGCCCCGGCGCCACGCATGGCGGAGGCGATGCCCGCCGGAGCGGGCCCGCTCGAGGTGACGGCCGAGCCGCAGGCGGGGCGTCCCACGGCCCCCCGCGCCCGCTCCCGCAAGGGGGCGCCAACGCCCGAGGTCGCGGTCGCGCCCCGCCTCGGCAGCCCCATCCTGGACGTCCTCGACGCCTCGGGCTGGACGATCGACAAGAAGAGGTCCCGGTCATGAGCCCTGCCCCGGACGCGTTCGAGCAGGCGTACAGCGCGCCGCTCCTCGACGAGGATCCCGCCCCGCCGCCGCGAGCGGCGCCGGGCCCGCCGGGCGGCCCGCCGATCGTGGGCGTTGCGCCGGCCCTCCCGTTCGCCCTGCACGGCACCATTCTGACCCCGGACCGCCGGATCAACGACGGCTACGTCGAGATCGCCGGCTCGACGATCGTCCGCGTCGGGACGGCGAAGCCCGCCGCCGGGACGCCGACGATCGAGACCGACGGCATCATCCTGCCCGGCCTCCTCGACCTCCACGGTCACCCGGAGTACAACGTCTTCGCCGCGTGGGAGCCCCCGAAGCTCTACGCCAACCGCACCCGCTGGCGCGCCTCGGACGAGTACCGCCTCGTGGTCAAGGAGCCGCTCGCCCGGCTGAAGGCGGATCCCAGCCTGGAGCGCACGCTCACCCGCTATGCGGAGGCGCGCGCGCTCGTCGGCGGGACGACCGCGATCCAGGGCACGAACGGGAAGTTCGCCACGATCGAAGAGGCGCTCGTCCGCAACGTGGACCGGCGGATCTTCGGGGCTCACCGGGCGCGCTCGATCATCGACCTCGACCGGACCCCGCCGGCCGACCGGGCCCGGCTGCGCGCGCAGATCGACGCCGGGGAGGTCGACGCCGTCTACGTCCACCTCGCCGAGGGCGTGGACCCAACCTCGCACGACGAGTTCGCCGAGCTGAAGCGAGCCAACCTGCTGACCGCAGCGACCATCATCATCCACGGCACGGCGCTCACGCCGGCGGATCTCGACGACGTGGCGGCGGCCGGCGCGAAGCTCGTCTGGTCGCCCCAGAGCAACCTGCGGCTCTACGGGGCCACGACGCCGGCCGGGGAGGCGATCCGGCGCGGGATCGCGCTCGCCCTGGGGGCGGACTGGCAGCCGAGCGGCAGTCCCAGCCTGCTGGCCGAGCTGAAGATCGCCCGCCAGGTCCTGGCCGACCAGGGCGCCCCCGCGACCGCGCGGCAGTTGGTCCGGATGATCACGACCGATGCCGCGGGAATCGCCGGCCTGGGGGCGAACCTGGGCGTCCTCGCGGCCGGCCGGCCGGCCGACGTCCTCGTCCTCGCCAGCCGTCATCCGGACCCCTGGGAGAGCGTCGTCGCGTCGCTGCCGGCCGACGTCGAGCTGGTCACCATCGGCGGCGACCTGGCCTACGGCCGGACGGACTGGATCTCCGCGCTCGCCCCCGCCGGGGCCACCGAGCCGATCATCGCCTGGGGCAGGCACATGCTCGTCGACACGAGCTACAGCGTCCGGACCCCGGCCAGCCCACCGCCCCGCCTCGCGGAGCTCCGGGCGGAGCTCATCGCCCGCTACCCGCAGGTGGGTCCGATCTTCGCCTGATGCCGGCCGGCAGGGCCGGCGACGAGGAGGTGCGCCACGTCAAGCAGACAGCCGCGGAAACCAGCCGCGGGAACCCGTGCTCTGGACAACGTCTCATCCCAACCGAAGACTCCGTAGGGGGATCCAAGAATGAAGCAACGATTGGCGAGTCTCCTGGCCACGGCGGGCCTCGTAGCGGGACTGGTCTTCGTCGGTCCCGCCGTACCGGCAGTGTCGGCCGCGGCCAACCCCGACAGCCTGGGCACCGACTTCTGGCTCGCGTTCCCGGGCAACTTCGTCGGAACCCAGGCATTGACGTTGTTCCTCACGGGGCCGACGGCGGCCAGCGGAACCGTCGCGGCTCCCGGCGTCGCGTTCAGCACGCCGTTCGCGGTGGTGCCGGGCACGGTGACCTCCGTGGTCGTCCCGAACAGTCTCGACATCCAGACGTCCGACGTCGTCGGCAACCTGGGAATCCACGTCACTGCCGACGCCGAGGTGACGGTCTACGGCCTCAACCGGAGGACTGCCTCGACCGATGCCTTCCTTGGCCTGCCGACCGACATCCTCGGGATGGAGTACCTCGTCCAGGGCTACAAGAACGTGAACATCGTCAACGGGACCGAGTTCGCGGTCGTCGCCACGCTGGACGGCACGACGGTGACGATCAACCCGACCGTCACGACGAACGGGCACACCGCCGGAACGCCCTACAACGTCAGCCTGAACCAGGGCCAGACCTATCAGCTCCGCAACGGGGACGTGGCGCCGGCCGACCTGTCCGGCTCGATCGTCACGTCGGACAAGCCGATCGCGGTGTTCGGCGGCCACAATTGCGCCAACATCCCGCAGGGCTTCGTGGCCTGTGACCACATCGTCGAGGAGATGACACCCACCAGCACGTGGGGCAAGAGCTTCGTGACCGAGCCGCTGGCGACGCGGACCGGCGGCGACACGTTCCGCTACCTCGCCGACACCGACGGCACCACCGTCCAGCTCAACGGCGCCACCGTGGCGACGTTGAACCGTGGCCAGCTCTTCGAGCAGGTCCTCACGGCGGCATCGGTGGTCACCTCGGACAAGCCGATCCTCGTCACCCAGTACTCGAACAGCTCGACGTTCGACGGCGTCACCTCCGACCCCTTCGAGGTGATCGTGCCGCCCTTCGAGCAGTTCCTGAACAGCTACACGGTCACGACGCCCGCCTCGGGCTTCGCCACGAACTTCATCAACGTCGTCGCGCCCACCGCGTCGCTGGGCACCGTCAAGCTCGACGGCGTCGTGGTGCCGGGCGGCAGCTTCACCCCGATCCCCGGCTCGACGTTCTCGGGCGCAAAGCTGGCGGTCGATCTCGGCTCGCACACGCTGGACGGCGCGCAGCCGTTCGGGGTCACGGTGTATGGCTTCGCGAGCTTCGATTCCTACGGCTACCCGGGCGGGCTCTCGCTGGCGCCGGTGGCCACGGTCACCTCGGTGGCGCTCGCTCCCAAGGACGCGACGAACCCGATCAACACCGAGCACTGCGTGACCGCGACGGTGAAGGACCAGAACAGCCTCCCGGTGGTCGGCGTGCGGGTCGACTTCACCGTGACCGGCGTCAACCCGACGTCCGGGTTCTCGAACACGGCTGCCGACGGGACGGCCCAGTTCTGCTACACGGGCACCAACCCGGGTGACGACTCCATCGGGGCCGCGGTCGGGACCATCAGCGACACGGCGGCCAAGCACTGGACGGACGGCGGCGGGGCCACGCTGGGCGATGGGCACCTGTGGATCGGCCTGCGGAACAGCGACGACCAGGGCACCCAGTTCGACGTGCAGGTCGAGCTGATCCGGAGCGGGACATCGGTCGCATCCGGCCTGACCCGCTGCGTCACGAGTCTCACCAGGAACCAGGCCTATGCCAAGCAGGTGAGCGTGCCCTGGAACTCGCCTGCGCCGAGCATCGCGTCGGGGGACCTGATCTCGATCTCGACCAGGATCGGCACGAACCTCGACGGCACCAAGTGCGCCGGACCCGGAGGCAGCCACAACAACGCGGTGGCCCTGCGCCTCTATTACGACGCCGTGGGCCGCGCCTCGCGCTTCGAGGCCGGCGGCGGCGACCTCTATCTCCACTCCGACGGCGGCGGATGCGACAAGCCCGCGGCGACCAAGGACAGCCAGGGCGTCACGACCCGGTTCCTGGACACCACCGCCCCCACCGCGACGCTCGTGAAGTGCAAGGATTCGGGCAAGCTCAACTTCGCGGGCGGGAATCCCTTCACCCTGGTCGGCACCTGGACGATGCCATAGCCCAGGACGACCACGACCGCACTTGCCACACGGGCGCCGGGATCGATCCCGGCGCCCGCCGCGTTTCCAGCCCGGCGATCGAAGCGCGCGCTTGCCCGCGGTCGTCGGGCCGGACGCGCGGCCGACGTCCCGCGAGCAGGAGCAGAACTTGCGCTTCCACGCGCGATGTACGACAGTTGTATGTACATCAGGAGCGAGAGTGGACCAATGACGACGATCAGCATCCGCGATCTTGGCCGGCGCCCGAGCCAGGTGGTCGACGAGGTGATCCGCACCGGCCGACCGGCGATCATCACGCGCCACGGACGGCCGGTAACGGCCATGGTGGCGCTCGATCCCGACGAGCTCGAGGACTTCGTGCTGTCCCGCGCGCCGGAGTTCGCCCGCTCGATGCGCGCGGCGGACGCCGACCTCCGGGCGGGACGCGCGCGGCCCGCCACCGAGGTCTTCGCCGAGCTCGATCACGACTGATCGGGCACGATGAGCCGCATCGTCCTGGCGCGGCGTGCCGAGCGCGATCTACGCCGCATCGGCCGAGGCGAGGCGCTGGCCCGCCTGCGGGAGGCGCTCGAGGGCCTGGCGGTCGGTGAAGGCAACCTGGATGTCAAGCCATTGGCCGGATCCGCGCAGGAGGAGCGGGCGCTTGCGGTGGCGCAGTCCCGTCAGCCGCGACCCGGACGGGCCAATCGATGCGATCGATCGATTCGACGCAGTCGGAGCGTGAGACGTACGTCGAACCCGCGATCCCCCGTATGTCCCGTGCACGGAGACCCGCGAATTCGATCGATGGGATCGATTGCCGCGGACGCCGGCGGGATCGATCGCGGCGGGCGCCGCGATCTCGACGGCAACGGGATCGATCGCCACGGTCGGCCCAGTCGTGGCGGGTCGCCACGGGACTCCCCCACCCTGCACGTACAATCGGCGGGCGCCCACGCCGACGCCCACGTCGGTCACGGGCTAGCGGTCGAACGGAGGCCCCGATGACGTCGCTGCCATCCCTGCCCCGAACGGCCGGGCTCCGGGTCGTCGCGACCGGGGCCGCCATCGCGGTCGCCGTCGCCCTGGGGATCGCGGCCGCGCTCGGCGCGACCGCCGCGACCGTCGCGGCCGCCGAACCGACCGTCACGATCGTGGACTTCGCCTTCGAGCCGGACACGATCACGATCCGCCAGCACGAGGCGGTGACCTGGCGGAACAACGGGCCGGCCGGCCATACGGTCACCGCCGACGACGGCAGCTTCGACAGCGGAACGCTGCAGGCCGGCGACGCGTTCGCCAACGCGTTCGACACCGCCGGCACGTTCACGTACCACTGCGCGATCCACTCCGCGATGACCGGCACGGTCGTCGTCGAGCCGGTCGCGGCGACGGCGATCCCGTCCGGCCCGACCCCGCCGCCGGGGACGCTGCCGCCGAGCTTCAACACCGTCGAGACCCCGCCCCCGGAGGCGACGCCCAGTGCGGCCGCGACCCCGGCCGCGACCCCGGCTCCCGCGCCCGACAGCGGCCCGTCGGCCCTGCTGATCGTCGGCCTCGTCGTCGTGGGCGCGGGCCTCGCGGGCCTCGTCTATCTCCTGGCGCGCTGGCGCCGGAGCAGGTAGCCCCGCCGGAGCAGGTGGCAGCGCCGGCGCCGGAGCTGGTAGCCCCGCGGGCGCCGGAAGAGGTGGGCCGCCCGAGCAGGTCGCAGTGCCGGCGCCCGGGCAGGCCGCCCACACGGAACACACGGAACACACGGAGCGACCCCCGCCCGGCGGGACGGGGGTCGCTCTGCGCCGGGGTCGCCGCCGAGGCGGCCGACCTCAGTTGGTCATGGTGAACGCGAGGCTGGTCACCGGCGTGAACGGGTGTCCCAGCCCGGGCGGGCTCGTGTCGACCGCGAGGAGCGTGTAGGTACCCGTGGTCCCGGCCCCGCTGATCTTGAGGTCGCTGAACGTGGCGTAGCCACCGAACATCGTCCTGATCTTCGTCCCCGACAGCGTCCCGCCCTGCGAGGTGTCGATGGAGAGCGTCACCTGGAGGGTGCTGTCGACGACGAGGTTGTTCCACTGGTCGAGGAGGGCCACCTGGACCGGGTACATGGTCCGGCCGAGGCGGTTGGTGGTCGGCTGGATGCTGAACCCGAGGTGGGTCGGGTTGCTGACGTAGAAGTTCTCTTCCTCGAACTCCTTGTTGGCGAGCGTGTGGCCGATCGAGCGGGCCGGCCAGTAGGGCGACGGCACGCCGGTCACGTCGCAGACCATGACGTAGTAGCGCACGCCGGACGGCAGGTTCGGCGCGCTGGCCAGCGACTGGTCGATGCCGGTCTTCCAGAGGAAGTAGAAGCCGTCCCCATCGGTCGTGGTCTCGGCGACCATGCCGGTGGCCGTGCAGCGGTTCGCCGCCGACGGCGCGGTGTTGTACAGGCGGATCGTGGCGTTCAGCAGGTTGTCTGCGATGTTGTTGGCCCCGATGCCCATGCCGTTCTGGTCGAAGACGAAGCCACCGATCGCGGTGATCTGCTCGCCCGCGCCGGAGAGGCCGGCCACGTCGTTGCCGACGTAGGTCTTGTCGGCCAGGGAGGCGATCGGGAAGTCGGCGTCGAGCTTGACCTGGGTCTGGGACTTGAACGGGAACCCGGCCCGGAAGGCCGTGGTCGCGTTGACGGCCCAGGCGTCGCTCCCCTTGAGGGCGAACTCGAAGCTGATCTGGATGTGCGACGCGTGGTGCTTTGGGATATCCAGGCCCTCGACCTTGACGCACTTGACGATGGCGTTGTTCGTCGGCTGGCCGGAGATCCAGGTGATGCCGGTGGTCGCAAGGCAGTTGCCGCCGGGCGCAGTTCTCGCCCACGAGACGTCGATGTCGTCACCGTGGTCGCCCCAGTGCCCGGACCAGTCCCAGGAGTTGCCGTCGCCGTCGACCGCCCGGACCGAGTGCGAGCCGTCGGCCATGAAGGCGGAGTTCTCGGGCAGCTGCGCCCACTTGGGCGAGCCGACCGTCGTGGTCGTACCCGGGACCGATGCCAAGCCGGTGTTCGTCGGCAGCGACGGGACCGTGATGATCACACTCGTCGAGGCGCCGTTGTGGTCGGAGATCGACACGCCGTTCTTGATGATGGGCGGAAGCTGGTGGCCCCTCTTGTGGATCGTGACGCCGGTCTCGTTCTGCAGATCGAGCTCGTAGTGGAACGTGCCGGGGTTCGTCGCCGCAAGCTTCTTCGCCGACGAGGAGGCGCCTGCGAAGAGGACGTCGAAGCCGTCGAGGTGGTTGAAGTCCGCATCGGAGGAGGCGACGTTGGCCAGCAGGCCGCCGGTCGCCGGAAGGATGAGGAAGGGACTGCTGGTCGCGGGCGCCAGGCCGGTGCTCGTGGCCGTGAGGGTGTACGTCCCGACATCGGAGACGGACAGGTCATCGAAGGTCGCGAGCCCCGTGCCGCTGATCGGTTGCGTGGCGGTCCCGGACAGGCTGCCGAGGCCGGCGCTGAGGGTCAGGGTGACGGAGCCGACAGCCGTCGTCGGGTTGCTGTAGGCGTCGATGACCTGGACGGTGACGTCCTGGCTGAGGACTGCCCCCGGCAGGGCGCTCGTCGGCTGCCCGACGAAGGCCAGGCCGAACGCGGCGCCGCCGACGAACGTCACCGTCCCACCGGTCAAGACCACGGGAGTCTCGATCTTGAGGGTCTTGATCTCGGCCTTCGTCGACTTGAGCGTGCAGGTCGACACGCCCGAGGCGTTGCCCAGCGAGCAGGCGCCGTAGACGTTCGCAGCACCGGTATCGGTCGCCGAGAAGGTCGGCGTCACGCCGCTGACCGGGTTGTTAAGCGCGTCCTTGAGGGTGATCGTGACGGTCGAGCTGGCGATGCCGTCTGCCGTCACCGGGCTCGTCCCGGTGATCGTCGAGTTGGTGTAGGTGTTGATGGCGAAGCTGGCGCTGACCGTGATGTTGGCCGTCACGTTGAGGTCGGTGCGGGAGGCGGTGAGGACCCCGTCGCTCCAGGCCACGAAGTGGTAGCCGGCATCGGCGACGGCGCTCACGAGGGTGCCGTCGGCGCCGTGGTTGACCGTCTGCGGGGTGGTGCCGCTGATCGAGCCGTTGGCGCCCGCGCTGTAGGTCAGGGTGTAGACGTTGATGGCGAAGCTGGCGCTGACCGTGATGTTGGCCGTCACGTTGAGGTCGGTGCGGGAGGCGGTGAGGACCCCGTCGCTCCAGGCCACGAAGTGGTAGCCGGCATCGGCGACGGCGCTCACGAGGGTGCCGTCGGCGCCGTGGTTGACGTCCGGGGTGAGTGCCGGTGAGCGAGCCGTTGGCGCCGGCGCGTGTAGGTCAGGGTGTACGCGTTGATGGCGAAGCTCGCGGTGACCGTGCAGTCGGCCGTGATCGGGCCGGTGGTGTAGGTGCCCGCGAGCAGGGAGCCGCCGCAGCCGCTGACCGAGACGACGTGGTAGTTGAGGGCCGGGGTGACCGTGAACGCCGTGGTGGCGTTGTAGTCCGACCGTCTGGGGTGTGGACTGGATGAGGGAGCCGCCGGCGCCGGCCGACGGGGTGACCGTGAAGGCGTCGATGGCGAAGCTGGCGGTGACGCTGACGTCGGCCGGGACGTTGGTGTCGGTGCGCGGGTTCTGGGTCGAGCCGCCGGGGCTCCAGGCGACGAAGTGGTAGCCGAGGTCGGCGACCGCGCTGACGGGGGTGCCGCTGGCGCCGTAGTCGACGACCTGGCTGGCGTCGCCGCTGAGCGAGCCGTTGGCGCCCGCGATGTAGTCGAGGGTGAAGGTGTCGATGGCGAAGCTGGCGCTGACGCTGACGTCGGCCATCACGTTGGCGTCGGTCCGCGGGAGGCCGTCGAGGCCGCCGGCGCTCCAGTCGACGAAGTGGTAGCCGGGGTCGGCGACGGCGCTGACGAGGGTGCCGTCGGCGCCGTGGTCGACGGTCTGGCGGGCGTCGCCGCTGATCGAGCCGTTGGCGCCCGCCGCGTAGGCCAGGGTGTAGGTGTCGATGGCGAAGTTGGCGGTGACCTGACGTCGGCCGTCACGTTGGTGTCGGTGCGCGGGTCTGGTGTCGAGCCGCCGGCGCTCCAGTCGACGAAGTGGTAGCCGAGGTCGGCGACGGCGCTGACGAGCGGTGCCGTCGGCGCCGTGGTCGACGATCTGCGGGGTGTTGCCGCTGAGCGAGCCGTTGGCGCCCGCGATGTAGGTCGAGGGTGAAGGTGTCGATGGCGAAGCTGGCGCTGACGCTGACGTTGGCCGTCACGTTGGGTCGGTGCGGGAGGCGGTGAGCCGCCGTCGCTCCAGGCCGACGAAGTGGTAGCCGGCGTCGGCGACGGCGCTGACGAGGGTGCCGTCGGCGCCGTAGTCGACCGTCTGCGGGGCGGTCGCCGCTGAGCGAGCCGTTGGTGCCCGCCGCGTAGGTCAGGGTGAAGGCGTCGATGGCGAAGCTGGCGGTGACCTGATGTCGGCCGTGACGTTGGTGTCGGTGCGCGGGCGGTCGAGGACGCCGTCGCTCCAGGCCGACGAAGTGGTAGCCGGGATCGGCGACGGCGCTGACGGCGGTGCCGTCGGCGCCGTAGTCGACGGTCTGCGCGGCGGTCGCCGCTGATCGAGCCGTTGGCGCCCGCGCTGTAGGTCAGGGTGTAGGTGTCGATGGCGAAGCTGGCGCTGACGCTGATGTTGGCCGTCACGTTGGGTCGGTGCGGGAGGCGGTCGAGGACCGCCGTCGCTCCAGGCGACGAAGTGGTAGCCGGTGGCCGGCACGGCGCTGACGGGGGTGCCGTCGGCGCCGTAGTCGACGGTCTGGGTGGCGTCGCCGCTGATCGAGCCGTTGGCGCCCGCCGTGTAGGTCCAGGGTGAAGGTGTCGATGGCGAAGCTGGCGGTGACGCTGACGTCGGCCGTGACGTTGGTGTCGGTGCGCGGGTGGCCGTGAGGCGTCGCTCCAGGCCACGAAGTGGTAGCCGAGGTCGGGGACGGCGGTGACGGCGGTGCCGTCGGCGCCGTGGTCCACGATCTGCGGGGTGACGCCGCTGAGCGAGCCGTTGGCGCCGGCGGTGTAGGTCAGGGTGTAGGGGTTGATGGCGAAGTTGGCGCCGACCGTGCAGTTGGCGCTGACCGGGGAAGTCGGTGAAGGTGTACCGAGCAGGGACCCGCCGCAGGTGCCGGTCACCGAGAGGAAGTGGTAGCCGACCGCGGGGGCCAGGGTGAATGCCGGCTCGGCGCCGTAGTCGACGGTCTGGAGGCCGGCCGGTCGATCGAGCCGTTGCCCGCGGTGGACGACGTCAGGGTGTAGGTGTTGATGGCGAAGCTGGCGGTGACGGTGATGTTGGCCTGACGTTGGTGTCGGTGCGCGGGTCGGGTCGAGCCGCCGTCGCTCCAGCCGACGAAGTGGTAGCCGAGGTCGGCGACGGCGCTGACGGCGGTGCCGTCGGCGCCGTAGTCGACCATCTGGGTGGTGGTGCCGCTGAGGGAGCCGTTGGCGCCCGCGATGTAGGTCGAGGGTGAAGGTGTCGATGGCGAAGCTGGCGCTGACGCTGACGTTGGCCGTCACGTTGGGGTCGGTGCGGGAGGCGGTGAGGACCGCCGGCGCTCCAGGTCGACGAAGTGGTAGCCGGTGCCGGCGACGGCGCTGACGGGGGTGCCGTCGGCGCCGTAGTCGACGGTCTGGCTGGCGTCGCCGCTGAGCGAGCCGTTGGCGCCCGCCGCGTAGGTCCAGGGTGAAGGTGTCGATGGCGAAGTTGGCGGTGACGCTGACGTCGGCCGTGACGTTGGTGTCGGTGCGCGGGTCGGTCGAGCCGCCGGCGCTCCAGTCGACGAAGTGGTAGCCGAGGTCGGGGACCGCGCTGACGGCGGTGCCGTCTGGCGCCGTAGTCGACGGTCTGGCTGGCGTCGCCGCTGAGCGAGCCGTTGGCGCCCGCGGTGTAGGTCAGGGTGAAGGTGTTGATGGCGAAGTTGGCGCTGACGCTGACGTCGGCCGTCACGTTGGCGTCGGTCCGCGGGTTGGCCGTCGAGCCGCCGTCGCTCCAGTCGACGAAGTGGTAGCCGGTGGCCGGCACGGCGCTGACGGGGGTGCCGTCGGCGCCGTAGTCGACGGTCTGGCTGGCGTCGCCGCTGAGCGAGCCGTAGGTGCCCGCCGCGTAGTTCAGGGTGAAGGTGTTGATGGCGAAGTTGGCGGTGACGCTGACGTCGGCCGTGACGTTGGTGTCCGTGCGCGGGTCTGGTCGAGCCGCCGTCGCTCCAGTCGACGAAGTGGTAGCCGAGGTCGGGGACGGCGCTGACGGCGGTGCCGCTGGCGCCGTAGTCGACCGTCTGCGCTGGCGTCGCCGCTGAGGGTGCCGTTGGCGCCCGCGGTGTAGGTCGAGGGTGAAGGTGTCGATGGCGAAGTTGGCGCTGACGCTGACGTTGGCCGTCACGTTGGGGTCGGTGCGGGTGGCCGTCGAGCCGCCGTCGCTCCAGTCGACGAAGTGGTAGCCGGTGGCCGGCACGGCGCTGACGGGGGTGCCGTCGGCGCCGTAGTCGACCGTCTGGCGGCGTCGCCGCTGAGCGAGCCGTTGGCGCCCGCCGCGTAGGTCAGGGTGAAGGTGTCGATGGCGAAGTTGGCGGTGACGCTGACGTCGGCCTGACGTTGGTGTCCGTGCGCGGGTCTGGTCGAGCCGCCGGGGCTCCAGTCGACGAAGTGGTAGCCGACGTCGGGGACCGCGCTGACGGCGGTGCCGCTGGCGCCGTAGTCGACGGTCTGCTGGCTGTCGCCGCTGAGGGTGCCGTTGGCGCCCGCGGTGTAGGTCAGGGTGAAGGTGTCGATGGCGAAGTTGGCGCTGACGCTGACGTTGGCCGTCACGTTGGCGTCGGTCCGCGGGTTGGCCGTCGAGCCGCCGGGGCTCCAGTCGACGAAGTGGTAGCCGGTGGCCGGCACGGCGCTGACGGGGGTGCCGTCGGCGCCGTAGTCGACGGTCTGGCGGCGTCGCCGCTGAGCGAGGCGTAGGCGCCCGCCGCGTAGTCCAGGGTGAAGGTGTCGATGGCGAAGTTGGCGGTGACGCTGACGTCGGCCTGGACGTTGGTGTCCGTGCGCGGGTTCTGGGTCGAGCCGCCGGGGCTCCAGTCGACGAAGTGGTAGCCGAGGTCGGGGACCGCGCTGACGGCGGTGCCGCTGGCGTCGTAGTCGACGACCTGGCTGGCGTCGCCGCTGAGGGTGCCGTTGGCGCCCGCGATGTAGTCGAGGGTGAAGGTGTCGATGGCGCAGTTGGCGCTGACGCTGACGTTGGCCATCACGTTGGCGTCGGTCCGCGGGTTGGCCGTCGAGCCGCCGGGGCTCCAGTCGACGAAGTGGTAGCCGGTGGCCGGCACGGCGCTGACGGGGGTGCCGTCGGCGCCGTAGTCGACGGTCTGGCTGGCGTCGCCGCTGAGCGAGGCGCAGGTGCCCGCCGCGTAGTCCAGGCTGAAGGTGTCGATGGCGAAGTTGGCGGTGACGCTGACGTCGGCCTGGACGTTGGTGTCCGTGCGCGGGTTCTGGGTCGAGCCGCCGGGGCTCCAGTCGACGAAGTGGTAGCCGAGGTCGGGGACCGCGCTGACGGCGGTGCCGCTGGTGTTGTAGTCGACGGTCTGGCTGGCGTCGCCGCTGAGGGTGCCGTTGGCGCCCGCGGTGTAGTCGAGGGTGTAGGTGTTGATCGACCACTGGGCGTACAGGGTGACGCTCGGCGGTGAAGCCGTAGCTCGCCTGGTCGGCGTAGGCCGTGCCCGAGCCGTTGGCGGCCGTGTTCCAGCCGGCGAAGGTGTAGCCGGTCTGGTGAAGGCGTTGGCCGTCAGGTTGGCCGCGTCGCCGTAGTTACGCGTCTGGGGCGCTCATCGAGCCCGTGCCGCCGTTGGCGTCAAAGGTGACGGTGTCGCTGCTGGATCGACCACTGGGCGTACAGGGTGACGTCGGCGTGAAGGGGTAGCTCGCCCCGTCGGCGTAGGCCGTGCCGCCGCCGAGGGCGACCGTGTTCCAGCCGGTGAACGTGTAGCCGGTCTGGTGAAGGCGTTGGCCGTCAGGTTGGCGGCGTCGCTGTAGTTACGGGTCTGGGGCGCCATCGAGCCCGTCCCGCCGTTGGCGTCGAAGGTGACGGTGTCGCTGCTGGATCGACCACTGGGCGTACAGGGTGACGCTGGTCGTGAAGGGATAGCTGGCCCCGTCGGCGTAGGCCGTGCCGCCGCCGAGGGCGACCGTGTTCCAGCCGGTGAACGTGTAGCCGGTCTGGTGAAGGCGTTGGCCGTCAGGTTGGCGGCCACGCTGCTGGTTGCTCCTGGTCAGCCATCGTGCCCGTGCCGCCGTTGGCGTCGAAGTGCACGGTGGCCGCGGCCGGGCTGGCGAGCGTCCAGTCGCCGAGCAGCCCCGTCGTGGCCGAGGCGCCGACGCCGGTCAGCTCGACCCAGTTGTTCGTCCCGTCTCGACTCGTCTGACCCTTGTAGGTCCACGTCGTGCCGCTGTCGAGGTGCCAGAGATCGAGCGCGCCCTCGGTGTTGCTGTTCAGCTCGCTGTCGAGGTAGTGCAGGCGGACGGTCGCGGTGAAGCCGCTGCCGCCGGTCGGCGTGATCGTGTAGGTGCGGGTGACCGCGCCGGTCTTGCCGCCGGGTGCGCTCTTGACGAGCCTGACCGCGGTCGGGTTCGGCGCGGTTGCGGCCGTGTAGGTGATCTGCACGTTCGGGTTGCCGAACGTGTAGGCGGTGCCGATCGTCGCCACGCCCGAGCGGATCGACGGTGCCGACGACGTCGCCGGTCCCGGTCGAGGCGGGTGCGCTTGTCGGCTGGGTGACGGTGTTCGCGGCACCCGTGGTGAGGTCACCGTTCGTCAGCGCGAGCGTGCCGTTGACGATGATGTTGCCCGGCGTCGGCGTGCTCAGGGAGACGCCGGCCGTGTTGTCGATCGTCAGGTTGTTGACCGTCGCCGGGAAGGCCGTTGCCGGTGGCCTGGGCCGCGGTGCCGTTGTAGGTGTAGTTGGCGCCGACGTTGAACGTTCGCGTGACGTCTGCACGTTCCCGGTGGCGATGGCCCGACGACGATGCCCGCCGTCGAGCCAATCTTGAAGTTGCCGCCAGGCTCTCGATCGGAGATGCGTTGCCCGCGACCTTCGCGTTCGGACCGAGGACGAGGGTGCCACCGGTGGCGGTCGCGAGACAATCTGGTCCGCTAGCCGAGTTGCCAAGAAATGCTGTACCGCAGACCCGCATCGCTCCCACGTGAGCGCACTGATGGTCGATGTGTCGGACAGCGTCGCGGTGCCGCCGCCGTTGATGACGATGACGGTTCCGCCATTCCCGCGAGTCCCGGACACCGTTCCGGTGCTGGAGACCGACAGATTGCCGCCTGAGGTCGGAGGTTCGAGATGCTCGCGAGCGCGATGCTGCCCGTGACATTGACCGCGAACCAGCTGCTGTGAGAACGACGTTCATTCCGCTCGCCGCGCCGGTCACATCGAGCAGGCCACGCTCTGTCAGGGTCCGGGCGTTGTCTCGTCATCGTCCCGCCGACGTTCAGGTGACCGCCCGCTGATCGACAGAGACGGCGGCGTCCGTCATTGACCGTTGGACGTCGAGGTGCGCCGGAGACCCACCAACCGCGACCGTCATCGGCCGTTCCGCCCGTGTCGAGGATGCCGCCGGAGTTGACCGTGAATCTGCCCGTGACGGTCAATGACCGGCGAGGTGCAAGGTCCCGCGTGGTGATGGTAATTGAGCCGCGGAATTGACGATCGTCGTGCTTGTTGCCGTCAGATTTGCGCTAGTCGCTGCGGCACAGCGACGGTACCGGCGACGGTCAGGGTCCCGTCGACAGTGAGATCGTCGCCGGCGCCGTTGTCCAGGCCAGTGTCTGGCCGCGAATTGACGACCAGCGTCCCGCCGGAGTTGACCGTAGTCTGATCAGCCGTTACGGCAGCCGCGACAGTGATCGTGTCGCGCTTCGTATGACGATCCGCTGCGAGTTCGCGTTGGTCGGCGCCGACCGAGGGGGCGGTAGGCGAGCAACGTGAACCGTCTGCGTCGGCGCAAGCTACCAGTTCGAGGCGCGTTCCAGTCAGCCGCCGGGGACACGTTGCGAGAAGTAGAGACGTTGACACGTTACGGTGGGGTCCTGGCCAGTGCTGATTGGTGAAGGTGTACGTCGGGCCGGGGCCGCCGGTCTCGGCGCTGTCGCCGTGTTGTAGTTGATCGTGAATGTCGTCGCCGCTGGCGCAGGTTGCGTGCTCCGGGTCCCTGGTCAATGGTGATGACCTGCCCGACGACGCTGAGGAGGTTGGCGGCACACGTTCCGGCCACCACCGTGACGTTGCCCGCCTGCCGGCACCAGCCGTCGGTGCCGTCCAGCCGGCAGGGATTGTGAACGTCGTTGTCGTAGCGACGAGTCGTTGATCGCCGTGAACGTCCACGAGTAGTTGCTGGTGCTGCCCGGCGCGACGTTCTGGGCAAGCGGTGTGACGTTGAAGCTGGTGGCATCGGCCACGTACGGCCCGCCGTTGCCCAGGCCGGGGCCCGTGCCGACCGGCTGGACGAAGTCGGTCGAGGTGTCGGAGACGGCGTTGGTGAGGTCGAGGCGGCCGTTGCCGAACTGCTCGATGCGGGTCGAGGTTGGGCGCGTTGCGCGCGAGGCGGGAGACGATGACGCCGTTGGAGGCGGAGGGGTCGATCGCGCGCAGGAGGGCCGCCGCGCCGGCGACCTCGGCCGCGGAGGCGCTGGTGCCGGTGATGTCGGCGTAGGCGCCGCCGGTGGCGGTCGTCACGATGTCGGTGCCGGGGGCGGCGAGGAAGACGGCCTCGCCGGTGTTGGAGCTCGGGTTGAGGGCGTCGGTCTGGTCGGTGTTGGAGACGCCGATGACGCCCCGGTCGCCGGCCGGGTAGTTGACGGTGGCCGTGCCGTCGTTGCCGACCGAGGCCACGACGACGACGTCGTTGTCCCAGGCGTAGTCGATGGCGGCCTGGAGGGCGGCCGAGTAGCCGGCGCTGCTGAAGCTCATGTTGATGACGTCGGCGCCGTGGTCGACGGCCCACACGATGCCCGCGATGATGTCGGTGTCCTGGCCGACGCCGGTCGCGTCGAGGACGGTGACGGGCATGACGCTTGACGCCAGCGATAGCCGATGCCGGCGATGCCGGTGGCGTTGTCGGTCGTCGCGGCGATGATCCCGGCCAGCGCGGTGCCGTGGCCGTTGGGGTCGGAGGTGTCGGCGTCGCCGTCGAGGATGTTGGTGCCCGGCGACGAGGCGAACCGGCGAGGTCCGGGTGCGAGCGCGTCGACGCCGGTGTCGAGGAGGGCGACGACGGCGGTGCCGGCGGGCGTGACGCTGCCGAAGACCTGGTCGCAGCCGATCCGGGGCAGCGACCACTGGTCGCGTAGCTCGGGTCGGAGGGCTCGGCCTCGGCGGAGCGGATCTGGTCGAGGTCGACGCTGGCGACCGCGGGGTCGCACGCAGGAGGTGACGCCTGACGGCGCGTCGAGTCGACGGCCGCCTCGATGAAGGCCATCCGCAAGACGGGGGATCGAGCTCGAGGTCGGTGACGCCGGCGACGGCGATGCCGCGGCCTGGTCTTCGCGGCCGAGGTGCCGGGGACGAAGGTGACGATGTAGTCGGTCGTCGCGACCGGCGTCGGGGTGGGCGTCGGCGTGGGCGACGGCGAGGGCGAGGGCGAGGGGTCAGGCGACGGGGTCGGCGCGGGCGTCGGCTCCGGGGTCGGAGTCGGCGTCCGGGGTCGGCGGTCGCGTCCGGGGTGGGAGTCGCGTCGGCGGAGTCGGGTCGGCGTCGGCGTCGGCGTCGGAGTCGCGTCCGGCGTCGGTGCCGGCGTCGCGTCCGGCGTCGGAGTCGCGTCGGGCGTCGGAGCCGGACTCGGCTCCGCGGCCGGGGGCGGCGAGCCGCCGGGATCGGGGGGCGGATCGGCTCCGAGCGCGACGCTCGGCCCCACCAGGGTGGCGACCAGGAGGACGACCTGGACGGCGACGAGCAGGCGCTGAAGGCGCCGGCGGGCAGGCGTGAACATCGATATCCCTCTCGAAGCTTTCCGCGCGCGCCGCCGGAGTCGAGCGTCGGGTTGGGGAGAGGGAAAGAAGATAAGTCCGAGGATGAAGCTGCGACCCAACCCGCCGTCCGCGCCCCCGGCGTCGGACGCCAGTGACCGAATGGCCCTATAGACCGAATGCCCTAAGTACAATTAGGTAGCGCCGGAACAGTACTTCCAGTTCCCCCAGATGGGAAGACCCGCGGCGCCGACTCTGTTGCCGGTGGGCAACGACCGGTGACGAAGGTACCACGTCCATGGAAGTGCCCCCAATTCGGCGGCCTGGTTCGCTCGCTGGCGGGGTTGCGAGGGCGGATCAGCCGAGACACCGGAGCTGCGAGCAATCGGGCTTCGTGTTCGTGAGCCAGACGTCATAGAGGCGGCGGAACCCGTCGATCGCCCCGCTCACCGGCTCCCCGGCATAGTGACTACAGACGGTCAGGCCTATCGTCGCCTCGCAGTGTTCGTGGGTGGCCACGTCAAAGGTCCGCACGAAGTACTCGACGTCATGGCGATGCAGCGCCCGTCGGTAGTCGAGCTCGTGGTGGCGGAGCTCGTAGCCGTACTCGACGAGCACCCACTCGTCTCGCGCGCGCGCGCGCCATCTCTCCTGGAGCACGAGGTCGACGTCGCGAGATCGCCTCGGGGCCGGCAGACGGGTCGCGAGGTCGAGCACGAGGTCGTCCCCGTCCTGCTCCCAGGCAACCTCGTCGGCGTCGCTCGGCGGAAGGACCGTCGCGCCGAATCGCTCCGCGGTTTCGATGAGGTCGGCCAGGTAGGCGAGGAGGTCGTCGGCGCTGGCGGCGATCACCGGCGGATCACGTGCGCCTTCTCAGACGACGTCCTCGTCGGCGCCGATGACGACCTCGTGGGTTGAGGGTCGGATCCCGACCCGGCGGCGCTTCGGCCGGTGGCCCTCCCGCCAGAGGTCGAAGGCGGCAATCGGGATGCGGATGATCCGCGGCGACACCCGGAGGGCCGGCAGCTCACCTCGATCGATCAGGTCGAGCACGGCGTCATCGCTCACGGCGAGCGCCTCGGCAACTTCCCTGGGTGTGTAGTACAGCTTGTCCATGTCGCTCCCTGTCGGCCTCGGCGGTATCCCAACGATACCGCTTGGGCCGCTGTCGTCAAGTGGCCCGGGTTGGTGACGCCCTGGACGGCATCATCCTCGCGCCGTGCGTGTTCCCTCCACGTCCTGAGTCGGAACCCATGATTGACACCCGCCGTCGGAACCCATAGCCTGCACTCATGACCACAAAGACCAAGCGCACCTTTAACCTCAGCCAAGAGGCGCTCGCGCGCGTGCGCGAGCTGGCGCAGAGCGGCGAGACGGCCACGAGCCAGGATGGAGTGATCGAGGTCGCCGTCGCAGCTCTCTACCGCCAGGCAAAGGATCGTGAGGAGGAGGCACTCTGGGCCCGCGCCGCCGCGGATCCTGAGTTCCAGGGTGAGGCCCGCGCCCTTGCGAACGAGTTCCGAGATCTCGAGAGCTGGCCCGCGTGATCGCCCAGCCGCTTCGCTGGGCAGTGGTGATCGTCACGCTCGACCCCACGGTGGGCCACGAACAACAAGGGACCCGTCGTGGCCTGATCGTCTCCCGGGAAGCCTTTCACCGGTCCGGCCTCGCCCAGATCTGTCCAATCAGCTCGGCTCGTGAGGACGTGCGCTACCCCGCGGAGGTGGCGATTCCTCGTGGTCACGCTGGCCAGACGAAGAACGGCGTCATCTTGTGCCACCAGGTGAGAACGGTCTCTCTCGAGCGGATCGACCCATTCCTGGTCGGCACGACGGTGCAGTACGTGACGGACCCGGAGATACGGCGCCAGGTGCGAGAGGCGCTCCAGCACCAGCTCGGCCTCGACCTGCCGTTGTCCGTGGATGCGCCCCCTGCGAGGAGTCTCTAGGCCGATCCTGACCAGGTCCGGACGGGCCACAACGTCGAAGACCCGTCGGGAGTCGAGCTCGTGGTGGCGGGGCCTCGTGGCCGCAGTCGACGAGAACACACTCGTCTCGCGCGCGGCGACCCCATCTCCCCTGGAGCGGGGGTCGACATCGCCGATCGCCCGGGCGCCCGCGAGACCGGTCGCGAGGTCGAGCATGAGGTCGTTCCCGTCCAGTCGTATCCGTCGCCACCACCCTCGCCACCAATTGGTGCTTCGCGCGCGCGCACGCGCGCGGGCGCAGGCGGTCCCGACCACCCTAAGGCGGGATCGTCGCGGAACCGCCGAGTGCCGGCGAGGTGAGCCGGAGTTCGCGACCATCGACGCCGATCTGCTCCGCTCCGAGCGATCGGGCCGGGTGACGGCGGAGCGACGCCGGGGGTGAGCCTGTTGGCACGGGGCACCTCCCGCCCCCGCGGCCGAGAACCCGCCCAAGGGTCAACGTGGTGTGCCGGGACACCACCAAGGGCCTGTGGCACTTGACCCAGTACGTTCGTACTACCAGCATCTAGGGTCCGGACGACTCGTGCGACCGTCCGGGCCCCGCGCCCCAGCCCGGCCCTCCAGGAGTTCGCCCGGCCGCGAGCGAGCGAGTGCTGGAGACACCTGGTCGGCCGCTCCTCCTTCACGGCTTGCAGGTCAAACGGAGGACGGCAATGCGACTTCGTCGGTTGCTCGCTGCGATGGTCGCGGCTCTCATGGTGGCTTCACTCGCCGGTCCGGCGATGGCCGTTACCCACGTCTTCAACAGCACGAACGCCCTCAACAAGGCCATGCTGGTTCCGGGACGGGTAGGCCAGGCTGCACCGTACGTCGACCTTGTCAGCGCCGATGTCGGCACAGTCGAACTGAAATTCGTGAACGACACGGTCTCGCAGGCGTTCTTCGAGTACCGGATCGACGGTGTGGTGAAGACCAGCGGCACCCCGCATCCGGTCGTGAGCGGCGATTTCATCTACTCCGGGATCTGCGTGGACAACCGTCCCGGGCCCACATGCACGAACCCGGCGGGGAACACGGGTGAGCCGAGGATCGAGACGTTCACCGCCACGGACAAGGTCGAGATCCGCTTGGCGCTCGGCGGCGAGCGAGATTGGGACTTCGACTGGACAGAGTTCGACGTCCTCCCGGCCCCGGCCACGGCGACCGTCCAGTTCCTCAAGAACACCCAGCCAGCGGATGCCTCTCTCTGGGGTTTCGTCCTCACCAACGGCAATGACAAGACATACCAGACGTGGACAGACCAGCCCACGCCGTTCGATTCCGGCGTAGTGACGATCAGCAACCCGACGGCCATCGAGATCGACGAGTGGGCGGGCACCGGCACGACCCTCGCCGACTACTCGCCCTCTGTCGCGTGCACCGACGACGGCGTCGCGCTCGTTCCGGCCGCTGGCGGGCCGTACGCCGGACCCAACGGTCCGACCTTCTACGTGTACTTCCCGATCCAGCCCGGTCACGCCTACGTCTGCACGTTCTCGAACAACGCGAACATCACCGCGCTGAGCCCGGCCATGATGTGGATCGGGCTCAAGAACAGCGACGACGTGGGCCTGAAGGTGGATCTCCAGGCCGTGGTGAAGGTGAACGACGTCACCGTGAGCACGGGCGAGCTGCTCAACGTGGCGACGGGCAGTAGTGGGTTCAGCAACGCCAAGCTCAACTCGATCAGCTTCCCTGCGTTCGCGCCGGTGGCAGCCGGGTCGGGAGACGTGGTGAGCATCACGGTCAACGTAAAGAACATCTGCAATGTCCCGGGGAGCCGCAACTCGGGCACGGCCCGGCTCTGGTTCAACGGGGCCAACGTCGACACCGGCGCGACCCGCGACGCCGGCAGCCGGTTCGATGTCACGCTCGCGTCGAGCGTCATCAGCAGCGACTACTTCCTCAGGTCGGCTTCTGCGCTGAGCACGACTGCGGGGTCGCCGCGGACCTTCGTCGACATCGCCGCCGGCGCGAAGTGCAGCGTCTACAAGACCTTCGGGACCTGGAGCATCACGCTCCCCTGAGCCATCCCGGATAGGACACCCGAGGGGGTGGAGCCACGTGGCTCCACCCCCCTATTCGTTGCCCGACCGTCTCTCGCTTCGAGCTCGTGCTGCACATCAGGGTCTCGCCAGAGAGCAGGGGCCGGCGTCGGTCCGATCAGAATCCCGCGATCGACACCCAGGCCTCGCACGGGTTGTTCGAGCAGAGAATGGTCACCTGGTTGATCGGGATCGCCAGCGGTAGCGGCACGACCACGTCTCCCGCCCCATTGCCAAAGAGAGCGAGCCGGCGTTCCCCGTTCAGCTCGAAGAAAACGCCGTTGAGATCGTCCGGGCCCACGACCGCATTGAGCACGATCGAAGTGGCGTTGATCGTCTGACCAAGGTTCGTCGTGGTGCTCCCGTTGCCCTGCGCCAGGACGAAGTCGGTCCAGAACTTGGTGGCCAAGGCGGGCGCTGCTGGGGTCGAAGCGGTCTTCAGGTTGCCGCTGCCGTCGAAGCTCAGCTTCCCGGCCGCGGTGTCGATGTTCGCCAGGTGACCGCTGTCCGTCGTCCCCAGGTCGACCGTCCCGCTGACGGACTGCGTCGCCGGGAAGTTACCGACGTTGACCGTCCCGCTGACGGACTGCGTCGCCGGGAAGTTACCGACGTTGACTGTCCCGGTGACCGTTCCCGTGACCGGGATTGGATTTGTTGGGGCGTTGACCACCACCACTTGCTGGAATGGCGTTATGGCTCCGGTAGCCGTGCCAACCAGGGCACCGACGAGGGCGAGTGCCAACCCGATGCCCACACCGGCTCGCAGGCCGCTGGGGCGAGACAACCTGAACCGAGACGTCGTGAGTGCCATTTCGCGACCTCCTGCGGGCGCGCGAGCGCCCGCCACCGGAAAGGTCGGTCTCGCCATTGGCACAGCGCGATGGGTCAGGCGACCGTATGGGACGCCGCGCTGGTGGAGCCCCCGCTCCATGCCCCCTCGCCGTTTCGGCGGATTGTGCGCCCCCACCGGGCGAATGCAAGCGAGTCAAGAGGATTTCCACATCGCGTGCCGGCGCGGGAGTACACGCGCGTGGCGGGACGACCGATGGCACGCCCCGGCGCTTCGAGACGGCAAGGACCGGTACGTCGCGTCAACGTGGGCCGCTCGATTCGCACAAAGGTAATAGACAAGCTCGCCCGGAAGTACCACAACGTGGTCCTATCCGGGCCCACCAGATCGGGGGCCCCGAAACGAGGGGAAGCGAGGCGTGGCGGCTTCTCGGCCGGCACCGCGCGAACCAGGGCGCCGGCACCAGCCCGCTGCTCGTCCTGGCGCCCCCGGGTTGCATCCTCCCAACCGGAGGAAGATTCACGTCTCTCCGAAAGGAGATCTGAAGATGCGGGGGCCCAAGGCTTCTCGCTCGGCGCCGTGGTGCGCGGCGTCAACACAGATACCCCCGGAATCCCATGACTACTGGACATTACCTAAGGCGAAAGTACTATTGGCGATCGAAGCGCGTAGACGTGGCTCGCCTGCGCGCGGGTTCGCTTGTGCTCGCTCATAGCCGTGCGCAGTGGTTCGACGCCGGTGGCAGCGCTCGCGGCCCGTATGGAGCCTGCGTGACCCAAGAAGGAGTCCGCTGATGGGGGATCAGTCGTCGGCGCCTGTGCTTTGGCGTCACCCGTGGTCGCCATGCTCGCCGGGTCCGTGGCGATCCGCCCCAGCCAGTCAGCCCACGGGACCCGGCCCGGCGATCGGTGACGACCGCCGGATCCAATCCAGACGACCTGCTCATGACTGCCTGTAGCACACAACAATCCGGAGGAATTCATCGCATGAAGAGCACTATTTGGCGCCGTTTCGGCGCCCTCCTCGCGACGGCGGGCCTGGTCGGCTCGCTGCTCGCCACCGTGGCGGCGCCCACGGTCTTCGCCGGCAGCTCCTCCGCGGCCTGTCCGTTCGCCGACATCGAGACGGCCACCGAGTGCCAGATCACGTTGGCCTGGACGGTCGGCGCCGGGGGCGTCGCCGCGAACAAGTTCCCGGCCGCGCTGCCGGGCCCCTTCGCCTTCCATAAGACGCTCCACATCCTGGGTGGCGGGAGCATCGACACGCGCCCGACCGGCGCACCCAACAACGAGGTGACGGCCGGCATCACCCTCAACATCGACGGCACGATGGAGGGCGCCGGCGGCGCCGGCGGGGCCTTGCTGATGGATTCGGCGGCCGCGCTGATCAACGCCGACGACCCGGGCCCCAATGACCCGGCCAACAACGACGCCGGGCCGATCATCGTGACCGCGACGGCCGGGGCGACGCTCCAGCCCGGCAGTGCCATCAATGCCCGGAACACGATCTCGGGCGGCGAGGGCGGGGCGATCTCGCTGACGTTCGGGGCGACCTCGTTCTTCGGCGGGACGATCTCCTCGGCGCACCCGACGATCCAGGGCGGCAACGGCGGCGACATCAGGATCGACGTGACCGGCAACCTGACGATGGGCCCGGGCAGCGTGATCACGTCCGAGAAGAACTCCGACAGCAACGAGTCGGGCGACATCCGGGTGACGGTTTCCGGCGACATGACGATGCAGGCCGCAGGCCAGATCACGCCGGGAGCGACGATCACCGCCGCTCACCCGACAGCCACCAACGGCACGCCCGGCGGCAACATCCGGATCGACGTGGGCACCGGCGACCAGGGCGTGTTCACCATGGAGAACGGCACGCTCGTCGATTTGGGCGGCGGGGGCTTCGCCGGCAACATCTGGATCAAGGCCGGCTCCAAGGTCGACATCCAGGAAGGCGCCAAGGTCCTCGCCGGCCAGTTCAGCCAGCAGGACTCGAGGGGCCACGGCGGCCGGATCTTCGTGATCGCCGGCTGCGAGGCCCTCATCTTCGGGACGCTCTCCAGCCAGGGCCATGACCCGGGCGCGGACCTCGTCCACGTCGAGGGCTGCCTGGTCCACGTCGGACCCCACGGCCTGATCGAATCGACGGCCCCGGCGCACCAGCCGGACACCCCGGCCAGCTGCGACAACATCGACGACCCCGCCACGACCCGCGGCGGTGAGCCGGCAGGCGAGTTCAACCAGCCGGGCGAGGTCCTCCGCGACCACCTGGACACCTCGTCCGTGTGCGTCGAGATCTGGGCCCGCCACGTCACCATCGACCAGGGCGGCGAGGTCAACGCCGACTACGCCCAGGGCGGCGGCCCCGAGGGCCACGGCTGGATCGACATCTTCTCCGAGCAGGACATCACGATCAACGGGCCGGATGCGGGCACGGCGGGAACGCCGAGCATTCCGGGCGGCGTCGTCTACCTCAAGTTCGCGGTCCATTCCAACAGCCACATCGGCAACGACACCGGCGGCGACGTCACGGTCAAGGCCCAGGGCTCGTTCGTGTCGCTGAGTGGGACAGCTGGGCTGGCCGGCCAGGTCCTCCAGGCCGACGCTACCGCTAACGGCGGCAGGGGCGGTCATGTCATCGTCCAGGGCGGCGGCAACGTCGGGCTGGACGCCTCGATCGTGGAGGCCAAGGGGGCTCCGGGCGGCGGCGCGCCGTCCGGCGGCATCATCGAGGGTCGCTCGTTCACGGGCACGCTCACCGGCGCCGCGCCGGGCGTGCTCGACGCAAGCGGCGACGGCGCGGGCAGCCCCGGGCTGATCACGCTCCAGAGCAGCCTGGGCACGGTGTACACCGGGGCGAGCACCCCGGCGGCCCAGATCCTGCCCAATGCCGGCCCGCCGCCGGCGACGCCGAGCTTCCCGGCCTACGTGATCTTCGACCCCGACGGCCGCTGGAGCCGCTGCGGCACCTCGACGGTCAGCGGGATCAAGTTCAACGACCTCGACGGCAACGGCGTCCAGGACCCCGGCGAGCTCGGTCTTTCCGGCTGGACCATCCACCTGTTCAATGCCTCTCCGTACCACGACACCGCGCTCACCGGGCCCGGTGGGGCATACACCTTCACCAACGTCCCGTCCGGCACCTTCAACGTCTGCGAGCAGCTGATCGTGCCGGCCGTGCCGGCCTGGCAGCAGACGTTCCCGGTCGGCCCGGGCGCCGGTCTCGTTGACTGCGTCGCCGCAGGCGACGGGGACAACCCGACCCCCGGCCAGTGGGGCTACGAAGTCACCGTCGACAACAGCCTCTGCTGCACCGGGCAGGTGGTCGAGGGCAAGGACTTCGGCAACCGCCAGGTGAGGCAAAAGACGGGCATGAAGTTCGAGGACACGAACGGCAACGGCCAGAAGGACCTCGGCGAGCCCGGTATCCTGGACTGGCCGATCACCCTGACCCCACCGAGCGGGCCGGCCGTCACGGTCGGCACCGCCGCGGACGGGACCTACAGCTTCCCGCTCACCGCGCTGGGCACGTACACGGTCTGTGAAGGCCCCAGCCCGCTGCCCGGGACCTGGGTCCAGAGCTTCCCCAACCTGTCCTTCCCGAACCCGGTCCCGAACGCGCCCAACGAGACCGTCATCAGCACCTGCCCCGCCCCCAACGTCTGGGGCTACCAGTTCACCGTCAGCGCCAGCACCGGTGACTTCACCGACAACGACTTCGGCAACTACCGGAAGGCCTCCAAGAGCGGGACCAAGTGGGAGGACGTCCCCGGCGACGGCACGCCGCCGTTCGAGAACACGCTTGACGGCTGGACGATCAAGCTCTTCGGCACCGACGGCCTGGGCAACCCGGTCAGCCTCTCGACCGTCACCGGGCCTCTCGGGGCCTACAGCTTCCCCGGCCTCAACCCCGGCACCTACACCGTCTGCGAGGTGCTCCTCGGCGCCACCTGGACGCAGACCTATCCCAACCCCGGCACCGACGGCACCGCCTGCGAGACCGCCGGCTACGCCGCCTGGGGCTACACCTTCACCCTCGTCTCGGGGCAGAACGAGACCGGCAACGACTTCGCCAACCACCGGACGACCGTGACGTGCAACAAGCCGACCATGACCAACGTGATGCTCGCGATGTCCAATGGACCGGACCTCACGGTCAAGACGTGGCTCGGCGAGTCCGTGCAGGCGGCCGTCGACGGCGTGACCGACACCACCGGCGACGGCAAGCTCGTCGTGCTTGTCATCGCTCATCAGGACGGATCCCTGGGCGGCACGGCAGCCCAGAACGTGGTTGTCTCGAAGTCCTATGGCCTGCCGTTCGCGCTCTTCGGCTGCAGCGTCACCCTGACGGGTGGCGGGACCGGCCCAGCCATGTGGATCAAGGGCTCGGCGACCAGCCCGGGCTGGGGCTCATCAACGGCCGCGATACCACGATCTTCACCATGGACGTCCATGGCGGCAACAGCGCGGTGGGCGTCCAGGCGGACGGCACGAAGCGCTACATCCGCAACACGTACGGGACGAACGACGGCATCGGGATCCTCGTCAACGGCAGCTGGAACACGGTCCACAACGGCAAGGGCGAGGGCAACACCGGTG
>CAVUSH010000004.1:0-54336 GCA_963744095.1 uncultured Chloroflexia bacterium
GAATTCATCGCATGAAGAGCACTATTTGGCGCCGTTTCGGCGCCCTCCTCGCGACGGCGGGCCTGGTCGGCTCGCTGCTCGCCACCGTGGTGGCCCCGGGGATCGTCCTCGGCGCCACCGACCCCGGCTGTACCACCCTCGGCGGCAATGACGGTACCGGGACCTGCGTGGTCTCGCTGCCCGTCGGCGTGGGGGTAGGCCCCATCACGGTGCTCGAGGACCTGCAGCTCCAGGCGGCCCTCACCCTGACCGGGGCGTCGTTGACCCTCAACGTCGGTGACGCCACCCATCCCGCCGATCTCGTCATGGACGGCGGCTCGAGCATCGTCGGGCCCGGCAAGTCGATCACGATCAACGTGCCCAACGGCGACATGACGATGCACAGCGGCGCGACGATCACCACGACCGTCACCAGCGGCGCCGCGGGGCCGATCACGATTAACGTTGGCAACTACGCGGCTATCATCGTTGACCCGACCATCCCGCCGAAGGGCGTGTTCACGATGGACACGGGCTCGCTGATCGAGGCCAACGGCGGTCCGTCCGGCGTCGGCGGCGACATCGCCATCACCGCCGGCTACTCCGGCAGCATCGACGGCCACGTGCTCTCGCAGGTGAACTCCGGTTCATCGGGCGGCACCGGGCGCGACGGAGCGTCGATCTTCGTGGACACCGGCTGCGGCCTGACGGTCAGCGAGACCGGCGTGCTCTCCAGCCGGGGCATGGACCAGGGCGCGGACCTCGTCCACCTCTCCTCGTGCAAGGTGACGATCGCGGGCCTCGTCGAGTCCACCGGCGCCGGCCACGGTGTCCCCGGGTCTCCCTTCAACCACTGCGACCACGCGTTCCGGCCCGACAAGCCGGCCAACGCGACGGGCTGCGTCGAGGTCTGGGCCGACTTGATCGAGATCACCAACACGGGCGAGATCAACGCCGACATCAACTCCGGCAGCAGCGGCGGACCCGAGGG
This sequence comes from uncultured Chloroflexia bacterium, assembly GCA_963744095.1. GTDB lineage: Bacteria > Chloroflexota > Limnocylindria > Limnocylindrales > CSP1-4 > CTSoil-043. The sequence goes on from CAVUSH010000004.1 coordinate 971, forward strand.
CGAGTCGTGGATTGACCTGTTCGCCAACACGGACATCTCGATCACCGGCCGGACGTCCGGCACGTTCTCGGTCCACGCCGATTCCTACGAGGACTCGGACAACACGCCCAACACGATCACCGTCAAGGCCGTCAACGGCACCTTCACCGGCAGCGACAGGATCCTGTCCGCGTCCGACACCGGCGGCAACGGCTCGTGGGGCGGCGACATCATCGTCGAGGCGTCCGGCCTCGTCACGCTCGCCTCGGGCACCGTGATGGCGGCCGGCGACAACGTCGGCGGCGGCCCGCCGGCGGGCGCCGCTCCCTGCGACGGCGGCTCGGGTGCGTGCGGCACCGGCGGCACGATCGCCGTCCGCTCGTTCAACGCCGCGGTCACCTGGCTGAACGGGGTCGGCGACGTCAACCCGGATCGCCCGGAGGCCAACCCTCTTCCGCCCAACGCGGGCACGATCAGCCTGACCGCCTGCACCACGGTCACCACCACCGGCACCAACTTCTACAACGCCGTCCCGACGGTCAGCCAGGGTGTCCTCTGCGGCGGATTGCCCTCGGTGCCGCCCTATGTCGACGCCAAGTTCACGATCATCAAGCCGATCTGGGCCGTCTGCAACCCGGCCTCCCTCAGCGGCGTCAAGTGGCACGACCACAACGGCAACCACATCCGCGATGTCGGTGACGAAGGGCTCGAGGGCTGGCACATCCTCATCACCGACGGGGCCAGCGTCAACCTCGACATCGAGACCGACGCCACCGGCGCGTGGACGACCCCCGTCCCGGCCGGCACCTACACCGTCTGCGAGGTCCTCCAGCCCACCTGGGTCCAGACCTTCCCGACCAGCGGCACGGCCTGCGCCGGCAGCACCCTCGGCTACACGGTCACCGTGACCACCGGCGGCTGCTGCCCGACCGCGGACAACGACATCACCGGGCTCGACTTCGGCAACTTCAAAGAGGCCCACAAGCTGGGCATCAAGTTCAAGGATGTCGACAACAGCGGCACCAAGAACGCGGGCGACACCCCGCTCGGCGGCTGGCCGATCGACCTGCTGACCACGGGCAACGTGGTGCTGGCCTCGACGACCACCACCGCGGCGGACGGGAGCTACAGCTTCACGATCACCGCCGCGGGCACCTACCGGGTCTGCGAGGGCCCCAGCCCGCTGCCGGGCACGTGGGTCCAGACCTTCCCCAATGCGGGCACCCCCAACCCGAGTGCCACTGACGTGGTGATCAGCACCTGCCCCGGCCCGAACACCTGGGGCTACGAGTTCACCATCAGCAGCGGCAGCGACTTCACCGGCAACGACTTCGGCAACTTCCAGCGCTCCGAGGGCGGCCGGAAGTCCGGCTTCAAGTTCTACGACCTCGACAACAGCGGCTCGCTCACGCCCGGTGACACGCCGATCGCGAACTGGACGATCAACCTTCTGACCACGGCCAACGTCCTCGTCGACTCGACGACACCGCCGCCGATGGCACCTACGCGTTCGTCATCCCCGCCAACGGCACCTACCGCGTGTGCGAAGGCACCCTGCCGGGCGGCTACGTCCAGACCTACCCCAATGCACTGACGGTGCCACCGGCCGGTGAGTCGATCACGAACGCCTGCCCGGCGCCCAACGTCTGGGGCTACAAGTTCACCGTCGCCGGGGGAGAGATCCTCGCAACAACGACTTCGGGAACCGCATCCCGCCGCCGCCGGTCTGCAACAAGCCGACCATGACCAACGTGATGCTCGCGATGTCCAATGGACCGGACCTCACGGTCAAGACGTGGCTCGGCGAGTCCGTGCAGTCGGCCGTCGACAACGTGACCGACACCACCGGCGACGGCAAGCTCGTCGTGCTTGTCATCGCTCATCAGGACGGGTCGCTCGGCGGCACCGCCAACCAGAAGGTCGTGGTCGCCAAGGCCTACAGCCTGCCGTTCGCGCTCTTCGGCTGCAGCGTCACCCTGACGGGTGGCGGGACCGGCCCAGCAGTGTGGATCAAGGACTCGGCGACCAGCCCGGGCTGGGGGCTCATCAACGGCCGCGATACCACGATCTTCACCATGGACGTCCATGGCGGCAACAGCGCGGTCGGCGTCCAGGCGGACGGCACGAAGCGCTACATCCGCAACACGTACGGGACGAACAACGGCATCGGGATCCTCGTCAACGGCAGCTGGAACACGGTCCACAACGGCAAGGGCGAGGGCAACACCGGTGACGGCGTCCAGGTCAACGGTAGCTACAACCTCCTGACCGACACCAACTCGTTCAGCAACGGCGGCAACGGCTTCACGGTCGTCGGCAGCAGCAACCAGCTGCTCAAGCTCGACTCCGGCGACCGCGGCAAGGGCAACGGCGGCGACGGCTTCAACGTCGTCGGCGCCAGCAACCAGCTGTCGGAGAACGACGCCATCGCCAACGGCGGCGACGGGTTCGACGTCAGCGGGGCCCTTACGTCGGCCACCGCCAACAAGCTCAAGAAGGACGTCAGCAACACGGGCGCGAGCGTCTCCGACAAGGAGAACGCCGGCGTCGAGTACCGGCTCCTGAACTACATCAAGAACGACGGCGGCGGCAACAAGGCCGACAACATCGTGATCCCGAAGACCTCCGCGCCCGCCAAGGGCGCGCTGTTCCCGGCCACGAACGTGACCAAGAACTTCACCTCCGAATACACGATCGAGTGACGCCTCCGGCACCGTGAGGTGCTGAGCGCATGAAGAAGGCCCCGGGCGACGACCCCGGGGCCTTCCCCTACCTGGCGTGGAGAGCCCCGGGATGACCCCGGGGCTCTCCACATGTCCTCTCGGCGCGATCCCCTACCAGTAGGTGACGATCCCCGCGGACCACCACGTACCGCTGGTCATGGTGCCGCAGGCGGTGTAGCTGCCCGCGGCGGGCGCCGCCCGGTACCCGACGTCGATGGTCTTCTGGCCGCCGCCGGTGCCACCCACCGCCCGGGAGGCCGGGGCGAAGCCGCAGGCCGCCGTGAAGACGGGCGTCGAGCTGTGGGCGACGACGGAGACGAGGAGCTCGTTCGAGTGGGTCGTGCCCACCGGGCCGACGGTCGGGGCGGCGCTGTTGCCGGTCGCCACGCGTCGCTGGTCGACCCCGGACGCGTGGGAGAACTCGGTGGCACCGGCGATCGACATCCCCGAGAAGCCCGGGTACGTGGCCGTGATCTTGTCGCCGGCGGCCAGGGCGGCGACGTTCCGCCCGGTGCAGACGAACAGCCGGCCCTGGCCGGTGACGTCGGAATCGACCGTGTAGCTGTTGCCCTTGGAGTCGGTGCAGGCGACGGTGCCCTTGAAGGTGCCCGCCATCACCGCCACGACGACGGTGTGGCCGGCCGCCACCCCGGATGCCGGGACGGGGATCGTGGTGGTCGTGTTCCCGGACTTCTGTACGGTCGCGCTGCCGATCGTTTTCACCAGCGTGATCGACCCGGGACCTGGCGGAGTGGGCGTCGGGGTCGGGGTCGGGGTCGGCGTGGGTGTCGGCGTGGGTGTCGGCGTGGGCGTCGGCGTGGGCGTCGGGCTGGGGCTGGGGCTCGGGCTGGGGCTCGGGCTCGGGCTCGGGCTCGGGCTCGGGCTGGGGCTCGGGCTCGGGCTGGGGCTCGGGGTCGGGGTCCCGGTCGGCGTGACCCTGATCGTGGCCGAGCTGCCCACGGAGAGCGTCGTGATCGTGTACCTGCTCACGGGGTCGGTGACCGACTGGTTCACCGCCAGCGGCGCGTCGCCGAACGACGTCGTCGCGGGAGTCGTATCCACCAGCATCGTGTTGTGCGGCGAGCTCGTCGGGCTCGCGCTGTCCGGAGAGGTTCGAATCGTCACTCCGGACACGGCCGGGCTTCCTGCCGCGAACCGATCGAAGACCGTCCCGTACGGCACCCGGAAGTCCACGTAGAGCCAGGTCCCATCGCCGCGGGAGATGCGCAGGAGCTTGATCGAGCCGGCAGCGGATCCCAGCACCGGGAACACTGCGTACGTGCCGCCCGCCGCGATGGTCTGGACCTCGCCCGGGGCCACCCAGCCCAGCTGCCCTACCGCCTGGCTGGGGTTGTGATAGGTGGAGGCGGAGCCCATGACCGTGAACGGGTCGCCGTACTCGGAGTAGGTGCAGCTGGTGGACAGGGCCACCCGCAGGCTGCCGCTGGTGCAGGACAGCGAGCTCGCGTGCATGAGCCCGTAGTTGTGTCCGAGCTCGTGGGACAGCACCCGCAGGTTCACGCTCCCGTTGCTGTAGGAATACGGACCATTGATGTAGCCGAGGCCGGCCCAGGCGCACGAGGTCGTGGGCCAGATGAACACCGTGTTCGTGTAGGTGGACAGGTTGACGCCCGCGGCCTGCGCGGCGGCTCGCCCCTGCGTGCCCCAGGTGGACCAGTCGCAGTTCGCGTTGGTCGAGGGGATCGTGTACCAGCCGAACACGTCTCCGCTGACGGAGACGGCGCCGCGCGACTCCTCCTCGAAGAAGTACTTCACCGAGCTGGCGTTCGTGAACATCACGCCGGCCGTTGCCGCCGGGGTGACAGGCTGGCTGGTGTCGTTGGTGAAGTTCAGCAGGATCACGGCGATCTTCTTGCTGACCGGGGCCGCGGCGACCGCAGCCTCGGGCGCCACGACCTGGAGCGAGGAGACCGTCGCCGAGTCCCCCGCCACCCAGGCGGAGATCCGGACGCGGGTGCCGCCGGCCTGCGGGCCGTGGTGGTCGAAGTTCAGCCGGACGCGCCGTCCGTCGTCCGTCCTCAGCCAGTAGTGGTGGACCGGCGCGGCGACCAGGTCCTCGGCGATCGCCTCCTCGATCGTCCCGGTCATCGAGACGGTCGCCGACGCCCAGCCCAGGGCAGGCTCGGGACGCTCGAGGGACGCGGAGAGGAGGGCAATGACGGCCACGACGACGACTGCGCGGAAAGAACGCCGCATCATCTCTATGTGCTCCTGGGTAGGCGACGGAACCGTGCGCCGGACCGGGCCGGGCCGGATGGTGTTTGGCCCAGTCTCAGCCGCAGGCCGGGCGCCTGGGAAGGCGGACCATCGTCCATGGGACTCTCGTCGGCGATCGCCCCGCCACCGGCTCCAAGGGCGCCCGGCGCCCCGCTGCAAGGTGTCATGTCAGGTTCGTCAAGTACGGTTCAAGGCCCTTGCGTGGGGGGTATCTCCCGCAATCACACGCTCGCAGGCTTCGGGTGGTTATGCAAGATCGTTCCCCGGTCACCGCGGTCGTTTGGGGTGCGGGCAGGCAACAGAAACACCGCCGCGGCAGAGGCCAGGCGGTCGTCGAGTTCGCCCTGATCCTGCCGCTCTTCCTGATGCTCACCATGGGCGTCGTCGACCTGGCCCGCGTGTTCACCTCGAACATCGCCCTCACCAACGGCGTCTCGAATGCCGCGATCTACGCCGCCCAGGGGGCCTATCTCAAGTGGTGCACGGGCTCGGGCCTGGCCACCGACGTGGCCTGCCCGCCGGGCCCCCCGGTCCCGCCGGCCCATGGCCCCAACCCGGACAACATCGCCTACCAGATCCAGCGCGAGGCGAGCGGGATGACCCTGTCCGCCATCGTCCTCGAGACGCCCCAGTGCACGCCCGTGGTGGGGCTCCCCGAGGACTGCCTCAACACGACCCCCGGCTTCTACACGAAGGTGCGGATCGTCGCGACCTACCAGATGACCCTGATCACGCCGCTGATGTCGGCGCTCATCGGCACCGTCCACATGACGGCGGCCACGACGGCGGCCACCTACTGATGGCCCGGCCGTTCAGCCGCCGAGCCGGCCGGCCGCGATCGCGCGGCCAGGCCCTCGTCGAGGTCGCCATCATCCTGCCGCTCTTCCTGCTGATGCTCATGATCCTGGTCGACTTCGGGCGGGTCATCTACGCCCAGCACACGATCACCCAGGACGCCCGGGAGGCGGTCCGCCGGGGCGTCGTGTCGACCGAGGACCTCGGCAACGACGCGGCGTTCCTGGGCCGCTACCAGGCGATCCGCGACGCCGCCCAGGTGATGGCGCCCGCGGTGCCGATCGGCGACACCGACATCTTCGGCGCCCCGGGCCTCTGCACGACCCCGCTGCCGGTGGATCCGACGGTCGTGGGCACGTGCTTCTACCCCAACGGCATCACGGCCGCGATCTCCACCGTCGTCGTCCACATCCGGGTCACGGTGGACTTCATGACGCCGGGGGTCTCGTTCTTCTTCCCCGACGGGATCACCGTCACGGCCACCGCCGAACAGCTCGTCCAGTCATGACCCGCGCCGACCGCCCCACCGGGCCGCCGCCCCACCCAAGGAGTACCCGACCATGACACCCCGCCCGGGTCCTCGCCGGCTCCACGGCCGCAACCGCGAGCACGGCCAGATCATCGTCGTGTTCGCCATCTGCCTCGTCGCGATCATCGCGGTGGCGGGCCTCCTCATCGACGGCGGGATGGCCTGGGGCAACCGCCGCCAGGCCCAGGCGGCGGCCGATACCTCGGCCCTGGCGGCGGCCGTGAAGGCCGCCGAGGGCGCGAACGCCACCAACACCGCCCTGGCCGCGCGGGACGTTGCGGCCGCCAACGGCTTTCGCGCCGGCAACGTCGACTGCTCCGGCAACCCCCTCCCGAACGGCGGCGTCACCGTGAACCGGCCGCCGTCGGCCCAGGCCGAACCGCAGCATCGCAACAGCGGGTTCGTCGAGGTCATCACCACCCGGGCCATGCGGACGGCCTTCGCCGGGATCGTCGGCCAGAGCTGCTGGATGGTGTCCGCCCGGGCGGTCGCCTCCATCCCGATCCGGGTGGCCCAGTGCAACTTCTGCTCGCTGAGCGATTGGCAGGGGGACGACAGGTACGTCCTGCTCATCGACAACGGCAATGACCTGCGGATCGATGGCGACATCTTCTCCAACCATGCCACCTGGTACTCGGGCACCGAGGCCGTGAACCGGTGCGGTGGTGCGAACCCCTGCAGCGCTGCAACCTGCGGCGACTGGAACGGGTTGCCCTCCAACCACAACATCAGGATGTGCGGCCATTCCATCTACCTCGACCACAGCGGCGGATCGACCCCGACGATCCTGTCGGCGCGCTCGATCGCCGCGGCCGGCGGCTGGCAGGCCCGGAACTACACCGACATCATCCACGCCGATCAGCTGGCTCCGGTCTGCCCTGCCCACCCGAAGTACCTTGGCTACCCGACGCCGTTCCTCCAGGAGACGAACGTGTGCATCGGGGTCCCGCAGATCGTCGACCCGCTCAACGACCCCGGCGATCCCGGAACCATCATGCCGCTGCCGGATTACGAGGCCCTGAGCACCTGTCCGGGCGGGCCGTTCCCCTGCGGGCCGGTCGCCTCGGCCACCTGCGTGGCCGAGCCCGGGACGACGCTGAGAACCCCGACCGGCACGTTCACCAGTCCCGCCAAGCTCAACATCGCCGGGACCACCGCGAAGTACACGATCTGCCCGGGCATCTACTACGGCGGGTTCGCGGACAAACGGGGACTCCCACAACCCAAGCGTCATCATGCTGCCGGGCACCTACGTCATGGTGGGCGGCGGCTTCAACGTCACCGGCACGGCCTCGATCACGAGCGTCTCGAGCCAGGGCGACGGGGTGACGATCTACAACTCGGGCGGGTCGGAGGCGTTCTCGGAGAACTTCCCGTCGGACACCACCCTCATCCCCACCACCTGCGACCTGGGCTCCTCGACGTGCCTGGCGACCGACACCCCCGTCCTCAACCCGCCGTCGACCGCCTCGATCGCGGCCGGCAACCCGGTCACCTACAAGCTCGTCGTGCCCAAGGGCACCTTCGCGGGCGCTCCGGTCCCGACCGGAACGGCGGCGAGCTTCACCTTCTACAACGGCTCGACTCCGATCGTCTGCGAAGGAGCGGGGGTGGTCGTCACGACCACGGCAAACAACCTCGTTGCCACCTGCACGACGCGCTACACCAAGTTCGGCTCGAAGGGAATCACCGCGGTCTACACGGGCGACGTGATCTATGCGGCGACCGGGGCCATGAAGTCCCAGGAGGTCGTCCCCGCGCCAAGCGCATCGCAGGACAACATCGACTTGCGGACGGACACCGCGCCATGCTCATGGAACCTGCTGACCGATCCATGCGGTCGGATCGTGCTGCACTCGCCGACCGCGGGCCGGTACAGCGGCCTCCTCATCTTCCAGGATCGAGCCCCCGGTCTCCTCGAAGGGGCCCTGGCCATGCTGCTCCAGCCCGCGCTTGGCGCACCCGCCTGTGACATGACGACCGTGAGCACGCCCCTGGGCGACCAGCCGAGGTTCATGGCCGACGGCGTCCCCTCCTACGGCTCGCCGTTCAACACCCGCCCGGTGCCCGACCCGTGCGGCCCGCTGGGCGGCCTCAGCGGCACGATCTACGCGGCCCACACGGCTGGGCCCGGCCCTGGCCTCCCCAGCGACTGGGATGCCGTCGTCAAGGTCATGGGCAGCGGGCTGGCCAAGATCCAGATCATCGGGGCCGAGATCGATTTCTCGCAAGGGAACCCGAGCCACCAGGCCCGCTTCGCCTTCAATGCCGCCGACTTCGCCAACGGCAAGATCCGCCTGGTCGAATAAGCTCGACGCCCGGCGTCAATCCTGGTCCTTCCACTGCGGGGCACGGCCTGTCGTGCCCCGCAGTCGCGCGCCCGGGGCCTGGCGGGACGGCTCGAGCTCCCCGAACCGCTCGTAGAACCTGCTGACGGCTTCGTCCTCGCAGGGACGAGCGGGGCCCGCGCGGCGATCTCCTCCGACATCACGCCGACGCGCCCGAGCACGTCCCGCACCAGGGCGCGGCCGAGTCCCCTGCCCTGCTCCCCGGGTCGGTCCGGTGGGCCCCGAGCGCGTGGCGCGCAGCCCGGGGGACGTCTCTCTGCAAGGTGAAATGCAAGGAACGCAGGCACTGTTCCGTCTCCCCGAGCGGTACTTCTGGTGGGGGCACAGGCGCGAGATGCCGGGACTAGCCTCAACCGTGGAGCCTGCGAAAGGGCCCCGGTCACCGCCAGAAGTGTGGGCATGGAAGAGACGGTCCAGTGCCAGGAGCCACGGAAGTCCGACCCAGCCGGCCGCGCGGCGCGGGCGTCGCACCGCCGCGGCAGAGGCCAGGCGGTCGTCGAGTTCGCCCTGATCCTGCCGCTCTTCCTGATGCTCACCATGGGCGTCGTCGACCTGGCCCGCGTGTTCACCTCGAACATCGCCCTCACCAACGGCGTCTCGAATGCCGCGATCTACGCCGCCCAGGGGGCCTACCTCAAGTGGTGCACGGGCTCGGGCCTGGCCACCGACGTGGCCTGCCCGCCGGGCCCCCCGGTCCCGCCGGCCCATGGCCCCAACCCGGACAACATCGCCTACCAGATCCAGCGCGAGGCGAGCGGGATGACCCTGTCCGCCATCGTCCTCGAGACGCCCCAGTGCACGCCCGTGGTGGGGCTCCCCGAGGACTGCCTCAACACGACCCCCGGCTTCTACACGAAGGTGCGGATCGTCGCGACCTACCAGATGACCCTGATCACGCCGCTGATGTCGGCGCTCATCGGCACCGTCCACATGACGGCGGCCACGACGGCGGCCACCTACTGATGGCCCGGCCGTTCAGCCGCCGAGCCGGCCGGCCGCGATCGCGCGGCCAGGCCCTCGTCGAGGTCGCCATCATCCTGCCGCTCTTCCTGCTGATGCTCATGATCCTGGTCGACTTCGGGCGGGTCATCTACGCCCAGCACACGATCACCCAGGACGCCCGGGAGGCGGTCCGCCGGGGCGTCGTGTCGACCGAGGACCTCGGCAACGACGCGGCGTTCCTGGGCCGCTACCAGGCGATCCGCGACGCCGCCCAGGTGATGGCGCCCGCGGTGCCGATCGGCGACACCGACATCTTCGGCGCCCCGGGCCTCTGCACGACCCCGCTGCCGGTGGATCCGACGGTCGTGGGCACGTGCTTCTACCCCAACGGCATCACGGCCGCGATCTCCACCGTCGTCGTCCACATCCGGGTCACGGTGGACTTCATGACGCCGGGGGTCTCGTTCTTCTTCCCCGACGGGATCACCGTCACGGCCACCGCCGAACAGCTCGTCCAGTCATGACCCGCGCCGACCGCCCCACCGGGCCGCCGCCCCACCCAAGGAGTACCCGACCATGACACCCCGCCCGGGTCCTCGCCGGCTCCACGGCCGCAACCGCGAGCACGGCCAGATCATCGTCGTGTTCGCCATCTGCCTCGTCGCGATCATCGCGGTGGCGGGCCTCCTCATCGACGGCGGGATGGCCTGGGGCAACCGCCGCCAGGCCCAGGCGGCGGCCGATACCTCGGCCCTGGCGGCGGCCGTGAAGGCCGCCGAGGGCGCGAACCTCACCGCCGTGACCGCCGCGGCTCGGGCCGTCGCCACGGAGAATTCCTTCGCGACGAACTACACCGACTGTGGCGGGGTGGCGCGCACCAACGGCGTCACCGTGAACCGGCCGCCGTCGGCCCAGGCCGAACCGCAGCATCGCAACAGCGGGTTCGTCGAGGTCATCACCACCCGGGCCATGCGGACGGCCTTCGCGGGGATCGTCGGCCAGAGCTGCTGGATGGTGTCCGCCCGGGCGGTCGCCTCCATCCCGATCCGGGTGGCATCGTGCAACTTCTGCTCGCTGAGTGAGTGGCAGGGGGACGACCGATACGTCACGCTCATCGACAACGGCAATGACCTGCGAATCGATGGGGACATCTTCTCCAACCATGGCACCTGGTACTCGGGCACCCCCGCCGTCAACCGGTGTGGTGCGAACCCCTGCAGCGCAGCCACCTGCCATGACGCGCTCCGTCCGGGCGGGCAAACGGACAACATCCTGATGTGCGGCCATTCCATCTACGTCGACCACAGCGGCGGATCGACCCCGACGATCCTGTCGGCGCGCACGATCGCCACGACCGGCGGCTGGCAAGCCCGGAGCAAGGACGACATCATCCATGCGGACCAAACGGCTGCGAACTGTGTCGCGCACCCGAAGAACCTGGACTATCCGACGGCGTTCCTCCAGGAGACGAACGTGTGCATCGGCAGTCCGAAGATCGTCGACCCGCTCAACGACCCCGGCGATCCCGGAACCATCATGCCGCTCCCGGACTACGAGGCCCTGAGCACCTGTCCGGGCGGGCTCTTCCCCTGCGGGCCGGTCGCCTCGGCCACCTGCGTGGCCGAGCCCGGGACAACGCTGAGAACCCCGACCGGCACGTTCACCAGTCCCGCCAGGCTCAGCATCTCCGGGACCACCGCGAAATACACGATCTGCCCGGGCATCTACTACGGCGGGTTCGGGACAAACGGGGACTCCCATAACCCAAGCGTCATCATGCTGCCGGGCACCTACGTCATGATCGGCGGCGGCTTCAGCGTCACCGGCACGGCCTCGATCACCAGCGTCTCGAGCCAGGGCGACGGGGTGTCGATCTACAACACGGGCGGGGACGAGGCGTTCTCGGAGAACTTCCCGTCGGACGACTCCCTCTACACGAGTCTTCCCTGCCCCGACCCGCCCTCTCTGCCTGTGTCGACGTGCCTGGCGACCGCCAGCTCGGTGCTCAACCCACCGGGGAACGCGATCCAGGCCGGCAACCCGGTCACCTACAAGCTCACCCTGACGAAGGCCAGCGGCCAACCCAGGCCGACCGGCGTGCCGGCCTCCTTCGCCTTCTACAACGCCGACAATCCGATCGCGTGCACCGGCGGAGTGGTGGTCACCACGCCGACAGCCAGCACACTGGCCGCCTCCTGCACGACGTCCTACACCACCTTCGGCCGGAAGGGGATCACCGCGGTCTACGCCGGCGATGTGATCTACAAGCCGACAGGCGCCACGAACAGCCAGGACGTCAACCCCCCGGCAACCGCAGGACAGGGCAACGTTGACTTGAGGACGGGGGCCGGGCCCTGCTCGTGGAACCTGCTGACCGATCCATGCGGCCGGATCGTGATGCACGCCCCGACCTCGGGCCGCTACAGCGGCCTCCTCATCTTCCAGGATCGGGCCATCGGGATGGTCCAGGGGGGCATCGGCCTCAAGATCCAACCGTACGTCGGCGCCGGCGCCTGCGACATGACGATCGTGAGTACGCCCCTGGGCGACCAGCCGAAGTTCATGGCCGACGGCGTCCCCTCCTACGGCGCGCCGTTCAACGCTCTTCCGGTGCCCGACCCGTGCGGCCCGCTGGGCGGCCTCAGCGGCACGATCTACGCGGGCCACGTGGCCACCGGCCAAGCCAGCGACTGGGACGCCGTCGTCAACATCATGGGCAGCGGGCTGGCCAACATCCAGATCATCGGGGCCGAGATCGCTTTCACGCAAGGGAACCCGAGCCATGAGGCCCGCTTCGCCTTCGACGCGAGCCTCTTCGCCAACGGCAAGATCCGCCTGGTCGAATAGGGCCCGACGCTCCGCGGCGGGTGCCCGCCTCCCGAAGGACGTCCCGTCGAGCGGGGCCGGCGCCTGATCATCCGGGGGCATCCGACCCGCCGCATCGCGGCGCGCTCCGCCGCATCGCGGCGCGCCCCTCCGTATCGCGGCGCGCTCCGCCGCATCGCGGCGCGCCCCTCCGTCAGCAGACGGTCTGCTGAGATTCGACCGAGTCGTGCTCAGAGATCCCGCCGAAGTGCGGGTTGGGCGTGATATGCGAGCGTGGAGGTTGAGGACTCAGCATCTGGCCTGCTGGAACCGCCGCGAGGGGCATGCCCCCGGGCAGTGCGCCCCGGGCAGCCCGGCTACGCGTGGCGGAGCCGGGCGAAGTCCTCCGGTGGGAAGGTCAGGTCGGTGTTGCCGAGCTGGAGACAGCGGAAGGTGGCCTCCGCGGCCTCCTCGAGGTTCAGAGCCCGGCGGTAGGCCATCTCCACGCTGTCTCCGAGTGTCGAGCACCCGTGGTAAGCCAGGATGACCGCGTTGCAGTCGCGCGAGGCCTCCGCCGATGTGTCGGCCAGCTCGTCCGATCCGTTCGGGGCGTACGGGACGCGGGCGACCTTCCTCAGGTAATCGGCGTGGTCGAGAGTGATCAGGCGGACTTCGTAGCCGAGAGCGTCGAGGATGATCGCCGTCTGCGGGTGGACGTGAACCACGGCATTGACGTCCGGCCGGACCTCGTAGGTCCGCTGGTGGAGCTTCCACTCGCTCGACGGCCGAGGATTGCCGCCGCGCACGGTGCCGTCCAGGCCGACGATCGAGAAGTCCTCCGAGGTCAGCCGGTCCAGCCGCGTGCCGGCGCCGGTGACGAGGAACGCATCCGCATCGGGACAGCGTGCGGAAAGGTTCCCGCCCGATGCCAGGACGAGACCGCGGCCGACCGCGTCCCTGCCGGCGTCCGCGATCTGGTCGACGAGGTCGTGATACCTGTGCGGCATGCGCGGTGCGCTCCTCTCGTGGCAGGCCGCCGGGTCCGCGTGCGCTCTCTGCGAGTCCGGCCGGTTTGCGCCATGATCCCGCGTCCGGGGCGAGGCCGCGCGGCGTGCCGCGTCGGAACGGCCGCCTGGCGTGCCGCGGCGGACGGGCCGCCCGGCGTGCCGCCCTGGCGAGACCGCCGATGGAGGCTCTGCCCGTGTCACTGACGCTGCTCGACTGGCGACGCCGGGTCGCCGCCCTCTACGCCGCGGTGCGGGCCGAGTCGCCCGCCGATCCGGAGGGCGCCCTGGAGCGCTTTCGCGCCGGTCGCGACCACCTCTTCCGGGAGCACCCCGACTCGCCACTGCCCGCAGAGAGCCGCGCCGCTTTCGCCGGCCTGTCCTACTGGCCGCCTGACCCGGCACTGCGGTTCGAGGCCGTCGTCGAGCCGCAGCCGCCGGAGCCGCGAGTGGCCACGAGCCTGGCCGGCGAGGAGTTCCCGCTCGAGCGGATCGGCCTAGCCCGCCTGCCGGTCGGCGACCTCGATGTCTACTGGATCGCCGTCTACGGCGGCGGGATCTTCGTGCCGTTCCGCGACGCGACGGCAGGGACCGCGACGTACGGCGCAGGCCGTTACCTGCTCGACACTGTGAAGGGCGCCGACCTGGGCGGCTCGGGCGACCGGCTCGTCCTCGACTTCAACTACGCCTACCACCCCTCGTGTGCGTACGACCCGCGCTGGATCTGCCCGCTGGCGCCTCGGGCGAACTGGCTCACGGCGCCGATCCGGGCGGGCGAGCGGCTGTAGGCGCACCGGCGCGCCGGCTGGCGCGGGCGAGCGGCTGTAGCCCGCCTCAGCGCGCAAGCCGGGGTCGCCTCGGCAGGGTGACCGCGACCAGGCCGAGGATGATCGCGAAGACGATGGCCCTGGACGCAAACGCCGCGGTCGATCCGGCCATCCCGCCGCCGGCCAGGTCGAACGCCGCCGCCGGGAGCGCGACCCCCAGGGACGAGCCCACCTGGCGCAGCCCGTTGAACAACCCCGACGCGGTGCCCGCCTCGGACGGCGGGAATTCGGCGAGCGCCCGGCTGGTGCTCGCCGTGACGCCCAGCGCGATCGGGACGCCGCCCACGGCCGTCACCAGGGCCACGATCGGGAGCGGGGTTGTCGTGCCGAACAGCACCATGGCCGCACCTGCCGCGGCCGCAAAGGCGACGCTCGCGATCATCACGCGCTCCGCGCCGATCCGGGTCACGATCGCCCCGCTCCGCGGGAACACCAGGCCGGCGAGCAGCGGCCAGGGCAGCAGCACGAGGGCGGTGTCGGTGGTCGAGAGCCCTCGCACGGTCTGCAGGTAGACGGCAACCTGGATCGTCCCCGAGAGGATCCCGAACCACGCCGCGGCCCCGACGAGCGCGGATGCGACGAACATCCGGCTCCGCAGGACGGCGAGCCGGACCGCGGGCTCCCGCGTCCGCCGCTCGCGGCCGACGAACGCGACGAGCGCCAGGCCGGCCACCACCCATGTCGCAACGATGGCCGGTGACGTCCAGCCCCACTCGTTGGCCTGGAGGAGCGCGACGTTCACCGCGCCGAGCGCGATCGTCGCGAGGACGAGGCCGGGCACGTCGAGCGACCCCCGGGGTCCCCGTCGGGAAGCCGGGACGACGGCCATCGCCCCGCCCAGCACCAGGAGCCCCAGCGGCACCTGGCTCGCGAACATGCCGCGCCAGCCCACGACGGCGATGAGGGCGGCACCGGCGAGCGGCGCCACGACGGCCGCCAGGGCACCGGCGGCGAAGAAGATCCCGAACGCGCGCGGACGCGCCGCGGGCGAGTACGTCGCCGAGATGGCGGCCAGCGCCGTCGTCATCAGGGCCGCTCCGCCGACGCCCTGCAGGACCCGCCCGGCAAGGAGGACCGCGTACGCCGGAGCTGCGGCCGCGACGAGCGAGCCGAGCGTGAAGAGGACCGCGCCCACCGCGAGGACACGGCGGAGGCCGAACCCGTCGGCGAGCCGGCCGACGGCAAGGATCGAGATCGCGTAGGGCAGGACGTACGCGGCGACGGCCCAGGCGAGGATGGACTGGCTGACGTCGAACGCACGGCCAAGCTGCGGCAGGGCGAGGTTGACGAGCTGGAGATCGAAGTTCGCCGTGAACCCCGCGGTGGAGGCGACCCAGAGCACCGACGGGAGCACTCGCGCGCCCGTCGCCAACCTCACGGCGAGGCAACCGCCGATCGGACGAGGGGCAGGAGCTCCTCCCGGGTCCGCGCCTGCAGGGCGGCGGCGACCTCGTCGGTCATCGCCCCGGGATGGTCCGCAAGGACGCCCGCCATCCAGCCGAGCGCGACCCGCGTCCCGATCCCCACCCCGGGCTGGCGGTCTGCCAGCACGAGGGCCGCCCGGGCCAGCAGCAGCTCCGCCATGAGGATCTGCTCGAGGATGTCGAGCGCATCATCCGTGCACCGGACGGCCTCCGGAGCGTTCGTCGCGTGGTCCTCGACACCCAGGTCGAGCGGAGGCACGTCGAGCGTGACCGGGCCCGCCATGGCACGCAGCTCCGCATACCGGGTCGCGGCGGCGTAGCGCAGCAGCGGACCGCGGGTGCGGTCGAGGATGCCGCGCATCCCGGCCGGCGTGACGGCGTCACCGGACGCCATCACCAGCCCCCACAGGTGGCTCATGCGGCGATCGCTGGCCTGGCCGACATGGGCAAGGGCGGGACGCAGGGCGTCGAAGGCGAGGGCGAGGACCATCGGGTGGAAGTTGCCATTGCTGATGAGCCGACCGTCGGCGATCGATACGAGGGGGTTGTCGTCGCTGGCCGCGAGCTCGGTGTCGGTGGCGGCGGTCGCGGCTCGCACGAGCTCCCGCAGGGCGCCGTGCACCTGTGGCCCGACCCGGAACGAGAGCGGGTCCTGGACGGAGGCCGCGCCGCTTGGGCGGCACAGCTCGCTGCCATGCAGCAGGGCGCGGATGTGGTCGGCGGCGGCCGTCTGGCCGGCGATGCCCTTCGCCGCCGCGACCGCCGGATCGACGATGGAGACGTTACCCCCGGTCGCCTCGAGAGAAGCCACGAGGGCCACGTCGGCAAGGTCGGCGACATCCGCGGCGCGGTCGGCGACCAGGGCGCCACGCCCGATCGAGACGCCGTTCGCGGAGATCAGGGCGAGGCCGTCCTTCGGACCCAGGGCCAGGGTTGCGAGGCCGGCCGCCCGCAGCGCGTCGGCGCCGGGCATGATGGCTCCCCGGTACTCCGCGCGCCCGCGACCGAGGGCGACCTCGCCGATCGCCGCCATGTGCATGAGGTCGGACGCTCCGACCGAGCCCGTCTCCGGAACGATCGGGTGGACGCCGGCGTTGAGCATCGCCACGAGCGCCTCCGCGACGGCAAGCGACGCGCCGGAGCCGCCGATCGCGATCCCCGCGACGCGGGCGAGCATCGCGGCCCGGACGACGGCCGTGGGGAGAGCGGGACCGATCGCGCTCGCGTGGGCCGCGACGATCGCGTCCTGGTAGTCGACGAGCTCCGCGATGGAGAGCCGCTGGTCCCGCATGTGACCCAGGCCCGTGTTGAGGCCGTAGACGAGCTCGTCGCCCGCGACGTACCGTTCGACGACGGCGCGCCCGGCTTCGATCCGCGCCACCGCCTCCGGGAAGAGCTCCACGGGCGCCCCGGCGGCGACCGCCACGACATCCTCGACGCGAAGGGGCCGCGGTCCGATGCGCACGGTGGGCCCGGCAGGCGCGGTCGGCGGCCGGGCGCGAGTGATCCGGGGCCGGGCGCGGGCGGTCCGTGGCCGGGCGCGGGCGGCGGAGGGATCGACCCCGGTCATGCGGCCGCCCAGCGGTGCTTCAGGGTCATCCGTAAGTCCAGGGTTTCGTTCGACTCATCCGCCCGTCTCGGGCTCCCGCACCTGCTCCACCCAGGCTGCTCGCCACGCGGGCGCCTCGAACGGAGCCGCCCAGTAGACCGTCTCGCGGAAGACCTTCTCGTCGCTCAGCTCGAGCAGCTCGATGCAGTGGTAGTCGATGCCGTCCGGATACGCCATCCGGAACTCCGCCCACCAGAAGTCGCCCGACCCGCCGACGCGCAGCGGCGTGCCGAGGGCCGTGAGCACGACGCGATCCTGGTCACCGACGATGCGCTCGACGGTCGTGCGCGGCGCGCCGCCCGGCTGGGCGGCGACGATGGCCGCGAACGACGCATTGGTGGTGACGCGCTCGCCGGATTGCGGCCACGTCACCGACCAGCGCGGATGGCGCAACGCCTCCATCGCGTGAACGTCGCCGGCGGCCGCTGCGGCGGTGTAGCGGCGAACGAGATCCTCGTTCGACACGGTCCCCCTTCCCGGCCCGGTGGGGCCACGAGCATTGTCCGTCGCGGGAACAGCCCGTCAAGAGCCGGGCGCGGCTTCGCAGGCGGGCGCGGGCGGGCGGGCGCGGGCGAACCCGCGTCCCCGCGGCTCGGCGCCCGGCGACCGGCGACCCTGCGGCAACCGGACGCCGGCACGTTCACTCACCTTGCGCCCGGCGGTCGCCCGACGCGTATCGTGGCCGGGACCGGATCGAGAGCGACCCGTCGACGGGGAGCCCGCCGGCCGACTGAGGGGTGCCCGCCGTGACCCAGTGGTTTCCCTTGTTCCTGCTCCTCCACGTCCTGGCCGCGATCGTCGCGTTCGGACCGATCTTCACCTTCCCGCTGATGGGCCGGATGGGCGGGGCGGAGCCTCAGCACGCCAACTTCTCGACGCGCGTCTCGGCGACGATCTCGCGTCGGATCACGATCCCGGCGGCGCTCACGATGCCGGTCAGCGGCGTGCTCATGATCTGGGCCACGGGCATCAACCCGGCGCAACTGTGGCTGATCACCGGCATCGCCCTGTACGTGTTTGCGGTCCTCTACGCGATCCTGGTCCAGGGCCGGGCCGTCGAGCGCCTCATCGCGCTGACCAGCGGGCCGCCTCCCTCGGCCGGGCCGGGCGCCATCGCCGCCGGGCCGGGCGCCGTTGCCGGCGGGCCGGGCGCGCTGGCCGGCGGGCCGGGTGCGCCGGCCAGGAGCGGGCCCCCTCCCGAGGTCGCGGCCACGATCGGGCGGATCCAGCAGGGCGGGATCCTGCTCATCGTGGTGATCGTCGTCATCGTGACGCTCATGGTGGTCCGCCCCACCATCTGACCCGCGTTCGGCCGGCGCGTCCGGCGCGCCCCGGGCCGCGCTGGGTCCGAGCGTCAGGCCGGCCGACTGCCCTTCCGGGCGTCCTCGCCGGGGATGCCCCGCGCCGCCAGGGCGGCGGCGAACCCCTCGAGGTCCTCGACGGTCACGTACAGCGCGGGCACGTGCAGGACGGAGAGTCGCACCGGCTCGCGGAAGTCCACCCGAACCCCGCCCCGGTGGTTGCCGCCGAACGTCACGTCCGCGTGGCGGATGCTTCGCCGGAAGCCGATGGCCGTGATCCAGCGCCACGGCCCCTCGATCCGCCAGGAGACGATGTTGTCGAACGGCGTCCGCAGCCGGAACCAGCCGAAGTGCGCGTCCAGGTCGCCGTCGAGGTCGACGTAGGCGTTGGCGGGCCGTGCGCCGAACAGCCGGAGGAGCGGCCGGGACCGAGCACCGAGGCGGATGGGGAACCGGGCAGCCGACATGAGTTGCAGGATACCGCCGGCGCCGACGGGACCGGCAGCTCAGGCCCTCGCGCGCCGGGTCCCGACCTAGGCTCGATCGCGCACCTGCAGGCGGTGCCGCGTCGTGACCTCGACGCGGCCCCGCTCGTCGATGGCGGGGTGCTCGACGAGCGCGATGAGGCGGCTCGTCATGAAGCGGCCGGTCCGCACGGGCGTGCCGGTCCGGGTCACCTCGCGCACCTCCACCACCCCGCGCGACGTCACGACCTCGATGCGGCGTCCGGCCCGGGTCGCGACGATCTCGAACGTCTGCACGCCCTGGCCGGTATCGACGACGGCCTCGATTCGATCGCCCTTCATGGGCACAACGATACCCCCCGGCGCGCCGCAGGGGGGGCCCGCCCGGACGAAGAAGAGCCGGCGTCTCCGCGGTTCCCATCGAGGGAGGCGAGATCGCCGGCTCATGGTTCGAGTTCGCGAGCGGACGGACGATCTCAGCTCGCCGTCCGCCCGGCGAGGCCCGCCCGAGTGTCGCTCGAGATGTTCCCGGCGCGGGGTCGAGTCAGGAGATTCGCGGCGCCGCACGATGCGTCTGTCGCGGCCGGGAGCGCCAGGCCGACAGGCCTGCGCCGCCGCGTGACGGGCCCGATGGCCCAGGGCATCGTCATCGCCGTACCTCCGAGACGTGACCCCGGCTGCCCGGGAGTGGAGGTTGGTGCAGGAATTGTCCCACCCCGATGCAAGCCCATCGGCACGCGCTCGAGGAGCATTGACAGGCGAGCGCATCATCTTCAGACGATCGACTTGCGCCGGCGATCCCGGGTCATGGTGGGCGGAGGATCACCGGTGAGGGCGCGATGGCGATCGCCGCCGCGGTTTCGCCCGTGGCGCACGCAAGGGGGGGCCCGGGGGAAATGCGTGGGGGCAGATTCGTGCACCGGCTGAGCCGTTCCGGCGCGCCTGGGAACGTCGTGGGAGCCCGCGGTCGCCGCGCCGGTGAGACGGCTCCTCGCCTGGTCCGAGCGTCGGGCTAGGCACATGGCTCTCGACGACATCCGGCTGTTGCTCGTCCGCCCCCAGGACCTGGTGGTCGCCTCTGCCCGCCTCCTCGGGTTCCAGGTCGCCGGCGACTCTGTCACTGCCGGGCCGGGCGGCGGGACGCTGGAGCTCACCCTCCCACCCCAGGCCACCGGTGAGATGGTCTACGACGCCTTCGCCGGCCTGGCGAACGCCCGGCTGGGCGGGCCGAGCCGGGTCACCTTCCGCGTGGCCGCAGGCACCACGGCGCCGCTCTCGGCGGAGGGCATCCTGACCCTGGGCGCCCGGGGCGGGGTGGTCGTGGACGACGCGCCGGCCGGCGAGGAGCCGACGTCCGTCGAGCTTCCCTGGCGGCTCCGGTTCGCCCCGCGCGCGATGGCGCCGGGCGACGCACTGCGCGTCGCCCTCCCGACGGTGCCTCTCCTCGGCCGCGGCGGCGCCGCCGGCCTCTGGCACCTGCGGCTGGAGGCGGCGAGCGGACTGGCGTTGGTGCCGCTGGACGCCGACGACGATGGCGACATCCTGCCTCCGCTGGACAGGGGTCGACGGGAACGGATCATCGCGGAGGGGTCGCCGCCGCAGGAGCCGCCGACGGCACCGTATCTCGACCTCAGCGCCCTCGGCGGCACGATGTCCGCCAAGGGCACCTGGCCGAGCTTCGACTGGGAGCAGGAGATCGTCCTCGGCCGGGACATGACGGTGAAGACGGCGAGCAAGGGCTTCCTGTACCCGTGGGGCCACCGCGCCGTCCTCATCGAGGTCGCGAGGCGCGTGCCGACCCCGGACCTGGGCCCGGCGACTGCCGGCCTGCAGGAGCTGAAGCTGCTGCTGGTGCCCGACCCGGTTCGCCGTCGCGCCGAGGACGGTGAGCTGTCCAGGAGCCTCCCGTTCGACGAGGTGGAGGTGCTCCAGCCGACCACGGAGATCGGCGTGGAGGAGGTCCCGGAACGGTTCCAGAGGATTCCGAAACGCCTCGACCAGCTGGATGCCGACAAGGCAGCGAGACGGCAGGCGCTCAACGACCAGGAGGCCGCGGTCGTCGCCCTCTTCGACCAGCGGCGGGCGGACATCAACGCGAACGCCGACTTCGCGGCCGGCAGCGTCAGTGCGCGGCTCGCGGAGATCGGCCCACGGATCGACGAGCTCCTGGAGATCGCCAGGGCCTTCGAGGAGTTCGTCGCGACGCACCCGGAGCCGCCCATCGACACGTCCCCGGCGGTCTTCATCGAGGAGCCCGAGTTCGGCAGCGTGGTCGTGGAGCCGTTCGTGGCACCCGAGCCCGGGCCGCCGCAGCTCACGTTCGAGCAGGCCGTCGAGCTCGCCACCCTCCAGGCAGAGGCCGGAAGCCTCGTGACTCAGCTGCAGCAGATCGAGGCGGACCGGCAGGCCCAGCTGGCCGCGCTGCAGACCGAGGACGACCTGGCCGCCGCGGGTGGCTTCTTCGCCGAGGCGGTGGCCACGGTCCGCCAGATGCGCGTCGACGTGCCCGGCTTCGAGGCGTTCGTCCAGGGCATCCACGATCAGGCCGACCAGCTGCACGACGTCTTCCTGTGGCCGCACGCGAAGACGAGCGGCCGGCTGATGCTGCCCATCCGCTGCGACGGGCTGCGGATGACCACGCCCGTGCTCTTCCTGCACGACATCCACTTCTTGGAAAACGACGACTTCCCGGAGTTCGCGCCGCTGACGGAGCCGGAGACGCTGGGCAAGATCGCCGCCGCCTGGACGGCCAACGAGGCGCGGCGGCTGCCGGTCCCGGGCCTCCGGGTCGACCTCGTCCGCGCCGGCCCGGAGCCGCAGCCCGCGGACGTGCTGCCCGTCCACGAGCTCACCATCAGCGGCCGCCAGGACGGAGGCGGGTTCCGCGCGGTCATCGAGGAGGCGAAGGTCGCCCTCCAGGCAGTCGGCGAGCTGGTGCCGAACCTCGACGGCCTGGCGCGGGTGAAGTACGACGCCGCCTACCTGCGCGACGGGGTTGCCGACAAGATCGCCCTGCGCCTCCCGGACGGACTCGGGGTGGACTTCCGGCAGGCTGCCGACAAGGCCGGCGGGCTCATCTCGCCGGCGTTCACCGCCGACGTGCTCTCCCGCCTCGACGGACCCGTCGACGCCCGCGCGCTGCCCGGGCTGCTGCCCGGGCCGCCCGACCTGGCCGCCGCCTTCAAGGACGCCACCATCCTGGGCATCCCGCTCGCTTCGATCGTCGACAACGTCTCGCTGCCGAAGCCGCTGTCGATCGTGGCCGAGCCCGGCGGTGGCGCGCGCATGTCGTGGAAGGACCTGGAGCTGAAGAGCCACGGTCCCTTCGTGACCCAGCCAGGCGGCAGCAAGCTCGAGATGACCGTGGTGCGGTCGCCCGCCGAGACGCGGACGACATGCCGGATCGAGAACTTCGCTCTCGTCCTGCCACCCGGGGGCGACCTCGTCAAGCTGCACTTCAAGGCTCTCACCTTCCTCCAGAAGCCGGGTCACGCCCCCGACCTCGACGTGGAGGGCTTCAGGTTCGAGCTCGGCGGGGACCTCGGCCTCCTGAAGACGCTGCAGGAAAAGGTGGACTTCGGTTCCGCCGCCCCGAAGATCCGCTCCACCCCGAACGGCATGAGCGCCGGGTACAGCCTGGCCGTCCCCGAGGTCAAGGCCGGCATGTTCACCTTGAAGAACATCGCCGCCTCGGTCGGCGTGGAGGTGCCCTTCGACGGCCGGCCGATCGTCACGTCGCTGGCATTCGCGAGCCGCCAGAACCCGTTCAACCTGTCGGTGTCGATCTTCGGCGGCGGCGGATACCTCCTGTTCGAGATCGCGGAGGAGGGCATCCGCACGCTCGAGGCATCCCTCGACTTCGGGGCCTCCGTGGCGATCAGCATCGGGGTCGCGTCGGCCGAGGTGCACGCCCTCGGTGGCGTCCGCTTCCTGCTCGCGGGAGACCAGGTCAAGGTCACCGGCTTCCTCCGGATCGGGGGGAGCGTGGACGTGCTCGGGCTGGTCTCGGTCTCGGTCGAGCTGCGGGTGGAGATGTCGTACGACGGACACGTGCTCAGCGGACGGGCAACTGCGGTGATCGAGATCGACGTGACCTTCTGGTCCGGGTCGATCCACCTCGACAGCGGCACGTACGTCTTCGCGGGGGCGGCCGCCGACGCTGCCGTGGCGCCTCCCGCGGCTGCCATCGAGGCGCACGAGCCGTCGCTGGCGGACTGGCAGAAGTACCGCAAGAGGTTCGGTGCCGCATGAGCCAGCTGATCCTGATCCCCGTCCCGGGAACCACGTCCGCGGGCGACCCGGTCGTGCGGGTCGTGGTGGTGCCGAAGCTGGACGCCGCTCCGACGGCTGCGGACGCAGGCCTCGGGGACTGGCCGGCGACCCTCGGCGCCGCGACCTTCCAGGTGTCGCTGAACGATGGGGTGGCCCTGGACGTGACACCGACCCACGAGGCCGACGTGGAGGTGTGGCGGTCGTTCTTCGGGTCGCTGCGGGTCGATGCGGCGGCCGCGCCGGAGATCAGCGCCCCACCGACGGTGCGCGCGACCTCGGTCGAGGCGACCGAGGTCGACAAGACCTACCGCGCCGCCGCCAACGTGGAGGTCGATCCCGACTCGGGGAGGCAGGCCGAGCTGGGCGCGGCGGCCGCGCGCGAGCTCCGCGACCGCTGGTCCTCGGCCGAGCCCGATGCTCCCGCCCCTGGAGCGGCACCGGCCGCGCCGGCCCCCGACTTCCACCGGGTGCTGTCCATGCTGCGCGAGCACCCCGCCGTGATGCGGCGGCTCGGCCTGATCTTCGACCTGCCCCTGCCGAGGGATGCCGCGCTCGGCGACGCCGGGACGGTCCGGGTCCGCTGGCCCAACCCGCCCGCGGGGGTGCCCCAGCCGGTGTCACCGCGGTCGACGTACGAGGTGGACGACGATCGGGGGCTGGTGCCCGGCCGAACGGCGACGGCGCGGGCCGGCCTGCTCGACCTCGGCGACACCGAGTCGTGGATGACCACCACGCTCGACATCGACAACGCCGTGACCCGGCTCCGCGACGCCGCCGCGAGCGTCGGGCCGGCGCCCGCCGGGGGCGCGGAGGCGGACGTGGACGGGTCCGTGCGCCTTCCCGCCCTGCGATCCGCGGGCATCCTGCTGCTGCGCAAGGGCCGCGCGACCGACTTCGTGAGCCGCCGCAACGCGGCCGCGACGAACGCCGCGCTGCCGTCGGTCGAGGACGCGGAGCCGCTGACGGCCGACGACCTGACTCTCGGCCTGCGGCTCGACGTGCGGCTCAAGGGAGCCGCGAGGTGGACGTCGCTGGTGCGGCGAAGCGCGCGGTACACGGTCGACGGCACCGAGATCCTCCCGCCCGCGGAGGAGGAGGGGCACCTGAAGCCGGGGGCGGCCGTGAGGCAGGGCGACGGCAACCTGCGCGCCGACGAGATCGTGGCGCGGTGGAACGGCTGGAGCCTGGCCGTCCCCCAGAAGCAGCCCGGGAGGCGCAGCGCCGAGCGCCGGCAGGATCTCCCGTTCGACTTCGGGTGGGAGCTCGACGTCCCGGAGGGGTCGCTCCTGTCCCTGCGCTTCGGGAGGGACTACCACCTGCGCGCCCGCCTGGCCGACCTGGCCGGGGGCGGCGTGGGCCCGGAGGACCGGGACGTGAACGCCGGCACCGAGCCGATCCCGTACGCGCGGCACCAGCCGATCGGCTCCCCGACGGTGACCCTCGCCGAGGGTCTCGGCGACCTTGGTCCGGGCGGCGGGCTTGACATGGTCGTGATCCGCCGCGACGCCCCCGGCTACCCCCGCAACGACGAGCGGGTCCTGTCGGCGCCCACGACGACGCTCGATGTGGCCGAGCAGCACGGCATGCTCGACGGCTCGGACGAGGAGACCTTCCAGCGTGTCCGCCGTGCCCTGGCCGGCGGCCTTGCCGACCCGGCGTCGGCCGGGGTGACGGTCTTCGCGGTCCCGGAGCCGGGTGGCGTGTCCGCGCGCACCCACCTCCTCGGCTGGTCGGGCGATTGGCCCGATGCGCCGGACAAGCGAATCCTCCTGGAGCCTCGCGCTGCCGGCGATGACGGACCGGCGATCGAGCCCGACGCGGAGCCGGACCTGGTTCGCGTCCGGCTGGCGCCGGCGGAGCAGGTGACGCTGGCCCTGTCGTCGTTCCTGCGAGACGACTTCCTCGACCACCTGGCGCTGCAGCAATGGCGCTCCGTGGGGGCTCCGGTCCAGGTCGTGAAGGACGGCCGCCACCCGATGGCGACGCCGGCGCGTGAGATCACCTTCGTCCATGCCGTGCGGCGGCCCCTGGCGGATCCGTCCGGCTCGCTCGATCCGGTGCAGGAGCCCGGGGCGATGGCGGCCGTTCTGATGCCGCAGCCTGCCCGGCTCAACGTGGACACCGCCAGCACCCAGCAGCTGCAGATCGCCGCGGCGTGGACCGAGGTGGACGACGATGTCTCCACGCCGATGACCGGCGTCGCGGTGCAGAACGTCCCGGTCATGCGGGGCGACGAGGTCCTGCGCGAGCAGATCGTGCACCAGTTCGGGGACACCCGGCACCGGATGGTGACGTACTCGTTCGCCGCCGTGAGCCGCTTCCGGCATCTCTTCAAGGCCGACGAGGAGGCCGAGCTGTTCGTCGCGCGCGGCGAGACGGCGCCGGTGAACATCAGGAGCACTGCGCGGCCGGCCCCCCCGGCGGTGCGGTCGGTCGTGCCGGCGTTCCGCTGGAGGACCGAGGTCGACGGGCCGGTCACCCGGCATGTCCGCAGCGGCGGCATCCTCCGCGTGGAGCTGCTGCGCCCCTGGCACCTCAGCGGGCAGGACGAGCAGCTCGCCGTCGTGGTGGAGCAGACCGAGGTCGCCCGCGACCCGATCTGGGTCACGCCGCTGCCGGAGAGGACGCCCGGGCTGCCGGCCTTCCTTCCGGCCGAGGGGGAGTCGCGCAAGCTCCCCGACGGAACGCCGGTGACGATCGTCGCCTACGACACCTCGTTCGCCGGGGACTGGTGGGTGGCCGACGTGGAGCTCCCCAGCATCGCCGCGGCCTCGTACCGTCCCTTCGTCCGGCTCGCCGTGGCCCGCTATCAGCGGCAGAGCCTGACCGACCTCGAGCTGTCCAGCGTCGTACGGACCGACCTCGTCCAGCTGCTTCCCGAACGGACGCTGATCGTCGACAGCGGCGGCGGCGGCCTTGTCGTCCGGCTCGACGGCGTTGGCCCCGAAGGACCGAATCCGAACCGGGTCGACGTGGTCGTCGAACGGCGGGTGGCGGCCACATCCATCGACGTCTCCGCGATCAGCCCGGCGGACGGCGTCGATGCCTGGACGCAGCCGAGATCGCCAGCGGCGCGCTGGGCCAGGCGATCCAGGTGTCACGGCCGGGCGCGGCTGCCGGCACGTTGCGGGTACGCGTCCGGGAGGTCGAGCTGCTCGCCCCCGCCGGGGCGCCTCCGGCCGCGCAGACCGGGTCCGCGGGCGAGCTCTCCGAGCGCGTCGTCTTCACCGACCTCGTCATCGTCCCCTGAGCCAATCCCACGAACGCGCAGGCGGCCGTGCGGAGTCTGGGCGCCGGGCGCAGACTTCCACGGGTGGCGCCGTCGGGAGCGGGCCCGGGCCTGCCGAGCCGCTCTCGCCCCGAGTCATCGGAAGGAGCGGGACGGCAGCGATCGAGCGGCCACGGTGGCCCGATGATGTGGTCATGATCTCGCGGGCCGCGACACCGGCGATGCTGTCCCGTGCCGCCACGGTGGCGGCGATCCTCGCCCTCGTGGCCGCCTGCTCGTCCGGCCCGCCCGGCGC
The DNA here is from genome assembly GCA_963744095.1 of uncultured Chloroflexia bacterium. GTDB lineage: Bacteria > Chloroflexota > Limnocylindria > Limnocylindrales > CSP1-4 > CTSoil-043. The sequence continues at coordinate 27,755 of CAVUSH010000004.1, forward strand.
GTACGGCCCCTCGGCCGTGCCATCGGCCGTGCCGTCGGCGACGACGAACGGCCGGTCTCCGGCGCTGTCGGGGATCTCGCACGTCGTCGTGGTGTGGATGGAGAACCGGGAGGCGTCGTCCGTCACTCCGTCCTCCATGCCGTACCTCCACGAGCTCGCCCGGACCTACGGCAGGGCGGACGCGTTCTTCGCGGTCACCCACCCCTCGTTGCCGAACTACCTGGCGCTCTGGTCGGGCTCCACCCAGGGCGTATCCGACGACGGCACCTACGACCTCGCCGGTCCGAGCCTGTCCAGCCAGGCGAGCGCGGCCGGCCGGTCGTGGCGGATCTACGCGCAGGATTACCCGGCGTCGCCAGGCTGCCACACCGGGCCACGTATCGCGGGGGCACCGACGGCCCGGGCGTGGCCGGGACCTACGCCCGCAAGCACGTCCCGGCGATGAGCTTCACCTCGGTCTCGGGTGGGAGCCAGTGCGCGAACATCCAGCCGCTCGCGAGCTTCGATCCCGGCGTGGACGTCGCGTTCGTCGTCCCGAACCTGTGCAACGACATGCACGACTGCTCGATGGCCACCGGCGACGCGTTCCTCCAGGCATTCCTGCCGCAGGTGTTCGACGCCCCGGACTGGGCGCACACGCTCCTGGTCGTTTCGTTCGACGAGGGCACCTCCGACACCCTCGGGGGCGGCCGGGTCTTCACGATGGTCGCGCGCCAGGGCCTTGCGCACTTCACCTCGTCGACCGTGCACGACCACTACGGGTTGCTGCGGACCATCGAGGACATCCTCGGCCTGCCGTGTCTCGGGGCGGCCTGCGGCGCGACTCCCCTCGACGAGTTCCTGCCGTGACGGGAAGGCCCTGCCGACTCGTCAGGGTTCGATCCGGACCTCGGCCTCGACCTCCACGGACAGGTTGAACGGCAGCTCGGCCATGCCGACAGCCGAGCGAGCGTGGGCGCCGGCCTCGCCGAACAGCTCGAGGACCAGGTCGGAGAAGCCGTTGATCACGGACGGCTGGCTCGCGAACCCGGGCGCCGAGTTGACCATCCCGAAGACCCGCAGCCAGGCTGTGATGCGGTCGAGATCGCCCAGCTCGCGGGCGAGGCTGCCCAGCATCGAGAGGGCGGTCAGCCTGGCCGCCTCACGGGCCTGCTCGAGCGTCACCTCGGCGCCCACCTTGCCGAACGGGCCGGCCATCGTGCCGTCGGGATTCTGCGGGCCGTGACCGGAGACGTAGGCCCGGTCGCCCACGACGCGCACGGGCGTGAAGGGAAGCCGGACTCCCGGCGGTGGCTGGACAGGCGGAGGGAGCACGAGGCCCAGCTCGCGCAGCCTCGCCTCGATGCGCATGGCGATCCTCCGATGGCGGCTTTGCGGGCCTGGGGCGCACCGTGAGTATGGCTCCGGGCGGCTGGATCGCACGGCTCCGACTACCATCCCCTCGATGCGAACGGAACGGATCGCGGTTGCCGAGGGCGTCGAGCTCGCCGCCGACGTGTGGATGCCCGCGGGCGCGGCGGGGTCGCCAGCCGGTGCCGCCGCCGACGTGTGGACGCCCGCGGGCGCGGCGGGGTCGCCGGCCGGCGCCGCCGCCGACGGGCCGGCGGGCGCCGCCATCCCGCCCTTCGTCCTCGTCCACGGCCTCGCGTCCAACGCGCGCATGTGGGACGGCGTCGCCGACGCCCTCGTCGCGAGCGGCCACCCGGCCGTGACGGTCGACCTCCGGGGGCACGGTCGATCGTCGAAGCCGGACGGCCCCTACGACGTTCTCACCGTGGCCGACGACGTGGCGGCGCTCATCGCCGCGCTCGGGCTGGACCGGCCGGTCGTCGCCGGCCAGTCGTGGGGCGGCAACGTCGTCCTGGAGCTCGCGGCCCGTCATCCCGACGCGACCCGCGGGATCGTCTGCGTCGACGGCGGCTGGCTCGAGCCGAGCCGCCAGTTCGCCGACTGGGACGCCTGCCTTGCCGCGCTCGCCCCGCCGCATCTCGTCGGGCGCCGGTTCGACGACGTGGAGGGGTACGTCCGGTCGACCCACCCCGGCTGGCCCGAGAGCGGCATCCGCGGCGTCCTCGCGAACTTCGAGGTACGGCCCGACGGCACGGTCGCCCCGTGGCTGACGTACGAGCGCCACATCGCGGTCCTGCGCGGGCTCTGGGAGCACCACCCACCGGAGCGCTACGCGGACGTCGCGGTCCCGGTCCTGCTCGCGCCGGCCGACGGCGGCGACGGGGACTGGACGCGGCGGAAGCGCCACGAAGTCGAGACGGCGGCGGCGGCCATCCCGAACGCCCGGGTCCGCTGGTTCGCCGGCGACCACGACGTCCATGCCCAGCACCCGGGCGAGCTCGCCGGCGTGATGTCGACGCTGGCCGGGGAGGGCTTCTTCGCGTGAGCGGGCCGCGCATCCTCGCGATCATGGGCTCCGGGGAGACGGCGCCGACGATGGCGAAGGTCCACCGCGCCCTCTTCGAGCGCCTCGACGCCGGGGGCGCGGCCGGGGGCGTGGGCGGGAGCGCGAGCGGTGGCGCGCCGCGGCCGGCGCCCGTGCCGGCGGCGATCCTCGACACGCCGTACGGCTTCCAGGAGAACGCCGACGAGCTGAGCGCTCGCACCGTCGAGTTCTTCGGCACCAGCGTGGGTCGGCCGGCGGTGGTCGCCTCGTACCGCTCGCGCGAGGTCGACGCGCTCACCCTCGCCACCGCCGTCGCCCGGATCCGCGAGGCGCGCTACGTGATGGCCGGGCCGGGCAGCCCCAGCTATGCCCTCCGCCAGTGGGCCGGCGGGCCGATCCCCGACGCCCTGGCGGCCAAGCTCGCCGACGGCGGGATCCTCACGATGGCCAGCGCCGCCGCCCTCACCGTCGGCGTCGTCACGATCCCCGTCTACGAGATCTACAAGGTGGGCGAGGCTCCGCGCTGGCTCGAGGGGCTCGACCTCGTGGGCCGGGCGACGGGCCTGCGGGCGGCCGTGGTCCCCCACTACGACAACGCCGAGGGCGGCACCCACGACACCCGCTTCTGCTACATGGGCGAGCGGCGCCTGTGCATGCTGGAGGCGGCCCTGCCCGAGGGCGCCTTCATCCTCGGCGTCGACAGCCACACGGCGCTCGTGCTCGACCTCGAGGCCGGGACGGCCTGCGGTCTCCGGCCTCGGCGCGGCCACCGTCCGGGTCGGCGGCCGGAGCGCCGTCTTCGGGAGCGGCAGCCAGGTGCCCATCGAGGCCCTCGGCGAGGCCGCCCGGGACCTCGCCGCGGGCCAGGCGGTCGACGTCGACACTGCGTTCGGCGCCGGGCGGCCGGGTGCCGCGGGAGGCCGCTCCGGGCCGGCCGCCGCCCCGCTTCGCGACACGATGGCCGGGCTGGAGGGCGCGTTCCGTGAGGCCCTCGACCGGGGCGACACCCGGGCCGCCGTCGGAGCCCTCCTCGACCTCGATTCGGCGATCTCGGCGCGGGTCCGCGCGGGCGAGGACAGCCCCGACCTGGACAACGCCGACGCCACGTTCCGCTCGCTCATCGCCCGCCTCGGGGAGCGCGCCGAGCTTGGGGCCCGCGACCCGCGGGAGGCGCTGGAGCCGTTCGTGGCGGCGCTCCTGGAGCTCCGGGCGCGCGCCAGGGCCGCGCGCGACTGGACGACGGCCGACCTGGTGCGCGACCGGCTCGCGACCGCCGGGGTGGAGGTCCGCGACGGGCCGGACGGCGCGACCTGGGTGCTGGCAGGGTCGCCCGGAGGGGAGCCGTGATCCCGCGCACGCGCCGCAATGCGATCCGCTACCGACGGATCCGCGTCGCCCTCGATGCGATCACCCTGCCGAGGGCGCCCGAGGCGATGCCCGAGCTGCTCGCCACTCCGGAGGCCGCGGCCGCGGCGACGCGCCTTCGGTCCGTCGTCGCCCAGCCCAACGTCGTCGCGGTGGGGATCGCCGAGAAGGAGACCGATGGGCAGCTGATGGGTGAGCTGGCGCTTACCTTCTACGTGGAGGCGAAGCGGGACGTGGCCCCGGCCGACACCGTCCCGCCGTTCGTGCCGGCTTCGCTGGCCCGGCCCGACGTCCCGACCGACGTCGTCGAGCTCGGCCGGATCGTCCCGGAGGCGCTCGTCCAGCGGACCCCGGTCGTCCCCGGCTTCAGCGTCGGCCTGGCCGGGGTCGACGCCGCCGGCACGCTCGGCGCGCTCGTCGGGCCGCGGGCGCGACCGCGGATCCTTGGCAACAGCCACGTGCTGGCCGCCGGCGGGCTGGCGGCGCTGGGCGACCCGATCCTCTATCCGGGGCCGCTCGACGGAGGCACCGCGGGTGACGTCGTCGCCCGCCTCGCCCAGGTCGTCCCGTTCGACCGGGGCGGCCCGTTCGTGAACGAGATGGACGCCGCCAGCGCCCGGGTCCTGGCGAAGCGACGCTCCGAGCTCGACTCCCGCATCGCCCTCCTCGGGATCGTGCCCGTCGGCACGGCGATCCCGGCGCGGGGCATGCGGGTCGTGAAGGTCGGGCGCACGACGGGCCTGACCCGCGGCGAGATCCGCGACGTCAACTTCCGGTTCGTCCTCGACTACGGGGGTCCCGTCGGGCCGGTCGGGTTCGCGGACCAGGTCCTCTGCGGTCGGTACACCGAGCCGGGCGACTCGGGATCGCTCGTCCTCGAGGAGGACACCGGCCTCGCGGTTGGCCTGCACTTCGCCGGCGCCAGCGGCGGCAGCGTCTTCTCGCCGATCCGGCCGATCCTGCGCGCGCTTCGGACCCGCCTGATTCGCGTGCCCCTCCGGGAGCCCTGAGAACCCGCCATGGCCAGCCTGAAGGACGCCGAGACGGCCCGCGAGCAGATGTCCGAGTCCCTGCGCCGGCTGGGTGCCCACGCGATCTCGGTCGAGGAGGAACCCGGCGAGCTCGCGGACGACGAGCTCGCGGGCGGGGGCGCTCCGCGGGGCGAGATCTCCGGGCAGCGCCGCCGTCGGCGGCGCTGCTTCGCGGTCGTCGCCTGGTTCGCCGTGGAGCCGCCGGAGGCCTTCCCGGCGCGCATAGAGGTGCGGGCGGGGACGCGGGCGACGATGGTGCCGCTCCGAGCCCGACGCGACGAGCCGTTCCGGGCCGAGTAGTCTCGCGATGCCTGCGCTGGGCATCCCGCCCGCCCGGGGGGTCCGGGCGGCCGTTCGGAGCCCGGCTACACCGGCTGGTCCGTGCTCGGCTTCTCCCAGAGGTTGACGCCGCCCTCCACCGCGTACCGGTCGATCTCGGCCAGCTCTTCCGTCGAGAAGTCGAGGTTGGCGAGCGCCCCCACGTTCTCCCGGATCTGCTCGGGCGAGCTCGCGCCGACCAGGGTGGTCGTGACCCGCGGGTCGCGCAGCACCCAGGCGTAGGCCATCTGGGCCAGCGACTGGCCGCGCCGCCGGGCGATCTCGTTGAGGCCCCGCACCCGGGCGAGGTTCTCCTCCGAGAGCATCCGCCGCTCGAACGAGTCGCCGCCAGGGCGGTTGATCCGTGCGTCGGCCGGGATCCCGTCGAGGTACTTGTCGGTCAGCAGGCCCTGGGCGAGGGCCGTGAACGCGATCATCCCGGCGCCGAGCTCCTCGAGCGCGTCGAGCAGCTCGGGCTCGACCCACCGGTTGAGCAGGTTGTAGCTGGGCTGGTGGATGAGGAGCGGCACGCCCTCGGCGCGCAGGATGGCGGCCGCCTCACGCGTCTTCCGCGCCGAGTACGACGAGATGCCCACGTACAGCGCCTTGCCCTGGCGGACGGCCGTCGCCAGCGCCGCCATCGTCTCCTCGAGCGGGGTATCCGCGTCGAAGCGGTGCGAGTAGAAGATGTCGAAGTACTCGACGCCCACCCGGCGCAGGCTCTGGTCCAGGCTCGCCAGCACGTGCTTCCGCGAGCCGCCGCCCTGGCCGTACGGGCCCGGCCACATGTCCCAGCCGGCCTTGCTGGAGATGATCAGCTCGTCCCGGTAGCTCGCCAGGTCCTCGCGCAGGATCCGGCCGAAGTTGACCTCGGCGCTGCCGTAGGGCGGGCCGTAGTTGTTGGCCAGGTCGAAGTGGGTGATGCCGAGGTCGAAGGCGGTGTGGACCATCGCCCGCTGCTGCGAGAGCGGCGTCGTGTCCCCGAAGTTGTGCCACAGCCCCAGCGAGAGCGGCGGGAGGCGCAGCCCGCTGCGCCCGCAGGCGCGGTAGACCATCGCGTCGTAGCGATCGGCTGCGGGGTGGTGGGTCACGGTGAGGCCTCCGGGATGTGTCGTGCGTGAGTCGTGGCCTCAATCATGGAGCCGCTGGGCCGGGCCCGCCGCTCGACCACCCCCGGGCCACGTCCTCATACGGCGACCCCGGCGCCGGAAGCGTCGGTCGCGGCGACGTCCACCGCCGTCATGTCGAACGGGCGGATGAGCAACGTCAGGGCAAGCACGGCCAGGACGATCGCGGCGAAGACCAGGAAGCCGGCGGCGTAGTCGCCGGTCGCGTCGAGCAGGGTCCCGACCAGGGGCGGGCCGAAGACCGCCGTGAGCAGGCCGCCCCAACCGACGATGGCCTGGGCCGACGCCGGGCTGGTGCGTACGCTCGCCGCCGCCCCGTTGAAGACGGCCGCGTACGGGAGGCCGACCCCGAGGCCCGTCACGACGAGCCCGGCGATCGCCACGGGGAGCGCGGGCGCGAGGGCCAGCATCGCGAGCCCGATGATCGCCAGGGAGAGCCCGGACCGGATCAGCCGGATCGGCTTCACGCCGCCCTCGAGGATGACCCCGCCCGACGCGCGGGCGGCGATGCCGGTGACGAGGGTCAGGGAGCCGATCAGCCCGGCAGCCGCGATGGGCAGCCCGAAGGCATCGGCCAGGTAGAGGGTGACCCAGGTGCCGACGACGATGGCCATCCCGAAACCGCACATGTGGCAGGCCGCCAGCAGCCACGTGTTGCGTTCGCGCAGGGCGACGGCGAGCGCGGCCCGCGCCGGAGTCGCGACCCGGGCCCGGGGTTCGCCCGGGGCGAGAAGCGTCCAGGCGACCCAGACCGCGGCCACAGCAAGGGCAGAGAGCGCGAAGGCAAGCCGCCAGTCGCCGGACGGGCCGGCCAGGATCGGGATGTACATCAGGGTGATCCCCGACCCCAGCAGGAACGACGCCCCGAAGAGGCCCTGGGCGAGGTGGCGGCCACGGTCGTCGAAGATCGAGCTCGTGTACGCGGCGGCGGCGGCGAAGCCGAACCCGGCACCGAGGCCGCCCAGGATGCGCCAGCCCAGCAAGGCGGCGAAGCTCGGTGCCAGCAGGCCGGCGCCGAGGCCACCGATCGTCACGAGCAGGAATCCGAGCGTGACCGCCGGCCGCGGGCCGATCCGATCGGCGATGGCACCACCGGCCAGCATGGTGATCGCGGCGCCCGCGAAGAACGCCGTGGCGATCAGGCCCGCATCCGCCGACGACAGGGCGAAGTCGGCCCGGATGAACCCGAGCACGGGACCCTGGATCGTGTAGTTCGTGGCCACGGCAACCGCGACCGCGCAGATCAGGAGGAGCGCCCTGCGGCGCGACGAAGCCGGCACCCCGGAACTGTAGCGACCCGGCCCGGGTTCGACCCGCCGGCTCGGGCCCGCCGAGCCGGGGACGAGCGCGTCCGCAGCGCGTCCCCTACTCCGCGGCGAGCGCCTTCTTCATCATGGCCAGCGAGGGGTCCGGACCCTTGAACCCCACCAGGTACTCGAGGCGGATGGGCGCGAAGCACTCGTAGAAGACGACGTCCTCAGCGGTCAGCTGGCGAAAGGCGTGCACCCAGCTCGAGGGGATGACGAGCAGCGAGCCCGGGCCCACCTCGGACTCCTCGTCGCCGACCTTCGCCCACAGCCGGCCCTGCACGACGAGCATGATCTGCTCCGCCTCGTGGCTGTGCTCGGGGATCACGACGCCGCCCCTGTACACGATGCGCGTCAGCATCGTCTTCTCGCCCGAGACCGCCTGGCGAAAGACGCCCGGCACGTATTCAACGGTCGGGAACTCGTCCCACGTCGTGATCTGTCCCATTGGGATCTCCCTGCTCCGGGTCACCAGGTGAACGGTCGGCGGCTCAGGCCGGCCCTGCCTGCAGGGCGTCGAGGCCGCGCAGGATCTTCTCCGGCGTGATCGGCAGATCGTCGATCCGCACGCCCGTGGCGTGATAGATGGCATTGGCGATCGCCGGGATGGGCGAGTTCGCGGTCATCTCGCCGACGCCCTTGACGCCGAACGGACCGTTCGCCGACGGGATCTCGAGGACGACGCACTCGATCTCCGGCATCTCCAGCATGCCGGGCATCAGGTACTCGCTGAAGTCCCTCGGGCTGTGGTCGGGCGCCGGGTAGTAGGGCGCGGTCGTCTCGTAGAGGGCGTGGGACATGCCCATCCAGGCGCCGCCCACGATCTGGCCCTGCACGAGGGCCGGATTGACCTGGCGTCCGACCTCGTAGGCGCTGCGGATGCTGAGGACCGTCACCTCGCCCGTCTCGGTGTCGACCTCGACCTCGGCCACGGTGCAGGCGTGGGCCTCGGTCGAGTCGGGATCCATGGCCCCGGTCTCGGGGTCCACCACGCTCTTCGGCTTCATGTAGCTGCCCCGGCCCGCGATCGTCCGGCCGTACTTGAACTGGGCCATCGAGGCGATGTCCGCGACCTTCACCGACCGGGCGGGGGCGCCCCTGACCGCCAGGTTCCCGTGCCCGTCGAGCTCGAGGTCGGCGACGGCCGCCTCGAGCTCCTCGGCGGCGACCTCGAGCAGGGCCCGGCGGGCCTCGGTGGCGGCCGCGATCACCGCGTTGCCGACGCGGTGCGTGGCCCGGCTGGCGAACGTCCCCATGCAGTGCGGGCCCGTGTCGGTGTCGCCGATGTTCACGACGATCTCCTCGAACGGGACGCCCAGCGTCTCGGCCGCGATCTGCCCGATGACCGTCTTCAAACCCTGGCCGAGGTCGGCGCTCGAGAGGGAGACGACGAACGACCCGCTCGTCGTGGCATGGACCAGGGCCTGCGACGGGTCGCCGCCGAGGTTCATGCCGGTCGGGTAGTTGACGGCGGCGATGCCCGTCCCGCGCAACCTGGCCATCACCGCCTGCCTCCATCGTGGCCGGCGTCGCGGGGCGCCGAGGTCATGGCCCGAAGGTCGTCCGGCAGGTCGTGCCCCACGAGCGTCGCGGCGGCCTGCATCGTCTCGATCAGGGTGGCGTCCTCGGCGAGCTTGCGGTGCGGCTTCATGTCGCCGTCGTGGTAGGCGTTGAGGAAGCGGATCGTCCAGGGATCGAGGCCGACCGTCTCGGCGATCTTGTCCATCTGGACCTCGACGGCGAACGACGCCATCGTCACCCCGAATCCGCGCATGGCGCTGGTCGGCTGGCGGTTCGTGTAGACGCAGTAGGCGTCGATCGAGACGTTGGGGATCGCGTACGGGCCCGCGGCGTTGGCGGCGTGCTTCGTGAGCGCGTACGGGGTCTGGCGGCTGTAGGCCCCGGAGTCGGCGTAGCTCGTCACCTTGCGGGCGATGATGTGGCCATCGGCCGAGACGCCATCCTTGATGTAGATGCGCCACGCGCTGCGGGTGGACGACACCTGCATCTCCTCGGAGCGGCTGTAGGTGTACCGCACCGGCCGGTTGGTCTTCATGGCCGCCAGCGTGGCGATCGGCTCGACGATGACGTCGACCTTGCCGCCGAAGCCGCCGCCCACCGTGCCTCCCACGAAGTGGAGCCTGTTCCCCGGGACCTGGAGGATGATCGAGGTGTTGTCGAGGCTGAAGTAGAGCGCCTGGGTGTTCGTGTAGACCGTGTAGCGGCCGTTGGCCTCCGGCACCGCGATGCAGCCGGTCGTCTCCAGCGGGGCATGCTCGATCGGGCTCGTGTTGTAGACACCCTCGACGATGTAGTCGGCCCGCCCGAATGCTTCCTCGACGTCGCCCAGCCGCACGCGCCGGCAGGGGTGGCCCTCGTACATGAAGGTGTTGTTGCCCCAGTGGGTCACGACCGGGGCACCCGGCTCGAGGGCCTCCTCCACGTCGAAGACCGCCGGCAGCTCGTCGAGGTCGAGGTGGACCTTCGCGACGGCCTCCAGCGCCGCCTCCTCGGTCTCGGCGACGATGGCGACGATGGCTTCGCCCTTGAAGCGGACGCGATCCTCGGCGAGCACGAACTCCTCGTCGGGCTCGACGCCGATGAGCGTCAGGATCGTGTACAGGTTGTGCGGGACGTCCCGGTGGGTCAGGGCGCGGACGAACCCGGGGACTCGCTCCGCGTCCGACAGGTCGACGCCCCGGATCCGCGCGTGGTGGAGCGGGCTCCGGACCATCTTCAGGTGGAGCATGCCCGGGAAGGAGTGGTCGGCGGTGTACCGGGTTCGACCCGTCACGTGGCCGATCCCGTCGCTGCGTCCGACCGACTGACCGACGACGTTGAGGTGGGTGCTCATCGGGCCTGCTCTCCGTCGCCGTCGGTCATCGCCTCGGCCGCGACCTGGATGGCCCGCACGATCGGCCGGTAGCCGGTGCAGCGGCAGATGTTGCCCGCCATCGCCTGCCCGATGTCGTCGCCACTCGGAGCGGGCTGGCGGTCGAGCAGGGCCTTCGCGACCATGACCATGCCCGGGGTGCAGTAGCCGCACTGGAAGGCGTAGCTGTCGACGAAGGCCTGCTGGATGGGGTGCAGTCCCTCGGCCGGCGTGATGCTCTCGAGGGTGGCCACGCGCCGGCCGGCGACATCCTCGACCGGCAGCAGGCAGGACATCATCGGCTCGCCGTCGACGAGCACGGTGCAGCTGCCGCAGCCGCCCTGCCGGCAGCCTTCCTTGGTGGCCGTGTAGCCGAGGTGGTTGCGCAGGACCGACTGCAGGGTCGTCATGGGCGCGACCATGACCTCGACCTCGCGGCCGCCGAGCTCGAAGGCGACGATCGTGGACGCCATGCTATCGACCCCCTCCCCGGGCGCCCTGGGCCACGTGCTCCAGCGCCACCTGCTCCAGCGCCCGGCCGACGAAGAGGCCGACCATCCGTCGTCGATACCAGTCGGTGGCGATGCCGTCCGTGAACGGCTCGCATTCCCCGGTGGCCGCGGCCGCCGCAGCTGCGATCGCGTCCGCATCCAGCCCGGTCCCGACCAGGAGGCGCTCTGCCCGCCGGACCCGGAGGGCGTGCGGCCCGGCGGCGCCCAGGGCAATGCGCGCGTCGGCGACCCGTTCCCCGTCCCAGGCGAGACGGACGGCGACGGTCACCACGGCCGGCGTGTTGGCGTGCTTGCGGCCGAGCTTGATGAATGCCGTCGGGTCGCTCGAGATGGGCACCCGGATCTCGACGAGCAGCTCGTCGCTCGCCAGCTGGCTGGTCATGAAGCCGGTGAAGAAGTCGGCCAGGGGGATGACGCGCTCGCCCCCCGGGCCGGCCAGGGTCACGCTCGCGTCGAGGGCCAGCAGGGCGACCGCGACGTCGCCGCCCGGCGGCGGGGTGAACAGGTTGCCCCCGACGGTGCCCATGTTGCGGATCGACCAGCTGGCCGTGTTCCGGGCCGCCTCGCGGAGGATCGGAACGTCGTCCTGCCGGAGCAGCTGCGTCAGCGTCGCGGCAGCTCCGATCCGCAGCGTCCCGTTCCCGCGCTCGAGCCTGTCGAGGCCTGCCAGGCGCAGGCCCATCACCGCCGCGGGCAGCGAGATCCCCTCGTTGATGAGGGGCATGGCGACGGTTCCGCCGGCCATGACCAGCAGGTCCGGGCCGTGCTCCTCCAGCAGGCCCAGCGCCTCGGGCAGTGATCGAGGCAGGAAGTAGTGCCTGACAGTCACGCTGGAGTCTCCCTGGTCGGCTGCCGGCTGTCGCTCGCGTTCCCGGCCGACGGATCGGCCTGCAGTCGCGAGTCTAGGTTGCGCAGGCCCTGGCCGACGAGCGATCCCGCCAGGCCCTCCACGAAGCGGGCGTCGAGCCTGGCCAGCGGCCCGTCGATCAGGGCCTGCCCTTCGTAGTCGATCGTCGTCCTGCCGTCGGCTTCGGTGAGCCGGAACGTCGCCTGGCCCTTGATCGAGCCCAGCGCGCCCTCGACCTCGCCTTCGAGCCGGCCGTAGCGGGGTGCGTCGGCATCGACCAGGCGGACGACGGTTCTGTACCGTCCGACGACCCCCGGCAGCCGCAGGGAGATCACTCCCCGGTACTCGGCGTCGGCGACCTGCTCGATCTCGCGGCAGCCGGGAATGATGCCGAGGAGCACGTTCGGGTCGCAGATCGCGGCGAACACGGCGGTGCGGGGGGCCGCCAGGGTGCTGCTGCCTCGCACGTTCACCGGGCCGGCGCTCCTCCTGCTCCCTGTCTCACCTCATCATGGACGCAGCAAAGGATCCCAGATGCGGCTGGTATCGTGGGCGGCTGGTACGACCACTTCGGCCCGGCTCCCCCACCACGCGCCGGCGACCCCGACGGAGGCTTCGCGATGATCGAGCGGCACATCACCTTCAACGTCCTCCCGCGACATGACCGCCGCGTTCGAGCAGTTCATCGCAGGCGGGTACGGACCTGCGATGGCGAAGTCGCCCGGCTTCGCGAAGCTCGATCTCCTCCGCGAAGCCGAAAGCCCCACCCGCTACCGGATGGTGTTCCGCTTCGAGGATGCCGCCGGCGCCGCCGGTTGGCGAACCTCGGAGGTCCACCAGGCGCTGCAGCCCGCGCTGAAGGCGCTCATCGTGGACATGGTGGTCCAGGGTTACGAGGTGATCGGCTGAGCGGTCGACGGGCGGCGAGGGCACGGGCTGGATCGAGAGGCATTCCATGACTGCTGAGCGCGTGCTCGTCACCGGCGGCACGGGCTGCATCGGCTCGTGGGTCGTCAGGAACCTCGTGCACGAGGAGGTTCCCGTCGTCGTCCTGACCGCGGGTCAGCGGTTCGGGCGCCTGAGGCTGATCCTGACCGGCGCGGAGCTCGACAGGGTCACCTTCGTGACCGCCGACATCACGGACATGGCGGCGCTCGAATCGGCGGCGCGACGTCACGGGGTCAATCGGATCATCCACCTGGCGGGCATGCAGTTCCCCTTCTGCGCCGCCGACCCGATCAAGGGCGCGCTGGTGAACGTCGCCGGCACGGTCACGATCTTCGAGCTTGCCAGGCGCCTCGGGATCGAACGGGTCGTGTACGCGAGCAGCGCGGCCGTCTACGGGCCCAAGAGCCACTACGAGGACGCGGTCCTCGGTCCGGACGCCGCCTTCTTCCCGACGTCCCACTACGGCGTCTACAAGGTCGCCAACGAACAGAGCGCCCGGGTCTACGCGCAGAACGACGGGATCGCGAGCATCGGGCTGCGGCCCCATTCGGTGTACGGCCCGGGGCGCGACCAGGGCGTGACCTCCAAGCCGACGGTGGCCATGATCGCGGCCGCTGCCGGGCGCCCCTACCACATCAACTTCAACGGCCACTACCAGTTCCAGTTCGCCGATGACGTGGCCCGGATGTTCCTTCGGGCAGCCCGGGCCCCGTTCCAGGGTGCCGCCGTCTACAGCATCGGCGGCAGCGCCTTCGGCGTCGACGAGATCATCCGCTGCATCGAGACGAATGAGCCCGGCGCCCGCGGCCGGATCACGTTCGACGACCGGCCGCTGGCCTTTCCGGAGGCGTTCGACGGCCGTCCGATGGTCGAGGCGCTCGGGGCCTATGAGGAGACCCCGCTCGAGGAAGGCGTCAGCGCAACGATGGACTGCTACCGGGCCGCCCTGCGCAGCGGCACGCTGGACGAGGCGTATCTCGATCGAGTCCTGGCCTGATCGAGCCGTCCGGAGGCCGGCGCCACAGCCTGACGAATGAGGGACGAAGCATGACGAACCTCGCGATCCGGCCTCGAGACGAGGTTGCCTGGGACGAGGTGAGTCTCGGCGAAGTGATGCTTCGCCTTGATCCGGCGGAAGGGCGCATCCACACCGCCCGCGCGTTCCGGGCCTGGGAGGGTGGTGGCGAGTACAACGTCGCGCGCGGCCTGCGGCGCACGTTCCGCCTCCGGACGGCCATCGTGACTGCGCTCGCCGACAACCCGGTCGGTCGCCTGCTCGAGGACCTGATGCTGCAGGGTGGCGTGGACCAGCGCCACGTCCGCTGGGTTCCCTACGACGACGTGGGGCGCGAGGCGCGCAATGGCCTCAACTTCGCCGAGCGCGGCTTCGGCGTCCGCGCCGCGGTCGCCTGCTCGGACCGCGGCAATACCGCCGTCTCGCACCTTCGAGCAGGAGAGATCGACTGGTCCCGGATCTTCGGCGCCGAAGGGTCGCGGTGGTTCCACACGGGGGGGATCTTCGCAGCGCTGTCGGAAAGCACGCCCTCCGTTGCCCGCGAGGCAATGGCCTGTGCCCGAGATCACGGGACCATCGTCAGCTACGACCTCAACTACCGACCCTCGCTGTGGCGCGGCGTCGGTGGAGAAGCCGCGGCTCAACGTGTCAATCGCGAGCTCGTCGCCGGCGTCGACGTCCTGCTCGGCAACGAGGAGGACTTCGCGGCAGCTCTCGGATTCGAGGTCGAGGGGCTCGACCCGAACCTGACGGCCCTCGACCCGGCCAACTTCGCCCGGATGATCGAGCGCGTCATCGACGCCTATCCGAACCTCCGAGTGGTCGCCACGACCCTCCGGGGAGTCGCGTCGGCGAGCCGCAACGACTGGGGCGCGATCCTGTGGGCCGAGGGGAGCTTCCACCAGGCTCGACAGCGACCGGAGCTCGAGATCCTCGATCGCGTGGGTGGCGGCGATTCGTTCGCCTCCGGCCTGATCTACGCCTTCCTCGAAGGGAAGGACCCGGCCGAGGCCGTCGAATACGGGGCGGCCCACGGGGCCCTGACGATGACCACGCCCGGGGACACGTCGATGGCCACGCTCGCCGAGGTGGAGCGGGTGGTGTCCGGCACGAGCGCCCGCATCATCCGGTAGGGAATGGCGCCGGGCGGCCGAGGCCTCCGCCGGCCACCCACGCGTCGACGACCGCCGGGAGCTCGGCGTCGAACTGGCGAATCTCCTCGGCCGTGATCGGCGCATCGGCGATCGCCCGCGGCTCGGCCGGCTCCGCGAGGAACAGCGCATCGCGCAGCTCCCGCCCCGGCCCGAGGCGCGCCAGGGTGACCTGCTCTCCCCGCCACGTATCGAGATTGAGCGCGCGCCCGGCGTGGCTCAAGGTCGGACGGTCCACCGGGGTGTGACCGAACACGACCCGGCTGATCCCGGCCCTCCGGTAGGTCGCCCACGCGTCGGCCTCGGGGAACGGGTCGGGCGAGGCGAAGAACGCGTCGCGGATCCACAGCCGGTCGGCGCTGCGCTCGAACCGGTCGAGCTCCTGGAACGGCACCGGGCCGCCGTGGACGAACAGCACGTCCCGCCAGCGCGCATATGGCGCGAAGGTCCACAGCGTCGGCACGAGGTCGGGGGCCAGCTCGTCCACGCGCGAGGCGATCGCGACAGGCGACTGGCCCTCCCACTCAGCGGGGCGCATCCCGACGGACAGGAACGTTGCCCCGCCCCCGAAGGCCATCAGCGCCCGGAAGATCTGCGGGTCGCCACCGAGACCGCCCAGGACCTGCGCCTCATGGTTGCCCCACAGGAGCGCGACGCACCCCCCGGCGCGGTCGGCCTGCGCGCGGAGCGAGGCGAGGCGCCGGACGAGCCCGACCGAGTCGGGACCTCGATCGACGACGTCGCCGGTCACGACGAGCGCCGTCGCGGGCGGCGCCGTCCAGCGATTCGCGCCGTCGGTCAGGCCCGCGGCGCGCAGCAGCCGGTCGACCGCATGCAGCTGCCCGTGCAGGTCGCTGGCAGCCCAGACGGTGAACCCGTCCGGGATCCGGATCGGCGGCATGTCTCGCGTCGCGTACACCTCAGTCCTGCGGTCCCGCGGCGAGGGAGAGCGGCCCGATCGGCCGGGGACTCGAGCGTCGCTCCAGCGAGCGGTACAGGAGATAGACGGTGAACGTGGTCACGATCCAGCCGAGGTAGTTCTGGACCGGGACCCCGTCGGAGGGACCACGGCGCTCCCATACCCACGCGCCAACGGTCGGACCGGAAAGGATGGGGTCGATCACGAGATCCCAGGCGGTCATGACGAGGGCGCCGAGGAGGGCCAGGCCGACGACGTTGCGGCGGCCTCCGGGCGTGCCGACCGGCCAGCCGCCCGCGATCAGGTTTGCCACGACGTAGCTCGGGTAGACCAGCACGAACCAGGCCAGCGGGATGACGATCGGGACCGAGCCGAGCCACGGACCGAGCGTCGAGGTGTAGTGGTACGGGCCGTAGATGAGCCCCGTGACGACGCCGGCCTCCTCGAAGATCCAGGACGTGACCGCTGTGATCCCGAAGAAGGTCAGGGCCCGCCGCGGGCCCAGCGCGACGGACGCATGCCACAGGCTGAAGAGCAGGAGGATGACGATCAGGCCGTCCAGGCCGTCCAGGATCACGAGGAGCGCGACCAGCCCCGCCGGCGGCCGCCGCAACACGCCGTCCGTGGACGAGGACGGCCAGGAGCAGGCCCGCCACGAAGGGCTGGTCGTGTCCATCGAGTCGGCGGCCCGCATGGCGGGCAGTATCGCGCAGGTCAGCCGCGAAGCGTTGACTCGTGGGTGGCGGCGTTCGGCCCTTGTCTCGCGGGCGCCCGTTGGTCATCATCGGCGCGAGCGTCGATGGGAGACTTGATGTCGGCATGAGCACGGCGGAGCGGGTCCTCGATGGCGTCGCGGACGCGCCTGCGTTCGCGCGCCGGGCGCCACTCATCCCGACGAAGCTGGGCGTCCCCCTGCTGGCGAAGGCATACCGCGAGCGCCCTCGCCTCGACACCCATCTCGACCGGACGCTCGCCGACGCGACGCGCCTGACGCTCATCTCCGCCCCGCCCGGGTACGGCAAGAGCGTCGCCGTGGCAGGCTGGCTTGCCGCGCGCGCCGTTCCCCACACCTGGCTCTCGCTCGACCCCGGGGACAACGACGCGGCGCGCTTCCTGCGCTATCTCATCGCCGCGTTGGCCGCAGTGCGCCCGGGGCTCGACGACGACTCGGCCCTCATCGCAGGACCGGACGCGAACGCGGGTGTCGACTTCGTGGGCGCCGCGCTCATCGACGCGATCGCCGCGAGCGACGACCCCTTCGTGCTCATCCTCGACGACTACCACGTCATCACGAGCGGGGCGGTGCACGAGCTTGTTCGATTCCTGATCGCCCACGGACCGCCCTTCGCCCACCTCGTCGTCCTCACCCGGGAGGACCCGCCCTTCCCGCTCGCGCGACTGCGTGCCCACGGGCGGCTCGTCGAGCTGCGCGCCGACGAGCTGCGCTACACCGACGAAGAGGCTCGCCGCCACTTCGCCGAGATCGCCGGGCTCGACCTGCGGGCCGAGGACGTCACGCGCCTCCTCGAGCGCACGGAGGGCTGGATCGCCGGCGTCCAGCTCGCCGCGATCTCGCTCCAGGGCCGCCCCGACGCCCACGCCCTGATCGACGCCTTCGCCGGTACCCAGCGGTTCGTCCTGGACTACCTGGCCTCGGAGGTGCTCGCCGGGCTCGACCCGGACCTGCGCGCGTTCCTGGTGCGCATCTCGGTCGCCGAGCGCTTCACCGTGGCGCTGTGCCGCGAGCTGAGCGGTCGCGACGACAGCGCGGCGCTGCTGGAACGGGCGGAGCGCCTGAACCTGTTCCTCATCCCGCTCGATCTCGAGCGGCGCTGGTACCGCTTCCATCACCTGTTCGCCGACTACCTTCGGACTCACCTCGACGACGGCATGCAGGGCGAGCTCCACGAGCGCGCCGCCGACTGGTTCGAAGGCGAGGGACTCACGGGCGAGGCGATCGCTCACGCACTCGCCGCGGGCTCGACAGAACGGGCGATCCGCCTCGTGGAGGAGGTTGCCCGGGCGACGTACGAGGCGGGCGAGCTGTCCACGCTCCTGAGCTGGCTCGACGCCCTGCCGCGCGATCGGGTCGTCGCGAGCCCGGAGCTCGTCTACCTCCATGCGGTCGCCTGCTTCTATGTCGGCCGAGTCGAGGACGCTGCGCGAACCTGCGACGAAGGTGAGGCTGCCTGCGCTGGCGGCTGCACGCCCGGGCCGCTGCTCACGGCATGCGCGCTCATCTCCGCCTTCTCGAACCGACCCGAGGCCACGGCGCTCGGACGGGCCGCCGTCGAAGCCATCGGCGATGACCGATTCATCCGCGCTCGCGCGCTCCAGGCGCTTGCCTCGGCCTACCTCGCCGCCGGCGAGCTGGAGCTGGCCGGCGAGACCGCCCGGAGCGCCCTGGAGCTCGACGCGGGTTCGCGCCGCTCCACGCTCGTCGTCCCGGCCACGACGACGGTCGTCTCCGTCCTCAGCCTGACCGGCCATCGCCGGGACGCCGAGGCACTCTGCCGCCAGACCCTCGCGAACCACCGCGCCGAGACCAGCCACATGGCAGGGGGAACGCCGTACGCCCTCTATTGGCTCGGGATCGTGCTCTACGAGGCGAACGAGCTCGGCGAGGCGGGCGACGCGCTCGAGCGGGCCTGGGCCGCCATGGGCACCTTCGGCTTCGGTCGAGCGTTGCTGACGACGATGGTCTCGGCCCTCGCCCTGACCCGGCAGGCGAGCGGCTCGCCCGAAGGCGCGCTCGACGCCGTCCGCACGATGCGGCGGGACGCCCGCGCCGCTGGACTGGGGGGGATCGAGCCGGGATTGGCCGAGCTCGAGGCCCGGCTGTGGCTCATGCAGGGAGACCTGGACGCAGCCGGCCGCTGGGCCGACGCGCTGGCCTGTGACACCTGTTCGACCGAGGCAGGCGGACCCAGGTGGGCCGAGCTGGCCGGGGTGCTGACCGCCGCTCGGGTCCGAATCGCACAGGGCCGGACCGCCGAGGCCGCGGACCTGCTGCGCCGCTCGCGGGCCGTCGCCGAGGCTGCCCATGACGTCGCCGACATGATCTCCGTCGGGATCCTCGAGGCGGCCGTCGCCGATCGGATCGGGGATCGCCCCGTGGCCATGCGGACGCTCGATGAGGCGATCCGACTGGCAGCGCCGGAGGGGTATCTGCGGCGCGTGATCGACGACGGGCGATCCGTCGCCCACCTGCTACCGGCCCGGCGCCGGGTCGCGCCGGCATTCGTCGACGAGGTCCTGGCCGCGCTCGCCGGAACGCCTGCGCCGGCGGCGGCGCGAACCAGGCCGGCAGGTGCGTCGCTCTGGCGCGATGGGGACGGGCAGCTCGTCGAGGAGCTGACCGCCCGCGAGCTCGAGGTCCTCGGCCTGATGGCCCGGGGCGACAGCGACGCCGCCATCGCGAGCTCGCTCGTCGTCTCGCTCGCGACCGCCAAGTGGCACGCGGCGCACATCCGGGCGAAGCTGGGGTCGAAGAGCCGGACCCAGGCGATCCTGCGGGCCCAGGAGCTCCGGCTCGTCTGACCGCGGGCGGCGACCCGCCGCACTGAGAAACCATCCCTGCGAACCATCCTTTCGATGGGCGTCGCGCGCGACCCGCTCGGCCACGATCTCGCCATGAACCGCTACGAGATCCGGGTCGTCGGCCACCTCGACACGCGAAGGGCACATGCCCTCGGGTGCGATGCGTGCCGCTGGCTGGCGGAGGGCGATTCGGTGCTCGTGTTCGACGCCGTCGACCAGGCGGCGATCCACGGCCTGCTGGCCCGGGTCCGGGATGCCGGACTCGAGCTCGTCGCCGTGCAGCGCGATGAGCCGACACCGCGGACGCAACCAAGGTGAGGATCGAGAAGGTGACCGTACGAGTGCCGGTCCTGGTGGCCGGGATTGACCACATCGCGCGCGAACGGCAGGAACGCCTGCGCGCCGAGGCGAGGGACGAGCGGGCGGCCCGTGCGGCCCGAGCCTGCCGTGGCCCGCGCGCGGGCCACGCCGCGCGGCCGGGCGCCCTCGGCCCCGGTTGGACATCCCTACGACAGCATGGAGGAACGGACGCATGAAGCTGCTTCGAAACCTGGGCCGGCGAAAGGTCCGGACGGCACTCACGATCCTGGGAATCACCATCGGGATCTGGTCGCTGGTCGTCTTCGGCTCGATGGCGAACAAGATCAACGCCCTCGTCGCCGGCGGGAGCGAGTACTACCAGGGCAAGCTCGTCGTCAGCGCGAAGGGCGGCATGATGGGCCTCGGCGGCCCGCTGGCCATCTCGACGGCCGACCAGGTCGCCGGCCTTCCGGGCGTGGACGTGGTCTTCCCCACCGTCATCCTGCTGCTCTCCGACGACGTCAACGGCTCCGCCTCCATGTCCATGCCCCCGATGATCACCTCGGCGGGCGCTGGCAAGGACGAGGGCCGCGAGACGTTCAAGCTGAGCTACGCCTCCGGGCGTGCCCTCACGGCGGGCGACGAGGGCTCGAACGTGACCGTCCTCGGCTCGGACCTCGCGCGCCAGTACGGCAAGCGCGTCGGCGACGCGATGACCCTGCGCGGCGAGACGTTCGAGGTGGTGGGCATCCTCGAGCCGACCCTCACGGCCCCGGACAACGCGGCCTCGGTTCCCCTCGCGGCGGCGCAGCGCCTCTACCTGGCGACGCTTCCACCACTCATCGCCGCCAAGCTCGACCCGTCCGAGATCGCGACCGGCCTGACCGTCTTCCCGACGACGGGCACCGACCCCGAGACCGTCGCGGCCGAGATCAAGACCGCCCTCCCCGACGTCACCACCATGACGGGCGCCGACTTCGACAAGCAGATCGGCTCGTCGATGGCGATCCTCAACGCTATCCTCGTCGGCATCGCGCTCATCAGCCTCGTCGTCGGCGGCCTGTCGGTCATCAACACGATGGCGATGTCGATCGCCGAGCGCACCCGCGAGATCGGCATCAAGCGCGCCATCGGCGGCAGCCGGGCCCGGATCGTCCGCGAGTTCGTCGTCGAGTCCGCCCTCATCGGGCTGATCGGCGGCGCGATCGGCCTGGCCCTCGGGGCCGCCCTCGTCTTCGCCGCCAACGAGGCCGGGCGCAACGCCGGCACCGTGCTGTTCGAGCTGACCGCCGGCACGGCCATGTCGGCCGTCGTCTTCTCGACGGTGCTCGGAGCACTCGCCGGGCTGGTCCCCGCCCTCAACGCCGCGCGCCTCGACCCGGTCGCGGCCCTTCGGTACGAATAGCTCTCCACAGACGAACGACCCTCACAGAGAACGAAGGAGATCCTCCGATGCCGCTCCTCGAAGGCAGCAACCTGCGCAAGACCTACCGGCTGAGCCGCCGCAACAGCGTCGCCGCCCTCCGCGGTGCGAACATCAGCATCGAAGCCGGCGAGATGGTCGCGATCATGGGACCGTCCGGCTCCGGAAAGAGCACGCTCATGCACATCCTGGGCCTCCTCCACGCGCCCGACGCGAACGACGGCCCCCGACCGGAGATCGTCTTCGACGGCCGGGACGTGACGAGCCTGAGTGACCGCGAGCGCACGAAGATCCGGGCCCGCGAGATGGGCTTCGTCTTCCAGGACTTCAACCTCGTCCCGACCCTGACCGCGCGCGAGAACGTCATGCTCGCCTGCGAGTACGCGGGCGTCCGGGGTCCTCGAGCCGAGGCGGCCGCCGAGCAGGCGCTCGCCCTGGTGGACCTGGCGGACCGCGCCGATCATCGCCCCGCCGAGCTCTCCGGCGGCGAGCAGCAGCGGGTCGCGATCGCCCGGGCGCTCGTGAACCGGCCGTCGCTGGTCCTCGCCGACGAGCCGACCGGCAACCTCGACTCCGAGCGGTCGGCCGAGGTCCTGGCCATGCTGCGCCGGTTCAACCGCGAGACGGGCCAGACCTTCATTCTCGTGACCCACGACCCGGAGGTCGGCGAAGCCTGCGACCGTGTCATCCGCATGCGGGACGGCGTCATCCGCGACCACGGCCTCTCGGCGCTGCGAGGCGGCGTGGAGGAGCCGTTCCCCGTGGCGGCCTCGGCCTGATGCCGATCGACGCATCGGCCGCACCTTCGGCGACCGCCCGCCCCTACCGCGACGAGCGCGACTGGGGGCGGGTTCGGTCGCTCCTGGTCGAGACCCACCCGCTCGTGCCGCCCGGGCGGGCCTGGGACGTCCGGCGATGGGACGGCTGGCGGTACCACCGGGAGGAGCCATGGACGGATGCGCAGCTGGCCGACCTGGTCGGGCTCTGGGAGACGGCCGACGGCCGGCTCGTGGGGGCCGCCCACCCGGAGGAGCCGGGCGAGGTCTGGATCGAGCTGCACCCGGCCTTCGGCCACCTTGCCCCCCACATCCTTGCCTGGGCGGAGGAGCACCTCGCGCTCGGCGCCCCCGACGGGACCCGCACGCTCGCCTGTGTCGTCTCCGATGACGACGAACCCCGCCGTCGGCTGCTCGCGGAGCGCGGCTACCGGATGGAGCAATCGGCGGGCTGGCAACGCAGGCTGACGATCGAGGGGTCGCCGAGGGTGGAGCGCGCGCTCCCCGAACCCTTCCGGCTGCGGGCGACCCGGGCGACGGACGAGGACTGCGCCCGGATGGCGGCGCTGCTCAATGCGGGCTTCGGCCGCGATGCCCACACGGAGCGCGAGTACCGGACGTTCGTCGAGCGCTCGCCCTCGTTCGAGCACGAGCTGAACCTCGTGGCGGTGGCGCCCGACGGGTCGTTCGCGGCCCATGTCGGGCTCACCTACGACCGGGTCAATCGCCACGGCGTCGTCGAGCCCGTGTGCACCCATCCCGACTACCGCCGACTCGGGCTCGCTCGCTCGCTGCTGGTGGAGGGCCTCGGGCGCCTTGCGGCGCGCGGTGGCCGAACGGCGTCGCTTGACACGGGCGACGGGGAGGCTGCCAATGCGCTCTACGCGGATTGCGGCTTCACCCGGGCAGTCCACGGCCACTGCTGGCGACGCGCGTGGTGAAGGAGAGGTCGACGAAGCGCATGGAGATCCAAGCCGAGCGCCTGGTCGTGCGCCGGTTCCGTCCCGACGACTGGCGCGACCTGCTCGACTACCTGTCGCTGCCCGAGGTCTACGCGTTCGAGCCGGGCGAGCCCATCGACGCCGAGGAGGCGGCCACCCTGGCGGACGCACGCTCGCGGGGGTCCGCGTACTGGGCGGTGGATCTGCGGGCCGGGCGACGGATGATCGGGCACCTCTACTTCGCGCCCACCGAGCCCGCCGAGCTGCGGACGTGGGAGCTCGGCTTCATCTTCAATCCGCGCTACCAGCGGCACGGGTATGCGACCGAGGCCGCCCGGGCCCTCGTCGACCACGCCTTCGCCGAGATGGGCGTCCACCGGGTGATCGCCAACTGCAATCCCGCCAACGTGGCCTCGTGGCGCGTGCTCGAGAAGATCGGTTTCGTGCGCGAGGGGCACCTCCGCCGGAACATCTTCTTCCGCCGGGACGCGGACGGCCGGCCGATCTGGCAGGACACCTTCGAATACGGGCTGCTCAATGACCTCGAGGCGCCAGGGACGTTGCGGGACCTCGGCACCAGCCTCGAGCCATAGTCCGAGATCGAGGACGACGATCCCCGTGCGCGGCCCACCGAGCTGGCTGGCCGCGACGACGCCGTGACGACTCAGGAGGCGACCACCCCGTCCGGGACGAGCGGCAGCCCGCGCAGCCGCACGCCGGTCGCCGCGAAGATGGCATTGGCGAGCGCAGGGGCGATGGCGATGATCGGCGTCTCGCCGGCCCCGGCCGACGGGAGGTCGCGCCGGTCCAGCAGCTCGACGTCGATCGGCGGCACGTCACCGATGCGCGGGACGCGGTAGTCGGCGAGCGAGGCGTTGAGGATCGTGCCCGCCTCGAACCGGATGGCCTCGAAGAGCGCCGCCCCCAGCCCCATCACGAGGGCGCCCTCGACCTGGTTGGCGAGGCCGTCCGGGTTGACGATCCGGCCGCACTCGAACGCGGTCGCGACCCGCAGGATCTCGGGTCGCCGGTCGGCGCCGACGCGGACCTCGACGGCCGTCGCGACCCGGGCCTCCTTCTCGACGCCCCCGGCGATGCCGACCCCCAGGCCGGGCTGTCGCGGGCGCCCCCAGTCGATGCGCTCGGCGGCGACCCGCAGGACGGCCGCGAGCCGGTCGTCGCGCAGGTGGGCGAGGCGAAGCTCCAGCGGGTCCACGCCGAGCGCGCTCGCCAGCTCGTCCAGGTGGGATTCCCGGGCGAAGTGGTTCGCGGTGGCGGCGAGGGCCCGGTACGAGCCCTGCGAGAGCGGAGAATCGGCGGGCTGGTAGTCGAGGCGCTGGTTCGGGATCTCGTACGGGCCGACGAGGCCGAACATGCCCGAGTTCGTGTTGCGCATCTCCCACGCGGTGATCGTGCGCGCCGCGGGCCCCGCTGCGCACGTCGATGACGGCCGCCGGGCGGAGGGGCCCCTCGGTGAACTCCTCGGCGCGGCTCCACCGCACCTTCACCGGGCGGCCGGAGGCCCTCGCCAGGCGGGCCGCCTCCACGGCCACGGTGCCGGCGTGCTTGCCGCCGAACCCGCCACCCGTGTCCGGGACGATGACCCGCACCCGGGCCTCGGGAACGCCGAGAGCCTCCGAGAGCTCCTGCCGCACGCCGAACGGGACCTGCGTCCCGGTCCAGACCGTGAGCCGGCCCTGGTCCCCCCACTCCGCCAGCGCCACGTGCGTCTCGAGGGGGACGGGGGCGATGTACGCCGTCGTGTACGTCGCGGCGAGCGTGGTCGGCGCGACGGCGAGAGCGGCATCCACGTCGCCGACCTCGCGGTGGAAGGGCCCGCTCCAGTCCTCGTCGTCCCGCACCGGGTGAGCGCGGAGCCAGGCGCCGAGCTCGGCCTCCGACGGCTGCGGCGAGCGGTCCCACTCCGCCTCGATCGCCACGAGGGCCCGGCCGGCGATGAACGGGTCGGCGGCAACGACGCCGACGAACGAGCCGTCGCGGACGACGGTGACGCCGGGCACGACCGCGGCGGCGCCGACATCCGCCGTGCGCAGCGTCGCCCCTTGGGCGGGAGATCGCAGGACGCGGCCGTGGAGCATGCCGGGCCGGGACAGGTCGGACGGGTAGCGCCGGGCGCCGGTCACGATCTGCGGGCCGGAGACGCGGGGGGCTGGCTGCCCGACCAGCCGCTCCGCGGTCCCGCGAGCCAGCCGGGCGTCGGCGGCGACCCGTTCGACCCGGCGCAGGCCCTTGACGAGCTCCCCGTAGGGAAGCTGGCTGCCGGCCGGTCCGCCCCGGACCGCCCCCTCCGCCGCGCCGAGCCCACCGGCATCCACGCCCCACCGCGCGGCGGCCAGGCCGACGAGAGACTCGCGGGCTGCTGCCGCGACGCGCCACAGGAGCTCGCCCGCGTCGGGCATCGACCGGCTGCCGAACGTGCCGAGGTCGTGGGGGCAGAGGTCGGTGTCCCCCATCACGAGCCGCACGGCATCGAGCGCCAGGCGGAGCTCCTCGGCGACGAGCAGCGAGAGCGCCGTGCGGTTGTCCTGCCCGGCGTCGACCTTGCCGGTGAACGCGGTCGCGATCCCGTCGACGCCCACGTGGAGCCAGGCACCGAAGCTGGTGGTCCACCCGGCCTGCGGGTCCGGCGGGGGTTCGTGGACGACCACCAGGCCCTCCGGCAGGACCTCGAAGTAGTCCCGCTCCTCGAGGCGGCAGAGGTCCCACGGCCGCCGCGGGCGGACGCCGGTCGACGCCGCGCCGCCGTCGAGTGACGATGGGCGCCCGGTCGCCGGCTCCGCGCCCGGCAGCTGCTCCCCGGCCCCCGGCTCCGGGCCCCGCAGCTGCTCCCCGGCCCCTGGCTTCGGGCCTCGCCGCAGCTCGGCCGCGCGATGCACGGCACGGAGGATGCGCGGGTACGTGCCACACCGGCAGAGGTTCTCCTGGAGGGCCGACCTCGTGCGCGCGTCGTCCGGGTCGGCGTCCTGCTCGAGCAGGGCGACGGTGCTCATCACCATGCCGGAGGTGCAATAGCCGCATTGGAAGGCGCCGGTTTCGAGGAATGCCTGCTGGACCGGGTGGAGCGCCCCGTCCGCGGCCAGTCCCTCGACCGTCCGGATGGCGTGACCGGCGGCGTCCGCGACCTTCACCTGGCACGTCCGCACCGGCATGCCGTCCATGAGCACGGTGCAGGCGCCACACAGGCCCTCCCCGCACCCCGGCTTCGCGCCGGTGAGCCCAAGGTCCTCGCGGAGCGCGAAGAGCAGGCTCCGCGGCGGCGCGGCGGGCAGCTCGCGCGCCGACCCGTTGACCAGGATGCGAACGGGATCGCTCATGGCTTGCCTCCGCGGCGGCGAGACACGCCGAAGGATAGTCTTCCGCGCATGACCACCTCCACCGGCCGGCCCTCGATGGCGCGCGGCCCTGTCGCGGCACTCCACGGCCCCGATCGTCGGGCCGGCCCGGAGGAGATCCCGTGATCGTCTGCGTGCCGGTGACATCGACCGGCGACATCGACCCACGCTGGGGCCGCGCCGCCCGGGTTGCTGTCGTCGAGGTGCAGAACGGGGAGCTCATCCGCTGGGAGGAGTTCGAGGTCGCGTGGGACCAGCTGCACGACGCGGGCACGGAGGGAGGTCACCATGCACGGGTCGCCCGGTTCCTGCGGGAGCATCGGATCGACGTCGTGGTCGCCGACCACATGGGCGAGCCGATGGTGCAGATGCTCGACCGGATGGGGATGGAGGTCCGGCTCCGCGCCAGCGGGGACGCCGGCCGGGCAGTCCTGTTCGTGAG
>CAVUSH010000005.1:0-225824 GCA_963744095.1 uncultured Chloroflexia bacterium
TTGCGGTGGCTCCTGCTCGTCTTTGCCGTGGTCGGCCTCGTCGGCCTGCTCCTGTGGCCCGGCGCCGCGGCCGGCCGGGGTGGCCTGGTGCGCCCGCTGGTCGCCTTCGCCCTCCTGCTCGGGATCACGCTCGCCGCCCCCTTCGTTGTCGGACCGCTGGGCCGGCTCGTCGGCCTCGCCGCGGCGCCGTTCCTCCCGGCGGAGGCGCGCCTCACGCGCGGGGCCCTCACCAGGGATCGCAGCCGGACCGCACTCACCGTGGGCGCCCTGGCGGTGGCGATTGCCGTCCTCGTGGCCCTTGCGGGCGTCGCCGGGTCCACGCGCGAGGCGGCGACCAGCTGGCTCGCGGACGTGGTGCCGGGCGAGCTTCTTCTCACCTCGATCCGCCCGGTCGCGGAGGACGAGCCGGCCGCCGCGGAGATCGCGGCGCTCCCCGGCGTGGCCGGGGTGAGCCCCATGGCCCGCTTCTCGGTGGCCGTGGGCGGGACGCGGGCCGACGCCGCCGCCGTCGTGGGCGCCGACCTGCTGGCGGACGGTGGGCTGACCCTCGTCGCCGGTGCGCCGGCGCAGGCGTTCGCGGCGCTCGATGCCGGCGGCGCCGTGATCGTGCCGCGCAGCGTGGCCGAGCGCAGCGGGGTCGTCGTCGGATCCAGGCTCGCCATCCTGTCCGGGACCGGCCCCCTGGAGCTGGAGGTCGTGGCGATCGCCGAGCGCACGATCCCCGGCGCGGCCGGGGAGGCCATCCTCGTCGGGTGGCCGGACGCGACCGGGCGCCTCGGCGTCCTCGGCGCCGACGCGTTCGCCGTCCGCTTCGAGCCTGGTCAGGAAGCCTCCGCCCGCCCGGGCGTGGAGGAGGCGGCCCGTTCCCTTGCCCTCGAGCCGGCGTCGCTGGACCAGGCGGCCGGGGCGATCGGCGCCTCGATCGACCGCCGCGCCATCCTCTTCGCCGCCCTGGCCGCCGTCGCCCTGCTGGTCGCCGCCCTGGGCATCGTGAACACGCTCGCGATGAACGTCCTCGAGCGCGTCCGGGAGCTCAGGTCCTGCGCACAGGGCCTCACGCGTCGCCAGGCCTGGCGGCTCGTCGTGCTCGAGGCGACCGTCCTCGGCTTCGTCGGCTCGCTCCTGGGCGCCCTGGCCGGCCTCGCCACCGGGGCGGTCCTCATCCAGCTTGCCGGGGGCAGCGGCGTGCCCTACCAGGCGCCCTGGGCGGCGGCGGCGGCCGCGCTCGGCGGCGGGATCGTCCTCGCCGTCGTCGCGGCGCTCTACCCCGCGCGCGCCTGGCGTCCCGCGTCGAGATCGTCGGCGCACTCGGCCGGGACTGACCCGCGCGCTGGTAGACTCAGTGCACCGCGGCCACCGGCCGCCGACCGCCGACGGGGAGCGTGCCACTCGATGTCCCTCGCGACCGAGCGCCTCAACCGGCTGCCCGCCGCCGAGCGGGGGATCACGATCGGCGACTTCCTGGTTCCGGTCGCCGTCGGCGAGCGGCTCAGCGCGCGAGCCCGGCACATCGCCCTGGTCGTGGCCGGGGCCGTCATCATCGCCCTGACGGCGAACATCCAGCTCGTCCTGGCCGGCCAGACGATCATCCTCCCGGGCGACGTCCGGGTCACGCTGCCGACTTCGCCCGTCCCGGTCACCGCCCAGACGTTCGCCGTTCTCCTCGTCGGCGGCGCGCTGGGGTTTCGCCGTGGCTTCCTGGCCGTCGCCCTCTACCTCGCCGTCGGCCTGTTGCTCCCGGTCTACGCCGGCCGCTCCTCGGGCCTCGACACCTACCTGGGCCTCGAGGACGGGCGCTGGATCCTTCGGGGCCACCGGCGGCTACCTCCTTGGCTTCCTGCTGGCGGGTGCGGTCGTGGGACGGCTGGCCGAGCTGGGCTGGGATCGCCACGTCGGCGGCGCGGTCGTGGCGATGCTCATCGGCAACCTCGCCATCTACCTCGTCGGGATCCCTTGGCTGATGGCGGCGACCGGGTTCGACCTAGGGACGGCGATCGAGAAGGGCCTCGCCCCGTTCGTCTTCGGGGACCTGCTCAAGCTCGCCCTCGCCGGGATCGCCTTCCCGGTGGCGTGGTGGGTCGTCGGGCGCCGGACGGGCGAGCGGTAGCAGGCGCCGGCGGCGCCATGACGGCCCCGTTCCTCGAGATCCTGGCCGCGGCCCTCCCCGATCTCCGCCTGACCACCGACGGCTCGATCCTCGAGGCGCACCGGCGCGACAAGACGGCCTACCTGGAGCCGCCGCTCCCGCTCGCCGTCGCCTTCCCGGCCTCGACGGCGGAGGTGGCCGGCATCGTCCGGCTCGCCGCCGCCCACCGGGTCCCCCTCGTCCCGCGCGGCGCCGGCACCAGCCTCTCCGGGGGAGCGATCGCCGTGGAGGGCGGTCTCACCGTGTCCCTGATGCGGATGAACCGGGTGCTCGAGATCGACGAGGAGAACCGCGTCGTCGTCGTCCAGCCGGGCGTCGTCAACGCCGACCTGAAGATGGCGGTGGCGACCCATGGCCTCTTCTACGCGCCTGATCCCGCGAGCTACGACGACGTGCACGATCGGCGGCAACCTGGCCACGAACTCCGGCGGCCTCTGCTGCGTGAAGTACGGCGTGACGCGCGACTGCTGTCCTCGGCCTCGAGGTGGTCCTGGCCGACGGCGCCGTCATCCGGACCGGCGGCCGCAACGTGAAGGACGTCGCCGGCTACGACCTCGCCGGCCTCTTCGTCGGGCTCAGCATGGGAACGCTGGGGATCGTCACCGAGGCGACGCTGCGCCTGCATCCCGCATGCCGGCCGCCCAAGCTGACGCTGCTCGCGTTCTTCCCCACCGATCGCAGGCCGCGGGCGCGGCCGTGGCGGGCATGGTCCGCGACGGGGCTGCATGCCGTGCACGCTCGAGCTGATGGACGCCTTCACCATCCGGCGCGGTCAACGCGGCCTACACGCTCGGGCCTCGACCGAGACCGCCGCCGCGATGCTCCTCGTCGAGTCGGATCTGCCCGGGGCCGCGGCGGGCGGAGGAGATGGACCGCGCCGAACGCGGCCTGCGCGGTGCGCGGCGGCCGGCGTCGCTCGTCCGGGCCCAGCGACGCGGCGGAGGCCGACATGCTGCCGCCAGGCCCGCCGGATGGCCCGCCGGGCGCTCGAGCGCCATGGGCGTCGAGCCGGATGGAGGACGTGGTCGTGCCGCGGAGCGCGATCCCGGAGCTCCTCGACGCGATCGCACGCAGATCGCGCGCACCGGCGCGGCCTGCAGATCGGTGTCTTCGGCCATGCCGGCGACGGCAACCTCCACCCGTCCTTCGTCTTCGACCGGGAGGACCCGACCGCCCCATCGCGCCTCCAGCAGGCCCAGGACGACCTCTATCGGGCCACCCTGGCGCTCGGCGGCTCGGTGACGGGCGAGCACCGAAATCGGCACTGCCAAGAAGGCCTGGCTGGAGGCGACGCGCGGTCCCGACGCCGTCCGCGTGATGCGGGCCATCAAGGCCGCCCTCGATCCCCTGGGGATCCTCAATCCCGGCAAGATGCTCTAGGGGCTCCTACCATCGCGCTCGTGACCGCCGATCCCCGCGCCCTCGTCGCCATCGACCTCGGGACCTCCGCCGTGAAGGCGGGCGTCATCTCCGCGGACGGGCGCCTGCGGGGCTTTGCCCGGGTCCCGTACGCGCTCCTGCTCGACGGCGCGGCGGGTCGCGCGGAACAGCACCCGGACGCCTGGTGGACGGCGCTCGTCCGCGGGATCGGCATTGCCCGGGCCCAGGCGGCGGTCGACGGCCCGGTCGAGCCGCTCGCCATCTGCGTCGTCGGCCAGGGCCCGACGCTCGTCGCGACGGCGGCCGACGGGCACGCCCTGGCGCCGGCGATCACCTGGCTGGACCGGCGGGCCGCGGCGGAGACGGCGGCCGCCGCCGCGGCGATCGGCCGCCAGGGCTGGGTGGTGGGCCTGCTCGGGCGGGCGCGGCTGCTCGCGGCGCTCCGTCCGGAGGTCGTCGAGCGCGCCGCCTGGCTCCTGGCGGCATGGGACCACGCGGCGTTCCGCCTGACCGGCGTGGCGGCAGCGTCGCTCCAGGACCCGGCGGAGGCGATCACCGTCGACGAGGCCCGGGCCACGGGACTCGACGAGCGGATCGCCCCGCCCGCGGCCCGGGCCGGCACCGTGATCGGCCGCCTGCGGGGAGGGCCGGCGACCGAGCTGGGCCTTCCCCTGGACCTTCCGGTCGTGGCGGGCGCCAACGACGCGATCGCGACGTTCCTGGGCGCGGGCCTGACGAAGCCGGGCCAGGCGATCGACACGGGCGGGACGTCGGGCGGGTTCGGCCTCTACGTGGACGGTCCCCTCGCCGTGCCGCCGCTCTGGACCGGCCCGGCGCCGCTCCCCGGTCTCCATTACGTCGGCGGGGCGATGGCCGGGACGGGCAAGGCGCTGGACTGGCTGGTGGCCGACGTGCTCGGCGGCACGGCGACGCTCGCGGAGCTTCTCGCGGAGGCGGCGACCGTCCCCGCCGGCGCGGGTGGCCTCCTCTTCCTGCCGTACCTCGCCGGCGAGCGGTGGCCGCTCCACGACCCGGCCGCCCGCGGGGCGTTCGTCGGCCTCACGCTCCGCCACCGGCGGGCACACGTCGTGCGGGCCGTGCTGGAGGCGGCCGCCTTCGCGCTGCGCCACGTCGCCGCCCCGGCCGTCGCGGCCGGCCTGCCGTTCACGGAGCTGCGGGTCACCGGCGGGACCGCCGCGAGCCGGCTCTGGAACCAGGTGAAGGCCGACGTCGTGGGCGTCGAGGTGGCGGTCCCCCGCGTCGCGGAGGCGTCGGTGGCGGGCGCCGCCATCCTGGCCGCGGTGGGCGTCGGGCTGGTCCGCGACGAGCGGGCGGGGATCGAGGCGCTCGTCCGCATCGCCGAGTGGCTCACTCCGGACGGCGCGGCGCGGAAGGTCTACGACCAGCTCGCGCCGGAGTACGAGGAGCTCCACGCTCGGCTGGCGCCGGCCAACGCCGTCCTCGGTGCGGTGGAGGAGGCGTCCCGGCGCTGAGCGCTGGTCGAGAAGACCGCGTCCCGACCCCCGCCGCGCGTCGGCTCCTCGATCGGCGATCCCGTATCCTTGCCCTCACCGAACACTGCACCCCGCTCCCGGGCGGCCCCGCCGCCGGCCCCGGCCCCGCTCGACCGGAGGATCACCCCGTGCTCAACCCGCGCCCGTCGTCGCCAATTCGCGGCGGCCGCGTCGTCGCGCTCCTCGTCGTGGCCGCCCTGGCCGCGGCTGCCTGCGTGCCGCAGTCCGGCAGCGGGGCCTCGCCGACGCCGACGCTCGCACCCACGCCAACCCCGTCGGCCAACCCGTACCACGGCGTCGCCGAGGGGGCCGGCGCGGGCATCAAGCTCGGCTACCTCTCCTACGGCGACCTCGTCCCGTTCGTCTCGCAGGTCTCGGAGGGGATCAGGGCCCAGGCGGCCCTCGCGAAGGCGGAGCTGGTGGAGTGCGACGCGAGGCTGGACGCCAACCGGGTCGCGGGCTGCATGAAGCAGCTCTCCGAGGCCGGCGTGCAGGGGATCATCCAGTTCCAGGGGACGCTTGCCGACCCCGTGGCCGTGCTGCGCCGAGGTGCCGGCCGGCGTGCCGGTGCTCGCCGTCGAGTTTGCCCAGGATCCGTGCGCGAAGGCGCTCGCCGGCGCGGACGACCTGCGGGCCGGCCAGATCGCCGGGGGCGCCGTCGGGGCGTGGGTCAAGGAGCGCTGGAGCTGCACGTACGACGCGTACGTCTCGTTCGAATCCGTGGCCGCGGCGGCGAAGAGCCAGAAGCGGATGGAGGGCTACCGCCAGGGGTTCTCCGCCGTGTGCCCGATCACGAACGAGCAGATCGGCCGGGCGATCGACACGGAGCCGCTGGCGACGAGCGCGATGAAGGACGTCCTCGCGACCCTCCCCGGCAAGACGAAGATCATCGTCGTGGCCGTCAACGGCGACGCGGCGCGCGGCGCCCTCGCCGCGGCGAAGGCCGCCGGCCGCGAAGGCGACGTCTGGGTCTCCGGCCAGGGCGGCGAGGAGCCGTCGCGCGCGCTGATCCGCACCGACGAGCACTACCTCGGCGACGCCGCCTACTTCCCCGAGACGTACGGCGCCACGATCGTGCCGGCCATCCTGGACCTGGTCGCCGGCAAGGCCGTCCAGCCGCAGCTGCTCATCGAGCCGGCCTGGCTCGACGCCTCCACGATCGGCGAGCTCTACCCGGAGTAGCCCGTCGCGGCGGGCTGCCCGCCGGGCGGGGACGCGCCGCCGGGCCGAACGAGCCGCCGGCGCCGGACGCGAGCGCCGCTTCGACGCCCGCCTCGACAGCCGCATCGATGGCCGCCGCGATCGCCGCCGCGAAGGCGGGCAGGCCCGCGGCGACGGGAGCGGTCAGCGGCGTCCCGACGTCCCAGCACGAGCCGCCGATCCCCACGAAGGTCCCGGCCGGCGGGGCCTCGCGCAGGATCGCGGCGAGGGCCAGGACCTGCTCGAGGGGCAGCTCGTGCGACGAGCTCGGCTCCGGAGCCCGTCCCAAGTCCGCCAGCGCCCGCGCCCGGTCGACGAGCGCCGGCAGGGGGCGGACCCAGACCTCGCCGGGCGCGATGCCGGCCACGGCGTCCACGACGACGCACGCCCTCTCGGCCGGCAGGTCCAGCAGGAGCAGGACGTCGAGCCGGCCGATCGCCTGGATCTCGGCCCGGGCGCGCGCATCCGGGGACAGCAGCTCGACGGCCGCAAACCCGGCGGCATCGTCGCCGCGGGCGGGCTCGCCGCACACGAACACGGGCACGCGCGTGGTCATGGGGACGCTCCGCTGACGTGATCGATGGGACGCTCCGGGATCGGCGCGGTCACGCCTCCTCGATGGTCAGGTCGAGGAAGTGCGTCGCGCAGCTGATGCAGGGGTCGTAGCTGCGGATCATCTGCTCGAGGCGGTGGGTGGCCGCCTCGTGGGACAGGTCGAGGACCTCCTTCGCGGCGACCACGAGGTCGGCCTCGATGGCGGCCTGGTTCTGGCTGGTGGGCGGGACGATCTGGGCCGATCGGACCCGCCCGGCTTCGTCCACCTCGTAGCGGTGGAAGAGAAGGCCGCGGGGGGCTTCGGTTGCCCACGCGGCGATGCCGGAGCGGCTCTGCCAGGCTACGAGCGGCTCGGCAGGCGGCCGGTAGGCGTCGATGATGTCGATAGCCTCGGCGAGGGCGTGGACCAGCTCAACCGCGCGGGCCACGATGGACGCGTAGATGTTCGTCCGGATCAGCTCCGCGTGGCCGGAGGCGGCCAGGGCCTCCTTCGCGAGGGGGTGGAGCTGGTCGCCGGCGAGCGCCACGCGGGCCGCGGGTCCGACGAGGTAGGGCCCCTTTCCGTCGAGAGAGCGGGCATGGAGGGCGTTCGACCCCTCGACCTGGACCTCCGAGAAGGCATCCCGCCAGCCGGATGGAGCCAGGTCGATCCCGTCCGACGAGACGATCCGGCCATCGTTGAAGGGGTACTCGGCGGCGTGGCGGAGACTGACGAACCGCGGCTCGCGGGCGAAGGCCG
This sequence comes from uncultured Chloroflexia bacterium, assembly GCA_963744095.1. Taxonomy (GTDB): domain Bacteria; phylum Chloroflexota; class Limnocylindria; order Limnocylindrales; family CSP1-4; genus CTSoil-043. Next base: position 7,535 of record CAVUSH010000005.1, read on the forward strand.
GCATGGTGAAGCCGGCCACGATCTTGACGGTCTCCTGGGCGAACGCCAGGGCGTCGGCAAGCGCCGCCCGGTGCTCCTTCAGCTCGGCGGCGCGCGGCGCGCGGCTCCAGCCGCCGACACGGACGCTGACCGGGTGGATCGGCCGCCCGCCGAGGATCTTGACGAGGTGATTGCCGGCCTTCTTCATCCGCAGCGCCTTCTCGACGAGCGGCTTGTGGTCGGCCGCCATGTCGATGGCGCTCGGATAGCCGAGGAAGTCCGGGGCGTGGAGGAGGTAGATGTGGAGGGCGTGGCTCTCGATCCACTCGCCACAGTAGAAGAGGCGGCGGAGCGCGCGCGACGAGGGATCGATCCGGACCCCGAAGAGGTCCTCGAACGCGTGCGACGCGCTCATCTGGTACGCGACGGGGCATATTCCGCAGATGCGGGCCACCATGTCGATCACGTCGTCGGGGGTTCGCCCGACGACCAGCTGCTCGAAGTAGCGGGGGGTCTCGAAGATGCCCAGGCGCGCCTCGACGACCTCCCCGTCGCGGACGCGCAGGCGCAGGGAGCCCTCGCCCTCGACCCGGGTGAGCTCCCCGACCTCGTACAGGCGCTCGTCCACGACCTTCTTCGTGGCCGTGCTCATCGCTTGCCTCCCGTCGTGGCGTCCGTGGCGGCCCCCATGCCGGTCCGCCCCGTTCGGGTCCCGCCGAGCTCGGTGACCATGCTCCGGAAGGGCTCGTTGTACGCGGTGAACCCGGCGAAGAGCCGCCCGACCTCCTCGCGCGGCCTGTCCCCGGCCATCTGGAGGTGGCGGGCGAGCCCGGCGGCGTTGGCCTGCTCGCGCGGGCCGAAGCAGCCGTAGCAGCCGCGCCCGAATTGCGGGCAGATCGCCCCGCAACCGGTCTGGGTCACCTGCCCGAGGCAGGGGATCCCCTTGCTGACCATCACGCAGACCACGCCGCGGCGCTTGCACACCATGCACACGGACTCGTCGCGCAGCTGCGGCCGGCGCCCGGTGGTGAGCGACGTGAGGAGCTCCACCAGCTGGCCCGGGTCGATCGGGCAGCCGCGCAGCTCGGCGTCCACCGCCACGTGCTCGGCGATCGGGGTCGAGCGGGCCAGCGACTCGATCCACTCCGGGTGGGCGTAGACGCCGGCCCGGAAGGCATCGTGGTCGCCCCAGTTGCGGAGCGCCTGGATGCCGCCGGCCGTCGCGCAGGCGCCGATGGTCACGAGGTAGCGCGTCCGCCGCCGAAGCTCCACGATCCGTTCGAGGTGGGCCGGCTCGGAGACCGACCCCTCCACGAAGAGGACGTCGTAGGGGCCCGGCGAGCGCGACGACGTCGCCTCCGGGAAGTCGACGATCTCGAAGTGCTCCACGATCGAGAGGAGCTCGTCCTCCAGGTCCAGCAGCGTCAGCTGGCACCCGTCGCACGAGGCGAACTTGACGACACCGACGCGGGGACGCGCGCCGGCGGGGGCGGCGTGGCTCGTCATCAGATGCCCTCCCGGCCGAAGATGTCGCCGAGCTGCCCGATCGAGAAGACGGGGCCGTCGCGACAGACGAAGTACTGGCCCATCTGGCAGTGCCCGCAGAGCCCGATCCCGCACTCCATGTGCCGTTCCAGCGTCACGTGGATGCGGGACGCGGGGACGCCGCGGCCGGCCAGGGTCGTCGCCGTCGCCTGCATCATCCTCTCCGGACCGCAGACGAAGGCGATCATGTTGGCGCCGTCCCAGACGGCCTGGTCGAAGAGGTGGGTCACGATGCCCACCCGTCCCGTCCAGTCCGGCCCGGCGCGATCGACGGTCAGGCTGACCTCGATCCCGTCGCGGGCGGCCCAGCGCTCGAGCTCGTCGCGGTAGAGGAGGTCGGCCGGCGTGCGCGCTCCGTAGAAGAGCTTCACGTCGCCGAACCGGCGCCGGCCGGCCACGATCGCATGCAGGACCGGCCGCAGCGGCGCGAGGCCGATGCCGCCGGTGACGATGACGAGGTCGCGCCCGACCGCGCGGTCGAGCGGCCAGTTGTTGCCGAGGGGACCGCGCAGGCCCAGCTCCTCGCCGACCTGCAGCGCGCACATCGCCTTGGTGGCGGGGCCCGCGCCGCGGATCGTCAGCTCGATGCCGTCGGGGAGGAAGCGGCTGATCGAGATGGGGAGCGGCGGGAATCCCGGCAGGGCGACCATCGCGAACTGGCCGGTGCTCCCCTGGGCGAAGGCCGGGTCGGTGCCGGTCAGGGTCAGGCTCGTCGTGTCCGACGTCTCCTGGCGCGTGGCCACCACCCGGGCCGTGACGAAGTCGTTGGGGGTGGCTGCGACCGGCTCGACGAGAAGCGTCTCGGGGACGAGCGGCACCGCCGGGGCGATCGCGTTCAGCTCGTCGCGGACGTCGATGCCGACCGGGCACCAGGTGATGCAGCGGCCGCAGCCGACGCAGCCGGAGCTGCCGAACTGGTCCCACCACGTGGCGAACTTGTGGGTGAGCCACTGGCGGTAGCGGTCGCGGGGCCGGGAGCGGAAGCTCCCGCCGGCCACCTTCGCGAAGCCCGGGCTGAAGCAGCTGTCCCAGCTGCGGTACATCACCGCATCGACGCCGGTGAGGTCGGTCGTCTGGGTGAGGGTCGTGCAGAAGCAGGTCGGGCAGGCGAGGGTGCAGTTCCCGCAGGTGATGCAGCGCTCCGCGACCTGGGCCCAGCGGGGGTGGTCCAGCTGGGCCATGAGGCGATCGTGCAGGCCGGCGGCCGGGACGGGGTCGCCGATGCGGGCTCGCACGGCCGCGACCGTCGCCGCCGCGCCGTACTGCTCCGCCGCCGAGGCCGGGCGCAGCGGGAGCTTCTCCATGAGAGCGTGGCCGGCCGCGCTGTCGGCCTCGACGAGGAAGCCGGCGTCCAGCTCGGTCAGGACGATGTCGTGCCCGCCCTCCACCTCGGGACCGGTGCCCATGGAGGTGCAGAAGCAGGTCGAGGCGGCATTCGTGCACTGGACCGCCACGATGAAGACCGTGGCCCGGCGGGCGGCGTAATCCGGGTCCACGAACGCGGTCCCCGTGAAGACGGTGTCCTGCACGCCGAGCGCGGCGAGGTCGCAGGCGCGGGCCCCGACGAAGGCGACGGGAGAGGTGTCGGGCGGCTCGGGGGCGAAGGTGACCTTGTGGCCGTCCTTGGAGGCCCGCGTCAGGGGGACGCGGGCCGGGAAGGTCCACTTCTTCCAGGCCGTCGGTCCGACGACGAATCCGAAGAGGCGCTCGTCGTTGCGCCGCCGGAGACGGTAGCGCCCGGGCGCCTGCTCGTCACCGATGCCCCGGGGGAGATCGTCGACGGTGGTGATCTCGTCGAAGACGATCGCCCCGTCGGAGACAGTCGGGCCGATGACGCGGCGCCCATCCTCGCGCAGGAGGTCGATGAGGATCTGCAGGTCGGGCCGGGCGAGGAATCCGGGCCCCTCCAGGGCCGGTCGGTGGCCCCGGAGGGGGGCTGTCCGGATCACCATTCCTTCACCTGCTCCGTGGCGAAGAGGTCCAGCATCTGGAGGCGGGTCGCGTAGAGGCGGCGGGCGACCGCGACGAGGAGGCGGGGGTAGAGGGCCATGGCGAGCTCGCACTCGTCACGAAGGGCGGCGCGCAGGGCCGCGCCTTCGAAGATGATGGCCTCGATCGGCTCGATGGCGGTGCCGGTGGACGAGGCGCGGAACGGCGGGACGAGGGCCGACCAGAGGTAGACGTCGCCCGGCTCCACGGTGAGGATCGTGATGTCGCCCCGCTCGGGGACGAGCGTGCGCAGCGCGACGCGGCCGTGGACCAGGATTCCGAAGGTGTCGCTCGACTCTCCTTCCCGGAAGAGCTCCGTCCCCGGCTCCGCGGTGAAGCGGCGACCGAGCTCCGCCAGGCGTGTCTGGGCCTTCTCGCTGAGGCCCGTTGCGAACCATGACGTGTTCAGGGCAGCGACGAGTGCGGCGGTCTCGTTCATGGCCCCAGTCTCCCGGGGCCGCGGGCGCGCGCGTCAGAGCCGTGGGACACGCAGCCACGGGCCGCTCGTCGTGCGCGACCCCGCCGGCCGGCAGGGGGTGCGGTCAGGCGGGCTCCCGCGCCTCGCCGGCCATCCGGGCCTCGTGCTCCGCCACGAGCCGAGCGACGGCGTCCGCCACGGCCGGGAGCGCCGCCGCCACGCGAGGCGAGAGCGTCTCGCCGGGGCCCATCGCCGCGACGCCGACGCTGACCACCACGGCCTCCGGGGCCGATCCGTAGAGCTCGAGGGCCAGGGCGAGCAGGAGCTCCGGGTCGACGTGGTGCGACGTGGCGCCCGGGCTGGCGGCCGCGCGGGGCCCGCGCTCGCCCGCGAGCTGCCGCGCCCGCCGGCCGGCCCCGCGCAGCCCCCGCCGGGCCGGGCCAGCGACCGCACCGTGACCGTGCCCGGCGGTGTCGCCGTGCTCGCATCCACGAAGATCACGAGGCTGGCCGCGCTCAGATCGAGGGCCAGCTCGGGCGCCAGCTGGTGCTCGGCCACGACGACTGCGTCCGCCAGGCGGGAGTCGCCGGCGAGGAGCCGGGCGGCGTGCCAGCCGACCCCGTCGTCGCTGCGGAGCGCGTTGCCGTACCCGACCACGAGCACCCGGGCGGGGCCGCGCTGGCCCGGCGCGGCCGTCACCGGGGGCCCCCGTCACGTTCCCGGGACCGTCAGCGGGCCAGCTCGTCCAGCACCTTCCCGTCGGGCGCCAGCAGCTGGATCCGGAGCGCCATCTGGCCGAGGGCGTGGGTCGAGCAGGAGAGGCACGGGTCGTAGCAGCGGATGACCGCCTCGACCCGGTTGAGCATCGGCTCGGTGATCGTCTCGCCCTTCACGTGGTGCCGGGCCACCTGCAGCACGGCCCGGTTCATGGCCATGTTGTTGTGGCCTGTCGCGATGACGAGGTTCACCCACTGGACGATGCCGTCGTCATCCACCTTGTAGTGGTGCATGAGCGTGCCGCGGGGCGCCTCGGAGACGCCGATGCCCTCGTTCCGGTTGATCCCGGCGAACGACCGCACGTGCTTGTCGAGGATGTCGGGGCCCCGCAGGAGCTCCTCGACCTTCTCGATGGCGTGGAGCGTGTCGATCAGGCGCGCGTAGTGATAGTGGAACGACGAGCCCGCGACCCGGCCCACCCGCCAGCGGAACTTCTCGAGCTCCTCGTCGGCGCGGGGGGTTCCCATCCGGTCGGCGACGTTGAGCCGGGCCAGCGGCCCGACCCGGTAGATGCCGTCCGGGTACCCCATCGCCTTCCAGTAGGTCGACTTGAGATACGACCAGGGCTCGACGGCCTCGCCGATGTAGTCGTTGAAGAGCTTCGGGTCCACCCGGTCGGCCAGGAACTTGCCGTCGGCGTCGACGACCCGGAGCCAGCCGCCGTAGTGGTCGACATTGCCCTGGCGGTCGACCAGGCCCATGAACGCCGAGCGGAAGTTGCCGAAGGTCGAAGCCTCCTCCTCCCAGCGCAGCATGTCCGACTTGTACCAGGCGATGGCCCGCTCCACGGCCGCGATCGCCTCGGGGACCCCGGCCAGGATCCGGTCCCGGACCTCGGCGGTCAGCGGCCAGGCGACGCCCCCGGGGACGATCCCCTCCGGGTGGATCCGCTTGCCGGCCATCCACTCGATGATCTCCTGGCCCCACTTGCGGAGCCCGATCCCGTCCCTGGCCAGCCCGGGATTCGCCCGCGCCACGCCGATGATGTTCCGGACGGCCGGATCGGCGTCGAACCCGAAGAGGAGGTCCGGCGAGGAGAGGTGGAAGAACGAGAGGGCGTTGGACTGGACGATCTGGCCGAGGTTGATGACCCGCCGCAGGTCGGCGCCGGTCGGCGTCGGCTCGACGGCCATGATGTCGTCGACCGCCTTGGCGGAGGCGACGAGGTGGCTGACGGGGCAGATCCCGCAGATGCGGGCCATGAGGGCGGGCATCTCGTGGACCGGGCGGCCCTGGGTGATGCGCTCGAAGCCGCGGAACTGGGTGACGTGGAACTGGGCGTCGGCGACCTCGCCGCGGTCGTCGAGCTGGATCGTGATCTTGGAGTGGCCCTCGATCCGGGTCACCGGATCGATGACGATGGTGCGGCTCATGGCGGTCCCCCGTCAGCGACCGAACCGGGCCCCGGCCGCGTCGGGAACGCGACCGGCCAGCAGGTCATCGAGCATGGTGAAGATGAGGTCGGCGGACGGCGGGCAGCCGGGCAGGAAGACGTCGACCTTCACGACCCGGTGGACCGGGTGCGCCATCGGCAGGAGCTTCGGCACGACGTCGGTCGGCAGCTGCGGATTGAGCGTGACGTTCTCCCGGTAGGCCCGGTCCAGGAGCGGCGCGACCCCGATGGGGTTCCGCATGCCCGGGACGTTGGAGGTCACCGCGCAGTCGCCGAAGGAGACGAGCGTCTTCGTGCGCTCGCGGACCAGCCTGATCTTGTGGAGGTCCTCCTCGCTGGAGACGGCACCCTCCACGAGGCAGACGTCGACGTCCTCCGGGAAGTCCTTGACGTCGACGAGGGGGCCGTAGACCAGGTCGGCCCGCTCGAAGATGTCGAGGATCCGCTCGTCCATGTCGATGAGGGACATGTGGCAGCCCGAGCAGCCGTCGAGCCAGACGGTGGCGACCCGCGGCTTGCTCACAGCCCACGCTCCTCGGCGACGACCTTCATCCAGGGCAGGAACGGGCGCCGGGTCTTGCTGCCGCGGGCGACCGCCCGGCCCTTCTCGAAGAGGGCCCCGGTCGGGCAGACCTGGACGCACTTTCCGCAGCTCGTGCAGGTGGTGGATTCGCCCCACGGGATCCCCATGTCCGTCTGGACCCTGGTCTCGAGGCCGCGATGCATGATGTCCCAGGTGTGGGCGCCCTCGATCTCGTCGCAGACGCGCACGCAGCGCAGGCACAGGATGCAGCGGTTGTGGTCGATCGAGAACAGCCGGTGGCTGGCGTCGATGTCGACCTTGGGGTTGATTCGGGGCAGGTCGAAGTGGGTGAGCCCCAGCTCCTCCGCCGTGTCCTGCAGCTCGCAGTGGTTGTTGGCGACGCAGACCGCGCAGACGTGGTTGCGCTCCACGAAGAGCATCTCGGTGATCGCCCGGCGGTACTCCAGGAGCTGATCCGAGTGGGCGGTGACGTCCATCCCCTCGGAGACCTTCGTCATGCAGGCCGCGGCGAGCTTGTTCGAGCCGGTGATCTCGACCATGCAGAGGCGGCAGGCGCCGCGGTCGGAGATCCCCTCGAGGTGGCACATGGTCGGGATGTCGATCCCGTTCTCGATCGCCACGTCCAGGATCGTGGCGCCCTCGGCCCCGGCGACGTCCTTGCCGTCGATCCGCAGGGTGTGGACGGTGGTCATGCCATCACCTCCGCCGTCTCGATCGTGCAGACGCCGGCGGGACAGACCTTGTCGATGATGTGGGCCAGGTACTCGTCCCGGAAGTAGCGCAGCGTGCTGAAGATCGGGTTGGGCGCTCCCTGGCCGAGCCCGCAGAGCGCGGTCTTCTGGACGATGCCGGCAAGCCGCTCGAGCGTGGCCAGGTCGTCCAGCGTCGCGACGCCGCGGGTGATCAGGTCGAGGAGCATCCACATCTGGGTCGTGCCGACGCGGCAGGGGGTGCACTTGCCGCAGGACTCGTCGCGGCAGAAGTCCTGGAAGTACTTGGCCACGTCCACCATGCAGGACGTGTCGTCCATGACGATGAGGCCGCCGGAGCCCATGAACGAGCCGACCTCGATGAGCGACTCGTAGCTGACCGGCATGTCGAGGTGCTCGGCGGGGATGCAGCCGCCGGACGGCCCGCCGGTCTGGACCGCCTTGAACGGCCGGTCGTCGATGATCCCGCCGCCGATGTCGTAGACGATCTCCCGGAGGGTCATCCCCATCGGGACCTCCACGAGGCCCGTGTTGACGATCCGCCCGGCGAGGGCGAAGACCTTGGTCCCGCGACTCTTGCCGTGGCCGATCGCCGCGTACCACTCGGGGCCCTTGCGGAGGATGGTCGGCACGTTGGCGAACGACTCGACGTTGTTGATGAGCGTTGGCTGGCCCCACAGGCCGCTCACCGCGGGGTAGGGGGGCCGCGGCCGCGGCGTGCCCCGCCGTCCCTCGACGGAGGCGATGAGGGCGGTCTCCTCGCCGCAGACGAAGGCGCCGGCGCCCAGGCGGACCTGGACGTCGAAGCTGAACGACGTGTCGGCGATCCCCTGGCCGAGGTATCCCGCCCGCTGCGCATTCCGGATCGCGGTTCGGAGGCGGGCCACCGCGAGGGGGTACTCCGCGCGGCAGTAGATGTAGCCCTCGCTGGCGTGGACCGCGAAGGCGGCGATGGCCATCCCCTCGAGGACGCGGTACGGGTCGCTCTCGAGGACGCTGCGATCCATGAACGCCCCCGGGTCGCCCTCGTCGGCGTTGCAGATCACGTACTTGGGGCTGCCCTGGGCCTTGGCGACGGTGGTCCACTTGAGGCCGGTGGGATAGCCGGCGCCGCCGCGGCCGCGCAGCCCGCTCCGGGTGATCTCGTCGCGGACCTCGGCCGAGGTCATCTCGGAGAGGGCGCGGCGCAGGGCCTGGTAGCCGTCGCGCTCCAGGTAGTCGTCGAGGCTCTCGGGGTCCACGCGGCCGAAGTTCTCGGTGGCGACCCGCAGCTGCTTCTCGAAGAAGGGAACCCGGGGCTGCCGCTCGTCGGTGGGCTTGACCGTCTTGAGTGCCCCGACGATGCCGTCGACGTCGTCGGGGTTGACGTGCTCGAAGAGCCGACCCGTCTGGGGGATCTCGACGAGCGGGCCGGCGGCGCACAGGCCCAGGCAGCCGACGCGCTTGACGAGGACGTCGTCGAGGCCGGCCTCGCCGATCAGCTCGCCGAGGCGCACGGTGACGTCGTGCGCCTGCATCGACATGCAGCTCGCCGCCTCGCACACGTAGGCGGACGCGCGCGGCGGGCCGTCGAGGGGTTCGATGGTGGTCGGGCGGCGGCGATTCGGGCGCGCCGCGTCGGGCATCTCGCTCACATCGCCTCCAGCTGGTCGACGAGCTCGTTCGCGTTCACCTTGCCCCGGACGTCGCCGTCGACGATCACCGCGGGCGCCAGGCTGCAGGCGCCGAGGCAGCGCGCGGTGAGGAGCGAGACCTTGCCGTCCGGCGTGGTCTCGCGGGGCTTGACCCCGAGGCGGCGGTCGAAGCCGCCCAGGATCTCCTTGGCGCCGTTGATGTAGCAGGCCGTTCCCGTGCACACGACGCAGGTGTGCTCGCCCTGGGGCTTGAGGGCGAAGAACGAGTAGAACGTCGCGACCCCGTAGACGCGCGAATGGGGAACCCCCAGGGTGTCGCCGATGTAGCCGAGGGCGTCGGTCTCGAGGAATCCGAAGGCCTCCTGGGCGGCGTGGAGGGCCTCGATCAAGGCCTGGGGCCGATCGCCCATCCGTCGCATCCGGGTCTCGACGATCTTCCAGCGCTTGTCATCGCTCGGGGCGGCGGGCTTCGTGTATGGGATGGGCATCAGCCGCCTCCGTGCGGTCGGGAGGAGGCGCCGATCCGGATGCAGACCGGCGCTCGGGTTCACGATCGTTGGGTGGGGCCCGGGCCCACGGTCCGATGATACGGAGCACATCCGGCCGTGCCGGGTGCCGCACCGCCCGACTCCGGGGGCCGCTTCGCCCGCTCCGTGCCGGCCGGCTGGCCGAACGCGGGCGCACCTGCCCCGCGCCGATCCGCGCGCCCCGGCGCTCCGGCCCGCTCCGGCCCGCGGCGGCCACCGGGGCGGCGGCCCCCGCGGGTGATGCTGCCCTGGATCACGAACGGGAGGTCGCCGCACAGAACCTGCCCCAGAACAGCAGGATCCGGCGCTTCGCGGCCCGGTTTCGTGCTCAACGGCGGTGATCCTGATCCTGCGGGGGATCACGCCCCGCGCCTCGCCTACAGGCGGGGCAGCTCCTGGCCGGGCCCCCGGGCGGCGGCAAAGAGGTCGCCGCGCTCGGCGACGCGGGCGAGGATCGTCCGGATCGTCCAGCGATCGGGGCGCAGCGCCGGATCGTCCAGCTCGTCCCAGGAGATCGGGGCGGAGACCGGCAGCCCCGGGGCCGGGCGGGCCGAGTACGGGCCGACGAGCGTCCGGTTGCGCCAGTTCTGGGTGAAGTCCAGTCGTGCCCGCCCGTCGCGGCGGTCCTTCGACCACTCCCAGCTCACGAGGTCGGGCACCGCGCCCCCGACGGCCCGGGAGACCTGCTCGACCCAGGCCCGCGTCTCCTCGAAGGAATAGCCGGGCCGGAGCGGGACGAAGACCTGGATCCCGCGCTTCCCGGTCACCTTCGGGACGCCGACGACGCCGAGGTGGTCGAAGGCCCGCCGGTAGAGCCCGGCGAGGACGAGCGTCTCCTCCCAGGTGGTGCGGGAGCCCGGGTCGATGTCGACGAGGGCCCACCGGGGCTCGGCCGGCGCGTCGATCGGAGAGGTCCAGGGGTGGAGCTCGATGGCAGCCTGGTTGCCGAGCCAGGCCAGCGTGGCGATCCCGTCGGCCACGACGTAGGCATGCGGCCGCCGGTCTGGCGGGTCGGGCTCGCGCCAGCGGGTCACCCAGTCGGGCGTTCCCTTGGCCACGTCCTTCTGCCAGAAGAAGTCGCCGTCGACACCGTTCGGGTAGCGGGCGAGGTTGAGCGCCCGCCCGGCGAGGTGGGGGAGCATGACGGGCGCGATCAGCGTCATGTAGCGGACCAGGTCGCGCTTCGTCACCGGCGGGTCGTCGTCGGCCCCGGGCGCGAGAGCTCCGGCCGCGGCCCCAGCGGCCTCGGCCGCGGCCCCGGCGGCCCCGGCGGCCCCGGGCGCGAGCACCTTGTCGAGGTTCGTCAACGCCACGTCGCGGCCGCCAATCCGCCAGGTTCCGCCCCGCCCCGGCAGGGCGTCGAGCGCGGCGAGCTCCTCGGCCGTGGGCGGCTCGACGTCCGTCGACACCGGCGGCTGGGAGGCCCGGCCCGCTTCATCCTTCGATAAGCCCGAACCATTCGCCTTGCTCAAACGATGCGAAGGCGCGACCACGCGCGACCGGCCCACGCCGGCCTTCGCCAGGGCCCGTGCGGCCGCCTCCGGCCCCACCGCTTCCTGGCGTCCGACGGACGCGGGATCGACTTCCGGCGCCTCCTGGACGAACGTCGCCTGGCGGACGATCCCGTCCCGCGACCAGCCGCCGATCTCGGCCCGGATCACGAGGTCCGGCGCTGCCCATGTCGCATCCGGCGTGCGGGCGAGGTCGGCGGGAGCGTCGCCGAACGGGTGCTCCGGCCGAGACCGGGCGTCGAGCGCCGCCCGCAGGCGCGCCCGCGTCGCCGTGTCGAGGCCGCTCCCCACGCGCCCGGCGTACCGCAGCCGTCCTTCATCCATCACCCCGACGACGAGGGCCCCGAGGTCGCGGTGGCTCCCCTGGCCGCGCACGTAGCCGCCCACGACCAGCTCCTGGGTGGGCCGGACCTTCAGCTTGAGCCATGCCGTCGAACGGCGACCGGCCTCGTAGCGGCTGCGGCGGTGCTTCGCCATCGCCCCCTCGAGTCCCCGGGCGGCCGCTGCCGCGTAGAACGCGATGCCGTCACGCGCCACGTGTCCGCCGTAGCGGACGCGGGGGTGCTCGCGGAGGACCAGGCGGAGGATCTCCTTGCGCTCCTCGAGGGGCACGTCCAGGTACGACCGGCCGCTGCACCATGGCAGGTCGAAGGCCATGAAGGCGAGCGGGGCGCCCTTCCCGGCCGCCTTCGTTTCGGGGCTGGCGGGCAGGTCCGACGTCGAGAAGCCACCGCCGAGGCGGGCCTGGAGGAGCCCGAAGTCGGGCCGCCCCTCGGAGTCGAGGGCGACGACTTCGCCGTCGACGACCGCCTCCGGAGCGGCGAGCCAGGCCGGCGGGCCGAGCAGCTCCGGGAAGTAGCGCCCGGCGTCGTGTCCATTGCGGGTCCGGAGCTGGACCTTTGCACCGGCCACGATTGCCTGGACGCGGTAGCCGTCCCACTTCGGCTCGAAGAGCCAGTCCTCGCCGTCGAACGGCGCGATCCCGGGCGTCGCCAGCATCGGCTCGACGAATGCGGGCTGCGCGCCGACCCGCGAGCCCGCCGGGTCGAGCGAGGGGAGCGGCGCCGGTGCAGGGCGGTCCGAGCGGGGCCCGACGGCCGCCGCCACCTCGTCGTTCGTTCGGTCCGTCTTCACCGACGCCGGATGGTTCTCGGGATCCCAGCCCGGGATCGCGTCCGGGCCGGCCTTGGCGATGAAAAGCCACGGCGCACCTTCACCGCCGCGCCGTTCGCCGTCGCCGGCCCCGCGCCGCTCGCCCTCGCCCGTCCGGACCAGGGTGAACCGCCCGGCCAGCTTCTCCCCGTGGAGCCGGAGCTTCAGCTCGCCGGACCGGACGGCCTCCCCGGGATCCCAGGTCAGCTCGGGCTCGAACGTGCCCCAGTCCCAGCAGATCGAATCGCCCGCGCCGTACTCGCCCTTCGGGATGACACCCTCGAAGTCGAGGTACTCGATTGGATGGTCCTCGGTCCGGGCGGCGAAGCGCCGCTCGTCGGGGTCGCGCGTCGGCCCCTTCGGCAACGCCCACGAGGCAAGAACGCCGTCGATCTCCAGGCGGAGGTCGTAGTGGAGCCGGCTGGCACGGTGGCGGTGAACGACGAACCGGCCGCAGCCGCCGGGCGCCTCGGTGCGCCGTGGCTCACCGGCACCTCGTTCCGCCCTCGGCGCCGTCTCACCGGCCCCGGGCGCGGACTCACCGACCCCGGGCGCCGGCTCCGGTGTGCGACCGAAGTCACGCTTCGCGCGATATCGCTCCAGCGGCATCTCGGCGTCCGTCCCGTCCCTGCGTCCGTGCGTCGGCGATTACAGTGGCAGCCGGCGGAAGACGGCCAGGAGCGGCGGCAGCTCGCGCGGCGTCGCCACGACGGGCACGCGGTACCAGGCGTCGCCGGCGGGACCCGGGCGGAGGGTCGCGTCGAGCCGGCGCGCCGAGAGGGCGCGGAAGCCGAGCGCGCCGAGCGCTTTCGCGACGGTGGTGCCATCCCCGACGAAGCCGCGGCCGGCGAGGCACCACGGCGAGGGCGCCAGCAGTGCGGCGAGCTCGCCGCGCCGCTCGCCGAACGGGCGGGCCGCGAGGCTGGTCTCGTGCAGGTAGAGCAGGTCCGACGCCACGAGCGCGGCCGACCCGCCTCCTCCGCCGCGGAGCCGGCGCTCGAGGAGGGTGCGGCTGGGCCGACCCCGGGCATCGAGCACCATGAGGGTCGCGTCCAGGACGACGCCATCTGCCCGCACGAGGTGGGCGACGCCCGCCAGCTCCGGGAAGGCCGGGGCGGGATCCGTGAGGGCCTCGGCCCGCAGGCGCACGGCGTCGCCCTCCACGAGCACGAGGGCGCGGATTCCCGGCCACCACGGCTCGAAGAAGTAGCCGGCGTCGTCGAACGGCCCCTCCCCGTCGGTCGGGCGCATCAGCGCGATCCGCGGCGGCAGGCGCGACGCCGTCGGCGCGAATTCGAGCGGGAGCTGCTCGCCTGGCGCGATTCGCGTCATGCGCCGATTGTCGATCGACCGGCGATCGCCCGCGCCGGCGATCCTGGTCTGCACGCCGGCGATGCGCCGATGATGCGGCCAGGGGCATCACATCGAGACACCTGCTCGCCCGCTCGCATCACCCGGGCGCCGGGGCGGCGACGGTCAGCGGGCGACCGGACGCCGATCAGGCCGTCTTCCGGCGCGCGACCTTGCGAGCCGGGACCTCGCGCTCCTCGACCTCCTCGACGGGGACGGCCACCTTCTTCGCGCGCATCGCCGCCGGCCGCCCCGCCGCGCCGCGGCCGTCGCCGCGTCCCTGGTCGACCTGCTCCTCGGCGGCCTCCTCCGTCTCGCGGTTGGAGCGGGCCGTCCGAGCCGCGTTGACGCTCGCCTCGAGCATCGCCATCAGGTCGACCAGCTGGCCGCCGGCCGCGGGCGCCTCGAGCTCGACAATCTCGCGCCCCTGGACCTTCGCCTCGATCACCTCCTCGAGCGCCGCGCGGTACTCGTCGCGGTACTCGGCCGGATCGAAGCCGCCGGTCATGGCGGCGATGAGCTGGGCCGCCATCGCCCGCTCGGCGGGCTTCACCTCGATCTCCTCGCCCGGGAGGTCGAGCTCCTCGGTCGCCCGGATCTCGTCGGGCCAGTGGAGGGTCTCGAGGACCATCGCGCTGCCCAGCGGGTTGAGCGCGGCGAGCGCCTCCCGGTCCTTGATGACGACCTTGCACATCGCGGCCAGGCCCTGCTCGGCCAGCACCTCGCGGAGGAGGGCGTAGGCCTTCTTGCCGATCGCCTCGGGCTCCACGTAGTAGGCCTGCTTCACGAAGCGCGCCGGCTCGTCCTCCTGGGGGAGGGCAGGCACGAACTTCTCGATCTCGATGGAGCGGACTGTCTTGAGCGGCACGCTCGCGAGGTCGTCATCGGTGATGACGACGTACTGGTCCTTGGCGTACTCGTAGCCCTTGACCGTGTCCCCGCGCGAGATCACCTCGTCGTGATGAGGGCAGTACGTCTTCATCTGGATCCGGTTCAGGCAGCTCTCGTGGAGCATGTTGAACGAGATGCCCCGCGATTCGGTCGCGAGGTAGAGCCGCACGGGGATCGTCACCAGGCCGAACTGGATCGCCCCCCGCCACATCGATCTGGCCATGATCCGCTGCGTGCCTCTGCTCGTGCCGGCCGGGTCGCGGGCAGACAGCCCGGGTGCCTGCCCCAGCGCCGGGACGAGAGTGTACGCCGAGCGTGCAAGAGGGCCGTACGGGGCGCGCGCCGTGCCGGGGCGGGCCGCGGGGGCGGGCGGCAGCGCGGGGGGCTGGGCGCAGCGCCGGGGCGCGGCCAGGGGCGCAGCTCTAGCAGGCGGCATGCTGAGAACCCGGGCCCTCACGCACACGGATCACGGCCAACTCGAGGTTCGCCGGGAATCTCACGCTCGAGCGGCCCCGGATCCAGCAGGCGGGCTGCTGAGACTCCCGTCTGGCCTCGCGCGGGTCGCCTCGCGCGGCTCGCCTCGCGCGGCTCGCCGGCCACCTCTCGTCCAGCTCCCCGCAGCCGTGTCGCCGTGGCCCGCGGGAGTCACCGCGCCGGAGGCTCATCCTGCCCGTGACGGGCGAGCGCGCAGGAAGGCCGCGTAATCGCGGTATGGCGCGGGCGTCCGCCGCCCGTCCGCGGCGAGCGTCATCAGTCCGGCACCGCCGCGCCGCAGGGGGTCGAGGAGAATCAGGCCCCGTCCATCGACAATCGCGCCCCCGATCAGGACGGCGCGCACGGCACGTCCGCGGAGCGGGAAGGCCGCGGCCAGCTGGACGCGGTTCACAACGACTGCAGCGTCAACGGCCGCCGTTGCGAGGCAGACGACGACTCCCGAAACGCGCTGCGGTCGCCATCCGAGGCTGCCTGCCGCACTTCGTGCCTCGCGAAGGTACCAGCCCACCTGGCGCTCGAGGCCCCCGACATCGCGGATCTCCGTCTTCACCTCGATCACGAGGAGCCGCCGGGTGCGCGGATCGAAGGCCAAGAGATCGACGAACCCCCGGGCCCGACCGGTCACGATCTCGATTTCGGAGGCCGTGGTCCAGCCGACCCGCTCGAGGATCCGCCTCGTGGCCGCAACGCACGCAGCGTGGGCGGGATCTCGCTGATCGGATCTTCCGACGAGCCGGGCAGGGCGAATCTCGACGATCAACTCGGCGTCGAGCGCCGTGCAGAGGCGTCTGATCGTTTCGATCGGCGGGTTGAAGTGCGTGGCGCGCTCGATGGATGAGACGACCGTCTGCGGAACCCGGGACTCTGCCGACAGCCTCGCTTGGCTCCAGCCACGTTCCTTGCGGGAGGCCCGCACGGCCGCGCCGACCGTCACGGACAAAGGCGATGTCATGGGACTATGACAACACGCGGCACTCAGCCCCGACTTATTCGCCCGTCGTGGCCGTCAGGGCCGTCACGGCGTCGTGGGCCGTCGGGGCGGGCGGTGCCTGCGAAGGCGGATGCCCCAGTCTTGCAGGCGTCTCGGGCCCGGTTCCAGCAGGCCGCCTGCTCAAATTCCGCTGCGCCGCGCTCACGGATCACGGCGAACCCCGGGTTCGTCGTGATCCTCACGCTCAAGGGGCGCCGAATCCAGCAGGCGGGCTGTTAGGACTCCCCGGCCGGCTCGCCCCCCGCCCGCCCCGGCTCGCCCGCGGCCGCCCCGGCCGCCCCGCCCCGCCCCGGCAGCCGCCCGGCGTCACGGAGCGACCGCCGCAGGAGAAACTCCACCTGGCCGTTGACCGAGCGGAGGTCGTCCGCGGCCCATGCCTGGAGGGCCGCGAACGTCGCGGGGTCGAGGCGGAGGAGGAACGGCTTGCGCTCGGCCATGGTCAGGGCTCCGGAACGCGGGGCTGTCGGCGGCCGTGCGGGCAGCCGCTTGCCGCCCGCCCGAACCTGCCCACGCCCCTACGCGTAGAGCGTCCCGGTGTTGACGACCGGCTGCGTCTCGTGCTCCGAGCAGAGGACGACCAGCAGGTTGCTCACCATCTGGGCCTTGCGCTCCTCGTCGAGCTGCACCACCTGCTTCGCCGACAGCATCTCGAGCGCCATCTCGACCATCCCGACCGCGCCCTCGACGATCCGCGAGCGCGCCGCGATGACCGCGTTCGCCTGCTGGCGGCGGAGCATCGCGTTGGCGATCTCCGGGGCGTAGGCGAGGTGGCTGATCCGGGCCTCGATCACCTGGACACCGGCCGCCTGCAGGCGATCCTGGATCTCGGTGCGGAGCTGGTCGGCGACCTCGACCTGGTGTGAGCGAAGGGCGACTGCGCCCTCGACGTGGGCGTCGTACGGGTGCGTCGTGGCCAGGTTCCGCAGTGCCGACTCCGCCTGGACGTGGACGAAGTTCTCGTAGTCGTCGACCTCGAAGAGCGCCTCGGCGGTGTCGGTCACCTTCCAGACGACGATGGCCGCGATCTCGATCGGGTTGCCGTCGAAGTCGTTGACCTTGAGCTTGGACGTCTCGAAGTTGCGGACTCGCACGGAGATCCTGCGGCGCAGCGTGAAGGGGTTGACCCAGTGGAGACCCTGCGCGCGCAGCGTGCCGGCGTAGTGGCCGACGAAGACGAGCGCGCGGGCCTCGTTGGGGTTGACCGGGGTGAGGCCGGCGAAGCTGACGCAGACGGCGATGAAGGCGAGGACGATGAGGACGATCCCCGCGATCTCGAGGAGACCGACCCCGGACCCCGCCGGCTCGAGCACCGTGGCGATGTACCAGATCATGAGCCCGACCAGCAGGATCGCGGCGGCCACCAGGACGAGGAAGGTGGCGATGCCGGGCAGCGACCGGGCGGTGCGTTCCTTGTTCACGTAGAGCGGCTCCTTTCGCGCTGGCCGGCCCACCATGCGTGGACCGGCGCGCTATCGATATGATATCACCTGCCGCAAGAGGCGTGGCCGCGCTCGCCGCGAGCGCCCCGCGCCCGCCGCCTCGCGGCTCCACGGCCCGCCGCCTCGCCGCTCCACGGCCCGCCGCCCCGCACGCCCCCGTTGCGCCGATCCGTACACTCCGGCCCATGACCGCCTGCCCTGCGTGCGGGACCGAGAACCCCGACGTCGCCCGGTTCTGCATGGCCTGCGCCGGGCCCCTGGCGCCGCAGGCACCCGCACGCGAGACCCGCAAGGTCGTCACCGTGGTGTTCGCGGACGTGACGGGATCCACGGGCCTGGGCGAGCGGATGGACCCCGAATCGCTGCGGGCCGTCATGGGCCGCTGGTTCGAGGCGATGCGCACCGTGCTCGAGCGCCACGGCGGCACCGTCGAGAAGTTCATCGGCGACGCGGTGGTCGCGGTGTTCGGCGTCCCCGTCCTCCACGAGGACGACGCCCTCCGGGCGGTCCGGGCGGCCGCCGAGATGCGCACCGCGCTGGCGGCCCTGAACGAGGGCCTGCAGACCGAGCGCGGGCTGGAGATCGCGATGCGGGTGGGCGTCAACACCGGCGAGGTGGTCGTCGGCGAGGCGCGCGCCGGCGGCGCGCGGGCCACGGGCGACGCGGTCAACGTGGCCGCCCGGCTGCAGCAGGCGGCCGACCCGGGCGAGATCCTCGTCGGCGAGTCGACCTGGCGCCTCGTCCGCGACGCCGTCGAGGCCGGCGACCCCTCGGACGTCGCCGTCCGCGGTCGCGAGGAGCCGGTGGCCGCCCGGGTCCTTCGCTCCGTCCACGTCGACGCGGAGGCGATCCAGCGCCGAATCGGCGGTCCCATGGTCGGCCGCGATCGCGAGACGAGCATCCTCCGGGGAGCATTCGAGCGCTCGATGGCGGAGGAGGCCTGCATCCTCGTCACCGTCCTGGGGTCGCCCGGGGTGGGGAAGAGCCGGCTCGTCCACGAGTTCCTCGCCGGCGCCCGGGAGCGGGCCCTCGTCATGCGCGGCCGGTGCCTGCCCTACGGCGAGGGGATCACGTGGTGGCCCGTGGCCGAGCTCCTGCGGGACGCCGTGGGCATGGGCGAGGAGGCCGACCCGGCCGCGGTCCGGGCGGGCCTCGCGCACGCGCTCGCAGGTGCGCCCGACGCCGACGCCCTCCTCGATCGCCTCGCGGAACCCCTGGGAATCGCGGCAACGCCGGTCACGACCGACGAGCTCTTCTGGGCGGTCCGGCGGCTGCTCGAGCGCCTGGCGGCCGTCCGACCCGTGGTCGTCGTCCTCGACGACCTCCAGTGGGCCGAATCGACGCTGCTCGATCTCGTCGAGCACGTCGCCGACTGGGCGAGCGGCGTCCCGATCCTGCTCCTGGCCATGGCCCGCCCGGACCTCCTCGACACGCGCGCCGGCTGGGGTGGCGGCAAGGCCAACGCGACCACGTTCCGTCTCGAGCCGCTCCCCCAGGCCGAGACCGAGGGGCTCGTCGAGGCCCTGCTCGAAGGCGCGGCCGTCCCCGCCGAGGCCCGGGCGCGGATCGCCGCCGCGGCCGACGGGAACCCGCTCTACGTCGAGCAGGTCGTCGAGATGCTCCTCGACGACGGCGCGGTGCGCCGGGGCCCGGACGGGATCCTCGCCGTGGGCGACCTCGACGCGATCACCGTCCCGCCGACCATGCAGGCACTGCTCGCTGCCCGCCTCGACCGCCTGGCCGACCCCGAGCGGCGCACGATCGAGCGGGCCGCGGTCGTCGGGAAGGAGTTCCGGCGGCTCGAGGTGTCGGAGCTGACGCCCGAGACGGGTCGCGACGCCCTGCCGGCCCAGCTCATGGCCCTGGTCCGCAAGGAGCTGATCCGCCCCGACCGGCGCCGGGACGAGGCGGACGAGACGTTCCGCTTCCGCCACCTCCTCATCCGCGACGCCGCCTACGACGGCCTGCCGAAGTCGGAGCGGGCGGAGCTCCACGAGCGCTTCGCCGACTGGCTGGAGCGTACGGCCGGCGACCGGCTGGCCGAGGTGGACGAGATCATCGGCTATCACCTCGACCAGGCCCGGGCCTACCGGCTCGCCCTCGGTCCCGAGGACGAGCGGACCCGAATGCTGGCGCGGCGCGCGGGCGCTCGACTCGCGGCCGCCGGATACCGGGCCGAGGAGCGCGAGGAGTTCCACGCCGCCGTGCGCCTGCTCGATCGAGCCCAGGCGTTGCTCGTCGGAGGATCCGGCGGCGCGCGTGGACGCGCTCATCCGGCTGACGGAGTGCCAGTTCAGCACGCAGGCGTACGGGGCATCTTCCGCCTCCGCCCGCCTGGCGTTCGAGGTGGCGCCGGCCGCCGGCGAGCTGGCGGTGCACCGCGCTCGCCTGTGGATCGCCAGGACCCGCGGGTTGACGGATCCGAGCTTCGACTCGCGGGACGGGCTCCCCGAGATCGCGGCCGCGTCCGCCTCGTTCGAGGCCGCGGGGGACGTGGACGGGCTCCTCGATGCCGAAACGATGCGCATGTTCATCCACCTCAACCATGCGCACTGGCGCGAGTGTGCCCGGGCCGCACGCAACGGCTGGGAGCGGGCCCGCGCGACCGGCCGCGACCGTCGCCGCGACGAGTTCGCGGGCTGGCTCGCGAATGCGCTGGCCTGGGGCACCGAGCCCGTCGACAGCGGGCTCGCGATCATCGACGAGCTCCTGCGGGCGACCACGCGCCGGAGCGAGCGCGCCGAGCTCCTCGCCTGTGCGGCGCACCTCCATGCCTACGCGGGCGATCCTGCGGCGGTGGAGGCGGCATGGAGCGAAGGGATGGCCATCCGGATGGAGCTCGGCCTGACCCTCCGCGGCGGCGACTTCCGGCGCGCCGAGATCGACCATGCCCTCGGCGATCCGGTCGCGGCGCTGGCGGCCGCACGCCGGAGCGAGGCCCTGCTTGCCGAGGCTGGCGAGACGGGGATGCGCTCGTCGATCGTCGGGATCGCCGGCGACATCTGCCTCGACCTCGGTGACCTGGACGAGGCGCTCCGCCTCGCGGCGGAGAGCCAGCGCCTCACCGCGCCCGACGATGCGGTCTCGCAGATCCTGTGGCGCCGGATCGAGGGCGTGGCGCGGGCCCGTCGCGGTGAGCACGACGAGGCAGACCGCCTGACCGGCGAGGCGGTCGCGCTCGCCGCGACCACCGACTCGATCGAGATCGCGAACGCCTGGCTGGCCCGCGCCGAGGTCCTCCAGCTGGCCGGCCGATTCGCCGAGGCTCGAGCGGCCGCCGCCGATTCGCGCACAGCGCACGCCGCCAAGGGGTTCGTCCACGGCGTGCGCCGGGCCGAAGCCCGCCTCGCCGAGCTCGACGCGCTCGAGCCCGCCTGACCCGGACCGCCCGCGCCGGGGACGGGGCCGCGTCCCAGGCCCGCCGCACCGCCACGCGCCACGCCGCGGCCCCGACCGCGCCACGCCGCGGCCCCATTTCGGGCCACAGGACTCTACCGGCCCGTGCCGCCCGGGCCGACCCTCACCCCTTCGGCGGCGCCCGCCGCCCACCAGCACCACCAGGTGACGAGCGATGGCTGTGATCGAGGGCGACACCGGGCTGAGCCTGCAGGCGGCGCGCGAAGAAGCGTCCCGCTGCCTCTTCTGCTACGACGCGCCGTGCGTCGCCGCGTGCCCCACGGGCATCGACGTGCCCGCGTTCATCCACGCCATCGCGACCGGCAACCTCGACGGCAGCGCCCGGACCATCCTCGCCGCGAACCCCCTCGGGGGCACCTGTGCCCGCGTCTGCCCGGTCGAGAGCCTGTGCGAGGGGGCGTGCGTGCGCGTGCCGCTCGACCGGGCCGTGTCGATCGGCGCGCTCCAGCGGGTCGCCATGGACGCCTACCGGGACGCGGGCCGCCCGTTCTTCGTCGCCGGTCCCGCCACCGGCAAGCGGGTGGCGGTGGTGGGAGCGGGCCCGGCGGGCCTGGCCTGCGCGGCCGAGCTGCGGCGCCACGGCGTCGACGTCACCGTCTTCGAGGCCCGCCCGAAGGCCGGCGGGCTGTGCGCGTACGGCATCGTCCCGTGGCGCCACGCCCGCGAGATGACCGCCCACGAGGTGGCCGAGGTGGAGCGCGCCGGCGTCGAGATCCGGCGCGGGACCCGGATCGGCGAGGCCGGGGCCGGTGCCGCAGGCCCGACGGCGGCGGAGCTGCTCGCGAACCACGACGCCGTCTTCCTCGGGATGGGCCTGGGCCGCAGCCGCCGCCTCGGCGTTCCCGGCGAGAGCCTGGACGGCGTGGTTGACGCGCTGGCCCTGCTCGAGCCGGTCGTGACCGGCGAGCCGGCCGCCGCGGGCGCCCCGGCCGCCGGTCGCCGCGTCGGCGTGATCGGCGGCGGGAGCACGGCGATGGATGCTGCCGCGGCCGCCGTCCAGCTCGGCGCCGAGGAGGTCACCCTCTTCTACCGCCGCGGCGAGCACGAGGCGCCGGCCTACCCTCACGCGATCGACCTGGCCCGCTCGCTCGGCGTCCGCCTGCACTGGCTCGCTGCGCCGGTCGAGATCCTGGGCACGGACGGGCGGGTCACGGGCGCGACGTTCGACACGATGCAGCTGGGCGAGCCCGACGCGGGCGGCCGGGCCACGCCCCACCGGGTGCCCGGGGCGCAGTTCACCGTGGAGCTCGACACGGTCGTCGTGGCGACCGGACAGGAGGCTCTCGAGCGCCTGGCCGACGACTTCGCCGTGAGCGCCCGTGCCGGCCGCGTCGCGGTCGACCCGGCGACCGGCCGGACCGACAACCCGCGCGTCTGGGCCGGCGGCGACCTGGTCAACGGCGGTCGCGAGGTCGTGAACGCGGTCCAGGACGGCAAGCTGGCCGCGCGGTCGATCGCCGCGACCCTCGGCGTCGCCGCGGCCCCGGCGCGCGTCGAGATCAGCGCGATTCCCGCCCCCGAGGCGGCCTCCAGGGTGAGCCTGGCCGTCGACATGGCCGGGATCCGCAGCCCCAACCCGTTCTGGCTCGCGAGCGCGCCGCCCACGAACACCGGGGAGATGATCGCCCGTGCCTTCGAGGCCGGCTGGGGCGGCGCCGTCTGGAAGACCGTCGGGGAGCCGATCACGAACGTGAGCTCGCGCCTCGGCTCGCACGACGTCGACGGCCGGCGGATGGTCGGCATCTCCAACATCGAGCTGATCAGCGACCGCCCGATCGAGACGAACCTGGCCGAGGTCCGCGCGGTCAAGCGGCGCTTCCCCGACCGGGCCGTCGTCGTGTCGCTCATGGTCGAGTCGAAGCCCGAGGCCTGGCACGACATCGTCAAGCGGGTCAACGACACCGGTGCCGACGGCATCGAGCTCAACTACGGCTGCCCGCACGGGATGGCCGAGCGGGGGATGGGGTCGGCCGTCGGCCAGGTTCCCGAGTACATCGAGATGATTACCGGGTGGGCGAAGGAAGCCTCGGCGGTCCCGGTCCTCGTCAAGCTGACCCCGAACATCACCGACATCACGGTCGCCGCGCGGGCGGCCCAACAGGGTGGCGCCGACGGCGTCGCGCTCATCAACACGATCAGCTCGCTCGTCGGGCTCGACCTCGACACGTGGGAGACGCGCCCCGCCGTCCGCGGGCGGGGCTCGCACGGCGGCTACTCGGGGCCGGCCGTCAAGCCGATCGCCCTCAACATGGTCAGCGCGATCGCGAAGGACGCGCGCGTCCGCATCCCGATCTCCGGCATCGGCGGCATCGAGACCTGGCGTGACGCGGTCGAGTTCATGCTCGTCGGCGCCACCAACGTGCAGGTCTGCACGGCCGTCATGCACCACGGCTACCGGATCGTGGAAGACATGATCGACGGGCTGGCCGGCTACCTGGCCGGGCGGGGCCTCGCTTCGCCGGCCGACCTGGTGGGCCGCGTCCTGCCGCAGATCGGCGACTGGGGCGAGCTCGACCTCTCGTACACGGTGAAGGCCCGGATCGACGCCGCGACCTGCATCCACTGCAACCTCTGCTACCGGGCCTGCGAGGACGGCGCCCACCAGGCGATCCGGCTCGAGCGGACGAACGGTCACTCCACGCTCTCGATCGACGACGCCGAGTGCGTGGGCTGCCGGCTCTGCGAGCACGTCTGCCCGGTCGACGGCTGCATCACCATGGTCGAGGTGCCCGCGGCGGCGGTGCCGGTCGGGTAGGGGAGGGTCGGACGCCGCGGGGCGGATCAGAACGCGGCTTGCAGCCCCGGGACCATCGGAAAGTGCCGAACGTTCCGGGTCAGCAGTCGGGCGCCATACCGTTCCGCGGCGGCGGCCAGGAGCAAGTCGATGGTCCCGATCCCGTGGTGGGATTGTCGATACGTGCGCGCCAGCTCGCCCGCGCGATCGGCAAGTGCGACATCCACCGTGACCCAGTCGAGTTGCTCCAGCAGCGCGGTCGTCACCTGCTCCTCGCTCGGTCGCATTCCGCGCAGCACCTCGACACGAACAGGAGTGACGCTCAGGAGGCGGGGATCGCGGAGGCGCGCCTCCGCGACGGCCTGAGATGCGCCGGGCACATCCCTCAGGACCCCAATCAGCACGTCAGCGTCGACGACGACGCTCACCGCTCGGTTGCCGGAGGCTCGCGTCGGAGCCGCTCGAGGTACCGCTGCTTCGCCAGATCGGCCCGCCGCAGGTCCTTGAGGTAGGCCGACCTGTCCTCACCCGGCTCCTCCTTCCAGGCGCCCGTCGCGGCGTCGAGCGCTGCCATGAACTCCTCCAGCGACCGACGGGAGCCATACCTCTCGTCGATCGGCCTCGCGGATGAGCTGCGAGCGGGTCTTGCCGGTCTCGATCGAGGCGCGCTCAGGGCAGCGCTCTCCTCGGGCGTCAGGTAGATCTGCGTGCGGTCCACGATGTATGTATACATCGCAACGAGTGTAGTGTCGAGCGCTTCACCGCGGCTTGCGTGGTTGCGTGTGCCACGGTGCCAGGTCGGCGCGTCTCGGCCCATCGGCCCGCCCTGTCCTGCGGTTCCAGCAGCCCAGCTGCTGAGAATTGCGAGTCCACCCAGGGACTTCGCCGCCAACAGGCACTTCGGCGGGATCGCTGAGCACAACGGGGCAGGATTCGAGCAGATGGGCTGCTGAAACCTGGGCCAACGGCACCGGCTCGGACCCCGACCTGGCAGGGTCCCAGCGGTACTGCCAGACACGGAACACCGGGGCGACCCGAAGGCCGCCCCGGTGCGGGTTTCGCCGAGCGATCGGACGGCGACGGCCCCCGCCGTTGACGCCGCTCGATCCCGGATGTGGTCGGGCCCCCGATCCCGAATGTGGTCTGGGCGCTGAGCCCCGGATGGCCTGCCGGTCGTGCCCCGGCGATCGGGCCGGCCGCGACCCGGCGCCCGGCTGCGCCCCGGCGTGCCGCCCCCGCTACCCGGCGGCCGCGGCGCGGAGCTCCGCCTCCGCCTCGGCCACCTTGGCCAGGATGCCGGCCCGGAGCTGGTCGAGGCCGGTCCAGACCCCCTTCGTGGCGGTGCTGATGGAGGTGAGGTTGCTCTTCAGCCGGGTGATGGCGTCGAGCTGCTCGCGCACGCCCGCGAGGGCCCGCGCGATGGCCGCCGCGTCCACCTCGACCTCGCGCTCGTCGAGCGTCGCGAGGGCCAGCAGCCGGGCCAGCTTGATGGCCGCGGCCAGGAAGGCGGGCTCGGGCGACTCCGGGTCGACGACGCAGTAGACGTCGCCGCCGATGACGTTGAACGGGTCGACGCCCGCCGGCGCGTGGGTCGGCGTGAAGACGATGACCCCGACGGCCGCGCCGCGGTTCTCCCTGGCCTCGCGGAGCTCCTCGCGGATGACCCGCGGTCGACAGCGGGCGGTCCTTCGCCTCGATGACCACGCGCAGGTCGTGGCCGCGGGCGAGTCGCGGGTCGATGGTGAGGACGAAGTCGCCCTTCTTCGACTTGATGACTGCGCCCGTGTCGGTCGCCGTCCGGTCGAGCATGTCGCCGGCGCCCCGGGCGCCTTCGGCCAGGAGGCCCTCGAGCAGGTCCTCGAAGTCGCCGCCCTTGGCGGTGCCCTTCGCGCGCTCCTGGGCGCGGGCGGTCGAGGCGGCCTCGAGCGCGGCGATGCGCTCGTTGAGCTTGTTGAAGCCCTCGGTCATCTCGCCGCGGAACTGGAAGAGCGGCGAGCCGAGGCGGGTGGGGTCGAGGAGGGTGGCGAGCTTGCTGCCGTCGCCCTCGAGGTAGGCGCCGAGGAGCGTCTTGATGCGGCCGATGGCGCTGTCGCGCTTCGTCTCGTCGAAGAGCTCGTCGGTGAGCGAGCGGAGCTTGCCGCGGTCGCCCAGGAAGGCCTCGAGCGTGCGCGGGAGGCGCCCGTCGCCGTCGGCGAAGTTCTGGCGCAGGAGCTGGTCCAGGGCGGCGGCCGCCTTCGCGTTGGCGTCCTCGGTCTGGCGGAGGAGGGAGGCGAACTCGGCCCGCACGGCGTCGACGTTGACCGTCACGCCGGCGTCCATCAGGGCGGTCAGGCCGATCTTGAGGGCGCGCTCGACGAGGACGGGGCGCTCCTCGGCGGGGCGATCGGCGACGAAGGCGGCCAGGCTGGCATCGACGAGGACCAGGCGGTCGACGACGACGCGGTCGCGCTCGACCGAGATGCGGGTGCCCGAGGCGGGGGCGGAGGCGCTCGCCGGCGTGGCGACCGGCGGCAGGCTGGTGGCCGCCGAGCCCGGCACGGGCCCGCGACCGGCGGGGGAGGGGAGGCTGACGACGTTGGCGGGGGCGTCCATGCCCCGGACTCTGAGGGCGGGCTGTGCCAGCTAGCGTGTCACGACGTCCAGCGGAGACGAGCCGAACCTGGAATCCTGGTTGCGCGACTGGGAGGACACCGATGCCGACGACTTCGGAAGGGCTCTTGGATCTATTGGACCAGGCTCGCGAGGCCGACGCCGGATCAAGGATCGAGTATCGCGATGCGGTAGCGGCTCATGGATCGGCCGCGATCCGCGAGGTTCGATCCTGGCTCGGTGATGCGACCCTCGCGGCGTTCGCGATCCGGGTGATCGAGAAGGCGGCAGCCGTCGATGCCGACGCGAGTACGCTGGCGATCGAGACACTGCGCGGAGTGCAAGGGAACACGTTCGCCGAGGCTGTAAGACGCGACGCCCAGGATGCGATGCGACGCCTCGGCGGTGCCATCCGTCCAGCCCGGTCCGCGGGGCTCGAGCCAGCACGCCGGTCAACCGGGCCCCTGCCAGCGTTGATCCGCGGGTACGGATACCGGCGCCGCGAATTGCGAGAGGCCGGCCTGCTCGGGAACATCTATTCAGGCATCAGCTACCCGGTGATCGGCGAACATGCGTGTCTCGTTCTCCGGCGGTCCCAACAGCGAGTCGTACGGGTATCGCGATATGCCGTCTGGCGAGAACGGGTATCGCTACTACGGCGAGTGGCGCGGCACCCGCGACATGTCGCTGACCGGCGGGAACAGGGTGATCCTCGACCGGAGCCCGAATCTCTACCTCTTCGTGAACGAGGGGAGCGGCATCCACAGGTTCTTGGGGCAGTTCCTGGTGACCGGCCATGAGCGAGTCGATCGCCGATCGTGAGGGCACGATGGGCGAGGCGATCGTGTTCACGCTTGAGCGAGTCGCGGATGAGGTACGGCTCTAGAGGGCTCGCATTCCAGCGTTGCGAAGGGTCTCCAGGACTCGCTGCGAATCTCCGCGCGGGAGGTTCGGAGGAACCCAGACGACGAGGCCGTCCCGTCCCCGGGTCATCAGCACGCGATAGCTGTTGAGACGAAGTTGATGAGAGTCGCGGGCTGCGCGTGTGACCCTGCGCGACTGCCAGCCGTCATCCCATCCGAGATCGTCGCCCCAGCAGAGGATCGGCAGGTCGAGCTCGAGGCCTTGACACTGGAACTCCGTCACCGGGGACGTCATCTGCCGGCACGAGAACGCGCTATCCGGAGGGTCCGCAAACCAGGGCCCGATCTTCAGGCGACTTGTCGCCTGGTACTCGCTGTCGACCCCGAGCGGTCGAAGGTTGCGCGCCTTCGACGACGCGAGCAGGCCAAATGTCTTCTCGACTGCCGTGTCGTACCGGTCGAGAACGTAGCGTTTCGCTTGGAGCAGGTCGGTTGTTACATACAACTCGTAGCCCACGCGGTCGACCGATGCGGCGAGGGCGGCTGCGCGGTCTCGATCGCCGTCGAGGATTGCCCGAGCCCAGCCTGCCGATTCTTCTGCGCGGTGTGTCCGCAGTGTTCGCGTCAGGTTGAGGCGTTCGTCAACCGCGACAATGCAGCCCGCGAAGATCGACTCAAGATGGTCGGGCACGTGAACTTGAATTGGCTCCGACGTTGCTCGGACCGCGTCTGCCCACTGCGCGAGCCCTGCCTCCTCACCCAAGTAGATCTCCTGACCCTCGCCGATGAGGCCGATGACAACGGACCAGCCAGGGAGGCGCGATGCGACGTCAACCACGAGTTCAGGTTCCGAGTGATCGATGCCTTTGCGAGTGTGCATCCGGTCGCGATCCCAAGCGCGCTGAGCCTCGTCGAAGACAAGCACGTTGTGGTCAGGCAGATGCCCGCGGGCGCCCATTTGCAGGTCGAAGTCATGCCACCGGCGGACGAAGATCGAGCTACCGAGGGTGTGCTGAAGCACTTGGACGAGCGGGTCGTTTCCCGAGTAGAGAACCGCCGTCCGATCTTGTTCTGCGCCGTGCCCGTAGACGAACTGCAGTCCGACCAGCGTCTTGCCCGACCCCGGCACGCCGGCCACCAGAACCAGGTGGCGTTCTCGACGTTCCTCCGCTTGCGCCGCGAGTTCGTGGAGTGAGGCGAGTAGCTCGGGGATGCCGGCGCTTTCGGCCCGCTTGATTGCAGGCAGCGGCTCGTCTCTGAAGATCCGCTTCGCCGCGCCAACCAGAGACGGGAGCGGAGCGTAGGTCCCGCGCACCCATTTCTGAGCGTCCTGCGAGCCGTCGAACCCGTCAAGGTCGCGAAGCGTCTCGGGCAGTTGGTCGGCGCCGACCACCCGAACGCCATCTTCGTCGCTGCGTACGCCCGGGCGGTCCGTGTACACGAGCACAGGGCTGACGGGGATGCCGTGCGTCTCGGAGTGGTAGTCCGCGAGGTCGTTGGCGTACGCCTTGACCTGGTCGATGTGACCGGCGCGCATCCGCCCCCGCTTGAACTCGAGAACGATCAACCGGTCAGACGTGAGGACAACGACATCGGGGCGCCGCCCGCCCTCACCCGGCAGCTCGTACTCCAGTACAACGCCCCAGTCGCACGTCTCAGGAACGGATCGGAATCCCGCGGTCAGCCATGACAGCTCATCGTGCCAGGCGGCAATCTGTGACTCGCCGGGCGTGCCCGTGTAGTACGCGGCATACGACTCGCGGAGTGCGTGTTCGACCGTCTCAGGACGGATCGCCGCGATCTCACATCCGGTTCCGAGCCAGCCGTGCGCCATGGCACCAGGCTACAGGCCTCGGACTACCTCTCGCTCGGTGGGGCGCAGCCTTAGGCGCACCCGCCTCGCCTCGGGCGCCGACTCACCCATTCACGACCCGGAACACCACCGCCATCCCCAGCACCGCCGCCACGATCAGCGCCGCCCCCACCACCGACACGAGCCGCCCGTCCCGGCCGTGCGCCGCGAGCCAGGGGGCGAGGGCGCGGTTGAGGAGCGGCATCACGGCCCATTCCAGGATGGCCACGCTGAGGATGTTGCCGAGCAGCATGGCGAACGCCAGGCCGAGGCCGGCCGTCCGCGGCGACACGATGAGCGTCAGCAGCATGACCACCGGGTAGAGGCCGACGAGGACCAGCAGGAACGACTTCCAGTGGGGGACCGGGGTGCCGTCGGCGGTCTGCCCGGCGACCCAGGAGCCGAAGCCGGTCGGCATGGTCTGCTGTCGGAAGCCGAGGGCCTCGTGCGGGAGCTTCGCCAGCCACGCCGCCCGCTCGGGCGCGTCGAGCCAGGCCTGGAGCATCGCCTCGTCGTCGAAGTGGATGATGATGACCCACTCGTCGCCGTCGCCGGTGGGCGGGTAGACCTCGGTCGCCTGGTAGCCCGGGTATGCGCCGGCCAGTGCGGTGACCTCGCGCTGCCAGGCCATGAAGATGTCGGCCTGGTCGGCGGGGAAGTGCTGGGTGATGACCGTCGAGGCCCGCGGGCCGCGGACCCGCAGGATGGGCGGGGTCGGGTCGGCCGCGGGGTCGGTCGGCGGGTCGGGAGAGCGTTCGCTCACGATCGCGTCACGGTAGACCGTCGGCCTCGGTTCCGCGAAGCGGGGATGCGACAGGACCGATTTACCCTTGCCATGACGGCGGCACCGCGCGACGCTGCCGCCGATGGAGACGCCGATCTGGCTCGCCGTGGATCTCGCAGTGAAGGTTGCCGTCTTCGCGTTCTCGCTGTACCCGCTCCTGCGCCCCGGCTCGTCGCACTTCGCCGGGAAAGCGATGGGCATCCGGGCGATCGTCTACCCGTCGTTCACGCTCCTCATCCCGGTCGCCTGGCTGCTGGGCGGCCGCCCGACGCCGTACCCGTTCCTGGCCGACATCGCGTTGGGGCTCCCGTTCGCCGTCGACGCCGGTGCGAACGTGCTCGGCCTGTTCGCCATCCCGCGCTTCGACATCATCCCGCACGTCCTCGGCTGGCTCTTCATGGGGATGGCGTTCGGGCTCGCGGTCGCGCCCCTGCTCGACGAGCGCTGGGTCGCGTTCCTCCTCGTGGTCGGCGTGGGAGCGACGGTGGACATCCTCTGGGAGATCGGCGAGTTCCTGCTCATGCGGAGCGGCGCGTCGGGGCTCCAACTCACGTACGAGAACACGGTCCAGGACCTGGCGATGTCGCTCCTGGGCGCGCTCCTGGCCGCCGTGCTGGTCGTCACGGTGCTGTGGCCCGCCCCAGGGACGCCGCAATCGCTGTTCGGGTGGCAGGTGCAACCAACGAAAGGGGAATAGCGCCGGGCGGCGGTGCCGCCTCGCGCGGGTCGCGCTCGTCCAGGCGGACCAAGAATCGGGACTCCATTGGCTGGTCAGCGTGACGTTCGTCCCTATCCGGGCGTACGGCGCCCGCCGATTCTCACCCTTCGTGAACAGACCGTCTGGCTCCTCGCTGCTGATGCCGGCCCTCGTCCTGATGCTGGCCGCCTGCGCCGGCGGCGCCTCGACCGCGCCATCGACATCGCCGACCGTCGCACCCACGCCTGCGCCGACGACCGCTCCGACCCCGGTCTCCACCCCGACTCCCGCCCCGACCCCCGACGTGCAGGGGATCCTCGACGCTGCCCGCGAAAGCTACGGCGCGCCCGGCGCCCTGGCAGTGCTCCGGCGTCGGCGACCAGCGCTGGGCGGCGACGTCCGGCACGGCTGACACGGCCGGCACGACGATCACCGACACCACCCGCTTCCGGATCGCCAGCATCACGAAGCCGATCGTGGCGGCCCTCGTGCTCGACGCGGTGGACCGCGGCCAGGTCTCCCTGGACGACGTCGTCGGCGACCTGCTCCCGGGCATCGTTCGCGCCGAGCCGCCGATCACGGTGCGCCAGCTCCTGGACCACACGAGCGGCGTCTTCGACGAGGCCAACGGCCTCGAGAGCTTGGACCAGCTCAAGGCCGACATCGAGAAGATGGCCGATCCGGCCCTTCGCAAGCAGGCGCGGACCGAGCTGCAGCGGTCTCTCGCCGGCGAGCGGGTCATCGCGTCGGACGCCGTCATCGTCGCCCTCTCCGAGACCCACGATCGCTACTTCGCACCGGGCACTGGCTATCACTACAGCAACACGAACTACCAGATCGCGGCGATGATCCTCGAGAAAGTCACCGGCACGTCGCTGTCGGACCTACTCCACAGCCGGATCGTCGAGCCGCTGGGGCTGACGCCACACGACGCTCGCGCCGCCGGACCTCGGCTCGCCCGAGTTCCACGGCTACGGCACGAGCACGAGCGACGGGAGTCTCGTCGACGTCACCGACGACCTGGTCTGGTTCGGCAACGGCGGCAACGGCGGGATCATCTCGACCGCCGACGAGCTCCTCTCGACCATGCAGGCGATCGTGAGCGGCCGGCTGCTCCCGGCCGAGCTCGTCGCGGCCATGAAGGAGCCGAACCGGGAGTGGTACGGCCTCGGTCTCGGCACCCTCCACTTGTCGTGCGGGATCTTCTACGGCCACCAGGGCGGCGTGAACGGCACGGCCTCGATCGCGACCGTGTCGCCAGACGGCGCCGCCGGCGTCGTCATCGCCTTCAACCTGCGCAAGGGCCAGGATCCCGACCTTTCCGCCCTCGCCGACCGGATGCTCTGCCCGCGCAGCTAGTCTCCGCGCGGGCGGACCAGCAACCCAGCATGCTGGTATGCTTGCGGCGTGAAGGTGACGATCGACCTCGACCCCGAGGTGTACCGCGCGGTGAAGGTTGAGGCGGCACGGGCCGATCGCAGCGTGCGCGAGATCGTCGACGAGGCCCTGGACGCGTGGCTGGAGCGGCTCGAGGACGCCGAGGACGCCTCCGCCGCCGCGGAGGCGCTCGCCGAGTACGAGCGCGAGGGCGGGGTCGCGGCCGACGAGTTCTTCCGCGCCCATGCCGCCGAGACCCGCGCGGCGTACGGCGCGTCCGGCGAGGGGTGAGCGAGCCGTCCTGGCGCGTGGAGGTGGCGCCGGCCGCTCAGCGCCAGCTCCGCAAGCTGCCGCCCGACGAGACGGCGCGCGCCCGCGGCCCGATCCTCGCGCTTGCCCGCGATCCGCGCCCGCGGGCCGCGCGGCCGCTCGCGGGAGGCGCGTTCCAGCGCCTGCGCGTCGGCAATCTCCGGGTGGTCTACGCGATCGACGACGCGGCGCGAACCGTCGTCATTCTGCGGGTTGCGCGCCGGAACGAGAGCACCTACCGGCGCGTGCGGTGATGCTCGCACGCGCTCGGGCGGCCCTGCTCGCGCCGGCGCGGAGACGCTCACGTCCGGGTGATGGCCTCCATCGCGTCGCGGGTCCGGGCGAGCCGGCGCGCAGCCTCCGCGCGGGCGGCCGCCAGGGCGGCCGAGCCCGCGATCGAGCCCTCTCCGGCCCTGCCGCCCGCCACCGGCACGATCGCCTCCAGGTAGATCTTGAGCTTCGGCTCCGTGCCGCTGGGGCGCACGATGACCCGGGTGGCGTCGGCCAGGAGGTAGCGCAGGCCGTCGGTCGGGGGGAGGCCGGCCCCACCCTCGGCCAGGTCGTCGATACGGACCACCGCGACCCCGCCGATCTCGGTAAGCGGGCTCGCACGGAGCCGCGCCATCACGACATCGATGAACGAGAGGTCGGTGACCCGCACCGAGAGCGCGTCGGTGGCGTAGACGCCGTGGCCCCGGGCCAGGTCGTCGAGGACGTCGAGCAGCGTGCGGCCCTTGGCCCGCAGCCCGGCGACCATGTCGGCGATGAGCAGCGCCGCCGAGATCCCGTCCTTGTCGGCGACGTTGGCGGGGTCCACGCAGTACCCGATCGCCTCCTCGTAGCCGTAGCGGAGGCGCGGCACCCGGCCGATCCACTTGAAGCCGGTGAGCGTCTCGACGCCGGGCACCCCCGCCGCCTCGGCCATCGCGCCGAGCAGCCGCGACGAGACGATCGAGCGGGCGAGCACGGCGTGCGGGCCGCCCGGCTCCACCCCTCGCGCGAGGACGTGCGCCCCAAGGAGGACGCCGACCTCGTCGCCGCGAAGCATGCGCCAGCCATCGGGGTCGTCCGCGGTGGCGGCGCCGGGATCGGGCACGGCCACGGCGCACCGGTCCGCGTCGGGGTCGCTGGCGATGACCACGTCGGGGCCGACGCGCCGGGCCAACGCGAGGGCGAGGTCCAGCGCCCCCGGCTCCTCCGGGTTGGGGAAGGGGACGGTCGGGAAGTCGGGGTCGGGCGCGGCCTGCTCCTCGACGATCACCGGTGCGGGAAAGCCGGCTCGCTCGAACGCCCGCAGGACGATCTCCCCGCCGACCCCGTGCATCGCGGTGTGGACGACCGAGAGCTCGCGCGGCGTCTCGGGGGCGACCACGGAGACGACGGTGTCGAGGTAGGCCTCGACGATCTCCTCGCCGAGGACGGTCCAGCCGCCGTCCGCCCGGGCGACCGAGGCGACCGAGGCAACGGCGTCGATGCAGGCGGCGATCTCGCTGTCGGCGGGCGGCACGATCTGGCTCCCGTCGCCGAGGTAGACCTTGTAGCCGTTGTCGCGCGGCGGGTTGTGGCTCGCGGTGACCATGACGCCGGCGTCGGCGCCCAGGTGGCGGATCGCGAAAGCGACGAGCGGCGTCGGCAGGGGGCGGGGGAGGAGGAGGGCGCGGCCGCCGGCCGCAACAACGATGGCGCAGGTGTCGCGGGCGAAGAGGTCGGAGTTGCGGCGGGCGTCGAAGCCGACGACAACCGTTGGCCGGTGGCCGGCCGCCCGCAGGTAGGCGGTCAGCCCGGCGGCCGTCCGGATGACGACGGCGCGATTCATCCGGTTGGGGCCGGCCCCGAGGATCCCGCGCAGCCCGGCGGTCCCGAACTGGAGCATCCCGGCGAAGCGGTCGGCGAGGTCGTCGACCGCCGCGACGTCGCCGCCCCGGGCGGCCTCGATCGCCGCGCGCAGCTCGCCGCGCGTGGCCGGGTCCGGATCGTCGGCCAGCCAGGCCTCCGCCCGCGCGAAAAGGTCGGCCAGGGTCGCGTCGGTCGGCATCGATTGGCCTCCATCTGGCGGCGAGCCGGTGGGTGGGTCGTACGCCGTGGAGGAGAGTCTCGCGCATCGCGGGCCCTGCGGCAGGCCGGATGCAGGGCGAAGGAGGCGGCGGCCCGCCGGCACCGGCCCAGCACATGGGCAGCGGGCGGGACCCCAGATCCCGCCCGCTGCCGGGTCGCTCGAGACTCGGATGGTCGAGTCAGCTCATGCGCGCACGGATGCCCGGCGGCGGATGACCGCCAGCAGCCCGAGGGCCGCGACACCGGCGACCAGGAGGAAGGGCAGGGGACTGCCGCCCGGCGACGAGCCGTCGTCGACGGTTGCCGTGGAGGTCGGGGGCGGAGTGGCAGTCTGCGGCTGCGGGGTCTCCGCCGGCAGCTGGGTCGCCACCGGAGCCTGGGTCGGTGCGGCCGTCGGGGCCGGCGTCGCCGGCGCGGCGACGAGGGTGACCGCCCGCCAGTTCGTGTAGATGCCGTTCGTGTCGCCCGGCGCCTTGTCGTTGGCGAAGAAGTAGAGCGGCAGGCCGTTGTACGTGACCTGGCGCGCGCTGTTGTCGGTCCGGGTGATCGTGCCGAGCGTGCCGGTGACGCCGGCGCCCCCGGTCGGCGTGTCGCCGGCAGCCACCGTCAGGGCCGGCCAGTTCGTCAGACATGCCTCGGTGCAGTTGCTGACGCCGCTCCCGGCCACGTCCTTGTCGAACGTGTAGAGGGTCATCTGGTTGCTGGTGGCAACGAGAAGCGTCCCGTGTCCCTCGATCGCTCTGCCCGTCACGACCTGCGTGTCGGCGGCTGCGACGATGCCCGGCAGGGCCAGGGCGACGAGCGCGGCGGCCGCGCCAAGGATGGCCAATTGTCGTCTCATGCGTGGGTCCCCCCAAACGGCCGTGCGCGTGGGTCGGCTCGGCGTGCCGGGTACTACGCCGGGATGTGGCCCGCGGTTTTCGCGGACGTCGGGGTGTCCGCGCCCGGACCACCGGTGACGAAGACGAGCGCGTCGGCGGTCATCGGCGTGCCTTCCAGCTCGACGTCAAGCGTCGGCGGCACGCCTGTTCACCCAGGCTCTCGCCTTCTTGAGAAACCCGGGGAGAACTTGGTCGCGGGGCAGCAGCTCGAGCCGCTCCGTCACGATCGTCAGGTCCAAGAGGTCGACGTCGAGGAGCGCGCTCACGAACTCATAGTCCTTCTGACGCCCTGCGGCCAGCTTGGCCACCGCGAGGTCGTGCCGCTCGAGACACCACCCGCGCCCGTCGCCGCAGCCCGGCGTGGCGAACGACACGAGCCGGTCCTGCCAGCCCGTCGGTGCGATCGCGGTCCGGAAGTCCACCCCGTCCGCGTAGTAGCCGAAGGTCGTGTGGAACTGCGACCCCTGCCCGAGGGACCCTTCGACCATGAGGCTCTTCGCACCGTCAGGGTCGTTGTACGGGGCGATATCGGCCTCGTCGGAGCGGCTCGCCTCAGGCGGGAGCTGGTCGTCGTCGAACGTCCCGAGGACCGCGGCCGAGCCGACGACGAGAAAGTCGCGCTCGTCGACGATCCGGGACGCGGCCCGCAGGATGTGTTCGAGCTGCTCGCGCTTCACCGGACGGTACCGGCGCTGGAGCGCCTTGCTGCGCGAAACGCCTCCAGGATGGCCCGTCGCTCATCGTCGGGCAGGAGGCCCACGAACGGCGAGTTCTGGCGCAGCTCCCGGGCCAGCGGGTCGATCGAGGTCATCGCCCGCATAACGGCTTCCGGCCCCCGGTCGATGAGGCCCAGCCACTCGTGCAACCAGCGGGCGCCGTCGGGCTCGCCGGCAAGAAGCTGCTCCGCCGTGGCCCGGGCCTGGGCCAGGGTTCCCACGGGGTCCCTGGCGATGAGGCCCGTCGCAGCTCGGTGGAGCCAGAGCGACCGCAGCTGGTCATCGGTAAGTGGCCCACCCTGGTTCGCCGCGGGGCGTCCGGCCAGGGCGAGGGCGTCCGCGCGCCGGATGCGCCGGTGCGTGCCGGCCATCGTGTAGGGCAGCTCCCCGCGGAGGCACAGGTTCACGACGTGCCGTGCGGTCGTGCCCAGCAGAATGGCGACCTGGCCGGTCGTGAGAAGATCTCGGTCGTCGGTGTGGTGGGGCATCGTCGGCTCACAAACTATAGAAACGGAACGGTTAGCCCAGTCTGGACCCGCCTCGCCCTCAAGTCAAGGCGTGGAAGCCGCGCCCACCCGCCGACCCCTCGGTCGGGCCGACTCACCAACGCTCGCGGTGGATCACTTCGTCGACCGGCCGCCGCCGGACCGGCCCGAAGCGACGGAGCGGCCAGCCGATCGGGATCACGGCCCAGGTCTTGGCCTCCTTCGGGATGCCGAGGACCTCCTTGAACTCGTCCTCGGCGAGGAGGTGCCACGCGGTCAGGCAGGCGGCGAGACCGTGCGCCCGGGCCGCGAGCAGCAGGTTCTCCACCGCCGGGTAGATCGAGGCTCCTTCGGATCGAGCCGACATCCGCCGCAGGCCGCGAGCCAGGCCGAGCGCGCGGCGCAGCCCGACGCGGCGCGCGACGATGCGGAAGGCCCTCGCCGTGCTCCGGGTCCCGGCCACGGTACCGAGGTCCGCGCAGACCACGATCAGCGCCGGGGTCTCGGCGAAGTGGTCGCGCTGGTAGTCGATGGCCGCCCCGGTCTTCGCCGCGGACTCGCCGGAGGGAACGATGCCGGCAGCATCGAGGAGCAGCCTCCAGTCCTCCACGACCTGGCGCCAGAGGACGGCGAGGCGGGCCATCGTCTCCCGCTCGGTCACGATGACGTATGTCGCCACCTGCCAGTTGCCGCCCGAGGGAGCCCAGGTGGCGGCCTCGATCACCGATCGCAGGAGGTCGTCGGGCACCGGGTCCGGCGCGAGGTGCCGCATGGCCCGGGTCGTCGCCATGACCGCCATGATCCCGGCGTCCGGACCGACGGGCACATCCTGTACCGGGCCCACCGGCTTCGAACCCGTCTCGGCCTCGGCCGGCCCGTCGACGATCGCCGCAGGCCGGTTCGAACCATCCATCGCACACCTCCCGGCCGGTCGCGGCCGGCCAACCTCGACGTGCCAGCCTTGCACCCCGCTCGGATCGAGAAGAAGTGCCGGTCCGCCCAAAGGCGGGCGCGCGGCCGGCCTGCCGGCGCGTGCGATGGCCGACCTTCCGGCAACCTGCCAGACTGACGCCCACCATGAGCGGCACCGCCTACCTCTCCGCGCAGGGCATCGCCGGCGTCCGGGCCGAGCTCGAACAGCTCACCACCGTGGAGCGGCCCGAAGTCGTTGCCCGAATCGTCGCCGCCCGTGAGCTGGGCGACCTCCGCGAGAACGCCGAGTACGAGACCGCGCGCAAGGACCAGTCGATCCTCGAGGGGCGGATCGAGCACCTGACCGCCCTGCTGCGCGACGCCGTCCAGATCGAGGGCTCGTCGACGAGCCACGTCAGCCTGGGCACGGCCGTCACGGTCGAGGACGACCTGGGCCAGGAGACCTACACGATCGTCGGCAGCCACGAGGCATCGCCGGCCGCGGGGCGCATCAGCAACACCTCGCCCGTTGGTCGGGCTCTCATGGGCCGGCGCGCCGGCGACACGGTCACCGTCGCCGCGCCGAGCGGCTCGTTCGGCCTGCGGATCGTCTCCCTGGCCTGATCTCGGCGGGGTCAGGCGCCCGCGGACAGGGAGCTGTAGAGCGCCTCGACGATCGGGCCGAAGTGGTCGGTCTGCTCGTCCCGGCAGGTGAACGTCAGGACCGCCGCCCGGCCGTCCGCCATCGGGACGATCATCTGGCTGCCGGCGAGCGCGACGTCCTGCGCGGCGTAGCGGTAGACGCCGACGAACCCGCCGACCGCGCCCTCCCCTTCGGGCGTCCAGGCCTGGTATTCGAGCGGCGAGGCGAGGCCGTAGCTCGTCGTGGTCATCGCGGCCTGCTCCGTCAGCCATGGCTCGAAATCACGGACGGGTGAATCGACCCAGGTGACATTCAGGTTCGGCGTGAAGCCCTCGACGGCGTTCTCGGCATCGAACCCGAAGAGAGCGACGCCGGCGGTCGACATGTCTCCGGCGACGGCCCGTGCCGAATTCGGGCGGGACCTCGGGGTGGGCCGCCTGCCAGGCGTTGAAGGACGTCTCGTCCGCGATGTCGCGGGCGGTGATGACGATCCACCCGGCCGGAATCCTCGCGACGAGCTCGTCCGAGCCGGCCGTGTCGATGACCGACGTCGCGACGGTCTCGGCCGCCGGGGTGGGGGCGGGGGTCGTCACCGGGGCCGGCGTCTCTGCGGCCGGGGTCTTTGCGGCCGCCGCCGTCGGCGCCGGGGTGGCGACGGCCTCCGTCGTCGGCGCGGGGGTCGAACCGCCGCTGCAGGCCGTGACGGTCAGCAGCGCGGCCGCGGCGATGGAGATGAGCCGGCGGTTCATGGGATTCGATACCTCTTGTACGGCGTCGGCGACTGTTCTTCGACGGGTGGTGCGCACCACGAGCGGGTGCGTCAGGACCAGCGGGACGCATTCAGCTCGCCCAGAGTGGCCGGCCCGCCGGGCGGGTTCTATGGCACGGAGGTCCCACGCGCCGAACGGAGGTCCCACGCGCCGAACGGAGGTCCCACGGCGCAACCGACCGCGCGACGATCGCGTCCGTCGCGGCTCCGGCCACGTCCCGCGATGTGACCTTTGACCCTCGACCCACCGGGGGGACGGACCCATGTTCGGGGCACGGCGGGAGGCATCTGAGGCGCGGTCCCACTCACGGTCGCCGCGATCGCGCCGAGCCACTGGCGAGACCGGCCCGCCCGACCTCAGGAGAGGTGACCCGCGATGCGTCGAATCCTGGCGGGGGCCGCCATTCTCACGCTGCTCCTGACCCTTGCGCCATCGGCTGCCACCGCTCCCTCGGCCGCGGCAGCCACCGCGGCGCCGCTCATCGGCTTCGTGACGGACGGCCCCACGCTCTATGACCGCGGCTACAACCAGGCCGGCTGGATCGGCGTCACGGCAGGAGCCACCGCGATCAAAGGCCGGGCCTCCGTGATCGTGTCCCAGAAGCAAGCCGACTATGCCGCGAACATCCGGCGCTTCGTGCTGCGGGGGGCGAAGGTCGTCGTGACGGTCGGCTTCCTCATGACCAACGCCACGGTCGCAGCCGCGAAGCTCTACCCGCGCGTGCAGTTCATCGGCATCGACCAGCAACCCGCCCGGCCGCTGCCGCGCAACTACCAGGGACTCGACTTCGACCGGGCCGAGGAGGGCTACCTGGCCGGGATCGTGGCCGGGTGGACCACCAGGACCGACAAGGTCGGGGCCGTCGGGGGCACGGCCATCAAGCCGGTGCTCGCGTTCATCAACGGCTACCGCAACGGCGTGGCCTCGGTCAAGGCCACGACCACGGTCCTGGTGCAATACACGGACAGCTTCGTCGCGCCGGAGCTGGGCCAGGCGTCCGCGGACGCGCTGATCGCCGCCGGCGCCGACGTGGTCTTCGGGGTTGCCGGCCAGACGAACGCCGGCGTCCTCCAGGCTGCCTGCTCGGCGGGGGTCTGGGCGATCGGCGTCGACATGGACCAGTACCTCCAGTACCCGGCCTTCCAGTCCTGCATCCTCACGAGTGCGGTGCAGCGGATCTCGCTGGCGACCGCGAAATCGATCCGGCGGTGGTCCACGAAGCGTCCCGGGTTCTTGACGGGGATCTACATGAACGACGCCTCGAACCTGGCCATGCCGCTCGCTCCCATCCGGAACATCACGCCGCCGGCCGGCCTGCTCACGGCGCTCGACACGGCCTTCAAGGGTCTCGCGGCAGGCACGATCGACCCCTGCCGGCCCACGGCCTGCACCACGAAGTAGCCGGGCGCGGGACGACCGCGCATCGAGCGCCCATGCCTCCGCGGACGCGCGCCGCAGCGTGGCGCGCCGCACAATACGTCCGGGCCGCCCGCTCACCGGGCGTGCCGGCGACGCGTCGACCGCGGAGGCACACCGATGTCCGTCTCCATCAATCTCGGCGGGCTCGGCTCGTTCGGCCGCCACAGCGGCTCGGCGCCCGAGCCGTTCGACGCCCTCGATGGGCCGCGCCTCGCCGGACCACAGGGGAGCCACCCGCTCCATTCCGTCGCGGCCGACGAGCTGCTTCGCCCGACCGACGGGGCGGTCATCGGCGAGATCGTCCTGGACGGCCCCGCCATGGTCGGCGAGGGGATCACCGGGACGCTCCACCTGACCGCCACGAAGCGGATCGACGCCCGGAAGGCAGCGCTGCGGCTGGTCGGGCTGCGGCTCGACGAGGTGACGCGCTCGCGGGAGGACCGCGACGCCGACGGCCACGTCACCTCCTCCGAGCAGTGGGTGGAGACGAGCGGCAAGCTCTTCATCGCCGACGCCTTCCCTGAGCCGGCGATCCCGGCGACCCTGGAGCCCGGCACGATCGTGGAGGCCCGCTTCGCCGTCCCGGCTCCGCGCCTGGGCCCGCCCTCCGCGCACCTGGGCGAATCGATCATCGCCTGGGCCCTCGAGGTCCGCTGGGACGTCGCGATGGGCTCGGATCACTTCGTGGCCGTCCACCTGCCGCTCGCCCAGCACCCGGACCTCCTGCGGGCGGGTGTCGGCAAGCAGGGCGGGATGAGCATGATGGCGGGCGTGCCGCTGGGCGACGCCCTGATCGGTGTCACCTCGCCGCTGCCCGTGCCGGCCGGGTCCGAGCTGACGGCGAATGTGCGCTGGCCGTCGGCGCCCGGGGGGACCAAGGGGCGCGTCGAGGTCCACCGCCGGACGAACGCCCCGAACGGGGCGGAGGGGATCATCGCCTCGGTCGCCATCGACCCGGCGGCGCTGAAGGGCGGCGTCGACGTCAGGCTGGCGATCCCCGCCGGCTCAGCTCCCTCGTTCGACGGAGCCGGCCTGGAGATCACCTACGTCATCCGCGTCCTCGTCGACCGGCGCTTCCGCAGCGACGCCGCGATCGAGCGGCCGGTGGCGATCGTCTGACGTCTCGTCCGAGCCGGCCGGCGGCGGGTCCAAGCGCCGGCCGGCCGGCCGGCACCCCAGGAGGTCGGCATGAAGGTGCTCGCGATGGGCCGGGACACGGCGCCGGCGGACGACCCGCGGTTCGCCGAGGTACGGGCGGCCGAAGCCCACCGAGTCTGGGAGCTCTACCAGGCCGATGTCCTGCGGGAGATCTACTTCCGGGCCGACCGGCCCGACGCCGTGCTGGTCCTCGAGGTTCCCGACCTCGCGGCCGCGCGGAAGGTGATCGACAGCCTGCCGCTGGTCGCCGCCGGGCTCATCGACTTCGACCTGGTCCCCCTCGAGCCGTACCCGGGCTTCGCCCAGCTCTTCCGCGAGGGCGCGTCCCGCGGCACGTGATGCGCCGGGGTCAGCGAGGCGCCGGGGTCAGCCCTGGTCCCTGCCGACGAGGTCGCCGAGGACGAGCACGCCCGCGCGATCGCGGAGCGGCGCCAGGCGCGTCAGCCACGCGCGGTCGTTCGTGACGAGATGCGAGACCCCGGCGGCGAGCCCGGTCGCGGCGATGAGGGTGTCGGGGGCGGCGAGCCCGAACGCCACGCGGAGGTTGGCAGCCTCCGCCGGCCGCGTATCGGCCACTTATCCGCCGATCGCGCTCCGCAGGTTGCGGATCACGTTCAGGCCCGCGTCCACGTCCTCCCGCGACGCATACGGCCCCGGCATCAGGAAGCACGGGCGAGCCGCCAGCGCCATCGCCTCCACCGCGCCCCACGGTTCGGGGATGGGGCGACCCGCGCACGCCTCGGCGGCACGCTTGTAGACGAAGACGACGGCGGCCGGGCGCCACACCGCGACCTTCTGCCAGAGGGGTCCGACGCCCACGCCCAGCGTGGCGTCTGCGGCGATGTCGCGCGCCGTCGGGAGCTTGAGCAGGTCGGTGATCCCGTGGCCCTCGGCGACGAGCGCGTCGTCGGCGGCATCCAGGTTCGTGGCGGCTGGGAGGATCGACGCCTTCACGAGGCGGCGCCAGAGCTGTCTCCCCAGGCGACCCTGGTGGTAGTGGCCGGCCGCCACGCTCACCGGCGACGGGTTGAGCCCGACGAAGAGGAGGCGCCCCGGCTCCGGCGGCAGGTCGGCCAGGGTCTCGACCGGGAGGCCGTCGAGGATCAGCGTGACGCGATGGTCGGCCATCTCCCAAGGGTAGGGGACGGCCCGCCGGGTGTTCAGGCCGGCTCGGGGTCGGCGTGCCAGGCAGGGCTCGCGTAGCGGTCCGCAAGGAGGCGGTCGGCGGCGGCGAGCTCGGCCGGTGACCAGGACGATGGCGCGAGGTCGTTGGCCCCGAATGCCGCCGCCACCGCGAGGTCGACGGCTGCCGGCGAGGGTGCCGGGCGTCCGAGCAGCGCGAGCTCGCGGGCGATCGAGGTGACGGTCGCCCGGCGGCTCTTCGTCCGTTCCCAGCGCGGGTCGCCCGGCAGTCCCGGCCCGGCGCAGGCGCGGGTCAGCGCGTCCAGGTCGGCGTCCACGAGCAGGGTCCCGTGGACCAGCAGCGCCCGCCCGCCGAGCCACGCGGCGACGCCGGTGAGCTTCGCCGTGGTCCCGTCCGGGCGGTCGACGACGAGGTCCCGCTCGGTGGCCCGCACGCCGGAGACGCCGAGGGCGCGCGCGGCGGCCACCAGCGGCTCCAGGACCAGCCGGTAGAGGCCGGGGAGGCGGCGCAGCTCGGGGTCGGCGACGAAGAGGGCGTCCTCCGGGCGCAGCACGACCGACACGTTGAGATTGCCCGGGTCGTGCCAGACCGTGCCGCCCCCGGTGAATCGGCGAAGGACCGGTGCCCCGAGCGCGTGCGCTGCCGCGAGGTTGACCTCGGCGGCCCCGAGCTGGAACCGCCCGATCACGACAGCGGCGGCGTCGCGCCAGAGACGCAGGATCGGGGCCGGCGCAGCCGCGTCGGCCGCGACGTGGCGCGCGACCGCCTCCTCGCGGGCGAGGTTGAGCCGGGGGTCGCGTTCGCCGTCGTCGGGGAGGAGCCGCCAGGTGGTCACGCTCGCAGGGTACCGCGGCGCGGCGCGGACTACCCTTCGGGCGCTCCGGCCTCCCCCTCGACCCCGGGCACCTCCTCGGCCTCGCCCTCCGGCGCGCCGCCCGAGCAGTCGAGGATCGCGGTGAACGGGTCGATGGCTGTCTGGGCGGCCTGGTGCTCGGCCAGCCAGGCGTTCCACTCGGACTGGACTGCCGCGTTGAACGTGGCGAGCTTGCGGTCCGCGACGGTCAGGGAGAGGCCGGTGAGCCGGGTCCTGAGTGTCGCCTCCCAGGTGGTGGCGATCGCTTCGTGGCGGGCCTCGTGGGCC
Source organism: uncultured Chloroflexia bacterium (assembly GCA_963744095.1). Taxonomy (GTDB): domain Bacteria; phylum Chloroflexota; class Limnocylindria; order Limnocylindrales; family CSP1-4; genus CTSoil-043. Next base: position 50,826 of record CAVUSH010000005.1, read on the forward strand.
CGCAACGTGCCGGACATCGCGCCCCATGCCTGCGACATCGCGGGGTCGGTCGGTGCCCAATCGGGCATGTCGACGCTCACCGTCTTGGTGACGGTCGGGCCCGAGACGGTCGCCGTGATCACGCCATCGGTTTCGCTGTAGGCGGGGCTGCCGCCCCAGTTGAAGCGGACGCGCGTCTTGGCCCAGCCGCTGGACGCGCGGTGGGGGCTGTTCGCGTCGAGGTAGCTCACGACCTGCCCGCAGTCGGTCGTCGCCGCGGGAAGGCCGACGGCCCAACGCTGGACGGGCAGCGCGGCAGCCGGGGCGAGGAGATGCTGCACGGCGGCGTTGCCGTGGCGCTGCTGGAGCGCCGCCGCGAGGCGCTCGCGCGTGCCCGCATCGGCGCCCCGCATCAGGGTCTGGATGGTCGCGGGGTTCGCGGCGATGTCGAACGCCGGCGCGCAGGACGCGCCGGCGTGACCGCCCCCCTGGTGGGGCGAGCGCTCGCGGCTGCCGATCCGGGCGAGTGCCGAGCCCATGGCCCCACGGTACGTCCGTCACGAGCACCTGGCAACGGACGCGAGGGCAGATCTGTGGCGGGCCACAGAGCGACGGCAGGCGGGGCTCACGGCGGCCAGCGGAGCGTGCGCGGTGCAACCGCGGCGGCCCGCGGCGCGTCCAGAGAGCATGAAGACGCGAATCGCCGCCCTGCTGTCGCTCGTCCTGGCCATCTCCGCGTGCGCGCCGGCGGGCTCGACCGGCGGGGACGTCGCGCTGGCGCGCGCCGACGTCGCCCGGGCCTCGGTCGCCCCCGCCGACGCCGCGGCCGCCGGCTCCGCGATCGGCGCCTTCGGGCTCGACCTCTACCGGGCCATGGCGAGTGGCCAGACGAACGTGGTCCTCTCGCCCACGAGCATCGCCCTCGCCCTGGCCATGGCCCGCGCCGGGGCCCGCGGTCAGACCGCCGCCGAGATGGACACCGTGATGCACGGTCTCGCCTCCGACGACAACGCCGCCTGGCTCAACGCTCTCGACCAGGCGCTGGCGACCCGGAGCGGCACCTTCAAGGACGACAGCGGCGCGGACCTCGCGGTCGCCCTCCGGATCGCGAACGCTCCCTTCGGCCAGCAGGGGATGCCGCTCGAGAAGTCGTACCTCGAGGCCCTGGCCTCGCGCTATGGAGCCGGCCTGCGCCTCGTGGACTACGTCGCCGCCACGGAAGCGGCGCGGAAGCTGATCAACGGCTGGGTCGACGACCAGACCGAGCACCGGATCCCGGAGCTCCTCGTCCCGGGCGTCCTGACGTCGGACACCCGCCTCACGCTGGTGAACGCGATCTACCTGAAGGCGCCCTGGCTCACACCGTTCCCCGCCGAGTCCACCACGCCGGGCACCTTCACCCGGGCCGACGGCTCGACGGTCGAGGTGCCGATGATGGCGACCTCCGCTGCCATGCGCCACGCCGCCGGGACGGGCTGGCGGGCGGTGGAGATCCCGTACATCGGCGGCTCCCTGGCGATGACGGTCATCGTTCCCGACGACCTGGCGACCTTCGAGCAGGCGCTGACGGCCGAGCAGCTGGCCTCGATCACCGGCGCGCTCGCGGAGACGCAGGTCTCCCTCACCCTCCCGAAGTTCTCGATCGAGACGAAGGCCCAGCTGGGCGACGTCCTCAAGGCGCTGGGGATGCCCTCCGCCTTCGACGACCGCGCCGACTTCGGGGGGATCACGAAGGCCGAGCAGCTCGCGATCTCGGACGTCATCCACCAGGCCAACATCGACGTCGACGAGAAGGGCACCGAGGCCGCCGCGGCAACCGCGGTCGTCATGCGCGCCACGGCCGCCCCGGCCGAGCCGGTGACGGTCAAGGTCGACCGCCCGTTCCTGTTCGCCCTCCGCGACGTGCCGACGGGCGCGATCCTCTTCCTGGGCCGGGTCGGGGACCCGTCGATCACCCGGTAGGCGGCCGCGGCCGCGGCCGCCGGCCTCTCAGCAGCGCCTAGCGCCGAAGCAGCGCCCGGCGCCTCAGCCCAGCAGGGCCTTCGCCACGACGAGGCGCTGGATCTGCTGGGTGCCCTCGTAGATCTGGGTGATCTTGGCGTCGCGCATCATCCGCTCGACCGGGTATTCGTCGACGTAGCCGTAGCCGCCCAGGACCTGGACCGCGTCGGTGGTCACCCGCATCGCCGCGTCGCCGGCGACGAGCTTGGCCAGCGCCGCCCAGCGCGCCGCGTCCCGCGCTCCCGCGTCGATCTCCGCGCAGGCAGCGTAGAGGACCTGGCGGGCCGACTCGGTGGCCGCGTCCATGTCGGCGAGCATCGCCGAGACCATCTGGAACTCGCCGACGGCGCGCCCGAACTGGCGCCGCTCGCGGGCGTACTTCGTGGCGACCTCCAGGGCCCCCTGGGCGATCCCCACCGCCTGGGCGGCTATCCCCGGGCGCGAGCGATCGAAGGTCCGCATCGCGATCGAGAAGCCCTCGCCCTCGGCGCCGAGGAGGTTCTCGGCCGGGACGCGGACGTCGGCAAAGACGAGCTCGGCGGTGGGGGAGCCGCGGATCCCCATCTTGTGCTCGAGGCGGGCGACGCCGAAGCCCGGCCGGTTCGTCTCGACGACGAAGCAGGAGAGCCGGTGGTGGCGGTCGGCATCGGAATCGGTCAGGGCGAAGACGATGACGAGATCGGCCACCGAGCCGTGGCTGATGAAGCGCTTGCTGCCGCTGATCACGTAGTCGTCGCCGTCGCGCACCGCGCGGGTACGGATCGCGGCGGCGTCGGAGCCGGCCTCGGCCTCGGTGATGGCGAACGCGATGAGCGATCTCCCGGCCGCGAGGTCGGGGATCCAGCGCTGCTGCTGCGCGTCGCTCCCGGCGAGCAGGATCGGCAGGGCGCCAAGGCCCTGCACGGCGAGGATGAGCCCGGACGTCGCGCAGACGCGGCTGATCTGCTCGATGGCGAGACACGCGGTCAGGAGGTCGCCGCCCAGGCCGCCGAGCCGCTCCGGGAAGTGGAGCGTGAAGAGGTCGTGCGTGGCGAGAAGCTCCTTGACGTCCCAGGGGAACTCGGCCGCCCGGTCGATCTCCGCCGCCCGCGGGGCGATCTTCTCGTCGGCGAGCTCGCGCACGGTGTCCCGCAGGAGCCGCTGCTCATCGGTCAGGCCTGGCATGGCGGTGGCTTCCTCCTGGGCGCCCGTGGCGGGTGGGTGATCGCGGCAGTCGCCCACCGCTGGTCGAATGGCGTTGATCAGAGTGCGACGGGCTCGCGGTACTCGCCGAAGACGTCCCGCAGGACAGCGCACTGCTCGCCGAGCGTGGCGTACGCCCCGGCACAGCGAACGAAGTGGGGCATGAGGTTGGTGGCGCTCGACTCGGGCCGGGAGGCGGCGTCGCGCAGGCTGGCCAGCGCCGCCCCGACCGCCTCGCTGTCGCGCTCGCGCCGGGTCCGCTCGAGTCGCGCCAGCTGGCGGGCGAGGGAGCCCGCGGGGACCTGGAGGACGGGCACCCGGAGCGTCTCCGAGGCATCCCCGTGGCGGTTGACGCCGACGACGATCCGCTCGCCGGCCTCGAGCTCGCGCTGGTAGCGGTAGGCCGCGTCGGCGATCTCACGCTGAGGGTAGCCCGCCTCGACGGCCGCCACCATCCCGCCCCGCGCGTCGATCTCGTCGAGGTAGTGCCAGACCGCCAGCTCGGTCTCGTTCGTCAGCGCCTCCACGAACCACGAGCCGCCCAGCGGGTCGACCGTGTTGGCGACGCCCGACTCCTCGGCGATGACCTGCTGCTGGCGGAGGGCCAGGAGCGCGGCCGCCTCCGTGGGGACCGCCAGGGCCTCGTCGTAGGCATCCGTGTGGAGCGACTGGGTGCCGCCCAGGACGGCCGCCAGCGCCTGTGTCGCCACCCGGGTCAGGTTGTTGAGGGGCTGCTGCGGGGTGAGCGAGACCCCCGCCGTCTGGGTGTGGAAGCGCATCCACGTGGAGCGCTCGTTGCGGGCCCTGTAGCGCTCGGTCATGAGCTTCCACCAGATCCGCCGCGACGCCCGGAACTTGGCGATCTCCTCGAAGAAGTCGGAGTGGCTGTTGAAGAAGAACGACAGGCGCGGGGCGAAATCGTCGATGGGAAGCCCGCGGGCCAGCGCGGCCTCGACGTAGGCCATCCCGTCGGCGATCGTGAAGGCCAGCTCCTGGACCGCCGTCGATCCCGCCTCCCGGATGTGGTAGCCGCTGATCGAGACCGTGTTCCAGCGGGGGAGCTCCCGCGTCCCGAACTCGATGGTGTCCGTCACCAGGCGCATCGACGGGGCGGGCGGGAACAGGTACTCCTTCTGGGCGACGTACTCCTTGAGGATGTCGTTCTGGATCGTCCCCTCCAGGGCCGCCCGGGGCACGCCCTGCTTCTCGGCGGCCACGATGTACATCGCCCAGATCGGTGCGGCCGGGGCGTTGATCGTCATCGAGGTGCTCACCCGGTCGAGGGGGAGCCCATCGAAGAGGACCTCCATGTCGGCGAGCGAGCTGACCGCGACGCCGCAGGTCCCGAACTCGCCCTCTGCCTCGGGGTCGTCGGTGTCGTAGCCGTAGAGGGTCGGCATGTCGTAGGCGACGGAGAGCCCCGTCTGGCCACCGTCGAGGAGGGCCCGGAAGCGGGCGTTGGTGTCCTCGGCGGACCCGAAGCCCGCGAACATCCGCATCGTCCAGAGCCTGCCCCGGTAGCCGGTGGGGTGAATGCCGCGGGTGAAGGGCGGGGCGCCGGGGTCGCCGATGACGGGGCCCCGATCGCCGGCGGTTCGCCCGGGCGCGGGCCCCTGCCCGGCCGCGTCGTCGGCTGCGTCGCCCCCGGTGTCGCCGTCCTGCGCGTCGTGCGGCCCGTAGACCCGGCGGATCTCCACGTCCGAGATCGTCGAGAAGCGGTCGCGCCGCTCGCGAGGACGCCCGGGCTGGCCTGCCATGCCGCGATCCTACCGGCGGCGGTGCGCCGCGTCCACGCCCGAGCGCGGCAGGACGCAGCGCGGCGGGCGGCGTGCCCGCAGCGCGGACCGAGAGCGGTTCGATCGACGCCATCCAACGGATTCCGATAGTCCGCAGCGTGGAATGGACGCAGAACCCTGATGTCGGTGCCTGTCATACGCACGACGACCCGCGGTTCTATCGATGGGATCGCTCGGGGCGCGCTCTTTGGGCGCGCTCCGGGACCGCGCCTCGGCGCAGGCGCCTCCCCAGCGACGCTCGGCCCGCCGCTCACCCGCCCCGGGCGCAGCGCGGCGGGCGCCCCCGGGAGGGCGCCCGCCGCAGAGCAGCGAGGAACGACGGCCGGTCAGAAGACCCGGTACGCGATCTCCGCCGGGGCGAGGAGCAGCTTCTTGAGCTCGTCGTCCACCTTGAGCAGGGAGAGGTGCGCGCCCGCCATCTCGAGGGACGTGCAGTACTCGCCGACATAGCTGCGGAAGACCTTGATGCCCTTCGCGGCCAGCTTCTTGTGGGCGATGCCGTACAGGAGGTAGAGCTCCGTGATCGGCGTCCCGCCCAGGCCGTTGACCATGACCGCGACCTCGTCGCCGGCCACGAACGGCAGGTCGGGGACGATGGCGTTGAGGAGCAGGTCCACGATCTCGTCCGCGCTGACGGTCTTGGTCCGCTGGCGGCCGGGCTCGCCGTGGATCCCGATCCCGACCTCCATCTCGCCGTCGGCGATCTCGAAGAGCGGCGTGCCGCGGGTCGGCGGGGTGCAGGAGGAGAGGGCGACGCCCATCGTCCGCACCTGCCCGATGACCTTGTTCCCGATGCGCACCAGCTCGTCGAGGTCGGCGCCCTTCTCCGAGGCGGCGCCAACCGCCTTGATGACGAAGAAGTTGCCGGCGACGCCGCGCCGGCCGACCGTCCAGGTCGAGTCCTTGACGGCGACGTCGTCGTTGACGAGGAGGGTCTCGATCCGCAGGCCCTCGGCCTCGCAGAGCTCGCGGCCCATCTCGAAGGCGGCCTTGTCGCCCGTGTAGTTGTTGACGATGTGGAGGATGCCCTTCTTCGAGTTCATCAGCTTCGACGTCTCGACGACGAACTCGACCGGCGGGCCGGCGAACACGTCGCCCGGGCAGGCGGCGTCGAGCATTCCGGGCCCGACGATCATCGTGTGGGCCGGCTCATGGCCGGAGCCCGAGCCCTGGATGATCGAGACCCTGTCGTCCCGGGGCCTGTCGGCCCGGTAGATCAGGTTGTACTTGGGCTCGTACTTCAGCGTGCCGTCGCTGGCGAGCTGGATCCCCTCGAGGAACTCGGGGACGAACGTCTTGGGATCGTTCAGGAACTTCCTCACGCCGTTTCTCCCTTGCCGTGCTTCTCGCGCCATGCGGCGCTGATCGCCTGGAGGATCACGCCGATCGCGGTGGCGCCGGCGTCGACGGAGCCGATGCTCCGCTCGCCCGTGTACGCGGCCCGGCCGCGCATCGCGAGCATGCCCTTGGTTGCCTCTGCTTCCGTCACGGCCACGTCGGCGGCGCGCTGGATGGCCGCCACGCCGTGGTCGCCCTGGTACGCGGGGTCGGAGATGGCCGCCTCGAGGACGTCGGTGGCCGGCACGAGAGCGTCGAGGAGCGTCTTCTCGCCGAGCGACGCGCCGCCCCGGGCCATGATCCCGGTGATCGCGGCGCGAAGCATCGCGATGACGTCCTCGGGCGCGAGCTCGGTCCTGTCGCCCGCCGCGATGCCGGCGCGCAGGAAGGCCGTGCCCCAGATAGGCCCGCTGACGCCCCCGACCTTGCCGGTCAGGGTGAGGCCGACCTTCTTCAGGATGGCCCCCGCGCTGGAGTGGTCGAACGTGTCGTAGTCGCTGACGACGACCTCCCAGCCGTTGCGCAGCGAATACCCGAAGTCGCCGTCCCCGACGATCGAATCCAGGTGGGCGAAATACTCCGCGTTGTCGACGATCGTCTTCGCCATCGTCGTGAGGACGAGGTCGAGATCGTCGAGCGACGCCTGTGTCATCCGAACCTCCCTTCGTGCTGGCGCTGACTGCCGGAGCGGCTATGAGGCGAGGCAGGCCTCCAGGTCGGCGAGCGTCACGTACGCGCCCGGCCGGGCGGCCGAGCGGTTGGCGATGACGGCTGCCGTCTCTCCGTCCGGGTCCCCGAGTGACGAAACGACGAGGATCGCCTCGCTGAAGTCCTCCTTCTCTGTGTATCCGTTGACCGTGACGAGACAGCGCAGGCCGGCGGCCTGGGCCGCCTCGAGGCCGTTGCGCGAGTCCTCCACCACGAGCACCCCGGCGGGGTCGACGCCGAGCTTCTCGAGGGCCAGGAGGTAGATGTCGGGCGCCGGCTTCTTGTGCGGGACGCAGTCGCCGGCGAGGAATACGTCGAAGCGGGCCGCCCGCTCCGGGCCGACCGCGTACTCGAGGATGGCGTGGACGGCGGCCTCTGCCGACGTGGACGCGACACCCAGCTTCCAGCCGGCGTCCTGGGCCGCCGAGATGACGCGGCGAATCCCCGGGCGCGGCGGAAGCTTGCCCTCGGCCACCATCTCCGTGTAGATGGCCGTCTTGCGCTTGTGCCACTTGGCGATCTCGGCCCCCTGCTCGTCGGGGTCCGTGGGCAGGCCGGCGGCCGCCACGAACTCCGGGGTGAGGAGGCTGGCCATCCGCTCCTTGCCCCCGCCGATCTTGAGGCGCCGGGCGTACTCCTCGACCGACCATTCGACCGGCAGCCCGAACTCGACGAAGGTCTGGTTGAAGGCCGGCAGATGGCCGTGGCGCTCGGTGTCGGCAAGGACGCCGTCGCAGTCGAAGACCAGCGCGCTCACGTCCAGGCCTTGCCTTCGCTGCCGAAGAGCCGGATGTGATGCTTCGCCATCTCCATGACGGCGGCCCGCTGGACGGCGAAGATCTTCGGCGGGTCGTAGTCGCCGGGATGCTCGGTCATGAAGTCGTAGCCCGACTTCATGTAGGCGATCTTGAGGGCTGTGCTGATGTTGACCTTGGCGCAGCCGCGGCCGACGAGGTCGCTGAACTGCTCCGGGCTCATCCCCGTGCCGCCGTGGAGGGCGACCGGCTTGCCGGTGGCCTCGACGATGTCGGTGACGCGCTGGGCGTCGAGCGTCGGGGCGGTCTTGTAGGTGCCGTGGGCGTTCCCGATGGCCGGGGCGAAGACGTCGACGCCGGTGGCGCGGACGAACTCGACGACGGTCTCGAGGCTCTGGACGTGCTGGGCCTCGTCGCCCGTCATCTCCTCCGTGCGCTTGAAGCCCTCGATCTCGCCCTCGACGTCGGCGCCGTAGCGGCGCGCCTCGGCCACCACCTCGATGCACTGCCGCTGGTTCTCCTCGACGGAGAGCTTGCTGGCATCGAAGAGGACCGAGCTCCAACCCTTGGCGAGGCAGGCACTGATGACGTCCCGCTCCGGGCAGTGGTCCAGGTGGAGGGCGACGGGGACGCTCACGTGCCTCGTGTACTCCACCCACATGGCGTACATGGCGTCGAGCCCGGTCATCTTCACGTGCTTGACCGAGGTCTGGAGGATGACGGGAGCCTTGAGCTCCTCGGCGGCGGCAAGGACGGCTTCCATCGAGAGGTCGTTGATGACGTTGATCGCCGCGACGCCGTAGCGCTCGGCGAACGCGCGGGCGAGGATCTCCCTGGTGGGTACGATCGGCACTGCTTCACCTCCGGGACGCGATTGCCAGGCGGCCCGCCGGCCGCGGTTCCATGACGCTTTCGATCACCGCCTCCCGGCGCCGCGGCGCCGGGCGAGGGAGACCGGCTTGGCCGTCCTCGACGCTCCTGCGAGGTCGAGCACGGCCCGGGCATTGCCCTCGTCCACGATCAGCACGTCGATGACGCCCGACCGCAGGACGCCGAGGATCGCGGGCGGCTTCTCGGGCTCGCTGACGACGGCTACGACGGTCTCGATGCGGCGCAGGTCGTCCATGGCGAGGCCGATGAGCCGCGAGCTGTCCGGCGACGCGATCGACCGGCCGAGGGCGTCCACGTAGTTGCCGAGGACGTCGCCGACCGCGCCGAGACGGCGGAGCCGGGCGATCTCGTCGGGCGAGAAACAGCCACTCCGCACCATCGTGCAGCCGTCGTCGGTGCCGCCGATGCCCACGAGGGCCACGTTCGCCCCGGCGGCGAGCCGCAGCGTGTCGGCGACGGCCTGCTGCTCCAGGAGCCGGTCCCGCATCTCGGCGCTCTCCACGTGGGCGGGGGCGTAGAGGCTCACGGCCCGACCACCGGAGCGCTCAGCGAGGGCGCGACAGATCTCGTTCGGGTTGGTCGGCTCGTCGACGTGGGGGGAGCCGCCCATCGCGCTCACGAACGTGCAGGCCAGCCGGCGCCCAGGTCGGAAGAAGCGGGGGACCTCGCCGGCGTCGCGGCCGTGGCTGATCGCGACGACGTTGCCGTCGCGGAGCCGCCGATCGAGGTAGCGGGCGGCACCGCGGGCCACCTCCTCGCGCTGGGCCCGCGGATCCGGCCGGGCCGGCGTCACGATGGCCTCGGCCAGCCCGAACCGCTCCCGCAGGTCGTCCTCGAGCTCGAGATGCAGCCAGGGCGGGACCTCGATGTGGATGTCCACGACGCCGGCCCAGCGCGCTCGCTCCAGGAGGCGTTGCACCTTCGGCCGCGACAACCCGAATTCGCCGGCGGTCTCCTCCTGGGTGCGACCGTCGATGTAGTAGCGGTGGGCGATCCGGGCGAGGAGCTCGAACTCCTCCGGGCCGATGTCGACCGACAATGAACGCCTCGGGGGGACTCTGAACAGTCGCTCACGTGCGAGCAGAAGTGCAGTCTAGCCCCGGGACCCGGAGCCGGTCAAGGCGCGGAGACACCGGCGGGGCCCGCGGCCGGCGGCGCGAAGCCCCGCCTCGCCGGCGCGGGGGGCCGGCCGCCGGCGGCACCTGAGCCCCGCAGTCAGGCATGCTTTACTTCGAGGATCAGGGTGACTTTGGTCACGCCGGCTGTGGGCCGTTGCGCACTCCCGCATGTGTCGTCGTCCCGCTGGAATCGCTGGGATGGACGCGTCCCCGCCGATCCCCCTTTCGCTCCTCCCCGCCGGCGCGCGCACGCGCGTGGTCGCGATCGCCGACGACGATGTGGATCGTCTCGCCGCCGAAGGCCTCCACCGCGGCGACATCCTCGAAGTCGACGTTGCGCTCCCGCTCGGGGGCCCGGTCGTCGTGCGCCTGGGGCGCGCTCGCGTGGCGATCGCCCGCCGGATCGCCGCGGGGATCCTCGTGGAGGCCGGGGGAGCGTCGTGACCGCCTGCCACCTTCCGGCCGGCTCCGCCTCCCCGGACCCGGTGGCCGCCCCAGTGCCGGGCGCCCGCCGCGTCGCCGCCGGCCTTCCCGTCGTCGCCCTCGTCGGGCGACCGAACGTCGGCAAGTCGACGTTCCTGGCCCGGGCGAGCGGGCGCTTTGCCGAGACGACGAACGCCCCGGGCACGACGGTGGGGCGCGAGGTCCGCGACGTCCGGACACGGGCGGGGCGGGCGCTCCTGGTCGATCTGCCGGGGACGGGCTCGCTCACCGACCGGCCGGTCGCGGGCCGCGCGCTTCTGGACGGCGCTCCTGGCGACGGCGCCGGACGCGATCCTCGTCGTCGCCGACGCGGGCGACGTCGGCCGCCACCTGCCCCTCGTCATCGCCTGCCGCGACCTGGGGCTTCCCGTCGTCGTGGCCCTCAACCTCGCCGACGAGGCCGCGGCCCACGGGATCGGCGTCGACGCGGGCAGGCTCGGGCAGCTCCTTGCCGTCCCGGTCCGCCGCACCGTGGCCCGCACCGGCGCGGGCGTGGCCGGTGCCGTCGCCCTCGCCGTCTCCCGCGCCCGCCGCCGGCAGGGCGTCCGCGCGGGGACGCATTCGCCGCGCGCGCTCGTGCCCGCCGGCACGTACCCGCCCGCCGTCGAGCGGGCGCTCGCGGCCGAGGCCGGCGGGCTTCCCACGAGCCACGCGCTGGGCGCGGCCGCCCTCGATCCCAGCGGCCTTGGCGCCCTGGTCGCGGCCGGCGCCGTCTCCCTGCGGGGGGCCGCCACGCTCCTCCTGCCCGACCTGGTGGACCCGGTCCGGCGCGAGCTCGCCGCCCGTTGGGCGGCCGAAGTCGAGGCCGTCCGTCCCCGCGGCCGGCCCTTCGCCGACCGCCTCGCCGCCTGGAGCATCCGGCCGTGGCCCGGCATCCTGATCCTCGCCCTCGTCCTCGCCGTGACCTTCGCCCTCGTCTCCGTCGTCGGGGCCGCCGCGGCGAGCCTCCTCTCCGGGGCCTGGGCGACGTTCGCGTCGCCGCCCATCGACGGCCTGGTGCGGACGATCGTGCCGGTCCCCGAGCTCGCCTCGGCGCTGCTGTGGGGCCTCGACTCGGGGATCCTGGGCCTCCTGGCGATCGGAATCCCGTACGTGCTGCTCTTCTACCTCCTCGTCGCCGCGCTGGAGGACTCCGGGTACCTGACCAGTCTCGCGGTGCTGACCGACCGCCTGCTCGGCGGGCTCGGCCTCTCGGGCCGGACCGCGATTCCGCTGCTGGCGGCCACCGGCTGCAACGTCCCCGCGATCTACGCGACGCGGGTCCTCGCGACACGGCGCGAGCGGGTCCTCGCCTCGTTCCTCGTGACGCTCGTGCCCTGCTCGGCCCGATCGGCGGTGGTGATCGCCGCGCTCATGCCCTTCGCGGGGGCGGCGGTCACCGCGGCCGCGTTCGCCGTCATCGTCGGCGTGACGCTGGCGGCCGGGATCGCGGCCAACGCGATGCTTCCCGGTCGGCAGTCGCCGCTCGTCCTGGAGCTGGCCCCGATCCGCCGGCCGCTGGCCGGGCAGGTCTGGGCCAAGGCCACGGCCCGTTTCCGGGGTTTCATCCGGATGGCCGCTCCGGTGATGATCGCCGGGTCGATCGTCCTGGGCCTGGCCTACGAGACGGGGCTGGTCCGGCCGGCCGCGGCGATCCTGGACCCGGTGGTGGTCGGGTGGCTCGGCCTGCCATCGGTCGCCGGCCTGGCCCTGGCCTTCGCCTTCCTCCGCAAGGAGCTGGCCCTCCAGCTGCTGCTCGTCCTCGCGGCCGCCACGGCCGGGGCCGGAGTCGCGAGCCTCGGCGACCTGATGACGCCGGGGCAGCTCTTCGTCTACGCGATCGTGGCGTCGGTCTCCGTCCCCTGTGTCGCGACCCTGGCCGCCCTGGCGGGCGAGCTCGGGTGGCGCACGGCGATGGCGATGTCGGCGGCAACGCTGGCGCTGGCGATCGGGATCGGCGGCGTCCTGGCCCGGCTCCTCGGGGTTGCGTAGCCGCGGACACGCGGCGGCGCGGCCGCTCGGGCGGAGGCGCCCTAGGCTGGGTCGCCGCCGCGGTCGTCGGGCGGCCCTGGTGGGATCGGCGGCGCCGCGCGGCGCAGCTCGGCGACGTCGATGGCGGCGGTGGCGGTCGACCACGTCGCGGAGACCTCGATCCGGGTCGCCAGGATCAGCCGCACCATGGCGGAGCCCGTCATCAGGATGGCGAACGTCGGGAAGGCGACGGGCAGGAGCACGAGGACGCCCGCCGAGCTGAGCTGGCCGACCGTGAGCCCGGCCGCGGTCCCGGCGACGAAGCGGCTCTGGGCCCCGATCAGGTCGACCCCGCCTGTCAGGCGGAGGAGCCGCTCGTTCTCGGCGAGCGTGCCAGCCGAGGCGCCCGCCGAGACGACGACGGCGACGCCCAGGAGGACGAGCGGGGCGAAGGGGTTGCCGGGGAACGCCAGGAGCCCCATGAGGATCCCCCCGCCGCGGAGGACGAACGAGAGCCGGAGCGTCCGCGACGCAGACCCGCGGCCGAGGAGGCCGCCGACCACGGTGGCGGCGACCAGCGCCGCCGCCGCCGAGACCGCCGCGAGGAGGATGGCGTAGCCCGCGGACGCCCCGAGGACGCTGATGGCGTAGATGGAGAGATACGGGCCGAAGCCGGCTCCGGCCGCCGCCAGCGTGACGATCCGGATGAAGCTCCGGGTTTCCGGCGACGGGGGCGGCCGCTCGCCGCGCCGGGCGACGCGCACCCGGCCGGGGCGACGGAGACGGATGACCGCCGCGAGCTCGCCGATTCCGGCCAGCCCGGCCGCCAGGAAGACGGCTGCGTAGATCGCGAGGCCCACCGCCCCCAGGCCCACCTGCACGCCGAGGGCGACCGGGAGCAGCAGGGTGGCTCCCAGGCCCTGGGTGATCCCCATCACCCGCGGGGTCACGAAGCGGCGCTCGGGCTCGGACAGGATCGCCCCGTACCACGCCAGGAGGTTGGCGCCGCCGATCGCGCTCGCGGCGCCACCCAGGCACATGACGACGGCGATCGCGGCGATGGCGGCAGCCGCCGGGAGAACGCCGGCGACGTGGAGGAGGACGACCGCGGCAAGCACGAACCCGCGGGTCTCCCCGAAAGCCAGAATCGCGATGGTGACGCCGCGCAGGTTGCCGTCGGTGCGCCGGAGGAGCGAGGGGACGAGGAGCTGGGCGGCGGAGAACGTGAAGGGGAGAACCCCGATGACCGTGGCCACCGCGGCCGGCGCGCCGAGGGCGAGGAGGAGCGGGATCGTCAGGCCGGTGCCGGCCAGGGCGGCGACGGCAGCCGATCCGACGCCGATCCCCTGGAAGGTTCGGAAGCGGCGGTCGCCGAAGGCCCGCCACTCGTCGACGGCGAGCCGGGCGCCGGATGGGAGGAGCGGACGGGGAGGCGAGGGGAGCCGCGGCACGCGTTGATGGTACGCGGCGATGCCGCCCGGCTCGGGTCGGGCGTCGCCGTGTCCATCGCCCGGGGGTAGCATCCGTGCCATGCCCGCCAACCGGCTCGCCGGCGAGACGAGCCCGTACCTCCTCCAGCACGCCCAGAACCCGGTCGACTGGTACCCCTGGGGGCCTGAGGCGCTCGCGCGCGCGCGCGCCCTGGACCGGCCGGTCTTCCTGTCGATCGGCTACGCGGCCTGTCACTGGTGCCACGTCATGGAACGCGAGTCGTTCGAGGACCCGGCGACCGCAGCCTTCCTCAACGAGCATTTCGTGGCGATCAAGGTGGACCGCGAGGAGCGCCCCGACCTCGACGCCGTCTACATGGACGCGGTCCAGGCCCTGACGGGCGCGGGCGGCTGGCCGATGTCGGTCTTCCTGGCGCCCGACGGCCGTCCCTTCTACGGCGGAACGTACTTCCCGAACACGCGACGGCACGGCCTGCCGTCCTTCCTCGACGTCCTGGCCGGCGTGGCCGACGCCTGGCGCGAGCGGCGAGCCGACGCGGAGGCCTCGGCGACGAGCCTGGCCGCCCACATCGGACGGCAGGCCCGCCTCTCCGACGGCCCGGCGGCGCTCGATACCGTCCTGCTCGACGCCGCGGTCGGCGCGCTCGAAGCCGGGTTCGATGCCGAGCACGGCGGGTGGGGGGGTGCCCCCAAGTTCCCCCAGCCGATGGCCCTCGACTTCCTCCTCCGCCGGGCCGCGGCCGGCGATGCCCGGGCCCTGCCGATTGCCCGGCGGGCCCTCGACCGGATGGCCGCGGGCGGCATCTTCGACCAGCTGGCCGGCGGTTTCGCCCGCTACGCGACGGACGCGGCGTGGCTCGTGCCCCACTTCGAGAAGATGCTCTACGACAACGCCCAGCTCGCCCGCGTCTACGTCCACGCCTGGGCGCTCACGGGCGAGCCCGCCTACCTCCGGGTCGCGACCGCGACGCTCGACTTCGTGGCCCGCGAGATGACCCTCCCGGACGGCGTCTTCGCGGCCAGCCTCGACGCCGACACCGGGGGCGAGGAGGGCGCCACGTACACCTGGACGGCGAACGAGGTGCGCGACGCCCTCAGCGCGGCCGGCTTTGCGGACGCGTGGCCGCTCTTCGCCGAGGCATACGACGTGACCGAGGCCGGCAACTGGGAGGGGCGGGTGATCCTGCGACGCGTGGCCGGCGACACCGGTCTCGCGACGCGCCATGGGCGGCCGCCCGACGTCGTGGCGGACCTCCTGGAGCGGGCCCGGGCTGCCCTGCTGGCCGTGCGCGATCGGCGTCCCCAGCCGGCCCGCGACGACAAGGCTCTGGCCGGCTGGAACGGGCTTGCGATCGGCGCCTTCGCGGACGCGGCGGCGCTGCTGTCGCCCGAGGCGGACGCGGCGCTCGGCGCCGCCGCCGCTCGCTACCGGGCGATTGCCGAGCGCGCGGCAGGGCGGCTGCTCGCCGTGCTGCGCGGGCCCGACGGGCGCTTCCTGCGCTCGTGGAAGGACGGCCGGGCGCGCCATGCCGGGACGCTGGAGGACCAGGCCTGCATGGCCGACGGCTTCCTCGCCCTGTACGACGCGACCGCCGACGAGCGCTGGTTCACTGCCGCGAGCGAGACCGCCGACGCGATCCTCGCCCGCTTCGCCGACCCGGCCGGCGGCTTCCACGACACGGCCGACGACGCCGAGGTGCTCGTCGCCCGGCCTCGGTCGCTCCAGGACAACGCCCTGCCCTCGGGCGGGGCGATGGCGGCCACGGTCCTCCTGCGCCTCGCCGCGCTCACCGGCGAGGGCCGCCATGCCGATGCCGCGGAGGTCGCTCTCGGCGTCGTCGGCGCGACTCCCGCGGCGTACCCGACGTCGTTCGCCCAGTGGCTGGCGGCCATCGACTGGCACGTGGGGCCCGTCGACGAGATCGCCGTCGTCGGCGACCCGGCCGACCCGCGCACGGAGCGGCTGGCGGCCGTGGCGCGGGGCGCCCCGGGCCGCGGCGGATGGCGACCGCGGCAGGTCATCGCCATCGGCCCGGACCCGGCGACCAGCGTGGTGCCGCTCCTCCAGGGCCGGTTCGCGCTCCGCGGGATCCCGACGGCGTTCGTCTGCCGCAACTTCGCCTGTCGGCAGCCCGTGACCGAGCCCGAGGCGCTCGCGGCGATCCTCGCCGGGTGACGGTGGGCGGGCGCATCGACTCCTACCGGGCCGCCCTGCGCGAGGTCGACGATCTCGCGGGGTACCTTGCTGCCCACTCCGGGCTGCCCGGGCCGCGCGGGAACATCGAGCTGGCCGTGGCGGCTGCCGAGGAGCTGGATCACGCGACGCTCGAACGCCTCGCTCGCTCCCAGGACGAGTTCGAGGCGTTCTGTGGTGTCGTCGGCCTGGGTCGCGCGGTTGCGGACGGCCGGCTCGAGCTCGTCGCCGACCTGCGCCGTCACGCGGGCGATCCACGCTGGCGCGTGCGCGAGGCCGTGGCGATGGCGCTTCAGCGGTGGGGCGACGCGGACCTCCCCGCCATGCTGGACGAAGCGGCAGCGTGGGCGACTGGAAGTCGCCTGGAGCAGCGCGCCGCGGCCGCCGGTGCCTGCGAGCCGCGCCTGCTGCGGGACCCCGTGGTCGTGCGGCGCGTGCTGGCTCTCCTGGACACGATCACGGTGTCACTGCCGGGGGCACCGGACCGGCGAACCGACACGTGCCGGACGCTCCGCCAGGCGCTGGGATACTGCTGGAGCGTGGCGGTCGCGGCCGACCCGGTCGACGGCCTGCCCGCCTTCGACAGGTGGCGACGCGACCCGGACCCCGATGTCGGCTGGGTGGTCCGGGAGAACCTGAAGAAGGCGCGCTTCCAGAGGGCGCTGACAGGCGAGCAGTCCATGCCCCCACGCGGGTCGCCGCCCTAGACCGCCGGTTCGAGCGCCTCCTCGAACTGGCTGCTGTAGAGCTCGTGGTAGAAGCCGCGGCGGGCGAGCAGCTCGACGTGCGTCCCCTGCTCCACGATCTGGCCCCGGTTCATCACGAGGATGAGGTCTGCGTCGCGGATCGTGGAGAGGCGGTGGGCGATCACGAAGCTGGTGCGGTCCTTCATGAGCCGCCGCATCGCCCGCTGGATGAGGACCTCCGTGCGCGTGTCGACCGAGCTCGTCGCCTCGTCGAGGATGAGGATCTCCGGGTCCGCCAGGAAGGCCCGCGCGATCGTGAGGAGCTGCTTCTCGCCCTGCGAGACGCTCGTCGCGTCGTCGTCGAGCACCGTGTCGTAGCCGTCCGCGAGCGTCCGGACGAAGTGGTCGACGTGGGCCGCCCGGGCCGCCTCGAGGATCTCCTCCTCGGTGGCGCCCTCGCGCCCGTAGGCGATGTTCTCGCGGATCGTGCCGCCGAAGAGCCAGGCGTCCTGGAGGACCATCCCGAAGGTGCCCCGGAGGTGGTCCCGGGTCATCTCGCGGATGTCGACGCCGTCCACGGTGATCCGCCCGTCGTCGATCTCGTAGAAGCGCATCAGCAGGTTGACGAGCGTGGTCTTCCCGGCGCCCGTCGGGCCGACGATGGCGATGGTGTGGCCCGGCTCGGCGACGAGATCGAGATCGTCGAGGAGGGGCGTGTCGGGCAGGTAGCGGAAGCTCACCCGCTCGAACGCCACGCGGCCGGCGACCTCCGTCAGCTCCCGCGGCGTCGCGGTCTCGGGAACCTGCTCGGGCTCGTCCAGGAGCTCGAAGACCCGCTCCGCCGAGGCGACCGCCGACTGGAGGACGTTGATGATGCTGGCGGTCTGGATGATCGGCATCGTGAACTGGCGGGAGTACTGGATGAACGCCTGGACTTCGCCGAGCGTCATCGTGCCGGTCGCGACGTTGACGCCGCCGATGACGCAGATCGCCACGTAGTTGAGGTTCGAGATGACTGTCATCGCGGGCTGGATCGTGCCGGAGATGAACTGGGCCTTGTAGGAGGCCTGGAAGAGTGCCTCGTTCTCCCGGTCGAAGGTTTCGATCGCCTCGCGCTGGCGGCCGAACGCCTTCACGATCGCGTGACCGCTGTGCATCTCCTCGACGTGCCCGTTGAGCGTGCCGGTCCTCTCCCACTGCGAGGCGAACTGCACCTGGGAGCGCTTCGCGATGAGGATCGTCACCACCATCGCCAGGGGGACGACGAGGAGGGAGATGACGGCGAGGAGCGGGCTGATCCAGAGCATCATCGCGAGCACGCCGACGACGGTGAACAGTGACGTGATCAGCTGGGTGAGGCTCTGCTGGAGCGTCTGGGCGATGTTGTCGATGTCGTTCGTGACGCGGCTCAGGATGTCGCCCCGCGACTCCCGGTCGAAGTAGGCGAGCGGGAGTCGCCCGAGCTTGTCGTCGACCCGCTGCCGGAGGCGATAGACCGTGCGCTGGGTGACGCCGGCCATGATGTACGCCTGGGCCCAGCTGAACAGGGCGCTCACGGCGTAGAGCCCGGCCACGAGCAGGAGGATTGCTCCGAGCGCCCCGAAGTCGATGCCCTGCCCCGGAACCACGTCCATGCTCGCCAGCATGTCCGCCAGGTTGTCCTGCCCGCTGACCCGCAGGGCGGCGACCGCCTGGTCCTTGGTCACTCCGGGAGGAAGCTGGTTGCCGACGTAGCCCTCGAAGATCAGGTCGGTGGCGTTGCCGAGGAGCTTCGGGCCGATGATCGCGAACAGGACGCTGACCACGGCAAGGCCCATGACGACGGCCACGAGGAGGCGCTCCGGCCGGAGCTCCCCGAGGAGGCGCCGGAAGCCGCCGCGGAAGTCCTTCGACTTCGCCGCGGACATCGAGGCGAAGCCCATCGGACCGCCGTGGCCGCCCGGGCCCCGCGGCGCGGGGCGGCCGCTCGCCGGTCCGCGGCCCATGCCCGGCCCGCTCACGCCACCTCCTCCTCGGAGAGCTGCGAGTAGACGATCTCGCGATAGGTCGGGCAGCTCGCCATGAGCTCGTCGTGCGTCCCGATCCCGGCGACCGCCCCGTCCTCGAGCACCACGATCCGGTCGGCGTGGAGGATCGTGCCAACCCGCTGGGCGACGATGATGACGGTGGCCTTGGCCAGGTCGCGATGGAGGGCGGCGCGCAGCCGGGCGTCGGTGCGGAAGTCCAGGGCCGAGAAGCTGTCGTCGAAGACGTGGATGTCGGGGCGCTTCACGAGGGCCCGCGCGATCGCGAGACGCTGGCGCTGGCCACCGGACACGTTCGTCCCGCCCTGCGCGATCGGCGCCGCGAGGCCCTCCGGCATCTCCTCGACGAACTCGCGGCCCTGGGCGATCTCGAGCGCTCGCCAGAGCTCCTCGTCGGTGGCCGTCTCGTCGCCGTAGCGGAGGTTGCTGGCGATCGTTCCGCCGAACAGGAAGGCCCGCTGGGGGACGAGGCCGATCCGGCTCCAGAGATCGGCCCGGTCCATCGCCCGCACGTCGACCCCATCGACCAGCACCGCCCCGCCCGTGACGTCGTAGAAGCGCGGGAGGAGGTTGATCAGCGTCGACTTGCCGCTGCCGGTGCTCCCGACGATCGCGGTCGTCTCGCCCGATCTGGCCGAGAACGAGATGCCGCGCAGGACGGGATCCTCCGCGCCCGGGTAGCGGAACTCGACGTCGCGGAACTCGACCCGGCCGGTCCGCAAGGGGCTGACCGGATCCACCGGATCGTGGATCGACGGCTCCGTCCGCAGGACCTCCGAGATCCGGTCGCTCGAGACCGCCGCCCTCGGGACCATCACGAACATGAAGGTGGCCATCATGATCGCGAAGAGGACCTGGATGATGTACTGGAGGAAGGCGGTCAGGTTGCCGATCGGCATCTCGCCGCTGTCGACCCGGAGGGCCCCGAACCAGAGGACAGCGACGGTCGTCAGGTTCATGATCGCCATGAGCGTCGGCATCATGATCGCGAAGAGCCGGTTCACCGAGAGCGCGGTGCCGAACAGGTCGTGGTTGGCTTCCTCGAAGCGCCGCTCCTCGTAGTCGGTCCGGACGAAGGCCCGGATCACCCGGATCCCGGAGAGCGTCTCGCGCATGACCTGGTTGATCCGGTCGATCTTGAGCTGCATCTCCCGGAAGAGGGGCATGGCCCGCCGGACGAGCAGCCCGATGATCACGGCCATGATCGGGACGATGAAGAAGAGCAACCCCGTCAGCTGGACGTCCTGGCGAAGGGCCATGATCAGCCCGCCGACCATCATGATCGGGGCCGTGACCATGACCGTGAGGCCCATCAGGACGACCATCTGGACCTGCTGGACGTCGTTCGTGTTGCGGGTGATGAGCGAGGCCGGCCCGAAGTGGTTGACCTCGACCTGCGAGAACGACTCGACCGAGCGGAAGATGGCGCCCCGTACGTCCCGCCCGAACGCCATCGCGGTCTTCGCACCCCAGTAGACGGCGATGATCGAGGCGATCCCGAGGAGCACCGTGACGCCGAGCATGACCGCGCCGGTCTGCAGGATGTAGTCCGTGTCCCCCTTCGCGACGCCGTTGTTGATGATGTCGGCGTTGAGCTCGGGGAGGTAGAGGTTGGCGAACGCCTGGACCAGCAGGAGGGCGATGACCAGGACGAGCGCCCGCCAGTAGGGGCGAAGGAAGGCGGCGAGGAGGCGGATCATCCGAGGGCTCCCGTCGCCCGGTCGGCCATGACGCCGAGGAGCCGCTCGAGCTCCCCACGGTCCGGCTCCGGGATCGGATCCAGGACCTCGCCGATCGCCCGGCCGAGGACTGCCCGGAGGTCGCGCTCGCGCGCGCGCCCCAGCGCGGTCAGGCGGACGCGCGTGATCCGCTGGTCTGCCGCGTCCGGTCGCCGCTCGATGGTGCCGGACTTCTCCATCCGCTGGAGCACCGCCGTGACGGTCGGCGCCGCGAGGTGGAGCACGCGGCCGAGCTCCCGCTGGCTCATGTCGTCGCGCTCGGCGAGCATGCGCAGGCAGAGGGCCTGGCCGGGGTGGGCACCCTCCTCGGCAAGCACCCGGAACATCAGCTGGCGGTGCGCCGCGAGGGCGCGCATGAAGGCCTCGTAGACGCGCATCGAGAGCGGGTCGAGACCCTCGAGGGGCACGTGCGAAAGGTGCGTTGGCGGGCGCATGGCGGGAAAAGTAGCACGCGAACGGTTAGAGAGCAAATGGTTCGTCAGCGAACCAGATCGGGTCCGTGGCGCCGCCGGCAGGGCGGTGTCCGCCGTGCGCCGGCAGGGGCGGTGTCCGCGGCCGGCCGCGGGCCCCGCGGCTCGCGCCGACGCTCAGGCGGGGGGCGGCGCGCCGTCGTCCCGCTTCGCCAGGTCGTCCTGGAGGTCACCCACCTCCTTGCGGGTCGCCTTGACGCCCCGCCCGAGCGTCTCCCCCCACTTGGGGAGGATCCTTGGCCCGCGCCAGACCAGGACGATGGCGAGGATCACGATGAGGACGATGAGAACGTCGACGCCGAAGACCATGTGCGCATCGTAGCGCACGGCCGGCGCGACAGATCGGGACCGCCGGGCCCGGCTGATGGGGCCGGTGGCCACTCGACGGCGGTGGGTCCTTCGTCGAGGATCGACGAACCGCACCGCGGCCGGCTCCGACACCGTGCCTCCGGCCCGGCGGCGCGGCGGAGGTTCGACCATGGCGGGCGACGCGCGACGGCGACTGACGATCGGCTTCCCGCGTATGCGCAAGGAGCCCGGCGAGCGGCGCGACTTCCTGCCACCCCTCGTGGGTCTCCTCACGGCGCTCGGAGCCGAGGTCTACGTGGAGACCGGGATCGGCTCCGGGATGGGCTACTCGGACGTGGACTACACGGCCCTGTCCCCCGACGTCCACGTGACCGACGAGGAGACCGCCTACCGCCAGGACGTCGTCGTGGTCCTGCGGTCGCCCGAGGGAAGGTACGAGAAGCTCCGGCCCGGGTCGATTCTCATCTCGATGCTCCACTTCCCGACACGGCCGGCCCGGGTTCGGATGCTCCGCGACCTCGGGATCGAGGGGATCGCCCTGGACATGATCGCGGGCGACGACGGCCGCCGGCTCGTGGAGAACCTGCGCAGCGTCGCCTGGAACGGCGTGGCCGCGGCCTTCGCCGCGCTCGAGCGCCGCTGGCCGGATCTCCTGGATGTCGGGCGCGACCCGGTCCGGGTGACGATCATGGGCGCGGGGCAGGTGGGCAAGCACGCGGTCGAGTTCGCCACCAAGTTCGGTGACGATGCCCGGAACGAGGCGTTCATGCGGCAGGGCCTGCCGGGCGTGGAGGTGGTGACGACCGGCCGGAACCTCACCCGCGACGAGCCGTACCTGCGGCGGCGGCTGGCCGCGACCGACATCCTCGTCGACGCGACCCAGCGCCACGACCCGTCGGTGCCCCTCGTCCCGAACGCCTGGCTGGGGCTGATGCCGGCGCACGCCGTCATCTGCGATCTCGTCGTCGACCCCTACCTGCTCGACGCCGACCCGAAGGTGGTCCGCGGGGTGGAAGGGATCCCCCAGGGCACGCTCGATCACTGGGAGTTCGACCCCGCCGATCCGGCCTGGGACGCCCTGCCGCCGGAGATCCCGACCGGGGAGCGGCGGGCCGTCGTCTCCTGCTACTCGTGGCCCGGCGTGCGGCCCGAGCCGTGCATGCACGTCTACGGATCGCAGCTGGCCCCGCTCGTGGAGACGCTCATCCAGGCCGGGGGCATGGACGGGATCGGCCCCGGCGGATCGTTCCACGCCCGGGCGCTGTGGCGCGGGAGCCTGCGCGCCTGGCTCGCCGGCGAGACGACCGGGCCGGACGCACCCGGCGGCGCGTGACCGGCCGAACGGCACGCGCGGCCCGGAGCGCAGGGCGCTACGCTCGGCCAGGCGCGACGTCACGTCCGCGGCCGGCGGGCCGGCGGCGGGCAGGGAAGGCGTCGCCGCACGAACGGGAGGCGGACGTGGGCATGCGCGTGCCGGACCTCGGCGCCCTTCTCGCCGAGGCCCAGATGCGACGGATGGCGCTCGACGCGACGGGGGCCTACTTCGTCACCAACATCGACCCGCCCCACGCGGAGGACTTCGCGAAGTCACTGCTTCTCATGGCGGTGGCCCGGCGCGGTCAGCATGACCAGCCGATCACGGTCTACATCAACTCCGGCGGCGGATCGGTGGGCGACGGGCTGGCGATGATGGAGATGATCAACAGGATGCGGCGGAGCCACGACGTGCGCATCAACACGGTCGTCCTCGGCTACGCCTACTCGATGGGGGCAATCGTCAGCCAGGCCGGCGACCACCGCTCCATCGGCCGCTACGGGACCCTGCTGCTGCACTCCACGCAGTGGATCCTCTCGGGCGAGGACGAGCGGATCTTCAAGGACTACCAGGAGCTCTCCGAGCACTACCAGCGGACCGTCGCCGACCTCTTCGCCCGCCGGACCGGGTACAAGGATGCCGCGTGGTGGCGGCGCTTCATCTGGTCGGGCCGCGAGCGGTTCCTCGGGCCGGACGAGTGCCTGGAGCTGGGGCTCGTCGACGAGATCCTGGAGCCGGCTCTCCTTCACGAGGCGCACCCCTCGCTGTAGACGGGGCGTTGCCCGGGCGCGCGCGACCGCGCCTGCGCGGGCGCGTCCCTCACGGGGTTGCTGCCACGGCCTGGCGGTCGAGGACGCCACGGGACTTGCGCAACGGTGCCGTCCCGCTCATCGTGTAGGTGGCGCAGGGCGGAGATCTGCATATGCGCATATGGGGCATCATCGGTCCCGCAGTCACCATTCGCCGACGGGCCTGGCCGGCGGCGCCATATCGAAGGGAGAACGCGTCCCCATGAAGGTTCTCGATCGCCCGCATGCACTCGCGATCGCCTTCGGCCGTGTCGTCATCGGGATCATCTTCCTGTGGGCCGGCCTGGAGAAGATCATCGGCGGGGGCCTGGGCACCTGGTCCGCCGCCGGCTTCCTGCAGTTCGGGACGGCCGGCACGCTCGGCTGGCCATTCGTCTCGGGCGAGATCGCCGAGGGCACCGTCTTCAACCCCACCCACGACTTCTGGGTCACCCTCGCCGGCAACGAGGCGGCCACGACGTTCATCGGCTACCTCGTCCCGCTGGGCCAGGTCGCCATCGGGATCTGCCTGATCCTGGGCTTGTTCACCCGGTTCGCGGCCGCGATGGGCACACTCATGATGCTGATCTTCTTCGTCGCGGCATGGGACTTCGAGTTCGGCATCGTCAACCAGCACCTGACCTATGCCGTCCTGACGTTCGGGCTCGCCGTCCTCGGCGCCGGCAACTACTACGGCCTCGACGCGACGGTCAGGCCGAGGGTGAGCGACGGCGTCCGCCGCTGGCTCTTCTCGGGCTCCGGCGACGACGGCTGGAAGGTCGCGACCGCCTGATCGCATGCGGTCCGGCATGGGCCCGGGCAGGCGCCGCCACCTCTCGACCCCGCCGGGCCCAGGACCCGGCGGGGTCGTTCGCTGTCCAGGGCGGGAAGCGCCGCCCGGCAGCGCCTCGGCGCCGCCATGCGACTAGAACAGGCGATCTGTTTGGGCCGCGCGCCGTATACTCGCGCTCCCGTGGCTCGCCGATCCGTTCCGCTCCCTGGTCCCGCCGCGACCGCGCCCGCCGAGGACCCGCTCGCGCGCTTCGCGCTGCCCGTCGCGGCCTGGTTCCGCGATGCCTTCGCGGCGCCCACGAAGGCGCAGGTGGACGGCTGGGCGGCGATCGCCGGCGGCGGCCACGTCCTCCTCCATGCCCCGACGGGCAGCGGCAAGACGCTTGCCGCCTTCCTGTGGGGCATCGATCGCCTCGTTCGCTCGCCCGCGCCTCCGCGCACGGCGGCCGCGGGCGCCTCGGTGAGGATCCTCTACGTCAGCCCCCTCAAGGCCCTGACCTACGACGTGGAACGAAACCTGCGGGCCCCGCTGGCCGGGATCGCGCTGGCCGGGACGCGCCTCGGCACGCCGGTGCGGCCGGTCTCCATCGCCTCGCGCACCGGCGACACGCCGGCCGACGAGCGCCGGACGCTGGCCAAGAGCCCGCCCGAGATCCTCATCACGACCCCGGAGTCGCTCTACCTGCTGCTGACCTCCGGCGCCCGCGAGACCCTCCGCGGGGTGGAGGCGGTGATCGTGGACGAGGTGCACGCGGTCGCCGGCACCAAGCGCGGCACCCACCTCGCCCTCTCCCTCGAACGTCTCGTCCACCTGCGCGGACCGGACGCGCCGCCACTCCAGCGGATCGGCCTCTCGGCGACCCAGCGCCCGCTCGAGACGATCGGGCGCTTCCTGGCCGGCGCCGGCCCGGACCGCGCCGTCACGATCGTCGATGCCGGGGCGAAGAAGCGCCTCGATCTCCAGGTTGTCGTGCCGATCGAGGACATGAGCCGGCTCGGCGAGGCGCTACCTCTCGAGGAGCAGCCCGGCGGCCCGGTCGCCGGAGGCGAGATGCGGGTGAGCATCTGGCCGGCGATCCATCCCCGGATCCTGGAGCTCATCCGGGCCCATCGCAGCACGCTCGTCTTCGTGCAACAGCCGGCGGCTCGCGGAGCGGCTCGCCCAGCGGCTCAACGAGCTGGCCGGGGAGGACCTCGTGCGGGCTCACCATGGCTCGATCGCCCGCGAGCAGCGTGTCGCCATCGAGGAGGCGCTCAAGGAGGGCCGGCTCCCCGCGCTGGTGGCGACGAGCTCCCTCGAGCTCGGGATCGACATGGGCGCCATCGACCTCGTGATCCAGGTCGAGTCGCCGACGTCGGTTGCCCGCGGCCTGCAGCGGATCGGCCGGGCCGGGCACCAGGTCGACGAGGTGAGCCGCGGCGTCATCTTCCCCAAGTACCGCGGCGACCTCCTCGAGTGCGCGGTCGTCGCAGAGCGGATGCGCGAGGGTCTGATCGAGGCGACGACGATTCCCCGCCTGCCCCTCGACGTCCTGGCCCAGCAGATCGTGGCCATGACGGTGATGGATCGCTGGTCCGTGGCGGAGCTGCACGCCGTCGTCGCCCGGGCCATGCCGTTCGAGACCCTTACCCGCGAAGCGCTCGAGGGCGTCCTCGCCATGCTCGCCGGTGCCTACCCGTCCGACGAGTTCGCGGAGCTGAAGCCGCGCCTCTCCTGGGACCGGGTGGCCGACACCGTGGAAGGGCGGCGCGACGCCCGGGTCGTGGCCGTCACGTCCGGCGGCACGATCCCGGACCGCGGGCTCTACGGCGTCTTCGTGGCCGGCGAGGCGGGGACGCCCGGGCGGCGGGTGGGCGAGCTGGACGAGGAGATGGTCTACGAGCTGCGCGCCGGGATGCACGGCGACGTCATCGTCCTCGGCGCCAGCAGCTGGCGGGTGGCCGAGATCACGCCCGACCGCGTGATCGTGGAGCCGGCGCCGGGGCAGCCGGGCAAGCTGCCGTTCTGGAAAGGCGACGCGGTCGGGCGGCCGATCGAGCTGGGCCGCGCCCTGGGGGCCTTCGTTCGCGACGTCGAGAGCGACCTTGCCCGGGGACGGAAGGGCCGGGCGACAGCCCTGGCGCGGCTCGAGGAGCGCCATCACCTCGATCCGCTGGCAGCGGAGAACCTCGTCGCCTATCTCGAGGACGAGCGCGAGGCGGCGGGTGCCCTGCCGACCGATCGCCGAATCGTCGTCGAGCGGTTCCGCGACGAGCTGGGCGACTGGCGGCTCGTCCTCCTGACGCCGTTCGGCGGCCGGGTGCACGCTCCCTGGGCGATGGCGATCGAGGCCCGCCTGCGCGAGCGCCT
This sequence comes from uncultured Chloroflexia bacterium, assembly GCA_963744095.1. Classification (GTDB taxonomy): domain Bacteria; phylum Chloroflexota; class Limnocylindria; order Limnocylindrales; family CSP1-4; genus CTSoil-043. The sequence continues at coordinate 77,145 of CAVUSH010000005.1, forward strand.
CGGCGCCGAGGTTTCGAGCATCTGGTCGGACGACGGGATCGCGATCCGCCTGCCGGACGGCGACCTCGAGGGCGTCGAGGACGATCTCTTCCCGGATGCCGACGGGGTGGAGGACCTGGTCGTCGCGGCCGTGGGCGGGACCGCCCTGTTCGCCTCGCGGTTCCGGGAGAACGCCGCGCGGGCCCTGCTCCTGCCGAGGCGCCGGCCGGGCACGCGGACCCCGCTCTGGCAGCAGCGCCAGCGGGCCGCCGACCTCCTCGCGGTCGCCAGCCGCTACGGCAGCTTCCCGATCCTGGTCGAGACCTATCGCGAGTGCCTGGCGGACGTGTTCGACCTGCCGGCCCTGCGCGACGTCCTGCGGGGCGTGGAGCGCCGCGAGGTCGCCGTCCACCGGGTGGAGACTCCGCGGGCGACACCGTTCGCCTCGTCGCTTCTCTTCGACTACGTGGCCGCCTTCATGTACGAGGGGGACGCTCCGCTCGCCGAGCGACGGGCGCAGGCGCTGGCGCTCGACCGCGACCTCCTCCGCGAGCTGCTCGGCCAGGAGGAGCTGCGCGAGCTGCTGGACCCGGCCGCGCTCGAGGAGACGGAGCTCGAGCGCCAGGCGCTCGTCGACGAGCGCAGGGCCGGATCCGTGGACCAGGTGGCGGACCTCCTCCGCCGCCTCGGAGACCTCGACGCCGACGAAGTCGCGGCGCGGACCCGGGGCGGGGCGCCGGCCGCCGGCGAGTGGCTGGAGACCCTCGCGGCAACGCGGCGCGCGGTCGCCGTGCGGATCGGCGGCGAGGCGCGCTGGATCGCCGTGGAGGACGCGGCGCGATACCGCGACGCGACGGGCGCCCAGCCGCCGCCGGGGACGCCCGCCGCGTTCCTCGGGGAGACGCGCGACGCGTTGGGCGGGCTCCTCGCCCGGTGGGCCCGGACGCACGGACCCTTCCTGGCGACGGAACCGGCGAGACGGTGGGGGCTCCCGATCGGGATCGTCGAGGAGGCGCTCACGCGCCTCGTGGAGGGGGGCTCGCTCCTGCGCGGCGAGTTCCGGCCCGGCGGCGCGGAGCGCGAGTGGTGCGACCCGGACGTGCTGCGCCTGCTTCGGCGGCGCTCGCTGGCCCGGCTGCGCCGCGAGGTCGAGCCCGTGGAGCCAGCGGCGCTGGCGCGGTTCCTCCCCGGGTGGCAGGGCGTAGCGCCGGCGCCCGTGCCCGGGACGCTCGGGCTGGACGTTGCGTCGCCCCTCCGCGGCCAGGCCGCCCTGGAGCGGCTTGCCGAGGTGGTGGACCAGCTGGCCGGCGTCCCCATCCCGGCTTCGGTGCTCGAGCGGGACGTGCTCCCGGCGCGGATCCCGGGCTACCAGCCGCGGCTCCTCGATGAGCTCGGCGCCCTGGGTGAGGTGGCCTGGATCGGTTGCGGGCCGCTCGGCCGCGACGACGGACGAATCGCGCTGTTCCGTCCGGGAGGGGGCGATCTCCTGCGGGCGGCCCTCGTGGCATCCCGGCGTGCGGATGCGGACCGGCCGGACGGACCGCGGCACGAGGCGATCAGGGAGTGGCTGGCGCGGCGCGGCGCCTCGTTCTACCGGGACCTGTTCGGAGCTTCCGGTGGCGGCTCGGACCGCGAGGTCCTCGACGCCCTCTGGGACCTCGCCTGGGCCGGCGAGCTCACGAACGACACCTTCGCTCCGCTCCGGGCGCTGCGCTGGAAGCGCCCGGGCGTCGGCCGGCGGCCGCGGCCGGGTCGCCTGGCGACGCTCGGGCCGCCGGAGGCCGCCGGCCGCTGGTCGCTGGTCGCCAGCGGCGAGACGCCGGCGATGCCCGGAGACCACGGAGCGTCTTCACGCGCTGGCGCTGGCCCTCCTCGACCGCCACGGCGTTCTCACCCGCGAGGCGGTGATCGGCGAGGGCGTCGAAGGCGGGTTCGCGGGGGTGTACCCGGTCCTCCGTGCGCTCGAGGAAGCGGGCCGTATTCGACGCGGCTATTTCGTCGACGGGCTGGGCGCGGCCCAGTTCGCCCTCGCCGGGGCGATCGACCGCCTGCGGGCGGCGCGTGAGCCGGACGCCGAGCGGCCGCGGGTCGATCTCCTCGCCGCCGCCGACCCGGCCCAGCCGTACGGCGCCGCGCTGGCCTGGCCGCGCCGCGGCGACGACGACCGCCGCCCGTTCCAGCGCGCCGCCGGGGCATACGTGGTGCTCGTCGACGGGGCGGCCGTTCTCTACGTGGAGCGCGGCGGCAAGGGCCTCGCGACGTTCCCGGCCGCAGACGATCCCGAGCGAGCGGGCCTCGCCCTGGTGGCGCTCGGGGGGCTGATGGGTGGAGACCGGCTCCGCGAGCTGGTCCTCGCGCGCGTGGACGGGGCGCCGCTCGGCCCGACGCACCCGTGGCGGGCGCGCCTGGTCGAAGCCGGCTTCGTCCCGGGCTACCGCGGCCTGGCCCTGCGGCCGCGCCGGTAGGGGCGCCGAGACCCGATGCCGGAGGGCGACACCCTGTTCCGGACGGCCGCGGGGCTGCGGCCGCACCTGCTCGGCCGGACCGTGACGGCCGCGCGGGCCCGGGTCCCGGGCCCGCGGGTGGAGCGAATCGTCGGCGCGACGGTCGACGCGGTCGACGCCGTCGGGAAGAACCTCCTCATCCGCTTCGACAACGGCCTGGAGCTGCGGACGCACCTCCGCCTGCACGGCTCGTGGCATCGCTACCGGCCCGGCGAGCCATGGCGGCGGCCGGCGGGACGGGCGGTCCTCGTGCTCGAGGTCGAGAGCGCCGTCGCCGTCTGCTTCGACGCGCCGGTCGTCGAGCTGCTGGAGACGCGCGCCGAATCGCTCCACCCGTCGCTCGGGAGCCTCGGGCCGGACGCGACCGCCGATGGCTTCGACCGCGGCGAGGCGATCCGCCGGCTGCGCGATCCCGCCCGCGCCGGCCGCGCGGTCGCTGAGGCGATGCTCGACCAGCGGGCCCTCGCCGGGGTCGGCAACGTCTACAAGAGCGAGGTGCTCTTCATCGAACGCGTCGACCCGTTCGTGCCGGTCGGGGCGCTCGACGACGCGATCCTGGGCCGGCTGGTCGACCGCGCCCACGCGCTCCTGCTGGCGAACCGGGATGCGGTCGCCCGCGTGACGACCGGCCCTGTCGGCGGAGGCGCCGCGGCCGGGACGGGCCCGGGTGTGCGGCCGGCCCGTGGTGCGCGGCTGTGGGTCTACGGGCGGGCTGGCCGGCCGTGCCGGCGTTGTGGCACGCTGATCAGAACCCGGCGCCACGGCGACCTGCCGCGCACGACCTGCTGGTGCCCCCGCTGCCAGGCCGCGCCGCCGGGGAATGCGGAGGAGCGCCCGTGACCGAACCCCACGTCGACGTCCGTTGTGGGCGCGACGGCGACCGCTGGCTCTGCCTCGTCCGCGTCCGGGAGGGGTCCTTCGCGACCGAGCACCGGGTGACCGTCGCCGCGGGCGATCTCGCCCGGCTGGACCCGGCCGCCGCCGACCCGGAGCGCCTGGTTCGGGCGGCATTCGCGTTCCTGCTCGAGCGCGAGCCCGCCTCGTCGATCCTGCGCTCGTTCGACCTGCCCGTGATCGGCCGCTACTTCCCGGGCTGGGAGGACGACGTCCGCGAGCGCCTCGCGAGGTGAGTCCGGGTCGCGGTCAGGCGACCGCGCGGGGGCGCACCCGCGCCCGTTGACATCACCCGGTGTCGGTCAATACTGGCCGCGGGACGGCACGGGCCGGCGGCGCGGAGGGCGGCATGGCGGGTGAGGCGGTGGCCGGCGTCGACGCGGAGGGACGCCCCACGGCCACCCTGCCCGCCCGGCAGCTGGTGCGGCTCTCGCTCTACTGGCTGGGCCTGACCGCGGTGATGGGCGGGATCGCCGCGCTCCTCGGCAACCGCCTCGTGGCCGAGAGCCTCGTGCCCGTGAGCGAACAGGGCGACGCCCTGTTCCGGATGACCGCCCTTGGCGCCGTCATCGCCATGCTCGTCCAGCCGACCGTCGGCACGATCAGCGACTACACCATCTCGCGCTGGGGCCGCCGCAAGCCGTACATCGTGATCGGGTCGGTTCTCGACGTCGTCTTCCTCCTGGGCATCGCGTCCTCGAGCACGGTGCCGGCGATCGCGGCCTTCGTCGTCCTCCTCCAGGTCAGCTCGAACTTCGCCCAGGGCCCCTTCCAGGGGTACGTGCCGGACCTCGTGCCGGCCCACCAGGTGGGGATCGCCTCGTCGCTCGTGGGCCTCTTCAGCGTGCTCGGCAACGTTGCGGGATTCGGCATCGCCGCCCTCGCCCTGGCGCTCTACGCCGTCGTCCCGTCGTCCTTCTTCGTGGCCACGATGAGCCTGGGCGCCCTGGAGCTCGTCACCATGGTCAGCGTCGTCTACCGCGTCGCCGACGGTCCCGCGCCCCGGGACCGGGGCGGCCGGTCGTGGCCGGCCATCGCCCGGGAGGCGTGGGGGACGGACATCCTGCGGGAGCGGAGCTTCGTCTTCCTGGTCGGCTCCCGCTTCTTCGTCCTCATGGGCGCCGGCGTGCTCGTGAACGGGGCCGTCTTCTTCCTGGCGAGGAGCCTGGCGCTCGACACGAGCGCGTCGGGCGTCGCCCTGCTCGGCGTCCTCGTGGTGGTCGCGGTGGGCAACCTGGTCGCCGTCGTTCCGGCGGCCCGGATCTCCGATCGGATCGGGCGCAAGCCCGTCATCTACGTCGCCTGCGCGCTGGGCGCGGCGGGGCTGGCGGTCGTGGCGGTCGCCCCGGGGGTGCCGGTCGCCCTGGTCGGGGCCGGGCTCTTCGCGGTCGGCAGCGGGGCCTTTCTCGCCGTCGACTGGGCGCTCCTGACGGACATCATCCCGAAGGCCGCGTCGGGTCGCTACATGGGGATCAGCAACGTGGCGACCGCGGCGTCGGGCGTGGTGGCGGTCGCGATCGCGCTGAAGGTGGTCATGGACTCGGTCACCGTCGCCGTCGACCCCGGCACCGGCCCGCGGGCGGCGATGATCGTCGGCATCGCCTGCTACGGGATCGGGGCGTTGCTCCTGCGACCGGTTCGCGAGCCCCGCGCCGGAATCGGCGGTCGGGCGCCGGCCGAGGCCCGGGAAGCGTCTACGCCGGCGTGAGCCCGAAGGCGCGCCGGAAGCGGGTCGAGAGGCCCCCCGGCCGCCGCAGGTCCGTCAGCAAGCCGCGCCCCCAGGCGGACCAGGTCGCCGCGCGAAGGTAGCGAAGCGGATCCGGGTCTCGCCACAGCCACGGCACGAGGCACCAGAGGAAGACCAGGTAGTCGACGCGGGCCGGGCGCGGGAAGGCGAAGAGAACCTGGAGCTGGACGATCGTGGCGTCGAGCGTGAGCAGCGACAGGACGCCGCCGATCGCGAGGAAGACGACGCCCCAGGCCCGGCCTCGGGGAGCCAGCAGCGGCAGGAACACGATGGGAACCCATTTGAGTGCCGTCGCCACGGCCCACAGGAAGCCGGCCGTCCGGGGCGCCGTGAACTGGGCGGCCCAGATCATGAAGACGAGGAGCAGGTTGACGTTCCCGGTGTCGAGGTTGGCGAGGAAGGCGAAGGCGAGGAAGAGGACCGCGACGGCGGTTGCCAGGGGGCGGATCCGGTAGGCCCACCCGATCGTCCACAGCAGGAGCACGACATACGCAGCCCGCCACGTGAACCAGGCGACGTCCCACGGCAGGAGGGCCCAGGGCACGAACCCGGGGAGGAGCCAGGGCACGTAGACATAGGGCATGAAGGGTCCGACCGGGTGGTACGGATCACCGCCGTTGAGCCAGATCCTGACGGCCGCCCAGTAGGCCCGCGCGTCCGCGCCCGCCAGCTCACCGCGGGCGAAGAGCGCGGCGATCCCGAGCCCGCCGGCGAGCCCCAGCAGCAGGATGGCGGCGACGTGTCGCGGCTGCCGGAGCCGGGTCGCCTCGCGCCGGAGGGCGCGCCGCAGGACGCCCGTGTGCACCCGCCGGAGGGGGGATTCCTGGAGCGCCGCCGGATGGGACATCGCCGGCCGAGTATCGCACGGGCGCTTCGGGCGCCGGTATACTCCGCGGACCCATGCCTACCGGCCATCTGATCGTGATCGGCGGCGCGGAGGACAAGATCCGCGACCGGGTCATCCTCGGCCGCTTCGTGGCGCTCGCAGGCGGGAGCGAGGCGCGCATCGTCGTGCTGGCGACCGCCTCGTCGTTCGCGGCCGAGGTGGGCGAGCGCTACCGCGAGGTCTTCACCGATCTCGGGGCGGCACGGGTGGATCCCATCCTGGCCCAGGCCCGGCCGGCGGCGAACGACGACGCCCACGTCGCCCTCGTTGACGGGGCGACCGGCATCTTCCTGACCGGCGGGAACCAGCTCCGCCTCTCCTCGACCATCGGCGGCACGCGCCTTTCCCGGGCCATCGAGGAGCGCCACCGCGCCGGGGCCGTCGTGGCCGGCACGAGCGCTGGAGCGTCCGCCCTCTCGACCCACATGATCGCGTTCGGTGCCTCCGGGCTGACGCCGAAGCAGCGGATGGCCCAGATCAGTGTCGGCCTGGGGCTCCTCCCGGGCGTCATCATCGACCAGCACTTCCAGCAGCGGAACCGCCTCGGCCGGCTCCTCGCTCTCGTCGCCCAGAACCCCAGCCTCCTCGGGATCGGCATCGACGAGGACACCGCCGGCGTCGTCACCCCCGACCACGTCTTCGAGGTCATCGGCCGGGGGAGCGTGACGATCGTGGATGGGACGGCCGCCGAGACGGACGCCTGGGAGGTCTCCGGTCACCGGCCCCTCATGATCAGCAACGTCGTCATGCACTCGCTGCCGGCGGGATACCGCTTCGACCTGCGCCGTCGCGTCCGGATCCCGACGCCGGCGCTCCGGTCGCTGCCCCCCGGCGAGATCGCCTCGCAGTAGGCGCCATGGCCCGCCCCGCCCGCCCCAGGATCACCCCTGCCGCCCCCGAGCCGGCCGTCGGCGGCCGGGCCCGGCCGACACTTCGGATCCTCGAGAGCCGCGTCCTTCGCGGCCCCAACTACTGGTCGCCCAAGCCCGTCGTCCGCCTGCTCGTGGACCTCGGGGACCTCGAGCGCTGGCCATCGAACCTCATCCCGCACTTCACGGACGCCCTCGTCGGGATGATGCCGACGCTCGACGACCACGCCTGCTCGCTCGGCCGCCGCGGGGGCTTCGTCAGCCGGCTCCGCGACGGGACGTGGATGGGCCACGTCGCCGAGCACGTGGCGCTGGAGCTCCAGAACCTGGCCGGGACCGAGGTACGCCACGGCAAGACACGCTCGGCGGGGGCCCACGGTCGCTACCACGTCATCTACGAGTACCGCGAGGAGCAGGTCGGCCTCGAGGCCGGGCGGATGGCCGTCCGCCTGGTGAACCATCTCGTCGACCCGGATGACCCGGACGTCGCCTTCGACCTCGAAGCCGAGATGGAGCGGCTCATCCTGCTGGCCGAGCGGCTCGCCTTCGGGCCGTCGACCCAGGCCCTCGTCGACGAGGCGATCGCCCGCGACATCCCGGTCCTGCGCCTGGACCGCTACTCGCTGGTCCAGCTGGGGCAAGGCGTCCACCAGCAGCGGATCCGGGCGACGATGACGAGCAGGACCTCGGGCATCGCCATCGACATCGCGTCGGACAAGAGCCTCACGAACCAGCTCCTCTCCGCGGCCGGCCTCCCGGTGCCGCGGGCGGAGGTCGTGGAGACCGACGACGAGGCGGTCGCGGCGGCCGAGCGCCTGGGCTATCCGGTCGTGGTCAAGCCGCTCGACGGCAACCACGGGCGGGGGGTCGGACTCCACCTCCGCGACGCGGACGCCGTGCGGGGCGCCTTCCCGGAGGCGAAGCGCCAGAGCCGGGGCGGCGACGTGATCGTGGAAACGTTCATCACCGGCCACGACTACCGGGTCCTCGTCGTCGGCGGCAAGCTCGCGGCGGTGGCCCAGCGCGTCCCGGCCTCGGTGACCGGCGACGGTGAGCGCACGATCCGTCAGCTCGTGGAGATCGCGAACAGCGACCCGCGGCGCGGGATCGGCCACGAGAAGGTGCTGACCCGGATCAAGGTCGACGCGACGGCCGAGGCGATCGTCGGCGAGCAGGGCTTCGGCCTCGACGACGTGCCGCCGGCGGGCACATGGGTCAAGCTCGCCCTCACCGGCAACCTGTCGACCGGCGGGACCTCGATCGACCGGACCATGGAGGCCCATCCCGACAACGTGGAGATCGCCGAGACGGCGGCCCGCGTCGTCGGCCTCGACATCGCCGGGATCGACTTCATCTGCCCCGACATCACCGAGCCCGTCCGCGAGACCGGCGGCGGGATCGTGGAGGTCAACGCGGCGCCGGGGTTCCGGATGCACACCCACCCGACCGAGGGCGAGCCGCAATACGTGGCGAAGCCGGTCCTCGACCTCCTCTTCCCGCCGGGCGCCCCGGCGCGGATCCCGATCGTGGCCGTCACGGGCACGAACGGCAAGACGACGACGGTGCGGATGATCGCCCACATCTTCAAGCTGATGGGCCGGCGCGTCGGGATGACCTCGACGGACGGCATCGTCATCGACGGCCGTCTCACGAAGAAGGGCGACATGTCGGGCCCGAAGTCGGCCCAGATGGTCCTCCAGAACCCGACCGTCGACATGGCCGTCTTCGAGGTGGCCCGGGGCGGCATCGTCCGGGAGGGCCTGGGCTACGACCGCAACGACGTGGCCGTCGTCACGAACGTCACCGGCGACCACCTGGGCCTGGGCGGGATCGACACGATGCGCGAGCTCGCGTCGGTGAAGAGCGTGGTGGTGGACGCGGTGCCCAAGACCGGGACCGCCGTCCTCAACGCCGACGACCCGCTGGTCGCCCGGATGACCCGCGGGGCCGAGGGCCGGATCGTCTACTTCAGCATGGCGACGGAGAAGGGGAGCGAGGGCTGGGATCGGGTCGACTCGCACTGCGGGCGGGGCGGCGCCGCGTTCGCCCTGCAGCCGGCTGCCGACGGCGAGCTCATCGTCCTGCGCCTGGGCCCGCGGACGATGCCTGTCCTGTACACCCACCTCGTCCCGGCAACGTTCGGCGGGAAGGCGAGGATGAACGTGGCGAACGCCCTGGCCGCCGCCGCCGCGGCGTGGTCGGCGGGCGCCCACCTGCACGACATCCGGCAGGGCCTGCGGACGTTCACCACGTCGTTCTTCCAGGCCCCGGGCCGGCTCAACCTGGTGGAGCAGGGCGGCGTCCGCTTCATCATCGACTACAGCCATAACGTGGACGGGATGCGCCAGCTGGCCGACTTCGTCCGGCGGATGGTGGAGCCGACTCCCGCGAAGGGCACCGCCCCGACCCACCGGGGCCGGGCGATCGGGGTCATCGGGATCCCGGGCGACCGCCGCGACGCCGACCAGCGCGATTACGGGTACCTCGCCGCCGGTGCTTTCGATGTGCTCTACGTCCGCGAGGATCGCAACCTGCGCGGCCGCCCGCCCGGCGAGTCGGCGGAGAACGTCGTCCGGGGGACGCGCGCGGCACGGGCGAAGGGCGAGGCCGTCACGACGAAGGTGGAGAAGATCCTCGACGAGACGGCCGCCGTCCGGATGGCGATCCGGCGGGCCGTCCCGGGCGACCTGGTCGTCTGCTGCGTCGACGATGCCGTGGGCGTCTACCGGCTCGCGAACGAGCTGCTGGGCGTGCCCGATGGCGCCAGCGCCATCAGCGATCCGGGCGAGCTCGACGCGCCCGCCGGGTAGCCGCGCGGGTCGGCGCCGGCGTTACCCGCGGTGCGGGCGGGCAGTGAGGCGCGGGACCAGCGCGCGCAGCTCGGCGGGTGAGACGACCGGGCGCGCGCCCAGGTCGGCCAGGAGGCGGAAGACCTCGTCGCGCTCGGCGTGGCACATCAGGGCGATCACCGCGGGCTGATCCGGCCGGCCGTCGGCGCCCGATCCGCCGGCGAGCGCCAGCTCGGCGCGCAGGGCGGCCACCTCGGCCCCGTAGACGGGGACGGCGGCCGGATCGATCGCGCCGGCGCGACCGGCAGCGGCGCCCTCGGCGACGCCCTCGGCGATCCCGGCCCGGAGCACGGCGATCATCTCCCGGGGGTCCCGACCGCGCAGGTAGCCCGGTGTCTCCTTGATCACGACCCGCTGGGCGCGCCGCCCGGCGATGCGCCCGATGCCGCGGATGGTGTCGTCGGGACGGTCGCCGGCGGTACCGACGATGAGGGTGACCGGCCAGGTTCGGGCCGCACCCCCCGCGGCGATGCCGTCGGCCACGTCGAGCAGCGCGTTCAGCCCCGCCTCGTTGTGGGCGTAGTCGACGATGACGACGTGCTTCCCATGCTGGAAGATGTTGAGCCGGCCCGGGGAGCGGTCCGCCGAGGGCCGGAAGTCGCGCAGGCCGTCCGCGACCTGCCCGATGGTCGCTCCCAGCGCCCGGGCGCCGCCGCTGGCGGCCAGCGCGTTGGCGACGTTGTGACGGGCCAGCCCGCTCAGGGTCAGCGGGATCTCGTCGACGGCCAGGATCGGTCGCGACTCCCCGGCCTCGACCTCGACCAGCGTCCCGCCCCGCGCGACGTAGGCCCGCCCGCCGCCCTCGACGTGGGCCCGGAGGACCGGCGGCGGCTCAGCCTGGAGCGAGAAGAAGGCAATGCGCCCACCGACCAGGTCCGCGACGGCCGCCACGTGCGGGTCGTCCGCGTTGAGCACGACCCAGCCGTCGGGCTTCGTGATCCGGCAGATCGTGGCCTTGACCGCGGCCAGCTCCCCGAGCGTGTGGATCCCCTGGAGGTCGAGGTGGTCCGAGCTGACGTTCGTCAGCACGCTTGCCTCGTTGCTCTCGTACCCGACGCCCCGCAGGAGAATCCCGCCGCGGGCCGTCTCGAGAACCGCCACGTCGACGTCGCCGCGGCCGAGAATCGCCGCAGCCCCGCCGGGTCCCGTCCAGTCGCCCGGTTCCACCATCCGCCCGTCGACGACGATCCCGTCCGATGTCGTCATGCCGACCCGCTGCCCGGCGCGGCCCAGGACGTGGGCGATCATGCGGGTGACGGTCGTCTTGCCGTTCGTGCCGGAGACGGAGACCACCGGGACCCGGCGCTCCGCGTCCGGGATCATCGTGGGGCCGTTGGCCGTGGCCCCCGAGATCCTCCACGCCGCGGCCACGACGTCGGGATGATCGGCGTGCCCACCTTCGGGGTCGAGACGCACCTCGCCGGCCAGCTGCCAGGCTGCCTCCGCGAGGGTCCGCGCCCGGTCGGCGCCCCGCCACGGGAACGAGACGATCCAGTGGCCGGGATCCGCGCCGCGGTGGACCTGGACGTCCGCGGCGCCATTCCCTGTCTCCACGCGCAGGCGTCCGCACCAGGCGGCCAGGCGGGCGACCTCCGCCGGTCGGCGGCTCGGCGGGACGTCCGCCCAGAGGCGCGTCGCCACGCCCTGCGCCGCGTCGCGCTCGCCGTGCCAGGCGTCCTCGGCGCCCACGGCAACCTCGACCTTGACCGCCGGCTCGAGGCGGTAGAGGTTCGGCCCTTCCAGGAGGCGGATCTCGACGAGGCGCACGGTGCGCGGAGGATACCGAACGCCGGGCGACGCGCGCTGCCCGGCGACTCGCCGGTAGACTCGGGACATGCCAACCCCGTCCCCGGATCTCGTCCCGCCCGCCGAGCTCGCGTTCCTGCGCGAACGCATCGCGGCGGCCGGGCCCGCGTTCATCGCCGACCTCGAGCGCCTCGTCGACCTCGACTGCGGGAGCTACACCCGTGACGGGGTCAACCAGGCGGCGACGTGGACGGCGGCATTCCTGCAGCGCCTCGGGGGCGAGGTGACGCGCCATTCCGACCCCGCGAGCGTCCTGGGCGACACGGTGGAGGCGGTCTTCCACGGTGAGCCGGGGGGCCCGCGGGCGCTGCTCGTCGGCCACCTGGACACGGTCTTCCCCGAGGGCACCGCTGCCGCGCGGCCGTTCCGGGTCGAGGACGGCATTGCCAGGGGCCCCGGCGTCACGGACATGAAGTCGGGCCTGCTCACCCTCCTCTACGGCCTGGAGGCGGCGTTGGCGGCCGGCCCGCTCCCGTTCGCCCGCCTGACCGTCATCGCCAACCCCGACGAGGAGATCGGCTCGCCGGCCTCGACCCCCCACATCGAGCGGGTGGCGCGCGCGAGCGACGTCGCTTTCAGCCTGGAATGCGCCCGGGCCAACGGCGACATCGTCTCCTCGCGCAAGGGGACCGGCGACTACGTGATCACGGTCCACGGCCGGGCGGCCCACGCCGGCGTCGAGCCGGAGAAGGGGCGCAGCGCGATCCTCGCGGCGGCCCACCTCGCGATCAGCCTCCACGGGCTCACCGGGCGCTGGCCGGGGGTCACCTGCAACGTCGGGGTGATCGAGGGTGGGACCCGCCCCAACGTGGTCGCCGGGCGGACGGTCCTCGAGGTGGACCTGCGGGCCGTCGACCGGGACTCGATGGAGGCGGCCGACGCGGCGATCCGGGCGCTGGCGGCAGCGCCGGCGATCCCCGACGTGTCGATCGAGGTCGAGCTGCGCCATCGCCACTGGCCGATGGAGAAGCTGCCGCGCTCCGGCCGGCTGGTGGAGCTCACCCAGGGACTGGCAGTGGGCCTCGGGTTCGAGGTTCGCGACGCGGCGACGGGCGGGGCCTCGGACGCCAACACGACGGCCGGCCTCGGCGTGCCGTCACTCGACGGCCTCGGCCCGATCGGGGGGATGGATCACTCGCCCGAGGAGTGGCTGGACGTGTCGAGCATCGTCCCGCGGACCGCCCTGTTCGCGGCGCTGCTCCTGGCCACGGGGCGCGACCCCGACGTGCGCTCGTGGCGACGAGGCGGGCGATGAGCGGGCCGGAGGGCGCCATCACGTCCTCTCGCGATCCCGACGGCCGAACCCGTGTCTCCTCCGGCGGCCCGTGGGAGGCGCGCTTCGGCTACGCCCGGGCCATCGTCGCCGCGGATGCGTGCTTCGTTGCCGGGACGACCGACGCGGGCCCGGACGGGACTGCCCGTCATCCCGGCGCGGGCGAGCAGGCCGAGGCGATCCTCGGGGTCATCCGGGCCGCCCTCGAGGCCGGCGGCTTCGGGCTGGACGACATCGTCCGGACCCGGATGTATATCGTGCACGAGGCGGACATCCCGGCCGTCGCCGAGGCACACGGCCGCTGGTTCCGCGAGGTCCGGCCCGCCGCCACGCTCGTGCTGGTTCGGGGTCTCATCGACCCGTCTCTTCGCGTCGAGATCGAGGCCGAAGCGCGCCGGGGGTAGGGCGCGCCGCGGACGCCGGTCAGGCGATCCCCGCCGCGCGCATGAGGGCGGTCAGGGTCACGGCGACGAGCAGTCCGAGGGCGAGGTTGCGGCGCCAGGCGACGATCGCGGCACAGGCCACCACTGCGACCGCGTCCCAGCCGAAGGCGAGCACCGGGCTGCCTGCGGGGCCCTCGTCGATGAGCACCTCGACCGCGGCGATCGCGCCGAGGACCGCGGGGCCAACCAGCCGCAGGTACTCAGCGGCGCGCGGCGGCAGGTGCTCGAAGCGGGGCACGAGGAGCGGGATGGCCCGCGCCGGGTACGTCACGGCGAACATGAGCACGGCGAGGCCGACGAGCTCGACGCTCACGGCAGCATCCCGTCCTCGCTCCGGTCGGGCCGGGCGAAGGTGCCCGGGTCGGCCGGCAGCTCGTCGGGCTCCGGGACGTTCCGATCGCGGCGCGGGACGGCGAGCCCCGCGGCTGGGCCCAGCAGCCCGCCCGCCACCACGCCGATCCGGGGATCGATGGCGAGGCCGGCCACGACGGCGACGATCACGCCGGCTCCCAGGGCGACCACCTCGCGGCGACTCGTCGCCAGGCCGACGGCGAGCCCCGCCATCGCGGCCGGGAAGACCACGTCCAGGCCGAACAGTCGCGGGTCGGGCACGGCCTGGCCGCCCAGGTAGCCGAGAAGGGTCGCCACGTTCCAGGGAATGAAGACGCCGCCGATCGCGGCGAGCCAGTAGCCGCGCCGGTCCGCGAAGCCGAGGCGCCGGAAGTGGACGAGCGAGAGGGCGAACGACTCGTCGGTGAGGACGTGGGCCATGGCGGCCCGCTCCCGCCGCGGTCGTTCGCGCAGCCAGGGCGCAAGCGAGGCCGCGTAGAGCAGGTGGCGCGCGTTCACCAGGCCGGTGAGGAGGACGATCGAGGCCCACCCGAAGCCCCCCGCCACCATGCCCGCGGCGAGGAACTGCGACGCCCCGGCGAAGACGATCGTCGAGAAGGCAACGGCCTCGACCACCGAGAAGCCCGCGCCACGGGCCGTCAATCCGAAGACGATGCCGAAGCCCGCGGCCGAGAGGACGATGCCGACCATGTCGAGGAGGAGGCGGCGCCGCGCCGCCCGGAGCGCCCCGGGATCGGCGGGGCCCGGGGCGGCTCCGGGCGCGGGTCCGTCGGGACCGGCCGTCAGCGGAGGGCCGTCTTGGCGCAGCGGTCGCAGACGGTGACCACGGCATGCTTCTCGCGGGCGTAGCCGGCCACGTGGAGCGTGCCCCCGCAACCGCCGTGGTGGTAGGTCCACCAGCGCTCGCGCTCGTCGAGCGGCGTGCACTCGGCGGCGAGGGCGGCGCCAAGGCCCTCGTGGGCGGCGAGGATCGCCTCGATTGCGGCGGCGCGCTCGGCGTCGGCCTCCGACGAGTAGGGGTAGGACTGGGAGATGTTCGAGGTCACGCGGTCCTCCGGCGAGCTCGTGGGCGGGCGGGTTCCGACGGCCGCGAGTATGGCACGGCCTCCGTCCCGTGGGCCTCAGATCGGCGGCTCGCCGAGGGCCTGGCGCCAGGCCGCCTCCAGCGTCGCGACCGTGGCGGGCGAGAGGTGATCGCGCAAGGCCGCGGCACAGGCCATGTTCCAGATGGCGACGACCGCGCGCCGCGGATCCCACGGCGCCACAGCGCCGTCGATGAGCCCGATCGAGGCGTCCTGGAGGCGGCGCGTCTGGCTGGGCGGGAAGAAGACCTGCGAGAGGGACGCGAGGCCCGTTGGCTTCGGGGCGAGCTGCGCTCCGAAGCGCTCCACGTCGATGTTCGTAAGTCCGCCGGCGAGCGCGGCCAGGACCGCGGCAAAGAGCTCCTGGAGCTCCTGCTCCTCGTCGTCCTGGAGGCGCGGCCCCTCCCACCAGGCGTAGAGGAATCCCTTGTCCGCGCGCCGGTGCGCCTTGTCGACGATCAGCGACGCGACGGCGGCGTCCAGCGCGTGGAGGTCGTCGACGGTGACGGCGTGGATCCGCCGCAGGAGGGCGGCCCGGGGCCCGGCGTAGAGGAAGGGCGGGCGTTCCCTCATCGGCCCCGGCCCGGGAGGTGCCGCCCGCTCACCACGCGGCCGCCAGCCCGGGGGAGCGTGGGTCGGTCGCTGCCGCCAGGGTTCCGCCCAGCGCGGGCCCGCCGGCGACGAGCTCGATCGCATGGGCGTGGCCGAGCGCGCCGTCGAACGGAGTCCGGACGTCCAGGCGGTGTCCCATCGAGGCAAGCCCGTCGAGCAGCCCGGGCCGGAAGCGCGGCTCGATCTGAACGACATCGGGCGGGGCGAAATGCGCCGGCGGAACCGGGGACCAGCGCGGCGCCGCGACGGCCGTGGCCACGTCGACCCCGCCGTCCACCAGCGCCGAGACAAGCTGGGCGAAGATCGCGGGTTGGGCGTCGCCGCCCATGCTCCCGAGCACGACCCACGGCCGCCCATCCCGGAGGAGCATCCCGGGAAGGAGGGTGTGCAGGGTGCGCTTGCCCGCCGCCAGCACGTTCGGGTGGTCCGGGTCCAGGCTGAAGTAGCTCCCGCGGTTCTGGTAGGCGATCCCCGTGGCGGGGTCCACCACGCCGCTCCCGAAGCCGGCGTAGTTCGATTCGACGAGGCTCACCGCGTTGCCCTTCGGATCCACGACCCCGAGCCAGATCGTGCCGCCGCCGGTCGGCGCCCGCGACGGCGGGGGGCTGGAGGCGCGGGCAGGATCGATCGAGCGGGCGAGCGCCTCGCCGTACGCCGCGTCCAGCAGCCGCTCGACCGGCACGTCGACGAACGCCGGATCCGACAGGTGGGTGCCTCGATCGGCCAAGGCCCGCTTCGCGGCCTCGATCCCGAGGTGGGCCCAGCGCAGGTCGGCGCCGGCCGTCGTGCCGCCGTCGCCCGGGACGAAGGCGGCGGGGTCGGGCGGCTCCAGCGACGAGAGGATGTTGAGGATCTCGAGGCCGACGAGGCCCGAGCTGTTCGGCGGGTGGGTGGTGGCGATCGTGCCCCGGTAGTCGATGGCGAGCGGCGTCGTCCAGGTCGAGGCGTGGGCCGCCAGGTCGGCGGCCGTGATCCCGCACCCGGCCGCCGCGAGCCCGGCCGCCTGGCGGGCGGCGAGCTCGCCGGCATAGAGGTCCCCGGCGCCCGCCGCCGCGAGCCGTGCCAGCGTTGCCGCGAGGGCGGGGAGCCGGACCCGCTCACCCGGCTGCCAGGGACGGCCGTGGGGGCGGTAGGTCACGGCCCAGCCGCGGGCGCCGGCGCCCAGCTCCCGGTCGAAGATCACCGCGGATCCCTCGACGGCCACCGCGAAGTGGCCGTCGGCGGGGAAGCCGGCCCCGGCGAGCTCGATCGCGGGCGCGAGGAGGTCTGCCCACGGCAGCCGCCCGAAGCGGGCATGGGCGTCGCCCCACGAGCGGACGGCGCCGGGCACCGTGATCGCCAGGGGGCCCCGGAAGGGGAGCGTCGCGTGGCCGAGGGCCCGCAGGGCGGCGGCGTCCGCCGACGCCGGGGCCCGGCCGGAGCCGTTGAGGGCGACCTGCTCGGCAGCGGCCTCGTCCCAGATGAGCCAGAAGGCGTCGCCGCCGATCCCGCAGGCCTCGCCGAAGACCACGGCGAGCACCGCGTTCGTGGCAATCGCCGCGTCCACCGCGCTACCGCCGGCCCGCAGGATCCCGAGGCCCGCCGCGGTCGCCAGGTGATGGGGCGCCACCACGGCGGCGCTCCCGCCGCGGGCGAGCGGAGCGGGCACGAGCGGCCGGGGAGTCTCCACCCGCGGATTGTAGTCGTGAGCGGGACCCCCTCCCGCGGCCGGGGCCGTCCGCGTACCCTGCAGCGGATGGATCGCTCGCTGTGGGCCGTCGTCCTGGGGACGTTCACCCTCCGCTTCAGCACCGGCCTGACGGGCGCCATGCTCGTCTACTACCTCGACGACCTGCCGGCGTACGGCGGCCAGCAGGTCGATGCGGTCGTGCTCGGCCTCTTCACGGCGTCGTTCTTCGCCGCTGAGCTCATCCTCGCGCCCTTGTTCGGCATGCTCGCGGACCGCTTCGGCTATCACCGGATCATGGAGCTGGGTCCGGCCTTCGGTGCCGTGGCGGTCGTGCTCACGGGGATCACGACCAGCCTCGTCCTGCTCGGCGCGACGCGCTGGCTGGAGGGCGCCTCGACGGCGGCCAGCGTGCCCGCGATCCTGGGCTTCGTGGCGATCGCGACCGTCGGCGATGAAGGACTGCGCGGCCGGGCCGTCGCCCGCTTCGAGGCCGCCACGCTGGCCGGGATCGGCGGCGGGATCGTGGCCGCCGGCGTGGTCTACACGGCCCTCGGCAACGTCGCCTTCTTCGCCAACGCCCTTCTCTACGGCGTCTCGTGGTGCATCTACCGCTTCGGCATCAGCGACCCCCGCGTGGACCACGGCGGCCACGAGCACGAGCGCCGGACCACCCTCTCCCGCTACTGGCAGATCCTGCGGGGCGCCCACGTCTGGCTCCTGGCGCCCACCTGGATCGCCATCAACGCGGTCATCGGGCTGTGGACGGCGCAGTCGATCTTCCAGCTCATCCGCGAACCGGAGCCTGCATTCGCGGACCAGCTGCTCATGCAGGGCTTCTCGCCGCTCGCGGTGAGCGCCGGGCTGGGCGTCGCGATGGTGATCTTCTTCGCCGGGCTCGTCTACTGGGGCAACCGGTTCCGGCGGCTCCGGCGCACCACGATCATCGGCTACGGGATCGCCGGCGGCGGCGTGCTCGCCACGGCGGCGCTCGCCCTCAACCACGGGGAGGGCCTGCCGACGGCGCTCCTCGCGGGGTTCCTCGCGCTGATCGTGGGTGGGCTCTTCGTCCTGGCCGGCGCGACACCCGCGGCCCTCGGGCTCCTGGCCGACATGTCGGAGCCATACCCGCGGGACCGCGGGGCGATCATGGGGCTCTACTCCGTCTTCCTGGCCATCGGCCAGATCATCGGCAGTCTGACCGGCGGAGTGGCGGCGGACGCGCGGGGGATCGACGGCCTCCTCGTCGCCACGCTCGCGCTGCTCGTCGTCGCGCTCCTGCCGCTCTGGCGGTTGCGGGCCTACGAGCACGCCGTGGAGCGCGCCGCTGCCTAGGCGGTGACGCCCGTCGTGCCGCCCACCGGCCGGGTCGGCCCACCGGGCGGCGCCGTATGATCGCGGCGAGGGGACACGGAGGAGGATCCATGGGCCGCGTCGCCGTCGTCACCGATTCCACCGCCGACCTCGCTCCGGCGGCGGCCGCCGCAGCCGGGCTGCGGGTGGTCCCACTCTTCGTCCGCTTCGGGGACGAGGAGTTCCGGGTCGGCGTCGATCTCTCCACGGAGCAGTTCTGGGCCCGGATGCTGGCGCCCGAGGCCCCCTTCCCGACGACCGCGGCGCCGTCGCCGGGCACGTTCCGTGAGACATTCGAGGCCTGCTTCGCCGAGGGTGCCGAGGCGATCGTCTGCCCTACGATCGGCACGAAGCTCTCGGCCACGTTCCAGAGCGCGACCCTGGCCGCCGGGGACCTGCCGGACCGCGAGATCCACGTCATCGACACGGGGTCGACGTCGATGTCGACCGGTATCCCGGCCCTCCTGGCGGCCGAGATGGCGGCGGCCGGCGTCCCCGCCGCGGAGATCGCGGCGGCGATACGCACGCGCCTCCCGGACGTCGATCTCTACGTCGCCATCGACACCCTCGACTACCTGCGCAAGGGCGGCCGCATGTCGGCGGCACGGGCCGCGATCGGGACGGTCCTCTCGGTGAAGCCGATCATCACCGTGCGCGACGGCATCGTGGAGATGGCGGAGAAGCCGCGGACCCGGGCGAAGGCCCGCGAGCGGGTGGTCGAGCTCATCAGCGCCCGGCCGATCGAACGCCTCGCCATCCTCCACACGCCGACGAGCCCCCGCGAGGAGGTCGAGGCATTCCGCGATCGGCTGATCGCCCGGATTCCGGGCGGCGTCGACCCGGCCCGCGTCTCCACCGGCCTGATCGGCGCCTCGACCGGCCCGCATCTCGGCCCGGGCCTCATGGGCGCCGCCTTCCTGCGCCGGCGCTGACCTCCGCGGCCGACGCGCGCGACGGCCGGAACAGGGCCGGGGCAGGTGACGTCGTCCCGTATCATGCGCGCCAGCCCGAGCGGCGGCTCTCCACGGCATCCCCGGGCCGCCACGCTGGGCGAGGAGGAGCCCTGATGGGACGCGTCGCCATCGTCACCGACTCCGCGTCGGACCTCCCCGCGGACGTCGCCGCGGCCCACGGCATCCGCGTCGTCCCCCTCTACGTCCGCTTCGGCGAGATGGAGTTCCGGGCCGGGGTCGACCTCTCCACCGACGAGTTCTGGGCGAGGATGGTGGCCCCGGACGCGCCCTTCCCGACGACCGCCGCGGCGTCTCCAGGCGATTTTCAGGCCGTCTTCGAGGCGGAGTTCGCGGCGGGTGCCGACGCGATCGTCTGCGTGACCGTCGGCGGCAAGCTGTCGGCGACGATCAAGAGCGCCGAGATCGCCGTTGGGGCCCTGCCGGGGCGCGAGATCCACCTCGTGGACTCCAGGTCCGCCTCGATGGGGGTCGGGCTCCTCGCCCTCCTGGCGGCGGAGCTCGCCGCGGCCGGTCTCCGCCCCGCCGAGATCGCGGCCCGGGTCCGGGCCCGGATCGTGGACGTCGATCTCTACGTGGCCCTCGACACGATCGAGTACCTCCGCAAGGGCGGCCGCATCTCGCCGGCCCGGGCCGCCATCGCCACGGTCCTCTCGATCAAGCCGATCATCACCGTGGTCGACGGCCTCGTCGAGACGGCCGACAAGGTGCGGACCCGGACGAAGGCCCGGGAACGCGTGATCGAGCTCCTGACCGCCATGCCGGTGGAGCGGATCGCGTTCCTCCACGCCCAGGCCAGCGACCTTGACGTCTTCCGGGCCGAGGTGCTGGCGCGCCTGCCCGGCGGCGTCGACTCGAGACGCGTGTCCACCGAGGTCATCGGGGCGTCGGTCGGGCCCCACGTGGGCCCCGGCTGCGTCGGCGCGGTGGTCCTGCTGCGGCGGTAGCCGGCCGTTCCCGGCCCGGCCGCGGGCCCGGCGCGACATGGTTGCGGGACGGTTGCGGGCCGGTAACGGTACCATTGTGCCCATCCTCCGGGCCGATCCGCCCGGGGGAAGCGTCCCCGTTCGGCCCTATGCGGCGGGGACCGGCCGACTGGATGATCGGCCCGGTGTGAACTCCGTCGCGCCGCGACGGCCCGTGTCGAGCGGGTCGCGCGCCGCGGCCGGCAGCCGTCCCGGAGGCGGCAGCATGGCCGCCCCGCCGGGGCGGACGAAGACGGCGGTACCCCGATGGGGGCCCCGGCAGGGAGGAAACCCTTTGATGACCACCGAGCAGGCGGCGCCCGCCATCAACGCCTGGGAGGTCGCCCAGCGCCAGTTCGACCTCGCCGCGGAGCACCTCCACCTGGATCCCGGGCTCCGAGCAGTCCTCCGCGAGCCGCGACGCGCCCTGACGGTCCACTTCCCGGTCCACATGGACGATGGGACGGTGCGCGTCTTCACCGGCTACCGCGTCCAGCACAACCTCGGCCGGGGACCCGCCAAGGGTGGTATCCGCTACCACCAGGACGTCACGATCGACGAGGTCAAGGCCCTCGCGATGTGGATGACCTGGAAGTGCGCGGTCGTCGGGATCCCGTACGGCGGCGGCAAGGGCGGCGTGGTCGTCGACCCCAAGAAGCTCTCGAGGAAGGAGCTCGAGGGTCTCAGCCGCCGGTTCTTCACCGAGATCTCGGTTCTCATCGGACCCGAGCGCGACATCCCGGCCCCGGACGTCAACACGACGCCCCAGATCATGGCCTGGTTCATGGACACGTACTCCATGCACGTGGGCTACACGGTCCCGGGCGTCGTCACCGGCAAGCCGATCAGCCTCGGCGGGTCGGAAGGGCGCAACGAGGCCACCGCGCGCGGCTGCGTCTTCACCGTCGTCGACGCCGCCCGGCACCTCGGCATGGACCTCACCCACACGACCACCGTCGTCCAGGGCTTCGGCAACGCCGGGGCGATCGCGGCCCAGCTCATGGTCGACGAGGGCTCCACGGTCATCGGCGTCTCCGACACCGGCGGCGCGATCCACAAGCAGGATGGGCTCGACATCCCGCGGGTCCTGGCCTGGAAGAAGGAGCACGGCACCGTCGTCGGCTTCCCCGGCTCCCGGACGATCACGAACGGCGAGCTCCTCGAGCTGGAGTGCGACGTCCTGATCCCGGCGGCCTACGAGAACCAGATCACGGACCGCAACGCCGATCGCATCAAGACCAAGATCGTGGCCGAGGCCGCCAACGGCCCCACGACGCCCGAGGCCGACGAGATCCTCACCCGCAAGGGGATCTTCATCATCCCGGACATCCTCGCGAATGCCGGCGGCGTGACCGTCAGCTACTTCGAGTGGGTCCAGGACCTCAACCGCGATCACTGGAGCGAGGCCGTCGTCAACGCCAAGCTCAAGGAGATCATGGACCGCTCGTTCGGCGAGGTCCTCGCCATGGCCGAGCGCGAAGAGGTCAACATGCGGACCGCGGCCTACCTCGTCGCCGTCCAGCGGGTGGCCGACACGACGGCCCTCCGCGGCCTCTACCCGTAGATCCCCGCGGCGTTCCGCCGCCGGCTGCACCTCCGCGAGCCCCGGCCATCCGGCCGGGGCTCGCGGATTCCCGCGGTGTACCATCGGCCCATGCTCGACCACGAAGAGAAGTTCCTGTTCAAGGAGGAGATCCTCCACCTCACCGGGGCGATGTCGGACTCGGCCGTCCTCGACAACGTCGAGGACCTGCTGACCGACGTCATCACCAGCCCCCGGTTCGACTCGGAGGTCTTCACCCTGGAGCGATCCCTCCAGGTGATGCTCGGGGCCCGGGCCGGTGCGACGCTCGTCGGACTCCTCACCGTGGCGCCGGAGGTCTTCGAGGAGGTCGGGGAAGTCCGGATCGCCCCCGAGGTCCACGAGCGCCTCACCGCGTGGCGCGCGCGCTTCGGCCTGGCGATCGACAATGCCCTGAACTTCCTGAACAACCCCGACGGGATCCAGGGCCACACGTTCGCCACCCAGGTGGCGCACATGGAGGACCGCCGCGTCCTGCAGGGTCGCCTGACCCTCGTGCGCTACAACAACGAGCCCCAGTTCTTCGTGGCCGACGCCGGCGTCTTCCTGGGCCTGGTCGGCGATGTCCTGGAGCGGTTGGGCCCCCACCTGGAGCCCGACAGCGTGGACCCCGAGACGATCGGCCGCCTCCGCGAGGGCCTGGCGCTCGTCGAGCGCAGGACGACGCCGCGCTGAGCCGGGCCGGTCTGGTCGCGGTTGGGCCCCTCCCTCGCTGATGCGCCACCTCTACCTCGCCGCCACGGGCCAGAACCGTGGCAAGACGACCGCGTCGCTGGGGCTGCTGGATCTCTTCCTGCGCGCGGGCCTGCGGACCGGCTTCATGAAGCCGGTTGGACAGCGGACGATCGTCGACGAGACAGGCGTGCCCGCCGACGAGGACGCCGTCCTGGTCAAGGCGGTCTACGGCCTGCCCGAGCCGCTGACGACGATGAGCCCCGTCCACATCCCGCGCGGCTTCACGAAGGCGTACATCGCCGGCGGCGTCGTCGAGGACCTGGGGGCCCGGATCGCCTCTGCACACGCGACGTTCGTGAAGGAGAAGGACGTCCTCCTGATCGAGGGGACCGGACACGCCGGCGTCGGTGCCGTGATCGGCCTCTCGAACGCCACCGTCGCGGCCCGGCTCCGGGCGCCG
This sequence comes from uncultured Chloroflexia bacterium, assembly GCA_963744095.1. GTDB lineage: Bacteria > Chloroflexota > Limnocylindria > Limnocylindrales > CSP1-4 > CTSoil-043. The sequence continues at coordinate 100,112 of CAVUSH010000005.1, forward strand.
GCCGTGATCGTGAGCGAGGGAGGCGTCGGCCGGCCCATCGACGAGCTCGTCCTGAACGTGAGCCACTTCGCCGCCCACGGGGTTCCGGTCGCCGGGGCGATCGTCAACAAGGTGAACGTCGACGCGCAGCCGGGGATCGCGGCGATCCTGGAGAAGGGGCTCGCCCGCCACGGGATCCCGCTGCTCGGGGTGATCCCGTACCGGCCGATCCTCTCCAACCCGTCGCTGGCTGTGATCCTGGAGGGGATTCGGGCCGAGCTGCTGGTGGCCGGCCCGGATCTCGACCTCGTGATCGGCGGCATCAGCGTCGCGGCAATGGAGCCGCACCACGTCCTCCAGCACGTGGTCGGCCGGCGGATCGTCATCGTCGCCGGCGATCGCGAGGACGTCATCGTCGCCCTTGCCCGGGCCCACCGGGCCGAGGTGCGGCGCCCAGCCGTGATCCGCGGCGAGGCCGAGCCGGCGACCGTCGGCTTCGTCCTGTCCGGCTATCGCCCGCGCCCCGCCGTCGTGGACGAGATCCGGCGGGCCGCGCTGTTCGCCTGCTTCCTCGACGAGGACACCTACCGGGTGGCCTCCGACGTTCATGACCTTCTGGTCAAGACGCACGCCGCCGACAGGGGCAAGATCGAGATGATCAAGTCGATCGTGGCGGCGTCGCTCGACGCCGACCGCATGCTCGCTGCGGCGGCCGAGACTGCCGGCCAGGACCCGAGGCTCGAATGAACGTTGACGTCGGCACGCTCGCCCTGGTCCTGATCCCGATCCTCGTCATCCAGGTCGGGCTGCTCATCGTCGCCCTCTACGACCTGACCCGCCCGACGCGGCGGGTGAAGGGCGACAGCAAGGTCGTCTGGGCCCTGATCATCATCTTCCTCAACATCATCGGGCCCATCCTCTATTTCCTCGTGGGCCGCGAGGACACGTGAGAACGCCACGGTGAGCAGCGCGACCGCGTCCGGCGCGGGCCTGGCGATCGAGGCCCGGGGCCTCACCAAGCGCTACGGCGAGGTCCTGGCCCTGGACGCGCTCGACCTTGCCGTCCCGACCGGGTCCGTCTTCGGCTTCCTGGGCCCGAACGGCGCCGGCAAGACGACGACCCTCCGCCTGCTGACCGGGCTCGGCCGTCCCACGGCCGGGATGGCGGTCGTGGCCGGCGTGGAGGTCGGCCGCGGCGGGATGGACCTGGCTCGCCGGGTCGGCTACCTCGACCAGGATCCGCGCTTCTACGGCTGGATGACCGGCCGCGAGCTGCTCACGTTCGTGGGCAGGGCGTACGGGCTCGGCGGGGCCGAGCTCCGGGCGCGGGTCGACGAGGTCCTCGAGGCCGTCGGGCTCGTCGAGGCGGCCCGGCGCCGGGTCGGAGGGTACTCGGGCGGGATGCGCCAGCGCCTCGGGGTTGGACAGGCGATGCTGCCGCGGCCGGCCGTGCTCTTCCTCGACGAGCCGGTCAGCGCTCTCGATCCCGAAGGGCGACGCGACACGCTCGAGCTCATCGGGCGCCTGCGCGGCGAGAGCACGGTCTTCATGAGCACGCACATTCTCACGGACGTGGAGCGGGTCTGCGACCGCGTCGCGATCCTGGATCACGGCCGCCTCGTGGCGGAGGCACCCATGGACGAGCTCCTGGCCCGTCACGCCCGGCCGATCCTCGAGCTGGACCCGGAGCCGGGCCAGGAGGCCGCGGTTGCGACGCTCGTCGCCGCGCTGCGGGGTGCCACGTGGGCGCGCCAGGTGCGGACGGAGCACGGCGTCCTGCGGGTCATCGTGACCGACACCGCGCAGGCGGCCGCCGAGACCCTGCCCCTCGTGGTTGCGGCCGGCGTCCGGCTCGCCCGATTCGAGCGCGTCCGACCGACCCTGGAGGACGTCTTCCTCCAGCTCGTCGGCGCCGACGGGGCAGGCGCGCCGGACCCGGCGGAGCTGCCGCGATGAAGGGCCTCGGCCTCCTCCTCCGCAAGGAGCTCAGGGAGCAGACGCGGACGATGCGCCTCCTCGCCGTGGTGGCCGTCTTCGCGATCATGGGCCTCCTCTCGCCGGTGTTCGCCCGCTACGTCCGGGAGATCGTCGAGGCGGTCGGCGGCGGCCAGTTCCAGGGGATGATCCCTGAGCCGACGGTCGGCGATGCCGTCGCCCAGTTCATCAAGAACACCGGCCAGTTCGGGGTCCTCATCGCGATCCTCGTCACGATGGGCTCGGTGGCGGCGGAGAAGGAACGCGGCACGGCGGCGTTCCTCCTGGCCAAGCCGATCGGCCGCGGCGCCTTCGTGGTGGCGAAGGTCGTCGCGATCGGGGCGCTCCTCGCCGTGGCGCTCGGCGTGAGCGGCATCCTCTGCTGGATCTACACCGCGATTCTCTTCGAGCCGCTCCCGGTGCCCGGGTTCGCGGCCGGGGTCGCCCTGGTCTGGCTCTCGCTGGCGGTCTTCGCGGCGGTGACGTTCCTCGCCTCGGTGTTGACCCGTTCCGGGGTGGCGGCGGGCGGGATCGGGTTCGGCGTCTTCGTCGTGACGGGCATCCTCGCGGCGTTGCCGACGATCGGGCCCTTCATGCCGACGAGCCTGTGGGGAGCGGCTGAGGCGCTGGCCCTCGGCACCGTTCCCGATCCCCTGGTGGGACCGGTGCTGGCGAACGTCGCCTTCATCGTGGCGGCGCTCGGTGTCGCCTGGTGGGCCTTCCGCCGCCAGGAGCTCTAGGCTGCAGGCGCCTCGACCGCTGCCGGGGGCGCCGGTGGGATGGAGCGGGGCCGGAAGCGGCGGGCGACCAGCCACGCCACGCCGGCGAGGATCCCGAGGACGAGGGCGAGCGGCAGCAGGACGATCACGAACCAGATCGCGGCGTTCGCGACACCCTGGCCGAGGCCGACCAGGGTCGCCGCCGCGCGGTCGACCTCGGCGGCGGGATCCCAGCCCTCCTGCACCGCGGTGACGGCGACCGTCGGCGGGAGGGAGTAGCCGACGGTGAGCGTCGCCATCGCGGCGCGCTCCTCGAGGGACTGCTTCTGGGCGGTCAGCTGCTCGATCTCCATGCGGACGCCGGTCAGCTGGGATTGGACCTCGAGGATGTCGGGGATCTTGGTCGCCTTGACCATGATCGCCTGGAGGGCGGACTCGGTCGCCCGCAGGTTGGTCAGCCGCGCGCCGAGGTCGACGACCTGGCTGGTGACCTCCTCGCTGCCGGTCTGCTCGAGGAGGACCTTGACTCCGATCTTCCGGACCGCGGCCAGGGTGCTCTCCCAGCGCTCCACCGGGATCCGGTAGGTGACCATGGCGCCGGCGTTCTCGTCGTCGCCCTGGCGCTGCGACGCCGCGACGTAGCCGCCCGCGGCGGCGACCGCCCGCTCGGCCGCCGCGATGGCGTCGTCGAGGACGCTGACTTCCAGGTTCAGCTGGCCGGTCCGCACGATGAGGGGGCCCTTCGCGGCTGCGTCCGTGCTGGTGCGGTTGAAGAGCTGCTCGTCGGTCTCGCCGGCGGCGGGCGCCGCAGACGGCATGGGGGCGGGTGGCCCGGCGGCGCTGCCGTCACCGGGCGCGGTCACGGGGGCGCCGTCCGGGGCGAGGGCGGCTGACCCGCCGCAGGCCACGACGGCGAGCGACAGGGCGGCCAGCAGGCCGAGTCGACGGAGGAGGGTGGATCGGCGAGAGGCGTTCATCGGGGAGACCCCAGGGCACCGACGCGGTCAGGCTCGGCCCGCGTCACGCCCCCGGGACGGCGCCCGCCGGCCGGCGGTTCCCGGGCCCGCCGGCGGGCGCGCCCCCTCGCCAGTTCACAGCGTGACGTTGTCGATGAGGCGGGTCGACCCGAAGCGGACGGCGAGCGAGAGGAGGGCCGCGCCATCGACCCGCTCGAGCTCGGCGAGCGTCGTGTCGTCGGCGAGCGACACGTATTCGACGGCGGCGAGGGGCTCCGTGGCGAGAACCTCGCGGACGGCCGCCCGGATCGCCTCTGCGTCGCGCTCGCCGGCGTCGCGGCGCGCCCGACCGGCTTGCAGGGCGCGGTGGAGGACCGCGGCGGCGGCGCGCTCGGCGGGCGAGAGGTGGACGTTCCGCGAGCTCATCGCCAGGCCGTCCGGCTCGCGCACGGTGGGGCAGGGCACCACGGTGGCCAGCGCGAGGTCGGTCGCCATCCGGGCGATCACCCGCAGCTGCTGGGCGTCCTTCATCCCGAAGTAGGCCCGCTCCGGGCGGATCAGCCCGAAGAGGACCGCGACGACGGTGGCCACCCCCTCGAGATGACCCGGGCGGGCGACACCCTCCAGCGGCCCGGAGACGGCACCGACGCGCACGGCCGTGTCGAACCCGGCCGGGAAGACGGCGTCGACACCCGGCGCCCAGACGAGGTCGACGCCCTCCTCGGCGCAGATCGCGAGATCGCGCGTCTCGTTGCGGGGGTAGCGGTCGAGGTCGGTCGGGCTGCCGAACTGGCGGGGATTGACGAAGATGGAGACGGCGACGGTCGCGTTCTCGGCGCGGGCCCGGGCGATCAGCGAACGGTGTCCGGCGTGCAGCCAGCCCATCGTGGGAACCAGGCCCAACGGGCGCGGTGCGCGGGCCAGGGCCGTGGCGAGCTCCGCGCGCGACCGGACCACGAGCGGCCGGCCGGAGGGTGCACCAGGTGCCCCGGGCGTGCCGCCCGCGGCCGCCCCAGGCTCGCCGATCACAGGTCGCGGTCGAGCGGAATCCCCCCGGCGATCACGTCCGCCGTCCCGGCGCGGTCGACGGTCGCCCGGCCCAGCACCTCGTCGAGGACCGCTTCGTCCATCCGGCTCGACTCGGCGTCGCCCGGGAAGGCGCCCGCCTCGACGTCGGCGCGATAGGCGGTTGCGGCCGCCAGGATCGTGCCCCGCAGGTCGGCGTAGGGGCGCGCGTGGCGGGGAATGAAGGACCCCAGGCCGAGCACGTCGGTGATGACCTGGATCTGCCCCGCGCACCCGGCGCCGGCCCCGATCCCGATCGTCGGAATGCGGAGGCGGGCCGTGATCGCCGCCGCCAGCTGCTCCGGTACCAGCTCCACGACCACCGCGAAGGCGCCAGCCTCCTGGACCGCGAGGGCGTCGTGGAGGAGGGCCCGCGCCTGCTCCCGGCTCCTGCCCTGGACCCGGACCTTGCCGAGCGCGTTGATGGCCTGGGGGGTGAGGCCGATGTGGCCCATCACCGGGACCCCGGCCCTGACCAGCGTCTCGATGACCCGGGCGGCCCGGACGCCCCCCTCGACCTTGACTGCCTGGGCGCCGGCCTCGCGCAGGAAGCGTCCCGCGTTGGCGAGCGCGTCATCCGGGGTCGCGTACGAGAGGAACGGCATGTCGCCGACGACCATCGCCCGGCGTGTCCCGCGGACCACCGCCTTCGTGTGGTGGAGCATCTCCTCCATCGTCACGCGGACGGTGGTGTCGTAGCCAAGGAGCACCTGGCCCAGCGAATCGCCGACGAGGATGGCCGGGATCCCGGCCTCGTCGACGAGCTGGGCGGTCGGGAAGTCGTACGCGGTGAGCATCGCGATCCGCTCGCCGTCGGCGTGCATCCGGGCGAAGTCGAGGACCGTGAGGCGGGCGGGTCCGGCCGGGGTGGCGCTCAAGGGATGCGGGTCTCCTGGGGGGGCACGTCCGCGCCAGTCTGCGCCGCCGCGTCGCGGGCGTCCAGCGCAACGACGATGCGGTCGAGGATCAGCTCGGCGACCTCGCGCTTCGGGAGGAGAGGGAGGGCCTCCTCCGTTCCGTCCGCGGCGACGAGGGTCACCCGGTTCGTGGGCGTCCCGAAGCCCGAGCCCTCCTCGGCCACGTCGTTGGCCACGATGAGGTCGACCCGCTTCCTGGCCAGCTTCTCGGCGGCCCGGCCCAGGCTGCCGGTCTCGGCGGCGAAGCCGACGAGGACCGGCCGGGGATCGAGAGGAGGGCGGGCCGGCAGGCCCGCCTCGTCCAGGCCACGCACGAGCCGCCCGATCTCGGCGAGGAGGTCGGGGTTGGCCACCAGCTCGAGCGTGAGGCCGCCTTCCGTTCGCTGGATCTTACGGTCGGCGGCTGCCGACGGACGGAAGTCCGCGACGGCGGCTGCCATCACGAGGGCGTCGAGCCCGGCCCCGCCGCCGGGCGTCTCCAGGACGCGCCGGAGGGCGGCCCGCATCGCGGCGGCGCTCTCGGCCCGGACCACCTCGACGCCCGCCGGGAGGGGGACGCTGACCATGCCGACGATGAGGGTCACCCGCGCTCCGCGATCGCGGGCGGCCTCGGCGACGGCGACGCCCATCGTTCCCGTGCTCCGGTTGCCGATGAAGCGGACGGGGTCGATCGGTTCGGCCGTACCGCCGGCGGTGACCACGACATGGCGGCCGGCGAGGTCGTCGGCGTCGCGCGCCAGGGCCCGGGCGGCGCTGCCCCCGAGCCGGGGCGGCCGGTCGGCGGGATCCGGCCGACGCACGGGGCGGTCGCCGATCGCGGCGACGACGGCGTCGACGATCGCTCCGAGGTCCGCCAGGCGCCCCGGGCCCACCTGGCCCGAGGCGAGGGCTCCGCTCTCGGGCTCCACGATCGCGTACCCGAAACGGTCCCGGAGGATCTCGACGTTCGCCTGCGTGGCCGGATGGGCGTACATGTCGCCGTCCATCGCCGGGGCGACGACGACCGGCGCGGAGGTGGCGAGGCATGTCGCGGTGACGACGTCCGCGGCGAGCCCGTGGGCCATCGCCCCCAGCCAGTGGGCCGTCGCCGGGGCGACGAGGATCGCGTCGGCCGCGTCCGCCGTCAGGACGTGGCCGATGCGGCCGTCGGGGAGAAGGTCGAGCACCTCGGCGTCGACGTGGCGGCGGGCGAGGGCGGCCAGGGTCAGGGGTGCGACGAAGCGCGTGGCGGACGGCGTCATGAGCACCTGCACGTCGGCCCCCTCGGCGCGCAGCAGGCGCAGCAGGTCCACCGCCTTGAAGGCGGCGATCGAGCCCGTGATCCCGAGGCCGATGAATCGCCCGGCCAGCCGCTCGCCCACCTGCTCGCCCACCGTCAGGCCTCGACGATGCCGGTCAGGGCGCGATGGAGGAGGACGAGACCGCGGAGCGTCAGCTCGGGATCGATCGCGTCGACGCCCTCGACCGTCGCGGCCCACGGCAGTGCGGCGAGCCCGCCCGTCAGCACGACCCGGACGTCGTGGGGCGCGAGGCCCGCCGCGGCCGCCAGCTCGCGGCGCATCCGCAGCAGGAGCCCTTCGATCATGGCGCGGTGGCCGAGGACGGTCCCGGACCGGATCGCGGCGGCGGTGTCGGCGCCGATGGGGCTGGCGGGGAGGCTCGGCTCGACGCGCGGCAGGCGCGCCGTCCGTGCCGCGAGCGCCTCGAGGCCGAGGACGAGCCCGGGGGCGATCGCGCCCCCGACGAAGGCGCCGGCGTGGTCCACCGCGTCGAGGGTCGTGGCGGTCCCGCAATCGACGACGACGGCCGGGGTACCGTGGAGGTGGGCGACCGCGTAGGCGTTCACGAGCCGGTCCGGTCCGACGTCGCCGGGCCGGTCGACCCGGACCGGGAGCGGGATCGTGAGGGCCGACGCCGTGACGCAGATGATCGCCCGGCGCGCGGCGACCGTCTCGACGGCCGCGGCCATGGCCGGCACCGTGGCGGCAAGGACGAACGCCCCGATGTCGTCGAGCCGAAGGCCGTCGAGGTCCAGGAGCGCCCCGAGGAGGATCTCGACCTCGTCGGGCGTGGCGGCGGCCGGCGTCGCGGCCCGCCGCGTGGCCGCCAGTGCGCCGTCGCGGACCGTGCCGAGGCGCAGGTTCGTGTTGCCGACGTCGATCGCGAGGAGCATCTGCCGATGATAGGCCTCCCCGTCCCGCCCGCGGTGCGCTACGATCCCCGCGGGCGCCCCGGCCCGGATCCCTGACCGACCGTCGCGCCAGTCCCACCCGTTCCGGCCCGCGCAGGAGGTGCTTCCATGGCCCGCCCGACGCCCGCCAGGTTCTTCGTCAACAGCGGCATCGTCTCGTCGCGCATCGACATGCTCAACCTGCTCCGGCCGCTCATCAAGCAGACGGTCTCGTACCGCTACTTCCGCGGCCAGGACCTCGTCGCGCACGGTACCGGCTGGGTGGAGCGGGTGGTCGTCGACGAGCCGGAGACCTCGTCGTACTTCACGCCCGTCTCGGTCTGCCTCAACGTCGACTCCTTCGAGCACCTCGAGTTCGAGACGCGGCCCGACCAGCTCATCGTCTACGCCCTCGTCGAAGGCGACGAGCGGGTCGTCCTCGAGTTCGCGCCGGTCGGGGAGGGGTTGGCCCGCGAACCCGAGCAGCTCGCCTTCGACACGACCGGGTTCGTCCAGATGAAGCTCCTCGGCCCCGAGGTCGACGAGAGCGACTGACCGGCGCTGCGGACGGGCGGCCGGGCGCCGCGGCGAGGCACCGCCGGCCCTACACCCCGCGCTCGCCCCGCACGTACGGCAGGCCGAGCGCCGCCGGTGCGCCGATGCGCTTCCGGAGCGCCTCGCCGGAGACGGCGACGAGGACGACGATGACGAGGACGTAGGGGAGCATCTGGAGGAAGAACGTGAGGGTGTGGTCCTCGAAGAACGGGTTGGGGAACCCGAAGAGCGTCTCCGGTCCCTGGAGGTCGATGATCAGCCGCCGGATCGCCGCGAAGAGGTACGCCCCGACAGCCGCCCAGAGTGGATTCCAGCGGGCGAAGATCACGATCGCGATCGCGATCCAGCCGGCCCCGCCCGTCGTGAGGTCGCTGAACCAGCCGGGCGAGATGGCGAGCGTGATGGTCGCCCCGCCGAGGCCGGCGAAGAGCCCGCCGACGATCACGTACCCGTAGCGCAGGCGGTAGACGTCCACGCCGAGGGTGTCGGCGGCCGTCGGGCTCTCGCCGATGGCCCGCAGGTGGAGGCCCGGGCGTGTCCGGTTGATCCAGTACCACGCGGCCGGCACGAGCAGGAAGCCCACGTAGACGAGGACGCTCTGGTTCGTGAAGAAGATCGGGCCGACCACCGGCACCGCCGACAGCCCGGGGAGCGTCGCGGTCGGGAGCAGCGCGGTGGCGCCGGCCTTGCTGAGCTCCTCGCCGAGCACCCGGGCGAGGCCGCTGCCGAGGAACGTCAGGGCGAGGCCGGAGACGACCTGCTCGGCCTGGAAGCTGATCGTGATGATGGCGTGGAGGACCGCGAGGAGCCCGCCGGCCAGCATCCCGAGGACGAGCCCGAGCCAGGGGTTGCCGGTGGCGACGGCGATGCCGAACGCGACGACCGCGCCCATCAGCATCATCCCCTCGACCCCGAGGTTCAGGACGCCGGCCCGCTCCGCGAAGATCTCGCCGACCGCCGCGAAGAGCAGGACCGTCCCCGAGGCGACGCCGGCGGCGAGGATGACGGTCGGGTCCATCAGGCGGCCCGCCGTTCGATCCGGAAGCGGTAGCGGAGGAAGACCTCGCTCGCGATCAGCGAGAAGAGAATGATTCCCTGGATCATCGCGGGGATCCCGGACGGCTGGATCTCGCGGCCGGCGAGGATGAGGGCCCCGAAGGCGATGGACGCGACGACGACGCCGTACGGGTTGAGCTTGGCGATGTAGGCCACGATGACGGCCGTGAAGCCGTAGCCGGGCGAGATCGCGAGCTGAAGGCGGTGGACGACCCCGGACACCTCGCTCATCCCGGCCAGGCCGGCGAGCGCCCCCGAGATCGCGAACACGACGATCGTGTTGCGGACGACGTTGACACCCGCGTAGCGGGCGGCGCGCGGGCTGTCGCCGATGAGCCGGATCTCGTAGCCGAGCCGGCTCCGGTAGAGAAGGAAGTGGACCAGGACGGCCGCGACGAGGCCGATCAGGAGCCCGAGGTGGACCGTGAGGCCCGACATGGCGGGGAAGGCCTCGGCGAGGTCGGAGAGGCGGGGGAGCCACGCCTCGGGCGGGAACTGCGGCGTGAGCTGGAAGCCACCCTCGCTCCACGGCCCGAAGACCCAGTAGGAGATCCAGAGGGCGGCGACGTAGTTGAGCATCAGGGTGACGATGATCTCGTTCACCCCGCGGACGGCCTTGAGGATGCCGGGGATCGCTCCGTAGGCCCCCCCGGCGAGCGTCGCCGCGAGCATCATCAGGGGGATCGTGACGATCGACGGCGTCCCCTCCGGGACGATCGGGATCAGCACCACCGCCGAGGCGGCCCAGGCGCCCATGAGGAGCTGGCCCTCCGCGCCGATGTTCCACAGGCGCATCCGGAAGGCGAGGGCGCAGGCGAGGCCGGTCAGGATCAGCGGCGTCGCCTTCACCAGCGTGTCGGAGAGGACGCCGAGGCTGCCGAACGAAGACCGCAGGATGTGGGCGTAGATCGCGATCGGATCGCCGCCGGCAAAGGCGAGGATGACGCCGCCGATCACGAGGGCGACGGCGATCGCGCCGATCGTCGTGGCGACCGGGAGCCAGCGCGGAACCTCGAGCCGCCGCTCGGCGCGGACCGTCCAGGGGAGGGCCGGTCGGGCGCGCCCCGGCCGGCGGGCGGGCGCCTGGGCCGTCACGGGACGAGCCTCGTGGGGTCGGCCGGCTCGATCCCCGACGGCGCCCTCCCGCCGGTCATCAGCAGGCCGATCTCGGCGACGTCGGCGTCGGCCGCGTCCACGATCCCGACGATCCGCCCCTCGTAGACGACCGCCACCCGGTCGGACAGGGTCAGCACCTCGTCGAGGTCCTCGCTGATGAGGACCGTCGCGGAGCCCGCCGCGCGCTGGGCGAGCAGCAGCCGGTGGACCGTCGCGATCGCGCCCACGTCGAGGCCGCGCGTCGGCTGGACGGCGATGAGCAGGCGCGGGTCCGAGGCGATCTCGCGGGCGAGGATGAGCCGCTGCAGGTTGCCACCCGACAGGAGCCGCGCCTCCGTGTCGATCGACGGCGCCGCGATCGAGTACGACTCCCGCAGCCGGGTCGCGAAGCGGCGCACGGCGCCCTTGTCGATCGACCAGCGTCGCGCCACTGGGGAATCGCGGTAGGACTTCATGATCAGGTTGTCGGCGACCGACAGGTCCGGAGCCGTGCCCACGCCGGTCCGGTCCTCGGGGACGTGGGCGATGTGCTGGTCGATCACCTCCCGAGGGGTGCGGTTGCCGATCTCGACCCCGTTCACCGTGACCGTCCCCGCGGTGCAGTGGCGGAGGCCCGTCAGGACCTGGGCCAGCTCCGACTGGCCGTTGCCCGCGACCCCCGCGATGCCGAGGATCTCGCCCGCCCGGACGTCGAACGAGATCCGGCGCAGGGCGGGGAGCCCGCGGTCGCCCTGGGCCTCGACGTCGTGCACGGCCAGGACCACGGAACCCGGGTCGAAGGGCGACTTCTCGATCACCTCGAGGACGTCACGGCCCACCATCAGGCGGGCGAGGTCGGCCCGTGTCGTTCCGGCCACGGCGACGCCGGCCGCGGTGACCTTGCCCCGACGCATCACGGTGACCCGGTCGGCGATCTGGGTGACCTCGCCCAGCTTGTGACTGATGAAGACCACCGACGTGCCCTCGGCCACCATCGCCCGGAGCGTCCGGAACAGCTCCTGCGCCTCCTGGGGCGCGAGCACGGCGGTCGGCTCGTCGAGGATGAGGATCCGGGCGCCCCGGTACAGCAGCTTGAGGATCTCGACGCGCTGCTGCTCGCCCACGGAAAGCTGCCAGATCCGAGCCTGCGGGTCCACGGCGAGCCCGTGGCGGTCGGCCAGCTCGGCGATCCGGCCGTCGTAGCGGCCGATGTCCATCCGGAAGCGCGGCTCGGCGAGCCCGAGGAGGATGTTCTCCGTGACGGTCTGCGTCGGCACGAGCGCGAAATGCTGGTGGACCATGCCGATGCCGGCCGCGATGGCGTCGCGCGGCGAGCGCAGATCGGCAGGCTCGCCGAAGACCCGGATCTCGCCGGCATCCGGACGGTAGAGCCCGTCGAGCACGTTCATCAGGGTGCTCTTGCCCGCGCCGTTCTCGCCGAGGAGGGCGTGCACCTCCCCGACCCGCACATCGAAGTCGACGCCGTCGTTGGCGACGACGCCGGGGAAGCGCTTGACAATGCCGCGCAGCTCGACTGCCAGCGCGGCCGGGGGCTGGGGTCGGGGCTGCGGCAGGGCGTCCGGGGCGGCGGTCATGCGACGCGACGGCTCCGCTGGAACGGCGAGGCCCGCGACGAGCGGATCGTCGCGGGCCTCGACCGCGTTGGCCTACTGCAGCTCGGGGAGCTTGGCGACGATCCCCTCGTTCCACCAGTACATGCAGGTCTTGCACTCGTTGCCGGGTGCGCCTGGCGGGAACTGGTCGAGGTCGGACTGCACGAGCTTCTCGCCCTCGGCGAGGAGCTGCTTGCCCGTGTTGTCGACGAGCGGCCCGGCGAAGACGTCGAAGCGGTTGAGGTCGCCGGCCAGGAACTTGGCCAGGGTGTCCTTGACGAGCGTGACGTCGTCCTTCGGGAGGTCCTCCACGCCCTTGCGCGGCGTCTCGCCCTCCATGAAGCCGAGGAGGCCCATGGCGCCGGCGTCGGCGTCGAAGTACTCGTAGCCGGCCTTGTACGTCCCGGCCTTGACCTCGCCGGCGATCCGGGTGTACTCGGGGCCCCAGATCCAGTACGGGGCGGTGAGGCAGCGCTCGGCCTTGCAGGAGTCGGGGTGGTCGTACGTGACGCCCCACTTGCCCTTCTCCTGGGCGACGTCGGCGACCGCGCCCGTGTCGGCGCCGGTGAAGACCACCTGCGCGCCTGCGTCGAAGAGCGACGCGGCACCCTCCTTCTCGAGGACGGGGTCGTGCCAGGTGTTGATGAAGCGGACGTCCATCGTGCACTCGGGGCACGTCACCTTGACGCCGCGCATGATCGCGTTGCCCAGGCGGAGCTCCTCGGGGATGGGGAACGTGGCCATGTACCCGATCTTCGGGTTGTTGTCGAGCTTCGCGCGCGACCCCGCCAGCATCCCGGCGAGGTACTTCATCGTCTCGATCGCGCCGAAGAAGTTGCCGAAGTTCTTCCCGTTCGACTTGTACCCGGTGAGGTGGAGGTACGTGATGTCCGGGAACTCCTCGGCGACCGTGGCCATCGGGTCCATGTAGCCGAACGAGGTCCCGATGATGAAGTCGAAGCCCTTGCGCGAGAGGCTCCGGAAGACCTGCTCCGAGTCCGCCCCCTCGGGAACGTTCTCGATGTAGGCGACGTGCGAGTCGGCCATGTTGTCGCACAGGTAGATGAGCCCTTCGTAGTGGGCCTGGCTCCAGCCGCCGTCGTTGTGCGGCCCGATGAGGACCATCGCGACGTTGAACTTGCCATCGACGATCTCGGGGATCTGCGTCCCGGAGGCCGCGCCGGCCTCGCACGTCGTGGCGGCGCCCGATGGAGCGGGGGTGCTGCCGCCGGAGCAGCCGCTGACCAGCAGGACTCCTGCAGCCAGCAGGGCGAGGGGCGTCCGGAGTCGGGTTGCCATCGTGTCCTCTCCTCCAAGCGATCACCATTGCGGGCTGGCAAGCACGCTGGGGGCGTATGGACGCAGCCTGCCGCCCGGCGAACGCGGCCCGGGGCGGGCCGGATCCCGCGCCCCAAGGATAGTCCGTGGGGGGCCGCGCCGAAGGGCCGTTGGACCCCCTTCCGGGGGGCCGGGGTGGTTCCCGGGAGGGTGCGTCGCGCTGAGGATCACCGCGCGAGGTCGGCATGTCACGGGGACCGCGTTTCGGCTACCCTTCGGCCCGATGTTCGAACGCACGGCGCTGCCCGACGGGCCGCGCGTCATCTCCGCGCGGCTCCCCGGCTCCCGGTCGGTCACGATCGAGGCGCACGTCCTCGCCGGCTCGCGCCACGAGGCCGCGGACCAGGCCGGCTGCGCCCATTTCATGGAGCACCTGACGTTCAAGGGGACGCGCGCCTTCCCGACCACGCGGGCGCTGTCCGAGGCCGTGGAGGGGGTCGGCGGGTCCTTCAACGCCTCGACCGACCGCGAGACGACCGTCTACTACGTCCGCGTGCCGGTCCGCCACGTCGCCCTCGCCATGACCGTGCTCGGCGAGCTCGTCGCCCGGCCGCTCCTGGACGAGAAGGAGATCGAGCACGAGCGCGACGTCATCGTCGAGGAGATCCGCTCCTACCTCGACGACCCGGCCGAGCACGTCAGCGTGCTCTTCGACCTGGCCGTCTTCGACGACACGCCGCTCGGCCGCGAGATCGCAGGCACCGAGGAGAGCGTCCGGGCGCTTCCCGCGGACGCCATCCACCGCTTCTGGGGCACCTACTACCGCCCGGCAAACGTGGTCGTGGCGGCCTCCGGCGACATCGCCCACGAGGAGGTCGTGGGCCTGGTCGGCGCAGCGTTCGGAACGGGGAACGGGGCGACGCCCGCCTTCGCGCCGGCACCGGCGATCCCGGCCGGGGAGCGCTTCGTGCGGGCCACCCGCGCCACCACGCAGGCCCAGCTCATCGTGGGCGTGCCGGGCCTGCGACGCGATCACCCCGACCAGTGGGTGCTCTCGGTCCTCAACGCCGTCCTCGGCGACGGGATGTCGAGCCGGCTCTTCCTCGAGCTGCGCGAGGAGCGCGGCCTCGCCTACGACGTGGGGAGCTCGCTCGTGAGCTATGCCGACGCGGGCGTCGTCTCCGTCTACGCCGGCGTGGATCCCGGCAAGATCCGGCCGACGATCGCCGCCGTGCTCGAGGAGCTCGCCCGGCTCCGGGACGAGCGGGCGCCCGACGCGGAGATCGAGAAGGTCAAGGCCTACCTCGCCGGCCGCCTGGAGCTGCGCCTCGACGAGACCCGCTACCTGGCGTCGTGGATCGGCACCCAGGAGGCGCTCCACGACCGCGTGATGACGCCGGACGAGGCGCTCGCCGCGATCGAGGCAGTCACCGCCGAGCAGATCACCGACCTGGCCGGACGCCTGTTCCACGACGAGGGCCTCCGGCTGGCCCTGGTGGCCCCGGCCGGCAAGGGGCGGGCCCTCGAGCGGACGCTTCAGATCCCGGCACCGCGATGAACGGTCCGGCGACGCCGGAGCGCACGGCGAGCGAGCGCGGTGCCGATCTCCGCGTCGCGCGTCTGCACCTGCGGGGCGGGACCCACGCCCTCGCCCGCGCCGAGCTCGAGGCGCTGGCCGGCAGCGACGGCCTGGACCGCGACGGGATCCTGGACCTCGCGGAGGTCCGCTGGCGGACGGGTGACCTGGTGGGCGCCTCCGTCGCAGCGGCCGCCTGGCTCGAGGACGGTGACGACAGCGGCGCCCCGGGCGCCCTCGCCCACGTCATCAGCGCGGAAGCCGCCGCCGCCCGCGGCGCGCTGGAGGAGGCGGCCGCACACGTGGAGGCGGCGGCCCCCGGGCTGGGCGACTGGGCCACCCTCGACGCGATCCTCGCCGGCATCGCGGCCCGGGCCGCCTGGCCGTGGGCCGCGGAAGCCCCCCCCGCACCTCCGGCGCGCCCGGCCGCGGAGGCGCGCCCGGCCGCGCCGGCGCCGCCCGGCCGCCGGGGGAGGCGCCCGCGCCTGCGTTCCCGGCGGTCGCGCCCGTCTCCCTCGCCGCGGCCGAGCTCGCCGGGACGGGGGCCGCGCTCGTCGGGGATGCCCCCGAGCGCGCCGTGGTGCTCCTCGCCCTCGCCCTGCGCGCGGACCGCACGGCCGCCGAGGCGGTTCTTGCCGCGCTCGACGCGGTGCAGCCCGACCCGGCCCACGCGGCCGCCTTCGCCTTCGTGCGCGGTGAGGCGCTTCGGGCGGCCGGACGCCACGACGAATCCCGGATCGCCTACGCTTCGGCCGAATCCCTCGCCCTCGCGCCGGCCGAGGCCGGCGCCCCACGGAGTTCCCAGTGACCGAACGCAGCCTCGTCCTGATCAAGCCCGACGGCGTCCAGCGCCTGCTCGTTGGCCGGGTCATCGCCCGCTTCGAGGACAAGGGCCTCAAGCTGGTCGGCCTCAAGCTCGTCCAGGTGAGCCGTGCCTTTGCCGAGGAACACTATGCCGTTCACCGCGAGCGGCCCTTCTTCACCGGCCTGGTCGAGTTCATCACCTCGAGCCCGCTGGTCGCGGTGGCGGTCGAGGGGCCGAACGCCATCGCGGTGGTGCGCTCGATGGTCGGGGCGACACGCCCCTGGGAGGCCGCTCCCGGCACGATCCGCGGCGACTTCGCCGTCGCCGTGGCCCAGAACCTGATCCACGCGTCGGACGGCCCGGAGACGGCGGCGGCAGAGCTCGCCCTGTGGTTCCCGGAGGGCCTCCTCGACTATGCCCGTGACGTCGATCGCTGGGTGCTCTCGCCGGAGGGCTGACCGCGCGACGGGCCAGGATCGGCGCCCGCGCGCCGACGGGCCAGGATCGGCGCCCCGCGCGGCGGGCCACCGGATCGGCGCCCCTCGACCTACTGGGCCGGCGCCACCGTCGGCGCCGCCACCGGCAGGTCCGGCCCCGCCGCGGCGTCGCGGATCCCGAACGCCCCGACGGCGGTCATCAGGGCCAGTCCCGCCAGGAGCACGACGAGAAGCGCCCGCAGCGGGGTGCGGTTCATCTCGAGCAGCGGCCGAGCCTCGTGCGACGCCGCGCGGAGCGTCGCGGCGCGCCGTCCCCCCGGGCCGCGCATCGCCCGAGCGGCGGCGCGCAGGCCTGCCGGCACCCGGGCCAGCTCACCGGCAGCGGCCGTCACCCGAGCCTCAGGGCGGCCGAACCCCGTCCCGAGGATGCGGGCGAGGGCCACAGCCGTCCCGAGGGCCCCGACGGCCGCTACGAGGAGGGCGGGACCGCCCGTGGCGGCCTGGAACGCGGCCACCCGGGCGTCCCACACCAGCACGCCGGGCCAGCCGACGGAGGCGGCCCCGATCGCGACCAGCGCGACGCCGAGCGCGGGCCCCCGGCGGAGCCAGCCCCGGGCCTCAGGGAGGCGCGTCGTGCCGAAGGACGCGCGGAAGGCGATCACCCAGCCGACGAGCGCGGCCCGGCTCGCGACGAACGGCACGAGCCAGGCCCGGACGGCTTCGCGCCCCGTCGGGTCGAGCGATGAGAACCCCAGCAGGACGACGCCGGCGTCGAGGACGACGGTATAGGCGACGATGCGCAGGAGGTCGTCCTGGATGAGCGCCGCGAACGTCCCCAGGACCAGCGTCGCGAGGCCGACGACGACGAGGACCGTCCCGTCCCAGCCGATCACCGGCGCCGCGGGCCCGAGCGTGTCCGGGGCCCAGCCCAGGAGCACGACGGCCCAGCCGGCGGGGATCAGGGCCAGCAGGGCCGGCAGGACGGACGCGGGCGCCGCGTCGGAGAGGCGCGCGACGCGGGCG
This sequence comes from uncultured Chloroflexia bacterium, assembly GCA_963744095.1. Classification (GTDB taxonomy): domain Bacteria; phylum Chloroflexota; class Limnocylindria; order Limnocylindrales; family CSP1-4; genus CTSoil-043. The sequence continues at coordinate 117,330 of CAVUSH010000005.1, forward strand.
TGGAGGGGGATGGCGCCGAACCGGTGGCCGAGAGCCAGCCCGGCGGCCACCAGGGCCAGGCCCGCGACCTGTGGCTGGACGGCCAGGCCGCCGATCGCCTCGGGCGCGAGGCTGACGGCGAGGACCCCGATCGTCATGGCCAGCGTGGCGCCGCGCAGCTCGCGGGCCAGGGCCCGCACCCGGAGGGGCGTCGCCGGGTGGGCCAGGGCGATCGCGGCGGCGAGCACCGACGTCGCCCCGGCGGCGAGGAGGCCGGGGACGGCGCCGCCGACACCGAGGGCGACCGCGAGCCCGGCGGCGGCGACGAGCAGCGTCGCCGGGCCGGACGCCTCCCAGGTGGCGAGCCGGCTCACCGCCAGGACGAGCAGGCCGCCGGCGAGCCCGACGCCGAGGAGGACCCTTGCGTACGGGGTCATCGAGACGACGCCGCCGCCGATGGCGAGCGGCTCGCCCGGTGCGGTCAGGACGAGGGCGACGAGGGCGGCGGCCACGCCGCCGAACCCGACGAGGGTTCCCGACCGGCGACGTCCCCGGAGGGCCGTCGCCAGCACGGCAGCGGCGGTCGCGACGGCGAGGAAGGGGAGGAGGTTCATCAAGACCGCCGTTCAGGCGGGCGGGCGGCGCCGCTCGATCGCGTCGCCGGGGATCGCGAGGTCGCCGGTGGCCGTTGCCGCCATGCTCCCGAGCGTCACGACCCCGGCGGCGAGACCGACGAGAGCAGCCCCGCCGACGAGGATCTCGAGCGCGGACGGGGTGCCCGAGAAGCCGCTCCGCAGCAGGAGGCCGGCGTTGGCGAGCACGACCAGCGCGGTCCCGAGGCGGAACGCGTCGCGAGCCCGGACCACGGGCGGGAGGGCAACCGCGAGGCACGCCAGCCCCGCGCCAACGGCGGCGCCCGGCCCGAAGGCGGGGAGCCCGACGGCCGTGGCGCCCAGCCCGGCCACGTAGGCGGCGGCCGCGGCCGTGAGCGTGGCCGGGAGTCCCAGCGGGGACCCGCTCTCGTCGCCGGCTCGCCGACCGGCAACCAGCAGGAGGAAGGCGGCCAGCACGCCGGCAACGATCCGGAAGAGGGCGACCGGCATGTCCGGCAGCGGCTCGGACACGAAGGGCGCGAAGACGAGGCAGGTGAGCGCACCGACCGATGCCGCCCGTGCGCCCCGGGCGCCGGTCGCCACCCCCGCGCCGAGGGCCACGAGCGCGCCGGCCGCGACGAGAAGCACGCTCACGGGACGGCCAGGCTCGGCCTCGCGTCGCCGTTCCCGACGGGCTCCGGGTACTCGGGTGTGGCAAGGATCCCCAGGGTCGAGATCGGCCAGTAGCGCAGCCAGGCGCGGCCGATGACCGTGCCCCTATCGATCGGCCCGAAAGCCCGCGAGTCCGCCGAGGCGGCCCGGTGGTCGCCCATCACGAAGAGCTGGCCTTCGGGGACGACCCAGCGGGCGGGCTCGTCGGCCACGGTCGTGGGCTGGAGGTCGTAGGTGTAGCTTTCGTCGAGCTGGGTCCCGTTGATCCAGACTGCCCCGTCGCGGACCTCCACCGGTCTCGCCGGGGAGGCCGATGACCCGCTTGATGAACGGCGTCCTGGGCCCGCCCTGGACCCAGGCCTCGGGCGGCTCGAAGACGACGATGTCGCCGCGCGAGTAGTCGTCGAAGCGGGGGGTCAGCTTGTCGACGAGCACGTACTGGTCGGGCTCGAGCGTGCGCTCCATCGACTGCTGCTCGACGCGGTACGGCTGGGCGACGAACGTCTGGATGACGAAGAAGATGATGAGGGTGAGGACGAGCGTCTCGACGATCTCGAAGAGGCACCCGAGGGGGCGACGTGTCACAAGTCCGGCAGTATAGGGGCACCGGGTCGCTCGCCGGCCCCGCGGCGCGCGGGCACGGTGCGCGTCTGCGCAGTGGTGCATAAACGAGTCGATATGCGCGGTTTGACCCGGCCTTCCGCCAGTTGATACACTCGGCCACGGCCTGAGCCGGCCCCTCGGCCCGCCATCCAACACCCCCGTCCCCGGCGCGACGGTCGCGCCCGCGGGCACGGCCGTGCCTGACAGGGAGGTCGCAGAAACCAGCCCATGAGCGCCGATCTGCTCCAGCTCATCATCCTGCCGGCGGGGCTCATCGCCATCGCCTTCGCGCTCTACCTGGCGCGGGACGTCCTGCGGCACGACACGGGCACCAGGGAGATGGAGGCCGTCGCGGCGACCATCTTCGAGGGCGCCGTGGCCTTCATCCGCCGCCAGTACCGGACGATCGCGATCCTCGCCCTGTTCGCGGCGGTCATCCTCGGCGGGATCATCGCCGCGGTCGAGACGAAGGACGTCGCGGAGACCGAGTACTTCGGGCTGGACCTGGGGCTCCGGACCGGCGTCGCCTTCCTCGTGGGCGCCACCTGCTCCATGGCCTCCGGCATCATCGGCATGTACATCAGCGTCAAGGCGAACGTGCGGACGGCGTCCGCGGCCCGGCGCAGCCTCGTCGAAGCGGTCCAGGTCGCGATGCGCGGCGGCGCGGTCAGCGGGTTCCTCGTGGTCGCCCTCTCGCTGCTCGGCGTCTACGGGATCTTCGTGCTGTTCGGCGGGCTGGAGCATCCGGCGATCGCGCCGTTCCTCATCGTCGGCTTCGGGTTCGGGGCAAGCTTCGTGGCCCTCTTCGCCCAGCTTGGCGGCGGCATCTACACGAAGGCCGCCGACGTCGGGTCGGACCTCGTGGGCAAGGTCGAGGCGGGCATCCCCGAGGACGATCCCCGCAACGCGGGCGTCATCGCGGACCTCGTCGGCGACAACGTCGGTGACTGCGCCGGCCGTGGCGCGGACCTCTTCGAGTCCACGGCTGCCGAGAACATCGGGGCGATGATCCTGGGCGTCAGCGTCTACGTCATCGCCCTCAAGGCCGGCTGGCCCAACCCGGCGGCGTGGATCTTCTTCCCGCTGGTCGTCCGTGCCTTCGGGCTCCTCGCCACCATCGTCTCCGTCGCCTTCTTCATCCGCGGCCGCGAGGACGAGGACCCGATGAACATCCTCAATCGCGGCTACTGGGCGACGACCCTGCTGTCGGTGGTCGGCCTGGCCATCACGACCAACGTGATGATGTCGACTGGCCCCCAGGTCAGCCCGGACGGCCTGCCGACCTGGGTCTACTTCTTCGCCGCCGGCCTGGTCGGCCTGGCGACCAGCGTGGTCTTCGTCTACATCACCCAGTACTACACCGCGGGCTCCTACCGGCCCGTCCGCGAGATCGCGGAGGCCTCGAAGACCGGACCCGCGACGAACATCATCTCGGGGGTGGCGGTCGGGTTCGAGACCACGGCCGTCACCGCGATCACGATCGGCATCGCCCTCTTCGCCAGCCACTGGCTCGGCTCACGGGCGGGCATCATCAACGAGAACGGCGTCAACGTCGGCGGCATCTTCGGGACTGCGGTGGCCACCATGGGCATGCTCATGACGACTGCCTACATCCTGGCCATGGACACCTTCGGGCCGATCACCGACAACGCCGGGGGCATCGCCGAGTTCAGCCGCGCCGAGGCCAGCGCCCGGACGATCACCGATCGGCTCGACGCCGTCGGCAACACGACGAAGGCGCTGACGAAGGGCTACGCGATCGCGTCCGCCTCGCTCGCGGCATTCCTCCTCTTCTCGGCCTACATCGACAAGGTCAACCTCATCCTCACCGTCCAGGGCAAGCCGCTCATGGAGGCGGTCAACCTGGCCGACGTGAACGTGTTCATCGCGGCCTTCATCGCCGCGATGCTCGTCTACCTCTTCAGCTCGCTGGCGATCCGGGCCGTCGGCACGACCGCCCAGTCGATCATCGTCGAGGTCCGGCGCCAGTTCCGGGAGATGCCCGGGATCATGGACTACACCCAGCGACCGGACTACGCCCGGGTCGTCGACATCACGACCAGCGCGGCCCTCAAGGAGATGATCCTGCCGGGCGCCCTGGCCGTCGGGACCCCCGTCGTCGTCGGGCTGCTCCTGGGCGCCGAGGCCGTGGCCGGCTTCCTCATGATCGGCACGATCTCGGGCGTCCTCCTCGCCACCGTCCTGAACAACGGCGGCGGCGCCTGGGACAACGCCAAGAAGTACATCGAGGCGGGTCACCTCAAGGACGCCGCCGGGAACGTCCTCGGCAAGAAGACGGATGCCCACGCGGCGGCCGTCGTCGGCGACACCGTCGGCGACCCGTTCAAGGACACGGCAGGGCCGTCCCTCCACGTGCTGGTCAAGCTCATCGCCACGATCTCCCTCGTCCTCGCTCCGCTCTTCGTCCGCTAGGCAATTCCAGGCTCGGCGGCCGCGCCAGAGGGGTGCGGTCCGCCGCCAGGTTCGATGGACACCATCCTCCAGGCGATCGTCATGGGCATCGTGCAGGGCCTCACGGAGTTCCTGCCGATCTCCTCGTCCGGTCACCTGCTCGTCGTCCCCCACCTCGCGGGCTGGGACGACCCGTTCATCACCTCGCTGGCGTTCACGGTGATGCTCCACGTCGGGACGCTGGTGGCCCTCGTCGCGTTCTTCTGGCGCGACTGGGTCCGCCTGGTGCCTGCGGGCCTGGCGGCGATTCGCGACCGCTCCTTCCGCGACAACCCGGACCGGCGCCTCGCCTGGCTCATCGCGGTGACCATGCCGCCGGCGGTGGTGCTCGGCGTGGCCCTCAACGACTTCTTCGAGGGGCAGGTCCGCCAGGATCTCGTCGTGGCGGCGACGCTCGTGGTCGGCGCGGGGATCCTGTGGGTCGCCGACCGCGTCGGGCGGCGCGCGAAGGAGGTCGACGGCCTGGGCTTCCGCGCCGCCTTCGGAATCGGCTGCGCCCAGGCCGTGGCCCTGGTGCCCGGGATCAGCCGCTCCGGCATCAGCATCGGCGCCGGCCTCTTCGCCGGGCTCACCCGCGAGGCAGCCGCGCGGTTCAGCTTCCTGATGGCCACGCCCATCACCCTCGGCGCGGTGATCTGGGAGGCGCGCAAGCTCGCGACCGGGGAGGCCGGGGTGCCGGTGGACGCTGGCGTGCTCGTGGCCGGGCTGGTCGCGTCGGCGGCGGCCGGGTTCGTCGCGATCGCCGTCCTCCTGCGCTACCTCCGGAGCCACCCGCTGACCATCTTCGTGGTCTACCGACTCGTGCTGGCCGGCGTCCTCGTGGCCCACGTCGCGGTCTCGTAGGAGCCCGGAGGCCGCCGTGGAGGTCATGAAGCAGCTCCGCCAGCGGGCGATCCGCGACCTGGTGGAGCAGCGCCCCATCCGGACCCAGCAGGAGCTGGCAGCCGCGCTCCGCGACCGCGGCTTCCGCACGACGCAGGCGACGATCAGCCGCGACATCGCCGAGCTGCAGCTGGTCAAGGCGCACCGCGACGGGGTGAGCGTGTACGCCCTCTCGCCGCGCCTCGCCGACGCCGACCCGACCGGCGAGGACCGCCTCCGGCGCCTCCTCCGCGACCTGCCGGTGGAGATCCGCGAAGCCGGGTCGCTGCTCGTGCTCGTCACCCTGCCGGGGTCGGCACACGCGATTGCCGCCTCCCTGGATCGGGCCCGCTGGCCGGAGGTCGTCGGCTCGATCGCCGGCGACGACACCTGCTTCGTGGCCTGCGCGGACCGCCGGGCCCTGCGCCGCGTCCGCGAGCGCCTCGAGCGCCTGGCGGCGGGCTAGGGGCGAGATGGAGCGCCCCGGGCACATGACCCTGCACCTGATCCCCGCCTCGCGATGGGATGCCTGGCGGGCGCTGGGCGACCCGGCGGCGCGCTATGCGCCGGACGGATTCGCGGCCGAGGGGTTCGTCCACTGCACCGACGGTGACGATGAGATGCTCGCCGTCGCCAACAGCATCTACGCCGACGACGCCGGGCCGTTCGTGGTCCTCGACCTGGACCTGGCCCTGGTCGGCGCCCCGTGGCGATACGACGATCCCGCCTCGATCTATCCCCACGTCTACGGCCCGCTGCGGCGGGATGCGGTGCGGGGGGTCCGGCCCGTCCTCCGCTCCGCCGCCGGGCGCTTCGTCGGTTACGGAGAGCGTCGCGAGGACTGACCGCCGCGGTCGGGCCAGCCCGCTTTGACACTGCCCGAGGGACGGGGCTATGATCCCCGCTTGCCGGACTTCGGGCGCGCTCCCGTCGGGGCGGATGCCCGGGGTTCGTTTCCTTCTCGGCCACCTCATCGCCGCCCGCCGGGCCACCGAAGCCGGCCGTCGCGGCAGATCACCTGGGGGCAGCTCCTCCGTGAACAACAAGCCCACCTACCTGTCGCGCGAGGGCGAGGCTGCGCTCCGCGTGGAGCTGGGGCAGCTGGTCAACGTCCGCCGCTTCGAGGTTGCTGCTCGCATCCACGACGCCAAGGAGCACGGGGACCTCTCGGAGAACGCCGAGTACGAGGAGGCCAAGAACGAACAGGCCTTCGTCGAGGGGCGGATCCAGACGCTCGAAGGGATGCTGAAGACCGCGGTCATCATCGAGAACAGCGGCTCGGAGCACGTCGCCCTCGGCTCGTCCGTCACGGTGGAGTCGCACGACGGCAAGGAGACGTTCGCGATCGTCGGGTCCGCCGAGGCTCGGCCGGCGCAGGGCCGGATCTCCAACGAGTCGCCGGTCGGCCGCGCCCTCCTCGGCAAGAAAGAGGGCGACACGGTCGTCGTGAAGCTCCCCAACGGCACCGACTTCACGTACACGATCATCTCGATCAGCTGATCGCCCGCCCGGAGGGACCGGGTCGGGCGGCTGGAGTCGCCACCCGGCCCCGGCGCGCCGGAGCGGAGGACGCAGGCATGTACTGGGCGGACGAGCTTGCGGCGTCGGTCGAGGGACCGCAGGTCGTCAACGACTCGAAGACCCCGTCCGGGACGGTCCACGTGGGGAGCCTGCGCGGCCCCGTGATCCTGGACGTCATCGCCCGCGCTCTCCGAGATCGCGGCCTGCCCACGACGCTCCTCTACGGCATCGACGACATGGATCCGATGGACGCCCAGGCTCTCCTGACGCCGGATTCGGTCGAGCACGAGATGGGTCGCCCGCTCGCGCACGTCCCCGACCAGGTCGGCGACTGCCACGCCTCCTACGCGCGACACCACGCCCAGACCTTCATCGACGTCTTCGCCGGCCTGGGGATCCACCCGGATCGCTACTACTGGATGAGCGAGATCTACCCGACCGGCGACGTGGACTCCTTCCTGCGGACCGCCCTCGACCGGGCCCAGGTCGTCCGCGATGTCTACCGGCGGGTCAGCAAGGTCGAGCGCCCAGAGGGGTGGCTGCCGGTCCAGGCCGTCTGCCCCGTCTGCGGCAAGGTCGGCACCACGATCGCCCTCGACTGGGACGGCGAGACGGTGCGAGTCGAGTGTCGGCCCGACTACGTCACCTGGGCCCATGGCTGCGGCTTCGTGGGTCGGGTCTCCCCGTTCGGCGGGAATGCCAAGCTCTTCTGGAACCTCGAGTGGGCGGCCCAGTGGAGCCTCTTCGGGGTGACGATCGAGCCGTGCGGCAAGGACCTCGCCACGGCCGGTGGCTCGCGCGACCGGGCGGACGCGATCGCCCGCGAGGTCTTCGATCGCGAGCCCCCGCGCAACCTTGCCTACGAGTTCCTCAACATCGGCGGGCGCAAGATGTCCACCTCCAAGGGACGCGGCGCCTCGGCCCGGACGATGGCCGAGGTCCTCCCCCCCGAGCCGCTCCGTCTCCTCTTCCTTCGGCCCCGCCCGAACCAGGCGATCGAGTTCAACCCCGAGGGCACGGACGCGATCCCCCGCCTCTTCGACGAGCTGGACCGGCTCGCCGCGGCGGTGGCGGGGCGCCCGTACCGGGGGGAGCTGCCCTCCGACCCGGAGCGCCTCTTCGGCTACGTCCAGCTGGCCGGCGCGTCCGCCGCCGCGGCGGCCGCCGCCTACCGGCCCGCCTTCGGCCACCTCGCCCTCCTGGCCCAGATCCCCGGCGTGGACATCGAAGCCCGGGTGGCCGAGGAAAAGGGAGCAGCCCTCACCACGCGCGAGATGGGGGCCCTGGCCGAGAGGCTCGCGGCCGCCCGCGCCTGGCTGGACGACTACGCTCCTGACAGCGCGATCGTCAGCGTCCGGCGCGACGCCCTCCCCACCGAGGCCGCGGCCCTCGGCGAGGACCAGCGCGTCTTCCTCGGCGGCCTCGCCATCGCGGCGGAGAGGGAGGACCCGCACGGCGGCGACGGCTGGCAGGCGCTCCTCTTCCGCGTCGCCGGGGACGCGGCGCTTCCGTCCGGCCGGGCCTTCGGCGCGGTCTACCTCGCCTTCCTCGGCCGCCCCAACGGCCCGCGCGCGGGGTGGCTCCTGGCCAGCCTCGAATCGATCCTTCGTGGTCGCCCGCCTGCGGGCCGCCGCGGGCTGGCACAATCACGTCGGCGAGGTTGCCGCGAGCGGCGAGGGTGCCACGCGCGGCGAGGGTGCCACGCGAGGCGACGAGGCCGGGGCATGAGCATCGGGCTGCAGCGGCTCCGCGAGGAGCCGGAGGTCATCCGGCAGGGCGCGCTGGACAAGGGCGAGGACGCCTCGCTCGTCGACGTCGCCCTCGAGCTCGACACCCGGCGTCGACACCTCCTCGGCGAGGCCGACGGCCTCAAGGCCGAGCGGAACGCCGTCTCGAAGCAGGTCGGTGAGGCGATCCGCGGCGGCGCCGCACCCGCCGGCCCGGAGGTCGCCGCGCTGAAGGCCGCTTCGGTCGCGGCCGGGGAGCGGATCGAGGCGCTCGACGCCGAGGCGGCCGACGTCCAGGCGCGGCTCGACGACGTCATGCTGCGGATCCCGAACCCGGCCGACCCCGGCGTCCCGGTCGGCGATGCCGAGGCGAACGTCGTGGTGCGCACGTGGGGCAAGCTGCTCCCGCGCGTCGTGCCCAGCGCCGGCGCGGTGGGCGCCGACCCCGACGCGGCGGCGGACACCTGGGAGCGGAAGCCCCACTGGGAGATCGCCGAGGCGCTCGACATCATCGATCTCGAGCGCGGGGCGAAGATCGCGGGCTCCGGATTCCCCGTCTACAAGGGCGCCGGCGCCGCCCTCCAGCGGGCCCTCATCGACTTCTTCCTCGGCGTCCACACCCGCGAGAACGGCTTCACCGAGATCTGGCCCCCGGTCGTCGTCAACGCTGCGTCCGCCCGGGGCACCGGCCAGATCCCGGACAAGGAAGACCAGATGTACGTCGTGACCCGCGACGACCTCTACCTGGTCCCCACGGCCGAGGTCCCGGTCACCAACCTCCACCGCGACGAGATCTTCGAGGCCGACGCGCTGCCGGTCCGCTACGCGGCGTACACGCCGTGCTTCCGCCGCGAGGCCGGCGCCGCCGGCAAGGACACCCGGGGCATCCTGCGGGTCCACCAGTTCGACAAGGTGGAGATGGTCCTCTTCGAGCGGCCGGAGGCGTCGAACGAGGCGCTCGAGTGGATGACCGGCCGGGCCGAGGATCTCCTGCGGCGGCTCGGGCTCGCCCACCGCGTGCTCCTCATGGCCACCCGCGACATGGGCTTCGTGCAGGCCAAGAAGTACGACCTCGAGGTCTGGGCGCCCGGGGTGGAGCGCTGGCTGGAGGTCTCCTCCTGCTCGAACTTCCGCGACTACCAGGCTCGCCGGATGGCGATCCGCTACCGGCCCGCGGCCGGCGCCAGGCCGGAGCTCGTGCATACGCTCAACGGGTCCGGGCTGGCTCTCGCCCGCGTGGTCGCCGCCATCCTCGAGGCCTACCAGCAGCCGGACGGGACCGTGGCGGTCCCCGATCCGCTCCGGGCCGCGCTCGGCACGGACGTCATTCGCCCACGCTGACCTGCGCGGCGATCCGGTCGATCCCGGGCCAGGGCGCGCAAAGGCAGGTGACGCGGGCCCGCGCCTTCGCTACGATCCGCTCGCGACGTCCGCATCCAGGCGGCGTCCGAAGCGGGGGATGAGCGCATGGACGAGTCGAACCAGCCACAGGAGCCGATCCAGCCCCAGGACGCCACGCAGGTGGCCCCGGTCACACCCCCGCCCCAGCAGCCGTCCCCGGCCCCCGCGCCCCCGCCCGCCAGCCCTCCGGTCCCCCCGGCGGCCACCGCGCCCGCCTGGCCGCCGCCCCCGGCGGCGATGCCGGCCGGGCCGATCGGCCCCGCTCCCGGCGTCCAGTTCGCCGGACACGGCGCCCGCCTCGGCGCCTACTTGCTCGACGCGTTCCTCGTGGGGATCGTCGTCACCGTGCTCCTCCTCATCGTGCTGGTCCCGTTCTTCGGCACGCTCATCGGCGTGGCGGGCAGCGACGGGGAGGTCGACAGCGGCGATTGGGGGGTCCTCGGCGCCTCCCTCGGCTTCGTCATCCTCGGCGCCGTCGTGATCGGCGTTTTCTCGTTGCTCTACTTCCCGTTCTTCTGGGCCCGCGGCGGAGCCACTCCGGGCATGAAGGTCGCCGGGATCCGCGTGGTCAACGACCGCGATGGCAGCCGGATCGGCTGGGGCCCGGCCCTCCTGCGCCTCATCGGCTGGTGGGTCTCCGGCGCGGTCTTCTACCTCGGCTTCATCTGGATCCTGATCGACAGCCGCCGCCGCGGCTGGCACGACCTGCTCGCGGGCACCTGCGTCATCAGCACCCGCTGACGGGCGGCCCAGACCCTCGTCGGGCCCACGCCCGCCGAGCGGCCGCTATTCGTCGGTCTTCACTGTCACCGTGGCCGTCATGTTCCAGCGGAGCCCATCCGGCACCGTGGCGGGCTTCACGATCGCCCGGTAGACGATGTCGCCCTGGACGGAGGCGCCGAACAGGGCCACCGACGTGACCGTCCCGTCCACGCGCGCGTCCGGGAGCCCGTCGAAGGTGATGGTGACGGGTGCGCCGACCGCCACCCGGGCCACCGTCGTCTCGTCGAGGTCGGTCGTCTCGATGTGCCAGCCCGTCGTGCCGGCCACCCGGATGAGCACGACCCCAGGTGCGGCCCGCTCACCCACGCGGGCGTCGAGCGAGGCGACGATCCCCGCGAACGGCGCCGCGATCGTGAGCTGGTCGAGCCCCGCCTGCGCCGCGGCCAGGCCCGCAGTCGCCCGGTCCGCGTCTGCCCGGGCGGTCGTCTCCGCGGCCGCGGCCGCGGCCGCCCCGGCGCGCGCCCCGCGCAGGCTGGCCTGCGTCCCGGCGAGGGCCGCCCGCGCCGCGTCGATCTCGGCGTCGGCGGCGCGCTCCTGGTCGCTCGACGCGGACGACGGGAGCGCGTCCCGGGCCGCGCGCGCGCCCTCCACGCCCGCGACCGCCTGGGCCACGGCGGCCTCGGCGGCATCGACCGCCGCCGCCGCCTGGGTTACCCCGGCCGCTGCGCCCGCCACGCCGGCATCGGCTGCCGCGACGGCCGCCTTCGCGGCGTCCACGTCGGCCTGCGCCGCCGCCGGGTCGAGACGCACCAGCGGAGCGCCGGCCGCCACAGCGCCGCCCTCCGCCACGAGCACCTCGGCGATGGTCCCCGGCACCGCGGCGCCCAGCTCGGCGTAGGGCTCCGGCACCACCCGACCGTCGGCCACGACCTCGGTGGAGGGTGGGACGGGCGCGATCGACGGGCCCGGGGTCGCGGTCGCGCCGCCACCGGGGCGCCCCAGCAGGAGCCACCCGCCGGCAACGGCGGCGATGACGACGACGAGAAGGAGGGCGAGGCGGCGCATGGGGCTCCTTCGCGGCTGGGAGGGGTGCGGCACCGTCGGCCCGGCCGGCGGCGTCGCGGCGGACGCGGCGGTGGATCGGGGCAGATCGTTCATTCGTAGGCGAGGACCTCGCGGACCGCCAGCCGCGAGGCGCGCCAGGCCGGGAGGAGGCTGGCGAACGCGGCCAGGACGAGGACGATGACGAGCCAGATGACGACCCCCTCGGGGCTGATGGCGTACGAGAGGGGCCGCGCCAGGAAGACCATCCCGAGGGCGTCGGAGAGCAGCCGGCTGATCGGGACCGAGAGCACGGCCCCGAGACCCCACGAGATCAGGCCGATCAGGACGCCCTCGGCGAGGAACAGGCGCAGGACGGCCCCGTCCGACGCCCCCACGGCCCGGATCACCCCGATCTCGCGCGAGCGCTCCACGACGTTGATGCTCATCGTCCCGGTGAGCCCCAGCCCGCCCACGACGCCGAGCAGGAGGGCCATCGTCGAGAGGAAGATCACCAGGACGTCGAAGAGCCGCTCCTGGGTCGTGCGGACCTCGGCGATCGTCGACGTGGCCGCCACGTGGACGCCGACCGTCTCGAGGTGGTCCGCGGCGGCCTTCCCGACCCGGTCCTGGGTGGCTGCGTCCCGGGATTCCGTGCGGAGCATCACGACGCTTGCTCGCCCCACGTCGCGCCCGGCAAGCTCCAGGGGCCCGGCGTTCGTGTAGAGGAAGGGGCGCTGGGTCGGCGACTCCACGATCCCCACCAGCGTCCACGTCGCGTCGCGCCCGTTCACCCGCAGGGTGAGCCGGTCGCCCACCCGCAGGTCGGGCTCGTCCTCGCGCACGTTCGCCGTGGCGACCAGGGCGTTGCCGTCGGCCGGATCGAGCCAGCGTCCCTCCTGGAGCCTCGGCCGGACCATCGTGCTCGCGGGCGGCAGCCCGAACGTGACGAAGGAGCGGCTCTCGGTGCCGTCGGCGCGGATCCGCTGGATCGAGGCGAACCGCCACGCCTCGGCGGCGGTGACGCCCGGGACCCGCGCCGCCTCCGTCTCCAGGAGGTCGGCCCGGGCCGATCCCGCCAGCTCCACCTGGACGTCGTAGTCGAAGTAGGCGAGCGCGTCGTCGAGCGTCTTGTACAAGGAGGCGCGGACCGTGAAGACGGCCATGAAGACCGCCGCGCCGAGGGTGAGCGCCGAGAGCGTGAGGAAGAGGCGCGACTTGCGGCGGAAGGTGTTGCGGATGGAGAGCAGGGTGGGGCGGGGGAGACCGCGGACGCGCTGGATCGCCCGGTCGAAGCGGCTTCGCCCGAAATGGTCGGCGATCCCGGTGCTGCTCACCGCCTCGCGGACGGTCACCCGCACGCCGTGCCAGACCGGCACCAGGGCGGCCAGGAGGGGAACGAGGAGCCCGACGGCAACCTCGAGGGCGAGCACCTCCGGGGGCGCGAAGAAGGTGGTGACGTCGAAGTTGACGAGGCTCGCGGTGAAGACGGTCAGCGCGTACGCACCGAGGGCGCCGAGAGGCAGCGCGACGCACAGCGAGAGGACGGCATACGCGAGGACCATCCCGAGGTAGAGGACGGCCACCTGGCGGTTGCGGGCGCCCACCGCCTTCATGACCCCGATCTGGCGCGTCTGCTGGGCGATGATCGCGTTCACCGTGTTCACGACCAGGAAGCCGGAGGCGAGGAGGGCGAGGAGGCCCAGGAAGCCGAGCACCAGGAAGACCCCGGCGAGGAGGTCGTTGGCGGGGTGCTCGCCGGGCGGCGGGACGTACACGAAGAGGACCGCCGCGCCCGCCCGCTCCATCCGCTCGCGGACGGTCTCGGCGACCCCGCGGACCTCCTCGCGACTCAGGGTCGAGTCGTCCACGAGGATCCGCAGCTCGTCGTAGGCCGTGCCGTAGCCGAGATCGGCGAGCGTCTCGAAGGTGATGTGTCCGCTGAGGCGGCCCACGTAGAAGGCGGGCGCCGCCCCGACCTCGTGGGTGAGTCCGGCGACCCTGAGCCGGTGGACCGTCCCGTCCACGGTCTGGATCTCGACCTCGCCGGAGGTCGGGACGTCGGCCAGGGTGAGGCTCGAACGCTCGAGAAGGAGGTCGCCGCGTGCGGGCGGCCAGGTAGCCCCCGCCTCGGGCGTCACGAAGTCGAGGCGCTGGTCCTCGAAGTCGGTGATCGCGGTGAGCTGGAGCTCGCGGTAGGTCTCGGGACCGGTGCGCAGGCGCACGGTGATCACGCGCCGGGCCTCGGCGTCGGCGATCCCGGGCATCTCGCGGACGGCCTTCACCAGGTCGGCGCCGAACGGGGAGGTGCTGAGGGTGGCGCTGGCGGGCCGGCTGGCGAGGTAGGCCTCGCGGAGCCCGTCGTGGAGGAGCGCGTTCGCCCCCGCGATCGTGCCCACCGCGAAGACGCCGACGGCGATCGAGAGGACGACGAGGATGGTGCGCGTCGGCGCGACCCCGAGGTCGCGGACCACCTTGCGCCAGCGGACGCTAGGCACGGGCGGCCTCGCGCGGGTCGCCGTCGACCGCCCCCGCCGGCGGCAGTCCGTCGTAGGTGGCCGGTTCGGCCGCCGGCTGCTCGTCGGGGAGCATCCCGTCGAGGAGGTGGCCGTCGACCATGTGGACCGTCCGTCGGGCGTGCGAGGCGATCTCGCGGTCGTGGGTCACCATGACGATCGTCTTGCCGTCCGCGACGAGCCGATCGAAGAGGCGGATCACCGCCTCGGCGGTCGCCGAGTCGAGGTTGCCGGTCGGCTCGTCGGCGACGAGGATCGGCGGATCGTTCGCCAGGGCCCGGGCGATCGCCACCCGCTGCTGCTGGCCGCCGGACGTGGCCGAGGGAAGCTTGCCGGCCTGGTCGACCATCTCCACCTGCTCGAGGAGCGCCATCGCCCGTTCCTCGCGCTCCTTCGGCGTCCAGAGGCCCCCGAAGTCCATCGGCAGCATCACGTTCTCGGCGACGGTCAGGGTGGGGAGCAGCTGGAAGAACTGGAAGATCACGCCAACCGCGCGCCCGCGCCAGACCGCCGTCTGCCCCTCGGACAGGTGGTTGAGGTGCGTGCCGGCCACCCAGACGTCGCCGGCCGTCGCCCGGTCGATCCCGGTCATCATGTTCATGAGGGTCGACTTCCCGCAGCCCGACTTGCCGACGACGGCGATGAACTCCCCGGCGTCCACCTGGAGGTCCACGCCGTGCAGCGCCCGGAATGATCCCGCGTCGGTCAGGTAGTCCTTGACGACGGCGCGCAGGTCGATGAGGTGGCGGCTGGGGGCGATCTCGGCGGGTGCGCGTTCGACCGCGCCGCCCGTGAAGCGGCGAAGCACGGGGCCTCCGGTGCTGGTGGGTACGGGGGCGGGGGCGCGGGCGATCCGCGCGGACCCTGATCCTATCTCGGACGGCGCGAAGTCCCAGATCGACCGCTTCCCGGCTCGTCGCGGCCGGCCCGCCCGGACCATGGGGCCAGTCCCGGACCGGACGGTCGGGTCGTGGATCGCCGGCGTCCGCGCCGCCATGGTGGCAGAGTCCCATGCGAACCCACCGCTTGCAGCGCTTCGTGCTCGGCGCGCTGGCCCTCCTCACCATGCTGACCGTCGTCGCCCCCGTAGAGGCGCGGTCGCCCGTGCGCAAGATCGAGCCACGGCGCACCGTCCCATACCGGGTCGGTCGCCTGTTCACGCCCAACACCGACGTCGTGTCCATCTCCGGCTACGCCGCGTGGATGATCGACGAGGTGCTGGGCGTGAACACGCCCCTGCCGCAGCTTGGTGCGGCCTTCATGCGCGTGGAGCGCAAGGAGGGCATCAACGCCCGCTATCTCGTCGCCCACGCGATGCTCGAGAGCGGGTGGGGGACCTCCGCGATCGCCCGCTACAAGCACAACCTCTTCGGCTACAACGCCTACGACCGGGACCCCTGGAAGCACGCCTGGCGCTTCGCCAACCACGCCCGGGGAGTGGCGACGGTGGCGGCGATCCTTCGCGAGTCGTACCTGACGCCAGGCGGCCGCCGGTGGTACGGGTTCACGACCCTCCGGGCCATCAATCGATACTATGCCTCGGATCCTCGCTGGGCCGACAAGGTCGCCGTCCTCGCGAACGTGATCGACTACCTCGTGGTCACCCTGCGGGAGCGGGGCATCCGGTTCCGGCGTCCCGTGCTCGTCGACCGGCCGGTCGTGGGCACTCCGGTCAGCCTCGAGATCCCCTGGACCTCCAATCCGGGCGCGGAGCTGCCGGACGCGCTCCGCTTCGCGGTCCGCTGGACCCCGCTCGCGGTCGTCGAGGCGTCCGCGAGTGCCCCCGCGAAGGCGCCGACCACGCCGTGGAGATACGCCCGGCGTGCGGACGGTCCCGACCACGTGCTCCGGCTCGACGTGCGCCCCCCGGCGCTGCCGGGCCTCTGGCGCCTGGACGTGGAGGCCCGCGACAGCGACGGAAGCCGGCTCCCGACGACCGACCGACCGGCGATCCGCTCGCTCGAGGTCAGGGTGGCGGCACCCGGCGAGATCGCGGTCGCGCTCTCGGTCGGGGACGGCGGCGACCTCGCCGCAACCGTGACGGTCGCCGGACCGGGCCCGGCCGCCGGCGGCGCCGACCAGCCCGACGAAGTTGACGAAGACGCAGCCCCCGACGCGGCCGACGCAGGTCCTCCGATGCCGTCCTCTTCTTCCGGCCAGACCCTCGAGATCTGGAACCTTCCCCTCGACCCGGCCCTCAGCCCGTTCCTCCAGGCATCGGTCCCTCTTCCGGACACGCTCGGTCCCGCCGCCCCCTGGACCGTGGCGGTGGGTCAACCGGTCGTTCCCGCCGTCGTCGTGGCGCGCGTCACCGGCAGCCCGGACTCGATCGCCCGCGCGATCCCGGCCGTCGCGCTGACGGGCCGAGATGCGAACGGCCGCCTCACGCTTTCGTCATTGCCCGTCTCCGGCCCCCGCGACGACCTCCTCCTGGGGCGGCCGGCCGCGCCGGCGCCTCTCACCGTGCGGTCGCTCGACGAGCCCGGATCACTCGAGGTCGTGGTGCCCGCCACCGCCCCGCCGCCCGTCGCGAGCACTCCGGTTGCGGCGGCCGAGGAGACACTCGGACCTCGCTCCGTCCTTGTTCGCACGCTTTCGGTCGACAACGGCAGCGAGGCCGCCCCGACGGAAACACTTGCCGCGCTCCCGGGCGACGCCGCCGGCGGCGCGCGCCTCTCGCTCGCCGGCCTTCCCGCCGGAGTTCGCCTCGTGATGGTGGGCCTCGTCCCGGCCGACCGCGGCCTCGTCGATCCCGCCACGCTCTCACTCGCCTGGATCGCGGTGGTGGCGATACCCGTGACGCTTCCTGCCTCCGAGTGATCCCACGCCGTGCGCGTGGCGGCAGCCGCGCCCGGCGCCCCGGTATGCTCCTCGCGCGCACCGCGGAGAGGTGCCGGAGTGGTTTATCGGAGCGGTCTTGAAAACCGCAGGGCCTTCGCGCCCCGTGGGTTCGAATCCCACCCTCTCCGCCAGTTGGAGCAACGATCGACGCAGCTATCAGCCGTCGGATGGCTCCAGCGCGGCGCGTTTCTCCTCCGCCTGGAAGTGGAGCGGCGAGGCCTGCGTCGACGCTTCAGATCAGGGGCCTCTTCAGGCTCAGATCCGAGGCCGTCTACCTCAGATTGGGCAGGAGCGCCCCCCAGGTGGAGCGCGACCTCCTTACGTCATCCCGGTTCGGGCTCAGAGAGAGTCGAGCCGGGTCGGGGCGGTCCGACGATGCCCGCCCGTTGGGCGATGGCCGCCGCCTCAAGGCGGTCGAGAGCGGCGAGCTTCCCAAGGATGTTCGACACGTGGACGCTGGCCGTCTTGCGGGTGATGTAGAGGGAGCTCGCGATCTCGCCGTTCGTCCATCCGGACGCCACCAACCGAAGCACGTCCACCTCACGCGGCGTCAGGCCACGGCGCGCGACGAATGCCGAGACGAGCTGCAATCCATCGCTCGCGTCCTCGGGGGGCCTGTCGGCTTCGGTTGACGCTGAGTGCGCGCCGTCCACGTCGAGCCGGGCGCGCGACGCCAGGCTGATACAGGCAGCCTCGAGGGGCCTGGCACCGAGATCGCGAGCGGTCTCGAGCGCCAGCGCGAGGGCTGCCGCGGCCAGGCTCCGCGCCTCGCGTGTGGGTCGGCGCGTCCCGGCGGCACGCGCATCCAGAATCGCCTCGGCTTGACGGGCTCGGGCGTACGCGGCGGGATATCGGAGTCCCAGGTCGTCGAACCGGTTCGCGGCTCGGTCCCACTGCGACTCGTCCGTGCGTCCGGAGGCTCGACCGGCTTCCGCCGCCAGGAGGCCCACGAATGCCCCAGTCGCCTCCGGCCACGGGATCGCCGCATCGGGCGCATCCACGCGTCGACGAAGGTGGGCGGCAGCTGCGTCGACGATCGAGCGGTGGCGAGAAGCCGCATCGTCGTCGCCCGCTGCTCGCGCGGACTCTGCCTGGTCTCCCGCGACGCGTGCCGCGAGCGCGAAGAGCGCGGCCGTCGGCTCGTCGAGCACGGCAGGCTGCAGACCATCGATCGCCGCCTGTGCCTCGGCCTGGGCACTCGTCACCCTCCCGGCCGTCAGGAGGGACTCGACGGTCGCGAGACGGAACCAGGCGGCGTGGAAGACATCCGTGGCCAGTCGCAGCAGCGGCTCTCCGGCCGTCCGCGCGATATCCATCAGCTCACGGTCACCGGATCCTGCCGCGAGCCGCATCGCGACGGCTGCCGGCCAGAGGTCATCGGGCGCTCGCGTCGTCGTGATCAGCGCCTGTCGACACCGGGAACGCGCATCGTCCCATCGGCCGAGGTAGTACTCGGCGGCCGCCCCGGTGGCGGCCAGGGATGGACCATATGTCCGTTCGAGGCCGATCGAGCGGAGCGTCTCGAGTCCGCCGACTGCCACCTCAATTGTCTCCTGGTGCTTGCCGGCGAGGAGGAGGAGGCTGGCGAGGCTCGTCAGACCGAGGGCGATGCCTTCAGGACGCTCGAGGAACTCCGCCACGGCCAAGGCCTCACGGATGTCGGCCGCCCCATCGTCGCTCCGCCCGAACGCCGCGCGCGCCCATCCACGGACACCGAGCGCGAACGCAAGCTCGCCGAGGGCTCCGGTCGCGCGTGCCACTTCGATTGCCTCGCCTGCCAGGACCAGGGCTTCGCTGGATCGTCCCTGCCGCAGGCGCATCCCGGCCCGCTGTGCGATGACTCGGGCGCGCATGGTCGATGGCGGCTCGGCGGGGACGAGGCGCTCGGCGACATCGAGCGCGCGGTCAGCCGCCTCGAATTCACCCGCCTCCCAGAGAAACCAGCGCAGACGCTCGTGGATCGCGGCCGCACGCCTCGGATCCTCCGCCACTCCTGGACGAGCAAGCGCGTGTTGGGCGAGTCTGACCGCCCCGGCGGCATCGCCGCTCAGTGCGGCGGCATCGGCCGCATGCTGCAGCACACCGACGTCGTCGAGGGCGGCGCCCGGGGCAAGGCCTGCGGCGGGCAGCAGTTCGACAGCGAGCTCGAAGTACCGTCGAGCGTCGGCGAAAGCGAAGCGCCGCTCCGCGTCGAGGCCGGCGGCGACGGCGGCCGGTGCGGCCCGGTCGGGCCGTTCAGCGAGCTGCCAATGGCGCGCGATCTCACCAGCCGCGAGCTCGCGTCGAGCTGAGTGCTCGAGGGCCGTGGCACAGGCGGCGTGAAGGAACCGGCGCTCGCCAGGGAGGAGCTCACGCTCGATCGCCTCCTGGAGCAGCGCATGTCGAAACCTGAGGCGACTCGGCCCGCGTTCGATCCAGGACAAGAGTCCGCGCGCTTCGGCCTCCCGCAGGGCAGCGGCAACCACGCCGGGAGGCAAACCGGACGCAGCGATCACGAGGTCGTCGTCGATCTCGGTCCCCGCCACTGCCGCTACCCGGAGGACTCCGCGTCCTGTCTCGGATACCGTCGCCAGCCGGGCGCGCAGAAGGTCATGGAGCATCGGCGGAAGCTCGGCTCGCTCGCCTCGACGCTCGGCAGCGAGGAGCTCCTCGGCGAAGAAGGGGTTGCCATCACTCCGCATCGCCAGCCGCTCGACGAGAGCATCGTCCGGGGGCCGATCGAGGATACCCGCGAGCTGCGCCGCGATCTCCCGGTTGGAGAAGCGCGGGACTTCGATTCGTTCCACGTTACCCGCGCGCCCCAGCTCTCCGAGCGCGGCGCGGACGCGGCCGTCCGTGAGGGGATCGTCCGTCCGGACCGTCAGCACCAGGAGAAGGCGGCTCCCGTGGATGGCTCGAACGAGAAAGGTGAGCAGGTCGAGCGTGGCCGCGTCGGCCCATTGCAGATCCTCGATGACGATGGCGGCAGGCCCGGACGACTGCAGGCGATCCGCGATGCCAAGGACGAGCTCAAAGAGACGAGCGCGCCAGACGGAGCGCGCTTCGATGCGTTCGTCGGATGCGTCACGATCCGGCGATCCACCGAGTTCGGGCGCCACGAGCCCGAGCTCGGCACGGGCCGGCCCGAGGATCGCGCCGATGCGTTCCGGCGGACCCTGACGCTCGATGTCCCGGAGGAGGTCGGCGAACGCGGCGTACGGCAGGCCGTGTCCGTATGCCGGAAAGCATTGCCCCCGCAGGACCAGCGACCTGGACGCCGCTCGGGCTTCGAACTCCTCGATCAGCCGTGTCTTGCCGACGCCCGCCTCGCCACCCACGGCCACGACCGATGGCTCGCCGCCGATGGCACGTTCCAGGGCGGCCATCAAGGTACCCATCTCGGCGGCACGGCCGATGAACAGGGGACTGGCGTCGACGGGGACCATCGCGCCCAGATGATAGGGCTGCGCCACCGCCGGAGCCAATGTGCTGGCCGAGCAGCGTCTGAGGTAGCCGGCCGCAAGGATTAGCCACGGGTCGAGCGTCCGATGGGGACCGAGCCCGATGTCCCGCCCCGCCCTGCGATGCACCGTGGGATTGCCTCGACCTGGGGCAATTCAATCGGAGGTTGGTGATGTTCACGAACAATTGGTCGCATGGACAGCTGAGAACGTCAGGGTGGAAGAACGTCGCCCTCTCGCTCACCGTGGCCCTCACGTTGGTGTTGACCTTCGTTGCGTCGGCCGACGCCGCGACGGTCACGAACGGCTGGCGGGCGACGCTCGGCAGCGGTGGTGCCAACGGCGCGGCGACGCTCCAGGCATACATGAGCGGCACAGGCTCGATCACCCTGAAGCTCGCCAAGCTCAGGCCCGCGACGTCCCTGGCCGTCAGGCTCTCGAAGGGGACATGCAGCAGCGTCGGGGCGACGCTCATCACGTTGCCCGCGATCAGGACGACGAGAACCGGCGCGGCCGCCCGAACGTCGAGCCTGACCGCCGGCCAGACGACGCTTGTCAAGAACGCCACGGCGGGAGGAGGACGGATCGCCATTCGCGTCGGGAGCAGCACGAGCGGCGGCGTCAAGTGCGGCGTCTTCGCAGTCGTGGCCGTGCCGCCCTATGTCGCAGCGACGATCACGGTGGGGCGTGTGCCCTCCGGGGTCGCCATCGCCCCGAACGGCGTCTGGGTGACGAACTGGTACGACAACAGCCTCAGCCGGATCGACCCGGCGGCGAACGCCGTCCTCCAGACCGTCCCGCTCACGATCAGCGGAAACGGCGGTCCGGAGGCGATCGCCTATGGCGAGAGCTCGCTCTGGGTGACGGTCAGCGAGTTCGATGCCAACGGCACGGCGCTCGCGGGCTCGCTCCTGCGGGTCGATCCCGCGACTGGCACGCAACAGGCGACACTCGCGATCGGGCGACGCGCGACCAGCCTGGTCGTGACGCCTGGAGCCGTCTGGGTTGCCTCGTACGCCGACGACAGCGTCGTGCGGGTCGATCCCGCCACCAATGCGGTCGTCGCGACGATCCCGGTGACGGGGAACCCGATCGGCGTCGCCTTCGGGGCGGGCTCGGTGTGGGTGTCCTGCGAAGACGGTCACGTCGCCCGCATCGACCCGGCGACGAACCAGGTCGTCGGAACGGTCCAGACTCAGGACACCGGCGGCTTCGTCACCTTCGGCGGGAACGCCGTCTGGGTGGTGAGCGCGGGTCACAAGGGCTCGCCCGATGGGATGGTCACCCGGATTAACCCGGCCACGAACCAGGTCGCCGCGAGCGTGACCGTCGGCTCGCACCCGCAGCAGATCGCCTATGGCGGCGGCAGCGTCTGGGTTGGCCTCTACGGCACGCCCACCGTCGTCCAGGTGAGCGCCACGACGAACGCGGTCCTGAGTCGCGTGACTGTGGGCAACCCCGTGTATGCCATCGCGGCGACGGACCACGCGGTGTGGGCCGTCCCCGTTCTCTCCTCGCCGGACGAGAGCTCAAGTCCACCGGCGGGCATCGTCTCCCACATCGGGTTCTGATCAAGGCACCGGAGGTCGTCACAGCGCGTGACGGCCTCCGGTTGCGCCGCCGACATGGCCGGCCGAGAGCGGAGGATTCGAAGCCACAGGCCATCTCGAGTGCGACTAGTCCGAGCCTCGCCATCGCGGTGGGAACGAGGCGCTGACGGTCGTCTCGCGATCCGAGCACCGTGGGGCCGCCGGGCCGCCAAGCCTCGCTAGATCTCGAGACGGTGAGCGACGACTTACAATGGCTGGTTCACTTCGTGGCAGCAACAGGGGCGCAATCGGGGCGGACAGTCGCGGTCAGCGAGCTTGGACAGACCGGCATCGGCTGCGTGCATCGGCACACTGGCGGACGCCCCCGGACGCTACTAGCCGCCCTTGAAAACCGCAGGGCCTTCGCGCCCCGTGGGTTCGAATCCCACCCTCTCCGCCAGAATCTGAGCACGAGTGACGTCTCAGCATCGCGCCCCGGCTCTCGCACACCAATCGCCATCCGTGGAGCGTCTCATCGGCAGCGGGGGGCTCTGACACGCGGCCCACACCCTGGCCGCCGGGACCGCGCCGAGCCACTGGCGAGACCGACCCGCGCAGGTATGCGTCTCGAAGGGAACGGAGATGATCCGGCGCGTGCGCGCTGAGCTCGTCGAGCCGATGACGAGGCGGCAGTTCGTTGCCCGCGCGGCCGCCCTCGGGGCCTCCGCTTCCGCCCTCGGCGCAATCCTCGAAGCGTGCGCGCAGGGGGAGCGGCCGAGCGCGCAGGCCGCCCTGCCGAGCGCGACTCAGAGCGCCACGCCAAGCACCTCGCCGGTGATCACCCCGGGGCCGACGTTCGGCGGCACGCCGCCCGTCATCGACCCGCCGCCGACGACCGCGACCTACGGCGCGATGCTCGAGGCAAGTGCGCTCGCTCCCGTCACCGTCCCGTCGGCTGGGCTTCGGACCCTCCTCCACGAGGTCGCGGCCGATGCCCGGATCCCGGTCTCTCCCGTCGTGGTCGACGGTCGCCGGCAGGCCCGGCTTACCGTTGTCGCCGACGACCCGTCGTTCGCGGACCAGGCCTATCGGCTCGAGGTCGCCCCCACGGCCGACGGGCCGGCGGTGTCGGTCCGAGCCGGCGACGGGGCCGGCGCTTACTACGGGCTCCTCTCCCTCGCTCGGCTCGTCGTCGCCCAGGGCTCGTCCCGCTGGGTCCGGGCCGCCACGGTCGACGACGCCCCCGGCTTCGCCCGCCGCGGTGCCATCCTCGACCCGTATGTGCTCCCGGACGTCGGCGTCACGGATGCCTCGCGCGCCCTCCTTCTCGACCGCGTCCGCTTCGGCGTTGGCCACAAGCTCAACTTCGTCGACCTTGTCGACCGGACCCCGTGGCCGGCGATCGTCCGCTTCTGCGACGACCACCACGTCGAGCTCATGAACGGCATCGGCTACCAGGACCGGCTGACCGTGACGCCGCGCGACCAGGCGAAACGTCAGCTCGACGAGATGCTCGACGCCGGGACGCGGAGCTTCTCCTTCGCTTGGGACGACATCGGCACGACGAACCCGGAGCCACTCGCCCGCGCCCATGCCGAGATCTTCCTCGACCTCTACGGCCACGTCCGGGCCCGTGATCCGGGGGCCCGCGTCTCGGCGGTCCTGCCCCCGTACGGGGGGATTCCCGGGCGCCATCTTGTCGGCTCCCAGCCAGGCGACGGCGAGCGCTACCTTGCGGTCATGCACGACGCGCTCCCGGCCGACGTGCGGGTCTTCTGGACTGGCGACGGCGGCGTCTTCTCGCAGACGGTGACGGCGGCCGGGGCCCGGGCATACGCCGACGGCGTCGGGCATGAGATCGGGCTCTGGGACAACGACACGATCCGCTTCTCGCGGGAGCACACGCCGTGCAGCGGGCGCGCCCCCGACCTCCCGAGTGTCGTCCACACGTACATGGGGAACCTGGTCGGGGACGACCTGTGGGACGGGACGAACGGCGAGTTCGCCATGCTGACCTCGCTCTTCTACACCTGGAACCCGAGCACCTACAACCCCGCCACGGCTGCTGCCGCCGCCGAGCGGATCCTCGCGAGCTGATCGACGAGGTGCCGCCGCCGGGGAAGCCATGAGACGGATCTTCGCCCTCGTCATGCTTGCGGTGACCGCCTGCGCCACGCCGGCCCCGTCGACCCAGCCCAGCCCGGTCTCTGGCGTCGCGAGATACGGGGCCCCGGCGCCAAGCTTGTCGCCGGTCGTGGTGATGCCCACTCGCGCCGCGACTCTGTCGGTGGCATCAACCGCCACGCCGGGGACTTCGGCCTCGGCGACGGCTGCGCCCGGACAGCCCGCCTCACCTCCGGTGACCGGGTCGGCGGCGCTCGACTGTCCGGCACAACCGTGGACGCTCGCCTCGATCGTCAGCGTGCCCGACCTCCCGTCGGCTCCGTCTGACTGGCCGGCGGAGTCCGTCCGTCGGGCGGGCTGTTTCGGGGATGCGAGGATCTCCTTCGTGGCAGACGGAGGCATGGCGACCGCCATGATCCCCGGCGTCGTGCTCCCGCCCTCGCTCGGGTCGACGATCATGTGGTTCTCGAGCGGCTCGACGCCGACCACGTTCAATGACTTCCACGCGCAGCTGTCGCCGACCGTCGGCCTGACGCCTGCCGACCGCCACGCCCTCGAGATGACGAGCCCGGGCCGAGCGGGGCCCGCGGGCTGGGGCGCGGCCTGGTGGCGCGTCAGCGGCCACTTCAGCGACGCGGCGGCCGCGGCCTGCGAGTCCGGCGGGATCTGGTATCTCGACGACACCCCGATCGGCTACACCACCGCGCAGGCGGCCGAGGTTTGCCGGAATGTGTTCGTGATCGACGCGCTGGCCTGGCTGGCGATGCCACCGACCGACACGGCCGCCGCGTCGGGGCCGGCCCCGTGGAGCGTCTCATCGCCAGCGGGAGGCTCTGACTCGCGGCCCACATCCTGGCCGCCGGAACCGCGCCGAGCCACTGGCGAGACCGACCCGCGGGAGCGTTCTGCAAGGCGCTGACTGATGCACGTGGAGCACCTCCGTTGTCGTCTCGCCGTGCTGGCGGCCTTCGTCCTCGTCGCGGGGTGTGGCTCCATGTCCGCACGCTCGTGAGCTGGCAGACGGACTCCTGCCGCTCCGGGTTCGATGGCTGGCTCCTGTGGACCTGGGACGCGGCCAGCGAGCAGCCAGAGTGGTGGAACGCGCTCGACGCCGGCGGCGCCATCGCCGACGCCCTGTCGCCCGCGCTGCGCCCCGACCCATGCTCGATCGGCGGGCTCGATCTGGGGTGACAGTGCCGAGCCAGCCGCCGACCCCAAACCCGACGAGGCCCCCCGTCCCCTTGGGTCACCTGCCGGCAAGCTCCTCGGTGTGGGCGACCCTGCCAGCTGTCGACGGTTCTGAGGCGCAGCCTCGGCCGCCCGAAGGACCGGCCGAAGAAGCGCGCCCCCTGGAACGGCGGCGGCTACCGGCGGCCCGGCGCCCAGCTCTCAGTAGAGCGGAAAGCCATCGCTCTGCAGGATCTCCTCTTGGATAGGCCACACGGCGGACGGCTCGATGCCGCGGAGGATGCCCGCCACCGCCGGATGGTCGGCACGTGCAAGGAGGACGGCGCAACTCAGAGCGCGATTGACGGCAATAGCCTCGCCGCGATGCAGGGGCCTCAGCGCGATCCCAACGGCCGTCAGCGGGATGACCGGTGAGGTCCTGAGCCAGATGGCCGCGTCGATGATCCCCTCGGCCACCGCGGCGGGCAGTCGCGCGTGGGAGTACGCCGCGTATGAGTAGCCCTCCTCTGCGGGGAACTCCGCGTGTGTCAGGGTTACGTGATCGTGGCATTCGGGATCGATGCCAATCTTGGTGATCCGGTCGTCGGAGCCGAGGTGCGGGCGCAGGAGGACGACCATCGAGTCCTCGCGGTGATAGCTGTCGGGCCCGAGGTCGAGCGTCAGCCACTGCGCAGCGCCGGAGCTCGTCGCCTCCGTGGCCGCGGGCTTGGAGGAGACCGCGAAGTGTGCCCGTCCCTCGCTCACGAGGTCGATCCGCTTGCCCGAGCCGTGGAGGTACAGGAGCTCGAGCGGGATGTCGAAATCCTCGAACGTCCGCCGGAGAAGCACCGCCAGGCCGACAGGCTCGAATGCCTCCGGCAGCGGGAGGATCCCGCGGACTGGCCCGAACTGAGCAAATGACCAGAGCTTTGCCCGATCGAGATCGATCAGGCGAGTCCCCTGGTGACCCCGCGTCTCGAGTGAGACAGCCCCGTTGCTCGAGAGGATCCGCAGACGGGACTGGACGGTTCCTGAGCCGATCCTGAGCCGCTCCTGGTACTGGCCAACGGTCGGAAGGCGGTCCCCGAGCTGCCTGCTGAGCAGGTCGCGCGCGATCGCCGCGAGGGGCGACTCCGTCTCCGACTGTGCAGTATTCCGCATATTCACGGATTGTCCCTATCTGGTTCGGGTTCAAGAAGTGCCAAACGGCTCTTGGCGCTGATGCCGGTGACCCGCGACAGTCATGCAGCATCCTGCATGAGATGCTCCGCGCTGTCCCAAGCTGCACGAGTGTACCTCCCGCCCGCGGGGGTGCGCTCTGAGGCCGGGCAGCGCTACAGCCACCCCTTGCGGGCAGCATGTTCACGTTCGCCGCTCTGGTGCGGGAATGTTTCCGACGGATGCTCGGTGGCTTGAAGTGGGTAGCCAATGAAACTCTCGTTTGAGGTCTGGCCGGACAATCCGTACCCGGAGGACCTGACCGTCGGCGTCTGCCAGAACTCGTGGGGCGACAAGCCAATCGAGTGGTGCGTCGACCGCGTCGCCGAGCACGGCTACGACGGGATCGATTTCTTCTACGACCGGCTCCTCGAGCTGCCCGATCGCGAGTACGACCGACTCGCCGCCACCCTCGGCGGCTACGTTCGCGACAAGGGGCTGGAGATCGCGTCGATTGGCGCGCATCACCTGGCCGTGGTGCCGCGCGCCCGGGATCGAGCGGCCCAGATTGCGATCATGAAGAAGGCCATCGCGTTTGCGGCCGACATCGAGGCCCGGACTGTTGTGGCGTACATAGCCGGCTACTACAACCCGCCCACCTACAAGCTCATGTCCCGCCCCGAGGCCACGCAGGTCCTGGTGGACCTGGTGCGCGAGTGTGCGGAGTACGCGGGCGAACGCGGGCTCACGTTCAGCATCGAGCCCCACCAGGAAACGCTCATCAACACGCCCGACGTGACGCTGGACGTGATCGATCGCGTCGGGCTCGACAACGTTCGCGTAACGATGGACTTCGGCGGGGTGGAGCTGGGCATGAAGCCCCACCTGCCGGTGGTCGAGGCGTTCAAGGCCTTCGGCAGCCTCATCAACCACGTCCACGCCAAGGACATCACCGGCGCCATCGGGCGCTGGAACATGTGCTGGTTCGGGGGCGGGCTGGTCGACTTCCCGACCTATGCCGCTGCATTGCGCGCGATCGACTACGACGGCTTCATTTGCGTCGAGTGGGAGGGCTGGTTCAAGGGCGGTCTGGAGGGCTGCGGCGACATTCCGGAAGCTGGGCTTGCGGACATGGATCGCGTCGCCGTGGAAGCCCGCCAGTTTCTCGCGCCGCACTTCGCGTAGGTCGGCGTGCAGGCCGTCACCTGGGCAGTTCTCGACCATTCCAGGCTCGTCGATGGCTACTCCAACCGAGGTCTTCTTGCGTCCCAGGGAGGATAGATGGAGTCCAGTCGCGGGTTCCGGCGTCCGGTTCGAGCCGAGCGCTGCAGTGGAGCGGTTCCGCAAGGAGAACGTGCAGGCATGAAACCGCAATTCCGCGCCCTTGGCGCAATCCTGGTCGCCGCGGTCGTCGCGCTCTCGGGATGCACGGGAGGGTCCCAGGCCACGCCATCGCCGACCGGCGGTTCAGCCGCTGGCGAGCCGGTGGAGCTGGTGTGGTGGCACATGGAGCAGCCGGCGAACCGGGTGGCCGTGTTCCAGCAGGTCATCGACGAGTTCAACGACAAGCACCCAGACATCCACGTCACCCAGGAGGTGCAGGACTGGAACACGATCTTCAGCAAGATCGGCGCCGCCGTCAGCAGCGGTACCCAACCCGACCTGCTGCACGCCTCCGGCGACTTCACGCCCTACGTCAGGCAAATGGGCGACGTCGTCGTGCCGGTCACCGAGCTGGTCGACGAGCTCGATCAGCTGCACCGCTTCAACCCGGCCGCCACCGCCCTCTATCGCGATGACAACGAGATGTGGGCGGTGCCCCTGTACGGCATGATCCAGGTCCTGTGGTACCGCAAGGATCTCTTCAGCGCGGCTGGCATCAGCGGGCCGCCGGCGACGTGGGAGGAGATGCTCGCCGACGCCGCCAAGCTGACGACGGGGAAATCGTACGGCGTGGCGGTTCCCGCGGGCAAGAACATGGCAACCGACCAGGTCGTCTACAGCCTCATGATCACCGCCCATGCGGAAGACCTGTACGACGCCGAGGGCAACGTGACGTTCGACAACCCGAACACGGTTCGGGCTTTCGACTTCTACAACAAGCTTCTCGAGTACTCGCCGCCGGACAGCACCAACTACTCGTGGGGTGAGCCGCAGGCGGCCTTCAACACCGGCGCCGCAGCGATGGCCATCGAGAAGGGGCAGTACCTCACGCCGTTCACCGCCGAATCCGGGCGGCCCTCGTCCGATCTGGGTTGCGCCATGATCCCGCAGCCGACCGACAACGGACAACCGGGCAGCATCTACTACGCCGAGGGCATCCAGATCATGACCAAGGACCCGGCGAAGATCGCGGCCTCCAAGGAGTTCATCAAGTACCTGTTGGAGCCCGAGGTCAATGGCGTCTTCCTGAATGCCGAACCGGGACTCTTCCTGCCGGTGACCGAGGACGTCATGGCGGCCAGCTCATATAAGGACCATCCGACGATCACCGAGTACAAGGACTGTGTCGACCTGATGATGAAGCAGGCCGAATCCGGCCAGCTGTTCGGGTTCACCCACGGGCAGTACACGATGAGCATCGGGGAGATCACCGGCCAGAGCCTGATCGCGCAAGCCGTCCAGAAGATGTGGGTCGAGAAGATGAGCCCGCAGGAGGCGGTGACCTGGGGTCAACAGGCGATGGAAGACGCGGTCCAGTAGCGGGTTGGCCGCATACATGCTGACTGCATCACGCGCTGCGCGCGTCGGCCGCAGCGCGTGATGCGAACGCCATGGACCGCACAGTGCTCTTGAGAAGACTGGGATCCGACCCAGAAGGGTATGGGCGCCGTTTCGGGTTGTCGTGGCGCCGGTCGTATCCGGCCCTCGTCGGCTACGGGCTTGTGGCGCCCCTCGCGATCTGGGTCCTGCTCATCCTCGTGTACCCGGTGCTCAACACCGTGTACCTGAGCCTCACGGACACGAGGATCATCGGGGCTCCGTCGAAGATCATCGGCCTGGGCAACTACGAGTCGTCGGTCCTCACCGCGGCGCCGTTCTGGCGATCGGTGCTCCTCTCGATCGTGTGGCTCGTCGGGAACAGCATCGTCCAGACGATCGCGGCGTTCGCGGCGGCCCTGCTGCTGCGGCAGTCCTGGAGGTTCGCCAGGCAAGCCCGGATCTGGGTCCTGCTGCCATGGGTTATCCCAACGGTCGCCGTCGCCGTCATCTGGCAATGGATGCTCAACTCCAACTACGGGATCATCAGCCACACGCTCCGGGCCAGCGGGATCATCGGCTCGCCGCTGAATGTCTTCGGCAGCCCCACGGGCGCCATGGTGGGCTTGATCATCACCAACTCATGGCACTGGTTCGCCCTGCCCGCGATCGTGATCTTCGGCGCGATGCAGACGGTCCCGGTTTCGCTTTACGACGCTGCCAAGGTCGATGGGGCGGGCAGCGTCGCCCAATTCCGCTACATCACTCTGCCGCTGATCGCTCCGACCCTGTTCGTCCTCGAGCTCGTCGGCATCCTCTGGACGTTCAATGTCTTCGACGTGATCTTCTACATCACCCGGGGCGGGCCGGCAGACGCGACGTTGACGGCGCCGGTCGAGATCTACTACACGGCCTTCAAGGCGTGGCGGATCGGGGAGGCGGCCGCCATGACGGTCGCGGTCCTCCTGCTCCTTGCGATCGCCACCGTCGTCTACGCCAAGCTGTTCGCTCCGCGCAGGGACTAGCTATGCACCTGAGCGTCGCCGAGCGGCTCGCCCGGTGGGCTGCGCTGATCCTCCTGGCCCTCGTGGTCCTGGGCCCGATCTACTGGATCGTTGTCTCCTCGTTCAAAGACCCCCACGAGATCATCAGCACTGAACCCACTCTGTGGCCCAGTCGGCTCTACCTGGGCCACTACGAGAAGCTCTTCGCCAGCACGCCCTACGTGACGTACCTGACGAACAGCACCATCATCGCGGCGATGACGATGCTGGCCACCGTCACGGTGTCCGTCGCGGCGGCCTACGGCTTGTACCGGTTGCGAGTCCGCGGGGCCGGCGTGATCGCGGCGGTGTTGCTGCTGAGCTACTTGATCCCGGGCACCCTTCTCCTCGTTCCCATCTACAGCTCCTTCGCCGCCATAAAGCTGATCGACACGCCTGCGGCGCTGGTGATCGTCAACGTCGCCTTCGCCGCACCCTTCTGCGTCTGGCTACTGCACGGCTTCTTCGACGCCATCCCGCGCGAGCTCGATGATGCGGCGGCGGTCGATGGCGCGGGCCCCCTGACGACGCTCTGGAAGGTCAACCTACCCCTTCTGGCCCCTGGCATCGGGACGGTGGCCCTGTACTCCTTCATCTTCTCCTGGACCGAGGTCGTCTACGCTTCCCAGCTCATCCTCCGCGATTCGGGCAAGACGCTTCCGATCGGCC
Organism: uncultured Chloroflexia bacterium; assembly: GCA_963744095.1. GTDB lineage: Bacteria > Chloroflexota > Limnocylindria > Limnocylindrales > CSP1-4 > CTSoil-043. The sequence continues at coordinate 148,110 of CAVUSH010000005.1, forward strand.
TGACGGCCATCATGGGCCAGTACAACATCGACTGGGGCCTGCTCATGGCCGCCGCATCCCTGACCATGGTTCCGGGCGTCCTGCTCTTCGCGGCCGTCGGGCGGTACTTCGTGCGCGGGCTGACCGCCGGGGCCGTCCAGTGAGAGCGCCTGACGACGCACGCCCCGAAGCGGCCGGTGGTGCGTCCGTGGTTCGCCCCCGAGTCGACTCGTTCCTGGGGATCGACGTTGGCACATCGAGCACGAAGGCGATCGCATTGACCGCCGATGGACGGGTCCTGGCGTCCGCGACAGCGGCGTACCCGTTGGAGACGCCGCGCCCGGGCTGGGTCGAGCAGGATCCCGCCGCCTGGTGGCGGGCCGTGTGCGAGACAGTGCGCGACGTGACCTGCCGGCTCCCGGGAGGAGCCGGCAGCGTCACCGCCGTCGGCCTCTCAGGACACATGTCCAGCCTGGTGGCGCTCGACGGCGGGGGCACCCCCCTGCGTCCCTGCATCACCGTGGCGGACGGACGCAGCGTCGAGGAGGCCGACTGGCTGACGGCCCACCTGGGGCCGAGGATAGAACGCCTCACGGGGGGCACGCCGGGGACGTCGGACATCGCGCCCAGGCTGCTCTGGCTGAAGGCTCACGAGCCGGCCGTCTACGCCCGAATGGCCACGTTCGTCGCTGCCAAGGACTACGTGCGGTTCCTGCTCACGGGTCACCTCGCAACCGAGCCCACTGACGCGGGCAACACCCTCTTCCTCGACCTCACGAGCCGGCGATGGGACGTGGACCTGTATGCGGACATGGGCCTCGATCCGGCCAGGTTGCCGGCCCTCGTGGCGACGACAGACATCGTCGGCGTTGTCACCCGGGCAGCAGCCGACGCCACCGGTCTGGCCGCCGGGACCCCCGTGGTTGCCGGCGGAGCGGACATGGCGACCAGCGTCGTGGGCACCGCAGCGGTCGCATCGGGCGTGGTGGCGGTGACCATCGGATCGTCCGCGCAGGTAACGGCGCCCGTCCCCGGGCTCCTGCCAGGTGCGCACGGGCGCGTCAGCTTCCATCCCCACCCGGCTCCGAACCTGCTTTACGTGATGGGATCGATCTTCGGCGGCGGTATCTCCCTTCGCTGGCTCGCGCGGGCCTTCGGCGAGGACCGGGAGCTCGAACGAATGGGCGATCGCTACTTCGCTCGGCTCTCGAGGCAGGCTACGCGGAGCGCGATCGGAAGCGATGGCGCCATCTTCCTCCCTTTCCTCGCTGGGCGCGGCAGCCCCGACTTCGATCCTTTCGCCAGGGCGGTCTTTCTAGGCCTCTCTCTGGCGACGGGCCGCCCCCAGCTGGTCCGGGCGGTCCTCGAGGGCATCGCGTACAACATCCGCGAGTGCGTCGACGTCGTGCGCGAGCTCGGGATCCCGGTGCGGTGCGTACACCTTGCTGGTGGCGGCGCCGCGAGCGCGGCGTGGCGTGGCATCGTGGCGGCCGTGCTCCGGACCCCGGTCCATCCGACCCGGGTGCGCGACGCATCACCGCTGGGAGCGGCGGTTTTGGCGGCCGTCGGCATCGGGGCCTTCGCCGACGTCGCCACGGCCTCCCGGGCGCTGGTGAGGATCGAGAAGGCAGAAGAGCCCGACGCCGAGGCAGTCGAGGCATACGAGCGTGCCTACGGCGACTATCTCCGCGGACGCGTGGCACTGCGCGACCTCCACGGCTCGCGATCGGGCGGCGGCTGATGCCCACACTTGGCTCTCTCCGGCCCGCCGCTGCCACTCGGACCGTGGCACCGGCTGATCGCACGGTGGTAGGGCGGCTCGTGCTTGACGATGGCGTCACGCCCGGCCGGGTCGAGATTGCGGGCGAGTTCATCCGGTCGGTCGAGGCAGACGATCGGGCTGCCGGCGGGCCGTACGTCTGCCCCGGGTTCGTCGATCTCCACGTGCACGGTTGGGGCGGCCACGACGCCATGGACGGCGCTCGCGGCCTCGCCGGGATGGCGCGGGCGCTCTTGGGGCACGGCGTGACGTCGTTCCTGCCGACGGCGGAGACGGCGCCGATCGACACGCTGCGCCGGTTCGCCCAGGACGTGCGACGCTGGTCGCAGACGGTCACTGACGATCAGGCGGAGCCGCTCGGCTTCAACCTCGAGGGTCCCTTCATCTCAGCAGACCGCCTGGGCGCCCAGAACGGCGCCTTCATCCAGACCCCCTCCGCGGTGGACCGCGCCCGCCTGACGCCGATCCACGACGGCCTCCGGATCATGACGATCGCGCCCGAGCTGGCCGGAGCCATCGACCTGATTCGCTGGCTTGCAGCCGCCGGCGTCGTGGTCTCGTTGGGTCATTCCAACGCCTCAGCGGACCGCGCGGCCGCGGGGTACGAGGCCGGCGCCAGGGGCACCACGCACCTTTTCAACGCGATGTCGGGCGTGGATCATCACACCCCCGGCCTAGCGGTTACGGCCCTCGCGACCGACGCCGCGTACGTCGAGTTGGTCGCGGACGGCCTGCACGTAGACCGCCGACTCTGGCCGCTGATCCTGCGTTCCAAGCCCCTCGATCGGCTGGTCCTGGTCAGTGACGCTCTCGCGCTGGCGGGAGTTGGCGACGGACGAGCGACCCTCGCCGGGATCGAGGTCGAAGTGCGGGACGGCCGCTGCAGCGTCGTCGCCGACGGTCGCCTCGCGGGGAGTGTCATCGCGCTCGATACCGCCGTCCGCGAGTTGGTGGCCTTCGGCGTTCCGTTGCACCAAGCGGTGATCGCTGCAAGCCGGAACCCGCTCGACCTTCTGGGGGTTCGCGATCGGGGCCGCATCGCAGTGGGCCAGCTCGCCGACCTCGTCGAACTCGACGATGACCTCTGGGTCCAGCGCGTCATGAGGCGCGGTCAGTGGTTCGCCGCCGCCGAGCCGACGAGGACCCGCCCATGACGCGCCGATCGATGTCCCAGCCGCCGCCACGTTCATCCTCCCAACAGGCCGACCTCACGCTGGAGGACAGATGTACGAGAGGTACCTAGATGCCGTCGATGACGTTCTTCGGCGGGTTCGCGACGCCAATCGGCACTCCATTCGGGCTGCGGCATCGCTGATCGCCGAGACTGTCAGCGCCGATCGCATCATTCACGTCTTCGGTAGCGGGCACTCGCAGCTTGTCGCCCTGGAGCTCACAGATCGCGCTGGCAGCTTGGCCGGTGTCGATGTCATCTTCGATCCGAGCCATGGGCTAGCTGAGGCCCTCGAGGGATACGCGGGAACCCTCCTCCAGAACCATGCGATGGAGGAGGGCGACTGCCAGATCGTCATCAGCAGCTCCGGGCGGAACGCAGCGCCCATTGAAATGGCCCTGATCGCGCGGCAGCTCGGGCTGGCGGTGATCGCCGTGACTGCCGTGGAGTTCTCGCGGAGCGTCACGTCGCGTCACTCGTCCGGGCAACGTCTCCTCGATGTCGCCGACGTGGTGCTCGATACGTGCGGCGCCAGCGGCGACGCCGCGCTATGCATCGAGGGCGTCCCGACGGCCGTCGGCCCCACGTCGACCGTCGTCGGGGCGGCGCTCCTCAACGCTGTCTTCGTCGAGGCGGTGGCGGAGCTCGTTCGTCGCGGTGTCGAGCCGCCCGTCTACCTGTCGGGGAACGTAGACGGCTCCGACGCCCACAACACCGCTCTTGTGGACCGATATCGCGGCCGCATCTGGACCGCCGCATGAACCCGCACTTGAATGGCCGCTAGAACACTGGCAGTGATGGACCCATCGGCATCGTCGGGGCTCTGCAACGGTGGGGCCGTACACGTGGGGGGCTCTGACACGCGGTCGGTGCCCCGGCCGCCGGGACCGCGCCGAGCCACTGGCGAACCCGACCCGCCGTGGCAACAGGGGCGCAATCGGGGCGGACAGTCGCGGTCAGCGGACCCGAGCAGACCCTCCTCTGAACGCGCCGCAGTATGCTGACCGACGTCCCCGGACGCCGGACGGCTTACTTGAAGACCGCAGGGCCTTCACGCCCCGTGGCTTCGAATCCCACCCTCTCCGCCAGAATCTGAGCACGAATCTCGGTCTCCGTCTGCGCTTCGGGGGAGGCGTCAGGCGTCGTGGGGCCGTCCGCCTCTTGTGCAACAGATGAGGGGTCAGGCAGCGTCTCATCCGGCGGAACGGAGGTTGGAGTGTCTCGCGTCATCGCGTGGGCATTTGTCGTCGGCCTCGCCATGCTGGCCGTCGGCCTGATCAACGCCACGTCCCCGTGGGGCGTCGCCCTTGTCCTCGTTGGCTGCCTGCTGCTGGCTGCTCTCCCGTTTGCCATCCACGCGAAGGCCCGGCGCAGCCATGGGTGGACCCGGTATGTGAACCCCGGCGCGGCGCGGCGCGAGGCTGCCGCCGAGCGCGAAGCCCGCCTGCGCGAGGCTCGTGAGGCAACCGGCGAGTAGGCGGCCTCAGCGACGCCCCCACCCCGGCTCTCCGGCTCCGCACCGGGCGCTCCGCTCGACCGTGCCGGAGCGCTGAGGGCTGCGTATCCTCGCCGGGTGCCATCTCCGCTCGCCGCTACCTTCGAGTCCGTCGCGCCGGCCAGGCTCGGCCGGAGCTTCCGGTGGCTGCTGGCGTCGTCGATCGCCACCAACCTCGGCGATGGTGTCGCGCTCGCGGCAGGCCCGCTCCTGGTGGCTTCGCTGACACGCGATCCCCTCCTGGTGTCGATGGCGCTGTTCGCCCAGACGCTCCCCGCGCTGCTGTTCGGGGTCGTGGCCGGGGCCGCCGCCGACCGGTTCGACCGGCGGCGGATCATGATCGGCGTCAACCTCGGGCGCGGCGCGGTGCTGGCCGTGCTGGCGGGCGCGATCATCTTCGGCACGGTGAGCATCGCGATCGTCCTGGTCACGCTGTTCATCCTCGGCACCGCGGAGACGTTCGCTGATGTCGGCGGCAGCAGCCTCCTGCCGCGCCTCGTCCGGCGCGAGGACCTCGGCGTCGGGAACGCGAGGCTGCAGGGTGGAACGCTGCTCGTCAACCAGCTCCTGGGCCCGCCGATCGGCGCGCTCCTGTTCGGCCTCGGGATGGCGCTGCCGTTCGTGGTCGACGCCCTCTGCTTCGCGCTCGGTGCCCTCCTCGTATCGCGGATCGTCCTCGATCGCGGTCCGGGCGCAACGCCGCCGCGACCCCCGGCGGACGCCGCGCCGGTCCTCGCGGGCTGGCGCGCCGAGATGGCCGCGGGCCTCCGGTGGCTGGCGGGCAATCCGCCGATGCGGACGCTGGCGCTGACGATCTTCGCGTTCAACGTCACCTTCGGGGCGGCGTGGGCGGTGCTCGTGCTCTACGCCCAGGAGCGACTTGGCGTCGGCGACCTGGGCTTCGGCCTGCTGATGACCGCCATGGCCGTCGGCGGCCTGGTCGGGACGTCGGCCTACGGGCGGCTGGAGCGGCGCTTCTCGCTGGCCGACATCATGCGCGTCGGCCTCCTGATCGAGACGGGCACCCATCTCGTCCTGGCCCTGACGACGTCGGCCGCGGTGGCGCTCGTGACGTTCGTCCTGTTCGGGGCCCACGCCTATGTCTGGAACACGACCTCCACGGTCGTTCGGCAGCGGGCCGTGCCCGACAAGGTCCTCGGGCGGGTGACGGGCGTGTACATCGTCGGCGGGATGGCCGGCATCGTCATCGGGACTCCGATCGGTGGGCTCCTCGCGCGGACGTACGGGATCACGGCGCCGTTCTGGTTCGGCTTCTTCGGCTCCGCCGTGCTTCTCGTCATTCTCTGGCGCCAGTTCGACAACATCGTCCACGCAGGCGACCTGCCCCCCGATGCCATCGGGCGGCCCACGGATGCCCCGGGACGCTAGCGGCAGGTTCCCGGTCGCGGCTCCACGCGGTACACCGGCAGGGTGTACTTCGCGGTCGGCCCCAGCGCGCCCACCCTGACCTTCAGCGCCTCGGTCACGGTGTAGCGCTCGCGCGTCGCGTCCAGGTCGGTCTCCCTGACCGGCAGGATGAACACGGGCCGTGAGCAGATCAGCGAGTCGATCCGGGCCTCGTGCGTGCCCCAGCCTTCGTACACGATGTTCGTGTCGTCCACGACCAGCACGTCAGGCCGCTCCCCGAGGACGAGCTGCGCGTGCCACAGCGGCGCCGACGGCCCCCAGAACGAGAGGATCGCCGCGTCCGCCGGCAGCGCCGCGAAGAGCGTGTCCACGTACGTCCGGGCGGAGCGATCGCCGCTCTTGTCCGCCGCCGGCAGGTTGACCGCGATCAGGGTGACCGCGAACGCGGCCGCCGCGACCGCCACCGCCGGTCCCGCGGCGCCGTCGACGCGGCGCGGGAGGTGGGCCTCGAGCCCCCGCGCCGCCCCTTCGAGCGCCACCGCCGCGCCGATGCCCAGCAGCAGCCAGGGCACGAGCAGGTAGTGCTCGAGGCGCAGGTAGTTGGCCCAGATGTCGATCCCGACCAGCAGCGCGCCCAGGCAGGCGAGCCCGAACGCCGGCCGCCGGACCACCAGGATCGCGAGGCCCGCCAGCCCGAGGATCGGCACGATCGCCGTCGCCTGGGACAGCGCGGTCGTCCAGAGCGTCGGCAGCCCGTCGACCAGGGCGCCGACGTTCGATGTCGTGAACAGGCCGTCGTACTGGCTTCGGAACTGCTCCCCGGTCACCAGGAACCAGAAGCCGTCGAAGGTCGTGGGGTGGTTGTAGGGGAGCGGCGGCGCGAGGCTCGCGGCGATCGGGATGTACACGTAGACCGCGAGGCCGGCCAGCCCGGCCGCCAGCGGCACCAGGATCAGCCGCTTCCGCTGCAGGAGCGTCCGCCGTCCCGCCCACAGGGCGAACAGCACGAAGAACGGGGCCACGAACGCGGTGAGCAGGTGGTTGCCGAGCGACAGGCCGATCAGCAGGCCGCCCAGCGCGAGATCGCGCGTGCGCCGCTCGTCCGCCCATGCCAGGGAGCGGTCCACGAGGAGCGCGATGAACGCGAGGTGGAGCGCGTTGACCTCCGCGACGACCGCCGACGCCCAGATCGTGCCGATCGCCCCCGTCGCGACCGCGACCGCGGCCGCGATCGCCGGGCGCACGCCGAGTCGCAGCGACGTCGATGTCATCGCCGCCAGCGCCACGGCAACGCACACGGCGGCGAAGAGGTTCGCCCGGAATGCGACCGACCCGATCGGCAGCAGCTCGAAGAGCCAGGCCGTCAGGATGTACGTGGGGTAGCCGGTCGGGTGGGCGATGCCGAGCACGTGCGGAACGGTCTGCAGCTCGCCCCAGTCATCGAACGCCATGCCGGGCAGGAGCGTCGGCAGGTAGAGCGCCAGCGATGCGGCAAACACGAAGAGGGGCGCCAGGCGCGCGCCGAGCGACGGCGGCACCCGCCGGTCCGCCACCGGGTCCCAACGCGGCGACGAGCCGAGCGGCGGCCGCGATCGGTCTCGATGCATCGGAGGCGTCCCTCGTGGGTGGCGGGCGCCAGCCGGCGCGACGCGATCCTAGTCGACGACGCCGCACGACGGCAGGCGGCTGGCGGCTGACGGGCCGATGCGGGGTAGAATGGCAGCGCCGCCGTGGCCCAATCGGCCGAACGGCACAGGCGGACCGGGCGCGCACCCGAGACCATGAGAGGACATGGCTTGACGGTGACGCCCATTCGGCGCTGGACGTGCCGACTCGGGGGAGACCAGCCTGGCGCCGTGTCCCGGTGGACGAGTCGGAGGGAACCGCTCATGTCCCGATCGCCTGGCCGCGCCTACCGTGGCGCGTCGTTTGCCGTTGCCGCCATCCTCGTGGCGGCATGGTCAATCGCGGTCGTCCCGCCGCCCACCAGGGCCGTCTCGCCCGACATCGTGATCAGCCAGGTCTACGGCGGCGGCGGGAACGCCGGCGCGACGCTCAAGAACGACTTCATCGAGCTGTACAACCGCGGCGGGAGCGCTGTCGACGTGACCGGCTGGACGGTGCAGTACGCCGCCTTCACGGGGACGAGCTGGCAGAGGACGGCCCTTGCCGGGACAGTCCAGCCGGACAGCTACTTCCTCGTCCAGGAGGCCGCCGGGGCCGGCGGCAGCGTCGACCTGCCGACGCCGAACGCTATCGGCACGATCGCGATGTCGGCAACCGCAGGCAAGGTCGCTCTCGTCAACAACGCGACGCTGCTGACGGGTTCGTGCCCGACCGGGCTCGTCGACTTCGTCGGCTACGGGCCCACGGCGAACTGCTCCGAGACGGCACCGACGGCGGTTCTTTCCAACACGACGGCGGCGCTCCGCAAGAGTGATGGCGCCCAGGACACCGACAACAACAGCACCGACTTCACGATCGGCGCGCCGAATCCGCGGAACACGCCGCCGCCAGAGATCGCGCCCAGCGTCCTGGGCACCATCCCGGCCGATGGCGCTGCCAGCGTTCCCGTAGGCAGCGACATCACGGTGACCTTCAGCGAGCCGGTCAACGTGGCCGGCACCTGGTTCACCCTCTCCTGCTCGGTGAGCGGAGCCCACACAGCCACGGTGACGGGCGGCCCGACGACATTCACGCTGAACCCGGACGCCGACTTCGGGGCCAACGACCTGTGCACCCTCACCATCCTCGCGCTGCAGGTGAGCGACCAGGATGCCATTGACCCGCCCGACAACCTGGTCGCAAACGTCACGGTGACCCTGTTCACAGGTTCCACGTGCCTGCTCCCGTTCACGCCGATCTACGACATCCAGGGGTCCGGCCTGTCGGCCGCCATCACCGGCACCGTGACGACGCAAGGTGTCGTCATCGGCGACTACGAGTACCCGGGAAGCGGCTCGACGAGCCCGTTCCTTCGCGGCTTCTTCCTGCAGGACCTCACGGGGGACGGCAGTGCCGCGACGTCGGACGGCATCTTCGTCTTCAATGGGAACAACAACTCCGTCAGCCTGGGCGACGTCGTCCGGGTCACGGGGACCGCCTCGGAGTTCCAGGACCAGACCCAGGTCTCCGCCACCAGCATCACGGCCTGCGGGCAGGGGTCGGTGGCCCCGGTCGACGTGACCTTGCCGGTTCCCTCGGCGACGTACCTCGAGCAGTACGAGGGGATGCTCGTCCGCCTCCCGCAGACGATGTACGTCACCGAGCACTTCCAACTCGGCCGGTTCGACGAGGTGCTTCTATCGTCCGGGGGCCGGCTCCGGCAGCCGACGAACGTGGTCCTGCCGGGCGCACCCGCACTCGCGCTCCAGGCGCAGAACGACCTCAACCAGATCCTGCTCGACGACGCGTCGCAGGCCCAGAACCCCGACCCGATTCTCTTCGGGCGGGGCGGCAGCCCGCTTTCGGCAGCCAACACGCTGCGCGGCGGTGACACCGCCACGAACATCGTCGGTGTCATGACCTACACGTGGGCCGGCAATGCCACGAGCGGCAATGCCTATCGCGTCCGACCAATCAACGCGCTGGGCGGCGACGTCAACTTCGCGGCGACGAACCCCCGCCCGGCCGTCGCGCCGGCCGTCGGTGGCACGCTGAAGGTCGTCGGGATGAACCTGCTCAACTACTTCAACACGTTCAGCGGCTGCGCGAACGGCGTTGGCGGCGACCCGACCGACTGCCGCGGCGCCGAGAACGCGACCGAGTTCAACCGCCAGTTCGTCAAGACGGTCGCCGCGATCCTCAAGCTCGATGCCGACGTCCTCGGCTTCACCGAGCTGGAGAACGACGGCTACGGTCCGGCCAGCGCGATCGCGACGCTCGTCGCCCAGCTCAACGCGGCCACCGCGCCCGGCACCTACGCGTATGTCGACGTCGACGCCGGGACCGGCCAGGTCAATGCGCTGGGCCTCGATGCGATCAAGGTCGGCATGATCTACCGACCCGCCAGCGTCACCCCCGTCGGCCAGACGGCGGCGCTCAACACCGTCGCCTTCGTCAACGGCGGCGACCCGAGCCTCCGCAATCGCCCGGCGCTCGCCCAGGCGTTCGAGGAGAACGCGAGCGGGGCCCGGTTCATCGCCGTCGTGAACCACCTCAAGAGCAAGGGAAGCTGCCCGGCGCTCCCGGCCGACGTCAACGCCGACCAGGGCGATGGGCAGTCCTGCTGGAACCAGGTCCGGGTCAACGCCGCGACCGAGCTCGCGGCCTGGCTCGCGGCCGACCCGACCGGGACCGGCGACCCCGACGTCCTCCTCGTCGGCGACTACAACTCGTACGCGATGGAAGACCCGATCACGGTCCTCCGGAACGCCGGCTATACGAACCTCGTCGAGCAGTTCGGCGGGCCCAACGCGTACTCGTACGTCTTCGACGGGCAGTGGGGCTACCTCGACCAGGCGCTCGCGTCACCGTCGCTCGTCTCCCAGGTCACCGGCACGGGCGACTACCACGCCAACGCCGACGAGCCGTCGGTCCTCGACTTCAACACCAACTTCAAGTCGGCCGGCCAGCTCATCTCGCTCTTCGCCCCGGATGAGTTCCGCACCTCCGACCACGACCCGGTGATCGTGGGTCTCGACCTCTACCCGCCCCTGGGCGGGCTCAGCCCCGTCCACGCCTGGGTCGGCCTGAAGAACAATGACGACCAGGGGACCCGGTTCGACCTCCAGGCCGAGCTCCTGCAGAACGGGAACGTCGTGGCGCGCGGCCTGACCCGCTGCGTCAACGGCGTCACCCGCAATCCCTCGCTGGCCACCGAAGTGGTCGTGAATTGGGACCCGTTCGGGCCCGTCGCAGTCGGGCCGACAGACACGTTCGCGCTGCGGATCTCGACCCGGATCGGCACGAACCCCGATGAGACGAAGTGCGTGCCGGGTCCGGGCGGCAGCCACAACAGCGCCGTCGGCCTCCGCGTCTACTACGACGCCACCAGCCGGCCGTCGCGGTTCGATACGACGGTCGGCCTCGCGGCCAGCGTCGACGAGTACCTGCACTCCAACGGCAGCGCCTGCACGAGCGCCCCGAGCGTCGGGGCGACCAACCTGTACTTCGACGGGCTCGCTCCGACGACCGCCACCGCCGCGAAGTGCAAGGACTCCGGCACCGTCAACTTCGCGGGAGGCAACCCGTGGAAGGTGATCGGCTCCTGGAACGGGACGCCGTGACCGGATCAGGCGGCGGCGGGTAAGGACGCTCGCCCCAGTCGACGTGCGCCGGGCACCGCCCGGCGCACGTTCATTTCGTGCTTCGACCCGCCCGGATGAGCGCGAGTTCGGGACGCGCCCCTACATCTGCTTGAAGCGGGGGCCCTCGCCGCCCTCGGGCGGCATCCAGCGGATGTTGTCGAGCGGGCACTTCACGGCACAGGTCATGCAGTGGAGGCAGTTCGAGGCGGAGAGGACCACCTTGGCGCCGTCCCAGCGGTAGACCTGGCCCGGGCAGAAATGGGTGCAGGAGTTGGCGTAAGTCGGCCTCGCAGGTGAGGCACTTCGTCGCGTCGAGGATCGACATGTGGGCCGGCTCGTCCTCGCGGTGGAGGGAGCCGGTCAGGCTGACGAAGGTGGCGCCGTCCATGCCCCCGGGGTCTGGCCGGTTGATCCGGGCGCCCTTCTTCGTGGCCCGGGCGTCGACGTCCATCGGGATCCGGCCCGGCAGCCAGCTCTGGATGAGCGACACCGGCGTGCCGGGATAGACGCCCAACCTGAAGCTGGACCGGTAGTTGCGGGCGTGGCGAAGGTCCGCCAGCACGCCGCGCGCCTCGAGGCGCGAGCGGTAGCCGGCGAGGGCCTGCTTCGACGTGTCGTCCGCGGCCAGGGCCTCGACGATCGTGTCGGCCGCGGCCATGCCCGAGACGATCCCGTAGTGGATCCCCTTGATCTTCTCCATGTTGACGAAGCCGGCTCCGTCGCCCACGACGAGGCCGCCCGACGCCGTCAGCGTCCCCAGGGCGAAGTAGCCGCCCTCGGGGATCGTCTTCGCGCCGGTCGCGATCGTGACCGAGCCCGCAAGGAGCTTCGCGATGAACGGGTGGGCCCTGTAGCGCTCGAACTCCCGCTGCGGGTTCAGGTCGCCGTGCTTCCAGTCGAGGCCGAGGATCAGGCCGACCGCGGCCGTCTTCTCGCCCATGCTGTAGATGAACCCCCCGCCGAACCCGCTGACCGGGACCGGCTCTCCGAGGGTGTGGACCGCCCGGTTGTTGCCGAACGGGTTGTCGCCCGGGAAGGTCACGACCGCCTTGATGCCGATCGAGTAGACCTGCGGGTTCCGGCCGGCGCCGAAGCGCTCGCGGAACTGGGTCGAGACGACGCCGCGCGAGCCGTCCGCCAGGACCGTGACGCGGGCCCGGATCTCTTCGCCGGGCAGGTAGTTCGACTTCTCGCCACCGTGGCTTTCGCGACCCTGGTCGGTCAGCCCGACCCCCGCGACGCGATCGCCGTCGAGCAGCAGCGTCCGGGCCGAGAAGCCGTGGTAGAGCTCGACGCCCAGGCCTTCGGCTTTCGCCGCCAGGTAGTCCGCGAGCCGCGACAGCGAGATCGTCACGTCTCCCGTGTGGTGCATCCGCTTCGGCACGACGAGCTCGGGGATCCTGATCGCCCGGCCCGCCAGCAGGAAGTACATCTCGTCGCGTTCGACGGGGACCACGTGCTCCATGAACCTGCGGTCGTCGCGCCAGCCGGGCGCGAGCTCGTCGAGGCACGCCGGCTCGAAGGCCGCGCCGGACAGGGCGTGGTAGCCGGGGTGCGGCGATTTGTCGATCACGGCCACCGAGGCCTCGCGGCCGGCGGTCGCCAGCTGCTGCTTCAGCCGGATCGCGGTGGCGAGGCCGGCCGGGCCGCCGCCGACGACCAGGACGTCGAGCGGCGCGGTCATGACCGTCCCTCCGTCGCCCGGACGAGCTCGGGGACGACCGTCTCGATGTCGCCCACGACGCCGTAATCCGCGTAGTTGAAGATCCGGGCCTTGGGGTCCTTGTTGATGGCGACCACGATCTCCGAGCCCTGCATGCCGGTGATGTGCTGGACGGCGCCGGAGATCCCGATCGCGACGTAGAGCCGCGGCTGCACCGTCTGGCCCGTCTGGCCCACCTGGTAGTCGTGCGTGGTGAAACCGTCCTCCACGGCCATCCGGGAGGCGGCCACCTTCGGGGCTGCGCCCAGGAGGCGGCCCAGCCCGTCGGCCAGGGGTTGGAGATAGGTGTCGAAGTCGGCCCGCGAGCGGAAGCCGTGGCCGCCGGCGACGATGATCTCGGCGTCGCGGATGGAGACCTTGCTGGCGAACGACTCGACCGGCGTCGCCTCCAGCCCGACGTCGTTCGCGTCGAGCCTGGTCTTCACGTGGACGATCTCGCCGGCTCGTTCCGGGTCGGGCGGCGGGACCTTGAAGACGCCCGGTCGGACGGTGGCCATCTGGGTCGGCGAGTCTTTGGTCATGATCGTGGCCATCACGTTGCCGCCGAGGGCCGGCCGCGTCTGCTTGAGGATCCCGACCAGGTTCACGGCGCCCTTGCTGAAGTCGCCGATCTCCAGGCGCGTGCAGTCGGCGGTGAGGCCGGACCGGCAGGAGTAGGCGACGCGGGGGGCGAGCTCGCGGCCCAGCGGGCTGGCCCCGAAGAGCATCACCTGCGGCTTACGCTCGCGGACGAGGTCGGCGATCGCCTTCTTGTGGATGATCGGATCGAACGAGCCCAGGAGCGGGTGCTCGATGACGTAGACGACGTCGGCGCCGGCGGCGATCAGCTGTGCCGGTCGATCGCCCGCGGCGTCGCAGGGGAGGACCGCGCCGACGCGCTCGCCCAGGCTGTTCGCGAGCTGGCGGACCTTGCCCAGCAGCTCCAGCGACACGAGGCGGACGCCGTCGCCCTCGCGCTCGGCGAAGACCCACATCTCGCCGCGGTAGCTGGGCTCCCGGCCGGCCAGGTCGTAGCCGTCCTCGGCGGTAACCTCGGCGCCGGGCGCGGCCTGCTGGTAGCGGGCCGCGATCTTGCCGATGAGCTCGGAGGGGTTCTTGATGTACTCGCAGGTCTTGGGCCGGTCCTCGGACGGCGAGAAGAGCCTGTAGACCTGGGTCCACGAGCCCTTGAGGCCGATCCGGGTGGGGTCGGCGCCCACCGAGGCCGCGTTCCACTCGTGGATCACGGCGCTCCGTGCGTCGCGCGTCCGCTCGAAGGAGCGATATAGCGGATCCGTGCAAGCCGTCACGGTGATGAGGACCGGCCAGCGGAGTGGCCGGACGTCCTCGATCCCCTCCGCGCCGATGCGGCGCACGACGATCTCCGGCTCCGTCTCGAGCCCCTTGGCGTAGGCGATGTGGTCGATCCCGAGCTCCTCCGCGATCTGGGGCGGAACCTGGGCCGTGTCGCCGTCGACCGACTGCATCCCGCTGACGATCACGTAGTCGCGCTTGCCGCCGAAGAGCTCCTTCTCGATCCTCCGGATCGCGCAGGCCAGGGAATAGGCGGTGGCGCCGGTGTCGGCGCCGGCGAAGGCGTTGTCGGTCAGGAGGATCGCCTCGCCCGCCACCCGGGAGAGGCAGTCCACGAGGACCTCGCGCGCCTGGGGCGGGCCCATGGAGATGAATACCGTCCGGGCGTCCGCGTCGCCCCGCGTGAGGCCGTCGGCGAAGGTAAGGGCGTGGAGGTCCAGCGGGTTCAGGATGCTGTCGAGCATCGCCCGTCGGAGGGTGCCCTTCTCGCGGTCCCAGGCTTCCTCGGGGATGTTGGAGACGTCCGGCACCTGCTTGACGAGCACGATGCAGTCCATGCTCCGACTGTACCGGCGGGGCGGCGGGGCGCGGACCGGTCCCATGGCACGGAATCCGGGCCGACCGGCCCGTCGCCCCCGTGCCGCCCGGCCGTGCCGCCTGGCCGTGCCGCCCGGCCGTGCCGTTCACGGCGCCCCCGTGCCGCCCGGCCGTGCCGTTCGACCGGCGCCCCCGTGCCGCCCGGCCGTGCCGTTCACCGGCGCCCCCGTGCCGCCCGGCCGTGCCGTTCACGGGCGCCGAGGCTGGCCTTCTCGTGTGCCGGTCCGGCGCGCCTCAGGCGGGGCGTGACCGCTCCATGAGCGCATCCAGGGCAAGCCCTCCGACAAGCCGACGATGAGGCCTCACGCGGACGGCCTCGTCCTGAGCGCCGACCTCGTTCCGAGCCTCCATGCCCATGGAGAGGGCACCGACGGCGCCAAGGCGGCCCTGGCGGGCACCAGCCGCCCGGTGGCCCGTGCGGCCTCGCGGGCACGCGGGCCCATGACCCGATTCTGCTCATGGGGCGAGCACGCCTCGCCGGTGGCGCGCCCGCCTGCGAGCACGCCTCGTCGGTGGCGCGCCCGCCTGCGAGTACGCGGCCAGCGACGAGACCCGCACGGCGCTGAACCGGCCCGTCGCCGAACCCCCGGTCGCCGAACCTCCGGTCGCCGACACCACGGGCCGCTCGCCGCCCGGGCTCGCCGACACCACGGCCCGTCGCCGAACCTCCGGTCGCCGACACCACGGGCCGCTCGGGCTCGCCGACACCACGGGGCCGCTCGGGCTCGCGGACGCGGCGGCCTGCGCTGGCCGTTCACAACGCGGCGGGCTCCGACAGACGCGGCGCGCTGCTGCTTGACCGCCCGGCCGCTGCGCGCCTAGACTCACGCCCTCAATCGAATATGCGGCTGTGATCGGGACGAGTACCCGTCGCGGCGCCGGCAGAGAGACCCGACGGCTGGTGGAAGTCGGGGCGGCGACGACGGCGAATGGACCCGGGAGCCTCCGGACCAAACGCGGGCCGGCCGATCGCCCGGGCGACGGGCGGGAGGCCCCGCCAGTAGGCTCCGGCGCAGAGCGCCAGCGATACAGGGCAGCGCCGATCGGACGAACCCCGTCCCGTCGGTCACGTGAGCGCGGCAGATGCCGAATCCGGGTGGCACCGCGGAAGGTCCGACCTTTCGTCCTGGCAGGACGAGAGGTCGTGTTCGTTTCCGGAGGTTTCGCCCAGATGTCCACCCAGCCCCCCCTCAGCCTCGGCGAGGTCAAGCGCCTCGCGGGGAGCGCGGACACCATCCGCCTGCGGGTGGTGCGCGACGCGGACCTCGAGACCCCCATCGGGGCCTTCCTCCGTCTCGACGACGGCACGACCCCCGCCTACCTCCTCGAGTCCGTCGAGGGCGGCGAGCGCCTGGGCCGCTACAGCTTCCTCGGCATCGGGCCGCGCCGGCTCCTCGAGGTCCGCGGCGGCCGGGCCCGGATCCAGGACCGCCCGGTTGGCGTGGTCGACTACACCCCCGACCTGCCGGTGACCGAGCTGCCCGCCGACGATCCACTGGCGGCGCTCCGCGACTTCCTGCCGCGCCGCCGCACGGAGCCCACCGAGGGGATGCCCCGCTTCACCGGCGGCGCCGTCGGGGCCCTGGCCTACGACGCGGTCTCGGTCTTCGAGCCCACGGTGCCGCTGCCCGCGGCCGACCCGGTCGGGGTCCCGCTGGCGAGCTTCATCGAGACCGACCTCGTCCTCGTCTTCGACCACCTGACGCATACTCTGTCGGCCATCGCGTCGTTGCACACCGACACGCCGCGGCTGGAGGATCGCTACCGGGTGGCCGAACGGGCGCTCTTCGAGGCCCTGGAGACGACTGCTCGCCCGAGCGCCGCCGAGCTGGCCGGGCCGGCAGCTGCGCCCGGGGCCGAGGCCGGGGCGGCTGCGCCGGGGGCCGGGGCGGCAGCGGGAGCCGACGCGGCATCCGTGCCCCATGAGACCTCTCTCGGGCGCGAAGCCTACGAGGCCGCCGTCCGCAACGCTAAGGACGCGATCGCGGCCGGCGAGGCGATCCAGGTCGTCCTGGCTCGCCGCCAGACGATGGCCCTGCCGACGCGTGCCGACGGCACCGCGGTCGACGGGATCGGCCTCTACCGCTCGCTCCGCAAGGTCAACCCCAGCCCGTACCTCTTCTTCGTCCGGACGCCCTCGTTCGAGGTCGTCGGCGCCAGCCCGGAGCTCCTCCTCCAGGTCGAGGGCGAGCGGATGACGACCCACCCGATCGCCGGCACCCGGCCGCGGGGGGTCGACGCGAAGGAGGACGAGCTCCTCGCCGAGCAGCTCCAGGCCGACCCCAAGGAACGAGCCGAGCACGTGATGCTCGTGGACCTGGGCCGCAACGACCTCGGCCGGGTGGCCCGACCGGGCACCGTCCGCGTCTCGAAGTACATGGAAGTGGAGCGGTACAGCCACGTCCTCCACCTCGTGAGCCACGTCGAGGCGAAGATGGCCCCGGGGCTCGACGCCCTCGAGGCCCTGCGCAGCGTCTTCCCGGCCGGCACGCTGTCGGGGGCCCCGAAGGTGCGGGCGATGCAGCTGATCGCGGCGGCCGAGGGCGAGCGGCGGGGGCTCTACGGCGGCGCGGTCGGTTACCTCGGCTACGACGGCAACCTCGACACGGCGATCACGATCCGCAGCGCGGTGCTCAAGGACGGCGTCGCCCACGTCCACACCGGGGCCGGGATCGTGGCCGCCAGCGTGCCGGAGCGTGAGTTCGAGGAGACCGAGCACAAGGCGGCGGCGCTGCGGCGGGCGATCGAGCTGGCGGCCGGGGGCGGGTCGGCGTCGCCGGCACGGCCTGCGAACGAGGCGGTCGGTGCGTTCGAACTGACCGAAGGCGCTCGGGCTTCCGGGGGCGGCCGATGATCCTCGTCGTCGACAACTACGACAGCTTCACCTTCAACCTCGTGCAGGCGCTCCAGGCCGCGGGGGCCGAGGTCCGCGTGGTGCGCAACGACGCGATCGACCGGGAAGGGCTGGAGGCGCTGGCCGACGACCCGGCAGCACGCCTGCGCGGGATCGTCATCTCGCCCGGCCCGTCGGATCCGGAGCACGCGGGGATCTCCGTCGAGACGGTTCGCTTCGCCGCGGAGCGGCGGATCCCTCTCCTCGGGGTCTGCCTGGGGATGCAGGCGATGGGCGCGGCGTTCGGGGCGGCGATCGTGCGGGCGCCGACGCTGGTCCACGGCGAGGCGTCACCGGTGGAGCACGACGGCACGGGCCTGCTGGCGGGCATGAGCCCGGGCTTCCCGGCCGCCCGCTATCACTCGCTGTGCATCGACCCGGCCACGCTCCCCGCCGAGCTGGTCGTCACCGCGCACAGCGCCGGCGACGACGTCCTGATGGGCGTGCGCCACGTCTCGCTGCCGATGGAGGGCGTCCAGTTCCACCCCGAATCCGTGCTGACGCCCGAAGGGCCGCACCTGCTGGCCAACTTCCTCCGCCTCGCGGGCGAGGGCGAGGCCGGGCGGCTGGACGCGGCCGCCGGTTCGTTCGCCACGCACGGGCTCGACGCGTCGGACCAGGACGAGCCGGCCGACGGCGTGGCGGCCGGGGCCCCGATGGCGGCGCCGGGGACCGGAGGCGCCCGGTGAGCGAGGCGGTCCGCAACGCCCTGGCGGCCGTCGTCGACGGGCGGTCGCTCGAGCGCGTCGAGGCGCGCGCCGCGATGGGCGCGGTGATGGATGGCGAGGCGACCCCGGCCCAGCTGGCGGCCCTCCTCGTGGCTCTCCGGATGCGCGGCGAGACGGTCGACGAGCTGACCGGGTTCGCCGAGGCGATGCGCGAGCGGGTCCTGCGCGTGGAGGCGCCGGAGGGCACGATCGACACCTGCGGCACGGGAGGCGATCACTCCGGGACGTTCAACATCTCGACCGCCGCGGCCTTCGTGGTCGCCGCCGCCGGCGTGCCGGTCGCCAAGCACGGCAACCGGGCGATCACCTCGAAGTCGGGCTCGGCCGACGTCCTCGAGGCGCTCGGGGTTCGCACCGACCACGACGCGACCTCCGCCGCGGCGGCTCTCCGGGAGATCGGCTTCGCCTTCCTCTTCGCCCCGGGATTCCACCCGGCGATGCGCCACGCAGGCCCGACGCGCCGCGAGATCGGGGTGCGGACGGCGTTCAACCTCCTCGGCCCGATCACGAACCCGGCTGGCGCCCGCCGGCAGGTCGTGGGGGTGGGCGACGCGGCCGCCGCGCCGCGCCTCGCCGAGGTGCTGCGGGCGCTGGGCACGGAGCGTGCCCTCGTCGTCCACGGGGCCGGGCTCGACGAGCTGCCGCTCGACGGGAGCGGGGTGATCCACGACGTGACGGCGGCCGGCATCGAACGGCGAACGGTCGATCCGGCGGCGCTGGGGCTGGCTGGAGCGGAGACCGCGGCGCTCGCCGGCGGGACGCCCGCGGAGAACGCAGCGCTCGTCGAGGGGGTCCTGGCCGGGGGCGACCGCGGCCCGCGACGGGATGTCGTGCTGCTGAATGCCGGGGCGGCCTTCGTGGCCGCGGGCCGCGCCGTCGACCTGGCCACCGGGATCAAGATCGCCGCCGCGACGATCGAGGATGGTGCGGCGACGGCTCTGCTGACGCGATTGCGGGCCGAGAAGGTCGCCGCCGACCGGGCGCGCGCGGCGACGGGCCCAGGGGGGACGGCGTGAGCCGCGCGGGCGTGCTCGAGGAGATCGCTGCGCGCCGCGCCGCCGACGTGGCGGCCGAGCTCGGCGAGGCGACCTACCGCGACCTGACCCGGGCCGCCGCCTCCGCGCCGCCCCCGCGCGACGCGACCCTCCACCTGGCACGCCCGGGCCTCCACCTCATCGCCGAGGTCAAACGTTCCTCGCCGTCGGCAGGCCCGATCGACCCGATCGCCGACCCCATCGCCCGCGCCCGCGCCTACGAGGCCGGCGGCGCAGCGGTGATCTCCATCCTCTGCGAGCCGCACTGGTTCGGCGGCTCCGTGGAGGACCTGCGCGCCGTCCGGGCCGCGGTCGCCGTGCCGGTCCTGGCGAAGGAGTTCGTGGTCGACCCGCGCCAGCTCCCCGTCCTGCGGTCTGCCGGTGCCGACCTCGTCCTGCTGCTCGCGGCGCTTCACCCGGCCCGTCGCCTGGCGGACCTCGCGACACGCGCCCGCGACCTCGGCCTGGAGCCGCTCGTCGAGGTCCACGACGAGCACGAGATCGACGCAGCGCTTGCCTCTGGTGCCCGGCTGGTCGGCGTCAACGCGCGGAACCTGCGCACGCTGGCCGTCGAGCCGGACCAGCCGATCCGGCTCCGCGGCCGCATCCCCGACGACCGGATCGCGATCGCGGAATCGGGGGCCCGCGACCCCGCCACGGTCGCCCGCTGGCGGGCCGCCGGCTACGACGCCGCGCTCGTCGGGGAGGCCCTCGTCCGGGCCGCCGATCCGCGCGCGGCTGCTGCCTCGTTCGTCGCCGCCGGCGCGCTGCCGGACGACCCCGGCGCGGCGCACCGGATCCCGTTCGTCAAGATCTGCGGCGTGGTCGACGATGCCGGGCTCGACGCGGCGCTGGCCGCGGGCGCCGACGCGATCGGCCTCAACTTCGTGGCCGGAACGCCCCGGGCCCTGACCGTCGCCGAAGGCGCCGCCCTGGCGCGTCGGGCGCGGACGGCCGGCGGTGCCCACACCCCAGCGCTCGTCGCGATCACCGCCGGCGCCGACGACGCCCTCCTCGCGGCGTTGGCCGGCGACGTCAACGTCGACGTGATCCAGTTCGCGGGCGAGGAGTCGCCGGCCCGGATCGCCGCCTCGCCGCGCGCCGCCTGGGCGGTCGTTCACCTCCCGGCGCAGGCCCCGGCCGACACAGGCGGGCGCGACCGGCTCGCTGCCGCCGCGGTCGCCCGCGCCCGGGCCCACCTCGCCGCCGGCGCCGCGCAAATCGTCCTCGACACCGCCGGGGGCCCGCACCCGGGCGGCACCGGCACCCGCGCCGATGCATCGCTCGCGGCCGCGGTCGCCCGGGAGGTGCCGGTCGTCCTCGCCGGCGGGCTCAACCCCGCGTCGGTCGCCGGCGCGCTCCTCGGCGTCTCCGCGGTCGGCGTCGATGTCGCCTCGGGGGTCGAGGCGCCTCGTACCCCCGGGAAGCGGCCGCGGAAGGACCCCCTCGCCGTCGCCCTTTTCGCCAAGCGCTCCCGTGCCGCCCGCTTCGACCGCCCGAACACGCCGTCGGGTCCCACCCCCGTCCACCCCGGCCTCATCGAGGCCGACGGCCGCGGCCACTGGGGAGCGGAGCGCGACTTCGGCGGGCGGTTCGTCCCGGAGACGCTCGTGGGGGCGCTGGAGCAGCTCGAGTCCGCCTACGCCGTCCTCCGCCACGACCCCGTCTTCTGGGCCGAGCTGCGCGAGCTCCTCGCCCACTACGCCGGTCGGCCGACCGCCCTCTATCGCGCCGATCGGCTCGCTGCAGCCGTCGTCGCCGAGGCCGCCCTGCTGCGGGCGACGCAGGGCGGCGTCTCCGCCGGCCGCCGAGCCGACGCCCCGCCCCTTCCCACCCGTCTCCGCCTCCACCTCAAGCGCGAGGACCTCGCCCACACCGGTGCTCACAAGATCAACAACGCGCTTGGTCAGGCGCTGCTTACGCGTCGGTTGGGCAAGACGCGGGTGATCGCCGAGACCGGCGCCGGCCAGCACGGCGTCGCGACGGCGACCGCCTGCGCCCTCCTGGGCCTGCCCTGCGTCGTCTTCATGGGCGAGGAGGACATCCGGCGCCAGGCCCCCAACGTCCTGCGAATGCGCGCCCTCGGCGCCGAGGTTCGCACGGTCACATCCGGCACGGCCACCCTGAAGGACGCGGTCAACGAGGCGATGCGCGACTGGGTCACCAACGTCGCCACCACTCACTACGTCCTGGGCAGCGCGATGGGGCCCCACCCGTACCCCACGATCGTCCGCGACCTCCAGCGCCGGATCGGCGACGAGGCGGCCGCGCAGCTGCAGGCGGTCGAGGGGCGGCTGCCCGACCTCGCCCTGGCCTGCGTCGGCGGCGGCTCGAACGCGATCGGGCTCCTCTCCCGCTTCATCGGGGAGACGGACGTCCGGCTCGCGGTGGCCGAGGCCGCCGGCGACGGGATCGAGACCGGGCGCCACGCGGCGGCGATCCTCGGCGGGTCGCCGGGGATCCTCCACGGCTCGCGCTCGCTCATGCTCCAGGACCGCGACGGGCAGGTGGTCGAGGCCGTGAGCGCGTCGGCGGGGCTCGACTATCCGGGCGTCGGGCCGCAGCTCGCGGCCCTGGCGGAAGCCGGCCGGATCTCGGTGGCGAGCGCGACCGACCGCGAGGCGGTCGCGGCGATGAAGGCGGTGACGCTCACCGAGGGGATCCTCCCGGCGCTCGAGACGGCCCACGCGATTGCCGCCCTGCCCAAGCTGCTGGCGGGCGCCGGCAGCCGAGCAGGTCACGATGGCTCGATGCCCGCCTGGCCGGACGAGACGCTCGTCCTCGTCGGGTTCTCGGGGCGCGGCGACAAGGACCTGGCGGCCCTCGAGCGCTTCGCCGACGTCGAGCCGTGGGAGGGCGTCCGATGACCGCGCTCGATCGGCCGCGGGCCGCGACGACCGACGCCCCGACCGGCACCGACGCCACTGCCGGCGCCTGCCGGATCGCCGACGCCTTCGCCCGCGCCCGGGCGGATGGCCGCGTCGCCCTCATCCCGTACATCGTCGCCGGATACCCGGACGCGGAGACGTCGCTGGCGATCGCCCTCGCCGCGATCGACGCGGGGGCCGATCTGCTGGAGGTCGGGCTGCCGTACTCCGATCCGCTCGCCGACGGGACCACCCTCCAGCGGGCCTCGGCCGGCGCCCTCGCCGCCGGCGCCACCTTCGACGGCTCGCTCGACCTGGTCCGCCGCATCGCCCGTGCCCGCCCGGGCGTCCCGCTCGTCACCATGGGTTACGCGAACCAGCTCATCGGCGGCGGGGACGGCCGGGAGCGCGCCCGCGCGCTGGCGGGTGCCGGGGCATCGGGCACGATCGTGGCCGACCTGACGCCCGACGAAGGGGCACCCTTCGAGGCGGCCGCGGCGGGGGAGGGGATCGCGGTCGTCTACCTCGTCGCTCCGACCACGTCGCCGGCGCGGCGCTCGCTCGTCGCATCCCGGAGCGGCGGCTTCCTCTACTGCGTGTCGCTCGTCGGGATCACCGGCGCCCGTACCAGCCTCCCGCCGGAGGTCGGCCGCTACGTCCGCGAGGTGAAGGCGGTGAGCCCCGTGCCGGTCGCCGTCGGCTTCGGCGTCAGCAGCCCCGCGCACGTCCGCGCCCTCGTCCGCGCCGGCGCCGACGGCGTCATCGTGGCCTCGGCGCTCGTCGACGCGCTGGGCCCGGACGGCCGGGACGTGGCGGCCCTCGGCCGGCTCGTCCGTTCCCTGCGGCGTGCTGCGGGGTCCTGATCCCAACGGGTTCGCGACCGACACGATGCGGTCGTCGATCAGGCTCGAGGGGCGCCGAGTGAGCACGGCGCCCTCGTGCCGGGACCGGGCGAGGCGGGATGGTACCGTGGACCGATGAGCAGATCCTTGCTGGCGGACGCCTTCGCCCACCACGTGTGGGCGACGTTGCGGTTGATCGACACGTGCCTCGCGCTCAGCCCTCAGCAGCTCGGGAGCAGCGCTCCGGGAACCTACGGCTCGACCCTCGAGACGATGCGCCACCTCGTTGGCGCCGACTCCTCGTACCTGTTCGCCCTGACTGGTGGGCGCGTCGCCGTCATCGACGAGGACCGGATGGACCTCCCCGAGCTCCGGGCCGCGATGGAGGCCAACGGACCCGCATGGGCGTCGCTCCTGGGGCAGGACCTCGATCCGGACGTCGTCGTCGTGAGGCACCGCGACGATGGGTCCGAGAGCCACGCCCCGCTGGGCATCCGACTCGCGCAGGCGCTGCACCACGGGACCGATCATCGAAGCCAGGTCTGCACCGTGCTCACGACGCTGGGCATCGAGCCACCGGCGATCGACGTCTGGGACTTCGCCGAACAGGACGGCCGGCTCGTCGAGGTTCCACCCACGTCCTGACGACTCCGGGGCCGTCTCGAGCGACATGTCGGTGGCAGCGGCGACCGACCGAGGCCCGGCCCGTCGACGAAACCTGCTCGGCATGAACGCGCGTCAGAGAATGAACAGGGCGCCCAGGGAGTCCGCGGGTATCGGGCGGACTGAATCCACGAGGCCGACCGCCGCCGCCGCGATGCCCAGCAGGTCCGCCGGCGTCGCGCCGCTGTCAAGGAGGTCGCGGATCGCGGTGTCGTGGTCGGCCTTGGATAGCTTCGCACCCGACGGCTTGCGCAGGAGCGGGTGATGGAGGAAGGCCGGCGGCGTCTCGCGGCCCAGCAGGCGGCCGAGCCGGAGCTGGCCCGGCGTGGCGTCGAGGAGGTCGCCGCCGCGGACGACGAGGTCGACGCCGTGACGGGCGTCGTCGACGACCACGCAGAGCGGGTAGCTCCAGTTGGCGTGCCGGTCGCGCAGGGTGAGGTCGCCGTCGGCCGACGGATCGCCGGCCTGCGGGCCGAGAAGGAGGTCGTCGAATGCCTCGTCGCCCGTGTCGAGAACGGCGCGAAGAGCCGACCCCGGCGCGTCCTCGGGCAGCGCGCGCTCGCGACAGGCGCCGGGGCAGCCCGGCCCCCGCCAGGCGAGCAGCGCCGCCCGCGAGCAGGCACAGGCGTAGACGCGGCCCTGGGCGCGCAGGATGTCGGCGGCCGCCTCGTACGGGGCCGGGTCGTCGGACTGGCGGCAGGCCGACCGCCCGGCGCGCAGCTCCGCCGGCGACGGCTCATCCGGGACCAGGCCAAGCTGCTCGAGGTCGTCGAGGAGCGCCGTCTCGAACGCCTGTCGGGACCGCTGGCGATCGTGGTCCTCGATCCGGAGGATCACCCGTCCGCCGGTCGCCCCGGCGATCCCCCAGACGTACAGCGCATTGACGAGATGGCCGAGGTGGAGGTGGCCCGTCGGCGCCGGCGCGAAGCGGGTGGTGGGTCGGGCCGGCAGCCGCGCCGGGTCGGGCCGAACCGGACCCGGGTCGCGCGGCCCGAGCGGGACCGCGAACGGACTCACTCCTCGCGCGGTCCCGTCGAGATGCCGGCCGCGACCGCCCCCGCGGCCGCCTCGGTGCCCGCGGTCGTCCGCCGTTTCTGGGCGTGCTGGACCCGCCGGGTCGCTGCGATCAGCTTCCGGTAGAGGGCCACGAGCTCCGGCTCCGGGAACAGGCCGGCCGAGGCGCTCGTGACGCGCTCCAGGACCTCCGCCTCGCGCTTGGCGTCGCGCACCGTTCGGCGCCCGGTCTGCTCCTTCACGCGCCCGATCTCCAGGGCGATCTGGGCCCGCTCGTTGAGGAGGGCCACGATCTCGTGGTCGATCGCGTCGATCCGCTCGCGCAGCGGCGCCAGGGCGGCGCCGGTCCGGTCGCCGTGGGCGGCGGAGTCGACTCGGGCGACGTCGCGCTCGTCAAGCACGTGGCGCTCGTGGCGCTCGTCGCGCTCAGGCATCGGGTGCCTCCTCGGCCCCGCCGGGCGCCGGGTCGCCGGGCGCATCGAGCCCACCGGCCGGCGCCTCACCCGCGCGCGGGACGATCTCGCCGGCGTCCCAGCGGCGGGCCAGCTCCTCGAGCGCCCGGTGGTAGCCGGCCGCCTTCAGGCCCACGAACCGCGCGACCGCGACATCCTCCAGGAAGTTGACCCGGCGGAACGGCTCGCGGGTGGCCGGGTCGGACAGATGGACCTCCACGAACGGGCGCTCGATGCCCAGCAGCGCGTCGCGCAGGCTCACCGACGTGTGGGTGAGGCCGCCCGCGTTCACGATCGAGGCGTCGAAGTCGCGCCGGTGCAGCCGGTCGATGAGCGCCCCTTCGTGGTTCGACTGGAAGAAGGCGACGTCCACGCCGAGCCCGGCGGCCCGCGTGGCGATCCCGCCGTTGATCTCGGCGAGCGTCTCGCGGCCGTAGATGGCCGGCTCCCGCGTTCCGAGCAGGTCGAGGTTCGGCCCGTTGACGACCAGGACCCTGAGTCGACGTCCGGGGCCCGCGCTCACGCCTGCACCTCCGCTGCCGCGCCCGCCAGCACGGCCCGTGCCGCCGCCTCCACCACCTCGTCCGGCACGTCACTCCGAACCGTGACGCCGCCGGCCGTCGGCAGGACCCAGCGCAGGCGTCCGCCGGCGTGCTTCTTGTCGGCGACGATCGCGGAGAGGACCCCGTCGAGCGGGTAGGGGAGCGGCGCGCGCCCCAGGTCCAGGAGATCGAGAAGGGCCTCGATCCGGGCCGCCCGGTCCGGAGGGGTCGCCTCGACGGCGGCGCCGATCCGACACGCGGCTCGCAGCCCGTACGCGACTGCCTCCCCGTGGAGGATCCCCTCGTAGCCCGCCGCCGCCTCGATCGCGTGGGCGAGCGAGTGTCCGAGGTTGAGGTTGATCCTCTCGCCCTGCTCGCGCTCGTCGGCGGTCACGACCTCGATCTTCGCCCACCCGCAGCGCTCGACCACCTCGGCGAGCGCCCCGCTCTCGTGCGCCCGCGCATCCCCGACGGCGATCGCCGCCCCCTCGTCCTCCAGCAGCTCGAAGAGGCGCTCGTCGCCGAGCGCCGCCATCTTCGTTGCCTCGCCGAGGGCGGCCCGCAGCTGACGGGCCGGCAGCGTCCGCAGGAAGCGGACGTCGACGATGACGGCGGCCGGCTGGTGGAACGCGCCGACGAGGTTCTTCCCCTCGGGCAGGTCGACTGCCGTCTTGCCGCCGATCGACGAATCGATCTGGGCGACGAGCGTCGTGGGCACGTGGATGACGGGCACGCCCCGCAACCAGGTCGCGGCGAGGAAGCCCGCCGTGTCGCCGAGCGCTCCGCCGCCGATGGCCACCAACGGGTCCCCGCGCTCCGCGCGGAGCCGGGCGAGCTCGCTCGCGGCCCGCTCCACGACCGCCATCCGCTTGGCGGCCTCGCCCTCGGGCAGGAGGAGGCGGTCCACCGGGATTCCCGCGGCGACCAGCCCGTCGGCGAGCGCGGCCCCGGCGGCCTCCCACGCCCGCGGCTCGGAGACGAGGATGGCCCGCCGGGCATCCAGGGTCGCGAGGGCGGCCAGCACCCCGGCGACGGCGTTGCCCTCGCCCAGCTCGTAGCGCCCGATCTCGGTCTCGGCGCGCAGGAGCGTCGTGCCGTCCGCCATCGGGTCGTCGACGTGCCGTTCCAGCGTCTCCACGACGCCGGCGAGGCCGGCGATCCCGTTCACGCGCAGGCCCGGGGCGTAGAAGCGGGCCCGCGCTGCCGCCAGCTCGCGCATCTTCCCGATCGGGTCCCGGCCGGACAGCAGCGGCCGCGGGTTGGGGCTGTGGCGGATCCGCTGGGCCAGGACCTCCGCCGGGGCGTCCAGCCACGCCACCCGGCGGCCGCGGTAGAGGAGCCAGCGGTTGCGCGGGTCGATCGGGGCGCCGCCGCCGGTGGAGATGACGCGGCGCAGGCCCGGCTCCGGATCCGGCGGTCCCAGGGCGGCCACGGCGGCGCGTTCGCGGGTCCGGAAGCCCGCCTCGCCCTCCTCGTCGAAGATCGCGGGAATCGGCCGGCCGGCCTCGGCCGCGATGACCTCGTCGAGGTCGATCAGCTCCCCCCCGTGACGCCGGGCGAGCCGGCGCCCTGCTGCGGTCTTGCCGCCACCGGGGAGCCCGACGAGCACGAGGTCCACGGCCGGGCCCTAGTCGTCGCCCCCGGAGCCGGCCTCGCCGGAGCCGGGTTTGCCGGACGCCGCCGGGGCCGCCCCGGACGCAGGCGCCGGCACACTCCCGATCCGCTCGCGGTAGCGGTCCAGGTTGTCGCGCACCTCGACCAGCGAGTCGCCGCCGGTCTTCTCCAGGACGAAGCGGGTCAAGGTCAGGAGCACCATCGCCTCGGCGATGACCCCCGCCGCCGGCACCACCGAGATGTCGGAACGCTCGTAGTGCGCCTTCTCGACCGCCTCGCCGGTCAGGAGATCCGCCGAGGGAAGGGGCCGGGCGAGCGTGGAGATCGGCTTGACGGCGCCGCGCACGACGAGGGGCTCGCCGTTCGTGATCCCGCCGGTCAGGCCGCCGGCGTTGTTCGACCGGTGGATCCAGCCACCGCCGGCGTCGCGTCCCTCGATGACGTCGTGGACCTCCGAGCCGAGGAGGCGCGTCTGCTCGAACCCGAGGCCGAGCTCCACGCCCTTCACGCTCTGGATGCTCATGATCGCCGCCGCCAGCGCCCCGTCGAGGCGGCGGTCCCAGTGGACGTGGCTGCCGAGGCCGATCGGCAGCCCGTGGGCGACAACCTCGAAGACGCCGCCGACCGTGTTGCCGAGCGCCCTGGCCTCGTCGATCCGGGCGATCATCCGCGCCTCCGCCGCGGGATCCGGGCAGCGCAACGGCGACGCCTCGGACTGCTCGCGCGTGCGCGTGCAGGCGGCGCGGTCGACCGCGACGCCGCCGACCTCGGCCGTGAACGACCAGGCTTCGATGCCGAGCTCCCCGAGGAACGCCCGGCAGACCGCGCCCGCCGCGACGCGTGCCGCCGTCTCGCGGGCCGAGGCGCGCTCCAGGATCGGCCGGACGTCGTCGAAGCCGTACTTCAGGGCGCCGGCCAGGTCGGCGTGGCCGGGCCGCAGCCGGGTGACGGGCTGGGCCCGCCTGTTGCCGCCTTCCGCGAGCGCCGCCAGCTCCGCGGCCTCCTCGTCGGTCAGAGGCTCTACCTGCATGACCCGGATCCAGTTTTCCCAGTCGCGGTTGCGGACCAGGAGGAGGACCGGCGAGCCGATGGTGCGCCCGTGGCGGACCCCGGCCAGGATCTCGGCCCGGTCCTGCTCGATCACCTGGCGCGCGCCGCGGCCGTAGCCGCCCTGGCGCCGGCGCAGGTCGACCGCGATCGCGCCCGCGGTCACGGGGATCCCGGCCGGCAGGCCCTCGAGGGTGACGCCGAGCGCGGGCCCGTGCGACTCCCCGGCGGTCAGGAACCGGAAGCCGGTCATGGCGGCCGTCAGGCCCCCGGCTCCCCGGCCGTGCCGGCGCCTTCGTCGGCCGCTCCGCCCACGTCCGCACCGGCGGCGGCGAGACCCGCGGCAAGCTTCTCGTGCATGAGCTCCACCGGCGCGGCCTGGCCCGTCCACAGGGCGAACGCAGCGGCGCCCTGGTGGAGGAGCATGACCTCGCCGCTGAGCACCTGGCAGCCGGCCGCGGCTGCGTCGCGCAGGAACCGCGAGCGCGGCGGGTTGTAGATGAGGTCCATGACCAGCAGGTCGGGCGGGATCAGCTCGGCGGGGATCGGCGTCTCGTCGCCGTGCAAGCCCAGGGAGGTGGCGTTCACGAGCACCTTCGTCTTGGCCAGCTCGGCCTCGATGATCGACTCGTGCCAGGGCATCGCCCGCAGCTCCATGTGCGCTGCGCTCCGGGCGAAGAAGCGGACGAGCGCCTCGGCGCGATGCAGGTGGCGATTGAAGACGACGATGCGCTGGAACCCTTCGGCCACCAGCCCGTGCACGACGGCGCGCGCGCCGCCGCCGGAGCCCAGGACCACGGCGTGGCGGGGCATGCGCTGCTTGCCGACCAGCGTCTCGAGGGCGACCCGGAAGCCCGGCACGTCCGTGTTGTGGCCCACCAGGCGCTTCCCCTCGCGGGTAATCGTGTTGACGGCGCCGGTGGCGTGCGCCTCCTCGGTCAGGCGATCGACGAGGACGGCCGCCTTCTCCTTGTGGGGGATCGTGACGTTGGCCCCCAGGAAGTCGTCGGAGCGCAGCTCGGTGATCGCATCGGCGAGCTCGGCCGGCGAGCGGTCCCACAGCTCGTAGGTGGCCGGGATGCCGGCGGCGTCGAACGCCGCCTGGTGCATCGCGCCGGAGAGCGAGTGGGCGACCGGATGGCCGATGAGGACGACCCGTTTCGTCATGCTCGAACCCTTTCCAGCTCTCCGAAGAAGCCCGGGTACGAGACGTCCGCCGACCCCGGGTCGCGAATGAACGTCTCGCCCCGCGCCACGAGGCCGGCCACCGCGAAGGTCATCGCCAGGCGATGGTCGTCATGCGTCTCGACTGTCGCCCCCGTGAGCGCGCGGCCGCCGTCGATCTCGATCGTGTCGCCGTCTACCGTGACCCGTGCGCCCAGCGCCGCGAGCCCGGCCGCGATCCCGGCGACCCGGTCCGATTCCTTGTGGCGCAGCTCCCCGACGCCCCGGATGACGGTTCGCCCGGTCGCCACCGCGGCGGCCAGGCAGAGAGCCGGGATCTCGTCGATCGCCGTGGCGACCTCGGCGGCCGTCACGTCGATCCCCCGCAGCGCGCTGCTCCGAACCACGAGGTCGGCGATCGGCTCGCCGCGTTCCTCGTCGCCCGCCGCGCCGACGGGGCGCACCTCGATCTCGGCGCCCATCCGTCGCAGCAGGTCGATGATCGCATGCCGGGTCGGGTTCGTGCCGACGTTCCGGAGCGTCAGCTCGGCGTCGGGGTGGATCGCGGCGGCCACGAGCCAGAAGGCCGCCCCGGAGACGTCGCCCGGCACCCCCTGATCCAGCGGGCTCACCCGCGCCGGACCGTCCACCGCGTGGACGGCGCCGCCGTCTGCGAGGCGTTCCGTGCGCACTGCCACACCGCGGGCGCGCAGCATCCGCTCGGTGTGGTCGCGCGTTGCCACGGCCTCGTGCACGGTCGTCGTGCCCTCCGCGGCGAGCCCGGCCAGGAGGATCGCCGACTTCACCTGGGCGGAGGGGGCCGTCGTCGTGTGATCGATCGGCCGCAGCGGCGTCCGCCCGGTGATCGCCAGCGGGGGAAGCGTGGCACCTGCCCGCCCGGCGATCGTGGCCCCCATGGCCGCGAGAGGGGTCGTGACCCGCCCCATCGGCCGGCTCCGCAGCGAATCGTCGCCGTCGAGGACCGCGAACCCCGCCAGGCCGGCCAGGATCCCGGCGGAGAGCCGCAGGGTCGTCCCGGAGTTCTGGCAGTCGAGGATGCCGGCCGGCTCGCGGAGGCTGGCCCGGCCGGGCGATAGGACCCGGTAGTCGACCGCCCGCGGGTCGTCGCCCGAGCGCTCCACCGCGGCGCCGAGGGCCGCCGCGACCGCCGCCGTGGCGCGGACGTCCCGGCCGTCGCCCGCACCGGAGATCCGGCTCTCGCCCTCGGCGAGGAGGGCGAGCAGGAGGGCGCGGTGGCTGACCGACTTGTCGCCGGGCGGCCGCACCTCGCCGCGCAGCCGCATGGCGGGGCGGACGGCGAGGGTGGTTGCGGGCGGCACGGCGAACACCGGGTCAGGCGGGCTCGTCGGCCGCCATCGCGGGGCCGCGGGTCGCATGGATGGCGCGAACCTGCCCGTGGACGCCGCGCACCGCGACCGCGAGCTCGGCGAACTGGGCTGGGGTCACCGACTGGTCGCCGTCCGAGAGGGCCTCGACGGGTCGCGGGTGGACCTCGATGAGGAGCCCGTCGGCACCTGCCGCCGTGCCGGCGAGGGCGAGCGGCGTGACGAGCCAGCGCTTCCCGGCCGCGTGCGAGGGGTCGATCCAGACCGGCAGGTGGGTCAGCTGGTGGATGAGCGGCACGGCGGTCACGTCGAGCGTGTTGCGGTAGGCCGTCTCGAACGTCCGGATGCCGCGCTCGCAGAGGATCACGTTGGGGTTGCCGCTGGACATGACGTACTCGGCCGCCATCAGCCATTCCTCGATCGTGCCCGAGAGGCCTCGCTTGAGGAGCACGGGCCGCCCGATCCGCCCGACGGCCATCAGGAGCGAGTAGTTCTGCATGTTGCGGGCGCCGATCTGGAGGATGTCGGCGTACTCCGCAACGTGCTCCACCTGGCCCGGCTCCATCACCTCGGTGACGACCGGCAGGCCCGTCCGCTCGCGCGCCTCGGCGAGGAAGCGGAGCCCCTGGAGCCCGAGCCCCTGGAAGGAGTAGGGGCTGGTCCGGGGCTTGAAGGCGCCGCCCCGCAGGACGTTCGCGCCGACCGCCCTGACCGCCTCCGCGGTCTCGAAGAGCTGGTCGCGCGACTCGATGGCGCAGGGCCCGGCAGCCAGGGTCAGCGACCCGTCCCCGATGGTGAGATCGCCGACCCGGACGATCGTGTCCTCGGGGTGGAACTCGCGCGAGGTGAGCTTGAAGGGCCGGCTCGTCCGGGTGACCGACGCCACGCCGGGCAGGACGGAGAGCCGCTCGGCCAGCCGCTCGACCCAGGCCCCGCCCTCGCCGAGGACGGCCACGACCACGCGCGCCCCGCCGCGGTTCTCGTGGGGCGTCAGGCCCTCCTCGAGGACGGCGCCGCGCACCGCGTTCAGCTGCTCCTCGGTCGCCCCGACCGCCATCACCACGAACATCTGGCCTCGCCTCGCATCCCGGCCGCCCGCGCGGCTCCCGGCACCCTCCGCGGGTCCCGGCCATCATCCTCCGCCGTACAAACAAAAAAGCAGAGGTCTCGCGGCCTCTGCTCGCACCCGGCACGTCCGCCCCCCGGAGTCACGCTCCGGGGCGGGTCATGCCGGGCTCGGAAAGAAGAAAGCGTGCGGTCTCACAGCCGGGCCACCATACCGGGCGTGCTCCGCCGTGTCAAAGCGAACGGGCGGCCGGACGGGCCGCCGCCCTCCAGTCGCGAACCCGCTCTCTGGTAGAATGCGCCGCGCCGTGGCCCGGAGAGGTCGCATAGAGGCCTAGTGCAGCGGTTTGCTAAACCGCCAGGTGGGGTAACCTGCCTCGAGGGTTCGAATCCCTCCCTCTCCGCCACCTCTCGCGCCCGTAGCTCAGCGGATAGAGCGTCAGGTTGCGGACCTGAAGGTCGTGGGTTCGAGTCCCGCCGGGCGCGCCAACTCAACGTGAAACGACCCCGGGACCGCATCTCGGGGTCGCTCAATTCCGGGGGCCCGACCACGATCTGACCACCGACGACGGCGCAAGCTGTCGATGGCCTGTTCCAGCGCCTCCGCCGCCGCGCGCTGCATGCCCGGCGCGACGTGGCTGTAGATGTCGAGTGTGACCATCACCGACGACTGGCCTAGCGCTCCTGGACAACCTCCGGCGGAACCCCCGTGACGTCCGCGTGAACTGAAGGGGGTAACTTGCCCGCATCTAATCCCAGGATGGCGGCGCATGATCCGCGATCCGGTCTAAGGGCGCGTGGCTGCAACAGGAGGCGTCGATGCGCGGACTCCGGACAGCCGCATTCGTTGTGGCGCTTCTCGTCTTCGGCGGCTGCGGGTCGTCGGCAACCACGGCTCCTGGGGCGAGCGTTGCTACGAGCGGTGGCGTCGGGTCGGCGGCTCCCGCCCAGAGCGAAGCGCCCGCCGCGAGCGAGTCGACCGGCCCGGGGGTGGTCGGCTCGCAGCCCGGGACGGTCGGGCTCACGGTAGGGGACCATGGCGCCGGGTTCGCGGATGTGATCTGCCAGGAGACGGGCAACGGCCAGCTGAGCGTCCGCAGCGGCGACCTGAACGAGGGCGAAGCGTTCGCCCTGTTCTTCCGGACCGACGGGACCGTGTCCAGCCTGTCCGGCGCCCTCCGGGGTGTCGTCTGGAAGGTCACGCAGAATCCGCGCGGGACCCTCAAGGCCGACAAGTCGGGCACCTTCTCGGGCAAGGACGCCATAAGCGGCGCGGACGTCTCTGGAACCTTCGCCTGCCAGTGAAGCGGGCTGGGTGCCGGCGACGGCCCCGGCTCCGCACCGGGCGCTCCGCTCCAAGCTGAAGCGGGATGGGAGGCGCACCGGGCGTCCGGGGAGGGGGCGGTGTCTTCGCACCGGCACCTCGTCACCGGGCCGCTGCCTATGTCGAAGACGGCGACCGTGTCATGACGTGCACTCGCGCGCTACAGACACGAACGTCGAGTCGGTCACATTTCTGCCGCGCTAGGCGGCTGATCGCCAGCGAACTCCTTGACACTTCGCCCGGCCGAGGTTGAGTGTTCGGCAGGGACGTGGCAATCGGCTCAGGCCGTCAAGGCGTATCGACCCGGGGGGAGCGATGACCAGCTACGACAGTTTTCCGATCAGCGAGGCTCACCGAAAGGCCCTGGAGGCGCGCAGGAAGTACTACGACGACCGACCCGACAAGCTGCCGGAGCTGCCCGAGAAGGTGCTCGCAGCCACGCCCGCACTTGGTGACTGCCTTGATTCCTACGAGGCCGGCGATCTCTGCTACTCGTTCGCCTTCGAGGCTTACGCAAGCGGTGGTGACGGCGCGTTCTGGATGGATCTAGCCACCTATTTTACGCAGCAAGGCCACGCCTGCATCGACAGGATCATCCATCGGAACCCGTTCGAGTAGACGGGCTCATACGCCGCCTACACCGCGGCCGGGGTTCAGGCACGATCACGTCATCCAGTCGCCAATTCCCGGCCCGATCATCTCGTCTTTCGGCTGGTACTCCGCGGTGAAAGCCACTATCGTTCGCCGGGCACGAGGCAGCGATGCCGGTCCGGTGGTGTCCGAAGAGACCGCGCAGCGCGAACCAGCGTCTGCTCCTTCGGAAAGACGGGCCGCGCCAGAGGAGGCAGAGATGAAGATTCTTCGGGCTGGATTGGGTGTATGTGCCCTGAGCATGGGGATGCTTCTGGGCGCGGGCACCGCCGGGGCGGCGGTCAACCTCGGGAATGTGACGTGCCACGGGGGCCTCGTCCCCTCCGGCGTGTACCAGTCCCTCACCATCGACGCGGGTGCGGTGTGTTGGACCGATGTCGCCCCCGGCATCGTCGAAGTCCACGGGCTGCTGACACTCATGCCGAGCGCGACGTTCGACGCCTCGGAGCCGGGCACCGCCAAGCTGTGGGTTCAGAACAACGTCGTCGTCGGCACCAACGCGGCCCTCTTCCTGGGCTGCTACCCCGGGGTTGGCACGAGCGCAACCGTCGAGCCGCTCGACTGCAGCGCCGACTCCCTGAATGGCGCGCTCGTCGGCACCAATGCCCTCGCTGTCGTCGTCCACAACGTACGGATGCGGGGTGACTTCACCCTCAACGGCAGCGGCGACCTGGCGGGCGGCGGCTTCGGTTCGGGCAGCTGCGGGTTGCCGGCCCTCTTCGGGGGACCGGCGTTCAGCACGATCGAGGACAGCAACGTCAACGGTGCCGTTACCGTGTCCAACCTGAAGACGTGCTGGTTCGGCATGTTCCGGAACACGGTGCGCGGAAACATCACCGTACGGAACAACAGCTTCGATGACGAGGACGCAACCGAGATCGGGTCGAACAGCACGAACAACACGCTGTCCTGCTCGGGCAACACGCCCGCGGCGCAGATCGGTGATTCGGCAGCCCCACCCAACACGGCACGCGGCCCGAAGCTCGGGGAGTGCGCGTCGTTGTAGCAGACCCTGACCGGCGCAGGGTCGTCACATCCTCGGGGGGTCGCTTCTCGGCGGCGAGCGTCCGGGATGACCGGGCCGTTTCTGCTCGAGGACGACCCCTTCCGCGCCTTCATGGGTCGCGGCGCGTCGGGGACCGTCGGACGCCGAGGTGAGCTGACCCCGGGCAGACTCGGGCAGCCGACCCGGCGGCGTCCGCCAAGGACGTCGTCGACCGGCACTTCATGGGTGGGCGCCGAGCGCCCGGATCAGCGGTGCAGGTTCGCCGCCGCCACGAAGCTCAGGCCGTGCTCCGTCAGGGCCCGGGCCGTGTGGTTCGTCGCGTCCAGCTTGTCCATGAAGTTGAGCTGGAGGTTCTCCCAGTCGCCGCTCTTGATGACCTCGTCCTCCGCCCGGAAGTAGTCGAGGATGTCCGACGGATGGGGCCGCATCCCGTCGACCTCGGGGTCGCCGCCTTCGTGCTT
Source organism: uncultured Chloroflexia bacterium (assembly GCA_963744095.1). Classification (GTDB taxonomy): domain Bacteria; phylum Chloroflexota; class Limnocylindria; order Limnocylindrales; family CSP1-4; genus CTSoil-043. The sequence continues at coordinate 183,478 of CAVUSH010000005.1, forward strand.
GGCGGAGATGTTGGGGACGTGGTCGGCGAGCACGCAGAGCTCCGCCCGGCGGTCGTACGGCTGGAGGACGATGCTCTTCCAGGTCTCGGTGATGTGGTGCTCGAAGCGGACAACGTCCTCGAAGCCGAGCGCGCGCCGGACGTCGGCCGCGATCTCCAGGGTCTCGTTGTTCGCCGAGTTGCCCCAGTTGAAGCCGACGAGCGCCGACGTGCCGTCGTCGCGGGCGAACAGCTTGGCCCCGATCAGGGTCCACAGCCCGGCGTACGGGTTGTCGTTGCCCATGAAGACCGAGATCTTGAACTCGATGTCCACGCCCAGCCGGTGCAGGAGGTAGCCCGCCAGCACGGTCCCCGGGTTGATGTTGAGGACCTGGCGCACGCCGTACTCGGTGTAGTAGTGAAGGAACTCGTCGAGCCACAGCAGGGGGTGGTCGTTGGGCTGGCCGATCCCGCCGAAGTAGCCCGTGATCGTGGCCGGGCCGCCCAGGTGGACGTTCGAGCCATCGGTGCCCTTCGTGTCGAGCGTCTCCACGTAACTGGCCCCGATGATCCGCATTGCCGCCGCGATGGCCGGGAGGTCGCCCTCGGCCTCCTGCTCGGCCATCCGACGGACCTGGATCCAGCGGGCGGGCATGAGGGTCCGCTCGGCGATCGCCTTGCGGGCCGCGGCGATCACCCACGGGAAGTACTGGAGGGCGCTCACCTCCAGCGTCACGGCCACGTCGTCGCGGAACGCCGTCGTGTCCGCGCGCGCGCCCAGCACCCCCCGGCGGAAGTCGCTCACGCTGACGAAGGCGCCCCGGTCGCGCTCTCCCTCGAGCCACGCGAGGTCGGCGAGGTACTCGGGGTGGGCGGCCCGGACGCGCTCGAGGAGGGCCGGGAGCTCGCCGGCCGCGCGGGCCCTGGCGTTGATCTCCTCGGGGGTGCCGTAGCGGGCGATGACGGCCAGGATGTCGTTCACGACCCGGGAGCCCGGGTCGAGCAGGAGGGCATTCAGGTCGTCGAGCCGCGCGCTCGGGATCGCAAGCCGGCTGCGAAGGTCGGTCGCCAGGTCCGTTTCCAGCGCGGTCATCCGATCAACCTCACGAGCTCGTCGTATTCCTCGTCCTTCATGCCGAACCAGTTCTCCGGCTGGGGGAAGGCCCGCCCGGTCACCTGGTCGACGTAGGCCGCCAGGCCCTCGCGGATCACGGCCCCGGCGTCGGCGAAGACCTTGGCCATCCGCGGCGTGAACTTCGGGTAGAGGGCGAAGGCGTCGTGGTAGATGAGCAGCTGGCCGTGGGCGTCCGGCCCGGAGCCCAGGCTCATGATGATGCAGTGCTCGGCGCGCTCGGTGATCAGCCGGCAGACGCGGTCGGGGACGAGCTCGAGCAGGATGCAGAACGCCCCGGCCTCCTCGAGCGCCTTCGCGTCGTCGACGATCTTCTTCGCCTGCGCCGCGCCCTTGCCCTGGAGCCGGAAGCCGCCGAGGGCGCTGACGCTCTGCGGCGTGAGCCCCAGGTGGCCGATGACCGGGATGCCGGCCCGGGCGATTCCCGCCATCCGGTCGGCCATCTCGGCGCCGCCCTCGAGCTTCACGGCGTCGCAGCCGGCCTCGGCCATGAAGCGCCCGGCGTTGCGAATCGCCGACTCCACCGAGGGCTGGTAGCTCATGTACGGCATGTCGCCGACCACCCAGGCCGTGGGGGCCCCGCGCCGCACCGCGGCCGCGTGGCGGATCATGTCGTCCATCGTCACCGGCAGGGTGCTGTCGAAGCCGAGCATCGTCATGCCCAGGCTGTCCCCGACCAGGATCATGTCGATCCCGGCCTGCTCCTGGAGGTGGGCGGTCGGGTAGTCGTAGCAGGTGAGCCAGGTGATCGGCGTGCCGTCCGCGACCTTCGCGAACAGCGCGGGCAGGGTGACCTTCTTGCGTTCGGGCACCGTGGCCTCCTCGTGGTCGTCTCCGGCTGCGCGGCGTCGCCGCTCAGGCAGCGCGTCACCGCCGCCACCTCAACCTTCTGGGGCGCGGCGGCTCGCGGGAAGTGCCGTTTGGGGCGATGCGCGGAGGCGACCCGTCCTCGCCCGGCGGGTCAGTCGTCGGCTTCGGCCGCGACCGCGACCGCCACCGGCCGTCGTCGCATCACGGGCAGCCGGATTCCGAAGATGAGGGCGAGCGACGCGAAGACCAGGAGTGACCCCGCCAGGAATGTCGGCGAGATCGTCTCGGCCAGGAAGAGGGCTCCCCACAGCGACCCGAAGACCGGGTTGAGGAAGGTGACCGTGCTCGTCGCCATCGGCCCCACGTCGCGGTTGAGGCCGAAGAGGATCGGCCAGGCGATGGCGGTCGAGAAGACGGCGATCCCCGCCATGGCCACGACGCTCTCCGTGCTCGGCACCACGTCGCCGGCGGAGAGAGCCGCCAGCGGCGCCAGCATGATCGAGGCGGCGATCAGCTGCCCCAGCGCGAGCTGGACCGGCGGCTGCGGCGCCATGCGCTGCCGGATGTACGTGAGGGCGATGCCATACGACGCGGCAGCTGCGGTCGCCGCGACGACGCTGACGAGCGCGTCGGGGGCGAGCTGGAGCCCCTCCAGGCCCACGATGATCCCCACGCCCACGAAGCCCAGGACGATCGCCGCGATCCGCCGCGGGGTCGGCGCCTGGTGGACCCAGGCCGCGAGGACGATCGCCGTCCAGAGCGGCGTCGTCGCGTTGATGATCGAGCCGAGGCCGGCGGTGAGGGATCGCTCCGCGTAGGCGAACAGGGCGAACGGCGCCGCGGCCATGAAGAACCCGACGAAGGCGTAGTCGCGCCAATGGACGCGCATCGCGGCGAGCCGCCCGCGGCCGGCGAAGGGGAGGAGGATGAGCGCGGCGATCGTCACCCGCCCGAACGCCACGATCAACGCGGGGAGCTCGGGCGCGGCGAGGCGCATGAACAGGAACGCGCCGCCGAACGCGGCGCCGCAGTAGACGAGCGAGGCCAGGACGCGCGGGCTCAGGACCGACCTCCGTACCCGATGAATGCGAAGGCGTCACGGTAGACCGGGGGCGGCGAATCGTCCAGCGGAGGCCCCGTGTCGTCCACCGGTGGCGGCGAATTGTCCAGCGGCGGCCCCGAGTCGTCCAGCGGCGGCGGCGAATTGTCCAGCGAAGGCCCCGCCGCAGCGCCTACGATGCGGCGACCACTGCGGAGGAGAGCACAAGATGGATCGGATCGGCGTCGTGGGGCTCGGAACCATGGGTGGCGCGATGGCCGCCAACCTGGTGCGGGCCGGCTTCCCGGTGGCGGCCTGGAACCGCACGGCCGGGCGCACCGGCGAGCTGGACGAGTTGGGCGTCACGGTCGCCGCCAGCCCGGCGGCGATGGCAGCGGACGTCAACGTCGTCCTCGTCTGCGTCTCCGACACGCCCGACGTCGAGGCGGTCCTCTTCGGCCCCGACGGGGTGGCTGCCGGCGCCGCGCCCGGGAAGCTCGTCATCGACTGCTCGACGATCGACCCGGCGGCCACGCGCGGCTTCGCGGCCCGCCTGGCTGCCCAGGGGATCGGATTCGTGGACGCTCCCGTGACCGGCGGCAGCGAGGGGGCCCGAAACGCGACGCTGGCGATCCTGGTGGGCGGCGAGCCGGCCGATGTCGAGCGGGCCCGCCCGATCCTCGCCGCGCTCGGCCGGACGATCACGCATTTCGGCCCGGTCGGCGCCGGCCAGGCCGCCAAGGCAGTCAACCAGGTGATCCTCGCGGGTGCGTACCTCGGCGTGGCCGAGGGGCTCGTGCTGGCGATGAAGTCCGGCCTCGACCCCGAGCAGGTCGTGGCCGCGCTCTCGACCGGGGCGGCCCAGAGCTGGGTCCTGGCCAACCGCAGTGGGCGCATGCTCGCCAACGACTACCCGCTCGGGTTCCGGGTCGCGCTCCACCTCAAGGACCTGGGAATCGCCCTCTCGATGGCCCGCGAGACGGGGACCGTCCTTCCAGTGGCCGCGCTGGCGGCCCAGCTCGAGGCAGGTCTCGTCGCGGGCGGCCACGCCGATGACGACATGTCGGCGCTGGCGCGGACGATCCGGTCGCTCTCCGGCCTCGACGGGTAGGCGCCACCGCGCTCCAGCCGCGCGGTACCATCAACCCATGCACTATGAGCTCTTCATGGGTGCCGCCCTCGGCGAGGCGCGGGCCGCGTTGGAGCTGGGCGAGCGTCCGCACGGCGCGGCGGCCGTCCTGGGCGAGGCGCTCGTCGCGAGCGGCCACGAGGAGGTTGCCTCGCGCAACGACCCGACCGCCCACGCCCTCATGGTCACGCTGCGGGAGGCCGCCAAGCGCCTGGGCACGACGTCGCTGGCTGGGGTCACCGTCTTCACCACGGTCGAGCCGTGCGCGATGTGCGTCGGCGCGCTCCTCGAGGCCGACGCAGACTGCCTGGTGTACGCGCTGCAGGATCCTGTCTCGGGTGCCGCCGGGTCCGTGGTCCAGCTGGCGAACAACCCGGCCCTGCCGCGGAGGCTCGATCTCATCAGCGGAATCCTCCGGTCCGATGCGGCCGAGCTCGCGGAGGCGGCAGCCCACCGGGTGCCCTGACGCGCGCCTGATCCCCGACCGCCCCCTCCTGGCGAATCGTCGGTCGTCCGCCAACGCCCGCGCGGTGCCCGCGTTGGCACCGCCAACGCGGGCGTGTGCCCGTCAACGCCTGCGCGGCGCCCGGGTTGGCACCGCCCGCCCGGCGTTCGAACCAGGGTGGTCGCTCCATGAGCAGAATCGGAGCTCGACGACCGACAGGCCCCAGCGTGCGGCCCGAGCGGACCCACAGGGCGCTCCGCGGGGCACCTTGTCGGCCGGGATGCTCATGGGTTGGGCACGGAGGGGTCGAAGCATGCTCCCGGGCGATCAGCCGACGGCCGCCGCCACCGTTCGGGCCAGCCAGGGCGTCGGATGCTCATGGAGTGACCACGAGCGCGGCCAGGACGCGGGGCCGGCAGCGATCCGGCGGGGCGGCCGGAGGCGCCGTCCCGTCGCTGCCAGGGGCACCGTCCTCGCCGAGGTCCGCGCCGCTTTGCTATCCTCCGTCGCGGAGAGGTGTCCGAGTGGTTGATGGTGCCGCTCTCGAAAAGCGGTGTGCGCAAGCACCGTGGGTTCGAATCCCACCCTCTCCGCCATTCCGATCCCGACCCGACGGCCATGTCGCGCACCAGCCTGGGCCGCGGCGTACCGACAGCGGAGAGGTCGCCTAGAGGCCTAGGGCGCCGCACTGGAAATGCGGTATGGGGCAACCCATCGAGGGTTCGAATCCCTCCCTCTCCGCCACCTTCCCGGGCCCCCCTGCTATCATTCCCGTGCCGTGCTAGGCGGGGAACTAGCGGTGCCCTGTACCTGCAATCCGCTCCAGCAGGGCTGAATTCCCACCCGAGGTCACCGTCTTCGAATGCCGCCGGCCTGGACGGCGCCGAGGACCGGGTCCCGCGCAGCGGCGACACGCGAACCGCGTCAGGTCCGGAAGGAAGCAGCGCTAAGCGAGGTTCGCCGGGTGCCGCGGCACGGCCTGGTCTGAGTCGTCCCTCCCGGAGGGCGCGGGGACGTGCCGATCGACGGTGGGTGCACGGCACTTCGCCTCATCTCGCCCACCAGAGGAGCCTCGTGAGCTCGACGCCGCAGCACCTGGCGCTCTACCGCCGCTGGCGCTCGCAGCGCTTCGCCGAGGTCGTGGGCCAGGACGCCGTCGTCACGACGCTGCGCAACGCGATCCGGACCGGTCGCTCGGCCCACGCCTACCTCTTCGTGGGGCCCCGGGGCACGGGCAAGACCTCGCTCGCCCGGATCGTGGCGAAGGCGCTCAACTGCCCCAACGTCGCCGACGGCGAGCCCTGTGACGCCTGCCCGAATTGCGACGCGATCCGGGAGGGCCGCGCCCTCGACGTGGTCGAGCTCGATGCCGCCTCGAACAACCGGGTCGACGACATCCGGGAGCTCCTCCCGCGGATCTACACGGCGCCGGCCGACCTGCCGACGAAGGTCTTCATCGTCGACGAGGTCCAGCGGATCACCCAGGGCTGGGACGTCCTCCTCAAGACCCTCGAGGAGCCTCCGCCGCACGTCCTCTTCATCTTCTGCACGACGGATCCCACCGGGATCAAGCCGGCCGTCCTCTCGCGGGTCCAGCGCTTCGACTTCCGCCCGCTTCCGCTCCCGCTGATCGAGGAGAAGCTCGGGCGCATCCTCGCGGCTGACGGACGGGTCGCCGAGCCCGCTGCCGTCAAGCTCGTCGCGCGCCTCGCCGGCGGGGGCATGCGCGACGCTGAATCGATCCTCGACCAGCTCCTGTCCGCGGGCGGCGACGAGCTGACTGCCGACGCGGTGCGGGACCTGCTCGGCCTCGCCGACGGCGAGACCGTGCTCGGCTACGGCCGGGCGCTCGTCGTCGGCGACCCGGTCGGCGGGATCGCCGTCCTGGACGCGCTCGAGGAGCGCGGACGCGACCTGCGCAGCTTCGCCGACCAGGTCGTCGAGGCGCTGCGGGCCGCCCTCCACCTTGCGCTGGCCGGGCATCCCGCCGCCGATCCCCTCGCGGCGCTCGGCGTGGGGCTCCTGGCCGGCGCCGCCCGCCGGCTGGCGGTCATCGACGCGGCCCGACCCGGTCCCGGCGGCATCCGCCTGGCTCTCGAGCTGGCGCTCTTCGACCAGGTCGCCGTCACAAGCGGAGCTGCATCCGCGCCGGCGCCATTCGCCGTGTCGGCCACCCCGATGCCGGCCACTCGTCCCGCACCTCCGCCGGCGACCTCCCTCCCGCCGGCTGCGATGCCGGCCGCTCGGCCCGCCCCCCCGCCGGCTGCGACCGAGCGAGAGCCCGACGGGCCGCCTCCCGCGGTCGCCGAGCCGGCTCCCGTGGTCGCCGGGCCGGCGCCCGAGGTCACCGAGCCAGGGGCGAGCCCCGCGACCGATGACGCGCTCGGGGAACTGCGGCGTCGCTGGCCGGAGGTCGTGACCCTCATCAGCCGCCACCCGCCGACCAAGCCGCTCATCGAGGCCTGCCGCCCGATCGCCGTGGACGGGGCGGTTGTCACCCTGGGCTTCCCGGAGAGCCAGCTCTTCCTCCGCGATGTCGCGGACCGGCGCCGGGCCACCCTCGAGGACGGCGTGGGCCGCATCCTCGGCCGTCCCGTCTCGGTGCGCTGCGTGGCCACGAACCTCGAGCTCGAGGCGGCTAGTGCCCCGGATCCCGAGAGCGCGGCCGTGCTCCGCGCCGCCCGCGATGTCTGGGGCGACGAGCTGGTCGAGATCCCCGACGTCCGCTGACCGGCGCCGCATAGCGGGCCGGCGACGGATGTTCCAGACTGCGCGCGACGAGACGATCTCCCGGGCGGACGCCCGGGCGGCGAGGAGGCAACGACCCCGATGAGCTTTGGCAACCTGCAGAAGATGGCCGCCCAGATGCAGCGCGACATGGCCCGCGTCGAGGAGGAGCTGCAGGCGGCGCGGCTCGAGGGGTCGGCAGGCGGCGGCGTGGTGCGGGCCGTCGTCAGTGGGAAGCAGGAGCTCGTGGAGCTGCACATCGACCCCGACGCCGTCGACCCGACCGACGTCGAGATGCTCCAGGATCTCGTGGTCGCGGCGGTGAACGACGCGGTCCGCGCCTCCCGAGATCTCGAGAAGACGAAGATGGCCGCGATCACCGGCGGCCTTCGCCTGCCGGGGATGTAGGCGAACCGCCCCGCGGATCCGTCGCATGTCCAGCCCCCTCATCGAGCCCGTCGCCCGCCTCATCGAGGCTTTCGCGCGCCTCCCGGGGATCGGGCCGAAGACGGCCCAGCGCCTGACCTACCACCTGCTGCGCGCCCCCGACGCCGAGGCGCGCACGCTCGCGGCGGCGCTCGTCGCGGTTCGCGAGGAGGTCGTCCTCTGCGACGACTGCTTCAACTTCAGCGATACGACCGCCTGCCCGATCTGCCGCGACCCCGGGCGGGACGCCACCCGGCTCTGCGTGGTCGAGGAGCCCCTCGACGTGCTCGCGATCGAGCGCACCGGCGAGTGGCGGGGGCGCTACCACGTCCTGCACGGGGCGATCAGCCCGATGGACGGGATCGGTCCGGAGCGCCTGCGGATCCGCGAGCTCCTCGAGCGAGTGGTCACCGCCGAGCGGGCGGGGGAGCCGGTCGTCGAGGTGATCCTCGCCACGAACCCGTCGCTGGAGGGCGACGCGACCGCCACCTACCTGGCAGAGCGGCTGGTCGGCCACGTCGGCGCCATCACCCGCATCGCTCGGGGCCTGCCCGTCGGTGGCGACCTCGAGTACGCGGACGAGATCACGCTCATCCGGGCTCTCCAGGGCCGGCGCGCCATGGAGGAGCTGCAGTGAGCAACCTTGTCTTCGAGGTCCTGCTCCGCCTGGCGAAGGCCCTCGCCGCCCTCGTGGTCGGCCTGGTGATCTGGGTCGTGCTCGTCGGGCCCCTCGGCGTCACCGCGTCAGCCGAGCTCGCGCTCCTCTGCTGGCTTTCCGGGGCGGCATTCATCCTGCTCGTCGAGTCGAGCCCGATCTGACGCGGAGCTCGGCAGCCGGCCGCGCGCAGCCCGTTGACACGTCCGGGCCGCCTCGTTACCATGCCGCCTCGTTGCCCCGCACCCGGGTGAGCCCGAGCGATCGGCGATCCCCGCGGTCACGTGGGGCCGTTTGACACCACCGACGTGGCCCTCCACAATGGGTGGTCGCGCCCCCCCGACGGAGGACCTCCTCCGCGCGGGTGGCCGTGGGCGGCACCTTAACAATTGAAGAGTGGCAGGAGATCCGGATAAGTGATGAGCGAGCGGTCAAACCCTGCGATGTGAGTCACGGCGCAAGCCGTGCAGTTTCATTCGGAGAGTTTGATCCTGGCTCAGGATTAACGCTGGCGGCGTGCATGAGACATGCAAGTCGAACGGACGATCGGGCTTGCTCGATCGTTAGTGGCGGACGGCTGAGTAACGCGTGGGTGACCTGCCCCGAAGTGGGGAATAACTGCCCGAAAGGGTGGCTAATACCGCATGTGGTGACTGGTTCATTCCAGTCTCCAAAGCCGCAAGGCGCTTCGGGAGGGGCCTGCGTCCGATTAGCTCGTTGGTGGGGTAACGGCTCACCAAGGCGACGATCGGTAGGTGGTCTGAGAGGACGATCACCCAGACTGGGACTGAGACACGGCCCAGACTCCTACGGGAGGCAGCAGTCGGGAATTTTGCTCAATGGGCGAAAGCCTGAAGCAGCAACGCCGCGTGAGGGATGACGGCCTTCGGGTTGTAAACCTCTTTTCTCAGGGACGATAATGACGGTACCTGAGGAATAAGCCACGGCTAACTACGTGCCAGCAGCCGCGGTAATACGTAGGTGGCGAGCGTTATCCGGATTTACTGGGCGTAAAGAGCGCGCAGGCGGTCGTGCAAGTCGGATGTGAAAGCCCCCGGCTCAACTGGGGAATGTCATTCGATACTGCTCGACTTGAAGGCGGGAGAGGGAAGCGGAATTCCCGGTGTAGTGGTGAAATGCGTAGATATCGGGAGGAACACCAGTGGCGAAGGCGGCTTCCTGGCCCGTTCTTGACGCTGAGGCGCGAAAGCTAGGGGAGCAAACGGGATTAGATACCCCGGTAGTCCTAGCCGTAAACGATGGACACTAGGTGTTGGTGGTATCAACCCCGCCAGTGCCGAAGCTAACGCATTAAGTGTCCCGCCTGGGGAGTACGGCCGCAAGGCTAAAACTCAAAGGAATTGACGGGGGCCCGCACAAGCAGCGGAGCGTGGGGTTTAATTCGATGCAACGCGAAGAACCTTACCAGGGCTTGACATGACCAGGACAACGGCGGAAACGTCGTCTTCCCGCAAGGGACCTGGCCACAGGTGTTGCATGGCTGTCGTCAGCTCGTGTCGTGAGATGTTGGGTTAAGTCCCGCAACGAGCGCAACCCCTGCCGTGTGTTGTATCTCTCACACGGGACTGCCGAGAGAAACTCGGAGGAAGGTGGGGACGACGTCAAGTCAGCATGGCCCTTACGTCCTGGGCTACACCCACGCTACAATGGCCGGTACAACGGGCGGCGAAACCGCGAGGTGGAGCGAATCCCTTAAAGCCGGTCTCAGTTCGGATTGTAGGCTGCAACTCGCCTGCATGAAGCCGGAGTTGCTAGTAACCGCCGGTCAGCATACGGCGGTGAATATGTTCCCGGGCCTTGTACACACCGCCCGTCACGTCATGAAAGCCGATAACACCCGAAGCCGGTGGGCCAACCGCAAGGAGGCAGCCGTCGAAGGTGGGATTGGTGATTGGGACGAAGTCGTAACAAGGTAGCCGTACCGGAAGGTGCGGCTGGATCACCTCCTTTCTAAGGAGATCCGAGTCGAGGCAATCGGTGCGCCTCGGCGTTGATGGCTCCTACGGTTGATCGCACGAGCACGACGCTCCAGTCGGACGGAGCGGCCGTCGGCCCTCGAGGCAGGCGAGCTCGATCATGCGAGTTCGATGAGACACCGAACCCGCGCGCACATCGCGGAACGAATCTCCTGCCACTCTTCAAGGGTTAAGGTGCAGCCCGCCGGCATCCGGGATTCCCGGGCCGGCGGCGACCGTCCCGCCCAGGGGCGTTTAGCTCAGCTGGTTAGAGCACTGCCCTGATAAGGCAGAGGTCTCTGGTTCGAGTCCAGAAACGCCCACCACCGCCGCTCGGGCGTGGGGACGTAGCTCAGCCGGTAGAGCATCTCCTTTGCAAGGAGAGGGTCAGGAGTTCGAGTCTCCTCGTCTCCACCACCTCCCCCGGTCGGCACCGCCAGCGCAAATCGAATAGTCCATGAGCCCCGAGCTCGCCCGTCCCGGTCGCGAGACGGCATCCCGACCCCCTGATCCGTGTGCTCCAATCGAGCCCACCGACCAGCGGATCGGCTGGTCCCGGGCCCCGCCACGGCGGAGGCCGGGAGGGACGCCGACAACGGCGTCGCACCTTAACAACCTGATACGAGTGCAACGGCAGAATTGAGATCTTCAATTTCGTCGAGTTTTTGTCATGGTGTATCCCGGACCCCCCCCGGCGCAGACCGCTTGGTCAGACGCTGGAAGGGGTCAAGCTACTAAGGGCACGGGGTGGATGCCTTGGCGCCAAGAGCCGATGAAGGACGCGGCAGGCTGCGAAAAGCTTCGGGGAGTCGCGAGCAGACTTTGATCCGGAGGTGTCCGAATGGGGAAACCCCACCGGGGCAATGCCCGGTGACCCCTGGCTGAATCAAATAGGCCAGGTGGAGGTAAGCCAGCGAACTGAAACATCTCAGTAGCTGGAGGAAAAGAGATCATTCCCTGAGTAGTGGCGAGCGAAACGGGAATAGCCCAAACTCACTCAGCGTGATAGGCGGCAGCCGTTTCTGAGTGGGGGTTGTAGGAGTCGATCATCGAGGCCCTGCCGGGCGTCGGCGGAGTTACAAAGTCGTTCGCTAGTCGAGCTGCCCTGGAACGGCAGGCCGTAGAGGGTGAGAGCCCCGTAGACGAAAGCGACATGACCTCCGGGATCGGCCACCTGAGTACCACGTGGAAGGTCTCTCATGTGGGAAGCTGGGCGGACCACCGTCCAAGGCTAAATACTCTTGGCGACCGATAGTGAACGAGTACCGTGAGGGAAAGGTGAAAAGCACCCCGGAAGGGGAGTGAAATAGTACCTGAAACCTCGTGCCTACAAGCAGTCAGAGGGTGTTGCCGGTGTTACAGCCGGTAGCCTGATGGCGTGCCTTTTGAAGAATGAGCCGACGAGTTACGTGCACGTGGCGAGGTTAAGTCCGCGAAGGACGGAGCCGGAGCGAAAGCGAGTCTGAACAGGGCGTCGAGTCGCGTGCAGTAGACCCGAAACCGAGTGACCTATCCATGGGCAGGCTGAAGCGGAAGTAACGTTCCGTGGAGGGCCGAACTCACTAGCGTTGAAAAGCTAGGGGATGACCTGTGGATAGAGGTGAAATGCCAATCGAACTCGGAGATAGCTGGTTCTCCCCGAAATGCCTTTAGGGGCAGCCTCGGGTGATCAATCGCGGGGGTAGAGCGCTGGATGGGCTAGGGGGCTTCCCGCTTACCAACCCCAACCAAACTCCGAATCCCGCGATTTATACAGCCCGGGAGTGAGACTGCGAGGGCTAAGCTTCGTGGTCAAAAGGAAAACAGTCCGGACCGTCAGCTAAGGTCCCTAAATCCAAGCTAAGTGGCAAAGGATGTGGAATCGCACAGACAACCAGGATGTTGGCTCAGAAGCAGCCACCATTGAAAGAGTGCGTAACAGCTCACTGGTCAAGTGATTCCGCGCCGAAAATGTAACGGGGCTCAAGCTTGGTACCGAAGCTACGGATCGGCCGGCAGGTTCGCCTGGCGGCCGATGGTAGGGGAGCGTTCTGTTCGCAGCGAAGGTCGACCGTGAGGACGGCTGGAGCGGACGGAAGTGCGAATGTCGGCATGAGTAGCGAGATGTGGGTGAGAATCCCACACGCCGTAAGCCTAAGGTTTCCTGAGGAAGGCTTGTCCGCTCAGGGTTAGTCGGGCCTAAGCCGAGGACGAACGTCGTAGGCGATGGACATCCGGTTGATATTCCGGAACCACCAGAGATCGTTTGCACCGCAAGGTGCCGCCCGGATGAGCCGAGCGGAGGTTGGCCGACATTGGTCGGTCGAGTCCAGGAGGCGATCCCGGGTGAGAGCAAGGGCATGACACGGCACGGTAGCTCGAGCGCCTTATTGGATTGGCGTCCAAGCCGGTAGGGGGAGGAGACAGGCAAATCCGTCTCCTCATCAACCCCGAGCAGCGATGGTAAGCGGTGTATTCCGCAATTCGAGTGAGCCGAGCTGGCGAGAAAAGTGTCTAGCGAGATCAAAGGTGCCCGTACCGCAATCCGACACAGGTAGGCGGGTAGAGAATACCAAGGCGATCGGGAGAACCCTCGTTAAGGAACTCGGCAAAATGGCCCCGTAACTTCGGGAGAAGGGGCGCTCCGCTTGTCGGAGCCGCAGTGAAACGGCCCAGGCGACTGTTTAGCAAAAACACAGGTCTCTGCTAAAGCGAAAGCTGACGTATAGGGGCTGACGCCTGCCCAGTGCCGGAAGGTTAAGAGGAGGGGTGCGAGCTCTGAATCGAAGCCCCGGTAAACGGCGGCTGTAACTATAACAGTCCTAAGGTAGCGAAATTCCTTGTCGGGTAAGTTCCGACCCGCACGAATGGCGTAACGATCTGGGCGCTGTCTCAACGAGGGACCCGGCGAAATTGAAGTACGAGTGAAGATGCTCGTTACCCGCGATAGGACAAAAAGACCCCGTGGAGCTTTACTGCACCCTGACATTGGATTGGGGTTCAGCATGTGTAGGATAGGTGGGAGGCTGTGAAGCTGGGGCGCTAGCCTCGGTGGAGCCGACGTTGAAATACCACCCTTGTTGGATTTCGTTTCTAACCGCGACCCGTAATCCGGGCGCGGGACAGTATCAGGCGGGCAGTTTGACTGGGGCGGTCGCCTCCTAAAGTGTAACGGAGGCGCCCAAAGGTTCCCTCAGCCTGAATGGAAACCAGGCGAAGAGTGCAAAGGCATAAGGGAGCTTGACTGCGAGACCTACACGTCGAGCAGGGACGAAAGTCGGGCTTAGTGATCTGGTACCTCCGAGTGGAAGGGGTATCACTCAACGGATAAAAGCTACCCCGGGGATAACAGGCTGATGGTGCCCAAGAGTTCACATCGACGGCACCGTTTGGCACCTCGATGTCGGCCCGTGGCATCCTGGGGCGGAAGTACGTCCCAAGGGTTCGGCTGTTCGCCGATTAAAGCCGCACGCGAGCTGGGTTCAGAACGTCGTGAGACAGTTCGGTCTCTATCCATCGTGGGCGTAGGGAACTTGTGAGGAGCTGCTCCTAGTACGAGAGGACCGGAGTGGACGAACCGCTGGTGTGCCAGTTGTCCCGCCAGGGGCATTGCTGGGTAGCTATGTTCGGTTGGGATAAGCGCTGAAAGCATCTAAGTGCGAAGCTCGCCTCGAGATGAGGTTCCCCACCGGGTTAACCGGGTAAGACCGCAGGGAGACCACCTGTTTGATAGGCGGCGCGTGGAAGTCCGGCAACGGATGAAGCTAAGCCGTACTAATGGTCGAGGGCTTGACCTCTTCCGCGACTGACCAAGGGTCGTCGCCGCGAAGAGGTTCGTGGTACACCGGGCGCAGGTGCGCCCTGGACCTCGCGACATTGAAGATCCCGGCGCCTCCCGCGCGCATGGCGCGCGGCGGAGCCGCTGCCGAATGCACTCGATCAGACGCACAAGATCCTGGTGACTCTGGCGGAGAGGCCACACCCGTTCCCATCCCGAACACGGTAGTTAAGCTCTCCAGCGCCCAAGATACTGAGAGGGCAGCCTTTCGGGAAAATAGGTCGTCGCCAGGATTTTTGCGTTCCCGGGCATCTCGTCCGGAGCCGGCGCCACGATGCCCGCGACGGCATGGCGGACGAGACGCGGCTATCCTCAGCTCGTGATCGAACGCCCGACAACCCCGTCGGCCATGCCGGAGTCCGCGGCCGAGGCCCTTGCGTCCTGCCCGCACCTCGCCTCCGTGGACGGCGCGTGGCACGGGATCACACCCTCCCGCGCCCATCGCTGCCGGCTGCTCGCCGCGGGGCGCCCCACGCTCGATCGTCAGCGGGCACACTGCCTGACTTCTGCCCATTCCGCGTGCCCCACGTGGCTCGAAGCCCACGGGTACGGGGGTCCCCGCGAACGCCCGGGGCCCTTCGTGCCGATGGGGCCCGTCGTACTCGAAGGAGCCGGCATCGGCCGCCCGTCGGAGGCGGCGGCCCGGCGGCTGGCCGCCCCGATGACGGTGGTCGTCGTGAGCGTCGCCCTGGGTGCGCTCGTCCTGGCCCGCGGGCCGCTGGCACCCGGCTCGGCAGCAGGCGGAGACGACGGGCCGTCACCCACACCAGTCGGCACGCGCGCGCCCGCGACGGCGGCACCGAGCGGAATGCCGACGGTGCCACCCACGGTGGCACCCACCCAGCGCCCCGAGCCGACAGCGAAACCATCGGCGGCGCCGCCGCAGACGTACAAGGTGCGATCGGGCGATACGCTGAGCGCCATCGCCACAAGGTTCGGCACGACGGTGGCGAAGCTCGCCGCCCTCAACTCCATCGCGAATCCTTCGCTCATCAGGGTCGGACAGGTGCTCAGGATCCCCTGAGCGCCACGGTGCGACCGCGACCGTCGATCAGCGCTGGCACGCGCGGCAGAAGGACGTCGCCTCGCGACCCCCCACCTGGCTGATCGTCGTTCCGCAGCGCGGGCATGGCTGCCCACCGCGCAGGTGCACCTGCAGGTGGTCGCGCACCTGCTTCTCGAACGTCGGCGGAACGCGGCGGCGCAGGAGGTCGACGGCGGCCGCGAGGACCGAGCGCGTCGCCTCGAACATGGCCGCGGTCTCCTCGGGGGCCAACGTCGAACGACGGCGGAACGGGCTGAGCCGGGCTTCCCAGAGGATCTCGTCGCTGTAGGCGTTGCCGATCCCGGCCACGAACGCCTGGTTGCGAAGGAGCCCCTTGAGCTCGCCCGGATGGCGCCGGATCCGCGCCTGCCAGGCCTCCAGGGTGAGGGCCGGGTCGTCGGCATCCGGACCGAGCTCGGCGACGCCCGGAACGCCCGACGGATCGCCGGCCTGGGCGAGGTAGACCTTGCCCATCCGCGTGGGATCGAGGTAGCGAAGCTCCACTTCGGCGTTCGCATCCGGCAGCCACGACGCTCCGGCAACCCAGGCCGCCGGCGCGGAAGGCGCCACCTGGGATGGGCCGAACCGGATGGCGATCGCTTCCCTGGGCCGGGCCGCGCCGGGGGCCGCCAGGCCGAACCGCCCACTCAGCATCGGGGCCGCCCAGACGTCGTGCCGCTCGAACCTGAAGACGAGGTGCTTTCCGCGCCTCTCGACGCCCGCCACAACCTGGCCGACCAGCGCGGCCGCCTGGTCGGGCGTCGCCCGGAGGACGAGTGGGTCGACGATGCGGAACGCTGTCACCGGCCGCCCCTCGAGCGCCGCGGCGAAAGCGTCGGCGAGGATGGCGAGATCGGGCAGCTCGGGCACGCGGCGGATTGTACCGGCCATGACCCCTGTGCTAGACTCTCGCGGCCCCAGCGGGGCGACAAGCTGAAGAGCCAACCCGACCGACGCCCCCGGAGGGACGGACCGCACGCACGGCGCACGGACCGCGAACCTGGAACCCGACGACGGCTCGAGCGAGGCTCGGCCGTCGTCCTCGTTTCTGGGTGGAATCCAGACCAGGAGCAGGGACCCTTGACGGAAGAGCAGCAGCAGACGACCACCCCGGAGCCCGCCGCGCAGGATGCGCCGGCCGAGGCACCTGAGGAAGCGGTGACGGCCGATCCGGCGGTCGCGGTGGTCGAGGAAAGCGCGGCGGCCGAAGCTGCCGTGGAGTTCGCGGAAGAGGCGATCGTCGCAGACGCCGTCGCGGAAGGGCTGGCCGTGGAAGCGGTCGAGGCCGAGGTGGTCTCCGAGGAGCTCACCGAGGACGCGGTCGTCGCGGACGTCATCGCCGAGGAGCTCGTCGCAGAGGCGGTGGAGGCCGAGGTGGCCTCCGAGGAGCTCGCCGAGGAGGCCGCGATCGCGGAGGCCGCCGGCGATGAAGACGCTGCGGAGGAGCTGGCGGCCGAGTCGTTTGCGGCCGAGGCCGTCGCCGAGGAGCTCGTCGCCGAGGCCGTCGTGGTGCAGGACGCCGCCGAGGAGCTGGCCGCCGAGTCGTTTGCGGCCGACCAGGCTGCCGGGGAGCTCGCCGTTGAGGCGCTGGTCGTCGAGGCCGCCGCCGTGGGGCTCGCCGAGGAGGCCGTCGAGGCCGCCGCCATGGCCGACGACCTCGCCGGGGAGATCGCCGAGGCGCCTCCGGCCGAGCCGGCTCGGCCGGCCGGGCCGGAGCCTTCGACGATGGCCGAGCTGCTCGCCGAGCAGGATGCGGACATCCGCAGCTTCAAGCATGGCGACGTCGTCGAGGGAACGGTCGTTCGAATCGATCGCGACGAGATCCTCGTCGACATCGGGGCCAAGAGCGAGGGCGTGGTCAGCAACCGCGAGCTATACGGCCGCAACGCCGAGTCCGCCCCCACGCTCGACATCGGCGACACCGTCCTGGTCTACGTGCTCCAGCCGGAATCGCCGGAAGGACACGTCGTCCTGTCCCTCCGTCGAGCCGGTCTCGAGCGCAAGTGGCGCTCGATGCAGGAGCAGTTCGAGGCAGGCGTCATCATCGAGGCGCCGGTCATCGACCACAACAAGGGCGGCCTCATCGTCGACTGCGGCATCCGCGGCTTCGTGCCGATCAGCCAGATCGTGGACTTCCCCCGCCGCCCGCAGAACGAGCAGCCGCGCGACGCTGCCCAGGAGATCGCCGAGAAGCTGCAGCCGTACGTCGGCCGCCGGCTTCGGCTGAAGATCCTCGAGGTCAACCGCAAGGCGAACCGCCTGATTCTCTCCGAGAAAGTGGCGCTCTACGAGGAACGGCGCGAGAAGCGTGACGAGCTCTTCAGCAGCCTCCAGGTCGGCCAGAAGGTCACCGGGTCGGTGCGCTCGATCGCGCCGTTCGGCGTGTTCATCGACCTCGGCGGGATCGACGGCCTCGTTCACAAGAGCGAGCTCAGCTGGAACAAGGTCAACAACCCCGAGGCCGGCTACAAGGTCGGCGAAGATGTCGAGGCCGAGGTCATCGACATCAACCACGAGCGCGGCCGGATCAGCCTCTCGATCCGGCGCCTCCAGCCGGACCCGTGGCATTCCACCGTGGCCGACTTCCATGTCGGCGACGTGATCGACGGCACCGTCACGAAGCTCGTGAACTTCGGTGCCTTCGTGCGCGTTCGCGACGGGCTGGAGGGCCTCATCCACATCAGCGAGCTGAGCCACCAGCGGGTCGCCCACCCCGGCGACGTGGTGCGCGAAGGCCAGACGCTGAAGCTCAAGATCATCTCGCTCGACTCCGAGCGGCACCGCCTGGGCCTCAGCCTGAAGCAGGCCGAGGAGCCGCCGGCTCGACCGGCTCCGGCCGAGGCACGTCCGCGCCGCGACCGTCCGGAGCGGGGCTACTCCCTCTCCGACGCGGTCCAGGAGCCGGAGGGCGGCATCGACAACACGCTGGCCGCCGCGTTCGCCCAGGTGCGCCAGCAGTTCCAGGAGGCCGAGCCCGAGTCGGTCGCCGAGGCCGAGCCCGAGGCGGTCGCCGAGCCCGAGCCCGAGCCCGAGCCGGAGGCGGTCGCGGAGGCCGAGCCCGAGCCCGAGCCGGTCGCCGAGCCCGAGCCGGTCGCCGAGGCCGAGGCCGAGCCCGAGCCGATCGCCGAGCCCGAGCCGGAGGCGGTCGCGGAGGCGGTCGCGGAGGCCGAGCCCGAGCCCGAGCCTGTCGCCGAGCCCGAGCCGGAGGCGGTCGCCGAGCCGGAGGCGGTCGCCGAGCCGGAGGCCGTCGCCGAGCCCGAGCCCGAGCCGGAGCCGGACAAGGTCTGAACCACGACCGCAGCACGAGGCGC
This sequence comes from uncultured Chloroflexia bacterium, assembly GCA_963744095.1. Classification (GTDB taxonomy): domain Bacteria; phylum Chloroflexota; class Limnocylindria; order Limnocylindrales; family CSP1-4; genus CTSoil-043. Next base: position 201,968 of record CAVUSH010000005.1, read on the forward strand.
TCCCCCTCCGGGGTGGGCGCCTCGTTCGGTTTTCGGGGCCCTGCCGTCCGGCCCGGGGCGAAGGCGGGAGGGGCAGTGGGAGCGCCCAGGCCCTCGCCTGCGCCCGTTCTCTGCCGCGCCGGGGCGGCGTGCTAGCATGACCCGACCGGCGGCATGGCCCGCCCGCAGAGATCTCACGACATGGACCGGTTCGACAAGTTCACCGATCGCGCGCGCAAGGTGCTGACCCTCGCCCAGGACGAGGCGCAGCGGTTCAACCACAACTACATCGGGACCGAGCACCTGCTCCTGGGCCTCGTCCGCGAGGGCGAGGGCGTGGCCGCGCGCGTGCTCGAGAACATGAACGTCGAGCTGGCCAAGGTGCGGACGGCGGTCGAGTTCATCATCGGTCGGGGCGACCGACCCGTTGTCGGCGAGGTCGGCCTCACTCCGCGCGCGAAGCGCGTCATCGAGCTCGCCATCGACGAGGCCCGTCGCCTCGGCCACAACTACATCGGGACGGAGCACCTCCTCCTGGGCCTGGTGCGGGAGGGCGAGGGGATCGCGGCCGGCGTCCTGGAGTCGCTCGGGGTGAACCTCGACAAGGTGCGCCACGAGGTGATTCGGGTCCTTTCCCAGAGCTCGGCCGCGGGGCCCACCCAGGAGACGAAGCGGACCAGCAAGACGCCGACGGTCGACCAGCTTGGGATCAACCTCACCGAGGCCGCCCGGGCGGGCAAGCTCGACCCGGTGATCGGGCGCGAGAAGGAGATCGAACGGGTCATCCAGATCCTGTCCCGGCGGACCAAGAACAACCCCGCGCTCATTGGCGAGCCGGGCGTCGGGAAGACAGCGGTCGTCGAGGGCCTGGCCCACCGGATCGTCAACAACGACGTCCCCGAGACGCTGGCCGGGAAGCGTGTGTTGACCCTGGACATCGGGTCGCTGGTTGCCGGGACGAAGTACCGCGGCGAGTTCGAGGAGCGCCTCAAGAAGATCATCGAGGAGCTGCGCGCCACGAACGACGCCATCCTCTTCATCGACGAGCTGCACACCCTCGTCGGGGCCGGTGCGGCCGAGGGCGCGATCGATGCCGCGAACATCCTCAAGCCCCCCCTCGCGCGCGGCGAGCTGCAGTGCATCGGCGCCACCACCCTCGACGAGTATCGCAAGTACATCGAGCGCGACGCCGCCCTCGAACGGCGCTTCCAGCCCGTGATGGTGGAGGAGCCGACCCTCGAGCAGACGATCGAGATCCTCTTCGGGATCCGGGGGCGCTACGAGGAGCACCACAAGGTCACGATCTCCGACGACGCCCTCCGCGCCGCCGCCGACCTCTCGATCCGCTACATCGCCGACCGCCATCTCCCCGACAAGGCGATCGACCTGATCGACGAGGCGGCCAGCCGCGTCCGGCTCCGCTACGCCTCGGCCCCGCCCGACCTTCGGGAGGCCCAGAAGGAGCTCGAGCGGATCGGCCGCGACAAGGACGCCGCGGTCAACGGCCAGGAGTACGACGAGGCCTCCCGCCTCCGCGAGCTGGAGAGCGTCACGAAGGACCGGGTCGAGGCCCTCCGCGGCGAATGGAAGACCCAGGTCGCGGGCGACCAGCCGACGGTCGACGAGGAGGAGATCGCCCATGTCGTCGCGATGTGGACGGGGATCCCGGTCACGCGCATCGCCCAGGAGGAATCCGAGCGACTCCTCCAGATGGAGGACCACCTCCACAAGCGGGTGATCGGCCAGCAGGAGGCGATCGGCACGGTCTCGCGGGCGGTCCGGCGCGCCCGGGCGGGCCTCAAGGATCCCAAGCGCCCGATCGGCTCGTTCATCTTCCTCGGGCCCACCGGCGTCGGCAAGACCGAGCTCGCCAAGGCGCTCGCCGAGTTCATGTTCGGCAGCGAGGACGCGCTCATCAAGGTCGACATGAGCGAGTTCATGGAGCGCCACAACGTGAGCCGGCTGGTCGGCGCTCCGCCGGGATACGTCGGGTTCGACGAGGGCGGGCAGCTGACGGAGGCCGTCCGCCGCAAGAGCTACGCGGTGGTCCTCCTCGACGAGATCGAGAAGGCCCACCCGGAGGTCTTCAACATCCTCCTCCAGATCCTGGAGGATGGACACCTCTCGGACGCCAAGGGCCGGCGCGTCGACTTCCGCAACACGATCATCATCATGACCTCGAACCTGGGCGCCCGGCAGCTCCAGACCAACTCGTCCCTCGGCTTCCGGGCTCAGGGCGACACTGAGGAGACCCGCGCCGAGGCTTCGTACGAGCTGATGCGGGAGAAGGTCCAGGCCGAGCTCAAGACGGCGTTCCGGCCGGAGTTCCTCAACCGGATCGACTCCACCATCGTCTTCCGCTCGCTGACCCAGGATGAGATCCGCGAGATCGTCGACCTGATGCTCGCCCGGGTGCGCGACCAGCTTCGGACCCAGCAGATGTCGCTCGAGGTGACCCAGGCCGCCAAGGATCACATCATCAAGATGGGGTACGACGTGGCCTACGGGGCCCGGCCGCTGCGCCGCGTTATCCAGAACATGATCGAGGACGTCCTCGCCGAGCAGCTCCTGCTCGGTCGCCACAAGCCCGGGACGACCATCGTGGTCGACAAGGGCGAGGAGGCGGGACTCTCGATTCAGGCCGCCGACGAGAAGACACCCGCCGTCGTCGAGGCCGTCTAGGCGCCGTGGCGCGGCCGCAGAGCCGCTACGTCTGCCAGGCCTGCGGCGAGGCCTTCCTCCGCTGGGAGGGACAGTGCCGCGCCTGCAGCGCCTGGAACTCGCTTGTCGAGACCGTGATTCGCGAGATTCCAGCCGCGGCGCGGGCTCGCGGGCCCGGCGCCGCCCTCGAGCCGGTGCCCCTCGCGTCCCTCGCCGACGAAGTGGTCGCCCGGTTGCCCGTGGGGCTCGGCGAGCTCGACCGGGTCCTCGGGGGCGGTCTCGTCCCCGGGTCGCTCGTCCTCGTCGCCGGCGAGCCGGGAATCGGCAAGTCGACGCTCCTCCTGCAGGCCGCCGCCGGCCTGGCGGCGGGCGGCCGGACGGTCCTCTACGCGACGGGCGAGGAATTGGGCGGCCAGGTTCGCCTGCGCGCCGACCGCCTCGGTCTGCTCGGGGGACCGGCGGCCGCGGCCATCCGGATCCTCGCCGAGCACGACGTCGAGCGAATTCTCGAGGCGGCCCGCACCCTGCGACCAGCGGCGGTCATCGTCGACTCCATCCAGACCGCGACCCTCGACGAGCTGGACGGCCCGGCCGGGAGCGTCGGCCAGGTGCGCGAGGCGGCGCTCCGCCTCATGGGGTTGGCCAAGGGGGAGGGGATCGCGGTCATCCTCGTCGGGCACGTCACGAAGGACGGCAGCATCGCCGGTCCGAAGACCCTGGAGCACCTCGTCGACGCCGTCGTCTCGATCGAGGGCGAGCGCGGCGGCACCCTGCGCCTGGTCCGGGCCTCGAAGAACCGGTTCGGGGCGACGGACGAGGTCGGCGTCCTCGAGATGGTCGAGGCCGGCCTGCGGGAGGTGGCCGACCCGGCCCGGGCCTTCCTTGTCGAGCACGCGGTCCCGGCGCCGGGGAGCGTCGTCGCGGCCACGCTCGAAGGAAGCAGGGCGCTGCTCGTCGAGGTCCAGGCGCTCGTCGCGCCGACCGGCTACGGAACGCCCCGCCGCACGGCGATCGGGCTCGACCCCAACCGGCTCGCCCTGCTCGTTGCCGTGCTGGGCCGGCGGGCGGGGGTCGGCCTCGCGACCCACGACGTCTACGCCAACCTGGCCGGCGGGATCGCGGTGGCCGATCCGGGGCTCGACCTGCCGCTCGCGATTGCCCTCGCCTCGACCCTGCGCGACCGCCCCGTGCGGCCCGGCACCGTCGCCTTCGGCGAGGTGGGGCTCCTCGGTGAGCTCCGGGGCGTCGGGGGGACGGAGCGCCGTCTCCGCGAGGCGGCCCGCCTGGGCTTCGCCCGCGCGCTCGTGCCGCGGACGCGATCGGGGCCACCTGCCGTTCCGGGCATGGAGGTCGTCCCCGTGGCCACGGTGCGCGACGCTCTCGCCGGCGCCCTGGAGGGTGCCGGGCCGGACTGATGCCCCTCGCGGCAGCCGGGGCCTGACGGCGCCCGTCGGCGGTGCTAGGCTCGGCCCGTGACCCGCGTCATCCGTCTCCTCGGCGCCGCCCTGGGCCTGCTCGTCGGCCTCTCGTTCGTCGTGGGCGAAACCGGGATCTTCGGGGAGGGCGCCTATGCGGGCGCCCTGATCGCCCTCTGGCTCGTCGCCTGGCTCGTCGTCGGGTTTGCCGTCCTTCCCTACCTGACCGTCGTTCCTGCCGCCTGGCTGATCCGCCGGGTGCAGGAGCTCTCGACGGCGGAGTTCGTGGCGGCAGTCGTGGGCCTCGTCCTCGGCCTGCTGATGGGCCTCCTCCTGGGCTTCCCGCTGGCCGCCTTTCCGGCCCCCCTCGGCACGTGGCTGCCGATCGGCGTCTCGATCACCCTGGGCCTCGGGATGGCCGGGCTCACCGTCGCGAAGCGCCACGACCTCATCGCGGCCGCCGAGGCCATCGGCCTGTTCCGGCGGGGCGAGGAACCGTCCGACTCCCACCGCGGCGAGCCCCACGTCGTCGTGGACACGAGCGCGATCATCGACGGCCGGATCGCCGACATCGCCGAGGCCGGGTTCCTGCAGGGGACGCTCGTCGTGCCGCGCGTCGTGCTCGAGGAGCTCCAGCGGATCGCCGACAGTCCCGACACCATGCGGCGGGCGCGCGGCCGCCGCGGCCTCGAGATCGTGGCCCGCCTCCAGAAAGAGGATCGGGTCCCGGTGGAGATCGCCGACGAGATGCACCCCGACATCGCCGAGGTGGACGCCAAGCTCGTGGCGATGGCGCGGGCGCGCAGCGGCATCATCCTGACGAACGACTTCAACCTGAATCGTGTCGCCGAGATCCAGGGACTGCGGGTCATGAACGTGAACTCGCTGGCGAACGCCCTGAAGCCGGCGGTCCTGCCCGGCGAGGAGCTCCGGGTACGGGTCATCCAGGAGGGCAAGGAGGCGGGTCAGGGCGTCGGGTTCCTCGACGACGGCACGATGATCGTCGTCGAGGGCGGCGCGCGTCACGTGGACCGCGACATCGGGGTGGTGGTCACGCGGGTCCTCCAGACGGTCGCCGGGCGCATGATCTTCGCCCAGCCGCGCGGCGAGTGAGCGCGGTCGACGCGGTCGTCGTCGCCGCCGGCCGGGGCGCGCGGATGGGCGGCGGAGACAAGCTCGGCGTGGTCGTGGGCGGGCGCCCCGTGCTGGCCTGGACCCTCGCCGCCCTGGCGGCCACGCCCGTCGTCCGGCGAATCGTGGTCGTGACCGCGGCCGCGCGCGTCGGCGAGGTGGCGGCGGCGCCGTGGCTGCCGTCCCGGGTCGTCGCCGTGGTCGAGGGCGGAGCGCGCCGCCAGGACTCGGTCGCCCGCGGCATCGCGGCCCTCGGCGAGGGATCGCCGGACGACGTGATCCTCGTGCACGACGGCGCGCGGCCGCTCGTCTCCGCGGAGCTCGTGGCGCGTGTCGCGGCCGCTGCCGCCGAGCACGGCGCCGCCATCCCGGTCGTGCCCGTCGCGGAGACCCTCAAACGCGTCGTGGACGGGCAGGTCACGGCGACGGTCGACCGGACCCCGCTCGCGGCGGCCCAGACGCCCCAGGGGATCCGGCGCGACGTCCTTGCCCAAGCCTGGGCCGAGCAGCCGCCCGCCGGCCCTGCCACCTGGACCGACGAGGCCGCCGTCCTCGAGGCCTGTAGAATCCCGGTCCATGCGGTCCCCGGCGAGTCGACGAATATCAAGGTGACGCTGCCGGACGACCTGGACAGGGTCGAGGCAGCGCTGGTGGCGCGCGGCGACTTCGCCCCCTCGTCGGCCGCCCCGCGGGTCGGGTACGGCGACGACGGCCACGGCTTCGGGCCCGGCGCCCCGCTGACCCTCGGCGGAATCGTGGTCGAGGGCGCTCCTCGTCTCCACGGGCACTCGGACGGCGACGTGGCCCTTCACGCGGTCTGCGACGCGCTCCTCGGGGCCGCCGGCCTCGGCGACCTCGGCCGCCTCTTCCCGGCCGGTCCCGCCACGCCGGCCGGGATCGCCAGCGCCGACATGCTGGCTGCCTGCGTGGAGCGCGTCGTGGCCAGCGGGTACCTGCCCGTGGCGATCGACCTCACCCTGCTGGGCTCGCGCCCGCGCCTGGCGGGCCACCTCGAGGCGATGGCCGCCTCGATCGCCGGCCTCGTCGGCCTCACGGCCGACCGGGTCAACGTGAAGGCATCCACCGGGAACCTCGCCGGCTTCGAGGGCGCCGGGCGGGGGATCAGCGCCCGGGCGGTCGCCGTCGTGGCGCCGCGCGCGCGGGGACCGGTCGCCTCGTGACCGTCGAGCTCCACGACACGCTGAGCGGGTCGCTCCGGGCCCTCGAGCCGCTGGAGCCCGGCCACGTCCGGGTCTACACCTGCGGGCCGACCGTCTACGGGCCGGCCCACGTCGGCAACTTCCGCTCGTTCCTGTTCGCCGACCTGCTGGTCCGCCACCTGCGCTGGCGCGGGTTCAGGGTCACCTGGGTCATGAACGTGACCGACGTCGACGACAAGATCATCCGCGGGGCGGCGGCGGAGGGGATCGGCATCGACGCCCTGGCCGAACGCTGGATCGCCCGCTTCCTCGAGGACGCCCGGACGCTGAGGATGACCCGGCCGGACGTCCTGCCCCGGGCGACCGAGCATATCGCCGAGATGGTGGCGCTCCTCGAGCGCCTCCTGGCAGCCGGCCACGCCTACCGAACCGACGACGGCTCGGTCTACTTCCGGATCGCCGGCTGGCCCGCCTACGGCCGCCTGGCGCGGCTCGACCCCGGGCAGCTCCGCGTCGGCGAGCGGGTCGCCGCGGACGAGTACTCCAAGGACGACGTCCGCGACTTCGTCCTCTGGAAGGGCCCCCGCGACGGCGAACCGAGCTGGGAGACGGCCGTCGGGCCCGGGCGTCCGGGGTGGCACCTGGAGTGCTCGGCGATGTCGATGCGCTACCTCGGGGAGTCGTTCGACATCCACACGGGGGGCGTCGACCTGGTCTTCCCCCATCACGAGGACGAGATCGCCCAGTCGGAGGCCGCGACCGGCAGGCCGTTCGTGCGCACGTGGCTCCACTGCGCCCACCTCCAGATGAGCGGCCGCAAGATGGCGAAGTCGGAGGGCAACATCGCCCGGGTGGCGGATCTCCTCGCCGGGGGCACCTCGCCCCGGGCCCTCCGGTATGCGCTGCTCGCGGCCCACTATCGAGCGGGGCTGAACTTCAGCGACGAATCCCTCGTGGCCGCGACCGCCGCCGTCGAACGCCTCGACGCCCTCGTGGCGGCGCTCGATGCCTATGGCTCCGGCGGCCCGGACGACCCCGCGCTCCCGGGGGTGCTGGCCGCGGCGCGCGAAGCGTTCGGGGATGCCCTCGACGACGATCTCTCGATCTCACCCGCCCTGGGCGCGGTCTTCGACCTCGTGCGCGATCTCAACCGCCGCATCGCGGAGCGAACGCTCTCGTCGGGCGACGCCGGCGTGGCGCTGGCGGCGCTCCGCGACGTCGACGCGGTGCTCGGGCTCCTGCCCGACGCGGTCGACGCGCTGCCGGCCGAGCTCGCTGCCCTCCTCGACGCCCGGTCCGCGGCGCGGGCCGGGCGCGACTGGGCCGCCTCGGACCGCCTGCGTGAGGATCTAGCCGCGGCGGGCATCGTCGTCGAGGACACCCGCGACGGGCAGCGCTGGCGGCGGGCGGGAGGACCCGCCGGTGCCTGACGGCCCTCGCCAGCGGCACCAGCCCGACCGCGACGACGGCTCCGCTCGAGGTCCCGCGCGACACCGTCCCGGAGGACCGCCCGGCGCGCGAGGCGGCCCGCCCGGCAGGCCGGGAGGCCCGCCGGGCCCCCGGGGAGGTCGGCCGGACCCTCACGCCGCTGGCCGCCCCGCCGGCGAGGGCCCCGGCGCTCCCGGCCCGCGCCGCCCGACCTCCGGGGGGCCGGGTGACCGGTCGACGCGGCCGTCCGGCCGTCGCCCGGGCTCGGACCGCCCCCGGGACGACGACCGACCGGGAGGGTTCCGCCAGGGTCCACGAGGTCCGTGGCCGCCGGGATCGCGCGCCGACGGCTGGCGCGACGCGGGCCCGCGCCCGGGCGACATGCGACCGCGGGACACGGGGTATCGGCCGGGACCACGCCCGCCGGCCCAGCGCACACCGGCACCACCACGCCCGGGATCGTTCCGGGGAACGCCCGGCAACCGGCCGTCGGCCCCGTCTCCGGGTCGTTCACCCGGCCCGCGTCCGGCGCCCCGCCCCTGGGCTGGCCCGGTCGGACACGCGGCTCCGGACGCGCTCCCGCCGGAGGCGACGATCGTCGAGGGCGAGGAGGTCATCGCCGGTCGCCACCCGGTCGAGGAGGCGTTCGTGGCGGGCCGGCAGGCGCTGCGGCTCCTCGTCACCCCTGGACGCCGGGACGCCCTGGAGCGGCTGGTCCTCCACGCCACGACGCTCCGCATCCCGGTCGTGGAGATCGAGGGTGGCTCGCTCACGGCGGTCACCGGGTTCGACGGGCACCAGGGGGTCGCTCTCGTGGTCCTGGCCCGTCCGCAGGCCGCGGTGACCGATGTCCTGGCCCGGGCCATCGAGCGGGGCGAGCCGGCATTCGTGCTGGCCCTCGACTCCCTGGAGGATCCCCAGAACGTGGGGACGCTCCTGCGCAGCGCCGAGGCCGCCGGGGTTCACGGGGTGGCCTTCCCGACCCGCCGTCAGGCGCCGCTCTCTCCCGCCGCGATCAAGGCGTCGGCCGGAGCCACCGAGCATCTGCTGCTGGCCGCCGTCGACGACCTGCCCGGAACGCTCGCCGACCTGCACGCGCGGGGCCTGCGGGTGCTCGGGACGGACGCCGGGGCGGCCCTCATCTACCGCGAGGCCGACCTCCGGGGGCCGCTCGTGCTGGTCATCGGGAGCGAGGGCCGCGGCCTGTCCCCGGCGGTCCGCCGCCGCTGCGATCTCCTGGTCCGGATCCCGATGCGTGGCCGGATCGCGTCGCTCAACGCCGCCGTCGCGGGCTCGGTGCTGCTCTTCGAGGCGGCCGCGCAGCGCGGGCTCGCCGAGGAGAGGGGCGGCGAGCAGGCGGCCGACTCCAGGACCGCCCCCGACACGGAGGCCGGGCACGCTTGACCGTGATCCGCCTGCCCGAATATGATGGCCGTTGCGCCTCGGAGACGACTGCGGTGTTGTCCTGCGCCCGCCGACGTAGCTCAATTGGTAGAGCAGCGGTTTTGTAAACCGCCGGTTCCGGGTTCGAGTCCCGTCGTCGGCTCCAACTGAACAGCTGTGATCGTCCGGGTGCACCACGGGTGCCGCAGCCCACTCGGCGGTCGCTCCCATGGGTAGGTTGAGCAGGTGGTGAGCTCAGCTGACTGTAAATCAGCCGTCTTCGACTGTAGAGGTTCAATTCCTCTCCTGCCCACCACCATACCGGCACCGGAATCCCGGGCCCAGATAGCTCAGTTGGCAGAGCACATCCTTGGTAAGGATGAGGTCATGGGTTCAAGTCCCATTCTGGGCTCCATCCCTCCACTCGGCCCCCAGAGGTAGGTAGACGACGCACGTGGCGAAGAAGAAATTCGAGCGGACGAAGCCGCACGTCAACATCGGCACGATCGGTCACATCGACCACGGCAAGACGACCTTGACCGCGGCGATCACGAAGTACCTCGCCCTCAAGGGCGGGTCGGAGTTCCGCGCCTTCGATTCGATCGACAACGCCCCCGAGGAGCGCGAGCGGGGGATCACGATCGCGATCGCCCACGTCGAGTACCAGACCGACGCCCGCCACTACGCCCACGTCGACTGCCCGGGCCACGCCGACTACATCAAGAACATGATCACCGGCGCCGCCCAGATGGACGGGGCGATCCTCGTCGTGGCCGCCACCGACGGCCCCATGCCCCAGACCCGGGAGCACATCCTCCTGGCCCGCCAGGTCGAGGTGCCCTACATGGTCGTCTTCCTCAACAAGGTCGACGCCGTCGACGACCCCGAGCTCCTCGACCTCGTCGAGCTCGAGGTCCGCGAGCTCCTGTCCAAGTACCAGTTCCCGGGCGACGACATCCCCGTCGTCCGCGGCTCCGCCCTCAAGGCCCTCGAGGCCACCGGCGGCGTCGACGACCCCGCCTTCGCCTGCATCCAGGAGCTGATGGACGCGGTCGACTCCTACATCCCGACCCCCGAGCGGGCCGTCGACAAGCCCTTCCTCATGCCGGTCGAGGACGTCTTCGGGATCAAGGGCCGGGGCACCGTCGCCACCGGGCGCATCGAGCGCGGCATCGTCAAGGTCGGCGACGAGGTCGAGATCGTGGGCATCCGCCCGACCCGCAAGATCGTCGTCACCGGCGTGGAGATGTTCAAGAAGCTCCTCGACGAGGGACGCGCCGGCGACAACGTCGGCTGCCTCCTGCGGGGCATCGAGCGCGACGACATCGAGCGGGGCCAGGTCCTGGCCAAGACCGGGAGCATCAAGCCCCACACGAAGTTCACCGCCCGGGTCTACGTCCTCACCAAGGAGGAGGGCGGCCGGCACACCCCGTTCTACAACGGCTACCGGCCCCAGTTCTACCTCCGCACCACGGACGTGACCGGCGCCATCGGCCTCCCCGAGGGGGCCGAGATGATCATGCCCGGCGACAACGTCGACATGACCGTCGAGCTCATCACCCCGATCGGCCTCGAGGTCGGCCAGCGCTTCGCCATCCGCGAGGGTGGCCGGACCGTCGGCGCCGGGGCCATCGTGGCCATCACCGAGTAGGGACGAGATGGCAAAGGCAGCAGAGAATCGCCCGATCGTCCAGCTTGCCTGCACCGAGTGCAAGACGAGGACGTACACCACGCGCAAGAACAAGAGAAACGATCCGAACCGGATCGAGCTTCGGAAGTATTGTCCGCGGGAGCGTCGTCACACGCTGCACCGGGAGGCGAAGTAGGCTGAGACCCACAGGGGTGTAGCTCAATTGGCAGAGCACCGGTCTCCAAAACCGGCGGTTGTAGGTTCGAGTCCTATCGCCCCTGCCACTCCTCCTCCTCACTGCTAGAGAGCAAGTAACCACACCGTGCGCCGCCTCCGACGTTACCTGCAGGAATCCTGGTCCGAGCTCAAGAAGGTCGCCTGGCCCACCCGGGACCAGGTGCGCAACCTGACCGTGCTCGTCTTCATCGTGAGCGCCGCGATCGGCATCTTCATCGCGGTCTGGGACTACATCTTCACCCTGGTGATCCAGCTCATCACGCCCGGCGCGGCGTAGGGGAACCATGGTGACCGAGATCGTTCGCGCCCCCGACAAGCGCTGGTACGTCATCCACACGTACTCCGGCTACGAGAACAAGGTCAAGGCGAACCTCGAGCACCGCATCGAGTCGATGGGCATGGAGGACAAGATCTTCCAGGTCCTCGTCCCGATGGAGGACGAGATCGAGATCAAGCAGGGCCAGCGGCACACCGTCCAGAAGAAGGTGTTCCCCGGCTACGTCCTCGTCGAGATGATCTACGACCCCGAGTCGTGGTACGTCGTCAGGAACACGCCCGGCGTGACGAGCTTCGTCGGCACCGGCAACCTGCCGGGCGCTCGCAGCGAGCCGATCCCGCTCGAGGACCACGAGGTCAAGGCGATCCTTCGCCAGATGGGCGTCGAGACGCCGAAGTATCGCGTCGCGTTCACGAAGGGCCAGAGCGTGCGGGTCACCGACGGGCCGTTCGCCGAGTTCGTCGGCACGGTCGACGAGCTGGATCCCGAGCGCAACAAGGTGAAGGTCCTCGTGAGCATCTTCGGCCGCGAGACGCCCGTCGAGCTCGACCTCCTGCAGGTCGAGAAGCTCTGAGCGAAAGGAACCCCTCCCACCGTGGCCAAGAAGATCCGCATCGTCCTCACCCTCCAGCTGCCGGCCGGCAAGGCGACCCCGGCGCCGCCCGTCGGCACCGCCCTCGGCCCGCACGGCATCAACATCGTCGAGTTCACCAAGACGTACAACGAGAAGACCGCAGACAAGGTCGGGCAGATCATCCCGGCCCAGATCACGATCTTCGAGGATCGCTCGTTCACCTTCGTCCTCAAGACCCCGCCGGCCGCGGACCTGCTCCGCAAGGCAGCCGGGGTGGACCGCGGTTCGGCGACGACGGGCCGCGAGCCGGCCGGCACGATCACCCGCGACCAGCTCCGGGAGATCGCGACCGTCAAGCTCGCCGACCTGAACGCCAACGACATCGAGGCCGCGATGCGGCAGGTCGAGGGCACCGCCCGCAGCATGGGCATCGAGGTCGCCGGCTAGCCCCGGCGATGGAACGCGCTCCGGTCCCTGCACCGGACGGCGACCCCACGAGACGGGGGAGGCCGGAACGCCGGCCGCCAGCGAGAGGCATCACCCATGACCCAGCACGGCAAGAAGTTCCTGGACGCCGCGAAGCTCGTCGACCGCACGAAGTCGTACGAGCCGGCCGAGGCGGTCGACCTCGTGAAGCAGACGTCGGTCGTCAACTTCGACCCCACCGTCGAGGCCCACATCCGCCTCGGCGTCGATCCCCGCCACGCCGACCAGATGGTCCGCGGCACGGTGGTCCTCCCCCACGGCACCGGCAAGGTGGTGCGGGTGGCCGTCTTCGCCCAGGCCGAGAAGGCCCAGGAGGCCCTGCGCGCCGGAGCCGACGAGGTCGGTGGCGAGGATCTCGTGAAGAAGATCGAGGGCGGCTGGCTCGAGTTCGACGTCGCCGTCGCGACGCCCGACATGATGGGCATGGTCGGCAAGCTCGGCCGGATCCTCGGCCGTCGCGGCCTGATGCCGAACCCCAAGGCCGGCACAGTGACGTTCGACGTCGAGCGGGCCGTCGGCGAGGTCAAGGGCGGGCGCGTGGAGTTCAAGGTCGACAAGGGCGCCATCATCCACGTGCCGGTCGGCAGGGCGAGCTTCAGCGGGGAGGCGCTCGTCGCCAATCTCGCGACGCTCCTGGACGCCGTCAACCGGGCCAAGCCCGCGGGCGCCAAGGGCACCTACCTCCGGAGCGTGACGATCGCCAGCACGATGGGACCCGGGGTCCACGTGGACCTGCCGTCGCTTCTCGCCGCCGCGAGCGCCTGACCGGCCGATCGGCTACGATCCCGCAGCGCGGCCAGCCGATCGGCGCGCCGCACCAGATTGAAGACGGACCGCCGCAGACAGCCTGCGCTCGCGGGCCGCGACGCCGAAGCCCCCGGGGCCCGGCGCCACGGCCGGGGCTCAATTCGCCGGACCGGATCGAAGCCCGCACAGGCGGGCCCGGGGACGCCGGCGGGCACGCCGAGGCAGGACCACGAGCGACCGCCCTCCCCGGGGAGGACCCGCGCGGACCCTGCGAGACGCGAGGAATGCACCGTCTGGCAGGGATCCCGCCCGAGGGGTCCACCGGGCGCGCCGGGAGCGCGCGACAGGAGAGGTCTGCATGCCGACCGACGCGAAGCGCGCGATCATCGCCGAGCTCCGCGAGGATCTCGCCGGGAGCAGCACGCTGATCACGACCGAGTACCGGGGCCTGAAGGTCCGGGAGATCGGGGAGATCCGGCGCGCACTTCGAAAGAACGACGTCACCTACCGGGTCGTGAAGAACCGCCTCATGCGGATCGCGGCCGACGAGGAGGGAAACGCGGGCGTCGCCCCGCTCCTCCGCGGCCCGTCGGCCGTCGCCTTCGGGAGCGGCGACGAGAACGTCGTCGCCAGGACCGTGATCGACGCGGTCCGCCCGTACAAGGTCGTCAAGGTCACCGGCGCGGTGGTCGGCGGGAAGACCCTCGACGCCGACGGCGTCCTCAAGCTCGCGACCCTGCCGTCGCGCGACATCCTCCTCGCCCAGCTGGCCGGGGCGTTCAACGCGCCCGCCACGCAGGTCGCCGGCCTCCTCGCCGCGAACCTCCGCACCCTCGGCTCCCTGCTCGCGCAGGTCCGGGAGCAGAAGGCCCAGTCCGGCGCGTAGCGCCACCCGACGACCCGTCCCGCGTGCCCGTCCCGGCGGGCCCACCCGAAGGAGCACCATCTCATGGCCACTCTCACCCAGGACCAGGTCCTCGACGCGATCGGCGCGATGACCCTCATCGAGGTCAGCGAGTTCGTCAAGAAGTTCGAGGAGAAGTTCGGCGTCACCGCGGCGGCCCCGGTCGCGGTCGCGGCCGCGGCTCCGGCAGGCGCCGCCCCGGCCGTCGCGGCCGAGGAGGAGCAGAGCGAGTTCTCGGCCGTCCTCACCGAGATCGGGCCGAACAAGATCCCGGTCATCAAGGTCGTCCGCGAGCTCACCGGCCTCGGCCTCAAGGAGGCCAAGGACCTCGTCGACGCGTTCCCCAAGGCGGTCAAGGAAGGTGTCGCGAAGGACGAGGCGGAGAAGATCAGGGCGGCCCTCGAAGAGGTGGGCGCCAAGGTCGAGATCAAGTAGCGGGCCGCATCATCCGTTGTCGCGGTCGGGCGCCTGGCGCGCTCGACCGGCGTCGCGGCTCCAGCGCCGGGCGGTGACCCTCGTCACCGACCCGGCCTTCGGGCGTTTGACAGCCGCGGCGCCCGCGGTACAATTAGCAATTCTGTGAGCGCGGTCCTCCCTCCTGTCTCCCTCCTCCGTCAAGGAGCGGTTCATGCTGCCTGTCGCTGATCTGTCCACTCCCGTGCCCGGGCGCCACTCCTACGCCCGGATCGTCGAGAAGCGCGAGATCCCGGACCTCATCGAGCTCCAGGTCCGGTCCTTCGCGTGGTTCGTCGAGAAGGGGCTCCGGGAGCTCTTCGACGAGATCAGCCCGATCCGGGACTTCACCAGCAAGGTGATGGAGCTCCAGTTCCTCGACTACGAGTTCGGCGACCCCAAGTACTCCGAGCTCGAGTGCCGCACGCGCGACCTCACCTTCAGCCGCCCGCTCTACGTCCAGGTCGAGCTCCTGATCAAGGAGACCGGGGAGATCCAGCGCCAGCGGGTCTACATGGGCGACTACCCGTGGATGACCCACCTCGGCACGTTCATCATCAACGGCGCGGAGCGCGTCGTCGTCAGCCAGCTCGTCCGCTCGCCGGGCGTCTACTACGGGAAGGTCGAGGACCCGGCGTCGGGCCGCGACCTCTTCACCGCGAAGGTGATCCCGAACCGTGGCGCGTGGCTCGAGTTCGAGACGGCGGCCCGGGGCGACCTCCTGTCGGTCAAGGTGGACCGCAAGCGCAAGATCGCGGCCACCACGCTCCTGCGGGCCGTCGGCTACGAGCACAACGAGGAGATCACGGCGCTCTTCGGCGCGGTGGATGACAACCCCGAGCACCAGTACGTCGCCTCGACCCTCGACAAGGATCCGACGAGCACCCAGGCCGAGGCCCTCATCGAGGTCTACAAGAAGCTGCGCCCGGGCGACCCGCCGACCGGCGACAACGCCCGCCAGCTCGTGGAGAGCCTCTTCTTCAACTTCCGCCGCTACGACCTGGGCCGGGTCGGCCGCTACAAGTTCAACAAGAAGCTGAATGCCGTTGCCGCCCGGATGGGGTTCGAGCTGCCGCGCGAGGACGGGGAGAACCCGCAGCTCGGCCGGACGATCAGCAGGGAGGACATCGCGGCCATCGTCGGCCAGCTGATCGTCCTCAACAACGGGCATGGGCTGCCCGACGACATCGACCACCTCGGCAACCGCCGGATCCGCGCCAACGGCGAGCTGATCCAGAACGCGTTCCGGATCGGCCTCCTCCGCATGGAGCGCGTCGTGCGCGAGCGCATGACCATCCAGGAGATCGACAAGGCGACGCCGAACGCCCTCATCAACATCCGCCCGGTCGTGGCCGCGATGAAGGAGTTCTTCGGCGGCAGCCAGCTCAGCCAGTTCATGGACCAGACGAACCCCCTGGCCGAGCTGACCAGCAAGCGGCGCCTTTCGGCCCTCGGGCCCGGCGGCCTCTCGCGGGAACGGGCCGGCTTCGACGTCCGCGACGTCCACCACAGCCACTACGGCCGGATCTGCCCGATCGAGACCCCGGAAGGCCCGAACATCGGGCTCATCGGCTCGCTCGCCACCTTCGGCCGCATCAACGACTACGGCTTCATCGAGACGCCCTACCGCAAGGTCAAGCGGACGGTCGCCTGGGATGACCCCGACGTCACTTCCTACATCGCCGGCAGCGATGTCGTGGCCAAGGGCGGCGTGGTTGTCGTGAAGAAGGGCGAGCAGCTGACGGCGGCCGCCGCGGCCGAGCTGAAGAAGCAGAAGGCGCTGGCCCAGCCCATCCGCCCCGTCGTCACCGACGAGATCGTCTACCTCGCGGCCGACGAGGAGGAGGAGCACTGGGTCGCCCAGGCGAACGCCCAGCTCGACGAGCAGGGCCACTTCGTCACCGAGCGCGTCCCCTGCCGCCATCGGGACCAGTTCCCGGAGGTGGCGCCGGACCGCATCGAGTACATGGACGTCAGCCCCAAGCAGGTCGTCTCGGTCGCGACCGCGCTGATCCCGTTCCTCGAGCATGACGACGCCAACCGCGCCCTCATGGGCTCGAACATGCAGCGCCAGGCCGTGCCCCTCCTCGAGCCCGAGGCCCCGATCGTGGGCACGGGCATGGAGCGCCGCGCCGCGCTGGACTCCGGGCAGGTCGTCGTCGCCCGGGAGGCCGGCGTCGTGACCTCGGTGACGGCCGAGCGGATCCTCGTCGAGGAGGACTCCGGCGAGCTGCGGACCTACCCGCTCCAGAAGTTCGTCCGCTCCAACCAGGGCACCTGCATCAACCAGCGCCCGATCGTCGAGGTCGGCCAGCGGATCGCCGTCCGCGAGCCGATCGCCGACTCGTCGTCGACCGACGGCGGCGAGCTGGCCCTCGGCCGCAACATCCTGGTGGCCTTCATGAGCTGGGAGGGCGGCAACTACGAGGACGCGATCGTGATCAGCGATCGCCTGGTCCGGGAGGACCTCTTCACCAGCATCCACATCGAGAAGCACGAGATCGAGTCGCGCGACACGAAGCTCGGGCCCGAGGAGATCACCCGCGACATCCCGAACGTGGGCGAGGAGTCTCTCAAGGACCTCGACGAGGACGGGATCGTCTACATCGGGGCCGAGGTCCAGCCCGGCGACATCCTCGTGGGCAAGATCACCCCGAAGGGCGAGACCGAGCTGACGGCCGAGGAGCGCCTCCTGCGGGCCATCTTCGGCGAGAAGGCCCGCGAGGTGAAGGATTCCAGCCTGCGCCTGCCGCACGGCGAGCGGGGCAAGGTCGTCGACGTGAGGATCTTCACCCGGGAGGCGGGCGACGAGCTCCTGCCCGGGGTGAACCGGCTCGTCCGCGTCGGCGTCGCCCAGAAGCGCAAGGTCTCGGTCGGCGACAAGATGGCCGGGCGACACGGCAACAAGGGCGTCATCGCCAAGGTCCTGCCGCAGGAGGACATGCCGTTCCTTCCCGACGGCACCCCCGTGGACATCATCCTCAACCCGCTCGGGGTGCCGAGCCGGATGAACATCGGCCAGATCCTCGAGACCCATCTCGGGTGGGCTCTCAGCGTGCTGGGCTACAAGGCCGCCACGCCCGTCTTCGACGGCGCGACCGAGGGCCAGATCCGCGAGGCGCTCGCGGAGGCGGGCCTCCCCCAGGACGGCAAGGTCGAGCTCCGTGACGGGAGGACCGGGGAAGGATTCGACCGGCGGATCACGGTCGGCCAGATCTACATGCTCAAGCTCCACCACCTGGTGGAGGACAAGATCCACGCCCGGTCCACGGGCCCCTACAGCCTCATCACCCAGCAGCCCCTCGGCGGGAAGGCCCAGTTCGGTGGCCAGCGCTTCGGGGAGATGGAGGTCTGGGCGCTCGAGGCCTATGGCGCGGCGAACATCCTGCAGGAGCTCCTCACCGTGAAGTCCGACGACGTCATGGGCCGCGTCCAGACGTACGAGGCGATCGTCAAGGGCGAGGAGATCCAGCAGCCGGGCGTCCCGGAGTCGTTCAAGGTGCTCATCAAGGAGCTCCAGAGCCTGGGCCTCAACGTCGAGATCCTCAACGAGAACGACGAGGAGATCCGGTTCATCGAGGACGTCTCCGCTTACCCGCTCCCCGATCTCGGCGGCATCAACCTCGCCGGGTTCGAGGACTGACCCGCTCACCCTTCCCGACACACCCTTCGCGAGGTCGTTCGCTCGGCCGGCAGGCCTCGCACGCCACGTTGGAATCGCGCCACTGAGGGCCCGCGGCGGCGCGGAGGAGAACGATGCTCGAGGTCAACAACTTCAACGCCATCCGGATTTCGCTCGCCTCGCCCGAGCAGATCCGCGAGTGGTCCTGGGGCGAGGTCACCAAGCCCGAGACCATCAACTACCGCACGCTCAAGCCGGAGAAGGACGGCCTCTTCGACGAGCGCATCTTCGGTCCCACCAAGGACTGGGAGTGCTACTGCGGCAAGTACAAGCGAATCCGGTACAAGGGCATCATCTGCGACAAGTGCGGCGTCGAGGTGACCCGGGCCAAGGTGCGTCGCGAGCGGATGGGGCACATCCAGCTGGCCAGCCCGGTGAGCCACATCTGGTACTTCAAGGGCACGCCGTCGCGCCTCGGGATCCTCCTGGACATCAGCCCGCGCAACCTCGAGCGCATCCTCTACTTCGCCCTCTTCATCGTCACCCACGTCGACGAGGAGGCCCGGCGCCGGGCGCTCCTGGCGCTCGACGAGGAGGCCGAGGGCCGCGGACGCGACGGGAAGGCCGACGACGCCGACGAGCAGGAGCGCACCGCGTTCCACCGCCACGAAGACGAGCTCAAGGCGGCGCAGGCGGCACTCCTCGACGATCTCGAGCAGCAGCGCTCAGACCGAACCGACGCGATCAGCGCCGCCGCGCAGGCGGTCCAGGCGCAGCTCGAGGCGCTCAAGACCGGCGTCGCCGAGGAGACGATCGCGTTCGCCCCGACCGGCGAGGTCGTCCTGGCCGCCGGCGAGAAGGGCGGCAAGCCTGCCCTCGCCAAGCTCAAGAAGATCGTCCTCGCCGAGTCCGAGCGGGTGACGGAGGAGTTCCGGGCGCGCGAGGCCGACGAGCAGCTGGCCACGGAGCAGAAGATCGAGGGCCTGCGCATCCAGATGGATGCGGATTCGGACCAGCGTCGCGAGGCGCGCAAGGTCGAGGCCGAGAACCGCAAGGATGAGATCCGCCGCGCCCGCGACGAGATCGAGCAGCTCCAGGCGATGACCCAGCTCTCGGAGACCGAGTTCCGCTACCTCGACGAGAGGTACGGGTCGGGAGCCCGCAACGGCCGCGTCTTCTGGGCCGGCATGGGCGCCGAGGCGGTCCGCGACATCATCACCAGGATGGACCTGGAGGACCTTGCCCGCTCCCTCCACGTCGAGGTCCGGACGACCTCCGGCCAGCGGCGCAAGAAGGCGATCAAGCGGCTGCGCCTGATCGAGGCGTTCCGCCGCTCCGGCACGCGTCCCGAGTGGATGATCCTCTCGGTCCTGCCGGTGATCCCGCCGGAGCTGCGACCCATGGTCCAGCTCGACGGCGGCCGCTTCGCCACGTCCGACCTCAACGACCTCTACCGCCGCGTCATCAATCGCAACAACCGCCTCAAGCGGCTCCTCGAGCTCGGCGCACCCGAGATCATCATCCGCAACGAGAAGCGGATGCTCCAGGAGGCGTGTGACGCGCTCGTCGACAACGGGCGGCGGGGCCGGGCGATCGCGGGGACCGGCAACCATCGCTTGAAGTCCCTGAGCGACATGCTCAAGGGCAAGCAGGGCCGCTTCCGCCAGAACCTCCTGGGCAAGCGGGTGGACTACTCGGGCCGTTCCGTCATCGTCGTGGGGCCGGACCTCCAGCTCCACCAGTGCGGCCTGCCCAAGAAGATGGCCCTCGAGCTCTTCAAGCCGTTCGTCATGCGGCAGCTCGTCGAGAAGGGCCTGGCCCACAACATCAAGAGCGCCAAGCGTCTCGTCGAGCGCGTCGTCCCGGTCGTCTGGGACGTCCTCGAGGAAGTCATCGAGAACCACCCGGTCCTCCTGAACCGGGCCCCGACGCTTCACCGGCTGGGGATCCAGGCGTTCATGCCGGTTCTCGTGGAAGGATCGGCCATCCAGATCCACCCGCTCGTGTGCACGGCCTTCAACGCCGACTTCGACGGCGACCAGATGGCCGTCCACGTGCCGCTGTCCACCGCCGCCCAGGAAGAGGCGCGGACGATGCTGCTGTCGACCGCCAACCTCCTCTCCCCGGCGGACGGGAGCCCGGTCGTGGCGCCCACCCAGGACATGGTCCTCGGCTGCTTCTACCTGACGATGAACGAGCGAGGGGTCGCGGACCGGCCGCCGACGCGGATCTTCGCCGACGAGGACGAGGCCATCCTGGCCTACCAGCTCCGCACGGTCACGCTGCACGAGCCGGTCGTGGCGATCATCCGGACCTGGGACGAGGCGACCGAGGCCCTCGTCGAGACCCGGCTCGTCACCACGGTGGGCCGGATCATCTTCAACCAGATCCTCCCGGACCGCCTCCGCTTCGCCAACACGGAGCACAAGCGCCCGGACCTCCGCAGCCTGGTCGACCGCTGCTACCGCTCGCTCGGGCCGACGGAGACCGCCCACCTCGTGGACGGCATCAAGCGGGTCGGCTTCGAGTACGCCACCCGCGGGGGCATGACGATCGCGGTCGACGACATCTCCGTCCCCCCCGAGAAGCAGGCGATGCTCGCCGACGCGGACGACCAGGTCACGAAGATCGACGGCCAGTTCCAGCGCGGCCTGATCACCGACGACGAGCGCTACGAGGCGGTCGTCGACGTCTGGCAGAAGACGTCGAAGGACCTCTCCGACAAGATGATGGAGAACCTGGACCCGAACAGCCCGGTCGCGATGATGACCGCCTCCGGGGCCCGCGGCAACAAGGGCAACATCGGGCAGCTGGGCGCGATGCGCGGTCTCATGGCCGACCCGTCGGGCCGCATCATCGACGTCCCCGTGCGGAGCAACTTCCGCGAGGGAATGACCGTCCTCGAGTACTTCATCTCCACCCATGGCGCCCGCAAGGGCCTTGCCGACACCGCTCTCCGTACCGCCGACTCGGGGTACCTGACGCGCCGTCTCGTCGACGTCGCCCAGGACGTGATCACCCGCGACGAGGACTGCGGCACGGAGGAGGGGAGCTGGATCACCCGGGCCGAGTCCGACGAGGTGACCATCGAGCCCGGGGCGTTCGCCCGGCGGCTCGTCGGGCGCTTCGCCGCTGCGCCCGTGGCGGGTCCCGACGGCGAGATCCTCTGCGATCGCACCGAGGAGCTCGGCGAGACGGTCGCCCGGGCGATCGAGGACGCGGGGATCCGCGAGGTTCTCGTCCGGTCACCACTGACCTGCGAGTCCCGCAACGGCGTGTGCCGCCGCTGCTACGGCCGCAACCTCGCGACCGGCTCCCTCGTGGGAACCGGCGAGGCGGTCGGCATCATCGCCGCCCAGTCGATCGGCGAGCCCGGCACCCAGCTGACGATGCGGACCTTCCACACGGGCGGCGTGGCATCCGCCGGCGGCGCCGACATCACTGCCGGCCTGCCCCGCGTCGAGGAGCTCTTCGAGGCCCGCATCCCCAAGGGCAAGGCCGAGATCAGCCACATCGACGGGATCGTGGAGATCGTCCGCGCCGACGCGGGGACGAAGGTCAAGGTCATCAGCATCGAGCAGTACGACGCCCAGCTCCGGCTCCCGGCGGACGCCGAGGTGCTGGCCGCGGCGGGCGATCTCGTGGAGAAGAGCCAGGTCGTTGCCCGCGTCGCGGGCAGGGACGGGGCCTCCACCGACGTCATCGCCCCGGAGAAGGGGATCCTCGTCAAGGACGGCAACGACCTCGCCGTGCGGGCCGAGGACCGGGTGGAGCGCGAGTACTCCATCCCCCACAACGCCAAGCTCCTCGTCGACAACGGCCAGGAGATCCGGGCCGGCGATGCGATCACCGACGGGCCGATCAACCCGCAGGAGTACCTCGACACGCGCGGCAAGGACGCCGTGCAGCGCTACCTGGTGAAGGAAGTCCAGAAGGTCTACCGCAGCCAGGGCGTCACGATCAACGACAAGCACATCGAGATCATCGTTCGGCAGATGCTCCGCAAGGTCCGCATCGACCAGCCGGGCGACACGGACCTCCTTCCGACCGAGCTCGTCGACCGCCTCGAGTTCGAGGCCAAGAACAACCGGGTCCTCGCCGAGGGCGGTGAGCCCGCCACGGCGCAGGTGGTCCTGCTCGGGGTGACGAAGGCGTCCCTCAACACGGCGAGCTTCCTCGCCGCGGCGTCGTTCCAGGAGACGACACGGGTGCTGACCGAGGCCGCCATCAACGGCGCCAAGGACCACCTCGTCGGTCTCAAGGAGAACGTCATCATCGGCAAGCTCATCCCGGCAGGGACGGGCGCGCCGGCCAACGTCGCTGCCCGCCGCGAGGCCGAGCGCCGCCGGGCCGCCGAGGCGCTCGCCGGTGGCGAGCTGCCGGAGGAGTTCGGCAGCACCTACAACCCGTTCCTCGAGGACGCCACCGACGATGGCGCCGCCGCGGACGACCCGGCGCTCCTCACCGCCCTCCTGGCGGCCGCGGACGCGTCCGGCGAGGCCGACGAGGTCGATGACGAGCTCGCGGGCGCAGGCGACGACGACGACGCGTTCAACCCCTTCCTCACCGAGGTCACGGCCGACGTCCCGGTGGACGCGGCGCAGGCTCTCGGCGCGCTCGCCGGCGCGACGGACGAGGACGACGAGGCGACGAAGGACTGACCCACGCCGGCGGGCCCCGGGACTTTGACACTCTCGGAGGCCCGCTGGTACACTCCCCCCTTGCGTGCCGCGACCGGCCGTCGGCGGCGTGCGTGCTCCGCGCCTCGGTGCCGGGCACGCGGAAGCCAACCGTCCCCCCGGGACGGGGGTGCTCCACCAGCAGAGCCACCAGAAAGGGACAGCGTCTCCGTGCCGACGATCAGCCAGCTCGTGCGCCACGGCCGGAAGCCGAAGATCGAGAAGGTCAAGGCTCCGGCGATGCGCAAGATCTGGAACAGCCTCGACCAGCGCCAGACACCGATTCCGGGCGCCCCCCAGAAGCGCGGTGTCTGCCTGCAGGTGCGCACGATGACGCCGAAGAAGCCGAACTCGGCTCTGCGGAAGATCGCCCGCGTGCGGCTGTCGAACCAGATGGAGGTCACCGCCTACATCCCCGGGATCGGGCACAACCTCCAGGAGCACTCGGTCGTGCTCGTGCGCGGCGGGCGGGTGAAGGACCTGCCGTCGGTGAAGTACCACATCATCCGCGGCACCCTCGACACCGCCGGCGTCCGTGACCGCAAGCAGGGCCGCAGCAAGTACGGGGCCAAGGCCAGCGCCCAGCTGCCCGGCCAGAAGCTGTAGGGATCCATGCCCCGCCGCGCCAGCATCCCCCGCAAGGCCAAGTACGAGGCGACGCCCGCCAACCGGACGACCGCCCGCATCACGGCCAAGCTCATGAACGACGGCAAGCGCAACCTCGCCGACCGCATCCTGCGCCAGGCCCTCGCCCGGGCCGAGGCCCAGGCGAAGCGCCCCGGGCTCGAGGTCCTCGAGTCCGCGCTCCGCAACGCGACGCCGATCATCGAGGTCAAGCCCCGCCGGGTCGGCGGCGCCACCTACCAGGTCCCCGTCGAGATCCGCGGTGATCGCCGGCTCTCGCTGGGCGTCCGCTGGCTCGTCCAGGCCGCCCGCAAGCGCAACGGCAAGAGCATGAGCGAGAAGCTCGCCGCCGAGTTCGTCGACGCCTCGAATGGCCTCGGCGCGGCCGTGAAGCGCCGCGAGGACACCCACAAGATGGCCGAGGCGAACAAGGCCTTCAGCCACTTCAAGTGGTAGGCCGGAGACCC
>CAVUSH010000006.1:0-907957 GCA_963744095.1 uncultured Chloroflexia bacterium
GACCCGAGGTCCAGGCCATCCCCCTCGAACGCTGCGATGGCGTCCCGGTACTCGTCCGGGACCGTCGTCGGCCGGCGCGTGGTCGCGTCGATGAGCACGAGCGTCATGCGCGCCGTGCACATCAGCCGGTCGTCGTCGACACGATACGCCGCGCCCTCGGAGGTGACGCTCGTGCGGCCGATGCGCGTGGTCCGGACGAAGACCTCCAGGAGGTCATCGAAGCGCGCGGGCGCCTCGTACTCGACCTCCAGGGCGCGCATGACGAACTCGGGATCGCCCTGCCAGTACCCGACGAGGCCCAGGTGGCGGAGATACTCCAGGCGCGCGTTGTCGAAGTAGGGCAGGTAGCGGCCGTAGTACACGACGCCCTGGGCGTCGGTGTCGGAGAACCACACCCGCGACAGCGCGGCGTATCGGTACGGCGGGTGGCGGTCCGAAAGGCGGCCCGTCTCGAGGTTCGTCACGATCGTATCCTGCTGCCGGCGCACGGGGGGGGGGGGGCGGCGGTTCACGAGAACCCGCCACGTCTCGACCGGCCGGACCGACGGCAGGCCGCGCGGCTGCAGGGCCGGGAGGGGCGCCCGCCGGGCCACAGCCGCCGGCTGCGCTACGATGCGTGCCTGCGCGCCCGTAGCTCAGCGGACAGAGCATCTGACTTCGGATCAGAAGGTCGGGGGTTCGAATCCCTCTCGGGCGCGCCATTGTCTTGAGTCGCGACATGGGCGACACATGAGTCGCGACATCGGCGACACATGTGATCAGCCGGTCGCTCGAGACCCCGGCCATCGGCCGGGGTCTCGTCGTTGGTTGCGCCAGTAGCGCCGGTCGGGCTCGATCAGGTGGGTCGAGAGGATCTCGCCGGTGTCGAGGGCGACGACCGTGACCTCGTGCTCGTCGACGATGGCGAGGACCCGCCGGCGGGCATGGGCCGCGCCGATCTTGAGGTGGTGCAGGCGGCCGGCCCGGCGCAGGGTGATCGCGCCCTTCCCGTCGGTCACGTCGTAGCGGAGCCGGAAGTGGCCCGCGGCGCGCGCGAGCCGGCGGGCATGCGCCTTGGGCGTCGCCCGGTACGCCTCGCCGGGCGTGATCCGCCCGATCGCCCGGTGCGGCCGCTGCTCGTTGTAGGCGAGGCGGAAGGCGTCGAGCTGGGCCTGCAGCTCGGCCAGGGTCGGCGCCGCCGGCTGGCGCCCGAGCCAGCGCTTGAGGGTCTGGTGGAAGCGCTCGATCTTGCCCTGGGTCTGGGGATGGCCGGGCGCCCCGTTCTTCTGGCGGATGCCGAGGTAGGCGAGCAGGTACTCGAAGCCGTTGCGGCCGCCGGTGAAGCGCGACGTGTAGACCGCGCCGTTGTCGGTGAGCGTGGCGGCGGGCCAGCCGTGCGCCTCGCCGGCCGCGGTGAACGTGGCCACCACGTCGTCGCCGGCGACCCGCCGGAAGGCCGTGCAGCCGAGCAGGTAGCGGGAGTGGTCGTCGAGCCAGCGAGCAGATCTCGACCTCGGCTCCCGTCGGCCAGGCGCCAGTGGGTGAAGTCGGACTGCCACAGCTCGTTGGGCGCCGCGGCCTCGAAGCGGATCCACGAGCTGCGCGGGCGCTTGCGCGGCTCGGGCACGACGAGCCCGGCGGCGTGGAGGATGCGCCGGATGGTCGAGGTCGACGGGACCGGCAGGCCCTCGCGCTCGAGGTGCCAGGCGATCGTGACCGGGCCGGCGTCGAGGCCGCGGGCGGTGAGCTCGGTGCGCAGCGCGACGATCCGCGTCGCGCACGGCGTCCGGCGTCCGGCCGGGGTTGGTGCGCGGCCGGCGCGAGCGCGGCTCGAGGGCCTCGAGGCCGCCGTCGCGGTACCGGCGCAGCAGGCGGTGCAGGTGCTGCCGGCTGATCCCGTACTCGGCCGCGGCGGCGGTGACGGACAGCTGCTTGGAGACGACCTTGAGGACGGCCACCCGGTGCTTCGACATGCGCCCGACTGTCACGCATGTCCCGACTCATCTGTCGCCTATCAGGTGTCGCCTATGTCGTGGACTCAGACACCTCCGGGCGCGCCAGCCACCCGCCCGACCACCACATCTTGTGGTTCGTCGGCGACGAACCGCTAGATCTTGTGCTCAGCCGGCCTCCGACGGCTCGTCGAAGGAGGCAGCCGACATGCGACGAGCATCAGATCCCACGCGGTCGCGAGCATCTGACTGGGCGGCCCCGCCGGCGTGGGCACCAGATCCTGAGCAGGGATTCGGGCGGGCAGCCGATTCTGATTCGTGGCCGGCGCGAGCACCAGACCCGCGCGCGGGTGGGACGGCCGTGCGTGGCCAGCGCCTGATCGGAATCAGGCGGTCCCGCCGCTTCGGTTGGGCCACGCGGCCGCGCTCTTCTGCGCGGCCAAGACCGCCGAGGGACTCTCCCCGAGGTCGATCGCCTGGTACGGGGCGATCCTCGACCGCCTCGCCGCGTGGTTCGGGCCCGAGCGCCCGATCGACGACCTCACCCCGACCGAGCTGCGGGCGTGGCTCGTGGACCTGCGGGCGACCCTCGCGCCGGTCAGCGTCGCCGGCTACGTCCGCGGGCTGCGCGCCTTCGGGAACTGGCTGGCCCGGGACGGGCTCGCCGAGCGCCGGCGCTGCGGACGCTCGCCCGGCCCCGGGTTCCCCACAAGGTCATGGAGCCCCTCGCCGACGAGGACCTGCAGCGCCTGCTCGCGGCCTGCGACGTCCGGGACCGGGCGATCGTCCTGCTCCTGCTCGACACCGGGCTGCGCGTGTCCGAGGCGGCCGGCATCGGCCTCGCCGACCTGCGCCCGGACGGCACGATCAAGGTCCGGGGCAAGGGAGCCAGGGAGCGCGTCGTGCCGGTCGGAGCGGCGACGCGGCGGGCGATCGCGGGCGTGCTCGAGGGCCGGGCGCCGAGCGCCGGGGATGCGCCCCTGTTCACCGGTGCCGCCGGCGGGCGGCTCACCCTGACCGGCATCCAGCAGCTCCTGCGCCGGCTGCGGACGCGCGCCGGCGTCGCCCGGCGCTGCAACCCGCACACCTTCCGCCACACCTTCGCCCACCGCTACCTTATGAACGGCGGCGACGTCTTCACGCTCCAGCGCATGCTCGGCCACTCGAGCCTCGAGATGGTCCGCCGCTACGTCGCCCTCGCCGATGGCGACATGGCGACGCGCCACCGCGCCGCCTCTCCCGCGGACAACCTGCTGGCAGTCCGGCCGCGTGGACCTGCCGCGACACCGTCGACTTGGGCGAGCCGGCCGTCCCGCGAGGTGCGGTCGATCAGCCGAGGCGATCCACCGGCGACGCCGCGCGGTGGATCGCTCGGAGGTCGTCGTCGAGGAGATCGACATACCGTCGGGTGACGGCGGGTTCCAGTCAACGTCGCAGCACGGACGGTGTGATCCGAGGAGTGTAGGCATCCAGACCGGCGGAACGATGCCTGTTGGTTGGGGAGCCGCGGTGGGATCAGTTCTCGGCCGTGGCCAGGCGCTGGAGTCGGCGGCCTGCCGCGTCGCCCGGAGGCCCGGCGGGCGACGAGGCCAGTCACGAGGTCCATGCCCGGGAAGTCGACGCGCTCAGACGGCCCAGGACGGGCGATGAAGGCGCGAGCCGACTCCTGATACCCGGAGCCGGTCCCTGATCAGCGCTGCCGGTGGAGCTGGGGATCCGAGGAGCGTGGTCAGCCGGTCGGCGGGGCTGTCCCAGCCGAGGACCTTGCGGGGACGGTCGTTCAGCTCGGCCTGGACGCGGGCGATGTCGTCGGCGGTGTGGACGGACAGGTCCGTGCCCTTGGGGAAGTAGTCCCGCAGCAGGCCGTTGGTGTTCTCGTTGGTCGGCCGCTGCCAGGGCGAGTGCGGATCGCAGAAGTAGATCTCGCGTGCCGAGGGCCGCGGCGATCTCGGCGTGGCGGGCCATCTCGCTGCCCTGGTCCCAGGTCAGCGTCCGGCGCAGGTGCGGGGGCAGGACGGAGAGGGCGGCCACGACGACGTCGCGCACGGTCGCCGAGTCGTGCCTGGGCGCCGGGCAGGTGGCCGAGCAGCGTGCACCTGGTGATGCGCTCGACCATCGTGACGATCGCCGACGCGTTGCCGGCGCCGGTGATGAGGTCGCCTTCCCAGTGCCCGGGCTCGACGCGGTCGAGCACCGCCGCCGGACGCTCGCCGATCGGGGTCACGCCGGTGAGCGGGCCTGAGCGACGGGCCTGGGCGTGCCGGCGCGCCAGGCGTCGGCGGCGGCGGAGGTGCAGGACCCGTCCGGGCAGCTCGCGCGGCAGGCCGCCGAGGTCGGGCCGGTAGACGGCCTGGTAGATCGTCTCGGCGCACAGCCACCGCGCCGGCTCGTCGGGGAACTGGCGGCGCAGCCCGCGGGAGACCTGCTCCGGGCTCCAGCGTGCCTTGAGCCTGCCGGCGACCCAGTCACGCAGGATCGCGTCCCGGGCCAGGCGGCTGGGGCGGTGCAGGCGGCGACGTCCGAGCGCCCGTCGGTGCGCCTCGAACGGCCGATACCGGCCGGCCGCGTCGGCGCCGCGGGCGAGCTCGCGGCTGATCGTGGACGGCGAGCGGCCCATCAGGGCGCGCGATCTCGCGCATCGTGCGCCGCTCCCGGCGCAGGTCGGCCAGGCGGACGCGCTCGTCCTCGGACAGGTAGCGCGGTGAGTACCGCTTCACGGGTTGGGGCTGACGGTGATCACGGGAGGCAAGTCCAGCACACGGCCGCCGGACGTGATGCGACGGCCGTTGCGCCACCGCTTGCCGGTGCGCGGGTAGATCCCGACCATCCGGCACGCCCGGGCCGACGGCACTCCCTCGGCGATCAGCCTCGCGAACGCCTCACGCTTCGCGTGGTGCGGCTTCCGTCCTCGACGACCCATCGCAACTCCCCAGTCTCATGGGTGTTGCGACGTTCACCAGATTCCGCCTCCTCACAAGCGACATATTGTGGCCGCATGAGGCTCGCGGGTCTGCTCATCGTCCTTGGCATCGCGCTCATGGCGTTCGGGATTCTCTTCCCCAACTTCGGCAAGACCCTCTATCCGGCTGGGACCGAGTTCTCATTCTCTGAGATGGGCACCGGAGGTCAGTTCATCAACGAGATCAGCATCTGCGCTGGGGCGGCGTTCACCGTGCTCGGGGCGTGGTGGGCCGCCATTCGCCTCGTGAGGCGGTAGTCGGTCAAGCGCGCAGCATGCCCCAGCGGTCGGCCGTCGGGCTTCTCAGGCCGCGACGGGCGCGTGATCGTCGAGCGCGGGGATCGCAGGCTTCGTCACGGACAGGTCGTCGGAGCGAACGGCAGACGGGCTGAATCCCTTGGCGATCAGCCAGATGGCCATGACCATCTCCTGGAGGAAGATGGGAAGCGCCAGCGGCACATACGAGGTCACGGCATCGTTGTTGAACAGGGCCAGCACGGCTGCCGTCGTCAGCAGGATGATCGCCGCGATACCCCAGCCCGAGAGCCAGCGCGGGATCAGTCGCGACTGGAAGAAGGCGCAGTAGTACAGGAACGCACCCAGGCAGAAGGCGAACACCCCCGCCAGGGCCGCGTGTTCGCGCAGGCTCAGGAGCAGGCCGCCGACAGCCCCGAGCGAGGCACGCTCGGCGGTACCGGCGGAGACGAGCTGCTGGCCGAGCGTCAGCAAGGACAGCAGGCTCACGACGGCGATCACGTACATGACCGCCTCCATGGTCCGGAAGACGACAGATCCAAGGGCCAGGCCCGCGTTCGCCTTCCTCAGGATCGGATACATCGAGACCGCGATCCCGGCACACGCGAACGCCGCGATGAGCAGGAGCAGCACTCCCGCGGCCACGCGGTTCCACTGCGCGGAGACCTGGGTGAGGTAGTCCGTACCGGTCAGATCGGGTCTGACGGCCGCACCAAGCAGGTCTGCGACCGTCGCAGTGATGAACAGCACTCCCGTGGCGACGGCGAGCCTTCGGTTCGGATTCATCTTTCTCTCTCCTGTCTTCGGGGCAGGCCCAGCGGGCCTGGTCCTTCGACTCGCGATGAGAGGGCCCTGAGACGCGCCGACACGCGAGTCGGCGGGCCCTCGACTCAACGGTCCCGAGCCGCCGGGTCGCCGACCTACGTCGCCGAGACAGCGCTCGGTTTGGCGGTCTGCCACCTCGACGTCTCACCGGCAGACTCGGCAGCGATGGCAGTCGGAGTGAAGCCCTTGGCGATCAGCCACACCGCCATGACCATCTCCTGCAGGAAGAGCGGAAGCGAAAGGACGCCGAGCGACGACAGCCCGAACATGCCCCCGAGCGACGGCACGATGGAGAGCGCGGCCGCCACGAGCCCCCAGGCCGACAGCCACCGGGGCACGAGCCGCGACTGGTAGAGCAGGACGTAGAACATGAGCGCGCCGAGAACGAACGGGATGGCGATCAGCTGATCCCAGATCACGGTCTCGGTCGTGCGCACGAAGCCGGCGAGCGGTCCCGCAGCCTGCTCCGTGCTGAGCGGGATCAGCAGCAGCCACCCGAGCACGGCGACGATGTAGATGACCGTCTCGAGCGCGCCACGGAAGACGACGTACCCCATGGCCAGCGTCTCGTTGTAGCGCTTGCCGATCGGCCAGAACACGACCGGGACCAGCGCGAGCGCGAGGCCCGCCACCAGGACGAGCAGGGCTCCAACGGCCACCTGGTTCGGCTGCGCGGCGACCTGGGCCAGGTAGGCCGGGCCCGTCAGGACCGCGTTCGTGACGACCCCGCTGAGGACCATGCCAACGGTTCCGATGATGTACAGCACGCCGATCCAGACGGCGGCCTTCCGATCCGCGCTCATGCCCGGCTTCCCCGGAGCTGCGGCGATCGTACGGTTCGTGTTCATGCTCTATCTCCCTGTTGTGGTTGACGTTGACGTGGACAAGCCGCCCACGCCGGTTTCCGATGTGGCATCTGCCACATCTGCCTGGCCTGTCCCGAGCGTCGGGGGGCCGGGTTCGACAGGACTGACCGAGACCAGAGGCATTCCCAGGTCACGCACTCTCTTGAGTAACCCGTGCAACGCGGCCTGGTCGATGATCGGCCCGCTGATGAGCGTGTCGCCGCCGTCGAGCGTGATCGTCAGACCCTCGAACCAGTCCGCCCATCGAGCGTCGAGCTGGCCGGTGATCCGGATCTGATAGGCCATCGGTTGGCTCGAGTCGACGTGCGGGTCGAGTTCCTGGGACATCGGTTCGTGCCCGTCGCGGCCGATCATCGCCGGCTCACGCCGCGGCCTCGCCGACGTCGCCCGGGGTGGGGTCATTGACCAGCTCCACGGCCCGGACGAGGCCGTCACGCATCCGGATGATCCGGTCGCAGGCCGCCCCGACCTCCGCGTCGTGGGTGACGAGCACGAACGTCTGGCCGTGCTCGCGGTTGAGCTTCCGGATCAGGCCGAGGAGCTCCGCGGACCTGTGCGAGTCGAGGTTGCCGGTCGGCTCGTCGGCCAGGACGAGCGCCGGGTCGTTGACGAGCGCCCGGGCGATCGCGACGCGCTGCTGCTCGCCGCCGGACAGCTCGGACGGGCGGTGCGTCGCGCGCTCGGCCAGGCCGACCATGTTGAGCCGGGCGATCGCCCGCTCGCGTGCCTCACGCCGGCCAAGACCGGCATATTCGCCGGCGAGCATGACGTTCTCCACCGCGGTCAGCGTCGGGACCAGGTTGAACTGCTGGAACACGAAGCCCATCTCGCGGGCCCGGATCCGGGTCCGCTCGCCGTCCGACATGCGCGTCGCGTCGCGCCCGGCGAACGACAGCTCCGGCGCCGGCCCGTGGTTCTGGTCCGGGCTGTGGAGCAGCCCGAGCAGGTGCATCAGGGTGCTCTTGCCGGAGCCGGACGGGCCCATGATCGCGACCAGCTCGCCGGCATCGATCGAGACCTCGACCCCGCGCAGCGCCTGGACCTCGTTCTTGCGGCTGAGCTTGTAGGTCTTGCGCAGGTTGCGCCCTTCGAGAAGTGCCATGGTCCGTTGCTCCTACTCGTAGCGGAGGGCCGCGACCGGGTCGAGGCGCGCCGCGTTCCAGGCGGGGATGATCCCGGCGACGACGCCGAGGATGGTCGAGAAGAGGACGGCGAAGATCGCCGTCTGCGGGGTGAGCTGGAAGAGGATCGTCCCCGAGCTCCGGCCGGCCTCGTTGGCGAGGTACACGACCACCGCACCGAGGCCCAGGCCGAGCAGGCCACCGAGCAGGCCGATCAGGCCGGCCTCGCTCACGAGCTCACGGATGACCCGCGCCCGCGAGCCGCCGATCGCGCGCTTGATCCCGATCTCCCGGGTCCGCTCGGCGACCGTCATGGCCATCGTGTTGATCACCGACAGGCCGCCGACGATCAGGCTGATCAGGGCCACGCCGACGATGATCGCGTTGAAGATCGCGACCGATGAGCCCACGACCCCGTCGAACTCCGTGCCGGTCATCGCCGACGCGTTCGGGATGTCGGCCTCGATCCGTGCGGCGAGGGCTTCGACGTCGGTTCCCTCGTCGGGATAGACCGTGATGTCGGTTGCGAGCTGGTCCGCCCGCACGTTCTGGCGGACGACCGGCGGCAGATCCTGGAAGAAGATGTCCTGGGCTGCCGCGAGCGGCACGATCGCGGTCGTGTCCGGCGCGGTCAGGGTCGGCTCGAGGATCCCGACGACGCCGAACGTCATGCCCCGGATCTCGAGCGTGTCCCCGATGCCCTTGCCGAGCTTGCGGGCGAGGTCCGAACCGAGGACGGCCACGAGGGAGTCGGCGTCTTCGGCGGTGAGCGCGCGGCCCTGGGCGACCCGGGCGTCATACATGTTGTTGCCGTGATCTGCGCCGGGCAGGTCTCCGACGATCATGTCGGGCATGCTGATCCCGCCGTTCGACTCGGGATCGAGGAGGGTGCTGACGCCCGGAACGGCCGCAGCCACCCCGTCGATCGCGGCGATGTCGTCGACCAGGGCGATCGCCATGGGGCTGTCTCCGGACAGCCCACCGGACTTGTCGGTGACGACGATCTTGCCCGCGTAGTAGTCGCTGCCGATGGCGACGATCGAGCTGATCTTGTTGGCCATCGAGCCGAACACGACGAGGGCCCAGATGCCGATCGTGATGCCGGTGACGGTCAGGGCGGTCCGAAGCCGCCGTCGGGCGAGGTTGCGAAGCAGGCTCATGCGAAGCTCCCCTTGATCGGAAGCGGCTGCTCCGAGCGCTCGGTCGGGCGCAGCATGGTGACCCCAAGCCACACGAACCAGCCGATCTGCAGCAGGATCGCCAGCCGCGAGCGGCGGGATCACGGAGGCGACCCGATGGCGCCGACCACCACGCCGACAGCCCAGGCCGAGAGAGCCCGCCCTCCCGAAGGCCCGCGATGCTTACAACAGAACCCACAGGCCGCCGAGGATCTCGCCGTCGGAGCTGCTGAGGCCATCCGAGACCGGCTCGATCACCTGCCACATGGACACCGCCTGGGCCGGGTTGGGGTAGAGGGCACGACCGCGCCCATGCCGGCATTCCACACGAGGCCGCTCGCGATGAGTACCGAGATCAGCCCGACCGCGGTCGCGGCCATCGGGCTGGAGCCGCCGGCCAGGCGCTCGACAGGGCCGCGCGGATGGAAGGACATCGCCACGTAGGTGATGAGGTACATGACCTGCATGCGCCGTGGTTGGCCGCGAGCGAGGCGACTTTGGCGGCCGGGTCCACGCGCTCGGTAGTCGACCACGAGAAGGAAGAAGGGCATCGCCAGCAGGTAGGCGAGCGCCAGGAAAGCGCCGCAAGACCGCCTGCCTTCTGTGCCCAGTGAGTCCGACCGATGTCTTCACGTCTCTCATCTCGTCGGCTTGGCGCCGACCTGTCTCGACACCGGCGCATCTGCCGCGCCGTACCTGTCCTGGGCGATCGCCCTCATCGTGTCCTCCTGCCCGTCGCATCCGATCGTTGCCACCCACCCAGCGGTGGAGTGCACGGGCAGCGTCTTCCCGCGATGGGATGAGCGTCATCGCTCCCAGGAGCTATTCGGGGGACTAATCGGAGGACTGATCGCGGGCGTCCTGGAGGGCGGACAGGGTCGAACCTGCGTACTGAGGGCGCGACCGGGCATCGTCGCCGACGCCGTCCAGCTCAGCCGTCGGGGCGGCGGTCCTCGGACAGGTAGCCCAGGGCTCGTCCCCTGGCGACCGCCTGCGTGCGGCTGCTCACGCCGAGCTTGGCGTAGATGGTGCGGGCGTGCGCCTTCACCGTGTGCAGCGACAGGTACAGCCTGGCTGCGATCTCCTGGTTGGTCAGCCCTTTGGCGATGAGAGCGAGCACTTCGAGCTCGCGGCCGCTGAGGGGTTCGGCGAGACGGCTTCCGGCGACTCTCGCCGCGGGTGATGCGGCCCGATCCGCGTCATCGAAGGGGAACGCTGCCAGCAACCGCCGGACGTACTCCGGCCGGACCCCTCGAGACAACGACTCGCGGAGCAGACGAGCCATCGGCGCACCTTCGTCGACGAAGATGCGGATGAAGCCGCCCGGCTCCGCCAGCGCCAGGGCTTCGTCGAGCACCTCCACGGCCTCGGCCCGCTCGCCACGGGCATCGAGCGCGACGGCGAGCAGCACGAGGGCCTTGAGCTCCTCATCCGCCCACGCCTTCTCCGCCATCTGCCGGCGATATGGCTCCAGCACCGCGAGCGCTGCGGTGGGATCTCCCTGGGCCAGGTGCACCCGGGCCTGGCTGAGGGGAAGATCATGCGCCTGGGCCACGTGCGCGGCCGCCGCCACGTCGCCCTGCTGCAGCAACGTCAGCACCTGGGCAGCAGCGACCTCAGGCATGCGACGAACGAAGCCATTCTGGCGCACAGACTGCTCGGTCTCCGCCAACATGGCGGCCGCGCCGGCCACATCTCTCCGGGCCAGTTTCAGGCGAGCCAGGAACACTTCGCAGAGGATGAATCTGTCGATCGCGCCAACATACTGCCGCGCTAGTTGAAGGCTCTGCTGCCCGTACTGTTCAGCGGCATCCAGATCGTTCCATTCATAGAATATGCGAGCCAGGCCGATGAACTCTTGATCAGCATTCGAAGGTGCCTGATCACCAAGTAGTTGCAAGGAGCATCGGTAGGTTTCGGCCGCCTGATAGAGCTGGTTTTCAGATTCCTGCACATTGCCCAAGCCGGTTGTAGCTGACACCGTGAGGTTGATGTTCCCGGGCGTTTGTCTGATAGCTCTGGCTTCGGTATATGCCTGACGGGCCGCGGCACGGTCCCCCTGGAGCTGGTACGCAAACCCCAGCGTCCGGAGAGCTCTACCGCGGGAAGGCAGGTTGTCGGGGTGCAGGTACTCCAGGGCGCGGTGCGCCTGGTTGATCATGGCTTCGGGCTGGTAGTTGGCGAGCGCCAACGTGGCTCTTACGGCGGCAATTTGCCCAATCAGGTCGCGGGTCTTGTCATCGAGATCGGCATGTTGCAGAGCTTCTTCAGCCGCTTGCAGTTTCTCTTCCACACCGGTTGTCCGTCCCGCATTCAGCGCCACCGTGGCAGACCTCACCCACAACCAGGGTCTGGCATCCAACACGGTCCTTGGCAGCGAATCCAGCCAGTCGAATACGGCTGTCACAGCGGCGCGTGAGTGCTGGGGGATCCGCCCACCAGCAATCAGCCGCTCGGCGCGTTCAATGTCATTGGCGGCAGCCGCATGGTGGAAGGCTTCGATCTCCAGGGCATTGTCTTCGTACCACTGGCTGGCACGGATGTGGTATTCGGCCACGCTCCTTCCTTCATCCCCCCCTGATGAAGCGAGGCTCTGGTGCAACCGCTGCCGCAGCAACTCGGCGAAGAGATGGTGATAGCGGTACCAGCGCCGCTCGTTGTCCAGGGGGACGATGAACAGGTTCGCCCGATCGAGATACTCGAGGGTCTCCTGACCGGAGGCCGAGGCGTCGAGCAGCACGGCGTCGCATAGCGGGCCGCAGAGCCGATCGAGGATGGACGTCCGCAGCAGGAAGGTCTGCACGGGGTCGGGCTGCCGCTGGAGGACTTCTTCGACCAGATAGTCGAGCACGAAGTGGTGGCTGCCGGCGAACGACGCGATGAAGCCGGCGACGTCTTCGCGGCCCTGCAGCGAGATCGCGGCCAGCTGCAAGCCCGCGATCCAACCTTCGGTACGAGTTTCCAGGGCGGCGATGTCGTCCGCCGTTAGGTTCAGGCCCATCACCAGGTTGAGAAAGTCGGCGGCCTCGGACGGGGTGAAGCGAAGGTCGGCGGCGCGCAGTTCGGTCAACTGGCCTCGGGCGCGCAATCGGGCGAGGGGCAGAGCCGGATCCTCACGGGTGGCGACGACCAGGTGCAGCTGCGGCGGCTGGTGCTCGACCAGGAAGGCCAGGGCATCGTCGACCGGCTTCGCGTCGACGACGTGGTAGTCGTCGAGCACCAGCACGACATCGCTCGGGATGGCGGCGACGTCGTTGAGCAGGGCCGTCAGCGTCGACTCGGGTGGCGGGGGCTGCGGCGATTGGAGAAGGGTCAACACCCCTTCCCCAATCCCGGTCGCCACCGTCTGCAGAGCCGCGATCAGATAGGTCAGAAAGCGGCTGGGGTCGCTGTCGCCTTC
The DNA here is from genome assembly GCA_963744095.1 of uncultured Chloroflexia bacterium. Taxonomy (GTDB): domain Bacteria; phylum Chloroflexota; class Limnocylindria; order Limnocylindrales; family CSP1-4; genus CTSoil-043. Next base: position 12,536 of record CAVUSH010000006.1, read on the forward strand.
GTCGAGCGACAGCCACGCCACCGGTCGCCCGCAGCCCGCGACCCAATCACTGACCAGCGTGGTCTTGCCAAAGCCGGCCGGGGCGGAGACCAGGGTCAGCCTGTGGCCGGCAGCGAGGCCTTCGTTCAGCCGCTCGACCAGTCGCGGCCGGAGGACGACTCTTTGCCGCGAAGGTGGGATGTAGAGCTTGGTGGCCAGGATCGGCGCGGGCACCGATCAACTATAGGGACGGGGGCGACGGGTTTCGAGACGGGCGAGGGAACCAGAACCGCAGGACGAGCGCAGGAACCAGCGCGGCGGCAGGACCCAAACGAGAGCACCAGGCCCACCACCGGGCTCGCCCGACGCCTCGTGACCGACGGCACTTCTCCTCCTGGCCCGCTCGGCACAGACTGTTCCGACCCATACGGGAGGCTCTGACGCGCGGCCCGCACACGGCCGCCGGGACCGCGCCGAGCCACTGGCGAGACCGACCCGCGGGATGAGTTCCCAGGAGGGTATCGCTGTGGCCGAGTTCGGGTTGTTCATCGGCTGGGGCTCGCCGCGCGCCGGCAAGGAAGCCGCGGCGGCCAAGGTGTTCGAGGAAGCGGTCGCCTACTGGAACGCGCTCCAGGCAGCGGGGGAGATCGAGAGCGTCGAGTACGCGCTCCTGGCCGCCCACGGCGGCGACTTGGGTGGCTTCGCGCTGCTGCGCGGCAATCCCGAGAAGCTGGGGCGGCTCATGGGGGCGCCGGAGTTCGAGCGCCTGACCATGCGAGCCGGCATCTGCCTCGACGGTGTCGGCGTCGTGAGCGCCGCCGTCGACGCCGGGGTTACGCGCCAGTTGGGCGCGTGGAAAGAAGCGATTGCCGACCTGATCTGAGGCGGCGATCCCGGCCAGGCCCATCGACCGCGTACGAGGCTCAGGGGAAGGCCCGGCTCAGCGGGCCTCCCCCTCGTGAGCGGCGAGCGATGGCGATCGTGGTGACTCAGGACTCGGACGCGTTGCCGCTCACAGACGGCGTGGTGGTGTTGGATCGCTTCACCGACGCCGACATCGACGCCCTGTGGGCCGGCCAGGACAACGGCTACGTGCGCCGATCCTGCCTCCCAGGCCCGTTCACGCGGCACGACATCGCAAACCAGATCGGACGCTGGCAGGAGCAGTGGCACTGTCGCGGATCCGGACGGTCCTTCGCTGTTCGAGAGACAGGGACACGAAGGTTGGTGGGCGGCTGCGTGCTCGAGATCCATCCTGACGACCGCGAGATTGCCGAGCTGTCCTACTGGGTCTTCCCGCCGTATCGGCGTCGAGGGTACGCAACTCGCTCGGTTGCGTTGGTGTGCCGATACGCGTTCGATGACCTGGGCATTGGGCGCGTGGACTTGTACATCGAGCCGACGAATGACGCCTCGCTGCGCGTGGCGACCAAAGCAGGCTTCCTGAAGGAAGACGTCCTTCCTCAGCACGTTCGATGCAACGGTGGGCGGTGGGAGAGGGTGCTCTTCTCGCGTCTTCGCACCGATGGCCTGCCGTCGGCACCGCGGGTTTCAAGCACTGCGTGAGCCGATCGGAGTCCCCCGGGAACTGGGAAGGCGGGCCCGAGAATACGGGCCCGCCTGTCGACGTCGGCTGGGTTTGAGCGGAGCATGTCACTCTCGTGCTGTCGCCCCGATCGTTGGCTAGCGCGGCTCGAATTGCGTCGGGAGCCCCTTCTCGCTCAGGCGGAAGTCGATCGCCCGCTGCTCGGGCGTCAGCTCGAATTGCGTCGGGAGGCCCTTCTCGCTCAGGCGGAAGTCGATCGCCCGCTGCTCGGGCGTCAGCTCGAATTGCGTCGGGAGGCCCTTCTCGCTCAGGCGGAAGTCGATCGCCCGCTGCTCGGGCGTCAGCTCGAATTGCGTCGGGAGGCCCTTCTCGCTCAGGCGGAAGTCGATCGCCCGCTGCTCGGGCGTGAGCCCCTCGAACTGGCTCGCCGCCGGGACGGCCGCGGCGACTCCCGCGGGCCCAGCGTCCTCCGAGACGGCAAAGCGCCCGACTGTGAGTCCGGAAGCCAGTACGGCCCCGGCCGTGAAGCTTGCGACCAGCAAACCCGCCAGGACCAGCGGGGTCAGGTGGATGCTGGGATAGGTATTGCTCCAGTTTCTGCGTTCAGTGGTCACCCTCGTCTCCTTCGCAGCTTGCGTCGCTCGCTCGGCGACGTCAGGAGCCAACCTAGGGTCCGGCCACCCGCCGTTCATCCGGCATCTCCCTCGATGTGAGGCCGCGGATTCGGGGGTGGCTATGGCCCGGTGGTGGAGGGACCCAGGATCGCGGCGAGCTCGGTCCGGTTGCGGACGTCGAGCTTCGCCAGGACGTTGGAGACGTGGCGCTCGACCGTCTTGCGGGACAGGAACAGCTGGCCGGCGATTTCGGGATTGGAGGCGCCGGCCGCCACGAGTCGAGCGATCTCGAGCTCCCGCTCGCTGAGGCGCTCGATCGCCGTGCCCATCGATGTCGCGGGGCCGCGGCGCCACGTCCGGACGCCCAGCGCACGCAGGCCCTGGTCGGCAAGTCGCGCCTCCGTGCGAGCGCCCATCCGTTCGGCCCGCTCCGCGGCGTCGCGGAACGCCACGGCGGCGCGTCCGCGATCGAGCCCGACCAGAAACGTGGCCAGGTCCAGGCGCATCCATAGTCCATCGAAGCCCATCTCGGCCTGGTCGGCCTCATCGATGACGGCCACGCGCAACGCCAGGGCCTGGGCGGAATCGCGGTCCTGCCCAGCCAGCAAGGCTTCCAGCCGGCGCCGGCGGAAGGCGTCCTGGGGCGTCGGCAATGGCCGCTCGCGGTCCCACTCATCCAAGGCTCGCCGAGCCTCCGCTACCCGCCCAACACGCAGCAGCGCCTCTGTCGCCGGAAGCTCGTTCTCGAGGCGACATCTCGAACAGCTCGCGGTCTCGGCAAGGCGCCGCCCTTCCATGACAAGCGCGACGACGTCCTTCTCAGCACCGAGTCCCCCGAGCCGGGCCAGCCATTTCGCGAGGCATTGGTACAGGTGCTGTCGCTCGTGCGCCGTGAGCTGGCCCTCGGCCGCCGTGCGCAGCGCGCTCGCCGCCTGCCGCCAGTCGTCGCGCGAAAACGCCAGCTCGTGCACGACCATCAGCCCGATGACACGATTGCGTCCGGGGTCGCCGGTCCGCCCGGCCATGGCCGCAGCCTCGGTTGCGATCTCGTCGGCCTCATCCAGGCTCCCGAGGTCGTGAAGGGTTCTCGCGAGGATGTACCCGGCGTCGACTGTGACGGAGGGAAGCAGACGCTGGCGGGCCTGCTCCCAGGTGTACCGGAGTCGATCCTCGGCCTCCCGGAGGCGTCCAGCGGTCCTGAGCGCGAATGCGTGGACGACGACGGCGTCGAGATGCATGGCCTCGTCAAAGCCGCGCGTGCCGACGATGAGCTCCTCCCCGATCCTGGTCATGGCCCGGAGGTCGTAGCCTTGATTGGCGACGTCCCTTCCAACACCCAGCGCATCGAGGTACGCTCGTCTCGCTTCGCCGAGCCGCTCAGGGCCACCCGCCTCCTTCGCCATGCGCCGAGCGGTCCGCACCGCCCGCCGCGCGACGCTCCACCCTTCCGCAGACTCGCTGTCCCCCCACCAGAACGCCACTCGAGCCTCGATGGCATCGAGTGCCAGGCGAGTTCCCGGCGACACGCCGAGCTCCGCGCGGCAGCGGGCGATGTAGGAGCGCGCATCGGGTCGCCGCTCCAGGTGATAGGCCTCGCGCGCACAGGCGACGAGCGCCCGCTGGCGGCGGCCGCCATCGGCCGTCGCATCGGCCAGGGCGCTCCACAGCTGGAGGGCCACCGAATGGTTGCTGAGCTCGGAAGCCAGCGAGGCAACGGCTTCCTGGAGCTCCTGCTTCGAGGCCTCGTTCGGGTCCACGTCTCGGGCAATGACGGCAAGCTCTCTGAGCCCCTCAGAACCCAGCCACCGGCGTCGGGGCGAGTGAGCGAGTCTCAGGGCCAGGTCCAGCGTCGGCAGCCGGCCGGCACGTCGATGCTCGAGCGCGGCCCGGAGCGCCTGGACGTCGTCGCCAGTCTCGGCTTCGAGGAGCGCAGCCATCCGGCGGTGAATCGCCTGTCGAGTCGATGCCGGGAGAAGGCGCAGGGCCGCGGACCGGATCAGGTCATGGGTGAGCGCCACGCCACCGGGCAGATCCACCGCGAGGCCCCAACCGACGAGTTCGGCGGCTGCTGCTTCCGCGCGAGGCCCAAGCCAGTCCTCCAGGTGCGCGAGCTCGGCGATGGAAAACGGTTTGGCGGCCACCGTGAGATCGGCCAGGGCCGTGGAGGCGTCGGGGGTGAGGCTCCGCAGACGTTCCCCCACGATCTCGATCGGATCGAGTCCGGCGCGGCTCGCGCGAACCAGAGCCTCCAGCCAGAACGGCGAGCCGCCGGCCTGGTTCCACAGCTCCGTGGCACGCTCGGGGCCGGTCGCTGGCGCCAGCCCGGCCACGAGGCTGATCGCCTCCTCGACCGTGAGCGGCCCGAGCTCCAGGACCGTGAACTGGTGGGGCTGTCCAAGAAGCTGACGGAGGGAGCTGGCGAACCTGCTTGCGACGGGGGACGGGCGAGCAGCCGCGAGGAGGGCCAATGGGCGGCCGGACGTGGATGCCGCGCGGACGAGATAGTGGGAGAGGGCGAGCGAGAGGTCGTCGACCCACTGAAGATCGTCGATCGTGAGCAGGACCCGCCCCAATCGGCCAACCGCGACGTGGGCGGCCTCGAAGATCCTGATCGGATCGAGTGCCGTCCCTTCACCCGGGAATCGGTCGGAGAAGAGGGCCGGGAGCCAGTCTCGCTGTCCGGAGATGGTCCGAAGGAGGCCGGTGGCCGCCGCGAGCGGCACGTTTCGCTCGGGCTCATACCCCGCGATCGCCAGCCTGTGATCGATCTTGCTGCGAGAGCGGGCCTCCTCGAGAAGCCTGCTCTTCCCCTGCCCCGTGCTCCCAAGCACGAGCACTCCGGCCGGCGCGCTTCCGCTGGCCGCCCAGGCGGTCATCTCCGTGATCGCGGCGAGCTCGCGCGTTCGGCCGACGAACGCGGGGATCCCGGGGCCAGGACGCATACGGCCAGATCCTCTGGCGGACGCGAGTCAGGGTATCACCAGGTCGTCAGCGTCCTGGAGCGACCGGAGGTCAGCCACGAGATAGAACCACCTGCGAATCACTGCTGACCGAGCCCGTAGAGTCGAAAGCCGACAACCACGACCCAGGCCGTGGTGAGAACGGAAGCAATGATGATGGCGCCACTCAACGCACCCACAAGAAGCGGGCCCGCTACTGACACGATGCCGAGGATGCCCGTGGCCACGCCTAGATAGCCGGCCGCCTTGCCGAAATCCCTGAGCATGACGAAGCCGGCCAGGAGAATCCCCAGCGAGAGGACGGCGATGCTGTATACGCCCTCCAAGGTGGATGCCAATACGGCCGACGGGTAGGTTGCGGCCGCGACGTAGGCCGCCCGCTGGGCCTCAGTCGAGGCAGCTTCGTAGTTGCCGCTGAGCGTGATGAGAGCGGCGTAGTTGGACCACGTGACTGCCAGGTCCAGGCCAACGAACAACAACACGAATGCGGTAGCCAGCAACATCGCGCTTCGACCGACCCCTTGCAGCGCGAGATAGAGCGAGAGCGCGACGGGTACGAAGAGAAGGTCCGTCAGCACGGAGAGGCCGAGGATTGCCCACCACACCGTGGTCTTTCCGGCGGCATACATGAGCCACGCCTCGCCGCCATTCGGCGGAGCGCCCACGTAGGCGTAGAGCGGAATCGTGATGATGTACGCGACGCCCAGGACGAGCGCGGAGATGCCGCCCACCCTGTACATCCGTTTCCCGTCCGAATCAACCGCGTTTGCGATCATCTTCCCCGCGCTCATCGACTCCTCTCCTTCACGTGGCATGGGGCCCCGTTGCATCGAGATGCTCGGCACGGGTGAGACACTGCGGGCGGGGGCGCGGCACCGGCCAGCCGGCCAGCCGGCATCTTCGGGGTAGGGCTAGCCACGGGGCGGGTCGGCTGGGAGAAGGAGTAGGTCCGCAGTCGGGCTAAGGTTGGCGATCAGATCCCAGGTCGCGACCGAGCATGCGCGGAGAAGCGCCGCTGCCGCGGCTCCCTAGCATTGGGGGTCGTCCCATCAGATCTCGCAGAGGGGGAAACCTGCAATGAAGGACACGCAGAAGTCCGCCACGGGCAGGAGCGCGAGTGCAGAGACGTCCGAAGGATTCTCGGACGAGGAACGAGCCGCGATGAAGGAGCGCGCCCAGGAGCTGAAGGCGACTGGGGGCCGCGGCCCGCGCGCGGCCAAGGCGGACGGGGAACACGACGTGCTCGCGAAGATCGCCGAGATGCCGGAGTCGGATCGCGTCATGGCCGAGCGGATCCATGCGGTCGTCAAGGCAAACGCGCCGGGCCTCACGCCGAAAACCTGGTACGGGATGCCCGCCTACGCCAGGGACGGCAAGGTCGTCTGCTTCTTCAAGAGCGCCGACAAGTTCAAGTCGCGGTACGCGACGCTCGGTTTCGAAGAAGACGCGAAGCTCGACGAAGGCGCCATGTGGCCGACTGCCTTCGCGCTGACGGAGCTGACCGCCGCCGACGAGGCAAGGATCGGGGCCCTCGTGAAGAAGGCGGTGAGCTGAGGACTGAGCTCGCCACCGGGCCCGCCCCAGGCGGGACGGCCCGAGCGGTCCGGCCTGACCTCTGGCACCTGCAGATGGACGTCAAACCCACGATGAGCAAGGCCACGAGAACGGAGACGCAGTCGCCTGCGCTGCACGTTGCCGACCGCCACGATCTGATCCGCGTGCAGGGCGCGCGCGTGAACAACCTCAAGGACGTCAGCATCGAGCTCCCGAAGCGCCGGCTGACGGTGTTCACCGGCGTCTCCGGCTCGGGCAAGAGCTCGCTGGTGTTCGGCACGATCGCCGCCGAGTCGCAGCGGATGATCAACGAGACGTACAGCGCCTTCGTGCAGGGCTTCATGCCGACGCTGGCGCGGCCGGACGTCGACGTGCTCGACGGGCTGACGACGGCGATCATCGTCGACCAGGAGCGGATGGGCGCCAACGCCCGCTCCACGGTCGGCACCGCCACCGACGCCAACGCGATGCTGCGCATCCTCTTCAGTCGGCTCGGGCAGCCGCACATCGGCTCGCCCCAGGCGTTCTCCTTCAATGTCGCCTCGGCCCACGGTGTCGGGGCGATCACCGTCGAGCGTGGGTCCAGCACGGCGGTGAGACGGAGCTTCTCCATCACCGGAGGCATGTGTCCGCGTTGCGAGGGCATGGGCAGCGTGACCGACTTCGACCTGTCGCAGCTGTACGACGACAGCAAGTCGCTCAACGAGGGCGCGCTCACGATCCCCGGCTACAGCGTCGACGGCTGGTACGGCCGCATCTTCAGCGGCTGCGGCTTCCTCGACCCGGACAAGCCGATCCGTCGGTACACCAGGGCCGAGCTCCACGACCTCCTGTACAAGGAGCCGACCAGGATCAAGGTCGACAACATCAACCTGACGTACGAGGGTCTGATCCCGAAGATCCAGAAGTCGTTCCTGGCCAAGGACAGGGAGGCGTTGCAGCCGCACATCCGGGCGTTCGTGGAGCGGGCGATGACGTTCACCGCCTGCCCCGAGTGCGGCGGCACCCGGCTCAGCGAGGCCGCCCGATCGTCGAAGATCGAGGGGGTCAACATCGCCGACGCCTGCGCAATGCAGATCAACGACCTCGCCGGGTGGGTGCGGGATCTGGACGAACCGTCCGTCGCGCCGCTGCTGGCGACGCTGCGGCACACCCTCGACGCGTTCGTCGAGATCGGGCTCGGCTACCTCAGCCTCGACCGGCCGTCGGGCACGCTCTCGGGCGGCGAGGCGCAGCGCACCAGGATGATCCGCCACCTCGGGTCGTCGCTGACCGACGTCACCTACGTCTTCGACGAGCCGACGATCGGGCTGCACCCCCACGACATCGCCCGGATGAACGACCTGCTGCTGCAGCTGCGCGACAAGGGCAACACCGTGCTGGTCGTCGAGCACAAGCCGGAGACGGTCGCGATCGCCGACCACGTCGTCGATCTCGGCCCCGGCGCAGGCACCGCCGGCGGCGAGGTGGTGTTCGAGGGCACCGTCGACGGGCTGCGGGCCAGCGGCACCATCACCGGCCGCCACCTCGACGACCGGGCCTCCTTGAAGCCGTCGCTGCGGACACCGTCGGGGGTGCTGGAGGTGCGCGGCGCCAGCGCCCACAACCTGCAGGACGTCGATGTCGACATACCGCTCGGCGTGCTGGTGGTGGTGACCGGTGTGGCCGGGTCGGGAAAGAGCTCCCTGATCCACGGCTCGGTGTCGGGGCGGGACGGAGTGGTGTCGGTCGACCAGACCTCGATCCGTGGCTCGCGGCGAAGCAACCCGGCGACGTACACCGGGCTGCTCGACCCGATCCGCACTGCGTTCGCGAAGGCCAACGGCGTGAAGCCGGCGCTGTTCAGCGCCAACTCCGAGGGCGCCTGCCCCACCTGCAACGGCGCCGGCGTCATCTACATCGACCTGGCGATGATGGCCGGCGTCGCCACCATCTGCGAGGAGTGCGAGGGGAAGCGGTTCCAGGCTTCGGTGCTGGACCACCACCTCGGCGGCCGCGACATCAGCGAGGTGCTCGCGATGTCGGTGATCGAGGCCGAGGAGTTCTTCGGCGCCGGCGAGGCGCGCACGCCGGCCGCGCACGCCATCCTCCACCGGCTCGCCGATGTCGGGCTCGGCTACCTCAGCCTCGGCCAGCCGCTCACCACGCTGTCCGGCGGCGAGCGGCAACGGCTCAAGCTGGCCATCCACATGGCCACCGACGGTGGCATCTACGTGCTCGACGAGCCGACCTCAGGCCTGCATCTCGCGGACGTCGAGCACCTGCTCAGGCTGCTCGACCGGTTGGTGGACGCGGGCAAGTCGGCCATCGTCATCGCGCACCACCAGGCGGTCATGGCGCACGCCGACTGGATCATCGACCTCGGCCCCGGCGCCGGCCACGACGGCGGCCGGATCGTCTTCGAGGGCACCCCCGCCGACCTCGTCGCCGCCCGCTCCACCCTCACCGGCGAGCACCTCGCGGCCTACGTCGGCACCTGACCGAGGCCCTCCCGGCTACGCAGCTGTCGTGACCCACGTCCATGCGTACCAGGCGGTCAAGGCGTTGAAGACGAAGCTCACGATGATCAGGAAGTTGTCGTACAGGCCAGGGTAGGGCAAGCCAAAGAGATTGAAGATAACGACGAGCACGGCCACGACGATGTTGACCCAGCCGATCGCGGGATACGGCAACGTCAGGGACAGGACGACCATGATGATCGGGATCAGCATGATCACGGCAATCCCAAGCCACATTCCCTGGCTGGCTTTTCGGCCCTCGATCTCGCCCGGCGTGATGTCGCCGGCGAACAGGCGCAGGACATCCCCCAGGAGGTAGGTCAGCATCACGGCCACCCACAACCCCGAGAGGATGATCCTCACATCCGCCATGACTTCAGCTGCCTCGTTCCTGATCCTTGCTCTGCTTCATGCTGATGACAATTGTCCTCGGGCGTGCCGTGCGAGCAGCTTGACTCCCAGGCGCCTCAGATCGCGACGACGACCTTCCCTCGGGCGTGCCCCGCCTCGATGTGGCGGATGGCTGCCGCCGTCTCCCGTAGCGGGTAGGTCGAGTCGATGACCGGCCGGAGCGTCCCCTCCTCGACCATGGCCACGAGGACCTCGAGGTCCTCACGCTTCGGATTGGAGAGGGGCCGGCGCAGGCTGTGCTTCACGAAGGGCGAGATCACGACCGGTCGGACCAGGCGGACCAGCAGCCGCAGGCCGCTCGCGCCCGTGCCGCTCATGAGGACAAGGGTGCCGTCGGGCGCCAGGGCTCGTCGAGTGTCCGCGAGGGAGTGGTTCTCGATGTTGTCGAGGATCACGTCGTAGCGTGCGGTGCCCCGAGTGAAGTCCTCCCGGGTGTAGTCGATGACGTGGTGCGCGCCAAGCGAGCGGACCAGCTCCACGTTGGTCGGGCCGCACACGCAGGTGACCTCGGCGCCGAAGGCGCGGGCGATCTGCACCGCGTACGTGCCCACGCCGCCCGACGCGCCGTTGATGAGGACCCGCTGACCGGCCTGCAGCCGGCCCGCATCGCGGAGGCCGTGGAGGGCCGCGGACGCCGACGTCGGGATGGCCGCAGCCTGCTCGAAGCTCATGCCGGACGGCTTGCGGACGAGCTTGTCCTCGTCGGCCCGAGCGTACTCGGCGCACGCGCCGGACGACGGCCAGCTGCAGCAACCGAAGACCTCGTCACCCGGCGCGAACCGGGTCACGGACCGGCCGGTCTCCTCGACCGTCCCGGCGATGTCGAACCCCGGTACGCCGAGCTTCGGCCCGCGCAGGCCGCTCGTGAACCGAACCGGGAATGGTGAGCCCCGGACGCCGAACACATCGCCGATGTGGAGCCCTGCGGCGTGGACGCGCACGAGCACCTCCCGGTCGCCGATCCCCGGCCGGTCGATCTCCCGGCTGACGAGCACCTCCGGCCCGCCGTACCGCTTGTGGACGATTGCCTGCACCGATCTCTCCTGTTGATCTCGCGTGGTAAGCTTATGGCATAAGCATATGGCATAAGCTATGATGCTGTCAAGGGCTGCCGAGGAGAACGTGGATGACAGGCCGTAGGACCCGGAAGCGCTCGCCGCTGAGCCGCGACCGCGTGCTGCGGGCCGCCCTGGAGCTGGCCGACGAGGGCGGCATCGGGGCGCTGACGATGCAGGCGATCGGCCGGCGGCTGGGCGTCGAGGCAATGTCGCTTTACCGGCACGTCCGGAACAAGGACGACATCCTCGACGGGATCGTCGACCTCGTGTTCGCCGAGATCGAGCTGCCGGCGGATCGCTCGAGCTGGCGCCTGGTGCTCCGCGCGCGATCGATCTCGACCCGCGCTGCCCTGCGGCGCCATCCCTGGGCGATCACCCTCATGGAGTCGCGCATGGCACCCGGCCCGTCGAACCTCCGCAGCCACGATGAGATGCTCGCCGTCCTGCTCGACGCTGGGTTCTCCGCGGCCATGGCGACGCACGCCTCCAACCTAGTCGACAGCTACGTCCTTGGGTTCGCCCTCCAGGAGACGAGCTTCCCGTTCAGCAACGCGGAGGAGCTGGCGGCGGTGGGCGAGGAGCTGCTCGCCCAGGTGCCGGGGGACGAGTACCCGAGCTTCGTGCGCGTCGGGGCCGAGCTCCTCGCGTCCGGCTTCGACTACGCCGCCGAGTTCGAGTTCGGGCTCGATCTCATCCTCGACGGCATCGAGCGAGCCCTGCAAGGAGCCTGATCGCCGGGCGACGACGTGCGAGCCACATGATCCGGCGGCTCAACCACGCCGGGGCTCCAGGATCACGACCTGGGTCAGCCGCGATCGCAGGGCGGCGTAGGCATCGAGCTTCGTGTTGTGGACGGCCCACCTCGCCCACAGGCGGGGCCGCTCGACCTCGTTCGCGGCGCGCCCGCGGACGGGGCGCGGCCCATCGACGAGGTCGACCCTGGCGTCCGGGTGCGCAATGAGGTTGAGCCACCAGGCAGGCTCGGGATCGGCCCAGCCGTTCATGGCCTTGGTGACGAGGTTGGGCCCGTCCTCGATGTAGCCGAGGATGGCGATGCGCGCCGCGCCCGTGCGGCGCCCGATCGTCCGCAGGCGCAGCATGCCCCACCGTTCGTCCGTCGGGCGTCGCAGGCCGCGCCGGCCGCCCGAGATCGAGTAGATGGCCCGGTGGCCCGCCCACGCGGCGCGGACGAACCAGCGGGGCGGGAGTGGCGCGGGTCGCCGCAACTCGGTCATCACAGGGCACTGGCGCCGGCCAACGACGGCTCGATCGCAGGCGCCGGGGCCGTGGCAGGCGCTGAGGCGATCGCCCGTGGGTTGAAGCCCTTGGCGATGAGCCAAACGGCCAGCACCATCTCTTGCAAGCCGATGGGAGCCGCCAGGACGAGCTGCGGCGTCGAGAAATTCTCGATGAGCCCCAACATGACGAGGACGGCCGACGCCATGACCATCGCGATGGCCACCAGGCCCCAGCCCGACAGCCATCGGGGGATCAGCCGCGACTGATAAAAGACCCAGTAGTAGCAGAGGGCCCCGAGACCGAAGGCCAGCAGCGCGAGAGGGGCTAGCCAATCGGGTGCTGCCGTGAGCACCGCACCCGGGACCTGGTAGGCGGATGAGGCCGGAGCTCCAGCGCTCACGGCCTCCTGGCTGACGGTCACCAGCAACAGCCAGCAAATGGCGATGAGGCTATGGAGCACGCCCTCGATGGTCCTGAAGCCAACGGATCCGATGGCCAGACCGTGGTTGTACTCCCTCAAGACCGGGTACAGCGCAAGGGCAATGCCCGTGCACGCAAGGGCCCCGACGAACAGTAGGAGGGCCCCAAGGACGACCTGGCTCTCGTTCGCCGAGATGCTCACGAGATAGTCCGGAGCACTGAGGATCGGGGACACCAGCGCGACGCCTGCCACCTGTGCAAGCGTCGCAATGAGGAACGCCACGCCCGCGACGACGGCGATCCTTCGGTTCGTGTTCATGTTCGCTCCCTGTCCTGACGCTGGCACAGCTGGTATCGGTTCCGCGAGCCGCGGGGATCCAGTCGCATGCTCCGCACGCTAGAACCGACGGGGAGAGGCCGGCATCGACGGAATTCGTGATCCGGTACCTAGTCGACCGGCATCGGCAGCCCCTGGCCGTGTACCTTGCTGATCACGATGGCCAGGCCCACCCGCCGCCCGGGCAACCTGCCGGCTGAGACGACGAGCTTCATCGGCCGTCGCCGTGAGCTTGCCGAGCTCAGGAAGAAGCTCACCACGGCCCGCCTGGTCAGCCTCGTCGGCCCGGGCGGCGTCGGCAAGACCCGCCTCGCGATCCGGATCGGGACCGATCTCAGTCGCCGTTTCCGGGACGGCGCGTGGTTGGTGGAGCTCGCCGAGGTTCGAGATCCCGCGCTGGTCGGCAACGCCACCCTGGCGGCCCTTGACCTGCGCGACCAGGCCGCGACCGAGCCACGCGCCCTCCTGCTCTCGTATCTGCGGGACAAGGAGCTGTTGCTCGTGGTGGACAACTGCGAGCACCTGCTCGACGCAGCCGCGCTGCTCGTGACCGAGGTGCTCGCGGCGGCGCCGGGCGTGCGAGTGATCGCCACCAGCCGCGAGCCGCTGTCGGTCCCGGGTGAGCACGTCCTGCCGATCCCCCCTCTCGAGCTGCCTCGAGCCCAGGCAGACGAGTCCCTCGATCAGCTCCGCCAGAACGAGTCCGTCGAGCTCTTCATCGAGAGGGCCTCGGCAGCATCGGGCAGGTTCGAGCTGACCGCCTCCAACCATGAGGCTGTCGTGGATCTGTGCCGCCGGCTCGACGGCTTGCCGCTCGCAATCGAGCTCGCGGCGGTCAGGACGCGGGTCATCTCGGTGGAGCAGATCCTCGATCGCCTCGCCGACCGGTTCGGCCTGCTCACCGGAGGAAGTCGCGCAGCCCTGCCGCGTCATCAGACGCTGCGAACCACCATCGAATGGAGCCACGACCTGCTGGGGTCGGACGAGCGGACGCTTCTCCGGCGCCTGTGCGTGTTCGCCGGGCGGTTCACGCTCGAAGATGTCGAGGCGGTGTGCACGTCCGACGACGTGCCGGCGGCGCATGCGCTGGACCTGCTGTCGTCGCTCGTCGACAAGTCGCTGGTGATGAAGCAGGACGCACCGGGCCTCGCCTGCTATCGGCTGCACGAGACGATGCGCGAATTCGCGGCCCTCGAGCTGCGAGAGGCCGGCGAAGAGGAGGTCGTCGAGCTGCGATGCGTGGAGTACTACGTCTCGAGCTGTCGCCGATCTGCGGAGTGGGGCCGGTATCGGCTGGTCGAGTGGCTCGGCTGGATGGACCTGGAGATCGACAACATCCGATCAGTCCTTCGACGATGCCTGGTCCAGGCGGACATCTCACGCGGGATGGATCTCGCCGCATCGCTCCCCTGGTATTGGGCCACGCGGGCGACCACCGAGGGCGTGCGATGGCTGGATGAGCTCCTCGCGACTGGACGCGGCGATCCGGAGCCGCTGGCTCGGGCCCTGTACCTGCGCGGATTCCTGGCCGTGTTGCTGGTCGATCCCACCGCCGCCATGCCGGCCCTCGAACGAGCCGCGGCGGCGGATCGAGCGGCCGGCCGCCTCCGCCCGCTGGCGGCGTCGCTCTCGATGGCCTCGATCGCGGCGAACATGGCCGGTGATCGGGCGTCCGCCGGGCGCCTGCTCGACGAGGCTCGAGCCGTGATAGCTGGTCTTGATGACGTCCCGGCGACGCTCACGTTCCTGCAGGCTCGATCGCTCGACGGCTTCTTCGGCGGCGACCTCGAGGCGGCAACCTCCGCGTCATCGGAAGGCGAGCGTCTCAGCCGCGAGGCGGGGGAGCTCTACACGCTCAAGGTCTGGCTGCTGAACCTGGGCACGGTCGCCTTGATCGCCGGTGAGCTTGCTGCGTCAAAGCCGCTGTTCGCCGAGGCGCTGCGGATCGCCCATCAGGTCGATGACCGGGTGCAGCAGGCCTACCTGCTTGATGCCTTTGGCTGTCATGCCGCGCGATCCGGACAGGCACGACGTGCCGCGCAGCTTCTGGGAGCCGCGGAAACCGTCCGCACCGGGGCCGGCGCGCACGTCATGCCATTCCTCGCTCCACTGATGGCCCAAGCCAAGGAGTCGGCGATCGCAGCGCTTGGCGCATCCAGGTTCGAGGCCGAATTCAAGGCCGGAAGCCACTTGAGCCGGGACGCCGCAGTTCGGCTCGCACTCGGTGAACCCGGCCACGTTGCCGCCGCGGCTTCGGACAGTGCCGGCGCAGGTCTGCTCGCGAAGCGCGAGGCGGAGGTCGCGCGGTTGGTCGCCGACGGCCTGAGCAACAAGGAGATCGGAGCACGCCTGTTCATCTCCGAGCACACCGTCGACAGCCACGTCCGCAGCATCATGAACAAGCTCGGATGCAACTCACGGGCCCAGATCGCCGCCTGGATGGCGTCGCCGAGCGAGTAGCGGACGCCGACGAGCCGGTTCAAGACATGCCCCCGGCGGGTGGACCCGGCCAGGTGAACGGGAAGTCGGGCACCGCAATGACTCCGGCGCCGGTCGACTAATCACCCGATCACGAATCCCATCGATGCCGGCTCCCGTCTGCCAACCGTAGGCTGGCGAGCATGACCAGGGACCTACCGACACAACGAGTGGAAGTCAGCTTCGTCGGCGCGCCTCCGGCTCAACAGGTTGAGCGGGCGTCCGGCGTCAGCGAGGTGGAGGTTGACGGGCCGATCCTGCGCTGCCTGGTGTGCGGCAGCTTCCAGCCCTTTCTCGAGGCTCTGCGCGGTCACGAGGTCGTGAGCCTCAGTGCCTCCCCCATCGAAGTTCGTGCCTCACGTCAACGTCAACCACACCAGGGAGATCGAGCATGAATACGGCAGGCGATCACAGGTTGCTGGACAAGGTCGCCCGGATCACGGGCGGCATCTACCTCGCCTACATCCTGGCTTCGGTGCTTGCCACCATGCTGGGGCAGATCGGACTGGGTACGGCGCCGCAGGTCTACGAGGCGATGGTGACGAATGAGGGCTCGTTCCGCCTGGGTCTCGTCGTCGCGCTGACCTCGGGGTTCCTCTTCCTCATGGTCGCCTGGGGCCTCTACGTCCTCCTGCGACGGGTCGACAGGAACCTGGCGCTGCTCTTTCTCCTGCTCAACGCCGTCGGCGTCGCCATCCAGGGCGCGAGCATGTTGTCGCTGGTCTCCGCGCTGCTGCAGGGCGACGGGGCCAGCCACATGCAGGGCTTCTCGACGGCCCAGTTGGAGGGGCTGGCGTACCTGTCCATCAACGTCTACAAGATGGGCTGGGTCACGGCCCAGCTGTTCTTCGGCATGTGGCTGTTCCCGCTCGGCTACCTCGTCTACAAGTCCGGGTACCTTCCCCGGTTCCTGGGCGTCCTCCTGGTGCTCGACGGAGTCGCGGTCCTGGTCTGGTTCCTCCAGGCTCTGCTCCTGCCGGACTACAACGCGATCCACTACCCCGGGCTCGCCCTGAGCTTCGTCGCTGAACTCGGGCTCGGATTGTGGCTCCTCGTCAAGGGTGTGAAGGCCGTCAACTCCGTGGCAAGCCTGCCAGGTGAGAAGCGGCTCGCGGATCCGCAGGCCGAGGGCGCTCGGGCGTGAAGGCCATCGTCTGCACGCGGTACGGTCCGCCGGAGGTCCTCCAGGTGGAGGAGCGCAGGACCCCGGCTCCCCGGAAGAACGAGGTGCGAATCCGCATCCGGGCGACCGCCGTGACGTCGAGCGACTGCTACGTCCGGGGGCTCAACCTGAGTCCCGCCTACCGGCTCATGGCGCGGCTCGCGCTCGGCTGGAACGCGCCGAGGCAACCGGTGCTCGGTATGGTGCTCTCCGGGGAGGTGGACTCGGTCGGGCCGGACGCCAGGTCATTCGAAGCGGGCCAGCGGGTGTTCGGCTTCAATCGACACCGCTTCGGGACGTATGCGCAGTACGTGTGCTGGCCGGAGGACGGACTTCTTGGCGACGCGACCGGCCAACCTCACCGACGACGAAGCCGCGGCCATTCCGTACGGTGGCCTCCTTGCGCTCCACTTCCTGCGCAAGGCCGATGTCCGGGCGCGACAACGGGTCCTCATCTACGGGGCCTCGGGGGCGGTGGGCACGTCCGCCGTGCAGCTTGCTCGGCACTTCGGGGCCGAGGTGACCGGCGTCTGCAGCACGGCGAACGTCGGGCTCGTGGCGTCGCTCGGCGCGACCGCGGTGATTGACTACAGCCGCGAGGACTTCACGGACGGGACAACGCGATACGACCTGATCCTCGACGCCGTGGGCAAGAGGAAGAGCGCCGCGGCTCTCCGGCGATGCCGGCAGGTGCTGGCGCCCGGCGGAGCCTGCGTCTCGGTCGACGACGGGAGGCCGAAGCTTCGACGCGAGGACCTGGTGCTGCTCGCGGAGCTGGCCATGAAGGGTGAGATCAGGCCAGTGATCGACCGCACCTACGCCCTGGACCACATCGTCGACGCGCACAGGTACGTCGACACCGGGCACAAGCGGGGAAACGTGGTCATCGCCGTGCCGTAGGGCCGCGGCAGGCAGCACGAGCTGGGCTCGGATTCGGCCGTTCGCCAGCTGAAGTCGCGCGATCCGTTCCCGATCACCGCGATCCTCATTCGGGGGACTCCGCGCCGGCCTGGCGGGCAGAGGGCCCGGCGGAACGCGACGGCTCCGACCAGGCGCCGTCAGGGCTGAACGATACCGCCGCCCGGGGGCTCCGATCGACGACGAGGCGGAAGACGTCCGGCCGGGCATAGTGGCCGACGATGTCCAGGTCGAAGGTCCCGCGGGCGATCTGCCCGAGGTCCAGGTCGGCAGTCAGCAACGCCTCTCCGCCCCGGGCCGGTCCGGCGAGCACCTGGCCCAGGGGATCGACGATGCAGCTCCCGCCGGCAATCAGGATCTCGTCGGATGACGCCTCGATGGGGTAGTCGGCGGGATAGTCGGATCGCCGGGCGAACTGGCTGGCCGACAGGACGTAGCAGCGTCCCTCCAGTGCGATGTGGCGCATCGTCGGCAGCCAGGTCTCGCGATCGTCGACGGTCGGCGCGCAGTACAGCTGGACGCCCTGCCCGTACATCGCCAGGCGAAGCTGGGGCATGTAGCTCTCCCAGCAGATGACTGCTCCAATCCGACCGACCGGCGTTTCCAGGACCGGGATCGTCGAGCCGTCGCCGAAGCCCCAGATCAGCCGCTCCATGGCGGTCGGCATCAGCTTCCGGTGCTTGCCCAGGAGGCGGCCATCCGGCCCCACGAAGAGGACCGTGCAGTACAGCGTCCCCCGCTCCCGCTCGATCACGCCGACGACGAGATGGACGCTCGACGCGCGGGCGATCTCGCCGAGGCGATCGACGGCCGAACCGGGCACGTCCATGGCGC
Organism: uncultured Chloroflexia bacterium; assembly: GCA_963744095.1. Classification (GTDB taxonomy): domain Bacteria; phylum Chloroflexota; class Limnocylindria; order Limnocylindrales; family CSP1-4; genus CTSoil-043. Next base: position 30,544 of record CAVUSH010000006.1, read on the forward strand.
CGTCGTGGTAGCGACGGAACCACTCCCGACCCTCCGCCGATCGGACACCGACCCGCGCCCCGAAGTCGGCCCGCTTCGGATACCCGCCGACGAACGCCTCGGGAAACACGACCAGCTCGGCGCCGTCGGTCGCGGCGCGGGCCGTCAGCTCCGCCACCCGGTCGACGGACCGCTCGCGATCGAAAGCGACCGATGCTGCCTGGACGACTGTTGCCCGGACGGTCCGAGGCGCGGATGGCTGCAACGGTTCGCGTCCCGGTTCCATGGCGCCTCCCTCCACCGGCCGGTTCGACGGGCATGCCGGCCATCCCGGCCCCGACTGGCGCATCTTGCGCCGTATCGCGGTGATCGTTGACCGGGCAGCGGCCTGTTGTGGGGAAGCAGCGGACGCATGCCCGATCCACGCGCCGGGCTCCAGACTCGGAACGACCGGCGGCGGCGAAGGCCGCCGGTCGTCCGCTACGGCGATCGGCCGTCGATCGGCCGGACGCCCGTCAACAACCCGTTGGGAAGAACACCTAGACCGAGATCGAGACTTCGTGCGTCTCGCCTGCGGGGTGGCCGGCGCGCTCGTGAACGCGCTGGACGGCTTCCTTGCTCGGGCCCTCGGCCAGGCAGAAGACCTTGCCCGAGACCGGATCCAGCCACGCCTGCTCGAAGTGGACACCTTCGTCGCCTTCGATCGCCAGGTCGGCGGCATGGGCCTCGGCCAGCTGGCCCGCGGTCACTCCCACGAACCCATCGTGGATATCCATGAACTTCATTCTTCTCTCCATCGGCCAGACTGTGGCTGGCTGTCGAGACGACCTTATGGACGCTGCGTTTGTTGGCCCGGCGTTTGTGGAGCGGTCGCGAACGCAAGCTGGGCGGCAAGGTCGGGCATCGGCCCACGGGCCACGATTCGTGTCGCGGCATCCACGTGCTGCCTGTCCTCCCCGCCCTGCAGGCCGACCAGGTCCGTGAGGATGGCCGCCTCCGCCCACGCGTACGAACCCGGCTGGATCCGGGCAAAACGCAAGCCGTCCTGCAGGAGTCCGATGGCCCTGGTTGGGTCGCCCTCCCGTCGTTAGGACGTCCACGTTCGTCGGGTCGGCTCGGCCGGACACGAGGGCGTCGGTGTCGACCTCGAACGTGGCTCGGGCCGCGATCGTGAATCGGCCGTCGACCTCCTCGACGAGCGCCGGCGCGATCGCCCGGCGGACCTGGAGGAGCGCCCACCGGACTGCGGCAAGTGGATCGTCCGCATCCGGCCAGGCCTGATCGGCCAGCTCGCGGCGCGTCCGGCCGGTCGATTCCAGGAGGAGAAATGCCAGCAACGCCCATGGCTTGCGACCGGCCAGACGGCGGCGCTCCCGGTCGACCTCGATGAGGGGACGCCCGAGGAGCCGGATCCGAATCGTCACGCGGGAGACGCGCTTTCCCACGCGGCCGAGCGCCATTCGCCAACGCCCTCAGTCAGAGACTGCCTGAAGGCACCCGTCGGGCGAGCCCCCTCCCTGATTGCGATCTTCAGCCGCCCTTGGTGATCTCGACCTGCCACACCTGTTCGCCGTCCTCGATCCGGTCGGTCGGCTCGAGACCACCACGGGCGGCCACGGCCGCCGAGGCATGGTTGTCCGGATGGACATGAGCCGTGATCACCGAGATGCCGCCGCCCTCGAGCCAGTCCACCAATGCCCGGGCCGCCTCAGCGGCGAAACCGCGACCCTGCCACGGAACGCCGATCAGCCAGGCGATGTCGGCCGATTCGCCGGCATCCACGATCGTGGCCTGCACGAAGCCGATCGCTTCGCCCTCCGGCCGGCGCCGAACGATCCAGCTGTGCCACTCCTCGGCGCCCTCGGCAGAATGGCCGGAAGACTGGCGCTCGTACCGCGCTCGCAGCTCGTCGCGGCTCGGAGGGCGACCGCCGGTGAGTGCATACAGCCGCGCGTCGGCGAGGACCCCGACCATCTCGTCAGCGTCCCTGGGTTGCAGCGGGATGAGATCCAGCCGCGGTGTGGCAAGAGCTTCGGCGATCGGGGACATCGTGTCGTTACCGTAACCGACCGGCCGAGCTCTGACCGTGCGATGGCATCGTTGCCGGACGAGCGGCGCGCCGGATCTCACCTAGCTCGCCGGAAGAGTGCTCGGGCCGCCGGCTCGCCACCTCGCCGTCTCACCGGCGGGCTCGGCAGCGGCGGCAGATGAATTGAAGCCCTTCGCGATCAGCCAGACGGCCATGACCATCTCCTGCACGGCGAGCGGGACCATCAAGACGCCGAGCGAGAGCCCGAACATGCTCCCCAGCGGCGGCACGATGTAGAGCACGGCCCCCACGAGCCCCCAGGTCGACAGCCACCGGGGCACGAGCCGCGACTGGTAGAGCAGGACGTAGAACATCAGCGCGCCGAGAACGAACGGGATGGCGAGCAGCTGGTCCCAGGCCACGGTCTCGACGGTGCGCACGAAGCCGGCGAGCGGCGCCCCATCCGGCTCCGCGCTGAGCGCAATCAGCAGAAGCCACCCGAGCACGCCGACGAGGTAGATGACCGTCTCGACTGCGCCGCGGAAGACGACGTAGCCCATGGCCAGCGTCTCGTTGTAGCGCTTGCCGACCGGCCAGAACACGACCGGGACCAGCGCGAGCGAGAAGCCCGCCAGGAGGACGAGCAGGGCACCGATGGCCACCTGGTTCGGCTGCGCGGCGACCTGGGCCAGGTAAGCCGGGCCCGCCAGGACCGCGCTCGTCACGACCGCGCTGAGGACGAGGGCAACCGTTCCGATGATGTACAGCACCCCGATCCAGACGGCGGCCTTGCGATCCGCGCTCAGGCCGGGCTTGCCCGTGGCGACGGCGATTGTTCGATTCGTGTTCATTCCCTTCTCTCCCATGGCTGGGACAGGCCCGACAGGCCTCGTCCATATGGTTGACATCGGGCCCCGCCTCGTTCCGGTCGCGGGTGCCGCAGGTCGCACACGGCGATGGCGACCTTGCCTCGAGGTCCGGTGGGGACCCCTATTCGGCTCGGGGCGACAGGATGACGACGGCGGTTTCGCGTGAGCGCCGCGCCGCATAGCCGTCGAGATCCTTGTCATAGGCGGCCTGCATGGCCCACAGGCGGGGCCGCTCGTCCGCGTTCGCTGCGCGCGCGTGGACGGCGCGCGGCCCACCGGGCAGATCGACGGTGACGTCGGGATGGGCCTGCAGGTTGAGCCACCAGGCGGGCTCGGGGTCGGCCCAGCCGTTCATGGCCATCGTGACCAGGTCGGATCCGTCCTCGAAGTAGCCGAGGATGGCCGTGCGTTCCTTGCCGCTGCGGCGCCCGATCGTCCGCAGGCGCAGCATGCCCCAGCGGTCTGCAGTCGCGGTCCGGAGACCGAGCCGGCCACCCGTGACCGAGTAGACGGCACGCTGCACCACCCAGAACGAGCGGATGAACCAGCGCGGCGGCAGAGACGGTGACTTCGTCGACGGTTCGAACATGGTCGTCGGTTCGGACATGGTGAGCTCCCTATTGGTGTGAGGGTGGTGGTGGCGTCCGGCGAAGGCCGGGGCCGGCGGTCGGCTGGTCATGTCTGTGTGTCCCCGTACTGGAAGACCTCGTCGAGCGGCACCCGGAAGACCCGGGCGATCTGGAACGCCATCTCGAGCGAGGGGGAGTACTTGCCCTGCTCGATGGCGATGATCGTCTGGCGCGTCACCCCGACTCGATCGGCCAGATCCGCCTGGGTCATCTCGCCGTTGGCGAACCGCAGGGATCGGATCGAGTTGGTGACGAGCGTCGGCTTCACCATCTCTGGAACGGCCCGTGGTAGGCGGCGATCTTGGCGACGGAGCTGAGAACGGCTCCCGCGATGCCCCCGAGGAAGATCGCGTTGGCAATCCAGAAGTGGTCCGCCGTGGCCATCGCCAGGACGAGCGCGGCAAGCGAGCCGGCGACGATCAGCCAGTTGCCGACCCGCTCACCGAAGTGGTCGATCTCCCTGTCGCGCGGGTCGTTCTTGTCCGCCTCCCCGGGGTTGGAGGCCGCGGCAACGACGTTGCCGAGGATGTTCGCAACGACGAAGCCGACGATCGTGAAGATCATCGGCTGGACCCACGAGACCTCGGCCAGCGGCTTGCTGAGCACCTGCGGCACGACCAGGACCGCGTAGACGAGAAGCGTCGGCACGGCGACGACGAGCACGACCCAGTTGCTCTTCTCCAGGAATGTCATGAGCGGCTCCAATGTCAAAAATCGTTGACATCGGCAATGTACAAGATAGCCGACATGCTGTCAACTATCTTTTACATCTCGTGCGCGCTGGCCGGTCACGGAGGTGCTGCCGGTACCGCTCCACGAGTCGGGTCGTCGGGCACCGCCGGACGAACCTTGGCGATGGGCCGAGAACCAGCGGGTCGTATGCGGTCAGGAGTGGCCGGGTGTCGTCGCGCTGCCCTTGTACGCGGGATCGCGGTGATCAGTGACCGGGCTGCGGCCTGTTGTGGGAAGCAGCGGACGCAGTGGTGGCAGGCGCGCTGGGTGGCATTGAGCGCAGGACCAACGCTGAGTCCGTGGCGCTCAGCACGGCGCTCCGGAGGGTGGCCGGTGCCGCGTGGGTGACGAGGAGTGCCTCCAGGTCGGCGAGCGCCCGGGTCACATCGTGCTCGGCCGTTCCATGATGGCCTTCGACCGTGACGAGGATGTCGGTCGTGTCCTCTCGCGCGGCGCTCCCGGCGCTCTGCCGCCAGCACCAGCGGCGGGCGCTCACGACGTCCGCCTCATCGGCGAAGATCACCTCGCCGGGCTGCGGGTGCTCGGTCGCGCTTGCCCCGAGGTCGGCCCACTGCTCGTCGCCGCGGGCGAACCGGACGATCGTGCCACCCGACACCGCGCGCTGGTCGAAGACCGCGACTGGAAGGGCGTACCGGATGCTCACCAGGTTCGCGAGATCCACCAGCGTCCCGATGGACGGCAGCTCGCCCTGCTTCGTCAGGCGCCGCAGCAGTGCCTCGGCCGCCGAGCGGTACTGCGTCGGATCGACGCCGAAGGCACGAAACACCGTGCGCCAGGCCGCGAGTGCGGGCAGCTCGCTGAGGGGCGTCTCGCCGATCCGCGCGCGGACCACAACAGCCTCGTCGCGGAAGGCTCCCGTGAGTCGCGGCGGCGTCGGGTTGTTGTGGACCCCCGTTGCGTGGATGACACCGCCGACGACCGCCGGGAAGCGCTCGATGATGTCCGAGTCATAGCGGAAGAACGCCACGCGACGAGTCTCGCACACGTGGCGCCGGAAGTGCCGCTGGACCGGCCGGCGAGCCACGAGCCGGCCCCGAGCCCGCATGCCCCCGACACAGCAAGGGTCCCCGCGCCGTCGAAGGGCCAGGCGCATGACCGCGCCCTGCAATGTCCGCTGCAAGGCGCATTGCGCACTGTTGGCAGACGAGGAGCGGGCATATGGCTCATTCGAGCGAGACCGTCCGGGACACGGGGGTCGCCGAGAGCGTCGAGACGTTCGAGTGGCACGGCCTCCGTTTCCACGTGGTCACCGCGGAGCCACTGCTCGTCGACCAGGTCCGGACGATCAGACAGACGCTGCCAAAGGTCGCCAGCGTGGGCATGTTCGCCGACATCCTCGGCATGGTCGTGGGGCGTCGTGTCCGGATCAGGACCGTGCGTCCATCGCCAGACGTCAGCTTCGAGGTCGGGCTGTAGGCGGTGACCTGCCTCCGGGGACCAGGCGGAAGGGCCGCCCTTGCGGGCGGCCCTTCTCGATTCCTGGTCGGTCAGCCCGCTAGGGAAGCAGAATCGTGAACGTGTTGGTGACCGTGGTAGTTCCCGGGGTGACGTTGGACGTCATCGATGTGATCGAGCGCCAGGGGCCGGCGCTTGCCTTCCTGGAGAACGCATCGTAGGTGATGGTCTGGGTCCCGCCTGCGGCGGGAGGTGACGTGTTGACTGCCCATTCACTGCCGTTGGGCGGGGCCGATGCAATGTTCACACCGCTCGAGCCGGTCCGGTTCTCCGCGCCCCAGTTGACGCCGGAGTCCGGATCGCCGGAGCCGGCGTTGCCGAGGCCAGGGGCTGGGCCCTCGTCTCCCGGGAAGGTGAGGTTCGGGCCATACGAGTAGGTAATCGCCTCGCTCGACGGTCCGGTGCCCGCGGCGCCGGTCGCCCGCTGTAGCCAGATCTCGAAGCTATGGGTGGTCGCGTTGCCGAAGTTCTTGACGTTGGCCCAATCGATCACGATCCAGCTAAAGCCCCCACCGCTGAGGATCGCGACGCGGATGGCACCGCCGCCGGCCGGGTTGAGGTCCGTCCAGAGCGCCGCGAGGGTGTTGTTCGGCCGGTTCACATTCGGGAACGTCTGTGGTTTAAAGACGATGTCGCCACTGTTGCCGCCGCCGACCACGATGTAGCCGTTGGAAACGACGCCGATCGTCGTGTACGGCTCCCCTCCGTAGTAGAAGGTCGGCACGGTGAAGTTGGTGATCGTGTCGTCGCCGGCGCCGATCGACGGAACGCCGAAGAGCGACAGCGCGAGGTAGCCGCCGTCGGGCCCGTCACCCGTGATGTCGGTGATGGAGTCGACCGTTGGCGGCTGAGCCGCACTCAGCGTTCCACTCCAGGCGACCTGTTGATCGACGTGCAGCGCGGTCGCCGGAGGTGCGATGTTCTTGAAGTTGAGGGCCATGCCCGGGTCCATGTTGGACACGTTGAGCGCGACGTTGGCCGGGCTGCTCCCGAGGTTGGCGACCGTCGCACTGCAATGCGAGAGGCCGGTGTTCCTCCTGATGGTCGACGAATCGCAGGTGCTGGTCAGGCTGACGGCGCCCTGCTGCTTGACGAAGGCCACCGGGATGGTGACCGGGTTGCCACGCGACGTGGTCATGTTGATCCGCGCGAAGTACTGGCCGTTCGCAACGGTCGGGGCCTTGATCGTGACCCAGAACGTGTACAGCTCGTCCTTCCTGACGTTGAGGGCCGTGATGTTGGGCCCTGTCGCCGTTTTCGAGATCGTGATCGTGACGCCGGCCGGGGCCTGGATCGCGATCCTCAGCTCCTGCTCCCGCCCCGAGACGTTGAGGAGGGTCCGGCTGGTCGTGATCGCGCCGGTCATCGTCGTCGCGTCGATGCTGGGGATGTTGAGATTGATCCGGTGCAGCGGGTCGGTCCCCGCTGCGACGAAGTTGGCGTAGGTCTCGTCGAAGACGACCGTCGGGCTGACGGCGCGATCGGCCCGGATGGACCCGGCGCCCATGTCGAACGCCGTGGCGGGGGTGACCCCGTCCTCCTTGACGACGGTCTGGACGGACGAGGTCATGAGCGCCGACTTGATCTCGGCCGGTGTCCAGCCGGGATGGGCCGCCTTGACGAGCGCCGAGACACCCGCGGCGTGCGGGCTCGACATCGACGTCCCGGCGATCGCCTGGTACAGGTTGCCGGCGGGGCCGTTGCTCGTGCCCGCCGGGTCGGGTTGCGGGGTCATGCCGGCGAGGACCTGGAGACCCGGCGCCGTGATGTCGGGCTTGATCCAGTCGCCGGTCGGGCCGCGGGACGAGAAGTAGGCCATCATGTCGGCCAGGGCCGGGGTCGGCGTGCCCTGGGCCCAGCTCGCCATGACGTTGGTGTGGCCGTTGACGAACGCGAGCAGCGCGGTGCTCGGACCGTCGACGTGGATGGCCGGCAGCCAGTGGTTGTCGGACTCCTGGTCCATCTTGATCGCGTTGTAGAGGATCATCCCGGCCGCGCCGCCCGAGACGACGTTGAAGCCCTTGTCGACGCGGCCGTTCCCGCCTCGCTGGCACATGACGACCTTGGCGGTCGCGGCCGCGATCTGAGCTGGGGTGGTCAGCTTGGTCTGGCAGAGCGCGTCCTCGCCCGGGATGCTCTGGGCGAGCACGACCGGGGTCGCCGATGTGACCCCGGTGGTCAGGGTCACGCCCGACATGTCGAACGTGGCGCCGCCGTCGGCGGTCAGGTGCAGGGTCGACGCGAAGGAACGTGGGCCGCTCGAGGCGCCCACCGTGGTCGTCCAGGGGCCGCCGTGATCTGCGGTTCCGGCGCCCGGACCGGCGTTGCCGGCGGACGCGTTGACCGAGATGCCCGCGTTGACGGCGTCGAGGAACGCCAGCTCGACCGGGTCGCTGTACGGCTGGGCGCCGCCCGAGATCGAGAAGTTGAGGACGTCGACGCCGTCGAGGATCGCCTGCTGGACGGCGGCAACCGAGTCGGAGCTGTAGCAGCCAGCCGCCAGGCAGACCCGGTACTGGATGACGCGGGCGCCGGGGGCGATGCCGCAGACCGGCCCGCGATCGACGCCGTACAGCATCGCCTCAGCGACGCAGTCGCCGGCGGCGGTGGTCGTCGTGTGCGTCCCGTGACCCTCGGGGTCGCGGGGCGAGCAGATCCCGGTCCCGTTGTTGCAGAACTCGCTCGCGTCGGCGACGTTGTTCGCCATGTACGTGTCGGTGAACGCGTAGGCGCCGATCAGCTTGTTGTTGCAGTCGAACGTCGGGCCAAGGTGAGCGACATCGGTCCCGTCGCCGAACTCGCAGCCCCGCAGGCCCCCGCTTGGCGCGGGGAGGCTGCCCTCGGCGAGCATCGGATGCTCGGGCCAGACGCCTGTGTCGATGACGCCGACGATGACGTTGCTGCCGGCATTGGCCGAGCCGCCGAGCGACGGCCACACGGCAGTGGCGCCGATGAACGACGTGTTGTCGTCGAGCGGCTGCTCGAGATTGTCCTGCTGGACCGCGACGACACCGTCGACGTTGAGGAGTGCGTCGATCTGGTTCGCCGGGAGGGTCGCCCCGACGCCGCCGTAGGCGGTGCCGTACTCGGAGCTGACGGTCAGCTCGGGCACGGTCGCCTGGGCGTCGGCCGTGATCTGGTCCGACACGCCGGCCGTGTACGACGTCGTACGCCTGCACGGCGGCCTGGTTGTCCTTGAGCTCCACGCCGGTCACGGCCGGGCTCGTCGCGGCCAGTCCGTCGATGCCGCCGGCGTACGTTGCCGTGGCGTCGTAGTCGTACTTGATCATGACGTTGACGGGGGTCGCGTCGGTCCGCCCGAGGAGCGCCGGATCGGATTGGGCGATCGCGCCCGACGACGACTTCGTCCCCTGGTAGGTCGAATCCGGCGTCAGGGGCGATGCCGTGAACTTCGCTGGGTCCGCGCCGGCGACGGCCCCGGCAAAGAATGTCTGCCCGGCCAACAGGCACAGCGTGGCCAGTGCGACGGCGATCCGTCTCATCCGCGAGCCCTCCTCGACATCCGTCGGCTTCGGCACGCCGGGACCCCGGGGACTGGGGGAGGCGACCGGCGACCATTGGGAAGGCCTCGACCGTACATCCGCGCCGGTGAGCGGTCAATAGGCGGGAGGGTGCGCGTCGGGGGAGGGTCTGACTGCCGACGGAAAGCGGTGCGCGCATGCACCGACGGCCCCACGGCCGGTGCGCGGACGGCCCCGCGGCCGGTGCGCGGACGCGCCAGCAATTGGGCGCGCCAGCTTACCGCCGGCTCGGGCTACCCGCCGGCTCAGGATCCCGGCACCAGGACTCCCCGGAGGAGATCCGCCCCGTCCGCGTCGGCGAGGCGGTAGGCCCAGCCGGAGCCGTCCCGCCAGGCGGCGGAGATGAGCGCCGCGCCGAGCTCGGCCGGGCGCAGGTACTCCAGGCGGTAGGTGCGGGGGAGGGCCGCCGTCACGGCGTCCCCGTCGGCGCCCGCGGCCGCCACCGCTTCGTCGAGCCAGTCGAGGTAGACGCCGTTGTTGGCGTGGTTCATCGGGTCGAGCTCGCGCAGGCGAGGCGTGAAGCTGAGTGTCGTCGCGCTGGGCGGGCTCGGCGGCAGGTCCACCCGGATCGGGGTGAACGGGCCGGGCCCGTCGATCGGCGCGCGCTCGAACTCGGCCGGGATCCGGACCGGGACGCGGCCATCCGTCATCGCCCAGTCGATCAGGACGACGGCGCGCGGCTCGCCGGCCGGCCCCGCCACCTCGGTCGCCCGGCGAGCCATCACCTTGCGGTACCCGGTGAGCCGCGTCGTCACGGCAACCGTCTCGCCGTCGGCGATCGCCGCCAGCACCCGGACCTCCACCGCCCGGACGAGCCAGGCGACACCCTTCTCTCGGTACCAGTCACGCGGGAAGCCGAGAGCCTCGGAGTGGCGCCAGGCGACGTCCTGGACGTAGCCCAGGAGCGCCGACCCGCGCACCACGCCGCGCGGGTTCGCCTCGTCGAAGCGCACCCGGTACGCCGCCATGTGGCGCGCCGGCAGCGCCGGATCGACGGCCCTCATCGCGGCTTTCTGCCCGCCAGCGCGTCGAGCGACTCCATCGTGACCACGACGGTCCCCTGCTTAGGCGCGGTCTGCTGCGCGAGGCGGACGGCGCAGCTCGTCCGAAGGTCGTAGACGACGAGGCCCACGCGGAGCACCGTCTCGTCGTCCGCGGCGTGGCGCCGCGCGTCGTCGAGCTGGTTCAGGACATCCGCGTTGATGCCCCGGGCGCCCCACTTGCAGTCCCAGGCCTCGGCCCGCCCGGGAATCTCGACGGTCAGGTCGTACGGGTGGATCTCGGCAGCGACGCCGTCGAAGAGGACGCGCCGCTCCCGGCGAAGTGCCGGCGCGGTCGACGGCCCCAGCCGCCGCGCGACGAGGACCTGGGTCAGCTCCTCCACGAAGGCGCCCCGATACTGGGAGCGCACCTGCTCGCCGCGACCCGCCACCTCGAGGCTCGCGGCGAGGATCGCCTCCGCCTGCCGGCGGTCGGGGGCCTCCGGACCGAGGACTGTCGGGAAGATCGCCCGCCAGAGCTCGGGGTCGACGGACTCGCCGTTCATCACCGCCCGGGCCATCAGCCGTTGGGGGTACGTCGCGTCCGCCGCGAGCAGCGCCAGGCGGGCCACGAGCGGGTCGGCCTGGATCCCCGCATAGACCACGGCGCGGGCGTCCTTCGCGGCGTCCTGGAAGTGCACGGCGGTCAGGGGACGGGGTGGGTGGGGCCGGCGGGCGGAGCGGACGGCCCGCCGGAGCCGGTCGTCGGGCCCGGACCCGCGGCGCCATCGGGCGCGCCGAGCGCGAGCTCGACGACAGCGGGGAACGTCGAGAGCCAGTCGATGGCCCGGTGCGGATCGACGATCCGGGCGGTCTCTGCGCAGGCGGCCGCGACGGCGGCAGCACGGTCGGGGGCGAGGGGCGTCGCGGGGTCGATGCCGGCCGCGGCCCGGAGCCGCGACGTGCCCGCTTCGGCGAGGGCGGTGACGTAGCTCCACTCGTCCTCGATCGTCTCTCCCAGCTCGGCCAGACCCTGGAGGGCGGCCAGGGCTGCCGCAAGGGCTGCCCCGCGCGTGGCGGCAGGCGGGAGGTCGGTGCCGGGGAGTGCGTCGGACATCAGGCGAAGGGTACCGCCCGAGGCCGCAGGCGGCCGGTCAGGCCGGCGGGCCGGGCATCGGGCGGACGGTACCGCGGCGGTCGCGTCGCGACGGCAGGCCGGGTCAGGCGGCGCGCGGCTGCTCGCGGCGGTCGCGGTCCCGGGCGGCGGCCTCGGTTCGGGCCGCCACGTCCTCGAGCTGACGGTGGCTCCGGGCATTCCACGACCCGGAGTAGACGCGGATGGCGGCCGCCCGGAAGCGGGCGGCCTCCTGCCGGCCGCCGAGCTCCTCCAGTCGGCCGACCGCGTCGAGGACGCGCCGGTAGACGCGGGGCAGCATCTCGGCCACGGTGAGCTCAGGATCCATCGACACAGCGTCGTCCGCGACGGGCGCGCAGGGCAATCCACCGATGGTCCGGTCGGCCCGTCGCTTGTCGGGTACCAGCTGCCTGGTCGGCCGGGTCAGTCGCCGGAATGGGCCCGGGCGCGGATCTCGAACTGCCCCAGGGTTCCGGCGGCCGGGCCCCACCGCGGGACGACGCGCTCCACCCGCGCGCCGAGCGGCCCGGCGGCGAGCTCGCCGAGCAGCGCCTCCAGGGCGGGGCGCGGCCCCTCGGCAACGCAGCGGACGGAGCCGTCGGCCTCGTTGGCGACCCACCCCCGCAGGTCCAGGCGCCGCGCGGCATCCAGCACGAACCAGCGGTAGCCGACCCCCTGCACGCGACCCACCACCGTCGCGTCGAGGCGCACGGGGTCGGACGGGAGACCCGGGGCGGCCGACGGGTCCGGGGCGGCGCTCACCGGACGGCGGTCGCTGCACCGGCGCGCGGCCAGGCGAGAACCAGCGTATCGACGAGGAGCTCGGGGTTCGCGTTCGCGTCGAGGAGCTCGGCGGCCCGCACGAGGCGGCCGAGGAACGCGGCGCACGCGCCGGGCGCGACCGAGTCGCCGACGGCGTGGAGCTCGTCGTGGAGTGCCGTGTCACGTGCGGCCGCCCCCGCGCCGGAAGCGGTCACGGCGAGGTCGCGGGCGATGGCCGTCCATGTCGCGATGAGGGCGGCGGCGGCCTGTCGACGCTCGGCGGGCGTCCCGCGCGTCGGCCGCGGGCCGGCCTCAGGCTCCTGATCCCCCGGGCTCATGGCCAGGGAGCCACCGGCGTCTGACCCCGGAGACTCTCCGGAAGACTCCCCGATCCTGGCCATGTCGGCGGCGCGGGCGAGCAGCTCCCGACCGGCGATCAGACGCCCGGCCGTTCCGAGCGCCGCCAGGTCGAGCAGCGACCGGGCGAGCTCCTCGCGGGCGGCGACCGCTTCGGGCGCCACGGCGAGGGCGAGCGCCAGGCCGGGGCGCCCGTCGGCGAGGCGGGCAAGCTGCGCCGAGCGGGGCGGCTCGACGCCGTGCTCGGCGAGGAGGCTCTCCAGCACCCGGGGGCCGACCGGGCCCAGGCGGAGAACGGCAACGCGCGACCGCACGGTCGGCAGCAGGCGCTCCGGCTCGTCGGCGCACAGGATGAGGGTGGCCCCCGCGGGCGGCTCCTCGAGGGTCTTGAGCAGCGCGTTCTGGGCGTCCTCGTTGAGGCGGTGGGCACCCTCGACGATCGCAATCCGGTGGGCACCTTCCACGGGGAGCCGCGCCAGCTCACGCAACAGGTGACGGACCGTCCCGGGTTCCGGGTCCTGGTGGTCGCCGATCCGGACCTGGTGCCCCGGACCCTCCGGCGCGAGCCGGTGCAGGTCCTGGTGGGCGCCGGCGTCGATCAGCCGGCAGGAGCGACATGCACCGCACGGTCGGAGGTCCGGGTCCTCCGCGTGACAGAGGATCCCGGCCGCAAGGTCGACGGCGAGCGTCGTCTTGCCGACCGAGGCCGGCCCGACCAGGAGAAGCGCCTGCGGGGCGCCATGGCGCAGCATCCGCTCCATCGCGGCAACGGCCACCGGCTGGCCGCGCGTGGCGAACCGCCCGGCGTCCGGCGCAGGAAGCCGAGGCCCGGGTCGCGCGCGCACCGGGGCCTCGGCGGGCTGGCGGGTGCGCGACCGTGGCGCCGTCATCAGGGCGGGCCCTGGCCGACCACCCCCGGCGTCAGCCGCCCTCGGCGGGTGCGGCCTTCCGCGCGCGCGTCGCGCGCGCCCGTGCCTTGGCGGGTGCCTCGGCGGCAGACACCGGGGCGCCCGCCGTCGTGACGGTCGCCGTCGGGGCGGTCGCCGCCTTGCGCGCGCGCGGCGTGCGCGCCGCCTTCGCCTCGGCCGCCGGGATCGCCGCCCCGGTGGGCGTCGCCGCGGGAGTCGCGGCGGGAGCAGCCTTCCGCGTCCGCGGGGCCCGCGCCGACGCCTTGGCGGGTGCCTCGACGGTCGGCACCGGGACCGTCGCCGACGGCGCCGCCGCCGTCCGGGTCCGCGGAGCACGGGCTGGTTTCGCCTCGGGCGCCGCGGCCGGAGCCGCGACGGTTGCGGCAGCACGGGTCCGCGGGCGGCGGCGCGGCGGCGCCGTCTCCTCGGATCGCGCCGTCGGAGCGGGCTCCTGGCGGGCCATCTTCTGGGCGAGCTGGGCCCGGAGGAGCTCCTCGAGCTCCGGCGGGACCTCGCTCCACGGCTCCGACGACGACCGGCGCTCCGGGACCCTGTCGCGATCGCGGAAGGGGGCCTGCTGCGGAGCGCGCGACGGACGCTGCCCACCCCGCGATCCGCTCGTGACGCCGCCCTGGGCGCCGGTCGGGGCGCCGCGGCCGGACGGCTCGGAGGGGCGACTGCCGCCACGTCCGCCGCCATACCGCTCGCGGTCGACTGCGGCCGCGTACGCACCGCCGCGGCCGCGCTGGCCACCCTGGCCGCCGCGCTGTCCGGGCCGCTGGCCGCCCCGGCTTCCCGCTCGTCGCTCGGCGAGCAGGTACTCGGGGATGGCCGGCTCGTCGTCGTACTCCTCGGCGTCAACGGAGGCCGCGGGACGTGGCGCACTCGGCACGCCGATCTGCGAGTCCCAGACCGAGCCGAAGGCCGCCGGACGCGGTGCCGGGCGGGTCGGCTCGCCAACCTCCTCGACCTCCTCGTCCTCGACCAGCTCGGCGTCGGCGACCGGTGTCGCGTCGGCACCGCCTTCCTGCTCCTGCTCCTGGTCCTGGCCCCGGCCGCGGCCGCGGCCACGGCCGCCGCGGCGGCGGCGGCGGCGGCGGCGCTCCTCGGCGTCGCCGGTCAGCTCGTCGTCACCGGCGATCTCCACTGCTTCGTCGTCGCCGCTCGGGGCGGCGACTGCCTCGGCGGGGTGCTCCACGGCCGCCTTCGACAGCTTCTCGCCGGGAAGGGCCACGAGGGTGGCTCCGCCGATGGCGCCCGCTCCGCCCGCGGCACCCGCGGCACCGACCGGCTCGGCAGCGACCATGGTGCGGCTGCGCCCGCGACCGCGGATCGGCTCGACCGGCTCAATCGCCTCGTCGGCGGCGACCCGGGTGCGGCTGCGCCCACGACCGCGGCTCGGCTCGACCGGCTCGGCTGCTTCGGCTGCGGCAACGCGGGTGCGGCTGCGCCCGCGACCGCGGCCTCGCCCGGTCCCCTCGGACTCCTTGTCGGGCACCTCGGTCATGGAGAGGTCCTCGTCGTCCGTCGCGACGCGGCGACCGGAGACCGTCGACCCCTTCTCGACCTTGGCCAGGTGGGTGATGTCCGTGAAACGGTCCGCGACCTCCATGAGGTCCGAGCTGGTGTTGCCGCGGAAGCTGATGACCTCGCAGCGGACGCCCATCTCCTGGACCGCCCGGATGGCGGGCGCGAAGTCCCCGTCGCCGGAGACGACGACCGCGACGTCGAGGTTGCGCGACGTCTTCATCATGTCGACGACCAGCTCGATGTCCAGGTTCGCCTTGACCTTGCCGTCGCCGTACTTGCGGATGTCCTTGCTGACGACCTTGTAGCCGTTGCGGGCAAGGAAGGAATGGAAGTTGCGCTGGTTCTCGTTGTCCGGGTCGAGGCCCGTGTACGCGTAGGCGCGCACGAGGTCCCGTCCGGCGGTGGCCGCCTTCAGCAGCAGGACGTAGTCGATGTCCGCGCCGGCCGCCTTGGCCGCGTAAAAGATGTTCGCGACGTCCACGAAGACGGCGACGTTCTTGCCCACGATGACTCCTCAGCTCTTATCGGGTCGGCTGCCGGGTTCCCGGACACCCGCCCGCCGGTCGCGCGCCAGGCGCGTTCCGGCGATCACCTCTTGTCGGCGGAGGCCCGGTCCGCCTTGATTCGACATTCGATGCGCGGGCCTGCCGGCCGGAAGCCGTGCCGCTCCCACGCGGTTGGCGCGGCGTTGTCCGCGGGGGCCGCCGTCTCGACGACGGCACAGCCCTTGTTGCGTGCGGACCGGAGCAGCTCCCCGAGGAGCAGCCCCGCCACGCGGTCCGCGTCGTGACGCTCGTCGACCGCGAGGAGGTCGATCGTCCCTACATAACCGCCGGCCCGCACGGACGGGTGGAGGGCGAGGACGGCGACCCCGACCATCGTTCGCAGCGTCTCGACGACGAGAACGCTCGCCTGCGGAAGGTAAACCAGCTGCCGCAGCAGGTCTGCTCCCTCGATGGCCGCGGCCGACGCCGCCGGCGCGGCCTCCGCGACGAGCGCCACGATGCGCTCGACGTCGGTGATCCGTGCCGCTCGAACCTGGTATTCCACTCCGAGGGCTTGACCTCGCACAGGAGGCGACCCCTGGATCCGTGTCGGGAGCTGGCGGTCGGGCTCGACCGGGCTCCGGCGTCTGGCGCCGCACCGGGGCGGGGAGCGATCTGACGCTCGCCCGGCCACGCCGGGGCGCAGGACACCGATGTTGCATTCGGGTCGCCATCGCCTAATATACGGCATCGCTCCACCGACAGGGAAGCGGCGCACGGCCCCGTCCCCGGCCATGGCGCCCGTTAGTGCTCGGATGGAGGGCACATGACCCGGAGCGGGTCGTGTGGGAGGCATTGAGGAGGAGTCTTCGTATGCGATACGCCAGGATCGGCGCCCTTGCGGGCGCCGTCGTCCTCGTGGCGGCTGCCTGCAGCAGCGGCAGTTCGGCCGCCCCGAGCCAGGGTGCCGCGGGAGCCAAAGGCACTCTCAAGATCGGCGTCACCCTGCCGCTCTCGGGCGGCGCCGCGGCCGACGGACAGCCGACGCTCAAGGGCGCCCAGCTCGCGGTCGACCAGGCCAACGAGAAGGGCGGCGTCGGCGGCTACAAGCTCGAGATCCTTCCCCTCGACCACGCGGTCAACGGGAAGTACAACGAGCAGCAGGGCGCCCAGGACATGCAGACGCTCGTCGGCGACGCCGCGGTGATCGGCGTGATGGGCCCCTACAACTCGGCCGTCGCCAAGGTGCAGATCCCGATCAGCAACGACGCCGGCCTGCTCCAGTGCAGCCCGGCCAACACGAACGAGGCGCTGACCAAGCCCGAGTTCGGCGCGCTCGACTACCGCAAGAACTTTCCCGACCGGATCAACTACATCCGCGTCGCGGCCACCGACGACATCCAGGGCCCGGCGATGGCCGTGTATGCGTTCAACACTCTCCACCTCAAGAACATGCTCATCGTCGACGACGTGACCACCTTCGGCAAGGGCGTCGCCGACAACTTCCAGAAGAAGTGGGAAGAGCTGGGCGGCACGGTCGCCGACCGCGTCGGCGCCCCCCCCGACACGACCGACTTCAACGGGATCATCACGGCCGCCAAGGGCAAGAACCCCGACGGCGTCTACTACGGCGGCGTCGTGACGTCCGGGGCGGGCCTGCTCCTCAAGCAGATGCGCCAGCAGGGCCTGGACATCCCCTTCACCGGCCCCGACGGCATCGTCAACGGCCCCGGCGACGCCGAGGGATCCCTCATCGGGATCGCCGGCAAGGAGAACGCGGCCGGCTCGTGGGGGACGATCGCCGCGATCGGCGACTTCCCCGGCAAGGCCGACTTCGAGGCGGCGTATGTCGAGCACTTCAAGAACGACGCCACCTTCAAGACCCCCGGCGCGTACAGCGGTCCCGCGTACGCCTGCACGACGGTCATCCTGAAGTCGCTCGAGGAGTTCCTGAAAGCGAATCCGGACGCCGACCAGGCGGCCATCCGCGAGGGCGTCCGCGCCTGGGCGGCTGACCCGAGCCATACGTTCGAGACCGTCCTCGGGACGGAGTCGTTCGACAAGAACGGCGATACGACGCAGCCGTTCATCTCGTTCTATACCGTCGACCCGGCGGGCGCCAACGGCGTCGGCGACTGGGTCTTCAAGGAGCAGCTGAACTTCAGCCAGGAGTAGCCAGAGGTTTGAAGGCCGGAGGGCCCGCGAGCCCTCCGGCCTTCCTCCACCGCACCGGAGGACGCGCGCTCTCCGGGTTCCCCGTCCAGGGAGCAGAGGTTGCGGAGCCGCCATGTCGACGAATGTGCTCACCACACCGCCGAGCGCCCTCGAGAGGTTCAGGCAGCTCCACCTCGGGCCGTACCTCTTCTCGCTCGGGTTCGCATTCGTCGCCTACCTCGTCATCGGGCCCGCCCAGTTCGTCAACGCGCTGACCATCGGCGCCATCTACGCCCTCGTGGCGATCGGCTACACGATGGTCTACGGCATCATCGAGCTCATCAACTTCGCCCACGGCGACGTCTTCATGGTGGGCGCCTTCTGCTCGATGTTCGTCCTGACGGAGGTCCTCGGCCAGGACGGGCCGATCAACGACCCGGTCACGCTGGCGGTGGTCCTGTTCATCGACTTCGCCGTGACGATGCTGCTCCTGGGACTCCTGGGGGTGACGATCGAGCGCTTCGCCTACCGCCCGCTGCGCAACGCGCCGCGCCTGGCACCCTTGATCACGGCCATCGGCGTGTCGTTCATCCTCCAAAACATCATCCAGATCATCTACGGGCCGTCGCCGATCAACACCCCCCAGATCATCGACCCCAACGCCCACGTGGACCTGCTGGGCGCGAGCATCGGCGTGGTCAACCTGTTCGTGATCGCCACGGCGTTGATCCTGATGATCGCCCTCCAGCTGTTCGTCAACCGGACCAAGATCGGCCGCGCGATGCGCTCGACGGCGCAGGATCGCCAGGCGGCCCAGCTCATGGGCGTCGACATCAACCGGACGATCGCGATCACCTTCTTCATCGGGTCGGCGCTCGCCGGAGCGGCCGGCGTGGTGCAGGGCCTCTACTTCGGCAACATCCAGTTCATTCTGGGCTACCAGGCCGGGCTGAAGGCCTTCACCGCGGCCGTCCTCGGCGGCATCGGCAACATCACCGGGGCAGCCCTGGGCGGCTTCCTGATCGGCTTCGTGGAGGTCACCGCGGCGGCCCTCGGGTTCTACGTCTGGGGGCAGGCGTTGGTGTTCGGCGTCCTCATCATCACGCTCGTCTTCCGGCCGTCCGGCCTGCTCGGCCAGCAGCTCGGTGAGCGGACATGAGCGCCGCGGTCGGACGCCCCGCCGCCACGACGCCCGACGGACCCGGTCCGCGCCGGCGCCTGAGCGACTTCGCCGGGCGCCACCGCTCGACGTCCGTCCTCGTCGGCATGGCCATCACGGCGATCGCCCTGCCCCTGATCTCGCTCCTGCCGCCGTTCAGCAGCTTCAGCGGGATGAACGTCTGGCTCGACGGGTTCACCATCGCCGGCATCTACGTCCTGTTGGCGCTGGGGCTGAACATCGTGGTCGGCCTGTCCGGGCTGCTGGACCTCGGCTACGCCGCGTTCTTCGCGATCGGCGCCTACACCTACGCGTTCGCCGCATCGCCGTTCTCCGGCAACGACTTCCCGTTCTGGCCGATGCTGCTGGTAGGCGCCCTCATGGCCGCCACGTTCGGGATCCTGCTCGGCGCTCCCACCCTGCGCCTGAGGGGCGACTACCTGGCGATCGTGACGCTCGGGTTCGGCGAGATCGTGCCGATCGTGATCCTCAACTCGAGCAAGTACACGGACGGCCCCAACGGCATCGGGGGGATCTCGCCGCCGACCATCGGCGACTTTGTCTTCCCCACGACCGGCAACCCCTGGCCGTTCTACCTGACGATGATCGCCCTGATCACGGTGTCGATGATCCTGATCTACCGGCTGCAGGACTCGAGGCTGGGCCGCGCCTGGATGGCGATCCGCGAGGACGAGCTGGCGGCCGCGGCCAACGGGGTGAACACGGTGACGACCAAGCTGCTGGCCTTTGCCCTGGGAGCGTCGACGGCCGGGCTGGCCGGGGTCTTCCTGGCCAGCAAGCTCCAGACGGTGACGCCGAACCTGTTCCGCTTCGACGTCT
This sequence comes from uncultured Chloroflexia bacterium, assembly GCA_963744095.1. Lineage (GTDB taxonomy): Bacteria > Chloroflexota > Limnocylindria > Limnocylindrales > CSP1-4 > CTSoil-043. The sequence continues at coordinate 50,110 of CAVUSH010000006.1, forward strand.
CGTTCACCGTGCTGGCCATGGTCGTGCTGGGCGGGATGGGGAACATCTGGGGCGTGGCGGTCGGGGCCTTCATCATCTTCATGATCCAGAGCGTGTTCCTCAAGCAGTTCAACATCTTCTTCGACAACGTCCACGTGCCCATCCTGAGCGACATCAACTTCCTGGACTACCAGTACCTCCTGTACGGCATCGCCCTGGTGGCGATGATGCTGCTCCGTCCCGAAGGCCTCTTCCCGAGCCGCCGCCGGCGGCGCGAGCTGCACACCGAGGAGGACGAGGCGTTCGGCGAGCACGGCGATCCGATGGGAGCGGCGCCCGAATGAGCACGTACGGATCGGCAGCCGCCGCTCCCGCCCTCCCGGCGACGCCGGCCGAAACCGGGGCGAGCGGCGAGGCGCTTCTCGAGGCACGGGGCGTGACCCGGCGGTTCGGCGGCCTGGTCGCGGTCCGCGACGTGGATCTCGACGTCCCGAAGGGCGGCATCGTCAGCATCATCGGACCCAACGGCGCCGGCAAGACGACCTTCTTCAACGTCGTCGCCGGGATCATCGATCCGACGGCCGGCACCGTGGCGTTTCGCGGTCGGACTCTGGTTGCGCGGCCGCGGCGAGCCTGGCTCGAGCCGCTCGCCTGGGTCCTTCCGGCGATCGTCGCCGTCCTGGTCGCGCTCGCGCTCGGGGTCCAGGACCGCGGCGAGTCGGCGATCTCCATCGCCGGGATCGCCATCGTCGGCATCCTGGCGGCGACGCTGCTGATGGCCATCATCCGACCAGCCTGGTACACCCGGCTCATGGATCGGCTCGGCATCCTGCGCAGCGCCCGTCCCAACGACGTGGTCGCGGCGGGGATCGGACGAACCTTCCAGAACATCCGGCTCTTCCAGAACATGAGCGCCCTCGAGAACGTGCTCGTCGGGATGCACCTCAAGCTGCGCTCCAACCTCGTCGACCACATGGTGTCCTCCCCACGGCAGCGGCGGGACGAGGAGGAGGCGGCGCGCCGGGCGAGCGAGCTGCTGGCGTTGGTCGGCCTCCGCGGGCGAGAGGACGAGCTCGCCAAGAACCTGCCCTACGGCGACCAGCGACGGCTCGAGCTCGCCCGGGCCCTGGGCAACGACCCGGCCCTGCTCCTCCTCGACGAGCCCACGGCCGGGATGAACCCGGCGGAGACCGCGGCGATGACCGCGCTGATCGGCCGTCTCCGAGCCGACCTCGGGCTGACCATCCTGCTCATCGAGCACGACATGCGGGTCGTCATGGGCATCAGCGACCACATCCTCGTCCTCGACCACGGGGAGCGGATCTCGGAGGGATCGCCCGACGAGGTGCGCCGCGATCCGAAGGTCATCGAAGCCTACCTGGGGACGGCGTCGACATGAACGACCCGGACACCATGACGACCACAGCCACGGCCCCGTCGGCATCGGCCGAGCCGGCCGCCGACCTCGTCCTCGAGCTCCGCGACGTCCACACGTACTACGGCAAGATCCACGCCCTGCAGGGCATCAGCCTCGAGGTCCGCCAGGGCGAGATCGTCACCCTGATCGGGGCGAACGGCGCCGGCAAGACGACGACCCTCAAGACGATCAGCGGCCTGCTCCATCCGCGCAAGGGAACTGTCCACTTCGGGGATCGCGACGTGAGCCACACGCCGCCCCACCAGATCGTGCGTGACGGCATCGGGCACGCGCCCGAAGGTCGCCGCATCTTCTCGAGGCTGACCGTGCTGGAAAACCTCCAGATGGGGGGCTACACGCGGAAGAGCCGCGAGGTCGCCGAGAACGTCGAGCACGTCTACAGCCTCTTCCCGCGCCTCGCCGAGCGAGCCAGCCAGAAGGGCGGGACCCTCTCCGGCGGCGAGCAGCAGATGCTCGCCATCGGGCGGGCGCTGATGACGAGCCCCAAGGTTCTCCTGCTCGACGAACCGTCGCTGGGCCTCTCGCCGATACTCATCCAGCAGATCTTCGCCATCATCCGCGAGATCAACGGCCGCGGCACCACCGTGCTGCTCGTCGAGCAGAATGCCCTCCAGGCGCTCGAGGTGGCCCACCGGGGCTACGTGCTCCAGACCGGTCGGGTCATACTCGCCGACACTGCGGCGAACCTCGCGGCCAACGAGGACGTGCGACGAGCCTATCTCGGGGAGATCTGACGGGTCCGCGGCGTCGCCGCGGGAGCGAGGTCACGCATGGCGGGTCCGATGGGTGGGACGGCGCCGCCGAGGCGCACGGAGCCGGTCGAGGGTCGCCTCGTCCAGGTCCGCAGCGACGATCGCCGGCCGCTGCTGCTGGGCGTGATCGTCGTCACCGCGATCCTCGCCCTCGCCATGCTCAAGCCGTGGGCCGATCCGAGCGACCCCACGCGGGCTGCCGAGGCGGACGCGGACGCGAGCGCGCTTGCCGGCCTGGCGGCCACCTCCCCGGGTCCGCCGGCACCGCCGGAGGCGACGCCACCCGGCTACGGTGCGCCGGGCGGGCAGTGCTACGCCGGCGCCGGCTGGCGTGTCTTCGCCATCGAGATGAGAGCCGGACAATCCGTGCAGCACTGGCTCAGCATCGAGCCGGGTTCGGCCGGGAGCCCCCGGGATCCGGCCGTCCCTCTCGTCAGGATCGTGACGGACCGCCTGCTCGGTCTCGGGTTCTGCGTCGGGTCTGGACCCGACGGCCCCCGACCGCTCGTCGGGGTGCGGGCCTGGGCGCTGGCTCCGGAGGGCCCGGCCGTCCCGGTGGCCCTGGCACCCCTCATCGAGTACATGCCGCGCCGGGTGGACCTCGGGGCCGCCTACCGGCCGCCCCAAGGTTCGCGGGGGGAGGCGGGGCCGCGGGGCGAGGCGGACTCGGGCTGGTCGCCCGGGCGTTACGTCTTCGCCGTCCGCCAGGGTCCCGGACAGAGTGACGAGCAGTGGTTCGGGGTCGAGGTCCTTGCCGCGCGGCAGGTGTCGGTCGCGCCCTGACCCCGGCGTCGGGGCCCTACTCCCGGTGCTGGCCGTAGATCTCGGCGGTCGCGAAGAAGAGGCCCACCACGCCGGTCGCGGCGAGCCAGAGCCCCGTCGCGCGGTCGGGCAGCATCGTCTCCAGGCCGCCGGCCTCCGACGCGATGGCGATGACCCGGACCACGAGCGCCACGGCGGCTACGAGCGCCACGGCGGCGTAGGCCCACCAGCGGTCGTACGCGACCGGCCGGTCACCCGCCGCGTACGGCAGCGCGACGAGGGCCAGGGTCGCGAGGGCGGCGAGGAAGACGAGGATCCCCGGTCCCTCGAAGGCGTTGCCCTGGATCGGCGGGATGCCGTCGCTGCCGCCGGCGCGGAACCAGGGAAGGAGGCAGCCGGCGAGCATGAGGAGGGCGCTGACCGCGGCGACCAGGCGTCCCCGGCCGAGCGGGCGACGGTGAAGCGTCATTCGGGGCTCGTGTAGACCTCGGGGCGGAGGACGCCCACGAAACGGAGGTTGCGATAACGCTCGCCGTAGTCGAGCCCGTACCCGATCACGAACTGGTCGGGGATCTCGAACCCGCGGTAGTCGATGGCGATCTCGACGAGACGCCGGGCGGGCTTGTCGAGCAGGGTGCAGATGCGGAGCGACGACGGGTTCTTGCCGCGCAGGTAGCGGACCAGGTAGTTGAGGGTCAGGCCGGTGTCGATGATGTCCTCGACGATGAGCACGTCGCGGCCGTCGATCGACGACGAGAGATCCTTGAGGATCCGCACGAGCCCGGATGATTCGGTGGCGGTCCCCCCGTAGGACGAAACCTCCATGAGATCGATCTGGACGGGGATCGTGATCGCCCGCATCAGGTCGGCCATGAACGGCAGGGAGCCCTTCAGGACGCTCACGAGGGTCAGCTCGCGCCCCTCGAAGTCGGCCGAGATCCGGGCCCCGAGCTCGGCCACCTTCGCCTGGATCTGGTCCTCGGACAGGAGGACCTCGGCGACGTCGGCGACGAGGTCCGGGGTCCCGTTCATCCGTTGATCTCGGTGAGCGGGGCGGTCGTTGCCCGGGCGGCGGCGCGAGCCCGGGCCTGGGCGCGGGTCCGGCGCGAGCGACTCGGGCGGGTGCGGACGGGAAGGGCGGGCGACTGGTCGTCGCCGTTTGCACTTCGCGCCGGGACGCCGGCGGCGGCGGACGAGGAGACGGCCGTGGCGCGCCGGGGCGGCGTCGCCTGCCCCTCGGCGCCGCTCAGGGCGTCGGCGAGGCTGATCCGGCCGTACTTCAGAAGCAGCGCCCGGAAGTCCCGCGCGTAGAGGAGCTTGATCCGGAGGCCGGGATAGAGGTCGCGGAGGCGACGCAGCTTGCGGTTCTTCTTGCGAACCAGACGCTGCTTGAGCGTGGTGATCTCGACATACAGGTCCAGGTCCGGCAGGTAGAAGTCGGGGCTGAAGCTCTCGAGGACCGCCCCGTCCCGGTCGTACAGGATCGGGAACGTATGCGGCTCGTACTCCCAGGCAACCTCGTAGAAGTCGAGGATCCGCGCCAGCTCGGCCTCGCTCGCGTGGGCGAACGCGGACCGGGGATGGGCGTCGGTCACCGGGCCGCGCGCTCCGCGGGGGCGCGACTCGGGAGCGCATCGCCACGGGCGAGCGGCTCGGGATGGTGCGCCGGGAGGTCCATCCGGCCAAGTCTAGCCGGTCCGGCGTGATGGTGGGCCGCGCCGGCCGGCTGCCGGACGGCCTGCCGCGGGATACCCACGGGGAGTATCATCGGACTGTCTGAGCAGCTCCGGAGAACGAAGAAGATGACGATGGGCGACCAGCGCGGCACGCGCCCCGTCGAGCCCGCGGCCGGGGCCGGCGACGGGGCGGCCATGTTCCGCCACAGCTACACGCGCGACCGCGCGCAGCTCCTCCGCCGCCTCAGCCGGATCGAAGGCCAGGTTCGGGGGATCGGGCGGATGATCGAGCGCGAAGAGTACTGCGTGGACATCCTGCAGCAGACCGCGGCCCTCCGGGCAGCGATCGACGCGGTCTCCATCATGGTCCTGGAGGACCACGTCCAGGGCTGCGTCCGGACGGCCGCCGAGCGCGGCGAAGCAGACCAGTACGTCGAGGAGGTGCTCGACGTCGTCCGCCGGACCCTGGGCCGCCCGGTGCGGAGCGCGTCGCGCCCCTGACCCGCGGTACTTCCGGCCGACCCCGCGCGACGCTCGGGGGATGGCCCGGGGGCGGTGCTCGCGTTCACCCTCCGGCATGCATGGAGCATCACCCCAGGCACCCGGCGCTGCCGGCCATCCCAGCCCCGCCACCATTCACCGAACGGCGGCGCGCCTTCCGGCGCTCGGAGGACCGTGCCGTCCACGAGGAGCGGGCCCTTCTCGCCCGAGCCCTCGACGTGCTCGCCGGCTCCGGCGACGCAACGACGCAGGTCGCGGAGATCCTGGCCCTGCTGGCGCGGGTCGTCGGGGTGCGCCGCGCGGCCATCGTGACCGACCGCCCGTCTCGTCGCGTCCTCGTGGGCGCAGCCCCCGGCGAGGAGGCGAGCGAGGCGCAGGAGCTCGCCGCCTGGCTCGACGCCCGGGCCGACCGGCCGGCCGCCGTCCGTGCCGCGGCCGCGCCAGCCGCGGTCACGATCGTGCGCACCCGGCGGAGTCCCGCCGGCAACGCCGCCCTCCCGGCCCCCACCGGCGCCCTGGCCGACAGGCTCCTGCGCCTGGACGTCCCCGGGGCGGAGATCCAGCTCGGCCTGGAGCTGGCGAGCCCGGACGACGAGGCCGCCGTCGCCGCTCGCCTCCCGGCATCAACCCTGCGGCACGTGCTGGCCGCCCTGTCGGCGGCGACGGGGCGGGTGGTCGACGAGGCCGAGCGCGCGGAGCTCCGGGCCCACGAGCGCGAGCGCGAGCGGTTCGTCTCGATGGTCGCCCATGAGCTCCGGACGCCGCTCGCCGGCCTCGGCGGCTACCTCGATCTATTGGCAGGCGGCGCCGTGGACGACCCGGGAATCGGCCGGGAGTTCATCGAACGCGGCCGCGGCATCGTCGAGCGCATGGCGGCGCTCGTCGGCGATCTCCTCGAGCTGAGCCGGATCGAGGGCGGCAGCCTCCGCCTGGAGATCGAGCCCTGCTCGCTGGCCGAGATCTGCGAGCGGGCCCTCGCGCCGCTCGGGCCGCTTGCCGCCGAGCGCGGCATCCGCCTCGTGACCAACCTCCCGCCGCGGATCCGGACGGCCCGGGTCGACCGGCGGCGTGTCGAGCAGATCGTGTCGAATCTCGTCGCCAACGCCTGCAAGTTCTCGCCCGAGGGCGGGCTCGTCATCCTCGGCGCCCGCGTCGACGGGCCCGCGGCGCTGCTCGTCGTGCGGGACGAGGGAAAGGGGATCGAGCGGGCCGACCGCGAGCTGGTCTTCCGGCCGTTCGCCCGCCTCGACGGCCACGAGCGGGTGCCGGGGACGGGGCTCGGGCTGTCCATCAGCCGGGACCTGGCGCGGGCGATGGGCGGCGACATCGCCCTCGCGTCCGTCCCTGCCGGCGGCTCGTCGTTCATCGTCGGCCTCCCGGCCGTCGCCGACGTCTCACGCGCCGCGGTCACGGCGGCGATCGGGGTGGCGGCGGACGCGGAAGAGGTCGAGCTCGAGGAGCAGGCCATCCTGCGGGCCATTCGCGCCGGGGACCTCGCCGGGACTCGAGGCGGCGCCCTCGCGCCTGCGCCGCGGCGGGCCGGCAGCCCGCCGCGGGGGGCCGGAACACGGGCGATCGACGCCGCCTGACGGGCCGAGCAGCGCCGTTGACGGCGGTCGCCCCGTTTTCCACAAGCCGCCCGGCCCGTGCGGCAGATGGTGGAAAACCCGGTGGATAACCACGTTGACGGCCGGCGTCGGGAGACAAACGATCACGGTCCGCATCGACGGCGGACCCGATGACGGGGAACGACGGTCGCGAGGGGCACGGGGAGACCCGGGCCACCAACCGGACGAGCGCCGCGAGACCGTCCTCCCAGGTCCCGACGATGCGAGCCGATCGCCGGCCGGGAGCGGCGCGGTCCGGACGCACGGGGCCCGCACGACGCGACGGAGGGTTCCTTGCGCGACCGCGCTCCGCTCCCGACCGACCCTGCTCTCTGCCCGCCCCTGGCGGCGGCGACGCTCGAGCGCTTCGATGCAGGGTGCGCGGCGCTCGGCCTCGGGGATCTTCCGCGCGGCGCCCGCGACGCGATCCTCGGGCACCTTCGCCTCCTCCTCGCCTGGACGGCTGCAATCAACCTGACGGCGATCCGCGACCCCGATGCGGCGGTGACCGGCCACCTCCTCGACAGCCTCGCGGCGCTCCCGTTCCTGCGGGCGGTCGGCGTGCGCCGCTTCCTGGACCTCGGCTCCGGCGGTGGCTACCCCGGCCTTCCCCTCGCCCTTGCCCTGCCCGCCGAGACCGCCCTGCTCGTCGACTCGATCGCCAAGAAGGCCGCCTTCCTGCGCGTCGCGGTGGCCGCCGCGGGCATGGCCGACCGGGTGGCGGTGGCCGCGGCTCGCGCCGAAGCCCTGGCGGCCGACCGCCGCCACCGCGAGCGATGGCCGGCGGTGACGGTTCGCGCGGTGGCGCCGCTCGCCGAGCTCGTGGAGCTTGCCTTCCCCCTCCTCGTGCCCGGCGGCCTCCTGATGGCGTGGAAGCGCGCCGGCCCCGACGACGAGTGGGACCGGGCACGCACGGCCGCGGCGGCGCTCGGCGGCGTCGCCGATGGCGACGTGGGTGGCGGCGTGGAGATCGTCCCGCTTCCCGCGCCCATTCCCGGCCTGGAGGGCCACGTGCTCGTCGCCGTCCACAAGGGAGGGCGGACCGGAGGTGACTGGCCGCGCTCGCCGGCGGAACGGATGCGCCATCCGTGGTGACCTGCCGCACGCGCCGGGCGGCACCGCGATACGCTCCGCACCGATGCATGTCGCGATCCTCTCGGACATCCATGCCAACCTCCCGGCGCTCGACGCGGTGCTCGCGGCGCTCGGCGACGTCGACGCCGTCTGGCAGCTGGGCGACGTGGTCGGGTACGGGCCCCATCCCGACGAGGTCGTGGCGCGCCTGCGCGAGATCGGTGCGACCGGCGTGCGGGGCAACCACGACGTGGCCGCGCTGGGCATCCTGGACGTGGCGTGGTTCAACCCCGCCGCTCGCCGGGCGGTCGAGTGGACGGCCCGGCGAATCTCACCGGAGACCCGGGCCTGGCTGGCCGCCCTGCCGGAGCGAGCCGAGCTCGGCGAGATGACCCTGGTCCACGGGAGCCCTCTCGACCCGACCTGGGAGTACGTCACGACGACACCCGACGCGCAGGCGAATCTGGCCGCGTTCGTCACGCCGTACTGCCTCCACGGGCACACCCACGTCCCGGTGGCGTGGCGCGCGGACGACGGTCGGGTGGAGCTGGTTCGACCCTCGCACGGCTCCGAGCTCAACCTCGACGGGCGGCGCCTCCTCCTCAACCCGGGCAGCGTCGGGCAGCCGCGCGATCATGACCCACGGGCCAGCGCCCTCGTCCTGGACACGGACGCGCACCGTGTCACCTGGCACCGCGTCGCCTACCCGATCGCGACGACCCAGGCGGACATCCGGGCCGCGGGTTTGCCCGACTGGCTCGCCGAGCGGCTCGCCAGCGGGCTGTAGGAATGATCGGAGGGCGGCGCCCGCTGCAGGGCCGCAAGGTCGGCGACCGGCGCGTCCACGTCAAGCGCCCCCATTCGCCCTACTTCCGGTACACGGGCCCGGGCATGCTCACCGCGAAGGCCGCCGCCTCGGAGCCCGCCACCGCCGGGCGGACGTGGGGGCCGATCCGGCGCCTCCTGTTCGGGAGACGGCTCTCGAACGAGGAGGAGGCCTACGAGCGGCTCCCGAAGAAGCTCGCCCTGCCGATCTTCAGCTCGGACGCCATCTCGTCGTCCGCGTACGCGACCGAGGAGATCCTGCGCGTCCTGGTCCTTGCCGGGGCCGGGGCGCTCCTCATCTCGCTCGAGGTGGCGATCGCGATCACCGTCCTGCTGACGGTCGTGTCCATCTCGTACCGCCAGGTCTGCCGGGCCTACCCGTCCGGCGGCGGGGCGTACGTCGTGGCCAAGGAGAACCTTGGCCAGATCTTCGGGCTCATCGCGGCCGCAGCCCTCCTCATCGACTACGTCATGACCGTTGCCGTCTCGACGGCCTCGGCCGTCGCCCAGGTCTACTCGGTTGTCCCGGCCCTCTACGACCTCCGGATCGAGATCGCGATCGCCTCGATCGCCCTCATCACGGTAGCCAACCTGCGCGGCCTGCGCGAGGCCGGCCTCATCTTCGCGAGCCCGACCTACATCTTCGTGGGGCTGGCCCTCCTGATGATCGGGGCCGGCGTCTTCAAGGTGGCCACCGGCGCGGCCGCCGCGGCGGACCTGCCGGAGAACCTTGTTCCCCTGCCGCCCGACCAGGCCCTCGGCATCTTCCTCATCCTGCGGGCCTTCGCGGGCGGCTCGGTGGCCCTGACCGGCGTCGAGGCGATCGCCAACGGCGTGCCGGCCTTCAAGCCGCCCGAGGCGAAGAACGCCGCCAACACGATGCTGACGATGGCGATCCTGCTCGGCGTGCTGTTCATCGGGATCACGGTCGTCGCCGACGGCTTCGGCATCCGGCCGACCACGGAGGGGGGCCAGACTGTCGTCGCGATGGTCGCCGCGGCGGTCTTCGGTTACGGCACGCCGCTCTTCATCGCCTTCCAGGCCTCGACCGCGCTGATCCTCTTCCTCGCGGTCAACACCAGCTTCAATGCCTTCCCCCGCCTCGCCGCGATCCTCGCCGAGGACGGCTTCATGCCCCGCCAGTTCTCCTTCCGCGGGGACCGGCTCGCCTTCTCCTGGGGCATCGTGATGCTGGCCACGATCGCGGGCGCGCTGCTCGTCGTCTTCGGCGGCGACACCCACGCCCTCATCCCGCTCTACTCGGTCGGCGTCTTCGTGTGCTTCACGCTCTCGCAGATCGGGATGGTCCGCCACTGGAACTCGGTGCGCGAGTCCGGCTGGTGGGCGCGCGCGGCGGTGAACGCCTTCGGGGCCCTCCTGACCTTCATCGTCCTGTTGGTCGTGGCCAGCGTGAAGTTCATCGATGGCGCCTGGCTCGTCCTCGTCTTGATCCCGATCCAGGTCGCACTCTTCAACTTCATTCATCGCCAGTACGCCGCCGCCCGCGTCCAGCTGCAGCTGCGCCCGGACCAGGTCGTCGCGGCCCCGCACCGCGAGGAGCGAGTGGTCGTCCCGGTGCCCGGCCTCAACCGCTCCGTCGTCCATGCCCTCAACGTCGGCCGTTCCATGGCCGACGACGTGCGGGCCGTGCTGGTGGCCGACGACCACGAGTACGCCGAGGAGACGCGCGCCGCCTGGGAGCGCCAGGTGCCCGGGGTGCCGCTCGTCGTCGTGGAGAGCCCCTACCGGGCCCTGACCGGCCCGTTGATCGCCTACCTCGACGTCCTCGACCAGGCCTGGCCGCCCGACAAGGAGACGCCCATCACCTTCGTCGTCATCCCGGAGTTCGTGCCCCGTCACTGGTGGGAGCGGATCCTCTACAACCAGTCGACAAGCCAGCTGCGCCGGGCGTTGCTGGGCCGCCCGAATACCGTCGTCACGAACGTGCCGTACCGCCGCGACGAGCCGGAGGCGTTCCGGCGCAGGGACGGATCGGTCTCCGAGGATCCCTGACCCCCGAGCTTCGGGGGGCGGGGCGGCGGTGCTATCGTGTGCGGCTGAGCCCGTCCGCCAGACGCTGTCGCGGCGCGGTGCACCCGATCCGGAGGACCATCGCGTCCCGTGGCCGAAAAGCTCGTTCCCGCCTTCGCCCGCGCCGTCGTCGCCCTCAACGGCGGGCCGTCTGACGCGCGGATCCTGCGCCTCGTCCTGGATCTCGCGCGACTGAGCCACGCCGAGGTCGTGGCAGTCCACGTCGTCGAGATCGACTGGACCCTGCCCCTGGACGCGAGCGTGGCCGAGCGCAGCGAGGAGGCCCAGCGCGTCCTCGACATGGCCGAGACCCAGGCCGAGCACGCGAAGCAGGCGCTCGAGGCGGTCCTCGTCCAGGCGCGCGACGTCGGCGCCGCCCTCGTCGACGAGGCGGTGGAGCGGGACGCCGACCTGCTGGTGCTGGGCCTCCCGTACCGCACGCGGTTCGGCGGCGACTTCGCCATCGGCCGCGCCGTTCCCTATGTCCTGAAGAACGCCCCGTGCGCCGTCTGGGTCGCGCGCGAGGCGATGCCCGAGGAGCATCAAGCATGAGAGCCGTCATCGTCGGCTGCGGTCGCGTCGGTGCCACGATGGCGCGGACGCTGGATGCCGCCGGCCACGAGGTCACCATCGTCGATCTCGTCACCCGTTCCTTCGACCGGCTGCCCGCCACCTTCCGGGGCAGCGCCGTTCGTGGCGACGGGACGGACGAGGACACCCTGCGGCGCGCGGGCGCCGAGGGCGCAGACCTCTTCCTGGCCCTCACCGAGGGGGACAACCGCAACATCATGGCCGCCCAGCTTGCCGTCGAGGCGCTCGCGATCATGCGCGTCTTCGCCAAGGTGAACGATCCGGTGCGGGCGCAGGCCTACGCTGAGCTGGGCATCGGGACGATCTGCCGGACCACGATGATGGCCGACGCGCTCCTCGGCGTGCTGGGACAGGCGGGCGGCGAGGAGCTCTCCATCCGCGAGGGCGCGGGGCACCCCCACGACGCGGCGCCGGCAGCCGCGGCTGCGGCACGAGAGGGCTGAGCCATGTTCGTGCTGGTCGTTGGTGGCGGGAAGGTCGGCTACTACCTGACCAAGGAGCTGAGCGAGTCGGGCCACGAAGTCGTCCTCATGGAGAAGGATCGCAGCCGGGCCGACCAGATCGCCGACGAGATCGGCTCGATCGTCGTGGCCAAGGACGGCTGCGAAGGAAGCGCCCTGGCCGAAGCGGGCGCCAACCGGGCCGATGTCGTGGCCGCTGTGACCGGCGACGACGAGGACAACCTCGTCATCTGCCAGATGGCGAAGCATCACTTCGCGGTGCGCAAGACGATCGCCCGCGTCAACAACCCGAAGAACGAGCCGCTGTTCAAGCACCTCGGCGTGGACGAGATCATCTCGCCGACGCGGATGATCCTGGGCTCGATCGAGCAGGACATCCCCGTCCACGAGCTGCTCCACCTGGCCTCCCTGTCGGGCGATTTCGAGCTCATCGAGGCCCAGCTGGCTGACGGCTCGCCGGCTGTCGGGCGGAACGCCCGCGAGGTGGAGCTGCCGGACGGCTGCGCCATCGTGGCGATCGTCCGCGACGACGTCGCCCAGGCGATTCGGAGCGACACGGTGCTCCGGGCAGGCGACAAGGTGATCGCGACCGGGCGGCCGGAATGCGAGCCGGCTCTGCACGAGACGCTCATCGGGATGACGTCTCCGGCCTGAGAGCGGTCGAGCCGATCGGGGCACCCGCCGGTGTCCGGACTCTTGACAACGGGATTGATAGGCTTCTATGCTACGTCTGTGTCCGGAACCATCCCGGTCCGACGCCTCCTCGGCGTCGGCAGAGGCACGAGCAGACGCGCGGTCACATCGCGCCCGGCAGCGCGAGCAACCAGCGCACCCGGAGGTGCAGACGCCATGACGATCATCCGCAGGGCCAACCCGTTCGACGAGCTGTTCACCCTCCGCCGGGCCGTGGACCGGCTCTTCGACGAAGACGCCTTCCACCCGCGCACGTGGCGCTCCGTCACGGTCGGCGCCGAGCCTGCCCTCGATATCACCACGACCGCCGACGAGCTGGTCGTGAAGGCCAGCCTCCCCGGCTGGAAGCCCGAGGACGTCGAGATCACCCTTGCCGGCAGCACGCTCACCATCTCCGCGGAGATGCGCGAGGAGGCCCGCCGCGAGGACGAGTCCTGGATCCTCAACGAGATCCGCCGGTCCAGCTTCAGCCGGACGCTGGAGCTCCCCGAGGGCCTCGTGGGCGACCGGGCCGGCGCCACGTACGAGCACGGCATCCTGACCCTTCGCATCCCCAAGGCGGAGGAGATCAAGCCGAAGCAGATCCGGATCACGGTGACCGGCGAGACCCAGCCCGAGCACGAGCTCGTCGGGGCCGGCACGGCCGGCTGACGGTCCGACGCGCGTGTTCCACGGCCGGCTCGATCGGGATCCGACCCGCCCCGTCTACGTCATCTCCGTCGCCGCCCGGATCGTCTCGGTCCACCCGCGGACGCTCCGAATCTACGAGGACGAGGGCCTGATCGAGCCGGCCCGCACGCCCACGAACATCCGCCTCTACTCTGACGAGGACATCCGTCGAATCCTCTGGATCCGGCACCTGACCCAGGTGCGCGGGGCGAACCTCGCCGGGATCCGCATCCTCTTCGAGCTGGAGGAGCGCCTCGGCGTCCGCATCCTCGAAGCGCTCTACGACGAAGGAACGGGTGCCGGCCGCGAGGACGGCATCGCGACGACCGAGGGGGTCGGCCGCCGTGGCGCCTGATCCCGACCGGCCGCCGCCGTCCCGGCAGCGCCCGAACCCCACGACCCGGCGGACCCAGCGGTCCGCCGCCAGCACCCGGAGGCCCGCAGGGCCCGAGGCCCAGGAGAACCAGATGCCGAAGTCGAAGGCCACCGCCGGCCGGCCGCCCGCGCCGGTTCGCGAGCTGCCGCTCGTCGCCCTGCGCGAGACCGTGATCTTCCCCGAGATGATCGTGCCGCTCCAGGTCGGCCGCGAGAAGAGCGTCAACGCGCTCAACGCCGCCGTCGCGGGCGCGAGCCTGATCGCCCTCGTGACGCAACGTCGCGCCGAGCAGGAGGAGATCGAGGACCCGGCCGAGCTGTACGAGGTCGGAACCCTGGCCAAGATCGCCCAGGTCGTCCAGCTCCAGGACGGCACGGTGCGGGCCATCGTGCAGGGGCAGGGACGCCTGCGGCTCCACGGATTCGTGGCGACGAGCCCGTATCTCCTCGCCCGCGTCGAGGAGCTGCCCGACGTCGCCCCGACGGGCGTCGAGATCGAGGCCCTCATGAAGACGGTCCAGGGCCAGATCGAGCAGTACGTGCAGTCCGGGGCACCGGTCCCGCCCGAGGCCGCCGTGGCCGCCCGGAACATCACCGAGCCCGGCCTCCTGGCCGACATGGTCGCCTACAGCCCCGACATGACGACGGAGCAGCGCCAGGAGCTCCTCGAGACGGTCGACGTCGTCGAGCGCCTCAAGCTCTGCTCGGCGTTCCTCGCCCGCCAGGTCGAGATCCTCGAGCTCAAGGGCAAGATCCAGAGCGAGGTCAAGTCCGAGATGGACAAGACCCAGCGGGAGTACATCCTCCGCGAGCAGCTCAAGGCGATCCAGCGCGAGCTGGGCGAGGACGACCCCCAGCAGGCCGACATCCACGAGCTGCGCGAGAAGGTCGAGTCCTCGGGAATGCCCGAAGAGGTTCGCGTCCGGGCCCTCAAGGAGATCGACCGGATGAGCCGGATCCCCTCCGCCTCCCCGGAGGTGGGCGTGATCCGGACCTACGTCGACTGGCTGGTCGGCCTGCCGTGGACCACGTCCACCACCGACAACCTCGACATCAAGGAGGCGGCCAAGATCCTCGAAGCCGACCACTACGGCCTCGAGAAGGTCAAGGAACGGATCCTCGAGTACCTCGCGGTCCGGGCCCTCGCCGACACGATCCGCAGCCCGATCCTCTGCTTCGTGGGCCCGCCCGGCGTGGGCAAGACCTCGCTCGGCAAGAGCATCGCCCGGGCGATGGGCCGCAAGTTCGTGCGGATGAGCCTCGGCGGCGTCCACGACGAGGCCGAGATCCGGGGTCACCGCCGGACGTACATCGGGGCGCTCCCGGGCCGGGTCATCCAGAGCATCAAGACCGCCGGCACGAACAACCCCGTCTTCATGCTCGACGAAGTCGACAAGCTGGGGATGGACTTCCGGGGCGATCCCTCGTCCGCCCTCCTCGAAGTCCTCGACCCGGAGCAGAACAACACCTTCCAGGACAACTACCTGGAGGTGCCCTTCGACCTCACGAAGGTGCTCTTCATCACGACGGCCAACCTCCTCGACCCGATCCCGCCGCCCCTGCGCGACCGGATGGAGGTGATCGGGCTCCCGGGTTACACCCAGCTCGAGAAGATCGAGATCGGGAAGCGGTTCCTCCTCCCCAAGCAGCTCCACAACCACGGGCTCACCGAGAAGCACATCGAGATCACCGACGAGGCCTTCGTCACGCTCGTCCAGGCGTACACCCACGAAGCGGGCGTCCGGAACCTGGAGCGCGAGCTCGCCAACGTCATGCGCAAGGTCGCCCGCCGGGTCGCCGAGGGGCGCAAGCGCAAGACGGTCGTCGACAACCGCAAGCTCCTGGAGTTCCTCGGCCCGCCGCGCTTCGAGTACGGGGAGCTGGAGGCCGAGGACCAGACCGGGGCCGCAACGGGCCTCGTCGTCACCGAGGTCGGGGGGGACGTCGTCGCCGTGGAGGTCACGAAGATGGAGGGTCGCGAGGACTTCATCCTCACCGGCCAGCTCGGCGACGTCATGAAGGAATCGGCTCGCGCAGCGCTCTCGTGGATCCGTGCCAACGCCACCCGCCTCGGCGTCGAGCGCGAGACCTTCGAGAAGAACACCCTCCACATCCACGTCCCGGCGGGGGCCATCCCCAAGGACGGTCCGTCGGCCGGGATCACGATGGCGACCGCCATGGTGAGCGCGCTCACCGGCATCCCCGTGCGCAAGGACGTGGCAATGACCGGCGAGATCACCCTGCGGGGCCGGGTTCTTCCGATCGGGGGCCTCAAGAGCAAGATCCTGGCGGCGCACCTCTCGGGCGCCCGCCTCGTGATCCTCCCGAAGAAGAACGAGAAGGACCTCCAGGACATCCCGGAGGAGATCCGGAAGCAGATCAAGCTCATCCTCGTGGAGTCGATGGACCAGGTCCTCGAGGGCGCCCTGCGGCGGAAGCCGAAGGCGCTCGTCGTCAAGGCACCGGGGTCCGCCGGCGGCACCCGGAAGAGCGCCGCCCCGCTCGCGGTCCCGGCACCGCCGCCCGGCTTCCCGGCCGACCAGCCGCCGGCGATCGCGACGGGCCACTGAGCCGACCCCGGCCACGGGGGACGCCGTGGACTACAAGGACTACTACGCCACTCTCGGCGTGCCCCGCACTGCCTCGACCGGGGAGATCCGCAAGGCCTTCCGATCCCTCGCCCGGAAGCACCATCCGGACCGCAACCCGGCCGACGCCGAGGCGGAACGCCGCTTCAAGGAAGTCAACGAGGCCAACGAGGTCCTGGCCGACCCGGCCAAGCGGAAGCAGTACGACGAGCTCGGCGCCCACTGGCAGGAATACGCCCGCACGGGCGCCCGCACGAGTGGCGACCCGTTCGGACCGGGCGGACCCTTCGCGGGCTTCCGGCCGGCCGGCTCGGGGGGCGGCGCGCCCGGCAGCGTCCGCTTCGAGTTCGCCGGCGATCCGGGTGGCTTCTCGGACTTCTTCCGAACGTTCTTCGCCGGGGGAATGGCCGGCGCGGATGGCACCGTCGACGGAGGGGCCGGACCGGGCGGCGGGGCCGGACCGGGCGGCAGGCCCGGTGCCGACGGTCACCGGCGTCCGGGTCCCCGACGACCCGCCGCCGTGCCACCCGTCGAGGCCGCGATCCCGGTCACCCTGGAGGACGCCGCGGCCGGCGGCACGCGCCTCATCGAGGTCGACGGCCGCCGCCTGGAGGTCGCGATCCCGGCCGGAGTCGAGAGCGGCAGCCGGATCCGCCTCCGGGGCCAGGGCGGCGGCTCGGGGCCGGAGGCGCGCGACCTCGTCCTCATCGTCGCCGTTCGACCGCATGCCGTCTTCACCCGCGCCGGCGGGACCCTGACCCGCGACCTCCCGGTGACACTCGGGGAGGCGCTCCTCGGGGCGGAGGTCCCGGTCGCCACGCTCGGCGGCAAGCGGCTCCTCCTGAAGATCCCCCCGGGCACCCAGCCCGGCCGGGTCATCCGCCTCGCCGGCCAGGGGATGCCGCGCCTCAAGGGCGGCGAGCGGGGCGACCTGCTCGTGCGGGTGCGGGTGGTCCTGCCCACCCTCGATGAGGGCGGACGCACCGCCGCGACCGCCTTCCTCCACGCCATCGACCAGCCCGATCCCCGCCCGGGCACCTGAGCCCGCCACACCGGAGCACGTCCCCGCCATGAACCTCGAACGCTTCACCCAGAAGGCCCAGGAGGCGATCGCCGGCGCGCAGACGCTGGCCGAACGGCTCCAGAGCCCCGTCCTCGATGCCGAGCACCTCCTTGCCGCCCTGGCCGAGGACGAGGAGGGGATCCCGGCCCAGACGCTCCGCCGCGTCGGCGTGGACCTGGCGGCCTTCCGCGGCGAGCTGGCCGCGCTCCTTGCCCGGCGGGCGAAGGTGGCCGGTGGTCAGCTCACCCTCGACACGCGCGCCCGACGCGTCCTGGAGCGGGCGGCCGAGGAGGCCCGGCGCCTGGGCGACGAGTTCGTCTCGACCGAGCACCTCCTCCTCGGGATCGTCGACGTCGGCGGCGAGGGCCAGGCCCTCCTGGAGCGCCACGGCGCCGGGCGCGAGGCCTTCCTGGGCGCGCTCACGGGGATCCGTGGCGGCCAGCGCGTCACCTCGGCAACGCCAGAGAGCACCTACCAGGCCCTGGAGAAGTACGGCCGCGACCTGACCCAGGAGGCGCGCGCCGGGAAGCTCGACCCCGTGATCGGGCGGGACGACGAGATCCGGCGCGTCATCCAGGTCCTCTCCCGCCGGACCAAGAACAACCCGGTCCTCATCGGCGAGCCGGGGGTCGGCAAGACCGCGATCGTGGAGGGCCTCGCCCAGCGGATCATCCGCGGCGACGTCCCGGAGGGCCTCAAGGAGAAGCGGGTCGTCGCCCTTGACCTCGGGGCGATGATCGCCGGGGCCAAGTACCGCGGCGAGTTCGAGGAGCGCCTCAAGGCCGTCCTGCGGGAGATCAAGGACAGCGAGGGGCGGATCGTCCTCTTCATCGACGAGCTGCACACGGTGGTGGGGGCAGGGGCGGCCGAGGGAGCGATGGACGCCAGCAACCTCCTCAAGCCGATGCTGGCCCGGGGCGAGCTCCACACGATCGGGGCGACGACGCTCGACGAGTACCGCAGGCACGTCGAGAAGGACGCCGCCCTCGAGCGCCGCTTCCAGCCGGTCCTGGTCGACCAGCCGACCGTCGAGGAGACGATCTCGATCCTCCGCGGCCTGCGCGAGCGGTACGAGGTCCACCACGGCGTCCGGATCACCGATTCCGCGCTCGTCGCCGCCGCGACCCTGTCGAACCGCTACATCACGGAGCGCTTCCTGCCGGACAAGGCGATCGACCTCGTGGACGAGGCCGCGAGCCGCCTGCGCATGGAGATCGACTCCATGCCGGTGGAGCTCGACGAGCTGGAGCGGCGGCGCGTCCAGCTCGAGATCGAGCGGGAAGCGCTCAAGAAGGAGAAGGACGAGGCGTCGAAGGCGCGCCTCGAAGCGCTCGAGGTGGAGCTCGGCGAGATCGCCGAGCAGGCCGGCGCCATGAAGCAGCGCTGGGAGACCGAGAAGGCCGCGATCGCCGGGCTCCGGAAGACGAAATCGGAGCTGGAGGGGCTCCAGCTCCGCATCGAGCAGGCCGAGCGCGAGGCCGACTACGGCACCGCCGCGGAGCTGAAGTACGGCACGCTCGTCGAGCTCGGGGAACGGATGAAAGCCCAGGAGGCCGCCCTCGCGGCAGTCGATGGCGCCCCGCGCCTGCTCAAGGAGGAGGTCGACGCGGACGATATCGCGGAGATCGTCGGGGCCTGGACCGGGATCCCGGTCACCCGCCTGCTGGAGGGCGAGATGGCGAAGCTCGTCCGGATGGAGGAGGGGTTGCACGAGCGCGTCGTCGGCCAGGACGAGGCGATCGAGGCCGTCTCCGACGCCGTCCGGAGGGCCAGGGCGGGGCTCGGGGATCCGCGCCGGCCCATCGGCTCGTTCCTCTTCCTCGGCCCGACCGGCGTGGGCAAGACCGAGCTCGCCCGGGCGCTCGCCGCCTTTCTCTTCGACGACGAGCACTCGATGGTCCGGATCGACATGAGCGAGTACATGGAGAAGTTCTCCGTGCAGCGGCTCATCGGGGCGCCGCCGGGCTACGTCGGGTACGAGGAGGGCGGCCAGCTGACCGAGGCAGTCCGGCGCCGGCCGTACCAGGTCATCCTCTTCGACGAGATCGAGAAGGCCCACCCGGACGTCTTCAACGTGCTGCTCCAGGTGCTCGACGACGGCCGCCTGACCGACGGGCAGGGCCGGACGGTCGACTTCAAGAACACGGTCGTGATCATGACCAGCAACGTCGGCAGCCAGGCGATCGCCGCCTACGCCGGCCGCCCGGCCGCGGGCGAGGCGGGCTACGAGGCGATGAAGCGGGAGGTCCTCGGGATGCTTCGGGGGACCTTCCGGCCGGAGTTCCTCAACCGCGTCGACGAGGTCATCGTCTTCCACGCCCTCACGGAAGGCGACCTCGGACGGATCGTCGACCTGCTCCTCGTCGAGCTGGGCCGGCGACTGGCCGGCCACGACCTGGCGGTCGAGGTGACCCCGGCCGCGCGGGCCGTGATCGCCCGCGAGGGCACGGACCCGACCTACGGGGCGCGGCCGCTGAAGCGAACGATCCAGCACCTCGTGGAGAACCCGCTGGCGCGGGCGCTCCTCCGCGGCGAGTTCAAGCCCGGGGCGCTGATCCGGGTGGACGCCGACCCGGTCGGCGGCACGCTCCTCTTCACCCAGGAGGGGGCGACGGTGGTCGCCGAGCCCGGGGTGCTGCGCGACGCGCGGTCCGGGGCGGTCGAGGCGCCGGCCGCCGGGGCCGCGCCCTCGATCCTGGACCTGCCCCCCACGGCACCCTCGCGGAAGCCGGCGAAGGACGGCGACGGGGAGCGGCTGAACTAGGGGAGCCTGGGCGGTCGACGTCACCCGACGGGTCCTGTGAGGCCGAGGCAGTCGGGATCCCACGCCAATGCGCTCCCCGTACCATGCGCGGATGACGCCCGAAGTCGTCCGGATCCGGTTTGCTGCAGCGCCATGGCCCTTGCCGCCCCCGCCGGCCTGGCTACGCCCCGAACGGCTGCCCGACGGCCTGCCGTTCGAGCGGCCGGCGCCCCCGTCCGACGCCCGGCCCGCCGCCGCGCTCGTGCTCATCTACCCCGGCCCGGACGGCGAAGCCCACCTCGTCCTCACCGAACGGGTCGAGTACGGCGCGGACCACCACTCCGGTGAGGTCTCCCTGCCCGGCGGCAAGTCCGATCCCGGCGACGCCGACGAGGAGGCGACGGCGCTCCGCGAAGCCGTGGAGGAGGTCGGGCTCGACCCGGACGCGGCGGGCGTGGAGGTGATCGGCCGCCTTGACGCCCTCTGGATTCCGCCAAGCAACTTCCTCGTGACCCCGGTCGTGGCCGTGGCGGCGCGCCGGCCGGCCTTCGTGCCGGACCCGCGAGAGGTCGCCGCGATCCTGGAGACGCCCGTTGCGTCATTCCTCCCCGGCGTCGCGCCGGTGATCGTGGACCCGGATCCGCGGGGCCGTCCCCTGCGGTACGGCGCCTACGTCGTGGAGGGACGGATCGTGTGGGGCGCGACCGCCGCCATCCTCGGTCAGCTGGGCGCGGTGCTGGGCGGGCGGCCTCGAAGCTGAGGCGGGCTGCGGCGCCCTCGGGTGGGAGCGCGGTCGGGGCCGCGGCACCCGGCAGGTCCCGCCCCCGCCTAGATCGGTTCGCCCTCGGCCGCGGCCTGCGCGGCGTCGGCCGGCGAGGCGGCGAGCTCGCCATCGGCTTTCTCGGCCGGGGCGCCTGCGTCCCCGCTCCGGTCGCCGCTCGCCGCCGCGCCTCCGGCGCCGATCTCCAGCGGCCGGCCGTCGAGGATCCCACGCAGATGCGCGTCGTCGGCACCGGAGAGTTCCACGACGATCGCCCGCATCTCGGACAGCTCGGCCCAGGCGGCATGGGGCACGTCGGCCGGCCAGAGGACCGCCTCCCCCGCTGCGACCCGGGCCCGCTCGTCGCCGACCTGGACCAGGCCCCCGCCCTCGATGACGATGAACCAGGTCGTGTTGGGGTTCGAGTGCGGCTCGATGGAGCCGCGTCGGGCGAAGGCGAGCTCCGACACGGTCCCGCGGGCGTCCGCGTGGATCACCTGGCCGGCGACGCCCATGGTCCCGGGCGGCCCGTCCGGCCGCCGGTTGCCGACCCCGAAGCGCCGGATCTCCATCGAGCCCTCGTCCGCCGCCTCGTCGGCCTCAGCGACGGCGACGCTGCGATCGCGCGGCCCGGGAGGAGCGCTTGGGGCGGATCGTCGCCTCCGGGTGGGCGAACTTCTGCTTCGAGTAGTAGCGGGACCGGGCGAGCTGCGTCTCGTACGCCGCCAGGTAGGGCGGGAAGCGCACGAACCGGATCCAGAGCAGGATCCCGACCCCGATCGGGATGGAGAGGACGACGAAGAGGAAGTCGAAATGGAAGAGGGCGTAGGTGAAGAGCATGAAGAAGAAGATGACGCCCGACCAGAGCAGCCACTCGTACATGTCGAGGTAGACCTGGTGCCGGCGCAGCTGCCGCGTCCGCAGGTTGTACAGGAGGACCGTCGCGGCCATCCCGATCAGCGCGAAGATCCAGATCGCGTTGAAGAGGTCCGGGAAGTTGTCGTCGTTGAACGAGACGAAGAAGTATTCCCAGGGCGGGAGCGTCACGGTCGCGAAGCCTCCTCGGCGGGGACGGCGCCGGTGGGCGCCAGGGTCGTTCGGCCGAGTATGCCATGGTCGCGCGCTATACTCGGCCGACGGATCGTGAACGCCGCCCTGCGCCCCGGGCGGCGAGATCGGCGCGCGCAGCCCCGCGGCGCGCCCTTACGGAGGTCCCAGCCGGGTGCGAGCCCTCCTCTCGGTCGCCAACCGCCAGGGACTGGCCGGCCTAGCCCGCGATCTCCTGGCGCTCGACGTCGAGGTCTACGCCACCGACGGGACCCGGGAGCACCTCGCAGCGGACGGGATCGACGTCCTCCCGGTCGCCGCCCTCACCAACGTCCCCCCGCTTCTCGGCGGCAGGGTCAAGACGTTCCACCCGGCCGTCTATGCCGGCATCCTCGCCCGGCGCGACCGGCCCGAGCAGCTCGCCGAGCTGGCCGAGCACGCGATCGGGCTCATCGACCTCGTCGTCGTCAACGTCGCTCCATTCGCGCCCCAGGTGGGCGAGCGCCGCGTCCCCCTCGACGAGGCGATCGACATGATCGACGTGGGCGGAACCGCGCTCCTCGCCGCCGCTGCCCGCAACTACGCCGGGGTCGCCGCGGTCCCCGGACCCGCGGCGTACGAGCAGGTCGTGGCGGAGATCCGCGCCCGGGGCAGCGTCTCCGCCGAGCTCCGCCAGCGCCTGGCCGCCGAGGCCTTCGCCGTCGTGGCCGCCTACCATGCCCAGGTCGCGGCCTACCTGAACCAGGTGACCGGGACGACGTTCCCGCCCCACGTCAGCGTCGTCCTGGAGAAGGTGACGGACCTGGCCCACGGCGAGAACCCGCACCAGCGGGCCGCCTTCTACCGGGAGACGACCCATCGCGACGGCACGCTCGCCGACGCAACTCGGTTGCAGGGCCGGGAGCCCTCGTTCAACGACCTCCTCGACCTCGACGCTGCCTGGCGGATCGCCGCCGACTTCGCCGCCCCGACGGCCGTCGTCGTGCGCCACACCGACCCCGTCGGGATCGCCTCCGATCACGCCCTCGCCGGGGCCCTGCGCCGCGCCCTCGAGACAGACCCGGCAGCGTCGTTCGGCAGCACCGTCGCGGTCAACCGCACCGTCGACGAGGCGACCGCGCGGGCGATCGCGGAGGGAACCTTCGAGGCGCTCGTCGCGCCCGGCTACGCCGAGGAGGCCCTCCGGATCCTCTCGGCCCGGCCGGAGCTGGAGGTCCTCGCGGTTCCCCCGAACCCGTCGGACGGCCTCCGGGACTACGGGATCGCCGCCCTCGACTTCAAGCGGGTCGGTGGCGGGCTCCTCGTGGAGACGCTCGACGGGACGGCTCTCGACCGGGGCCAGCTGCGCGTGGTGACCCAGCGACGTCCGACCCTCGAGGAGCTGACGGACCTGATGTTCGCCTGGCGGGCCGCCGCGCATGTCCGCTCCAACGCGATCGTCCTCGCCCGGAACCTCCAGACCGTGGGGATCGGCGGCGGCCAGGTGAGCCGCCAGGTGGCGGTGGAGATCGCCCTCCGCCGTGCGGGCGACCGGGCCAAGACGGCCGTGATGTCGTCCGACGCCTACTTCCCGTTTCCCGACGTGATCGCCCACGCCGCGATCGCCGGCGTGACCGCCATCATCCAGCCGGGCGGCTCGCGCCGCGACGAGATGGCGATCGAGGTGGCCGACCGGCACCACCTCGCGATGGTCTTCACCGGCCGGCGGCACTTCCGGCACTGAGCCGGGGCCGCGCCGCACGGCCCCGGCAGGACCGCGACCGGCCGGCGGCGGTCCGCCTGCAGCGAAGGCGCCGAGGCTCGCTCAGCTCGGCGAGCGCCACGTCCCCGCGGCGTCATTCCAGCGGGCGAGCGGGCGAGCGGCGTCAGGGCCCTCGCGCGCCTCCGCCCGGACACGCGCCGTTGCGACGGTCTCCCCCCAGCCCGGCGGACGGAGGCCGGGGGCGAGGTCGGCGAGCGGAGCGAGCACGAAGAGCCGATCCGGGGCGCCCGGGTGGGGGACCTGGAGCCATTGGACGGCCGGCTTCGCGGAATCGACGCTGCGCGCGGCCGGCGGGCGCTCGACCCGGATCGCGTGGCGGCCGAAGACGAGAAGGTCGAGGTCGAGCTCGCGCGGGCCCCAGCGCTCGCGGGCCTGCCGTCCGAAGGCGCGCTCGATCGCCTTCAGCGCGAGGAGCAGCGCCAGCGCGCCGGTCACGGGGTCGGGACCGGCCGGGACGTCGAGGGCAACGACCGCGTTGTGGAACTCGCGGCTGATCCGTCACCCCGACGGGCGTCGTGGCATAGAGGCGGGAGACGCCGACGAGCCGGGCGGCCGGCAGGGCCGCGAGGGCGTGGATCCCCGCGGCGAGAGTCGCGGCCGCGTCGCCGAGGTTGGCGCCCAGGCCCACGTACGCGCGAACCCGACGCCCCCGTCGCCTGCCCTCTCGTGTCGCCATGCCCCGAGAATACGCGCGTGGGCGCCGTCACGGTCCTGGTCCTCCATCCTCCGCTCCCCGCCGACGCGGGCCCGCTCGCGGGCGCGCTCGACGCCGCGCGCCGGGAGCTGGCGGCGCGCCATCTCGCCGGGTTCCGGGCAGCCGGCGCGGCATCGGTTGCTCTCGTCGAGGAGGTGCGGGCCGAGCCGTTCGGGGCGCGGCTGCGGCGCCTCGCCGCGGCTGCCGGCACGCCCGGGCTTGTCGTCCTGGGTTCCGGGGCGCTGGCGCTGGCCCGTCCCGCCGACTACCGCGCGTTCGTGGCGGCCGCCGCGTCCGATCTCCCGGGCGCGCTGGCCAACAACCGCTACTCGGCCGACGCGGTCGCGGTGGCCGGAGCGGCCGTCCTCCGCGATCTCCCGGATCTCCCTGCCGACAACGCCCTGCCGCGCTGGCTCGAGGAGGTCGCCGGCTACCACGTCGACGATCTCCGCCGGCGGCCCCGGCTCGGGCTCGATCTCGATTCGCCGGCCGACATCGTGCTCGCGGGCGGCGCCGTCCCCGCGGCCGCTGCGGGCTCGCCGCTGCCGGTGCGCATCGACGGCATTCGAGCGGTGCTTGCCGACCGTCGGGCGGAGCTCGTGGTTGCCGGGCGGACCTCTTCCGGGACGCTCGCGGCACTGGAGCGTCACGCGGCCTGCCGGGTCCGGGCGCTGATCGAGGAGCGCGGGCTCCGGGCGGCATCCCGGTTGGCGCGGGCGCCAGCCCCTGCCTCGAGCGCCCGACCGCCGGCGTCGACGCTCGGCCTGCTCCTCGACCGGGACGGGCCCGAGGAGCTCGGACGGATCCTGGCCCGCCTGGGCGACGCCGCGGTCGTCGACTCGCGGGTCCTCCTGGCCCACCGGTTCGGCGCCGACGAAGGAGCCTGGCCGCTGCCGGAGGACCGGTTCGCGTCGGACCTGCTGCTTCCCGGGCGGATCGCCGACCCGTGGCTGCGAGCGCTCACCGCCGCGGCCGCGGCCGCGGCGATCCCGGTCCTCCTCGGCGGGCACACGCTGGTGGGGCCCGGCCTGCGCCTGCTCGTGGAGCGCGGGCGGTGACGACCGGGCCCGGACTCGGCCTCCTGCCGGAGCGCCGGCCGTGACCACCGCGGCCGAGGCCGCGATCCGGGCCGAGATCGCCCGCCGAGGTTCGATCCCCTTCGTCGACTTCATGGCCCTGGCGCTCGGTCACGCGGAGGGGGGCTACTACGCCGCGGCACCGGCCCGGCCAACCCGCGGCGGCGATTTCCTGACGGGGCCCGAGCTGCACCCGGTCTTCGGGGCGGCGCTCGCCCGGCAGGTCGCCGAGACGTGGGAGCGCCTCGGCCGGCCGGTCCCGTTCACGCTGCTGGAATACGGCGCCGGGGCGGGGACGCTGGCACTGGCGATCCTCGCCGGTCTCCGCGACGACGACTCGCCGCTCGCCGACGCCCTCGCGTATGCGCCGGTGGAGCTCAACCGACACCGGCTGGCGGAGCTGCGCGCGCGCGCCGCGCAGGCCGGCCTGCCGGTCGTCGACCCGGCGGCAACGGACGCGGTCCCCGTCGCCGGTTGCGTCGTCGCCAACGAGTTCCTCGACGCGCTGCCGGTCCACGTCGTGGAGATCCGCGACGGGCGGCCGCGCGAGGTGCACGTCCGGGTCGCCGCCGACGGCGGGTTCGAGGAGGTCCCGAGAGACCTGTACGGTCCGGCCGTGGCCGGCCGCCTGGCCGCCCTGGCTGCCGAGGGCATCGAGCTGGCCGAAGGGCAGCGCCTCGAGGTGCGGCCCGCGGTCGACCACTGGGCGGGCGAGGTCGGTCGGCGTCTTGCGGCGGGCCTCGTCCTGGTGATCGACTACGGCGCGCCGGCCGCCGACCTGTACGGGCCGCGCCGCCGGGCCGGCACGCTCATGACCTACCGCGGCCACGCGGCCGACGGTGATCCGGGGGCCCCCTACCGCGACATCGGGGAGCGGGACATCACGGCTCACGTCGACACGACGGCCCTCGCCTCGGCGCTCGCAGGTGCGGGCCTCGACCTGCTGGGCGACATTTCGCAGGCCGAGCTGCTCGTCGGCTGCGGGCTCGAGCAGCTGGTCCAGCGGCGACAGGAGGGGCTCGCCTCGGCGTCCGAGGCGCTCGAGCTCCGCAGCGCCGTGGTGCGACTGCTCGACCCACGCCACCTCGGCGGCTTCCGAGCCGTGCTGGCCGGGCGCGGCATCACGGCAGAGCCGCCGCTCCGCGGGCTGGCGTTCCGGATGCCGCACGGCCGGTAGCAGGGGCGCGAGCCGTCGTCCTGGGGAGGCGCTCCGGCCCGTCACGGACGGCCCGTTCGGCATGCCGCTGTCAATCGTCCCCTGCTAGGATGCGGTCGCACGTGCCGCGGCTCCGGGCCGCTTGCGTGCGCGTCCCGCCCGAGCTTCCCGCCGGGTCGGCGGACCAGCCGTGATCGTGGTCCACCGGCCGCAGAGAGGTGCGATGGAAGGCATCTGGTACGTCGTCGGCTTCGCGATCGCGGGCACCTCCTTCGTATTCCTGGTGATCGCCGCCTCGTGGCTGATCAGCCATCGCACGAAGGGCAGCCCCCTGAAGGGGCTCCCCTACGAGAGCGGCATCCCGACGTACGGCGACACCCACGGGCGGTTCGGCGTCTCGTACTACATCTACGCGCTGCTCTTCGTCGCCTTCGACATCGAGGTGGTCTTCGTCTTCCTGTGGGCGCTGGTCGTGCGCGACCCGATCCCCGGGGTGATCGCCTCGATGGCGGTCTTCATCCTGATCCTCCTCCTCGGCCTGGCGTACGCGTGGCGCAAGGGGGTGCTGACGTGGCTCTGACCCGCCCGCCCGCGGGGAGCCCGCCGGACGCCGGTCCGGCCGCCGGGAAGCCCGGCAGCCGCCTGCCCGTCCCGGCCACGACCGCCGAGGACGCCCTGGCCGAGGCGGTCGTCGTCCCGAATACTCTCTGGACGCCCGTCGATGGCGCGGCCTACGGCGGCATTCCCCTCGACGAGGCGCCGACCCTCGCCCTCAGGCGCTACGAGGAGTCCGGCGAAGGGCGTCGCAACGACGGCCGCTGGGGCGCCCTCGACGTGATCCCCACGAAGGCGGACTACGTCCTGGACCTGATCCGCCTCAACAGCCTCTGGCCGCTCCTGTCGGGGCTCGCCTGCTGCGCATTCGAGATGATGTCCGCGGCCACGAGCAAGAACGACATGGACCGCTGGGGGATGTTCCCGTTCCGGGCCTCGCCGCGGCAGGCGGACGTCCTCATCGTGGCCGGCACGCTCACCACCAAGATGGCCGAGCCGCTCATCCGCCTCTGGGAAGAGATGCCGGAGCCGAAGTGGGTCGTCGCGATGGGCGACTGCACCTGCTCCGGGGGCCGCTACAAGCGGAGCTACAGCACGATCCAGGGGATCGACCGGGTCATGCCCGTCGACGTCTACGTCCCGGGCTGCCCGCCCCGCCCGGAGGGCCTCATCTACGCGATGATGAAGCTCCAGCACCTCGTGCGGGACCGCCGCGGCCACTGGCCGGAGCGCAATATCGGCCCCACCGTCCCGGAGGGGATCTGACCGTGGACCGGGCGTTCAAGGCACTCCTGGAGCGGAAGCTGGGCCCCGCGGTGGAGGGTCCGGTCCGCCAGCGCCAGGACGAGACCGAGATCCGGATCCAACCGGGCGACCTGCCGCAGGTGATGCGGACGCTGCACGACGAGCCGGACCTCCGCTTCGAGTACCTCGCCGACCTGTGCGGCGTGGACACCGGGACGACCTTCCAGGTGGTCTACCACCTCTGGAGCGACGTGACCCCCGACTGGCTGCGGGTCATCGTGGACGGGATCCCCCGCGAGGAGCCGCGCCTCCCCTCGCTCACCTTCCTCTGGAAGGGCGCCGAGTGGATGGAGCGCGAGGCCTACGACATGTTCGGCCTCGTCTTCGAGGGGAACCGCGACCTGCGCCGGATCTACCTGCCGGACGACTTCGTGAGCTTCCCTTTGCGCAAGGACTTCCACCTGGCCGACGACGTCGCGCGCTCGCCCGGCGGCGGGCTCCGGCCGATGGAACGCGCCGATCCTCCGAAGGACGCCGACGAGACCACCCTCCGGCGCACGTCGCCCGGGGCGTAGGCAAGAGCGAGAT
Source organism: uncultured Chloroflexia bacterium (assembly GCA_963744095.1). GTDB lineage: Bacteria > Chloroflexota > Limnocylindria > Limnocylindrales > CSP1-4 > CTSoil-043. Next base: position 78,320 of record CAVUSH010000006.1, read on the forward strand.
GTCGACACCGACCCGACCCAGCCTCGACGACCCGGCGCTCCAGATCCCGGTCGACCACGCCGGCATCTTCGAGCCGATCCCCGTCGCCCGGACCGAGCGCCAGCAGGAGTTTCTGGCCCTCAAGGACGGCGAGATGCTCCTCAACATGGGGCCCCACCATCCTGCAACGCATGGCGTGCTGCGGGTCGTCCTCAAGATCAACGGGGAACAGGTCGTCGACCTGGACCCGATCCTTGGCTACCTCCACCGGGGCGTCGAGAAGCTCTGCGAGAACGCCGACTACCACCAGTCGATCGCGTACATGGACCCCCTCGACTACCTTGCCTCGATCTTCGCCGAGTGGCCGGCGGTCATGGCCTTCGAGAAGCTCCTCGATGTCGAAGTCCCGCGGCGGGCCGAGTACATCCGGGTCATCGCCGGCGAGCTCAACCGCATCGCCAGCCACACCCTGTTCCTCGGCTTCATGGCCCTGGACCTGGGTGGGATCACCCCCATCCTGTGGAGCTTCTCCGAGCGCGACGAGATCGTGGAGATGCTGGCCGGCCTGACCGGCGCCCGCATGCTCTTCAACTACTTCCGGATCGGCGGCGTCAACGGCGACCTGAACCACGAGTTCATGAGCCGCCTTGGCGACTGGATGGGCCGGGCGAGCGAGCAGCTCGAGGCCGGCACGGGCCTCCTGAACGAGAACGAGATCTTCGTCCGGCGGGCCCGGGGCATCGGCGTGATCGACCGCGAGACGGCTCTCCGGATGTGCGCCAGCGGGCCGAACCTCCGGGCGTCCGGTGTCCCGTTCGATCTCCGCCGGGCGCACCCCTACAGCGTCTACCCGGAGCTGGACTTCGAGATCCCGACCCGCGGCGAGGGCGACTCGCTGGCCCGCTACCTGCTCCGGACCGACGAGGTCAAGCAGAGCCTCCGGATCATCGACCAGTGCCTCCACCAGATCCCCGACGGGCCCGTCATGGCGCCCCTGCCGCGTCTCCTGCGCCCGCGCCCGGGCCGCGCCTACAGCGCGGTCGAGGGACCACGCGGCCAGTACGCCACCTACGTCGTCAGCGACGGCACGGACCAGCCGTTCCGGATGCGGATCCACGACCCCAGCTTCCTGCACCTCCAGCTCCTGGGTCTCCTGATGCCAGGCAACCTGATCGCGGACACGATGGCGATCATGTCGTCCCTGGACCCGGTCATGGGCGGTGCGGACAAGTGAGGGCCGCCGGCCGATGACCGCCGTGACGTCCTACTGGAACCGGCTCTCCATCCCCTCGCGGGTGGTGCTGGTGCTCCTGCCGACGCTTCTCGTGCTGGGCGGCGTCGCCACGGTCGCCATCGTCCTGCTGGTGCCCCCCCTCGTCGACTTCCTGGCGGCGAACCCGGACCTCGTCCGCTTCGTCGTCGCCGTGCTGCTCGTCCTCGTGGCCACCATCCCGACGGCCTTCATCGTCATCCTCCTGGAGCTGAAGGTGATCGCCCGGATGAACCTGCGGGTGGGACCGGACCGGGTGGGGCCCTTCGGCCTGGCGATGAGCGTGGTCCACGGCCTGAAGGTGCTTGCCAAGGAGGACTTCACCCCGCGCGGCGTCGACGTCCCGATCTTCACCATCGCCCCGGTCGCGGTCTTCCTCGCCACGATCATGAGCTTCCTCGTCATCCCGTTCGCGCCCGGCCTCGTCGCCCAGGACTTGAACATCGCCCTGCTCTACTTCTTCGCGATCGGCGGCCTCAACGTCGTGGGCCTGATGATGGCCGGCTGGGCCAGCTTCAACAAGTACAGCCTCATCGGCGCGCTGCGCGCGGCGGCCCAGGCGGTCAGCTACGAGATTCCGCTCACCCTCTCGGTGGTGGGCGTCATCATCCTGGCCGGGACGATGAGCCTGAGCTCCATCGTGGAGCAGCAGGCCGGGTCGCTCCTGGACTGGAACGTCTGGAAGCAGCCCCTCGGACTGATCATCTTCTTCATCGCCGGCATCGCGGAGACAAACCGGACGCCGCTCGACATGACCGAGGCCGACCAGGAGATCGTGGCCGGCTTCGCCACCGAGTACTCCGGGATGCGCTTCGGCTTCTTCTTCTTCGCCGAGTATGTCAACGTCTTCGTCATCTCGGCGATGGTTGCCGTCCTCTTCTTCGGCGGCTGGAACGCCCCCTTCGACTGGCCGTTCGCCGTCGAGCTGAACCTCGACCCGGGAAGCCTGGGGCTGGGCCTCCTCTTCTTCGTGGCGCTGGTCCCGTTGCTGGGAACCCTGCTCCTGGCGCTCCCCTTCTGGCTCGGCTCCTCGCGGATCTCGTCGCTCCAGGCACTGGCCATCGGGTTCGTCCTCTTCAACCTCCTGGCCGTGGGCGCCCTCCTCGGGTGGGCCTTCATCAGCTTCGACTGGGTCGTGGGCCTCTTCTGGATGATGGCGAAGAGCTACGTCTTCGTGTTCGTCTTCGTCCAGATGCGGGCTACCTTCCCGCGGGTCCGGGTGGACCAGCTGATGGGCTTCGCCTGGAAGTGGCTCCTGCCGGCCGCCCTCCTCAACATCTTCGCGACGGCCGTCGCGGTCTCGATCGTGGCCAACGGGTGAGGAGGTCGCGATGAGCAGCATCCCGGGTCTCGGCCTGGTCAGGGGGATGGCCCTCACCATGCGCCGATTCTTCCAGCCCCCGGTCACGATCAAGTACCCCGAGGTGGACCCGGACATCGCGGTGAAGTACCGCGGCCGGCTCCAGCTCCTGTACGACGAGCACGGCACGCTCAAGTGCGAGACCTGCTTCCAGTGCGCCCAGGCCTGCCCGATCGAGTGCATCGACATGGGCGGGACGGACACGAAGGGCCGCTTCGCGGTTCACTGGGGCGCTGCCGAGACGTACGGCGAGCGGCGCACGGAGTCGGCGCTCCGCCGCTCCGGGCGCGAGGTCCCCGACGCGCCCTTCACGGCCTTCGAGCCGGTCGACCTCGCCGCGGTCGACGCGATCCTCGAGGACAACGACCACGACCCGCACCGGATGCTCTCGATCCTCGAGGCGGTCCAGGCGGAGTTCGGCCACCTCCCGGTCGCGGCGCTCCAGCGGATCAGCCATCGGACGGGCGCCTGGTACGCGATGATCTACGGCACCGCCAGCTACTACGGCCACCTCCGCTTCGAGCGGACCGTGGAGGAGGTCGCCGTCTGCCGCTGCACGGCCTGCCTCATGGCCGGCGGCGGCCGGCTGGCCGACGCGATCGGCAGCGGGCTTCGGACCGAGCTGGGCCGGCCGACCCCGGACGGCCGGATCCGCTTCGCCTGGCTCTCCACGCACCTGCCCGGCGCGGTCGCCCCGCTCGTGGCCCTCGACGGCGAGGCCCAGCGCGAGGTGACCACCGCCAACGCCACCGCCTGGGCCCAGGCGCTCGCCGGGGAGCACCCGGCCACCCGCACGGTCCACTGAACCGATGACGGCGATCCTCGCGACCCCCACCGGCCGGCCCCGCCCGATCCTGGGCGACGCCACGGCGACGGTCCCGATCAACCCGACCGACCTGGAGACGGCGGTCGCCAACGGGGCGTTCGCCGCCCTGCGCTCCGTCGTCGGCGACCTGGGGCCGACGGGCACCGTTGCCACGATCGCCGCGTCCGGGCTTCGCGGACGGGGTGGGGCCGGTTACCCGGCCGGCGCCAAGTGGCGTGCCGTCGCCGGTGCTGCCGACCCCGTCCGGTACGTCGTCGCCAACGGGTACGAGGCCGACCCGGCGCAGGCGACGAACCGCATCCTCATGGAGACGCGGCCCTTCGCCGTCGTGGAGGGCGTCGCCATCGCCGCCCTGGCCGTCGGCGCGCGCGAGGCGATCATCGCGGTCCGGGCCGAGTACGGGAACGCGGTGCGAGGCCTCGAAGCCGCCGCCTTCGCCGCCGAGGAGGCCGGCTTCCTGGGGGCGGACGTCCTGGGCTCCGGCCGCGATGTTGCCATCATCGTCCGCACCGTGCGGGGCGCCTACATGCTGGGCGAGGAGACGGTTCTCCTGGCGGCCCTCGAGGGGCGGCGCGGCCAGCCCGAGCAGCGCCCGCCGTACCCCACCGAGCGCGGCTACTTCGGCCATCCGACCCTGGTGCACAACGTCGCCACGCTCGCGACCGTGCCCTGGATCGTCACCAACGGGGCCGACGCCTTCCAGGCCATCGGCGACCCCGACGCGCCGGGCACCGTGCTCGTCGGGGTCTCCGGCGCCGTGGCGAACCCCGGGATCGTCGAGGTCCCCACCGGGACCACGCTCCGCGAGCTTGTCGACCTCGCCGGGGGTGTGGCCGCCGGGCACACCTTCAAGGCGGCCCTCGTCGGCGGCCCGACCGGAGGTCTCCTGCCGGCCGAGCTCCTCGACACGCCCTACTCGTTCGACGCCCTCCGGGCCACCGGGGCCCACGTGGGGTCGGGCGGCGTCGTGATCGCCGACGAGCGCGCCTGCCTCGTGGACCTGGCCCGGCTTCTCGTCCGCTACGGGGCCGACGAGGCCTGCGGCAAGACGATCCCGTGCCGGATCGGCCTGCGCCGCCTCGCCGAGATCGGCCAGCGCTATGCCGACGGCACGGCTCGCCCCACCGACCCGCAGCTCCTGGCCGACCTCGCCGACGACTGCGCGGCGAGCGCCCTCTGCGATCACGAGCGGCTGGCGCCCGGCCCGCTCCGGACCGCGATGCGATACTTCGGTCCCGAGATCGACGACCACATCCTGCGGGGCGTCTGCCCCGCCGGCGTCTGCAGCCCGATCCGGCTGCCAGCCGCCGCCACCGGAAGGTAGGCGACGACCGCACGATGGCCGACCTGATCTCGCGCCCCGCCGACATCGTCCCGACGACCAGCCCCGAGCCGGTCGTCGACAGCCTCGCCGAGCGCTTCTTCCGGACCCAGGCGCCGCAGCGCCCGCAGGCGACGCCCGGCATCCGGCTGGAGGTCGACGGACGGCTCGTCGAAGGCCGCGAGGGCCAGACGATCCTCGAGGTCTGCCGCGACAACGGCATCGAGATTCCGACCCTCTGCTACGAGCCCAAGCTGCCGGGCTTCGGCGCCTGCCGGATGTGCGTCGTGGAGGTGGACGGCGAGGAGCACCCGCCGATCTCGTGCTCGCGCTCCGCCGAGGCCGGGATGGTGGTCCGGACCCAGACCGAGGAGATCCGGAGGATCCGCCGGACGAACCTCGAGCTGATCTTCTCCGACCACAATGCCTACTGCCTTCCGCCCTGCCAGAACAAGTGCCCCAGTCACATCGACATCCCGGGCTTCCTGAAGGCGAACGCGGAGAGCGAGTTCCGCGAGTCGGTCCGGATCTTCAAGCGGACGATCCCCTTCCCCTCGATCCTCGGCCGCGTCTGCCCGGCGCCCTGCGAGGAGCACTGCCGCCGCGACGAGGTCGACGAGGCGATCGCGATTCGAGACAGCCACCGCTACGCCGGCGACCAGGTCCTGCGGGAGATGCTCGAGCAGGACATCGACCCGCCGGTCCCCTTCGAGCTGCAGCCGAAGACGGGCAAGCGGGTGGCGGTCATCGGCTCCGGGCCGGCCGGCACGTCGGCCGCCTACTACCTCCTGATCGCGGGTCATGACGTCACGATCTTCGAGCGCGACGAGGCCCCCGGCGGGATGCTCCGCTACGGCATCCCCGAGTATCGCCTGCCGAAGGACCGCATCCTCGACCCCGAGTACGAGAGCGTCACCCGCCTCGGCGGGCGCTTCGTCTGCGGCCAGGCCCTGGGCCGCGACTTCAACCTCGACGACCTCCAGAACCAGGGCTTCGACGCGGTCGTGGTGGCCATCGGATGCTACGAGACGAACGCGCTGGAGATCCCGAACGAGGACGCGGACGGCGTCATCGACGGCCTTGCCTACCTCAAGATCGCCACCCTCGGCCTGACCTATCCGGGCCACGCCGGCACCCGTGTCGTGACGATTGGCGGCGGCTTCACCGCCATGGACTGCGTCCGCACCTCGGTCCGCCAGGGGGCCGCCGAGGTGACCCTCGTCTACCGCCGCGACATGAAGGACATGCCGGCCGCCAGCGAGGTCCACGAGGCGATCGAGGAGGGCGTCACCACCATCTTCCAGGCGGGCCCGACGCGCGTCATCGTCGACGAGGCAACCGGGAAGGTCTCGGGCGTCGAGTTCATCCGGATGCAGCTCGGCGCGCCCGACGCGTCCGGCCGCCGCCGCCCCGAACCGGCAGCCGGGACCGAGTTCATCCTCGAGTGCGACCGGGTCCTCCTCGCCATCGGCCAGGGGCCGGACCTCACCTGGATCGGCCCCGGCAACGAGGGACCGCAGGCGACGAAGCAGCGGCGCCTCAAGGTGGACCCCGTCACCTTCGAGACGGGCCGGCCCGGCATCTTCGGCACCGGCGACGTCCGCACCGGCGCGGCGACCGTGGTCCAGGCGATCGCCGACGGGCGGCGCACGGCATACGCCGTTGACGCCTTCCTGCAGGGGCTGGACCTGGCAGCCATCCGGACCCGCCAGACGCTGGCCGAGCCGCAGCCGGAGTTCCTCTCCATCGTCCCCTTCACCTCCGAGGTGAAGGAGTCCCGCCATCGCCTCGCCAGCATGCCGGGCGAGGAGCGGCGCCGCTCGTACGTGGAGTACGAGATCCCCTACAGCCGCGAGGCGGCGGTCGCGGAGAGCACGCGCTGCCTCCAGTGCACCTGCGAGGCGATCGGCTTCTGCGACCTGCGCCGCCTCGGCATCGAGTACGGGACGACCCTGCGCACGCTGGAGCCGCAGAACAACCGGGGAGCCGGCTTCCGCAGCGTCACCGAGAACCGCTTCACCGGCACCAACCACGATTACCTCCGCGACGACAGCCACGCCTTCATCCTCCGCGAGCCGTCGCGCTGCATCGACTGCGGCCGTTGCGCGAACGTCTGCGCCGAGGTGGTCGGCGCGGCCTGCTATGACTTCATGCGGATCGGCTTCGACACGCTCGTCACGACGCCGCTCGACATGAGCCTCAACGACACGCCCTGCGTCTCCTGTGGCCGCTGCGCCGAGACGTGCCCGACGGGCGCCCTCATGCCGAAGCCGCGGATCCTCGAGAAGTACGAGGTCGACGAGAGCCGCTGCATCCTCTGCGGCATCTGCGTGGACGCCTGCCCCTACGACGCGCTTCGCTGCGGCCCCGACTTCGAGCTCGCCCACACCAGCCGCGAGGAGCCGATGATCGACCTGATCGCGATCGCCGCCGTGGATCGGGAGACCGAGATGACCTACGTCCGGCGCGAGCGCGACTGGGCCGAGCGAGCCCTCGCCTCCGGGCGCGACATCCGGCCGCGGATGCTTCCCGTCCTCCCGGCGGCGGTGGCGGGCGGCAACGGGCACGGGAGCGGGCCCGCGACGCCGCCATCCCACGTGACGGACTGAGCGAGGCGAAAGGTGGCCATTCCCGACACCGTGCCGCTCCTGGGAATCAGCTGGAACGACGTGCTCTTCCTGCTGCTCGCGGGGGTGATGCTGGGCAGCGCCCTGCTGGTGGTGACGCTGCGCGACATCATCCGCTGCGGCATCGCCCTGATCGCCGCGTTCGCCGCCCTGGCCGGCATCTACGTCATGCTGGGCGCGCCGCTCGTCGCCGCCGCCCAGGTGCTCGTCTACATCGGGGCGATCGCCGTCCTCATCCTCTTCGCGGTCATGCTGACCCAGGCCAAGAACGCCCCGAGCCGCCTCGTCTTCCAGACCCAGGCGATCCCCGCCGCCATCGCCGCGGGCGTCCTGGCGGTCGTCGTGGCCCTGACCGTCGCGGCCACCGACTGGGGCGACGTCGGCACCCGGATCGCGACCGCCACGGACGCCCTGGCCCGCCTCCTCTTCAGCCAGTACGTCCTGCCGCTCGAAGTCGTCAGCGTGCTCCTGCTGGCAGCCGTCATCGGGGGCGTCTACCTCGCGAAGCGGGAGGACCGCGACGCATGAGCCAATCCCTGGACGCCCATCTCGTCCTCGCCGGGATCCTCTTCGCCATCGGCACGTTCGGCTTCCTGGCCCGGCGGAACGCGATCAGCATGCTCATGTCGATCGAGCTGATGCTCAACGCCGTCAACCTCGCCATCGTCGCCTTCGGCGCGTTCGTGCCGGAGCTGAACGTCGATGCCTCGGTGATCGCCCTCATGGTGATGGCGGTCGCGGCGGCCGAGGCGACCGTCGGCCTCGCCATCGTCATGGCGATCTACCGCAACCGGCGGACGCCGCTCGTCGACGAGTACGACGCCATGCGCCAGTAGCCCGCGAGGAGCCCGAGAGACCCGCGTGTTGGACCACCTGATCCCGAGCGTCGCCCCCCTGTTCGCCGCGAGCGCGGCCGAGCCGATCGCCGCCGGCGACGTCATCAACCTGGTGCCGCTGCTGCTCCTCCTGCCGCTCGCCGGCTTCGTCTTCACGGCGCTCTTCGGGCGGCGGATCGGGCGCTTCGCCTTCCTGGTCCCGCTCCTCCTGATCGTGGCCACCTGGGCGATCGCGATGGTGGTCGTCTACGAGGCGCTCAGCGGAGGCTTCGGCGAGCATGGGGCGGGGATCACGCTCTGGACCTGGATCCCGGCCGGCGCCTTCCAGGTGGAGATGGGCCTCTATGTCGACCAGCTGACGGCCTGCCTCCTCATCGTGGTGACGACGATCGGCATGCTCGTCCACCTCTACTCGGTGGGCTACATGGCCCACGACCCGGGCCGCTGGCGCTTCTTCGCCTACCTGAACCTCTTCATGTTCAGCATGCTCCTGCTCGTTCTGGGCGACAGCTGGCTGAGCGTCTTCGCCGCCTGGGAGCTGGTCGGGCTCTGCTCGTACCTCCTGATCGGGTTCTGGTACCCCCGGCCCTCGGCCGCCCTCGCCGCCAAGAAGGCCTTCATCGTCAACCGCGTCGGCGACGTCGGCTTCGCCCTCGGGATCATGCTCATCTGGGTCAGCACGGGGACGCTGGACATCCGCCAGTCGTTCGAGCTGATCGCGGGGCTCGACACCACGACGATCGCGGCGATCGCCCTCCTCGTCTTCTGCGGGGCGGTTGGCAAGAGCGCCCAGTTCCCGCTCCACGTCTGGCTGCCCGACGCGATGGAGGGCCCCACGCCGGTCTCGGCCCTCATCCATGCCGCCACGATGGTCAACGCCGGCGTCTACCTCGTGGCCCGGGCGAACCCGATCTTCGTGCTGGCCCCGGGCGTCATGGTGGTCGTGGCGGCGATCGGCATCTTCACCGCGATCCTGGCCGCCTCGATCGCCTTCACCCAGACCGACATCAAGCGCGTGCTCGCCTACTCGACCTTGTCGCAACTCGGCTACATGTTCGCCGCCCTGGGGGTCGGCGCGTTCACCGCCGCGATCTTCCACCTCATGGCCCACGGCTTCTTCAAGGGCCTCCTGTTCCTGGGCTCGGGCAGCGTGATCCACGCCGTCCACGAAGAGCAGGACATGAACAACATGGGCGGCCTGTGGCGGAAGATCCCGGTCACCCACTGGACGATGCTCATCGGCACGCTCGCCATCGCCGGGATCCCGCCCCTGGCCGGCTTCTTCTCCAAGGACGAGATCCTCGGCGAGAGCTTCAAGTTCGCCTTCTACTGGGTCTGGGCGATCGGCCTCGTCGTCGCAGTCATGACCGCCTTCTACATGTGGCGCCTGATGGGCAAGACGTTCTACGGCGAGCCGTCGGCCTACGCAAGGCGGATCTGGGACAAGATCCACGAGTCGACATGGACGATGACGCTGCCGCTGGTTCTGCTGGCGATCCCGTCGGTGCTCATCGGGATGGGCCTGGGCCTGCCGTTCGGCGACTCCACCCTCCAACACTGGCTCGAGCCGGTCTTCGCCGAGTCGGAGGAGCTGCTCCACCCCGACACGCAGCCCTTCGAGCTGGCCGGCATCGACGGGACCCTGATCCTGGTCAGCGTCGTCGCGGCGACCCTCGGGCTCGTCGTCGCGATCTGGCTCTTCGGCGCCTTCCGGCGAGCCGGGAACCGGAGCCGCGTGGAGTCGCTCACCCAGGCGAACGGGGCCACTCGCTTCCTGTACCGGGCCACCCTCAACAAGTGGTGGTTCGACGACCTGAACCATCTCCTCTTCATCGTGATCGGCGGTCGCGTGGCCGGGGCGATCTGGTGGTTCGACCGGACGGTCGTCGACGGGACGGTGAACGGGGTGGGCGGCCTCACCGTCGACGCCGGCCGCGGCCTCCGGCGGGTGCAGACCGGGCACGTCCAGAACTACGCGCTGGGCATCGCGATCGGGCTGATCGTGATGGCCGGCACCTACCTCCTCCTCGCGGCCAGGTAGGGAGGACGACGATGGACATCGGCGACTTCCCGATCCTCAGCGTCATCACCTTCCTGCCGCTCGCCGGGGCGCTCGTGGTTGCCCTCATCCCGCGCCGGAACCTGGGCGCGATCCGGGGGGCGGCGCTGGCCTTCTCGCTGGCGGCCTGGGCCGTCAGCCTGTGGCTGCTGCTGGGCTACCTGCCGGGTCGCGAGACCGGCGCCGGGCCGGCCTTCCAGTACGTGGAGCAGCTCGACTGGATCCCCCTCTTCGGGATCCAGTACAAGCTCGGCGTCGACGGGCTCTCGGTGGCGATGGTCGTCCTCACGACGACGCTCACCTGGATCTCGATCCTGGCCAGCTTCTCCCCGATCAAGGAGCGGGTGAAGGAGTACATGATCTCCTTCCTCATCCTCGAGGTGGGGATGCTCGGCGTCTTCGTCTCGCTGGACCTCTTCCTCTTCTACATCTTCTGGGAGGTCGTCCTCGTCCCGATGTACCTGATCATCGGGATCTGGGGCGGGGCGAACCGCATCTACGCCACGATCAAGTTCGTCCTCTACACCCTGGTCGGGTCGCTCCTGATGCTGGTGGCGATCCTCGCCACGGCCTTCACCTACCAGGCCGCGACCGGGAGCTGGGACGGCGCCTTCGACCTCCAGAATCTCGCCGGCCACGGGTTCGACCGGACCTTCCAGCTCTTCGCGTTCGCCGCGTTCGCCCTGGCCTTCGCCATCAAGGTCCCGATGTTCCCGTTCCACACGTGGCTGCCCGACGCCCACGTGGAGGCGCCGACCGCGGGTTCGGTGATCCTCGCCGGCGTCCTCCTCAAGCTGGGCGCCTACGGGTTCATCCGCTTCGCCCTGCCGATCTTCCCTGAGGGAGCGCACGCCTTCGCCCCCCTGATCATCGTGCTGTCGGTCATCGCCATCATCTACGGCGCGATCGTGGCCCTCGTCCAGCCCGATCTCAAGAAGCTGGTCGCCTACAGCTCGGTCAGCCACATGGGCTTCGTGACGCTGGGGATCTTCATCTTCCAGGAGCAGGGGCTCCAGGGAGCCATCCTCCAGATGGTCAACCACGGCTTGATCACGGGCGCCCTCTTCCTCCTCGTCGGCGTGATCTACGAGCGGACCCACGACCGGACGATCGCCAGGATGGGCGGCCTGGGCGGTCCGGTGCCGGTCTTCTCGGCGGCGCTCGGCTTCTTCGTCTTCGCCTCGGTCGGGCTGCCCGGCCTGGCCGGCTTCGTGGGGGAGTTCCTGGTCTTCCAGGGCACCTTCGCGTTCAACCCGTGGACGGCCGCCGTGATCGTCTTCGTGATGATCTTCGCCGCCGCCTACCTCCTCTGGATGCAGCAGCGGGTCCTCTTCGGGCCCGTGTCCGACTTCCTGCGGGGGCTCGGGCACCACCTGACGGACATGCGGCCGGTCGAGATCCTGACGCTCGCGCCGCTCGGCGCGCTGACCGTGATCCTCGGCCTCTTCCCGGGCCTCCTCCTGGAGCTCACCGCCGGCTCGGTCACGGCCGTCCTGGCCGCCGTGGACCCGGCGCTCGCGACAGCGATCGGGAACTGACGGGAGCCCCGCCGATGTCCCTTGCCGACCTCGCCGTCATCGCCCCCCTCATCGTCGTGGTCCTCGTGGCCGCGGCCATCATCGTGGCCGACATCGTCGCGCCCGGGAATGCCACCCTCGCCGTCGGGGTGAGCCTGCTGGGCCTCGGGATCGTCGCCGCCCTCGTGGTCTGGGCCGGCACAGCCCCGGGCACCGCGTTCGGCGGCACCTACCGGGTGGACGACCTGACGACCTTCCTGGACCTCATCTTCGTGGCGATCGTGGGCCTCACGATTCTCTTCGGGCCGGACTACCTCGCGCCGCGCGGGCTGCCCGTTCCCGAGTTCGCCGCGATCCTCGTCTTCGCCCTCGCCGGGGCGATGCTCGTCGCCGCCTCGGCCGACCTCCTCGTCCTCTTCCTGGGCCTCGAGCTGATGGTGATCCCGGGCTACCTCCTGGCCGGCTACCACAAGCGCGACGCTCTCTCCACGGAGGGCGCCGTCAAGTACTTCCTCCTCGGCTCGTTCTCGAGCGCGATCTTCCTGTTCGGGCTGGCCTTCGTCTGGGGTCTCACCGGCTCGACCCGGATCGACGACGTGGCAGCCGTCCTGGGCAGGATCGTGGAGGGGCAGGAGGCGCTCGCGCCGGGGCTGGCGATGGGCCTCGCCTTCCTGACGACCGGCGTCGCCTTCAAGATCGCGGCCGTCCCGTTCCACTACTGGACACCCGACGCCTACCAGGGCTCGCCGACGCCGATCACGGGCTACCTCTCGGTGGGGCCCAAGATCGGTGCCTTCGCCGTGATCCTGCGGGTCTTCGCCGAGGCGCTGGGGCCGCTGCGCGACGAGTGGGCGATCGTCTTCTTCGTGCTGGCAACCCTGACGATGACCCTCGGCAACCTGGTGGCCCTCACCCAGGACAACGTCAAGCGGATGCTGGCGTACTCCTCGATCGCCCACACCGGCTACATGCTGGTGGGGCTCACGGCGTATGCGGCCGGTCAGATCCAGGGCCTGGAGGGGCTCCTCTTCTACAGCGCCGCCTACGCCTTCATGAACCTCGGTGCCTTCGGCGTGGTTGGGGCGCTCCAGAAACGGCCCGGCGTGACGAGCCGCCTGGAGACGTTCGCCGGCCTGGGGCGCCGGGAGCCGCTTCTCGGCATCCTCATGGTCCTCTTCCTGCTCTCCCTCACCGGGATCCCGCCCACGGCCGGCTTCTTCGGCAAGGCCTACGTCATCCTGGCTGCGGTCCAGGGCGGCGGCTGGCTGACCCTCCTCGCCGTGATCGCGGTCCTCAACGCCGCAGTTGCCGCCTTCTACTACCTGCGTGTCGTCGTCTACATGTACATGCGCGATCCGCAGCGCGAGGCGGCCCCGGTGGCCCACGGGGTGCTGCTGCGCCTGGGGCTGGCGATCACCGCGACGGTGACCGTCGTGCTGGGGCTCTTCCCCGGTCCCTTCCTCGCGACGGTCGGTGCGGCCGCCGCGGCGGTCGGCGCGACACTTCCCTAGACCCGGCGGCGCCGCGGCCTACTCGCCGATCGTCACGCCCGGCAGGATCGTCGCCAGGCCGCGGGCCATCTGCTCCGGCCCGAGCCCGCCGAGCGCCGCGTCCCGCACGATGCCGGCTTCGTCGATCCAGTAATGGACGGGCAGGGCGAGGGCATCCCAGGTCGTCGCGCGGCTGCCGTCGGCATCCAGCCCGACCGGGAAGGTCACGTTGAGCTCCTCGACGAACGGCTTGACGGTCGCCGCGTCCTCCTTCACGTGGATGGCCAGGACGACGAGGCCGGTCTCGGCGTAGCGGACGGCGAAGCCGTTCATCAGCGGGTACTCGTCGCGGCAGGGCGGGCAGTAGGTGCCGGTGAAGACGAGCCAGACCGGCTTCCCGCGGTAGGTCGCCAGGTCGATCGTCGCCCCGTCCAGGCCGGGTGCGACGAGGGGCGGGGCCAGCTGGCCGACGAGCGGGAAGGGGGAGGCGCTGCGCGTCGGGCCGGGATCGGTCGGTCCACCCGCGACGGCCGTCGGTATGGGCGTGGCGATCGGCGTCGGGGTGGGGAGCAGCGCGACCGGGGTCGACGTCACGACCGCCGTGGGGGCGGGAGCGGCGGGCACGAGCGAGTAGACGGCGACCGCCAGGCCGACGGCGGCGGCGGCGCCGAAGACCAGCCCGAGCGCGATCGCAACGAAGGAGCGCATCGGCGCGGAGCGTAGCCGACTCCCGCCGGGCCCGCCCGGAGCGCACGCCTGCCCCTGCCGGGATGGGTACGCGCCGGTTGCGCCCCGCCGGGCCCGCCAGGTGCCGCGCCGCACCGCGGACGCAACAGCGCCCGGACCTCAGGCGTCCCAGCACCGGACAAACGACCGGATGGCCTCGCCCGGCCTCCTTGCTAGGATGCCTTCACCGATGCGCTCCTTCCTCGGCTGGATTCGCGGCCGCCTGCTGCCCGCCCTCATCACGGCGGCAGGCGTCGCGCTTCTCCTGGCCGGGCTGCTCGCCTACCAGGATGCCCCGGAGGCGATCGCCCTCGCGCCGTCGGCGTCCCCGTCGACGCCGGCCACCGAGCCGCCCGCGCCGAGCCTCCTCCCGCTCCCCTCGCTGCCGCCTTCGGCCTCCCCGCCACCGTCGGCGAGCCCGGTCGTCGGCCGCGTCGCGACCCGGGTGGTCGTCCCCGCCCTGCGGATCGACCTCCCCGTCGTCAAGCCACCCGCCGAACCGGATCACTTCCCGTACTGCAACGTCGCCGAGTATCTTCCCGAGCTCAGCCAGCCCGGCGCCCCGGGAACGACGTACCTCTACGCCCATGCCCGCGAAGGGATGTTCCTGCCGCTGCTCGAGACCGCGGACGCCAAGATGGTGGGGATGCTGGTCCAGGTCTACACGAACGACAACCAGCTCTTCCTGTACGAGATGACCCGGGTCCTGCGCCACGTCGACAGCCTCGACGTCGCATTCCAGGCGACCGAGGAGCAGCTGATCCTCCAGACCTCCGAGGGACCCCGGGCGGGCCTGCCCGGCCACACGGGCCTCGTCATGATGGTCATCGCGCGGCCGCTCAGCGTCGGCCCGGCCGACCCGAAGCTGGCGAACCCGACCGCCGAGCCGGTGGCCTGCCAGTAGCGCCGCTCAGATCCAGCGGATCCGCCGCAGCAGCAGGGCGAGTCCCACGGCCAGAGCGATGATCCCGAAGGTGACCATCCAGAAGCCGGGCGCCTCGCCCAGCTTGAACGCCGCGCCCGCCTCGCTCATGCCGAAGATCCCGGCGAAGGCGCCGATCCCGGCCAGGATGACCGTGATCCCGGTCAGCCGCTTCATGATCAGCGACAGGTTGTTGTTGATCGTCGAGAGGTAGACGTCGAGGGCCGCCGTGACGAGCTCCCGGAACGAGTCGTACTCGTCGGAGAGGTGGACGGCGTGGTCGTAGATGTCGCGGAAGTAGACGACGTGCTGCGGCGCGATGAACGGGAGCGTCCGGTTCGTCAGCTGGTTGAAGACCTCGCGCTGCGGCGAGCTGACGTGGCGCAGCTCGACGAGCTGGCGCTTGAGGGCGAACAGCTGCTCCAGCGTGTCGCTGTCCGGCCGGCTGACGATCCGGTCCTCGAGCTCGTCCACGGCGTCCTCGATCCGGTCGAAGACCGGGTAGTAGTCGTCGACGACGTAGTCGAGCAGCGCCCACAGGAGGTAGTCGGTTCCGCGGGCGAGAACGGGCTCCAGCCCTTCCCGGAGGTGCTGCGCGCGGCGGGGATCCCAGAACTTCGCGTGGACCGTCAGGAGGAAGGTGCTTCCCAGGACCATGTCGATCTCGTCGACGAGAAGCTCCCGCTCCCAGGCGACGGCGAAGACGACGAGGTGAGCGAAGCCGTCGGTCAGCTCGAGCTTGGGCCGCTGGTTCTTTTCGAGGATGTCCTCGGCGATCAGGGGGTGCAGGCCGAGCTCCGCGGCGACCGCCTCGACCAGGGCCGGCGATGGATCGGTGAGGTCGATCCAGTGGCGGGCGGTCGATTCGCCGACCGCGTGGTGGAGCGCCTCGAGCCCCTCGAGGCTGCGGTGCTCGCCGTCGCGCCAGTGCTCGATCCGGAGCGACGCCTCCGCCTCGAGGCGGAGCGCCTCAGAGGGCGAGGGTGGGCTCGGATTCGTCGCCGAGCCCGGTTCCACCGCCATCGCCACCTCCCGCCGCGACCGCGCCGCCGCCGGCCGTCTCGTCGCGGAGCATACGCGGCCGCGCCCCCAGCGCGACGCCGGCAGGGAACGCCGCGATGGTCACGCCGGTGGCGACGAGGAAGAGGGCGACCATCGTCTCCGCGGCCTTCCCGGCCGCCCACGCCTCCAGGGCGTCGACGACGAGGGGGTCGCGCAGCGGCCGGTCCGCGAGCGCCGGCGGGACGATGTCGCGGTAGGCGTCCGGCGACCCGAAGACCTGGTCCGCGAGCCGGTCGATCGTCGTGGAGCCATAGGCCGTCAGGACGGCAAGGCCGACGGCCATCCCGATCATCCGGGCCACTGTGACGGTCGCCGAGGCGGCCCCGAAGCGGCCGCGGCCCACCGCCTCCACCGCCGCCGTGCTGCGCGGGGTCACGGTCAGGCCGAAGCCAAGGCCGAAGAGCCCGGCGGCGCCGGCAACCACCGGGTAGGTCACCTGGGCGTCCCACGTGGCCATCCACAGGAGGCCCCCGATCGAGGCTGTGAGGCCCAGGGCGGTCACGGAGCGCAGCGACCAACGCCGGACGAGCCATCCCGACGCCAGCGCGCCGACGGCGGTGGCCCCCGCGAGGGCGCCGAGGGCGAGCCGCTGGTCGTCCGGACCCCCGTACAGCACGCGGTCGACGAAGACGGCCGACCCGACGATCGCGGTGGCGAAGGCGTAGCCGGTCAGGAGGCTCACGAGCGCGGCGGACGCGAAGACGCGATCGAGGAAGAGCCGCGGGTCGAGGAACGGGTCGCGACGGCGAAGGCCCCGGGTGACGGCGACGATCCCCGCCCCAAGCCCCACGGCGATCAGGATCCCGGAGACGATGCCTGGATCCAGGCCGCCGTCGGCCGCGCCGCCGGCACCCTCGCCCAGGTGGGTGACGCCGAGGAGGATCGACCCGAGGGCGACCGTGAAGAGGAGGGCGCCCACGACATCCACCCGGGCCGTGGAGCGCGGCGTGTCCCAGCCGGCAGTCGCCGCCCAGCCGACGACGAGCGCCGCAATCCCGATCGGGACGTTCACGTAGAAGACGTAGCGCCAGGCCGGGGCCAGGTAGTCCGCCGCCGGCCCGCCCAGGAGACCCAGGCGAACGAGCGCGGCCTCGGGCCGGACAGCGTCCATGATGGCGGCGCCGAGAAACGGCCCGGCGGCCATCCCCAGGAACGTCAGGGCCCCGATCACCCCGAGCGCGCGGGGCCGCTCGTATCCCTCGAACAGGTGGGACGCGGCCGCTGTGGCCACCGGGACGAGCGCCCCGCCGCCGAGCGCCTGGACGGCCCGCGCGGCGATCAGCTGGTCGAGCGACTGGGCCATCCCCGCCAGCAGCGAGCCGAGGGTGAAGAAGACGAGGGCGCCCAGGAAGAGGCGCCGCGCCCCCCAGAGGTCGGCCAGGCGACCCGCGAGGGGCATCGTCCCGATGTAGACCAGGAGATAGGCGTTGATGATCCAGCTGGCGTGCCGCAGCTCGGTCCAGCTGCCCAGGTCCGCGATGATCGCCGGCAGCGCGACCGCCGTGATCATCAGCTCGAGCCCGGCGAGGAAGACGCCCGTGCCCAGGACGGCGAGCAGCACGAGCGCGACCCGGCGGTCCATGCGCGGCAGCGTACGCGACCCCAGCGAAGCGCATGACGATGGGGGTCGACGGATACGGCGGGCCGCGCTGGACCCGCGCGCGACCCGCCGATGCATACTCAGCTCCATGAACGCCAGCCGACTCGAGCCGCGGCCCGCCCTCGAGCCGGCTTGACGCCCCCGACCGCCCGCGGCACCCTCGACCCGATGACCCCGAGACCGCCCGACGACCGCGCCGACGATCTTCCGCCCACGGAGGCCGCGCGCGCCCGACGGCGCGACCACGACGCCGCTGCGGCCGAGCGTTCCGGGATGCGGACCGGCCTGGCGAAGCAGTTCAAGCAGGTCCTCGACGCCCAGGCGAAGCGTGGCCGCGCCGCCGGTGGGACCGACGAAGAGCGACCGCCCGCCAGCCGCCCGCCGGTCTCGCGACGCCAGAAGCGCGGCAAGGTCGTGGAACGCCCCGGCGAGCCACCCTCGGCCTCCTGACGCGAGGGCCGCCAGTCGCCGCGGCGCCCTTGACTGCCGCGGCGTCCCGACCTACCATCAACAGCGCTTTATATAAACGCACGTTGCTACGCCGCTGCGCGTCCGCACTGGGCACACGGCACCCCGATCGGAGCAAACCCTGAGCCCCTCGCCCGCTCGCTTCCGCTCCACGATCGCCTCCATCGTCGACCAGCCGGACGATCTGCGGGAGATCCGCACCTTCCACAAGGCCCTCGCGGACGTGAACCGGCTGCGCATCGTGCGGCGCCTCGCCGACGGCCCGGCCAGCGTCGGGGACCTCATCGACCATGTCGGCCTCAGCCAGCCCCTGGTGAGCCACCACCTGCGCCGCCTCCGCGAGGCCGGCCTCGTCGTCTCCCGCCGGGCCGGCCGCGAGACGATCTGCTCCCTGCGCCCCGAGGCGTTCGGCGAGGTCGCGGCCCGCGAGCGGGCCATCCTGGGAATGAGCCGGTCGTGACCATCTCGAACGACACGCGGAGCCAGGTCAAGAAGGTCGGCGAGCCGATCGCCCTCTTCTTCGGCCGCCTCGGTCTCACCCCCGACGGGCTCACCCTCATCGGCTTCGGGATCACGACCGCCGGCGCCGTCCTGCTGGGCCTCCAGCTCTGGGTGATCGGCGGCCTCGTCGTCTTCGTCGGCGGCGTCTTCGACATGTTCGACGGAACCCTCGCCCGGGCCACGGGACGGGTCAGCAGGCTGGGCGCCTTCATGGACTCCGTCTTCGACCGCTGGGGCGAGGCGCTCGTGTACGTGGGCCTCGTGGCCGGCCTGTCCGCCGGCGGCTGGGTCAACGGCCCGACCTTCGCCGCCGTGGCCATGGCCTCGGCCTTCCTCGTCAGCTACGCCCGGGCCAAGTCCGAGGGACTCGGCTTCTCCGCCGGGACCGGGATGGCCGCCGTGGGCGTCATGCCCCGGGAGATCCGCCTCGTGATCCTGTGCGGCGGCCTCGTCGTGGGCGGGCTGATCGGGACCGAGATCGTCCCTGCCGCCGACGGGGCGGGCGGGGTCGCGACCCCGGGCGGAATCCTCGTGATCGAGGGAGCCCTCGCGATCATCGCCCTCGGCGCCACCATCACGGTCATCCAGCGCGTGCTCCACACGCGCGCCCAGGCCCGCTCCACCGCCTTGGACGCGGCGGCCGCAACCACGGAGGGCGAGACCCGGGCGAGCTGAACTTCCGAACCCCAAACCCAACCATCCATCCCACGGGAGGCACCAGGAACGGAACCATGGCCAAGAAGAACGGGAGCAACGGTGTGAGCGGCAACGGCAACGGCACCAAGGGCACGAGCGGAACGGGCAAGGCCTGGGCCGGCGCGAACCGCAAGGACGGCAAGATCCGCGTCGCCATCGTCGGCGTCGGCAACTGTGCGAGCAGCCTCGTCCAGGGACGCTACTACTACGAGAACGCGAAAGAGGCGGACTTCGTCCCCGGGCTCATGCACGTGAGCCTCGGCGGCTACCACGTCCGCGACATCGAGTTCGTGGCCGCCTTCGACATCAACAAGACGAAGGTCGGCAAGGACCTCTCCGAGGCGATCTACGCGCATCCGAACAACACGATCGTCTTCCAGCAGGTCCCCCCCATGGACGTCAAGGTCGAGCGGGGGATGACCCACGACGGCCTCGGCAAGTACCTCAGCGAGATCATCGAGAAGGCCCCCGGGCCCACGGCCGACATCGTCGGGATCCTCAAGGAGCGCGAGGTCGACGTGATGGTCTCCTACCTCCCGGTCGGGAGCGAGGAGGCCACGAAGTGGTACGCCGAGCAGGCCCTCAAGGCCGGCGTCGGCTTCGTCAATGCCATCCCGGTCTTCATCGGCCGTGAGCCCTACTGGCAGCGCCGCTTCGCCGAGGAAGGCCTGCCGATCATCGGCGACGACATCAAGAGCCAGGTCGGCGCCACGATCAGTCACCGCGTCCTGACCCGCCTCTTCATGGATCGCGGCGTTCGCCTCGATCGCACGTACCAGCTCAACTTCGGTGGCAACACCGACTTCCTCAACATGCTCGAGCGCGAGCGTCTCGAGAGCAAGAAGATCAGCAAGACGAACGCGGTCACCTCGATGCTCGACTACGAGCTCGAGCCCGGCAACGTCCACGTCGGCCCCAGCGACCACGTGCCGTGGCTGACCGACCGGAAGTTCTGCTACATCCAGATGGAAGGCACGACCTACGGCGACGTGCCGCTCCGCGCCGAGCTCAAGCTCGAGGTCTGGGACAGCCCGAACAGCGCCGGCGTCATCACCGACGCGATCCGCTGCATGAAGCTCGGCCTGGACCGCGGCCTCAAGGGCACGCTCGTCGCCCCGTCCAGCTACTTCATGAAGAGCCCGCCGGCGCAGCTCCACGACGACATCGCCTTCAACCGGGTCGAGGCGTTCATCCGCGGCGACGACAACGAGACCCTCATCGGGACCGAGAAGCCGGCCGAGCGCAAGCTCCGGACCCTCGCCAAGGCGCCGGCCGGGGTCGCCGCGAAGTGACATCCGCCCCAGGCTCCCCGGACGACGCGGCACCCGCCGCACCGCCGGGGACCGAGGCGAACGGTGGCGGAGGGGGTTTTCGGGCGCCCCACCGTCGCCCCACGGCCGGGCCGCGGCTCCGCGAGAAGGCGGTCGTCAGCCTGTACCGCGGGGGCTCGTGGATCCTCGGTCGCCTGCCATTCGGGCCCACGGTCCGAGTCGGCGGCTGGATCGCGGTGGCCGGCTATCTGCTATGGCCGGAGAAGCGCCGCTACGTCCGCGCCAACGCCGCCCGGATCCTCGGCCTGTCGCCCCGGGACCGCCGGGTCGATGCCCTGGGCCGGGCCGTGTTCCGCAACCAGGTCCGCTGGGTCATCGAGGGCATGCACCTCGTGCGGATGACCAACCCCGAGCACGCCGCCCTCTTCACGGGGGACGGCCCGGATCGTCTCCACGAGGCCTGGCTGGCGTCCGACGGCCTCATCCTCGCCGGACTGCATATCGGAAACGGCGAGGTCGCCGCGGCTGCCCTCGCCGGCCGCGGCTGGCCGGTCCACTACCTCGCCGACGACACGGCGTACGAGGAGCTCTTCGAGCGCTTCGTGGCCCAGCGGCGGCGGTGGGGCGTGGAGGTCATCCGCTGGCGCAACCTCCGCGAGGTCTACCGCGTGCTGCGGCGGCGGGAGATCCTCGGCCTGCTCGTCGACTGGGGCTACCGACCCGACGGCGAGCCGGTCCGGCTCCTGGGAGCCTGGACCACCCTGCCGTCCGGCCCGGCGTTCCTCGCGGGACGCACGGGCGCCACCATCCTTCCGTTCTGGACGATCCGCCGGGCCGACGGAACCTTCGGGGGCGACGTCGGCCAGCCCATCCGCGTCCTGTCCACCGAGCCCGCAGAGATCGCCCGCGCCACGCAGGCGATGGCCACGGCCCTCGAGGCCAGCATCCGCGAGGCCCCCGAGCAGTGGTGCGTCTTCAAGCCCATGTGGCCGGATGACCCGGCCGCCGAGACCGCCCTGGCCGCTCGCGCGGCGGGGGCGGCGACGGCAGCCGGAGCGGCGACGGCACCGGCGGCCCTCGAGCCGGCCTGATGGCCACCACGGTCGCGGGGGTGACGGCCGGCGCCCGCGGGACGGCTCTCCAGCGCGCTCGGGCGGGACTCATCGGCGCCGGCGCGATCCTCCTGGCCCGTCTGCCGGTCGCCGTCGTCGACGCGCTCTGCGATGCCGTGGGCGAGCTCTGGTACCGGGTCGCGCCCGAACGGGCGGCGGTCGCCCGCGGCAACCTCGCCCACGTCGCAGGGTGGCTGGCGGAGAACAGGCGCGGCAGTGCCGGGGCCCGGTCCGCGGCAGCGGACCCGGCCGCCCTGGAGCGCCTCGTGCGGGCCGCCTTCCGCCACAGCGTGCGGACGTACGCCGAGATCCTGCGCGGCGCGGCGGGCGCCCGCGACGTTCGCCGCCGCCTGCTGATCGAGACTCCCGCCGCGGTGGACGCGGCATTCGCCACCCCGGGGCCGGTCGTCTTTGCGACCCTCCACCTCGGCTCGATGTCGGCCGTGGCGACGGTGCTTCGCGATCGGTGCTCCGTCCCCGTCACCGCGCCGATGGAGACCATCGGCGACCCCGCCCTGCAGCGGCTCCTGCGGCGGGTTCGCGAGGGCACCGGGACGCGGATCGTGGGCCTCGACGATGCCCGCCGCGAGCTCGGAGCGGCCCTGGCCCGGGGGGAAGGGGTCGGGCTCGTCGCCGACCGGGACATCACCGGCGGGGGGCTCCCGGCCACGCTGTTCGGCCTGCCCACCACGCTCCCGATGGGCCCTGCCTACCTCGCCCTGGAATACGGGGCGCCGTTGCACGTCGCCGCGATCCGCCGCGCGCAGGGCGGCTCGTACCGCGGCGGGCTCGTCACGCTCCCGCATCCCCCGGCCGACCTGTCGCGCCGGGCCCGGATCGAGGCGCTGCTCGAGGCCGAGGCGCAGGCCTTCGAGAAGATGGTCGCGGCCGCTCCGGAGCAGTGGTGGACCGTCTTCTTCCCGATCTGGGAGGCCGTGGGCCCGCGCCCGCGGCATTCCCGGTGAGCAGCGCCGTCCTGCGATCCGCGCACGGCCCCGACCCGGAGGAGCCCCATGGCCGGGCCGACCTCCACATCCACACCCTCGCCTCGGACGGCGTCTGCGGCGTCGACGAGATCCTCGCGTTCGCCGTGGGGAGGACGCAGCTGGACGTGATCGCCATCGCCGACCACGAGCGGGTCGACGCCGCGCACGCCGCCCGGGCCATCGCGCGGGCACGCGATCTTCCCCTCGAGGTGGTCATCGGCGAGGAGGTGACCACCCGCGGCGGCCACCTGCTCGCCCTCTTCATCGAGGAGGCGATACCCCCGCTCCGCTCGCTCCGGGAATCGATCGGCCTGGTCCACGAGCAGGGCGGCCTCGCGATCCCGGCCCACCCGCTCTTCCCCTACCCGCTGTGCGCCCAGGCGTGGATGCTGCGCGCGCTGCTGGAGGCGAAGGATCCGCGCGTCCGGCCCGACGCCCTGGAAGCCTTCAACCCGACCACGTTCGGGCGCCCGGTCCACCGCCGCGTCGTCGCCTTCGCGGCCGAGCGCGGCCTGGCCGTCGTGGGAAACAGCGACGCCCACGAGGCCGCCGCCGTGGGGACGGGCTGGACCACGTTCCGGGGCCGGACCGGCGAGGACCTCCGGGCCGCGATCCTGGCGGGCGCCTCCGGCTGGCATGGGAGCTTCCACCAGGTCTCGTCCCAGCTGCCGACGTTCGGGAGGCAGCTCCGCAAGTACGGCCGGGACGCGCGGGCGGAGATCGTGGGCCGGGCCCGCCGCGACGGGTCGGGCCGGGACCACGGCTATCCCGGCGGCGACCGGCGGCCGCCGGCCCTGGATGCGTCGGCAATCGTCCCGGGGGAAGAGGAGGGGCGGCCGTGAAGATCGGGCTCGTGACGCCGTACGTCTACCCGCTCCCGGGCGGCGTCAACGACCACGTCGGGCACCTCTACGAGAGCCTCCGCGCCCGCGGCCACGACGTCCGGATCCTGACCGCCAGCCACGGCCTGCAGCGCAGCTCGGAGGGCGACGTCATCCGGATCGGCAAGGGATTCTCGGTGCCAGCCAACGGCTCCGTGGGCACCCTCACGATCTCCCCCCGCTACCGCTCCCAGATCCGGGACGTGCTGGACCGGGAGCGGTTCGACCTGCTCCACTTCCACGAGCCCTTCGTCCCCTTCCTCACCCTCATGACCCTGCGCGAATCGCGGAGCGTGAATGTCGCCACGTTCCACGCCTTCGCCGGCTACGCCCCGGGATACCAGCTGGGTGGCCGGATGCTCGGCCCGGTCGCGGCCAGCCGGCTCCACGGGCGAATCGCCGTCAGCGCGGCCGCGCGCCATTTCGCCGACCGCTACCTGCCCGGGGACTACAAGGTGATCCCCAACGGCGTGGACCTGCGCCGGTTCGCCCACGCGGTTCCCCTGGCCCGCTGGCAGGACGGCCCCACGAACATCCTCTTCGTGGGGCGCCTGGAGCCACGCAAGGGCCTCCTTCACCTCCTGAAGGCGTTCCGGATGGTCCGCAAGGCGGGTTGCGACTGCCGGCTCCTCGTCGTCGGCTCCGGGCCCCTCGAGCGGGAGGCGCGCCGCTACGTCATGACCCGCCGCCTCGGCGGGGTGGAGTTCCTGGGGCGCGTCTCGGACCAGGAGAAGGTCCAGCTCTTCAAGACCGCCGACGTCTACGTCTCGCCGGCGACCGGTCGCGAGAGCTTCGGGATCGTCCTCCTCGAGGCCATGGCTGCCGGGACGGCCATCGTCTGCAGCGACATCCACGGCTACAAGGGCGTCGTGAAGCGCGACGAGCAGGCGCTGCTCGTGCCGCCGGGAGACCACCGGCAGCTGGCCGAGGCCATCCTCCGCCTCGTCGGCGACGTGGAGCTCCGGGCACGCATGCGGGAGAGCGGCCTGGAGCGCGTCCAGGAGTTCGGGTGGGACGGGATCGCGGCCCGCGTCGAGGCCTACTACGGCTTCGTCATCCGCCGCCTCGCCGCGCAGGGGGCGCTCCCGGCCCACTACACCGCCGAGGTGCCCCCGGACCGGCGGCTGCCGGGCTGACCCCTCAGGGCGCGGCCGTCTCCGCGTCGCTGCCGTCCTCCTCTGCCCTTCGCGCGGCGAGCGCCATCCGCCAGACCGCTGCGGAGTAGGCCACGAACCCGGCCGCCAGCAGCACGGCGACGAAGAGGAGCAGCGGCCAGGCCGTCAGGAGGGAGACGTTCACGGCCGGGTCGGTGTTGACAGGGAACTGGAACGGGTAGAGCCACGTCGGCAGCAGGCCCTGGTACCAGTTGTAGACGGCCGCGGGGAGCGGCAGGCCGGCCACGTTCGGGTAGAAGAGCACGAAGACGAAGCCGGTCGCGAGCACGGTGCCCACCGCGAAGCGGCGTGGCGAGCTCGCCCGCCAGGCAATCCAGGCCAGGGGCCCCAGGATCCCGAGGAGGAGCAGGGCGAGGAGCTCGCCGGGAATGCTCCCGGTCTCGACGAGCGGCGTCGCCGGCAGGAAGGCGGCGACGGCGACGAGGGCCGCGACCGCGCCCGCGACGGTGAGCCAGATCCGGACGATGGCGGGACGCGTCTCGTCGGGTCCCGCGCCGCCGCTCACGGCCCGGTCCACGCGCATGAGCTGCCAGACGAGGGCGGTGCCGGCGACGGCGATGACGGCGATGAGACCGACCGCCTGCGCCGTGAGGCCGATCGGCAGCGACGCGGCCTGCGTGCAGGCCTGGGACCCGGGATTCGCTCTCTCCACGTCGATGAGGGCGCAGAGCGGTCCGCGGAAGAGCCAGAGCGCCACCGGCGCCAGGAGGGCGCCTGCGGCCGCGGCGCGGGCCAGGCGCCACGTCCGGCGCGTCGGACCGTGCCAGATCTCGGCCGTGAAGTAGCCCAGGGCGAGGAGCGCGAAGGGCAGCGCCGTGTAGTAGTGGTACTGGAACGTGGCCCGGTCGATACGCGCCCAGGGCAGCCAGAGTGACGCGAACATGATCGTGACGAGGGCGAGGGCGAGGCTGCGCCGCCGGAAGGCCTGCCAGGCGGCGAAGGCGATGGCCGGGATCGAGAGCCACCAGGCGGCCAGGTTGCCGCTGTCGTAGATCGCCGCCACGGTGTTGCCGGCGAAGGCCTCCTGGTAGAACCAGACCGGCTTGAGGTTGGGTGGCCAGGCCCACCACGGCGACGACGCGGCGTGGGTCGCCCGCAGGTTGTTGTGGTAGTCGTACATCGAGCGGGTGAGGTCCAGCAGCGTCTGCCCGTCGTGCCCGGGCGGCCAGCCGGTCACGATCTGGTTGCCGAGGGCGGCCCAGGGCAGGTACGAGACGACGTAGACGACGACGGGGATCCCGAGGAGGCAGAGGGCGGCCCAGGCGATCGGCAGGCCCGCCAGCCAGCCCGGGCGCAGCCACCCGACCGGCGCCGGCTCGGCCGGCTCCAGCAGGGCCGCCGGGTCGTCCGGCCCGGGCGGCTGGGCGAGCGGCCCGAAGCCCAGGCGTCCGGCAAGCCAGAACGCCCCCGCCGCGGCCCCGCCGATCGCCATCAGGCCGACGGCCGCAGACTGCGTGACCGGCCCCAGGCCCAGGGCGATGGAGGCCAGGCCGAGCAGGGCCCCCGCCGCGGCCGGCCCGCCGACGGCGATCCGGACCTCCTCCACCGTCCAGGCCACGGGATGGAGGACTGCCACCGCCGAGGCAATCATGGTGAGGGCGATCAGCAGCAGCAGGAAGGTGAGGTTGCCGCCGGACGTCGCCTCGGGGCTGGTCGCGATGGCCACGTAGCCGAGGGTCGCCGCCAGGGCCGCAAGGCCCACCACGATGAGCGCCCGGCCCAGCGCGGAGCGGAGCAGGATCAGCAGTGCGATCCCGCCGATCGCATAGACGCCGACCCATTTCGAGGCGAGCGCCAGGCCGAGGAGGAGGCCCACGACAGGCAGGCCCACCCAGAAGGCGCCTCGCCACCGCCAGGCGCCCGTCCAGATCGGGGCGAAGATCGTCAGGGCGGCCACGATGAAGAACGCCACGTAGGCGTCGTTCATCGCGATCCGCGACTGCGCGAAGAGCATGCCGTCGGCGAGGACGAGGAGGCCGGCGATGACGGCGACCGCCCGGCGCCGGAAGAGGACGCGGGCCAGCAGGTACAGGAGGCCCGCCATCAGGGAGCCGGCGAGGACGCCGAAGACGCGCCAGGAGAAGGCGTTCTGGCCGATGTCCACCGCCGCGCCCGAACCGTCCGAGGCGAAGAGGAGGAGCTCCTCTCGGTCGTCGCTCGGGTATGCCGCGGCGGTGTCCAGAGCCCAGGCCGACGGCGCGAAGGGGAGGACGGCGTCGGCGAAGACCGAGTTGC
This sequence comes from uncultured Chloroflexia bacterium, assembly GCA_963744095.1. Lineage (GTDB taxonomy): Bacteria > Chloroflexota > Limnocylindria > Limnocylindrales > CSP1-4 > CTSoil-043. The sequence continues at coordinate 105,240 of CAVUSH010000006.1, forward strand.
CGCGCGGCTCCACCACGTACACCGTGCTGGCGGAGCCGTCCGGTGTCCGGCCAAGGACGTGCACGAGCTGGCTGGCGTCGTTGAACGTGATGCGCTCGACCGCCCCCGGCATCCAGACGGTCTGCTGGAGCGAGGCCGCCGCGTCGCTCGTCGGGATCGCCACGACGGCGAGGGTGCGCCCGCTGGCGGCGTAGAGGGTCGGCGCGTCGAGGCCCGTGACGGCGACAAGACCCGTCGCGGCAACGGTGAGCGGCACCGTTCCCGTCTCGGTCCCCGTGGCCGGCTCGAGGAACGTGACGCCCGCCGCGTCGGCGACGGCGATCGCCGGCACGTCCTCGACCGCGAGTCCCGCCAGGCGACCGTCCGCGATCGCCGCGTCGAGCGCCGCGCGGTCGGGCGCGAGGTTCGCGGCCACGACGACACGGGGCATCTCGAGCGCCAGCCGGTCGCGGTAGGCGGCCTCGTCGCCGCCCGCCAGCCGGGCGATCTCGGCGGCGGCGGCGGCCGGATCCGGCACCTCGGCCGGCGTCGCGACGAGCGCGGCGACCCGACCCGCCTCGACCACCTCGGCGCGCCCCTCCAGCGTGGTCCGCGAGAGCTCGCGCGCGGTCGCGCCGTCGAGGGTGACGAGGCCGTCGTCCCGCGTCCCTGCGACCACGTACGCGCCGCCACCCACCGCCCAGAGCCGCTCGACCGGCGCTCCGACCACGGCGAAGGCCGTCGGCGCGTAGGCGGCGGCGGCGGCACGCAGGTCGTCCGCGGCGACATCCGTCGCGAAGGTCAGGATCTGACCGCCTTCGGTTCCGACATAGACCACGTGCGTGTCGGAGTCCACCGCGACCGCCCGGACGCCGGGCACGTCGAAGCGGGCGATGAGGTCGCGGGTCCGCAGGTCGTAGATCGCGAAGGCGTCGCCCGTCGCCACGTAGAGGCGTTCGCCCCCGCGCGACATTCCACCCGGCCCGGTCCCCGCGGGGACGTCCCAGCGGGGCTCGATCGCCGCGTCCACGACGGCCGTCCCGAGGTTGCTCTCGGCGACGACCCGGTTGTCCCCGAACATGACGATCCCCGCGGCCATCGCGTACTTGGCGAGGTGGGGATGGGTGTACTCGTAGATGGCGTGCGGCTCGCCGTAGCGCCAGTGCTGCAGGAACTCGATCGCCGTCCGGGCGTGGTAGACCTCGTCGAAATGCATCCGCAAGGGCTCGCCGAGTCGGAACGTCCGCAGGCACAGTGCCGCGACCACCAGGACCAGCACGAACCAGAGGTCGAGGCGGCCCAGCCGCCCGCCCCCCTCGCGGGCGATCCCGGACGAGCGGTCGAAGGGCGCGCGGTCGTCCGCCGCGGGCAGGGGGAGCGGAGGCGTGGCAGCTTCCGCCTGCGGGTCAGCCGCAGGAGGCACGGCCGCGACGGGCGGGGCGTCCACCTAGATGGCCGCCCTGGTCACCGCCGCGGAGGCCGGACCGGCCGCGTCGCCGTCCTCGGTCGGGTCGTCCTCGCCCGCGGACTCGCCCGCGGCCCGGTCGTCGAAGCCGTCTTGGGGCGCTCGATCCGTCTCGCCGGCGACCGGCCGGGCCAGGAAGGCGGCGGCCGCCACGAAGCCCCCGGCATGGGCGAGCGACACGACCCAGACGCCGGCCTCCGAGCGGATCGACTCTCCGAGCTGCCGGCCGAGCCCGCCGAACGCATCGAGCAGAGGGTCGATGCCGGGGCTGTCGTAGAAGGGCAGCGTCAGGATCCCGTAGAGGTTCGCGAAGTTGGCGGCCGCCAGGACCGCGTAGACCGCCGCCCAGCGGGGCCGCAGGACGAGCAGGATCGCCCCGAGGGCAAAGAACGGGTAGAGGTAGCGCTCGTGGACGCGCGTGGGGAGGACGAAGAAGGCGACGGCCATCACGGCCAGCGCCACCAGGAGCGCCCGTCGATCGTCGTGGCGGCGCCAGAGGACGATCATGAGCGCGGCGATCGCGGCGGCGATGAGGCCGCCCCCCACCAGGACTGCCGGGATCCCCAGCGGCGCGAAGTACGGATCGGTCGGGCTCACGGGGTTGGCCACGTCGCGGATCCACGTCCCGGACGACGCCAGCCCGGCACCGTCCATCGAGACGAGGGCCCACGGGTTGTACGCGTTCACCGTGAGGTACGGGTAGCCGCCGGCCGTTTCGACGATCTGCCGCAGGAGGCCCAGGATCGTGATCCCGAAGGGCAGGCAGAGCAGCGTGGCGGTCGCCAGTCCGGCGAGCGTCGTGGTCGCGATCCGGACCGGGCCGCCGCCGAGCCGGCTGCCATCGTCGGGGCGCTCCACCCAGTGGCGACGGATGATGACCACCGCGGCGAGAGGGATCAGGATCCCGAACTGCGGCTTGATGATCGCCGCGACCGTCGTCAGGACCGCCGCCCGCTCCGACCTGCCGCGCCACAGCTCCCGGACGGCGAGCACAAGGAAGAGCGTCCCGACGGAGTCGACCTGGGCCCAGGCGGCACTGTCGAACCAGGTGACCGGCACGAGCAGGAAGACGGCGGCGGCCGCGAGGGCGCCCCGGCGACTCGCCCCGAGCTCGGAGGCGAGGCCGAAGATGGCCAGGGCCAGGGCCAGGTCGGTGAAGATTGCCGGCAGCTTGAGGAGCTCGCCGATCGGGATGGCGAGCCCCTGGGAGATGAGCCCGAGCCCCCACAGGACGTACAGGTAGCCAGGCGTGTAGTCGACGAAGATCGAGCGGTCGTAGAGGCCCCACGGACCATTCCGGGCGAGCTCCATCGCCCACCCGCTGAAGCTGCCGAGGTCGACCTTGAACCCGGAGCCGGGCAGCAGGACGTATGCGATGATGAGTCGGAGGGCGAGGCCGAGCGCGAGAAGGACGCCGAGCGGAACGATGGCGTCCCGCATGCGAACCCGGGCCTGCTCGCCGGCCCGCGCGCTCTCGCCCGCTGCGGGGCCAGGCACGGGTTGTTGGTACGGCCTCCCTGGAACGAGCGCTGAGGTGCATCGGAGTATAGCCCAGGGGCCGCCGCCCGATCCCGGGGGCGCCCTCGTCGACACGGCCGCCCCGCGAGCCCGGACGGCTGTTGTCGTCGGGCTGAGCCTCGTGCTGGCGTGCCTCGTGCTGTACCAGCTGACCCGCCCCGCCTACCAGGTGGTCTACAACCACTTCGCCTGGCAGGCCGAGGCCTGGCTCGACGGCCATTTCTCCATTCGCTACCCGGTCGTGGAATCGGCCGCCGGCCCGGGCAACGCCTATTTCAACGACGTCATGCCGGTCATCGACGGCGACGGCGTCCCCACGGGCCGGGGGATGATCCCCTTCCCGCCGCTCCCCGCCGTGGTGCTCCTCCCGTTCGTCGCCCTCGCCGGCCTGGCCGTGGACCAGGGGCTCCTCGCGGTCGTGATCGGCGCCCTCGACGTCGCGGTGGCGTTCTGGCTCCTGGGCCGGCTGGCGGTCCGGGCGACCGTCCGGAACCTCCTGACGGTCTTCGTGGGCGCCGGGACCGCCCTGTGGTACGCGGCGTCGCTCGGATCGACCTGGTTCTTCGCCCACGTCGTGGCCGTCGGCCTCACCCTCGCGGCCCTCGCCCTCGCCCTCGACGGCGAGGAGCGCGAGGCAGCCCGCGGTCCGGCCCCGCGCTCGCTCCTCGACGGTCGCCAGCTGGCCGCCGGCTTCCTGCTCGGGCTCGCCGCGACGAGCCGGCTGACCGTCGCGTTCGGGTTCCCGTTCCTGCTCCTGGTCGGCGCCGGCGGGTGGCGGCGGCGGGGAACGTCCGCCGCGATCGGCATGGCGATCCCGCTCGTGGGGCTCCTCGCCTACAACCTCGTCGCCACGGGCACCCTCTTCAGCCCGGTCTACGAAGCGCTCTACCGGTACGAGATCGTCGCCTACCCCAACCTCGGCTACGACGCCGCGTGGTCCCTCCAGGACATCCGCTACGTCCCCCAGAATCTGGGGGTCATGCTCTTCGGCGCGCCCACCCTCATGCCGCCCTGCGATCCGGACGTTGCCCGACTGCCGTGGAGCGCCGTCGGCTGCTCGTGGGTGATTCCGGACGGACGGGGGATGAGCTTCCTGCTGGCCAGCCCCGCGTACCTGCTGGCCCTCCCGGCCCTGACCCTGCTGCGTGACCGGCGGGTCGTCGGCGCCCTCGCCGCGACCGCGATCATCGCCCTGGTCAACCTGATGCACTTCAGCCAGGGCTGGGTCCAGTTCGGGTACCGCTTCAGCCTGGACTTTGCGCCGTTCCTGCTCGTGGCCGTCGCCCTGGGGACGGAGCGGTTCCTGGGTCCCCGCGAGGAGGTCCGGACCGGGCGCCTCGCCGTCACCGTCGGCCTCGTCGCGGCGTCCGTCGCCATCCAGGCATGGGGGATCGCCTGGGCCCGGACGCTCGGCTGGTGAGCGGCACCGCCCTGGGCGCACAGCTCCGGGTCCCGCTCCTGGCCGCGGCGGCGCCGGTCCTCGTGGGGGTCGTGGCCTTCGCCTTCGCCCGGAGCGTGCTTCTGCCCGGCCAGGGATTCTGGGACACCGGTGAGTTCCAGGCCGTGCCGCCGGTTCTCGGCACGGCCCACCCGACGGGCTACCCGAGCTACGTCATCCTGGGCTGGCTGGCGACACTCGCCCTGGTTCCGGCCGGCGAGGCGGCCCTCCGCATGAACCTGCTGGCGGCAATCCTCCTCGCGGTCGCGGCCGGCCTCACGGTCGTCCTCGTGCGCCAGCTGACGGGGCGGACCAGTGTCGCCGTCGGGGCGGGGCTGCTCCTCGCCCTGACGCCGATCCCGTGGCGGATGGGCAGCTTCGCCGACCCGCACACCCTCCACCTCGCGCTCATGGCGGGCCTGCTGGTCCTGCTCGTGGGCTGGGACCGGCGGCGGCACCTGGGGTCTCCCCGGGCGGACCGCTGGCTCGTGGCGTCGGCCGCCCTGTACGGCGTGATGCTGGGGAACCACACCCTGACGATCCTGCTGGCCCCCGGGATCGCCCTCTTCGTGCGGGCCGTGGAGCCGGGGATCCTGCGCCGCCGGAGGCTCCTGGCCACGTGCGCCGGAGCGCTCCTCGGCACGACCATTGCCCTCTACCTGGAGCTGCCGATTCGCGCCGCGATGGGCGCCCCGCTCGTGTACGGGCACCCGGATACGTGGGGCGGCTTCTGGTATGTCGTCCTCGGCGAGCAATTCCGCGGCGATCTCGTGAACCCGTTCGGGGATTTCGGGCGAAAGGTCGGGGATCTCGCGATGGTCGCCGTGGAGCAGCTGGGGGTCCTGGCGGCCGCCGTCCCGGCGGCATTCCTGCTGACGGCCGTGCGACGCCCGCGGTTCGCGCTCCTGACCGCGACCTGGCTCGTCGTGACGTGCTGGTTCGCGGCTTCCTACACGAACGCCGGGATCGACCGCTACTACCTGGGTCCCGTGCTCATCGCGGCCGTCTGGCTCGGCGTCGCTGCCGGCGCCCTGGTCGATGCCCTCGCACCCGCACCCGGGGTCGATGGCGAGCCCGGATCCACGGACGCCCGGAGGCCGGCCGGCGCCCCGGCGAGGCCGGACGGGCGGGCTCGGCTCGCCACGAACGCCCTCGCCGGGGTGCTGGCCGTCGCTCTGGTGCTGCCGGCGGCCCTGGCCGCGCCCGCGACGGCATCCCTCATCGACATGTCACGCGACACCAAGGCCACGGACTGGAGTGGCTGGGCGCTGGAGACGGTGGGCGCCGACGCGGTCGTCGTCTCGTGGTGGAGCTTCTCCACGTCCCTCTGGTACCGGACCGTCGTTCTCGGCGAGCGGCCCGACGTTTGGGTCGTCGACGACCGCGACCGGATCGACGAGGAGCTCGGGAGCGTTGACGACGTCATCCGGGCGAACGTGGCAGCACGGCCGGTCTACCTCGTGCGCCAGCCCGAGGAGATCGCCTCCCTCGAGTCGGCATGGATCCTGGAGATCGTCCCGGACCCGACCGGCATCCAGCCGCTCTACCGGGTCGTCGGCCCTCGGCCGGCGGCATGGCGGGCCGCTTCTTCAGCCACCGCCCGGGTTCCGCCCGCTACGATGGCGCCATGAGCTCCGACCCGTCGGCGCGCGTCCCCGCCCTCTCCTACTTCTTCCCGGCCCACAACGAGGAGGCGAACCTCGAGGCCCTCGTCGAGGAGGCGCTTGCCGCCCTGCCGGCGCTCGCGGATCGATTCGAGATCATCGCCGTCGACGACGGATCGCGGGACGCGACCCCGGCGATCGCCGACCGCCTCGCCGCCGCCCACCCGAACGTGGTCCGAGCGGTCCACCACACCACGAACCTCGGCTACGGGGCCGCGCTCCGCTCGGGCTTCCGGGCGGCCCGCTACGACCTCGTCTGCTTCACCGACGGCGATCGCCAGTTCCGGGTGGCGGATCTCGGCGGGCTGATCGACCGGCTCGGGGGCGCCGACGCCCCCGATGTCGTCGTCGGCCACAGGATCAGGCGGGCGGATCCGCCGATCCGAACGATCTATGCCCGCCTCTACAAGCTCGCGAACCGGGTCTGGTTCGGCCTCCGGGTGGGCGACGTGGACTGTGCCTGCAAGCTCTTCCGGCGAGCCGCCCTCGAGGGCGTGCGCGTGGAGTCCGGGGGCGCCTTCTTCTCGGCCGAGCTTCTGATCAAGCTGCGCGCCGCAGGGCGGACGCTCGTCGAGGTGGGGGTGCCCCACTACCCGCGGACGGCCGGCTCGCCGACGGGCGCCCGCCCGGCTGTGATCTGGCGCGCGGTGAAGGACTTCTGGGGCCTGCGGCTCCGCATGTGGTCGAACCGGGCTCGCGCACTGCGCCGGGGCGAGGCGATCGTGGGGACCGCGCCCGGGGCCTGAGGTTCGCGGTGCCTATGCGAGCGGCGGTCCCTCGCGGGGCCCGCTCGACCCCGGCTCGGCGTCGAGCGAGTTCACGAAGTCGCGGAAGATCGAGAGGCGCTCCTCGTCGACCGTCTCGTCGTCGTCCGCGTCGCTCTCCACTCCGGCGCGGTCGAGGACCTCCTCCGCGGCGAAGATGCGCACGCCCGCCCGCACGGCGAGAGCCAGGGCGTCCGACGGCCGTGAGTCGATCTCGACGACCCGGTCCGCGGTCTGGAGCATGATCCGGGCGTGGAAGGTCTCGTCGGTGAGCTCGGCGATCACGACCTCGCGGATCGTCGCCCCCAGCTCCGCCAGGACGCCGGCGAACAGGTCATGGGTGAGCGGCCGCTCCGGTGAGAGCCCCTGCAGCTTCATCGCGATCGCGTTCGCCTCCCAGGGCCCGATCCAGATCGGCAGGAAGCGCCGGCGCTCCAGGTCCTTGAGGATCACGACGTGCTGGGTCGAGAGCATGTGCACCCGCACGCTCTCGACGGCCATCTCCACCATGCGCCCGGCCATGGCCCGATTATCCCATGCCCGCTCGATCGGGCACCCGTCGAGGACGGTCCGCGTGGAGCTCGGCTACGGGGCGGGCGTGACGGTCGGCTTGGGCTTTGCCGTCGGCTTCGCCGAGCCCGCCGGCGACGCGCCGGGGCTGCCCGCCGGCGCCGGGGAAGGCGTGGGTAGCGTGGAGACGTCCTCGAGCGTCGCCACCCCGATCCGCTGCTCGTCGATCCAGTAGACGACCGGGGCCTGCGCGTTCGCCCGGTTCACGACGAAGAAGCCCCGGACGTCGGCCCAGTCCGGGCCGCCCGCCGCGATGCGGAACTGCGCCTGGTACCGTCCGGTCGCCTTGTCGAAGGCGAGGATCCGGTCGCTGCCGGGGTCGTACCCGTACATCGTTCCCTCGCCGCGCGTCCCCGGGGACGCGATCAGCCGGTAGGCCGGCAGGGGTCGCAGGAGCACGTCCGGCGGCGCCTCCGGGCTCCAGTCGCCGGCGCGCCCCGAGACGAATCGCTCGACGATCCCGCCGTCTGCCAGGTAGACCTCGCCGTCGATGTACATCGAGGTGACTCGCGACACATCCTGGGGCGTCGTCAGGTATCCGGACGCCGCGGCGGGGTAGCCGCTGCCGTCCTGGGCCGGTGAATAGCGGAGGATCTGCTGCTCCGAGGGATCCAGGACGTAGAGGTTGTAGAGGCCGTCTTCGGCGTTGCGGACGTAGGTCCCGACGGCCAGGATGTCCGCGCCCCACGTCGCCGACTCGGCGACCCGGATGCGGGCGAGCGTCCCCTTGCCCTTCGCGTCGGCCGGTCGCCAGCGCCACAGGACGTTCTTGCCGTCGAGAACCACGACGTCCGGGCCGCCCGTCGACAGCAGCTTCGGCACCCCGATCTTCGTGCCCGCGGCGCTCACGCCCGCGCGCACCACCGCGGTGGCCTTCTTGGTCCGCAGGTCGACGCGGTAGACCGTCTTCGTGGTGCGATCGAGCACGTACGGGACGCCGTCGGGCCCCAGGACCAGCGCCGCGAGGTCGAACGCCTGGTCCTGGCCCTCGAACGAGAAGGCCGTCCGCGGAGCGACGTCGACAACGCCGTAGAGGTTGTCGAGGCCGTCGATGACCTCGCCGCGGAGCGAGCGCAGCGTGGCGGCGGGGACGCCGTTGACGGCGGCCGCGTCGAGCTTCACCTGGGCATCCTTCAGGAGCTCCTCCGCCTTCGCGGGGTCGTCGACGACCAGGTTGGCCCCGTTGTGGAACGTGAGCCGGAGGTCCTCCCTGGCGGCCTCCAGAGCCTTCTGACCCGCGGTCACTTCGTCGATGACCTCGCTGCCGGAGCCCCCGGCCAGCCACAGCCCTACGCCAAGGGTTGCCGCGATCACGATGAAGGCGAGCACGGCGACGGCCGCCCGTCGCTGCGACTCCCGGCGCGTGGCTGCGGGGGTCACCCGACGGTAGCGGGGCCCCCGGTGCGGCAGGAGCTCCTGGAGGCGGGCGACCGCGCCGCCGGCCGCGCGGCCGGCGGCCGATCGCGCGCGGCTGGCACCGGAGCTGACCGCCGCCACGCCTCCGCCGACGGAGTCGGCAAGCGGGATCGGTGATCGGTCCGGCGCGCCGGCCAGCGGCTCGGGCGGGCGGGCGGGAACCAGGCGGCCGCGCTGGCTGGTCGACGAGACCTCCACCGCCTCGATGGCGATCGCCCCGTCACTGCCGGTGCCGCCGGCGGCGATGAAGCGCCCGTGAACCCGTTCCATGGCCGCCTGGGGATGGAGCGTGTTGAGGGCGTCCTTCAGCTCGTCGGTGCCGAGCGTTGCCGTCATGTTGCGCGACACGAGGACCACCGTGTCCCCGGCCGCCACCTCGCCGCGCCAGATGTGCGGCGCGAGGTCGTCCGCGGGCAGGCCGATGTCGGCGTTGGGGTCGGGGAGCGTCAGCAGGTGCGCCTGGTGGACGAGGTACGCCTCCACCGGTCCCGCGGTCGCCACGTAGAGCTCGCTCCCGCGCACGACGGCGACGCCGAGCCCGACGAAGCCGCCGTCCTCGCCGCCGAGGCCCAGGCGGTCGCGATTCGCGGCGAGCTTCCGGTTCGCCGTCCTGATCGCCTTCTCCAGGCACACGGTCAGGCCCGCCGACTCGTCGTAGTAGTACTCGCCCTGCACCGTGTCCGCGACGAGCCGGGTCGCCTCCTGCAGCCGCCGGGTGCGCCCCACGCCGGAGACCACGACGTAGAGGCTCCCCTTGGATCGCGTCGTCGCCCCGATCGTGGGCTCGACGACGGCGACAGTGTCCGGGGAATCCTCCAGGCGCTCGCTCTCGGCAACCACGCCGAGCTTCATCTGCAATCGGACGGCCATCGGCTCACACGACGGTGGAGAGGTGGTCGGCGTGACGCCGGCCGCCCGGGTCGAGCGGTGCGCATCTGGCTCGCCGAGCCTAGGGCGAGCGGATCATACCCCGGCCCACCACGACCCGCAGTCGTTCGGCCCGGATGCCGCCGGGTCGCTCGCCGAATGCCTCGAGGAGCTCTTCTGCACGAATCCGCAGCTCTTGCCCGATGACCGGTGCCACCACTTCGACGACGAGGGTCCCCTGCCCCTCGATCCTCGCCGGCCTCGATCCGCCCGCCGCTTCGGGGACCAGGCCCATGATCACCTCGTCCCAGGCGGCTCCCGCCAGCGCCCAGCGCAGCTGCTCCGTGAGCCCGAGCTCGCGGGCGGCATCGGGGAGCAGGTCGCCGACGCGCCGGACCGGGCGGCGCGACGGCAGGCGGGGATCGTCGAAGGGGCGAGCCGGGCTCACGCGGACGCCTCGACCAGCCTGGCGCCGGGGCCCGCGGTGCCCGGCTCCGTGGGCGGCCCGCCGTCCACGCGCCAGGCGGTGCCGGCGGCCCGCAGCGCAGGGTCCAGGTCAGCGAGAGTCGTCGTCGTGACGAAAGCCTGCGGGAGCGTCGCGATCCGTCGCACGAGGTGGGCCCGGCGGGCCGGATCCAGCTCCGAGAAGACGTCGTCGAGGAGCAGGAGGGGCGGCCTGCCGTCGAGCCCGGCAAGGAGATCGAGCTCGGCGAGCTTGAGGGCGAGGATCGCGGTCCGCTGCTGGCCCCGCGAGGCGAACGAGGAAAGCTCGCGGCCGTCGAGCACGAAGGCGAGATCGTCGCGGTGGGGGCCCACGAGGGTCGTGCCGTTCCAGAGCTCCTTCTCCGCGGTCTCGCGCAGGCGTCGGGCGAGCGCAATGCCCGGCGACTCGCCGGCCTCCGCCGGCGCGTTCGTCGCGTACGAGAGCCGCAGGACGCCCTCCTCGGGCGCGATCTCGGCGTGCGCGGCAGCCACGGGGGCCGCGAGCTCGTCCAGGAGCGAGTGGCGCGCGTCGAGGACGGCCGTCCCGGCCTCCACGAGCTTCGCATCCCAGAAGGGGAGCTGGTCGCGCGACGCCTGCTCCTCGCGGATCGCTCGAAGCAGGTGGTTGCGCTGGGTCAGCGCGCGCCCGTAGGTGGAAAGGTCGGCCGCGTAGGCCGGGAAGCGCTGGGTCGCGAGGGCATCGAGGGCCGCCCGGCGAAGGCCCGGGGCGCCGACGACGAGAAGCATCTCCTCGGGCGCAAAGACGACCGTCCGCATGATCGCGGCCAGGGCCCCGCTGCGGCGCGGCACCCCGTTGACGCGGATCCGCTTCCGCCCGCCGGACGGGCCGTCGCGCACGAGCGTCACGTCCACGTCGACCGTCCCGTCGTCGTCGTCCCGCCGTCCGTCCACCCGGGCGACGGGCGCCGTCCATCGAATCATCTCGCTGTCGGCGCCGGTGCGGTGCGACGAGCCGCGAGCCAGCAGGACGATGGCTTCGAGGAGGCTTGTCTTGCCCGCCGCGTTCGGCCCCCACACGAGGTGGGGTCCCGGGCCGAACGAGGCATCGAGCGCGTCGTACGCCCGGAATCCGGTGAGGCGGAGCGAGGTGAGCAGGGCCGTGCCGGGCGCCGCGCCCGGCCTCCCGGGCTCCGCCTAGGAGGTCGTCCGGACCGGCATCACGACGTGCGTGTAGTCACGTCCGTCGGCCGGCCGGAAGACGCCCGGCGAGAGGGGGCCGTTGAGCTCGATGACGAACCGGTCCGCGTCGACGTTCTGGAGGACGTCGCCGAGGTATCGCGCATTGAAGGCGATGGTGGTGCCGTCCCCCTCGATCGTCGCGTCGACGATGCCCTCGTGATCGCCCACGTCCGCCGCCGCCCCAACGGTAACCTGCGGCGCACCGTCGGGTGCGACCTGGATCTTGACGATGTTGGCGGAGGCGCTCGCGATGTAGGCCGCCAGGCGGACGGCCTTGAGAAGGTCGTCCCGGTCCAGCTCGACCCGGGTCGCGTGGGTCGCCGGCAGCACCTGCTGGTAGTTCGGGAACTGGCCGTCGATGAGCCGGCTGACGAGGTCGATGCCCTCCACGTGGAAGAGGGCCTGGTTCTTCTGGGCGGACAGGATGATCTCTGCCGGGTCGTCGGTGTCGGCGAGCACGCGCACCAGCTCCGCGTACGAGCGAGCGGGGACGACGATGGTCGTCTCCTCGACCGCGTCTAGGCCCGGGATCGTGGTGATCGCAATCCGGTAGTTGTCGGCGGCGGCGAGCGTGATCCGGTCGCCCTCGAAGCGCGTCAGGACGCCGGTCAGGATGGGCCGGGCCTCGTCGCTCGCGGCGGCGAAGATGACCTCGGCCAGGGCCCGCCGCAGGATCTTCTGGCTGACCCGGGTCGTGGGCCGCTCGCCGGCCGCCGGAATCGCGGGGAACTCGTCGGCGTCGATCCCGCGGAGGTGAGTCTCGAAGCGGCCGCAGCGGACGTGGAGCCGGTCGCCGTCGCGGAGCTCCAGGTCGACGCGCTCGTTCGGGAGCGAGTTGACGACGTCCGTGAGGAGCCGCGCCGGGACCGTGATCGCCCCATCGGTCTCGATCTTGCCGGGAACCCAGTAGGTGATCCCGATCTCGAGGTTCGTCGCCGTGAGCTTCAGCCCCGCATCCTCGGTGCGGAGCAGGACGTTGGCGAGCACCGGCAGCGTGCTTCGGCTCGACACCGCGTGGCTGACGACCGAGAGGCCGCGGGCGAGATTCTCCTGGATGACCGACAGGTTCACGGACGTGTCACTCCGGGCGGGCGGAAGGGAGCCGGCGGGTGCGTCGGGCGGGGGCCCGCCGGTGGACTCATGGTGGGTCTCATCTTCGCACGAACGTCATCACCATATTCATCATGGCGTGGACACGGTGGACGGGCGAGCGCGGCCGTGCGCACCGCAGCCGTGGAGGACCCCCGCCCAGTCGTGGACAGTCCTGCTGGAGACCGGGAGCGACAGGGGACAGCCAGTGGACAGATGCCGCCGCTCACAGCTGGAGACGCCCGCCCGGGCGCCCGACGCCGGAGTTGTCGACAGGGAGAGCCACGAGTGGCGAGCGCCCGGGTCGCTCAGTCGGCGTAGATGAGCTCGCGGACGGCCGCGATGTCGCGGCGAAGCTCGTCGTTGACCGAGGTCTCGCGATTGATCTTGTCGCAGGCGTGCAGGACCGTCGAGTGGTCCCGTCCACCCAGCTCGGCGCCGATGCGCAGCAGGGAGACGTCGGTCTCCTCGCGCATCAGGAACATCGCGATCTGGCGCGGCGTCACGATGGCCCGGTCGCGCTTCTGGCCCCGGAGCTGGTCCATCGGGACGCCGTAGTACTCGGAGACCGCGCGGGCGATCTTCTCGGGGGTGACCTGGCGCTTCTTGGGGTTGTAGAGGACGTTCGACAGCACCGCCTGCGCGAGCTCGATCGTGATCGGCATCGCTCCCATGCTGGCGTAGGCGACCACGCGGTTCAGGGCCCCCTCGAGCTCGCGGATGTTGCTCACCACCTTGCGCGCGATGAACTCCACGACGTCGGACCCGATCGGCACCGAGGACTCCTCGGCCTTGGCCCGCAGGATGGCGATCCGGGTCTCGAGATCGGGGGCCGTGAGGTCGGCGATGAGGCCCCACTCGAAACGGCTCCGGAGCCGTTCCTCGAGCGTCGTGATCTGCTTGGGTGGCCGGTCCGAGGAGAGGACGATCTGCTTCCCGTCTTCGTGGATGGTGTTGAACGTGTGGAAGAACTCCTCCTGGGTCCGCTCCTTGTCGGCGATGAACTGGATGTCGTCGATCAGGAGGAGGTCGATCCGCCGGTAGCGGGCGCGGAAGTCGTCGATGCGACCCTGCTGGATGCTCGTGATGAACTCGTTGGTGAACTTCTCGCTGGTGGCGTAGACGACCTTCTTGCGCGGGAAGCGGGCAATGACCGCATTCCCGATCGCGTGCATCAGGTGGGTCTTGCCCAGGCCCACCCCTCCGTACAGGAAGAGCGGGTTGTAGGCGTGGCCCGGGCGTTCGGCGACCGAAAGGGCGGCCGCATGGGCCAGCCGGTTGGCCGAGCCGACGATGAAGTTCCCGAAGGCGTACCGAGGGTTCAGGCTCGTCGAGCCGCCATCGGCGCCCACCCGGGTCGGCTCGACGCGGACCTGCTGCCCGGCCGCGTCGGCGGGGGCGGGCGCCGGCTGCCCCGCGTCCTCGCGGACGAGGAACTCCACCTGGACGCTGTAGCCGACGATGCGGGCCAGCGTCTGCGAGATGAGCGGCCGGTAGCGCGTCTCCAGCCAGTCCTTCGCGAAGCCATTCGGCACCGCGATCCGGAAGCGGGTGTCGTCCACGTCGACGAGCGAGGTGTGGCGGAGCCACGTCTCGAAGTTGGCGGGGGACAAAGCGACCTGGAGCTCCCCGAGCGCCGCGCGCCAGATGTGCTTCGCGTCCATGGGACCCTGTGGGCCCGGCGCCGGAGCGCCGGATGGGAGGCTGAGGATGGGAACGGATCAGGCTGACGATGCGATCGCGGCGAGCGTGCGAGCCGCTCCGGGCTGCCGGAGCGGCGCCTCCTTTGTCCCCGGGGACGTTCCTCCGGGGTCGCCCGCGGGCGTCCCCGGCACCGTGGCCGCCGAATGGTAGCACCGCCCCGGACGGCCCCGCAAGGCGATTCGGGCCCCGAACATCGATACTCCCCCGGAGTATCCGGGTCCCTTTCGTGGGCAGCCCCCCCGCCGGGGCGCACCGGCGCGAGCGTGGCCGCGCCGGGCCGCTGCTTTGACACCTTCCGGGTGGCCTTCCTATAATCGCCCGGCGGTGACGCGCCCGGCGCTCGTGCGCCCGGCGCGTCTACGTGCCTCTTCGAGTCGCGCGGCGACCCGATCCGGAGGCGGACACCAAGAGGAAGACACGACGCCCGATGAAGCAGACCTACCAGCCGAAGAAGCGCCATCGCGCCAAGGAGCACGGCTTCCGCGCCCGCATGAAGAGCCCCGGGGGCCGGCGCGTCCTGGCCGCTCGCCGAGCTCGGGGCCGCAAGCGGCTGGCAGTCTGACACCGGCGCCGGGCCGCCCCCGCGGACGGCTCGCGACGCTCACCCGGCCCGCGGACTTCGCGGCGATCCAGGCTCACGGGACCTCCCGGTCCCACCCGCTGATGACCGCCCGGTTCCTCAGGACCGGCTCCGACGGCGTCCGGTTCGGCCTCGCCACCGGCCGTGCCCTCGGGGGCGCAGTCGTCAGAAACCGGGCCCGACGTCGGCTCCGGGAGACACTCAGGGTGATGGCGCCCTCGTTCCAGCCCGGCTGGGACGTTCTGATCATCGCCCGGCCGGCGCTCGTGGATGCGGACCACGGAGCGCTCGTCGAGGCGCTGGAGCGACTCCTCCGGCGGGGGGGAGTGCTCGGAGGACCGGCGGACGCGTGAAGCGGATCGGGATCGGGCTCATTCACCTGTACCGGTTGGTCTTCGCGTGGCTGCCGTCGAGCTGCCGCTACTACCCCACCTGCTCGCACTACACCGAGCAGGCGATCGACAAGTACGGCCTCGCGCGGGGCAGCTGGATGGGCGCCAAGCGGATCGCTCGATGCCATCCCGGGCACCCCGGCGGCTACGACCCCGTACGATGAAGCCGAGGACCATGTGACCCTTCCCCGCCTCCGGCGCGACCACCTGCTCCTGCTCGCGCTGCTGGCGCTCGTCGTCCTGGTCGCCGCCGCGTGCGCCGGCTCGCCGCCCGTCGTCCCGGCCGGCTCGCCCGGCCCGTCCGCCACGGCAACGCCCCACCCGCCCCTGACCCCGGCCCAGCCCGGAGCGAACCCGGTCTCGCTGCTCGCCTGGATCTTCAACCCGATCTTCCAGGCCCTGTTCATCGTCCTCGTGGGGCTGGAGCAGATCACCGGCGACATCGGCATCGCGATCATCCTGATGACGCTCATCGTCCGCACCGCCCTGATCCCGCTCTTCCGCCGCCAGATCGTGTCGATGAAGCGGACGCAGCTCATCCAGCCCGAGCTCAAGGAGCTGCAGAAACGTTACAAGGGCGACCGGGCCCGCTACAGCCAGGCCCAGATGGAGCTCTACAAGGAGCGCGGAGTCAACCCGGCGTCGGGCTGTCTGCCGATGCTCCTGCAGCTGCCGCTCCTCCTGATCATCTACCAGGTCATCAGCCAGGGCCTCACGAACCCGGACCCGACCGCGATGCTCACCGTCTTCGGTGTCCAGGTCGTCGACGTCCAGTGCGTCAACGGCCTCGGGACCCCCGACTACAACCCCTACCTCCCGTGCATCGACACGACGGTCGCCTGGCTCGGCAACATGGACGTCTCGAAGCCGCAGGTCCTCTTCACCCTGCCCCTCATCGGCGGCTTCAGCCTCCTGGCCTTCATCTCGGCGGGCCTGCAGCTCATCCAGAGCCGGATGACGATGCCGCCGGCGGACCCCGCCTACCAGGACCAGAACAGCCGCATGCAGCGTCAGCTCGTCCTGTTCCTCCCCCTCATCTCGATCCTGTACGGCGGGTTCCTGCCCGCCGGCCTCTTCATCTACTGGATCGTCACGACGGTCTTCGGGATCGTCCAGCAGTACCTGATCGTCGGCTGGGGCTCCCTGTTCCCGATCCTCCGCTGGACACCGGGCTTCGCGCAGGACCACCGCCCCCGATTCCCGGTCGAGCCGCCGTCCCTGCGATCCGCCCCGCCCGGGGATGCGAAGCCGGGCCGGACCACCCCATCGCGACCCACCGCACGCACCGAGGCCGACCGTTCTGCATCCGCGGCGGCCACCGTGCGCCCGCGCGAACGAGGCCGTCAGGGCCGCCGAGGGAGAAAGCGTTGAGACCATGAGCGAGTACCGCGATTTCACTGGCAAGTCCGTCGAGGAGGCCCTCCGCAGCGCCCGCGAGGCGTTCGGCGTGGGTCTGGACGAGCTCGACTTCGAGATCCTCACGCCCGGCAGCCGGGGCGTCCTGGGGATGGGCGCGGAGCCCGCCCGGATCGTTGCCGCGCCGCGCAGCGCCCTTGGCGGCGAGGCCCCCAAGCGCTCGGCGGCAGAGGCCACGCCTCTCCCGGCCCGTCCTCCGCGTGACGACCGGCCCCGCGACGACCGCCCGCCGCGGCGCGACGACCGGCCGCCGCGGCGCGATGACCGCCCTCGCGACGACCGCCCTCGCGACGACCGCCCGCCGCGGCGGGATGACCGGCCCCGCGACGACCGGCCCCGCGACGACCGGCCCCGCGACGAGCGCCCGCCGCGGCGCGAGGACCGCGGCACCCGCCCCAGCGGGGCTCCGGATCGCCGCGCCCCCTCCTCCGTCTCGACCGCCGAGGAAGAGATGGTGCAGGTTGCCCGCTCGCTCATCCGCGAGCGCGAGGAGCTCCAGGCCGCAGAGGCCTCGCCGGCCGCGCTGGCCGCCGGCGAGGCGATCCTCGCGCAGCTCATGGAGCATCTCGGCTTCGACGTCGACGTCGTCGTCGAGACGGGGGAGACGAACCGCCTGAACGTCGTTGGCGTGGACGACGAGGAGCACGAGGCCCTGGGCGCCCTCATCGGGCGCAAGGGCGAGCGGCTCTCGGCGCTCCAGCACATCGTGAACCTGATGCTCTCGCGCCAGATGGGCGAGTGGACCCGCGTCCTCGTCGACGTCGAGGGCTATCGCGGGCGCCGCGAACAGCAGCTTCGTGAGATCGCGCTCCGCGCGGCGGACAAGGTCGTGGAATCCGGGAAGATGCTGCAGCTCGAGCCGATGCCCGCTCTCGAGCGGCGCTGGATTCACCTGGCCCTGCGCGGGCACGCTGCCGTCGGCACCCAGTCGATCGGCGAGGAGCCGAACCGCCGGATCGTCATCATTCCGCGCGCGGGTTGACCGGCGGAGCGAGGATCTCCGGGCCCGGCGCGCAACGCGGGGGTCCCTTCCGGCGTCCTATGCACGCGATGCTGGTAGATTCTGCGCTCCCATGACGACCTCGACCACCCCGCCGCCATCCAGGGGCTCCCTGCTCGCGAAGCTCGTCCTCGGCGTTCTCGCCGGGTTCGTGCTTGCCCTCGGCTTCGGCGCCGGTGCGCTGCTGGCCTACCAGGGCCAATACGCCGAGCGCATCTATCCCGGCGTGACCGTCGCCGGCATCGACGTCGCCGGCCTTTCGCGCGATGCCGCGACGGCCCGCCTCGAGCGCGAGCTCGCGGGCTACGGCACCGGCACGGCTGTCATCGACGTCGACGGGATCAAGGTGCGCATCCCGTACGCGGCACTCGGCCGACGCGCCGACGTCGCCACGCTCGTCGACCTCGCCTGGTCCGTCGGGCGCAGTGAACCGGATCCGATCGGGCGGGCGGCCCGGGGCGTGCGGGGCCTCCTCGACGGGACGCGGATCGACCCCCTGGTCGTCCTGGATCCCACCGCCGTCGGCATCGAGGTGGCGCGAGCAGCGGGCAGCGTCGCGCAAACCCCGGTGAGCGCGACCGCGACCGTCACCGAGACCGGCTACTCCACCACCCCTGCCAGCACGGGCCGCGGGCTCCCCCGCGAGGAGGTCGCCCGCACGCTCCTCGAGCGACTCGTGGACCCGCACGCCCCGGCGACGCTGGCGCTCGCCTTCGACCCGGTCAGGCTCGAGCCGTTCGTCAGCGATGCCGAAGTCGCCGCGGCCGTGGCCGTCGCCGAGCGGATGGCCCAGGACGTCGTGCTGGCGCACGGCAAGGATGCGTGGACCATCGCGGCGGCGACCGTTCGCAGCTGGATCACGTTCAGCCCGACCGCCGAGGGCGACCTGCGTCCGACGATCGCACCCACCGCGCCCGTGACGGCACTCACGAAGCTCGCGAAGAGGATCGATCGGGCGCCGAAGGACGCGACGTTCCTCGTGGGGCGCGGCTCGACGCCCGTCGGCGTCGTCGCGGGCAAGAACGGCCTTGCCCTGGATGTCGCGGCGTCGGCGCCGCTCGTCGCCCGGGCCGTCGTGGACCGGGGAACCGCCCCCGCGACCGAGACGCCCGCGCCCGTCCCCGTGGCGATGACCGTCGTCGAGCCGACGCTGACGACCGAGGAGGCCCAGCAGGCTGCCCCGCTCATGCAGCGCCTGTCAACCTGGACCACGAACTTCCACCGCTACGAGGCGAACGGGTTCGGCAACAACATCTCGATCCCGACGAGCGACATCAACGGCTACGTGGTCCAGCCGGGAGCGATCTTCGACTTCTGGGCGGCGCTCGGTCCGGTCACCTACGAACGGGGCTACCGCGACGGCGGCGCCATCCTCAACGGACGGACCGAACCGACGGGCGCCCTGGCCGGCGGGATCTGCTCCACTTCGACGACGCTCTTCAATGCGGCGGCCCGCGCCGGGCTCGAGATCCTCGAGCGCGCCAACCACTACTACTACATCGACCGCTACCCGCTGGGCCTCGACGCGACGGTGTGGAAGACCGGGGGAGCGACGCGGAGCATGCGCTTCCGCAACGACACCGACTCCCCCCTCCTCATCCGGGGGACGACGGGCGTCGACTTCGTCCGCTTCGAGATCTGGGGGCAGCCGACGGGCCGCACGGTTTCCTTCAGCAGTCCGATCGTCAGGAACTTCGTACAGGCGACCGACTCGGTCCAGGAGACCACCAGCATCCCTGCCGGGACGAAGAAGCGGATCGAGTATCCGGTCAGCGGGAAGCAGGTCTGGGTGACCCGGACCGTCCGCGACGCAGCCGGCACCATCATCCACAGCAACACGTGGTACTCGAACTACAAGCGGGTCAACGGCATCCTGCTCGTCGGTGTGAAGGCGTCCGCGCCCACCCCGACGCCGCAGCCACCGGCGCCGCCGCCCGCGCCGACCCCCGAGCCGCCGCCCGCGCCGGAGCCCACGCCGGAACCGACGCCCACCCCGGCGCCGTAAGCCGGCGGCCGCGCTGCGCGCGGGTCGCAACCGAAGGAGTGGTGGAGATGGGGGAGAGTCGAACTCCCCGTCCGAAACCCGTGACCCGGACCCACTACGAGCGTGTCCGATGCTTGATCTCGACCGGCCTGCCCCCATCGGCAGGGGCGATGACAGGTCCAGCTGCGTGTCCCTAGATCGGGCTTGACTCCCGGCTACGCGGCGCTTGCCGGGGCTGCACCTCCGCTGATTGACGCTTCCACGGCCCACGGAGGGGAGGCCGCTTCCACGCTCACCTTACCGCCTAAGCGGCGAGGGCGAGAGCAGGCTGCTTGTTGGCAGGTACTTCGTTTTGCCGCCTTGTTGACGAGGCCAGAGCGGCATCCTCGGCTCGCGTTCCCGGGCTGCGGGGCCCCGTCGAGACCACGCATCCCCACCGATCGGAGCGGCGCACGGGCCGTTCCGCGCCGGCACCCTGGCCGGCGAACCCCGATTGTACTACCGGCCCCGGCTCGAGTCGGCGAGCGCGCGGTCCATGTCCCGCCGGGCGTCGCGCTCGGCGATGTCCCGCCGGCGGTCGTGGAGCTGCTTTCCGCGGGCCAGCCCGATCTCGAGCTTGGCGTGGCTCCGGTCGTCGATGTAGAGACGGAGGGGGACGAGCGTCAGGCCCTTCGACTTCGTCTTGCCGAGGAGCTCGTCGATCTCGTCGCGGTGCAGGAGCAGCTTCCGCGTCCGCTTTGCCTCGTGGTTGAGGCGGTTGCCCCCGGCGTAGGGCGCAATGTGGGCGCCGACGAGCCAGGCCTCGCCGCGCTCGATTCGCGCGTACGCCTCCTGGAGGCTGACATGGCCCGCCCGGATCGACTTGATCTCCGTCCCGGTCAGCACGATGCCCGCCTCGAACGTCTCTTCGACGTGGAACTCGTGGCGGGCCTTGCGGTTGAGGGCGATCGTCTCCTCGCCCATGCGCGCGCTCCTTCTCGGTGGGCAGGGGGGCCGGCGCGCGGAATGCGGGTGCCGACGCCAGGCCGCGGGTGGCCCCCGGGATCATGCCGCAGAGGCGGCCCGGACGCACGAACGCCGGTCCCGTCGGGACCGGCGTTCGAACGCGTTTCGGGTTGCCCACTCGCTGGGGCGTCCGTCAGGCGGCCGCCTCCGGCGAGGTGGTGCAACGACGCGGACTGCTGTCTGTCACTGCACATCACCTCCTTTCGGTCGGGCGAACCGTACAGGACGCCGCATGATCTGGCAAGACGGGCGGCGGGGACCTGGTCGGGCGCCGGGGACGCCTTACGCGGCCCGCGAGAGGGCCGGGATCCGCGCCGCCGCGTCGAGGACGTCGAGGGCCGCATCGATGTAGGGATCGCCGGTCGACCCGGGCTCGCCGGCTCCGGCTCCGTCGGCCGGGACCGCGACATCCGGCTGGAGACCCTTCTTGTGGATCCAGCGCTTGTCGGGCGTGAGCCATTTCGCGATCGTCAGGCGGAAGCCGCCCAATTCGGCGGTGAGGTCGACCCACTGCTGGATCGTCCCTTTGCCGAACGTCGTCTCGCCGACGAGCGTGCCCCTCCCGGTGTCCTGCAACGCGCCGGCGACGATCTCGCTGGCCGAGGCGCTGCCGCCGTTCACCAGGACCGCCACCCGGATCTCGGGGCCGGTCGCGGCGCCGCCGGGCTCCGCGTTCGTGGCCACCTGCGTTCCGTCGGCAGCCTCCTCCCAATAGAGGGGCCCTTCCCCGATGAACTGGCTGGCGATGGACCGGGCGGCCGTGACGTAGCCGCCCGGATTGTCGCGGAGGTCGACGACGAACTTCGTGACGCCCTTCGCGCGGGAAGCCCGGATCGCCGCCTCGAACTGGCGCGCCGCGTTGTCCGAGAACCCGGCGATCCGGACGTAGGTCACCGTGCCGCCGGCCAGCTCGCGCGTATGGACCTGGCGCGACACGATCGTGTCGCGGACGATCGTGACGTCGAACGGCGCCCCGGCGTCGCGGACCAGGGTCAGCGTCACCTCGGTGCCCCGCGCGCCGCGGATCCGGGCGATCGCCTCGTCGAGGCTCTCGCCGTCGACAGTGCGCCCGTCGACGGCCGTGATGACGTCGCCCGCCCTCAGGTCGGCCCGCTCGGCGGGCGACCCGTCGATCGGGGCGACGATTACCAGCCGGCAGGCCGGCCCGATCGTTGCACAGGTCCCGGTCGTCGAATCGGTGGGCCGCGTGGTGACCTCGGCCCCGACGCCCGAGAACTCGCCGGCGATCGATTCCCGGGCCTTGGCGAGCTCCTCCGGGCTCATGTACGACGAGTACGGGTCACCGAGGGCCCCGATCATCCCGTCGATCGCGCCCTGGACGAGCTTCTCGCGGTCGACGTCGCCGACGTAGCTCTTCGTGATCGACTCGTAGACGTCCCAGAACGGGGCGAAGAGCTCGGCGTCCGTGGCCGGGGTCCCGGGCGTGGTCGCGGTGCGCGTGCCGAGCGAGAAGCCCGACAGGAAGAGCGCCGCGCCGGCAAGGATCGCGACCGTCGCCAGGGCGAGCGGGAGAGCGCCAACGCCACGTCGACGGGCCGGCCCGGGGGCGGGCGCCGATGGCTCCGCGGGCGGCAGCGGGTCCGTGGACGGAGCCGCGGCGTCGATCGTCGCATCCGGGGTGCCGGGCGGCCCGGCGGCGTCAGGCTCGCGGGAGAAGAGGTCGGTCATCGTGGGTCCTTGGTGGTCGGGGGTGCCCGCAGGCGCGGGGAGAAGGGTACAACGGCTGTTCGGAGCGGGCCGTCGGGCGATCCCGCGCGCCCGGCGCTCGCCGCTCGAGGTTCGGCCTAGCGCGCGAGGTAGCTCCGGACCGAGAGCCAGGAGCCCAGGATCCCCACCCCGAGGCCGGTCCCCACGACCACGACGACGATGTCGCGGGCGATGGTCCCAAGCTCGAGCGGCAGGACCCGGAAGAAGCCGTACATCATCGCTCCCACCGGCCCGGCGACGAGCCCCAGGACGAGGAGGGCCCCCGCCGACCCCAGCAGCCCCACGAACGCGCCCTCGAAGATGAATGGCCACCGGATGAACGCGTCCGAGGCGCCGACGAGCCGCATGATCTCGATCTCCTCGCGCCGGGCGACGACCGCGAGCCGGATGGTGTTGACGATGATGAAGAGGACGACGAACCCGACCACGCCGAGCACGACCAGGCCGCCGGTGCGCAGGACGTCCGTGACCGAGGTGAGGCGCTCGACGAGCTGCTGGACCTCGACGACGTCCTCGACGACCTCGTCGTGGGACGAGAGGCGGTCGACCACCGCCTGGTAGTCGCGCGGATCGACGAGGCGCACCTCGAGGCTCGCCGGGAGCGGGTTCCGGTCCAGGTATCCGGTGAGGTCGACCTGTCCGCGCTCCCGCAGACGCGCCCGGAAGCGGGCGAGCGCCTCGTCCTTCGAGACGTAGTGAACGGTGCGGACCTGCGGCATGGCGGCGACGTCGGCGGCGACGGCCTGCGCCTCGACGACCAGGACGGCGTCGGCGCCGGCGATGTCGCGGAGGTCGGCCACGACCTCGACCTTCTCCTCGACGTACGCCACCCCCGCCGCGAGCCCTGCCTGCAGGAGCCAGAACCCGGCCAGGAGGAGGAGCATGAGGACCATCGTGATGATCGCCGCGAGGCTCATCAGGGCGTTGCGGCGTATCCCCTGGAGGGCGCGCCCGACGCTGAAGGCGAGAAACCGGGGAAAGCCCAGGAGGGCGCTCACATCACAGCCCTCAATCCTCGCGGTGGTATCCGCCGACCCCGTCGCGGACGATCCGCCCTTCCTCCAGGGCGACGACGCGCCGGCGGAGCGAGGTGACGACCTCGGCGTTGTGGGTCGCCATGAGGACGGTGACCCCGAGCTCGTTGATGCGGATGAGGAGCTGGATGATCTCCCACGAGATGAGCGGGTCGAGATTGCCGGTCGGCTCGTCGGCGATGATCAAGCGCGGCTCGTGGACCAGGGCCCGGGCGATGGCCGTCCGCTGCTGCTCGCCGCCGGAGAGGGTCGACGGGAGCTGGTCGGCCTGGGCGCTGAGCCCGACGACCGCGAGGGCCCGCTCCACCGCCGGCCGGATCCGCCCCCGCGGCGTCCCGGTCACCTCCAGGGCGAAGGAGACGTTCTCGCTGACCGAGCGGGTGGGAAGCAGCTTGAAGTCCTGGAAGACGACCCCGATCCGGCGCCGGAGGTCGGGCACCTTGCGCCGGGCCACGCGCGCCAGGTCGCGGCCGTCGACGACCACCTCGCCGGCGGTCGGGAGCTCGTCCCGGATCAGCAGCTTGAGGAGGGTCGACTTGCCCGCGCCGGACGGACCGACGAGGAAGACGAACTCGCCTTCGCCGAGGGTGAGGTCGACGTCGCGCAGGGCGACCTTGCCGTTGGGGTAGGTCTTCCCGACACCGCGCAGCACGAGGACGGGACGCGAGGCCGGCGCCGAGCCCGGCGCGGGCTCGGGATCCCGGGCGGGGTCGAAGGCCGGCGGGGGGAAGCTGGCGCTCGTCACGATCGGCTCGAGGCTACCACCGTGGGTGGGATTCGTCCCACGGCCGCCTCACAGGACGGCGAGCGTGATCGGGAGGTAGCGGGAGAAGTCGGCGAACGGGCGGTCCCAGCAGAGCAGCGCCGGGAAGTCCTCGAGCCGGAGGCCCGCAGCGAGCAGGGAGGTGACGGCGGCACCGGCCGCGCCCGGCACCCAGGCGGAGAAGGCCCCCGCGGGCTCCACGGCCCGCAGGAGGTGCCCCAGCACGCCGGGAAGCAGCGCCGCATCCTCGACGGCCAGCGGTCCGATCCGTCCGACCGGCGAGGCGTACCCGTAGCCGACGATCCGTCCGTCGCCCGCCTCGTAGAGGTGGCCCAGGCGCCCGGTCTCCCGCAGGAACGCGTGATCCTGCGGGTGGGCGTAGCCGAGGATCGCGCGGTCGAGCGCGTCGAGCGCCGCGGCCAGCCGGCGCGGCCCGGGCCCGTCGGTCGGGCCTGCCGCAAGGAGCTCGAAGGGAACGGCGCGGACGCCCCCGGGAAGCGCGGCCAGGACCGCCCGGTCGGGCCGCCCCACGAGCTCCAGGACGGGAACACGCGGCACGAGCCCGTACCGGGCGTAGAGGGCGTTGGAGACCGGCTGCGCGGCGTCGGTGCAGGTTGCCAGCGCGCCGGAACCCCCGCCAGCGGGAAGGACGGCCTCGAGGAGCGCCCGGCCGAGCCCGCGGGCTTGCTCGTCGGGATGGACGAAGAGCATCCCGAGGAACCAGACGTGGTCCCGCCGGCTCGCCGAGGCGAACGCGACGACGCGCTCGGCGCCCCCGGCCTCGGGCCGGACGGCCACCAGGAACCGTTCGGGGTCGGTCCTGCGCAGGTGGGCGAGGAGCGCCAGGAGCGGCCCGGGGGCGGAGACCATCGGGGACCGGCCCACCCGCGGCCCATAGCCGTCGAGCCCGGCCCGCCACACGTCGGCGCAGGCGGGCAGCTCATCCGCGCGGGCCGCGCGCAGCCGCAGGCCGTCCGGGCGGGCGGTCACGCCACCTCACCGGCGCTCGCGAGGGGTGCCCCGGTGGCTTCGCGCTCCATCTCCGCCTGCATGAAGGCGTCCAGCTCGCCATCGAGGACGGCAGCCGTGTTGGAGGTCTCGTGGCCGGTGCGGTGGTCCTTCACCATCTGGTAGGGATGGAGGACGTAGCTCCGGATCTGGTTGCCCCAGCCGGCCTCGACGTGCTCCCCCTTGAGACGGCGCAGCTCCGCCTCCTTCTCCTCCAGCGCCCGCTCGAGAAGACGAGCCTTCAGGACCCGCGTCGCCGTTTCCTTGTTCTGGGTCTGCGAACGCTCGTTCTGGCTCTGGACCACGATTCCGGACGGGAAATGGGTGAGCCGCACCGCCGAATCGGTCTTGTTGACGTGCTGGCCGCCGGCTCCCTGGCTGCGATACGTGTCGACCCTGATCTCGTCCCAGTCGAGCGCGATCTCGACGACGTCGTCATCGACCTCGGGGAGGACCTCCACGAGGGCGAACGTGGTCTGCCGCCGCTTCTGGGCGTCGTAGGGGCTGATCCTGACGAGGCGGTGGACCCCGCGCTCGGCCCGGAGCCAGCCGTAGACCCGCCGTCCGTCGATCTCGACCGTCACGCTCTTCAGCCCCGTCTGCTCGCCTTCGGTCTGGTCCACGATCTCGGTCTTGAAGCGGTGCCGCTCCGCCCAGCGGAGGTACATCCGGAGGAGCATCTCCGCCCAGTCGGTGGCCTCGGTGCCGCCGGCCCCGGCGCTGATCGAGATGATGGCGCCGCCGGCGTCGTACTCCCCCGAGAAGAAGAGCGCGGTCCGCTCCTGGTCGTAGGCAGACCGCAGGGCCTCCGCGTCGCGCCCGATCTCGGCGAGCATCTCGGCGTCACCGGCCTCGGTGGCCAGGTCGAAGAGCTCGTCCAGCCCGACGGCACGCGACTCCAGGTCCCGCCAGAGCTCCGTTTCGGTCCGCAGCCCGTCGGCCTCGCGGAGGACCTTCTGGGCCGTGCGCTGGTCGTCCCAGAAGCCGGGCGCGCCGGTCAGCGCGTCGAGATCGGCGAGGCGAGATTCCCGGGCGGGGAGGTCAAAGACGCCCCGAGGTCGCGCGGATCCGCTCGACGAGGTCGCGCAGGTCGGATCGATCCACTAGCTTCGACCTCGGACGTCCTGGAGCAGGATCGGCCGGAGCTCGATCAGCCGCAAGGCCGTCTTGCTCCGGGCGACGACGGGGTTCACGCAGGGACAGTACCCGTTGTGCGGGCAGACGCCGCAGTTGCCGTCGCAGTCGAGCGCGGCAGCGTAGCTGCAGGAACGGCAGTCGCGCTCGCACGCGATGAGATCGACGAAGGTGGCGTCCTGGAACTGCTTCACCACTCCCTCGCTCCGGCCGGTTCGGGCGTATGGCAACGTGGCGGCCCGACTCCTGGGGTCACCGGGTGCGCTCGCCGTGTGCGTGCGCAGCATCAAGCGGAGTATATGCGGCGAACGCTGAGTGGCCAAGAGGGAGTTTTCGCCGGGAGCGGGGCGGCGCTCAGCGCCCGTGGCACTTCTTGTACTTGAGCCCCGAGCCGCAGTAGCAGGGATCGTTGCGGCCCAGCTTCGCTCCCGGCCCGCCGCCCTGGGCGGGCGTGGCGGCTCGATCACCGACCTGCTGCTGCATGGCCCGGATCGCCGGCCCTGTGGGAAGCCCCCGGGCCACGACCCCGCCGCCGCGGACCGTCGCGGCCTCCGCGGCGCTCGCCGCCCGCGGCCCGCCCGCCGCGCGGCGGGCGGTCGCCAGGGCCGTGGCACCGGCCGCGAGGCTCGCCGCGAGCTGCTCCTCGTCGGGTGTCGGGGCGGCCGGCTGCTTCATCACCTGGACCCGGAAGATGGTGGTCGCCACCTGGTGCCGGATCAGCGCCCCCAGCTGATCGTAGAGGCTGAACGCCTCCTTCTTGAACTCGTTCAGCGGGTCCTGCTGGGCGTAGCCGCGGAGGCCGATGCCGCGCCGCATGTCGTCGAGCTCGGTGAGGTGCTCCACCCAGAGCGAGTCGATCGTGCGGAGCAGCACGAGCCGCTCGACCATCGCCCAATCCGTCTCTCCGACCGCGGACTCCTTCTCCGCGAGCCGGGCGTCGGCCAGCTCGCGCACGTGCGCTGCCAGCGCCTCGCGGCCGCCGACGTCCCAGAGCTCGTCCTCGCTCGTCCCCGGCCCGTCGAGGCCCATGGCCCGCAGGGCCATCGAGAGGCCCTCCATGCCCCAGTCGTCGGGGTGC
The DNA here is from genome assembly GCA_963744095.1 of uncultured Chloroflexia bacterium. GTDB lineage: Bacteria > Chloroflexota > Limnocylindria > Limnocylindrales > CSP1-4 > CTSoil-043. Next base: position 132,519 of record CAVUSH010000006.1, read on the forward strand.
TCGCCGCCGCAATGCTGGTCGAGGAGCGCCTCCGTCTCTTCGTCCAGGAAGGCCCGCACGGTGTCGGTCAGGTCCTCGTTGTGGAGGACCTTGTCCCGCTCTGCGTAGATGGTCTCGCGCTGCTTGTTGATGACGTCGTCGAACTCGACCACCCGCTTGCGGATGTCGAAGTTGAAGCCCTCGACCCGGCTCTGGGCGCTCTCGATGGTCTTGCTGACGAGGCGCGACTCGATCGCCACGTCGTCCTCGAGGCCGAGCCGCTCCATGAGGCCGGCCACGCGGTCCGAGGCGAATCGCTTCATGAGGTCGTCGTCGAGCGAGAGGTAGAAGCGCGACGAGCCGGGGTCGCCCTGGCGGCCGGCGCGGCCGCGGAGCTGGTTGTCGATCCGCCGGCTCTCGTGGCGCTCGGTCCCGACGATGTGGAGCCCGCCCGCCGCCACGACGACGTCGTGCTCGGCGTCGCAGCGCGCCTTCGCCTCGCGGAAGACGTCGTCGTAGGTGGCTTTGTCGACCTCGGCCGGGTTGAGGCCGCGCTGGTGGAGCATCTCGGAGGCGAGGCCCGCCGGGTTGCCGCCGAGGCGGATGTCGGTGCCGCGGCCGGCCATGTTGGTGGCGATCGTCACGGCCCCGGTGCGCCCGGCCTGGGCGACGATGCCCGCCTCCTTCTCGTGGAACTTGGCGTTGAGGACCTCGTGCCTCACGCCGCGCCGGCGGAGCAGCTCGCCGAGGATCTCCGACTTCTCCACCGAGACGGTGCCGACGAGAACCGGCCGCCCCGCCCCGGTCATCTCCTCGATCTCGTCGATCACGGCCGTGAACTTGCCGTTCTCGTTGCGGAAGACGAGGTCGGCGTCGTCCTCGCGGATCATCGGCTCGTTCGTCGGGATCGCGACGACCTCGAGCTTGTAGATCTTGTGGAACTCCTCGCCCTCGGTCATCGCCGTGCCGGTCATGCCGGCCAGCTTGTCGTAGAGGCGGAAGTAGTTCTGGAAGGTGATCGTGGCAAGCGTCACCGACTCGCGCTGGACCCGCAGGCCCTCCTTGGCCTCGATCGCCTGGTGGAGCCCCTCGCTCCAGCGGCGGCCGGGCATCTGGCGCCCCGTGAACTCGTCGACGATGACGATCTCGCCCTCCTTGACGAGGTAGTCCTTGTCGCGCCGGTAGAGGGCGTGGGCCTTCAGCGCCTGCTCGAAGTGGCGGGCGAGGCGCGGGTCGGCGTCGTAGAGGTTCGCCACGCCGATGAGCTTCTCCATCTTGTCCACGCCGTCCTCGGTCGGCGAGACGGCCTTGTCCTTGAGGTCCACGAAGTAGTCGCCGCCCTCCTCGGCGCCCTCGGGGCGGGGATGGAGCTTGGGGACCAGGCGGGCGAACGTGTAGTAGAGGTCGGCCGACTCCTCGGCCTGGCCGCTGATGATGAGGGGCGTGCGGGCCTCGTCGATGAGGATGTTGTCGACCTCGTCCACGATGCCGAAGAAGCGCTCCCGCTGGACCCGCTCGTCCAGCTCCGTGACCATGTTGTCGCGGAGGTAGTCGAAGCCGTACTCGTTGTTCGTCCCGTAGGTGACGTCCGCGGCATAGGCCTCGCGACGGGTCACCGGGCGCAGGTTGATCAGGCGCTCGTCGGTCGTCGGGTAGCCGGGCTCGAAGACGTACGCCGTGTCGTGGACGATGATCCCGACGGAGAGTCCGAGGAAGTGGTAGATCGGGCCCATCCATTGCGGGTCGCGCCGGGCGAGGTAGTCGTTGACGGTGACGATGTGGACGCCCCGTCCGGTCAGGCCGTTGAGGATCGCGGCCAGCGGGGCGACGAGGGTCTTGCCCTCGCCGGTCTTCATCTCGGCGATCTTGCCCTGGTGGAGGACGGCCCCGCCGATCAGCTGGACGTCGAAATGGCGCATCCCCAGGGTGCGCCTCATCGCCTCCCGGGCGCAGGCGAACACTTCGGGGAGGGCGTCGTCCAGGGCTGCCTGGAGCCGCTCGTTCTCCCTCGTCCGGCGCGCCTTCTCCATGTCCCGGCGGCGCTCGGGGTCACGCTGCTCGTGCTCGTCCGGGGTCGGGCCGAAGCCGACCTGCAGCTCGGCCAGCTCGGCGCGGATCTCGTCCACGCGGGACCGGATCTCCGCGTCGGACTCGCGCTCCAGCTCGCCTTCGAGCGCATTCGCGGCATCGACGAGGGGCTGGATCCGCCTGACCTCGCGGTCGTTCGAATCGACGAAACGGGAGAGGAAACCCATGACCATGGCCGGGTCAGTATACGGGCGGGTCCCCTCGGAGTCCCCCGGCGGGCCCCGGGTCCGCGGTCGCTGGCCCCGGCGCCGCGGCATCGGGTCCGGTCGGGCGCGCGGTGGGCGCGGCTACTTCCAGAAGCCTGAGCCGTAGCCGGCGAGGAGCAGGGCGAAGGTCAAGCCCGTGAGGCCGAGCCAGAAGAGGACCGCGACCGGGGTCCGGGTGGGGTTCATCTCCGTGTTCTTGAGCGGCGCCGCGTTCCAGCGCGGCGATTCGAGCTGGTCGCGCCAGTCCTTCGGAGTATCGGTCTGCGGCTCGAGGCCGCCCTGGCCGTCGGGCCGGTGGAGCTGGAGGGTCATCGGTCTCCCGGGGTGCTGGCCGGTGCGCTGCCGGCGGTGGGGGCGGCGGGGACGGCCTGGTCGTCGGGGATCCGGGCGTGCTGCGGCGCGAGGTGGTCGGTCTCCAGGTGGGTGCCGGTGCGAGCGTCGAGCAGGTGCTCCACGCCGTCCTCCCAGAGAATCATCTCCTGGGTGAGGGTCACCTCCGACGAGAAGAGCGCCCCGACCGATTCGCCGCGATGGATCCGCCGGATCGCTTCGCCGATGAGCGGGGCGACCGAGAGCGTCGTGATCTGGGGAAGGCGCTTCTCCGCGGGGAGCGGGATCGAGTCCGTCAGGACCACCTCCCGCAGGCCGGACGCAGCGATCCGGTCGATCGCGGGGTCGGACAGGACGCCGTGCGTGGCGCAGGCATAGACCTCCTCGACACCCTCGCCCTGGAGCGCCCGGACCACCTCGAGGAGCGTGCCGCCCGTGTCGATCTCGTCATCGACGAAGATCGCCCGCCGGTCGCGGACTTCGCCGATGACGTTCATCACCTCGGCCTGGTCCAGGTTGCCGACGCGGCGCTTCTCGATGATGGCGAGGGGCGCGTCGAGGAGCTCCGCGAACGTCCGGGCCCGCTTGGCGTACCCGAGGTCGGTGACGATGACGACGTCCTCGAGCTTCTTCTGGCGGAAGTAGTTGGAGAGGAGATGGACGGCCGTCAGCTCGTCGACCGGGATGTTGAAGAATCCCTGGATCTGGCCCTGGTGGAGGTCCATCGAGAGGACCCGGTCGGCGCCGGCGACGGTGATCATGTCGGCGACGAGGCGGGCGGTGATCGGGACCCGGGGCTGGTCCTTCTTGTCCGAGCGGCCGTAGGCGTAGTAGGGGATGACGGCGGTGATCCGCCCCGCGCTCGCCCGCTTGAAGGCGTCGATCATGATCAGGAGCTCCATGATCGACTGGTTGACCGGGCGGCAGGTCGGCTGGATGAGGAAGACGTCCTTCTCGCGGACGTTGTCCAGGATCTTGACGAAGATGTTCTCGTTGGCGAACGAGAAGACCTCCGCCTGGCCGAGCGGCATGCCGAGGTAGCGGCAGATCTTGCGGGCCAGGCCCGCGTTGGCGTTCCCGGTGTAGACGTCGAACGAGTCGGAGTACACGGGCGCCTCCTCCGCACCGAACCCCCTCACGCGACCGGACTGCTCCCGGAGCCTGGCCCCGCGTCGGGGTCGTCATTGTCGCCCATGCCCCCGCGCTCCGCCAGCCCTTCGCTGAACGCGGCGATCCCCACCACCCGGTCGCCCTCGTTGAGGCGCATCGTGATGACGCCGCGGGCGCCGGACGAGTAGCGGTTGATCGTGTCGGTCCGGGTCCGGACCACCTGGCCGCCGGCGCTGATGAGGAGGAGCTCCTCGTCCGTCTCGGTGACCTGCTGGACGGCGGCCACGCGGCCCGTCTTGTGCCCCTCGAGCGGGATCAGCATCACGCCCTGGCCGCCGCGGTGCTTGCGGCGGAATTCGGAGAGCGCCACGCGCTTCCCGTAGCCCGTCTCGGTGAGGACCAGGAGGTCGCGCTCCGGCTGGACCACGCTCATGCGAGACGACCTCGTCGCCGGCCCGGGCGAGGCGGATGCCGATGCACCCCGGCCGCTTCGCGCCCCATGGCGCGCACCTCCGTCTCGGCGAAGCGGGCGATCTTGCCGAGGGCGGTCGCGATGATCATGTCGTCCTGGCCGGCCGCCACGCCCACCCAGGCGAGCTCGTCCTGGTTCGCCAGGGTGATGGCCCGGATCCCGGAGGAGCGGACCTTCTCGAACAGCTCGAGCGGCGTCTTCTTGATGACCCCGCGGCGGGTCGCCATCACGAGGTAGCGGCCGGCCTTGAAGTCCGAACACGACGAGCGTTGCCGTGGGAGCCTCGCCGGCCTCCACCTGGACGCCGGGCAGGTTGATGATCGGGATCCCCTTGGCCTGGCGGCTGGCGTCGGGCACCGAGTGAACCTTGGCCGAGAAGACCCGGCCCCGGTTCGTGAAGAAGAGCGCCCAGTCGTGGGTGTTGGCCACGAGGAGGCTGTCGACGGCGTCCTCCTCCCGCGTGACATGGCCGATGATCCCCTTCCCGCCGCGGCCCTGGCGGCGGTAGGTGGCGACGGGCTGGCGCTTGATGTAGCCGCGCCGGCTGATGGTGACGACGACGTCCTCGTCCGCGATCAAGTCCTCGTCGGTCAGCTCGCGGCTGGAGTCGTCCACCACCCGCGTCCGGCGCTCCCCGGCGTATTTCCGCTTCAGCTCCGTCAGCTCGTCCTTGATGATGGCCAGGACGCGAGACGGGTTGGCGAGGATGTCCTCGAGCTCCGCGATGAGCTGGATGACCGCGAGGTACTCGTCCTCGATCTTCTTGCGCTCGAGGGCCGCCAGGCGGGCAAGGCGCATGTCGAGGATCGCCTGGGCCTGGATCTCGGAGAGCCCGAACTGCGCGATGAGGTTGTTGCGGGCCGTCTCGACGTCGGCCGAGGCGCGGATCGTCGCGATCACCTCGTCGAGATGGTCGAGGGCGATCTTGAGGCCCTCGAGGACGTGGGCCCGCTCACGCGCCTTGCCGAGGTCGTACTCCGTGCGACGCCGGACGATCTCGCGGCGGTGCTCGATATGGTGGGCGATGACCGCCTTGAGGGGGAGGGTCTGCGGCTGCCCGTCGACCAGGGCCAGCATGTTGAGGTTGAAGGCCAGCTGCATCGCCGTGTGCTTGAACAGGTTGTTCAGCACGGTGTGCGGGTTGGCGTCGTTCTTGATCTCGACGTAGATCCGCATCCCGTCGCGGTCAGACTCGTCGCGAAGGTCGGCGATCCCGTCGATCCGCTTGTCTTTCACCAGGTCCGCGATCTTCTCGAGGAGCGTGGCCTTGTTCACCTGGTACGGCAGCTCGCTGACGATGATCGCCACCCGGTCGCGGCGGGCCTCCTCGAAGGCGACCTGGGCCCGCATGATCACGCGGCCGTGGCCGTGGGCATACATCTGACGGATGGCGTCCACGGTCTCCGTGGCGCCCGTGATGGCGTTCTTCTGCTGCTCGTAGCGGAAGATGGAGCCGCCGGTCGGGAAGTCGGGCCCACGCACGAAGGCGCACAGGTCGTCGGAGGTGAGCTCGGGGTCGTCGATGAGGGCCATCTCCGCGTCCACGATCTCGCCGAGATGGTGCGGCGGGATGTTGGTGGCCATCCCGACGGCGATCCCCGACGAGCCGTTGATGAGCAGGTTCGGCAGCTTCGCCGGGAGGATCGTCGGCTCCCGGTGCTGGCCGTCGTAGTTGTCGGCGAAGTCGACCGTCGCCCGGTCGATGTCGGCGAGCATCTCGGCGGCGATCGCGGTCAGGCGCGCCTCCGTGTAGCGCATCGCCGCGGCGGAGTCCCCGTCCACCGAGCCGAAGTTGCCCTGCCCGTCGATCAGCGGGTAGCGCATCGAGAAGTCCTGCGCCAGCCGGACGAGGGCGTCGTAGATCGCCGCGTCACCGTGCGGATGGAGCTTGCCCATCACCTCGCCGACGATCGCCGCGCATTTCCGGAAGGAGCTCGTGGCCGAGAGCCCCATCTCCCCCATCGTGTAGAGGATCCGGCGATGGACCGGCTTCAGCCCGTCGCGGACGTCCGGCAGGGCGCGGGCCACGATCACGCTCATCGCGTAGTCGAGGTAGGACGTCCGCATCTCGTCCTCGATGCGGATCGAGCGGACGTCGCCCAGGTTGTCGGTCACGGTCGCGTTCTCCGGTGGCAGGCGGCGGGACTGAGGCTCATGGCGGTGGCGCCCCCGCGGCCGGGCGGCCCGGGCTCGCGGCGAGGAAGGCGGCGGCCGCGGCGGCCGCAGTCGACGTGGACGGGGCTCCCTTCGTCCGCCGGACGCCGGCCAGCGTCGCCCGGATCGCGTCGCGATCGGCGGCGGGGAGCTTTGCCAGGGTGTCCCGCAGCACCCAGGCCCGGTTGCCGTCCGCGGCCGCCGCGGCGATCCGTGCCTGGGCGCGGCAGAAGGCGACGACCGGTGCGGGATCGACCTTGGCCAGCTCGCGGAGCGCCCATGACAGCGCCTTCTGGACGTCGGGCTCCGCGTCGCCGATCAGCTGCCCGACGAGGTCCAGGCCGTGGGCGATCACGAGCTCGGAATGCCCGGATGGGTGGTTTCGGTGCGGGATCGTCGCGATCGTGGAGCCGACGAGCCGTCGTTCCCAGGGGCTGCGGCTGTAGACGAGCTGATCCAGCTCCGCCCAGCGATACGGCTCGGACAGGATCCCGGTGGCCGTGACCCCGGCCAGGGTGTCGACCGTGATCCATTCGTCGGCGTCGCGCCCGATCCGCCGGATCACCTGCCAGGCTCGCTCGGGGTCGGCGGCGACGATCCAGCCGAGGACGTGGATCGCCAGCCAGCGGAGCTCGCGGATCTCGTCGCCGGCCAGGGCCTCGGCCACCACGAGGAGGCGCGACGGGGCGGTCCCCCGGACCTCCCGGCGGAGGCCGGCGGCCACCGCGTCGAGGAGCGGCGTCCGGATCCCGAGCGTGGGGCCGATCCCGGGAGCCACCAGTCGCTGGCCGGTGCGGTAGGCGGGGTCGGCAATCGTGCCGAGGCCCGTGCGCGCCGCGTCGGCGAACGCGCGCGGGTCGTCCAGGTGGTCGGCGAGGCCCCGGCCGACGGCGTGCGCCGTGGACAGGTGCCCGGTCACGAACGCCCGGGCGGCCGCCGTGGCCTCGCTCGGGCTACGGCCCCCCGCGGCCGCGGCCGCCCCGATCCCCGCGGATGCCGGCGCCCCGATCCCCGCGGCCGCGGCCGCCGGTGCCATCACGGGGCTTCCCCCGGGACGGCATCTTCCGGCACGAGGCGGAAGCGGTAGCGCGCCTTCAGCTCCGCGAGCTGTGCCTCGGGCGCGGCCACGTAGAGGGCGTCGGCGGTCGCGAGGACATCACCCGTGTCGGCGTTGAGCAGGCGGCCGGTCAACGTGAGCAGGCGCCGCCGCCGCTCGACCAGCCGTCCCTCGCCGCGGATGCGAGCGCCCACGGGGACCGGCCGCTTGTACTCGATCGACATCCTGGCCGTGTAGCCCCAGGCGTCCGCCCCGGCGAGCGCCCAGCCCATCACCTCGTCGAGGATCGTCGCCACGATCCCGCCGTGGGCGATCCCCTCCCAACCCTGGAACTCGGGACGGAGGGTGAGCTCGGTCCAGCAGGTGTCGCCGGCCGCGTGGAGGACGAGGTGAAGCCCATGGGTGTTGAGCTCGCCGCAGGCGAAGCAGGCGTGCGGAGAGACCTCGAAGCGGCCGCCCCCCGTCACGACCTCAGACGTCAAGGTTGCGGACCTTGCGCGCCTCGGACTTGATGAAGTCCTTGCGAGGCGCCACCTTCTCGCCCATGAGCATCGTGAAGACCTCGTCTGCCTCTACCCCGTCGTCCACGAGGGCGCGCAGGAGCGTCCGGGTCTCCGGGTTCATCGTGGTCTCCCACAGCTGGTCGGCGTTCATCTCGCCGAGGCCCTTGAAGCGCTGGACGGTGACGTTCTTGGCGCTCAGCTTCTTGAGGGCCGCCTCGCGTTCCTTCTCGCTCTGGGCGTAGAGCGTCTGCTTGCCGGTGCTCACCCGGTAGAGCGGCGGTTGCGCGATGTACAGGTGGCCGTTCTCGATCACCTGCGGCATGTGGCGATAGAAGAAGGTGAGGAGGAGCGTCCGGATGTGAGCGCCGTCCACGTCGGCGTCGGTCATGATGATCACGCGGTGATAGCGCAGCTTCGCGAGATCGAAGGTCTCGCCGATGCCGGCGCCGAGAGCGATGATCAGGGGCCGCACGTTCTCGCTCGAGAGAACCTTGTCGAGCCGCGCCTTCTCGACGTTGAGGACCTTGCCCCGCAACGGGAGGACGGCCTGGAAGCGGCGGTCCCGGCCCATCTTCGCCGAGCCTCCCGCCGAGTCGCCCTCGACGATGTAGAGCTCACTCCTCGCGGGGTCGCGCTCCTGGCAGTCGGCGAGCTTGCCCGGGAGCGACATCCCCTCCAGGGCGCCCTTGCGGATGACGAGATCGCGGGCCTTGCGGGCGGCCTCTCGCGCCCGCGCCGCCGTCAGGCTCTTCTCGATGATCCGGCGGCCGTCGGCCGGGTTCTCGTCGAGGTGCTGAGCGATCCCCTCGGCGACCGCGGCCTGGACCTGGCCCTTCACCTCGGCATTGCCGAGCTTCGCCTTCGTCTGGCCCTCGAACTGCGGCTCGACGAGCTTCACCGAGACGACCGCCGTGAGTCCCTCGCGGACGTCGTCGCCGGAGAGGTTGGCGTCACTGTCCTTGAGGATCCCGGCCCGCCGGGCCCAATCGTTGAGCGAGCTCGTGAGGGCGGCCCGGAACCCCGTGATGTGGGTCCCGCCATCCACGGTGTTGATGTTGTTGGCGAAGGCGAACACGTTCTCGGTGAAGGAGTCGTTGTACTGGAGGGCGACCTCGACCGTCGTGGTGCCGTCGCGCCGCTCCACCGCGATCGGCCGCGCGTGGAGCACTTCCTTGTGGCGGTTCAGGTGCCGCACGAATGAGACCAGGCCGCCTTCGAAGTAGAACGAGCGCTCGCGGTCGGCGCGCTCGTCGAGCAGCGTGATCCAGAGGCCCTTGTTGAGGTAGGCCGACTCGCGGAGGCGCTGGGCGATCGTCTCGAAGCCGAATTCGACGGCGTCGAACACCTCGGGATCGGCCCGGAAGGCCGTCCTGGTCCCCTTGCGGGATCCCTGCGGCCCCACCTTCGTGACCGGCGTCGAGGGTTTGCCCCGGATGTACTCCTGCGCCCAGACGTGCCCGTCACGGGCGGTCTCGACGCGCAGCCACTCGGAAAGCGCGTTGACCACGCTGACGCCAACGCCGTGGAGGCCACCCGACACCTTGTAGCCGCCGCCGCCGAACTTGCCCCCGGCGTGGAGGACGGTGTGGACGACCTCGAGCGCGTCCTTGCCGGTGGCGTGCCTCCCGACCGGGACGCCGCGTCCATCGTCGGTCACGACGACCGTCGCGTCGGGGAGGATCCGCACCTCGATTCGCGTCGCATGCCCGGCCATCGCCTCGTCGATGGAGTTGTCGACGACCTCCCAGACGAGGTGATGGAGCCCGCGCGCGTCGGTCGAGCCGATGTACATGCCGGGCCGGCGCCGCACCGCCTCGAGTCCCTCGAGAACCTGGATGCTGGCCGCCGTGTATTCGCCCGCGCCTGCGCCCGCGCCGCGGCGGGACCCCCCGCGGCCCGACTTCGCAGCCGGGGAGGTCGCTTCAGCCCGATCCGTCACCCGTTCCCTCCGGTCAACCGCTCGTAGAGCCGTCCCAGCTCCTCGTCGCTGTACCACTCGATGATGATCCGGCCCCCGCGCCGCGACCGGGTGAGGCGGACCTTCGTCCCCAGCGCCCGTCGGAGGTCGTCCTCGACGCGCTCGATCTCGGCGTCGACCGGGCGGACGGCGATCGCGGGGTGGGCCGGCCCGCCGTCCGTGCGCAGCCGGCGAGCGAGATCCTCGACCTGTCGGACCGAGAGGCCCCGGGAGATGGCCAGGCGAAGCAGCTCGCGCTGCGCCAGCGGGGCGAGGCCGAGCAGGGCACGACCGTGGCCCTCGCTGATCCTCCCCGCCGCGATCGCGTCCTGCGCCTCGGCCTCGAGGTCGAGAAGGCGCATCGTATTCGCGATGGTCGTCCGCGCCTTACCGACACGATCAGCGATTGCTTCGTTCGTCAGGCCGAACAGATCACGCAGCTCGCGGTATGCGCGTGCCGCGTCCATGGCGTTGAGGTCCGTTCGCTGGAGGTTCTCCACGAGGGCGAGCTCAAGCTGATTCTGCTCGCCGGCCTGCCGGATGACCGCCGGGATCCGTTCCAGCCCTGCCATCTGGGCCGCCCGCAGGCGTCGTTCGCCGGCAACCAGTCGATAGCCATCCAACGTCTCCGTCACGAGGATCGGTTGGAGGACGCCATGGGTAGCAATGCTGGCCGCAAGCTCGGAGAGCGCCTCCTCCGCGAAGGATGTCCGTGGTTGGTGCGGGTTGCGCTCGACCTGGTCGATCGGGATCTCTGCCGGACCCGGTGTCGCTGCGATCGCCTGGGGGATGAGCGCCGAGAGCCCGCGCCCGAGGGATGCTGTCCGCGGCGACCGGGCGCTCACGCCACACCTCCGATCGCGTGGCGGACGCCGCGCCCGTGGAGCTCGGTGGCCAGGGCGCGGTAGGCGGCCGCGCCACGACTCTCCGGGGCGTACTGGGCGATGGGCCGGCCATGGCTGGGCGCCTCGGCAAGGCGGACGCTCCGCGGGACCACCGTCTCGTAGACGGCGTCCGCAAGGTGGCGACGCACCTCCGACGCCACCTCCGCGGAGAGGTTCGTCCGCGCGTCGAACATGGTCAGGACGATTCCGTTGACGGCCAGGGCCGGGTTCAGGTGATCGCGGACGAGGTGGATGGTCGCGATCAGCTGGCTGAGGCCCTCGAGCGCGTAGTACTCGCACTGGAGCGGCACGAGAACGGCGTCCGCCGCCGTCAGCGCATTCACGGTCAGGAGGCCAAGAGATGGAGGGCAGTCGACGAAGACGTAGTCGTAGGCGTCCACGACGGGCGGCAGCAGCCTCGCGAGGCGCCGCTCGCGCTGGGTGACCCCGGCAAGCTCCACCTCGGCCCCGGCGAGGGCGATCGATGAGGCAACGAGATGGAGGCCCGGGACATCGGTGTGAACGACGAGATCCTGGAGCGGCACATCATCGACGAGCGCGTCGTAGATGGACCGTCCATCAGCGGCACGCTCGGCCCCAAGACCGCTCGTGGCGTTGCCCTGGGGGTCGAGGTCGATGACGAGGACGCGCGCGCCGTCGGCGGCAAGGTAGGCGGCGACGTTGACGACGGTGGTCGTCTTCCCGACGCCGCCCTTCTGGTTGGCGCAGGCAATCGTCTGGCCCATCTACTGGCCAGGCTGAGAGGGGATCACGATCGTGAAGTCTACCATCGGGGACTCGTTCCTTCCTCCTCGCCGCCTCCGATTCGGCCGCTGGCGCTCGGGGCGCGTCCTGGCAACGACCTTGTCGGGCCGCGGCGGGACGGGTGCCTTGCTGCAGTCTGCCCGTCGTCGCCCATCTGCCGCTTAGCGCCGGCATCACGAGCTCCCACAGCACCGCTGCGGCACCCACGGCCCGTGGCGGCTCCTGTGCATGCCGGCCCCGGTTCCGGCCGGTTTCACGTGAAACGAACGCAAGGCGGGCCATCCACGGGTACGGGGTTTCCGATCACGCTCGAGCAGAGCCACGGCCGGCTGATCCGCCCGTTCGAGAAGTGCGGGCATCGTCGTTGCCCCATATCGGGAGCCGTCGGTATACTCGTCGGGCAGACCCCGTGGTCGTGCCGGGTCGGTCCGGCGATCGCGGGCGAACTGAGGAACGACCGTCTTGAGCCTGGTTCTCGCAGCGGTCGGTGCCACAGTGGCTGCGCTCATTCAGTCAACCGTCCTGCCCTTCGCCGCCGCAGGCGCCGGGGGCCTCGATCTCGTCCTCGTCATCGCCGTCGTCTGGACGATGGCGCTGGGCCTCGAGGGTGGCCTCGTCTGGGCCTTCCTCGGAGGGCTGGTCATCGACGTACTGCTCATGCGGCCGCTCGGGCTGACCGCGTTCATCGATCTCCTCGCCGTCGGCGCCGCGTGGGTGACCGGCCGGGTCTTCGTGCGCGCCCGGTATCCCGTGATCGTGATCACGGCCGCGGCGCTGGCGGCGATCGCGGTCCCCCTGACGGTTGTCCTGTACCAGGCGCTGCGCGACGTGCCGGGCGACGTCGACCCGACCGCGGGGCTCGTTCGCTCCACGATCCTTGCGGGGGTCTTCGCCGCAGTCGCGGCACCGCCGGCCCTCGCGTTCGCGCGGCGGACCCGAGTCGAGGAAGCCGAGCGGGTGGACTGGTGAGCGTTCTCGAGCAGCCCCTGTCCCACCAGCGGCGGCCCGCCCGCTTCGTCGTGTTCGGCATCGCCGTCGTGGTCGTCCTGAGCGGCCTGACGCTCCGTCTCTCGTCGATGCAGCTGGGCGGGTCTGCCCAGCCGGGGGGCGCGCCGGCTGCCGCGGGTGGCGACACGCGCCTGACGGCCCTGCAGCCGGTCGTCTCCACCCGGGGGCTCATCTACGACCGCGCCGGCAGGCCGCTCGTGGCGAACGTGCCGACCTTCACGGTGCGGGTGCGTCCTGCCGATCTTCCCCTCTCCCGGCGACCGGAGGTGGTCGAGCGGCTCGCGGGCCTGCTCGACACGACCCCGGGAGCCATCAACGCGAGCCTCGACGCGGGCTCGGCCTCGCGCTTCGACGCCGTGGCGATCGCCCGGGACGTCCCGGAGGCGACGGCCCGCCTGATCGCCGAGGATGGCCTCACCCTTCCGGGGGTGGAGGTGACGGTCGAGCCTCGTCGCGATTACCTGGCCGGCGCCCTGATGACCCAGGTCCTGGGCTACACCGGCGCCGTCTCGCCCGAGGCCTACGCGGAGCTCGCGGACAAGGGGTACCTCGCCGACGACCGGATCGGCCAGGCGGGCGTGGAGCTCACCTACGAGGCCGAGCTCCGGGGGACCTACGGCACCGAGCGGGTCGAGAAGGACGGGACCGGTCGCACGGTCCGCGTGATCGGGATCGAGACGCCGCCGACCGCCGGAAGCTCCCTCGTCCTCACGATCGACTCGAAGGAGCAGAAGCTGGCCGAGAAGGCCCTGAAGTGGGGACTCGCCAAGGCCGGCCTCAAGCGCGGCTCCATGGTCGTGCTCAATCCGCAGACCGGCGAGGTCCTGGCGATGGTGAGCCTGCCGACCTATGACGCGAACCAGTTCTCCCGGGGGATCACCAACGCGCAATTCAAGGCGCTTCTCGACAACCCGGACAAGCCGCTCATCAACCACGTCATCGGCGACATCCAGCCGCCGGGCTCCACCTACAAGCTCGTGACAGGCCTCGGTGGCCTCGCCGACAAGGTCATCACCACGACGTCCACCCTGACCAGCAAGCCCTACGTCCAGCTCGGGGACACCAAGTTCTGGGAGTGGAACAAGCAGGGATGGGGTCCGCTGAACATCATCGAGGGCTTCGGCCACTCCAGCGACACCTACTTCTACCAGCTTGCCCACGGCCTCGGCATCGAGCGGATAGCCCATTGGGCGCAGCAGCTGGGCTTCGGGAGCCCTACCGGGATCGACCTCCCGTTCGAAGCGGCCGGCCTGGTTCCGACCGACCAGTGGAAGATGGATCGCTTTGGCCTGCCGATCTACCCGGGCGAAGTGCTCCAGGCGGGGATCGGCCAGGGGTATGACCTGGCAACCGTCCTGCAGATCGCCAACGCCTATGCCGCCGTCGCCAACGGCGGCAAGCTCTACGAGCCCCAGGTCGTCCGCGAGGTCCGCGGCCCGGACGGAACGGTCGTCCGCCCGTTCGAGCCGAAGCTGATCCGCAGGATCAAGGCGCCGGCCGCGGTGTTCACCACGATGCGCGAGGCGGCCCGCCGCGTCGTGACGATCCGCCACACCTACAACTTGGTCGACCTCCCGATCGTCGTCGCCGGCAAGACCGGCACGTCCGAGTTCGGCGTGCGGGACAAGAACGGCGTGCTGCCGTACAGCCACTGGTTCGCCGGGTTCGTGCCGAAGAACGCCTGGAAGAAGGACAACCCGTCCGGCAGCGTCACGAAGCCCGACGCGCAGCTCGCCTTTGCGGTCTTCACCTACGACTCGCGAACGCTGGGAAACGTCGCCACCGAGGTAGCGAAGTACTACCTGCAGCTCCACTTCGGGATCAAGCAGGACTACCGGATTCCCGAGCTCCTCAAGCGGACCAACTTCTACCAGGGTCGCACCTGATGGGCGTCCTCCGCGTCGAGCGAAGCGCTTCCTCGGACCTCGCGGCAAAGGCGTCGGGCGTCGCCTGGCGCGACTACGACATCCAGCTGACGGTCTACGCGGTGCTCCTGGCAGCGATCGGCCTGGCGATGGCATACAGCCACACGACCGCCCAGCTCGGAGAAGCCCTCGTTAGCGGCACGACGTTCGCCCGCGGCCTCGTCTGGGCGGGCCTGGCCCTCGTCGTCTACGCGGCGGCAACGATCTTCGACTACCGCTGGCTCCGGACCCTGACGTGGCCCATCTACGTGGTGAACCTGGCCCTCCTCGTCGTCACCCTCCTCCTCGGCGACGCGGACGCCGCCTCGTCGCGCTGGATCTCGGTGCTCGGTTTCCAGTTCCAGTTCAGCGAGCTGGCCAAGATCCTGATGATCATCGTGCTCGCGCGCTACCTCGCCGACCGGGACCGGAGGCTCGATTCGCTTGCGTCGATCCTGGGGGCGTGCCTCGTCATGGCGCCGCCGTGGATCCTGGTCCTGCTCCAGCCCGACCTCGGGACATCGCTCGTCTTCTTCGCCATCCTCGCGGGGATGCTGTTCATGGCCGGCGCAAGCCTCCGCTGGCTGGGGGCCCTCGCAGTCGCCGGCCTGGCGGCGCTGCCGCTCGTCTGGACCTACGTGCTCCACGACTACCAGCGGGAACGGCTCACGAGCTTCCTCGACCCCGCCCGGGACCCGCTCGGAGCGGGCTTCCAGCTGCTGACGGCCCAGAAGGCCGTCTCCTCCGGCGGCCTCCTCGGCGCCGGGCTCACCAACGGGGCGCAGAACCAATCGGACCTCCTGCCGGTCCAGACCACCGACTTCGTCTTCGCGATCGTGGCCGAGGAGCTCGGCTTCGTGGGGTGCGTGGTGATCTTTCTCCTTTTCGCGGCGCTGATCTGGAGGGTGCTGGCGATCGCCTGGCGCTCGCGCGACCCATTCGGCCTCATGGTGGGGGCCGGGATCGCCTCGATGATCCTCTTCCAGCTGACCGTGAACGTGGGGATGGTCCTCGGGATCATGCCGATCACCGGGATCCCCCTCCCGTTCATCACGCACGGCGGCTCGTCCCTCATCAGCATGGCGATCGGGCTCGGCGTCCTCCAGAGCGTCGCCATCCGCCAGCAACGGGCCGAGTGGTAAGGAGGAGCCCTGCATGACCCGCGGCGATACGCCCGACCAGGGGGATGACGACCCTCCCGAGCCATTCCTCGGCCCGCGGACGCTGATCTCCGCCGCCGGCGACCTCCTGGCGATCGCGCCCGTGCTCGTCGCTGCCGACGATGACCTCGACTCCGTCATCCGGCGCGCTGCGGCCTCGCCGTCGACGCGGGTCCTCGGGGTCGTGGACCCGGCGGGCGTGCTGATCGGCGTCGTCACTCCGCACGACCTGGTGGCCGCCGTCGTGGGCCGGCTGGCCCCCGGCGCGCTCCTGACGCAGATTCACGATGTCGACGGCGTCGGGGAATACGGCCGCTACGTCGAGGCGACGGTCGCCGGGGACCTGATGCGCCCTCCGGCGGCCCTGCCCGCGACGGCGACGCTGGGCGAGGCGTTCAACCTCATGTACCTCCGCGACCTCTCCGGCGCATACGTCATCGACGACGCGGGGCGCCCGAGCGCGTACCTCGACGGGCTGGAGCTCGCCGCCGCGATCGTGGCCGCGGGCTGACTTCGCCCATGGAGCCCTGGATCGCCCTCGCGATCTTCGTGGTCACGTACGGGGCGATCGCCTCGGACCGCATCGACCGGACGCTGGCCGCCCTGCTGGGCGCTGCCGTCGTCATCCTGCTCGGGATCATCACCCAGGCGACAGCCTTCGGGGCCGTCGACTGGAACGTCATCTTCCTCCTGTTCGGGATGATGGTCATCGCCGGCGTCATGCGGCGGACCGGCGTCTTCGGCTGGCTGGCGATCAGGACGGTCCGCCTGGCGCGGGGCGAGCCACTGGCGATCCTCCTGCTCCTCGCAGGGGTCACCGCCCTCCTCAGCGCCTTCCTCGACAACGTGACGACGATCGTCCTGCTCGTGCCCGTCACGCTCTTCATTGCCACGACGCTGCGGCTCTCCCCGATCCCCTTCGTTCTCGCCGAGGTGCTGGCCTCGAACATCGGGGGGACCGCGACCCTGATCGGGGACCCGCCCAACATCCTGATCGGGTCGGCCAGCGGGCTGACCTTCCTCGACTTCCTGCTCAACCTCACCCCGGTCATCATCGTGATCTTCGTCGTAGCCGCCGGCGCGCTGGCCATCGTCTTCCGCCGCCAGATGTCCGTGGCCCCCGAAGTCCGGGAGGCCGTCCTCGCGATCGACGATTCGGAGTTCATCTCCGACCATCGCCTGCTGCGCCTGAGCCTTCTCGTGCTGGCCCTCACGATCACCGGATTCCTCTTCGCCTCGGTCATCCACCAGCAGCCGGCGACCATCGCCCTGCTGGGGGCGGCCGTCCTCCTCCTCGTGTCCCGGCTCGATCCCGAGGAGCTCATCCGGGAGGTGGACTGGTCGACGCTCCTCTTCTTCGTCGGCCTCTTCGTGCTGGTCGAGGGGCTCGTCGCGACCGGGGTGATCGCCGCTCTCGGAACGCAGCTGGTCGAGATCACCGGCGGCGACCAGGCCGTGACGACGCTGGGCCTGCTCTGGGTGAGCGGGATCGCGTCCGCGTTGGTCGACAACATCCCCTACACCGCGACGATGATCCCGGTCGTCCAGCAGCTCGGGACCAGCGGCCTCGCCGTCGAGCCGCTCTGGTGGGCGCTGGCGCTGGGGGCGTGTCTCGGCGGCAACGCCACGATCATCGGGGCGTCCGCCAACGTCGTCGCGGCGAACGCGGTGGCCCGGGCGGGCCACCCGATCAGCTTCGGGCAGTTCCTCCGCGTCGGCGGCCTCGTCGCCCTGCTCTCGCTGCTCATCTCGAGCGCCTACGTCTGGCTTCGGTACCTTGTCTAGTCGATGACGCCGCTCGCCTTCTCCCTCGATCCCGTGCCCGCCCTTGCCCTCCCACCGCCGGACACCAGGTCGGTCGACACCCTGGACATCCTCGTGGGGCTCTTCATCCTGCTTCTGGCCGCGAAGGTCGGCGAGGAGATGTTCCGGCGGCTCCGCCAGCCGGGGGTGATCGGCGAGCTCGCGGGGGGCTTCGTCGTCGGGCCGTTTGCCCTTGGCCTCGTGGCTCCGGGCGAGACGGCGATGGTGCTGGCCGAGATCGGCGTGGTCATCCTGCTCTTCGCCGTCGGGCTGGAGATCAAGACCGACGAGCTGCTCCAGGTCGGCCGGCCGGCCGCGGTCACGGCCGTCCTGGGGGTGATCCTGCCGATCGCCGCCGGGGCGGGCTATGCCGTGATCGCGGGAGAGCCGCCGGCCACCGCCGCGTTCGTCGGTCTGGCCCTCGCGGCCACCAGCGTCGGCATCACGAGCCGCGTGCTCACCGAGCTCGGCGTCCTGGACCGGCGCTTCGCCCGGATCATCATCGGGGCCGCCGTCATCGACGACGTCCTGGCCCTCGTCCTCATCGGGATCGTCTCCGGCGCGGCCGAGGGCGACCTCGGGATCGCCACCCTCGGCCTGATCGTCGGCGCCGTCGGCTTCGTCGTCCTCGGCTTCGCCGCCGCCCGGCGGGCTCGCGGTCTGAAGCGCGAGGTCTTCACCTGGCCGCTCTTCACCGACACGCCGCTCGTGCTCGCCTTCCTGCTCATGCTCGGTCTCGCGATCCTGGCCGCGTACATCGGGCTGGCCGCCATCATCGGCGCGTTCGTGGCGGGTCTGATCGTGGCCGAGACCGAGGCCCAGGACGAGATCGAGCACGAGATCAAGCCGCTCGCCTCGATCTTCACCCCCTTCTTCTTCGCCGTGACGGGCGCCCAGCTGGACCTTGGGGCGCTGGCGGATCCCAGGCTCGCGCTCTCCGCGCTCGTGCTGGCCGCCCTGGGGATCGCCACCAAGGTCCTGGCCGGCGTCATCGGGGCGCGCGGGACCGGCCGCTGGAGCGCCCTGGCGGTGGGTGTCGGGATGGCGCCGCGCGGCGAGGTCGGGATCGTGGTCGTGACGCTGGGGCTCAGCCTCGGCCTGCTGACCTCGAGCCTCTTCAGCGGCGTGCTCGTCGCGGTCGTGCTGACTACGGTCGCCGCGCCGATCATGTTGAACCTCGTGATCCCCCGCGCCGCCGCGGAAACGGAGGGCGCCGCCGGGGTGCCGGCGTCGGGCTAGGGGCGCGGGCGTCGGGCTAGGGGCGCGGGCCCTCCGCGGCGGCCGCCGCAGGCTCACCCGTGCCGACGAGCTCATCCTCGCCGTCGCCCTCCCCAGGCTCGAGCCCGGCCGGGCCCGCATCGTGGGCGCCGCGCGCGTCTCCCGTGGCCGCCTCATCGGGGCTCAGGCCGTCGGCGCGGCGGAAGGCGTACTTGTACAGGTCGCGCAGCGTCGCGGCGATCGGCAGGGCGAGGATGGCACCGAGCAGGCCGGCGATCGCGCCGCCGAGGATCAGCGAGAAGATGACGACCGCCGGGTGCAGGTTGGTCGCGTCGCCCTGGATCTTGGGGACCAGGATGGTGTTCTCGACCTGCTGGATCGCGAAGTAGAGCAGGAGGGCGGCGACGATCGCCGGCACCCCGGCCGTCGCGCCGAGGAGGACGGCCGGGATCGCCGCGATGATCGGGCCGATGACCGGCAGCAGCTCCAGGATCCCCGCGATCACCGCGAGCAGGACCGCGTAGCGGGAGAACACCGGGTCGACGAGGGCGCCGAGCACGAGAAGGCCGACGAAGGTCGCCAACCCGACGACGAGGCCGAGGATCAGCTGGCCCCGGATCCACGAGCCGAAGACGCGCCGCACGATCCCCAGCGTCGCCCACGTGTCGGCGCGCCACGCCGCCGGGACGGCGCGATCGAAGCTGCGCACGATCGCCGGCCGGTCCTTGAGGATCCAGAAGGTCCAGACGGGGATGATCAGGTATCCGAAGATCGAGCCCACGAAACCGAGCACCGAGCTGAAGACCGGGCGGAGGATGCTGGGGATGATCGACCCGATGTTGGCGACGAAGTCCGCCACGGCCTTGTCGATGGCCGCCTTGACGTCGGCCGGCAGGTCGAGCCGGTTCCACCACCCGAGCAGCTCCGCGAGGCGGCCGTTGAGGTCGTCGACGTAGCCCGGGGCATCCTTGACGAAGGCGCGGACCTGGTCGATCAGGGGCCCCACGAGGAGCAGGACGAGCTCGACGAGGACGAGCGTCGCGACCACGTAGACCAGGAGGATCAGGAGGGCCCGGGGAACCCGCCGGCCGCGGAACTGGACCCGGGCCAGGCGCTCGACGACCGGATCGAGCAGGTAGACGATGAGGATCCCGACGACGAACGGGGCCAGGACGTCGCGTCCGAGCCAGAACAGCACGGCCAGCATCGCGACGCCGGCGAGGAGGACGAGGACGCGCCGCGACGGCAGGGACACGCTCCCGGGCGCGCGGGCAGCGGGTGCGGGCGATCCGGCGGGAACCTCCATCCTTCCGGCAGACTACCACCGTGACCGAGCCATCCGGAGCCCGCCGGGGCCCCTCCGTCGATTCCCCCGCCCGAACGCCGCCGCCGGCCGCCCCGGCGCGCCAGCGGTGGCGCCTCTTCGTGGCGGTTCCGGCGCCGGCCGCGGCCGGCGGGGTGGCCGGCGCGGGCGCCGCGCGGAGCCTGCCGTGGCTTCTTTCGTCGGCCGGCCTGCCGGTCGCCGGGGAGGGCGCCGGAAGAGGCCGCGTGGTGCCGGCGGCACCCCTCCCGGTCGGCGTCGCCGGCGAGCGGGAGGTCGTCGATCTCTACCTTGCCGAGTGCCTTCCCGCCGGGGCCGTCCGAGCGGGCGTCGTCGCCGCCCTCCCCGTCGGAATGTCGCTCCTGGATCTCCACGACGTCTGGGTCGGGGCGCCGTCGGCGCCGGCCGCCGTCGTTGCCGCGGACTACCGGGTGCACCTGGCCGGACCCCCCCGCCGGGTGGTCGAGGATGCGGTCCAGGCGCTCCTGGGCGCGTCCGCGCTGCCCCGCGAGCGCCGCCGCGAGAAGAAGACCATCGCCTACGACCTGCGGCCGCTCATCCTCGGCCTGGAGATCCGGGGCAGCGACGAGATCGGCGTGACCCTGGCGATGCGCCTGCGCCATGCACCCGAGGCGGTGGGGCGGCCCGACGAGGTGGTGGCTGCGCTCGGCGAGCCGCCGGCGCCGGCGCTGCCCGGGCCGCTCACCGTGCGCTCGCTCGTGCGGGAACGGATCGTGATGGCCGACGACCCCGACGCCTCGTCGATGCGCTGAGGCCGCGGTCGGGTCGGGACGTACGCCCCGCCCCGATCCTGCCGGTCGGCTCTCGCGGCGGCGCGTCCCGCGGGCCCAGAGTCAGCAGCTGGCGGTGTGGACAGGCCCCGATCTCGGGCCGTGATCCGGAGCGCCGTCCCCCGGTGGATCCACGGAGGTGCGCCATGGCTCACGCGATCGAGGTGCGCGGCCTGACGCGGTGGTACGGCAAGCGGCGCGGAGTCATCGAGCTCGACGTCGCGGTCGAGGAGGGCGAGGTCTTCGGATTTCTCGGCCCGAACGGCGCCGGCAAGACGACGACGATCCGGATGCTGATGGGCCTCATCCGGCCGAGCGCAGGCGCGGCCACGATCTGGGGCCTGGACGCCTGGCGTGATGCCCCGGCGGTCCACCGACGGGTCGCCCATCTTGGCAGCGACCCCGGCTACCTCGGCGAGCTCACCGCCGCCCAGACGCTCGACCACGTGGCGGCGCTGCGGGGCGTCGCGAAGGGCGCCTGGCGGCCGCTGGCGGAGCGCCTCGAGCTGGACCCCACGGTCCAGGTGAAGAAGCTGTCCCGCGGCAACCGCCAGAAGGTGGGGGTCGTCCAGGTGTTCATGGGCGCCGAGCCGCTGCTCGTCATGGACGAGCCCTCGACGGGCCTGGACCCGCTCATGCAGCGCGAGTTCCTGAGCCTCGTGGCGGAAGCTCGGGCGGCCGGCCGGACGGTCTTCCTGTCGTCGCACAACCTGACCGAGGTGGAGCGCGCCTGCGACCGGGTCGCGATCATCCGCGAGGGACGCCTGGTGAAGATCGCCACGGTGGCCGCCCTCGTCGGCGACCACACCCGCTCGATGAACCTCGTGCTCGCCAGCCCGGCGGAGCCGGCGACCTTCGACCTCCCGGGGGTGACGGTCCTCTCCAGCACCGGCCAGGACGTCCACGTGATGGTCCGCGGCGACGTGAACCCACTCCTCCGCCGCCTGGCCGGCCTCGAGGTCCGCGACATCTCGATCACCACGCCCGACGTCGAGGACCTCTTCTTCCGCTACTACGATGGGTCCGTGGCCGGCTCGGAAGGGCGGACGGCCGCGGCGAACGCGACCGAGACCCCGCTGGAGGTGCCGCGATGACCGGGCTCGCGTTCCGCCTCGAGATGCGGCGCAGCCGGATGGTTGCCTTCTGGCTGGCCGTCATCGTGCTTGCCTACGGCGGGATCATCGCGGCGATGTACCCGATCCTGCTGGAGAACGCGGCGGCGCTCGAGGACTACATGAAGATCTTCCCGAAGGAGCTCATGGCGGCCTTCGGCATGACGGGCAGTCTCGTCGATCCCGGGGTCTTCTTCGGGACCTATATCGGGAGCATGCTGTGGCCCGTCGTCGCGGCGATCGCGGCGATCATCCTCGCCACCCGCCCGGTCGCGGCCGACGTGGACCGGGGCTGGGCAGATGTGGTCCTGGGCACGCCCCTCACTCGAGCGCGGTTCCTCGCGGCCGCCATCGCCTCGCAGGCGCTCGTGCTCGCCGCGCTCGCCGCTGCGACCGTGACCGGCGTGCTGGTGATCGGCCGGCTCGTCGGCGCCGACTTCGACGTCGGGCGCTTCGCCGCGGCGACCGTCGTCCTGTGGCTGTTCGGCTGCGCGGTCGGCGGCGTCACGTCGCTCATCGGGGCCGTCACCCTCAGCCGGGCGATCGCCGGCGGCCTGGCCGCGGGGATCCTGATCCTGATGTATCTCATGAACGTCGTGGCCCAGGTCCAGGTCGACCTGGCCTGGGTGGGGGACTTCGGCGCGTTCAAATACCTGCTCACGACCGACCTGATCGACACGGGCATCATGCCGTGGACGTCGGTCGCGATCTTCGCGATCGTGGCGGTGGCGGGCTGGCTGGGCGCGGTCCTCGTCTTCCGGCGCCGGGACCTCCTCGCCTGATTCAGATGACGCCGCGACCGCGGACCATGCCGGGCTGCATCTCGGTCGCCGCGACGATGTGGCGACGGTTCAAGAGGGCGAAGCTGTAGCGGGAGATGACCCGACGGTCGGCGAGCGAGCGGGTCCGAACGTCGGTCATGGGGATCCACACCGGGCTGGGCGATTCGATGAATGCCGACAGGACCCCCTCCGGGTTGAGGTGAACCTCGCCGGTGAGGGTGTGACCGGGGGTCACCACGATGAGGAGACAGGTCCGCTTCAGCAGGAACTCGCGGCCTGGTGCTTCGGGCTCGTCGACGTCGGCCGCCTGTCCGATGAGCGTCACCTCGTCCGGGCTCACCCAGATGCTGGGCGAGGTCACCTTGGTCGGGTCGCCGTTGCGGCGCAGGACGGTGACGTCGCGGAGCTGGATCAGGCCAGGGTTGCTGTTCACGAAGTCGGACAGCCGGTGATGGAGGCCGATCAACACGCTTCCCGAGAGCCGGAGATGCTGGCCCACGAGCTCGATCGGGAGCCCTTCGGCCCGCTCGGCGGCTGTTGGCGGCGCGACCGCCTCGACGACGAGGGCTTCGAGATGCGTCGCCGCATCGCCGTCGACGATGTCGTCGTCGCGTTCGGGGACGATCGCGTCGAGCGTCGTTGCAGGACCGAGCGCAGCGGCGACGGCCTGGTCGCCGTCGGCGCGTGGTTGATCGGTCATGGCAGAGCGCCGTCCTGGGTCAGCCCGGATCGGCGGCCGCATCTGCCGCCGCTGTGGCACGATCGGCGGGCGGCGCGACCGCGACGGGGCGGGCCACGGCCCCGGCACGCGGCGCGGGCGAGGTTCGGCGGCGACGACGCGGCGTGACCGGGTTGAGCAGAACCGGCCACCAGTCGCAGGCGCAGAGGCCCTGCGGGCAGCCCGGATGGGGCAGGCGCGGCGCGTGGAGCTCGTCGGTGATCGGGAAGATCCGCCCGTTGTCGGCGCGACAGGCCGCACAGCACGATGCGCCGACCAGCTCCGCTTCCCGCGAGACCGCCTCGAGCGCCCTGAGCGTCGCGGCCACGCCCTCCCGGTGAAGGGCAACGATGTCGTCGGCGGGAGGAGGATCACCGCCGGCCTCTTCGAACAGCGCGGCGGCCTGTCGCCGCCGGATCCGGCACACGTCGTCCCAGCGCTTGTCGCGTCGGGCGGCCCGGACGGCGCGCTCCGCGGCGGCCAGGTAGAGCGTGCGTGCCGCATGGACGGCAGCGGCCGTCAGCGGTGCGTCCTCCGCCTGTCGCCGGCGGTTGGCCGGTACGCCGGCAAGCTGCGCGAGGTGGAGCCAGCGGCGCCGCTCGCGCGCCCAGCTCTGCTCATCGGACTTGCGCTTGCGCTGGGCCTCGAAGACCTCGACCGCGGCCTCGGTCAGGTAGATCGCCCGGCCCTCGGAGTGCCGGACGACGATCGGGAGGCGACAGCGTGGGCACAGCCGGGTGTGATCAGGGGGTGGGTCGACCACGACTCCGCAGTTGGGGCAGGCGGCGCCGATCACGGGCGCGGGCAGCGGCGGCTCAGGCGGAGGTGGCTCGACTTCCGCGGGCAGCTCGACATTCCTGGCGGAGCGGTCGAGACCCAGGAGCCTCAGAAGAAACGCTATCTGGATCACCTCGGTTCATGTGCGCACGCGGCCGGGACGCCGTCCGAATCCGCGTGCGGCCACTTCGCTGCCACCAGAGGTCATTCCGCAATGTGCTCAGGGTACTCCAGTGCCCGGCACCGATCCCGCGGGTGCTGAACATTCCGCGAGCTCGAGCGCCGGCAATCCCGTGCCGGGGACCCCGGCCCGGATTGGATCCTCGCCCTCGGCGCCGGCGGGACGCGAATCGGGCTCGAACCGGGAAGGCCGCCTGGTCGCGATCAGGCGGTGGGGGCCGGTTCGTCCGGGGCGGCTTGCGGGTCCGTGCCCGAGCGACGCCGCAGGTACCGGCGCATCGTCGTTCGATCACGGGCCGCGAGGTCCCAGCCGCAGCGGCAGAGGCCCTTGGGGCATCCCTCGTGCGGAAGCCGTGGCACGCGCATCTGGTGGGCGATTCGGAAGATCCGCCGATCGTCTGCTCGGCAGACGTCGCAGCAGGCTGCGCTCACCATCTCCGCGTCACGGGAGACCTCCGCGACGCCGCGCAGCTCGGCCGCCACGCCCTCGCGGTACGTGGCGATGACGTCCGCCGGAGGCGGCAGCGGCGAGCCGGCGACGCGATACAGGACGGCCGCCTGGTCACGCCGGATTCGCGATGCCGTCTCCCAATCGTGGTCGCGTTTCGCGGCCCTGAACGCGCGATCGACCGTAGTCAGGTAGAGCCTCCGAGCGGCCTCCACGGCCTTCTCGGATAGCGACCCGGCGGCCAGCCTGGATGTCCGCTCGGTCGGGGCGCCGGCCGCAGCCGCGAGCCGGAGCCAGCGTTCTCTCTCCCGCGCCAGCTTCCCGGCGCTGGCAACACGTCGCCGCTCGGCCTCGAACACCAGCACCGCGGCCTCGGTCAGGTAGACCGCGTGCCCCTCGACGCGCTTCACGATGATCCGCTGGCGGCACCGCAGGCAGCGCCGGCTGGACACCGGCGGCGGCTCCAGGAGGAGGGCGCAGTACGGGCAGAAGGCCGTGGGCACGGGCGCAGCCAGGGCCTTCTTCGTGGTGCGGGTGGGCTTGGAGCGCTTGGGCTTGGAGCGCGTGGACGTTCCCCGCGTGGACGTGCCCCGCGCGGACTTGGGGGTCACGGCGGCGGTGGGCGAGGGCGCAGGTCCCGTTGCGGCCGTGCGCGGGGACCTGGGGGTCACGGCGGCGGTGCGCGCGGGCGCAGGTCCCGCCGTGGCGCTAAGCGTGGACTCGGGGGTCACGGCGACGATGCGTTCGGCCGGCGAGCGCTCTGCGGCCGGAGGCCCTGCGACGGAGCGGCCTGGCCCGGTGGGGCCGGAGTCCTGGGGCCCGGAGCCCCCGGACGCGGCCGGGCGCGGCCCGCCGTCGCCGCCGACACGCGGCTGCCAGCCGTCGTGGCGGGTACTGGGCTGGGAGGGCGCCAGGGCCGCTTCGCCGAGGTTCGGCGCTGGGTGCAGCAGGCCCCGGATCTCAGGCCCGCCCGTTTCTTCTGGGACGTGGGCGACTGGTCGGCCCTCGACCGCCCGAAACAAGCTCGTCAGATTGCGATTCACGAGGAGGACGTCCACATCCTCCGTGACCGTGGCCGGACCGCGCCGGTAGGTGATGCTGGCATCGGTCATCGGCACCCACGCCGCGCGCCGCAGGACTGCCCCGAGCGGATCGGACGCCGACGTGCTGTGGACGACCCCCACGATCTCGTAGGGGCCGAGATCGACCACGAACAAGGTGGCATAGGTGCGCACCCGACGGGCCGTGTCACCAGGAGGACCGGCCGCGACGACGGCGCAGAGCTCGTCGCGGGCGAGCAGGAGCTCGGGGGTCTCCACGACGTGGCCATCGGCCAGGCTCTCGAGGCGAGCGTCGTGGATGCGCAGCTCCGGGCTCGCGTTGAGAAGGTCGGTCAGGCGACCGTCCCCGAGATCCAGGCTCCCGAACAGGCGGCAGTCTGAGGCGTACGCTTCCACCGCGATCACGGGCCTATCTTAGTGGACCGCCGTTCGTGGACCCATAGCGTCTCCGTCCCGGTGAGCGCTCGTCGGGCTCGGGGCCGTAACGTTCGGAACCGCGATCGGCGGATGCCGGGCGGCCCGCGTGGGCGAGGTTGCGCAGGACACGGCGGCGGCTCGCCCACGTTGACTGTCAGGGCGGGTCGACGCCGATCGTCCGGCCCGGCGAGCCGCGGACGCCGGGTTCGGAGCGCGAGCCCGAAGTCTCCGCTCAGGTCAGAGAATGGGCTCCGCCGGCTGCCAGGTGGTCGCTTCGTCACGATCCGGGCGGTCGTCGTCGCGGAGCGTGCCGGTGAGGTCGAGCGCGCCTGGCGCGGCGAGCCGGGGCGCCCCGGGAACCTCCCAGGGAAGGACCGCGCTCGCCAGCTCGACGGCCCGAAACGAGCTCGCCATGTTCCGGTTGACGACGAGCGTTGCCACAGCGTCCCTGACCGGGTCTTCACCCAGGTGGTAGACGACGATGACATCGGTCAGTGGCACCCACGCCGCGCGTCGCAGGACCGCCCCGAGCGGATCGGACGCCGGAGTGCCATGGACCGCGCCCACGACTTGATATGGGCCGAGATCCACCTCCACCCGGGTGGCAAGGGTGCGCAACCGGCGGGTCACGTCGCCCCGCGGTCCGCTCGCCACCACGGCGTAGAGCTCGTCGCGGGCGACCGTAAGCTCGGGGGTCTCCATCACGTGGCCGTCGGCCAGGCTCTCGAGGCGGGCGTCCCGAATCGAGAGCTCGGGGCTCGCGTTGAGAAAGTCGGTCAGGCGACCATCCCCGGAGTCGACTTGACCGAAGAGGCGACAGTCCCCGGCGTACGCCTCCAGTGCGACCATGGCACCATCTTAGTCCTCCGTCCGGTGAACCGCCGCAGGAATCCTGTCGCGCTCCGGCGGTTGCGGGATCCGGCCGATCGCCGTACACTCGCCATTCGCGCCCGGCAGGTCCGGACGCCGCGCTGTGCCACCCGCGGCCCACCCCGGCCGCTTCACCAGCGGCCCCCCGCGCCCGCGCGCCACGGCCCAACCCGGAGACCCATGTACGCAGTCATCGAGACCGGCGGGAAGCAGTACCGCGTCGAGGTCGGCACCGAGCTCGCGGTCGAGCTCCTCGAGGTCGAGGCGGGCCAGGAGATCACGCTCGAGCGCGTTCTCCTCGTGGCGGACGGCGACGAGGCGGCGATCGGCCGTCCGGTCGTCGACGGCGCCACGGTCAGCGCCACGGTCCTGCGCAACGACCGCGCGGACAAGGTCATCTCGTTCAAGTACAAGCCGAAAGCCCGCCGCCGGGTCAAGAAGGGCCACCGCCAGGAGCAGACGGTCCTCCGGATCACCGACGTGACCCTCAACGGGAAGAGCGCCGCGGAGGAGGCCCGGAAGATCGCCGAGGCGAAGAAGACCGAGCGGCAGCGCCTCGAGGAGGTGGCCGCAACCCAGGCGGCCGCCGACGCCGCGCTCGCCGCGACCCTCGCCGCGAAGACCGCCGAAGCCGCCGAGGCAGCCGGGGTGGCTGCGGCCGAGGCCGAGGCGCCGAAGAAGGCCCGCCCCCGGGCGGCGAAGCCCGCCGCCGCGAAGCCCGCCGCCGCGAAGCCCACGGCTGCGAAGCCCGCGGCTGCGAAGCCCGCGGCTGCCCCGCCCGCCGAGGCGGATGCGGCACCAAAGCCGAAGCGGACACGCGCCGCCCAGAAGGAAGACTGACCGATGGCCCACAAGAAGGCAGGCTCCAGCTCCAGAAACGGCCGCGATTCGGCCGGTCAGCGCCTTGGCGTGAAGGCCGGCGACGGACAGCTCGTTCCCGCCGGCTCCATCATCGTCCGCCAGCGCGGGATGACGTTCCTCGCCGGCACGGGCACGGGCCTCGGGCGCGACTACACGGTCTTCGCCACGGTCACCGGTCGGGTCCGCTTCGAGCACCAGACCCGCAGCAAGAAGCGCATCCGCGTCGAGCCGGTGGTCACGGAGGCCGCCGCGGTCGCCGAGGCACCGGCAGCCGCCGAGACCGCGGCCGCCGAGACCGCGGCCGCCGGCGCCTGACGCGGACGATCCGAGGTTCCGATGAAGCAGGGCATTCACCCCAAGTACTACAAGGCCTCCGTCCACTGCGGCACGTGCGGGACGGAGTTCGAGGTGGGCTCCACCCGGGAGTCTCTCCGCGTCGATGTCTGCAGCAGCTGCCACCCGTTCTTCACCGGCAAGCAGATGATCGTGGACACGGCCGGCCAGGTGGAGCGCTTCCAGCGTCGCCTGGACCGCGCTTCGACCGGCCGCTGACCACGGACCGTCCGACGCCGGCGACCACGGCGATCGCACGGCGGGCCGTCCGGCCCGCCGTCGTGACTTCCGGCCGGTAGACCGGCGATGGCCCGTTTCTCGTACGGCGGCCAGGCCCTGATCGAGGGCGTGCTCATGCGCGGCCGCGACGCGATCGCGGTCGCCCTGCGCCACCCCGACGGCCGGATCGTCTGGTCCGACGAGCGGCTTGGCACGGGCTTCCGCGGCACCCGCTCCGCGAAGCTGCCGCTCGTGCGCGGCCTCGTCCTGCTGTACGAGACGCTCGTCATCGGGACGCGGTGGCTCGTCCGCTCGGCCGGGGTGGCGGCGGCCCAGGACCTCGCGCCGGCCACCACGTCCGATGGGCGCCGGGCCGATGCAGCCGACCTGGGCAAGGGATCGATCGCCCTGATGCTCGTCTTCACGCTCGTGCTCGGCCTCGGGCTCTTCTTCTTCGTTCCCCTGCTCGTCGCGCGGTTCGTCGCCGGAGGCCAGCCGGGGATCGTTGAGCGCGCCGTTGAGGGCGTGGTCCAGGTGGCGATCTTCCTGGGCTACCTCATCCTCATCGGGCGGACTTCCGATGTGCGGCGAACATTCCAGTACCACGGCGCGGAGCACATGACCATCCACGCCCTGGAGGCCGGCGACCCGCTCACGGTCGACGCGGTCCGGAGGTACCCGACGGCCCATCCGCGCTGCGGCACGGAGTTCCTCGTCGTGGTCATCCTCGTTTCGATCGTCACGTTCTCGATCGTGGGACGGCAGTCGCTCCCCGTGATGATCATCAGCCGGCTCGTCCTGATCCCCGTCATCGCCGCGGTCAGCTACGAGCTCCTCCGCTTCGGCGCCCGACACCGCGGCAACGCGCTCGTCCGCGTCCTCTTCGAGCCGGGCATCTGGGTCCAGAAGATCACCACGAAGCAGCCGACCGACGACATGATCGAGGTCGCGATCGTCAGCATGGAGCAGGCGATGACGGCCGACGGCGAGACGCTGCCGGCGGGGAGCGGCTCCATCGCCCGCTCGCCGCTCGTCCTCGCGGGAGCACCCCCGGCGCCCGCCGTCGAGGCCTGACGGGTGGACTCGCTCGACCAGAAGCTGCGCGCCGTCGTCACCCAGTACGAGACGCTGCAGGCGGAGCTGGCCCGGCCGGAGAGCATGGCGGACCCCGACGCGCTCCGCCGCCTGGGGAAGGAGATGGCCCGCCTGGAGCCCGTCGTCGAGACGTTTCGCCGCCTGGAGCTGATCCGGGCCGAGCTCGCCGGGGCGCGCGAGATGCGCGACGCGGAGGCCGACGAGGAGCTGCGGGCGATGGCCCACGAGGAGGCGGGGCGCCTGGAGGCCGCCGAGACGGTGGTCCTCGACGAGCTCAAGGTCCTCCTCCTGCCGCGGGACCCGAGCGACGACAAGAACGTGATCCTCGAGGTCCGGGCCGGGGCGGGCGGCGAGGAGGCAGCCCTCTTCGCGGGCGACCTCCTGCGGATGTACCTCCGCTGGGCCGAGCGCCACCGCTTCCGGGCCGAGGTGATGGCCCTCAACGAGACCGGCATCGGGGGGGTCAAGGAGGCGGTCGTCGAGATCTCCGGCGACGGGGCCTACAGCCGCCTCAAGTACGAGAGCGGGACCCACCGCGTCCAGCGGATCCCGGCCACGGAGTCGTCGGGCCGGATCCACACGTCGACGGCCACGATCGTCGCCCTCCCCGAGGCGGAGGAGACGGACCTCGCCATCGACGAGGAGAAGGACCTTCGGATCGAGGTGAAACGGGCGTCCGGCCCCGGCGGGCAGGGCGTCAACACGACGGACTCGGCGGTCCGCATCACCCACCTGCCCAGCGGCCTGGTGGTGGAGATCCAGGACGAGCGGAGCCAGCACAAGAACAAGGCCAAGGCGATGGCCATCCTGCGGGCCCGCCTCGTCGACGCCGAGCGTTCCAAGCAGCGCCACACGGACTCCGCGGTGCGGCGCTCGCTCCTCGGATCCGGCGACCGGGCCGACAAGATCCGGACCTACAACTTCGCCCAGGACCGGGTCACGGACCACCGGATCGGGATGGATCTCTCGAACCTGCCCGGCGTGCTCGACGGGAACCTCGATCGGCTCATCGACGCCCTTGCGGAGACCGATCAGGCCGAGAAGCTCCGGAGCCTGACCGAGGAGGACGGCTCCGCGTAGGCGCGGGCTGGCGCCCGGGCCCGCGGGATCCCGCGATGGCGACGATCGGCGAGCATCTCGCGGCCGCGGTCGACCGCCTGCGCGCGAGCGGCTCGGAGACCGCCCGCCTGGATGCCGAGCTGCTCCTGGCCCACGCGATCGGGGTCGAGCGAACCGCCGTCATCGCCCATCCCGAAGGGACGGTGGGTACCGAGGCCGCAGCGCGCTTCCTCGGCCACGTTGCCAGGCGCGCCGCCGGCGAGCCGGTGGCCTACATCCGCGGCCTCAAGGAGTTCCACGGCGTGGCCCTTGCCGTCGACGCCCGGGCGATGATCCCTCGCCCCGAGACAGAGGTGCTCGTGGAGCTGGCCCTCGGCACGATCGGCGAGCGCCTGGCGGGCACCCCCCGGCCGCCGGGAACCCCGCCCCTCGCCGTGGCCGACGTCGGGACCGGGAGCGGCGCGATCGCCGTGGCCCTGGCGGTGGCACTCCGCCGCCGAGGGATGCTCGGCGAGGTTGAGATCGTCGCCTCCGACGCGTCCGCCGAGGCGGCCGACCTCGCCCTCGAGAACGCGGTCGCCCAGGGCGTCGGGGATCGCGTGGCGGTCGCGACGGCCGACCTGCTTCCCGCCCCCGGAGGACAGGTGGGCCTCCTGGTGGTGCCCGCCCGCTTCGATGTCGTCTGCGCCAACCTGCCCTACATCCCATCCCCGGTGGTGCCCGAGCTCCCGGTGGCGGCCTCCTTCGAGCCCCGGGCCGCGCTCGACGGGGGACCGGACGGGCTCGACGTCATCCGGCGCCTGCTCGCGCTCCTGCCGGATCGGGTCGGGGCCGCCGGCGTCGCGCTCCTGGAGATCGGCGACGAGCAGGGACCGGCTCTCCGCGCGGCCGCGGCGGAGCGGCTCCCCGGCTGGGAGGTGCGCCTCGAGCCGGACCTGGCCGGAACGCCGCGCGTCGCCGTGCTCGAGGCTCCGCCCGATCCGGCAGTCCCGCCGGCATGAGCGGTCGCCGAATCCGCCTCGTCGCCCTCGACCTCGACGGAACGCTGATCGGCGACGACCTGCGCCTCCCGCCGCGGACCGTGGCGACGATCCGGGCCGCGGTCGCGCGCGGCGTCCACGTCGCCCTCGTCACCGGGCGCATGTCGAGCTCCGCCCTCCCCTACGCCCGCGAGCTCGGGCTGCGAGCCCCGCTCGTCGGCCTCCAGGGTGCGCTCGTCCGCGAGATGCCCGCGCCGGGCAGCGCCCGCCTGGGTCGCCTTCTCCTCCACCGCCCGCTGCCCGCCGACGTGGCCCGGGACGCGATCGCCTGGTGCCGCACGGCGGGCCTGACGCCCCACGTGAACCACCTGGAGAAGATGGTGATCCCCGCCGGCGACGAACGGGCGGACGATTATTCGCGCTGGAACTTCGGGCGCGTCGTCCTGGTGCCCGACCTCGACGGCTGGGTCCGGGCGCCGGTCACCAAGATCATCGCCGTGGGCCAGCCTCCGTTGCCGGACGAGGCCCTGGAGCGTGCCCGGGCCGCCTTCGCCGGGCGTGCCGACCCGACGGTCAGCCACCCGATGTTCCTGGAGTTCCTGGCCCCGGGCGTGAACAAGGGGCGGGCCGTCCGATTCCTGGCCCGCCGGCTCGGGGTGGACCTGCGCGACACGCTGGCGATCGGCGACCAGCGCAACGACGTCGAGATGATCGCGGAGGTGGGGATGGGGGTGGCCATGGCCGGGGCTCCGGACGCGGTTCGCGCCGTGGCCCGCCTGGTGGCGCCTCCGCTCGCCGAGGAGGGAGCGGCCCAGGTGATCGAGGACCTCGTGCTCGGCGGTCGGCGGACCTGACGGGCAGGGCCACGCCGCCGATGGGCGCCGGGCGCCTTCCACGAGGGACGCGACGCCGCCGCATGGGCCAGAATGGGCTCGGGCCGGACGGAGCGATCCGGCGGGGCCGAAGGAGTCGCGGATGAGCATGTCCGGCGCGCTGCGCTCCGCCTGGGCGTCGATCCGGGAGATCGACCCGGAGGTCTGGGCGGCCATGCGCGGCGAGGCCGAACGCCAGCGCTGGAAGATCGAGCTGATCGCGAGCGAGAATTACACCTTCGCCGCGGTCATGGAGGCCCAGGGCTCCTGGCTCACGAACAAGTACGCGGAGGGCCTCCCGGGGCGCCGCTACTACGGTGGCTGCGAGTGGGTCGACGTCGTGGAGCGGCTCGCCCGGGAACGCGCCCTGGCGCTCTTCCCCGGCGCCGCCCACGTGAACGTGCAGCCGCACTCCGGGGCCCAGGCGAACCAGGCCGCCTTCTTCGCGGTGCTGACGCCGGGCGATCGGATCCTGGGCCTGCGCCTGGATCACGGGGGCCACCTGACGCACGGCCTCGGAGTGAACCTGAGCGGCCGCTGGTTCGAGGCCCACCACTACGGCGTCGACGCGGTGACGGAGACGATCGACTACGAGGCCCTGGAGCGCCAGGCCGCCGAGGTTCGCCCGAAGCTCCTGATCGCCGGAGCGAGCATGTACTCGCGGATCCTCGACTTCGAACGGCTCGCCACGATCGCCCACGGGGTGGGAGCCCGTCTCCTGGTGGACATGGCCCACATCGCGGGCCTGGTCGCGGCCGGGGTCCACCCGTCGCCGTTCCCCCACGCCGACCTCGTCACCACCACGACCCACAAGACCCTGCGTGGACCGCGGGGAGGCCTCATCTTCTCCTCCCCCGAGCTCGCCACCGCGGTCGACCGAGCCGTCTTCCCGGGGATCCAGGGCGGCCCGCTCATGCACGTGATCGCGGCCAAGGCGGTCGCCCTCCGCCTCGCCGCGAGCGACGAGTTCCGCGACGACCAGCGGCGAACCGTGGAGAACGCGCGGGTGCTCGCCGCCGAGGTGGCCCAGCGGGGCGGACGGATCATCGCGGGGGGAACGGACACCCACGTCTTCTCGATCGACGTCCGGCCCTTCGGGACGACCGGCAAGGAGGCCGAGCGACTCCTGGACGACGTCGGGATCACCGTGAACAAGAACACCATCCCCTTCGATCCCGCCTCCCCCAACGTCACCTCGGGCATCCGGGTCGGGACGCCGGCGACGACGACCCGGGGCTTCGGGCCCGCCGAGATGCGCGACGTGGGGCGCCTGCTCGTGGAGGCGCTCGTCAGGCGCGACGAGCCGGCCGAGCACACCAGGATCGGGGCCGAGGTGCGCGACATCTGCGCCCGCTTCCCGGTCCCGGGCCTGCCGGAGGCGTGACGGCCGCCCGCCCGGGGATGACCCGGTGACCGGCGTCGACCTCCTCGTTCCCGCCGCGGTCGCGTTTCTCGCGGCTGCAGTCCTCGCCTTCGTCCTGACCCCGGTCGTGCGCCGCCTGGCGCAGCGCGTGAAGGCCGTCGACCATCCCGACGAGCGCCGCGTCAACACGACCCCCGTGCCCCGGGGTGGCGGCGTGGCCGTGGGCGTGGCCTTCCTCGTCGTGGTGGCCGCGCTCTTCGCGACCGACGCGATCGTGGGCCTGTGGGGACCGCTCGATGCCCTGGCCCGGCCCGAGATCGCCGCCCTCCTCATCGGGGGCGCCGCCGCGGTCGTGGTCGGCCTCATCGACGATCAGCTCGACCTCCGGGCGCGCTGGCAGTTCGGCGGCCAGCTGCTCGTCGCCCTGGTCCCGGTGGGGCTGGGAATCACGGTCGGAGTCATCGCCAACCCGTTCGGCCCCGGGGTCATCCGGCTGGAAGGAATCTGGGCCGCCATCTTCGTCGTGGTCTGGACCGTCGGGATGATCAACAGCATCAACTTCATCGACGGCCTCGACGGCCTGTCCTCGGGCGTGGCCCTGATCGCCGCGGTGACGCTGGGGATCATCAGCGCGACCGGGCTGGCCACCGAGCCGGTCGTGGCGCTGGTCTGCGCGATCCTGGCGGGGGCGCTCCTGGGGTTCCTGCGCTGGAACTTCCACCCCGCGTCGATCTTCATCGGCACGAGCGGCGTCATGTTCCTCGGCTACACCCTGGCGCTCCTCTCGATCCTGGGCAGCGCCAAGGTGGTGGTGGCGCTCCTCGTGCTCGGCGTGCCCATCATCGACACCTTCTACATCATCGTGCGGAGGGTCTCCCGGGGCCGCTCCCCCTTCTCGGCCGACCGCGGCCACATCCACCACCGCCTCCTGGACCTGGGCCTCAGCCACACCCAGACCGTCCTGCTCATCTATGCCATCTGCATCGGCCTCGGAGCCCTCTCGCTGGTCCTGTCCGGGAGCGGGCAGCTCTACGCGTTCCTGGGTGCGTTCCTGGTCTTCGGCCTCGTCATCCTCCTCCTCGACCGGGTGGTCGAGGACCGGAACGCGGACGAGGAGGGACCCGGCGCGGGCTGAGCGCGCTACCCTAGCGGGGGCCCCGG
Organism: uncultured Chloroflexia bacterium; assembly: GCA_963744095.1. GTDB lineage: Bacteria > Chloroflexota > Limnocylindria > Limnocylindrales > CSP1-4 > CTSoil-043. The sequence goes on from CAVUSH010000006.1 coordinate 167,537, forward strand.
ATCGGGTGAGGCCCGGGTGAAGGAGCGGGCGTGCCAAAGCGAGGCGTTGAGGAGGGCGCACGGGACGCTGTCCTGGCGCTGCTCGGCACCCCGGGCCTCCGGACGTGGGTCGCGATCGTCGCCGGCGCCGTGGCGGTCGGGACGGCCGGCTACATGGTCCTCGAGGGTTGGGACCTGCTCGACGCCCTCTACATGACGGTGATCAGCGTCACCACGGTCGGGTTCAAGGAAGTCCGCGAACTTGACGCCACGGGGCGCATCTGGACCATGATCATGTCGGGGACGGGAGTGGTCCTCGTCTTCGGGACGGTGGGCCTCGTCACGGAGTACCTCATCCTCGAGGCGACGAGCGGAAGGAGCCGGACGCGACGGATGGCGAAGGCGGTCGGGGCCCTGAGCAGTCACTACGTCCTCTGTGGCTATGGGCGGGTCGGGTCCACCGTGGCCCGGGAGCTGGTGCACGAGGGCACCGCTTTCGTGGTGATCGACGTGAACCCCGCCTCGCTCGAGCGGGCGCGGGCCGACGGGCACCTCGTGGTCGAAGGCGACGCCACGGACGACGCCACGCTCCGCGCGGCCGGGATCGAGCGGGCGCGCGGCCTGCTCTCGACGATCGACTCGGACGCCCAGAACGTCTACGTGATCCTCTCGGCCCGGGCTATCAACCCCTCCCTCCTGGTGGTCGGCCGGGCCGGCACGCCGTCCGCCGAGGAGAAGCTGGCTCTCGCGGGCGCCAATCGGATCGTGTCCCCATACACGATGGCGGGCCGGCGCCTCGCCGAGCTGGCAATCCGGCCGCGGGTCGTCGACTTCCTCGACGCCGCCCTGTCCCACGGGGAGCTCTCGTTCAGCCTGGAAGAGCTCCACGTGACGCTCGACGGCGGGTTGAACGGGGTGACGGTCGCCGGCCTCCGCGAACGCGGCCTCTTCGTGCTCGCCATCCTCACCGACGATGGCCGCTACGCGGCGAACCCAGCGGACGACCGCCGGCTCGCGGTTGGCGAGACGATCATCGCGTCCGGGTCCGCGGACGCCTTCCGCTCGGCGCACGACAACGACGGGCCGGCGGGCGCGCGCCGATGACCGTGGAGGCGCTGCTCGCGGCCGCGGTGATCGGCGCGATCGTCGTCGCCATCGTCGTGGCGGTCGCCCGGGGTCGCGTGGTCCGGGCGCGACGCAGGCAGGTGTCGGACGCGGCCCTGCGCGAGAGCGAGCGAGTGGCGATGAGCCGACTCGCCTGGCTTATCGGCCGTTCGGAGGAACCTCCGGAGGTGGCGCCGCCGCCGGCGTCCGCCCGCGACGCGCGGCCGCCGGCCGCCGGCGTGGCTGGCCTGCCGCTCGAAGAACGGGTGGTCTCGCCGCGACTCCGGCTCTGGCGGGACACCGCCGCGGTGCTCCTCGTCGGGGCAATCGGGGTCCTGGTGGTCACCTTCGTCCTGCCGCCCGCCCCACCCGCCGACGGTGGCGTGCTGGGCGCGACGGCCACGCCTCGACCGGCCGCGTCGCCGGACGCTCCGGCGCTGACGCCGCCGGCCACGCCCGCGCCCATGTCGCCCACGCCGACGGCGACGCCCGCGCCCGCGCCCACGCCCATGTCACCCACGCCGACGCCCGCGCCCGCGCCCACGCCCGCTCCTACGCCGACGCCCGCGCCGACGCCCGCCCCGACCGCGGAGCCGGCGCCACAGCCGACGCCCCGCCCGACCGCTCGCCCGACGCCGCGCCCGACCCCCCGCCCCACGCCGACGCCCGTGGTCGTGACGCCGCCACCCGCCGCGACCCCGGAACCGTCGTCGCCGTCCCCGGCACCGTAGGCCGGCAGCAGGAGACCTGCCGGGCGCCGCGATTCGCTGCCGGGCCGCAACCCTTTGCTATACTCCCCCGGCGTCGGAGGGACCCGCGCTACGCATGACCGGACGGTCGTTTGCCTACTTCGCGCTCTTTTCGGAGATCGGCATCGTCCTCCTGGTGACCATCCTGGTCGGTGTGCTCGCGGGGTACTGGGCCGATCAGCAACTGCGGACGCTGCCGATCTTCCTGCTCGTCGGGTTTCTCGTGGGACTGACCGCCGGAGCGCGGGTGGTGTACCAGCTGATCAACCGCTTCCTGGCCGAGGCAGAGGATTGAGGGGCCGCGCGGCAGACGCGCCGCGCGCCGTGCGACAGGAGCGACCGTGGCCAACGACCCCGAGACGGAGACCGTTGCGCACGGCGCGGCCGACGGCCGCGCCGTGCGTCGTCGCATCCATCCCGTCGTCTGGCTCCTCTTCGCGGCCATTGTCATCGACGTCGTCGCCTTCTTCGTCGCGCCGCCGTTCCCCAAGGGCGGGGAGGCCGGCGACGCCTGCGCCTTCCCGGTCTGCTTCATCAACGGCAACCTGGAGTTCCCGCCGCCACACGTCGTCTGGGACCTCGACCCGGCCAATCCCATGCCCACCGGGTCGCTGGTGGTCACGTTCCATCCGAGCATCACCTCGACCCTCCTGACGATGTGGATCATCGAGCTGGTGCTGCTCGTCGTCGGGTTCGCCGCCACGCGCCGGCCGCGTCGCGTCCCGGGGCGGCTCGAGAACTTCGTGGAGTGGGCATTCGAGTCGCTCGACGGCTTCGCCCGCTCCACCGGCGGCCCGACGGCGGCCCGGCACGTGCCGATCTTCGCCTCGTTCTTCATCCTGATTCTCTTCTGCAACTGGAGCGGCCTCCTGCCGCCGGTGGGCAAGATCGAGGAGCTGCGCGCGCCGACGAGCGACGTGAACGTCACGATCGGCCTGGCCCTCGTCGCGTTCGTCTACTTCGAGGTCCAGGGCTTCCGGGCGCTAGGTGCCGGCTACGTGGGCAAGTTCTTTCCGATTCGCGAATTCCGGAGCGGGATCGGGGCCGGCCTCATCGCCATGTTCGTGGGCGCGATCGAGCTGATGCTCGAGCTCGTGAAGCCGATCACGCTGAGCATGCGGTTGTTCGGCAACATCTACGGGGGCGAGGTCGCGCTCGGCGTCGTCACCGCCCTCACGGTGGCCCTCCTGCCGGTCATGATCTACGGCCTGGAGGCCATGCTCAACTTCGTGCAGGCCCTGATCTTCAGCACCCTCACCCTCATGTTCGCGCTCGTCGCGATGGAGTCACACGAGGAGGAGCACGCGGTCCACGACGCCGCGCTCGCCGTCGAGGAGTCGAGCGGGCGCGAGCACCTCGCCACGTCGCCGGCGTACTGACGGCTATTCAACCCACGGCCCACAGACCCGGGACGTCCCGGGCCGCACGGAGGAACAGGTCAACATGGAGCATATCGGCGCTGGGCTCGCTGCCCTCGGCGTTATCGGCCCCGGCATCGGCATCGGCATCCTTGCCGGGATGTCGAGTGCCGCAATCGGCCGCAACCCGGATGCCGCCTCGCAGATCCGCGGCCTCGCGATCATCCTCGCCGCGTTCGCCGAAGGCCTCGGGGTGCTGGCGGTCGTCGTCGGCCTTCTCGCCATCTTCATCACGTAGCCAGCGACCCACCGGAGCCCCGGAGTGCACCTCTTCGCCGCTGCCAGCGAGGTCGCCCGCTCCGCCGTGGTGCTCACGGCGGAGGGCACGGCCGCGGGTGGCTTCACGATCAACCTGTTCTGGGTGATCGTCGCCGCCCTCAACTTCCTCGTCTTCTTCGCCCTGGCCTGGCTGATCATCCTCAAGCCCCTCTCGGGCCGGCTCGCCGACCGTCGCGTGGCGATCGACCAGGGCCTCAAGGACGCCGAGAAGGCCCGTGTCGCGCTCGAGACGTCGGCGGCCGCCGCGGCCGACGAGATCGCCGCGGCGCGTCGCGAGGCGCGCGAGATCCTGGATCGCGCCCAGCGCGTCGCCCAGGAGTCGCGCGAGGCCGACATCGCCGCCACCCGCGAGGAGCTGGAGCGGTTGCGCGTCCGCGCGGCGTCCGAGATCGAGGCCGAGAAGGGCCGGGCGATCGCGGACCTGCGGGCGGAGGTCGCGGACCTCGCCATGGCCGCCGCGGGCCGCATCGTCGGGGAGTCCATGACCGGCGAGCGCCAGCGCCGCCTCGTCGAGGAGTTCCTCGCCGAGTCGACGCCGCGGTCGTAGCGTCCCGATGGCTCGCCCTTCCACCGCTGCCCGACGGTACGCGGAAGCCGTGTTCGAGATCGCCCGGCGCGACGGGACCGAGGACGCCTGGCAGGTGGCTCTCGACGCCGCCTGGGACGTGCTCGGGTCCGCCGAGGTCCTCCGCATCGTGGAGAACCCGGCGATCCCATTGCCGCAGCGGCAGGACGCCGTCCGCGCGGCGCTCGCCGTGGAGTCCAGCGTTACAGTCGCCGTTGGACGGCAGCTCACGAACCTGGTCGGGGCGCTCGTGGCGCGACGGCGGGTCTCCCTCGTCCCGGCCATTGCCGGCGAGTACGGACGCCTCCTCGACCACGACCGCGGCGTTGCCGCCGCGGTCGTCACCAGTGCCGCCCCGCTCGCCGCCGACGAGACCACGGCCATCGGGGCCCGGATCGAGGCGTTGGCGGGGACAACGGTCTCGCTCCGGACAGTCGTCGACCCCGCCCTCATCGGGGGCGTGACCGTTCGCATCGGCGACCAGCTCATCGACGCCAGCGTGCGGGGACGCCTCGAGCGACTCCGCAGCCGCATCGTCGCCGGAGCCCACTGAACCCGCCCCACCCCGCGCCGGACGACCACCGGCCTGCCGCCACCGACTGGAGCACGACCCATGGCCATCCGATCCGACGAGATCATCAGCATCATCAAGGCCTCGATCGAGAACTTCGACGCGACCGCCGAGACGCGCAACGTCGGGACGGTCGTCGAGGTCGGCGACGGCATCGCCCAGGTCTACGGGCTGGCCGGCGCGCTCTCGTCCGAGCTGCTCGAGTTCCCCGGCGGCGTCTTCGGGTTGGCCCTCAACCTCGAGGAGGAGACCGTGGGTGCGGTCATCCTCGGCAACGCCACGGCGATCAAGGAAGGCGATGTCGTCAAGACGACGGGCCGCGTCGTGGAGGTGCCGGTCGGACCCGAGCTGCTCGGGCGCGTGGTCGATCCGCTCGGGCGCCCGCTCGACGACAAGGGGCCGATCAACGCGGCACGGACCCGCCCGGTCGAGCGGATCGCGCCCGGCGTCATCTCCCGCCAGGGGGTCGACACGCCGGTCCAGACGGGCATCAAGGCGATCGACGCCCTCATCCCCATCGGCCGCGGCCAGCGCGAGCTGATCATCGGCGACCGCCAGACGGGCAAGACCGCCATCGCGATCGACACGATCATCAACCAGAAGGGGAAGGGGCTCGTCTGCATCTACGTGGCGATCGGCCAGAAGCTCTCCACCGTCGCCTCCACCGTGGCCACGCTCGAGAAGCACGGCGCCATGGAGCACACGATCGTCGTCGTGGCCGGCGCCGAGGACCCCGCCCCCCTCCAGTACCTGGCCCCGTACAGCGGCGTGGCGATGGGCGAGGAGGTCATGGAACAGGGCGTCGAGCTGCCGGGCCAGGGGCTCGTGAAGGACGCCCTCTGCGTCTACGACGACCTCTCCAAGCACGCCTGGGCCTACCGCGAGATGGCCCTCCTCCTGCGCCGCCCGCCCGGCCGCGAGGCCTACCCCGGCGACGTGTTCTACCTCCACAGCCGGCTCCTGGAGCGCGCGGCGCGCCTCAACGACGAGAACGGCGGCGGCTCCCTCACCGCCCTCCCGATCATCGAGACCCAGGCCGGCGACGTCTCGGCCTACATCCCGACGAACGTCATCTCCATCACCGACGGCCAGATCTTCCTGGAGACCGACCTCTTCAACGCCGGCCAGCGGCCCGCCCTGAACATCGGCATCTCGGTCAGCCGGGTCGGCTCGGCGGCCCAGACGAAGGCGATGAAGAAGGTGGCCGGGCCACTCAAGCTCGACCTCGCCCAGTACCGCGCGCTGGCCGCGTTCGCCCAGTTCGCGTCCGACCTGGACAAGGCCACCCGGGACCAGCTGACGCGGGGCGAGAAGCTCTCCGAGATCGTCAAGCAGCCGCAGTACCAGCCGCTCCCGGTCGAGAAGCAGGTCGCGATCCTGGTGGCGGCCACGAAGGGCGCCGTCGACGACATTCCCACCTCGCGGGTGAAGGAGTTCGAGGCCGGCTACTACCGGTTCCTCGAGACGGAACGGCCCGAGCTGCTCACGAAGCTGGGCGAGACGAAGACCCTCGACGACGAGATCGCGGCGGGCCTCGACGCGGCCGTCGCCGCCTACCGCAGCAGCTTCCTCGCGTAGCGGCCGGGGGACCAGGAGCGGAGCGTGGCCAGCCAGCGGGACATCCGACGGCGCATCGGCGCCGTCAGGAACATCAAGCAGATCACCCGGGCGATGCAGTTCGTCGCTGCGTCGAAGCTCAAGCGCGCCCAGGATGCGACGCTCTCGAGCCGCCCCTACAGCCAGAAGATCGACGAGGTCATCGCCGACCTGGCCGCCGTCCTCGACGCCGAGCACGACCCCCTCCTCGCCCGTCGCGAGCACGGCAAGCGCCTGTTCGTCGTCGTCACGACAGACCGCGGGCTGGCCGGGCCCCTGAACACGAACACGGTCCGCTTCGCCCTCAAGGAGATCCTGGAGCACGAGGGCGACCTCTCCGTGGTGACCGTGGGGCGCAAGGGGCGGGATGCCCTGCGCCGGGCGCGGGTGCCCATGGAAGCCCACTTCGCCGGCTTCGGCGATCGGCCCAGCTTCGCCGACGTGACCCCGCTCACCCGCCTCATCACCGACGACTTCCTGGCCGGGGACTACGCCCGGATCGACCTCGTCTACCCGAAGTTCGTGTCGACGCTCGTCCAGCGCCCCAGCCTGGAGCAGCTCCTCCCCATCCAGCCGGCGGTGGACACGGACGGCATCCCCGGCCACCAGTTCATCTTCGAGCCGAACCCGGCATCCGTCCTCCGCCAGCTCCTGCCACGCTACGTGGCAACCCGCGTCTACCAGGCCATCCTGGAGACGACGGCCTCGGAGATGTCGAGCAAGATGGTGGCGATGAAGAACGCGACGGAGAACGCCGAGGAGCTCATCGAGGACCTGACGCTCTCCTACAACAAGGTTCGCCAGGCCAACATCACCCGCGAGATGGTCGAGATCGCGTCCGGCGCCCGGGCGCGCTGACGACGCCGGCAGGAGGCACACGTACCCATGGCGACCGCCGCACCCGCAGCCGACGGCCGGGTCATCCAGATCACCGGGCCCGTGGTGGACATCGAGTTCCCGCCCGGCCGGCTTCCCTCGATCTACAGCGCGGTGGAGGTCATCCGCCCCGACCAGGTCCCGCTCGTCTGCGAGGTGCAGTCGCACCTCGGCAACAACTGGGTGCGCGCGGTCGCCATGACCACGACGGACGGCCTGGCCCGCGGCACGGCGGTCCGCGACACCGGCGCCCCGATCAGCGTCCCGGTCGGCGCGCCGACCCTGGGCCGGGTGTTCGACGTCCTCGGCGACCCGATCGACGGCAAGGGCCCCGTCGACCGGACGAACGTCCTGCCGATCCACCGCTCCGCGCCCCCCTTCGACGCCCAGACCACCGACGTCGAGGTCTTCGAGACCGGCCTCAAGGTCATCGACCTCATCTGCCCCTTCAAGAAGGGCGGCAAGGTCGGGATCTTCGGCGGGGCCGGCGTCGGCAAGACCGTCATCATCCAGGAGCTGATCCGGAACGTCGCCCAGGAGCACGCCGGCGTCTCGGTCTTCGGCGGCGTGGGCGAGCGCTCCCGCGAGGGCAACGACCTCATCAAGGAGATGACCGACTCGGGCGTCCTCGTCAAGACGGCCTTCGTCTTCGGCCAGATGAACGAGCCCCCCGGCGCCCGTCTTCGCGTCGGCCTGACCGCGCTGACCATGGCCGAGTACTTCCGCGACGAGGAGGGCCGCGACGTCCTCCTCTTCATCGACAACATCTTCCGCTTCACCCAGGCCGGCTCGGAGGTCTCCGCCCTCCTCGGCCGCATGCCCTCGGCGGTGGGCTACCAGCCGAACCTGGCGACCGAGATGGCCGCCCTCCAGGAGCGGATCACGTCGACGAAGAACGGCTCGATCACGAGCCTCCAGGCCGTGTTCGTTCCGGCCGACGACTACACCGACCCGGCCCCGGCGACCACGTTCGCCCACCTCGACTCGACGATCCGCCTGGAGCGGAGCCTCACCGAGCTCGGCATCTACCCGGCCGTCGACCCGCTGACCTCGACATCCCGCGTCCTCGACCCGCTCGTGGTGGGGCAGGAGCACTACGACGTGGCCCGCGAGACGCAGCGCGTCCTGCAGCGCTACCGCGACCTCCAGGACATCATCGCCATCCTCGGCATCGACGAGCTGTCCGAGGAGGACAAGGCGACGGTGGCCCGGGCGCGGCGCCTGCAGCGCTTCATGAGCCAGCCCTTCTTCGTGGCCGAGGTCTTCACCGGGCGCTCCGGCGTGTACGTCCCGATCCGGGACACCGTGGCCTCGTTCAAGGAGATCCTGGAGGGCAAGGTCGACGCCCTGCCCGAGCAGGCCTTCTTCCTCGCCGGCACGCTCGACGACGTGCGGGCGAACGCCGAGCGCCTGGCCGGCTAGGAGCGCGAGATGCCCATCCGGCTCGAGATCGTCACCCCGGAGCGGCGGGTCTACGCGGAGGAGGTCGACGCGGTCGCCCTGCCCGGCAGCGAAGGCGAGCTCGGCATCCTGCCGCACCACGCCCCGCTCCTCTCCCTGCTGGGGGCGGGCGAGCTCCGCGTGCGCAAGCGCGGCACGGAGGAATCCTTCGCCATCATCGGCGGCTTCGTCCAGGTTCTCCCCGACAAGATCGTGGTGATGGCAGAGACCGCCGACCTGGCGGCCGAGATCGACCTCGAACGGGCCCAGGAGGCTCGCCGCGACGCCGAGCGCGCCCTCGAGGCCGGGCTCGTGGAGTCGGCCGACCTCGCCCAGGCCCGGGCCGCCCTGCAGGCCGCGCTCGTCCGGATTCGCGTTGCCGAGCGTCGTCACCGGGAGGGGCCGCGGCGGCGCGGCTAGCGCCGAGCGGCCGCGGGACGACGGCAATGGCGGACGCCCGCCCGTTCCACTGGGAGTTCACGCCGGCACCGGTCACCCGGGAGGTCTTCCGGGTGGAGGGCGGCCGGCCGCTGGCCGGCACGGTCCGGATCAGCGGTGCGAAGAACGCCGCCCTCAAGCTGCTGGCGGCGGCCGTCCTGACCGGCGAGCGCTGCCGGCTCACGAACGTGCCGGAGATCGAGGACGTCCGGGTGATGGCCGAGACGCTCGCCGACCTGGGCGTCGTCGTGGATCACCCGGAGCACGGCGTCTACGAGGTCGCCGCGGGCGACGTCGACTGGCTCTTCGTGCCCCTCGAGGCGGCCGCCAAGATGCGGGCCAGCTTCATCCTCTTCGGCCCGCTCCTGGCCCGCTTCGGCCGGGTGATCATCAGCAACCCCGGCGGCGACAGGATCGGCAGGCGGCCGGTCAACCTCCACGTCGATGCCATGCGGGCCCTCGGCGCCGAGATCGAGTACCGCAACGGCTACTACCTGGCCAAGGCGCCCGGTCGGCTGCGGGGCGCCGAGGTGACCTTCCCCTTCGTCTCGGTCATGGGCACCGAGAACGCGATGCTGGCGGCAGCCCTGGCCGAGGGGCGGACGGTGATCCGGCCGGCGGCGCAGGAGCCGGAGGTGGACGATCTCGTCGCCTTCCTCCAGAAGATGGGCGCCGCCGTCGAGCGGACGGCCCCGGACACCCTCGTGGTGGAGGGGCGACGGCGGCTCCGCGGCGCGGAGCACAGCGTGATCCCCGATCGGATCGAGGCCGGCACCTTCGTCGTCGCCGCGGCCGTCGCGGGTGGGCGGATCACCCTGGAGGGCGCGCCCTGCGACTTCCTCGGCTCGTTCATCGAGACCGTGGGGCGGATGGGCGTCCAGGTCGCCTGCGGCCGCGACACGATCGAGGTGGAGGGCTCCCCGCCGGGGACCGCCGCCTACCGGGCGATCGACGTGGAGACGGGGCCCTATCCCGGCTTCGCGACCGACCTGCAACCCCCGACGAGCGTCCTCATGACCCGCTGCGCCGGCACGAGCCGCCTCCACGAGACGATCTTCGAGGATCGCCTGGAGTGGCTCGGCGAGCTGCGCCGGATGGGCGCCGACGTGGCCATCCTCGACGCCCACCACGCCGAGATCGGGGGACCGGCCCGGCTGCGCGGCACGGAGGTGGTCATCAGCGACCTGCGCGCCGGCGCGTCGCTCATCCTGGGGGCCCTCGCGGCCGACGGGATCTCCACGATCCACGGCGCCCATCACGTTCAGCGCGGCTATGAGAACATCGACCGCAAGTTCCACGACCTCGGCGCCCGGATCGAGCGCCTCCCCGAGCAGGTGAGCAGCACGCCTTCATGAAGATCGGCATCGACCTCGGGACCGCGAACGTCATCGTCTACGTCAAGGGCCGCGGCATCGTCATCCAGGAGCCATCCGTCGTTGCGGTGAGCGAGGACAACCGGATCGTCGCGGTGGGCGAGGAAGCCCGCCAGATGATCGGGCGGACGCCCGGCAACATCCAGGCCATCCGCCCCATGAAGGACGGCGTGATCGCCGACTACGTCATCACCGAGGCGATGCTCCGCTACTTCATCGGGCGGGCGCGGAAGGGGTCGTTCTCCCTCAGCCGGCCCGAGGTGATGATCAGCGTCCCGGCCGGCGTGACGTCGGTGGAGAAGCGCGCCGTCCGCGACGCGGCCCTCAAGGCCGGCGCCCGCGAGGCGTTCCTCATCGAGGAGCCGCTGGCCGCCGCGATCGGGGCCAACGTGCCCATCAGCGGGCCGTCGGGCAATCTCATCATCGACATCGGCGGCGGCACGAGCGAGATCGCCGTGATCGCCCTGGGCGGGATCGTCGTCAGCAACAGCCTCCGGGTGGGCGGCAACCGCTTCGACGACGCGATCGCCAGCTACATCCGCAAGAAGTACAACCTGATGGTGGGCGACCGGACGGCCGAGGAAGTCAAGATCCAGATCGGCACGGCCCTCCCGCTCGAGCGCGAGCTGCAGATGGAGGTCCGCGGCCGCGACCTGATCGCCGGCCTGCCGCGGACGATCCCCATCACCTCGTCCGAGGTGATGGAGGCGATCGAGATGCCCCTCCAGCAGCTGGTGGCGGCGGTGCGCGGGGTGCTGGAGCAGACCCCGCCGGAGCTCTCGTCGGACATCATCGACAAGGGCATGGTGATGTCCGGCGGCGGCTCCCTCCTGCGCAACATCGACCGGCTGCTCACCCAGGTGACCGGCGTCCCGTGTCACGTCGCCGAGAACGCTCTCAACTGCGTCGCCCTCGGCACCGGCCTCGCCCTGGAGCACTTCGACTTCTTCAAGAAGTCCCTCGTCCAGCAGGTCTGAGCTGCCGATGGACGGCGAGGGACTCGGGGCATCGCCGGGCATCGTCTTCATGGACCTCCACTGCCATACGAACGCGAGCTTCGACTCCCTGGCCGATCCGCTGACCGTCGTGCGGGCCGCCCGCGATCGCGGGCTCACCCACCTCGCGATCACCGACCACGACCGGATCGACGGCGCCCTTCGCGCCCGCGCCGCGGCCATCCCGGGGATCACCGTCATCGTCGGCGAGGAGGTGAAGACCGCGGCCGGCGACCTCGTCTGCCTCTTCCTCGAAGAGGCGATTCCGCCGGGCCTCTCGCCCGCGGCGACGATCGCCCTCGCCCGCGCCCAGGGTGCGCTGGTGGGCATCCCGCACCCGTTCGACCGCTACCGCGGCTCGATGGGGAAGGCGGAAGAGGAGATCCGAGCCCTGGCCGGGCTCGTCGACTGGGTCGAGGCCTTCAATGCCCGGGTCGTCGGCGGGAAGGGCAACGAGCGGGCCGCGGAGCTCGCCCGAACGGCCGGGATTCCCGGCGTCTCCGTCTCCGATGCCCACTCCACGCTGGAGGTCGGCGTGGCCGCGACGCGCATGGAGGGCAACCCCTCGACGCCGGCCGGGCTGCTGGCCGCGCTCCACACGGCCCGGATCGTGCCCGGTCGGGCCACGTACTACGTCCGGGCGATCACCCCGGTCGCCAAGCTCGTCCAGCGCATGCGGGGAAACGGCCGGGTCCGGCCCGCCGCCGCGCCCGAGGAGCCAGGCCGGTGAGCGCGCCGCGCCCGCCCGAGCCGGCCGCCGCGGCCCCGGCCCCGCTCCCCGAGGGCGAGGTCACCCCCGAGCAGCTGTCGCTCGGCCGGCGCCTGCGCCAGCCCCGGACGATCATCTCGATCGCCGTCCCGCTCGTGATCATCAGCGCCTTCGTCGGCCTGAACTGGAAGCAGCTCGAGCGGGTCCCGGAGCTGATCCTCGCGGCCAACCCGGTCCTCGTCCTGGCGGCGTTCGTGGTCTATTACCTGGGCTTCCCGCTCCGCGGCTACCGCTGGACCCTGCTCCTGCGCGGCGCAGGCTTCTACTGCCCGACGAAGGACGCCACCGAGATCATCTTCCTGTCGTGGCTCGTGAACTGCATCGTCCCGGCCAAGCTGGGCGACTTCTACCGGGCCTACCTCCTGAAGATCAACAGCGACGCCTCGCTGTCGCGGACCTTCGGCACCGTCTTCATCGAGCGGGTCCTCGACCTCTTCGTGATCGTGATCCTGGGGCTGGCCGCCGGCTTCTGGAGCTTCCGCGGCCAGCTGCCGCCGGAGATCCAGGTCATCGTCGGGATCGGGGTCGGGGTGATGGTGGTCCTGGCCGTGGGGCTGCTCTTCCTGCGGCGCGTCGGGGCCCGCCTCCTCGCTGCCCTCCCGCTGCCCCGCAAGCAGACGATCCTGGAGCTCTACGAGCGCTTCGAGGAAGGCGTCTTCGGGGCGGTCGGCTGGCGGGCGCTGCCGCGCCTCCTCGTCCTCACGGGCCTGATCTGGATGACCGAGTCGCTGCGGCTCTGGTTCGTCGTCCAGGCGCTGGGCTTCCCCGACGTGTCGCTGGGCATCTCGGGGGCGGTCTTCGTCGCCCTCATCGGGTCGCTGTTGACCGCCGTCCCCCTCAGCCCTGCCGGCCTGGGCATCGTCGAGGCGGGGATCATCGGCGTCCTGACCCTCGTCTACAACGTCCCGCTCGCCGAGGCCACCGCGATCGCCCTCCTCGACCGGGTCATCAGCGTCTTCTCGGTGATCATCCTCGGGTCCATCGCCTACGTCCTCTCGCCCAAGCCGCGCGGGGAGGGCCGCATTCCCGCCGCTCCGGACGCAGTCGCCGCGCCCGCCTGACGTCCAGGGCCCGGTACCCGCCCGCGCGGGCGGCCATGACCCGGAGTACCAACGGGCCATGGTTCCCGAACGCGCCACTCTCGATAGTGACGCCACGCGGGTTTGCCGCCAACCTCACGGAGCGCCCACCGGGAATGACCGAGCAGAACGGCGGCCCCTTCACGGAGTGGCTGCGCGCACAGCTCAAGGCCAAGAAGATGTCGCAGCGCCAGCTGGCGCAGGCGTCGGGCGTCGACCACTCGACGATCTCCCGCCTCGTCCGCGGCGACCGGACGCCGTCGCTGGGCACGGCGACCAAGCTGGCCCGCGGGCTGCGCGAGCTTCGCGACGACGCGGACGCCCCGCAGTACCTGGGATTCGTGTCGAGCGGGGCCACGGTGAACCCGACCGCGCGGGTCGAGTACGCGCTGCGCGCGGATGATGCCCTCGGCGAGCCCCAGGTCCGCCAGATCATGGAGTACTACCTCGCCGTCCGGATGCGCCGCTACGCCCGGCCGGTCGCGCCGGCGCCCCGCGTGGGGCTCCAGGACCGACCGCTGGCGCGCCAGGCGTCCGGCTCGCTCGCCTCGGTCGTGGGGCTCTCCACGGAGCGCCGGGTCTCCACGGTCCGCCCGGCCCCGATGCTCGTGCGGCGACCCTCCGGGAGGCCCTAGCAGAGAACGAATCGACCACCCCGGGAGCGCCCTCCTCTCCCGGGTCCTGGGGACAGCGAACGCCGGCGTACTGGGGCGCCGGCGTTCGCTCGTTCGCCGGCATGCCGGGGAGCCGCGGGCGCCCGGCGCTCTGGCCGCTCGTCAGTGGCCGGCGATCTCGTAGATCGAGATCCAGCGGCCCGGCGCCGCCTCGAACCGGGTGACCAGGGGTCCCGCGGCGATCCCGACCTCGGCCAGGCGCGCCTCCTCGGCGGGCCCGAGGCAGGCGAGGCCCACGACGTCCTCGAACAGGGCGTCGCAGAGAACCGTGACCCGCGTTGCGCCCGCCGCCGGGGCCGGCGGGTGCCCGAGCACCGTCACCGGATAGTCGACCGCGGTCGTCTTCTTGAACTTCGGTGAGCCGGCGATCGCAGCCGGGCGGTCGCCGTTGACCTCCACGACGCGCTCGCCCGCCGCGAGGCCGGCCGGCCACCCTCCGTCGGCGTTCACGGCCGGCAGCGGGACCACGAGGAGGTTCCAGGCGGCCACGGCGGCCACGACAGCCACGACCACGACGCGTCCCGCCGGGCGCCGCCACACGACCGCCGCCCCCAGCCCCAGGAGGGCGAAGACGATCGGGTCGAGGGCCAGGTGGTAGTGGTCGACGTACAACGGGATCACCTGCGACAGCCACGGTGCCGCGATCACGAGCCCGCCGCACCCGAGAACGAGGCCGACGCCCAGCAGTCGCGCGGCGCCGGCGGGCGAGGGAACGCCACGGCCGACTGCCTCGGACGACGGATCGACGGACGGATCGCGAACCGGTCTGCGCTCGCCCGCCGCGATCAGCCCGGCGCCGATGACGAGGGCGCCCGCGGCCGCCGTCACGACCAGCGACCGCAGGACTTCGCCCACGAGGGGCACCGAGAGGACGCGGAGGGGCACGAAGACCGCCCGGAGCCAGAGGGGGGGCGTGCCGTCCCCGACGCCCCCCCTGGCCTCCATGAGCGCCCGCAGCTCGCCGAACCCGGTGAGCATCTCGCTGGCGAGGACCGGGACGAACGAGAGGGCCACGATCCCGGCCGCGCCGGCAAGCCAGGGGACGGCGCGCCGTCCGTTGCGACGCAGCTCGTCGACGGCAAGGACCGCGACCGGGGCCAGCAGCACCCACGCCAGCACGTGCGACTGCCCTGCCAGCACCACCCCGATCCCCACGGCCACCCACCAGCGCGGATCGCCCCGCCGCCGCCCTTCGAACGCTGCCGCGAGCGCGAACGCAGCGGCAGGAGGCACGAAGGCCGGGTTCCACAGGCGGACCGAGGCGTCGATCATCTGCATCGAGACGACGGCCAGCAGGCCGGCAACGAGTCCCGCCACCGGTCCGCCGGCGGCCCGGGCCAGCCACCAGACGAACCCGACGGTGGCGATTCCACCGAGGGCGATCCCGAACGTGACCGCGGTGGGGTCGTCGCCCCCCGACGGCAGGGCGAAGAGCGCCCCGACGTAGTAGAAGACGGCCCCGTGGTGGATCCCGCCGGTTGACGTCTGGGCCCCCACGAGGGTCAGCTGACCGTTGACGATCGCGCGGATGGCCAGCATCTGCTCACCCTGGTCGGTGTCCCACGGCCCCCGGGTGGCCATGTCGGGGATCCGGAGCAGGGCGGCCAGGATGAGCAGGCCCACGACAACGGCCACGTCGGCCGCGGGACCGGCCAGGAGGCGCGCGACGGCTCCCCCCGGCGGTTCGGAGACCCCGACCTTCCCGGTGCCGCTCATGCCGCGGCCGTCCGCGAGCCGGCCCCGCGGAGCTCGAAGGCCTCCGGGGGAAGCGGCTTCAACGGCAGCCCCGCGGCAAGGCTTCGCGCCCGTGCCACGTTCACCGCGTCATACCCCTGGTCCATCCCCGGCGTCTCCAGGTAGTAGGCGACGTGGGCCAGCCCCGGATGGGTCAGGAGGCGGGCAAGGCCGGCGCCGGCGCCCATCTCGCCCGCACCGAGATGCTCGTGGCGATCGAGCCGCGCGCCGCGCGTCGCCTTCGAGTCGTTCAGGTGGATCATCACGAGCCGCTCGAGCCCGACCCGGGCTGCCAGCGCCTCCACGAGCCCGTCCACGCCGGTGGAGGTCGCGACGTCGTGTCCGGCAGCCCACAGGTGCGCCGTGTCGAGGCAGAGCCCGACCCGCCCCGGGGGGACGCCACGCGCGGCAACGGCCTCGAGGATCGCCTCCAGCTCCTCGAGGGTCGCTCCCACTCCATCGCCGCTTCCCGCGGAGTTCTCCAGCACGAGGAGCGGCGCGCTCACCGGTGGGCCCGCCGTCGGCGCGCCGCCCGGGACGTCCGCCAGGACGCGGGCGACGCCTTCGGCGACCCGGGCGACCCCGGCTGCGACCCCGGCCCCCTTGTGACTCCCGACGTGGACGTTGACGAACCGGGCACCGTAGTCGGGCGCGACCGCCAGCTCGTGCGCGAGCAGGGCGACCGATCGCTCGAAGAGCTCCGCCGCGGGGCCCGCGAGGTTGACGAGGTACGAGGCGTGCACCGCGACCGGGCCGATCCCGAGCGCCTCCAGCCGCTCGCGGAAGGCCGGGAGCTCGGCCGGCGGCTGCGCCCGTCGCTTCCAGGCGGTCGGGTTGTCGATGAAGACCTGGAGCGCGTCGGCTCCGATCGCGTGGGCACGCTCGACGGCCCGGACCATCCCGGCGGCGAGCGGGAGGTGCGCGCCCAACGGCCGTCCGTCGGGGAGGGCTGGGCGCGCCACAGACGTCGGATCAGCGCTTCGCGGCGGGCCTGGCGCCCCGGCCGGGCGTGTACGACCCGGCGATGATCGGCTCGATGAGCCCGAAGTCGCCGTCGCGGCGCCGGTAGAGGAGGTTCAGCCGCTCGTTCTCGGCGTTGACGAAGATGAAGAAGGCGTGGCCCAGCGACTCCATCTCGGTGATCGCGTCCTCCTCGAACATCGGCTCGAGGGCGAATTGCTTCGTCTTCACCACCCGTCGCTCGCGACCCGCGTCGGCCGTGCCGTCGGCGATCCGGGCCAGGATCTCCTTCTCCTCGGGCCCCCGTGCCCGGACCCGGGGCTTCTCCCGGTGATCGACCGCGCGCCGCTCCACCTTGTCGACCACGTCATCGATCGCGGCCTCCCACGTCGACGCGTCCGCCCGCCCGCGGACCGTCTGGCCGTCGATGTCGAGGGTGACGTCCGCGATCCGCGAATCGTCGGCACTCCGGTGGTGCTCCACGGAGAGCTCGATGATCGCCTCGGTCCGGTCGTCGAGGAAGCGCTCCAGGCGTCGAGTCTTCCGTTCGGCGTACTGGCGTACGGCGTCCGGGACGTCCATGTTCTTGCCCTTGACGATCGTCCTCACGGTTGACCTCCAGGGTGCGTGCGGGCCGGCCGGTCCGCGGGGCGCGGCGTCCGACGGCTGCCCGATCCGTCGAGTATAGGTCGGCATCGGCGTGCCTTCGACCGGCGAGGGTCCCGATTGCGAGGGCCCTGGGCCCGCCGATCGTCATGCCTCCCGGGCGACCGTCAGGGCCGAGACGGCCGCCGCCCCGGCGTCCAGGAGCGCCTCGGCGCAGGCGACCAGGGTGGCCCCGGTCGTCACCACGTCGTCGACGAGCACGAGCCAGCGGCCGGTCACGGCGGCCCGACTCCCGGGCTCGACTGCGAACGCGGCCGCGACGTTGGCCGCCCGGCGGTCGCGGCCCAGCTCGTACTGGGGCGCCGTCGCCCGATCGCGTCGCAGGGCGACCACGGCCGGAAGCCCGAGCGGTGCTGCCGCCGCCCGCGCGAGCAGCTCCGCCTGATCGTAGCCGCGTGCCGCGCGGCGCGCGGGATGGACCGGGACGTGGACGAAGACCTCGCCGCCGATCGAGGCCTCCCGCCAGCGCGCGGCAGCCGCGGCGCCGAGCGGCCCGGCCAGGCGCTGCTCCCCGCGGTACTTGAGGGCGTGGAGCGCGTCGCGCACGAGCCCCCCGTACGGAGCGCACCACTCCAGCTGGACGAGGGGGAGCGGGACGTCGGACGGCATCCCGACGGGGGCGCCGGGCAGGGCGCCCCCGCGAACGGCAAGCGCCCGGCCGCACGGGCCGCACAGCGCGACTCCCTCCCGGGCGCAACCGATGCAGACCGCCGGAAGCGCAAGATCGAGCAGCCGTCCGGCGATGGTGCCGGGCCCGGGTGCCCGGAGACGAGACACACCGCCCATGCCGCGAGGATGGCGCGCGCCGCTTACCCGCCGCTCACCAGCCGCTTACCCGCAGCTCATCCGCCGCTCACCGGCCGCATACCCGCCACGTATCACACTCCGGATCCGGCGTGGTCCCGGTCGATCTCGCCCAGCTGGATCACGTCCCCGACGGTCGTCCCGGACGCGGCCGCGGTCCCTGCCGGGAGCTCCAGGCAGCCGTCGGCGCCGCGAGCCCACCAGACGACGCCCGTCCAGGGGCGAAGCACCCGCCGCACCGTCACGACTCGTCGTCCCCCGTCGACGCCGGGCTTCGCCAGGAAGATGGCATCGATCGGGAAGCGCATGAAGAGCATGTGGATGCTCGACGCCGGCCGGAGCCAGAGCCCTTCGCCGGCCGGCAGCTCGCCCCGCCCCATGAGGCCCATGAGGCGACCGCCGAACGACTCGGCGACCTCGAGCGATTCCGCGATCTCGGTGCCGCGGGTCGCGTTACGGGCGCCCAGGGAGCCGGACCGGTGCCGATCCATCGGACCGGGTGCGAGGGGCGGTCTCAGCCGCCGGGTCCGCCCGGACCGCCGAGGTTCTTGGCGATCAGGATGATCGCCGGGCCCAGGATGACGATGAAGAGCGACGGGAAGATGCAGCCGACGAGCGGGAGGAGCATCTTGATCGGCGCCTTGGCGGCCATCTCCTCCGCCCGCTGCCGGCGCTCGATTCGGAGCTGCTCGGACTGGACCTGGAGGACCTTGCTGATGGAGACGCCCAGCTGCTCGGCCTGGATGATGGCGCCGATGAAGTTGGTGAGGGGCGCGACCTCCGTCCGGGGCACGATGTCGCGCAGCGCCTCGCGGCGGGCCTTGCCGACGCGGACCTCGGCGAGCGAGCGCCGGAACTCGTCCACCAGGGCGCCCTGCATCTTCTCCACGACCTTGCCCAGGGCGGCGTCGAAGCCGAGGCCCGCTCGGACGGAGATCGTGAGGAGGTCCAGGGCGTCCGGGATCTGCAGGACGATCGAATGCTGGCGCGCGTGGATCCGGCGGTTGAGCCAGAACTCCGGGGCGATGTAGCCGACCACCACCCCGGCCGCGCCGAGGGCGATCGCCATCAGCAGCCCCGTGTTGAGCAGGAAGAAGAACAGCAGGAAGAAGATGATCGCGAAGACCCCGGCAGAGATCGCCTTGATGCCGAGCCAGTCGGAAACCCGCAAGTCGCCCGGGTTGCCGGCCATGGCCAGGCTCTTCTCCGTCCTGGTGGCGAAGGAGGCGGAGGTGACGCGCGAGACCGATCCCGAGAGCCGGCCGGCGAGCGGCCTGACCGTCCGCTCGAAGAACGGCTGCTGGAGCTCGAGCTCCTCCAGGCTCTTCGCCTGCATCGACCCCAGCTGGGTCAGGCGGGCCTGGACCGGGTCGACGCTCGACGAGCCCGCGAGGCCGATGGCGATGACGAGGATCGCCCCGGCGGCGGCACCGGCGACGAGCAGGGGGATCAGGGTGTCCATGCCCTACACCTCGATGTCGACGATGCGCCGGATGAACATGAAGCCGATGAACATCATGATCCCGCCGGTCGCCAGCAGGATGATCCCCGCCGGGATCCCCGCGATGGCCACCTCCGGATCGAGCATGGGCTGGAGGAAGGACGGGGCGATGAGGACGAGGATCCCGACCAGGCCGATCGGGAGGAAGGCCACCACGTAGCCCGACATTCGCTGCTGGGCGGTGAGCGTGCGGATCTCGCCCTTGATGCGGACGCGCTCGCGGATCGTGAAGGCGATGGAGTCCAGGATCTCGGCGAGGTTCCCACCCACCGAGTACTGGATCGAGATGGCCGTGACCATCAGCTCCAGGTCGTCCGAGCGGACCCGGCGGACGAGGTTCTCGAGGGCCTCTTCGAAGGGGAGGCCCAGGTTGACCTCGCGGATCACCCGGGCGAACTCGATGGAGATCGGCGGGCGCGCCTCGCGGACCACCAGCTCGATGGCCTGGAGGAACGACGAGCCAGCCCGGAGGGCGTTCGCGATGAGGGTGATGGTGTCCGGGAGCTGCTTGTTGAACTGGTTGATGCGCTTGCCCTGGCGACGCCTGACGTACCAGCGCGGGATGAAGAAGCCGAGGACACCGCCCACCAGGAGGATGAGCGGGTTCTGGAGCATCGGGAGGGCGAAGCCGGCGAAGAACATGAGAATCGGGATGCCGACGATGGCCCCACCCCAGATGAAGAGGTACTCGCTCACCTTGAGCTTGAGGTCGGCCCGCGCCAGGTCGCGCGCCAGGTTGGCCCCGAAGTCGCGCCCCTCCACGGCCTTGTTGAGCTGCGAGATCGCGGCGCTCTGCGAGATGAGGTCGCCGAGCGACGCGGAGCTCTCGGTCTTCTTGCCCTGTTCGCGCCCGGACGCGTAACGCTCCAGGCGCGCGCTCACGCCCGCGCCGGCGCCGGACGAGGCAATCCCGACGGCGATCACGAGGATGGCGAGCGCCGCGACGGCGGCGACGACGATGGTCAGCGACACGGCAAATCCTCCCGCGCGCTAGTAGACGAAGCCGAAGAGTCCGGGTGGCAGGTGGATCCCCATCACCTCGAACTTCTCGACGAACTTCGGGCGGATCCCGGTCGGCTTCAGCACGCCCAGGATCTTCCCCTCGGCAACGCCCGTCTGCTCGAAGACGAAGACGTCCTGCATCACGATCACGTCACTTTCCATCCCCTGGACTTCGGTGATGTTCGTGATCCGGCGGGTGCCGTCCTTGAGCCGGGCCTGGTGGACGATGAGGTCGACAGCGGAGGCGATCTGCTCGCGGATGGCGCGGAGCGGCAGATCCACGCCGGCCATCAGGACCATCGTCTCGAGGCGCGCCAGCATGTCGCGGGGGCTGTTGGCGTGGCCGGTCGACATCGAGCCGTCGTGGCCCGTGTTCATGGCCTGGAGCATGTCGAGGGCCTCGCCGGCGCGGCATTCCCCCACGATGATCCGGTCGGGCCGCATGCGGAGGGCATTGCGGACGAGCTCGCGAATCGGGATCGCACCGCGCCCCTCGATGTTGGGCGGCCGCGACTCAAGCGTCACCACGTGTTCCTGGCGGAGCTGCAGCTCGGCGGCGTCCTCGATCGTGATGATCCGCTCGTCGTTCGGGATGAACGCGGAGAGGACGTTCAGGGTCGTCGTCTTGCCCGAGCCGGTGCCGCCCGAGACGAAGACGTTGAGGCGCGCCTCGACGCAGGCCTTGAGGAAGTCGAACATCTCCGGCGTCGCGGTCCCGAAACGGATCAGGTCGTCCACCGTGAAGGGGGAGGCGGCGAACTTCCGGATCGTGATGACCGGACCGACGAGCGAGAGCGGCGGGATGATCGCGTTGACGCGGGAGCCGTCGGTCAGGCGGGCGTCGACCATCGGCGAGGACTCGTCGACGCGGCGCCCGATGGGAGCGATGATCCGGTCGATGATCCGCATCACGTGATCGTCGTTCTGGAAGACCACGTTGGTCAGCTCGAGCTTGCCGTTCCGCTCGATGTAGACCTGGCGCGGGCCGTTCACCATGACCTCGGTGATCGACTCGTCGCGGAGCAGCGGCTCCAGTGGCCCGAGGCCGATGATCTCGTCGGTGATCTGCTCCAGCATCCGGACCCGCTCGGCGCGGGTCAGGGCCAGGCCTTCCTCGTCGATGACCTTGCCGAAGATCTCCTCGATCTGGCGCCGGACCTCGACCTGGTTGGAGAGGTCGAGCTTCGGGTCCAGGTCCGAGATGACCCGGCTCTGGATCCGGAACTTGACGTCCCGGAACGACTCGCGGGAAGGCGCGCTGGGGACGACGTGCTGGACGGGCGCGAGCGTCGGCGGCCCGCCGGCGGGCGCGCCGGGTCCGGCCGGTGCCGGGGAACCTCCCGGCGCGGCCGCCGGTCCGGTACCGGCGGGTCGAGCGCTCTCGATTCGCTTCAGCAGGGACATCGCCCAACCACCCCTTCACGCCCCCGAGCGGGAGCCTTCACGACCTGTTACCGCCACGCGAAGAGCGACTTCTTGGGAGCCGGCCGGGGCACCTCGACGGGTGCTGCGTCCGGCGCCCCGAGGAGCGCCCGGGCGAGGCGGAGGATGTCCTGCGACACCTGCGCCTCGCGGTTGCTGACGAAGAACGGCACGCCCCGGTTGAGGGCGTACACGACGCTCCGGCCGTCGCTGACGACCGTGTGGCCCACCTTGCGGCCGATCGAGTGCTCGACGTCCGCGACGCGGATCCCGAGCGCCGAGTCGGCGCGGTTGAGAACGAGCTCCATCTTTTCCTGGGGGTAGCCGAGCTGATCGGCGACCTCCAGGAAGAGCCGCATGTTCTTGATGCTCGTGATCTCCAGGGTGAGGACCGTCAGGATGACGTCGGCCGTGTCGAGGATCGCGAGCGTCGAGTCGTTGAACGCAGCCGCGCAGTCGACGATCACCAGGTCGCTCTTCGCCCGGAGCACCTCGAGCACGCGCCGGATCGCGGCGGGGGTCACCAGCTCGGCCGTCTCAGGCGACGGAGGGGCCAGGAGCACCTTCGTCCCGGTCGAGTGGGTGACGACGAAGGTGTCCAGGGATTCGGGCTCGCCGCCGGCCTCCAGCTCCGGGATCAGGTCGGCGATCGACTTGTTCCGGGGGTTCAGGTTGAGCAGGACTCCGACGTCACCGAACTGGAACGAGCCGTCGACGAGGACAACCTCGCGGCCCGGCTCCGACGCCGCGGCGACCGCCGTGTTCACCGCGATCGTCGTTCGCCCGACCCCACCCTTCGGGCTGTAGACCGCCACCACGCGCCCCGACGCCCCGGTCCCGGCGGACGTCCGGTCGACGGCGGGTGCGGCCATCCGTCCGATCTTCTCCCGCTCGCGGGCGTGGACCTGGCGGATGGAGGCCGTCAGCTCGTCCGAGCTGAAGGGCTTGACGAGGAACTCGCGGGCCCCGGCCAGCATCGAGCGGCGCAGGTAGTCCGCCTCGCCCTGGACCGACATCATGACGACCGAGGAGCTCGGGACGCGCGCCGTCAGGAGCTCCGTGGTTGCGATCCCGTCCATCTCGGGCATGTTGATGTCCATCAGGACGATATCCGGGAGGAACTTCGCGGCCATCTCCAGCGCCTCGGCGCCGGACGCGGCCGCCCCGACCACCTCGACGTCCTTCTCGAACCCGAGAAGCTTCGTCAGGTGGTCGCGCGTCTCCGTGATGTCGTCCACGATCAGGACGCGGATCTGGTCGCTCATCGGCCGGTCGGCCTCTGCCTCGTGTCGGGATTGGCTTGGCTGGTTCGATCGGTGGCTCGCGCCGGGGGCGGCCGTGCGGCGCGCCCCGCGCTGTGAGCTGCCCCTAAGGCCGCGGCGTCGGGAGGACCGTCTCGACGAGCCGCGGTGGGATCACGGCCCAATTGTCGACGAGCAGGCGGAGGGTGATGCCGGTCGTCTCCTCGTTCGGCGCTTCCTTGTCCTCGGGGGAGCGGAGGACGAGGGTGAGCGTGCCGTCGACCTGGGCGAAACGCAGCGCCTCGGCCTCCTGGGTCGTGACGGCGAGGATGACGATCGGGGCGGTGACGGCGGGAGGCGTCCCCTCGGTCGGCGGCGGGCTCTCCTGGGCGGGCGGTGCCGGCAGCAGCGTGCCCACGACCTCCACGTTCTGGACGATCGCCTTCACGGACAAGTGGTTGAGATTATCCACCCCGGAGATCGCGCCCGTCTCAGGGTCGAGGGACACGACGGGGAACTTCTCCCAGGGGGTGATCGCCATCACGACGTCGACGCGATCGCCCGGCTTGATGAGCGTCCCAACGCCGGAGACCTGGTCGACCTCGATCGACATGGCCCGGCGGCCGGGCTCCAGGAGGCGGGCAATGTCCGGGTTGACCGTCGAGGTCGAGAAGGCATTCGCGTCGACGAGCTGGCCCTTCGTGAGCTGGGTCGTGACCGTGCGGCCGATGACCTCGCTCGTGAGCGTATAGGCGCCCACGGGCTTCTCGTCGACCTTGACCTCCTGGGTCGTGACGAGGTCGGCGGTGAGCGTGGTTCCCAGCGGAACGTCAGCGGCAGTGACGACGATCGTCGAGGTCGTCACGAGCGGCCCCGTGGGGTTGCTGGTGCCCCCCCCGCCCCCGAGGAGGAGGACGACGCCGACGAACGCCACCGCGGCCAGGAAGAATCCGATCAGGAGGATCAGGCGATTGTTGCGCTTCAAGGTTGGTCTCCCCGTTGCCGTTTGACAGGCGGCACCACTCTAGCACCGGCCGATGGCAGCGCGACCATACAAAAGTGCTAGGACCGGTGGGAACAAATGGAAGGATTTCCCGCACCGGCGCTCTGTCTCCGCCGGGGAGACGACGCACCTGCGCCGCGACCCCGCGAAAGCGGCCGAGACCGGCCACCCGGGGGAGGCCGGTCTCGATGTCAGGCTGTGGCCCCGACGAGGGGCGAAGAAGGGAAATGGGCCGCCGGGATGTCCGGGCGGCCCATTCCTCAGTTGGTTCCTAGACGGACGAGCCGACCGTCGAGAGGATCGTCGAGACCTGCGAGCCCAGGAAGATCAGGGCAACGATCGCGACGATGGCGATGAGCGCGAGGATCAGCGCGTACTCCGCGAGACCCTGGCCCTCCTCGTCACGGTCCAGGAGATACGAGATAAGTCCGGACAGATATGCCATTAGGTGGTTCACCCCCTTCCCTTCTGGAGTCCCCCGCGTCCGCGGGAGCTGGCAGGGCCCCCAGGGCCCCGAACTCTGTCGTCTGCCGCGGTCGGTCGTGTGCAGTCGCCTCCCGACCGGACGGCCAGCGAACGGTAGGCCCGCCCCGAGCGGGTGTCAAGACCCGGCGGACTGTTCGGTGGTGCGAGGCCGCGCCACCTCGCGGTCCCGGACGCGACGACGCCGGGTCCGCGGGGGACCCGGCGTCGCGCCTGCGGCTGAAGGGTGGTCCTAGACGGACGAGCCGACCGTCGAGAGGATCGTCGAAACCTGCGTGCCCAGGAAGATGAGGGCGACGATCGCGACGATGGCGATGAGCGCGAGGATGAGGGCATACTCGGCGAGGCCCTGCCCCTCCTCGTCCCGATGGATGATGCCGAGAACGTAATTGATGAGCGCCATAATGGCCTCCCCAGATGAGTGCGCACACCCCGAGACCGGGGCAACCCGGAGATTACGCGCGCGTTCCGCCGGTATCCAATGGCCCGTTGGTAGGGACGTGCGGTGGTACTCCAGGACCAGCCGGCTCAGGTGCAGGCGAGACCCAGCAGCAGCCGGCCGGACTTGTCGACCTCGCTGCCGATCAGGCTGAGGACCCAGGCCAGCTGAGGGCGGAGGAGGACGAGCACGGCGACGGCGACGAGGATCGCCAGGGCCACGATCACCCCGAATTCCACGAAGCCCTGGCCGGCCGCGCCCGGCGCGCCCCGGCGAGGCACGATCACGAGTCGGCCGGCGCCGCCGCGAGCGGGAAGCGCGCCGTGACGCCGCGACCGTCAGCTGCGAACTCCACCCTCCCTCCGGCCGCCTCGGCCCGCTCCTCGATCTCGCGGCGGATGGTCGGGGTCAGCACGGCCACGACGCCGTGCGCAGCCGCCCGAGCCCGGCGGTCGTCCACCATCTCTCGGAGCGCGGCCGGCGCGTCGGCGCGCAGCTCGTCCTCGGGGGCCTCCGCCGAGGTCGGGTGGATCGCCCGGACGATCACCTCGAGCTCCTCGCCCCAGTCGAGCGTGAGCACGACCTTCTCCGCGTCTCCACCCGCCAGGCGTGCCACGGACTCGTCGGCGACGCGGAAGATGGCGCTCTCGAGCTCCATCGGGAGGCGGCGATCCGACCCCAGCGAGTCGAACTCGACCGGCACCCCGGCCCGCCGGCTCCGGTCGCGGGCGACCCGGCGCAGGGTGGGCACCAGGCCCAGGTCGTCGAGGACCATCGGCCGGACGTCGAAGATGAACGCCTTGGTCGCCTCCAGCGTGCGCTGGACCATGGCGGTCAGCTCCCGGACCTCGGCCCGCGCCGCCGCCGGGTCGAGGTCCAGCAGGCGCTCGACGATCTGCGCCTGCAGGACGATGTTGGTCAGGCTCTGCGCCGGCCCATCGTGCATTGCCCGGGCGATGTCGCGGCGGAGGTCCTCCTGGGCGGCGAGGATCACCCTCCCGACACCGGGCGCCGTCGCAGCTGCGGCCGGGCCCGCCCGGGCGGCGACCACGGGGCTCGTCGTCTCGGCCGGATCCCCCGAGGCGCCGAGGGCCTCCCGCACGCGGGCCAGCCCCTCGCGGGAGCGCTCCAGGGTCTTGCGCTTGCCCGCGAGCACGTCGAGCTGGGCCTCCGCGACGGCCGCCCGCCGGGTGAGCGTCAGCAGCTGGGCGTTCGCCTCGGCCAGCTCGGCCGGAGCGGCCCCGGCGCCGAGGCCGTCGAGGCGCTCGGCCGCCTGCGCCCGCTTCTGCTCGTGGCGGGCCGCCTCGGTGCGCGCCTGCCCCTCGAGCAGCTCGATCTCGGCGAGCTCCCGGTCCAGTCCCTCGAGCTCGTGGTCGAGCGCCTCGCCGGGCCCCATGTGGAGGTCTGCCATGGTCCCGGGTCAGTCCTCCGGCATCCGGATCCAGCCCTGGCGCATCGCGTACACCACGGCCTGGGTCCGGTCGTTGACTGCCAGCTTGCGCAGGATCGAGCTCATGTGGTTCTTCACGGTCTGCTCGCTGATCGAGAGCTGGTAGGCGACCTGCTTGTTCGTCATCCCCTGGGCGATGTTGTCGAGGATCTCGACCTCGCGCGGGGAGAGCGGGGCGAAGATCGGGGCGGCCTCCTGGCCGTAGATCGCCAGCTCGCGGAACTCCTTGAGCACCCGGGAGGCGACCGCCGGCTTGGCGAAGACCTTGTCGTTGATGAGGAACTCGCCCCCGGCGACGCGGCGGATGATGGTGACCAGATCGTCGGGACCCACGTCCTTGAGGATGAAGGCGGCGGCTCCGGCGCGGATCGCCTGGAAGAGCGCCTCCTCGTCCTCGTCGGAGGCGAGGATGATGATCCCGGTCGCCGGGAGGTCCCGCTTGATCTTCTGGGTGGCCTCGATGCCGCCCGGGGCGGGGAGCGAGAGGTCCATCAGGATGATGGCCGGGTCGGTCTGGATCGCCACGTCGTGGGCAGAGCGACCGTCGTCGGCCTCGCCCACGATGTCGAAGTCGGGCTCCCGCTCCAGGATCGCCCGCATGCCCACGCGAACGAGGGCGTGGTCGTCGACGAGCAGGATCCGGATCCGCTCGTCGGTGCCGCGCCGGTCGGGGCCACCCCGCCGGCGGTCCGGCCCGGGATAGGTCATGCGCTGCCTCCTTTCTCAGGGACGGGAACGTCAAGCACCACCACCGTGCCGTTCGCCGGTTGCGAACGGACCGTGAATGCAGCGCGAACCAGCTCGGCCCGCTCGCGCATGAACTGGAGCCCGAAGGTGCGCCGCCCGGGAGCGGCGGGGGCGTCGGGATCGAACCCCCGACCGTCGTCGCGGACCTCCAGGATCCAGCGGTCCTCGACCCGCCGGGTGGCGAGCAGCACGTGGCGCGCGCCGGCGTGCTTCCGGACGTTCTGGAGGGCCTCCTGCAGGACGCGCAGGACCACCACCTGCTCGACGCCGTCGAGCTCGTCGGGCGACGCCGCCAGGTCGACCTCCACCGCGGCCCCGGTCAGCGCCTGGAGCGTGGCGGCCGCGTCGCGGATGGCCCCGTCCAGGCCGACCTCGTCGAGGATCGGGGGCCGCAGCTGGCTGATGAACGCCCGCACGTCGCCCAGCTCGCGCCGCAGCCGCTCGCGCATGAAGCGGAGCTCATTGCGCGCGGCGGGCCGGTCGCGGTCCAGGATCTTCTCGATGTACTCCACGCCGAAGATGGCGTTGGCCAGCGCCTGCGCCGGCCCGTCGTGGATCTCCTGGGCGAGCCGCGTCCGCTCGGCCTCGCGCGCCTCCACGATGCGCATCAGGAGGCCGTCGGCGAGCTCCGGCCCCGCCGGGTCGGCGAGCAGCGAGGAATCCCCCCGCTCGAGGAAGAGCCAGGTGCGCTCGAGGCCGCGCACGACCAGGTCCAGGCGCGCCAGCTCGGCCTGCCGCTCACCCAGCTCCGACGTCTTCAGGGCGATGCGGCGGCGAAGCTCCGAGGCCCGACCCTCCTCGGCGGCCGCTTCCGCGGCCTCCACGCTGGCGACCGGGCCGGGCGGCGCCACGCGATCCGCGCCGTTCACGTTCGCGCCGGGGCCGCCGGCCTGGAGATCGGCGAGGACCCGCTGGTCGGCGTGGTCCAGGGCGTCGCGATCCTCGTGCCACCCGGCAAGGCTCTCGTGGAAGGCCTCGCGGTAGCGCTCGGTCACCGTGCGCATGGTGTTCGCCGCGTAGGCGAGCGCCGCCTTCGCTTCCTCGTGAAGAGTGTCGAACCGACCCGCCGCATCGCCGGCACCAATCTCAGCGCTCATCTGGCGGCCAGTATACGGGGGCTCACGGGCACACCACGCGGAGGACCCGGATGTTGCCGCTCCCGGCAGCGCCGTCCGCCGGGGGCGGCAGGCCGACGGGCTCCAGGCAGGCCGTGTCCGCATCGGAGGTCAGGCGGGCGGGCCAGCCGCCGTGGTCGCCGTCGATGATGACGATCCGCGCCCCGAACGTGCGGGCAAGGTCCAGCACGCTCGCGACCGGCTCGTCGGGCAGGGCCAGGGCGGAAACCCGGTGCACCTCCGCGACCCAGATGGGGTGGTTGGCGATGACGGGGGACGCTCCATCGAGGGGGACGCCCGCCGCGGCCATCCGGCGCCCCAGGTCCGTGTACGCGGCCTCCGTTCCCCGGGCCTGGCTGCCGTAGGTGATGACGCCCGGCACCATGAAGAGGAGGGCGCCGACGACCGCGAAGAGGGGCGCCAGCCACGCCACCGGACGCGTCCAGCCGCGCCGCCGACCCACCCACGCGAGGCCCTCGTCCAGGCCGGCCAGGCCGGCGACCAGGAGCAGGACGGAGGCCGGGACGGACGCGTGGAGGAATGTCCCCCAGCGCGTCTGGACGGGGAAGACGAGGGTCGCGACCAGGAACGTGATCAGGGCGAGGACCAGCAGGGGCCGGAGCGCCCGCAGTCGGGCCGCCCAGGGCAGCGCGACCAGCCCGACGACGGCGATCGGGGCGCCCGGCACCAGCAGGACGTCGAGCAGGTTGTGCAGGAAGCCGTCCACGCGCTGCTGCAGCAAGGCGGCCGGTCCAAGGGCCAGGTAGCTGGCCGCCGTGGCGGGATCCTGCCAGGCGAAGATCTCGAAGCCGGTGATCGCCCAGGCGTTCGTGATGGCCTGGCCCGGCAGCGGCGACCCGAAGACCAGCCAGTTCCGGGCCAGCCAGGGCGCCATGACGGCAAGCGCGATCACCCCCGGCACGGCGATCGCCCGCACGACGGGGCCGAGGCCGGCCCGTCGCCAGGCGCCGAACGCGACGAGCGCCCACGCCAGGCCCACCCAGGCCGCCTCGTTGCGGGCCAGGCCGGCGACCCCGATCGCCAGGCCCAGGCCGACCAGGCGGGCGTCGAGAAGCCGCACCGGTCGCCGGCGGACGAGCCGGACCATGAGCAGGCAGGCCAGGAGGGACGGCAGCCCGAACGCGGTGCTCGAGTCGAGGTGGAGCGAGGGAAGGACGAGCGGCAGGGCGACGGCGGCAACGAGCCCCGCTCCCAGGGCCAGCGTCCGCGTTCGCTCGGTTCCGAGCGCGCGCTCCTCGGCCACGTCGGCAGCGATCCGCCAGGCGGCCACGGGGACCAGGGCGCCCAGGGCGGCCGCCACGGGGAGGGTCATCGCGTACGCCGTGGATCCCGTGGCCAGCAGCGGCACGAGGCCGAGCAGGCTCGGGAGCGGCTGCCAGATCTCGAAGGCCGGGCGCGGGAAGAAGAAGCCGAGGACGCCCGTCAGGGGATCCCGGGCCGGGCTGGCATAGGACCAGATGGCGTCGCTGACGAAGCCCCGGCCCTCGGCCAGGTTGCGGGCGACGCCCCAGTAGTAGGCCGTGTCCTCGGGGATCGGGAAGGGGACCTGGCCGGCGGCCCAGAGCCGAACGAGCAGGGCCACGGCAAACACGAGGCCCGCGCTCAGCCAGGCCTCGCGCCGGCTCACGGGGCGGCCTCTGCGCAGCGGGTGTCGGCCGGGTCGAGGCAGACCGGGTAGAGCCCGACGCCGAGGGCGCCCGCGGGGAGCGGCGCGGCACCGGGGACCTGGCGTGCCGGCCGGCTCGCCACCGGCGCTCCCAGCCATGCCGGGCGCGGCCCGCCGTCCAGGATCGGCGCGACCGACGCCACCGTGTCCGCCCGGTTGAGGACGAGCCACTGGATCTCGTAGGCGCGGGCGACTTCCTCGATCGTGTCCAGGGGGTCGTTCACGAGCACCACGCCCCCGTGGCCGGTCCAGTAGAGCGTCCCGGCGGCGTCGATCGACATCACGCGCTCGTCGGGGGCTGCGCTCGCGTCATCCAGGCCGCCGGCCACCAGGAGGAAGTCGTCGCGGCGGGCGGCCCAGCCGGCCTGGGTGACCAGGGCGCTGGGTAACGCCACGAGCACCGCGAAGCCGATCGCGGCGAGGGTGAAGAACCGCGTGGCGGTGGGAGCGTGCCAGGCGCTGCGCCGGGCGGCCACCCAGCCCACGGCCAGGGCGATCCCCTCCAGCGCCAGCACGGACGCATGTGGTGCCAGCGCCACCGCCGAGTGGATGAACGTCCCTCCCGGCACGTGCACCGCCGACACCAGCGTCGAGAAGGCGAAGAGGAGCGCCGCGTAGGCGAAGAACGGACCGAAGGCGACCGAGCGGCGGCGGGCCCACCCCCCGACGACCATGAAGGGCACCAGCAGGACGCCGCCGATCAGCACGGCGAAGATCCCCAGCGCCGCGACGAGGCCGCCGATCCGGCTCGCGACGAACGGGACCGGGCCCTGCGCCAGGAGCCATTCGAGGTTGGCCGGCGTGGTGATGCTGTTCCACTCCTCGATGGAACGGATGAAGAACACCTTGCCGGAGGCCGAGGAGGGCGACAGCGACCCGAAGACGACAAGCTGGCGGACGAGCCAGGGCGCGACGACGGCCAGGAAGAGCCCGAGACAGGCGACCGCAGCCCACGCCGGGATCGCGGGGCGGCGCTCGCCGCCGCTGCGCCGGGCGCGCCAGCGGTCCCAGGCGAAGGCCAGCGCCAGCGCGGCGCCGACCAGGACCCCGTCGCTGCGGGCCAGGGTGGCCAGCCCGACCAGGAGCCCGCCCAGGGCGAACGAACGGCCGTGCCCCCGCAGCCCCCGGGCGCCCATCCAGAGCGCGGCGGCGACCAGCGGCTGGTAGAGCCCGAAGTTGTCGGGCTGGGCCATGAAGACCGCGCCGGCCGCGGGGATCGCCACGAGGACGCCCGCCCCCACGGCCACCAGCCGGCTCGCCCCCGCGTCGCGCGCCAGGGCCCACGTGAGCGGCGCCGCCAGCGCGCCGGCAAGCGCGAAGGGGAGCGCGGAGGCCAGCGCCGTCGGGCCCAGGAGCCAGATGAACGGGACCTGGACGATCGAGGCCAGGGGCATCCAGTGGGCGTTCGAGGGGATCGGGAGGACGGGGTCGGCCGGGATCGACCCGCCCACCTCGGCGAAGATCCAGATGGCGTTGATGGAGAAGCCGTGGCCGGCCGCCAGGCTGTGGGCCACGTCGACGTAGTACGAGGAGTCCGGGTAGCCGGGGTCGGGGAAGCCGGCGAGCAGCACGAGCCGCACGACGAGCGCGAGCGCATAGAGGGCGAGCGGCGTCCCCACGGCGGTGCACGGTAGCACCACCCGGCCCCGTGGCGGACCCGTACGGACGGGGTGGTACGGATGGGCCATCCGCCACCTGTCGAACGGCTCCCCCCCGGCGCTACGATGCCGCCGTGGCCGTCCGCCTGAGCGCTCCCGTCCGCCGCGCCGTCGTCGACGGCGGGATCGTCGCGGGCCTCCTCTTCGCCGCGTATCTCTTCCTGGTGGTTGCCCCGGCAACCGGGACCTTCGGCTTCGACGCCTACGCCTACTGGGCCGTGAACCCTGCGGACCCATACACAGCCCCGGCGGGTGCCCTGGGGGCATTCACGTACTCGCCCGTGATCGCCGTCGCCTTCGCGCCCTTCGGCCTCCTGCCGTTCTGGCAGTTCCTGTGGCTATGGACCGGCCTGCTCGTGGGGACGGCCATCTGGCTGGGAGGCCGCCCGGTCCGCCCGATCCTCGCGGTGTTCGCCTTCCCGCCGGTCGCCCTCGAGCTGTACCACGGCAACGTCCACCTCCTGATGGCGGCGGCCATCGCCCTCGGCTTCCGCTACCCGGCGGCGTGGTCGTTCGTGGTGCTCACGAAGGTCACGCCCGGCGTCGGCCTGGCCTGGTTCCTCTTCCGGCGGGAGTGGCGGGCGCTCGCGATCGCGCTGGGCGTGACCGCGACCCTCGCGGGCATCTCGTACGTCGCCAACCCGGCGGCATGGCAGAGCTGGATCACGGACAGCCTGGGCGCCACCGCCGGCGGCTCTCCCCTCAACCAGTTCTCCATCCCGCTCCCTCTCTGGATCCGCCTCCCGGCAGCGCTCCTGGTGGTGGCCTGGGGCGCTCGCACCGACCGGCGCTGGACGGTCCCGGTGGCGGCCACGCTGGCGCTCCCGGTCCTCTGGCCGAGCGGCCTCGCGATCCTGGCGGCCCTCTGGCCCGTGCTCCAGGACCGCCCCGCGCTGCGCGAGGGGAGCTCATGGTGGCGACGGGCCCGATGAGGTTGCGCAACCGCCTCCCGACCTGGACGCTCGACGCCCTCCTCGCGACCTGGTTTGCCGTGATCAGCGCCCAACGGCTCGCCGTGCTCGCCGGCGGGGGAGCCTTCGGCTTCGACGGCCGTCTCTATCGAGAGGCCACCCGCACCTGGCTCGCCGGCGGCGATCCATGGTCGGTCTTCATGGGCGGGATCGGCTTCGGCGCTCCACCTCCCACGCTCCTCGCCATGGTGCCGTTCGCGATCCTTCCCGAGCCGCTGGCCCTGGCGACGATGCTCGGCGTGGGCCTCACCGGCACGGTGCTCGTCTTGCGCCGGCTGCACATGCCCCTGTGGTTCCTCCTGTTCCCGCCCCTCGTCGATGCGGCCTGGAATGTGAATCCCGAGGTTCTCCTGCTGCCTCTGCTCATGGCCGGAGTAGCCGGTCCCGCGGCGGCCGGGCTTGTCAAGGCATATGCCCTCGTGCCCGTGCTCGTCCTCGGCCGTTGGCGTTCACTCGCGGTCGCGGCGATCGTGCTCCTGCTCTCCGCCCCTCTGCTGCCCTGGAGCGAATTCCTCGCAGCGTTCCCCGAGATCGCCGACCGCTTCCGGGTCCAGTCGTCGGGCGGCATGAGCGCAACCGCGTGGTGGCCGCTCATTCCCGTCGCGGCCTCAGCGCTCGTCCTGGCCGGGCGGGACCGCGCCGCGTGGCTGGCCGTCCCGGCTCTCTGGCCGTGGACCCAGTGGTACTACTCGACGATCGCGATCCCGGCGTTCGCGAGGCGGACCGCGGGCGCCTACCTCGCCGCAGCCCTCCTCGCCACGCCGGTGCCCGGGCTCCCGGTGGCCGCCGTCGCCGTGGTCGCGCTGGAACGCGTCGTTCGGGACCGACGCGCGCCCGGGGATCAGGGTTCCCGCAGCGCCGGGTAGCGCTCGGCGACCAGCAGCGTCCCCAGCACCAGGAACAGGCCCATCCAGAGACCCTGCAGCGTGTAGGTGGCGATCAGGAAGGCCGCCAGCAGGGCCGCCTCGCGACGGATCGTCAGCATCGCGGGCAGGGCGAACAGGACTCCGAACATGCGCAGCGACGGGGCGCCGACGACGGTCAGGATCCCCGTCCAGGCACCAAGGCGGGCCACCGGGACGACCAGGCAGAGGAGGGCGGTCGCGGCGGTGACGCCCAGCCCGACGAACGGTGGCATCCCGGCCGTCAGCGACGCCCCGGCGAGCGGCCACGCGGGATCCGCCGCCCGGCGGAGCTGCTCCGTCCAGGCGACCCAGAGATCGGGCCCGACGAGCGGCAACGTGGCCAACGCGAGGCCGCCGACCACGGCCAGCCCGGCGAGCGCCGCGCTCGGCCGCCGCCGGAGCAGGGCGACCCAGGCGTGGGGCTGCGACAGCTTGAAGGCAGGGATCGCCGCGCCCAGGACGCCGTCCACCACGGCCGGCCTGTCGGCGATCGCGGGGTCGCGTGGTGCGGGCGTCCACGGCCGACCCGGGGTCCCGAAGAACAGGAGAACGAAGCCCGCGACGAGCACCAGCTGCACGTTCCCGCCCAGGATCGCCTCGGCGAAGGGCGGCCACAGGAGCACGAGCGGGGCGACCGGCCAGGGCACGCCAAGCCGGCGCACGGTGAGCAGCGCGGCGGCGATGCACACGGCCAGCCACCCGGCCCAGACGAGCTCGCGAGGCAGGAGCGTGAGCGGCGCCACGAAGGGCAGCACGAACGGGGGGTAGAGGAACGGGAGCTCGTAGCCCGGCGGCGCCAGGAACGACGATGCGAGGTACGGCTCGCCGCCGGCCAGCCAGCGTTCCGCGGCACGGAGAGGGATCTCGATATCGACGAAGGGCGGGTACCCGGCCAGCAGGTCCCGGACGCCCACGAGGGAGACGCCGCCCGCAGCCACCCAGAGGAACGCCCGGAAGAGGCGGTTCGGGCCGCCGCCGACCGCGAAGGCGCGAGCGAATGCCATGCCCGGGACTGTAGGTCATCGTCATCCCCCTGACGATGGTCCGCGGGGCAGGAGGGGGCGCGGCCCGATAGGATGCCCTGCGATGGACGAGCTGGGCGGCGTTCGCGCCTCGCCGGCGCGCCAATTCGCGCGACTGGGCGTGTTCGCGCTCGCCGTCCTGGGCGGTCTGGCCGGCCTCGGCGTCCTCTGGATCCACCTGGCCGGTGACCCGCTGTCGGATGCCCGCGCCTACTACGACGCGGGTGCGCGCCTGAACGCGGGCCTGCCGCTCTACCCGGCCGACGCCGACCCGAACGCCGCCGAGTTCTACCGCTACCCGCCGCTCCTGGCCATCGCCTTTCGCCCCCTGGCGCTCCTGCCGTTCCCGGCGGCCGCGGCGATCTGGGAGGTGATCGTCATCGCGAGCCTCGCGGGGACCCTCTGGCGGGTGGGGCTTCGGCGACGGGAGACCTGGCTCGCGGTGGGCATCCTGGGGATCCCCATCGCCTGGTGCGTCGCCATCGGCCAGGCCCAGGTGCCCGTGACCTTCCTGACCGCCGTGGGCGCGCCGTGGTCGATCGCGCTGGCGTCGAACCTCAAGCTCTTCCCGGCCCTGGTCGCCCTGTGGTGGATCGGCCGGCGTGACTGGCGGGCCGTCGGGGTGTTCGCCGCGTGGACGGCCGGGCTCGCGTTGCTGCAGCTCGTCCTCGAGCCGCAGGCGACGCTCGACTTTCTCGGCACGCTGACCCTCGAGCAGGTCGGGGACGTCCGCAGCATCTCGCCGTACGCCGTCTCGCCGCTGCTGTGGGCGGTGCTCGTCGGCGCCGGCATCGTCCTTGCCCTGCGCCTCGCGCCCATGCGCTGGGGCTGGGCCGCGGCCGTGGCCCTGAGCGTGCTGGCGACGCCGCGTCTCCTCGTGTACATGCTCATGACGCTCCTGGCCGCGCTTCGCCAGCCCCGGGACAGCGGTCGCGCCGTGGGACCAACGGGGGGACCGAGCCACCCGTTGGGGCCATGAGGGTGGAGGGCGGACCCACGCGATAATCGGTCTCGCTTGCACTCGGGACCGAGACCGGGCAGGCTTCGCACGCGCCGGGCCTCCGCCTCCGGCGTCCGGGGAGGACCACATGGAGCTACTCGCCTATATCGATCCCGGGGCCGGCAGCCTCTTCATCCAGGCCGTCATCGCCACGATCGTCGTGGTCCCGTTCTTCCTCCGATCGCAGATCCGCAAGGGGATGGACCGTATCCGCGGCGTCCGCCCCGGGCCCGTCACCCCGGCGGTCGA
This sequence comes from uncultured Chloroflexia bacterium, assembly GCA_963744095.1. GTDB lineage: Bacteria > Chloroflexota > Limnocylindria > Limnocylindrales > CSP1-4 > CTSoil-043. Next base: position 203,501 of record CAVUSH010000006.1, read on the forward strand.
CGCTGCCGCGCGCGACGACGCCGCGCCCCCAGCGCAGCCCTGACCGCGCGAACCCGCTCGGCGCGATGACCGGGCAGCCGCCGGGCGTCCCCCCGCCCGTCCGCGATCCGGGCTCGTTCCGCGATCCCAGCGGGTTCGTCTTCCGTCGTTCCGGCGTCGTCTACCGACAGGTCAACCGGAGCTTCGCCGAGGACTGGGAGGCCGCGTCGGCGGCGGGGATCCTGCGTCGATGGCAGGAGGATGGACGCCTGATCGGCCACGAGGTGGTCGACATCTCCCTGGCGGCGGACCCGGACCACGCCCTCGCGGTCCTGCGTCCCGACCCCGTCGCCTTCATCTCCTACCCGTACGAGTGGACGTTCGGGCAGCTGAAGGACGCCGCGCTGCTCACGATCGACCTCCAGGAGGACGCCGAGCGGAGCGGGTTCACCCTGCGCGATGCCTCCGCCTACAACATCCAGTTCGAGCGCGGGCGGCCGATCCTCATCGACAGCCTCTCCGTCGAGCGGCTCGACCCGACGGAGCCGTGGGCGGCGTACCGCCAGCTCTGCCAGCACTTCGTCGCACCGCTCGCGCTCATGGCGCGCCGCGACATCCGCTGCGGGCTCATGCTGCGCGACCACGTCGACGGGATCCCGCTGGACCTGGCGTCGACCCTCCTGCCGGGCCGGACACGCCTGTCCACGGGGCTGGCGAGCCACGTCCATCTCCATGCGCGGGCCCAGCGACGGTACGCGGACGCCGGGCGAGAAGCGCCCCGACGTGCCGCCATGGGCGCCACCCGGCGGGCCGCCCTCCTCGACAGCCTTCGGCGCACGATCGCGGGCCTCCACTGGAGCCCGGGCGGGACCGAGTGGGCCGACTACGACCGGCAGACGAGCTACTCCGACGAGGGCACCCGGGCGAAGGAGGCGATCGTCGAGGCGATGCTGCGGGACGCCGGCGGTGCCGTCGCCTGGGACCTGGGCGCGAACGTCGGGCGGTTCAGCGCCATTGCCGCCGGCCTCGGGCGACGCGTCGTCGCCTGGGACGTCGATCCTGCCGCGTCCGAGCGCCACTACCAGCGCCTGAAGGCCGCCGGGGCGACGACCGTCCTCCCGCTCGTCCAGGATCTCGTCAACCCGAGCCCGGGCCTGGGCTGGGCCGGCACCGAGCGCCCGTCGTTCATCGATCGATCCGACGCCGACGTCGTCATGGCGCTGGCCCTCGTGCACCACCTCGCCATCTCGAACAACGTGCCGCTGGGCTCGATCGCGGCGCTCTTCGCCCGGCTCGCCCCGGCCGCCATCGTCGAGTTCGTCCCCAAGGAGGACCCGATGGTGCGGCGCCTGCTCAGCTCGCGCCGTGACGTCTTCCCCGACTACACGCAGGAGGGATTCGAGCGCGCCTTCGGGACCCACTTCCGGCTCGTCGCGCGGTCGGCCGTCCCGGATTCCTCGCGCGTCGTGTACCGGCTGGAGCGGGCGTGAGCCTCGCCGCGCGGGCGCGGATGCGCCCGGTGCTCTACCCGGCCGCGATCCTCGTGGCGTTCGTTCTCAACTTCCTGGTCGAAACGGGCGTGAGCCCGTACGCAGCCGGGCGCCCGCTCATCGTCGCGCTCCTCATCGGGCTCGCTTTCCCGTGGCTGGCAGGCCTCGCGACCGGGGACCGGCATGTTGCGGGGCTCATCGGCGCCGTCCTCGTGCTGCTCCTCCTGGCCGCGCAGGCACCCCTGGTCGTCGTGTTGTGTGTCGTCGCGCTGGTGCTGATCGGACTGCAGCGGCTGCTGGCGCGGCGCCGGGCCGAGTCGCGAGCGGCCGGGGAGCGGCTCTGGCCGGCGGTCACGCGGGTGCTCACCGCCGGGGGGCTCATCGTCCTGGTCGCCGTCGGAGTCAAGGCGGTTCAGCTCGGCCGGGTCGAGACGATTGCCCACGATCTCGCGGCCGAGCTCCCGCTTCGGGTGCATGCCGCGGTGGCGTCGTCGCCGCGTCGACCTCCCGGACATGTACTTCATCCTGCTCGACGGCTACCCGCGTGCCGACAAGCTGCAGTCGGAGTTCGGGATCGACACGTCGGGATTCACGCGAGCGCTGGGCGATCGCGGCTTCTTCGTGGCGACCCACAGCCGGTCGAACTACACGGGCACCCATCTCACCCTCGACCAGATGTTCAACTTCGCGCCCAGCGTCAGCGTGGCGGAAGGTTCCGACGGGACGCGGCGCGCCCTGTGGCGCCACCAGATCAACGAGGGCGCCCTCTTCTCCGACATCCGGGGCCTCGGCTACGAGGTCGTCGCCGTTTCGCCCGGCTTCGAGCACGTCACCCTGCGGCAGGCGGACCGCTTCATCGACACCGGACAGCTCAACGAGCTCGAATGGGCCATCGTGCAGATGACGGGCGCCCGGCTTCTCGTCGAGTCGACGCTTCCTACCCTGGCGGCCGACCTGCACCGGGCGCGCGTGCTCGACGCGTTCGAGGCCACCCGGCAGATCGCGCGCGAGGCGACCGTGTCACCGCGCTTCGTCTTCACGCACATCGTGAGCCCGCACGCGCCGCAGGTCTTCCAGGCGGACGGGAGCGCGGTCGATCTTCGTGGTTTCGCCCTGACCTACGACGACAACATCGAGGCAATCCAGCTCGGGTGGACCGAGTACGGCCGCCGTCTCGAGGGCCAGCTCACGTTCCTGAATACCCGGACCCTCGACCTCGTCGACCAGATCATCGCCGCCGATCCCGACGCGGTCGTCGTCCTCTTCTCCGACCATGGATCGGGCGCCCGGTGGAGCGAAACCGATCCCTCCAAGGCGGACGTCGACTTGCGCACCGCCAACCTGCTCGCTGTCCGGTCGCCGGGCAGGACCGGCATCATCGACGACCGGTCGACGCTGGCGAACCTCCTGCCCCACCTCCTGCGCGCCTACACGGGCACTGGACCGCCGGACGTTCCGGAGACCATCTACGCCTGGGCCGACAAGCCCGACGCCTCGTTCGTCTTCAAGCGGCCGGACTGAGGGTGCGCCGGTGATCCGGGAAGTGCCTGCATCGGGAGACCACGCAGACTCGCGGCTATGACGATCGCCGCGCGGGCGCGCATGCGGCCGGTGCTGTACCCCGCCGCGATCCTGGTTGCCCTGGTGCTGAACCTGCTCGTCGACACGGGAGCGAGCCCGTATGCGGCCGGCCGTCCGCTCATCGTCGCGCTCCTGATCGGGCTCGCCCTGCCCTGGATCGCCGGGCTGGCGACAGGGGATCGACAAGCCGCCGGTCTCATCAGCGCGGGCCTGCTGCTCGTCCTGCTCGTGGCTCCGTCCCCGCTGGTCGTCGCGCTCGGCCTCGCGGCGCTCGTGCTGATCACGCTGGAGTGGTCACTGGCGCGCCGCCGCGGCGCCTTCCGCGCGACCGGCGAGCGGCTGTGGCCACTCGCGACGCGGGCCCTGACCGCCGTGGCCGTGATCCTCCTCGTCGCCGTCGGGATCAAGGCCGTCCAGATGGGTCGCGTCGAGACGATCGCCTACGACCTCGTGGCGGAGTTCCCGCTGCGCCCGATCTCCCACCCGGCCGAGCCACCGGCCGCCGGCCTGCCGGACATGTACTTCGTGCTGCTCGACGGCTACCCGCGGGCGGACAAGCTCGCCTCGGAGCTGGGCATCGACGTGTCGGGGTTCGTCGGCGCGCTCGAGGACCGCGGGTTCTTCGTGGCCACCCACAGCCGGTCCAACCACACGACCACGCGGTCGACGCTCACCCAGCTCTTCAGCTACGTTCCCGGTGTCGGCGCCATCGGGCCCGAGGGAAGACCGGACGTCGAATGGCGCCACCAGATCAACGAGGGCCGGTTCTTCGGTGACATCCGGAGGCTGGGCTACGAGACGATCGCTCTCTTCCCGGGCTTCGAGCACGTTGCCCTCCGGCAGGCCGACCGTTTCATCGACACGGGAGAGATCAACGAGTTCGAGTGGGCGGTCGTCCGGGCGACGAGCCTCGGCGCGCTCATCGACGCGGCCCTTCCCGATCTGGCGGCGGATCAGCATCGTTCCCGCGTGCTCGGGATCTTCGCGGCGGCCGAGCGCGTCGCCCTGGAGGACTCGACGAGGCCGCGGTTCGTGTTCGCCCATGTTCCGGCGCCGCATTCGCCGCTGGTCTTCGGCAGGGACGGCAGCCCGTGGCCGATGCGCGGCATCGCCACGCTCTACGCGGACAACGTCGATCTCGCCCAGCTCGGGCGGGCGGAGTACGTGCGGCGGCTCGACGGCCAGATCGCCTTCATCAACACCCGGACCCTCGACCTCACCGATCGCATCATCGCCCGTGATCCGGGCGCGGTGATCGTCGTCTTCTCGGATCACGGGACGGGCCTGTCCACCGTGGACGCCGATCTCCGCACCGCCAACCTGCTGGCGGTCCGATCCCCCGGCCGAACCGGCATCATCGACGACCGGTCGACGCTGGCGAACCTCCTCCCCAGGCTCCTTCGCGCGTACGCCGGGACCGGACCGCCCGACGTGCCGGAGACCATCTTCGCCTGGGCCGACCAGCCGAAGAGGTCATTCATCTTCGTGCGGCCGGACTGACACTACCCATGCGATCACTATCTAGACTCCGCCCGAGATGACTGCCGCCGGCCTCACGATCGTCCTGCCCGCGTACAACGAGGAGGCGCGCCTGGGGCCGGCGCTCGACGAGCTGTTCGGGTACCTGCGCCGGCACGGCGAGCAGGGTCGGGACGGCGCGCCGGGCGCGGCCCGCCTGCCGGACGACGTCCGCGTCCTGGTGGTCGACGACGGCAGCGCCGACGGGACCGCCGACCTCGTCCGGGCTCGCCCGGAGACAGCCTCCACCACGGTCTGCGGGGTGCCGCTCCTGGCGCTGCTGGCGGTGCCCCACGGCGGCAAGGGCGCCGCGGTGAAGGCCGGGATGCTCGCGGCCGACACCGACCTCGCCATCTTCACCGACGCGGACATGGCGACCCCGCCGGACCAGCTGCCCCTCCTCGTCGAGGCGCTCCGCGACCACGACCTGGCCCTCGGGAGCCGGATCCAGCCCGACGGCAGCGACATGCGGCGGACCCAGCCCGGCTTCCGGCGGGCGATCGGGCGGGCGTTCCACGCCCTGGCCTCGATCTGGGCCGTCGGTCACGTCCAGGACACCCAGTGCGGGTTCAAGGGCTTCACCCGCGAGGCGGCCCACGACCTCTTCGCCCAGCAGAAGATCACGAGCATCGTCTTCGACGTCGAGCTGATCTACCTCGCGCGCCGCCGGGGCTACCGGATCGCCGTGGTCCCCATCGCCTGGTCCGACAAGCACGGCTCGCGGATGCACCCGGGGCTTCGCCTGGGCCTGCGGGTGGGCTGGGACCTCTTCCGGACGCCGTTCCTGCACCGCCGGGTGGCGCGGCGGCGGCTAGGCCGCGTTATCGACCGCGCCGACGGCGGACGAGTCGCTCGAAGAGCTCCACGTACGCGGCAGTGACCGCTTCCCACGAGTAGACCGACTCCGCGCGCCTCCGCGCGGCCGCCCGCAGGGAAGCATAGGTCGCTTGACCAGGGGTCCGCGACGACGCGGGCCAGCAGGTCGGTCAGCTCAACCTCGTTCGAGAACAGGAGGCCGGTGCCGTCGAGGACCTCGCGGTTCTCGGGCGTATCGAACGCGAGGACGAGGTTCCCGGCGCCCATCGCCTCGATCAGCGCCGGGTGGGTGCCGCCCACGGACGTCGCCTGGATGTACGCGAGTGCACCTCGCTGGAGGTCCCGATAGCCCTGCCCGTAGATGGCGCCGGTCAGGCGGACGCGAGGGTCGGCGGCAGCGAGCTCGCGCAGGCGCTCCTTGTACGCGTCCGCGTAGCGGGGCGTCGCCAACGATGAGCAGCGGCAGATCGCCGGGGACCTGTCGGTAGGCGTCGATGACGAGGTCGGCCTGGTTCTCGGGCTCGAGCCGGCTGACGTAGAGGACGTAGCGACCCGGCTCGACGCCGGCGAGGCCGTGGGTCTCGAGGTCAGGCGGAGGGTCGCGCTCCAGGATCGGTGCGCCGTAGGCGATGAGCGCGGAGCGCTTCCGGTAGCGCTCGAGGTAGTAGTCCTGGATGACCTTCGCGTCGGAGACGATCACGTTCGGGAAGACGAGCGCGAAACGCTCGCCGACGGCATACCAGAGCCGCCCGGCCAGGCCCCACTTCGCCCGCTGGCGCTCGATCCCGTCGACGTTGAGGGCGACCACCGTGCCGCGCAGTCGGGGCAGGCCGGCGAAGAGCGCGTTCGCCGCGTTGCCCGAGCCAGATCGCGTCGTAGCCGCGGACGAGCGAGTCGAGGACGCTCAGGCCGGTGTGACTCACGGTGGCCGGGTACTTGCCGGGCAGGTACGGGAGGAACCGGCGACTGACCCCCGGAGGCACTGCGACCGTCTCGTCCGTCCAGCCGCGCCGGCAGTAGACGGTGACGTCGTGGCCGCGAGCCGCGAGGCGGGTCGAGAGCTCCCAGGCGAGGGTCTCGAAGCCGCCGTAGGCGGGGGGATGCCCCGCGTCCCGAGGATCGCAATCTTCACGCAGATCGGCCCCGAACGCGAATCACCTCCGATACGGTAGCAGGCGAGGGCCGTCCGCCCGGATACCTCCCTTACGGAGAGGGGATCTTGGGCCGACCGTCGGCTCCAAAGACCACGAGCGTGGCGATGGAGAGATCTGCCCGCGGCATGCCCGGGGCCGTGACTATGCTGTCTTCGAAATGCCCGCACTGCCGACCGGCGTCCTCGCTCCGTTCCATCGGTTCGGTCGGACGATCAGGCCCATGGCAGGCGATCTCGCAGCTCTGAGCCTCGGATCCATTGTCTACCAGGGCAGCCGCCTGGTCGTGAATTTGGCGGCAGCCGCCTACCTCGGGCCGAGCGGGTTCGGCATGTGGATCGTGATCGCCCTAGTTATTCAATACGCGAGCTTCGTCTCGCTGGGTGTCCCAGTGGACTCGGTCGCGAGGTTCCCCTCCAGCTTGGCGCGCGAGCACCGCTCGCGGCCGACCATGCCGAGGACGTAGCGCTCTCGGCCACCGTCATTACGGGTCTGGGAGGAGCCCTGGTCGGAGGGCTGGTCGGCGTGACCCTGTTGGATGAGCCTGGAGGCGATGGCCTGCTCGTGGTCACCCTGATCGCGCTGGCGATCTTCAGTCAGCAGCTCTTCATGCTCGAGCAGATCATGTTCCGGTCGCGTTTCGCATTCCGAGGTGCGGCGGCCCAGTTCGCATGCGCGGGCTTGGTGACTCTCGCCGCGGGTCTTGGTCTGATGCGCTTTGGGGTTGCTGGCCTGACCGCAGCCCAGGGGATCGCCCAGGTTGTCGCCCTCATCTGGGCGGTCCGCCTGTTGCCCCGACTCCCGAGATCGCGCTCGGACTCCGTCACCTTCCGACGGCTCGCCGTTGTCGGGTTCCCGATCATGCTCGCCGGCCTGGCATTCACTCTGCTGACTACCGTGGATCGATGGTTCGTGCTCGCATTCCTTGGGCGGAGACGCCACTAGGCGTCTACGGACTGGTGACCATCGTCTCGAGCGGGTTCTTGATGGTGACGTCGGTCGTGAGCCAACAGTTCTACCCGCGGATCGCGTTTGCATACGGGGAAGGACGCGGTGGAGGCGAGCTGCTTGCTCTCGCGCGCCAACAGGGCGTGATCGCCGTTGCGATCACAGGCCTCGTGGTTGGTCCGATGATCTTGGGCGCGTGGGTGTTCGTGCCGGCATTCTTGCCTGCTTACGACGGAGCCCTCGTGCCACTTTCGATCATCGGGGTCGGACTGGTGGCGCGACTCCTACTCGTCCGGCTTCGGCAACTTCCTGAACAGCGTTGGCGCACAGCGGCAGTACCTCGCAGTCCAGCTCCTTGCGCTTGCCGCCGACGATCGGCCTGATCGCGGGCGCGCTCTGGAGCGGTTTCGGATTGGTGGGTGTGGCAGCAGCAACTTCTGCCAGGTCTCCTGCGTACAGCTGGCTCCTCCGCTGGCGAGCGGCCGGAACGGCGGCCCACATGACCCGCCAGCGGACACTAGCAACAGGCGTCGTGGAGTGACAACGACCAACGGCTCCTTCAACAGCGACGGATCGCCACAGGGTGCGTCAGTCAGGGCGGTCGATAGCGTCGAGGAATGGGCACGATCCTGGTTTCGCGGTCCATATGGGGAGGACCGCATGTCAATCGACGGCCTGCCCGTAGGGCCCGCGCTGACGATCGAGGTCTTCGAGTCGGTTCTCGAGGCTGTCCGTCGAACGGCCGGGGGGACACGGCAATCCGTTGGGCAGTCGCGTCTGCGGCCGCTCAAGCGGAGTGGCTTCGATCGTGTGTTAGGGCCTGGGGCCTCAGGCTGGTCACGCCGGCGATTGGGGGCGTCAACACGCCAACTGCCCGTGTCGCGATCGTGTCTGAGATGTCCACGCCGTCCGCTCTGGAGGCGTCGATGGCGGTCGCGGCAGCGCTCTCCGGGTCCGACGTTGTCATCGGGGCTGCCGACCCGCGGGCGTTCCGTCGATGGCGAGCCGCTGGTTACCGCCCGGTGGCGCTATCGCTCACGCCGGCCGACGAGATCAGGAGGGTCCGGGAGGCATCTCGTCGAATCGGCCGCATCTGGCCCGATCTCAGGGACTCGGTCCCGCCGCTCATCGTGGCCGACCGCGACATGACGGAGGAGGCCGTCGCCGCGATCGAACCCCTCGTCCGACGATCGGGGGCGTGGCTCACGGTCGAGGCGGCAGCGCTTGAACAGTTCCTCTCGAGATCCGGCGTCCGAGTGCTCCTGCTGGCGTCAGACCAGCATCGCGTCGGCAGGCTCGCCGCGCATGTCGCCCGGTCCACCGGCACGAGTTCCGTCGTGCTGCAGCATGGACTGCCTCAGGCGAGCCTTGGATACGTCCCGGTCGTCGCGGATCTCGTGGCGGCCTGGAGCGAGGCCGCAGTCGGATGGTTCATCGATCGCGGACGGCGCCTCAGCAGCTGACCGTGGTGGGCAATGCTCGTTTCGACGAGTTGCTGCGCCGTGACCAGTCGGCGGATCGGAGGTCGATCGAGGGCCAGACCGGTCTTCGCGGATCGCCAAGGCTTCTGCTCACCCTCAGTGTTGCCTCAACTGAGGTGAACCTGCGCCTTCTGGAGATGACACTGGGAGCCCTGCAGCGCCTCGAGGGCGGCTCGTTGATCGTCAAGCTGCACCCTGGCGGGAGTGACTGGTCGGCGCTCCAGAGAAGGCTGGCGGCGCCTGACGTGCCAATGGCAAGGGTCCGGACGCTGGAGCGGGCTCCTCTCTACCCGCTCCTTGCCTGGGCTGACGTCGTTCTCGTCCATCGTTCCACGGTGGCCGGCGAGGCGCTCGTCGCTGGTCGCCCGATCGCCGTGCTGAGCGCGGGCGAACCATCAATCGCTGACGCCGAGCTTGCCTCGCTGGACCTCCTCACGGCCGACGATGCGGCAGGTCTCGCAGCACTCGCCACCGATCTCTCGCCGCCATCGGCGGCGGCCGGGTTCCTGGCGGAGCGCCAGGATCGGCTCGTGACCGTCATGGGACCTCTCGACGGCGGTTCGGTGGCACGGCTGGTCGCCCTCGTCGACGCGCTCGCTCGATCGAAGGAGTCTGGTTCCCGCTGACGCGTTACCCCGAGGAGCCCGCCCACGAGACTCGCGCCCGGCACCTCTCCGAAAACAGCGCCCAGAACAGCGGGCCGCGTTCGACGTCACAGCGGACCCCCCGATCGAGGTTGGGTCCCATCTATCGTCCCTCCAGCGCGGCCGGGATCGTCCGGAGCGAGGATCTTCGAGGTCCAGCCAGAGCGACCAGCGGTCGATGTACTCCAGGTCCGCGGCGACCCAGCGGTCGAAATCCGGCTTCGCGTCGATGCCCGGACCTGCCAGAGGCCCGTGATCCCCGGCTTCATCGAGAGGCGCCGGCGGTGCCAGACGTCGTACCCGGCGACCTCGTCGGGGAGGGGTGGTCGCGGACCCACCAGGCTCATCTCGCCGCGCAGGACGTTCCAGAGCTGCGGGCAGCTCGTCGATGGAGGAACGTCGCAGCCACCGCCCGCTGCGTGTCACGCGCGGGTCCGCCGTCACCTTGAAGGCCGGTCCGTTGATCTCGTTGTGCGCGGCGAGGTCCGTCGCGGCGGCCCTCCGCGTCCGGTGACCATGGATCGGAACTTGACCATCTCGAACGGCCGCCCGTGCAGGCCCACGCGGTCGCTGTCGGAAGAGGACCGGCCCGCCATCGTCGCGCCGGATCAGCACGGCGACCGCCGCCGAAGAGCGGGCTGAGGACGGCGAGCCCGACGACGGCGACCGACCACGTCCACGATCCGCTTGACGGCCAGGGCGAGGGTCCGATCCGGTCCGGAGACGAGCGAGAAGACGGGGACGCCGTCCAGCTCCTCCACCTTGCCGGCGGCAAAGGCGTGGTCCAGCACGTCCATGGGGACGCGGACGATCTTGCCCTCGTCCTCGCAGATACGGGCGATCGCGTCGACCAGGTTCCAGCGGGAGAACGGAAGGCAGATCGCGACTTCGTCCACCACGCGCTCGTGGAGGATCGTCGGGAGGTCCTCCAGGCGACCCAGGAGCGACCAGCCCGCCGGGAGGTCGAAAGTCCTCGTCGTCGACGAAGCCCGGCGATGCGCAGTCCCAGCTCCGGGTGCTCCTCGAGCTTGCGCGGCGAACGCCTGGCCCCGCGGGCCGGCACCCACGATCACGACGAACCGGCTGTTGTAGCCGCGCCCGCGCAGCCACCCGAAGCCGACCCGGAGCGCCGGCTCGCGTCGCGAGCGCCAGGACGAACTGGGTGGGGAAGAGGAACAGCAGGAAGAGCCGGCTGACGTCGGGAACCTTGAAGACGAACAGCACGGCGACCGAGATGAGCGCCATGACCACCGTCGCGCGGGCCAGGTCGCCGGCCTCGGACCGGATGCTCCAGCGGGCTCGCGGTCGGTAGAGGCCGTGAAAGGCCAGGACGCCGACCCAGCCGAAGGCATAGAGCGCCAGGAAGGCGAGCGGCTCGGAGATGATGAGGCGCCACCAGACGGCCCAGTCCGGCCCGAACCGCAGGATCGAGAGCACCACCAGCAGGCCCACGGCCAGCAGGCCGTCGACCAGCATGAGCAGCGCGCGGAGCCAGTAGGCGTAGCGCCGGATCATTGCCCCCGGAGCCTAGAGATGGTGGTGCGTCCGGGCAATGGTACCGAAGCGCTACCAGGATCCGACGGCGGCGAGCCGCCTCAGAAGTGGTCCTGGAACACGATCTGCGGCAGGATGCCGATGACCTGCGCGCCCGGCACCAGCCGCCGATAGAGCGACGCGTAGCGGTCCACAGCCCGTCCCGGCTACAGGCAGCGGCTGGCCGAGGACGACGCGGGCGACCGGCGGGCCCGGCGCGAACTCGTCGGCCAGCCAGGTCCATGTCCCGTATCGGGCGACCAGGTCCTGCTCGCCGTTGCGGGCCGCGACCAGCTGGCACCACGCAACGAGGGTCGATTCGAGCGGGTGGCGTGCAGCCAGCTGCTGCAGGGCGGCCTCGGCGCCGGGGAGTCCCCGCCAGGCGGCGAGGGCCTGGTCGTAGACGGCGCGGTCGGCGGCCGACAGGGGCGCCAGCTCCGCCTCGGCCGCTGCCATATCCCCGCCGAACAGCTGCAGCCTGAACAGCAACGGGGCGTGGTCGGCGGCACTGCCGGGACGTCGCTCGATCTGCTGCCGGGCCGCATCCATGATCTCCGGCCTCGCCGCGCTCAAGGCGGGATCCGAGCTCCAGAAGGGATCGCTCGCGAGCGTCGGTGCGGCAACGATGGCCGTTCCGTAGTCGTTGATCGCGGCCGCCCGATCCCCCAGCTGCCACCGCAGCCAGCCTGCCGCGACGGCCACCGGCACTCGCTGCAGGCCGAGCCGTTCGGCCTTCTCGAGCGCCGAACGGGCGCCCGCGGTGTCGCCCAGCCGCCAGCGCACCGCTGCGAGGTCGAGCCAGGCGTACGGGTAGTCGTCCGCGGCGGCGCTCCGTTCGAGGGCGTCGGCCGCCGCGGTGAGATCGCCGGCGTTCGCGGCCGCCACGCCGGCCGCGAACCAGTAGGCGGGCACCGACGGGTCGCTCTCGGCAGCCTCCCTCGCCGGCTCCACGGCGTCGGCCCACCGCCCGGCGTCCGCGGCCGCCACGCCCCGCGCTCCACTCGCTGCGATCGCCTCGATGCGGTAGAGGCCCGCCCCGATGACGATGGTGAGCGCGGCCAGCCCGAGCGCCGAGGCGCGAGCCCACCGGCCACGAGCCGCGGCGCGGCCGGGCTCCGGCGGCGGGACCCAGCGCGACGGCGTCGAGCCATGCCAACGGGATCGCCACGGCGAGCAGGAGTGCCGGGACGTTCATCAGCATGTCCACGAGCTGCTGGCCTGCCATCAGGACGATCGCGAACAACGCAGCCAGCCCGACCCTGCGGCGGGTCTCGTCGCCGGACCGGATCGCGCCCAGGACCAGTGCGGCGAGCGAGCCCACCACGACCAGGCCGGCAAGGACCCCGGCGAGTCCGAACTCCGCGAGCGTCTGCAGGTAGATGTTGTGGGCGTGCGGGATGTAGACGTCGGGCTGCGTCCCGGTCTGGTATGAGGCGCGCAGCACCTGCCAGACCCCTGGGCCGACGCCCACCAGGGGCGACGATTCGAACATCCGCAGGCTTGCCCCCGCAAACGCTTCCCGATACCCGGGGTCGCCCAGCGTCAGCCTGCCGCTGCCGGCAGCCAGCCCGCCGGCCACGAGCAGGGCGGCGAGGCCGGCCAGCAGCTGCGGCCGCACCCCGGCGCGTGCGCAGGAAGGCGACCGCCCTCGATGCGCACGGCCGGCGCCGTGACGACTGCGACCAGCCCGCAGGCGACCAGCGCGGCGCCCGCCCCGATCCAGGCTCCGCGCGACCCCGTGATCACGGTGGTGACCGCGACGAGCACGACGAGCGCGACCGCGACCGCCCGTCCACTCCGTCCCCGCAGCCGGGCTCGTGGCGAGCGCGAACGCGCCGAGCACGAGGACGAGCGTGGCGATGGGGTTCGGAGATCCCAGGCTCAGGCCGAGAGTAGCCCGGGCGCAGCGGAGGGATCGTCGGCTGCCCCACGACCTCCCACCATGCTGCCACGCCTGCAGCACCTGCAGCAGGTACAAGGCGCAGACGAGGAAGCACAGCCCGAGCGCCAGCCGTTCGATGTGCACGCGCAGCCGGGCGTCCTGCGCATGAGGGCGACGAGGAGCAGATAGAGCTCGGCGAGCAGGAACGCGTAGGCGAGTCATCTCGGCGCTGAGCCGGGGATTCTGGACGTGACGGTCGCGACGGCGAAGACGACCAGGCAGGCGGCGATCGCGGGCAGGAGCCGGCTGGAGGGCAGCCAGTCGCGCCGGAACGCGGCGATGAGGAGCCACGAGACGATCGCGACGACCGCCATGGCGTCGTAGATGAGGCGGACGACGTCCAGCTCGAGCCTGCCCGACCCGCCGGCGACCAGCACGATGAACGCCGCGCCGGCGGTGGTCGCGACGACGAGGAACGCCGTGGCGAGGCGCCGGGCAAACGTCATGGGCCTGAGTATGGCCCAGCATCCGCAATCGCAGGCGCGACCGCGGGCTCGTCGCGGCCGCTACGCTAGAGCGATGCCAGACACCGTGGACTGCATCGTCATCGGCGCCGGGATGTCCGGGCTCGCTGCGGCGGACGCCCTGCGGCGCGAGGGGCTGACGGTGAGCGATCATCGAGGCGGGCGACACGGTCGGGGGTCTCGCCCGCTCCGTCGTCGTCGCCGGCGAGCCGATCGAGCCGTACTACCACCACGTCTTCCCCCAGGACAGCCGAGACGCGCGAGGCTCTCCGCGACCTCGGGCTCGAGGACTAGCTCGAGTGGCGGCACGCCTCGATGGCGATCCTGCATCGAGGGACGGTGCACCCGTTCGACGGGCCCGCCGACCTCCTCTCGTTCTCGGCGATGTCGCTGCCGTCCCGCGTCCGGTTCGGGGCCGCCACCGCCGCCCAGCTCGTGCGCCGCGACGCCCGGCGCATGGACGAGACGCCCGTGGCGCAAGGACGGCCCCCGCTGGTTCGGGAGGTCGGGCTACGACACGGTCTGGCGGCCGCTCCTGGAGGCCAAGTTCGGGCCGCACGCCGCGGACGTGGCCATGGCCTGGCTCGTCGCCCGCATCCGCCAGCGGGCGGGAGCCCGACGGTCGACGGGCGATCGGCTCGGCTACATCCGCGGAGGCACGGGCGCACTCGCGGCGGCCTTCGCGCGACAGATCGAGTCCGCAGGGTGTCCGGCTGATCCTGTCGGCGCGGGTCTCGTCGCTTCGCTGGCTCGACGGCCGATGGGTCGCTGCCTTCGCGACCCCGGACGGCGAGGGCGAGGTCGCCGCGCCCCGCGTCATCGCGTGCGTGAGCGGGCCCGTGCTCGCGCGCATGGTCGAGCTGCCGGCGCGCGTACCGCGACGCCGTCAGCGCCATCCCGTTCCGGGGCATCGTGTGCGTGCTCCTCGAGCTCACGGAGAGCCTCAGCCCGCACTACTGGGTGAACGTCACGGACCGCCTCGGGCTCGGCTGCGTCGGGATCATCGAGCACACCAACCTCGTGGAGCCCGAGCGGTACGGGGGGCGGCGGCTCGTCTACCTCGCCCACTACGTCGATCGCAGCGACCCGGCCTGGGGGGCGACCGCGGACGAGCTGATCGCGGCGGTGCTCCCCGCGTTCCGGTCCCTGAATCCGGGCTTCCGCGAGGACGTGGATCGTGGACGCCCACGTCGCCCGCGACCCGTTCGCCCAGCCGGTTCCGCTGGCCGGCGGTCCGATGGCCCGCCTGCCGATGGAGCCGGGGCTGCCCGGGCTGGTGCATGCCAGCATGGCCCACGTCTACCCCGACGACCGGGGCGTGTCGAAGGCCCTGGGGCTGGGCCGGCGCGCTGCTCGGCTGGCGACCCGCGAGGCACCCGGCCGGGCATGACAACGCAGGCGGCGGCCAGGCCCGTGGCACCGCGAGGACCGTCGCCGTGGCCGGCGATCCTGCTGGCAACGCTCGCCGGCGCGATCGTGAGGGTCGCGCCGGTGGTCGCAGGCCGGCTTCCCGGTGAACGACGGCGGCCTGTTCGCGTCGTACGTGGACGACATCCTGCGCACCGGCCAGGCGCTCCCGATGTGGACCTCGTACAACAGCCTGGACGGGCCGTTCGCCTATCCGCCGCTCGCGTTCATCGCGACCGCGGGGCTCGAAACGGTGATCCCGCTCGGGACCGTCGAGTGGTTGCGCTGGATCCCGCTCGCGGCCTCGATCGCGACGGTGCCGGCATTCTTCCTCCTCGCGCTCGTGCTCGCGCCCAGCCGCGTCCACGCGGCCGTCGCCGCGTTCGCCTTCGCGTTCGTGCCGCGCAGCTTCGAGTGGCTTGTCATGGGAGGAGGCCTGACCCGGGCGCCCGGATTCCTGCTCGCCATCCTGGCCGTCTACCTGGGGATCCGCTTCCTGAAGCTTGGCGGTCGCGCCTGGCTCGGCGCGGGCATCTGCCTGGGCCTGACCGTCCTCACGCACCCCAGGCCGGCCTGTTCGCGGCCATCAGCCTGTCGCTGGCAACGCTCGCGTACGCCCGATCCCGGACCGCCTGGTCGCGGATGCTCGCCGCGGCGGCGATCGGCGTGATGGTGGCTTCGCCCTGGCTGTTCGCTGGTGATCACGCGGTACGGGCTCCGGCCCGCTCCTCTCCGCAGGGGGGGTCGAGCGCCAACCTCGTGCAGAGCGTCTTCTACCTCGTCACCGCGAAGCTGACCGAGGAGCCGTTCTGGCAGCTCGCGGCCGGCCTGGGGGTCCTCGGCGCCGTCTACTCGCTCGTCGACAGACGCTGGTTCGTCCCGGTCTGGGCCGTCGTTCGTCGTCCTCGCCGACCCGCGGGCAGCCGCGACGTACGTGTCGGTTCCGCTCTCTTTGCTGGTCGCCGTCGGGCTCCTCGACGTCATCGTTGCCCGCATTGGCGGCGTGGGAGGCGACCTCGTCACGGCCCCGGAGTGGCCGACACCGTTGCTCCGCCGGCGCTCGGTCCGCGCCGTCGTCGGGAGCGCGCTCGTCTTCGCGATGGTGTCGGCCGCGCTCGCGCCGCAGGTGCTCAGCCCCATGGCGAGCCTCAGCGCCGACGCCCGAAGCGCCATGACCTGGAGCCGGGACTCGCTGCCCTCGACGGCGCGGGTGGTCGTCGTCACCGGCCGCTACTGGTACGAGGACGCCACCTCCGAGTGGTTCCCGTACCTTGTCAGCCGGGTGAGCGTCGCGACGGTCCAGGGCTACGAGTGGCTGGGTTCCTCCGCCTGGCAACAGCAGCTGAAGCTGGCCGACGCCCTGAGGGCCCGCGCGAACGACACCGTGGCGGCGCTCGACGAGTGGGCGCGGCAGTTCGGCGTCGAATACGACTACGTCTACATACCGAAAGGTCGCCTGGGGGGCGTGCTATCCGACGAGGACTGCTGTGGCGCGATGCGGGTCACCCTCGGGGACTCCCCCGACTACGAGGTCGTCTACGACGGCGTCGGGGCAACGATTGCCCGTCGCATCGGGAGCTGACGTCAGGACGGCCACGGCGGACTCGATCGAGGCCCAGCGAGTTGTGCAAACAGTAACAACTTGACACAGTATGCCAAGAGAGCAGATGCTGACTGCGGAGGAGCCGCATGAAGCAGTTCTACGCGGTGTCAGAGGTGGCGGCTCGGTTCGAGGTCACGAGCCAGACGGTCCGCAACTGGATTGCTGCGGGGCAGCTTCAGTCCGTCCAACCGACCCCCGGCGGCAGATACAAGATCCGTGCGCAGGCGCTCCTCGCATTCGAGCAGAGCAGCGGCCTGGTCCCGAAGGACGCGGCGATTGACCCCGAAGCGGGTCCACCCATGAGCGCGATCGCAAGACGGCTCGCGGGCGAGCCGATGGCCTCGGAGCTCGAGCGGGTCGTCCAGGCCATCGTGACCTCCGTCCAGCCCGATGGCGTGATCCTGTTCGGGTCGCGCGCCCGCGGCGACTTCCGGGCCGACTCTGACTTCGACCTCGCGATTCTCGCGCCGGACGGCGTCGCGCGGCGTCGTGTCGCGATGCGCGCGTACGAGAGCCTCTCGGCGGTCGCTGATCGCTCAGTCGCGGTCGACATCGTTGTGTTGACCCCCTCGAGCATTGCGGCCGAACAGGATCTCGCGGGCTCGATCGCCGGTGCGGTGGCTCGAGAAGGAGTGTTCCTCTATGGGTCCCCCGCAGCTCTCGCCTGAGGGGGTGCGCCGTCGAGCTACGGAGGCGTGGCTCTCGGACGCCCGTGCGGAGCTCGCCAACGCCCGCTCGCTGGCAGCTCACCGCGACGAGGGCACCTCGCCCTTCGCGTCGGCGTTTCATGCGGGGCAGGCGGTCGAAAAGGGTTTGAAGGCGCTGCTGGTGTGGCACGCGATCGACTTCCCGCCCAGGCATGACCTCGGTCTGCTCGCGGGTCTCGCGCCCACTGGGGCGACGATGAAGGAGCTGAACGTCGGCGGTCTTACGGTGTACGCGGTCGAGCAGCGCTACGTGGCCGCCATGTCGAACCCGATGGACCTGATCGACAGGCCTACCTGGGACGAGGCCGAGGAGGCGATCACGGTGGCGACCGAGGCCATTTCACGGGTCTCCGCCGATCTCGCCACTGCAGGGTGGGCCGCTCCGGGGTGACATCTTCGACCACCTCCCTGTCGCCAGGGGTCGTCGACGATGGCGGCGGCGCGCCACCGCCTCGCGTGTGGGCGAAGACGCTCATCGCGTTCGGTGTCGCGGTCGGGATCGGCAGCGTCTACTGGGCCTACAACCTGGTCTGAGGCCGGCTCGAGAGCCGCTGCGGGTCCCGCCGGGCAGGTCGCTCAGGAGCGCCAGGTGCTCGCCGTCACCGAGAGGTCGCCCACCACGCTGCGGTGGTAGGTTCCGGGCTCGCGCGGATCCAGGACCACGGTCATGCCGGCCGTCCGCACCGACTCGAACGAGGCCTGGTACGTCAAGGTCCGGTCGGGGGCGTTCCAGAAGATGTCCAGCAGCGCCTGGTCCGAGGTGAACAGCGCGTCGACGAGGTACGAGGCGTCGCCCAGGGTGGCGAAGACGGCTCTCGCGCCGGCCCGCAGGAAGCCGGCGCCGAAGTTGTCGACCCGCTTGCGAGCGACCGCCAGCGTGGGGTTCGAGCGGCCCGGCTCGGAGCTTCCGGCCGAGTAGCAGAGGTGATTGAGGATCACGACTGCGTTGGGCGCCAGCTTGACCCGGGAGCCGACGTAGTACTCGCCGTAGTAGGTCGTGCGGACGTTGCCGCTGCCTTCGTAGGCGTTCAGCCCGAAGCCGTCCATCTTGAGGGGATTGAGCGTGGAGAGATACGGGCTGGGGAAGCCGTTGCCGTGGCCGAGGTAGATCAGGAGGTTGGCGCCCTGCACGGCGGACCGAACGCGGGCCCAGGTGGCGTTCGGGGTGTAGACCTCGACCACTGTCGCGCCGTAGGAGCGGGCCTGCGCAGCGTAGCCGCGGGCCGACCGGAGGTAGGAGCTGGTCAGGGACCCGGCGGGCCCCACGACGATGGCGACCTTGATCCCGGCGGCGGAGGCGGGGGCGGGGGCGGCGGCGAGGCTGCCGACGGCGAGCAGCGCTGCGAGGAGGGCGACGAGGAGGCCGCGCCGCGGAGTCCTGCTCGTCGGCGTGATCTGGGCGGCGGCCGCCCGCAGGGCGACGGGGGAACCGACCGACATGAGGCTCCTCTCTACCGGAACGCCTCGCTGGGGCGAAGCGACGATGGGATGCGGCGCCGAGCTTGGTGTCGTGACGCCCGTTGGGGGACGGGCCGTTCGGGCGGGTTCGGCGCGACCCCGCCCAGTGCCGCGTACCTTGCCCGATCCGACGATCCTCCGGCAACCCGCCGATTGGTACAGGCGACCGTGCCGGATGGTCCGGTGCCGCCAGGCGCCGGTGGGCAGCCGCCGCTCGGGCGGCCGCGCGGCCGTTGCGCGCGCAACCAGTGTTATCCTCGGGACCGATGACCCCCGCTCCCACGGACCTCGACGTTCCCTGTCCTGTCGGGCCCGCCGGCGAGGCGGGCGCAGCCGAGACCACCCCGCTTGCCCCGGCGGTCCCGGGAACCCTGCGTGCCGTCCGCCGGTCGTTCGACGCGATCGACGCCTCCACCTGGGACGCGCTCGCGTCGGCCTCACCGTGGGCCACCCCGTTCGCCCGCTGGGGCGTCCATCGCGCCTGGTGGGACGCGTACGGCGCCAACGCCCACGAGCAGACCCTGGTTGTCGTCGATCCCTCGGTCGCCGACCCGGGCGCGCCCGTCGCCATCGTCCCGCTCATGCACCGCCACGAGGTGGAGCCGGACGACGCGATCCTTCGCACCCACCTGCGGGGCGGCCACCACACGCCCCTCACCGCCGTGGCACCGACAGCGAAGGCGGTCTTCTTCGGGGCCAGCTACCACGTCGACTACGCGACGCTGCTTGCCCGCCCGGCCGACCTCCCGGCTGCCGCTGATGCGGTCGCCGCGGCCCTCGCCGCCCCCGGGGACGACCCCGACCCCGACCACCCCGCGCCCTGGGACGTCGTCGACCTCCGCCGGCTCCGCTGCGGCGACCCGGCCGCCGACGCGCTGGCCGACGCGTTCGGCGCCCGGACCGGCGAGGGCTGGACGGTGGTCCGCGAGCGCGAGGAGGTCTGCCCCGTCGTCACCTTCGAGCCCGGGATGGACTTCGAGACGTATCTCGGGACGCTCGACAAGAAGGAGCGCCACGAGGTGCGCCGGAAGCTTCGTCGGGCGGAGGCCGCGGGCGACGTCCGCCTGGAGCGCTCGGCCGAACCCGCCGGCGACCTGGACGCGTTCGTCGACCTCCACCAGAAGCGCTGGGGCGCCGAGGGGCTCTTCCCGCCGACAGCGGGCGGCGACCAGAGCCGGACCTTCTTCCGCCGCCTCTTCGAGCTGCTCGGTGACGACGGGACGATCCAGCTCCACTTCCTGAACGTGGGCGGCCGGCGAATCGCGGCGGGCATCTGGTTCGAGGACGGGAACGCCTGGTACCTCTACAACGCCGGCGTCGACCCGGACGCCCGCGAGCTCTCGCCCGGGGTTCTCCTGAGTGCGACGGCGATCGAGGCCGCCATCGCCGCCGGCCGCCCGCGCTTCGACTACCTCCGCGGCGACGAGCCGTACAAGTACCAGTGGGGCGCGATCGACGAGCCGATCCAGCGCCTCCTCGTCGTGCGAACAGGGGTGTAGCGATGGGTGCCCCGCTGCCCGGCGATCCCTGCGTCAAGCCGACGAACCGGCCCCCGGTCCCCGGCGGGCGCCCCGTGCGCGTCGTGGAGCTGATGGCGACGGGCACGAACGGCGGCGCCCAGGAGCACGTCTACTCGCTCCTCTCGCGGATGGACCGGGACCGCTACGAGCCGACGCTCATCTCGCTCTCGCCCGGGAGCGCCGAGCGCAAGATCGCCCGCCTGGGGATCCCGGTCCACGTGATCGAAGAGCCCGACGACGCGATCGCGGTGGGCGCCGTCGCCACCCTGCTGGCCGACATCCGGCCCGAGGTGATCCACAACCACATGTACCGGGCCGAGCTGGTGGGGACGCGGGCGGCGCTCGCCCTCGCGGACGTGGGCCGGCCGCGCCCCTACGTCGTGGGAACCGTCCACTCCAGCCGCGTGCGCGCGCCGGAGGACCGGGAGGTCCTGGGGCGGCTGACGCCGCGCATGGACCACCTGGTCGCGGTGAGCCGGGCGATGGAGCACAAGATCGCCACCGAGCGCCCCAGTGACGTCCCCGTCTCGCTCATCTACAACGGCGTGGACCTCGTGCGCTACGACCACACCGATCCCTGCTGCACCCTCCGCGAGGAGTACGGGATGCCGGCCGAGGCGCAGATCGTCGGGGTGGTGGCCCGCCTGGAGCACGAGAAAGGCCACCCGACGCTCCTCGACGCCTGGCCGGGCGTGATGAGCCGGGTCCCCACCGCCTGGCTCCTCGTCGTGGGCGAGGGGAGCCGCCGACCGGAGCTGGAGGCCCAGGCGGCCGCCCTCGGGATCGCCGAGCGGGTCGTCTTCACCGGGCGCCGCGACGACGTCCCGGCCGTGACAGCCGCCCTCGACGTTGCGGTGCTCCCGTCCTATCGCGAGGCGCAGGGCCTGACGATCCTCGAGGCGATGGCCCTCTCGCGCCCGGTGGTGGCGTCGGCGGTCGGCGGCATCCCCGAGATGATCGAGAACGGCCGGACGGGGCTGCTGGTGCCGCCGCACGACCCGGACGCGCTGGCCGCGGCGATCATCCGCCTCCTCACCGACCACCCCTACGCCGACATGCTGGCCAAGGGCGGGCACGACCTGGTCCACGAGCGCTTCTGCGTGGAGCTGATGGTCACCGCGATCGAGGAGATCTACGACGAGGGCGCCCGCGCCGTCCGCTTTGCCGAGGTCTCCGCCGCGAGCTGAGCGGGACCACCGGCGCCGCCCCGTGGCATACCCTGACGCCGACATGACGCGCGACCGACTCTGGCTCGCCCTGGCGATCCTCCTGCCGGCCTTCGCGGCCACCATCGCCTCGCTGAGCACCGTGGACCTTGCCTACCAGCTGCGGGCGGGGGAGCTGACGCTCGCGTCGGGGCTCGTGCTGCGGGCGGACCCCTTCACCTTCACGGCATTCGGAGACCCCTGGCTCAACCAGCAGTGGGGGACCGGCGTGGCGGTCGCCCTCGTCCACGGCGCCGCGGGGTGGGGCGGGCTCTCCCTGCTGCGGACGCTCCTGGTCGCGCTCGCGGCGGGCCTCGTCTTCGCGGGGTGCAGGACCAGCCTCGACCCCCGCCCGGCGGCCTTCCTCACCCTGGCCGGCTTCCTGCTCGGCATCGGTGCGCTGGCCCTCCGGGCGCAGCTGTTCGGCGTCGTCTGCTTCGCCGCCGTCGTGGCGATCCTCGCCCTGCGGGAGAAGCGGCCGTACGTCGCCTGGCTGCTTCCGCTGGTCGTCCTTGCCTGGGCGAACCTGCACGGCAGCTTCTTCCTGGGCCCGCTGGCCATCGGCCTCGCGGCGCTCGACGACGTCCTCCGCCGGCGGCCGGGACGGTGGGCGATGCTCGTGATCCTCGGGGCGTCGGCCGTCGCCACCTGCGTGACCCCGTTCGGGCCGGACGTCTGGCGGTACGCGGTGGGCGTCTCGACCAACGCCACCATCGGCCGGCTCATCTCCGAGTGGCAGCGTACGTCGCCCCTGTCCGCGCTCGGCGTCTTCTACTACGGATCTGTCCTTGCCGCGGCGCTCCTCGTGGTGCGGGCCCACCGTCGCGGGGCACACGATCGAGCCCGGGCGCGCGCTCTGGCTCCTGGCCCTCGCCGCGCTGGGGGCCTACGCCGAGCGCGGCATCGTCTGGTGGGCGTTCGGGGCGCCCGTCGCCCTCGCCCCGCTCGTCGCCGCGGCGTTCACGCAGCCTGAGCGCCCGGCCCGCGTCGAGCCGCCCGCGCTGCGCAGCCTCAACCGGGCGGTCGCCGCCGGCCTTCTTGTCGCGGTGGTCGTCCTGCAGCCGCTGTGGCGCCCGGCGGATCCGCTCACCGGCCCGGCGGGCCTCCTCCACGACGCCCCGGCCGGCCTGGCCCGCGCCCTGGCGGCCGCGGCGGGCCCGGCAGACCGGGTCGTCGCCCCCCAGCAGTGGGCTTCGTGGTTCGAGTGGTCCGCCCCGGACCGGCCGGTGATGGTGGACAGCCGCATCGAGCTGTTCGACGAGGCCACCTGGGCCGACTACCTGGCGATCGCCGACGGTGGGCCCGACGCGCTCGAGACGCTGGGCCGGATCGGCGCGACCGTCGTCGTCGTGGATCCGGCCACCCAGTCGGCGCTCAATGTCGTCCTGCGGACGTTCCACGCCGGCTGGCGCCTTGCCTACGAGGACACCGACGGCAGCCTGTTCATTCCCAACCCGCAATCTCGAAGGGACGATCGGGGGATGTGGAGCACCCCGACCGGCTGGTACGCTCGCCGACCATGAGCGGACCCGACCTCGACGTCGTCGTTCTCGGTGGTGGAGGCCACGTCGGCCTGCCCCTGAGCCTGGCCTTCGCGGCGAGCGGCCTGCGGGTGGGCGTCTTCGACACGAACGAGGCGACGCTGGATCGGATCGGGCGCGGCGAGATGCCGTTCCGCGAGGCCGGCGCCGACGACCTGCTCCGCTCCGTCCTGCCCACCGGCCGCCTGGCCCTCTCGCCCGACCCCGCCGTGGTCGCCCGCGCTCCAGCGCTGGTGGTCGTCATCGGGACGCCGGTCGACGAGTTCCTGGGCCCGTCGATGACGCTCTTCGAGAAGACGGTCGAGCAGGTGGCGCCCCACCTTCGCGACGGCGCCCTCGTCGTCCTGCGCAGCACCGTCTACCCGGGCACGACGGCTTACGTGGCCCAGGCGCTCGAGGGTCGCGGCCGGCGCGCGGACGTCGCCTTCTGCCCGGAACGGATCGCCGAGGGCCATGCCCTCGAGGAGTTCCGCACGCTGCCCCAGATCGTGGGCGCGGACGACGCCGCCGTGGGCGACCGGGCGGCCGCCCTCTTCGCCCGCCTGGGCGGGCAGATCATCCGGACCAGCTCCCGGGAGGCCGAGCTGGCCAAGCTGTTCACCAACACCTGGCGCTACATGAAGTTCGCCATCGCCAACCAGTTCCTCATGGTCGCCCACGAGGCCGGCGTGGACTACGGGAACGTCCTGGAGGCGATCCGGCGCGACTACCCGCGGGCCGCCGATCTTCCCGGACCCGGCTTCGCCGCCGGGCCCTGCCTCTTCAAGGACACGATGCAGCTCGCCGCGTTCACGAGCGACCACTTCCCCATGGGCCAGTCCGCGATGCAGGTGAACGAGGGGATGCCGGCCTTCATCGTGAGCGCCCTGGAGCGCCGCCACGGGACGCTCCGCGGACGAACCGTCGGGATCCTTGGGATGGCCTTCAAGGCGGAGTCCGACGACAGCCGCGCATCGCTCAGCTACAAGCTCCGCAAGCTCCTGGCCTGGGCCGGCGCGCGCGTCCTCTGCACGGACCCGTACGTGCGGGACCCCCGCCTCGTGCCCCTCGAGACGGTGCTCGCCGAGGCCGACGTGCTGGTCCTGGGCGCCCCCCACCGCGCCTATCGCGACCTCGACCTCGGCGACCGCGAGGTCGTCGACGTCTGGGGCGCCCTGGGGAGCGGGATCGCCCTCTGATGCGGGTCCTGGTCACGGGCGCCGCCGGCTTCATCAACGGCTACCTGGTGCCGGAGCTGCTGGAGCGGGGCCACGAGGTGGTCGGCCTGGACAACTTCAGCAAGTACGGGCCGACGCGGCGGAGCTACGACGGCCATCCCGCCTACCGGTTCGTCGAGGGCGACGCCAAGGACCTCGCGCTCCTGCGGGAGCTGATCCCCGGCTGCGACCAGGTGGTCGCGGCGGCCGCGATGATCGGGGGGATCAGCTACTTCCACGAGCTTGCCTACGACCTGCTGGCCGAGAACGAGCGGATCCTCGCCGCCACCTTCGACGCCGCGATCGAGGCCCACCGGCGCGGCGAGCTGGAGCGGATCGTCGTTCTCAGCTCGTCGATGGTCTACGAGTCGACGACGGTCTTCCCGACGCCCGAGGGCGCCCAGCTGACCTCGCCGCCGCCGGTCTCCACGTACGGCTTCCAGAAGCTCTCCTCGGAGTACTTCGCGAAGGGCGCCTGGGAGCAGCACGGGCTCCCCTACACGATCCTGCGCCCCTTCAACTGCGTCGGGATCGGGGAGCGGCGGGCCCTGCGCGACACGGACGTCATGAGCGGCAACGTGAAGCTCGCCCTGTCCCACGTCGTCCCCGACCTCGTCCTCAAGGTGCTCCGCGGGCAGGACCCCCTCCATCTCCTGGGCGACGGGACCCAGGTCCGCTGCTACACGTACGGCGGCGACCTGGCGCGGGGGATCCGGCTGGCGATGGAGTCCGGCGCGGCCGTCAACGAGGACTTCAACCTCTCCACGCCGGTGAGCACCACCGTCCTGGAGCTCGCGGAGCTGATCTGGCGCAAGGTCCCCGGGCCGGACCACCCGTTCGCCTGGGTGTCGGACCCGCCCTTCGACCACGATGTCCAGCATCGCGTCCCCGACGTCCGCAAGGCGCGCGACGTCCTGGGATTCGAGGCCGCCACCGGCCTCTCGGAGATGCTCGACGAGGTCGTCCCGTGGATCCGGGCCGAGGACGCGGCCGGGGCGATCTGATGAGTGACCTGGACACCGTCTACGCCCACCGCTTCACGGACCCGGAGGCCATGGCGAAGGCCCGCATGTGGCGCGAGGTCGTTCGGTATCTTCAACGGTGGATCCCGCCCGACGGCTCGATCCTCGACCTTGCCTGCGACCGAGGCGACTTCATTCGCAATGTGAAGGCCCGGCAGCGCTGGGCCTCCGACGTCCGCGACGTGTCGGCCGGCCTCCCGCCCGACGTGCAGTTCGTCCAGGCCGACGGCCGGGAGCTCCTCGGCGTCCTGCCGCCGGGAGGGTTCGACGGCATCTTCATGAGCAACTACCTGGAACACCTCCCGTCGAGCGACGCGGTCATCGAGCAGCTCCAGGTATGCGCCGGCCTTCTGCGCAGCGGCGGCCGCGTCGTCATCCTGCAGCCGAACATCCGCCTGACAGGCCCGGCGTACTGGGACTTCATCGACCATCGAACACCGCTCACCGAGCGGAGCCTCGTCGAGGCGGCCGAGATCGCCGGGTTCCGCACCGTTGCCGTCGTCACGCGCTTCCTGCCCTACACGACGAAGAGCCGTCTGCCGAGCCACCCCCTCCTCGTCCGCGGCTACCTCGCGTTTCCGCTGGCCTGGCGGCTCCTGGGGCGGCAGACGCTCTACGTGGGCGAACGACGTTGATCGTCCCCCGGGGAATCGGTCGGAAGCTGGACAGGCGCCGCGTCGGCCTGTCGGTCATCGGCCTCTGCGTCAGTGCGATCGCGCTCTGGCTGTGCTTCCGGACCGTCGACGCAGGCGAGGTCGCGCACCTGCTGTCCCGTGCCGATCGCGGCCCCATCCTGCTCTTCTTCGTCGTCCTGGCGACCCAGACGGTGGTCCGAGCCGCCCGCTGGAGCTTCCTGCTCCCGCGGCGCGACGCCCGGCGGATCCCCGTCCGTCGGACGCTTCCCCCACTGCTGGTGGGATATCTCGGAAATGCGGTCCTTCCGGCGCGTCTCGGCGAGCCCCTGCGAGCCGTGCTCGTTGCGCGACGCGAGAGTCTCCCGGCCGCGGCAACGTTCGGCTCGGTCGTCCTCGAGCGGGTCATCGACACCGCAACCGTGGCGCTCCTCGTCCTCCCGGCAGCGTGGATCGCGGGGGCTCCCGGCTGGATCGTCCAGGTCGCGGCCGTCGGCGCGGTCGTCGCGGGGAGCCTCCTCGCGGTCCTCTCGTTCGTCGGCCTCGCGGGTCCGCTGCGGGCGGCCGACCGCCTGGCGAGGCGAGTCCGGCCTGGCGCCGCCGGGTCGTTGGTGACCGGACTGGCGGGGCACGTCCGGGAGTTCGCGAACGGTGCCGGCGCATCCGATCGCCGGCCCGTGGTCCTCGTCGCCGCCATCCTCAGCCTGCTGGCGTGGGGGCTTGATGCGACGCTCGTCTGGCTGGCAGCGTTGTCGATCGGTGTCGCCCTGGACCCCGCCCAGGCGATCCTGATCGCCGGAGTGGCTGTCTTCGCGACCGTGATACCGGCAGCACCCGGCTACATCGGCACCTACGATCTGGCGGCTACCGTGACCGCGGTGGCGCTCGGCGTCGACCCTGAGGCGGCGCTTGCGATCGCGGTCCTGACGCACGCCCTGGTCCTCCTCCCGATGGCCGTCGCCGGAGCGGTGGCGCTGCTCGTGATCCAGCGCCAGGGGATGGCCGACCCGGCGGTGGTCCCGGCCGCCGTGGCTGACGGTGAATCACGGGGTTCGGTCACGACCGCGGGATGAGCCCGACCCGAGCCGACCCTGATCTCACGGTCGTGATGCCCGTGTGGAACGAGGGCGAGCGGGTGGCCTCCACGCTCCGGGCGTTCGCCGCCGCGGTCCACACGCCCTACGAGCTCCTGGTGGTCCACGACATGCCCGAGGACTCGACGGTCCCCGTCGTGGAGCGGCTGCGCTCGGAGATCCCCGGCCTGCGGGCCCACCACAACACGCTGGGCCCCGGCGTGCTCAACGCGATGAAGGCGGGGATGGCCGCCGCCCGGGCGCCGTACGTGCTCGTGACGATGGCGGACGGCTCGGACGAGTACGGCGGCGTCGACCGGATGGTGGCCCTCGCGCGCGATGGCGCCGACGTCGTGGCGGCGAGCCGGTACATGCGCGGGGGCCGGCAGGTCGGCGGCCCCCGCCTGAAGCGGTTCCTGTCCCGGACCGCCGGCCTCTCGCTGCACTGGTTCGCCGGCGTTCCCATCCACGACGCGACCAGCAACTTCAAGCTCTATTCGCGCCGCTTCCTGGACGTCACGCCGATCCAGAGCGAGGCCGGCTTCGAGCTGGCGATCGAGCTGTCCGTGAAGGCGACCCTCCAGGGCCGCCGGCTGGCCGAGATCCCGACCACCTGGCGGGACCGCACGGGAGGCGCGAGCCGCTTCCGCCTGCGGAAGTGGCTGCCCCACTACCTGCGCTGGTACCTCGTGGCGTTCCGGGGACGGCTCAGGCGGGGGCGGCGCGCGCCTCGCTGACCAGGACGGGCCGACGGTCCGCGACCAGCAGCACGAACACGATCGCCGTGGCGACGATCATCGCGACGCTGCCGGCCGCCCCGACGATCCCGCCGAGCGGGACGATGGGGCCGATCTGGTCCGGTGGCGCGCCGGCGACCACGTTCAGGCTGATCGCGACCGCCAGGATCCCCCAGGCGACCTGGACGGGCCGCCGGGCCAGGAGCGGGGCGAGGAAGACGAGCGCCGCGTAGGCGTAGCGCTCGTGCATGGAGGTCATCAGGCAGAAGGCGGCGAGCGTCGCGGCCGCCAGGCCGAGGTAGAGCCGCTCGGGCGTCGCCCGGCGCAGGACGGCGACGAAGACCACGCCCTCGGCGAGCGCCGTCATGGCGATCCCCAGGTGGCGGGGCGTCAGCGGACCCAGGACCGGCGTCGAATCCACCAGGAACGCGCCGCCCGCGGCCGCCGTCTGCAGCAGCCACCAGGGATTCCAGGCCCGCACGCTCAGGATCGGGTATTCGCCGTTCTGGTAGTAGTCGAGGTTCCGCAGGTAGTCGGCGATCCCGTCGTAGGGGAGGAAGGGGAGCCAGGTGAGCGCGGCGACCGCGACGGCCACGAGGCCCACGGGGACCGCCTTCCGCGCTCCCCAGCGACCGATCGCGTAGCCGGCGAACGGCGCGGCGAGGAAGAGGGCCTGCGGCTTCGTCATCATCGCCAGGCCGAGGACCACGGCGAAGAGCCAGCGCCGGTCGCGCGAGGCGAGGATCGCCGCCCACAGGCAGAGAGCCACGTAGACGGCCTCGAGCTGGCCCCACCAGGCCCCCAGGTACCAGGTCGCGGGCACGAGCAGGACGGCCAGGATCGCCGCCGCGGCCAGCGGCGGCCGCTCCCTGAGCACGGTGTACAGCCCGGCGACGATCGCGAGCTCGCCGAGCAGGGCTGGAACCTTGAGGGCGATCCGGACCCCGACGTCCGCGGCGTCCCCGGCCGTCGCGAATGCGGGCACGACCCCGGCCAGCGCCCCGAACACCCCGACCAGGACGGGCATGTACGAGAAGTCCTGGCGGTAGGCCGCGCCGAAGGGCAGGTCGGTCGCGAGGTGGTGGGCCCACCGGGCGTACTGGTCCAGGTCGCCGAGGAGGACGTAGCCGGGGAACAGGGCCAGGCGGACGACGACCGCGGCCAGGATGCCCAGCCCCAGGATGCCGAGGCGAGGCGCCCACCGTGCCCCCCGGGCGGCCGCCTGCTCGGGCGCGGCGAGCGCCGTCACCGGCGTCACCCGGCCCCGCGCCTGCGGCGGGGCCACCGTTCGATGCTCGCCCATCCCCCGTAGAGCGTCGGCAGCACGGCGAGGAGGAGAGCCGGGCTCTGGAAGTAGAGGCGGGGCAGGGCCAGGAGCGCCGCGGCCGGGACCACCCAGCGCCGGTTCGTGCGGGCGCCCCAGACCACGAGCACGATCGCGAGGGGCAGACGGAGCAGGATGGGGTACGGGAACGGCCAGCCGCCGTCGTGCGGCGTGTCGTTGGCCAGGAACTCCACGTAGTCGAACCACAGCGATGGGTTCGCGAGGAACGACACCGCCGCGAGGCCGGCCGTGAGCCCGACCGCGATCCCGAAGGGGCGCCACTCGCGCCGGACGGCGAACCAGAGGACGCCGACGCCCGGGGTCACCTTCGTGAGCAGCGGGAAGGCCCACAACGCCGGCCAGCGAAACGCCGCCACGATCGCGAGGCCCATCGGGAAGTTGATGTTCGCCGCGTTGATCTCGACCGCGACCGGCGGCAGGAAGAGGGCGAACAGCGTCGCCGGTCCCGCCAGGGCGACCAGCGCCATGAGGTCGACGAGACGGATCAGGGCGACGAACGTCGCGAACGGCAGCTGCACGAACGGGGTGAGCAGCTGGGCAGCGACCGGCGTGTAGGCGAACTGGCTCGAGCCCGTCGTGTAGGGGTGGGAGGGGTCGATGCGCCAGAAGCAGTACGCGTCGACCGGGTTCCCGCCGCTCTGGGTGAGGCTCACGAAGGTGACGGCCGCCGCGCCGATCCCCAGCATCGTCAGCAGGTGGCGCCACGGGGGCGCTACGAAGCGGCGATCTCCGATCGTCAGCGTGCCGGCAGAAGGCGCCACGCGGCCCGTCGCCCTACAGCTTCGAGGAAGCCCAGTACCGCTCGGCGAAGCCCGGCAGGCCGCCCAGGCTCGCCACCTTCGTGCCGAAGCCGCGGACCGCGTCGCCCATCTGGCCCGGGCCCCCGAAGAGCCGCTCCAGCTGGCTCTCGTAGAGCGTCAGGCCCTGGATCTTGCGCTCGACCGTCTCGGTGATGTCGGCGTACTCGGGCGTCAGGCCCACGTCCGAGGGGAGCCCGGCGAAGACGCCCGTCGGGAGCTCTTCGAGCCGCCGGAAGTCGTTCCACCAGGCGTACGGGAAGTCCTCGTAGTAGGTCACGATCCCGGCGTACTCCGGGCCCGGCATCACCCAGCGGCGGCCCAGCTCCAGGAGTGCGACGCCCACCTCGCGCACGAGCTGGTGGTCCACGTGGTCGCCCACGCCCAGCGGCAGGTAGACCTTCTGGGGCTCGAGGCGGGCGATCTCCTGGACGAGGAGGTCGATCGGCGCCCGGTCGTCGGCGCGCGGCGCCGCCAGGAGCTGCTCGTCGCCCTCGTACCCGCGGAAGACGGCGTCGGGGAGGTCCAGGAAGATGATCGACGCCTCGGCGAAGTACGCGTAGCGCTCGTCCTCCAGGCGGCGGGCGGCCATGAGGTCGCCGGCCATCCTGGCCTCGACGAGCTCGGCGGTGAGGACTGCGCCCTGCTGTGGCACGTCGTCCATCAGGGGCTGCCCGGCCAGGGGCCGGTTGTGGATGTCCGCCCGTCGATACCACGACGAGCGCTGCCAGAAGCGCTTGGCAGCGGCGTCGGCCTCGGCCTGGGTGGCGTCGAGCTTGTCCGGCTCCGCGAGGAAGGGCGCGCCGGCCCCCAGCGGCTGGTCGGCGGCGATGTTCTCGCGGTTGAAGGCCTCGCTGGTCGGCCAGATCGCCTTCGAGCCGAACCCGAGCGCCTCGCGCTGGTAGGTCGTCAGGCCGGCGGCCGCGCCGTTGCCGGAGAAGACCGTGAGGATCGTCACGTTCTGGCCGAGCTCGCGAAGGCTCGCGATCAGGCCGCCACACGAAAGGGCGACGTCGTCGGGGTGGGGGGCGACGAAGACATGGGTCATGGCCCGGCGAGTATACCGACGGAGCGGCCGCCGGAAACCAGTCCAGAAGTCAGGGGAACCCGCCCTTGCCGAGGGTCAGGCGAACCCGCCCTTGCCGATGAGGGGGACGAAGACGCAGCCCCCGTGGTTCGTGGTCCGCAGCCGGTCGCCGGCGCGCTCCACGAGCACGAGCTCCTGCTCGTAGCGAGGCCCGACGGGACGACGAGGCGTCCGCCGTCCGCCAGCTGCGCCGTCAGCGCGTCGGGGACGCGCGGCGCGGCGGCCGCCACGAGGATTCGGGGCCAGGGGATGTCGCCGGGGAGGCCGGCGCTCCCGTCGCCCACGCGGACCTCCACCCGGTCGCCGAAGCCCAGCGCCGCCAGGCGCTCGCGGGCCGTGGCGGCCAGCTCCGGGACGCGTTCGACGCTCGTGACCCGGCAGCCCATCGCCGCGAGCACCGCGGCCTGGTAGCCGGATCCCGTCCCGATCTCCAGCACACGATCGTCGGGCTCGGGCGCCAGCAGCTGCGTCATCAGGCCGACCATGAGCGGCTGGCTGATCGTCTGGCCGTGCTCGATGGGGAGAGCCTCGTCGGCGTAGGCGAGGTCGCGCAGCCCGACGGGAACGAAGGCCTCGCGGGGCACGGCGGCCATGGCGGCCAGCACCCGAGGGGCCCGAACGCCGCGGGAGCGCAGCTGGGTCTCGATCATGCGCCCGCGGGCGGCGGCGTACGGCTCGTCGCCGCCGGGGTCACGCTTGCCACGGTGGCCGCCCGGCCGGAACATGGAGCCGAGGATACGCCGTCGGGCCGCGACGACGGCCGTCGCGACGGGGCTACGATGCGGCCGAGGCGCCCGCCCGACGCGACGCGGCGGCGGCAGCCCGCCGGCCGCCTCCGCCCGCCGGCCGCCTCCGCTCCGCCGCCCTCCGCCCTGCCGCCGCCTCCGCTCCGCCGCCCTCCGCCCTCTGCAAGCCGCCGCCTCCGCCCGCCGTCCTATGACCGCCGCCCGCCGTCCGCCGTCCTATGACCGCCACCGAGGGGTAGGCGTATCACAGGACGGGCAGGCCTCTCCCGAGCAGCTCCTCGACGGCCAATTCGGCACCGTCGACGACCGATGCCGAGCGTGGCACAGCGAGCAGGGCGGCGACAACCGATCCGCCGACCACGGACTCCGGTCCCCAGGCGGGCGGCGCCTCGCCCTACACAGGTTCGGCAGGCCGACTCGTCGGCGCGATGTCCTCGTTGTCGGTCATGGAACGGCTGGCGTTCGGCTGACCACTGACGTGGAGATCTGATGCCGTCAGCGGAGAGGTCAGCGGCAGCCCGCCAGCACATCACCGGCAAGCCGACATCCCGCGGATCCGCCGGTCGCCCGGACGGCGCGGGCCCGCCGCTACGGTGCGGGAGTCGCGCTCGCGGCGGGCGACGCCGACGGTGCCGGAGTCGCGCTCGCGGCGGGAGTTGCGCTCGGCGCAGGCGTAACGGACGGGGCGGGGCTCGCGCTCGGCCCAGGCGTAACGGACGGGGCGGGGCTCGCGGCCGACGGGGCGGGGCTCCCGCTCGGCGCAGCCGTGGCCGACGGGATGGGTGCCGGCGTTGCTGTCGTGGTCAACAGGCCGCCGTTCCCGAGGAATAGCGCATTCAGGAAGATGAGCGCGAAGACGGCCGCGACGGCAAGGACGAATACCTTCGAGATTCGGTCGTCGATGTGAACCGCGCGCTCAGAGGCCGTCGGCGTGTGCTCGGGTTCCGTCGCGACTCGGCGCCCGAAACGGCGGCTGGCTCCCGGCGTGCCGGCGGCGACTGCCCCGGTCGCGGCTGGGATCGTGGCGGCGGCAGCGGCGTCCGCCTCCTCGTCGAGCTCGTCCGCGTCGGTCTCGTCGCCCTCGTCGCCGTCGCCCTCGTCGGTCTCGTCGCCCTCGTCGCCGTCGTCGCCGTCGCCCTCGTCGGTCTCGTCCGGGATGCGGTTGGCCTCGTCGTCGGCCTCGTCGTCGGCTGCAGCGTCGCCAAGCCCTTCGGCAGCCGCCGCGTCGATGGCAGCAGCCTCCGCGGCCCCGGCCTCCGGAGCTCCCGCCTCGTCGGCATCGGCTGCGGGCTTCTTTGTCTCCTCGGGCGCGCGCCCGTCCGGATCGGTCATCGTCGCGTGTCACTCCATGGCGCCGCCAGCGAGGCGGCGAGCGCGAGGGGCGGTCATGCCGCCATGCGCTCCGGCCCGGAAGTGTAGCGGAGGGTCGGCCCGCGGTGCGTGCCACCGCCGCGCACGTGAGGCGCGCCACGGTGCCGCGGTGCGCGCCACCGTGCCCCCGGTGCGTGCCACCGGTGCGCACCACCGTGCGGCGTCGCGCCACGGTCCCCCGATGCGCGCCGCCGCGGTGCCCGCGCTGCACGCCACCGAGGTCGGCACGGCGTCAGGCCTCGCGGAGCGGCCGGCTCAGCAGTCCGGCCAGTCCGGCCAGCACCGTCAGGATCCCGAAGATCCCGAAGACCGTCGCGGGGCCCAGGACGTCGCTCATCAGCCCGCCCACCGCCATCGCGATCGTCATCGACCCGAAGACGGCCGAGAACCGGAAGGCCACGACGCGGCCGATCATGTCATTCGGCGTCCGCTCCATGAACAGGGCCTGGGTCGGGATCACGAAGATCATGTTCGCGACCCCCATCCCCAGGGCCAGGCCCAGGGCCACCTCGAAGTTGCCCGTGAGGGCGAGCCCCGCGACGCAGGCCCCGTAAACCACGTACCCGATGATCACCAGGCGGCCCTTGGCGAGCCGCGTGCCGAGCAGGCCGATCGCGAAGCCGCCCACGAGGTTGCCCATCCCGATCGCCATCTCGATGAACCCATAGCGGGCTCGGCCGTCGAGCGCGTCTGACGAGATCGCATCCAGCGCGTAGATGGCCATGATCCCGATCGTCACGCCGATCGAGAACTGGGCCACAACAGCCTGGACTGTGTTGGCCAGGAGCACAGGCTCGCCGCGCAGGAACCTCCACCCGGCGCGGAGATCGTCGGCGATGCCGCGCAGGCCCGGCACGGCCGCCGCAGACGTCCGGACGACGGCCGGGATGACCATCGTGAGAACGAGCGCGGCCGAGGCGAGGTAGGTCACCGCATCCACCCAGAACGCGAGCGCGAGCGAGCTGCCGAGCAGGACGACGAAGAGGGCCGCCAGCGGGTAGCCCAGGACGTCTGCCAGCGAGTCCCCCAGCCAGATGGCCGAGTTGGCGGCCACCAGCTCGTCGTCCTTGACGATCCGCGGGATCACCGCGGTCCGCGCGGGCCGGAAGAAGATCGAGACGGTCGTGAGGGCGAGGACGAGGGGATAGACCAGGAGGACGTTGGCGGTCGCGGCCACGGGGATCACGAGCACGATCGCGGCCCGCAGGAGGTCCGAGGCGATCATCACCCGCTTCTGGTCCCAGCGGTCGACGAGGGCGCCGGCCAGCGGCCCGAAGACCAGGTTGGGCACGGTCGCCGCCACGAAGACCATGGCGACCGCGAAGGAGCCGTTCTGCGTCGCCTCGCCGACCAGGGCCACGAGGGCGAGCTGGTGGAGCCGATCGCCGAAGAGGCTGATGAGCTGCCCCGTCCAGAGCGCGCCGAACGAGCCGTTCTGGGCCAGGCGGACGTAGGGGTGCCCCAGGGCCCGGGCGAGGACGCCGCGCCGCGCGGCGCGGAGGCCGCCGGGTGCCCCGGGTGTCGCCGTCGGGGCCGGCACCGCGACGCCCGCGCCCGAGCCCCCCAGGAAGACCGGGCGCTGCAGGCCGATGGTCTCGGTCAGGCTGGACGACAGGCCGGTCGCCGGCCGCACGCGCCGTCCGGCCCCCATCGTGGACGGGGCCGCCGTCGCCACCGCCCCATCCAGGACCGGCGGCTTCGCGGCAGCAGGCAGCGGCTTCCGGTGGAGGCTGGCGAAGACGAAGAACGCCAGCCCCGCTGCCAGGAGGACGTCCCCCACCGACAGCACGTTCGGCACGAGCGGCAGCGGGATCGGGATCATGTCGCCCAGGGGCCCGGCCTGGAGGAGGAACTCGCGCGGCGGATCGGCCGAGATCACGAAGTGAATGGGCGAGGCGATCTCGGCGGGCGTCAGGCCGGCTGCCGCCAGCGCCTGGTCCCAGACCGGCATGAAGCCGCCGTTGACGAGGATCGCGGTCGCGTTCAGGGCGGTCCCCACCAGGGCCAGCCCGATGCCCGGGAGCCTGCGGTTCGCCCACAGGGCCACGACGAGCACCCCGTAGGCGGTCGCGAGGAGCGGCAGGCGCCAATGGTCCGCGAGCGCGATGTCCCGGGAGAGCGCGGCCTCGGTCCCGAGGCGGAGCCCCAGCGACGCGAAGATCAGCAGCGTCCACCGGAGGCGGACCGCGAGGAGGTTGTCGAGGCGCCCGCCGGCGGCGAGCCCGGCGATCAGCCCGAGGACGATCCCTGCAAGGAGCACCCCGGGATTGTGTCAGGACGCGGGGTCGGGAGCAGGCGCGTTTGCGCCTCCAGCGTTCGTGCCCGCCGCGTCAGCGGTCGCCGCGTCGGCGGCCGCCGCCTGCGCCATCCGGCCGCCCGCCTGGGCAAGGAGCGGGACCAGCGGCCGCGGCTCCGCGGCGCGCCCGGGGTCGTGGACGCCGGCGGCCCAGTGGGTCTTCGTGAAGAAGTCCACGATCGCCGGGTCGAACTGGATCCCGGCGAACTTCCGAAGCTCCGCCATGGCCTGCTCGCTCGTCAGCGGCATCATGCGATACGGCCGAGCGGCCGTCATGGCCTCGAAGGCGTCGGCAACGTGGAGGATTCGGGCCAGCACCGGGATCTCGTCGCCCATCAGGCGGTCGGGGTAGCCGGAGCCGTTGTACCACTCGTGGTGGTGCCGGATGATCGGGAGCTCCGGGGCCAGCTTCGTCACGGGCGCGATGATGTTCGCGCCGATCACGGGGTGGGCGTTCATGATGGCGCGCTCTTCCCGGGTCAGGCGGTCCGGCTTGTTGAGCACGCTGTCCGGAACGCCGATCTTGCCGATGTCGTGGAGCAGCCCGCCCCACTCGAGGGCCTCGAGCTCCTGCTGGGACAGCCGCATCACGTGCCCGATGTCGATCGAGATCTGCTGTACCCGGACACTGTGACCCGACGTGAACTTGTCCCTCGCGTCAACCGCCTGCGCCAGGCTCGCCACCGTCTGGGTGAACATCTGGCGCATCTCGATGATCTGACCGAGAGCGCCCCGCTGATCCAGTACAGGTAGCGCGACCAGGAGAGTCGCCCACCACCCGAGCCCCTTGAATGTGGAGATCGCCATCAGCCACCCGAGGGGGACAGGGCAAGGAAATGCCCAAGAAGGTCGGAGGTCACCGCGAGCACGATCTCGAGACGATCTGACTCGCCGCAGCGAGCGAGCGGCGATCGAGGTCGATCGCGACGTTGAGCACGAAGAATGCCGTCGGCGCCCTGCCTCGAGGCTGCGAAATCAGACGATCGGGGCAGAATCGGGCCGGTGCGCCTCGACGGCCGACTGACGAGCCACCAACACCGCAGGGAGCGACGAGTCCCGCGTGGTTGTCGAGCGTGCCGTACCAAGGGACTCGCCCGGAGCTCACGGAGATCGGTGGTGCCGATCAGGGCCACCCAGCCCGCCGCGGTCGGGCCGCCGAGGCTCATCACGACCACCAGGGTCGCGATCGACGTGTTGATGATCGATCCCCCGCGGCATCTGCGACCGGGAGTGGCTGACGCGAGGATGGTCATCACCGTCCAGAACACGATCCCGGCGGCGACGTCGAGCGCGACGTCATCGAACCACCCTGAGCCGGATCAGCTCGTCGACAGGAATCACAAGACTCGTGACGGCAAGCGCGACCGCACATGAGCGCCACGAGTCCGGCGATGTAGATCTTAAGGCTCCGGTTCATGTCCCTCGTTCAGCCGCCTTGGACCTTGGCGTAATGTAGCCTCGATCGGCGGGGGGACGTATGGGACGGAAGTACCTAGAGCCCATTCAGCGATGCCCCCCCAGCAAGCATCGCCGAGGCCAACGCTGCGAGGACTGCAGCAAGGCGAAGAAGTCGGGACTTCATTCTTCGATACCCCGGATACCTCGCGACGCCTACCAGCCCTTGATGCCGTACGCGGGAGCCATCGTGTGCCCTCCTGTGGTTTCCGTGCTCCAGTGAACACGGGAAACCCGACCTGACTGGGGTCGGTCGGTTGCACTACTTGCTCCGCCTCGCCCTAAGTGCCCATTTCAGGCGAGGCATCCGCGCGTCCGATATTGACATTGCCTCCTAGTACTTGAGTACCAGTTGGCGGGCGGACTCTAGTCCTTGTGTCGAGAGACGGTCAATACGCAACGTTCCCTATCGGCACTGGACTGCACACGATCTACCGCTTGTCACATTTGGTCAAGAGGGGGCGGCTCGATCCCGAGCTCGTCGCGGATAACCGTCGTGTAGTGCTGGTACTGCTCCGCCGCGGCGGCATGGGCTCCAAGGAGGCGGTACATCTTCACGAGGCTGGCCTCCACCTGGTCCAGAGACGGATCGGTCTCGAGGAGAGCCCTCGACAGCTCCATGGCCTCCGCGAACCGGCCGGTCGCCGTGCTGAAGGCGATCGCGCGCTCCATCACTTCGAGGTATTGGGCGTGGAGCGAATCGCGATGCATCGAGGCCCAGTCGTCGTACGTGAAGTCCAGCGCGAACTTCCCACGGTACTCGCCGGCGAGCTTGAGCACGGCCGGCACCGGTGGTTCGGGGCCTAGGACTCGAATCTGCTCCTTGCAGCGCACGCTGCGGCTTGCGATGAGCTCGGAGTCCAACCAGATCAACTCGGTGTTCTGGTTGAGATAGCCCGGCGAGAGATCGTCGGAGTAGGAGGGTTCGATGACCCGCCGCAGGAAGTAGACGGTCTGGTGGAGCGAGTTCACGGCCTGGTCAGGGTCGATGTCAGGCCATAGGGCGTCGAGAACCTGATCGCGCGTGGCCGACATTCCGGGCCTGCTCAGGAGGAAGCAGAGAAGAGCGAGGGGCTTGCGCCTCATCTCCGTCCCCGGGATCACGCGGCCGCCCACCTGAACAATCACTCGACCCTGGTCCTCGACCCAGACCCGGTCCGCAGTTCGGCGGGCCAGGTCGCGACCCATGAGCGGGTCCCGGTGCGCCCCTTTCAGCTCGCGACTCAGCACTCGGAGCCGTCGAACGTCGGACTTCTCGCCGACGGCGTCGAGGATCGTGCCCGCCGCCCAGCGGGCCCGCGGAGGTCCAGCTTCGATGACCGACCGTAGCCCGCGCCGCCAGCGAGTCGGCTGGCGTGCGGCGGCCAGCCCGACCACGGCGCGGGCACCCTCGTCGAGCGTGCCGAGTCGCGCGACCACCGCCTCGGCAAGGCTCGTGACGACCCCCGGTTCCACGGCCCAGAGGGCGGCGACGGCGGAGGATGCTGGCCCTTGGCCGGCGTCGAGGCTCTCCAGGAGCTGGATGGCGCGGAGGGTTCCGGTTGCCTCCTGCAGCTCCGCCTGTGCCTTCGCGTTGACGACGAGATCCGGTGCGGCGGGACTCCCGGCCACGAACGCCGCGATCGCCCTGGCGAGCTTGACCCTCACGTAGAACCCCGGGTAGCCGGTATGACGGCCGTCTGGGATAGACCCGAGCGCCGTTCGCGCTTCATCCGGCAGACCAAGCCGGATCAGCGTCTCCG
The DNA here is from genome assembly GCA_963744095.1 of uncultured Chloroflexia bacterium. GTDB lineage: Bacteria > Chloroflexota > Limnocylindria > Limnocylindrales > CSP1-4 > CTSoil-043. Next base: position 241,988 of record CAVUSH010000006.1, read on the forward strand.
CGCGCAAGAGAGCGAGGTACGTGCGTTCGGCGTCGGTCCGGGCGCCGACCGCCTCCGCTTCGGCGAGCAGGGCACCGCCGCGATCGGGGTCGAGATATGTGCCCACCACGTCGGCCGCCTCGAGGAGGGTCACGAAGCGCCCCTGCGCGAAGGGCGATGCCAGGGCTTCGTCGATGGCCGCAAGGGCGGCGCCCGTGTCACCGAGGTGCGCGTGCGCCCAGGCTGCCACGGTCCGCACAGTGTCCATCTCGGGACCGGCCGACGTAGACGCCAGCGAGTCGAGCGCGAGGCGTGCGCTTCGCAATGCGGCCGGAGCATCACCTGATCCGCGAGCGAGCCAAGCGAGGTTCAGGTGCGAGATGCCGAGATAGTGGAGATGACCGAGGCGCTGTGCCAGCGCTGCCATCCTGACGACCACGCCCTCGGCCGTGCCTATCTGCCCATCGACCATTGACTCGACGAGTGTCATGATCGACTCGGCGATGTTCGAGTAGACCGTATCCGGCGCTGCCTTGCGAAGGTCCAAGGCGTGGCCAACGGCCACCGGGAACTCCCCCGCGTCGTACTCCACCGCCGTCAGTGTGGCGAGGGCGACGGTGAGGCTGATCGTGGGATCCCCCTGCGTCGAGGCGACCAGCGCGCGGTCGGCCGCCTCCCGGGCCCGCCCGATGTCGCCTTCGCGGAGGAACGTGCGGGCGACCAGGGTCTGGGCCCACCCGCCGTTGTCAGGAACACCGCCCGCGACGATCAAGTCGACGGCCGCCTGCGCTCCGCCCGAGCCGAGGATCGCCTCCAGGGACGCGGCAAGGACCCGGGCCACGTCGTCGCTCCGGCCGGCCGCGGCGTAGTGGTGGCCCGCGAGCCACCAGCTGTTGGCCTCGGCGACCGCGGCGATCCGGGCGTGGATCCCGGCGATTCCATCCGGCCCGACCGCCTCCAGCAGGCGCCCCTCCAGGAAGCTGCGCACGAGGGGGTGCAGGAGACGGCCCGCCTGGCCCGTGCGGCCCCGACGGGAGAGCAGGCCGGCCTCCTCGGTGACGTCGAGGAGCCGACGTGCGTCGAGGAGCGAGACGCCGGCCGCGGTGGCGGCGAGCTGGGGTGTCGCGACGTGGAGGAGAGCGCAGCGCTCCAGGAAGGCCTGCAGCTCGACCGGCATCCGGCCGATCACCTCCTCGGCCAGGTAGTCGTGCAGGTTGCCGTGGCGTCCCGACAGGCTGCGGATGACGGCCCGGATCTCGTCGCGGGGCCGCCCCCGGACGGCGGTCTCGACGAGGCGCAGCGTGGCCGCCCAGCCTTCGGTCGTCCGCGCCAGGTCTTCGAGGAGATCCGCCTCGAGCGGGTGGCGAAACGTCTCGCGGAAGAGCCGCTCCATCTCATCGCGGTCGAAGCGCAGGTCGGCGGTCGAGAGCTCGGCGATCTCGCCCAGCGCCCGGAGCCGGGCCAGGGGAAGCGTCGGTGCCTGCCGGGTCGAGATCACGAGCGTCAGCCGCTCTGGGCCGCGGACGAGCAGCTCGCGGACGATCTCGCGGATCTCGGGAACGTCGTCGACCACCTGGTAGTCGTCGAGGAGGAAGGCCGTGCTCCCGTTCACCCAGGCCCGGATCTCCGTGAGGAGCGTGCGCACGATCGCGGCCCGATCGCCCATCCCCGCTCCCAGCTCGCGGATGAGGGACATGGTGTTGGGCGCGAACTCCGGGTCGATCTCCCGCCCCGCCGCCACGACGTGGTTGACGAAGACGACCCAGTCGCGGTCCGTCTCGTCGAGCCGATACCAGAGCGCGCGGACCCTGGTTCGGCGGCTCCAGTCGGCGAGGAGGGTGGTCTTGCCGTGGCCCGCATCGGCCACGATGAGCACGAGCCGCGAGTGGATCTTGGCGGCCATCCATTCCAGGAGGCGCTTCCGCTCCAGCGTCTCCTCGGGGAGGAGCGGCGGCTGGACCTTCCCGATCTGGACGGGGAAGGCGAAGACGTCGAGGTCGCTCACCGCGGGCGCGTTCGGGCTGCCCGCATTGGCAGGCGGGGCCGACTGGGCGCCACCCTGTCCCGGAGTCGAGCGCCCGGGCCCGACCGCGACGAGGTCATCGCGCCCGGCCGTGCGCGCCCGGCGCGCGGAGGCCGTCGCGAGGTCGGAGGGGAGGGGTGCCATGCGGCCCATGCTGCCGCAGGGCGCTCACCGGCCACTTATCTGCCGGCTCGGGCGTTCGCCCGCGTCAGCCGTCGTATTCGAAGCCGATCTTCAGGTCGACCCGGTACTCGACGATCTCGCCGTTCTCGACGACGGCCGTCGACTTCACGACCTCCACCGTGCGGATGTTGCGGACCGTCCGCGACGCCGTGGCGACCGCCTGGCGCGCCGCGTCGCTCCACGAGCTCGGGCTGGTGCCGACCATCTCCCGGATGATGATGACGCCCATCGCCGACCCTCCGATGTGGGCCGTGCGCAGACGCCGGCCATCCGCCGGAAGTCTATCGGGGGAGGGACGAAGTCAGGCGGGGTGCGTCGGGAACCTGCGGGCCGCCGGCCTCGTCTGGTGAGGCATGGTGAACATGACCGATCGCCACCTCGTTGCGGTGGGCCTTGCCTCCGCCCTGCTGCTCGCCGCGTGCACCGGCGGTTCGTCGCCGGCGGCCACGGCGCCGCCCGCCACGGCCGGTCCGGCCGGCTCGCCGGCGGCATCCCCCACCGGCGAGACCGGCACGATCGCGCACCCCGTGGGCGCGGCCGAGCTCGTCCTCCGCTTCGACGAGGGCGGCGGCTTCGTCGCGCCGACCTTCGCCATGATCCAGGTTCCGTACTTCTCCCTCTACGGCGACGGGACCGTCCTCTACCGGCCCGCGTCGGAGCCCTGGCTCGAGCTGAAGCCCGGCGAGCCCCTGCGGTTCCCGCCGCTCCAGGTCGCGACCATGACCGAGGAGCAGGTCCAGGCGCTGCTCCGCGACGCGCTCGGCGACGGCGGGCTGGGCATTGCCCGGGAGCGCTACGAGAACCGCCAGGTGGCGGACGCGCCCACGGCCGTCTTCACCCTCAACGCCGACGGCAGGGAGCGTCGCGTGAGCGTCTACGCGCTCGGGTTGGCGATGGACGACCCCGCGAACCCGAATCCGGACGCCGCGATCCTCACCGCCATGGCCACCTTCGCCGAACGCCTGCGCAGCTTCGACCAGGAGATCGTGAAGGGCAACGGGACCGCCGCGGGGCGCTACTTCCCCGATCGCTTCCGGGCGTCCATCCTGGAGGGCGGCCCGGGCGGCGATGTTGTCCCGCGGCCCTGGCCCTGGCCGACCTTCGGGCCGGAGGGGTTCACGACGGTCGACCAGGGGGATGGCCCCAGCTTCCCGTCGCGGACGATCAGCGGCCTCGAGCTGTCGCTCCTCGGCATCGAGCAGCCGGAGGGCGGCGTGTCCGGGATCTCCCTGCGGGCGCCGAACGGCACGGTCTACGACCTGGGGATCCGGCCGCTGCTGCCCGACGAGCAGCGCTGAGCGCCTCGCCCGCGCCGCGGCAGCCCGCGCCCCGCGGCCCCGCCTACGGCGCGGCGCCGGCGTAACGATCCCCGGCGTAGCTGACGAACCGCGTCTGGCTCTTCTTGAACCAGAGCTCGATCTCGCCGGTGGGGCCGTTGCGGTGCTTCGCCAGCCGCAGCTTCACGACCTCGCCGTCGGCGTCGTGGTCCTCGGAGGCGCGCTCCTTCTCCCGCCACAGGAAGATCACGAGGTCACTGTCCTGCTCGAGGGCGCCCGAGTTATGGCAAACCAGGCCATCGGCGAGCCAGCTGGATGGGCCCGGAACGGTCAGGTCGAAGACCTCTTCGACGCCGGCGGGCTCGATCGCGACCACCCGGTCCCAGAAGAGCGGCTGGGCGATCATCTGTTCCAGCTCGGGGTCCGCGAGGAGCGTCGCGTAGGTCGCCGCGACGGCCCGCGACGGATGGAACGCCGTGTGCGCCGAGCCCGCGTAGGTCGTCCCGCGCATGGCCGCAAGATCTCGCGCTCGACGAGTCCGAGCTCCTCCCTGCGGTCCCGCACGCGGTTGAAGAACGCCGCCGGAAGGGTGTCGACGTTGGTGTTCGATCGACGACGTCGTCCAGCGCCGCGGCGAGACGTTCGCCTGTGGGGCACGAGGCCCGAACCCGCCGACGAGCTCGAGGAATGTCCTCATGGTCCGCCGACGCCTGAGACCCGCACGTGGTAGCCGGGCCGGTACCCGGCCTTCGTGGCCGATCGAGATGCGGGCGACGATGCCCGAGCCGCAGGAGCGCCGCCGCGACATCGCCGGCAAGGCCCGGGCTCGTCGTCGCGTACGACAGGTTGTGGCTTGACGTCGATCCCGCGGGCGCCGTCCAGATCGTGCCGTCCGTCGCCCACAGGTGGCGGAGCAGCAGCGCCAGCTGCTCGTTCGGGAGGCGAAAGACGGCCTCCGGCAGGCGCTTCTCGGGCGAGCGCTGGTTGAAGATCCCAAGGTCCCGAAGCCACTTGTTCACGCCCGCCGGGTGCCACCGGTTCCCGTTGCCCGAGATCAGGAGCTGGTGCCAGCTTCCGCGGCCGGTCATCCGGGTCACCTTGGAGCCGAACGCCGACGAGGCGGCGCTCGCCACGGCAGCGGAGTTGGCCTCGCTCGCCGTCGTGTAGCGCAGGGGCCGGTTCGACAGGTAGCTGCCGTCGCCCGACGAGCTGGCCGAGCAGGATGACGTGCTGGTCGGGCCACCGCTCGGTCGTCGCGGGCTCTGGCAGCGGCCGGGCCAGCGCAAGGCGATCGTCGGCCTCCATCTCCTCGATGCGCCGCCAGCCGAACCCGGTGAGCAGTCGGTGCTTCGCGGTTGCCCGGATCGTTCGTCCACTGGCCAGGCGCACGGTGAACACCTGCCTTCGCCCGACCGACCAGACGAGGTCTGAGCGGGCCGGGGCGATCCGACCGTCCTCATGCCAGGCGAGGACGTCGGGCGTCGTGCCAACGAGGTCGCGAATCGGCAGGCGCCGCCCGTCGGCGAGGACGACGAGCGTGTCGCCCGTGACGCACTCGCGGAGATCCGACAGCCTCGGCTCGGGGGTGGTGCGGGCCTCCGGCTGGCGGGAGAGCTGCGACAGGGCGATGACCGGGACCTTCAGCTCGCGCGCCAGGGCCTTGAGGCCACGGCTGATCTCCGAGACTTCCTGGACGCGGTTGGCGTCCTTCGTCGTCGTCGACGACTGCATGAGCTGGAGGTAGTCGACGATCACGAGGTCCAGCCCGACCTCCGCCTGGAGCCGGCGCGCCTTCGTGCGGAGCTCCATCGTGCTGATGTTCGGCGTGTCGTCGATGTAGATGGGCGCCTCCGACAGCGCCGTCATCGCCTTCGAGACGCCGACGAAGTCCATCTCGTCGAGGAAGCCGGTGCGCAGTCGCTGGCTGTCGATTCCCCCGACCGAGGAGAGGAGCCGCAGCACGAGCTGCTCCTTGCTCATCTCGAGGCTGAAGATCCCCACCGACCGGGCCGGCGCGTGCCCGATCGCGGCGTGCTCCGCGATGTTCAGGGCGAGGCTCGTCTTGCCCACCGAGGGGCGCGCCGCGAGGATCACGAGGTCCGAGGGCTGCAGGCCGGTGGTCAGCGCGTCGAGGTCCGGGAAGCCGGTCCGGACGCCGCTGATCTCGCCCCGATGCGTATGCAGGTCGTCGAGCCGGTCGAACGCCTCGTGGAGAAGCTGCTTCAGGGGGATGAACCCGGCGGCCAGGCGACGCTCCGAGACGGCGTACAGCTCCGCCTCGGCCCGGTCGATCGCCTCCTGGACCTCCGGAGAGTCCTCGTACCCGATCCCCGCGATCCGCCCCGCGGCCGCGATCAGGTTCCGCAGGACAGCCTTGCGCTCGACGATCCGGGCGTACTGCGACGCGAAGACCGCGGTCGGCGTCTGCTCCGCGAGCGAGGACAGGTAGCCCCGCCCGCCGATCGCTTCGAGCTCCCCGACGCGCTCGAGGGCCTCGGCGACCGTGACGATGTCGATCGGCTCGCGGCGCTCCCACAGGTCCACCATGACGCCGTAGATCTTCCCGTTCGCCTGGCGGTAGAAGTCGCCCGGGCGAAGGACGTCCGCGACCTCGATGATGGCGTCGCGGTCGATGAGAAGGGCGCCGAGGATGGACTGCTCAGCCTCCAGGCTCTGCGGGGGAAGGCGGTCGACGGACACGGGGACTCCGGGTGGGGATCGAGGGTCACCGACATGGTGCCGGGCCGCGAGCCCGGGCGCGAGAGGGTTGTCCACGAGTGCAGGCGCGGCATCCACCGCGGGCCGGTGAGCGGGCCGGATCCTGTGGACAGGCTGTGGACGACGCCGACGGCACCCGTCAGTCGAGCCGGCGGATGACCCCGATCAGCTTGCCCTGGATCCGGACGTCGTCGTAGAACTGCGGCGGATACTGCGGGTTGGCCGGCTGCAGGCGAATGCGACCGCCCTCCTTGAAGAAGTGCTTCAGGGTGACCGCGTTCTCCTCGACCTGGGCCACCACGATGTCGCCGTTGCGGGCGGTCTGCTGGGGGCGGATGACGACGTAGTCGCCGTCGGCGATGAGGGCGCCGATCATCGAGTCCCCGCGCACGCGCAGGAGGTAGGCGTCACCCGCCGGCGCGAGCAGGTCCGGGATGGCCCGGTATTCGTCCGCGCTCGCGTAGGCCTCGATCGGCCCGCCGGCCGCGATCTCGCCGATCACCGGCAGGACGTGGGCCTCGACCGGGTGCGACTGCGGGGTGAGCTCCGCCGAGAGGCCCAGCTGGAGGGCGGCCTTGGGCGTGAGCCGGATCATCCGGGACTGGGAGGCCCCGCGGGCGAGGAACCCATCCTCCTCGAGACCCCGCAGGTGGTGATGAACGGCGGACGTGGAAGCGAGCCCGACTGCTCGCATGATCTCGCGCACGGACGGCGGCACGCCGTTGGCCCGGATCATCGCGGCGATGTAGTCGAGGATCTTCCGCCTGCGCTCGGCGTCGTGCCTGGTCACGCGTGCTCCCTTCCTGACCGTTGCACGGAGACTACCGAACACCCGTTCGATTGTCAAGTCCAACGCGAGGACGTTCGGCACTGGCGCACCGCCGCCGAACCCGGCGACCATCGCGGCTCCAAGCCAGAGGCTGAGGTGGCCCCCATGACCCGCGTCCTCGTCGTCCACCACGACATCGACCTCTCGGACCAGGAGGTGGACAGCCTCCGACGTCGCGGCTACGACGCCCGCCAGTGCCTCGGCCCGATCGGGACGAGCTGCCCCGTCCTCTCGGGCCTCGAGTGCAGCCTCGCGGTCGACGCCGACGTGCTCGTCTACGACGCCTTCGTCACGGGCGAGCCGGACGGCGCCCGGGCCCTCATCGAGGGGATGCGCGAGGTGCACCCGGAGGTGCCGATCGTCCTCGTGGCGTCGGGAATGGAGCCGTCGTGGATGGAGACGGCCGGCCTTCACGGGGTGACGCCACTCGTCGGGCAGCCGACGGGCGACCGCCTGGCGGAGGCGATCGAGGCCGCGATCGCGGCGAAGGGCAGCCCCGGCGGACCGGACTGATAGACTTCCCGTTCGCTCGCGCGCGAGGCGCGGGCTGGGAGCCGAACGGAGCACCTCGACGAGGATGAGCGACCCGAAGACGCGGGCTGCGGCACCGGCGCGACGCCGGCGCGGCAGACGCCGGCGGGCGATGATCGGTCGCACGATCACCCTGCTTGCCCTGCTGCCGATTGCCGCCCGGTTCCCGCTCCACGCCCGGATCATCGCCGGGCTCATCGGCGATCCCCGGGTGCCGGCGTCGCGGAAGGCGCTGCTCGCGGCGGCCGCGGGCTATGTCGTTGCCCCCGTCGACCTCATCCCGGATCGGTTCCCGCTCCTCGGCGTGCTCGACGACCTCGTCGTCGCGGCGCTCGCCGTCGACGCGTTCCTGGCCGGCGTGCCCGACGATGTCCTCGACGAGCAGCTGGAGGCGGTCGGCCTCGCGCGGGCGGCCTTCGACGAGGACGTGCGCCGCGTCCAGCGGCTCGTTCCGGGCCCGATCCGTCGCCTCGTTCACCGAATCCCCACCGCGCTGCAGCTCGGGGCCCGCGCGGCCCGCGAGGCCGAGCTGGGAACGCGCATCCGGGGCCTGTTCGACAAGGAGGGTTCTCCCGCGTGAAGGTCATCCTGACCACCGACGTCGCCACGCTCGGCAAGAGCGGCGAGCTGAAGGACGTGACCGACGGTTACGCCCGCAACTTCCTCATCCCGCAGAAGCTCGCCGTGCCGGCAGCCGGCGGCGCCTACCGCGCCTGGCAGCACGACATCGCCAGCCGCGAGGAGAAGCGCCAGCGCGAGCGCGGCGAGGCCGAGATCGCGGCGACCCGGATCTCGTCGACCACGCTCACGATGGGCGTCAAGGTGGGCGAGGGCGGCAAGCTCTACGGCTCGATCACTGCGCAGGACATCGCCGACGCCCTCGGCCGCCGCGGGATCGCCGTCGACAAGCACAAGGTCGACCTCGACCAGCCGCTCAAGTCGCTGGGCACCTACAAGGTCGCCGTCAAGGTCTACGCGGGCATGACCTCCGAGGTCACGATCATCGTCGAGCCCAAGGGCTGACCTGGCCGCGGACCGCCCGACTCGGCCGCCGAAGCCCGCGGCCCCGCTGCGATGATCGCGGCGCTCGGGGTCCTCGCGCTCGCCGTCCTCGGCGGGACCCTCGCCACGTACTGGTACGACCCGGGCGCGCGCGCCGCGTCGCGCCCGTTCACGGGCGCGGCCACCGGCCTCGTCGCGCTCGCCGGCTTCGGCCTTCTCACCGGGCTCGCCCTCGGCCCGACTCCCGCGAGCGTCGGGCTGGCGACCGTGATCGTCGCGGCGCCGGTCGCCCTTCTCGCGCTCCCCCGGTTCCGCGACGCCGTCCGCCGGGATCTCGCCGCTGTCGGCGGCCTGGCCCGGCGTTCCCCCGCCGCGTGGCCCGCCGCCCTCCTCGCGCTTGCCGGGATCGCCGGCGTCGGCCTGCTGCTGTGGCTCGTCTTCGATCGGGTGATGCTCGAGAGTCCCGCCGGGATCGGAACCGGGTACGTCACCAACCTCGGCGACCTCCCGTTCCACCTCCAGATCGTCGCCAGCTTCGCCTGGGCCGGCAACCTGCCCCCCGAGGACCCGACGTACGCCGGCACCGCGTTCACCTACCCGTTCCTGGCCGACTACCTCTCGGGGATGCTCGTCGTGGCCGGTGCGTCGCTCCGGCAGGCGTTGCTGGCGCCGAACCTCGTCCTCGGCGCGGCCCTCATCGGCGTCCTCGTCCGGTTCGGCGGGACGATCACCCGCGACCGGCTCGCGGGCTGGTTGACGCCCGTCCTCGTGCTCCTCGGCGGCGGACTGGGATGGGTGGCGCTGGCCGACGACGTGCAGAAGAGCGGGGCGGGGATCCTCGAGACGATCCTGGCCCCCGCGCACGACTACACGATCGTCGGCGACACGGTCTGGCGCTGGGGCAACGCCATCACCACGCTTCTCGTCACCCAGCGCGGCATGCTGCTGGGCCTTCCCCTGGCGGTGGTGGTCTTCACGATCTTCTGGGGCACGCTCCTGCCCGCGTCGACGCCGGAGGCTCGCCGCCTGCGGGCAACCCGGCTGGGCATCGCCGGGCTGGCGACCGGGGCGCTCGTCCTGACCCACACCCACTCCTTCGTGGTCGTGCTCGGCACCGGCTTCCTGCTGGGCCTGCTCTTCGCCGAGTGGCGCGGAGGCCGGTGGCGCGCCTGGGTCCTCTATCTCGCGGCGATGGCCCTCGTGGCGGTGCCCTCCGTGCTCCTCCTCGCCCGGGGGTCGTCCACGAGCGCGGGCAGCTACTTCGGCATCGTGATCGGCTGGGACCGCGGCGAGACCGACCCGGTGACCTTCTGGCTGCTCAACACGGGGCTCTTCATCCCGCTGCTGGCGGTTGCGCTCCTCGCCGGCCGGGTCCCCTGGGGGGGCGGCCGACCGCTGGCCGGCGGCCGGCTCCTCCGCTTCTGGCTTCCGTTCCTTGCCTGGTTCATCGTCCCCAACGTCGTCCGGCTCGCACCCTGGACGTGGGACAACATCAAGGTCCTCTTCTACTGGTGGGTCGGGTCGGCGCCCCTCGTGGCCCTGGCGATCGCCGCCCTCTGGCGCGGGCGCTGGCGCGGGATCCCCCGCGACGCCGCGCGGGTGGCGGCGGCAGGGTCGCTCGTCGTCCTCGTCCTGGCCGGGAGCCTCGACGTGTGGCGCGTGGTCAGCGGCCGAAGCTTCTACGGAGAGTTCGACGCCGCCGGCGTGGCCTTCTCGGAGCGGATCCGGGCGACGGTTCCGGGGCGAGCCCTCGTGCTCCATGCGCCGACCTGGAACCCACCCGTCTACCTGACGGGACGGCGGTCGCTCCTCGGGTACCCTGGCTGGATGTGGTCCCGCGGCCTCGCCTCGGGCGACCGCGAGCGCGACATCGGGCTCATGTACGCGGGCGGCCCGGACGCGCTGCGGCTCCTTCGCGAGTACGGCGTGGAGTACGTGGAGGTCACCCCGATCGAGCGGGGCATGCTCGAGGTGAACGACGCGCTCTTTGCCGGCTTCCCGCTCGTCGCCGAGGTCGGCGACTACCGCCTCTACCGGGTCCCCCAGTGAGCCGCGGGGGCAACCGCCGGGACGCGCGGCGGCGACGGACGAGCGCGGCTGCCGGCGGGCCGGGATCGGCGGCCGCCGCGCCCACCGACGCTCGGGCGACCGATCCGTCCGGGCCCGTTCCGGCCGGCCCGCTGCCGACGCCGCCCGAACCGACCTCGTCCGAGGCCGCGGCTCCCGCGGGCCCGGCGCGGCGGCGGGCCCTCGTCGCCGGCGTGGGCGCGGTCGCCCTCCTCTTCGTGATCGCCGCGATCCTCCGCCTCTGGGACCTGCCCCTCGCCCCATTCCACAACGACGAGGGGGTCAACGGCTGGTTCACGGCCCAGCTGCTGCGCACGGGCGCGTGGTCGTACGACCCTGCCAACTACCACGGCCCGACGTTCTTCTATGCCGCGGCCGTGTCCGGGCTGCTGGTTGGCCTGGGCGACGTCTCCATGCGCCTGGTCCCGGCGGCCTTCGGCCTGGCCACGCTCGGGCTCGTCCTCCTCGCCGGGCGCTGGATCGGCCGCGTCGGCGCGCTCGTCGCGGCCACCCTCCTGGCCGTCTCGCCGGGAATGGTCTTCTTCTCCCGCTACGCCATCCACGAGATGCTGCTCGTCTGCTTCACGCTCGCCTTCGTGCTCGCTGCGACCCGCTGGTGGGAGACCGGGCGCACCCGCTTCCTGCTGGCCGCGAGCGCGGCCCTGGCCGGCATGTTCACGACCAAGGAGACGGCCATCATCACGGTCGCCGTCCTCGGCCTGGCGGCGGGCTGCGTTCCCCTCTACGAGCGGCTGTCGCCCCGCATCCTGGGCCGGCCGGCGGCGTGGGCAGTCCGTCCGTCCGCCCGTCCGCTACCCCGCCGGCCGGGGCGGGCCGCGTTGGAGCACCTCGGTGGGGCGGCCCGCGTCCGGCGCGACCTGGCCGCCGCCGGGGCGGTCTTCGTCGTCATCTGGGTGACCCTCTTCTCGTCGCTGTTCACGAACCTTCCCGGGATCGGGGACTCGCTCCGGAGCCTGACCATCTGGACGACGACGAGCGGGGTCGCGATGGTCGCGGGGCCCCTGCAGTACGTCGAGTGGATGGCGGCGGCCGAGGTGGCGCTCGTCCTGCTGGGCGGCGTCGGGCTGGCTCTCGCAGCCTGGACCGGGAGGAGCCGGTTCGCCATCTTCGCCGGGGCGTGGGGCGTCGGCCTCCTTCTCGCCTACTCGCTGGTCGGCTACAAGACGCCCTGGCTCATGCTCAACTGGCTCGTGCCCCTGGGCCTCGTCGCCGGCTGGGCGGCCGGCCGCCTGCTCGCTTCGCCCCGGCCCCCCGTTCGGGTGGGTGCCGGGGTCGTCCTCGGAGCCTGCCTGATCGTGTCCACCTGGCAGGCGCTCACCCTCGCCTTCGTCGACTACGATCGCGAGGAGCACCCGTACGTCCATGCCCAGACGAGCCGCCAGGTCCTCTCCCTGGTGGCGTGGCTGGAGCGCGAGGATGCCCGTCGCGCCACGGCCGGGCAGCTCGGGATCGTCGTGATGTCGCCCGATTACTGGCCACTCCCGTGGTATCTCCGCGACGACACGAAGGCGGGCTACTACAGCCAGGTCGTCGACGTCGCGGCGCCCGTCCAGATCGTCCGGGCGGACCAGGTCGCGAGCCTCCCGCCCGGCTTCGCCGAGCGGTACCGGGAGGACGCCCGCTACGAGCTGCGGCCGGGGGTCGAGCTGGTCGTCTACGCCGCGCGGCCATGATGTCGGCCGGCGGACGCCTGCCGAATCGCCTCGCCGGTCTCGCCGAGATGAGCGCGGCCGAGATACTCGTCCTGCTGGCGGTGCCCGCCCTGCTCGTGATCGTGGCGGGCATCCTGGTCCCGGCCCCTTCGCTGCTGCCGAACCAGGGCGACGTGATCCTGTACCAGCAGGTCGCGGATCGCATCCTGGCGGGGCAGCTCCCCTACCGGGACTTCCCGTTCGAGTACCCACCTGCTGCCCTCGTCCCGATGCTGGTCCCGCGCCTGGCGTGGCCATTCGCGCAGATGGATCTGGCTGCGTACGAGGCGCTGTTCACGATCCAGAACGGCGTCCTGGCGGGCATCGCGGGCGCCCTTGCCGTCTGGATCGCGGGAACCCTCGGGAGTGGCGGGTCACGGGGGCGCTGGATTGCCATCGCCCTCGTGCCGGCGACCATCCTGGTGCTTCCCTACGTCGCCTTCCGCTTCGACCTGTTCCCCGCGCTGCTCCTGATCGCTGGCGTGGCGGCGTTTCTCGGCGGTCGCCCGGGTCTCTCGGGAGTCCTGATCGGCCTCGGCGGGGCGGCCAAGATCTTCCCGCTCGCTGCACTTCCGATCCTGGCGGCTGCCGCGTGGCTCGGCGGGGATCGCCGGGCCGCGGCTCGCCTCGCCGTCGGTGGCGCGGCAGCGTTCACGCTGGGCCTCGTCCCGGCATGGCTGCTGTCCAATGGAGCCGCCCTCCAGTTCGTGACCTACCAGCAGGAACGGCCCCTCCAGATCGAGAGCATCCTGGCCGGGGTCGCTCTCCTGGGGAATGTGCTCCACGGGTGGCCGCTCGAGGTGACCCACGAGTTCGGCTCCGTCGGGGTCCGCGGAACCCCGTTCGATGGGTGGCTGCCGCTCCTCCCGCTGGTATCGATCGCTGCCCTCGTCGGGGTCGTCGGCCTGGCTGCCCTCAGGTTCCGGACGGAACGCGCCACGCTCGGGAAGGTGGCGACCGAGACCGTGGTCGGCTACGTTGTCGTCGTGGTGGCACTCCTCCTGGTCACGAACAAGGTCTTCTCCGCCCAGTACATGGTCTGGCTCTTCCCGCTGGTCCTGCTGTTGCCGCGTCGCATCGGGCTCCTGTTCGTCGTCGCCGCGGGTCTCTCCCTCGTCGTGCACCCGTATGCGTACGACCGCCTCATCGCCCTCGATCCGTTGCTGATCGGAGTGCTCAACGCGCGCAACCTCGCCGTGGTGGGCCTCCTGGTCGTGACTCTGGACACGTATCGGCCGTTCAACGTGCCGGCTCCCGACGAGCTGCCCATCCCGGGCCCGCGGGCAGCCGGTGACGCAGGGCCGGAATGAGCCTGGAGATGGTCATTCCCGTCGTCGTCTCGCTCGGGTTCCTGGCGGCGTTGGCGGCCCCCGGCGTGCGCCTCCTCGCGCCGGCCGGCCTGCACCTGCGAACGTCGGAGCGGTGGATCTACGGCTCGGTGCTCGGGATCGTCGTCGGCTCGCTCGCGCTGCTGGCGGTCTCCCTGGTCGCCGGCCTGACGACGACGACCGTGGTCGGCGTCGGGATCGCGTCCTTGATCGTGGCCGGGTTCGCCTGGCAGGTGCAGGGCGGCCGCCTCGACCTTGCGGGCCTCCGCGACAATTCCGGCCGACGACCGGCGGGCGAGGTCGCCAGGGGCTTCCTCGGGCGGGCGACGGCGACGGTCGGGGTCCTGTCCGGCCTGGTCCTCCTCGGCCTCGCCATTCGACTGACCTGGTTCTGGACGGGGGCCCTTTCCCTCGAGCCCACCGGCCTCGTCGCCGGGAGCGTGAACATCTGGGGCGACTGGCCGGTCCATCTCGGGGCCGTGACGTCGTTCGCCTTCGGCGACAACTTCCCGCCCCAGCACCCGCGATTCTCGGGCACCCCGTTCGCCTATCACTACCTTGCCGACCTCACCGCTGCCGCCTTCGTGAAGCTCGGCCTGGACGCGAGCGGGGCCCTCCTCCTGCACAGCGCGGCGATGACGCTGCTGGTCGTTGCGGCGACCTGGGTCTTCGCCCGGCGCATGACGGCCGACCGCGACGCCGCGGGCCTCGCGCTGCTCCTGTTCATCGCCGGCGGCTCGCTGGCGTGGCTCGTGCCGCTCGCGCAGGCGAACGCCGCTCCCGACCCGATCGCGGCCTTCCTGGCTCACCCCTGGGACAACGGGGCGCGCGGAGCAGCCGGCTTCCGATGGGAGAACGTGTTCATCGGCTTCCTCGCGCCGCAGCGGGCGTTCCTGTACGGGCTGCCCCTCGGGATGCTCGTCGTCACGCTCCTCATGAGCGCCGTGCGGGGCGTCTCCCCCGGCTGGGTCGCGGCGCGCCGTCTGCTGCGCCCCCGCACCAACGACCGAGCCCCCACGGGCGCGGCGGCCCGCGGCCACGACCCGCTGGTGGAGCCCCTCACGCCGGCAGGCGCACGGCTCGGCCGGTGGTCCGCCCGCGTCCCCCGGCGCTTCTGGGTCTTCGTCGCCGCGGGGCTCGTGGCCGGCCTCCTGCCGCTGGCCCACCTCCCGACGATGCTGGCGCTCGCGATCGTGACGCCGTTCCTCGTGCTGGCCTTCCCCACCCTCGGCTGGGCCGGGTTCTTCGCCACCTGGCTGATCGTGGCCGTCCCGCAGCTGCTCATGCAGCAGGGCGGCGCGCCGGGCGCCCTCGCCCACCTCCGCGTCCAGCTGGGCTGGATCGGCAACCAGGAGCCCTTCCCCGCGATGTGGCTGGTCTTCTGGGTCAAGAACCTCGGGTGGTTCGTCCCCCTTGTCCTCCTGGCGTTCGTCGGGCGGCGGATGATGCCCCGGATGCCGCGGGCGTTCCTCTTCGCCTTCGGCGCGATCTTCCTCGTCGCCAACGTCGTCGTCTTCCAGCCCTGGGACTGGGACAACCACAAGCTGCTGATCTGGTGGTTCCTCGCTGCGTCGATCCTCGTCGCGCCCCTGTTCGTCCACACCTGGCGGGACCACTCGTCCCCGGTCGTCCGCCTTCTCCTGATCGGTGCCGTCGTGACCATGATCGGCTCGGGCCTGCTCCAGGACCTGGACCAGGCGATGGGACACGACCGCCACGAGATGGCCACCGCGGACGAGATCCACCTGGCCGAGCTCGTCCGCGAACGGACGCCGGAGCACGCGGTCTTCGCGGCAGGCCTCCAGGTGAACCACCCGATCCCGATGCTCGCCGGGCGCCCCGTGGTGATGGGGTACACCGGCTGGCTCTGGACGGAGGGCATCGACTACACCCAACGGGAGGCGGACCTTCGCACGATGTTCGCCCTCGGCCCGGACGCCGAGCGCCTGTTCGAGCAGTACGGGGTCTCCTACGTGGTGGTCGGGCCGTACGAGCGCGACCAGCTGGGCGCCGACGAGGGCGCGTTCCGGTCCCGCTACCCGGTCGTCGTCGAAACGGACCAGTACGTGGTGTTCGACGTTCGAGCGCCGGCCTGACTCGGGCCGGCGGGGTCGCCCCTCAGCCCCGCCGGCTCAGCCCCGCAGATGCCAGATCTGGGCGTCCTCGTCGTCGAAGACGATCTCGAACCGCGGGCTCGCCGAGAAGTCGGTCGGCGTCCCGCCATCGCAATCCACGAACCCGCCCGGCGAGATCACGTAGGTGGCCCGGTAGCGGGCCATCACCTCGGCGGCCACGTCGGGGCCCTCGCAGTAGGCCGCGTTCACGTCGGCGGCGCGCGGCGCCGGGTCGTAGCCGAGGTTCGCAGCGTACGGAGCGAACGTGGTGATGCGCAGGCGGCCGGCCAGGTCCGAGGGGCTGTTGATGTAGGCGTCGGTCAGGAAGACCGTCAGCGGGGGCGTGTTGGCGGAGATCCAGTGGGAGGCCCGCTCCTGCGCGGCGCTCATGGCCAGCGGCGTCGAGACCAGGTGCCACGTCGCGATGAGCGCGGGCGAGACGGCGGCGGCCGCAAGGACCAGTCCGGCGACGAGCGTCGATCGACGCCGCAGGAGCCAGCCGCCGAGGATCGCCAGCGCGACTCCCATGACCTGGAAGTACTTGTTCATGTCGAACTCGACGGCGCCGGCGACGATGAGGTTCGGCACCAGGAAGAGGGCGACGGCCCACGCCGCCAGGAAGAGACGGGCCGGAGGGCGGGTCGCCACGAGCGCCAGCAGCCCGAGGAAGAGGGGCAGGCCGAGGTTCGTTGCGTAGAAGAACAGGACGGCGCCGATCCCCTCGCCGAACGGCGCCTCCTTCCAGCCCGCGACGAGGCGGATGTAGCCGCGCTGGCCCTGGAGGAGCGCGGGGCCGACGACGAACGGAAGGGCGAGCACGATCGGGGCGACGAAGAGGGCGGCGTCGACGAGCCAGCCGGGCCGGCGCCACGCCCGCCGCGCCGGGCGTACAGGAGGACGAGCAGGTAGGTCGCCGGGAAGAAGTAGAAGTGGAAGGGCGCGAGGAGAGCCGCCAGGACGCCGGCCAGCCCCATCCCGACGCGACTGCGGCCCAGCGAGACGCGCACGAGCAGGAGCACGGAGAGGACCCCGGGCAACCCGAACGTCGTGGCCCGGTGCGGGAAGAGCCCGGTCCCCAGGATCGAGGCGATCTTGAACTCCGGGCTGCCGGGCTCCCACGTGTTGTCGTAGGGGAGCTGCTGGACGAGCTCCCACGGGGATCCGAGGCCCGCCTGCACGTCGATGACGAGCCGGATCCAGCCCATCCCGCCACCGGTGAGGATGAGGAGCGTCGCGATCGTGGCCGCCCGCCGGCTGCCGGTCAGGTGGCGGGCGAGCTCCCACGAGACGAGCGCGAGAGCCCCGGCCATGAGGGCGCTGGAGACGATGAAGACGGGGATGACGTGGAGGCCCGCGGTCGCGGCGGCGATCGAGCCGTGGAAGTCGGCGAACCAGTGGTACGTCAGGGGCACGCCGGCGAAGTAGGGGACCTGCGGCGGGAAGTTGCCCTCGAGGATGCTCTGGCCGATCGAGACGTGGACGAGGAAGTCGCTCCAGTTCCAGCCGCCGGAGACCCAGCCGGCGGGGACCTCGCGCCAGGCGTTCGCGGCGAGGATGCCGCCGATCCCCAGGGCGGCGAAGGCGGCCAGCGCGAACGGCGAGGGATCGCGTCGCATGGCGGCCAGCACCTGCCGCGGATCCAGCGACGGCGGGGGAGCGAGGCCGGGCAGGGGAGCGCGAGCCAGGAACAGGCTGAGCGCCGCCAGGGCCGCCGCCGTCCAGAGGGCGACCGGACGGTCGAAGTGCCCGGCCAGGAGCCCCCCGGCGTTCGCGAGGTGGGCGGCGAGGTAGACGGAGAGGACGATGCCGACCCCCAGGCGGCCGGCGGGGCCCAGCCGGGGAAGGGCCCGGCTCACGAGCAGCCAACCGGGGACGACGAACAGGAAGGGCCAGGCGACGACGACGGCGACCGGAGGCGCGAACCAGGCGACCACGAACGCGACGAGGCCGGCCCCCGCGATCGCGAGCGCGTGGTCGCGGACGGCAGACGGGCCGGCGTCGAGAGGGCCCGCGGCGGGGCTTTCGGTGGAGGTCACGTCGCCGCGATGATAGGCGGGTGAGAACCAGCCCCACGATCCTCCACGTCGACCTCGACGCCTTCTTCGCGGCGGTGGAGCAGCGCGACCGGCCGGAGCTGCGGGGCCGGCCGGTGATCGTCGGCGGCGACCCCCGGGCCCGCGGGGTCGTCTCGGCCGCCAGCTACGAGGCCCGGGCCTTCGGTGTCCATTCGGCGATGCCGCTCCGCACGGCCTCGGCGCTCTGCCCGGACGGCGCCTTCCTCCCCGTCGACGGGACGAAGTACCGCCGCGAAAGCCGGCGGGTGATGGAGATCCTGGGGCGGTTCACGCCCCTGCTGGAGCAGGTCTCCGTCGACGAGGCGTTCCTGGACGTGGCGGGGAGTGAGGCGCTCTTCGGGCTCCCGGAGGTGATCGCCCGGCGGATCAAGGCGGCCGTGCGCGACGAGGTCGGGCTGACGGCGAGCGTCGGCGCGGCCACGACGAAGCTGGTCGCGAAGATCGCCTCCGACCTCCGCAAGCCCGACGGGCTCGTCATCGTGCCGCCCGGCGAGGAGGCCGCGTTCCTCGCGCCGCTTCCCATCCGGCGCCTGTGGGGGGTGGGGGAGCAGACCCGAGCCGTGCTGGCGGAGCACGGCGTGCGCACGATCGGCGAGCTCGCCGAGCTGCCGGTCGACGTCCTCGTCCGTCGCCTCGGAGCCCACGGGGCGACGCTGCACGACCGGGCCCGCGGGATCGACCCGTCGCCGGTGACCGGCGACATCGCGGCGAAGTCGGTCAGCCACGAGCACACGTTCGACGTGGACACGGCGGACGCCGAGGTGATCGAGAGGACGCTCCTGGCCCTCTCCGAGGGGGTCGCCTCGCGCCTGCGCGCGGGCCACGTGCGCGCGACGACGGTCCAGGTGAAGGTCCGCGACAGCGCCTTCCGCACGGTCACCCGCCAGCGGACCCTGTCCGAGCCGACCGATCTCGCCGACCCCATCTTCCGGACGGCCCTGGAGCTGGTGCGCCCGGAGGCGCGCGGTCGTCGGATTCGCCTGCTCGGGGTCGGTGCTCATGGCCTCGGCGAGCCAGCCCAGATGGGGCTCTTCGCGACGGAGGATCCGCGGCGGCGGAAGGCGGTCGAGGCGCAGGACCAGATCCGCCGCAAGTACGGCAGCCGTGCCCTGACCCGGGCCCGGCTCCTCGGCGACCCGCTGGCCGATCCAGGGGGTCGCGACCCGCTCCAGCCGCTCGAAGGCCGCCGGGTCGGACGGGCGCGAACGGAGCCCGGCCCGACGCCGGCGGGCGGTCCCGAAGGCGAGCCGGACGGCGCCTGATTCGATCGAACATCCGTGCCAAACAAGATGGCACGGACGGCGTCGATCCTCGCCCTCGGTTCACGAGGAGGGCTTGACATCGAACAGGTGTTCGATCTAGAGTCCGACGAGTCGAACAGGTGTTCTGTCTCCCGAGTGCCGCGGGCGACGACGAGCCGCCGAGAAGGAGCAACGTCGATGGCGATGACCCGCGTCGAGCCGGTCGAGGTCCGGGTTCGGACCGACTGGCTCTCCGGGCGCCCCCGGGAGATCCGCTGGGGCGGCCGGACGATCCCCGTGACCGCAATCGCGGCCGTGCGCCGCGAGCGATCCGCGTATCCGGTCGAGACCGGCCCGCGCACCACCTTCGAGGTGGACACGCCGGAGGTGCGCCTGGCGCTCACGTTCCGGCACCGCGGCCGGCGCTGGGTCGTGGAGGGCCTTGACCCTGACGTCGGCCGGGCGGCCTGAGCCCGCCCGGCGATCCCACGCCACGAGCAGCGCCGGCCCTCCGCACGGCGCTCCCGGGTTGCCGGACTTCCCGGCGCCCGCCACCTCGGGCCCGGGGTGAGCGCGACCGGTACCGCGTTCGCCCCGGGCCCGGCCATGCCCTGCGCGGGTCGGCCGGCCCGCCCGCCGGGGCGGGACGGCCCTGTTGGGGCGTGACCCGCCTCATACAATCGATGCCATGTCCGAGATGACCGCGCCTCGCTTCGGGTCCATGACCCTCGACGGGTTCATCGAGCTCCTCGGCTCGGCGACCCCCAGCCCGGGCGGCGGGGCCGCCTCCGCGGTGGCTGCCTCGTGCGGGGCGGCGCTCGTGGCGATGGTCGCCTCGCTCTCGCTCGATCGCCCGAAGTACGCGGCGTACGCCGCCAGCCACGCCCGCCACGGGGCGGCCGGACGGGCCCTGGCCACCCGGCTGCTCGTGCTCGCCGACGAGG
This sequence comes from uncultured Chloroflexia bacterium, assembly GCA_963744095.1. Lineage (GTDB taxonomy): Bacteria > Chloroflexota > Limnocylindria > Limnocylindrales > CSP1-4 > CTSoil-043. The sequence goes on from CAVUSH010000006.1 coordinate 262,011, forward strand.
ACGCGGATGCGTACGCGGCGTTCGCCGCCGCCCTGAAGCTGCCCCGCGAGACCGACGCCGAGAAGGCGGCCCGCACGGTCGCGATCCGGGCGTCGGCCCGGGTGGCGGCCGAGGCGCCACTCCGCACGCTCGAGGCCTGCCGGGACGTGGTCGCGGGGTCCGAGGGCCTTGCCGGCCGCAGCAACCTCAACGCCGCGAGCGACCTCGCCGTAGCGTCGCGCCTGGCCGAGGCCGCCGCCCACGGCGCGGCCGACAACGTCATCGTCAACCTTCCGTCCCTCGGCGACGAGGTGCTGGCCGACGCGATGCGGGGCCGCGTCGAGACGCTCCTCGCCGAGATCGAGGAGCTCGCCGAAGCGACCCGGGCGCACGTCGAGCGCGGGGAGCTCCGCGACCCGGAGACCGCCTCGTGACGCTGCTCGACGACGGCGGCCCGCGCCTGCTGCGGGGCGGGCCGATCGCCGCGGACGTCCGGACGACCGTCGCCGCCGACGTCGCCGCGTTCCGCGACAGTCACGGGTACACCCCGGAGCTCGCCGTGGTCATCGTCGGCCGCGACGCCCCCTCGACCGTCTACCTGCACAAGATCCTCGACGGCTGTCGCCTGGTCGGCATCCAGGATCGGCTGGTGGAGCTGGGCGACGACTGCACCGCCGAGATGCTGGGCCGCGAGATCCTGGCCCTCGGCGCCGAGCGCGCGGTCGCCGGGATCATCGTCCAGCAGCCGCTGCCGGCCGCGATCCCGCTGCGGGTCGTCATCGACACCCTCGACCCGGCGAAGGACATCGACGGCATCCACCCCCTGAACGCCGGCCTCCTGGCCCTCGGCTACGACGGCTTCCTGCCGGCCACCGCCCACGCCGCGGTGGAGCTCCTCAAGCGCTCCGGGGTGGAGCTGGCGGGCCGCCGCGCCGTCGTCGTCGGCCGCTCCAACGTCGTCGGCAAGCCCGCCGCCTTCCTGCTCCTCCGGGAGCACGCCACGGTCACGATCTGCCACTCGCGCACGCCGGACCTCGCCGCGCACCTGCGCACGGCGGACGTGGTGGTGGTCGCCGCCGGCCGGCCGGGCCTCATCACCGGCGACATGCTCAAGCCGGGCTCGGTGGTCGTGGACGTCGGCATCAACGTCGTGGAGGGGCGCCTCGTCGGAGACGTGGACTTCGAGTCCGCGGCCCGGGTTGCGGCGGCGATCACCCCCGTGCCCGGTGGCGTCGGACCCCTCACCAACGCGATCCTCCTGACCCACCTCGTGGCGGCGGCCCGCAACCAGGCGGAAGGGCGGACCGCGCCCGGCGCCGGCTCGCTTCGCCCGTCCATCCCCACGTCGCAGCCCGCGCGTTGAGCGCGGGGGAGGCCCCCATGCCGTTCCCGTCCGACCTCGACATCGCGCGCTCGGTCACCCCGCGGCCCATCGGCGACGTCGCCACGGAGCTCGGCCTCCGCCAGGACGAGATCGAGTACTACGGCCCGACGAAGGCCAAGGTGACGCTGGCGGGGGTGGAGCGCGTCGAGCGCGAGCGGCCGCGGGGGAAGTACGTGGTCGTGACCGCGATCACCCCCACGCCGCTCGGCGAAGGCAAGACGACGACCACGGTGGGCCTCGCCCAGGGCCTCAACCGGATCGGGAAGCACGCGGCGGTGGCGATCCGCCAGCCTTCCCTCGGCCCGGTCTTCGGGATCAAGGGCGGAGCGGCCGGCGGCGGCTACTCCCAGATCATCCCGATGGAGGACTTCAACCTCCACCTGACCGGCGACGTCCACGCGATCGGCGCCGCCCACAACCTGGCCAGCGCCTTCCTGGACAACCACCTCCACCACGGCAACCCGCTCGGCATCGACCCGTTCTCGATCCGCTGGCCCCGCGTGGTCGACATCAGCGACCGGGCGATCAGGCGGGCGGTCATCGGCCTCGGCGGCAAGGAGAACGGCGTTCCCCGCGAGGCCGAGTGGGTCATCACCGTCGCCTCCGAGGTGATGGCGATCCTCGCCCTCTCGCGCGACCTCTTCGACCTCCGGGCGCGCCTGGGCCGCATCGTCGTCGCCACCACCCGCGAGGGCAAGGCCGTCACCACCGAGGACCTCGGCGTCGCCGGCGCCATGACCGTCCTCCTGCGCGACGCGATCAAGCCGAACCTCCTGCAGACCCTCGAGGGCGGCCCGGCCTACGTCCACTGCGGGCCGTTCGCCAACATCGCCCACGGCAACAGCTCGATCATCGCCGACCGGGTGGCTCTCTCCACCTCCGACATCGTGGTCACCGAGGCCGGCTTCGGGGCCGACATGGGGGCCGAGAAGTTCTTCGACATCAAGTGCCGGGCGTCGGGCCTGCGGCCGGACGCGGCGGTCGTCGTGGCCACCGTGCGGGCCCTCAAGATGCACGGCGGCGTCGGCCGCATCGTGGCCGGCAAGCCGCTCGACCCCGCCCTCACGACCGAGAACGTCGAGGCGGTCCGGACCGGCGGCGCGAACCTGGCCGCCCAGGTCGAGATCGTCCGCTCCTACGGCGTCCCCGTGGTGGTGGCCATCAACTCGTTCCCCACCGACACCCTCGCCGAGCACCGCGCGATCCGCGAGGTTGCCCTCGCCGCCGGGGCCCGCGATGCGGTCGTGACCACGAACTTCGCCGAGGGCGGGGAGGGCGCCGAGGCGCTCGCCGCGGCGGTCTGGGACGCCTCCGCCCAGGGCGGCGGCCACTTCCAGCTGCTCTATCCGGATGAGCTGCCCCTGCGCGAGAAGATCGAGACGATCGCGACCCGGGTCTACGGGGCCGACGGCGTCGACTTCGCCCCGGCGGCGACCAAGGCGCTGGCCGAGTACGAGCGCCAGGGGTTCGGTCACTTCCCGGTCTGTGTCGCCAAGACCCACCTCTCGCTCTCCCACGACCCGAACCTCAAGGGCCGCCCATCCGGGTTCCGCCTGCCGATCCGCGACGTCCGGCTCGCCGCGGGCGCCGGCTTCATCTACCCCCTCGCGGGCGACATGCGGACCATGCCGGGACTGCCGTCGAGGCCGGCCGGCGAGAAGATCGACATCGACGCGGACGGGAACGTCGTCGGGCTCTTCTGATCGTCGCGAGCCCTCGACCCTCCTGCCGACCGCGACGGCGGCGCAGGGTCAGGCCGGCTTGCGGCCTTCGCCCGGCGGATCGTCGCCGGTCTGCCACTCCTCGCCGGGCGCGAGCTCGTCCGCCTCGTCGAGGCGCCCGTCCGCGCCGTCCGGGCGGTCGCCGAAGGGCGACCCGACGACCTCCTCCCAGGGCGCGAGCAGCAGGTCCAGGTCCGCGTCCTCGAGCAGGTCCCGGAGGATCACCGCGTAGGCGGCATCCAGCACGATCGGCACGGCGGCCATGCGCGGGCCGATCTCGGCCGTGCTGTCCCCGGTTCCCGCCACCCCCGCCGGGAACCAGTGGGTCGTGCTGGACGCCCACGCCGCCACCTCGTCGCCGATCGCCCGGACGGCGTCGAGCCGGCCGGCCCGTTCCGCCACGTCGCGCAGGCGCGCCCGCAGGTCCCCACGCGCGGTGACATCGGGGTCGTTGTCGGCGGTGCCGAAGGAGCCACCGCCCGCGGCGGCGAGCGCGGCGATCGCCCCGGGGTGGAGGTGGTCGAGGTCCTCGAGCAGGCGCTTCGCGGCGACCGAGTTGGGCCCGTAGTCGACGCTCATGACGGCCGCTACAGGGTCGTCGCGAGGTAGAGGCAGCCGGCGACCACCAGGCCGGCACCCACGCCGAGGATCCCCGCCCCCCAGGCGAGCCAGTCGATCGGGCCGAGGGCCGAGGCGTGCTCTCCGTGCTCGTCGTGCCCGGGGTGCCCGTGGCCGGCCTCGTCGGGCTCGTGCGCCGGGGCGTGGTCGTCGTGGGTGGTCTCGCTCATGGCCCGCATTCTAGACCGGCCTGGCGGCTCCCTCGGCGCCGCTCGCGATGGCCTGCCGCGGCCCGCCGCCCGGTAGACTCGCGGAGCCATGCTGACCCTCGTCCTGACACGGCACGGGCTGACCGACCGCTCCGATCCGGAGCAGCACCTCGGCCAGGGGATCGACATCGGGCTCTCGGTCGCCGGGCGCGCCCAGGCGGCCGCGCTCGCGGGACGCATCGCCGACGAGCAGTTCGAGCGGATCGTCAGCAGCCCGCTGCGCCGGGCCCTGGAGACCGCGGAGACGGTGGCCCGCGGCCGCCCGGTGGAGCGGGACCCGCGCCTGGTGGAGATGGACTACGGTGCGTGGGAGGGGCTCACCTACGAGGCGATCGACGCCGTCGACGCCGTCGGACGGTCCCGCTGGGTGGAGGATCCCGGGGTGAACCCCTGCCCGGGCGGCGAATCCGGCGCCGACGTCGCCACCCGCGCCCGGTCGTTCCTCGTCGACCTGCTGGAATGGGCGACCGGCCGGCCCAGCGAGGACCCGGTGGTGCTCGCGGTCGCCCACAGCACCTTCAACCGGGTGCTGCTGGCTGTCGCCGTCGGGATCCCGGTCCGCGAATACCGGCGGCGGTTCACCCAGGGCCAGGCGAACCTGACCGTCCTCCGCTGGCCGACCGGTGCGCCGCCCGAGCAGGCGCGGATCCTGACCGTCAACGACGTCTCGCACGTCGCGGCGCCCGGCCGGGCACCCTGGGAGCCGGCCCCGGGCGCCTGACGGAACTCGCCCGGGCCGGAGCGCAGTCGCGGCGCACCCACGCGGCATTCCGCCGCTCGACGGGCGGGGTTACTCGGGTCCCCGATCCGGCGTCCGTCGCCGACCGGGGAGGGGACGGCCGAGCCGGAGCCAGAGAAAGACCAGCGCGCCGGCGACGACCACGATCGCGATCGCGAGGTCGAAGGGCTGGAGCATCGCCCGGATCTCCCCCCAGTTCGCGCCGAGCTGGACCCCGGCCCAGACGAGGGCGGTGGACCAGAGGAACGCGCCCGCCGTCGAATAGACGACGAACTTCCGCAGGTCCATCCGGGCCACGCCGGCCGGGAAGCTGATGAAAGTCCGGACGATCGGCAGGAGCCGGCTGAAGAAGGCCGTCTGGGCGCCCCAGCGGGCGAAGAAGTGGTCGGCGAGCTCGATCTCGTGAGGGCGGATGAGGAGGTACCTGCCGTATCGCTCGAGGAACGGCCGGCCGCCATAGGCGCCGATCGCATAGGCGATGAGCGAGCCCAGCGTGTTCCCGATCGTGGCCACGATCACCACGATCCAGAAGCTCCACGGCTGGCCCGTGATGGGCTCGATCTGGCTGGGATCGGACACGAGGAAGCCCGCGAACGGCAGGATCAGCTCCGAGGGGAGGGGGATCATCGCCGACTCGATGGCCATTGCCAGCAGGACACCGAGGTAGCCGGCGGCGCCATAGAGGGTCTCGAGGAAGGGGATGACGATCTCGTCGATGAAGGCCAGCATCGACCGGAGGATACGCGAGCCGTGGTGCTGCGGCGTTCGACCGAACGTCCGGTCGGCGCGGTCCGGCCGGGCTATGCTCGGCGCTGTGAACGATCGACCGCCGCGCGCCGGCGAACATCCCGACGGTGCGGTCATCCTGACGGGCGCCGACCTGGGGATCGCGGATGTGGAGGCCGTCGCCCGCGGCGGGGCCCTCGCGGTCCTCGACGGGGACGCCCGCACCCGGATGGAGGAGGCGCGCGCCGTCGTGGAGCGGCTCGTGGCCGCCGGCGAGGTCGTCTACGGGATCACGACCGGGTTCGGCGACCTGGCGACGACGTTCATCGCGCCCGCCGACGCGCGGCGGCTCCAGGAAAACCTCCTCGTCAGCCACGCCGTCGGCGTCGGACCGGCGCTCCCGCGAGACCTCGTCCGGGCGATGCTCCTCCTGCGCGCAAACACGCTGGCCCTCGGCCACTCGGGCTGCCGGCCGGCGGTCGTGGACCGCCTGCTGCGGTTCCTCGAGCTCGGGATCCACCCGGTCGTGCCCGCCCAGGGGAGCGTGGGGGCATCGGGCGACCTGGCCCCGCTCGCGCACCTTGCGCTGCCGCTCATCGGGCGGGGCGAGGTGGAGCTGCACGGGCACGTCATGCCGGCCCTCCTGGCGCTGCGAGAGGATGGGCTCGACCCGCTCGTCCTCGAGGCGAAGGAAGGCCTGGCCCTCCTCAACGGGACGCAGCTGATGAGCGGGATCGGCGCGCTCCTGCTCGCCGACGCCGACCGGCTCGCGCGCACGGCCTCGGTCGCGGCGGCCCAGTCCGTCGAGGCGCTCCTCGGGACGGATGTCGCCTATGCGGCCGCGTACCAGCTGGCGCGTCCGCACCCCGGCCAGGTCGCCGTCGCCGGGGAGATGCGCCACCTCCTGCGCGACTCCGGGCTGCTGTCCCACCACCACGCCTCGACCCACAAGGTCCAGGACCCCTACTCGATCCGCTGCGTGCCCCAGGTCCACGGCGCCGTCCGCGACGCCCTCGACCATCTCCGGCGCGTCCTCGACGTCGAGATGAACGCGGCGACCGACAACCCGCTCGTCTTCCCGGAGGGGGGCGCGGCCGGCGCGGACGTGGCCGCGACTGGTGGCGGGCTGGTGATCTCGGGCGGCAACTTCCACGGCGAGCCGATCGCGCTCGCGCTCGACTTCGCGAAGCTGGCCGTGGCCGAGCTCGGGGCGATCAGCGAACGCCGGATCGCCCTGCTCCTCGACGCTCGCCTCAACGGTGGGCTGCCGCCGTTCCTGGCCCCGGCGAGCGGCCTCAACTCGGGCATGATGATGCTCCAGTACACGGCGGCCGCCCTCGCCTCGGAGAACAAGGTGCTGGTCCATCCGGCATCCGCCGACTCGATCCCGACCTCGGCGAACCAGGAGGACCATGTCTCGATGGGCGCCACCGCGGCGCGCCACGCCAGGGACGTCCTCGACAACGTCGAGCGGATCCTCGCCCTGGAGCTGCTGGTCGGGGCGCAGGCGCTGGACCTTCGGCGTTCTGCGGTCGCGGCGACCCTCGCCGCAGCCGCGGGCGGCGCGCCGGGCGATACAGCCGCGGGCGGCGCGCCGGGCGATACAGCCGCGGGCGGCGCGCCGGGCGATACAGCCGCGGGCGGCGCCCCAGCGCCCGGGACCGGCGTGGCGGAAGCGCACCGGCGGATCAGGGCGGCGATCGCGCCCATGGACGCCGACCGCGAGATGGGCGCCGACATCGCCGCCGCAACGCGGCTCGTGCGAACGGGAGCGCTGGTCGACCTGGTCGACGGCTGACGCCGGCGCGGCGCTGATCGTCCGGCTGGCCGTCGGGGCGCTGCTGGAGGTTTCCCGACTCGATGTTCGTGGTTGCGAACCGTGCGTGCGGACGAACCGAGCCTTTGATCAGCGCCGCAGGGCCCGCCAGAGCGCCCGGATGCCGAGGAGGCTGGCTCCGATGCCGAGTGGCACGCGCCAGGCCCAGCCGAGTCCGCCGGGATCCTCGGGACCGGCCGCCAGCGCCGAGCCGTCTGCCGGCGCGATCCGGACGAGGGGTACGAACGCCACGCACTCGAGGATCCGCTCATCGGTGGCGGTCGGCGGGAAGCAGCCGATCATCGCCCCCGGCAGTGCCATCGACCGCGCCAGGGCCGGGATGATCCGGGCGCGGACGCTGGGATCGCGCACCTCCGTCGCAAGCGCGGCGAGCGCTGGTCGGCCGGGGAGGAGGAGCGTGACCCGCGGCTCGTCGAGGAGGTTGTGGTACCAGAGCGTCGAGGGGCCATAGCCGGCCATGACCCAGGCGGCGCCGTCGGCGACGAGGTACCCGAGCGGCGTGTGGCGCGGCAGCCCGGACCGGCGCCCGATCGTGGTGATGAGGCACTGCCAGCCGGTGATCGGGCTCCCCAACCACGCCGCGAGACCGGCCCGGTGGAACTGGACCACGCCGTAGCGATTGCCGTACTTGAAAGCCGTGCGGCTGGCATCAAGGATCGCCTGGAAGGTCGGGGAGGTCGGCGGAGGAGCCGGGAGGGCCGGTGGCTCGGGTGATGCGGCGTCGGGCGTGACGACATCGGCGGGAGAGGTCTCAGCGGTAGCGGTCATGCCGCGATCCTCATTGCCCGCCGTGCGGCCGGCCAGTGCCCTCTGTCCCGAAGCGCGGGAGCGGACCGTCTCGTCCCGCCCCGGTTCCCCGTGCCGCGCCCGCCGCTCCCGGTTCCCCCGCCCGCCCCGGCTCCCCCGCCCGCCCGCCCCGCACGCCCCGGTTCCCCGCCCGCCCGCCCCGCGCCTCGCCGCCCGCCCGCTGCGCCGTCCCATGACCGGCAACGACGACAGGCCGGCGGACCGGCCGGCGTCGCCCGGCAACCGACCGCCACGATCCGGCGCGGCCGGGCACGGGCTCCCCCGGCGCGCGCTCACCGATGGTCCAGGATCGGTCGACGGGCCGCCGATGCGCCCGATCCGAAGCCGACAGGCGCTCCCCGGGGCCGCCATCCGCGCTCCAGGTGGTCCATGGGCAGGCGAGACGACGCTTGGCGTTCATGGGACGGCGGCGCCGGGCACCCCCCGGGCGGCGGCCGTCTTCTGGTCGGAGGAGGGCGGAGTCCGATCACATCCCGGCGCCGGTCGGGGACGCGCGACGCGGCGAGACGACGTGCGGCACTCGTGGGCCGCGCGGAAGCGACGTCGGAGTACGCTGGGCCTCCGGGTCGGTCCAGGTGTCGCCCGGGCGATCGGACGGTGCGATGACCCTCGAGATCGTGCTCTTCGCCGCATTCCGGGTGGCAACCTCCCTGCCCGTCCTGCGGTGGCCGCTCGCGGGCGGCCTGCTGGCGATCGGCGGCGATCTCGCCGACCTGCTGCTGCGCGATCTCGTCGACCTCGGCGGGGTCGGCGACTACCAGCTCCTCGACAAGGCCCTCGACCAGGTCTACCTGGCCCTGTTCCTTGTTGTCGCCCTTCGCTGGGAGGGGGTGGAGCGACGTGTCGCGGTCGCGCTCTACGTGTATCGGTTCGTCGGCTCGATCCTCTTCCTGGTCGCGGGAGAGCGCGCCATCCTCTTCCTCTTCCCGAACGTGTTCGAGCCCTGGTTCATCTTCGTGGCCGCGATCCACCACCTGCCCCGGCCGCTGCGCTGGACGCCGGCCCGGGTCGCCGCCGTTCTCGGGGTGCTCACGGCGCTCAAGCTCGTCCAGGAATGGGCGCTCCACGTCGGCCAGGTGTTCGAGTCGATGACGTCGATCCAGTTCCTCGAGGAGGTCTGGCGCCGGCTCACCGGCGGCCCCTGAGCCGCCGTACCGCGATCCCGCGCTCCCCGGCGTTCCCGTGCTGCTCCTCTCGCGCTACCCTCTGTCCATGGACCGGATCCGCATCGTTGACGTGACCGACGCGGCCACCTTCGGCCTCCTGCCGCCGTGCGCCGACCCGTCGTTCGACCACCGCAGCTGCGACTACTGGGAGGATGCCGACCGGGGTTCGAAGGCCCACCGGTCCAGCTGGCTGCGGACCGGGGAAGGGTCCGCCTCCGAATCGTCGGCCCGCCCCCGCCCGGCACCGACCAACCCGTTCGTCGCCGACCTCGAGGCGCGCGACGACAACCCGTTCGCCCTGAAGCGGAGCGCACCCGTCAACCTGTTCGCCCTCGATGACGACGAGATGCCACCGGTCGAGAACCCGTTCGCGCCGAAGCGCGCCGCCCGGCCGACGGTCGGCCCGGGCGCGGCCCCCAAGCTCGCCCTCCTGGGGCGCGGCCTGGCAGTCTTCGGGAGCTATGCCAAGGTGCTCCTGGTCGAGGAAGGGGACGGCGAACGGGCAGCAGCCTATGCCCAGTTCGGCCCGCTCTCCGCCTACCCGCGCGCCCTCCGCCTGCGCGAGCTCTATCCGCGCCTGCCGCAGTCGCCGCTCCCTGCGGTCATCACGTGCGTGGCGGTGGCGCAGGGGGATCGTGGGCGGGGTTGGGCGCTGGCGCTCGTCGAGGCAGTCTGCGACGACCTCGCCGGGCGCGGGTTTGCGGCCGTCGAGGCTTACCCGGAGATCGGGCCGGCCCAGGACGCCACCTCGGCCCCCGCGCCGCCCTTCTGGGAACGTGCCGGTTTCGCGGTGATTGTCGCCGACGAGCGCTACCCGGTGGTGCGCCGCGAGCTCTGACCCGGCGGGACTGCCCGGGCGGCGGTCGAGGCAGGCGTCACGCGGGCCGGCCACGGGCGGGCCCGGCGTCAACCGAGGTCGCGGCCGCGGAAGGCGTTGGCGTGGGCCGGAAAGCCCTCGTGGTCGGCGAGCGCAGTGGTCGGGCCGGCCAGCCCGGCCAGCGCCTCCGGCGCGAGTCGGGCGATGGACGTGGTGGTCTGGAAGGTCCGCGCGGACACGCCGCCGTTGAGCTTCGCGAAGCCCCCGGTCGGCAGCGTCGCGGGGATGCCGATCGAGTAGCTGCTCGCCCCGATCGGCGTGTCCTGGCCGAGGAGGATCTCACCGGCGTACCGGAGGTCGCGCAGCGTGGCCTCCGGGTCGGCGGTGGCCACCTGCACGTGCTCGGCGGCATACTCGTTGGCGAAGGCGATCGCGTCGGCCATCGCGTCGAACAGGAGCACCCCGCCGAGATCGCCGAGGACGGCGGTCGCAAAGGAGCGGCGTGGCTCCGGGAGGGCGGCGACCTGCTCGCCGACGGCGGCCTCGAGCGCGGGGACCAGCCCCGGGGCATCGGTGACCAGGAGCGCCGCCGAGTCGGTCCCGTGCTCGGCTTCGTTGACGAGGTCGAGGGCGAGGCGCCAGGGGTCGGCGGAGGCGTCGGCGAGCAGCAGGCTCTCGGACGGGCCGCAGAGCATGTTCGTCGCGGTGCCGAAGCGCTGGGCCAGCACCTGGGCGGCGGTCACGGCCGGGCTGCCGGGCCCGACGATCTTGCGCACGCGCGGGAAGGCGGCCGTGCCGAACGTGAGGGCGGCGATCCCGGCCGGGCCGTTCGCCCGCAGGACGGTCGTCAGTCCCAGCTCGTGGGCGACGGCGAGCGTGGCCGGGTCCACCGCGCCGGTGCCCGGCATCGGCGGCACGAGGACGGCGATCTCGGGCACGCCGGCGACGACGGCCGGGACCCCGATCTGCACCAGGACGGACGGGAAGCTCCCCTTCCCGGCCGGGACGTAGAGGCCGGCAGAGGGAATCGGGGCGAACTGCTCGCCCACCTCGAAGCCCGGTCGCGCTTCGACGAGCCACCCCAGCCCGGTCGCCCGGACCTGGGCCTCGTTGAAGAGGCGGCTGTTGCGGATCGCCTCGCGGATGCCGGCCAGGAGCGCCGGATCGCCGGCTGCATGGGCGGCGGCAAGCTCCTCCGGGCGGACGCGGAGGGCTTCCGGGGCGAAGCGGACGCCGTCGAAGCGCTCGGTGGCGTCCAGGACGGCCGCGTCGCCGCGGGCGCGAACATCCTCGAAGAGCGCTTCGATCGAATCCATGAGCGAGGGCTCGAAGATCGCGGCGGTGGAGCGGGCCAGCAGCCGTGCCTGCTCGGCGGCGTCGAGGTCGGCCCAGCGGCGGATCGCGAGGATGGGCATGGTGCCGCGAGGGTAGCGGATCGGATCGCGCGGCTCGCGCCGCGGACGGCCCCGAACCGGCGTGACACTCGCCCCGCGCCGCGCGACACTGTGCCGATGACCACGACGCCCGGCGCCCACGACGCTCCGCCCCTCCCCGGCGCTCGCCCCGTCCGCGCCCCCCGCGGCACGGAGATCTCCTGCCGCGGCTGGCAGCAGGAGGCGGTCCTCCGGATGCTCATGAACAACCTGGACCCGGAGGTGGCGGAGAACCCCGACGCCCTCGTGGTCTACGGCGGGACGGGGCGCGCCGCCCGCTCCTGGGAGGCCTTCGACGCGATCGTCCGCGAGCTGCGCGCCCTCGCCGACGACGAGACGCTCCTCGTCCAGTCGGGCAAGCCGGTCGGCGTCTTCCGGACGAATCCGTGGGCGCCACGGGTGCTCATCGCCAACTCGAACCTCGTCGGCAGATGGGCCACCTGGGAGCACTTCCGGGAGCTGGAGCGGGCCGGCCTGATGATGTACGGCCAGATGACGGCCGGCTCGTGGATCTACATCGGGACCCAGGGGATCCTCCAGGGCACCTACGAGACGTTCGCCGAGCTGGCCCGGCAGCACTTCGGCGGGACGCTGCGGGGGCGGATCGTGCTGACGGCCGGCCTCGGCGGGATGGGCGGGGCCCAGCCGCTCTCGGTGACCATGAACGACGGCGTCGTCATCGCCATCGAGGTCGACGAGGCCCGGGCGCGGCGGCGCCACCAGATCGGCTACGTGGACCAGCTCTCCACTTCGCCCGAGGCGGCGTTGGCGCTGGCCCGCCTGGCTGCCGGCCGCGGGGAGCCACTCTCGATTGCCCTCGTCGGCAACGCCGCCGAGATCGAGCCGGCGTGGGCGAAGGCGGGCGAGCAGTTCGACGCTGTCACCGACCAGACCTCCGCCCACGACGCCCTGGGCGGCTACGTGCCGCCGGAGATGACCCTCGCCGACGCGCTGGTCCTGCGGCGGACCCAGCCCACGGTGTACGAGCGTCTCGCGATGGAGGGGATGGCGGCCCACGTCCGGGCCATGCTCGCCTTCGGGGAGCGCGGCGCCGTCGTCTTCGACTACGGCAACAACATCCGGGCCCAGGCCCAGCAGGCCGGCGTGGCCAACGCCTTCGACTTCGCCGGCTTCGTGCCCCTCTTCATCCGGCCGCAGTTCTGCGAGGGCCGCGGCCCGTTCCGCTGGGTCGCCCTCTCTGGCGACCCCGCCGACATCCTCCGGACGGACGCCGAGATCCTGCGCCTCTTCCCCGACGACGCCGGGTTGCGACGCTGGATCGAGATGGCCCAGGCGAAGGTGCCCTTCCAGGGGCTCCCCGCCCGGATCTGCTGGCTGGGCTACGGCGAGCGGGCGAAGGCCGGCCTCGCCTTCAACGAGCTGGTGCGGCGGGGCGAGGTGACGGCGCCGATCGTCATCGGACGGGACCACCTCGACTCCGGGTCCGTGGCGTCGCCGAACCGGGAGACGGAGGCGATGGCCGACGGGAGCGACGCGGTCGCCGACTGGCCGCTGCTCAACGCGCTGGTGAACACCGCCGCGGGGGCCACCTGGGTCTCGATCCACCACGGCGGCGGGGTCGGGATCGGGTACAGCCAGCACGCCGGGATGGTGGTGGTCGCGGACGGCACGGACCTCGCGGCCGCAGAAGCTGGAGCGCGTGCTGACCTCCGACCCGGGGATGGGCGTGATCCGCCACGCCGACGCGGGCTACGAGCACGCCCTGGACGTGGCCCGGGAGCGCGGCGTCCGGATCCCGATGCGAGACGGCGGCGTCGCGGGCTAGGTCGCGTCGCAGGCTAGGTCGCGTCGCCGCTCCCGGCGGCCTTCTCGCCGGCGGTCTCGTCGTCAACCGGCGCCGGCATCGTCCTGATCCCCCGAACCGGGCTGAACAGGACGGGCAGGAAGGCCAGTGACGCGCCGATGCCGGCGACCAGGATCGTCTCGCGGACGCCGATCCACGTCCCCAGGATGCCACCGATGATGCCGCCGATCGGTATGGTCCCCCACACGATCCAGCGCATCGTCGCGTTCATCCGGCCCTGCAGGCGCGCCGGTGTGATCGCCTGCCGGAAGCTGACCTGGGCGACGTTGTAGACGACCGAGCTCAGGCCTCCGGCGAAGCCCATGAACGCGACGAGACCGACGAGGACCGGCTGCGGCGTCCCGACCGGGGCCAGGGCGACAAGGATCATCGGCGGTCCGAAGAGCGCGGCGAAGATGACGATCGTGGGCCCGACCCCGAGCCACCTCGAGATCCGGTTGGCGGTCACGGCCCCGAGCAGGGCCCCGACGGACCCGATGGAGAAGGCGAGGCCGACCCCGGCCGCCGTCATCCCCATGATCCGCACGGCGAAGACGAGCATGACCGAGAAGGCGATGGAGCTGAAGAGGTTCGAGGTGGCGGTGCAGGCGGCGATGCTGCGGAGGTACGGGCTGTCGACCACCCAGCGAAGGCCCTCGGCCATCTCCGCCCGGAAGCCGGGGCCGGGCGTTCCGTCCGCGGCATGCCGCTCTGGCGCCGGCTCCGGCCGGCGGATCCACCAGAGGAAGAGCCCGGATCCCAGGAACGAGAGGGCGTCGAGGGCGACGGCGAACGGGGCCGTGACGAGCCCGATCAGGACGCCGGCCATCCCGGGACCGACCACCTGGGCGCCGGCCCGGCTGATCTCCAGCTTCGCATTCCCCTCCTGGAGCTGGTCGCGCTCCACGAGGGAGGGCAGGTAGCTCTGGTAGGCCACGTCGAAGAAGACCGTCAGGACCCCGACGGCCGCCCCGACGAGGTAGAGCTGGAGGATCGTGAGGACCCCGAGCAGGTGCGCCAGCGGGATTGTCGCGAGCAGGGCGGCCCGCCCCAGGTCCCCGGCGATGAGGATCGGCCGGCGCCGCAGCCGATCCACCCAGACGCCTGCCACCAGCCCGACCAGCAGGAAGGGCAGCATCTCCACGACGTTCAGGAGGGCGATCTCGAACGTCGTTGCCTGCAGGATCTCCAGGGCCACGAACGGAATCGCGAGCTGGCTGACCTGGGTCCCGAGCTGGCTGATCGTCTCGGCCGACCAGAGCTTCAGGAAGTCGGGATGGCGCAGCAGCTGGCCGCCGCGCGGCGAGGAAGGCCCGGACATCGTCGGCCACGATAGTCGATCGGTCCGGCCCTCGGACAGGCCCGGATGCGCGTGCCGCGGCCGGTTCGCGTTCCGTCACCGGGTCCGCCCGGCGCCCGGTCGGTGTGCCACGATACGGGTCATGGCGCTCGTCGAATCCGTCCCCAACGTCTCCGAGGGCCGCCGGCTCGAGGTCGTGGACCGCCTCGCCGGGGCGCTGGAGTCCGTGCCCGGCGCCCACCTGCTGGACCGGACGAGCGATCCCTCCCACAACCGCAGCGTCTTCACGCTCGCGGGCGAGAGCGGCGCCGTCGCCGACGCGCTGGAGCGGCTCGTCGCGGTGGCCCTCCGCGAGATCGACATGGAGCGGCAGTCCGGCGAGCACCCGCGGATCGGCGCCGTGGATGTGGTGCCGTTCGTGCCGCTCGGCGACACGACGCTCGACGCGTGCGTGGTCCTCGCCCGCGACTTCGGGCGCCGGATCGCCACCCGCTTCGACCTCCCCGTCTATCTCTACGCGGCGGCCGCCACCCGGCCCGAGCGGGTCAAGCTGGCCGACGTGCGCCGCGGCGAGTACGAGGGGCTGCGCGACGAGATCGGGACCCGCGGCCGGGAACCGGACTTCGGACCAGCACGTATGCACCCGCGAGGCGGGGCGACCTGCGTCGGGGCACGCCCGTTCCTCATCGCCTGGAACATCAATCTCGCCTCGGACGACCTCGATCTGGCGAAGCGGATCGCCCACCGGATCCGCGAGTCGTCGGGCGGGCTGCCGGCCGTGCAGGCCAAGGGCTTCTTCATCGACGAGCGGGACTGCGCCCAGGTGTCCATGAACCTCCTCGATGTTGGGCGGACGCCGCTCTGGGCGGCCTGGGAGATGGTCCGGGCGGCGGCGGCCGAGGACGGGGTCGAGCTGGCCGAATCCGAGCTGATCGGGCTGGCGCCATTGGCGGCCTTCCAGGCGGTCGCAGATCGGGCGGGCGCGCGGCCCGACGCGGCGCCGGAGGAGCGTGTCCTCGCGGCGGGGCGCTACCTGAAGCTCCGCGACGCGTCGCCGCTCATGGCCCTGGAGCTGCGGCTCGCCCGGGCTGCGGGCGGCTGATGGCGAGGCCGGGCGACCTTCCGGGCGTGCGCCCCGGCGCCCCCGGCCGCGGGTTGCTCGTCGTCGGCGCCGCCGAGGTGGCGACGCTGGCCGGCGGACCGCGGCGGGGTGGCGCGCAGGCCGACCCGGCGATCGCCCCGCCCGGCACCGCCATCGCCTGCCTGGACGGGCGGATCGTGGCGGTGGCCACCGAGGGGGAGGCTGCGGAGGCGCTGGCGGCCGCGCTCGAGGAGGGCGGGCGGGACCCCCGTGCGGTCGACGTCCTCGACGCCGCCGGCGCGACCGTCACGCCCGGCCTGGTCGACGCCCACACCCACCTCCTCTTCGCCGGATCGCGCGAGGACGAGGTCGCGAAGCGGGCGCGGGGCGCCACCTACCTCGAGATCCTCGCCGCCGGCGGCGGGATCCTCTCCACGGTGCGGGCGACGCGGGCCGCCTCCGAGCAGGCCCTGCTCGCCCACGGCCGGCGCTGGCTGGCGCAGATGTTGCGGACCGGGACGACGACGGTCGAGGCGAAGTCAGGCTACGGGCTCGACGCGGCCACCGAGCTGCGCATGCTGGCTGTCGCCGGCCAGCTGGCGGCCGAGGGCCCCGTGGACGTCGTCCCCACCTTCCTCGGCGCCCACGCCGTGCCGCCGGAGCTCCGGGCCGCTCACCCGGGCGACCCGGCCGCGGCGACGGAGGCATACGTGGCCGCGGTCATCGAGGAGCAGCTGCCGGCCGTCGCCGCGCAGGGGATCGCGCGTTCCTGCGACGTCTTCTGCGAAGCCGGAGTCTTCTCGCCCGACCAGGCGCGCCGGATCCTGCTCGCCGCCCGCGCGCTCGGGCTCGACATCCGGCTCCACGCCGACGAGCTGGCGCCGTCTGGTGGCGCCGAGCTTGCCGCGGAGCTCGGCGCGCTCTCGGCGGACCATCTCGGGGCGCCGTCGGCGGCGGGGATCGCCGCGCTGGCCCGCGCGGCGATCGGGGGCGGCCGGCCCGTCGTCGCCGTGCTGCTCCCGACGGTGCCCTGGTTCCTGGGGCTCGACGCGCACGAGCCGGCCCGGCAGCTGATCGAGGCCGGGATCCCGGTTGCGCTCGCGACGGATTTCAACCCCGGCACGTCGCCGGTCACCAGCCTCCCGCTGGTCATGACGGCGGCGGTCCTGACGCTGCGGCTCGACCCGGCGGAGGCGCTCGTCGCGACCACCGTGAACGCGGCCGCGGCGCTCGGCCTCACGGACCGGGGTGCGCTGCTCCCGGGCCTGCGCGCGGACCTCGTCGTGTGGGACGTGCCGTCGCACGCCCAGGTCCCCTACTGGGCGGGGGCGAGCCTTGCCCGGGCGGTCGTCGCCGGCGGGCGCGTCGTCGTGGGGGCGTAGGCGGCGAACCCGGTCGCTCCGGAGCTGCGCCGGCGGTCAGACCTTCCCGCGCGACTCCAGCAGGACGGTGGTCGTCTCCTCGGGGAGCCCGCTGGGGGTGATCGAGAGGCGCGGCTGGGGCTCGGTCGCCGTCGTGCCCATCTCGTGGAGGAATCGGGCCAACAGTGGCTCGCAGGCCGCCTCGTCCTCGCAGACCGGCATCGGGACGACGATCTTCGGGTCCAGCTGGGCGACGAGCTCGGCGGCCTTCGTCGGCGTGAGCTGCCCGCCGATCGGGACGCACACGACATCGACCGAGCCGATCTCGCCAATCTTCTCCTCGCTCAGCGTGTGGGCGATGTCCCCGAGGTGAACGATGTGGACGCCATCGACCTCCACCACGAAGGCGACGTTGCGTCCGCGCTCGGCGCCCCCCTTGTCATCGCGGAACGTGCGGATGCCGTTGAGGAGGACGTGCTTCACCTCGTACTCGCCCGGGCCATCGAGGACGAACGCCTCGTCCAGGCTCGTCGGCAGGTGTGTCGTCCCGTCGGGCGTCGCGCGGCCCTTCGCCCTGGCCAGCGGCGTGTCGTCGGGGTGGCTGTAGGTCACGATGTCGGCGGAGATGCCGCGCCCGGTGGGGCCGACCACCGACTGGTAGGCATCGGCGACCACGACGGCGTCCCGCCCCTTGAGCCGGACGCACGTGCGCCCGTACCACGTCAGTTCCATCAGGGGATTCTGCCACGGGTGGCTGCACCGGGACTCGTCACCGCCGCCGCCTCCCCGGGCGGGCGCTTCCCGCAGACAGAGAGACCGGGAGCGCCTGCCCATAGGCGCCCCCGGTCGAGGGAGGGAGGGCGGATCTGTGGGAGTCGGAGGGATCGACTCGGCCCCGCAGGTCCACCCAAAGACTAGGAGAGGCATGTTCAGGGACAACCCGTGGGGAGGTTAAGAAACCGCCATCCGCACGCCCCATGCCAGAATGCCGGCCATGAGCCGTCTTGCCGCCGTCCTCGCCGCCGCCCTGCTCGCGCTCGCCGCCTGCGGCGGCCCGGCCCCCTCTGCCCCGGTTTCGCCGACCGCCTCCGCCACCCCCTCGACCCCGACCGCCTCCGCCACCTCGCCCGGCGCCTCCGCGTCGCCCACGCCGGCGGTCACCCCCCCGGCCAGCGGCGCCACGGAAGCCCTCTACCGCGAGATCGAGGACCAGGTCGTGGCGCTGCGCGGGCTCCCCGCGAAGCAGCGCCTCGAGCCGACGATCCTCTCCGAGGATGAAGTGAGGACACGGATCGAAGAGCAGTTCCGCAAGGACAACCCGGCCGACGAGATCGCGATCGCGGAAGAGACGCTCAAGGCCCTCGGCCTCCTGCCGGCGGACGCCTCGCTGGGGGATCTCTACGTCGACCTCCTCGGCTCGCAGGTCGCCGGCTTCTACGACCCCGAGACGAAGGAGCTGGTGGTCGTCTCGAAGTCGGGGGCGATCGGGGCCATCGAGAAGGTCACGTTCGCCCACGAGTTCACCCACGCGCTCCAGGACCAGCACTTCGGCCTGGAGGGGATCGACGTCGACGCCGTCGGGCAGGGCGACCGGTCGCTCGGGCGCCTGGCGCTCGTCGAGGGGGATGCCTCGCTCCTCATGACCCTCTGGCTCAGCAAGCACCTCACCGCCGCCGAGATCCAGGAGCTCCTCCAGGTGGACCCGGAGGCCCAGGCGCAGCTGGCGGCCATGCCCGCGATCCTTCGCGAGACGCTCCTCTTCCCGTACCAGCAGGGCCTCGCCTTCGTGAACGCCGCCTGGGCCCGCGGCGGCTGGAAGGCGGTCGATCAGGTCTTCGGGCGGCTCCCCGACTCGACCGAGCAGGTCCTCCACCCCGCGAAGTACGAGGCGGGCGAGAAGCCGGTCGAGGTGGCGCTCGACGCGGAGGCGCTGGCCAAGGCCATGGGGGCAGGTTGGACAGGGACGCCCGAGGACACCCTCGGCGAGTTCCAACTCTCGGTCTGGCTGCGCGAGAACGGGGTGAAGGCGCTGCCGGCGGGCGACGCGGCCGAGGGCTGGGGCGGCGACCGCCTCGCCTACCTGCGGGGCCCGGACGGCTCCTATGCGCTGGTGCTGCGCACGGTGTGGGACACGCAGGCGGATGCGGACGAGTTCCTCGCGGCGGCCAGGACTGCGGCGGCGAGCCTGCCGGGGTCTGCCGAGGCCGAGCGCGACGATGCCCGGTCCGTGGGGGTCCTCGTCGCCAGCGACTCCACGAAGCTGGACCTCCTGCGCCACGCCGTTCGCGCCACGCGCCCCTGACGATCGCCGGCGGGCTCGCGCGGGTTTCGCCCGCCGGCGTCAACCGCGTCACCCGCGCCGTCCCACGCCGCCCGCGACCCTTCGGCGCCCCCTCGCCGGCGGGCTCGCGCGGGTTTCGCCAGCCGGCGTCAACCGCGTCACCTGCGCCGTCCCACGTCGCCGGCGGCCCCGCGGCGCCCCACGCCACGTCGCCGGTGGCCCCGTGCCGTCCCACGCCACGTCGCCTCCGCCGTCCCATGACCGCCAACGAAGAGGGCGCCCACGCCACGTCGCATAGGCGCCCCCGCCCCGTCGCCTCGCCGCCGTCCCATGACCGCCAACGAAGGGAGGCGCCCACGCCACGTCGCATGGGCGCCCCCGCCCCGTCGCCTCGCCGCCGTCCCATGACCGCCAACGAAGGGAGGCGGGCTCCTTCGGGCAGCAGGAGCCCGGTCGTGAGGGTGCCTCGAGACTTCGCGCGGGATCGCGCCCGCTCCGCGGTGTCTGCCGAGGCGGCCCGTGGCCGGGACCCGCACCCCCTCGTGTCGCGGTCTGCTGTCGTCCCGCCAACCGACGGGAATCAGCAGATGAGTGCCAAGTAAGCGGCCTTGGCGATCATGGGACGGTGGCCGTATGCCCACGCGGCGCCGCCGGCGCCGCCGGCGCCGCGTGCCCGGCCCGCCAGCCCGAACGGCCTCCCCGCCCGCCCCGCCCGAACGGCCCCCCGCCCGCCCCGCCCCTGACGAGACCGAGGAACACATGGCACGACCCCGGCGTCCGCCCCGCGCCGTCCGGGCGGCAGATCACGATCGCGAGATGCTCGCAGCCTTCGGCCGCAACGTCCGAGAGTCTCGCTTGCAGGCGACGCTGACCCAGCGCCAGCTGGCCGCGAGCGCCGGAGTCTCCGAGTCCACGCTCCGAAGGGTGGAGCGAGGAGCGTCCGCGAGCATCTCGGTCGACACGCTCCAGCGGATCGGGTACGCCCTTGATCGACCGGTGGCGGTGCAGCTTGGCCGAGGCATGGGCGAACCGATCGATGCCGGCCACCTGGCAATGCAGGAGCTGGTCGTGCGACTTGTCGGCAACGCGGGGTACCGGCCACGCGTCGAGCTTCCAGCGGTCCGGCACGGAACGTGGCGCTCCAGCGACGTCGCCGCCATGCGCGCCGCCGATCATTCGCTCCTGGGCATCGAGTGCTGGAACACGATCGGCGATCTCGGCGCCGGATTCCGAAGCTCGGATCGGAAACGACACGACCTCGAGGAGCTGGCGGCAGCAACCTGGGGTCCGGGTGACCACCGCATCGGAATCTGCTGGGTGATCCGGGCCACGCGGGCGAACCGTGAGCTCGTGGCGAGGTACCCGATGCTCATCGCGTCGCGGTTCCCGGGATCTTCGTCGGCCTGGGTGCAGGCGCTAACGAAGGGCGCTGCGCCGCCCACCGGCGACGGCCTCGTCTGGTGCGCCGTCGGAGCGACACGGATCTTCCCGTGGCGACGCCCCGTGACGACCGAGTCACCGGCGGCACCGGCGGCACCGGCGCGGCCACCTGCACCGATTGCACCGCCGCGGCCAGCGGCCCACCGTCCCATGACCGCCACCGGCGAGAAGACGGGCGCGACGTCATCCTGATCGGCCGCGTCGACGCTGGCGACCTCGGCCGCCGAGTGTGCCACGCGGGGCGGGGCAATGGCGACCCAATGAGGGAACCGTGGATTCAGATCCCACGGCGCCGGCGAGACGACCGTCGCGGCATCGCGGGCGGGCACGTCCTCGCCATGTCGTCCTTGTCGGTCATGGGACGGCGGACTGCTCACGCCGGACGGCCCTGGCCCGCCCCGCGCGCCCGGTTGGCCCGCCCGGCGCGCCCGGCTGGCCCGCCCCGAAACGAGCGCCCCGCTACATCGCCTCGGGCGCCGAGATCCCCAGGAGGTCCAGCGCGTTCGCCAGCGTGATCTGCGTCGCCCGCACGAGCGCCAGCCGCGAGCGCGAGCGCTCCGGCTCGGACGGGTCGACCACGCGGGCGTCGCGGTAGAAGGCGTGGAACTGGGTCGCGAGCTCCGTGGCGAAGGCGGTGACGCCGTGCGTCTCCTCGGCGGCGGCCGCGTCCTCCACCACGTCGGGAAGCCGCGCCAGCGCCCGCGCCAGCGCCCCCTCCGGCGTCGAGCCATCCCCGCCGAGCGATCCCGGCGTCACGCCTGACCCCGGCTCCAGCCCCGCTTCGGCCGCCCTGCGCAGGATCGAGGCGATCCGGGCGTGCGCGTACTGCACGTAGTAGACCGGGTTCTCGTTCGACTGCTTCTTCGCCAGCTCGATGTCGAAGTCGATCCCGGAGTTGTACCCCCGGGCGGCAAAGAACCAGCGGGCGGCGTCGACCCCGATCTCGGCCAGGAGATCGTCGAGCGTGATGAACTCGCCCGCCCGCTTCGACATCGAGACCTCGACGCCGTCGCGGACGAAGCGGACCCACGCCATGAGGATCATCTGGACTGCCTCGCGATCGAAGCCCATGGCCGCCGCGGCATTCCGCAGCCGGGCCACCGTGCCGTGGTGGTCGGCGCCCCAGATGTAGACGAGGTGATCGAAGCCGCGGCTGAACTTCTCGACGACGTAGCCGATGTCCGAGCCGAAGTAGGTGTAGTCGCCGTTCGACTTGCGGACGACGCGGTCCTTGTCGTCGCCGTAGTCGGTCGAGCGGAACCAGAGCGCGCCGTCCTGCTCGTAGAGGTGCCCCGACGCCCGGAGGCGCTCGACCGCCTGCTCGACCCAACCCTCGCGATAGAGCGAGCCCTCGCTCTTCCAGGCGTCGAAGCGGACACCGAGGGTCTCCAGCGAGGACTCGATCCCGGCCCGGACCCGCTCGGACGCCCACTCGCCGACGATCGAGGCAGCGTCGCGGGTGGCCGAGCTGGCGCCGTCCCCGGCCGCCTCGGCCGCGGCCGCCTCGTCGCCGGCTTCCCGGGCCGCCGCCCACACGCCGGCCGGCACCTCCCGGGCGAGGTCGTGGACATAGGCGCCCCGGTAGCCGTCCTCCGGGACCTCCGTTCCCTGCCGGATCGCGACGACCGATGCGCCGAGATTCCGCACCTGGGCCCCGAAGTCGTTGAAGTAGTACTCGCGCGTCACGGTGTGGCCGGCGGCCTCCAGGACGCGGCAGAGGAGGTCGCCGACGAAGGCGCCGCGAGCGTTGCCGATGTGGAGGGGGCCCGTCGGGTTGGCCGAGACGAATTCCACGTTGACACGCCACGGGCGCTGCGCCGGTACGCGGCCCCAGGCCACGGGATTCGCGAGCGCGCCCGCGACGACGGCCTCCAGGGCCGTGTCGGCGAGGCGGAGGTTGAGGAAGCCGGGGGGCGCAACCTCAACGAACGCGATCGGCGATCCCCCGGCGCCGGCCCCGGTGTCTGCCCCTGGCCCGGCCTCGGTCATCAGCTCCGCCGCGATCGCCTCGGCGATCCGGAGGGGCGGCATCCGGCACGGCCGGGCCAGCTTCAGCGCGAGATTCGACGCGAAGTCGCCGTGCTCCGGGTGCGCCGGGCGCGCGACCTCGATCGCCGGCCGCTCGGCCCCGGCAACGGGCGGGAGAGCGCCGGCGGCCGTCGCTCGCGCCCACGCCGCCTCGAGCGCGTCCCGGGTGCGCGAGCGGAGCGGCACGAAGGCTGTCGGCTCGACGGGCTGGGTCACGCTGTCTCCCTGCTTGAAGCCCGGGGCTGGGACGTGCCGCTCCGCGCGGGGGGCGGCCCCGCCCGCATCGTAGCCCACGAACGTGGGCTGGTCGCGGGCGGCTGCCGCCGGCCGTACCCCGGGACCCGGTACGGCCGTACCGTGACTCCCGGTACCCGGCTGGTGCCCGGGCGCAACGAGGAATCGGGCCTCTTGTGCGGTCGGGTATGGTCTGGTATGCCGACAGTACCCCCCGGGTACTGGACGGTGGACGTGCATCGGCCCACACTGTGCCGTGCGAACAGGGTTGGGGGCTGGGGAACTCATCTCCAGGCGACCCCGTTGCACCGGCGTCATCTGCGGCGCATATCTGCCGCACCTATCGTTATCGGCCGCATCTATCGGGGGCGAGTTTGATGAACACCAGCATTGGGCGCCGCGGGCGCTCCACGACATTCCGCAGGGTGGGCTGGCTGGCCGTGGCCGCGATGGTCGCCAGCTCCCTGCTCGCCACGGGGGCGGCGCCGGGTGCCGTCCTCGGCGCCACCGACCCCGGCTGTACCGCTCTCGGCGGCGTGGACACCACCGGGACCTGCGTGGTCTCGTTGCCCGTCAACGTGGGGGCGGCTCCGATCACGGTGCTCGAGGACCTGCAGCTCCAGGCGGCCCTCACCCTGACCGGCGCGTCGTTGACCCTCAACGTCGGTGACGCCACCCATCCCGCCGACCTCGTCATGGACGGCGGCTCGAGCATCGCCGGGCCCGGCGACTCGATCACGATCACCGTGCCCAACGGCGACATGACCATGCACAGCGGCGCGACGATCACCACGACCGTCACCAGCGGCGCCGCGGGGCCGATCACGATCGACGTCGGCAACTACCCGGCGATCCCGCCGAAGGGCGTGTTCACGATGGACACGGGCTCGCTGATCGAGGCCAACGGCGGCCCGTCCGGCGTCGGCGGCGACATCGCCATCACCGCCGGCCGCTCCGGCAGCATCGACGGCCACGTGCTCTCGCAGGTGAACTCCGGTTCATCGGGCGGCACCGGGCGCGACGGAGCGTCGATCTTCGTCGACACCGGCTGCGGACTCACGATCAGCCCGGACGG
Source organism: uncultured Chloroflexia bacterium (assembly GCA_963744095.1). Taxonomy (GTDB): domain Bacteria; phylum Chloroflexota; class Limnocylindria; order Limnocylindrales; family CSP1-4; genus CTSoil-043. The sequence continues at coordinate 286,051 of CAVUSH010000006.1, forward strand.
CGTGCTCTCGAGCCGGGGCCAGGACCAGGGCGCCGACCTCGTGCACCTCTCCTCGTGCAAGGTGACGATCGCGGGCCTCGTCGAGTCCACGGGCCCCGGCCACGGCATCCCCGGCGGTGTGAACTCGCCGATCAACCACTGCAACAGCACCTTCCGGGCCGGGAAGCCGAACAACGCGACGGGCTGCGTCGAGGTCTGGGCCGACGTGATCGAGATCACCAACACCGGTGAGATCAACGCCGACATCAACTCCGGCAGCAGCGGCGGACCCGAGGGCGAGTCGTGGATCGACCTGTTCGCCAACACGGACATCACGATCACGGGCCGGACGTCCGGTACGTTCTCGGCCCACGCCAATTCCTACGAGGGCTCGGACAACACCCCCAACACGGTCACCGCCAAGGCCGCCGGCGGCACCTTCACCGGCAGCGGCAGGATCCTGTCCGCGTCCGACACCGACGGCAACGGCTCGTGGGGTGGCCACATCGTCGTCCAGGCGTCAGGCGCCGTGGACCTCGACGCGAGCACCTTGATGGCTGCCGGCGACAACGTCGGCGGCGGCAACGGCAACCCGCCCCCGTGCGACGGCGGCGCGGGTACCTGCGGCAAGGGCGGCACGATCGACGCCCGCTCGTTCAACGCCGGGGTCACCTGGCAGAACGGCGTCGGCGACGTCAACCCGGACGTCCAGCCGTCCGCCAACGCCGGCACCATCGCCTTGACCGCCTGCACCACGGTCACCACCACCGGCACCAGCTTCGACGACGCCGTCCCGACGGTCAGCCAGGGTACCCTCTGCGGCGGCGCCCCGGACGTCCCGAACTACGTCGCGTTCCAGGTCGAGATCTGGACAGCCTGCACCGAGCCCGGGCCGAGCCCGAGCCCGTCGCCGAGCCCGAGCCCCTCGCCCAGCCCGAGCCCGAGCCCCAGCCCGAGCCCGTCGCCGAGCCCCAGCCCGTCGCCGAGCCCCAGCCCGTCGCCGAGCCCCAGCCCGAGCCCGTCGCCGAGCCCGAGCCCGAGCCCGTCGCCGAGCCCGAGCCCGTCGCCCAGCCCGAGCCCAAGCCCAAGCCCGAGCCCGTCGCCGAGCCCCAGCCCGAGCCCGAGCCCGTCGCCGAGCCCGAGCCCGCCGCCGGGCCCGAGCCCGAGCCCTTCGCCGAGCCCGAGCCCTTCGCCGAGCCCGAGCCCGAGCCCCAGCCCCAGCCCGTCGCCCAGCCCGAGCCCAACCGGCGAGGTGCTTGAGGCGACCGCGACCCCGCATGTCACTCCGCCGCCGACCAACACCCAGCCACCCAGCGGGACGCCGGGTGGTGACAACTGGCGGTTCGCCCTGCTGGCGATGGCCGGCTTCCTGGCCACCGTCCTGCTCCTGACCCCGGCCACCCCGGCGAAGGTTCGCCGGCGGTAGCCACCCCGAGCTCGCCGTCCCCGAGACGCTCCGAACGCCGGGCCCGCTTGACGGGTCCGGCGTTCGGATTCCCGGGGAGCGCGCCGGGTCAGACGGGCCAGGCGTCCCCGTCGGCGACGAGCTCCACCGGACCTCCGAAGGCGGCCTGCACCGACGCGACCGCCGCCCGGGGATCGCGCCGCATCTGGAGATGGGTCAGGAGAACCTTCGCGGGGCCCGTCGCGGCCGCCAGGGCGCCCACCGCAGGCCCGTCGAGGTGAAGGTCGCCGACCGGGACCGGCCCAGCCCCGAAGGCGATCTCGACGAGGAGCGTGTCACCCGGACGGACCAGGGGCGCGAGATCCCCGACGCGCCCGCAGTCGCCCGAGTAGACGAGGGCCGGCGCGGCGGGCTCGGCGGCGATGGAGACGCGCACGGCGTAGCTCTCGTCGGTGTGGGTCACGCTGATCGTCTCGAGCCGGAAGGGGCCGACCGCCACCGTCCCCACCCTCCTGTCCTCGATGTCGAGGGCCTCGGCGGCGAAGCCGGGCTCGGCGAGGAGCCCATCCAGCCGTTCGCGAAGCCCGCGGGGGGCGAGGACCCGCATGCGTCGCGGGGGCTCGAACTCGTAGCGCAGGTAGTGGCGGAGGGCCACGAGGTCGATGAAGTGGTCCGGGTGCAGGTGGCTGACGACGACGGCATCGAGGGTGCTCGGATCCGTGCGCCCGGAGATCCCGGCGAAGCCGCCCTGTCCCAGGTCGAGGCAGATCCGCCGCCCGTCGTGCTCGACCACGTAGGTGCTCGACGCGGTGCCGGGTCGGTCCGGGTAGGCGGCGCCGGATCCCGCGACGAAGAGGTCCATGGCAGCGCAGGGTAACGGGTCCGGCCCGGTTGCGAACGGCGACGCGTTCCCATCGACGGGATGAGCGTCAGGCGGCTTCGGGCGGCCGCGTCAGGCGGAACCGTTCCGGGATCGGAACGCGATCAGGCGGGCGGGGCGCCCCGGGGGCCCGCCGGATGGCCAGCTGCTCGAACCCGGCCGCCGCGGCGATCCCGTAGGCCCGGGCCAGCCCAAAGGCGAACGAGTGGGCGCGGTGGGCGTCGGAGCCGGCCGTGACGACCTCGCCTCCGAGTTCCCGGAAGCGGGCGACGACCCACGCCGCGGGGTAGGTCTCGCGGGGTGCCTGGCGGAGGCCGGAGGCGTTCACCTCCAGGCCCGTGCCGGTCTCCACGAGAGCCCGGAGGACGGGCTCGTGGACCTCCGGGGCCGCGGCGAACGCGGCGAGGGGAACGCGCTCAGCGAGGTACCTCTTCACGTAGTCGAGGTGGCCCAGCGTGTCGAAGAGGCCGCTCCGGACCGCGGCCAGGACCTCCTCGAAGTACGGCGCCACGATCTCCGCGAACGACCTCCCGGCGACCCAGGCCGCCACGCGGGCGCTGGTGTACGGCGAGCCGCGCATCACGTGGACGGACCCGATCACGAAGTCGTAGGGATGACCCGCCAGGTGCTCGCGGATCTCCGCCTCACGGCGCGACTCGTAGGTGATCTCGACCCCGAAGCGGACGGCGAGCCCGCGGTCGGCCCAGCGCTCCGCGGCCTGGCGGACCGTCCGCTCGCGGGTGGCGAAGTCGGCGAAGGCGAAGGACGGGGCGTGCGGGTCGAAGTCGAGGTGGTCGGTGATCGCGAGCTCCGGGATCCCGCGCTCGATCGCGGCTGCGCAGTAGACGTCGATGGGGACATCGGCGTCGGGCGAGAGGTCGGTGTGCAGGTGGGCGTCGAGCGGCAGGTCGCGATCGACGCCCGGCCCCGACGCGGTCGCGCCCGCCGCCACGGACCACGGCGCGGAAGCTGCCGCGGACGCCTCCCCCGCTTCGTGGATCACCCCGCGACGACTCCCAGCTCCCGGCCGACCCGGCCGAACGCCGCCAGGCAGGCGTCAAGCTCGTCGTGGGTGTGGGCAGCCGTGACGATCGTGCGCAGCCGGGCGCCGTCGAGGGCGACGGTCGGGAAGACCACCGACGTCGCCCAGACTCCTTCGTCGAGGAGACGGTCGGCGAAGCGGATCGCGAGGCCGGAGTCGCCGACCATGATCGGCGTGATCGGCGTCTCGGAGACGCCAGTGTCGAATCCGAGCGAGCGGAGCCCCTCCTTGAAGCGGCGCGTGTTCGCCCAGAGCCGCTCGATGAGCTCGGGCTCCTCCTCGAGGACCCGGATCGCCGCGAGGCAGGCGGCGGCGACCGCCGGCGGGTGCGACGTCGAGAAGAGGAAGGGCCGGCAGCGCTGGATCAGCATCTCGCGGAGCGCGAGCGGGCCGGCCACGTAGCCGCCGAGAACGCCCATCGCCTTGCTCAGGGTCCCGACCTGGATGGCGACCCGCCCGTGCAGGTCGAAGTGGTCGACGCTGCCGCGCCCGTTGCGGCCCAGCACGCCCGAGGCGTGGGCGTCGTCGACGAGCACGGCGGCATCGTGCTCCTCGGCCGCCGCGACGATGCCCGGCAGGGGAGCGATGTCGCCGTCCATGCTGAAGACGCCGTCGGTCACGACCAGGATCGCCCGGTAGGGCTGGCCGTCCGTCCCGCCGTCGCGGCGCGCGGCGGCCAGGAGCTCGCGCAGGTGGGCGACGTCCTTGTGGCGGTAGATCACGCGGGGCGCCTTCGCCAGGCGCATCCCGTCGATGATCGAGGCGTGGTTGAGCTGGTCGGAGACGATCAGGTCGGGCTCGCCGGCCACGACCGGGATGACCCCGGTGTTGCAGGTGAAGCCCGACTGGAACGTGAGCACCGCCTCGACGTGCTTGAACGCGGCAAGCGCCGCCTCCAGCTCCTCGTGGAGCGTCATCGTCCCCGAGATCGTGCGCACGGCACCCGAGCCGGCGCCGAACCGCCGGGCGGCGTCGGCCGCGGCCTCGACGAGCCGGGGGTGCGTGTTCAGCCCCAGGTAGTTGTTCGAGGCGAGGCTGATCACGTCCCGCCCGTCGACCGTGACCCGCGTCCCGTTCGCGGTGCTCATCACCCGCAGCGGTCGGTAGAGGTGGGCCGCCTTCAGCTCGTCGAGCTCGGCCGACAGGTGAGCCAGCGGGTTCGTGCCTCTGGTCATCGCCTCGGCCTCCTCCGGCCCGCGCCCCGGATCGGCGCCCGGCCCGCGTCACGCCGTCCAGTCCATGATCACCTTGCCGGCCTCCCCGGAGCGGGCGGCGGCGAAGGCGGCCTCGTGGTCGCGGAACGAGAAGCGGTGGGTGATCGCCGGCCGGATGTCGAGCCCCGACTGGAGCATCACCGTCATCTTGTACCAGGTCTCGTACATCTCCCGGCCGTAGATGCCGCGCACGGTCAGCATCTTGAAGACGATCTCGTTGACGTCGATCGAGATCTCCTCGGTCGGGATCCCGAGGATGGCGATGGCGCCCCCGTGGGCCATCGCGCCGATCGCCGCCCGCAGGGCCGCCGCGTTGCCCGACATCTCGAGGGCGACGTCGAACCCCTCCACCATGCCCAGCTCGGTGGCGACCTCGCCCAGGTCGCGCTCGCGCGGGTCGACGGTCAGCGTCGCTCCCATCCGCGCGGCGATCGCCCGGCGGACCGGGTTCGGCTCCGACACGACCACGTAGCGGGCGCCGGCGTGCCGGACCACGGCGGCCGCCATCAGGCCGATGGGCCCCGCCCCGGAGACCAGCACGTCCTCGCCGAGGACGGGGAAGGCGAGCGCCGTGTGGACGGCGTTCCCGAAGGGGTCGAAGATCGCCGCGACCTCCTCGTCGATCCCGGCCCAGTGGTGCCAGATGTTCGTCATCGGGAGGGCCACGTACTCGGCGAACGCGCCGTCGCGCCCGACACCCAGGCCGATCGCGTGGGCGCAGAGGTGGCGACGGCCGGCCAGGCAGTGGCGGCAGCGGCCGCAGACGACGTGCCCCTCCCCCGAGACGAGGTTCCCCGCCGCGAAGTCGCTCACGTTCGAGCCGACTTCCACGATCTCGCCCACGAACTCGTGGCCCACGACGAGCGGCGGCACGATCGTCTTCGCCGCCCACGGATCCCACGAGGCGATGTGGAGGTCCGTCCCGCAGATTCCCGTCTTGCGGACGCGGACGAGGACGTCGTTGATCCCGATCCGGGGCTCGGGAACCTCCCTGAGCTCCAGCCCGGGCCCGGGGGCGGTCTTCACGAGGGCCAGCATTCGCCGTCTCCCCTGTGCTCGATTGGCGTGGAGGGTGCGCACCGCTCGGCAGATGGCCCAATTCTGCGCCGTTCCGGGGCCAAGCGGGCCGCCGCGGCGGACGCGATCAGGCGGAGGCCGCGCCCACCCTCGCCGATCGCTCCGCGAGGAGGCGCGCTGCCGGCGAGCCGGCCGGGGCCCGGCCTTCCGCGTCGACGATGGGGTTCGTCACCGACCCGATCCCCTCGACCTCCACGCGGACGACGTCGCCGGGCGCCAGGAAGACCGGCGGCTCGCGGAAGACGCCGACGCCCGATGGCGTTCCCGTGATGACGAGGTCGCCCGGCTCCAGGGTGATGCTCTGCGAGATGAAGGCGATCAGATCTGCGACGGCGAAGATCATGTCGGAGGTTCGTCCGTCCTGGACCTGGATGTCGAGGCCGGCGGCGGGCCCCGTCGCCGGCGTGTGGAAGCCGCGGACGCGGAGGTCGCCGGGGTCGCCGAGCTCGTCCGCGGTCACCAGGCAGGGCCCCAGCGGGAGGAATGTGTCGGAGCCCTTCGCCCGCAGCCACTGGCCGTCGCCACGCTCGCCCTCCCTCAGCGCGGGCCGGCTGCCCTGGAGGTCCCGGGCCGAGATGTCGTTGGCAGTCGCGTAGGCCACGACGTGCGCCGGAGCCTCGGCGGCCGTCACCCGGCGTGCCCGCCGCCCGATGACGACCGCGAGCTCGGCCTCCAGGTCCAGCGCGTGGGTCGTCGCGGGGTGGATCACCGGGTCGTGATCGCCCACCACCGCGTTGGCGAACTTCGCGAAGAGCAGGGGGCGGGTGGGCAGGGGGAGGCCCTGCTCCAGGACGTGGCTGGCGTAGTTCTGGCCGACGCAGATGATCTTGCCGGGTTCCAGCGGTGGCGCCGGCCGGAGCGACGCCGCCGAGACACCGGTGAGTCCGCGCGCGAGCGCGCGCTCGAGGGCGGCCCGGGTTTCGGCCAGGTCGTCGTCCTCGGCGAGCAACCCCCGTGGATCGAGGAGGGCCAGCTCCTCGCGCAGGCCGGCCTGCGCGGCGAGGGCCTCCAGCGTCAGCACGCGGTTACCGACGAGGACGCCGGCCACGGGCAGGTCCAGGTCGTCGAGGTGAGCGACGAGGCGCACGGCGATCCCTCCCGGCGGTTACGTCGCCGGCGTCACCACAGCGTCGGCGTGACTACGGCGCGGGCGTGGCGGACGGCGCCGCCGACGGGCTCGCGCCGGGGACCGCATTCTGGCACTGCGGCTCGGGCCCGCGATCGGCGCTCTGCGCCGAGAAGGTGGCGATGGCGGCCACGTCCAGCGAGTCAAGGAAGAGCACGCGGCCCCAGACGACGGCGGCGTAGGGCGTCGGCATGTCGTCGAAGCGGGTGACGGCCACCGACGCCGTGGCGGGGAACGCGCAGAGCGGGCTCGCCGGGAGCTGCTGCTGGAGCGTCCGCAACGCGGCCTGGGCGGTCTCGTCGCAGCCCTCGGGGCAGCGGTAGAGGACGGCCATCTGCCCGTGCTCCAGGTTGTGGACCCACCCCTGCGGCTCCGTCTGGTCGTCGGCGCCGTAGAAGCGAGTGGCGATCGGGCCGTACCGGGCGTCGTTGTAGTGGGCTCCCGACGTGGGCGGGCAGAACTCGTACGTGACGTGCGAGCCGGTCTCCACGTGGGCCCGGCCCAGGTCGCGCGTCACCTGGCCAAGTCGCGGCGTGGCGTCCGGGGCGGGGCTCGGGGCGGCCGCCGGCACCAGCTCGGTGGAGCAGGCGTAGGCCGGAGCTGTCGCCCCGAGGAAGAGGAACGCCCCGCCGGCGACCACGACCACCAACACGACCAGCCCGATGATCGCGCCGCGATACCGCTCCAGGGGCGAGCGCGGCGCAGGGGCCGGTCCGCCTGGCGGACGGCGTCCTCCCGTCGCAGGGGCGGGGGCCCCATTCCTGGCCGGCTCCCCGGCCGTGGCGGGGGCCGCCGCGGCCGGGTTCGACGGGCGGTAGCTGCGGGCTTGCTTGGGCACGGGCGGACGATCCTCGTGGTGGTCCGGTGGACGACTGGAGCCGACAGGTTAGCCGAGGTCGCGAGATCGGGTGGCGAGCGGCCGGGCACCGCCGAGGCGAGCGGCCGGGTCCCCGGCCCCTACGGCTCGGAGAGCCAGTCCTTCACCGCAGGCCGCGCGAGCCCGAGGAAGAGGGCGAGCCCCAGGATGGCCGGGGCGATCGCCGCCAGGGGCACCGGTCCCAGCAGAAGGAGCGGCACCGCCGGGATCGTCAGCGTCGCGAGGCCCAGCGCCAGGCCGCGGGCGGCCTGCTTGCGCTGCAGGACCATCGTGATCGTAAAGATCGTGTAGGCCAGGAGGACCATCACCACGATCCCCGGCAGGCTGACCGGCGCGGAGATCGCCATGTCCACCACCCAGCGGAGCGACAGCCCGATCGCGCCGAGGATCAGAAAGGCGTAGCCGAGGAAGAGGAGAAGGCCGGGAGGGGGGATCCGGTGGCCCGGGGCGGAGGTCATGCCCGGATTCTGCCACGACGCCTGCCCGGTACACCGCCCGCGCCGTCGCCCGCCATCGCCCAACTCTGCCGAACGCCGCGACGCCCCGGTGGTCGCGGCCGGTCCCGGCCATGGCCACCGCCCGCCGGACGGCGGGCGCGCGACGGCCGCGGGCCGCGCGCGTATCCTCGCCTGAGTGGCCGATCTCGCGCTCAACCTCGCCGCTCCGCTCGCCGCGCGTCTTCGGGAGGCCGTCGACGTCGAAGGCAAGCTCCCGCGCGCCCTCGTGGCGCTGGGGCTGCCCGCCGCCGGGGACGTGGCGCTTCTGGGCGATCCCGACGGGTGGCTGGCCGCCCGCCTGGCGGCAGCCGGCATCGAGGTTCGGAGCGAGCCGCTGGCGGAGCCATTCCGGCTCGAGCTGCCCGACGGCAGCCTCGACGCGGTCGTCTCGCTCTGGTCCGGGTTTCGCGGTGTCGACGCCGCCGCCAGTGACGAGGCCGACCGGGTGCTGCGAGGCGGCGGCCGCCTCCTCGTCGCCCACGACTACGGACGCGACGACGTGAGCGCGTTGTGCTCGGTGGACGCGCCCGAGTACACGAGCTGGAGCCGCCGCGACGGCCCGTTCCTGCGCGAGGGCGGGTTCCGGATCCACGTCCTGCACTGCTTCTGGACGTTCACCACGATCGAGGAAGCCGGTGCGATCCTCGCCGAGGCCTTCGGCGAGCGCGGCGCGGCGGTCGGCGCCGCGCTCCGGCGGCCGCGCCTGTCGTGGAACGTGGCGATCTACCATCGCACGCGGTCACCGGCGTGAGCGGCCAGGGCCACGTCTCGCGGCGGAATCCGGACGGGACGCGGGCGCGGGAGGGAGTCCACCTCGGGCCCGTGCGGGTCACCGCGACCCGGGTCATCCTCGTCCTGGCGTTCGCGGGGTCGGTGGGCTATCTCGTCTATGCGCTCACCGTTCGCGATGCCACGCAGATCCCCATGCTCGCGTCCGGGGCGGCGGTCCTCGGCATCGTCTTTGCCGCCCTCGCCCTCGCCGGCGCTGTCGCGACCGTGCGGGCCGCCCGGGACGACCGCCCCGGCCGCTCCGTGGCGGCGGCCGTCTTCGGAGGCGTCGCCGGGATCGTTGCCTGCGGCTGTTTCGCCGCCGCCGCGGTCCTGGCCCTCCTCTGGGGCGTCGCCTGACCGGCGACACCCGGGCCACGGACCCGGGAGCCCCGCCACAGGCCCCCTGCTAGACTCGGCCGGCGAGGCCCCCATCGTCTAGAGGCCTAGGACGCCACCCTTTCAAGGTGGAGATCACCGGTTCGAATCCGGTTGGGGGTACCAGCCTCGCGCACGGCGGCCCGCGAGGCGCCCCGCGTCGACGAGGAACCTCGTCCGTGCTGCCGGCGGCCTCTGCTATTCTCCGCCCGTGCCGTTCGACATCATGGGGATCCGGATCTCCACCCTCCAGCAGGACAACGTCGCGATCCGCTGCCGCGGGTGCAGCGGCGTCATCGAGGGCACGCCCTTCCGGGTCAACGTGATGGACGTGGTCGCCACCGAGGTCGCCCGGACCTGGGCGGGCGCCGCCACCATCAACCCCGGTCCCTACCAGTTCCATCCCGACCCGGCCTGCGCGCGCGCCTGGATGCGCTCCCGCGGCTACCTGTTCTGCCGCCGTTCGGCCGTCCGCGAGCTGATGCGCCCGATCATCGTTCCGGGCGCCGAGCCGCGGCTCGGTCTCTGCGACGGGCTCCACCGGGATGACCACGAGCTCGTCCCAGCCTGAGCGCGGCCCGTCCGGTCGGAACCCCGAGGTCATCACCGCGTGTCTGTCGCCCTTCCCGCCGCGACCTCGCTGATCGCGCTCGTCTTCGCCCTGGCCCTCCTGGACCAGTGGCGGGAGCGCCGCCAGCCGTTCCAGCTCATCTGGGCCGTGGGCATGACGTTCTTCGGCGTCGCCTCCGGCTGTGAGGCGGTGGCGGCCGCCGCGGGGTGGAGCGAGCCTCTCTACCGAACCTGGTACCTGACCGGCGCCGTCTGGACGGCCGGCTGGCTGGGCCTCGGGACCGCGTTCCTGCTCGGCCGCACCCGGTTCGGCTACGCGTTTGCCTTCAGCCTCCTCCTGGCCGGCCTCTTCACCCTTCTCACCCAGCGTCGCTACCAGTACGAGGGGGCCGGCTCGGCACCCGTCCTCTACTTCATCGCGGCCGGGATCCTGGCGCTGGCGGTGGCGGTGGAAACCTACTTCCAGAATGACCGCTGGCCACGCATCGCCGCCCTGGCGGTGGGCGGCGCGACCGTCCTGAGCGTCGGCCTGATGCTGACGACCACGCTGCCCCCGCCCGGCTTCGCCGTGGATCCGGCCACGGGCGTCCCGACCGCCGAGCTCTTCCCGGGCACCCTTCGCCTCCTCACGCCGTTCCTCAACGTCACCGGCGGCCTGAGCCTGGCGCTGGGCGCCGTCTTCTCGGCCTACATGTTCATGCCCAAGAGGCGCGTCCTCGAGTACTCGCTCGACCCGAACCAGAAGGGCGACGAGTTCCTCTTCAACCTGCTGATCGCCCCGGTCGCGATCACCGTCAACTTCTTCGCCTCGCTGCCGGGCGCCATCCGCGCGCTCCTCATGGGGAAGCTCCACAGCCGGGTGCCCGCGACCATCCTCATCGCCATCGGGGCGTTTATGGCGTCCTCGGGCGACATCCTCCTGCGCTTCGGGATCACCGAGTTCTTCCAGGCCGGGAAGCTCCTCGCCGTCGTCTTCCTCTTCGCGGGATTCCTGGTCAGCGTCGAGGCCTTTGCCGAGTTCCGGATCCCCTTCACCGGGGTGGTCCTGGCGCGTCGCCGGCAGGACGATCCCGCCTGACTGGCGCGCCGGGCCGGACGGGGCCCGCGGGTATACTGGGGTCCGCTCCCGCCCGGGCTCTCGTCCCGCTCGACCGCTCCCACGACCGAGGTCCCATGCGCGTTCGCAAGGCTGTCTTCCCCGCCGCCGGGTGGGGCACCCGCTTCCTGCCCGCCACGAAGGCCCAGCCCAAGGAGATGCTCCCCCTCGTCGACCGGCCGGTGATCCAGTACGCGGTCGAGGAGGCCGTCGCGGCGGGCATCGAGCAGGTGATCATCGTCACCTCCAGCCAGAAGCGGGCGATCGAGGACCACTTCGACCTCAACTACGAGCTGGAGCACCTGCTGGAGGAGCGCGGCGAGATCGAGCTTCTCCGCCAGATTCGGCACATCAGCGACCTCGCCCAGATCGCCTACGTCCGCCAGAAGGAGCAGCTCGGCCTGGGCCACGCGGTCCTGATGGCCAAGGAGCTGGTCGGCCACGAGCCGTTCGCCGTGATCCTCTCGGACGACGTCGTCGTCGGGCAACGACCATGCATCGGGCAGCTGATCCACGCCTACCATCAGACCCACGGCTCGGTCGTGGCCGTGATGGAGGTGCCCCCCGAGGAGACCGGGCGCTACGGCGTCATCGGCGGGACCCTGGTGGAAGGCCACGGCGGGCGCCTCTCGAAGGTCGACCGGGTCGTCGAGAAGCCGGCGCCCGGCGAGGCGCCCTCCAACCTGGCGATCATCGGCCGCTACGTCCTGACGCCCAAGATCTTCGACAAGCTGGAGCAGACGCCCCGCGGTGCGGGCGGCGAGATCCAGCTGACTGACGCGATCGAGGCGCTCATGGAGGAGCAGCCGGTCTACGGGTACGCCTTCGAGGGAACTCGCTACGATGCGGGCACCCCGATGGGCTGGCTCAAGGCATCGGTCGAGCTCGCCCTGGCGCGGCCCGACATGGGCCCCGAGCTCGCGGACTACCTCCGCGCCCTCGAGCTCTGAGCCGTCCGTCGGACGGCCACGACAGGGAGAGACCGAAGAGTGGCAGCGCTCGGCGACGTGCTCGGCGGCCGGTATCGACTCGTCGAGCTCCTGGGCCAGGGCGGCATGGCGACCATCTACCGTGCCACCGACGCCCAGCTGGGCCGCGAGGTCGCGGTCAAGGTCCTCCACCCGGAGTACGGCCGCGACCCTGCCTTCGTCGCCCGGTTCAAGCAGGAGGCCCAGTCGGCCGGGTCCCTGAGCCATCCGAACATCGTGGGCGTCTACGACTTCGGCGTCGACGCCGACGGCCCGTACATCGTCATGGAGCTCGTGGACGGCGAGGACGTCGCGACGCTCCTCGCCCGCAACGGCCCGCTCCCGCCCCGCCAGGCGGCGCGCCTGGCCGCCGAGGTCGCCCACGCCCTCGCCGCCGCGCACGCCCGGGGGATCGTCCACCGGGACGTGAAGCCGGGCAACATCCTCGTCTCCTCCGACGGCCGGGTGAAGGTCACCGACTTCGGGATCGCCCGCGCCTGGGCGGACGCCCGCCTGACGCTGCCCGGCGTGACGCTCGGCTCGGTCCACTACTTCAGCCCCGAGCAGGCGCTCGGCGAGCAGGCGACCGAGGCCTCCGACATCTACAGCCTGGGCATCGTGCTCTACGAGCTCCTCTCGGGCCGGCGCCCCTGGGAGGGCGACAGCGCGGCGGCCGTGGCGATGGCCCGCATCTCGGCCCCGGCTCCGCTCGTCTCGGCCCTCCGACCGAATGTCCCGCCGGTCCTCGAGGCAATCGATCGCCGGGCGCTCAACCCGGACCCGGCGGCCCGCTTCGCCAGTGCGCAGGCGATGGCCGAGGCGCTGGAGGGCTTCCTCGACGGGGCCGCCCCCCGAACGGTCCCGCCCGTCGCCGGTGCCGCGGGCGTCGCGGCGATCGCCACCGCCGCCCGGCCGTATCCACCCGACGCCTACGCCGGCGGTCCCGCCGGGACCGCGCCGCCCGCCGCGCCGCCCGCGTCGGCGCCCCTCGAGGAGCTCGAGCCCGAGGAGCCCCGCGGCACCAGCCCCTGGCTCTGGGTTGGCGGCCTGCTCGGTCTCGCCATCCTCGTGCTCGTCGGCTTCGGCCTCTTCCGCATCTTCACCGCGGACGGTCCGTCGGCGACACCCGGTCCCGGGACCGTCACCCTCCCCTCGTTCATCGACCAGTCCCTCGACAACGCCACCGCGACGGCACAGCAGCTCGGGATCGAGCTCGAGCCGACGTACGTGAAGCGCAATGACAGGGCCGACGGCACGATCGTCAGCCAGGACCCGTTGCCCGGCAGCGACGTCGACAGGGGGTCGACCGTCAAGGTCGAGGTTGTCTCCGGGAAGGAGCTCGTGCAGGTTCCCCAGCTGACCGGCCTGCCGGAGGCCGACGCGATCCGGGCCATCACCGACGCGAAGCTGACGCTCGGCGTCCGCACCGAGTCCTTCGACGAGGCGATCGCCGCCGCGTCCCTGATCGGGACCGCCATCCCGGCCGGCACCGAGGTGCCGACGGGCACGCCGATCGACTACGAGGTCTCGAAGGGCCCTGAGCCGACGCCCAGCCCGACGCCCAGCCCGACGGCGGAGCCCGTCACGGTGGGGAGCTACGTCGGGCTCACGGCCGCAGCCGCGAGCTCCCAGGCGACGACGGAGGGGCTGGTGATCCGGTGGCAGGGGGCCACGCCGGCCGACGACGCCATCGTCACGGCCCAGAACCCAGCCGCTGGAGCGAGCGTCGCGATCGGCTCGCCGATCCTTCTCTCCGCCGCGTCGCCGACACCGGTTCCGACAGCCGAGCCGACACCGGTTCCGACACCCGAGCCGACGCCGGTGCCGACACCGGAGCCCGAGCCGACGCCGACGCCGTAACGGGTCAGGCCTCGGGGTCGGCCCAGATCCCGCCCGGCACCGCGAACACCGGTCCGAGCGGATCGATGACCGGGAGGGAATCGGGACCCACGGATCGTCCGGCCGGAACGGGACGCCAGCACCCGCGAAGCTCGTCGCCCCGGAGCGGCACGGCCCGCGGGTCGAGCCCGCAGGTCCCGCCGATCAGCGGGGCCACCGAGCGTCGGAAGTGGACGCAGGTGGCACAGCTCGTGCTCGATCTTCGGCACACCCAGCAGCGCGCGACCTCGGGCTGCGGCGTCCGGCAGTGCGGGCAGCGCCAGTTCGGCATGGCCCGATGGTAGCTGCGCACGCACTGACTGTCGAGGGGTTCCGTGTGATCACTGAACGCCCGTGCGATTCGAACAGGTGGTCGGTCGCGTCGGCGGGCGCCCAGGGGCCGCGGGCCGCCGTTGACCCTCCGAGCGGCCGAGCCGGGCCTACTCGATGATCGTGATGGAGATCTGCGCGGATGCGTCGCCGAAGTCCGGCGTGCTGACGAAGGCCGTGGCGAGGCCGCTTCCCACGGTCGCGCCGGCGGGGATGATCGTCTTGAATGTCGCAATCCCCGCTCCGTCGCTCGTGTCGTCGCCGGTGATGACCGGGACGCCGGGGATCGAGAGCGTGAACGTGACCAGCTCGCCGGAAAGGAGGTTTCCGTCCGGGTTGGTGACCCGGGCGCTGAGCACGATGGTGCGCGGCAGACGGGCGGCACTGATCCGGTAGGCCGACGCGCTAAGGCCGAGGTCCAGGCTCCCCGATCCGCGAAGGACGGTGAGGACCGCGCTCCCCACGTTGCCGGCGGGATCGGTGGCGGACAGGGCGATCCCGTTGGCGCCGGACCGCAGGGTGACATCGAGGGAGAACGCCCCCTTGGCGTCGGCGGTTGCGGTGGCCGAGGTGCCGTTCGCCTCGTTGCGGGCGACGACGACGGAGTTCCCCTGCGTCTTCCCCGTGATCGTGGCGATCTCTCCGTTGACGGTCGCGCCGTCCTCGGGCGCGGTGACCGTGACCCGCGGCTTCGACGTGTCGAGGACATAGCTGACGACGGGCGATGTCTCGCTCTCCCCGCCGGGACCCACGAGCGTCGCGGTCACGTCGTTGCGGCCGGGCTCGAGGGGCAGGCTGTCAACGACGAACGAGGGCGTCTCGCCGACGGCGATGTCGCGGACCGCCACCGGCTCCAGGTCGGGGAGCGCGACGTAGATCCGGATGACGAAGCCGTCGCGTCCGACCACGTCGAGGGGCACGGTCCCGACGAGCGTTGCCGTGGGCTGGTTGGTGTAGGCCCTGGCCGGCGCGACGAGCGCCGGCGGGGCGGGAATCGGCGAAAGGCTCGGGGTGGGACTCGAGGTGGGCAGGACCGAGTCGGCGATCCCGCCGAGCGCCGATCCGATCGTCGCGACGACGCGCGGCAGGGCGCCGGTCACGGTCGAGACGACGACGACCGCAAGCGCGACGATGGCGACCACGAGGGCGAGCCGAGCCACCAGCGGCATCCCCCGGGCCGGCTCGGGCGCGCGCATCCCCACCGAACGGGCGACGGTCGGGCGTCGCGGCGCCGGCGGCAGCTGGCGGGGCCGGCCGGAGGAGGGCGGGCGGGGGCGTACCTGGCTCGGCCGGTCACGGCGGGAGGTCATCGGCGGCATTGTCGCACGGCCCGGCGGGGGAGCCGCGACCGCTCGCGGGCGGTGCGGTCCGGTGTACGCTGGGGGTCCAGGCACGGGTTCAGGAGCACCCGGCGAGGAGGATGGACGGTGACGGAGCGCGAGCTGCCGCGGCGAGGGGCGAACCCGGCCGCGACCGCACGGGCCGACGCGGTCGCCCCGCATGCCGTCCGCGGACCCGCGCCGGCGGGGTCCGGCACCGTGCGTTCGGTGATCGGGGTGGGTCCCGGGACCGGACAGGCCGCCCGGCTCTCCCCGATCGCAACCGGGCCGGGATGGGCGCTCGCTCCGCGCGCGCTGCCGCCGCAGCCACCCCGCCCGATGCACCCGCCGATCGCCCGGGTCATGACGTCGTCGGGGGCCGGCGCAACCGGGCTCCAGGCGCACCTGGCGGCCGACCGCCCCGGTCCCGGCAGGCCGGAGGCGCGGCGCGGCGTCGCCGTCGGGTCCGCGGGCCCGTCCTCGGCCGCCCGCTCGACGGGCGGGGCCCGGCTGGGGTTCGGGATGCCGAGTCTCCGCCGCAATGTCTGCCCGCACTTCTTCATGAGCGGCGCCCGCGGGGCGATCCCCATCCAGGCGCCCCATCTTCTCAAGGCGCTGGTGCGCCAGGACACGAACCAGCCGCGCTGCCAGCTTCGGGGCGGGGTCCACCTGGAGCAGGGCTACGTCAACGACGTCTGCCTCTCGGCCCGCTTCAACCAGTGCGTCTTCTACGAGGACGAGCTGTCACGGTGACCCCGCCGGGGGTGCTCGGGCTCCGGGGCCTGCCCCCGCCGACGGGTCCGGCAACGTACGCCGACGCCGTCGCCGCCGTCCGGGCGCGCGGCCGCTTCGGGATCCGCCTGGGGCTGGGTCGCACCCGCGCCCTCCTGCGCGACCTGGGAAGCCCCGAGCTCGGGATCCGCGGCGCGCTCGTCGGCGGCACGAACGGGAAGGGGAGCGTGCTGGCGCTCGTCTCGTCCTGCCTGGCCGCCGCGGGCTACCGGGCCGGCGACACGCCCAAACCGCACCTCGTCACGTACCGCGAGCGGCTCCGCGTCGGCGGGCGCCCGATCGCCGCGGCCTTGTTCGCCGACCTCGTGGGCACGGTCCTGCCCGCGGCCGACCGCGTCGCCCGTCGCCACGGCCCGCCGACGGAGTTCGAGCTGATGACCGCGCTCGCATTCACCTGGTTCGCCCGGGAGGCGATCGACCTCGCCATCGTCGAAGTGGGACTCGGCGGCAGGCTCGACGCGACGCACGCCTGGGACGGCGGGGTTGCCGCGATCACGAACGTGGACCTCGATCACACCGAATGGCTGGGTCCCACGGTGGCGGCGATCGCCCGCGAGAAGGCCGCCATCATCGTGGCCGGGGACCGCGCCGTGACAGGCGTGTCCAGCGAGCCGCTCGCGATCGTCCGGCGCCGCGCCCGGCGGGTGGGGGCGTCGCTCGTCGAGGTGGCTCCGGCGCCCGTCCGGACGATGGATCGCGACGGTCTCGTGGTGGACCTCCCCGGCCTCGTCGCGACGCGGGTCGGGCTGCTGGGCCGCCACCAGGCCGCCAACGTCGCGGTCGCCGACGCCGTGCTCGACGCCCTCGACGCGGCCGGGATCGCGGTCGTGCCGCCGGCGGCCCGCCGGGCAGGGTACGCGGCGGCACGCTGGCCGGGGCGCCTGGAGCTGGTCGCGCTTCCCGGGGCGGGACCGGGCGGCACCGACGCGGAGCTGCTGCTCGACGGCGCCCACAACCCGGCCGGGGCGGCGGCCCTTGCGGCCGCCTTCGACGAGCTGCGTCCGCTCCTTCGCGGTGGGGCGGACGCGCGTCGGGCCCCGGCGACGCTGATCCTCGCGATCATGGGCGACAAGGACGTCGAGGGGGTCCTCGGCGCGCTGGCGGCCGCCGCGTCCTTCGCCGCGGCACGGGTCTTCGCGACGCAGGTGGAGGGGCCCCGGGCGCTGCCCGCCGCCGGTCTCGCGGCGCGCTGGGCGGCGGTCGCCGGAGCGCGGTCCGGGCCGATCACGGTGATCCCGGAGCCTGCCGCGGCCGTCGCCGAGGGCGTCGCCTCCGCCGAGGGACCCGTCGTGGTCGCCGGGTCCCTCTACCTCGTCGGTGCGGCGCGAGCGCTGGTGGTCGACGACCCGGACCTCCGCGACCCGGCGTAGGATCGCGCCGATGAGCGAGCCCCCCTCCCCGCCCGATCGCGCCCTTCCCACCGGGCGCGGCGTGGTGGCGCCCGACCCGACCCTTGGCGGTGGCGCGGCGACCCCCTCGTTCGCCGTGCCGGCGGAAGCCGGCGCGGGCCTGCCCGGGACGCCGACGCCGTTCGCCATCGGCCCGCGGGTCTTCGCCTGGGGGACCCGCACGTTCATCGTGGGGATCCTCAACATGACCCCCGACTCGTTCTCCGGGGACGGCCTCCTCGCGGCCGGCGGCGACCCCGTGGCGGCGGCGCTCGTCCTCGCCCGCCGCCTGGTCGACGAGGGCGCCGACCTCATCGATGTCGGCGGGGAGTCGTCGCGGCCCGGCCACGTCGCCGTGGACGCCGTCGCGGAGACCGGCCGCGTCGTCCCGGTGATCCGGGCGCTCCGCGAGGCGCTGCCCGGCGTTCCCCTCTCGATCGACACGACGAAGCCATCCGTGGCGGCGGCCGCCCTCGACGCCGGCGCCAACCTCCTCAACGACGTCTGGGGCGTGGCCGAGGACGACGGCCTCGCTCGCGTGGCAGCGGAGCGCGGGATCCCTCTCGTGCTGGTGCACAACCGCGCCCAGGCCCGCTACACGGCCCTCATGGCCGAGATCGTGGCCGACCTCCAGCGGGCCGTGGATCGAGCGGTCGGGGCCGGCGTCCCCCGGGAACGCCTCATCGTCGATCCCGGGTTCGGGTTCGGCAAGGCGCCCCCGCACAACGTGGCGCTCCTCCGCGATCTGGCGGCGCTCCGCCTCCTCGGTCGCCCGATCCTGCTGGGGACGTCGCGCAAGTCGACGCTCGGCAAGGTGCTCGACCTGCCGCCGGACGAGCGGGGCGAGGCGACGATCGCCACCACCGTCCTCTGCATCGCGGCCGGTGTCGACCTCGTGCGCGTCCACGACGTCCGGCCGAACGTGCGGGCGGCCCGGATGGCCGATGCGGTCGTTCGCGGCTGGCGTCCCCCGAGCTGGGAGGACGGCCCGTGACGGATCGGATCGAGCTGCGCAACATGCGCTTCAGCGGGCGCCACGGCGTCCTGCCGTTCGAGGCCGAGCGGCCGCAGCCCTTCGAGGTCGACGTGGTCCTGGAGCTGGACCTCGCGTCGGCCGGCGCGACCGACGACCTCGCCCGCACCGTCGACTACGGGGCGGTCTTCGCCGCTGCCCGCGCGGTCGTGGAGGGCCCCCACGCGGCCCTCATCGAGACGCTCGCCGAACGGATCGCCGACGCCGTGCTGGCGGGCAGCGGGCCCGCCAGCGCGGTGATCGTCCGGGTCCGCAAGCCGCGGGCGCCGCTCCCCGGCCAGCTGGCCTGGGCCGGCGTGGAGATCCGGCGCTCGCGCTGACTATTCGATCGTGGCGGGCCGGGTCCCGAGGGTGAGCATGAGGGACACCTTCTGCCCGTCCCGGAGGACGTCGAGGGCGACCGTCCGCCCGGGTGCGTACTGGGTCAGGATGTCGTCGAGGGGGCTGCCGGCTTCGATCGCGATGCCGTCAACGGCGGTGATGATGTCGCCGTCGCGGAGCCCCGCGGCAGCCGCGGGGCTGCCCGCCACGATCGGGTCCTTCGGCTGGCCGCTGGCGTCCTGGGCGTTCAGCCAGGCGCCCTTGTCGACCGGCAGCTTGTTAACCTCGGCGACCGCCGGTGTGATCGCGACGTAGTAGACGCCGATCCAGGGGCGGGCCAGCTTCTGGCCGGCGAGCGCCTGCTGCATGATCGGGCGGGCGATGTTGATGGGGATGGCGAAGCCGATCCCTTCGGCGGTCTGGGCGACCGCGGTGTTGATGCCGATGACGTTGCCGGCGGAGTCGAGGAGGGCTCCCCCGGAGTTGCCGGGGTTGATCGCAGCGTCGGTCTGGATCAGGTTGCGGATGATCGTCCCGTCCTGGACGGTGATGGTGCGTCCAAAGGCGGACACGATCCCCGCGGTGACGGAGTTGGTGTACGTTCCGAGCGGGCTCCCGATGGCGATCGCCAGCTGTCCCACCTTGGCCGTGGACGAGTCGCCGATCGGCGCGGTCGGCAGGCCGGTCGCCTCGACCTTGACGATGGCCAGGTCGGTGAGCGTGTCGATCCCGTAGACCGTGCCGTCGAACTCGCGCCCGTCCTCGAGGGTCACGGTGAGCGTCTGGGCGCCCTCGGCGACGTGCTTGTTGGTGACGATCCAGCCGTTCGAATCGAAGATGACGCCCGATCCGACGCCCGACTGGGGAATGCTGCCGAACGGGTCGTTGGGGTTGGCGACGGCGCCGCTGACGGCGATCGTGACGATCGCCGGCGAGACCTTCGCCGCCGCGCTGATGATCGCCGAGCTCTCGTCGATCGAGACGGGCAGGGGCTGGGTGGCCTGCTGGCCCTGGGCGACCGGGGCGACAGTGGCGGTGACCTCGCGGTCGAGGGCGCCGGTCGCCGTGAGGGCGCCGTAGGTGCCGAGCGAGCCGACGACGGCCGCCGCCAGGGAGGCGGCGACGACGATGCCAACGACCCCGCCACGACGCGTGGCGGGCGCCTGGGCGGCAGCGGTCGCGTCTCCGGCGGCCGCCACCGGCTCGTACCAGGCCCGGGGCGTCGGCGGGGCGACGTTCTCGGCGTCGGTCTCCGCGGCGACGTCGGTCCAGGCGGGGCGCCGCTCGGCGGCGGGCGAGTAGGAGACCGGCTGCGTCGGCTCGTCGGGGGCGGGGGACGGGGCGGCCGGCTCGTAGGGATCGGTCATCGGTGGTCGTGCTCCACGGCTGGGGTTCGCGGGCGCCGGCAGGGTGACCGGCGTTTGATTCGATGCCCCTAGGGTCGCGGTTCGGGATTGCGACCCGGGCGCGGCGGCGATGAAGTTTTCGTCACATCGACGCGTCGCGGGTCGGCAGGGGCTCGCCCGGCGGGCGAACCACCGCCGGCGCGGGGATCTCCTCCCCGTGCTTCGGATCGCGCGGCAGGATCACGGTGAACGTGGTCCCGGCGCCCACCCGGCTCTCCACCGCGATGCGCCCGCCGTGCATGTCCACGATCGACTTCACGATCGCCAACCCCAGTCCGCTCCCCGATCCCCGCGCCTCGTTCGCCCGCGAGCCGCGGTAGAAGCGCTCGAAGATATGCGGGATCTCGCTGGCGTCGATCCCCACGCCCGTGTCGCGCACCTCCAGCCGGGCGCCGTCGCGGTGGGGCTCCAGGCTCAGCACGACGGAGCCGCCCGGCGGCGTGAACTTGATGGCGTTCCCCAGCAGGTTCGCGGCGACCTGGCCGATCCGCTGCGGGTCGTGGCGGATGCGGACCGGGTCCGGGGGGAGGCGCAGCTCCATCGCGACGCCTCGGCGCCGCGCGGCCGGCTCCGCCTGCTCGAACGCCGATTCCGCCGTGGAGCGCAGGTCATCGGGCCGGAGGTCCAGCCGGAGGAGGCCGGACTCGAGCTTCGACAGCTCCAGCAGGTTGTGGGCCAGCCAGTCGAGTCGATCGAGCTGCCCGCGGCTCGTCGCGAGGAACTCGGCCCGGGTCGTCGGGTCGCTGCCCGCCTGGCCCTGCAGCAGCTCCGTGTTCATGCGCAGTGCCGCCAGTGGCGTCCGCAGCTCGTGGGAGACGTCGGCCAGGAAGTCGCGGCTCCGGTCGCGATCGCGCCGGATCAGGTCCACGGATTCCTCGAGCCGCTCGGCCATGACGTTGAACTGGCGGGCAAGGTCCGCGACCTCGGCGTACGACGACTCGACCTCCGCCGCTGGCACCCGCCCCGCCAGGTCGCCCGCCGCCAGGCGTCGGGTCGCCTCCCCCAGCCGACGAAGCGGGCGCGTGAACCGCGCCGCCAGGTAGGTGGAGATGAGCAACGTGGCGAACAGGGCCCCGAGCCCGGCGAGGGCGATCAGGCCCGTGATCGTGCTGAGGGTGGAGGCGCGCGTGGTGTAGGGGTTGGCGAGCACGGCCTCGATCCCCCAGGGCTCGCCGAGCGTCCCGCCCTGCAGAGGTCCGAAACGGTCCGTCGAGGTGAGGGGCTCGCGCGCCTGGCCCGGCTCGGGTTCGGCCGCGAGCGCGCGGCCATAGATCCCGCCGGCGGCCGGGGTGACGAAGACCTCTCCCTCGCTGGTGGCGGTCGCCCCGCCGATCCGGATCTCCACGTCGGCCAGCGCCACCTGGTCGGCCAGGAAGGCCAGGAAGACGTCGCTGCCGAGAGCGCTCGCCACGTCGGGGTTGAGCGTGTTGCCGGCGCCCAGGACCGGGGCATTCCCGGCGGCCGTCCCCGCGAAGAGCGCCGAGATCCGGGCGACGACCACCCCCCGGGCGTCGAGGGCCGCCTGCTCCTGGTCCCGGAAGTAGCCGTCGAGCCGGTTCACGACGATCGCCGCCACCGCGAGCAGCGAGATGGCGACCACGGCCACGAAGGCGAGCGTCAGCCGAGCCTGGAACGTCCGGCCGGTCGGTGGGGCGGCCACCGTAGTCGACGAGCGGGGGCCGGGCCCCGGGACCGGGGACGCGTCGGGGTCAGCGGTCGGCGAACGCGTAGCCGACTCCCCGGACGGTCAGGACGAAGACCGGCTGCGACGGGTCGTCCTCGATCTTCTCGCGCAGGTGGCTGATGTGGACGTTGATCGTCTTCTCGTCCTGGTCCAGGGCCTCGTAGTCCCGGAGCAGCTCCAGGAGCTCGCCGCGGCTGTAGACGCGACCCGGCCGGCTGGCCAGGTGGCGGAGGATCTCGAACTCCGTCGGGGTGAGGCCGAGCCGCCTGCCGCCCCGCTGGACCCGTCGGCGCTCCAGGTCGATCACGAGGTCGAGGTGGCGGATCACCCGGCCGCCCGCCGCGTCCGCCAGGTCGCCGTAGGCGCGCCGCAGCAGGGCCCGGATCCGGCTCATCAGCTCGCGCAGCCCGAACGGCTTCGTCAGGTAGTCGTCGGCGCCGAGCTCCAGGCCGATCACCTTGTCGACCTCGTCGTCGCGGGCCGTCAGGACCAGGACGGGCATCTTCGCCCCGGAGGCGCGGAGCCGCCGGAGCGCCTCGAAGCCGTCCATCCCCGGCAGCCGGACGTCCAGGACGACCAGATCGGGCGCCTGGTGGACGGCGAACTCGAGCCCCTCCTCGCCGGAGCGCGCGACCGTCACCGCGTATCCTTCCTGGGCCAGCGCGTATTCGATTCCCCGGGCGACGGCGTACTCGTCCTCGACGATCAGGATCGTGGCGGCCATGGCGGCGGGATCGTACACCCGGCGCACGGCGGCGCCGTGCTACCCTGCTGGGGATCGGGCGCCCGGCTGCCAGGAAGGCCGTGCGATCGCCCCGGAGCACGCCGCCCCGGCGTCGCTTCCGACGCAGACCTGCCAGCACCAGAGGACCACGCATGAGCTCCACCCGCCCCGCGCTCGCTGCCGAGCGCCGCACCGCCCTCGGGAAGGCCAACGCCCGCCTTCGCCGTGACGGGCGCCTCCCCGCCGTCGTCTTCGGCCACGGGGTCGAGTCGGCCGCCGTCTCGCTCGATGCCCACGAGTTCGACGTCCTCCGCCGCCATGTCGGCCCCAACGCCCTCATCGACCTGTCGGTCGACGGCGCCAAGGCGAAGCCGGTCCTCGTCCATGGCGTCCAGATCCACAAGGTCAACCGCCGGCCGATCCACGTCGACCTGTTCGCGGTCCGGATGACGGAGGAGCTCACGGTCGACGTTCCGGTCCACGGCACCGGCGATTCCGAGGCGGTCTCGAAGCACGGGGGCACGCTCCTGAACGCCAGCGGCAGCGTTAAGGTCCGGGCGCGGCCCGACCACCTGCCCCAGGTGATCGAGGTCGACCTGTCCGCTCTCGTCGACTTCGACGCGGCGATCCATGCGCGGGACCTCCCGATCCCCACCGGGGTCACCCTGCTGACGGATCCCGACGAGATCGTCTTCAAGGTTTCCCCGCCCCGCGTCCAGGAGGTCGAGGCCGTCGCCCCCGTCGTCGCCGAGGCGGCTCCCGAGGACGAGGCCGCCGCGGAGAGCACCGAGAGCTGAGAGGCGTCCCGCTGCGGGCCCCGGTCCGCGACCGCGTCCTCGAAGGTACCCGAGCCCGGCCGAACGGCCGGGCTCGTTCGTTTCAGGTGAGCGGCGCGTCCGCCCCGAGGTCACCGGTGAGGTAGCGCTGGAGCGTCGGGCCGATGGCGCGCGCGAGGACCTCGAGGTCCGCCGACGCGATCGGCTCCACCTTCACGACGTAGCGGGCCATCGCCAGGCCCACCAGCTGGGAGCCGACGAGGGTCGCCCGCAGGTCGGCATCGGGCCGGTCGGTCGCTCGCGCCATGGCCAGGAACGGGCCCTCGGCGAGGACCCGGCGGAGCATGCCGGCGGCGACCGGATCCGTCGCGGCCGAACGGACGATCCCCAGCATGAGCTGGTGCATCGCCGGCGAGTCCCAGAGATCCAGGACGTACCGGGCGATGCGCTCGCCCAGCTCGTCGGAGGGACCGTCGAGGGCCCGCGCGATGACGGACGCGACGTCGACCGGGAGCTCCATCGCGGCGACGAAGAGCCGTTGCTTGGTGCCGAAGTAGTGGTGGACCAGGGCGGAGTCGACGCCCGCCCGCGCCGCCACGCCGCGGATCGTCGCGGCGTCGAAGCCGAGCTCTCCGAACGCGGCCCGCGCGGCGGCCAGGATCCGGTCGCGCGTGTCGCTCGATCCCGGCCGTCGCCCCGTGCGGGCCGGACGCCCGCCGGCAGCACCCTTCATGCGACCTCGCGACGGATCGTGAGCGAGGCGATCGTCGCGAAGAAGACGGCGATGGCCGCCAGGACGGCAAGGTCCGTCTGCAGCGCAGCCGTGCCGAGGTCCGCGCCGGCGACGAGGACCTGGCGCATCCCGTCCACCGCGTAGGTCAGGGGCATGAGCCCCACGAGCGGCTGGAGGACCTCCGGCAGCGTGCTGATCGGGAAGAGGACGCCGCACAGGAGGAATTGGGGCACGATGACCAGCGGGATGAACTGGACGACCTGGAGCTCGGTCCGGGCGAACGTGGACAGGAAGATGCCGAGGCTCACGGCGCCGAGTGCGGCGACCACGACCACGAGGAAGGCGAGGAGGGGGCTCCCGGCGATCGGCAGCCCGAGACCTACCGAGAACGCCGGCAGGGGCCCCAGGGCGGGGATCGCCAGGCTTCCGAAGGCCCACGCGAGCAGGATCCCGACCTGGATCGTGGCGAAGAGCCCGAAGCCCAGCAGGTAGCCGGCGACGACCTCGCCGCGGGCGACCGGGGTCGCCATGAGTCGCTCGAGGGTGCCGCCGGTCCGCTCGCGGAGGAAGCTGATGCCCGTCAGGATGTAGCAGAACAGGTAGGCGAGGAAGCCGAGGATCGCCGGTGCGAACGGCGCCATCGGGTCGTCGCTCGGGGCGCCGTAGAGCGTCGTCCGCTCGATCGTCGGGATCGTCATCCCCGTGACATTCGCCGTCGCCGCGAGCATCGCCCGCTGGACCGCGGCGACCTGCGTCGCCTCGCCGGCCGGGTCGAGGCCGTTCGTCAGGATCGTCACGGTCAGGGCCTGGTCCCGCCCGATCTCCGGCGGCAGGAGCACGGCGACCGACGCCGAGCCGTCCTCGATCGCTGCCCGCGCGGCAGCCTCGTCCGCGACGAGCGTCGCGGACCCACCATCCGCCTCGAGCGCCGCTCCGAGCGCGGCGGCCACGACCAGGCCGGGGGGGCCCGCAGGGTTGACGACCACCGCGTCGACGGCCGGGCTCTCGCCCTCGCGGACGATGAACGCGATGAGGCCGGTCATGACGACCGGGACGACCAGGAGGAGGGCCACCGAGCGGTGGTCGCGGCGGATCTCCTGGACGACCCGGCGGAAGAGGGCGAGGACGCGGCGGCCGCTCATCGGGTCGCCTCCACGTCGGCGCCGAGACTGAGAAACGCCTGCTCCAGGTCGACCGTTCCGGCCCTGGCCCGGATCTCGGCGCCCGTCCCCCGGGCGATGACCTTGCCGGACCGCATGAAGAGGAGCTCGTCGCAGCGGTCGGCCTCGTCCATGACGTGGCTGGAGACGACGATCGTGGTGCCGCCCGCCGCGAGCGAGCGGAAGTGCGTCCAGAACTCGACGCGGAGGAGGGGATCGATGCCGACGGTCGGCTCGTCCAGGAAGAGGATCGGTGGCCGATGAACGAGAGCACAGGCGAGCGACAGACGTCGCCGCTGGCCACCCGAGAGGGTGCCGGCCACCGCCCCCACCCGATCGGCGAGCTCGACCACGCCGAGCGCGTCGTCCACCGAGCCGCGCTCCCGCACGCCGTAGACGGCGGCGAAGAAGCGGGCATTCTCGCCGACCGTGAGGCCGGGATAGATGCCGTCGCTCTGGGTCATGTACCCGATCCGGGCGAGCACGGCGCGCGACGGCATCGGGACGCCCAGGACCTCGGCGCGCCCGGCCGTGGGTCGGGCCATGCCGGTCAGGAGCCGGATGAGGGTCGTCTTGCCCGACCCGTTCGGCCCGAGGAGGCCGTAGATCCGACCCGGCGTGAGGTCGAACGTCACGTCGTCGACGGCCCTGATGGAGCCGAACGTCTTCACCAGGCTCGAGGCCCGAACCGCCGCGCCCGCCCCGGCGCCCGCCGTGCCGGCCCCAGGGTCCGCCGCGGCCGCGCCGGCGCCCGCCGCCATCGCCTGGCCGGCCTGCTCGGCCATCGCGGTCACCTCCTCGTCGCGACGCCCGGGGCGAGCGCCCCGGGCTCGAATTCACCGCTCGATGAATTCTACGCCCGGTGAATTCCCTGTCAAGGTCGTGGGCGCGGCGGCTAAGGGACCTGGGACCGACGGGCTACAGCAGCGGCAGCGCCGATCGCAAGGAGCAGGTAGATGGTCGTCACTGCGAGCGGCAACGCCACGCCGGCGTCGAGGCCCGTCTGGCCCGCTCCGGCGAGGCCCGAGTCGCGCGGCCCCTGCTCGCGATCCGACCGGCACGGCCAGTTCGCATCGAACCGCCCTATCCGCTGCCCCCACCCGGGGCCAACCTGTGGCCCGTGAGACCGAGCCGACCCCGCGTCCGGCCGACTCGCGAGCGGGAGTGAGACGATGAAACGGATCCTTCTCGCGTACGACGGGGGAGAGCCGGCACGCCACGCCCTCGAGGCCGCGGCGCAGCTGGCGCTGGCGTTCCGGGCAGCCCTCAGCGTCGTCTCCGTCGTGCCCGTCGGCCCCGACGGGACCCCGACCGAGCCGTGGGACGGCGGCGAGGCGCACGCCCGCGAGCTCCATGAGGCGCAACGCTTCCTCGCGGAGCACGGGCTCAACGTCGATCTCCTCGAGCCCCTCGGCGATCCGGCCCGGACGATCGAGCGAATCGCGATCGAGGGCGGTTTCGACACGATCGTGATCGGCTCGCGCGGCCTCAGCGCCCTGGACCGCGTCCTTCGGGGGAGCGTCTCCGAGCACGTCGTGACCCATTCATCCGCAACCGTGGTGGTGACCCATTGAGCCCTCTCGCCGCACCCCCCGATCCGCGCACGCCGCTGCGGGTGGCGTTCCGCGGCCGCTCCCTCCTGGGACGGCCCCTCTACAACAAGGACGCCGCGTTCACCGACGAGGAGCGTGACTGGTTCGGCCTGCACGGGCTGCTGCCGACCCACGTCATGACCCTGGCCGAGCAGCTTGCCCTGGAGCTCGAGCACGTGCGGCGCAAGGCCGACGATCTCGAGAAGTTCATCGGCCTCGCCGCGCTCCAGGACCGCAACGAGACGCTCTTCTTCCGCCTCCTTGCCGAGAACCTCGAGGAGTTCCTGCCCATCGTCTACACACCCACGGTCGGGCGCGCCTGCCAGGAGTACAGCCACATCCTCCGCCGGCCGCGGGGCGTCTGGATCACGCCGAACGACGTGCACAGGATTCCGGAGGTCCTCCGGAACGCGTCGCAGCACGAGGTCCGCCTCATCGTCGCCACCGACAACGAGCGAATCCTGGGCCTGGGCGACCAGGGTGCCGGCGGCATGGGGATCCCGGTCGGGAAGCTGGCGCTCTATTCCGCCGGGGCAGGGATCTACCCCGCGTGGACCCTGCCGATCTCGCTCGACGTCGGGACCGACAACCAGGCGCTGCTCAACGACCCGATCTACCTCGGCTGGCGCCACCCGCGCCTCCGGGGGCCCGAGTACGACGCGTTCCTGGAGGCCTTCGTCGCGGGGGTCAAGGTCGTCTTCCCCCGCGCCATCCTGCAGTGGGAGGACTTCAAGCAGCACAACGCCATCCGGATCCTGGATCGCTACCGGGAGGTGCTGCCGTCGTTCAACGACGACATCCAGGGGACCGCCGCGGTCGTCCTGTCCGGCATCCTCGCCGGCCTCGGCTTCCTGGGGCGGCCCCTCGCCGAAGAGCGTTTCGTCTTCCTGGGCGCGGGCGCCGCCGCCATCGGGGTCACGCGCCTGATCCACGTCGCGCTCCGCGAGGCCGGGGTGGACGCGACGACCGTTCGCCGCTCGACCGTCCTCTTCGACACGAAGGGACTCGTGTACACGTCCCGGCCGGGCATCGAGGATGACAAGGCCTCCGTCGCCCTGCACGACGACGACCTGGCGGCGCTGGCCCTGGCCCCGGACGGCTCCCCCGTGGACGCCGTGCGGGCGCTCCGCGCGGGGACCCTGATCGGGACGACCCAGACCCCCGGGGCGTTCACGGAGGAGCTGCTCCGCACGCTCGCCGCGGGCTGCCCGGCACCGCTCGTCTTCCCGCTCTCGAACCCGACGAGCAAGACGGAGGCGACGCCGGAGCAGGTGGCGGACTGGACCGACGGCCGCGCCATGTGCGCGACCGGCAGCCCCTTCCCGCCGGTGCGTCGCGGCGATCGAACGTGCGTCATCGGCCAGGCGAACAACTCGTTCATCTTCCCCGGCATCGGTCTCGGCGCGATCGTGGCGGGGGCCCGGATCGTTCGCGACGCCGACTTCCTCGCCGCCGCCCGGACGCTTGCCGCGATGGTCGGCCCGGATCGGCTCGCCTGCGGGGCGCTCTACCCGCCGGTCTCCGAGCTGCGGGCCGTGTCGCGAGCGATCGCGATCGCCGTCGTCACGGGGATCGGCACGGTCCACGGGGAGCGGCTCCCCGCTGGCGACGAGGGAGCGGCGCTGGCGGAAGCGGCGGTCGACGCCGCGACCTGGTGGCCGGACTACCCGGTCTACGAGCCCGCCTGACCCGAGCCGGAGGTCGAGCGCACCATATCCGGGAGGCGCGGCGTGCCGCGTCGCGCATAATCCGGGCGTGCGCCTCCCGTTCCCGCCTCCCCTCGAGCCGATGCTGGCGAAGCCCCAGCCGTCACTGCCCGACGGGCCCGGCTGGGCCTATGAGCCCAAGTGGGACGGCTTCCGGGCCATCGTCTTCCGGGATGGCGACGAGATCCTCGTGCAGAGTCGCGACCTCCGACCCCTGGACCGCTACTTCCCCGAGCTCGAGGCGCCGCTGCGGGCCGCCCTCCCCGAGCGGGCCGTGGTCGATGGCGAGATCGTCATCGCCGGACCCCGCGGCCTCGACTTCGACAGCCTCCTGCTCCGGATCCACCCGGCCGAGTCCCGCGTGCGCCTGCTCGCGGCGGGGACGCCGGCCAGCTACGTCGCCTGGGACCTCCTCGCCGTCGACGACGACGACCTGCGCCAGCGCCCGTTCGATCAGCGTCGCCGGCTCCTCACCGCCCGCGTCGGGGCCGGCGTCCCGGGCCTGCACCTGACGCCGACCACGGAGGACCGCTCGCTCGCCGCCGACTGGTTCGGCCGCTTCGAGGGGGCCGGCCTCGACGGGGTCATCGCCAAGCGCCTCGACGGGGCCTACGAGCCGGGGAAGCGGGGGTGGGCCAAGGTGAAGCACGCCCGGACCGCGGACGTGGCGATCGCCGGCTTCCGCTGGCACAAGGACGAGGTCGGGTCGGGGGTCGGCTCGCTCATCCTGGGGCTCCACGACGACGCCGGGACGCTCCACCATGTCGGGGTCGCCTCCGGGTTCGCGGCGGTCCGGCGGCGGGAGCTCGTGGAGGAGCTCGCCCCCCTGCGCGCCGATGCGCTCGACGGGCATCCGTGGCGCGACTGGGCAACCCCGGAGCTGGCGGAGGCTGCGTACGGGCGCCGCATGCCGGGTGCGCAGAGCCGCTGGAACCGGGGCAAGGACCTGACCTGGCAGCCGCTCCGCGTGGAGCGGGTCGCCGAGGTCGCCTACGACCACCTGCAGGGCGACCGCTTCCGGCACGCCACCCGCCTCGTTCGATGGCGGCCCGACCGCCGTCCGGCCGACTGCCGCTACGACCAGCTGGAGACGACGCCGCCGTTCGAGCTGGACGACATCTTCGGAGGGCGGGCCCGGTGACGGCGCGCTGGTCGACGGCCCCGGAACGGCCGCGCCGGCCGCGCCGACTCCGGCGGCTGGCGCTCCTGGCCGGGCTGGCCGGCCTCTTTGCCGCCAGCGCGACCGCCGGCTGGGCCATCGCGGACCCGTCGGCCTTCGGGGCAGCCGTCGACGCGATCGCCCGCGGTTCGTCGGCGGTGGCGGGGGCCCACGGCGAGATCTCGCCCGGTCCCGCCGCCGCGGTCTCGCCCGGTGCCGCGGCGGCTCCGACCCCCACCCCGGGCAGTCCGCAGGCGGCGGCGCCCACCGCCAGCGCGACGGCGCCTCCGACCGCCGCCCCTGTCGCGCTCGTCCCCGCTGCGCTCGTCCCCGCGGTGCCGCCAGGCATGGCCGCGCGGCTCGATCGGACCCTCGCGCGAGCCCAGCAGGCCCTGTTGCTGCCGGGCGTGCAGGCGACCGTGATCTTTCCCGACGGCTCGACCTGGACCGGCGCCCTGGGGATGGCCGATGTTGCCGCCGGTCGCCCGGTCGGCCCGGATACGCCCTTCGCCGCCGCCAGCGTGACCAAGACCTTCACCGCCGCGCTCGTCCTGCGCTACGTGGAGCAGGGGCTCATCCGGCTCGACGATCCCCTGGCGCGATGGCTGCCGGACTGGCCGAACGGGAAGAAGATCACGATCCGGATGCTCCTGAACCACACGAGCGGCATCCCCGACTTCTTCCGCAACCCGAAGCTCGACCTCGCCCTGAACAAGGACAAGAAGCGGGCCTGGACAGCGACCGAGATCCTGGAGAGGTACGTCCCCAAGGGAGCGGTCTTCCCGCCGGGCAAGGGTTGGTCCTACTCGAACACGAACTACCTCCTGCTCGGCGTCGTTGCCGCGGAGGTCGGCGGGGCGCCCTGGGAGGAGCTGGTGCAGCGCGAGCTCATCGAGCCGCTGGGGCTCGACTCCACGTACGTCCAGGCGGTCGACGAGCCGCTCACGGCGCCTGCCCTCGCCTACCTGATCATCGACGGCTTCCGCGGCCCCACCCCCCAGGCGCGGACCGACGGCTCGATGGTGGTCCCCTTCCGGTCGGTGGCCACCGCCGCAGGTTCGGCCGGCGCGCTCGCCACCACGACCGGCGACCTCGCCCGCTGGGCGCGCGCCCTCTACGGCGGCAGCACAGTCCTGGGCGCCGCGACCCGCCACGAGATGCTGACCTTCGTCAAGGCCTACGCGTACGGCGTCGGCACCTCCTACGGGCTCGGTGTCAGCCGGGTGAGGTTCGACGGCCACGCCGCGTGGGGCCACTCCGGGGCGCTCGTGGGCACCCGGGCCGCCATCCGCTACTTCCCGAACGAGAAGGTCACCGTCGCGGTCCTCTTCAATCGCGAGACGTTCGTCGGCGACGACGTGGTACGGATCCTGGCCCGGGCGCTCTTCGCGAAGCCGGCGGCGTCGCCCTCGCCATCGCCGTCGCCCGGCGCGAGCGCGCTGCCCACGCCCGCGCCCTGACCACGCCCCCAATCGGGGCGGAGCACGCGGCCGGCCTACAGGCGCGCGGCCGCCCGCCGATCGGCGGCTCGTCCCAGCACGGCTGCCAGGCTGTCGTCGATGATGGACACGGCGAGGTCGATCTCGTCCTCGCTCACGGTGAGCGGCGGTGCGATGCGCCAGACGCTGTTCGCGCCGACGTGACGGACGATGTTCATCGAGAGCCCGCGGGCGAGGCATTCGTCGGTGGCGCGGGCGCCGAGCTCCTCGGCGGGATGCCGTGTCTCCTGGTCGGTGACGAGCTCGACCCCCAGGAGGAGGCCCCGGCCACGGACCTCGCCGATGATGGGGTAGCGGTCGGCCACCTCGAGGAGGCCAGCGCGCAGGCGCGCGCCCATGGCGGCCGCTCGTTCGGGCAGGCGCTCCTCGGTGATGACGTCGAGGACCGCGAGGCCGACCGCGGCCGGCAGGGGGTCGCTCACGTGGCTGGTGACGTGGACGAAGCCGCGCTCGACGATCCGCTCCTCCAGCTCGGCGCTGATGATCGTCGCCGCCAGTGGGAGCCCCCCGCCGAGGGTCTTGGAGACCGTGACGATGTCGGGCACGACGTCGTCCTGCTCGAAGCCGAACATCGTGCCGAGCCGGCCGAAGCCGGTCTGAGCCTCGTCGACGATGAGCAGGCCTCCGCGCGCCCGCGTGAGCTCGGCGAGCCGGCGCAGGTAGCCCGGCGGAGGGTCGATCACGCCGCCGGCAGAGAGGACGGGTTCGGCGATCGTCGCCGCGAGCGAGCCCGCGCTGTTCGCATCGAAGGACTCGAAGCCACGCTCCAGGCAGCTGAGGTCGCAGCCCGGACAGCCGGCGGTGCCGTTGGCGCGACGCTTGACAGGGCAGCGGTACGCGTAGGGGGCCGGGATCGCGAAGGTGCCCGGCAGCTGCGGCCCGTACCCGTGGTGGGCGACGGAGTACGTCACCGAGGCGACGCCGGCCGTGAGCCCGTGGAAGCTCTGGTCTAGCCCGACGATCTCGAAGCGCCCCGTCCCGAGCTTCGCGATCCGCATCGCGATCTCGTTGGACTCGGAACCGGTGTTGAGGATGATCGCCTTCTCGAGCGGCGCCGGGAGCAGCTCGGCCAGGCGGGCCCCGAGCCGGACGACCTCCTCGGAGAGCATCCAGCTGTTGAGATGGAGGACCCGGTCGCAAGCGGCCCTGATCGCCTCGACGATCCGCGGGTGGTTGTGCCCGATCGTGCTGCAGATCTGGCCGCTCGTGAAGTCGAGGACCCGGTTGCCGTCGCGATCCCAGAGCCAGCTTCCGCTCGCGCGCTCGACCAGGAACGGGGCGAAGCCCGAGACATAGCGGATCAGGTGACGGTCGGCGAGCTCGAGCAGCGGGTCGCGAGTCATCGGTCCTCCTCGCGCAGCCACCAGCCGGACGCGGTCGTGGGCGGGAGCTCCCGTGGCAGCCAGCCGCGCGGCCGGACGACCGAAGCGTAGCAGCGCCTCGACGAGCTCGGCGCGACGATATCGCGGACGGGACGAAAGTCCCGGTCCATTGCCCCATTTCGTCGGAATCTGGGTGACTGTCTCGATCGCGGATTCGCATGGTGTCATGCGCCTCGACGGAGCGAGCCCCGAACCCGGCGAGAGCCGGACCACATGGCGATCGACCGGCGACCACCAAGCCCGTGCAAATGCCTGGAGAACAGACGCAGATGGACATCAAGCGCAAGCGCATTCTCATGCTCGTGGGGGCCGTCGCGATCGTGAGCATCGCCGGCGGGGCGTTCTCCCTGGCCGTCTTCACCGACACCGAGACGGTCGACGAGACGTTCACCTCGGGCACGATCATCCTCGACCCGATCAAGATCGACGCGCTTGACCTGTCGCTCGGCGATACCTGGGTCCCCGGCGACTCCGTCACGGGCTCGGTCGATGTCGAGAACGATGGCACGAACCCCCTCCGCTACTCGCTGGACACCACGACGACCGACGGCAGCTCGCCGAACGGCCCTGCGCTGTTCACCGCGCTCGAGGTCGAGGTCCGGACGATCGACGCCACCACCCCGCTCACCAAGTGCGATGACTTCGACGGCACGGTCCTCCAGGCCGCGGAAGTGCTCGGCGCCTCGAACGTGATGTTCGGCGACCCCTCCCCGACGGACGGCACCGGCGATCGCACCGTCGCCGCCGGCGCGACCGACGTCCTCTGCATCCGGGTCTCGCTCCCGATTGCCACCGACGACACGTACCAGGGCGCGACCTCGGTCACGACCTTCACGTTCAACGCCGAGCAGACCGAGAACAACTGATCCGTCGCTCGGCAGCACCTGGCGGTCCGGCCTACGGCCGGGCCGCCTCCCATGAGAGGCGCGACCTGATGATCCCGAACTCGATCCGCCTTGCGCGGCGAGCTGTCGGTCTCATCGGGATCGCGCTCTTCGGGCTGCTCGTCGGGTTCTCGCTGTTCACCAACATCGCGCCGCTCACGGGCCGCCAGCTGTTCATCATCACCGGCGGCTCGATGCAGCCCTCGATCCCGACTGGCTCGCTGGTGGTCGCCACTCCGACCGACGCAATGACGATCGCGGTCGGCGACGTCGTCACCATCCGCGCCGATAACGGGTTGGTCCTCACCCACCGCGTCAGTCGCGTGGTCGACGCGCCGGAAGGCCG
Organism: uncultured Chloroflexia bacterium; assembly: GCA_963744095.1. GTDB lineage: Bacteria > Chloroflexota > Limnocylindria > Limnocylindrales > CSP1-4 > CTSoil-043. The sequence goes on from CAVUSH010000006.1 coordinate 320,040, forward strand.
CTTCTTCGAGATGAAGGGCGACGCCAACCAGAGCTCGGACCGAGACCTCGTGCCTGCTCGGGCGATCGTGGGAGCGGTCGACCAGTACGTCCCCTACGCCGGATACGCCCAGAATCTTCTCTCGAAGGTCGCGGGCATGGTCGCCGCGCTGTCGGTCCTCGGCGCGCTCTTCGTTGCCTACATGCTGCTCGGAATGCTCGAGCCCCCCCGTGCGATTCCCGGTGCGGCCGAGGAGCCGATCGGGCCATGACCCGCGAAATGCTGCGAGCGCCCAGCCGATGACTGCCCGGCCGCTCTCCGCCCGGCCGCTCTCCGCCCGGCTGCGAAGGCGTACCGCGATCGAGCTCGCCGTGGCGAGGCACCGCCTCGCCATCATGGTCGTCGCGACCATCGCGGTGCTCGTCTCTGTCAGCGTCGCCACCCTTGGAGTGAGCCTCGCCGTCTACACGGCCCAGTCGGAGGGGGAGGCTCTCTTCGGCTCGAAGACGCTGTTCCCGGGCGAGCGCGTCACCCCGGCCTTCCGGGTCGGCGACGCGTCCTCGGGCATGGAGATCGACCGCTCCAGCTCGTTCGCCTTCGCTGCCGACACCCGGACGTCGACGACGTCAGCCTGGTCCACCGCCTTCGCATCCGACCGGTACCTCGAGTTCGACCTCAACGACTCGCTGGCCTCGGGCGTGGCCGTCTCGGCCGCCACCTTCGACTTCAGCTTCGCCAGCAGCGGGGCGGGCGAGGCCTGCTACTACATCGAGGTTCGCAGGATCTCGACGGGCGCGGTCCTCGGGACGTATGGCAGCTCGGGCAGCCCCCTCGGCTGCGTCATCGGAACGACGCTGACATCGTTCTCGACGCCCATCCCGTCCGTGGCGACGACGTCGATTGCGAACGACCTGCGCGTCCGCCTCTTCGGCAAGGAGTCCGGCAGCGCGGCGATCGTCATCGACCTCGCGACCGTCGGCGGGTCGACGCCCCACCAGGCGTTCACCCTCTACCCGGTGATGTTCCGCGACGCGGCGGACACCACGCCGGAGATCATCCCCTGGGGGCTCGCAGTCCCATGATCCGGGCGCGATCGCGGCGAGTGGCCGGGATCCGATCCGCCTTGTTCGCCGCGCTCTACATCTTCACCTTGATGATGCCCGCTTCCGGGGCGGCGGCCGACCCGACGCAGCCTGAGCCGTCCGTCGCCGCCGGGACATTCGTCGAACCGAACCCGTCGGCGGGACCGACCGTTGAGCCCTCGCCGGTCGCCCCGGGGGTCGACCCGTCGCCCGCCCCGGGCGACGGGTCTGCGGAACCCAGCCCCGCTCCCGATGCATCCCCCACCCCGGAGCCAGGCCCGGCTCCCGATGCATCCCCCGCCCCGGAACCCAGCCCCGGCCCCGGCGCGTCCCCCACCCCGCCGCCCGCGGCGCCGGGCGCTTTCCAGCCCGTCCGCTACATCGTCGCGTTCCGCGGCGCCACGAGCGCGACCGAGCAATCCTCGGCGCTCGGTACGGTCGGTGCGGTCGAGGTGTCCTCGATTCCCGAGCTGCTGATGTCGATCGTCGAGCTCGACGCCCCGACCGCCGCCCGCGACGCTGCCATGCTCGTCGCGAGTCCGGTGGTCATGACCGTCGAGCTGGACCAGGGCCGCAATGTCGAAGCGGCGCCAGGCGATGCCCGCTACCCGGTCCAGTGGTCCCTCCCGCGGATCGGCTGGGACACCCTCTATCCGGATGGCTTGCCCGCGGGCAGCGTGACCGTGGCCATCCTCGACACCGGCGCGGACGTCCAGCAGCCCGACCTCCAGGGCCGGTTGCTGCCCGGCCAGTCGTTCGTCGACGGCTCGCCGATGGACACCGATCCGCACGGCCACGGCACCTGGATGGCGGGCATCGTCGCCGCGGCCACGGACAACGGCACGGGTATCGCGGGGATCGGCGGCACGGGTGTGCGCGTGCTGCCCATCACGGTTCTCGGCGCCGACGGCACGGGCCAGGACAGCGCCGTCATTGCCGGCATCGTCGCCGCCGTCGACGGCGGCGCGGACGTGATCCTGATGGCCTTCAGCAACCCCAGCTACTCGCCGTCCCTCCAGTTGGCCATCGACTACGCCTGGGCCCACGACGTGGTCATCGTCGCGGCCAACGGCAACGACGGCTCGACCGCCAGGGTCTACCCTGCCGGCGACCGCGGCGTGATGGGCATCGCCTCGACCGACCAGGCCGACAAGCTCGCCCTGGGCAGCAACCACGGCCCCCAGACCTTCCTCGCCGCGCCGGGCGTCGACATCCTGACAACTGCCATGGGCGTTGACGGCGATCCCCAGACCGATGACGAGTCCGTCTTCATCAGCGGGACCTCCGCCGCGGCCGCAGAAGTCGCCGGCGCAGCCGCCGTCCTGCGTGCACTGGACCCCGGCGCCTCGAACGCCGTCATCGTCGGCCGCCTGGCCCGCTCCGCGGCGCCGGCCGGCGCGCAGGACGAGACCGGCAACGGCCGCCTGGACCTGGCCCGCGCCGCCGCCGATGCGGGCACCGACGGCGTCACCCCCGCCGGTGTCGCCGGTGGCGCCGAGGGGGGCCCGTTCGTCGGCCCGTACGTCGCTGCCACATCGAGAACATGGACCGGTGGTGGCGCTGACAGCAATTGGAGCACGCCCGGGAACTGGGGCGGCACGGCACCGGTCGCGGGCGACGACCTGGTGTTCCCGGGCGGCGCGGCGCGCCTGAGCAACACCAACGACTTCGCCGCGGCCACCGGCTTCAACAGCATCACGATCTCGGGCAGCGGGTACACCCTGTCCGGCAATGCCATCGCGCTGGGCACCGGGAACCTGATCGAGAGCGGTGTGGCCGCGACGAACACCATCAGCATCGCGATGGCCTTCGCCGCCACCGACAGCATCACCGTCACCGATGCCGGTGCCACGCTCACCGTGAACGCCGTGGTCAGCGGAGCCGGGGGCCTCACCAAGGAAGGCAGCGGCACCCTCACCCTCTCGGCCGTCAACACGTACACCGGGGCGACGACCATCAACGCCGGCACCCTCAAGCTCGGCATCGCCAACGCGGTCGGTGCCGGCAGCGCCGCTGACCGTTGCCGGGGGGGCCACCTTCGACCTCAACGGCTTCAGCGACGCGATCGGCTCGCTCGCCGGAGATGGCAGCCTGACCAGCGGCGTGGCCGGGGCGGTGACCCTCACCTCCGGCGCCAACAACACCAGCACCACCTTCTCGGGCGTCGCCTCCAATGGCAGCGGCACGCTGGCCCTCACCAAGGCCGGCAGCGGCACCCTCACCCTCTCGGGGACCAACACCTACACGGGCGTCACCACCCTGACCGCGGGCGTGCTCCGGGTGCAGTCCAACGCGGCCCTGGGCACGACGGCCGGCGGGACCACGGTGGCCTCCGGCGCGGCCATCGAGATCGACGGCTCGGGGCTCCTCGTCGCCGAGCCCATCACCAGCCTCATCGGCACGGGCATCGCCGCCACCGGAGCGCTGCGCAACCTGGCCAACAACAACACCTGGTCGGGGGCCATCACCCTGGGCGCGGGCGGGGCGACCGTCACCGCCGATGGCGGCACGCTCACCCTCTCGGCCGCCATCGGTGGCGCGACCCGTCCGCTCTCGGTCGGGGGCGTCGGCAACACCAGCATCGGCGGCGTGATCGGGACCACGACCGGCACCCTCACCAAGGCCGGCAGCGGCACCCTCACCCTCTCGGGGACCAACACCTACACGGGCGTCACCACCCTGACCGCGGGCGTGCTCCGGGTGCAGTCCAACGCGGCCCTGGGCACGACGGCCGGCGGGACCACGGTGGCCTCCGGCGCGGCCATCGAGATCGACGGCTCGGGGCTCCTCGTCGCCGAGCCCATCACCAGCCTCATCGGCACGGGCATCGCCGCCACCGGAGCGCTGCGCAACCTGGCCAACAACAACACCTGGTCGGGGGCCATCACCCTGGGCGCGGGCGGGGCGACCGTCACCGCCGATGGCGGCACGCTCACCCTCTCGGCCGCCATCGGTGGCGCGACCCGTCCGCTCTCGGTCGGGGGCGTCGGCAACACCAGCATCGGCGGCGTGATCGGGACCACGACCGGCACCCTCACCAAGGCCGGCAGCGGCACCCTCACCCTCTCGGCCGTCAACACGTACACCGGGGCGACGACCATCAACGCCGGCACCCTCAAGCTCGGCATCGCCAACGCGGTCGGTGCCGGCAGCGCCGCTGACCGTTGCCGGGGGGGCCACGTTCGACCTCAACGGCTTCAGCGACGCGATCGGCTCGCTCGCCGGAGATGGCAGCCTGACCAGCGGCGTGGCCGGGGCGGTGACCCTCACCTCCGGCGCCAACAACACCAGCACCACCTTCTCGGGCGTCGCCTCCGATGGCAGCGGCACGCTGGCCCTCACCAAGGCCGGCAGCGGCACCCTCACCCTCTCGGGGACCAACACGTACACCGGCGCGACGACCGTCAACGCGGGCACCCTGTCCATCGCCGCCGACAGTGGCCTGGGCACGGCGCCCGGCGCCCCCACCGCCGGCCAGCTGACCTTCGGCGGGGGCACCCTGCTCGTGACCGCCAACGTGACCCTCGATCCCAACCGCGGCATCGCCCTCACCGGCGCCGGCACCATCTCGACCACCTTCGCGGTCACCTACGGCGGGGTCATCGCCGGTGCGAGCACCCTCACCAAGGCCGGCAGCGGCACCCTCACCCTCTCGGGGACCAACACCTACACGGGCGTCACCACCCTGACCGCGGGCGTGCTCCGGGTGCAGTCCAACGCGGCCCTGGGCACGACGGCCGGCGGGACCACGGTGGCCTCCGGCGCGGCCATCGAGATCGACGGCTCGGGGCTCCTCGTCGCCGAGCCCATCACCAGCCTCATCGGCACGGGCATCGCCGCCACCGGAGCGCTGCGCAACCTGGCCAACAACAACACCTGGTCGGGGGCCATCACCCTGGGCGCGGGCGGGGCGACCGTCACCGCCGATGGCGGCACGCTCACCCTCTCGGCCGCCATCGGTGGCGCGACCCGTCCGCTCTCGGTCGGGGGCGTCGGCAACACCAGCATCGGCGGCGTGATCGGGACCACGACCGGCACCCTCACCAAGGCCGGCAGCGGCACCCTCACCCTCTCGGGGACCAACACCTACACGGGCGTCACCACCCTGACCGCGGGCGTGCTCCGGGTGCAGTCCAACGCGGCCCTGGGCACGACGGCCGGCGGGACCACGGTGGCCTCCGGCGCGGCCATCGAGATCGACGGCTCGGGGCTCCTCGTCGCCGAGCCCATCACCAGCCTCATCGGCACGGGCATCGCCGCCACCGGAGCGCTGCGCAACCTGGCCAACAACAACACCTGGTCGGGGGCCATCACCCTGGGCGCGGGCGGGGCGACCGTCACCGCCGATGGCGGCACGCTCACCCTCTCGGCCGCCATCGGTGGCGCGACCCGTCCGCTCTCGGTCGGGGGCGTCGGCAACACCAGCATCGGCGGCGTGATCGGGACCACGACCGGCACCCTCACCAAGGCCGGCAGCGGCACCCTCACCCTCTCGGCCGTCAACACGTACACCGGGGCGACGACCATCAACGCCGGCACCCTCAAGCTCGGCATCGCCAACGCGGTCGGTGCCGGCAGCGCCGCTGACCGTTGCCGGGGGGGCCACCTTCGACCTCAACGGCTTCAGCGACGCGATCGGCTCGCTCGCCGGAGATGGCAGCCTGACCAGCGGCGTGGCCGGGGCGGTGACCCTCACCTCCGGCGCCAACAACACCAGCACCACCTTCTCGGGCGTCGCCTCCGATGGCAGCGGCACGCTGGCCCTCACCAAGGCCGGCAGCGGCACCCTCACCCTCTCGGGGACCAACACGTACACCGGCGCGACGACCATCAACGCCGGCACCCTGTCCATCGCCGCCGACAGCGGCCTGGGCACGGCGCCCGGCGCCCCCACCGCCGGCCAGCTGACCTTCGGCGGGGGCACCCTGCTCGTGACCGCCAACGTGCACCCTCGATCCCAACCGCGGCATCGCCCTCACCGGCGCCGGCACCATCTCGACCACCCTGTCGCGGTCACCTACGGCGGCGTCATCGCCGGTGCGAGCACCCTCGCCAAGGCCGGCAGCGGCACCCTCACCCTCTCGGGGACCAACACCTACACGGGCGTCACCACCCTGACCGCGGGCGTGCTCCGGGTGCAGTCCAACGCGGCCCTGGGCACGACGGCCGGCGGGACCACGGTGGCCTCCGGCGCGGCCATCGAGATCGACGGCTCGGGGCTCCTCGTCGCCGAGCCCATCACCAGCCTCATCGGCACGGGCATCGCCGCCACCGGCGCGCTGCGCAACCTGGCCAACAACAACACCTGGTCGGGGGCCATCACCCTGGGCGCGGGCGGGGCGACCGTCACCGCCGATGGCGGCACGCTCACCCTCTCGGCCGCCATCGGTGGCGCGACCCGTCCGCTCTCGGTCGGGGGCGTCGGCAACACCAGCATCGGCGGCGTGATCGGGACCACGACCGGCACCCTCACCAAGGCCGGCAGCGGCACCCTCACCCTCTCGGGGACCAACACCTACACGGGCGTCACCACCCTGACCGCGGGCGTGCTCCGGGTGCAGTCCAACGCGGCCCTGGGCACGACGGCCGGCGGGACCACGGTGGCCTCCGGCGCGGCCATCGAGATCGACGGCTCGGGGCTCCTCGTCGCCGAGCCCATCACCAGCCTCATCGGCACGGGCATCGCCGCCACCGGAGCGCTGCGCAACCTGGCCAACAACAACACCTGGTCGGGGGCCATCACCCTGGGCGCGGGCGGGGCGACCGTCACCGCCGATGGCGGCACGCTCACGCTCTCGGGTGCCATCACCACCGCGGGCTTCCTCCTGACGGTGGACGGCGTGGGCAATACGACGAAGAGCACGGCAGCGATCTCCGGGACCGGGACCCTCACCAAGACCGGCAGCGGCACCCTCACCCTGTCGGGCGTCAACACCTACACCGGGGCGACGACCGTCAACGCGGGCACCCTGTCCATCGCCGCCGACAGTGGCCTGGGCACGGCGCCCGGCGCCCCCACCGCCGGCCAGCTGACCTTCGGCGGGGGCACCCTCCTCGCGAGTGCGTCGTTCACCCTCGCGTCGAACCGCGGCATCGCCCTCACCGGCGCCGGCACGTTCGACGTGGCCACTGGCATGACGCTGGTCTACAGCGGCATTGCGACAGGCGCCGGGAATCTCACGAAGGCCAATGCCGGTGCGCTCGATCTGAGCGGTGCCACCGTGACCGTGGGCGGCGTCACGATCTCCGGAGGCACGCTGGTGGCGCCAACCGCCGGCAGCTTCACGGTGGCGGGCGACTGGATCAACAACGCGTCGGCCGGTGCGTTCACCGCCGGGACCGGGACCGTGACCCTCGGCGGGACCAGCCCGCAATCGGTGGGCGGCTCGTCTCACAACGACCTTCACGGGTCTCACGATCGCGAACGCCGGCGGGATCATGCTGGGGGCCGATGCGACAGTGACCGGCACGCTGACCTTCACGACCGGCATCGTCACGACCGGGATTCATACGATCTACCTCGCCTCTGGCGGCGCGGTCTCGCGGACCAGCGGGCACGTGGTCGGAAGCTTCGAGAAGCACGTCGCCACGGGCGCCACGGCGCTGGCATTCGAAGTGGGCGATGCCAGCACGTACGCACCGGTCACGGTCGCCTTCGCGAGCGTCACGGTGGCGGGCGATCTCACCGTGAGCACGACGGCCGGTGACCACCCCGCGATCGGCACCTCCACGTTCGATCCGGCGAAGACCGCAAACCGCTTCTGGACGTTGACCAACAGCGGGATCACGTTCACGACCTGCAGCGCGACGTTCACGTTCGCGGCGGGAGACCTCGACTCCGGAGTGGACCCGGACCACCTGGTGGTCGAGGCCTACTCCGGCGGCACGTGGACCTCGCTGGCCACCGGGACACGAACGTCCACGAGCACGCAGGCCACGGGGATCGCCAGCTTCGGCGACTTCGCTGTCGGGGAGCTCACGGGGAGCGCGATCGACCATTTCGTCGTCACGGCTCCGGCAACGGCGACGGCCGGCAGCGCGTTCGACGTCACGGTGACCGCGGTCGACGCCGTGGGCAACACGGTGAGCGGCTACGCGGGCACCATCACGTTCTCCAGTACCGACGTCTACGCCGCGTTCTCGCCCTCGAGCTACACGTTCGTGACGGGCGACTTCGGATCGAAGAGCTTCACCGGCGGCGCCACGCTGAGGGCCGCAGGGAGCCAGACAGTCGGCGTGTCGGACTCCTCGAACAGCGGCACGAGCGACCCGATCGCGGTCGACGCGGGAGCCTTCGCGAAGCTCCTGGTGCTGGTCCCGGGTGAGACGGGTGCGCCCGGGTCCCCGACCGGCAAGACGGGCAGTCCCAGCATCCAGACTGCCAACAGCCCCTTCACGATCACAGTGCAGGCAGTGGACGCTGACTGGAATGCGGTGTCATCGACCGACACCGTGGCCATCACCTCGTCCGACGCTGATGCGCTGCTCCCCGCGAACGCCGCCCTCGTCGCCGGGGAAGGCCTCTTCTCGGTCACCCTGGAGACGGGCGGCTCGGCGACGGTCACCGCCACCGATGTCACGGACGGCACCAAGACGGCCGGCACCAGCACCGCGATCCCCGTCACGAACACGGCGCCGATCGTCGCGGACGACAGCTACACCGTCACCCAGGACAACACGCTCGAGGTCGCGGCCTCGGGCGTGTTGTCGAACGACACTGACCCCGAAGGCCAGGTCATCGAGGTCGCAGGCCCAGGCCCCGTGAGCGGCCCGTTCCATGGCGCGCTCACGCTCAACCCGAACGGCTCGTTCACATACACGCCGGATCCGGGCTATTTCGGCCCCGACACGTTCACCTATGAAGCGACCGACGGCTATCTGACCTCATCGGCCGCGACTGTCGCGATCGACGTGACCAGCTCTGCCTACACGTCGTCGTCCGGCTGGTCGACGTCGTTCGACAGCAGCCGCTACCTCATGCTGACGTTCCCGGCCTACGTGTCCGCGGGCTCCACCGTCACCAGCGCGACGTTCCGCCACGAATATCGCTCGGCAACGGCGGGCGACACCACCTGCTACTACTTCGAGGTGTACAGCGGCGCCGCGCTGCTGGCCACCCATGGCAGTGCCGGGTCACCGGTCTCATGCAACGCGACCACGTCCTATGCGAGCGATGCCGTCGCCCTGCCGGAGGTCGACACCGTCACCGAAGCCAACAGTGTCTCGATCAAGCTGTTCGTCAGGAACTCGGGTGGTCGGGCGTCGCAGCACAGGATCGCCACGCTTGGAATCACGTCCTCGCTCGATTGACCTGCTCCGACCTTCGACGACGCTCCGCCTTCCGACTCAGCCGTACATCAATGATCCCGGCGTGGTGAGCAGCTCGCCCGTCTCGAGCCACGTCTTGAGGCCGGAGAGGATCATCGGCCAGCCGCCGTAGAGCTGTTCGTTGGCTCCCTCGCGGAGCTGGTCGTGGGTGACAGTCAGGCGACAGGAATCGCCGATCGGCGCGATCTCCCAGGTGACCCTCGTGGTGCCCTCGCTCTTCACGTCTTCGCCCCACAGCGCGACCATGCTCTGGACAAGGCGGCGCGGCGGGTCGACCTCGAGGTTGATCCCCTCTCCCAGGGGCCCGGGGGCGCCGGGCGCGCTCATCTCGAAGCGTGAGCCGGGCGTCCAATCCGAGGTCTGGCGGGCGCCGAAGTTGTACTTGCTCCGGATCTCCGGGTCCGTGATCGCCGCCCAGAGGCGCTCCGGGGTCGTCTTGATGTAGATCTCGAACACCTTCTCCATGGGACGCTCCAGTCTGCTCTTCAGGCCGCTGAGCGTGGCCGCCCAGGGCTCGGCGTACTTGCTCACCCAGCGGTCGTGGACGAGCCGAATGGGGACCGGGTTCAGGTAGTGGAGCTTCTCGCGCCCCCGCCGCCGGCTGACGACGAGCCCTGCCTCCTCGAGCACCTTGAGGTGCTTCATCACGCCGAAGCGCGTCATCGAGAAGCGCTCCGCCAGCGAGCTCGTCGTCCGGCCGTCCTCGCGGAACAGGTCGTCGAGGAGGCTTCGCCGCGTCGGATCGGCGAGGGCCCTGAACACCGCGTCCATGCCCGCGACAATAGGTGACCGATAGGTCACATGTCAAGCGATGCTGTTCGCGTCGCCGCAATGCAGGGATGGAGGACGCCGCAATCCGGGGGTTTCTCCCGATGCTCGACGCCGTCTCCAGCTCCAGTCTGGTCCCACGTTCCGGGAGCCGCTGCCAATTCAGCGAACGAGGACCGATACATGCACAGCTTCGCGACGGAGCAGCTGACGCGTCAGCGGCAAGATCAATTCGCGCAGGAGGCCGGTGGCGGCCACGTGCTCGCCAGGGCCCGCAACGCCACTCCATCGAGCCGGCCGAGCGCCGGCGCCTCGCCGGTGCGGCGCATCGGGGGCTTCGTGTGGCGGCTCGCTGGGGCCATGCTCGCGGGGTCTCGCGGTCGAGCTGCCAGCGGGACGAGGCGGGCATCCTGACGGGTGACCCGGCACGCGCCTCCCATAATGGCGGTGTGGTCAGCCGCGTCTCGAGTCCCGTCTTCGTCGGCCGCCGGTCGGAGCTCGGCCAGGCTTCGACGGCCCTCGAGGGTGCGGTCGGTGGCCGCTCGGGTCTCCTCCTCGTCGCCGGCGAGGCCGGGGTGGGCAAGACCCGTTTCATGGAGGAGGTCGTCCAGCGGGCTCACGACGCCGGCGCGATGGTGCTTGCCGGCGCATGCGTCGAGCTCGGTGGATCCGGGGTGCCCTTCGCACCGCTCACCGAGGCGCTGCGGACACTTGCGGCCGGCCGTTCGTCGGATGAGCTGAGCGGTCTCCTGGGCCCGGCCCGTGCCGAGCTCGTCCGATTGCTGCCCGACATGGGTCCGCCTGTCGAGCCAGTCGAGCGGCACGACCTGGGCCGCGATTCCGCGCAGGCGCGGTTGTTCGAAGCGCTCGTCGGACTGCTCACGAGGCTGGCCCGTGGCCATGGGCTCCTGTTCGTGGTCGAGGATGCGCACTGGGCCGACCCTTCGACGCTCGACCTGCTCGCCTACCTCGCTCGCAACACCCAGGACGCGGGGATCGTCCTGCTCGTCACCTTCCGAACCGACGAGCTCCATCGTCGGCACCCGTTGCTTCCCTACCTGGCGGAGCTCGAACGCGGCCGTTCCATGCAACGGATCGACCTCGCCCGCTTCGACCGGGGGGAGCTTGCCGAGCAGATCGGCGCCATCGGGGATGGGCCTGTCGACCCCGACCTGGTCGAGGCGATCTACGGTCGCTCGGGCGGGAACCCCTTCTTCGTCGAGGAGCTGCTCGCCGTGGCGACCCCGCGGCAGGCGCTTCCGGCGGTGCTGCGCGACGTCCTGCTCGTCCGGGTGGCGGCGCTCAGCGAGCCGACCCAGGAGCTCCTTCGGAGGGCCTCCGCGGCCGGGCAGCGGGTGTCGACGCGTCTCCTCGCCCGCGTCGCCGACCGCGCTGAGGCGGACCTCGCCGGGAGTCTCCGCGAGGCCGTCGAGCGCCACATCCTCGTTGCGGTCGATGCGGGCGCCGAGGAGACCTTCGTCTTCCGCCACTCGCTCCTCCAGGAGGCCATCTACGCCGAGCTCCTGCCGGGCGAGCGGGCACGTCTCCATGGGCGGTTCGCCGAGGCAATCGCGGGCGACGATCCCGTGATGAATGGCGCTGACGCGGCGGAGCTCGCCTACCACTGGTTTGCGTCGCACGACCTGCCGCGTGCCCTCGAAGCATCGGTCCGGGCGGGCGCGGAGGCCCAGCGGATGCACGCGCTCGCGGATGCGCATGCCCAGCTCGAGCGCGCGCTCGAGCTCTGGGATCGGGTGCCCGACGCCGAAGGGCGGACCGGGCTCGATCGGATCGGGCTCCTCGAGCGTGCCGCTCGGGCGGCGGCCGAGACGATGCCGCCGAGGGCGGTGGCCCTGATGCGGGAGGCCGTCGGCCTGGCCAACGATGCCGCTGATCCGACACGTCTCGGCTTGCTGATGGAGCGCCTGGGCCGCTACCTCTGGAACGCCGGCGACGGGTTCGCGGCCCTCGAGGCCTGCCGGGAGGCGGTCCGCCTCGTGCCGTCGGACCCTCCAACCCTCGCCCGAGCCAGGGTCACGGCAAGCCTCGGCCAGGTCCTCATGGTCGAGGCCTTCTGGGATGAGGCGAGGCCCGTCTGCGAGGAGGCGGTCGCAGTCGCCCGCCGGGTCGACGCTTCCGAGATGGAGGGCCACGCGCTCAACTCGCTCGGAGTCACCGTTTGCTACCTCGGCGACTTCGACGGTGGCACCCGCGATCTGCGCGAGGCGCTTGCGATCGGGTTGCAGGAGGACAGCGCCGAGGACGTCGCCCGTGCCTACGCGAACCTCGTCGACGTCCTGAACAACAGTGCGCATCTCGCCGACGCGGGCGACCTCGCCCGCCAGGGCTTCGCCTACGCGCAGGAGCATGGGCTGGCCCGCACCTACGGCGTCTCCTGCCTGTGCGAGGGGGCCATGGCGCTCCAGCGCATGGGACGCTGGGGTGATGCCGCGGTGCTGGTCGAACAGGCCCGCCGGTGGCAGGTGCCGGGCGTGCCCGAGGTCTTCGTCCTGGAGCGACTCCTGTTGCTCGACGTGGCGCAGGGACGGCACGACGAGGCGGCGCAGCGGCTCGAACGGCTGCGCCCGCTCACCGAGCGCACCGTCGAGGCCCAGTGGGTTGCCCCACTCGCGGAGGGCGCCGCCGAGCTGGCGATCTGGCGGGGCCGGCCCCTGGAGGCTCGCGCGGAGATCCGGGACGCGCTGCAGCGACTCCCGACCGACACCCCCGGGTATGTCTCCAGGACCGGGCCACTGTATGCCCTGGGGCTGCGGGCGGAGGCCGACGTTGCGGCGCTGGCACGGGCCCGCCGCGCGACCGGCGAGCTGGAGGAGTCGCGGGCCATCTCCGAGCGATATCTGGGCGCCATCCGCTCGCTCCGTGACCTCGTCGCGCGAGGCCTGCCCAACTTCGTGTCGCAGGCCGAGGCGTTCTGGTCGACGTGCGAGGCCGAAGCCGCCCGGCTGGACGGGAGGAGCGACCCGGGGCCGTGGGCCGCCGCGGCCGCCGCGTTCGGCGCGATTCCGATGTCCTATCCGCGGGCCTACGCGCTCTTCCGCCAGGCGGAGGCGATCCTCGCGAAGGCCGGTGCCCGCTCGGCGGCCGCCGGGCCCCTGCGCGAGGCTCACGCGATCACGGTGGACCTCGGCGCCGCGCCCCTTCGCCTCGAGATCGAACGCCTGGCTGCGCGGGGTCGGATGGACCTGGGGGGCAGGCCGCCCGAGCCTCGCCTCGCCCCGGACGCCCTCGCATCGCTCGGGCTCACGACGCGCGAGCGCGAGGTGCTGGACCTGGTGGCGGCCGGCCGGACGAACCGCCAGATCGCGGCCGAGCTGTTCATCACCGAGAAGACGGCCGGCGCCCACGTGTCGAACATCCTGGCCAAGCTGGACGTCCACGGGCGAACCGAGGCGGCGGCGGTCGCCCACAGCCTCGGCCTCGCCGACCGCCGGTCGACGATCGCCGACGTGGACGGCTAGCGTCGCCGCCCCAGGCTGATGGCCTCCCCGGCCACTCCCGGGCCCATGCCGGCCCATGTGACGCGTGGCACTTCCGAAGCCTTCTCCCCGGCGACTAGTTTGTAGGCCCGGGAGGCTCCGGGCGTCCCCTCGTGCAGCGGGCTCTCGCGGACGCGCGTGGGGAGAACACGTGAACACTTCGAGGCGGCACGCCATCGCGCTCTCCGCGATCCTCGTCGCCGGGTGCGCCGCGACGACCACGACGATCCCGCCTGCTTCGACCACCGGCTCGGCCGCCCCGGCCGCGACCGCCTCGTCGGCTCCGGCGGGCCTCCCGGTCGCGCTCACCCCCATGGAGGGCCCCACGGTCATCGACGTGCCGGCCGACGTGATCAGCACCACGGCGATCACGGGTGCCGGCGGAGAGGTCCAGGCGGACGGCGTCAGGATCGTGGTTCCGGCCGGTGCGGTCGCGGGCGACACCACGCTCGTCGTCAAGCGCCTGAACGCCCCCTACCGCATGAACGTGTTCGCCCACTCCGATCCCACGGACGTGCCGGCCATCCCGATCGGCCACTCCTACGACTTCGGTCCCGACGGCGTGCGGTTCGCCCGACCCGTCGACGTGACGTTGCCCTACGAGCAGTCGTCCGTGCCTGTGGGGACGGACCCCGGCCGGATCGCCGTTGCCTACTTCAACGGGAATCGCTGGGCGATCGCCGGCGGGAAGGCCGATCCTGCCACGCAGACCGTGACCGTGCGGCTCCAGGCGTTCGAGGGGGAGGCGCTGACGGCCGTCGCGGTCGCGCTGGGCATCGGGGTGGTCGTCAACCGGGTGATCAAGTGGGGGTACGGCGGCGAGGGCACGAACAGCGACCCGATCAGCGAGAAGCAGGCCCCGAGCTGGATCACTCCCGCCGACCCGTCGGTCGAGGCCGCGGCCGACGACGCCAGCGTCGGGGGAGTGCCGCTGGGCGACCAGGAGAAGCTCGCCGCGTATCTCCGTCAGAACGCCGGCGCGGCGCACCCGGTGACGCTGCTCGGGCCCGACGGCAAGCCGATGACCCTGCAGGGCCGCTACTCGGCGGACTCGGGCACGAACTGGCAGAAGCCCGCCGCCTACCTCACCAGGGGCGGCATGCGGGGCGATTGCACGGACGTGACGAACGCCCTGATCTCGATGTTCCGCAACCTGGGATACCCGGCCAAGGCCGTCTTCGGGTACGCGGGCGACAAGGACACACCCCACGTATGGGGCGAAGTCCGGATCGGCGACACGCCGTACCTCATCGACGAGGACGGGAGGCTGTGGCCGCTGGATCAGGGCGTCGCGGACCTCCATTTCATCCGGCCCGACCCCGGCGATCCCCGCGCGTTCATGTGGGACGAGGCGGGCCAGACCGTGTACGACGCCTCCTGGTGGACCAAGGCGCCGATCGTGCAGCTGGGCCGGTTCGATCTCGCGAGCATGGCCACGGAGGCGACCGACCTCGACAGGCTCAACGACCTGATCGCGGAGAACCAGGTCCGGCTGACCTACGAGAAGGGCACCGCAGCGGCCGCGACGCCGGCCAAAGTGAGGGGCACCTTCACCTTCATCCTCGCCCTCGACGACGCGTTCATGTACGCCATCCACGCCGGGGTGGGGCAGGGTGTGTTCGGCGTCGATCCGCCGCCCATGCCGGACACGTGGCGAGGGTGCACGGCGACGACGACGATGCGAGGCGAGCTCGTTGGCGCTCAGACCGCACCCGGCAGGACGACCTTCAAGGGCACCGCGTCGATCGACGTCACCTCGACGGTCGAGGGCTGCGAGAAGACCGGCGCCAACATCAAGGCCTCCCCGCCGCAGAGCCTGAAGCGCGTCCCCTGGACCGCCACGGGCGACGAGACCGGCCTCAAGGGCAGGATCGTCCCCCCAAGCTCCAGCAGTGGCTCGCTCGACACCGTCTGGCTGTTCGTCGTGCACGCGCCGTAGGGCGGGCTCGCACGCACACATCCTCGAGAACGCGCCGGATCTCGCCCGCGGTGCTCGCGCTGTCAGGCGTCGGAGCTGAGCCGTTCCGGTGCGAGGGCCAGCACGTCCTTGCGCGCGAAGACGCCCAGGAAGAGAACGCCACAGAGGAAGAGCGCCGCGCCGAGTCCGCTGTAGAAGAAGGCGATCATCCAGTCCGGCATCAGGTGCGACAAACGGAGTGCCATACCGCCGCCCATCATCACCGCCATCACCACCCAGGACGAGGCGTTGAAGAAGTTCCAGACAGGGAGTCGATCCTCCGTCCGCGCGCGGATCCGACCGGTGTGCTTCCGCACGAGCCGGGAGAAGACGAAGAAGTAGAACGCGAGGAAGACCACCACGGCGAGGGGAACCAGGATCAGGTGCGATGGCGCCAGGGTGAACTCGAGCGGCAGCCCGATCACGCAGACCATTGCGCCCGCCGCGCACCAGACCAGGCCGGCGATGAGCATCAGCTGGTTCTTGGGACGATGGAGGACGCTCACGACTCGATGACTCCTGTGGCGCGAGTGTACCCGCCAGCCATTCGGAGGGCCTGCAGCCCGGCTGGACGCTCCGCTCGGCTGCGCCGGTCAGCGGCCTTCGCCGCCCTCGGCCGCGGTCGCGGGCGACGTGCTCGCGAGGCGTGCCGCGATCCCGTCGATGAGGCATTCGAGTCCGAAGGTGAAGCGCTCGTCTCGGTCTCCACCGAACATCCGGGGTGCGGCGGCCAGGAGGTTCGGGAAGCGCTCGGGCGGCAGCAGCGCAACGTACTGGCTCGCCCGGCCCGTGGAGGCCGAGGGAGCCGACCCGCCGCCGCCTGCCGCCGACGTCTCGAAGACGCAGAACCCCGTCACGAAGTTGGAGACGGTGAAGTACGCGTCCGCCGCATCCTGCGGGCCGAACCCGGCTGCCCGGAACGTCGCGATCGACCCTTCGACCAGCTGGAGACCATTGGGTCCGAACGAGCCGCGCCAGACGAGGACTGGAACGGCGCGAGCGTGCCGCCTCGAGCGTTGAGTCCCGTGAAGACGATCGTGGCGGCGGTACCTCGATGCCGCCGCCTCAGCCGCAGAAATCCCGCCCGATCTCTACGAGGGCTCGCGCGCAGGCCACGGTGCCGCTCACGCTCACCCACTCCTCGTCGGCGTGGGCGCCATCGCCGGGTGGGCCCAGCAGCACGGTGGGGATGCCCGCGGCGGCGGTGTAGGCTGAATCCGCCCAGAAGCTGAGGCCGGCCAACTCGGGCGGTACGCCGGTCACGCGCGTGCACGCGCCCCGGACGAGCGCGACGAACGGGTCGTCGGCCGCGATCTCGAACGGGTCGCGGGCCAGCGCCACCCGCGCGGACGCGACGAGCGCGGGATCCGCCGCGCGGCAGGCGTCGAGGACAGCCTCGATCTCGGCGAGGACGCTCTCGGGCGTCTCGCCGGGCAGCGTGCGCCGTTCGACCGAGAGCAGGCAGCGATCCGGCAGCGTGGCCATCTCGCTGCCACCCTCGATGAGCGAGGCGTGGAGCAGCCCCGCGCCGAGCATGGGGTGGGGCCGACGGGCTAGCCCACTCGTGTAGCGCTCCAGCGCGGTGATGACGGGGCCGGTCCGGAAGATGGCATCGACCCCGAGGTGCGGCCGCGAGCCGTGGGCAGCCTTCCCGCGGACCTCGATCTCGATCCAGGCGAACCCGCGGTGACCGATCCCGACCGCCATCTCCGTCGGCTCGGTGATGACCGCCCCGTCCGCGCGGATGTGGCGGAGCACCTCCTGGATCCCCGTGCTCGCCGCCTCCTCGTCGGCGACCGCGACGACGATGACATGGCCCCGGATGCCGGCCCGAGAGGCCTCGCGGGCCGCGACGAGCGCCGCGGCGAGGCCGGCCTTCTGGTCGTAGGCGCCCCGGCCGGTCAGCCGATCGCCGTCGATTCGCGGCTCGAGTGGCGTAGCCATCGAGCCGAGCCCGACGGTGTCGAGGTGCCCGTAGAGCATCAGGATCGGGGCGTCCGCGGCTTCGGCCTCGGCCGCGCCGGTCCCGGCGTCGCCCCCGTCCGCCGACGTGTCGCCGATCACCAGGTTGGGACGCCCGTCGGGCGAAGGGATGACGCCGGCTCGCCAGCCCGTTCGCCACGGCCCATCGTTCGACGAACCGGGCGATCTCGTGCTCGCCGGCGCCTCCGGGGACGAGGGTCGGGTTGACGGAGTCGATCGCGATGAGGTGTCGCGCCAGGTCGATGACGTCGTCGGTCTGCATGAGCCAAGCATGTCGCGATTCGGCCCGCGCCGCCGCATTCATCCCACCCGATGTCGGCCAAACCGGCCTCAAACGACGCGGCCGGCTTTCACCCGAGCTGGCGACCAGGCAGCCCGGCCTTCAGCCCGATGGCTTCCCCGGCCAGTCGACGCCGGCCCACGGGTCGTACTCCGGGTCGAGCGGCTCCTGGGGCGGACGGAGCTCCGGAGGGACGTTCTCCAGGTTGAGGCGGATGCGGGTCCAGGTCGTGGAACGGCCGCGCATCGCGTCGACGAGGACGTCCGCCGGCCGGAGGTGCGGCCACGTTTCCGGATGGCGCGCCTTCCAGCGCTCGAGGCCGGCGATCGCGTCGGCCTGCTTGGCGGCCCGCCCGATCTCGATCAGCGGCTTCGTGCTCATCCGCCGCTTCGACGGCTGCACCCGCGGCGGCTCGTCGGCCGTCTTCGCGTAGTTCGGCGGCCACGGCGCGTCGCCGAGCCCCTCCGTCTCGTGGCGCGCCGAGAGCTCGAGGAGGCCCTCGAGGCTGCCGGCCGCGTCGTCGATGCCCTCGTGGGGATCGCCATCGCGGGCGAACCGCTCCGGGACCGTGCGCAGCGTGAATGCCTCCGCGTCGACCTCGGCCACCTCGTCCCAGCGGAGGGGCATCGAGACGCGGGCGTCGGGACGCGGCCGGACCGAATAGGCGGAGGCAACGGTGCGGTCCTTGGCATTCTGGTTGTAGTCGATGAAGACGCCGTGGCGCTCCTCCTTCCACCACCGGCTGGTGGCGAGGGCCGGCGCGCGCCGCTCCACGTCGCGGGCCAGGGCCAGGGCGGCCCGGCGGACCTCCGGAAAGGTCCAGCGACGCTCGATCCTGGCGTTGACGTGGATGCCCCGGCTCCCGGAGGTCTTCGGCCAGCCGACGAGGCCCGCGTCGGTGAGTGCCTCGCGCACGACGAGCGCGACGCGCCGGACGTCGTCCCAGGAAACGCCGGGGACGGGGTCGAGGTCGACCCGCAGCTCGTCGGGATGGTCGAGGTCGTCGGCGCGGACCGGGTGGGGGTTGAGGTCGAGGCAGCCGAGGTTGGCGACCCAGGCCAGGCCGGCCGCCTCGTCCACCACGATCTCGTCGGCGGTCCGACCCGAGGGGAAGCTCAGCTCCACGGTCCGCAGCCACTCGGGCCGATTCTCCGGTGCCCGCTTCTGGAAGAAGAAGTCGCCAGCGGCGCCGTTCGGATAGCGCTTGAGGGCCATCGGCCGGCCACCCGCGCCCCGCAGCGCGCCGTCGGCCACGGCGACGTAGTAGCGCACCAGCTCCAGCTTCGTGATCGCGCCGCCCGCGGCGTCCGGGAAGTAGACCTTGTCGGGGTTGGTGACGGCCACCTCGCGGCCGGCGACGTTGAGGATCTCGGGGCGGGGCGGCATGGGCCGAGCATACGAGAGCGTGTCGAGGGAGGCGTCGCAGGCACGCGCCGTTCGCCTGCGGTGTGACGCCGGCAACGGCGCGGGCGATGGCTTGACAGGCGGAGCACCCTTGCGGAACGGCGGCTCAGGGCACCGCGGTGCACGGCAGGGAGGGGTTCGACGTGGGGGAGACGGGACGACGGGGCCGCGTGGAGGCGTTCCTGCGCGCGCTCAGCGAGCAGGACTTCGAGCGGATGCGGACGCTCGTTCACGACGACTACGTCGAGGAGTACCCGCAGTCAGGAGAGCGCATTCGCGGGGTGGACAATCTCGTCGAGATCATCCGAAACTACCCAGGCGGCCTTCGCCCGGGCGACGTCGACGTCTCCGACGCCCGCATCCTCGGCGAGGAGGAGGCGTGGGTCGTCGGCCCCGGCTTCACCGTCGTCCATGTCTCGGGCACCGGCGACCAGTACACGGGGGTGACCCGGATCCGCTACCCGGACGGCTCGACGTGGCACGTCGTCGCGGTGCTGGAGTTCCGTGGCGACCGGATCGCCCGGAACACCGAGTACTTCGCGCCGGTCTTCGAGGCCCCGGCGTGGCGAGCCGCGTGGGTCGAGCGGCCCGACCCCGCGTGATCCGCGGGGTCCTGTCGATTCGGGCCCGGTTCATTCGTCGTTGAAGCGAAGGGGCGAGCGAGACGCCCCGAGCGGACATCCAGCGGAGGCGATCGATGCAGTACATGCTCCTCATCTACGGTCCGGAGCAGGCGCCCGGCGAGGACCAGGCCATGCCCGACATGGCGCCCTGGAACGCCTACACGGACTGGCTCCGGGAGAAGGGGATCTACAAGGCCGGCGACCCGCTGGCGCCCTCGACGGCCGCGACCACGATCCGCGTCCGCGACGGGCAGCGCCTCACGACCGACGGCCCGTTCGCGGAGACCAAGGAGGTCCTCGGCGGTTACTACATTATCGACACGGACGACTTCGACCTGGCCCTCGAAGCCGCCGCGCGCTGCCCGGGTGCGGCGTATGGCTCGATGGAGGTCCGCCCGATCGAAACCATGTGACGTGCGCACCGTGACGAGCGCATGACGGTGCCCGAGGTCTCCGGGGAGCCGGCCGACGTGGTCCGCTCGCGGATCGAGCGCACCTTCCGCGACGAGTCGGGCCGGGCCCTGGCGACGCTCATCCGCCTCCTCGGCGGGGACTTCGACGCGGCCGAGGAGGCCGTCGCCGACGCCTTCGTCGCGGCCCTGGAGACGTGGCCGCGCGACGGCATCCCGGCCAACCCGGGGGCCTGGATCACGACCACGGCCCGCAACCGGGCGCTCGACCGCCTGCGCCGGGCCCGCCGTCACGCCGACAAGCTGGTCGAGATCGAGCGCGGCCTGGCCGCCGCCGGAACGGAGTCGATCGTGCGCCTTGGGACCGAGAGCCGCCTCGCCGACGACCGCCTGCGGCTCATCTTCACCTGCTGCCACCCCGCTCTCGCCCTCGATGCGCGGGTAGCGCTGACGCTGCGCACCCTCGGCGGCCTCACCACCCCCGAGATCGCCCGGGCGTTCCTGGTCCCCGAAGCGACCCTCGCCCAGCGGATCGTGCGGGCCAAGCGGAAGATCCGCGACGCCGGCATCCCCTACCGGGTGCCGCCGGACGACCTCCTCTCGGAGCGACTCGACGGCGTGCTCGCCGTCCTCTACCTCGTCTTCAACGAGGGCTACAGCGCCACCAGCGGCGACGCGCTTGTCCGGCGCGAGCTGTGCGCGGAGGCCATCCGGCTGGCGAGGCTCCTCGTCGAGCTCATGCCCGACCCGGCCGAGGCCCGCGCCCTGCTGGCGCTCGTGCTGCTGCAGGATTCGCGACGGGATGCCCGCACGGGCCCGGGCGGCGACCTCGTCCTGCTCGAGGACCAGGACCGCTCGTGCTGGGATGCAGCCGAGATCGCGGAGGGGCTTGGCCTGGTGGACAGCGCCTTCGGGGCCCTGCCGCCGGGCGCCCCTCCCGGCCCGTACCTCCTCCAGGCGGCGATCGCGGCCTGCCACGCCCGGTCCCCCGACGCCGTGGCAACCCCGTGGGGCGAGATCGCGACCCTCTACGGCATCCTGGCGGCTGTCACGCCGGGGCCCGTCGTGGAGCTGAATCGCGCGGTCGCGGTCGCGATGGCGGAGGGGCCGGCCGCCGGGCTCGTGCTCGTCGAGGCGCTGGGCGCCGAGGGGGCGCTCGCGGAGTACCGGCACTTCCACGCCGCGCGGGCCGATCTTCTCCGCCGCGTTGGCCGGCGCGTCGAGGCGGCGGCCGCCTACGAACGAGCGCTCGCGCTCGCGACGAACGAACCGGAGAGGGCGTTCCTGGCGCGTCGCCTGGGCGAGGTGCGGGCCGCCGGCTGACAGCCGGGCGCGGCTTCCCACCACCCCCACGTGGGGGTACATTGCTCGCGAAGCCGACGGCTCGGCGGCGAGACGCTCGGACCGCCGAAGCGGCTCGGACCGCCGAAGCGGCTCGGGTGGTGAGCCTCATCGCCCGGCCCGGATCACGGGGAGGTCTCAATGGGCTGCATTACCTTGGTGCTCGGCATCCTGATGCCCCGGTTCGTGCTGCTCGTTGGCTGGTCCAACGACCAGGCCTACTGGGGTTCCCTCTTCGGCTCGCCGGTCTGGCTCGGCCTCGGCTTCCTCGTCCTGCCGTGGACCACGCTCACCTACGGGCTGGCCCAGGCCAATGGCATGAGCGCGCTCAACGTCATCTTCCTGATCATGGCGGTTCTCCTCGACCTGAGCACCTGGGGGCTCGGTGTGTTCGCGAACCGCGAGCGGATCTCGTCGTCGTATCGCTAGGACTCGCGCGGAGCTCCCGCGGCCGACCATCGGCCGGCCGGTCCGCTCCCGCCCGGCCGGTCCGCTCCCGCCCGACCAAGCGGCGGGCCGAGCGAGCGGCGGGCCCGGCCTCAGCAGGAGAACGTGCCGCCTACCTCCGTGCCGTCGCCCAGGCGGCCGGAGAACGAGCCGCGCGAGAGGTCGCTCGTGAGCTTCACCACGAGCCCGTCCGGGTTCAGCGCCGCGGCTGCCCCGGCGTGGCGCCACGTGATGACGGCGTCGTCCCCGCCGAATGTCCCGCCTTTCGCCGCCACGCGTGTCGCCGCCGGCTTGTACGGGCTGCGGCCGACCACGAGGCCGAAGTACTCGTCGCCGTTCGGGAAGCCGATGTTGAGGGCCAGCCACGCGTCGTCCGTGCCGCGCGCGCAGAGGCCCCCGTCCCAGGCCGTCCCGGCCGGCAACGTCAGGCGGGCGCTCCCGGTGCCGCCGGTGAACGACGCCTCGGGGAGCGGCGCGGGGGTCGGAGTGGCGGGCCCGGGACTCGGCGTCGCGGCTGAGCCGCACCCGCCCAGCGCGAGGGCGACGGCGATGGCAAGCGCGCTCGCGCGCGCGAACCCGCCCCGGCGTCGCCGCAGGTCGCCGGCCGTTCGGATCGTCACGCTCAGAGGGCGCCACCCGCCGCTCGCGGCGCGTCGGCCCCGGTGCCGGCCGCGCCGCTCGCGGTCCGGGCCAGGTAGTCCTCGGCCAGCAGGATGTTGACACCCGCCGCTCGCTCGACCGTCTTGAGGAGCGCGCTCATGCTGGACATCTCCTCGAGCTGCTCCTTGAGGAACCACTGGAGGTACTGCTCGCCGATCCGGTTCCCCTCCTCGCGGGCGATCTCCGCGAGCGCGGAGATCTGCTCCGTGACCCGGCGCTCCTGGGCCAGCGCCAGGGTGACCGGCTCGACCGGCCCACTGAAGGCGGTGAGCGGCGCCGCCACGCCCGGGATGACGACCGCCTCACCGGCGTCGAGGAGGTACTGGACGAGCATCATCGCGTGGTTGCGCTCCTCCACCGCCTGGCGGTAGAAGAACGCCGCCAGCTGGGGGAGGGTCTCGGCGTCGTACCAGGCGGCGATCGCGACGTATTGCTGCGAGGCGCCGAACTCGTTGCCGACCTGGGCGTTGAGGGCATCGGTGAAGCGGGACATTGAGGCCTCCGCGCGGGCGTTCGGATCTGGGGAGTCACCCCAGTCTACGCGTCGCGGCTCGTCGTGGCCGCTGCGGGGCAACCGGTTCGTCCACTGCCCCGCCACCGCGCTTCCGCGCCGGCTCAGCCCCGCCCGAGGGCCTCCTCGAGGCGGTCGACGAACGGCGCCTGGGCCTCCTTCACGCGGCGCCGTGCCTCCACGGGGTCGTACCAGGCGACCCTGTCGATCTCCGGGAACACCGCGAGCGTCCCCGAGCCCGGCGGCCACGGCATGGTGAACGTGTTGCTGACCGAGGCGGCGGGGTCCAGGTCCCCCTCGAGCGCCCAGGCGTGGACAACCTTGCCGCCCTTCTGGACGATGGTGCCGAGGGGGATCGCGGGCGCGTCGGGCGGCGCGTGCCCGGTCTCCTCCTCGAACTCGCGGCGGGCAACGTCGTAGAGGTCCTCGCCCGGCTCCACCTCGCCCTTCGGGATGGACCAGTCGCCCAGGTCCCGGTGGGCGTGGAACGGCCCGCCCGGATGCCCCAGGAGCACCTCGAGCCCGGCGGCCGACGAGGCGCCGCCGCCCGACGACACGCCGCCGCCCGGCGACGCGCCGCCGCCCGAACCGCGGCGGTAGAGCAGGATCCCGGCCGAGATGCGGCTTGCCACGCCACGATGGTACGCGGCCGCCAGGTTTGAGCGCCCCGCGGCGTCCGCGGCACGTCAGGGCGCGGGCGTCTCGTCGGCGGGGTCGTTCGGCGGTGCCGGCGTTGCCGCGACGGCCGCGCCCTGCGCCACGAGCGCCCGCTCCAGGTCGTCCAGCCTGCCCTGCAGCTCGCGCGAGCGGTCGTCCTGCTCCACGACCAGGCGACGGATCGCGTCCAGCTCGGCCAGGGGACCGCCCGGCCGCACACCGCGCAGCCGCTGCAGGGGGCGGCGCCGGGGAGCCAGGAACGCGTTGGCGATGAATCCGGTGAAGACGCTGAAGAGTGCCACGCCCGCGGTCAGGAGGAAGATGCCGATGAACCGGCCCGGCAGCGTGACCGGGAACTTGTCGCCGTAGCCCACGGTCGTGATCGTCACGTAGCCCCACCAGAGCGCGTCGCTCGGCGTCTTGATGTTGGCGCCCTCGATGCCGCCTTCCGCGTCGAGGATGAGCATGCCCGAAAGCTCGAGCACGACGATCACGAGGAAGATGGTCGTGAAGAACGTGGCGGCCGCGCGGCTCACGATCAGGTCCTCGCCGATCTGCGCCGGTCCCCGGGCCTGGAGGGAGTGGACGACCACGACGACCCGGAAGAGGCGGAAGACGCGGAGCAGCGGGACGATCGCCAGGAGGTCCGCCCAGCCGTAGGCGTGGAGGAAGTACGCGCGCCGCGGTCGGGATCGAGCCAGGCGCAGGACGAAGTCGATCAGGAAGACGGGCGTGAGGAGGGTCTCCATGACGATGACGACTTCCCGGCCGGCACCGCTGAGGAACGGCAGGAGGATCAGGACGGCGTTGAGGATCGAGAGAAGCGACAGGAGCACGAGGAACAGCTCGTAGGCCGTGCCCCGGAGTCCGGCCGGTTGGTTGCCTGACATCGTTCGCCTCCTCTCCGCGCGTTCGGGAATTCTGCGCCCTCGGGCCCCGGCCCGCGGAGGGTCAGGCGACGGCTCCGGGAGTCGCCAATGGGCGCGGCCGACGTCGCCCTTCGGAGGCTCCACCGGGTCGGTACCATTGCCGCGCCCGCGACCGTGGGCGTCGAGGCGCGAGGAGGGTCGCGAACAGATGACTGCCCAGGCACCGGTGCTGCGCAAGCACGGCAACGCCTACAACATCTTCATCCTGGTCCTGACGATCTTCTCGCTGGCCATCATGGTCCTGCTGCTCCTGCCGGTGACCCCGGCCGAGCACGACCTGCTGACTCCTCTACGACAACGCGGTCTGCGTGATCTTCCTGATCGACTTCGCGCTGAACCTGGCCGGCTCGAAGCCGAAGCGGGCCTACTTCATCGGCCAGCGGGGTTGGCTCGATCTCCTCGGGTCGATTCCGAGCTTCGGCTTCATCCCGTTCACAGCCCTCTTCCGCCTCGCCCGGCTGAGCCGGCTGGCGCGGATCGGCAAGCTGCTCGGCGGCCAGGCCGGCAAGGACCTGGTCGTGGACGTGCTCAGGAACCGCGGCCAGTACGCGACCTTCATCACGATCCTCCTGGCGGGGATCGTGCTCTCGGTCGGTAGCATCCTCGTCCTCGAGTTCGAGAGCCGGTCGCCGGATGCCAACATCCAGAGCGGCGGCGATGCCATCTGGTGGGGCCTCGTGACAATCACCACGGTCGGCTACGGCGACTTCTACCCAACGACGCTGATGGGGCGCCTCACCGGCATCTTCGTCATGTTCGCCGGCATCGGGATCATCGGCGCCCTCGCGAGCATCCTGGCCAGCCTGCTGGTGTCTCCGTCGACGCCCGCGGAGCCGGCGCGCGACGCTGAGCCCGCAGCCGGGGCCGAGCCGGCCGCGCCTCAACCCCCGGCCGTGGCTCCCGGAACCGACGCGCAGGCGACCAGCGCGATCGTCGAGGAGCTGGCGGGCCTGCGGGCCGAGATCGCCGCGCTCCGGGCGTCGCTCCCCACCGACCCACGCTGACCGGCGCTCGTTCGACCGGGCGCGTCTGATGGACGGCCGCGGAGCCGAGCCCGCCCCCCTCCCTGGCGAGGCCCGCCCGAGCGATCCCGCCGGAGTGGAGCCAGGCGGGTCGACGGCGCCTCCGGGGCCCGGTCCGTCCGGAGCCGACGAACCCGTCCGCGCCCGCATACGGCAGGCTGTCGTCCGCCACGTCCCGATCCTCACCTGGCTGCCCGCCTACCCCTCCGACTGGCGGCGAGCCGACCTCCTCGCCTCGGTCACGTCGTGGGGCGTCATGGTCCCCGTGGCCATGGCGTACGCGGCGCTCGCGGGCGTGCCACCCGAGTACGGGCTGATCACCGCCTTCGCCGCGCTCGCGGCCTACGCGATCTTCGGGACCAGCCGCCACCTCAAGGTCACGACCAGCTCGACGATGGCGATCATGTCCGCCTCGGTTGTCGCTCCGCTCGCGGGCGGCGACGCGGACCGCTACCTCGCCCTGACCGCGGGCCTCGCGCTGGTGGTCGGGGGGATCCTCCTCGCGGCCGGACTCGTGCGCCTGGGCTTCATCGCCGACTTCCTGGCCAAGTCCGTCGTGACCGGGTTCATCTTCGGGCTGGCGATCACGATCATCATCGGCCAGCTGCCGAAGCTTTTCGGCGTACCCGGTGGCGGCGGAAGCACGATCGGGCAGCTCCAGACCCTGATCGGCAACCTGCCCGACACCAACCCGTGGACCCTCGCGGTCGGGGGCGGTGCCCTGGCCCTGATCCTCGTGTTGCGGGCGATCTCGCGGAAGATCCCGGGTCCGCTCGTTGCCCTCGTGCTCGGCATCCTCGCGGTCATCGCCTTCGACCTGACGGCTCACGGGGTCACCGTCGTCGGCGAGATCGAGACGGGGATTCCGCTGCCGGGGATCCCGCGCATCTCGCTCCTCGACATCCCGTTCCTGGCCGCGGGCGCCGCGGGCATCGTGTTCCTCGCCGTCGGGGAATCGCTCGGGGCCGCCCGGGCGTTCGCGGCGCGACATCGGTACGAGATCGACGCCGACCAGGAGCTGGTCGCCCTCGGTGCGGCGAACCTGTCGGCCGGGCTGTTCGCCGGCTTCACCGTCGATGCGAGTCTCTCGCAGTCGGCCACCGGCGAGGCGGCCGGGACCCGCTCGCAGCTGTCCTCGATCGTCACGGCAGGGCTCATCCTCGCCACGGCCGTGCTGCTGGCCCCGCTCTTCAAGAACCTGCCGAATGCCGTGCTCGGCGCGATCGTCATCGCGGCGGTCCTGGGCCTCATGGACCTGGGCGAGCTGCGTCGCTATGCAGCCACCCGGCGGACGGACTTCCTGCTGGCGATGGTGGCCCTCGTGGCGGTCGTGACCACGACGGTCCTGATCGGCCTCGTGATCGCCGTCCTGCTCTCGCTGATGTTCGTCCTCTACCGGGCCAGCCGCCCGTACGTAGCCACGCTCGGCAAGCTCAGCGGCGAACGGGCGACGTTCGTCGACCTGGGGCGGCACCCCGAGGCCGAGGCGATCCCCGGGCTCCTGATGCTGCGCATCGACGCGCCGCTCTACTTCTTCAACGTCAACGTCGCCCGGAGCGCGCTCCTCGAGGCCGTCGCCGCCAGCGACCCCAGGCCATCGACGGTCCTGCTCGACATCGGCGCGACGGCCGACTTCGACGTGACCTCGGCGGACGCCGTCCGGCAGCTGATCACCGAGCTGCACGATCAATCGATCGCGGTGATCCTGGCCCAGGTCAAGGGACCGGTCCGCGATCGGATGCGGAGGATGGGCATGATGGAGATGGTCGGGGAGGACCGCGTGTACCTCTCCGTCGCGGCCGCGGTCGAGGACTACCGTCGCCGCTCCGCGTAGGCCGCGGCCCAGGGTTGTTCCGCCGAGGCGGCTCAGGCGTGTCGCGAGCGCGCCCGCTCGCGGCGCAGGATGAACAGGCTGATGACGGCGACCCAGGCCGGAAGCACGAGAATGAACCAGTCCCAGAACGTCACGGCCAGGAGCAGCACGGCGCCGACCACGTAACCGGTCCAGGCGACCCAGGCGGGGAACGCCCGGCTTCGGATGCCGATCGTGGCCGTCGAGATGAGGAAGACCCCGCCGGCGCGGGTCGCGAACGCGAAGAGCAAGGTGTACGAGAGGGCGCGCGTCGCGCCGACCAGGGTCGCCGACGGGGCGTCCTGCCCCAGGTAGCGGACCCCGACCACCATCATGCTCGCGACCGCTGCGGCGGCGAACAACAGGGCGACGAAGAGCAGGCCGCTGCCGAAGAAGACGGTCGCGAAGAAGCGGTCCTCGCGCTCGCCGATCTGGTCGCGGACGACCGCCACGAACCACAGGAACATGATGCCCGCGAACGGCGCCAGGTAGAGCCCGCCGATCACGACGGCCGTGTCATCTCCCCTGGCGAACAGCCGAACCAGCTCCTCGTCGCCGGCCGTGACCAGCGGGGTGCTCCGCAGCAGCAGCAGCGCCGCCGTGAACAGGACGGCGAACAGGAGTCCCGCGATGCTGGCGGCCCAGGGCGCTCGCAGCTGGCGACCGGCTTCGTCGATGACCGCAGGGACGGCGGCCTCGGGCCCGGGCCCCGCGGCGGCCGGGCCGGTTCCGTGGCCTTCGTGTCCACTCATCCCGGGACCTCCTCCATCGACGACAGCTGCCGCACGTCTCGATGATGCGCGCACCGCCCTCGCGCGCGCTCACCCGGATCGCACGCTGCCCCGTCGCGGGTTCACCCGTGGCGGAGGCCACGAGAAGGGGGCGCGACGCACGAACGAGACATTGCCGAGGCTATGATTGGCGTCCCGATGCCTGGGCTGCAGAGACAGCCATTCCCCGATATCGTGCCCATTCCGCTGCCCCGAGACCATTGGGCGCGCCCGCCCGCACGAAGGCGCCACCAGGAGGCGAGTCTGATGAGCAGTGTCTTCAAGGGCACGATCAACGTCGACATCCGCGATTCGGTACCGGACTGGTCGCCGTTCGGTGCCCCGAAGGCGCCGGCCGGCGCGCCGAACGTCGTGTACATCGTCCTCGACGATGTCGGCTTCTCGGCGATGAACAGCTACGGCGGTCCGATCGACACGCCGAACATCGACCGCATCGCGGCAAAGGGCCTGCGCTACACGCAGTGGCACACGACCGCCCTGTGCTCGCCCACGCGGTCCTGCCTCCTGACCGGCCGCAACCACACCCGCAACAGCATGGCCTGCATCACCGAGGGCTCCAGCGGGTTCCCCAACGCGAGCGGCGTCATCCCGGCCGAGAACGGCATGCTGTCCGAGATCCTGGGCGAGCTCGGGTGGAACACCTACATGGTCGGCAAGTGGCATCTCTGCCCGACCGACGAGATGAACGTCGCGGCGACGCGCCGCAACTGGCCGAGCGGCCGCGGGTTCGAGCGCTGGTACGGGTTCCTGGGCGCCGAGACGAACCAGTGGTTCCCCGACCTCGTTTACGACAACCACCCGGTGGACCAGCCGGCTTCGCCCGAGGACGGCTATCACCTCTCCGTGGACATCACGGACAAGGCGATTGAGTTCATCAAGGACGCCAAGGTCATCGCTCCCGAGAAGCCGTTCTTCCTGTACTACTCGCCCGGCGCGGCCCACGCCCCGCACCATGCCCCGAAGGAGTGGATCGAGAAGTACCAGGGCCGCTTCGACATGGGCTACGAGGCGATGCGCGAGCAGACGCTCGCCCGCCAGAAGGAGCTGGGCATCGTCCCCGCGGACACCGAGCTGCCGCCGATCAACCCGATCGGCACCTCGCAGACGCGCCAGGGCCCCGATGGCAAGATGTTCCCGCCCCTGGAGTACACCAAGCCCTGGGACTCGCTCTCGGATGACGAGAAGCGCCTCTTCTCGCGGATGGCGGAGGTCTACGCCGGGTTCCTGTCGCACGCAGACCACCAGATCGGCCGGCTGCTGGACTTCCTCGAGGAGACGGGCGAGCGCGAGAACACGCTCGTGATCGTCGTCTCGGACAACGGTGCCTCGGGCGAGGGCGGCCCGGACGGCTCGGTCAACGAGAACCTGCTGTTCAACGGGATCCCGGACAACCTGCAGGCGAACCTCGCCATGCTCGACGAGCTCGGCGGGACGAAGACGTACAGCCATTACCCGAATGGCTGGGCGATGGCCTTCAACACGCCGTTCAAGATGTGGAAGCGCTACGAGTTCAACGGCGGCACGTCGGACCCCTGCATCATTAGCTGGCCCGGCAACAAGGCCGCCGCCGGCCAGATCCGGACGCAGTACCACCACGCGATCGACCTCGTGCCGACGATCCTCGACCTCCTGGACGTCGAGATGCCGACCCGGATCAAGGGCCACGTGCAGGTCCCCTTCGACGGCGTGAGCATGGCCTACAGCTTCGATGACGCCACCGTTCCCTCCGCGCGGAAGACCCAGTTCTTCTCCATGCTCGGCTCCCGCGGCATCTGGCATGACGGCTGGAAGGCGGTCACGACCCATCCGACGATTGCGGGCTGGGGCCACTTCAACGACGACACGTGGGAGCTGTACCACGTTGAAACCGACCGGGCGGAGCTCCACAACCTGGCCGCCGAGCAGCCCGACACGCTGCGCGAGCTCGTCAACCTGTGGTACGCCGAGGCGGGCCGGAACGGGGCCTTTCCACTCGACGATCGCTCGGCGCTCGAGATCATCCTGACGCCGCGGCCGCAGATGACGGCTCCCCGGAACCGCTACACCTACTACCCGGACCTCGCGGAGGTCCCCGAGGCGCAGGCCGTCAACCTTCGCAATCGATCGTTCGCGATCGGAGCGCTGGTGGACATTCCGGCGCCCGGCGCCGAGGGGGTCATCTTCTCGCAGGGCGCACGGTTCGGCGGCCACTCCCTCTACGTCAAGGACAACCGCCTCCACTACGTCAACAACTTCGTCGGCATGTTCGAGCAAGAGATCGACGCGACCGAGGATCTGCCCATCGGGGAGAACCTGATCCTCGCGGCCTCGTTCGAGAAGGACGGCGAGGATCCGCCCCACGTGTCCACCGGGATCCTGTCGCTGTTCCACGGCGAACAGAAGGTCGGCGAGGGCCGGATCAAGACGCAGCCGGGCATGTTCTCGCTGGCCGGCGAAGGTCTGTGCGTCGGGCGCGACAGCAGCGAGCCGGTCACGGACGACTACCCCGGCGTCTCGCCGTACCGCTTCACGGGCGGCACGATCCACCGGGTCGTGGTCGACGTCAGCGGCGAGCCGTACGTCGACCTCGAGCGCGAAGCCGCGGCGATGTTGGCCCGGGAGTAGCCCGCGGCTTCGGCCGGCTCATTCGTCACGACGACGACAAGGTGTCGGTGACACGAGGCAAGGAGGACCTGGGATGCCCATCGTCGAGTACCCTGCTGGATCGCCGTTTCCCGGAGTGATCGGCCGCACCGCCGATGAGTCGAGCCCCGCTTGGCCGGCTCCGTTGCGGGCGCGGAAGGGCACCCCGAATGTCCTGTTCGTCGTGCTCGACGACACGGGCTTCGGCCATCTCGGGTGCTACGGCAGCCCGATCGCGACCCCGAGCTTCGACGCGCTCGCAGCTGACGGCCTGCGCTTCAGCAACATGCACACGACCGCGCTGTGCTCGCCCAGCCGTGCCTGCATCGTGACCGGGCGCAACCACCACAGCAACGGGATGGCGTGCATCACCGAGTTCGCCACCGGCTACCCGGGCTACAACGGGATCATGCCGTTCGAGAACGGCATGCTCTCCGAGATGCTGCTCGAGCACGGCTACGGCACGTACATGGTCGGCAAGTGGCACCTGACGCCGAGCGTCTACGAGACGGCGGCCGGCCCGTACGACCGCTGGCCGCTCGGTCGCGGCTTCCAGCGCTTCTACGGCTTCCTCGGCGGCGACACGAGCCAGTGGTACCCGGAGCTCGTCTACGACAACCACCCGGTCGAGCCGCCCAAGACGCCCGAGGAGGGCTACCACCTGACCGAGGACCTGGTCGACAAGTCGATCGAGTTCATCACCGACCTCCGCCAGATCGACCCCGACAAGCCGTTCTACCTGCACCTGTGCTTCGGCGCGACCCACGCCCCGCACCACGTGCCCAAGGAGTGGGCCGACAAGTACGCCGGCCAGTTCGACGACGGCTGGGACGCCTACCGCGAGCGCGTGTTCGCCCGCCAGAAGGAGCTGGGCATCCTACCGGCCGACGCGGAGCTCTCGCGCCACGACCCGGACGTCCCCGAGTGGGACTCGCTCAGCCCCGAGGCGCGCCGGCTGTCGGCGCGGATGATGGAGGTGTTCGCGGGCTTCCTCAGCCACACCGACCACCACCTGGGGCGGCTGCTCGACTACCTGCGCGCGCAGGGTGTCCTCGACAACACCATCGTCATGGTCATCAGCGACAACGGCGCCAGCGCCGAGGGCGGCCCGGGCGGGACGACCAACGAGGCCCAGTTCTTCAACAACGCCCAGGAGACGCTCGAGGAGAGCCTGGCGGTCATCGACGAGATCGGCGGCCCGGAGCACTTCAACCACTATCCGTGGGGCTGGACGTTCGCCGGCAACACACCCTTCCGGCGCTGGAAGCGCGAGACGTACCGCGGCGGCTCGACGGACCCGTTCATCGTCTCCTGGCCCAAGGGCGTCAAGGCGCGCGGCGAGGTCCGCTCCCAGTACGCCCACATCATCGACATGGTGCCGACGGTGCTCGACCTCTTGGGCGTCGAGCCGCCGGCGGCGATCCGCGGGGTCACCCAGGCGCCGATCGAGGGTGTGAGCTTCGCCCACGCCCTGGACGATCCCGCAGCGGCCAGCCGCCACCGCACCCAGTACTTCGAGATGCTAGGGCATCGGGCGATCTACAAGGACGGCTGGCGCGCGGTCTGCCCGTGGCCCGGCCCCTCGTTCGCCGAGGCCGGCACCGGCTTCGGCAACCCGATCTCGACCGAGACCCTCACGAAGCTCGACGCCACCGGCTGGGAGCTCTACCACATCGACGAGGACCCGGCCGAGAACCACAACCTCGCGGCAGACAACCGCGAGAAGCTCATCGAGTTGATCGGCACCTGGTACGTCGAGGCGGGCAAGCACAAGGTGATGCCCGTCGACGGCTCGGGTCTCGCCCGCATGGTCGTCGAGAAGCCGCTCGTGGCGGTCCCTCGCAACCAGTACACGTACGTGCCCGGAACCCAGTCGATCCCGAACTTCGCCGCACCGCGCCTCCACAACCGTCCGCACAGCATCACCGCGACCGTCGACATTCCGGAGGACGGCGCCGAGGGCGTCCTGTTCTGCCAGGGAACGGCGGCCGGGGGCTACTCACTGTACGTGAAGGACGGCCGGCTGCACTACGTCCACAACTACGTCGCCCGGCAGCGGTTCACGGTCTCGTCGCCCGACCCGCTCCCGGCCGGACGCCACGATCTGCGCTTTGAGTTCGAGCCCACCGGCCAGCCCGACATGCCGCACGGCAAGGGCGCTCCGGGCCGGCTCCAGCTCTACCTCGATGGGGCACTGGTCGCGAGCGCCGACGCCCCGTACACGACGCCGTTCATGTTCAACCCCGGCGGCGTCAGCTGCGGCCATAACCCGGGATCGCCGGTGACGGCCGAGTACCCGAGCCCGTTCAGGTTCACCGGCCGCCTGGAGAAGGTTGTCGTGGACGTCAGCGGCGAGCTGATCGTCGACCCCGAGGCCGAGCTTCGGATGCACATGGCGCGGCAGTAGACTTCGCGTCACTGCCCGGCGGACGCCGCCGCCCGCATCCCCGGCGACACTCGGCTCGAGTTGAGCCGACGAAATGGAGGAGTCATGACTGAACGATCGCTCGACGAGCTGGGGCCCGTCGACTACCTGGTCGTCGAGTTCCCGGCAGGGCACCAGAACTTCACCGGCGAGGCAGCCGAGGAGCTGCTCCGGCTTCATGACGCCGGGATGATCCGGGTCATGGACCTGGTCCTCATCGGCAAGGGCGCCGACGGGACCGTCATGGCCCAGGAGCTAGGCGACCTCGAGGACATGGGCGAGCTCGCCCGGCTCGAGACCGAGCTGGCCGAGACCCTGGCGGAGGCGGACGTCCTGAAGTTCGGCGAGGTCATGGAGCCGGGCTCCCTGGGCGCCGTGCTCGTCTACGAGAACCTGTGGGCCGCCAAGTTCGGGTCCGCCCTCCGTCACGCCGGCGGCCACCTCATCGCCAACGGCCGGATCCCGGTCCAGGCCATCATCGCCGCGATCGAGGCCGACGAGGCCCTCGCGGCAGAAGGAGTCTGACATGCCGCTTCGACCATCCCGCGTCGCCAAGGCTGCGGTCGTCACCGCGGCCGTCAGGCCCGGCCCCTCGCCCGTCGCGAAGGCTGCCGTCGTCGGCGCCGCCGTCTCACCCGGCCCGTCGCCCGTCGCGAAGGCCGCCGTCGTCGGCGCCGCCGTGACGCCCGGTCGTCGCCGGCGGTTCTAGCAGCCCGCGACGGCGGTCGATGACGCTCTGACAGCGCCACGAGCACACCCCAGTGGCAGCGCCGGCCCATCGGCGCCGCCCAACAGCCACAGAGAGGGAGACACTCGCATGAAGAACCCGCCCATCCTCGTCTCGGTCCTCGGCTTCTTCGCCGCGCTGGCCGGCTTCGCCTGGATCTTCCTGGGCCTGCGGGTCCTCGGCTTCGACTGGTTCACGATCCTCGGCGACGTGGGGAAGTACGAGCAGTCCGGCATCTGGGGCTGGCTCGCCATCGCTCTCGGTGTCCTCTGGCTCGCGGCAGGCGTCGGCATGTGGTCGCTCCGGCCGTGGGCCTGGATGTTCGCCATGATCATCGCCGGCCTGGCCCTCTTCGAGGCGTTCCTCTGGATGCTCGAGTACCCCGGGACCGGCCTCGGGCTCGGCATGTCGATCCTGCCGTTCATCATCATCCTGTACCTCAACGGCCGCGACGTGAAGGCCGCCTTCGGCCTCGAGGAGCCGCCGCCGGCCGCCTGACCTCGTAGCGAAAGGCGCGATCCGCGGGAACGATGCCGTCGAGCAGCGCCTGGCCGCATCCGGGCGACCGGGGATCCTGCTTGCCCGGACGCCCGGATGACGGTCCAGGGCGGACGCGCGGGAGGTCGACATGAGCGAGGGGGTCGGCGAAGCCGCCGCAACCCCGTCGCCGGTGGCAGGGACCGGTGACGGGCGGGAGGTGAGCGAGCCGGTCACCGCCGCCCGCCCGGTCCATCCATACGTCCACGTCGTCGTCGTGGCCGTCATCGGCGCGCTCGTGGTGCTCGCCTGGCTCGTCGTCTTCGAGGAGGTGAACAGGCTCCTCTGGGAGAACGACTTCGTCACGGCGAACCGCTGGATGTTCCCGGTGATCTGCCTGCCGTTCTCGCTCGTGGTCGGCCTCCTCGTGAAGTACCGGCATGCCCCGACGAACCTCGACGCGTCGCTGCTCGACAGCCTCTCGGGTGACCCGTCCCGCATCGATTGGCGAAGCCTGCCCGTCAACGTCCTGATGGCCTGGGCGTCGCTGTTCTCCGGCGCCGTGCTCGGACCCGAGGGCGGGATCGGCGGCATCGCCTCGAAGATCGCCGCCTTCTACGGAGAGAAGGTCGGGATCCCCGTCGAGCATCGCTCGCGGCTCGTCTTCTCGACGCTTGCCTCTGCCTACAACGGCCTCATCGCCAACCCGCTCTTCACCGGCGTCCTGGGCACCGAGCTGGTGAAGGACCCCGAGTCGAAGAGCCGCAACATGCCCGCCAACCTCATCGGCGGCTCGATCGGCTACTTCGTCTTCCTGGCGGCCGGGAGCTACGGCCTCCAGGACTACCTCCACCTGGCCCCGGCGCAGCCGCATGGGCCGGTCGACGTCGTGCTGGTCGTCCTCTTCGGCCTCCTCGGGCTGGTCCTGGCCGTCATCTCCGGTGGGTTGTTCCGGGCCGCCGCCGGGGCGTTCGGGCGCTTCGAGCGCCGCGAGGTCGAGCGGGCGCTTGCGGCGGGGGTGATATTCAGCGTCGCCGGGATGGTCGCCCCGATCCTGCTCTTCTCGGGCGAGACCCAGATCAAGACCATCGCGGCCGACCCGGCGGCGTACGGGCCGGCTGCCCTCGTCGCGATGGCGCTCGTGAAGCTCGCCCTGCTCGCCGTCGCTTTCAAGAGCGGCTTCCTCGGCGGACCGACGTTTCCGGCGATCTTCGCCTCGACCTGTGTCGCGCTGGCGCTCGGCCTCGTCTTCCCGGAGATCCCCGTCGACGTCCTCATCGGCGGGATCATGGCCGGCTTCCTGATGGTCCTCTTCAAGGCGCCGTTCATGGTCATCCTGCTGACGGCGGTCATGCTCCAGGCGACCCCCGAGACGATCGGGCTCATCGTCCTCGCGGTCGCGGCCGTGATGATTGTCCACCCGTACATCGTCGCTGCGGTTGCTGGCCGGCAGGCTGGCCGGACCGCCTCTCCGGGCCCCGCGGCGTGAGCCCGGCCGGGATGTTCCCCTCGAGCCCGGGCCCGCCGGCCTTTCACCTCCTCGCAAAGCCGACCGGGGCGACCTGCAACCTCGACTGCGAGTACTGCTTCTTCCTGTCCAAGGAGATGCTGTATCCCGGCAGCCGCTTCCGGATGGCCGACGAGCTGCTCGAGCAGTACGTCCGCCAGCTGATCGAGGCGCATCGGGTCCCCCACGTGACGATTGCCTGGCAGGGCGGCGAGCCGACGATGATGGGCGTCGACTTCTTCCGGCGGGCGACCGAGTACGTCGAGAAGCACCGTAAGCCGGGAATGACCATCGAGTACACGATCCAGACGAACGGGACGCTCATCGACGACGAGCTGGCCGCGTTCTTCAAGGAGCATGACTACCTCGTCGGGATCAGCATCGACGGGCCGCCGGAGATGCACGACGCGTACCGGGTCGACAAGGGCGGGGCACCGACGTTCGAGCGGGTGCGGCGCGGGCTGGAGCTCCTCCGCAAGCACGGGGTCGAGTACAACGCCCTCACCACGCTGCACCGCGCCAACGCCGACCATCCCGTCGAGGTCTACCGGTTCCTCCGCGACGAGTGCGGCGCCCGTTTCATGCAGTTCATCCCGATCATCGAGCGCCTGCCCGCGCCCCGGATCGACGTGCCGCTCGCCGAGCTGGGGCTGTCGCCGGGTCTGGCCCGGGCCGCGCCGTGGAGGTCGTGGCGCGATCGGCCGCTCTATCGCCAGGAAGGGCAGCCTGGTCACCGACCGCTCGGTGACGGCCGAGCAGTACGGCTCGTTCCTGGTCGGGGTCTTCGAGGAGTGGGTCCGCCACGACATCGGCGAGGTCTACGTCCAGATGTTCGACGTTGCCCTCGCCAACTGGCACGGCGAGCCGCCGTCACTGTGCATCCACTCCGAGACCTGCGGCACCGCGCTGGCGCTGGAGCACAACGGCGACCTCTACTCGTGCGATCACTTCGTCGAGGAGAAGTACAAGCTCGGCAACATCACGGAGACGCCGATGGCCGAGCTGGTCGGCTCGGAGCAGCAGCGCCGCTTCGGGCTCGACAAGCGGGACACCCTGCCCGCCTACTGCCGCGCGTGCGACGTCCGCTTCGCCTGTCATGGCGGCTGCCCGAAGGACCGCTTCATCGAGACGCCCGACGGTGAGCCCGGCCTCAACTACCTGTGCGCGGGATACAAGGCGTTCTTCCACCACGTCGACCGCCCGATGCGGATGATGTCGGAGCTCCTTCGCCAGGGCCGCGCGCCGTCCGAGCTGGTCGGGTGGTACGCGGCGGAGGATGCGCGCCTCCGGGCCGCGGTCGCCAGGGCGGGCCGCAACGACCCCTGCCCCTGCGGCAGCGGACGGAAGGTCAGGCACTGCCACGGCGCCGTCGCCTGACCGGGTCGCAGCGGGCCTCGCGGTTCATCGGGCTGCGCGATATCGTTGCCGCGAGATTGCGGCCCGTCCGAGCACGCTGGAGGATTCGAGAGATGACTGAGCCAACCAAGCCAGCGCGGCGACCGAGAAAGATCTGACGGACAAGGCGACGGCGGCCGCGCTCGAGGCCGCCTGGCAGGCCGAGATTCCCGCGGGCCCCGCCTGGACGGCGCGTCCCTGGGTCCACGCGACGGAGCGCGCCGAGGAGGGCAAGGCCGCCCGGAAGCGCATGCCGCGGGCCAGCCACGCCGCGTTCGAGCCCGCGCCACGCTCGCGACCCGATCGCCATCCTCGCGGACCAGGAGACGGATCGCCTGCCCGGATCTCGTGCCGCTGCGGCACGAGCGCATGGCCGAGTCGGCCTTCGCCTACTACCGGGGCACGCCGGCGGTGATGGCCTTCGACCTCGCCGACACCCCCCGGACGAACATCGTCGTGCAGGCCAGCGGCGACGCCCACATCTCGAACTTCGGGCTCTTCGCCTCCCCTGAACGGACCCTCGTCTTCGATGCCAACGACTTCGACGAGACACTCGCCGGGGCCGTGGGAGTGGGACGTGAAGCGCCTCGCCGCGAGCGTGGTGATCGCCGGCGCGCGCCAACGGCTTCAGCGCCGCCCGGGTCCGCGAGGCGACGATGCTCTCGGTGCGCGGCTATCGCCAGTCGATGGCTCGCTACGCGGGGATGCGCCTGATCGACGTCTGGTACACCTGATCACCGACACCGACATCCGGGAGGCGGGCGAGGCGACGGGATTGCTCGCGGGTCGCGCGGGCGCCCCTCGCCGGGCGGCGCTCGAGACGATCTTCACGAAGGCCCGCCGGCGCGACGGCATGCGGGCCTTCGAGTCGCTCACCGGAGTGGTGGACGGCCGGCGGGTCATCCTCGACGACCCGCCCGTCATCACGCACGTCGACATCGCGGGCCAGGAGGCGGTGCTCGAGAAGGTCTTCACCGACTACCGGGCCACGATGCCCGAGAACCGGCGCGACTTCCTGGAGCGCTACCGCTTCGTCGACTTCGCCCTCAAGGTCGTGGGCGTCGGCAGCGTCGGGACCCGGTGCTACGTGATCGTCCTCGAGGGCCGCGACGAGAACGACCCGCTGATCCTGCAGGCGAAGGAGGCGACCGCCTCGGTCATGGAGCCGTACCTCGGAGCGAGCCTGCACGAGCAGCCACGGCTCAGCGGGTCGTGGTCGGCCAGCAGCTGATGCAGGCGACGCCCGACATCTTCCTGGGCTGGACGCGCGGGCCGGCCGGCCGCGACTTCTACCTGCGGCAGCTGTGGGACATGAAGGGCTCCGTGGACACCACGACCCTCCAGCCGCATGGCCTCGGCTACTACGGGGCGCTCTGCGGCCGGGCTCTCGCCCGGGCCCACGCCCGCACGGGGGACGCGGTGGCGATCTCGGCCTACCTCGGGAACGGGCGACATGTTCGACGGCGCGATCGCCGACTTCGCGGAAACCTACGCCGACGTGAACGCGCGCGACCACGCGGCGTACCTCGCCGCGATCGAGGCAGGGCGGGTCTCCACGCCGGCGGACTGACGTCGGCAGGCGGACGGGCCGGCGGGACCGCCGGCACCCGTTCCCGCTCGCCCGGAGAGGAGCGACGCGATGGTCCAGCCGCTGGTCGTCATCGCCCTGGCGGTCCTGGCCTACGCCCTCCTGTCGAGGCGGCTCGCCTCGACGATCGTCACTGCCCCCATCTTCTTCGCCGGCGTCGGGTTCGTTGTCGGGCCCGTGCTGGGCCTCGTCACCCTTCCCGCCGGCAACGAGCTCCTCATCCTCCTCCTGGAGGCGGCCCTCGTCATGGTCCTCTTCGCCGATTCGTCGGGTCTCGACATGCGTCGCTGGACGAAGGAGCCGAGCCTGTCGGGGCGGCTCCTCGGGATCGGGCTGCCACTGACGATGGTGGCCGGGACGGTCATCGCGGCCGTGGTCTTCGCCGGGGTCGAGCTCTGGCAGGCCGCCCTCGTCGGCGTCATGCTCGCCCCGACCGACGCGGCCCTCGGCCAGGCGGTCGTGGCCAACCCCCGCGTCCCCGCCGTCGTCCGCAACGCCCTCAACGTGGAGAGCGGCCTCAACGACGGCCTCGTCCTCCCCTTCGTCACGATCCTCATCACGGTGGGCCTGGTGGCCGGCGGCGCCGAGACCGAGACGCACGCCGCCCAGATCCTCATCGTCGCCCTCGGCGGCTCGACGGTGATCGGCCTCGTGGCCGGTCTCGGAGGCGGGTGGCTCATCCGGGTCGCCGCGGAGCGGGGTCTCGCGGCCCCGCGCTGGCAGGCGATCGCCCTCGTCGCGCTGGCGCTCGGCACGTTCGTCCTGGCGGACCAGGTCGAAGCGAGCGGCTTCCTTGCCGTGTGGGTCGCCGGCCTCTCGGCGGGGGCGGTGGTCCGGGGCCACCTTGGCGATGACGCTTTCCACCTCCCGGAGGAGGCCGCCGACGCGCTCACGGCAGTCGGGTTCCTGCTCCTCGGGGTCGGGCTGCTCGGTCCGGTCCTGGGCCGGGCCACCCCAGAGGCCGTGGTCTACGCGGTGCTCAGCCTCACGGTCGTGCGGATCGTCCCGGTCGCGATCGCGATGCTCCGGACCGGGTTCGCCATGCCGACGCTTCTCTACGTCGGGTGGTTCGGGCCGCGCGGCCTGGCCTCGATCGTCTTCGCGGGGGTCGTGGTCCAGGAGGCCGTGCCGAACGCCGGGAGCATCACCGACGTGGTCCTCCTCACGGTCGCCATCAGCCTCGTCGTGCACGGCGTGACCGCCGCCTGGGGCGCCCGCCGATACGCCGGCTGGTTCGAGAGGGAGGCAGCCGCCGACCCCGCGATCCCCGAGGCCGCGGAAGTCTCCGCGTCGGGCGTGTACAGCCGCGCGACGCCGCGCGGCGGAGTGCACATGGACTGAGGGCTGGCGCATGATGAAGGCGTGCGCGGCGGCCGAAGACCCGGCGCGCGCGCGAGGGAGAGGGCGTGCGCGAGCCTGGGCCACCGTCGGTCTCGAAACCCGGTCGCTTCGCCGGCCCGGAAGCCGGACGGGTCAGGCGGGCCCTGGCGGCAGTCCTCCCGACGATCGGCCGCCTGCGGGAGTACTCGCCGGGCTGGTTCCGTGACGATGTCGTCGCCGGCCTGACCCTGTCGGCGCTCCTCGTGCCCGTCGGGATGGGCTACGCGGAGGCGGCCGGCCTGCCGGCCATCGCCGGCCTCTACGCCACGATCGGCGCCCTTGTCGCCTACTTCCTTGTCGGCCCCTCGCGGATCCTCGTCTTCGGCCCCGATTCCGCGCTGCTGCCGCTCGTCGCTACGGCCGTCGTCCCGCTCGCGGGCGACGATTCGGCCCGGGCGATCGCCCTGGCCGCCGCACTCGCGATCATGGCCGGTCTCCTCGGCCTGGCGGCGGCGCTCGCCCGCCTGGGCTTCATCACCGACCTCCTGTCCCGACCGATCCGGATCGGCTACATGAACGGGATCGCCCTGACGATCCTCGTGAGCCAGATCCCCAAGATGCTGGGCTTCTCGGTCGACGCGAACGACGTCGTCGGCGGCATCGTGGGGCTCGCGCGCGGCATTGCCGACGGCGAGACGGTGCCACTGGCCCTGCTGATCGGGGGCGCCAGCCTGGCCGTGATCCTGGGCCTGCGCCGCGTCTCCCGTCGCATCCCGGGCGTTCTCGTGGCCGTCGTCGGGGCGGGCCTCGTCGTCGCCGTCTTCGACCTCTCGTCGGAGGTCACGGTCGTGGGCGAGGTGCCCCGCGGTCTGCCGGCCATCGGGATCCCCGCCGTCTCGTGGTCCGATCTCGCCACCCTCTTCCCGACCGCCCTGGGGATCGCCCTGATCTCGTTCGCCGACACCAGCGTCATCTCGCACGCGTTCGCGGCTCGCCGCGGCGAGCGGGTCGACGCCGATCGGGAGCTGGCCGCGCTCGGCGTGGTGAACGTGGCGGCCGGGCTGGTCGGCGGATTCGCCTCGAGCGGAAGCGCCACGCGCACGCCGGTGGCCGAGTCCGCCGGCTCGAGGACGCAGGTCACCGGGCTCGTCGGGGCCGGCGCGATCATCCTGCTGCTGGTCGCCGTGCCCGGCCTGCTCGCGCCGGTGCCGACCGCGGCTCTCGCGGCGGTCGTCATCTCCGCCGTCCTGAGCCTCGTCGACATCTGGGGCCTGCGCCGCCTGTGGCGCCTGCGCCGCTCCGAGCTTGGCCTGGCGCTGATCGCCTTCCTGGCCGTCACGCTCTTCGGCGCCCTGCCGGGGATCGCCGCAGCGGTCGGGCTCTCGCTGCTCAACTTCATCCGGCACGCCTGGCGGCCCCACGACGCCATCCTCGGCCGGGTGGCCGGCTACAAGGGCTACCACGACATCGGGCGCCACCCGGAGGCCCGCCTCGTGCCGGGCCTGATCCTGTATCGCTGGGATGCGCCGCTCTTCTTCGCCAACGCGGATCTCTTCCGCGAGCACGTCCTGGAGATCGTCGATCACGCGCCACCGCCTGTCCGCTGGCTGGCCGTGACCTCCGAGCCGGTGACCGACATCGACACCACGGCGGGGGAGATGCTCGACGAGCTGATCACGGAGCTCGCCCGGCGCAGCGTGGAGCTCCACTTCGCCGACATGAAGGGCCACGTGAAGGACCGCCTGCGGACCTACGGGCTCTTCGACCGCCTGGGGGCAGACTCCTTCCACCCGACGGTGGGCAGCGTCGTGAAGGCCTACCTGGGGCGCCACCCGGACGTGGAGTGGCGGGACTGGGAGGACGAGCCGCTGCCGCCGGCTTCTCCCGAGCCGGCCCATCCGGCGCCTGGACCTCCGTCGTCGCCGGCGGCGCCTCTTCGTTCGCAGGCGCCTCCGCCGCCCGACCAGCCGTCGATGGGCGGCCCCCGCGGCGGCGGACCGCTCAGGCCGTCCGGCTGAGCCGCGCGAGCCAGGCGGCGACGCCCCCGGCCGGGAGACGCGTCTCCAGCGTCTCCGCCTCGATCGCCTCGACGCGCCAGCCCGTCGCCACCCGGAAGGCGCTGCGCAGCTCGCGACGCGTGACCCGGCGCGGACCGAAGCCGAACGGGTTGCGGTCGCTCCAGCAGAGGACGAAGGCGTTCCCGCCGGGCCGGACCGCGGCCGCAAGGCTGGCGGCGTAGCGCGGCCGGTCGTCGTCGCCCAGCGTGTGGAAGAGCCCGACGTCGAGCGCGACGTCGAAGCGGCGCCCGACGGCGGCGAGGTCCAGCGCGTCGTGGACGAGGAACTCTGCCGCCAGCCCCCGCGCCTCGGCCTTCGCCGCCGCCCGCGCGATGGCCTCCGCCGCGAGGTCCACCCCGACGACAGGGTGGCCGCGCCCGGCGAGGAGGAGGGCGTGCTCACCGGTTCCGCAGCCGGCGTCGAGGATCGCGGCGCCGGGCGGCCCGAAGGCGCCCGCGTGGGCCAGGCGGAGGACCGCGCCCTGGGGCCGCCCGAGATCCCACGTTGGCGTGCCGCCCTCCGCGTACGCGGTGTCGAACCAGGACATCCGGGTCAGCGCGCTCAGCCGCCCTGGGCCGGGGCCACCACCGCGGCGAGGCCGGCGCCCGGTGCGGACCCGATGGATGGCAGCTTCGGCTTCGGCAGCTCGCACGATCCCACCGCGCCGAGCA
Organism: uncultured Chloroflexia bacterium; assembly: GCA_963744095.1. GTDB lineage: Bacteria > Chloroflexota > Limnocylindria > Limnocylindrales > CSP1-4 > CTSoil-043. The sequence goes on from CAVUSH010000006.1 coordinate 363,350, forward strand.
GGACGATGCCGGCGAGGAGCGCGCGCAGCCGCGCCCGGCGGGAGGCACCTGCAGGTCGTCGCGGCGCGGACACCGGCCGAGCGTACACCCGCCGGGTGGCGACTCGACGGGCTACTGCCGACCGCCGCCGGCCGGCTCCGACGCCCCCGCCCGCCCGTGCCGGCCCACTCCGCCCCCCGCGGCGGGCGGACTGTCCCTTGACGCAGCACGGCCCGGGCGTGCATCGTCGCTCCCGTGAGCGGTCTGATCGGCGCCTCCGTGCCCCGCCGCGACGCCCCGGCCAAGGTGACCGGCGCCGCGCGCTACACCGACGACCTCGTGGTCGAGGGCGCCTGGTTCGGCCTGACCGTGCGCTCGACGGAGCCCCGGGCCCGCCTTCTCGGCATCGACCGCGATCCCGCCTTCGACTGGTCGCGCGTGGTCGTCGTCACGGCGGCCGACATCCCCGGCGAGAACGTCGTCAGCCTGATCCACGACGACCAGCCTGCCCTCGTCGCCGACGAGATCCGCCACCATGCGGAGGCGGTTGCGCTGGTTGCGGCGCCCGACCCCGCCACCGCCCGCGCCGCCCGGGCAGCCATCTCGTTGCGGACGGAGCCGCTCCCGCCGGTCCTCGACGCCCTCGCGTCGGAGAAGGCCTTCGCCCGATACGAGATCGCGAAGGGCGACCTCGAAGCCGGCTTCGCGGAGGCCGACCTGATCGTCGAGGGCGAGTACCGCGTCGGCCCGCAGGAGCATATCTACATCGAGCCGCAGGCGATGATCGCGGCCCCCGAAACCGGCGGCGGCATCACCGTGACCGGGTCCCTCCAGTGCCCGTACTACGTCCACGAGGCCCTGGCCCGCGCGCTGTCGCTCCCGCCAGCGAAGGTGCGCGTCGTCCAGGCGGAGACGGGCGGCGGCTTCGGCGGGAAGGAGGAGTACCCCTCCATGCTGGCCTGCCACGCGGCCCTCCTGGCGCGGGCAGCCGGGCGACCGGTGCGGATGACCTACGACCGCCACGAGGACATCGCGGCGACGACGAAGCGCCACCCGGCCGTGGTCCGCCACCGGACGGGCGTGGCGGCGGACGGGCGGCTGACGGCCCAGGAGATCGACGTCGTCATGGACGCGGGGGCGTACGCGACGCTCTCGCCGGTCGTGCTGTCGCGCGGCGTCATCCACGCCACGGGGCCGTACCGCTGCGCCAACGTGCGGGTCCGGGCCCGGGCCGCCATGACGAACACGGTCCCCGCGGGGGCGTTCCGCGGCTTCGGCGCGCCCCAGACGGAGTTCGCCGCCGAGGTCCATCTCTCCCGGATCGCGGAGGCCGTGGGGATCGCGCCGGCCGAGCTGCGCCGGCGCCTCGCCTATCGCGAGGGCGACGTGACCGCGACCGGCCAGGTGCTCCGCCAGAGCGTGGCGGCGATCGATGTCCTCGAGCGAGCCGAGCAGGTGTCCGCCTTCGAGGATGCGCGGGCGAAGACGGCCCATGCCCGGGAGGCACGCGACGCTGATGCGCGACGCGCCGACGAACCCGCCCGCGGGATGCACCACGGCGCGGAGCGGACCGCCTCGGGCGTGGGCCTGGCGCTCGGCTGGCACGGTGCGGGGTTCACCGGAAGCGGCGAGAAGACGCTGGCCAGCGTCGCGGGCATCGAGCTGATGGCCGACGGGCGGATCCGGATCCTGACGGCCCAGACCGAGATCGGCCAGGGCACCGCGACCGTCCTGCCGCAGATCGCCGCCGACGTGCTGGGTGTCGCCGCCGAGGCGGTCGAGCCGGCGCCGCTCGACACGGCGCTCGTCCCGAACAGCGGGCCGACGGTCGCCTCGCGCACGACCATGGTGGTCGGCGGACTGCTGGTGGAGGCGGCGGGCAAGCTCCGCGCGCAGGTGGAGGGGCGCACCGGGCGCCCGTTCGCCGAGAGCTACGCGGATGACGCCGCGACCCACGGCCCAACCCGGATCGACGCCCGCTTCGAGGGCTACCCCGGCATCGAATGGGACCAGGAGCGCTACCGCGGTGACGCCTACCCGGCGTACGGCTGGGCGGCCGCGGTCGCCTTCGTCGACGTGGACCTCGACACGGGCCAGGTGGCCGTCCGCCGTGTCGTCGCCGTGGACGACGCCGGGCGCGTCGTGAACCCCGTGCTGGCCGCCGGCCAGGTGGAGGGGGGGACGCTCCAGGCGGTCGGCTACGCCACGATCGAGGAGATGCAGGTCATCGACGGGCGCTACCGCAACGACCGCCTGGCCACCTACCTCATTCCGACGTCCCTCGACGCCCCCACCATCGAAGCGCACTTCGTGGAGGCCTCCTTCGCCGATGCACCGCACGGCGCGAAGGGCCTCGGCGAGCTGCCGATGGACGTCGGCGCGCCGGCCGTCATCGACGCCATCCACGACGCGACCGGCGCCTGGATCACCGAGCTGCCGGCGACCCCGGCCCGGGTCCTCGCCGCGATCCGCGCCCTCGAGGAGGAGCGCCTCCACGAGCAGGCCCACGAGCCCGCCGAGGAGGCGGCCCCGTGACCGCGCCTGCGTCCGCGGCCGGGCGCGTGGCGGCCCCGTTCCGCTTCACGGTCAACGGCCTGTCGGTCGAGGTCGCCGTCCCCGGCGGCCGGCGTCTCCTGGACGTCCTGCGCCTGGACCTCGGCCTCACGGGGTCGAAGGAGGGCTGCGGCGAGGGCGAGTGCGGGGCCTGCTCGGTCCTCCTCGACGGCGACATCGTCGACAGCTGTCTCGTGCCGGTCTGCCAGGTCGAGGGCCGGGAGGTTCGGACGGTAGAAGGGCTGGCCACGGACGGCCGGCTCGACCCGCTCCAGGCTGCCTTCGTCGAGACCGGCGGGGTCCAGTGCGGGATCTGCACGCCGGGGATGCTGATGGCGGGGCGGGCGTACCTGGATTCGGGGGCCGCGGGAGCCACCACGGGGGCGGCGGCCGGCGCCGCGGCCTCCGATGACGCCGCCACGGACGCCGCCACGGACGCCGCCACGGACGCCGCCATTCGCGAGGCGATCTCGGGGAACCTCTGTCGCTGCACGGGCTACGGACGGATCGTCGAGGCGATCCGGCTGGCGGCGGAGGGCCGCGCTCCGGCGATCGCCGCTCCGAACGCGACCGCCGCGCCGGATGCGAGCGCCGCGCCGGGTGCCGGCCTCGCGCCGGATGCGACCGCCGGGCTCGATCGGGCGCTGCTGGACCTCGAGGATCCCGACGCCGAGACGCCGCGGACCCTCGCGGAGGCGTACGCGCTCCTCGCCGAAGGGGGCCGGCGGCCGCTCGCCGGCGGCACGGACGCGCTGGTGGAACGGGCGGCCGGGATCCCCGGGGCGCCCCGCTACCTCGACCTCGCGGCGCTCGCGGAGCTGGGTGGGATCCGCGTGGCGGATGGCGCCCTGGTCGTGGGGGCGAGCACGACGTACACCGAGCTGCGCCACAGCCCGCTCGTCGTCCAGCACGCGCCCGTCCTCGCGGAGATGGCCGCGGAGGTCGGCGCAGCCCAGATCCAGAACCGCGGCACGCTGGGCGGGAACATCGCCACGGCGTCGCCGGCCGGCGACAGCCTGCCGGTCCTGCTCGCGCTCGACGCCGAGATCGTGGTCGGCGGCGCACGGGGCGAGCGGACCATCCCGGCGACGGCCTTCTTCCCGTCCTACCGTCGCACCGCCCTGGCAGTCGACGAGCTCGTCCTGCGGATCCGGGTCCCGCTCGTCCCCGACCGCACCGTCGCCTTCCGCAAGGTGGGCACCAGGCGTGCCCAGGCGATCAGCGTCGTCGTGCTCGCGGTCGCCTGGCGCTGGGAGGCCGGCCTCTGGCGCGACGTGCGGGTTGCGCTCGGCTCGGTGGCCCCGACGCCGATCCGCGCCCGCGCCACGGAAGCGGCCCTCGAGGGGGCGCCTCCCACCGCCGAGGTCGCCGCCGTCGCCGCCGCCACGCTGGCCGCCGAGATCGCGCCGATCGACGACGTTCGCTCCACGGCCGAGTACCGCCGCGCCGTCGCCGGACGCATCCTCCACCGCATCATCCGCGACGCCGCCGGCTGGTAGGCCGACCTACTCCGCGTAGCCGGGATGCCCCACCCGCGAGCCGCCCGCGGCGGCCGTCGGGATGTGCGGCAGGGAGCCGGTCACGCCGGCCAGCAGCGTTGCCATCACGGCGGCCGGCTGGAGCGACAGGGTCTCCCCTTCGACCGCCCCGGTCGGCGTCGCCTCGACCAGGGCGAACGTGTCGCGGTCGAGGACGGCCCGGAAGCCCGGCGCCGTGTACTCGATCCGGCCGCCGCGGCCAGCGGCGAGCATCGGGGCCGTGGGCGGCGAGCCGGTGGGTCTGGCCGTCGACCCGCGCCTCCATCACCCCGCCGCCGAGGAGCATGAAGGCGTTCGTCGACTGCGCCTCGAAGTCGGCCCGGTCCAGGTAGAGCCGCGGCTTGTCGACGTACGGTCGGCCGGAGGTTGGGCAGGCGGTCACGCAGTTGCCGCATTCGTTGCAGAGGTCGGTCAGGACCGCGATCTGGAGGCGCTGGGCGGCGACGAAGGGCGTCGAGCCGTTCGCGACCACGCCACCGTTCGCGATCGCCAGCACCGGCAGGTCGGCGCGCACCGGCGCCATCTGGTAGGTCATCAGGGCCATGTTGGGACAGACCCCGACGCACAGGCTGCAGACCTGGTCGCAATCGAGGCAGCGACTCGCCTCGTGCACCGCCTCCTCGGCGGAGTAGCCAAGGACGGTCTCCTCGAACCCGGCGCGCCGGTCGAGCGCGCTGACGCTGATCGGCACCCGGTACGCGCGTCGGGCACGACGGACCACGAGCGCCTCCAGGTCCGGCGGCCCATCCTCCTCGACCGACCGGGAGCCGCGGCTGCCGGGTGCCGCGCCGCCGACCCCGCCGACCGCGGCGGCGATGGCCGCGGCGACGCGCTTGCCGTCCGCGGCCGCCTTCACGATCGAGGCGGGCCCCCCATCGGCGACGTCCCCGCCCGCGTAGACGCCAGGCACGGAGGTCTCGAAGGTCACCGGATCCACGGCGACGAAGCCGGCAGGCGTGAGGTCCGGGGCCCGGTCGCCGAAGAAGTCGAGAACCGGGTGCTGGCTGATCGCGAGGATGAGGGTGTCCAGGCCGATCTCGAGCTCGGAGCCCGGGACGTCGTGGGGGACCTTGCGGCCCGCGGCGTCGCGCTCGCCGCGGTACGCGGTCCTGGTGCAGATCAGCCCTGCCAGCCGGCCGTCCTCGACGCGAAGGCCGATCGGCCGAGCCAGCTCAACGATCGCGATGCCCTCCTCCCGGATGGCACGGATCTCCTCGGGGTCGGCCGGCATCTGGTCCACCGTCCGCCGGTAGATCAGCGACACCGACGATGCGCCAACGCGGCGCGCCGATCGCACGCAGTCCATGGCGGTGTCGCCGGCACCCACGACGCCCACGCGCGCCCCGATCGCGACGGGCCGGCCCTCCTTGACGCTCCGCAGGAAGGTCACGCCGTCGATCACGCCCGCGGCATCCTCGCCCGGCAGGCCGAGCCTCTTCGCCCGCTGGGCCCCGACGGCGACGAAGATCGCCGCGAACCCGTCCGCGCGGAGCGTTTCGAGGGTGACGTCGACGCCGGCCGTCACGCCGTAGCGGATCTCGACGCCGAGCCGCTCGAGGACGGCGAGGTCCTGGTCGATCTGCGCCTGCGGCAGGCGGTAGGCGGGAATCGCCCCGCCGACCATGCCGCCGGCGTAGGGGTGCTCCTCGAAGATCGTGACGCGGAAGCCCTCGTAGGCAAGCCACTCGGCGGCCGCCAGGCCGGCCGGTCCGGCCCCGATGATCGCCACCCGGGCCCCGGTCGCCGGAGGGGCCGCGAGCGGCGTCGTCAGCAGCTCCTGCTCCATGATGAACCGCTTGATCTGGCGGATCGCCAGCGGCTGGTCCAGGTGGGTGCGGATGCAGGTGTTCTCGCAGAGGTGGTCGCAGACGCGGCCGAGGATCGCCGGCAGCGGATTGTCGAGGCGGGTGATGCGGACGGCCTCCCGGAAGTCCCCGGAGCGCACCGCGGCCATGTAGCGGGGCACCTGCTGGTCGATCGGGCACTCGTCGAGGCACGGCGCCGTGATGCAGTCGAAATAGCCCAGCTCGCGGGGCGTCTTTGACCGATCCATCCGGAACGAGCTCTTCCGGTAGCGCCAGTCGCCGACGACCCGGTCCGCGTAGGCGCGCAGGTTGAACCGCGCCCAGTCGGCGAGCGAGCCGCCGTCCCCCGCGAACCCGCGGGCGAGCGCCGTCCGCCGGATGAAGTCGGTCGTGTCCTGCGCGCCGACGGCATCGAAGGCGGCGTCCACGTTCTCGGCGTATTGGAGCAGGCGCAAGTAGCCGCCCGACTTGAGGAGGTCCGAGCAGACCGTGACGGTGCGCATGCCCGCGCCCAGCAGGTCGGCCACGTTGAAGCAGTCGGCGCCGCCGGCGAACGAGAGCGGCAGGTCGCCGCGGAACTCCTCGGCGATCGCTGCCGCCAGGTTCGTCGTGACCGCGTGGAGCGGCCGGCCCGACAGGTACATCGTCGGATCCCGGTCGAAGACTCCTCGCCAGTTCTCCACCTCGAGCGTGTTCGACAGCTTCAGGCCGAACGCCAGCCCGCGCGAAGCGGCGGCCCGCCGCAGGTTGTGGAACATCGGGACGGCGTCGTCCCACTTCAGGTCGTGCCCGAACGCCGAGTCGGGGATCGGCACGTCCTCGAACCCGAGGGCGCCATTGACGATGCCCCGCACCCGCTCGGCGCCGAGCAGCGTCGGGTTGCACTTCACCGAGGTGTGCAGGCCGCGCTCCTCGAGCAGGTAGAGCGAGATCCGCTCGATCTCGTCGGGCGGGCAGCCGTGCATCGTCGAGAGCGTGATCGTGTCGGAGAGGCGCGACGGGATGTCGATCTCGCGGACCGCCGGGTAGTGGCGGGCGACGATCTCCACGTAGGCGGGCAGGTACGCCGACGCGTCGGCCATCGCCTCGAAGTACCACTGCACGTTCGGCCGCAGCATCCCCTCGAGGTTGTACCCGACGCTCATGTTGAAGACCATGCCGGGGCGCTCGCCGGGCCAGCCGAGCTTGTGGTGGAGGGCGTGGATCAGCACCCAGGCCCGCAGGTACTCGTCGAACGACTGGTGGACCTTGAGCTCCTGCGACCACTCGACGTTGTAGCCCTCGTCCTCGACGTCGATGCAGGGCTTGTTGACGTCGAGCTCGTCGAGCGTCTGGATGGTCTTGAGCTCGATCAGGCGGGCGCCGACGAGCCATGAGGCCACGATGTTCTGGGCCATCTGGGTGTGCGGGCCGGCCGCCACGCCGAAGGGCGTCTCCAGCTCCACCCCGTAGGCGGGCGTTCGAAAGCGGTGGTCGAGGCGAGGGACGAAGAAGGCCGACCGGGGCACGTTGAAGAGCGAGCCCTTCTGCTCCAGCTCGGTGAACACCCAGTCGGTGAGCTGCTCCATCGAGAGGGGATGGAAGCGGTCGGTCATCGGATGGTCCTCGTCGAGATGGGTCCGCGTCGCTTCGGTCCGCCGGGCGCTGTGGGCAGGCCGGGCGCGCGGCTCCATGCGATGGTACGACCGGCCCGACCACCCATGGCGGGACGGAACGCGCCGGGCGCTACCGGAGGCCGTACCCGTGCCGACTTGCGATCCGGCTCAGGTCGGGCGTCAGGCCCGGGTGCGCGAGAGGCAGGTTGAGCGCCGGCTGCGGTGGGAGCAACCGCTCGCCGCGTTCATAGATCGCCGTGTTGAGCGCCCCGCCAGCCATGGACGAGCGGTACCGCAAGGCACAGACGCCCGGGTAGGCCGCCCAGATGGCGCGGCTCCATGCCCGCGCCACGTCGCGCCGCCCGGTGGCGATCGTCTGGCTCGCCCCAACCCGCGTGGGCCATGAGCCGGTGAGGTCGAGCGCGACGAGATCGGTGTCGATCGCGAATGCGACCAACCAGGGCTCGTGCGTGCCGCGGTCGATGACGCGAGTGTCCTGGAAGGCCTCCACGATCGCCGTGGCCGCGTCGTCCGCCGCGTAGTAGATGCCCCGACTCGGCTGATCACGCGGGGGCGGCTCGTGGTGGTCGAAGCGCCCGGTGGCAACGGGTCCGAAGATGCGGAACGTGTTCCACGCGACCGGGTGCGATCCGCCGGCGCGATAGACGCGCCAGAAGAGCGTGCCCGGGGGAATGGGAATGATCACCGGCGCGATGTCGGACAGGCCCGGCGGAGGGTAGGGGAGCTTCGGCACCGCGACGACTACAGGGTGCCGGCGATGTCCGCGACGGGCCCCGGGTCACCTCCGGTGGCGAGCCACGAGAGCGGCGACACGGGCTGGTCGTCGATCTCCAGATCCGGGCTCGGCTCCGTGAGGAACCGGTGGACGGCGATCGGGTGCAGACGAGGCGACAACGATGGAATGACCAGGGCCAGGCCGGCGATCTCCCGGTCGGCCTCGGGATCGAACTGCCACCGCGGGAAGCGCCACTCGCCGCCATCGCGGATCGCATACAGCGTTCGCGCGACGGCTCGCTGGCGGATCCTCGTCGCGGACACCTCGAGCGCGTGAGCCACTTCGGCCGTGGTCTTCGCCTGGACGAGCATCACCGCGGCGCGAGCCGCGGTCCGAGCCACGATGTCCGGCTCGCCGTCGCGCCGCGATTCGAGGGTGAGGCCACCCCTCCGGAGCACCTCGGCGTCAGCGACGGAGAACATGGATGCGGGATCGCCGGCGCGCCGTCGAAGGAGTCCCTCGCCCAGCGCGATGACGGCTTCTGCGAGGAACTCATGCTCATCAGCCCCCACGGCTTCGAGCGCGTCCTCCAGCGGACTCCACTTGGGTCGCCGAGCGGCCTGAGCCATCGCTTGCGTCTCCTTTCGTCATAACTCTACGCTCGCAGCAGCCTCGCGTCAAGTTGTCGACCATGGCCAGTTGCCAGGGGCGATGGGGCCGATGGCACAGAATTGCCGGACTTCGAGCACGGAACTCGCCTCCCTGGTCGCAGAATCGCGACCTTGCGTCGGGATACATGCTCCGACGAGCCGCCTCCGTGCCAGCGGACCAGGTGCGCGCGGGACGGGGCGGCACATCACTCGTCGCGGGCACCATCCCCTGAGCGCGAGGAGCTCACAGGCGGGCGTGCAGGCGGGCCGCCTGCTCCCGGGCCTTCGCCCGAATCTCGTCCGCATCCACCCGCGTCGGCATGCCGTCGGCGAGGACCACCTCGCCGTCGATCGTGATCCGGCGCGGCATGATCCCGGGGGTGAAGGCGATCTGCCACGGGTCCATCGGGTCGTAGGACCAGGTGACCTCGTCCGCGCGCGCCTCGGGCACCAGGTCCCAGCCGGTCTCGAGCCACGACCAGGCCGTGTCGGGTCCGCAGGTGACGTCGACCGAGCGCTGCATGACGTAGGCCAGCCGAAACGCCTCCAGGACGTTCCCGCCGATCCCGTCGGTGCCGAGGGCCACCGGGTTCGAGAACCGGGCCGGGTTCGCGTACCCCACCGCGTTGTTCAGGTTCGACATCGGGTTGTGAAGGATCGTCCCCCGCAGGGCGTGATCCGTCGGCAGGTGGACGCAGTGGGCCAGCAGCCAGTCGTCCCGGGTGAGGCCGGCCAGCCGGCGCGGCGCGTCGACGTCGCCGACGCCCTCGCAGACGTGGACGTGGACGCCGACCCCCAGGTCCTGGGCCAGGCCGGCGGCTGAGCGCAGGGATTCGTCGGAGCACGTGAAGGTGGCATGGATGCCCACCAGGCCCCGACCCCCGTCCCGGATGAAGCGCTCGTTCTCGGCGAGGCCGCGCCGCGCGCCGTCGGGGCCGTGACGGTCGGTGATCCCGTAAGCCAGCACTGACCGCACGCCCACCGCGGCGCACGCCGCGGCGATCACGTCCAGGCTGCCCTCGATGGCGTTGGGGGACTCGTGGTGGTCGACGATCGCCGTGGTCCCGTTCTCCAGGGCTTCGAGGGCGCCGAGCATCGCCGACCAGCGGATCATCTCCAGGTCGAGGGCTGCGTCGAGGCGCCACCAGACCTGCTCGAGGATCTCCCGGAAGTCCGTGGGGGTCTTCGGCGGGGCCGGCATGCCCCGGGCGAGCGCGGAGTACAGGTGGTGGTGGGCGCAGACGAGGCCCGGCGTGATCGCGGACATCGCTACCTTCCTTCGCCGTCGCGGCCGGCGCGCGGCAGGAGGTCCACCCGCGGCACGGCCGCCCGGGCCGCGGCCGAGTCGCGCATCGGGAGCGCGGTCCGGCGGATCCCGTCGAAGGCGAAGAGCGCGCCCGCGACCGCGGCCGGCGTCGGCACGAGGACCGCCTCGCCGGCGCCCTTGGCGCCGTACGGGCCCTCGGGCTGGCTCTCCTCCACGACGATCACGTCGACCGGCGGCATGGACGCCGCCGGGATGATGCCCTGCGACTTCAGCGTGTCCGTGAGCGGGACCCCGCCGTCCGTCACGAAGGCTTCCGTCAGCGCCAGCCCCAGCCCCATGTGGACGCCGCCCTCGACCTGGCCCTCGAGCAGCGTCGGGTTCATCGCCCGGCCCACGTCGTGGGCCGCGACCACCCGCGCCAGGCGGCCCTCGTCGTCGAGGATGACGACCTGCGTCGCCCAGCCGTAGGCGAGGTGGGTCACCGGATCCGGGATCCCCGCGCCGATCGGCGTCGTCCAGTCGACGACGAACTCGCCGCTGAACTCGCGGCCTGCCAGGTCCTGCGGCAGCCCGCCGGGATGGAGGGCGTCCAGCGCCGCCCGCAGCCGGCGCGCCGCGTCGGCCACCGCCTGCCCGCCGAGGGTCGTCGCCCGCGAGGCGGTCGTCTCCCCCGTGTCCAGCTCCTTCTCCGTGTCGACCAGCACGCGGACGGCCGCCGGGTCCACGCCCACCTCTTCGGCCACGACCTGGGCGAAGACCGTGTGGACCCCCTGGCCCATCTCCGTCCACGAGTGCCAGAGGGTCAGCGTCCCGTCGGCCTCGGGACGCAGGATCGCCCGCCCCCGCTCGACCATCCCGTTGCCGATGCCCACGTTCTTCGCCCCGCAGCCGATCCCGGCGAAGCGGGCGCCGCGGTAGGCATCGCGCACGGCGAGGAGCGTCCTCTCCAGGCCCACGCCCGGGCCGAGGACCTGGCCCGTCCCGAAGCGGTCCCCGACCCGGACCGCATTTCGCCAGCGGATCTCCCAGCCGTCGATGCCGACGCGCTCGGCGAGCCGGTCGAGGAGCCCGTCGATGGCGAACGTGACCTGGGGCACGCCGAAGCCGCGGAAGGCGCCCGCCGGCGGGTTGTTCGTGTAGACGGTGCGGGCTTCGACGTCCACGTGCGGGACCCGGTAGGCGCCGCAGGCGTGCCCCGCCGCGCGCTCGAGGACCTTCGCCCCGACGCTGGCATACGCGCCGGTGTCGCCGACGATCCGCGCCCGCACGGCGACGAGGCGGCCCTCCGCATCGCAGCCCACCTCGTAGTCCATGGTCATGGCGTGGCGCTTGGGGTGGAGGCGGAGGCTCTCGCGGCGCGACAGGGCGACCAGGACGGGCTGCCCCGTGACGTGGGCGAGCAGGGCGGTCTGCCCCTGGACCGAGAGGTCCTCCTTGCCCCCGAAGGCGCCACCGGTCGCGACCTGGGTGACGCGGACGGCCGTCTCGGGGACGCCGAGGAGCGCCGCGACCTGGCGCCGGTCGTCCCAGGCGCCCTGTCCCTGCGAGTAGAGACGGATCGCGGGCTCGCCGGGGTCGCTGCCCGGCACAGCCAGGCAGGCCTCCGGCTCGAGGAAGGCGTGCTCCACGGCGCTCGTCGTGAAGCGGTCGCGGACGACGTGGGCGGCGGACGCCAGCGCTGCCCCGGCGTTGCCGCGCCGAACGACGGCGGTCTCGAGGAGGTTGCCGCCGGGGTGAAGGACCGGGGCCCCCGGCTCCAGGGCCGCGAACGGGTCGACGACAGGCCGGAGCACCTCGTACTCCACGTCGATCAGGGCCGCGGCCGCGCGGGCCTCGCGCCGCGTGCCCGCGGTCACGGCCGCAAGGACGTCGCCCACGTAGCGCGTCGTCTCGCCCTCGGCCACGAAGACCGGCCAGTCGAGCGTGATCAGCCCCACGATCCGCTCGCCGGGGACGTCGGCGGCCGTGACGACCGCGACCACCCCCGGCGACGTCGCGGCGCGGGCCGTGTCAATCCGCCGGACCACTGCCCGCGGGTGGTCGCTGAAGCGGAGCGCGCCGTGGAGCATCCCGGGGACGGTCATGTCGGCCACGAACGGCTGCTCGCCGAGGGCCATCGCCCGCCCGCCGGCCCGGTCGGCGCGCCTGCCCACGCCGCCGGATCGCGCCTCGACGCCGCCGCGTCCGCCCGTGGGGCCACGCGCCGGGGCCACGCCCCCACCCGCCGGAGCCTCGCCGCGCCGCTCGGCCGCGACGCGCTCGATCGCGTCGACGATCTTCACGTACCCCGTGCAGCGGCAGAGGTTGCCGGCCAGCGAGCGAGCGATCTCGTCGCGCGACGGCGCCGCCTCGCGCGCCAGGAGCCCTTCGGCCTTCATCACGATCCCGGGGGAGCAGAAGCCGCACTGGCTGGCGCCGGTGGCGACGAACGCGTCCGCCCAGGCGGTCCGGGCAGCGGGTGAGAGCCCCTCCAGGGTCACGACATCGCGGCCCGCGCACCGCGCCGCGTCCCGCGCGCACGAGACGACCGGGCGACCGTCCACCAGCACCGTGCACGCCCCGCACGTTCCTTCGGGGGCGCAGCCGTCCTTCATGGAGCGCAGCCCGAGGCGCTCGCGAAGAAGCTCCAGGAGGCTCGTGCCCGGCTCGGCCTCGATCGAGACCGGCCGACCGTTCAGGATGAAGTTCATCGTGCGACCCCGGTCCTGCAGGCGGGGACCAACTGGCCCTTCCGACGTGCCCCGTCGGTGCCAGAATCTTGGCGGTGCCGCCCCTCTGACGGGGCGTGCCGTCCGGCCCGAAGTCGCGCTCCGGGCCGACCCGAAGGATACGACGCGCGATCTGGGCGGTCCCTGGCGCCCCGGAGGAGCAGACGGATGACGGCAGACCCGAGCGGCCAGCCAGCCGACCGCACGGCATACGATCGGACGGTCCGTCGGTTCCGCGAGACGCGGACGATCCTGCCGACCTTCTCCCAGCTCATCGATCCGCCGTCGATCCCGGCCGCGGCACGGGCGGAGCTCGCGGTCGTCGAGCCGGACGCGCCCGATGCCCGGAACCTCTTCCGTGTCCACTGGCACAACGCCGCCGACCGCCGCGGATCCGTGCCCGTCCCCGAGCACGTGGTCCTGCCGTCGGCCCTCACCGGGGTGGAGGCGCCGATCGTGGTCGCCCTCGGCGACCGCTTCCCGATGATCGCCGCCCACAAGGTTCTCGCCGCCTATGCCTGTCTCGTCCCGCGGCTCGTGACCGGGGAGTTCGACCCGACCACGCAGCGCGCCATCTGGCCGTCCACGGGCAACTACTGCCGCGGCGGCGTGGCGATCTCGCGGATCCTGGGCTGCCGCGGCGTGGCCGTCCTGCCCGCCGGCATGAGCCGCGAGCGCTTCGAATGGCTGGAGCGCTGGGTCGCCGACCCCGCCGACATCATCCGGACGCCCGGCACCGAGTCGAACGTCAAGGAGATCTACGACGCCTGCGCCGACCTGGCCCGCGATCCGGCGAACGTCATCCTCAACCAGTTCTCCGAGTACGGGAACCACCTGGTCCACTGGGCCGTGACGGGCCGGGCGCTGGAGCGCGTCGTGGAGTCGCTCGCGGACGCTCGGCCCGGGCTGCGGCCGGCCGCCTTCGTGTCGGCCACCGGCTCGGCGGGGACGATCGGGGCGGGCGACTGGCTGAAGGACCGCCACGGGACGAAGATCGTGGCCGTCGAGGCCCTGGAGTGCCCCACGATGCTCCGCAACGGCTTCGGCGAGCACAACATCCAGGGCATCGGCGACAAGCACATTCCGCTGATCCACAACGTCATGAACACGGACCTCGTCGTCGACATCTCGGACCGGGCGACGGATCGGCTCCTCGTCCTGCTCAATACCGATGCCGGCCGGGCGTACCTGGCCGGGCGCGGCGTCCCCGGGGCCGTGCTGGCGCTGCTGCCATCGCTCGGCATCTCCTCGATCTGCAACGTCCTCGCCGCGATCAAGACGGCGAAGCAGCTGGGCCTGGGTCCCGACGACGCGGTCGTGACCGTGGCCACCGACGGCGCGGCCATGTACCTGACCGAGGTGGAGAAGGTCATGGCCCGCGACTTCCCGGCCGGGTTCGGTGCCGTGGAGGCGGCCGAGACGTTCGGGCAGCACGTGCTGGGCGCCGGCACGGACGACCTCCTCGAGCTGACGCCGGACGAGCGCAAGCGGATCTTCAACCTCGGCTACTTCACCTGGGTAGAGCAGCAGGGCGTGGCCTTCGACGCCTTCGTGGCCCGCCGCGACCAGGCCTTCTGGCGTGATCTGCGGGCCAGCATCCCGGCCTGGGACGACGCGATCCGGGAGATGAACGACCGGGCCGGGGTCGAGGTGGGCGCGTGACCGACGCGCGACCCACGGTCGTCGCCGCGCTGCCGACGGCGCTCGTCTGCGCGGGCTGCGGGCACCGCGTCCCGGGCGATGCGCCCCTCGCCTTCGCCTGCCCGGCGGCTCTCCCCGGCGACGACGTCGACCACATCCTCGTCCGGACGGTGGAACCGGGGGCGGTCGCCGGCGGTGCGCTCGGCGACGACGCGGCGAGCCCGAACCCGTACGTCCGCTGGCGCAACCGGTTCCATGGATACCACCGCGCGCGGGCGCTCGGCTGGAGCGACGCCGACTATGTCGGGCTCGTCGGGCGTCTCGACGCGGCGGTCGCGAAGGTGGACGGCCACGGGTTCCGGGTCACGCCGTTCGTTCGCAGCGGTCCGCTCTCCGACGCCCTGGGCTTCTCCCCGGCCGGGGGGGCCTGGGTGAAGGACGAGACCGGGAACGTGTCGGGCTCCCACAAGGCACGGCACCTCTTCGGAACCCTGCTGGAGCTCGCCGTCGAGGATGCCCGACGCAAGGCGGCGAGCCCCGGCGGGGCGGCCGTCGAACGGCCCCCGCTGGCGATCGCGTCCTGCGGCAACGCCGCGCTGGCTGCGGCGGTCGTGGCCCGGGCGGCCGATCGCCGGCTCGAGGTCTTCATCCCGTCGGACGCGGACCCGGTCGTCGTGGACCGGCTCCGGGCCCTCGGCGCGACCTGCACGGTCTGCGAGCGCGAGCCGGGCGTCCCGGGCGACCCGACCTACCACGCGCTGCTGCGGGCGATCGAGGCCGGCGCCGTCCCGTTCACCTGCCAGGGCAATCTCAACGGCCTCGCGATCGAGGGCGGGGAGACGCTCGGCTGGGAGCTGGCCGCGACGGTCGGCGGCCCGGACGGGCCGGCCCGCCTGGATCGCGTCGTGGTCCAGGTCGGCGGCGGCGCGCTGCTGTCGTCGGTGATCGGTGGCTTACGGTACGGTGGGACCGACCTTCCGCGAATCCACGCCGTCCAGCCGGCCATGGTCCACCCGCTGGCGCGGGCCTTCGAGCGCGTCCGCGCCCGCGTCGCCGCCGGCGAGCCGCCCGAGGCGGTCCTGGCCGACGCCGGGCGCCACCGGTCGGCGTTCATGTGGCCCTGGGAGGAAGGCCCGCACAGCGTCGCCCACGGGATCATCGACGACGAGACGTACGACTGGCGAGCCTGCGTCGCGGGCATGCTGGCCAGCGGCGGCGGGCCGCTCATCGTCTCGGAGGCGACGCTCGAGGAGGCCAACGCCCTGGGCCGCGCGACGACCGGCATCGACGTCGATCACACTGGCTCGGCCGGGCTGGCCGGCCTCCTCGACCTCGTTCGAACAGGGGCCGTCGGAGCCGACGAGACCGTCGCTGTCCTCTTTACCGGCGCCGTGCGGCGCCCGCCCACGCCGGCGCCCGGCGACCACCCCGTCACCCGTGCGGCGCACCGGCGCCTGCAATCCAACCACGCCACGAGCGGAGGAATCTGATGCGGAGCTTCCTGGGGCGGGACATCCTGTCCCTCAAGGATTTCAGCCGGGACGAGTTCTTCAGGGTCTTCCAGGTCGCCGACGACCTGCGGCCCTTCGCGCGCGATCGTCGCAACACCGACCTGCTGAAGAACAAGACCCTGCTGACGGCGTTCTACCAGCCCTCGACGCGGACGCGACTCTCCCACGAGGCCGCCATGCATCGCCTCGGAGGGCAGGTCCTCGGGTTCTCCGATTCGAAGATGACCCGCGCCGGCGACTTCTACCAGGAGTCGATCAAGGACACGTTCCACATGCTGGAGTTCTACGCGGATGTCATCGCCATCCGCCACTTCCAGCAGGGCGCCCCGCACGAGGCGGCCAAATGGGCGTCCGTGCCGGTGATCAACTGCGGCGACGGCTGGGGCGAGCACCCGACCCAGGTCCTGACCGACCTGTACACCACGCTGCTGGAGAAGGGGACCCTCGACGGGCTGACCTGGCTGCTCGTCGGAGACATGCGGATGCGGACGATGCATTCGATCCTGTACGCCCTGTCGCAGTTCGACGCCAGGGCGATCGTCGTGGGCCCGCCCGACATGTCGCTCCTGCCCGAGTTCAAGGCCGAGATCGACGCGCTCAACGTGGACTACCAGGAGGCGGGCGACGTCCGCGACGTGATCGGCGAGGCGGACGTCATCTACATGGAGCCCGTCGTCCAGGCCGACTACACCGCGTCGCGCGTGGAGCGGGGCGGAGAGACGGGGCTCACGCCGCCGGAGTACGTCGTCACCCGCCAGCTCCTCCGCGAGAAGGCCAGGCGCTCCTCGATCATCCTCCACTCGCTCCCGCGGATGGACGAGCTGCCCGAGGACGTCGACGCCACTCGCCACCAGCGCTACTGGGCCGAGGCGTTCAATGGGGTCGCGCTCAAGATGGGGCTCCTCGCGCTGATCCTCGGCGCGGCGGAGTAGGGGCCGGCCATGCAGACGGACCTCCGCGGTCGAGACCTCATCAGCCTCCAGGAGTGGACGAAGGAGGAGATCGACAGCGTCCTCGAGGTTGCCGCCCAGCTGAAGCGGGAGCGGGCCCTCGGGATCCCCCACCCGCTGCTGCGGGACCGCGTCCTCGCGATGCTCTTCTTCTTCTCCTCGACGCGCACGCGGGCCTCGTTCGAAGCCGGCATGGCCCAGCTGGGCGGCCACGCCCAGTTCATCGAGAGCCGGACCACCCAGATCGCCCACGGCGACACGCCCAAGGAGATCGGCGAGATCCTCGGCCGCTACAACGACGGCATCGCCATCCGCAACGTTGACTGGGGCATCGGCAACACGTACATCCGCGAGGTCGCGGCCGCCAGCCGCGTGCCGGTCCTCAACATGCAGTGCGATCTCTTTCATCCCCACCAGTCGCTCGCCGACCTGCTGACGATCTTCGAGAAGAAGGGCGACCCGCGGGGCCGGACCATCGCCATCAGCTGGGCCTACGCGGCCAGCTACCAGAAGCCGATCAGCGTCCCCGTGGACCTGTCCCTCCTGACCAGCCGCTACGGGATGAACGTGCGCCTGGTCCACCCGCCCGAGTTCAAGCTCCCGGCGGACATCGTGGCCCAGGCGGCCGAGAACGCCCGCCGGTCAGGCGGCTCGTTCGAGCTCATGGACGACTTCGACGCCGGGATCCGCGGCGCCGACGTCGTCTACGCCAAGAGTTGGGGCGCCCTGCTCACGGCGAAGGACGAAACCGACGGGGCCGAGATCGCCAAGAAGTACACGGACTGGATCGCGGACGAGCGGCGGATCGGGATGGCCGCCGAGGACGCCATCTACATGCACCCGCTCCCGGCCGACCGGGGCGTCGAGGTGGCGGACGCCGTCATCGACGGGCCGCATTCGGTCGTCTACGACGAGGCCGAGAACCGGCTCCACGCCCAGAAGGCGGTGATGGCCCTCACGATGCGCTGACGCTCGCGGGGGACCTCGATCGGTCCGGCCGCGGCCCGAGGCGGCGGCCGGACCTTCAACCGGGACCGAAGCCGGCCGCGGGCCGGGGAGGGCTGCGATGACGAGTCCGCTCATGGTGGTGGCGATCGGCGGCAACGCGCTGATCCTGGACAAGCAGCATCAGACCGTGCCCGACCAGATGGCGGCGCTGGAGGCGACGAGCCGCCACATCGCGGCGCTCGTGGAGGACGGCTGGCGCCTGGCGATCGGGCATGGCAACGGCCCGCAGGTTGGGTTCATCCTGCGGCGATCCGAGCTTGCGGCGCACGAGCTGCACGAGGTGCCGCTCGACGTCTGCGGGGCCGACTCGCAGGGCGCCATCGGCTACGAGTTCCAGCAGGCGCTCGGGCACGACTTCGCCCGCCGCGGGCTCGACAGGCAGGCCGTCACGGTCGTCACGCAGATGGAAGTCGACGCGAAGGACCCGGCATTCGCCAACCCGACCAAGCCGATCGGGTCGTTCCTGGACGACGCGGCGGTGGCCCAGCGGCGCGCGGCGGGCTGGACGGTGGTAGAGGACGCGGGCCGCGGCAACCGGGTCGTGGTCGCCTCGCCGAAGCCGATGCGGATCGTCGAGCTGCCCGCCGTCAGGGCGCTGGCCGACGCCGGCTTCGTGGTCATCACGGTCGGCGGCGGCGGGATCCCCGTGGTCGCGGACCAGGAGGGCCTCCTCCACGGGGTCGCCGCGGTGATCGACAAGGACTTCGCGAGCTCGCTGCTGGCGACCGAGCTCGGCGCCGACCTGTTCGTGATCGCGACCGCGGTCGAGCGGGTGGCCCTCGACTTCGGCCGGCCGGAGCAGCGCTGGGTGGATCGCCTCACGGTCTCGGAGGCCCGGCGGTACCTGGTTGAGGGCACCCATTTCGCCGAGGGCAGCATGGCGCCCAAGATCGAGGCCTGCCTCTGGTTCATCGACAAGGGCGGCAAGGAGGCCGTCATCACGGACCCGGAGCACCTCCGCGCCGCCGTTCACGGGGAGGCCGGCACGCACATCGTCAGGGACGAGTGACCGCCTGACCGCGCGGGCTACCCGGGCTACCCGACGAGCATGTCCGCCTGCGAGGCCCTCGCCATCAGGCGCGCGTAGCCCGGCTTGATCTGCTCGTTGATGATCCGCAGCCGCTGGTCGAACGAGCAGAAGGCGCTCTTCATGCCGTTGAGCGTGAGCCACTGCATCTCGGTGAGGTCGAGGCCGAAGACGCGGGCCAGAGTCTCGAACTCCGAGGAGAGGGTCACTCCGCTCATCAGGCGGTCGTCGGTGTTCACCGTGACCCGGAAGCGGAGGCGGCGCAGAAGGTCGATCGGGTGCTTCTCGATCGAGGCGACGGCGCCGGTGTGGACGTTCGAGGTCGGGCACATCTCCAGCGGGATCCGCCGGTCGCGGACGTAGGCCGCCAGGCGACCGAGCGCCACCCGGCCGTCGTCCCCGACCACGATATCGTCGACGATCCGCACCCCGTGGCCCAGCCGCTCGGCGCCGCACCACTGGAGCGCCTCCCAGATCGACGGCAGCCCGAACGCCTCGCCGGCGTGGATCGTGAAGTGGAAGTTCTCGTGGGCGATGAGGTGGAAGGCGTCGAGGTGGCGGCTCGGCGGGTAGCCCTTCTCCGCGCCGGCGATGTCGAAGCCGACGACGCCCTCGTCGCGGTGTCGGACGGCCAGCTCGGCGATCTCGAGCGAACGGGCGGCCGTCCGCATCGCGGTGACGAGCGCGCGCATCTCGATCGGGCGGCCCTCGCTCCCGCGGCGGAAGCCGCGGAGGACCGCCTGGACCACCTCGTCGAGGCTCATCCCGCGCTCCAGGTGGAGCTCAGGGGCGAAGCGGACCTCGGCGTAGACGATCCCGTCGTTCGCGAAGTCCTCGGCGCACTCCGCCGCCACCCGTTCGAGGGCCTCCGGCGTCTGCATGACGCCGACGGTGTGGGCGAAGCCCTGCAGGTAGAGCTCCAGGCTCTTGCGGTCCGCGCCGCGGCGGAACCAGGCGGCGAGCTCATCCGTGTCCGTGGTCGGGAGGTCGTCGTAGCCGCCCTCGCGGGCGAGGTCGATCACCGTCCGGGGCCGCAGGCCGCCGTCGAGGTGGTCGTGGAGGAGAACCTTCGGGGCGGCGCGAATCGTCGGCAGGTCGAGGCCGCCGCGCTGCGTGATGTCGTTCATCCCCGGACTCCGCTGCTCCATCTCCCCGCTCGAAGCCTACACCTGGGCCGCCGGCGGTCGGGGCTCGATTCAGCTCCCGCCGGGCCCCGCCCGGTCCTCGATCTCCCAGGCGTGGTCGAGCCAGTGCCACGTCGCGTAGCGCACGTACCAGCGCGGCGTCCAGAGCGTGACGGCGCGGCTCGCGTTGGCGACGGGCAGGCCCCGGGCCCGGGCCCGCAGTGTCGCGAGGGCGGCCGCGTGGAGCTCCTCGATCGGGGCCGGCCCGGTCGGGCCCTTCGGCGGGCGGCTGCCGAGCTTCACGAGGTAGGCCTCGTCGGCGCCCCGGACGTGCTCGATGATCCTGGGAAGGTCGCGCCCACCGCCCCGCGGCCCCTTCCGCAGCTCGTCGCCCGCATGGCGCGCCGCGGCGGCCTCGAAGGCCGCCCAGCCTGCCTGGAGGATTGCGGCGTGGCGCTCCAGCTCCTCGCCGGTGAGCGGCCCGTCGTCGCCCGGCAGGCGCACGGACGGCGCGCCGAACTCGGTCCCCGCATTGCCCGGCAGGCGATCGACCACGGCCAGGGCGGACCGGTCCGCGGGCGGCTCGAAGGGGACGCCGGTCGCGGCCAGGGCCGCGGCGTAGCGAGGGCCTGACCGTACGAGCGCGTCGAGTGCCGCGTCCTGGTCGCGCCCGCCGCGCGTCCAGCCCGGCCAGTCGACCGCGACGGCAAAGGCGCGCGCCCGGACGACCTCGAGGGCGACGCGCAGCGGTGGCTTCATCGTCTCGCGATCCTACGGCAGGTGGTCGGGGTGCGCGAGTATCCTCGAGTCGCCGCCGCGGGCCGATCGTCCCGCCGGCACCGGCCCCGCGAGGGCCCGTCCGGAGGGACCATGCGCATCGACGTCGCGCTCGTGCCGGCGGAGGCTCGGCGCTGGGGCCACACCGTCTGCATCGTCCTCGACGAGCTGCGGGCCAGCTCCACGATCGTGGCCCTGCTGGAGCGCGGCGCCGACACCGTGATCCCGGCCGCCAGCCTGGCCGAGGCGCGGCGCCTGGCCCGGGCGATCGGTCCGACGGCCGTCCTGGCGGGTGAGCACAACGTGGTCCGGGCGCCCGGGTTCGATGTCGGCAACTCCCCCGCGGAGGTCGGCCGAGCGGATCTCGGCGGTCGCATCGCGGTGCTCTCGACGCGCAACGGCACCGGCGTCCTGCGCGCGCTCCCCGCGGACGCGACGGTCCTCGTCGGCTGCCTCCTCAACGCCGCGGCCGTGGCCCGGGTTGCCCTCGCTCGAGCCAGGGCCGAGGGTGCCGCCCTCGGGATCGTCTGCGCCGGTCGTCGGGGGACCTTCGCGATCGACGACGCGATCGCCGCGGGGGCCATCCTGGAGCGCGTGCTGGCCGCGGCCGGCGTCGACGACCGTGACCTGCCGACCGCGGACGGCCGCTTCGACGCAGACGCCCGTCACGCCGACGACGGCGACGCCCTTGTCCTGACCGACGCGGCCCGCGCCGCCCTGCAGCTCTGGCGTTCCACGCCCGACCTGGAGGCGGCGTTCCGGGCTTCGTGGAGTGGGCACCTCCTGGCAAGCCACGACCTCCTGGAGGACATCCCGGCCAGCCTGGCCGTGGACGCCAGTGAGATCGTTCCCGTCGTCGTCGCCGGCCCGCCGCGGCGCATCGAGCGCCTCCGCCTCTAGACTTCGAGCCGGCGAGCCGTGCCGTGCCAGCCCCCGACCTGGAGGAACCGTCCGTCGTGCGTCGCGTCTCGTTGATCCTGGCTGCCGTCTTCCTCGCTGGCTGCACGGGCGCACCGGCCGCGGCCACGCCGACGCCGGCCCCGTCCCTTCCGCCGGCGCTCTCCCCGGGCACCTACACCTCGGCGGCCTTCCTGCCGGCGGTGACCTACACGGTCCCTTCGGGCTGGGGGATCACCCAGGACTCGCCCGACTACTTCGCGCTCCAGCCGGTCACCTCCGGGATCATCGGCATCCACTTCTTCCGCGACCCCCGCGCCGCATCGCAGGACCTGGCCTGCCCGACGACCGCGGAGCCGGGCGTCGGAACGCTCTCGCTCGAGCTCGCCACCTGGATCCGTGGTCTCCCCGGGATCGTCGCCAGCAGCCCGCGGATGGTCACCGTGGGCGGCCTGCGGGGAGTCGAGCTCGACGTGGCCATCAACACCGGGTGGACGGCGTCCTGCCCCTTCGCCAACGGGGTCCCCACGGTGCCGCTCTTCGTCGGGGCAACCGGCGATCTCCGCTGGGTCGTCGCCGGCAACGAGCGCCTGCGCCTCTCCCTCCTCGACGTGCCGGGCGGCGGGACGGTGGTCGTCGACGTCGACGCGTTCGACGGCACCCTGATGGACGGCCTGGTGGCCGCGGCGACGCCGATCGTGCAGAGCCTCTCGTTCGCCACGCCCTGACGCCCGACGAGCAAGGCTGCGCGCCGGGGCCCGGGGACGCCGCGGCGGGTGTCCGCGAGCTGCGCGAGGCGCCGCCGCCGGGCGGCCTTCAGGCCCGGTACGTTCCGACGAGGGTCGCCTTCCCCAGGACCGTCGCCCTGCCCAGCGCCGCGCGGACCGCGGTACCGCCCGGATGCCCGGGGAGGCCGAGCGGCGCCGCGAGCGCGTAGAGCGTGAACCGGTAGTGGTGATTGCCCGAGGGCGGGCACGGCCCCCCGTACCCGATCTTCCCGAAGTCGTTGCGGCCCTGCTGCGGCGGATCGACGGACGGGGAGACGCCGCGGGGGAGCTCACCCGCGGCAACCGGGAGGTCCAGGACGGACCAGTGGACCCAGTCGCGCCCGTCGGGGTCGTCGACGAACAGGACGAGGGCGGCCGTCCCGGGCGGAACGCCGCGCCAGGCCAGCGCCGGCGAGGCGTCCTGGCCGCGACACGTGTATTCGCGCGGGATGGGGCCGGCGTCGGCGAACGCAGACGAGGTGAGGGCGAAGTCGGTCGGGTTCGGGGATTGTCCGGGCGTGGCCATGATGCTGCCCTCCGGGCTGGGTGGTGGGATCGTGCCGGCGGTCGGCGATCCGGCCGGCGCACCGCCGGGCACGCACGCTCCCAGCGCGATCGTGAGCGCCGCGAGTCTCGCCACAGCCGCGGACGCCGCGCGCCGGGGGAGACGGGATCGTGCCTCGAGCATGTCGTCCGGAGGATGCGCCCCCGACCCGCCGCACGACAAGGCGCATGGGCATGGGCGCTCGCCTGATCGCCTTGACACTCGCCGCCCCGCGACTACGCTCAGCCGACCGCGGACCGAGCGCTTCCTACCGGATGCCCCGCGGCAGGAGGGGACGTCATGCCCAAGTACCTCGTCACCGGCAGCTACACCGCGGAGGGTGCCCGCGGGCTCCTCAAGGAGGGCGGCAGCGCTCGACGCGCGGCGACCGAGCAGCTCATCACGTCCCTCGGGGGGACCCTGGAGGCCTACTACTTCGCCTTTGGCAGCGACGACTTCTACATCATCGCCGACATGCCCGGCAACGCGGCTATCGCCGCGGCCGCGCTGACCGCTGGCGGGTCCGGAGCCGTCAACCCCCGAACGATCGTGCTCCTGACGCCCGAGGAGGTCGACGCGGTGTCGAAGCTGTCGCCCAGGTACCGGGCTCCGGGGGCCTGATCCACGATGCAACCCTGGCTGGGCGCCCGGCGGGTGCCCAGCCGGCCGCCCTCGGGACGCGGCCGCCCTCGCGACGCGGCCGTGATGGACCACTGAAGGGAGGACCCGTGACCCTGCGCGAGATCCAGCAGCCGATCAAGGAGCGGTACGCGGGCGAACCGTCGGCCGCCCGGATCACCCTGCGCGCGACCGGCAGCGGCGGCAGCGGCGCGATGAGCTGCTCGGTCGACATCGGCCGGGCCCTCTATGCCGCCGGCGCCCACCCCGGTGTGGGCGGTGCCGGCACCTCCGCCTGCTCCGGCGACCTCCTCCTGGGCGCCCTGGCGGCCTGCGCGCAGCTCACCTGCCAGATGGTCGCCGCCAACATGGGGCTCGACGCCGTGGCGGTGAGCGTCACGGTCGAGGGCGACCTCGACCTGCGGGGCACGCTCGGAACGCCCGGCGTCCCCGTCGGGTTCGAAGCCATCCGGGTCCACTTCGGCCTGGCCGGCGACGGGATCGACCCGGAGAGGCTCGTGAAGCTGAAGGAGCGGACCGAGCGCTACTGCGTCGTTCTCCAGACCCTGCAGGCGCCGCCGGCGATCGAGGCGCTGTGGGACGGCCCGGCCGGGCTGCCGTAGCCCTGACGGCAGGCGATCCCCGACGCTGCCCTGCCGGTTCGGTCCCGGCTACGCGAGGGCCTTCTTCACCGCCGGCACGCGCGCGGCGTAGTAGTAGGCGCAGCCCGCCTTCACGAAGTCCGGCTCGACCTTGAGCGCGGCCAGCGCCTTCTTCACGGCGACGGGGGTGACCTCGAGCTCCTTGGCGATGGCCCCTGCCGAGAGCCCTTCCTTGCCGGTCGCGTCCTTGACCATGGGGATCCTCCTGTGGCGTGGACGCCCACGGTACCCCGACCGCCGACGGCCGCGCGCGGTGCCTGCGCGAGCGGGCCTCGGCCACGCGAGAGGTCAGCTGGCGGCCGCCGCTGCCTCGTGGATCGCCCGGGCAGCGCGTATCCCCGATTCGAGGGCCCCCTGGATCCAGGCGTGGTAGAGCGAGCAGTGCTCGCCGGCGAAGTGGATCCGCCCCTCCGGGCTCACGATGTCCGCCTGGAGCTCCGTCTGTTGGCCGGGGGCGAACATCGCGAACGCGCCGCGGGCCCAGCGGTCGCTGTACCAGGCGTGCGAGGCGCCGCCCTCGTAGACCTCGCGGATGCGCGGATGGATCCGCTCGATGTCGTCGAGCGCCTCCTCCAGGCGGGTTTCCTCGTCCATGGCGCCCCACTGGAGCGCGTCCTGGCCCCACGTGTAGCTTGCCAGCAGGACGCCACGCCTGGTCTCCGGGTCGGGCGTCGGGTAGTTGATCCGGCGGATCGGGAGCTCGGTGACGGTGCCGCCGCCGAAGATGCCGTCCTCCTCCTCCCAGACGCGCTCACGCACCTGGAAGAGGATCTTCGTCGAGGCGTGGTAGTTGAGCTGGCGGATCGCCCGCTGCTTGGCGCCCGAGAACGGCTTCAGCACCTCGATCGTCCGCAGGACGGAGAAGGGGACCGTGACGACGGCGAAGTCACCGCGCTCGTGGAACCTTCCCGCCTCGGTCTTGAAATGGACCGTCACCCCGTCCGGATCCTGGTCGAGGGCGAAGACGTTGGCGCCGAACCGGATCTCGTCGCTGAGCTGCGCGTAGAACGCGTTCGGCAGGCCGTCCATCCCGCCGGCGATCTCCTGCATGTCGACGTAGGCGCCGCCGAGGTCCTCGCGGAGGATCTCGACGAGCGAGTTGTGCATGTCCGCCTCGAGGAAGTTGACGACGGTGAAGTACTCGATCGCGCCCCTCGACCAGCCCTTCCAGCGCAGGAACTCGTAGAGCGAGTACTCGTCGTACTCGCGGACGATCTGGTCCCAGGCCGCCGGGCCCTCCCGGTCCAGCAACACCCGCAGGTCGCCGATCGCCGACTCCCAGAGGTCGTCGGCCGTCCGGCCGCGTTCGCGGTCGTCGAGCACGAACGGCAGCCGGCCCGGGTCGCCGTCCGCCTCCGCCTTCGTCATCCGTGCGCCTCCGAGGTGGACCAGGGCTCTCGGGTTGCCCATGACGAACGGCCGAAGGGGCAGGCTGAACAGGTCGCAGTACCGCAGCGTCAGGTCGTGGGCGCGCGGGATTCGCATGCCACCGGCCTCGGCATACAGGCCGGGGGCGAACGGGGCGCGGAGCGTGAAGATCCGCCCGCCGACGCGGCTCTGCGCCTCGAGCACCCTGACCAGGTGGCCCTGGCGCTTCAGCTCGAAGGCGGCCACCAGGCCCGCCAGCCCGGCACCGACGATGACGACCCGCTTCGGTGCCTGGGCCCGTCGCTCCAGGCCGGCCTCGGGCGTCGCGAGGAGCTCGGGGTCGACCGGTGTCGCGACGAGCGGCAGCTCATCCGGGGCCGCGGACGCGGTCGTCGGCGCCCCCTGGTCGGCGGCCCCCGGCGCCCCCTGGTCGGCGGCCCCCGGGGTCTCTCGGTCGATCATGGGGGCTCGTGCGCCAGGGGCAGCTCGGCGCGCATCCCCGCGTGGATGGCATAGGCGTTCTTGACCGCTGCCGTGATCGCTCCCTCGATCCAGCGCCGGGCGCGCTGGTCGCAGGCGTCGTTGGCGAACCAGATCCGGCCGACCGGCC
Organism: uncultured Chloroflexia bacterium; assembly: GCA_963744095.1. Lineage (GTDB taxonomy): Bacteria > Chloroflexota > Limnocylindria > Limnocylindrales > CSP1-4 > CTSoil-043. Next base: position 389,685 of record CAVUSH010000006.1, read on the forward strand.
GGACGATGTCGTCGTAGAACCGGCTCGTCATCTCGTAGGGCCGGAAGAGCGGGCCGATCCCGCCCCCGTGACGGTCGAGCGCCCAGTCGTGGGAGATGCCGAACTCGAACGTCGAGCCCGCCTCCGGGTGGATCTTGCAGAGGTCCTCCAGGGCCTGGGCGATGCGCTCGTTCTCGTCGAGCATGCTGTAGGCCATGCTGTCCTGCTCCCAGGCGTAGGACGCGATGATCACGCCCTTGTCGATGTCCGGGTCCTGGCCCGCCGGCGTGTAGACGACGTTGCGGATGGCGAGGTCGGTCACGGTCACGCCGTGGGTGATGGCGTAGTCGTCGACCCACCAGCGGCGGCTGAACTGCATGAAGATCTTGTGGGCCCGGCCGTAGTAGACGTTGCGGATCGTGAACCACTTGTCGATGTCGAGGCCGTTGATCTCCATGTGCCGGAGGAGCACGAAGGGGACGGTCAGGATGCACTCGTCGGCAGTGACCGATCCCGGGGTGCCCACGCTGTCCCTGAAGTGGACGACGACGTCGTCCCGGCGCTGCTCGATGGCGTGGACCTCGGCTCCGAGTCGCGTGTCGTTCAGGAGCGCCGGGGCGAACGCGTCGGCGAGGGTGTCCGCCCCGGCGTCGATGTACTCCAGGTCCCCGAAGACGTCCTCGTGCCAGTGGGCGAACCACTCGACCAATGAGAAGTGGAAGCGCCCCTCGAGGTTGAAGAGCGGGCCCATCAGGGCGAGCGCCTGCTCGCTGACTCCACGCTCGACGAGGAAGCCCAGCAGGGAGTAGCGGTCGTAGCGCTCGACGACGCGCTCCCAGCCGCCGGGCTCCGCCACGAGGTCGGTGAGCGGGCGCATCGCGTCGCGGAGGATCTCCGCCGGGGGCCGGCCGCGCTCTCCGGGCGGCAGGTCGAAGTCGAAGCTGTCGGCGGTGAAAGCGCTCCGGCGCACGCTCCTGCCGTTCAGGTGGATGAACGTGTCCTGGTCCTCCATCCCGAACGGCGTCGTCGCGAGGCCGAACCGGTCGTGGATGAGGTGCTGGCCGAGCAGGTGCTGCCGCGGGAAGCGCATCGCCCCGAACTCGCCGTACATCCGGCCGGCGAACCCGCGATACGTGTAGATCCGCCCACCCAGCCGGTTGCGGGCCTCGAGGACGGTGACGCGGTGCCCCGCCTCCTTGAGCATGAGCCCGGCCGTGAGCCCGGCGATGCCGGCGCCCACGATGACGACGTGGCGGCGCTCCCCGGCGCGCGCCGGGAGGCCCTCGCGGAGGACGCCCAGCAGGTCGATGGTCGTGGCCATCGGCAAACCTTACGGGTGTCGTGCAAGCCCTCCGGGCGGGCGCCGGCCGGGGCCTGACGGGGCGGTGGAGGTCTGACATACCACCCGGGCCCCGGCCCCATACTCGCGGTGGGCCCCGCGGGCAGGCCGGATGTGTAGCGATCGCCGGCCACGAGACGGCCGACTCCGGGATGGGAGCAGCGCATGAACGGAAGGGAGCGCATCCTCGCGGCGCTCGACGGCCGGGCGCCCGACCGGATCCCGCTCGCGCTCAGCTTCTACCACGTGGACGGCGCGGCCCTGGCACCGCCCGGCGCCTGGCGCGACGACCTCGTCGACATCGGCTTCGTGGAGTTCCCCATCTCCACCGAAGAGGCGGACCTGCGGCGGCGGGCCCTGCCGCACCCGGGGGACACGCGTCTCGGCAGCCCGTCCCAGGCGGCGCGATACGCCCGCTGGCGGTACCACCCGGAGGCCCACCGGGGCGCCAATCCGCTGGAAGGCGCCCGCACGCTGGACGACCTCGAGCGCTTCCCGTTCCCCGACGTGAGCGGCCCCTATGTCGCCGACGGGCTGGCCCGCCAGGTGGCCCGGTTTCACGACCAGGGCCTGGCGGCGGGCGGCAACACGCCCCACCTCGGCGGCGAGCTCTTCGAGGCGGCCTGGCGCCTGCGCGGCCTGGAGAACTTCCTCCTCGACCTCGTCTCCCGCAAGGAGATGGCCCACTTCCTGCTCGACCGGCTCGCCGAGCTCGCCCGCCGGAACGCCACGACCCTGGCTCGGGCCGGAGTGGACGTCCTCGCCCTCGACGACGACGTCGGGATGCCAGGCACGATGATGATCAGCCCGGCGCTGTGGCGGGAGTTCTTCCGGCCCCGCCTGGCGGGGATCGTCGACGCGGCCCGCGCGGCGAAGCCGGATTTGCGCGTCATCTACCACAGCGACGGGCACGTGGAGCCGATCCTCGACGACCTGGTCGAGATCGGGATCGCGGGGGTCAACCCGGTCCAGCCCGAGCACATGGACGCAGCCCGCATCCGGCGCCGGTTCGGTCCGCGGCTTGCCCTGTGGGGCACGGTGGGCCGCCAGACGACGTTCGCCTTCGCCGGCCCCGCCGAGATCCAGCGTGAGGTTCGAGAGCGAATCGAGGCGCTCGGACCTGCCGGCCTGGTCCTCTGCCCCGCCTACGACATCGACGAGCCCGACGTGCCGTGGGCCAACGTCGCGGCGTTCCTGGAAGCGGGCCTCGCGTGGGGAGCCATCGCTGAGCGATGATGCGCGCTACGGTCGAGGTGGCGACCGGAGAGGAGGGCACAGGCATGGCGGCGACGACGGCCCGACAGAAGCGGCGCTCGGCGATGATCCTGGGGGGCCTCCTGCCCATCGTCCCGGCCCGCCTGCCCACCGACGTGATCGCCGGCGCGACGCTGGCGGCCCTCGCCATCCCCGAGGTGATGGGCTACACGAAGATCGCCGGCACGCCGGTGATCACCGGCCTCTACACGCTCCTCCTGCCGATCCTCGCCTTTGCCATCTTCGGGTCCTCGCGGCACCTCGTGGTGGGTGCGGACTCGGCCACGGCGGCGATCCTGGCCACCGGGCTCGTAGCGACGGGTGCTGCCGCCCAGTCGACGGAGTACGTCGAGCTGGCCTCGCTGGCCGCGCTCATGTGCGCGGTGCTGCTGATCGGGGCCCGCCTCCTCAAGCTCGGCTTCATCGCCAACTTCCTGTCCCGCAGCGTCCTGATCGGGTTCCTCACCGGCGTCGGCATCCAGGTCGCCATGGGCCAGGTGGGGGGCATGTTCGGGATCAGCGGTGAGACCGGGGGCACTGTCCAGAAGTTCACGGAGACGCTGGCGTCCATCCCGACGAGCACCAGCGTCCCGACGCTCGTCGTCTCGATCGGGGTCCTCGCGACGATCCTCGTGCTGGGCCGGGTCAACAAGGCGATCCCGGGCGCCCTGATCGCGGTGGTCGGGGCGATCGCGGCGAGCTACTTCCTCGATCTTGCCGCGCGGGGCGTGACCGTGCTCGGGACGGTACCCGGCGGCCTGCCCTCGCTGAGCCTGCCGACCGCCGTCATCACCCAGGAGAACCTCGCGATCCTCCTGCCCACGGTGATCTCCCTGGTGATCGTCATCCTGGCGCAGAGCGCGGCGACGTCGCGCGCCTACGCCATGAAGTACGGCGACAGCTTCGACGAGAACGTCGACCTCGTCGGCCTCGGCCTGGCGAACGCGGCGGCCGGCATCACCGGCACCTTCGTGGTGAACGGCAGCCCGACCAAGACCGAGATGGTCGACGGCGCGGGCGGGCGGAGCCAGGTCTCGCAGCTGACCGCGGGCGCGATCGTGGTCGCGGTCCTGCTCTTCCTCACCGGCCCGCTGGCCTACATGCCGAACGCTGTCCTCGCGTCGGTCGTCTTCATCATCGGCCTGCGCCTGGTCGACTACCGCGGGATGGCGGCCATCGCCCGCCTCCGCCCGGGGGAGTTCGCCGTCGCCCTGATCACCGCGGCGACGGTCGTGGTCGTCGGGGTGGAGCAAGGGATCATCCTGGCGATGGCGCTCTCGATCGTCGAGCACATCTACCACAGCTATCGCCCGTACGACACGCTTCTCGCCATGACGCCGGACGGCACGCCGGGCCCGGTCCCGCTCGCGGAGCGCGCCGAGGCGGCCCCCGGCCTGGCGATCTACCGCTTCGGGGCGAGCCTCTACTACGCGAACGGCAGCCGCTTCAGCGAGGAGATCATGGACGTCGCCGAGGGCGCCGATCCGCCGCTGCGCTGGCTCGGCGTCTCCGGCTCGTCGATCGGCGACATCGACTACTCGGGGGCCGACACGATCCGCCAGGTCCGGGAGGAGCTCGCCCGTGTCGGCGTCACGTTCGCGATCTGCGACGTGAACCCGAAGGTCCGCGGGCAGCTCGACGCCTACGGCCTGGACGAGACGATCGGGGTCGACCGGATCTTCGCCACCGCGTTCGACCTGCTGAAGGCCTACCGCGCCACGGCGGGGACGGCACCTTCGGACGCGGCGCCCGCCGCCGGGACACCGCCGCCGGAAGGCTGAGGGGCCATGTCGCCGTTGCCATCGAGCGAAGAGCGTCGGAAGGCCGGCGCCGAGGCCAGGACCCGGGTGCCGCCGGCGGCCCACGGGGGCTGGCGGCCGGCACCCGACCGGCCCGATCCCGTCGGACTCCTCCAGGAGCAGGCCGCCACGCGGGTGCCGGATCTCGTCCCGATCCGCTACGGCCGGATGGCGGTCTCGCCGTTCACGTTCTTCCGGGGGGCCGCGCTGCCGATGGCGGCCGACCTCGCTACGACGCCGGCCAGCGGCGTGATCGTCCAGCTCTGCGGCGACGCCCACCTCTCGAACTTCGGCCTGTTCGCGTCCCCCGAGCGCGACCTCGTGTTCGACATCAACGACTTCGACGAGACGCTCCACGGCCCGTTCGAGTGGGACGTGAAGCGCCTCGCCGCGAGCCTCGTGGCCGCCGGGCGCTCCCGCGGCTTCGCCGATCACCTCAGCCGGCACGCCGTCCTCCGCGCCGTGCAGTCCTACCGCGAACGCATGGCGGGGTACGCCGGGATGAGGGCGATCGACGTCTACTACGCCCGGGTCGACGTCGCCGGGATCCTGGCCTACGTGGACAAGCGGGCGCGGCCGTTCCTCGAGCAGACGGCGAAGTCCGCCCTCCACCACGACGCCCTCCACCAGCTCCCGAAGCTCACCGCAGTCGACGCGAAGGGCCAGCGTCGGATCGTCGACCATCCCCCGGTCATCACGCATCCCGCCGATCTCACGACCGACGTCATCGCGGCGGCGATGGCGGGCTACCGCGACACGATCGCCGAGGACCGACGGGTGCTCCTCGACCGCTACGAGCTCGTCGACGCCGCCCGCAAGGTCGTCGGCGTCGGGAGCGTCGGGCTCGGCGCGTTCGCGGCGCTCCTGCTGGCCGACGACGATGACCCGCTCTTCCTCCAGGTCAAGCAGGCGGAGGCCTCGGTCCTGGAGCGGTTCCTGCCGCCCAGCAGCCAGCCGTCCCACGGGGCCCGCGTCGTGGCCGGGCAGCGTCGCCTCCAGGCGGCCAGCGACGCCCTGCTCGGCTGGACGGTCGGCACGGGCGGGCGCCACTGGTACGTCCGCCAGCTGCAGGACCAGAAGGGCGGGGCCGTGATCGACGCGATGACGGTGGATGACCTCGTCACGTGGGGCGAGCTGTGCGGCTGGGCGCTCGCCCGCGGGCACGCCCGGTCGGGCCAGCCCGCCGAGATCGCCGGCTACCTCGGCGACGACAGGGCCTTCGACCACGCGATCAGCGACTTCGCGGTGGCCTACGCCGACCAGAACGAGCGGGACCATGCGGCCTTCGTCGCCGCCATCGAGGCTGGCCGGATCGCAGCCGAATCGGGAGTCTGATCAGCCGACGGGCAAGGCCTGTCGGGTCAGGAGGTCCCCTGATCGTCGACGTCGTGGTCGACGAAGTAACGACGCCATGGCCCGCTGGCCGGGATGAACGCCTCCATGACGGCAGCGCTCAGCCTGGACGACGTGCATCAGGTCGTGGGCAGCCCATTCGTTGAGCAGCTCGCGCAGGGTGACCGGGCCAAGCTCGGCGTGACGCGCCGTGCGATCGAGATCCGCCTCGGTGACCGTGGCCAGGAGGGCCAGGCTCTCGGTCCGCAGGGCGGCGTGCCGGTCGGCCAGGAGTGTCGGGTCCGTGCCGGCGGTGATCGGCGTCGACTCCCTGTCGGGATCGAAGGCCGCGAAGGCCGGCCGGCCGGCCAGCAGCGCGCGCACGCGGGCGGCGAAGACGACCGCCTCGGTGTCGGCCGCGTGGCCGAGGCACTGGAGGGCTGACCACTCGCCCGGTGCGGGCGGACGCAGGAGCAGCTCCCGGTCCAGGCCCGTGGCGAGCGCCCGCCAGCGGGCGGCGTCGACGCGCAGGATGGCGATGGTGCGGCTGACCACATCGGTCACGGCATGTGCGCCTCGTTCTCGGCGAGCCGGACCTTGACGATCTTCGTCACGAGTGCGGCGGGGATGGGGCTGTCTGCCGGGAAGCGGATCGTCCCCTTCCCCGCCAGGTAGGGCGTCAGCTCCTCCCCGAGTGCCTCGACGACCGCGCCGCTCGCGGGAAACAGGCTGTAGTGGTTCTTGAACGCGCCGTAGGACACGAGGAATTGACCGTGTGTCCTGAACGCCGGCATCTCGTAGGCGATCGTTTCCGTCGCTCCGGGGGCGGCGGCCTTGATCGTCTGCCGGAGCTCCTCCAGGGCGGCGCGCCGCTCTTCCGGGAAGGCAGCCAGGTAGTCCTCGACGCTGGTGGGTGCGGCCATGGCAGTCTCCTTCGGCGCGAGACAACGGTCCGAGGGATCCCCCGCGCCGGCGCCGCCTCGCGGCACGGGCGGCCTGATCTTGGAAGAGCCCGATCGCGAAGCTCCTATGCCTCGGGCGACGGGCGATGATCCGATGCGCTGGGCGCGGCACGGGCCGTGGTCACGACGCGCGCTCCGCAGCTCGGGCAGGTCCCCGCAAGGGCGGCCCGGCCATTCCGCATGACCACGGCCTCGGGATCGACCATCAGTACCGTCCGGCGCTCCCGCATGCAGTACGCCCGCGGGCCGGGTTCGGGACCGGTGGGCTCCTGGTCGGCGGCGTGGCCGGCCGCCAGGAGCTCCGCGACGAGACCTTCGAGCGCGAGGCGTCGCGCTCGGGCCTTGTCGAGCTGGCGGGCCCGCCTGGCCTCGACAGCGCGGACATCCGCGAGCTGCCGTTCGAGGCGGCGCAGCTGTCGCTTCGCCTCCTTCGAGCGCGCCCCGGCGCCCGGCGAGCGGACGGCCTTCGTGGTGCCCTTGGCCATCTTGGCCTCCTCCTGCAATCGCCCTGGCTGCGGCTGAGCGGACAGCTCGGCGCTGCGAAGCGCGCGGCACCGCGAAGAGCTGGCGACCGTCCGGATCGTACGCCTGCCGGCCGGGGCCCGTGTGCAGAGGCTGGAGGCCCTATGGTGATGATCGTGGTCGGCGGCGGGCGACGTGCCGACCCAGGCGCGGCTTGACAGAGGAGCAACCTTGTCCGTCCTCGACGAAGCGCCGCACGTCCATGCCGACGATCGCGCCACGTGGCGGGCATGGCTGGAGGCGAACCACGCGACCGCCCGTGGTGCTTGGCTGGTGACCTGGCGGCCTCGGTCCGGCCGGGTCGGCCTGGACTACGAGGCCGCCGTGGAGGAAGCCCTGTGCTTCGGCTGGGTGGACAGCACCGGCGGCCAGGTGGACGACGAGCGCGGCAAGCTCTACTTTGCGCCGCGCAAGCCGCGCAGCGTCTGGGCTGCGTCCAACAAGGCGCGCGTCGAGCGCCTGATCCGCGAGGGCCGGATGGCTCCGGCGGGCCTCGCCGCGATCGAGCGGGCGAGGGCGAACGGATCGTGGGAGATCCTGGATGCCGCCGAGCGGTTGGAGGTTCCGGGCGACCTCGCCGCGGCCCTCGAGAACCGCCCGCCGGCCGCCGTCAACTTCGCGGCGTTCCCTCCCTCGGCGCGCAAGATGCTGCTCGGCTGGATCGCGCTGGCGCGGCGCCCCGAGACTCGTGCGGCGCGGATCACGGAGATCGCGGAGGCGGCCGCCCGCGACGAACGCGCTCGGGGCTGACGCCGGGTCAGGAGCGGTGCCGGTCCGACGCCGGTGGGCTTCACCTTCTCCGATGGCTGCCGCCCCGCTGACTCGCCGTGCCGAGTCGAGCTCAGCGGGATGCGAGCTGTTCCTCATAGGCCTCGATCAAGTCGAACAGCTCGTCGGCCGCGTACTGCCGGTCGTAGTCGCCTTCACTGACCTGGCGCAGCACGCCAGCTTCCGCCAGGACCTTCAGGCCCTCCAGCGCTCGCTGGTGTCGAGCGCCGATCGCGGCGCGCATGGTTGCGGCCGACGTGATCGGCTGGGCCGGGAGCAACGGGATGATGCGGGCTGCCGCTGAGTCGCGTCGTGGGCGTCCGGCCCGCTGGAACCATTCTGCTTCGAGCTCGGCGACGCGCGCGGCCAAGTCGACAGATAGCGCGGCGGCCCTGCCACACGCCCAGGCGAAGGAGGCGCACCAGGCGTCGATCCGCCCGTCGCGGAAGCCGATCAGCCCGTCGACATAGAGGTTTGCCCTGGAGGCGAGCACGATCGAGATCGGTGGGACGAACACCGGGGCCACGCCGCGACGGCGCAGGACCACGTGGATCAAGCATCGCCCGACGCGCCCGTTGCCGTCGATGAACGGGTGGATCGTCTCGAACTGTGCGTGCGCGATCGCCGCCTGGGCGACGGCCGGGAGATCGTCGCGGTTCATGAACTCGAGGAGATCGGCGATCAGCGGCTCGACCTGGTCCTCCGGCGGCGGCACGTAGCGGGCGTCGGATGGGTTCTCCAGGCGGCCGCCGATCCAGTTCTGCTCGCGGCGGAAGGCCCCGGGCAGGACCCGGGCCGGTTCGTGGGCCATGAGGGTCCTGTGGACGGCCAGGACATCGGCCGCCGTGAGGTCCCGCGCGCTATCCCCGATGGCGATGGCCTCCTCCATGGCCACGACGTTGGCGGCCACGGCCCGCGCGGTTCCCCTGGCTGCTCGCGGGTCGATGAGCGCGCGCGCCAGGTTCCGCTGGCTGAGCTCGATCCCTTCGATGCGGCTCGACGCGATGGACTCCGACCGCAGGAGCAGCGCGCCGATGGCCTCGAGCCCGCGCACGCGGTCGTCGGAGTTGAGCCTGCCGACCGCGGTCTCGGCCTCGCTGATCAGCCTGGCGGTTTCGAAGCTGACGGCAGGCTGGATGGCGGCGATCGGGTCTGGGACGAAGGCGCGATAGGTGAAGAACTGGCGCGCCTTGCGGCCGCCCATCGCCCCCGGGTCACCTTCCCAGCGTCGGTCGATCCATGTCACAACCGTCGATCACCCTCGTGACTTTGACGCCTTAGTGAACCATAGCGACGTAATCCGTCATGGTCAACAAGCGGATTGACGCCGTTGGCGAGCTCGGCGGACATAGACCGAGGCGGGCTCGGAGGCCTGCCTCGCCCATCGATGCCACAACTGGAGGCTATCCTCCGATTCGGGGTAGAGTAACGGTATGGGAATCGCCGATGCCAGCAGGCCACTTCGGGTCGACGCCGAGCGGAACCGTGGACGGATCGTGCAGGCCGCGCAGGCAGCGTTCGCCGAGCGGGGTCTCGACGTGCCGCTCGAGGATGTCGCCGGGCGTGCCGGAGTCGGCATCGCCACCCTCTACCGGCGCTTTCCGGCCCGCGAGGACCTGATCGCCGCCTGCTTCGAGCGACGCGTCGCCGAATATGCCAACGCGGCCGAGGAGGCGCTGGAGGCTCCGGACGCCTGGGCGGGCTTCTGCGCCTACGTCGAGCGCGTCTGCGCGATGCAGGCCGCCGACCGCGGCTTGAAGGACGTGCTCACGAGGACGTTCCCCGACGCGAGGGCCATGGAGGCGCATCGGACCCGCGGCTACGAGCTGTCCGTCCGAATGATCGAGCGGGCCCAGGAAGCCGGAGCGTTGCGGGCCGACTTCGTCCCGGAGGACCTCGTCCTCCTGCTCATGGCCAATGCCGGTGTCGTCCAGGGCGCCGGCGAGGCCGCGCCCGATGCGTGGCGGCGGTTCGCCGCCCTCATGCTCGAGGCATTCCGCGCCGACGGCGCCAGCCCGCTGCCCGCACCGCCCACGCCGCGCCAGGTCATGCGGGCGATGCGGGGGATGAGCCGCATGACCGATACGCCAGGGAGCACACGATGACGCTCGCGTCCCACACGACACCCACGGTGCCGGAGACATCCACCTCCGGCGAGGGATACCGGCCAGGCATCTGCAACATCGGACCTGCCGAGATCGCCCGGCGACGCCGGGCAGGGCACGTCGGGCTCGGTGCCGCGATCGTCCTGCTCGCCGGGCTCGTGGCAATCGGCGCACCGCCGCTCAGCCGGCTGCTCGTCGCCCTCCCGGCGGCCGGGGCGGCATCGGGGTATCTCCAGGCACGCTTCCGGTTCTGCGCCGGCTTCGGGTCACGGGGCATCTACAACTTCGACGAGCTCGGCCAGACGGTGCAGGTCGAGGACGCCGAGGCCCGGCGACGCGACCGCGCACGCGCGACCCAGATTGGTCTCGCCAGCGTCGCGATCGGCGCGGCCGTCGGCCTCATCGCGGTCGGCCTCCCGCGATGACCATCGACGAGCAGGGTGGCCCGGAGGCCGGGGCCATCACCGATCGTGTGGACGAGGTCGCGGCCGCCCTCCGCATGCACAACATCGAGGCGGTCGTCGTTGAGGACGGCGAGGCGGCGCGCGCGTTCGTCCTCGGCCTGATCCCCGAGGGCGCCGAGGTCCACTCCGGCAAGTCGAAGACGCTGGAGGACATCGGGCTCTACGCCGAGCTCGTCGACTCGGGCCGTTACGACCCCGTCCGGCCGCGCCTGGCCGCCATGGATCGGGCGACGCAGGGCCGCGAGATCCGCAAGCTCTCCGCCGCCCCGGACTTCATGCTGGGCAGCGTCGCCGCGATCACCGCAGACGGGACGCTCGTCGCGGCGTCGGCCACCGGCAGCCAGCTCGGTGCCTATGCCGCGGGCGCGGGGCGCCTGATCCTCGTCGTCGGCAGCCAGAAGCTCGTGCCCGACCTCGATGCCGCGATGCGACGGATCCGCGAGGTCGTGTTCCCCTGGGAGAACGACCGGGTCCGCGAGCGACTGGGCGTCGACACCTCCCTCGAGAAGGTCCTCCTGATCCTCGGCGAGTGGCGACCCGGACGCACCACCGTCGTGGTCGTCCGCGAGCCCGTCGGCGTCTGACCGCGGGCAGCGATCGCCAGGTCAGGCCGGCATGACGTGCGCGTCGAGATCCAGCAGACCTACCCGCTTGCCGACGCCGCGGGCGCCTTCGCCGCCTTCACGGCCGGAACGCGCGGCAAGCTGGTCGTGACTGTCGGGTGACCGGGCGTTCAGCGGCAAAGGCGGGACGCGAGGATCGCGTTCGGGGACCCAGGATCGTGACTTGACCCGGCCGCGAGAATCCCCGCATGACGAACGCCGGTTGGGGCAGGGCGTTCGATGCCCGTCGCCTTGCCCATCTCGAGCTCCAGATGTGGAAGGCCTACTATCGCCGCCAACCCGTCCGGCTGTTCGGCCTCCTCATCCTGGCCAACCGCGAACAGGCCCGCGTCGGCTGGATCCGAGCGGTGGTCGCCGCGGCCTGGCTCGCCCGGGGCGCCGCACGGTTCGGGCGCTCGACCGGCGACTACGACCGCTTCCTCCCCGACGTCGTCCGCGGATATCGCGCTCTAGGCCTGCCCGATGGGGTCGACGCAGCCGGAGTCGCCCGACAGGAGCTGCGCTGGTGGGTCGTCCGGCGCGAGATCGGTCTCACGGCGGGCGAGGCGGCCGGTGAGGCGATCGCCGCGGTCTATGCGGCCCTCTACGGCCTGCCCGGAGCGGCCGTAGCGGAGGCTGGACGGCTGCGCGGGCGGGCGGCGGAGGTGCGTGATCGCGGCGCCGCCGACGACCCGGACGGGCCGGCGGGGCGGGGCCGGACGTACTGGCCGGAGGTCGCCCGGCTGCTCGACGCGTCGTACCGCAGCCTGCGAACCGCGCTCGATGCCGCCCCGCCAGAGGCGCCAATGGACGCAGACGCCGCCACCCCGGCGAACGCGTACCGCTTCGTCACCCGCTGGCTCGTGCCGGCAGGGAGAGAGGAAGTCGCCGAGATCCTCGCCGATGCACCCGCGCTCGCCCGCTGGTGGCCGTCGGTCTACCTGCGCGTGACCGAGCTCGAGCCCGGTGACGAACGCGGCCTCGGGAAGGTCGTCGACCTCTGGACAAAGGGCTGGCTCCCGTACACGCTCCGCTGGCGCTTCCGGGTCACCGAGAGCGATCCGCCGGCCGGCTTCGCGCTCGAGGCAACGGGCGACTTCGTCGGCCGGGGCGTCTGGCGGCTTTCGGAGGAGGAGCCGCCTGCCGGACTCGAGGGAGCCTGGACGATCGTCGAGTACGACTGGCGGATCCTCGCCGAAAAGGGCCTCCTGCGACGCCTGTCGTTCATCCTGCGCCCGGTGTTCGCGGCGAACCACCACTGGGCGATGGCCCGCGGCGAGGAGAGCCTGCGGCTCGAGATCGCGCGACGGCACGCGAGGCGCGATCCCGCGCTGGCGGGCGCGATCCCGCCGCCGCCCGGCCCGACGTTCCAGCCACCATGGCGCAGCGCACACCCGGACTGAGCCCTGGATCCCGTCGCGCTCTTCAACTGAGCTGAGGGCCCTCGTGTAAAAGGGGCTTGACACGACGGTGGATGTCAAGCTACCTTTCCATCCATGCAGAACGACGTGCGGGAGCTGCGAACGGGCCGGGGCCTCCGCCAGGAGGACCTCGCGAAGGCGTTGAAGGTGTCGCGCCAGACCGTCAACGCGATCGAGACCGGGCGGTACCTGCCGTCGTTGCCACTCGCCTTCGCTCTCGCGCGCTACTTCGGCAAGCCGGTGGAGGAGCTGTTCCATGGAGACGACGATGGGCGCTAGGTGGGGGATGCCGGCCCTCGGGCTGCTGCTGGGGGTGCTCCTCTTCGCGGCCTCGGCGATCGGAGGCCAGCCAGTCCTGGGGCTCGGCATGCTCGCCGTCATGGCGGTCTACAGCGCGATCCTGGTCGTCTTCGGTGGCCGGAGCGAGACGATCGCCGTTCTAGGCGGTCGGCCGGCGGACGAGCGGTTCGCCTCGTTCGACATCCTGGCGACGGCGGTTGCCGGGATCGTCGCGATCATCGTCGCGATCGTCGGCTTCCTGTGGGCCATCGCCCACGGCCAGAGCGGCACCGACTTCGCCGTCGTCGCCGCCGCGGCCGGGATCGGCTACCTCGCTGCGATCATGTGGCTCCGCCGGCGGGGCTGATCGAGGACCGCTTGCCGGCCTATGTGCCCGGAGAACAGCAGGCGCACCCGCCCTCGGCGGTTGCGACCACGGCGTAGGCAGCCTCGCAGCATGGTCCGTCGAGGACCGCAAGGGACCGCTTCGGCCGTTCAAGGTGCCCGAGAAGCCCGGTCAGCCGGGCGTCGAGCGCCTGGAGCCCGGCGACCCGGGCGGCGATCTCGGCGCGCCGCTCGCCGATCAGCCGGGGCAGCTCGGCGGTCGCGTCCGAGCAGTGGCCGGAGTGGCACCAGCCGGCGATCCTGGCCGCATCCTCGAGCGGGACATCGAGCCGTCGCAGGTCGAGCAGCAGGCGCAGGTGCTCGACGTCCGCGTCGCCGTATTCGCGGTAGGCATTGTCCTTTCGACTCGCGCGCGGAAGCCAACCGGAACGCTCGTAGAAGCGGATCGTGTCGGTGGAGACGCCGACCTCCCGGGCGAGCTCGCCGATCCTCATGTGATCAGCAAACCTTGGAGTGGGTCGGATGTCAAGTGCTTACGCGGACCTCCGTCAACTCGTAGGTGTTGCCCTCGCTGTCCTTGAACCAGGCCGCCTTGGCGACCCCGAAGTCGGCCAGTCCGCCGACCATCCGGACTTCGCCGAGGTCGTACTCCTCGAACGTGATGCCGCGCCCGCGGAGATCGGCCATCACCGACTCGATGTCGTTGACCTCCCAGCCCGCGATCGTGTTCTTGGCGGTCCCGGCTGACGGCGTGGCGTACAGATACAGCCAGGTCTCGCCGGCGAAGCGATACCAGACACCACCCGGGTCCTCATGTTCCGGCACGAGTCCAAGCCGTTCCTCGTACCAGCGGCGCGCCCGGCCGAGGTCGACGGCCGCTGCCCTAACGCTGATCGGGAACCGGCTCAACGTCGTCATGACATCGCCGTCGCCGCGGCCGGTGCCGCCTCGAGCCGCTCCTTGAGGCGGACCAGCTCGGCGGCCTCACCCGCCCGGATCTCGCCCGCGAACAGTGGCTCGACGAGACGCATCAGCCCGGTCAGGCCCAGGGATCCTGCCCAGACCACCCTGGTGCTCTCCGGCCCGGTGGCTTCGAGGTCCATCGCCACCTCGCCCCGCATCGGGCCCGAGAGGACGCGGTAGGCGAGCCGACGTCCGGGCTCCGCCTCGGCGACTTCGAACTCGATCGTCTGGCGCCTCGGCCCGATCTTGACGTTCTCATGCGCTCGGGCGCCGACCTCAGTCGACCGTCCCTGGACGATGCGTGCGTCGATGACGCTCATCCAGGTCGGATGGCGGTCGATGTCCGCGGCGTACTCCCAGACCTCCATTGCCGATCGATCAATCGTCTGCTCGCTCCGGAACGGGATCACCTCACGACCTCCCTCTGCTCGACGACCGGCAAGGCGCCGGCGATGACCGTGGCGAGGCGCGCGTATGCGGCCTCCTTGTCGACCCGCATCTGCTCGACCGCATCTGCGTCCGCGGGCGGTCCGCCCTGGCGGGCCCAGCGAAGCCGGAGCCGGGTGCCGCCGTCGGCCGGATCGAGATCGGCCGTGGACGCGACCGGACCGAGCCCGGGCACCGCGAGTCGCCAGGCGACGTGGTCGTAGGGCTGCCAGTCGACGATCTCCTCGAGCGTCGCGAGCCGGCCGGTCACGCACTGCGCGGTCGTTCCCACGCCTCGGCGCCCGCCGGCTGACGTCTCCTCGATGACGAGCGGCCCTTCCCACAGCATCCGGAGCGCCGGCGACGTCAGATGAGCCCAGACGACCGACGGCTCGGCGGCCAGTGTCGCCTCGATGTCGAACGCCGCGTCGGTGTCGGCGATGTCGATGCGGCGCTCTCCGCCTTCCGCCTGCCAGCGAGCCTCGAGGTCCAGGGTGAAGGTGGCGACCCGGCCCAGGTGCTCGATCAATTCCGCGCCCGACGTGAGCCCCAGGGCGTCTGGGTCGAGACCGAGGGCCTCAACCGCGGCGGAAGTGAAGAGCGCAAAGCCGTTGGCGCGCGCCTCGGTGGCCCCCGCGCCTTTCAGGAGCCGATGGACGAGGATGACGTCGGGTCCGGCCAGCTCGTCCCGGCCGGCAATGCGGCTGCGGACGAAGGCCCCGTGATGGACGAAGAGCTTGAGGTCGAGGCGGGGAGCCAGCCGGCACGAGTTGCAGTCGCAGCTCGTGGCCTGGTCGATGCTCCTCAGCCGGCGCCGGAAGGCGATGTAGGACGCCTCGATCGCGTCGACGAGGAGCGACCCGTCGGCCCGCCCGTCCTCGACGAAGAGGAAAGCGGCATCGCCCTCGAGCTTCGCCAGCCTGAACGGCGGCTCCAGGCGGCCGACGATCGTCTCGAGGAGGTCGCCCGCGATGGCCGGCGCATGCTCGATCTCGCTCCGCGACAGGTAGGCGGTGTAGCCGGTCAGATCGGCGATGACGAGGAAGCCGGTCGCAGGGGACGCTGCCATGCGCAGACTCTAGACCTTGGAGTCGGTCCAATGTCAAGACGTGGAATCACGCGAAACCGGCGCCTCGCGGTAGGCTGTCCCTTGCACATGACCGAGAGCCACGCGTTCCACGGCACCGTTCGATACTTCCGGGCCGAGCAGGGGTCCGGGTTGGCCGTCGTCGACGTCCCGCCGGATGTCACCGCCCGCCTTGGCGGACTGAAGCAGGTCCGTGTCCGGGCGCTGGTCAACGGCCAGCCCTTCGTCTCGAACACCATGCCCGCCGGCGGCGGTCGGCTCGCGTTGAGCCTGAGCCGTCAGATCCTCGAAGCTTCGGGTCTGCACGTGGGTGACGAGGCCGACTTCGCGCTCGAGCGCCTGACGACGTAGCGCGGCGACATCTCTCCGCCCCGCCGATCCCCGCACCCGTGTCGGCGGCCGGCTTCCTGGACCGCCGTATCATCGCCCGCGTGACCCGATACCCCGACGGCCTCGACGTCGAAGGGCCGGTGCAGGCCGAGCTGTTCGTCGTGTGGCTCGCCGATGATCACCTCGAGCTGACCGGCCCCTGCGGACCGGCTCCCTGGCTCCTCGAGCTCGGACGATGCCGATCACCCGGTCGAGGTCGTGACCCGGGTGGTGCGCGATGCGATCGGCGAACCGCTGCTGGTCCACTCGACGTCATGGCGGCGCGACCGTGACGCCGTGATCCTCAGCTTCGTCGTGGTCATCGACGGAGCGCTGGTCGGGTCGATGGCCAGTCTGCCGATCGAGCGAAGCGAGCTGGCCCGAGGCGAGGCCACAGCCGCTCCGCGCGAGATCGCGACCGCACAGGTCGTCGAGCACGGGCTGCGGCACATGGCCTGGCTGGCGAAGGACGACCCCGCGGTCGCCGCGGAGCTCCCGGCCGGATGGCGCGACCTGCTGGCAGCGTATGTCCCCGAGCCGTTCCGCAACCTCGGCTGAAGGAGAGCCCCATGGACAACGAGACGATCACCGTGCGCTGCGTCTGCGGCTGGGAGACGACCGGATCGGAGGACGACGTCGTGGCAGCCACCGAGGAACACGGCCGCCGGCTGCACAACATGACGCCGACCCGCGAGGAGGTCCTCGCGATGGCGGTCGCGACGCCCGACCACCAGGAGAGCCCAGCCAGGTAGCCCGGCGGCGTGTCCATCCGGGCGAGCGCCATTCGTCGTGAGGTGACAGGCTGGACTGTGCCGGCCACCACGAGGAGCACCCCATGCCGCGTTTCTTGCTTTCCGTCCACAGCGTCGACGGCGAGGCCCGCGAGCCGATGACCGACGAGCAGATGCAGCACTCCTGGCAGGAGATCCAGGCCCTCGAGGCCGAGATGAAGTCGGCCGGAGCGTGGGTCTTTTCCGGCCGCCTGCACGACGCCGACACCGCAACCGTCGTGCGCCTGTCCGGCGGCGAGGTGCTGACGACGGACGGCCCGTTCGTGGAGGCGAAGGAACACCTGGGCGGCTTCTACATCATCGAGGCGGCCGATCTTGACGCCGCGCTCGGCTGGGCGTCGAAGGTCACCCGCACGATCTCGGCGCCGATCGAGGTCTGGCCCTTCGCGGACACGGCCGGCGGCTGATCCTTGCCCGTCGTCGAGGAGGCGCTGGTCGGCCGGATCTTCCGCGAGGAGTCCGGTCGGTCGGTGGCCACCCTGATCCGCATCTTCGGCGACATCGACCTTGCCGAGGACGCGGTCCAGGACGCCTTCGCCCTGGCCCTTCGGAAATGGCCCATCGCCGGCCTGCCGCCGAACCCGGGTGGCTGGATCACGACGACCGCGCGGAATCGAGCCATCGACCACCTGCGCCGCGAGGCGCGCGGGCGTGAGCTCCTTTCGGAGGTCAGCGAGGGCACCGACGAGCCGCCTGGAGAGGAGACCGGGCCCGTGCAGGATGACCGGCTCCGCCTCATCTTCACCTGCTGCCACCCCGCCCTTTCGCCCGAGGCGCAGGTCGCCTTGACGTTGCGCCTGCTCGGTGGCCTCACGACCGACGAGGTGGCTCGTGCCTTCCTGGTCGCCGAACCGGCGATGGCCAAGCGGATCGTTCGGGCCAAGCACAAGATCAAGGCCGCGCACATCCCGTATCGGGTCCCGTCCGAGGCTGAGCTGCCGGAGCGACTTCGTCCGGTCCTGGCCGTCCTCTACCTGACCTACAACGCGGGCACGGGCGGACCCTCCGGCGACGACCTCCGCCAGGAGGCGATTCGACTCGCCCGTGCGATCGCCGGCCTGATGCCCGATGAGGCCGAGGTCGCAGGGCTGCTCGCGCTTCTCCTGTTGACCGAGTCGCGGTGGCAGGCCCGCTTCGCCGGCGACGGTTCGCTCGTCCTGCTTCGTGACCAGGATCGCCGTCTATGGGACCCGGCGATGATCGACGAAGGTCAGGCGATCGTCCGCGCCTGCCTTCGCCGCAACCACCCGGGCCCCTATCAGATCCAGGCTGCGATCAACGCCGTGCACGCCGACGCCCGCTCGATCGAGGAGACGGATTGGAGCCAGATCCTCGCCTTGTACGACCAGCTGCTGGCAGTAGCGCCGACGCCCGTCGTTGCCATGAACCGCGCCATCGCCCTGGCCGAAGTCCGGGGTCCGGAGGCGGCGTTGACGATCCTCGACGACCTTGACCTCGACGACTACCACCTGTTTCACGCCGCCCGGGCAGACCTCTTGCGACGGCTGGGGCGTCCCGATGACGCAGCCCGCGCCTACACCCGTGCGGCCGCCCTGGCGGCGACCGACGCCGAGCGCTCGTTCCTTCTTGGCCGCGTGGCAACGGCGCGATCAGGCAGCTGACACGAGCGGGCACGCGAGGATCGGTCAGCCCTCACGCCGGAAGCGCCATCCCTTCGCCCAGCGTCGGTGAGGCATGTCTTGCGAAGCGGCTCGGCCCGAGCCAGCGCGGGAAGCCGCGCACGAGATCGGCCGAGCCGTCGAGGTGGATGTCGCCCCTCGCGACGGCATCGGCGAACCGCGCGCGACCGAGCAGCACTTGCCCGAACGCCTTCTCGTCAACGGAGACGACGAGGTCGACCTCGCGCCCGGGGTCGTTGTAGCAGAGCTCCGGGTCCCCGCCGTCGAGGACGAGCCAGTAGATCTTCGGGTGGCCGGTGAACTCGAAGCGCACCGTGACCCGCCGCCCGGGAAGGCGCGCCGGATCGAGGAGCGATTGGACCGTCAGCATCAGGTAGGCGGGATCGCAGTCCTCCCGGCGCAGCTCGATCCAGTGCTGGGCCCAGATGCCGAGCTCGTTGAGGACGGTCTCGAGCTCGCGCCCGGCTGGCGTCGGGTGGTATTCCGAACCGCGTCCGGTCCGATTCGGCCGGCGCTCGATCACCCCGGCCTCCTCGAGCGTCCGCAGGCGCTGTGAGAGGAGGCTCTGCGAGATCCGCCCGACGTTCCGCTGGATCTCGCTGAAGTGGTGGTTCCCGAAGAGGACGATCTCGCGCAGGATCAGCGGCGTCCACCGCTCCGCGATGACTTCGCTGGCGAGGGAGACCGGGCAGATCTGCTGGTAGCGCACGGCGCCAGTCTCTGCCCGACCCCGGGCGACCGCAAGTGCAGAAATTGCACGAGCAACTCCAGTTGCTGCACTTGCCGCTGATGTCGAGGGCAGCCGAGGCTCCGTGTTGATCGTCGTCGTCGACGGCGAGGCACGGAGAGGAAGCTCGGACATGCAGCTCATCGTCGGGGTCCTGATGTGGCCGGTCATCAGCCTGCTCATCACCGGCGGACTCCACTTCACCGCCGAGGCCGTCTGGCCGGACCTGCGGAACACCTTCATCCCGCCCACCCTCGCCCCGCTGCTCCTGGCCTACGGGCTGTGGGTCGGCTATCGCACCGTCGATCGGGGCGGCACATACCTGCACGCCATCGTGTTCGCGGCGATCCTCGGCATCCTGCCGATCGTCCTCGACGTCGTCGGATTCGGCGTCATCCTCGGGCGCGGGACACAGGCCGGCACGCTCGCCGGCGTCTTCGGCTTCGGGATGATCCTCTTCGGCTCGCTGATCGGCAGCGGCTTCGCGCTCAGCCGCGAGTCGGGATCACCGTCGCGCTGAGCCGACAGAAGGGCCGCCGGCCGGCGGCCGGGGGCCCCGATGCCCGGCGCCCGTGGTCCCGTTCGACAGGGCGCCGTCTGCGCAATCGCGACGACGGGGGGATGATGCGCGGGTCGCCTCCGGCGGCGTCTCGAACTGTGCGAGCGGAGCGTCTCGTGGCCTGCGTCCATCTCCCCGACTCGCTGCCGGTCCCCACGGGGAGCCGATGCGAGGAATGCGGCAGCACCATCAACCTGCGGATGTGCGGCACCTGCGGCCATGTCGGCTGCTGTGAATCACAGGCCGGCGACGCCCGCCGCCACGCCCTCTCCGAGGATCACCCGATCATCGTGTCGATGCCCGTCGGCTCGGGCTTCACGTGGTGCTACGCGGATAACGCGTACGTCCGCCGTTGACGGGCACGTACCATGGCGCGCCGGCAATCTCTCGACGCAGCCGGAGGTCGAAAGGGGGGTGGGGGTCATGGCTCAGGCGCCAGCGGCCGATCGGGTTCGCCCGGACCGCGCCACGCTCGCGGCCTTTGCGGGGGTCGTGCTGTTCGGCGGCGTCAACGCCATCGCGGTGAAGAAGAGCGTGGCGGAGCTCGCCCCCTTCTGGAGCGCCGGCCTCCGCTTCGTCGTCGCCGGCCTGCTGCTCGTGGCGATCGTCGTGGTGACGCGGAGATCGTTCCCGCGCGGCCGAAGCCTGGCGGGCGCGGCCCTGTACGGCGCCCTGGCCTTCTCGGCGAGCTTCGCGTTCATCTACCCGGCCC
The DNA here is from genome assembly GCA_963744095.1 of uncultured Chloroflexia bacterium. Classification (GTDB taxonomy): domain Bacteria; phylum Chloroflexota; class Limnocylindria; order Limnocylindrales; family CSP1-4; genus CTSoil-043. The sequence goes on from CAVUSH010000006.1 coordinate 410,130, forward strand.
TTCGCGAGGTGCCGGCCGCCACGGGTTCGGTCCTGCTCGCGCTGGTGCCCCTCCTGACGTTCGGCCTCGCGATCCTGCACGGGCAGGAGCGCTTCCGCGCCCAGGGGCTCCTCGGCGCCCTCATCGCGGTCGCCGGCGTGGCCGTCGTCGTGGTCGACCAGCTGAGCGCCGCCGTCCCCCTGGGCCTGCTGCTCTCGTTCGTGGCCGGCGTCGCCTTCATCGCGGAGAGCGGCGTGATCCTGAAATGGGTCCCCCGCAGCGATCCCTTCGCCACCAACGCCGTGGCCATGCTGACCGGCAGCGCCTTCCTCCTGGCCATCTCGATCATCGCCGGAGAGACGTGGGCGGTCCCCGCCGAGCCCGCGACGTGGGCGGCCATGGCCTACCTCGTGGTGTTCGGCTCGATCGTGATGTTCGGGCTCTACCTCTTCGCGCTCCGCCGCTGGACGGCGTCCGCCGTCTCGTACGTCACGCTCCTGATGCCGCTCGTCACGGTGCCGCTCGCGGCGCTGCTCACCTCGGAGTCGATCTCCCCATCGTTCCTGCTGGGCGGCGCCATCGCGCTGGGGGGCGTCTACGTGGGCGCCTTCCTCAGGATCCGGCCGCACCGGTCGTCGGCGACGAGCCTGCCCGAGTGCCTTCCGATCGATGCCTGTGCCGAGCCGGGGCCGGCCGCCGTCGAGCCGGCAGGGGCCTGACGGCGGATGCCGCGACGGCCTGAACCTGCGCTTCCCCGCTAGGCCAGGAGACTCGGGGCCGGGGCCCGACTTATCGGGCTGGGGGTTCGTCGCGGCGGACCGTGGCGACCCGATCGATGCTCCGATCGAACGACGCGATCACACGGATGCCGGTCCGCTCCGCGCTCGCGATCAGGTAGGCGTCGGCGAAGTCGAGATGGTGCACCTCGTAGACCTCGACCGTTCGATGGAGCAGGTCGGCGTCGAGCACCCGGATGGCGGGGAAGGCCAGCACCGCGCGGAGGGTCGTCGCCACCTGCGCCCGTGGCGCCTCGTAGAACGACTCGAGGACGTAGGCCACCTCGGCGAGGATCAGGTCCGGCAGGAGCAGCTCGTCAGCGGCCGCGAGGTAGCGCGTCGCCCGGGCAGCGAGTTCCGGCGGATCGCCCGTGAAGTGTCGGATCAGGACGTTGGCATCGACGAATGCCGTCACCGGCGCTCGGCGGCTCGGGACCGCCGCGTCTGGCGCAGGACCTCCGTCCAGGGCGTGCCTCGCCTGGCCGCGGGCACGCTCACCGAGCCCGCCATGGCGAGGAGATCCGGGGTTCGCGCGAGCACGGCGTGATCGCCCTCCACCCTGAACACGAGTCGATCCCCCTCTTCCAGGGCCAGTGCCTCGCGGACTGCGCGCGGCACCGTGACCTGGCCCTTGGAGCTGAGTCTCGCCGAGACTTCCATGGCCTGCTCCTTACAATCGGACCCACGTAAGGATACCACGGCGCGCTAACGAACCCCGGTGCGCCAACCACGAGTGGCCCCCTGCCGATCGACTCAGACATCGACCAGCGCGGAAGGCCACGTGTGATCCTGATCGGCCACGAAACGCGGCCGGTCACCTATTCCACCGCCAAGAGCCCTCAGGCGTCTCGGGCAGAGCGACCCCGAAGGTACCCATCAGCAGTCCGCAGCCCATTGCCGAAGCCCCAATCGACCACGATGTGGCTGAGCCACGCCAGCGCGGCCACGAGCCAGAACGGCGGCAGGATGCCGGCCGCGGCCAGGCCGAGCAGGGTCAGCGGCAGGACGGGCTGATGCATGGTGTTGAAGAGCGGCACCGCGCGCAGGGCCAGCTGGCCCTGCGCATGCGGCTGACGGATCCCCACGAGGACCGTGAGGTGGGGCACGATCCCGAACACCAGGAGCGGGACAAGCCCGACATGAAAGGTGCGAGGCCTGCGCGTTGGCGAAGAGCGCGAGGCCGAGCCCTGGAACAAGCCAGCGTGCCGGAGGCGGAGGCGGAGCCTGCGGGGCCCGTCGACGTCGAGGGATCGAGTTCGGGCGATCGTCACCATGGCTGGACCGTGACCCCTGCGGGGCAAGGCTCGAGCACGACCACCGCCCGCTCCGTCGAGCGGCTCGCGGCGAGCGCGTCGAGGTCGTCGCCCCAGCCGGGGTAGTCGCGGAACTTCGCCCACAGCCGCTCGCGCTCCGCGCCCGCCGCGGCACGGGCTCGCACGGCGCGCGATCCGCCGGGCAGGTCGACCGTCGTCTCGGGACTGCGCCTGGAGGTTCAGCCACCACGCGGGCTCGGCATCGGCCCAGCCGTTCATGGCCAGCGTGACCAGGTTCTCGCCGTCCTCGTAGTACCCGACGATGACGACCCGTGGCTGGCCCGAGCGCCGCCCGAGCGTCGTGAGGCGCATCATCCCGAACCTGCCGCCGGCCTTCGGCCGCGTGAGGCCGATCCGCCCCCCGGTGAGTCGATAGAGCGCGCGGTGGCCCACCCAGGCGATCCGAACGAACAGCCGTGGAGAGGTGCGAGGCGCCTGCTCGCGCACGGCGGTCATGCTGCGCCCGCCTTCGCCACGACGGCGATTGGCGACTGGGTGGCCGTCGCCGCCTTGACCTTGTCGCTCGCGTCGGACGTAAGCGCGGCCAGGGCCGACGGCTTGAAGTCCTTGAAGAGCAGGTACAGGCCCAGGAACGCCTCCCAGATGATCTCCGGGATGGTCGCGATGCCCTGCACCGCGCCGCCCTGCGGGATGACACCCAGCAGCACCGCGACCCCGGAGGTGGCGAGCATCGCGCCGCCCACGACGCCGACCAGCGCCATGCGTCGCCCCACAAGACCGGAGCGGAACATCAGCCAGCCCAGGATCAGCCCGGTCCCGACGCCGTCGGCGAAGCCGGGGCCGAGCAGGAACGTCCAGTTGTGCATCGCGACGAGCGACTTGCCGATCGGGACGACCGATGCTGCGTTCGCGCTGGTGGTCTCATTGGCCAGGGTCGCGACCGTCAGGAGGCTGAGGAGGCCGACGGCGATGAAGCCGCATTCGACGAGACGAGCCGTGACGTACCCGAGGGCGAGGCCCTCGTTCTGCCGCTTGAGCAGCGGGAACAGGACGACGGCGCAGCCGATGTTGGTGATGATGAGCAGCAGCTCGAGGAACGCCCCCATGAACACGCCGGTGTCGGGGTTGGCACTGAGGATGTAGGCGGGATCGGTCAGAACAGGTCCGTAGGCGAACACTGCTGCGATCGAGGTGATGAACGTCAGGATGAAGAGCACGCCCACGGCGAGGGCGGTCTTTCGGGAAGAGGTCATGCTGGAAGTCCTTTCGTTGCGGTGGGACGCTGGATGCGTGCCATGTCGGTCTCCGTTTGGTCGTTCAACGAGCTATCGAGGGTCTGTGGTCGACGGCCCGGGCTGGTCGATGTCGACCCGCGTGACCGAGACCAGGGGCAGGCCCAGGTCACGAACGCGCTGGAGCAGCCCGTGGAGCGCCGCCTGGTCGGCGACAGAGCCGCGAATGACCGTGGTTCCGTCGCCCTGGTGGCTGACGGCAAGTCCGTCGAACCATGCGGCCCAGTGCTCGTCGAGGTGCCCGGTGAGCCGGATCTCGTAACGTCCGGCCTCGGGGCGATCGCCCTTCAACGTGTGTCGTTCGGTCATCCCGCTCCTCATGTGTGTTGCCTTCTGGATCTCCGGCCGGCAAACACCGACCTGAGTCACTCGAGACAACGTGGAGGCGGATGTGATGAGTGCGCATCACCACACGTGATGAGCGGGGTGACAATTCGTCACCGAGACGAGCGAGAACCCGGGGTCGTCGATCCGACGTGCGGCGGCGGCTGGGCGCAGCCGGGGGCGAGGGGTCAGGCGGAGGGTCGGCCGGCCCGGGTGCGCGAGAGCAGGCCGAGCTCGGCGGCACGGCGGACGGCTGCCCTCCGGCTGTTCACGCCGAGCTTCGCGTAGATGTTCCTCGTGTGCGTCCGCACGGTGCTCAAGGACACCACCAGCTCGCGCGCGATGTCCGGGCCATCGAGCTCGCTGCCCAGGAGGCGCAGGACCTCGAGCTCCCGCTCGCTGAGCGGTTCGATCAGCGGCTGTTCGACAAGCGTTCGTCCCTCGGCGGGCGCGACAGCGGCAAGGAGTCGGCGCACATAGCGCGAGGCGTTCCGCTGCTTCGCCGCCAGCTTCAGCAGCGCCGCCATGGGCGGTCCTTCGTCGACGACGACGCGGACGTAGCCCTCCGGCTCGGCCATCGCCAGCGCACGATGCAGCGACGCAAGCGCACCCGGCACATCGTCGTGGGCGCGACGGGCGAGCGTCAGCAGGACCAGGATCTCGATGACGCTCCCGTTTCGACCACCTTCCTCCGCAGCTGCCAGCAGGCGCTCCAGGAGCTCCGTTGCCTCTCTGGTGGCGCGTGCGGAACGGTCGTGCGCTCCCTCGGCCAGAAGCAACCTGGCCAGCGTGGCGTGCTCGAGCTCGTGGACGTAGCTGAGCTCGTCGGCAGCGGAGAGACCGCGCTCGCGCGCCCACTCGGAAGCCTCCGCCAGCCTCCCCTGGGCGATCCACACGCGTGCCTTCAGGGCAGCGACGGGGCGCACGTCCGGGGAGAAGTCGCCGACGTAGAGACGCTCGGCCTCGGTGAGCAGCTCGAGCGCCCCGTCCAGGTCGCCCTGTGCCTGCCGGATCGCGGCCAGGGCGACGCGCGACCGATAGCGGTTCTGGGGCAGGCCGTTCTCCTCGCCCAGCGCCCCGGCCTCCGACAGGTGGCGCCTGGCGCCCTCGAGGTCGTCCCGCTCGCGGAGGATGGTGCTGATCCCGACGTGCATGTCCGCCGCGCCCCGCAGCACATGGCCACCCTGCCCGGTGGCGAGCGCCAATCCCCGCTCGAAGACGCGCAGCGCCTCGCCCAGGCGACCCTGGGCGAGCCGGATGTCGGCCAGGGCGAGCGCGCAGCCGATGACGTCCGAGAGGTGACCGGCCTTCTCCAGGCTCGCCATCGCAGCCGCGTACCAACGGGACGCTTCCTCGAGATCCCCGCTCGTCCAGGAGGCGAGCGCCAGGAGCCCGGCTGCGCCTCCACGGGCAAGGTGCTCGTCCTCGCCGACGAGGTCGAGCGCCCGCCTGGCATGGGCCACGGTGCCGGCCGCATCGCCGAGGATGAGGGCCTGGCCGGCGCGGTGCACGGCGACCGAGCCCGGCAATCGGCGGAACGCCGCCTCGTCGACGACGACCATGGAGCCCGCACCTTCGCCCGGGCCAACCACGGTCCCGTCCATCGCGCCGAGCCACCGCTCGGCGTCCCGCAGCCGCTCCTCGACCCCCTCGACCTCGCCCCTGACGAGGAGCGACCCGGCGTACGCGTTGCTCAGCACGGGCCGGACCCGGAGCAGCTCGTCGGGGAGCGCCTCGAGCCACCGGCGCAGCGTGGCCTCCCGTCGATGCTGGGTCGTCGCCGGGATCGCCAGCTCCACGAGGTCCGCCGCCCGCTCGAAGTCCTCGGCGGCGATCGCATGGTCGATGGCCTCCGACCGTTCGCCGTTCTCCTCGTACCAGTCGCTCGCCCGCCCGTGAAGCACCTGGGCGCGGCCGGGCTGCTCGTCCAGGAGGCGCGCTCGCAGCACGTCGGCAAAGAGCTGGTGGTAGCGATACCACCGGCGGCGGTCGTCGAGCGGGACCAGGAACAGGTTTCCCCGATCGAGCGCCTCCAGCATGGCGTTGCCGCCATCCTCGCCGGTGACGGCATCGCACAGCGGGCCGCTCAGGCGGTCCAGGACGGAGGTCTGCAGCAGGAAGCTCCGGACGTGATCGGGTTGACGGTGCAGGACCTCTTCGACCAGGTAGTCGACGATGTAGCGGTCGTCCCCGGCGAAGCCGGCGATGAAGCCCGCGACGTCCTCGCGCCCCTGGATCGAGAGCGCGGCCAGCTGGAGGGCGGCGATCCAGCCCTCGGTGCGCGCCTCCAGGGCGGCGACATCGCTCGCCGTCAGGGCCAGCCCCATCGCCTCGTTGAGGTACGCGGCGGCCTCGTCCGGGGTGAAGCGCAGGTCGGCGGCGCGGATCTCGACGAGCTCGCCCCGCGCCCGCAGGCGGGCCAGCGGCAGCGCCGGATCGGCGCGGGTGGTGATCACCAGGTGCAGCCGCGGGGGGAGGTGCTCCAGCAGGAACGCCATCCCCTCGTGGATGTCGGGCACGTCGACCTCGTGGTAGTCGTCGAGCACCAGCACGACGTCCTGCGGCACCGCGCTGAGCTCGTTGAGCAGCGTCGCAAGGACCGTCTCGATCGGCGACTGGCCCGAGTCCAGGAGTGGGAGCCCACTCGCGCCGACCCCGGGTGCCACCGACTGCAGCGCGGTGATCAGGTACGTCCAGAACAACACGGCCTGGTTGTCACCGGGGTCGAGCGAAAGCCACGCCGTGGACCGTTCACCGGCCGGCGCGGCCGCCAGCCACTCGGCCAGCAGCGTCGTCTTGCCGAAGCCGGCCGGCGCGGAGATGAGCGTCAGCTTCGACTCGGCGCCGCGGTCCGAGGCGTTCGCTCAGTCTCGGACGTGCGACCAGGCCGCGTCGCAGCCTGGGGACGAAGAGCTTGGTCTCGAGCAGCGGGCTGGCCATGTCCCTCATGTTCGCGCGATGCTCAGCCCGCCGTCCAGCCGCTGTCGGCGGCGATGACCGCGCCGCTCACGTCGGAGGCTTCGTCGGACGCCAGCCACGAGATCAACGTGGCGATCTCGTCGGGCTGGGCCATCCGCGTGCCCGACGCGTGGATCCGCGCGAGCCGCTCGAGGCCCCACTGGCTCCTCGGGTACCCGGTCGTCGCGATGTTCGTGGCGACCCCGCCCGGGCACACCACGTTGCAGCGGATGCCCTCGGACTGATACGTCCAGGCGACGCTGCGGGTGTAGCCGATGAGCGCGTGCTTGCTCGTCGTGTACGCACAGCCCGCGGTGCCGCCCCGCAGGCCGCCGGCGGACGAGACGTTGACGATCGAGCCCGACTTCCGGGCCATCATCAGCGGGAGGACGCTGCCGGCCCAGCAGCATCGGGCCGGTCACGTTGACGGCGAGCACCCGCGCCCAGGTCTCGTCATCGACCTCGTGCGCCGGCAGGAAGAAGTCCATGATCCCCGCCACGTTGGCGAGGACGTCGATTCGGCCGTGGGCTGCCACCAGCCCATCGACCGCCGCGTCGACGTCGGCTCGTTCGGTGACGTCACCCTTGCGGAGCGTCACGTCGACGCCGGCGGTCGCGAACTCATCGGCCGCGAGCGCGAGCCCCTCTTCGTTCACGTCGATCCCGTGGACGTTCGCACCCTCCCGGGCGAACCGAAGGGCCGTCGCCCGACCGATGCCGTACGCCGCACCGGTCACGAGGACCACGCGGCCGGTGTGACGGGTGGTGTCCATGCTGGCCCTCCTCGAAAGGGTGCGCTGCTCAGGCGGCCATCCCTTCCGGGGCGGCCCTGACACGCTGATCCTGGGTGATGTGCCCGCCGTTCGCGAGCGCCACGGCCCCCACCACGAGCCAGTATCCTGCGCCGTTGGCGATCAGGGACAGGAACATCTGCTCCCCTGAGATCGCCTCGGAGGTGAGGACGAGCGCGCCGACGACGATCGGCATGTGCATGAGCATCACCACCAGGAGGCTCTGGGTGCGGTCATAGACCCACACCATCAGCACCCGGTACGGGAGCAGCCACGAGAAGAGCATCGCGGCCATGAAGAGCGCCGGCGGGATCCCACCGGAGGAGGCTGCACTGCCGGCGAAGAGCGGGAAGTGCCACGCCCCCCACAGCACGCCCATGATCAGCCCAGTGCCAAGAACGCCATGTCGCAGCCGCAACCTGGGCGTGGCGAAGCCTGTCCAGCCAAGCTCCTCGAAGACGGGGACGATCAGCCCGACCGCGATGCCGGACAGCAGCAGGCTCGCCTTGTCCTCCGCCGTGACGATGGCGGGGAGAAACGCCGGGGAGGTGAGCGACAGCGCGAGCAGGGTCAGGATCGTCACCAGCGGCGCGGTGAGGAGCGCCACCGCGTACCAGCGCAGGCCAACGCGCCAACGGCGGAGCCGCGACAGTAGGTCACGCCAGCCCGCTCTCCCGTCGACGAGGCCCGTCAGGACGACACCGGCCAGGCTGGGACCCAGGAGTGACGCGAAGCCCGCGAGGGCGAATGACGGGCTGGTCGAAGTCGTCTCGAGGAAGCCGCCAGGGCCGACGACGAGGAGGATGGCGCCCCAGGAGATGGCAAACGCCAGGGCGTAGTAGGTCAGTACTGGATGCTTCTTGACGAAAGCCTTGACAGTCATCGTGCTGTCTCCTGACTGCCGGAGCACGCGTTCGCGACACGGCCGAAGAACGGGGTCGGGCGCCAGCCCTGGGCGAGCGTCGCCCAGAGCAGGACGGCGTCGATCGCGAGACCAGGCAGCGTCCACGGGGTGACGAAGATCGTGAGCACGATCGCCGAGGCCACCGAGGCGACGACGATGAGCGGCTTCCACAGGGACCGCCCGAACCCCGTGGCCGTCACCGCGGCGAGCAGGTAGGCGACGAAGGTCACGAGCACGAGCGCGATCCCGACCGTGCGGACCGCGTCAGAGCTGGCTCCAACGCCGGTGACGAGCCACGGATCGGCCGCGACGAACGGCCAGGCCGGGCCGCAGATGTACCCGATGTGGATGCCGGCGTGAACGACGAGGAACAGCGCGAGCACGAGCGACATGACTAGCCTCCTGTGGGGGACGACGATGGGATGGCGACGGTCTCGACCGAGATCAGCGACAGGCCGAGGTCCCGGATCGCGGCGAGGAGCCCATGGAGGGCGGCCTGGTCGGCCAGCTCGCCGCTGACGAGGGTCGTTCCGTCGGGCTCCGTCGCCACCGTGAGATCAGCCAACAAGGTCGACCAGGCCGGCGCGAGCTCGCCCTGGACCCGCACTCGGATCTGGTAGCGGACCGAGTGACTCATCGGGGACCTCCGTATGCTCCGGTCCTGTGGGCCGGATCTCATGACGGAGCGTGCCGCTCAACCCCCCACCCGCACATCCATCCCGGGATGGACCAGGGGGTTGAATTCGAACCGCAGCCCTGTTGGGCTCCGGTTCGGGCGAAGTGGCGTCGAACGGCACTGTGCGACCGGGATCTCCGCCCTGACACTTCCGGAGATCCGTACCCGGCCCCGCGCCCCTACTGGAGGGCTGACCGTCACGATGGAGATGCCAGGGCGAGATGCCCTGATCACGACGAAGCTCGGCGTCCAGGCGCGGGGCAGGCGTTACGTCGATCGCGAGCGACTGCGGGCCCGACTCGACGACGCAGCCGAGGCTCGACTCGTGCTCGTCTCGGCGCCCGCCGGCTTCGGCAAGAGCACCCTGCTCGCCGACTGGCTGGGTCAGCCGGGCGTGCGGGGCGCGTGGGTGTCGCTCGACGCGCGCGACAACGACATCGTCCGCTTCGCTCGCTATCTCGCGGCGGCCACGGCACGCCTCGCCGGGAACACGGAGGACACTCGCGGCGTTCGACGCCGGGTCCTTCGATCCCGAGCTCGCCCTCGCGCACGTTCTCGACCGCGTCGCGGCGGCCGGAGACGGCGCCGTCCTGGTGCTCGACGATTACCACCTGATCGACGAGCCGGCGGTTCACCGGTTCGTCGCGTCGCTCGTCGAGCGCCTCCCCCCGCCGGCCCGCGTCGCGATCGCCACGCGCGCCGATCCGCCGCTCCCGCTCGCCCGCCTGCGCGCCCGCGGCGAGCTCCTCGAGGTTCGCGCCGACGACCTCCGCTTCACGGCGGCCGAGGCGACCGCGCTCGTGCGGTCGACCGGCGTCGAGCTCACCTCCGCGGAGGTCGAGGCGCTCACCGACCGAACGGAGGGGTGGGCGGCGGCGTTGTGGCTGGCGGCGGTCTCGCTGCGCGGCCGACCCGACCATGCCGAGCTGGTGCGGCGGTTCGGAGCGAGCCACCGCTACATCCTCGACTACGTCGTCGAGGAGGTCCTCGCCGCGCTGCCGCCCGAGACCCAGGAGTTCCTCCTGCGGACCTCGATCCTCGACCGCCTCTGCGGTCCCCTGTGTGAGGCGGTCACAGGCGAACGCGACGGCCAGGCGCGACTCGAGGAGCTCGAGCGCGCGAACCTCCTCATCACCCCGCTCGACGACGAGCGGCGCTGGTATCGCTATCACGCGCTCTTCGCCGAGATCCTCCGCGCCCGGTTGCGGATGCTCCACCCGAACGAGGTCCCCGAGCTGCACGCGAGGGCCTCCGCCTGGCACGAGGAGCGAGGGGATGACGACGAGGCGATCGGCCATGCCCTCCTCTCGGGCGATCTCGAGCGCACGAGCCAGATCATCGCCATCGCCTCGGGCCGCCACGTCAGCGCGGGCGAGCTCAGCACCGTGCGGCGGTGGCTCGACGCCCTGCCGCCGGAGGTCGTCCGCGGCCACGCCCAGCTCAGCACGTCGTACGCCTGGTGCCTCGTCCTCGCTGGCGAGACCGAGGGCGTCGCCGAGCGGCTCGCCGACGCCGAGCGGGCGCTCGCCGACGGACGCGACGGCGGCCCGACGATGCGGCTGGCGATCCCGACGCAGCTCGCCCTCCTCCGCTCGCAGCTGGCCGCGCTCGAAGGGGACAGCGCCACCGCGATCGCGCAGGCGCGCCTCGCGCGCGACGCTCGTCCCGGCTGGGCTGCCGGCGCAGACGGAGGCAACCCTGCGAGGCACGGCGACCGTGCTGCTGGGCTTCGCTCTCGTCCGTGCCGGCGATCTCGACGCGGCCGCGGAGGCCTACGAAGCCGCGCTGCCCGACCTGCGAGCCGGCGGCAACCGCTTCGCCACCGGCCGCGCGATCGGCGACCTGGCCAGGATCGCGATGAAGCGCGGCGATCCCGAGCGTGCGCTGCGGCTGTGCGAGGCGGAGCTCGAGCGGACCCCGAGGGAGTCGGCCGCGACCGACAGCCCAGCGGTCTGGGCCGTCATGGCCAGCGCCCAGGCCGAGCTCGGGCAGGCCGAGCTCGCCGAGGCCACCGCCCGTCGCGCCCTCGAGCTCGCGACCGCCAGCGGCGACGCGCCCTGCGCCCGGCTCGCCCGGGCGACGCTCGAGCGCATCGGCCCACTGCTCGCGAGCGGGGGCCCCGATCCCCATCGACGCGAGGGGGCGGGTCGCGACGGTCCGGTCGAAGCGCTGACCGGCCGCGAGCTCGAGGTCCTGCGCCTGGTCGCCCTCGGGCGGTCCAACAGCCAGGTCGCGACCGAGCTGTTCGTGACCGTGGGCACCGTCAAGTCGCACGTCCACACGATCTCGGGCAAGCTCGGGGCGGCGAACCGGACCGAGGCCGTGGCCCGCGGTCGGCAGCTCGGCCTGCTCGGCTGACGCTCGCGTGCTCGCCGCTCGCCCCTCCCGGCGCAGAATCAACCAGCGCGTCCGTCCAACGATGGATGCGCCGGGTGCCGGTTGAGCCGCAGGGTGATCTCCATCAGCGATCGCCTCGATCGACCGCACTGGAGAGATGGTCCGATGAGCACGAATGGAATGACCGCGCTGCCGGCGAGCACGTCCCGCAGTGCAGCGGACGAGAGGCTCGCGGGCGGATCCCGCCTGAGCTGCGAGGCGGTCTGGGAGGCGCTCGCGAAGGCCTCCTTCGCCGTCGTCAGCCACGTCAACGCCGCGGGTGAGCCTCGATCGAGCGGCGTCGTGTACGGGGTTGCCGATCGGCGCATGTACGTCGCCGTCGCCGCGGATGGCTGGAAGGCGCGCCAGGTCGTGACCGGCCAGGAGGTCGCGGTCACCGTGCCGGTCCGTCGCGGCGGCATCCTCGCCCTGCTCGTTCCCATCCCCCCGGCCACCATCACCTTCCATGCCAGGGCGACGGTCCACCCGGCGGGTTCGCTCGACATCGGATCCGTCTCGAAGGAGCTCGAGAAGCTCGTGCCCGAGGCGCGGAAGGACGGGAGCTGCGTCATCGAGCTCGTGCCGGAAGGCCGGTTCCTGACGTACGGCATCGGCGTGTCGCTGATGGAGATGGCCAACCCGGCGCGCGCGCTTGCCCGCGTGCCCGTCGCGTAGGCGAGAGGAGACCCACCATGAAGCTGCTGATCGCCGTGTCATCGAAGCACGGCAGCACGAGGGAGATCGCCGAGTCGATCGGCGAGACCGTCCGTGAGACGGGCATCGAGGTCGACGTCGTCGACGCCCAGGACGTCGAGTCCGTCGCTCCGTACGACGCCGTCATCGTCGGGAGCGCGGTCCACTGGGGCCGTTGGATGGGGCCCGCTCGCGACCTCGTCAACGGCTCCGCGGATGCGCTGCGCACGCGCCCCGTGTGGCTGTTCTCGAGCGGGCCTCTCGGGCGCGACATCGTGGATCCCGCCGACGCTGCCGAGGGCAACAAGCTCCTCGAGCTCGTCGGGGCGAGGGAGCATCGGGTCTTTCCCGGCAAGGCGGACAAGCAGCAGCTCGGCTTCGTCGAGCGGCGGATCGTCTCGATGGTCAAGTCGCCCTGGGGCGACCATCGCGACTGGCCCGCCATCCGCGAGTGGGCCGCGTCGATCGCCGGGGAGCTCACGACGGTCCCGGCCGGCAGCCGGAGCCTGACGCTCATCGACCTGTGTCGGCCGCGCTCGGCCGTGGCGCTCGCGCTCAGGTCGTGCACGAAGCGCTGCGCTGCGACCGCCATCGTCTCGCTCAGGCCGGCTCCTCGCGACGAACCGTCGAGACCCGATCGATGCTCCGGTCGAACGACGCGATGACGCCGACCCCGGTTCGTTCCGCGCTCGCGACCAGGTAGGCGTCGGCGAAGTCAAGCCGGTGGACCTCGTAGACACTCACCGAAGAGAGCCGGCAGGACGCCCCGGAGCCGGGGCCGAGGTCAGGATCTAGCTGGGCGGCTGCTCCCCCGGCGGCGGGGCGGCGGGAGGTGTCACGACCGGCGGGGCGGCGACTGGGGTTGGCGGGGGCGGTGCTGCCACCGGCGGGGCGACCGGAGGTGGCGCCGCGGTCGGCCCGCCACCTGACACGGCCGCGGCGGCGGTCGCATAGCCCGGCACCCGATTGCGATTCACGGCTGCCTGAGCGTAGTGCGTGAGGTCGACGAACAGGCCGAGGGCGATCCACAGCCAGTCCCAGCCCTCGATGCCACCCTTCGTCCACACGAGCATGTACATCACGGTGGTGAACGGGAGGAAGATGATGCCCAGCAGCGGGACGAGCCAGGCGTCACCCCAGACGACGGGCCAGCGGTCACTGAAGATCCAGGCGAGGACCAGCACCACCCGCGGCGCGAACGCGATGCCCATCGCCAGCAGGCACCCGAGCAGGATCATCGGTTCCCTCCTTCCGTGTCGAACGGCGTCAGGCGGGGCGACCTTGGCAACCCATGGGCAGGTCGTCGTGCATCGGGGCCTCGCGTGACGCATATTCACGGTCGCAGCGACGCCTCGTCAAGGTCGAGAGCCGAAAGTCACGGCCCCCGGACCGGGAATTGACGTGTCGATCTCGAGGCGACCACCCGCGTCATCCGGCGCCGGCGCCTCGCGGCGCGGTCGTGCAGGGCGAAGTGACAGGTCGGCCGGACGCACCGGATGTCCGCCAGGCGGACAAGACCGAACCGCCGTACAGCTCGGGTCGAGCGAATCGCAGGGGAGCATCTGACCGCCCCCATCGACCGCCCGAGCGTCTAACGTTCTATCCGTGATGGATCCGACCATCAGGCCACCCGCTCAGGGACGAGGAGGTCCTGTTTGATGGCAAAGCACGAGCCAAAGTACGAGCCCCTCAGCCGTCACCTCAGCGCCGCGTCCCACGCCGTCGTGATGTCGTTCGACGAGATCGGTCGACTCGTCGGAGGGCTGCCGCCGAGCGCGTACCGCTATCCCACGTGGTGGGCGAACGACCTTGGCGGCCGACACGTTCAGGCGCACGCTTGGCTCGATCACGGGCGCCGTGTCGTGGCGGTCGATCTTGACCGACAGGTCGTCCGGTTCTCTTCCGGCCAGAACGGAGAAGCCCCAGAGACCTACCCAGCGACCCAAGACCCGCGCCTGCACGAGACCCGGAGCATCGAGCCGTACCCGAACAGCAGCCCGATGGAGGGACAGGTCGTGACCGAGGAGACACAGACAGCGTGGCCGTGCCCGAAGGACGGGACTGCCATGCAGCCCATGGGGCGACGCGGACGCGGCGGGGCGTGGCGGTGCCCGACGTGTCGGGGCGTCTTCGTCGACGTGGAGGCGATGCGGCGCGGGCGCGGGGCGCAACCACCGAAGTGGTCGCCGGTCGTCACGAGCGTGCTGATGAGCCTGCTGGCGACGTTCGTGGTCCGGCGGCTTCGGCGACGGTCGCGCAAGCCTCCCTCGCCGCCCCCCGGCTAGTCTCCCTCCGGCCCCCGGCTCCGCACCGGGCGCTCCGCTCTCCTCGGAGGATGGGACGCGCACCGGGCGTCCGGGGGTCGAGGACAACGGCAAGGGCCGAGGGTTGTGCGGCGCCCCTGTCCGGGGAGTTCAGGCTGCGTCGGCTGCCGAGAGCGGACCCAACCCACAGATCGCTGGAGCCGACACTCGGATTTGAACCGAGGACCTGCTGTTTACGAAACAGCTGCTCTACCGCTGAGCTATGTCGGCGCGGCAGCCAATCTACCACGCCTCCGGCCCTTCGGCCGGAACGGCACCACCTCAGCCGCCGATGCCGAGCCCGCCCTCGATCGCTGCCGCCTCCTCGAGCTCGGCCGGGGTCGCGGCGCCGTGCCGTCCCAGGAGCCGGATCGCGCGCGAGACCCACCACGGGGCCCCTGCCTCGCGGGCATGCCCCAGGGCGTCGCGGGCCAGGCGGGCCGCCGCGGCGCTGCCGGAAGCCTCCGCCCCGGCCAGCCACGAGCCGACGAGCGCCCGCGAGGCGCGCAGGAGAGGCCGGGCGTCGTCCGAGCCCGGGCGGCGGCAGGCGCTCGACCATCGTCCGGGCAAGCTCCACTCGGCCGGCCACGACCGTCGCCTCGATGATCCGCTCGACCGCCGCGAGCCACTCGGGCGAATCGTCGTCGAGCGCGAGCCCCGCCATGAGCGTCTCGTCGTCGAGCGCCGGCGGGGAGCCGAGCCCGGCGTCGGCCAGGCGCAGGTCCACCCCCGCGTGCTGCACGGTGCCGTACGGGCTGTGGGGGAACGAGGCCTCGTGCTCGGCGAACCACGCGGCGGCCCACTCGAGCGTGGCGCGGTCGCCCCGGGCGTCGGCCATCGGCGTCAGCGCGAACCAGGTGCGGACCGCCGCCCGGTCGTAGCGGAAGCGCACGGCGAGCTCGAGCCCGGCCCGGGCCGCGGCGACGCCCGCGTCCCAGTCTCCGCCCCTGAGCGCGCGGCTCGCCCGGATCAGCCCGATCCAGCAGAGCCGCTCGCTGAGCCCGCGCGCCTCGGCCATCGCCTCCGCCTCGTCGAGGAGCCGGGCCGCCGCGGCCGGGTCGCGTTCGGCGACGAGGTCCGACGCGGCCGACAGGGCCGCCGACGGCCTCGCTCCAGCGGCCGAGGGCGCGCGCCTCGCGCGAGAGGGCCACCCAGTCGTCGGCCGCCTCCAGGTCGAGGTTCGCCGCGAACGCGAGGCGGAGCCGCCGGGCCTCGAAGATCAGCACCCGGTCGCCGGTCGCGATCGCGGCCTCGAGCACGTCCGCGGATTCGCGGTAGACCGCCGCGTAGTCGTTGGAGACGCCCTCGATCCCCCGGAGCCGGGCGAGCAGGAGCGGCACGGCATCGGGGCTGTCGCGGCCGACGACGCCGATCGCCTCCTCGGCGATCGCGAGGGCCTCGGCGAAGCGGATCTGCTCGTAGCGCGCACGCGACAGCGCGGCTGAGGCGAGCGCGAGCTCGCGGCGGGCGCCGGCTGCGGCGGTGGGCGTTCCGCCGGCCGCGGTGCCAGGCGTCGCGCCGGCTGCCCCGAGCGCCGCGCGGGCGATCTCGGTTGCGGTCCCGAACGCGACGGCCGCCTCCTCGAGATCGCCGGCGCCGACGATCGCTTCGCCCACTCGCCGCCAGCGGCGGGCGAGGTCGGCGCCGGCGTCGGGCTTCGTCAGGTTCACCGAGCGCCGGAAGAGCTCGGCCGCCCCGGCGCGGGCGCCCAGGCCGAGTGCACGATCGCCGGCCCGCTCGATCCAGCCGGCGGCGAGGGACGCGGCCGCCGCGCGATCCAGCCCCGCGGCGACCTGCCCGGCGAGAGCCGGCGCTTCCGCCAGGGCATCGGCGTAATGGCCGCCGATGGCGGCCGCCAGCTCGTCGGCGCGCTCGCCGGCCACCGCCTCGAGCCAGCGCGCCGAGCGCACGTGCAGCTCGGCCCGCTCGGCCCGCCCGAGGCTCGCGTAGCCCGCGTCCCGCAGCAGCGCGTGGCGGAAGGCGAGCTCGCCCCCGACGATCGGCGCCGCGTAGGGTCCTGCGACGATGCCTCGCCGGCCGAGCGCCGCCGCCGCGTCGGACGGCGCGTCGATGCCGAGCGTGGGGAGGACGTCGACCGGGAACCGGCGGCCGCAGACGGATCCGCGGCGGGCGGCCAGGCGTGCCGGCCCGGGGAGGTCGTCGAGCTGCGCGGCGTAGACGGCCTGGACGGTGGGCGGGAGGAGCACCTCGTCGGGATCGACGGCCAGCCGGACGCCGCCCCCGTCGGTCTCGACGAGGATCCCGGCGCCGACCCAGGCCCGCAGCAGCTCCTCGATGAAGAGGCAGTTCCCGTCCGACCGGGCGGCGATGCGCTCCGCGAGGACGTCCGGCAGCGCGGATCCGGTCAGCTCGTCGACGAGGGCCCGCGCGTCGGACGCGCCCAACGTCGGCAGCTCGATCCGCTCCCAGCCGGTGGCCAACGAGCCGACCTCGAGCACGCTCGGGCGGCCCGTGGCGACCACGAGCCTCCCCGACGCAGGCGACGCCTCGCCCGCCGCCTCGAGGAACGCGAGCACGTCGCGACCAGCCCAGTGGAGGTCCTCGACGATCCAGGCCTGCGGTCGTCGTGCCGCCAGGGCGTCGAGGGCCTGGAGCCAGCTCGTGAAGAGGTCGGCGCGATCCGCGGTGGGCGCCGAGGGCGTTGGCGCCGCGGGCCCGCCGACCGTCCCCGGCTCGCCGACCGCGTCGAGCAGGTCTCGCACGTGCTCGACGACCGTGGCAGCCCGGCCCGGTGAGACGGCGGCGGCGAGCGCCGACTCGCAACCGGTCGAAACGATCCTGCGCGGGCCGTCGCCCGGGGGCGTGCGGGGCGCGGCGGCCGACCCCGGACCCGTGCCCAGGGCCGCCGTCACGAGCCGAGCGATCGGGGCGAACGGCGCCCCCGCCTCGGCGGTGACCCGGACCCGCAGCACGGACCAGCCCGACGTCGGGTCGAGGGTCGCCGCGAACTCCTCGACGAGCCTGGTCTTCCCGACACCGGGCGGCGCGAGGATGAGCACCCGTGGCGCAGCCCCGGCGGCGGCCTGCTCGGCTGCCGATCGGAGTGCCGCGAGCTCGGTGGAGCGGCCCTGGATGCGGTGCCCGCAGGCGCCCCATCGCGAGCTCGCGCGACGGCTCGCTGCGGACCGCGACGGCGCGTGAGGCCCGGACCGGCTCGGCCTTCCCCTTGAGCACGAGGGCCGTCGGCGGATCGAGCTGGACGGCGCCGGCGACGGCGAGGGCGGTCACCTCGCCGACGAGCATCGTCCCGGGCTCGGCGGCGGCCTGCAGCCGGGCCGCGACGTTCACGACGTCGCCGCTGAGCCTTCCCTCGTCGGGACCGCCGGCCGCGACCACGACCTCGCCCGTGTTCACGCCGACCCGCAGGCGGAGGTCCTCGGCGTCGAGGCCGAGGCGCGCCCCGAGGTCGCCGATCGCGTTCAGCAGGGCGAAGCCGGCCGAGATGGCCCGCACGGCGTCGTCGTCCTCCGTCCTGGGGACGCCGAACGCCGCCATCGCCGCGTCGCCGATGAACTTCTCGAGGCGGCCGCGGTACCGCCCGACGACGTCGCGGACGGCGGCGAAGTAGGCGTCCTGGACGATGGCGAGGTCGTCGGGATCCAGCCGCTCGGCCAGCGAGGTGAACCCGACGAGGTCGGCGAACAGGACCGTGACGATCCGCCGTTCGGGCCCGGAGACGGGTGTCGACTCCATCGGGGGACTGTAGCGAGGCCCGCGGTCGCCGTCGATGCGTCCCAAACGGGCTTCGCCGACCAGGCATGCCGCGCTCGATCCACCGCCCGGCGCCCGTTTCCCCGAGGCGGGGCGGGTAGCGGCGCTCTATGGTTCTCGCGTGATGGCGGACGCAGCATCCGCAGGGGCGATCGCGAGCGCGCCGGGCGGAACGCCGGCCCGTCCACCGCCGAGCCGTCGGGCGATCGTGGGTCGCGCGCTCGTGCTTGTCGGTCTCCTCGTGTTCGTGTTCGGGATCGTGCTGCCCCGAGTGGTCGACTACGGGGCCGTGCGCGCCGCGCTCGCGGCGCTGACTCCCGGGCAGCTCGCGCTTCTCGGCGCCACCAGCGCGGTCGCCTACGTCGCCAACGCGGGCCCCGCCCGCATCCTCGTGCCGGGGCTATCCTGGCCGCGCGCGGTCGGGTCGGACCTGGCCGCGCGCGCGGTCGTCAGCACAGTGCCCGGGCCGACCGACTTCGCCACGCGGTTCGTCCTGTACCGCCAGTGGTCGATCCCCACCGACGTCGCGAGCGCCGGGATCGTCCTGGCAGCCCTGTTCGAGACGTTCTCCTGCCTCGTCCTGCCGGTGATCGCCATCGTCGGCGTGCTCGTCACCGGTCATCCGACCCAGTCGCGTGCGCTCCTGCTCGCCCTGATCGGACTCGTCGTGCTGGTCGCCGCGGCGGTCCTGCTGGTCTCCGTCGTGCGCTCGGAGAGCCTCGCGCGGAGGCTGGGCGGCTGGCTCGACCGGATGGCCCAGCGCACCTGGAAGCTCCTCCGGAAGACGCCGCCAACGGGCATCGTCGAGGGCATGCTGGACCTGCGTGAGCGCTCGAAGGCCATGCTCACGCAGCACGGTTGGCCGGGCTTCGCCGCAGCAGTGGTCGCCAGGCTCGCCTGGTTCGTCGTGCTCGAGGTCGCCCTCTGGTGCGTCGGGGTCGGCCCGGATGTCCTCCCGCCGTCGGCCGTGCTGGCGGCGATGGCGGTGGTCGGGATCGTGTCGCTGGTGCCCATCACGCCGGGAGCCGTGGGCGTCACCGAGGTCGCCTACATCGGCATCCTGTCGAGCGTGGCCGGGTCGGGGATGACCGAGCAGCTCACCGCCGCCGTGATGCTGTTCCGGATCGCCCAGTGGTTCATGCCGATCCCGATCGGGTGGGTCCTTCTGCTCGCGATGCGGCGGGGCCACTGGGGCGAGCTGCTCAGCGGCCCTGGCGTGGCCCCGACGCCGTCCTCGAGCTGAGGGACCGCGCGCCGGTCGCGGGCGGCAACTCTCAACGCGGCCCCGGCCGCTGTTCGTCGCGATCACCGGCTCGCGACCGTTGCTGCCGGGCCACCCGCGTGCAACGATGACGGCATGGGTGCTCCGGAGGAGCCGGTCGGCGTTCGCGCTCCTGGCGTCGTCGCACGAAGAGCGCTGTATGCGCGCCTGTCTGCCGGAGCTTCCGCTGGCGTAACGCTCGTCTCGGCGCCGCCCGGCAGCGGGAAGACCGTGCTGCTTCGCTCGTGGATCGATGAAGCGGGGCTCCGCGCCCGAACAGCCTGGGTGCTGGTCGAGCGCCACGAACGCGACGCCCAGCGCTTCTGGCTGTCGGTCGTCGAGCAGCTGCGCTCCGCGGTCGGCGAGGACGGCGTCGTGCAGAAGGTCGCGCCGACCCCGGAGTTCGACGGCGACGGGCTCGTGCGGCGCCTCATCTCGGACCTCGAGGCGCTCGATGAGCCCGTCGTGCTCGTGATCGACGATCTGCACGAGCTGGTCTCGCCGGATGCGCAGGCGCAGCTGGAGCTGCTGATTGCGCGACGGCCGCGGTTGCTGTACGTGGTCCTTGCCACACGCCATGACCCCTCCCTGGGACTCCATCGCCTGCGCCTCGCCGGCGAGCTGACCGAGCTCCGAGCCGCCGACCTCCGGCTCTCGGCGGACGAGGCGCGGCAGCTGCTCGATGCCTCTGCGGTCGAGCTGTCCGCCGAGGCCGCCGCCGTCCTCCTGGCGCGGACCGAGGGGTGGGCCGCGGGCCTGCGGCTCGCCACGATGTCGCTCGCCGGTCACCCTGACCCCGAGCGGTTCGTCGCCGAGTTCGCCGGCAGCGAGCGGACCGTGGCGGACTACCTGCTCGCCGAGGTCCTCGAGCGCCAGCCCGAAGGGGTCAGGCAGCTCCTGCTCCGCACCTCGATCCTCGAGCGGGTCTGCGGCCCGCTCGCGGACCGCCTCACCGGCGCGAGCGGCTCGGAGCGGACGCTCCTCGAGCTGGAGGACTCGAACGCGTTCGTCGTCGCGGTCGACCGTGAGCGCTCGTGGTTCCGCTACCACCCGCTGTTCGCGGATCTCCTGCTCCTGGAGCTTCGGCGCAGCGAACCCGATGCCATCAGGGATCTGCACCTGGCCGCCGCCGACTGGCTCGCCGAGCATGGGCACGCCGTCGATGCGATCCGCCACGCCCAGGCCGCCGGTGACTGGGAGCGCGCAGGGCGCGTGCTCGCCGACCATGGTCTCAGCCTCTCCCTCAACGGACACGTCGCGACCATCGGCGCCCTGCTCGCAGCCTTCCCCGCCGATGCGCTGTCGAATCCGGAGCTGGCCGCGCTCCTCGCCTTCGTCGAGCTGACGCAGCACTCCCTCGGGACGGCGGCCGCGTACATCGCGCTGGCCGAACGACGTGCTTCGGAGGTCCTCGCCGAACGGCAGCGTCAATTCGCGGTCGTGCTCGCGGTCGTCAGGCTGGAGCTCGCCCGCCGGCGCGGTGATCTCGAGTCGGCGCTCCGCGAGGTGGGTCCGCTGCTCGAACCCGTCGAGGCGGACTCGATGACCGAGCTGACGCTGGGCAACGACGCGCGGGCGCTCGCGTTGATGAACCTCGGGATCGTCGAGCTGTGGTCGTTCAGGCTTGACGACGCCGAGCGACACCTGGAGCAGGGCCTGGCGCTCGCGCGGCTGATCGACAGGCCCTACGTCCAGATCGGCTGTCTCGCGCATCTCGGGCTCGACGCCGCCCGACACTCGCTCGCGCAGGCACGGCAACGATGCGAGGAGGCGATCGCGATCGCGGAGGCACACGGCTGGGCGACCGACCCGATCGCCTGCACCGCGTTGGCGATGATGGCCTTGGCCGAGGCGGCGCAGGGCCGATTCGAGGAGGGAAGCCGCTGGCTCGACCGAGCCGAGCACTCGATCCGGGCAGAGCCTGACCCCGCCACGGCCCTGTTCGTGCACTTCGTGCGCGGCGAGCTGCACGTCGGCGAGGGCCGGTTCGGAGAGGCGCTCGGCGAATTCCGTGCCGCTGCGCGGCTCCAGGACGTGCTGGCCACCTCGCACGCGCTGACCGGCCCGGCCAGGGTATCGATCGCCCAGACACAGCTGCGGATGGGCGACCTGACCGGTGCACGGGCCACGGTCGCCAGCCTGACCGAGCGGGACCACGAGTTCGGTGAGGCGCGGACGGCCCTCGCCGCGATTCGACTCGCGGAGGGCGATTCCACGGCGGCCGTCGCAGCGCTCGCGCCGGTGCTCGACGGGACGTTGCCGGTCGTCCGCGCCGGGACCGTGGTCCAGGCGCTGCTGCTTGATGCGGTCGCACGCGACCAGCTCGGCGACCGCGTGACGGCGGAGCGCGACATCGAGCGCGGTCTGGACATCGCCGAACCCGACTCGCTCGTCTTCCCGTTGGTCGTGGTGCCGGCGCGCGACCTCCTCGAGCGGCATCCCCGGCACCGGACGGCGCACGCCGCCCTGCTGGCCGACCTCCTCAGCGTCCTCGGCGGGTCGTCGCTCCCGCCCCGTGGCCGCGAGCCCGTGACGCCGTCCGAGCCGCTCAGTGAGAGCGAGCTCCGAGTGCTCCGCTTCCTGCCGAGCAACCTTTCCGCGGGCGAGATCGCCGGTCAGCTCTACGTGTCGACGAGCACCGTCAAGACCCACATGCGCCACATCTACGAGAAGCTGGACGCGCATCGGCGCACCGAGGCTGTGGATCGCGCGCGGGACCTGGGGCTGCTCGGACCATCGGCGCGATCGGGTCGCTAGGCCGACCGCTCACGCCGGGCGCCCCGGTGGTCACTCTCACACGATCCGGTGGATGCGCGCTCATCCCGCCGACCACGACGTTGTGCCCGTGGACGAACACTTTGGGCCGATGCATTACGTGATCCGGGTCCGCGGAGTCCTGGGCGACAGGCTGCTCACAGCATTCCCCGGGCTCCGGTCACGCACGGATCGTGGCGACACCGTTCTCGCTGGGGCGCTGGCAGACCAGGCGGCGCTGCATGGGGTCCTGGCGCAGATCGAGGCGCTCGGGCTCGAGCTCATCGAGGTCCGTCGCTCGAGCCGCTGACGGTCCCGCCGCGAGCCGCGATCACGCGGAGCGCCGCGGCTCAGCCGAACGAAAGGAATTGGTCGGATCGGACGACGCCCGCTCATCCGGGCGAGCGGGACGCTCCATCCGACGTCGCGAACCTCGCGACCTAGGGAAAGGAGCCACGAAGACGTGGGCAACAAGATCCTGGTCTCTGTGTTCGACTCTGAGCGAACAGCATTCGAGGGGCTGACCGCCCTCAAGGACCTGCACCGGGACGGCGAGGTCACCCTGTATGCGTCGACCGTGATCGCCAAGGATGCCTCGGGGACCGTGTCGGTCCGCCAGGCGGCGGATCGCGGGCCGATCGGGACGCTCGTGGGCATTGTCACGGGCGGCCTCGTCGGGCTGCTCGGTGGCCCGGCCGGCGTCGCCGTGGGCGCATACGTCGGCGGCTTCGGCGGGCTGATGTACGACCTGTTCAAGGCCGGCGTGAGCATGGACTTCGTCGACGAGGTCTCGGCCTTGCTGATCCCGGGCACGGCCGCCGTCGTCGCGGACATCGACGAGATGTGGGTGACGCCGATCGACATGCGCCTCGGAGCGTTGGGCGGGACGACGTTCCGTCGCCTCCCCGGTGAGGTCATCGACACGGAGCTCATCCGCGAGACCGACGCCGCGCGGATGGAGCTCGATCAGCTCCGCGCCGAGCTTCGGGAGTCCTCGGCCGAGGCGAAGGCGAACCTGGAGAAGGCGATCGACGGGCAGCGGCGCAAGCTGGAGGCCCTGGACGATCGCATCGGCACGGCGCTCGGCCAGCAGAAGGCCGAGTTCGAGGCGCGCCTCGCCACGCTGCGCGAGCAGCAGGCCAAGGCGCGTGAGAGCAAGCGGCAGCAGATCGAGGCCCGCACGACTGAGCTGAAGGCGTCGCACGAGGCGCGCACGGCGAAGCTCGAGGAGGCCCGCCGGCTCGCGAAGGAGTCCGTCAAGGCCACGATCGAGGCGCTCAAGCCCTGACCAGGGGCGAGCGTGGCGGGGCCACCGGGGTGCGTGCAGCCTCCGGTGGCCCCGCTGTTGATTCGCGGACGGAGCTGAGCCACTCGCCAGGGTGCTGCCGCGAAGTCGGCGGCGGAGGGCGTGCCAACCGGGCTGACCGAATCGGCCGGATCGTGTGACGACCACTCATCCCTGCGGAACGGACGCTTCGTCCACCACTCAAGGTTCAATCGAAAGGAGAAGGTTCTCATGCTTGGTTTGGTGACCCGCGACTGGTGGGTCTTCGCTTTCCGGGGCATCGCCGCGATCGTGTTCGGCGTCCTCGCATTCATCTGGCCGGAGACGACGCTCACGGTGCTCGTCTACCTGTTCGGCGCCTACGTCCTCGTCGACGGCGTCGCACTGCTGGTCGCGCTCGTTCGCGGCGACGCGGTCGCGCGGCGTCACGCCTGGGCGGTGGGGGTCATGGGCGTCCTCGGCATCGTCGCCGGCGTCGTCACCTTCGTGTGGCCGGGCCTGACGGCCATGTCGCTGCTCTATCTCGTCGCCTTCTGGGCGATCGCGATGGGCACGTTCCAGGTCGTCGGGGCCGTCGCACTCCGGCGCGAGATCGACAACGAGTTCTGGATGGGACTCGGCGGCGTGGCGTCGATCGTGTTCGGCGCGCTGCTCGTCGCCTCCCCTGGCGACGGGCTGATCTCGCTCGTGTGGCTGGTCGGGCTCTGGTCGGTCGTGTTCGGGGTCTCGAGCCTCGGCCTCGCCTATCGCCTCCATGAGATCGGCGCGGCGCTGCCCAAGCCCGCTGCGCACTGACCCGCATCCGGGCCATGGCGTCCACGAGGGCCACATGTGCCGGACGACCAACGGTGGGCAGGACACGAGCGCGGTGGGAGCGGCGGCAACGCCGCTCCCACCGCTGAGCCGACCGAGCCAGGGAGAGCGAAAGATGCCCGATGATCGCCGCGACGATACGTCCAGCGCGGACCGGCTGATCCGGTCCGCCGGTCCGTTCATGGCGCTCGGCGGCTTCGTGCTCGTCCTCGTCGGGGCGCTCGGCGTCCACGAGGTGGCTTCGCTCGTCGTCCCGGTGATGTTCGGCCTCTTCATCGCCCTCACCGCCTGGCCGATGGTCGGCACGCTCGAGCGCCGTGGCGTGCGGCACGGATTCGCCCTGGCGGGGGCGATCGTGGTCGTCCTCGCCGTCATTGTCCTTGCGGCCGGCATCGCCGCGCTCTCGGTGGGCGAGCTCGTGGTCCAGATCCCCAAGTACGAGAGCCGCCTGAGCGCGGCACTCGCGGATCTTCGCGATCTCCTGGCGCAGCTCCCGATTGGCGTCGATCCCGGCGCCATCACTGCGATCATCTCGCCGGAGCAGGTCTTCGCATTCGTCCGGCCAGTGGCGTCGTCCGTCTCCGAGGCCGGCGGCGCGCTGTTCGTCCTCGCCCTCACCATGATCTACGCGCTCGCCGGCGGGACGTCCTTCCGGGCGCGGGCGGCTGCGGCCTTCGGCGAGCAGCATGCGCTCCTGCTCGGCACGGAGCGGTTCGCCACCGACCTGCGGCGCTACCTCGTCGTGCGCGCCAAGCTCGGCCTGTTCGCCGCGGTGCTCTCGTTCGTGCTCCTGTTCGTGCTCGGCGTGCCGTTCCCCATCCTGTGGGCGATCCTCGTGTTCGCCGCCAGCTTCATCCCGAACATCGGCACCATCATCGCCGTCATCCCGCCGACGATCCTCGCCTTCCTCGATAGCGGGCCGGGGGCGGCGGCGATGGTGATCGTCGGCTACACACTCATCAACCTCGCCCAGGACCAGTTCCTCCAGCCGGTGGCCATGGGGAGCGAGCTCAACCTGAGCCCGCTGGTCGTCTTCATCGCCGTCATCGTATGGGCGTGGATCCTCGGCCCGGCCGGCGCGCTCCTCGCGGTCCCCCTGACGGTCGGGCTGGTCATGGTCCTCGAGGCGTTCCCGTCCTCGCGGGGCTTCGCGGCCCTGCTCCGCGACAAGGTGGAACCGCAGCCCGGGATCGTCGATGAGGCAGCGGCGCCGGGATGAGCGGCCGCGGAGTGAGCCAGAGCGGGCCCGTCTGCGACTCGAACGCCAGCAGCGGGTGCCCGGTCGCGACCGCGGCCTCGAGCACCGTCCCTGACTCCCCGTAGACCGCCGTGGATCCGCGCCGCGGCGACGGAGACTGGCTACGATCGGGCTCCGCCGCAGGGAGTCGACATGGAAGCGCAGCAGCCGAACCACCCCGCCGAGCCGCCCGCTTCTCCGATGCCTCCCGCCCCTCCGATGCCCCTGGAGGGGACCGAGTGGCGGCTGACCGACTACCTCGGGCCCGCGGGGGCGCTCGTCCCCGTCGCCGGGGACATCATGGCGACGGCAACGTTCGACGGCGGGGCCGTGGCCGGCAGCACGGGCTGCAACCGCTACCACGGCACCTACGTCGCCGACGGGGACGCGCTCTCGGTCGGCCCCCTGGCGATGACGATGATGGCCTGCGAGCCGGAACGGACGGCGGTCGAGCGGGCGTT
The DNA here is from genome assembly GCA_963744095.1 of uncultured Chloroflexia bacterium. Classification (GTDB taxonomy): domain Bacteria; phylum Chloroflexota; class Limnocylindria; order Limnocylindrales; family CSP1-4; genus CTSoil-043. Next base: position 436,019 of record CAVUSH010000006.1, read on the forward strand.
CACGGGCGGGCTCGCGGCTGCCGTCGCCTACGCGATCGACGGCGGGACGCTGGTGCTGACCGGCGCCGACGGCCGGGTCGTCCTGCGATTCCGGGCCGCCACGGCGCTGCCACTCGTCGGGACGCGCTGGATTGCCACCGGCATCAACAACGGGCGCGGCGGCGTGGTGAGCGCCTTCGAAGGCGCCGAGGTCTCCGCAGTGTTCGGGCCCGACGGCCGCGTCACGGGCTCCGGCGGCTGCAACCGGTGTCGGTGGCCCGTACGCGATCGACGGCGAGTCGCTCGCGATCGGCCCGCTGGCGACCACGAGGAAGGCCTGCCCGGGGCCCGAGGGGGTCGGCGAGCAGGAGTCCGCCTACTTCGCGGCGCTCGGCCGGGTCGCGACCTGGTTGATCCGCGAGGGCCAGCTCGAGCTCCGCGCCGCGGACGGCGCCCTCCAGGTGGCATTCCGCGCGGCCGACGCCGGGTAACCAACCGGCTGCGTGCCGGGTGGCCGCGCCGCCGGGTGGCCGCGGTTCGGGGGCGGTCTCGCCGGTGACGGCGCCCGCAATTGACACCATCGAACGATTCCGCAGCTTCCGTGCTCACGATTCCCGCCGAGGTCGCCGGTCGGCGAATGTCCACGCTCGGGCATCAGGGATCCGATCGATGGGATCGATTGCGCCGTCCGCCCGACCGGGCGGGCGACGGCTGGCAGCGAGCTCGACGGCGCCCCACCGGCCCGCCGTCGCAGAACGGGTCTTGACACGGCGGCCCAAGGCCGGTATATATCGCGCCACGATATATCGTGAAGCGTAAGAAAGGTCCTCCACACATGGTCACGCCGCTCCCGGAGCTCGGCCGGTTCGCCGAGCCGGCGCTCCTCATCATGGTCAGCCTGTCCGACGGTCCCAAGCACGGCTACGCGATCATGGCCGACGTCGAGAAGGGGACCGGGCGGCCGATGGGTCCCGGGACCCTCTACGCGGCCTTGGCCCGGCTCGAGGAGCGCGGCTTCGTCGAGGCGCTCCCACCCGTCGATCGGCGGCGGCCGTATCGCCTGACGGCACTGGGTGCCACCACGGTTGCCGAGCAGCTCCGCGAGCTGTCGGCCTTCGCCGAGCTCGGCCTGCGCCGGCTCGGGCAGTCACCCGGCTGACAGGGCGACGCGTCCCATGATCGCCCTCCTCCTCCGCCTCTATCCCGCCGGCTGGCGTGCCCGCTACGGCGACGAGTTCGGGGCGCTCCTCGCGGAGCGGCCCCTGGGCCCGTTCGACGTGGCCGACGTCCTGCTCGGCGCGCTCGATGCCCACCTCCACCTGCGGGGGCTGGGCTCCTGGTCCGAACATCGAAGGGGGTTCCCCATGTCGCTCCGCCTCGGAGGGATTGCCGCCGCGATCGGCGGTGCCATGTTGTTTGCCGGCTTCCTGTGGACCGTGGCCGACCCCGCGGACCAGGATCCCGGCGGCGCCCTCGGCCTGCTCGGGTCGATCGTGCTTCTCATCGGCCTGACCGGGCTCAGCGCGTTCCAGGCCCGCACCCACCGGGCTCTCGTTTGGGCGGCGTTCGCGCTGCCGGCCCTCGGCGGCGTCCTGACGGCGGCCGGCCTCCTCCAGATGGGCCTGGTCGGCGACCAGCCCGTCGCGGGGATCTACGGCTGGAGCCTTCTCATCATCGGGTTGATCGCGATCATCGTGGGCTCGCTGCTGTTCGCGATCGCGACGTATCGAACGGCCGCCCTGCCGCGCTCGGGGGCGGCGATCCTGGGGATCACCGCGGCCGTCTCGGTGGTCTCGTTCGTTACTGCCTCGAGCCTTGCCGGAGCTCAGCCCGTCCTGGAGGCCGGGCTCGGTGCGTTCGCGCTCGGCTGGGTCGTCCTCGGCCTGCAGGCGATCCGCCTGGATCGCCCGGTCATGGCCACAGGAGCCGCCTGACCGACGCGACCTACGGGGGCAGCGGCGCCCGGATTGCCTGCGCGGTGATCGAACCCGACTGAAGGAGCAACGGGAGGGGGGACTCAGGTGCCAGTCGTGGCTCGCTCGTTGACGGCATCGCCGTTCGGCTCGAACCGCCTGCTCGGGCTGGCCGGCATCGTCGGCGGCGCCGTCCTGCTCGTCGCGTTCGTGGTCGACATCGCCCCGGAGCTCAATTCCCTGCGGCTGATCCTCTACAACGTCGGCGCGGTTGCGATCATCGCAGCGGTCCACCTTCTCCAATCGCCGATCGCCCCCAGGCTGGCGCTCCTCGGTGCGGTGCCGGCGCTCGTCGCCAACGTGGGGCACCTCGTGATGATCGTCCTCGCGACAGGCCGGCCCGAGCCGATCGGCGCCGGCGCCTTCGGGCTCGTCTACTTCTGGGTCACGATGGCGATGTGGCTGACCGATGCCTGGTTCGGGGTCGTGACCCTCCGGCTCGGCGTCGTGTCACGGGTCGGGGCGCTGACCCTGGCGATCGGATCCGTGCTCGCGTTCACGGGGCTGGATCGCCTCGGGCTCGTGTCCTCCGCCAGTCCGACCGTCTTCAACACCCTCGCGCTCGCCGGCATCGCCGTCCACGGGATCGGCTGGATCCTCCTCGGGATCGACGTCGCGACGCGACGGCAAGCTCTCGCGTCGCCACAACACGACGGGGCTCCGGATGGCTGGCCCTGAGCGGACCGACAGGGCGCGTCCCCTGATCGCCCTCCTCCTCCGCCTCTATCCCGCCGGCTGGCGTGCCCGCTACGGCGACGAGTTCGGGGCGCTCCTCGCGGAGCGGCCCCTGGGCCCGTTCGACGTGGCCGACGTCCTGCTCGGCGCGCTCGACGCCCACCTCCACCTGCGGGGGCTGGGCTCCTGGTCCGAACACCGAAGGGGGTTCCCCATGTCGCTTCGCCTCGGAGGGATCGCCGCCGCCGCCGGCGGCGTCCTCATCCTCACCGGGTGGGTCTGGGCCGGGCTGGACCCGGCCGACTCTGATCCAGGCTTCTGGTTCTTCCTGGCCGGCATGATCGCCCTGCTGGTCGGCCTGACCGGCCTCAGCGCCTTCCAGGCCCGCACCCACCCGGCCCTCGTCTGGGCGGCGTTCCTCGTGCCGGCGATCGGCGGCGCAGTCATGACGCTCGGCCTCATCGCCATGACCGTGTCTCCCGACCGTCCGCTCGTCGGCGACTGGGCAGGCTGGAACTTCTTCTTCCTCGGCCTGCTGACCACCGTGGCCGGGTCGTTCCTGTTCGCGGTCGCCACGCTCCGGACCCGGGCCCTCCCGCGCGCCGGGGCCGCATTCCTCGCGATCGCCTCCGGACTCGCGCTCCTGTCGTTCGTCGGGTCCATGGGCCTGGGCGACTGGCTCCAGCCGGTCTTCATCGCCGGCTTCCTCGCCTTCCCGGTCGGCTGGATCGTCATGGGCCTCCAGGCAATCCGCCTGGATCGACCCGGCATTGCCACCGGCGCCGCTTGACGGCGGGGCCTGGAGACCGCCAGCGTCCAGGCGATCGCTCGATGCCCGGTCCGGCAGCCGGAGCATCGCCTTGACATCAGATGCGTTGCATGTGAGCATCACGCATCATGTCGCGTACCACGATCGACATCGACCCGACGATCCTGCGCCAGCTGAAGGCGCGCCAACGCCGCGAAGGGAAGACCCTGGGCCGTCTCGTCTCCGAGCTCCTGAGCACGGCGATGCAGGCGGAGGGCGAAGTTCCGCCGCCCCCCGCCCCGCTGGCCTGGTCATCGCGCCCGATGCGGGCGCTGGTCGACCTCGAAGACCCGGAGGCGGTGCGCCGGGCCCTCGACGTCGGATGAGCTACACGATCGACGCGAACGTCCTCGTGTACGCCTCGGACGAGTCGAGCCCGGTCCACGCGCGGGCCCGGGCTTTCGTCCAGCGCCTCGCAGACGGCCCGGAGATCGCCTACCTCTTCTGGCCGACGGTCATGGCCTACCTGCGGATCGCGACCCACCCCGCCGTCTTCGCCCGCCCGCTGACCGCCGTCGAGGCGATCGGCAACGTCGAGCAGCTCCTGGTCCGACCGCACGTCCGGACCACCGGGGAGCAGGAGGGTTACTGGGATCGCTTCCGCGAGGTGGCCGACGACGCGATGCCCACCGGGAACCTGGTCCCGGACGCGCACGTCGTCGCGCTGATGCTGGAGAACGACGTGCGGACGATCTGGACGCGCGACCGCGATTACCGTCGATTCCCGCGCATCGAGGTCCGCGACCCCTTCGCGTAGGGCGCCCGTCGCGGGCGCACCCGCGCCAGGGGCCGCCTGCGCGGCTGCCCCCGCTCGCACCCGCGCCCGGCGCGGCCCTGCCGGCGCCGGGCCTTCCGACCCGGCGAAAGCGTCCGTCCGCCACTGGCCCGGGCGTCCGACGGCCCGCGACCATCCGGCCCTCAGGTTCCCGCAGCAGGACCGCCCGTGCTCGTCCGACTCGTCATCGCCGGCCTTCTCCTGGCCCACGGCGCCATCCACGCCGGCTTCGTCTCGAAGCGCCCGCCGCAGAAGCCCGGCGCACCGCCGTGGCCGTTCGACCTCGGGCGGTCGTGGCTGCTGACGCGCCTCGGCGCTCCTGCCGGCACGGTGCGCCTCCTGGGCCTCGCCCTGGTGGCGGCGACAATCGGCGGGTTCGCGCTGGCGGCGCTCGCCACGCTCGGCCTTCTCCCGGCCGATGCCTGGGGGCCGACGGTGGTCGTCGGATCGTCGACCTCGCTGGCCCTCCTGCTGATCGGCTTCCACCCCTGGCTGATCGCGGGCGTGGCCATCGACCTCCTGCTTCTCTGGGTCGCCCTCGTGGCGGCCTGGAACCCCGACCTGCTCGTCTGATCCGCTCTTGCAGTAGAGGTGCACCGATGCGCGCGCTGGTTGTCTTCGAGTCGATGTTCGGCAACACTGAGGTGATCGCCCGCGCGATCGCGGAGGGGCTCGCCGCGAACGCGTCCGTCGAGGTGGTCGAGGTGGGCGCCGCGCCCGCGAGCCTCCCGGCCGACCTCGATCTCCTGGTGGTCGGCGGCCCGACGCACGCCCACGGGATGTCGAAGCCGGAGTCACGCGCGGATTCGGCGCGGCGCGCCGGCGACCGTCTCGTGTCGAGGGGCAGCGGGATCCGCGAGTGGCTGGAGTCGCTGCAGGGCGGCTCCGCGACGGTCGCGGCCGCGGCCTTCGACACCCGGATCAAGGGCCCCGGCATTCTCTGGGGCTCCGCCGCGAAGAGCGCCGACAAGCTGCTCCGCGGGCTCGGCCTTCGCGTGGCGGCGCGGGCCAGAGAGCTTCCTCGTCGATGGGCCGACCGGACCGCTCTTCGACCGCCTGGTCGACGGCGAGACGGATCGCGCCCGCCGGTGGGGCGAGGCGCTCGGGCTCAAGGTCCGCGGCCGGGTGCCGACCGCACGCTGACCCGCCCTGCGCGGGCCGCGCAGGCGCTGCGCGGGGCGCGCGGCCGCCGCTCGGCCCGACGCCGTCCAGCCCGACGCCGCCCAGCCGCTACGCGGTGCCGCGCCGCGTGTGCAGGACCACCCGCGTGAACGGGATCCGGATCTCGCGGAAGACCTCGATCGAGACGAGGAAGCCCGCGAACAGGAAGACGACGCCCAGGAGCTCGCCGAGGAAGAATGCCTCGGTCGCCCCGAAGCGCGCCAGGCTGCCCGTCAGCGACGGGAAGAACCCCCCGAGCGCGATGAGGATCGTGGCCGGGACGCGCGAGTTCAGCTCGCCCCGGAAGAGAGCCCCGATCGCGCCGGGGATCGAGGCGACGAGGTTGACGGTGATGGCCACGGGCGCGATCGCCAGGTTGACGAGGAAGGGTCCAACGCCCCGGTCGCGCCGCAGGTCGTAGCGGACCAGGCGACGCTTCGGGATGAAGACGTAGGTCGAGTAGAGCGCGCCGAGGACCAGGGCGAACCCGCCGGTGATGTTGAAGAACGGCGTCAGCAGGCGGACGTAGCCGGGGAAGAGCTCGCCGCTGGGGATGCCGGTTGCCGTGTCCAGGGCGTAACCAGGTGCGGCGAGCGGCGCGAGCGCCACCATCGGGATGGAGGCCAGGGTCCCGGCGACGATCAGCCCGCCGGCCAGGCGAGCCCAGCCGCCCTTCGCCCGGTAGGTCTCCACGCCGATCGCCACGGCTGCGATGACGGCGATCAGGAGGTAGACGTACGGGGACGCGCCGCTGTCGGGGTAGTCGTTCTTCCGCCAGGAGAGGAACGTGAAGAGGCCGGCGAGGACGACGGAGACGGCCGCGCCGTAGCCGAAACGCGTCTTCGCGAGCAGGTACATCGTGCCAAGGCCCAGCCAGCCGGCCACCCAGACGGCGCCGGTCAGATACCAGGCGCGGTAGAGCGGCTCGCTCCAGCCGAATGCGCCGCCCAGGAACTCCGTCCCCGCCGCGACGCCGTACATGAGCATGCCGAGCGTCCAGATCAGCTGGTACGGCTTCCTGCGCTCACGCCACTGGTCAAGGAGGAAGAGCGCGAAGACGAAGCTCAGCAGGGACGACGCGAACGGGAGGAAGACGTTCGGCTCCATGGCCCTCTTCTCCGCCGGGCGACCCCTGGGACGCGGGGGACGCGGGGGACGCTGGTGGACCGCCCGGCTCTGCGTGGGCTCCGACACCTCAGGAGCCCGACTGGACCGAACGGTAGGTTCGGCGCCGGGGCGCCTCAATGTGCCCGGCGATCCGACTTTGGCGCGCAGCCGGACCATTCGGGGGGTATCGGCCGATAGAGCGATGCCGTTCGCCGCGTCCGAGACCGCGTCATCCGGGGCTCGCGGTCACCAGCAGCGCGACCAGGCAGCACATCAGGCGATCCCACCCTCGGCGGCGAGCTGCTCGGCGGCCTCCGCCGGGAGCCAGAACCAGCGCAGGTGCTCGAAGTCCGGACCAACGGGGAGGGGTCCCGCCACGCCTTCCGGCGTGGGCGGGGGCGTGGCGAGAAGGGCCCGCGCCTCCTCCAGGTAGGCGCCGAGGCGCGACTCCGGCTCGCGGTGGCGATGGGCCGCGTACCGCATGGCCCCCTTCTCGTAGCGGACGCCCAGGAGCGAGAGCGGCGGTTCCACGGTGCCGCCGCGATGGAGCCAGAGCCCGGTGAGCGGGTCGAAGCGGTACTGCGGCAGGAGGCGCCAGCCCTCGCGGGCGACCAGGTCGACCGACTCGAGCACGAAATCGAAGACGGCCTCGCTGATGAAGTAGTTGAAGTTGACCCGGACCCAGCCCGGCTTGATCCCCTCGCAGCCGCGGGCGATCTCGCGCTCGAACTCGCGGGAGCGCTCCAGGTCGATCCCGAGGAGCCGGTGGCCGTACGGCCCGGCGCACGAGCAGCCGCCGCGGGCCTGGATGCCGAAGAGGTCGTTGAGGAGCGCGACGACGTAGTTGTGGTGGAGGTAGCGGCCCTCGTGGCGGACGACGAACGAGACGATCGACAGCCGGGGGAGGGCCGGGTTGCCCAGGATCTCCAGGGCCGGGTTCGCCCGCCAGCGCTCGATCGCCCGGCGGATGAAGTCCTCCTCGCGCTCCCGGATCGCGGCCACGCCGACGGCTTCCTTGAGCTGGAAGACGAGGCCGGCCCGGATCAATTCGACGATCGCCGGCGTGCCGCCCTCCTCCCGGTGCTCCACGTCGTCGAGGTAGACGTGCTCGGTGGGGTTGACGTAGGCGACGGTGCCGCCGCCGGGCACCGTGGGGACGCGATTGCGGAAGAGGTCGCGGCGGGCGACGAGGATGCCCGGCGTGCCGGGCCCGCCGATGAGCTTGTGGGGCGAGATGAAGATCGCGTCCTTGGTGTCGAGGGCGGCGTCGGCCGGGTCGCCGTCGGACGGGGAGCCGTCGGGCGCCGGCCGCCGCGGCGCCATCTCGACCTCGACGTACGGCGCGCTGGCGGCGAAGTCCCAGAACGAGAGCGCGCCGTGGCGGTGCAGCAGGACCGAGATCGCCCGCGTGTCGGACAGGATGCCGGTGACGTTGGAGGCCGCCGAGAAGCTGCCGATCCGCAGCGGCCGGCCGGCGTGGCGGACCAGCTCGGCCTCCAGGCGGGCGAGGTCGATTCGTCCGTCGGCGTCCTCCGGGATCGTGATGACGTCGGCGATCGACTCGCGCCAGGGGAGCTCGTTGCTGTGATGCTCGTAGGGGCCGATGAAGACGACCGGGCGCTCCGCGGCGGGGATCCGGGCGGCCAGGCCGTACCGCTCGTCCAGCTCGGCCGGGAGCCGCAGCCCCAGGACGTGGACGAGGCGGTCGATGGCGGCGGTCGAGCCGGACCCGACGAAGATGACGACGTGCTCGTCGGTCGCCCCGACGGCGTCCTTCACGATCTGGCGCGCCTCGGCCCGGAAGCGGGTCGTCTGGAGCCCGGTGCCCGACGATTCGGTGTGGGTGTTCGCGTACAGGGGAAGCACGGCGTCGCGGAGGTAGTCCTCGATGAAGGTGAGGCTCCGGCCGGACGCGGTGTAGTCCGCGTACGTCACCCGGCGCACGCCGAACGGGCCGGCCACGGCCTCGTCGTCGCCGACGACGGAGCGGCGGATGGTCTCGATGAGGGGGGTCGCGTCCATCCGCGGATCGTAGCCCCCGCCGAGCGAGCGCTGGCGGCGACACTGCGGCCGCCATCGCGGCGCCGGGCGTGCCCACTGCGAGCCGCTCGCGAGCTCGGCGCATCCGCCGCGGAGCGTGGGTCAGGCGAGCCCGCGGCCCTTCTCGAGGACGACCTGGAGGTCCTGGGTCACGCCCGTCGCGAAGCTCGCCTCGCTGATCGCCAGGTAGTAGTCCCACATCCGGATGAACTCCTCGTCGAAGCCCATCGCCCGGACCGTGTCGAGCCGTTCGAGGAAGCGCGCCCGCCAGGCCCGGAGCGTCCGGACGTAGTGCGGGGCGATGTCCTCGACGTCCCGGATGAGCAGGCGCGTTCGATGGGTCGACCGTTCAATGACCGCCAGGGACGGCAGGAGGCCGCCCGGGAAGATGTAGGTCTGGATCCAGTTGGCGCGACGGCGCTGCGGCTCGTAGGCGACGTCCGGGAAAGTGATCGTCTGGAGGCTCATCCGGCCACCCGGACGGAGCGCCCGGTCGCACGCTTCGAAGAAGGCGGAGTAGAACTCCGCCCCCACGGCCTCCAGCATCTCGATCGAGACGATCGCGTCGTACGTGCCCCGGATGTCGCGGTAGTCGCGCAGCTCGACGCTGACGCGCTCTGCGAGGCCCGCGTCACGGACCCGCTCGGTCGCCAGCGCATGCTGGGCCTGCGAGATCGTGATCGTGGTCACGCGGCAGCCCAGCTCGCCGGCGGCGTAGAGGGCGAAGCCGCCCCAGCCGGTGCCGATCTCCAGGACGTGCTCGCCGCCGCGCAGGCCCGCCCGTTCGGCGATGACCGCGTACTTGGTGCGCTGGGCATCGGCCAGCGACTGCCCGGGCGTGGCGAAGACGGCGCTCGAATACGTCATCGACTCGTCCAGGAAGAGCCGGTAGAAGTCGTTGCCCAGGTCGTAGTGGGCGGCGATGTTGCGCCGGCTCTGCCCGACCGTGTTCCGGCGAGCGCGGTGGGCCATCGTCCGCTGGATCCGCACGGGGAGGCGCCACCACCCGCCCGAAAGGGCGAGCGCGTCGCGGTTGAGCGCCGCCACCCGGAACAGGGCCGGCAGGTCGGGGCTCGACCAGAGGCCGTCCATGTAGGCCTCGCCCGCACCGATGTCGCCGGCCAGCAGGAGGCGGGCCACGGCCGTCGTGTCGTGGATGTGCATCTGCGCCGCCTGGTCGGAGGCGCGTCGCCGAAGACCCGGCGCGAGCCGTCGGGCAGGACGATCGTCAGGCGTCCGACGTGGATCCGCCGCGCGGCGCTGAGCATGACCCGCCGGGCGACGCGCTCGACGAAGCGATCGACCAGGCGATCGGCGCGCGAGCCCCGGCGCGCTCCGGACCGCCTCGCCGCGGCGCCTTCGCTCATCGCGCCATCTGGCTGCGCCGGAAGAGCTCCGTGCCCCGCGTCCAGAGGCGCAGGGCGTGCCACAGGATCAAGCCCATCGTCCGGTGGGAGAGCAGCGGGTGGCGCAGCAGCATCCGGGCCAGCGTCCGATCGGTCAGCCGCTTTCGGCGCAGGACCAGGCTCGCGCTGAGCACCTGCTCCTGGCCCTGCCGCTCGTCGATGGCGATGCGCACGCCATCGTGATCGTCGCGGACGTGCACCGTGTACCGGCCCTCCATCCCGATGAACGGTGACACGAAGAACGCCTTCTCCATCGAGCCCACGAAGCGATCCCCCTCCCTCTCGGGGTGGAGCGTGTACAGGTGCCGCTCGCCGAAGGTGTTGTGGACCTCCACGATCACGACCCGGAGGATGCCACGCGCGTCGCGGCAGAGGAAGAAGCTCGCCGGGTTGAAGACGTACCCGAGGACCCGCAGGCTCGTGATCAGCGTCACGCGCCAACCCTCGGGATCCAGGCCCTCCGAACGAAGGTGCGCCCGGACGTCGACGTCGATGTCGCGGGACGGGACCACCAGGTGGTCCTCGTCCCGGAACGTCACGACGTTCGCCCGGTTGCGGCTCACCAGGCGCAGCCGGCCGATGACGTCGTCGAGCTCGGCGAGGTCCAGGGCGAAGTAGAAGACGTCATGCTCGAGCTCGTAGACTCGAGGGCGCGCCCGGCGATGGCGGACCTTGCCCTCGAGGAGATGCGACCTCATGCAGCGCGCTCCGCGTCGCCCGCGTCGGCGTCGGCGTAGGCCGTGTCACCGTCGGCTTCGGCGTCCGCCCGCCCGGCCGCCATCAGCATCTCGGCGACCTCGAAGCCCGAGCGGCAGCCGTCCTCGTGGAAACCGTACCCGAGGTGTGCGCCGGCGTACCAGGTCCGCAGGTGGCCCTGCAGGTCGCGGATCCCCACCTGGGCGTCGAGCGTCCTGAACGTGTACATCGGGTGGCTGAAGGCGCGCTCGACGATCACGTGCTCCGGGCTGATCGCCTCGCCGGGGTTGAGCGAGACGCAGTACTGGACTGGGCCGGGGAGCGACTGCAGGCGGTTCATGTGGTACGTCATCGTGAGGGCGTCGCCGGGGAGCCGGCAGTCCGCGGTACGCACGTTCCACGAGGCCCGGGCGTGCGGGCTGGCCGGCAGGATGCTCTCGTCCGTGTGCAGGACGACATGGTTCATCGAGTACTCGAAGCCGCCCAGCACGTCGCGCTCGCCCGCGTCCGCGTCGGCCAGGAGGCGGAGGGTGTCGTCGGCATGGGTCGCCATGACGACGGCGTCGAATCGCTCCGAGCGGCCGCCGGCTGTCCGGACGGTGACCCCGCGGGAATCGCGGAGGACACCGGCCACCGGATCGCCGGTCCGCACCGAGCCCGCGGGCAGGGCCTCGACGATCCGGGCCACGTATTCCCGCGACCCGCCGCGGATCACGCGCCACTGCGGCGCGTTGCCGTAGCCGATCAGCCCATGGTTGTCGAGGAAGTGGAGGAGGTAGTCGACGGGGAACTCCAGGGCCCGATCCGCCCCGGTCGACCAGACGGCCGAGGTGATCGGGACCAGGAAGTGCTCCCGGACGCCGCGCCCGTAGCGGTGCTCGTCCATCCAGCCGCCGAGGGTCGCCCGGGTGCGCTCCGGCGCGTCCAGCGTCTGTCGGGCGTCGCGGTAGAAGCCGGGCGATGTCGGCGAGCATCCGCAGGTGGGTCGGCCGGCCGAGCAGCGAGGCATTCGGGAAGATGCCGCGGGCGCCGCGCGAGCTGAAGCTGATCCGGCAGGCGTCGCAGGCCGAGCCGAGCGACATGTCGCTCGGTTGCGTGGCGACCCCGAGCTCGGCAAGGAGCCCGACGAAGCGCGGGTAGGTGCGCTCGTTGTAGACGATGAACCCGGTGTCGACCGGTACCGGTCCGGCGTCCGTCTCCACGGTCACGGTCTTCACGTGGCCGCCGGCGACGGGATCCTGCTCGAAGAGGGTGACCCGGTGGTCCCGGCGCAGCGCGTAGGCGGCGGTGAGCCCGCTGACGCCCGCTCCGACGATCGCGATCTTCATCGGTCCGTCCCTCGGCGCGTCGCGGCGCGCTCGTCGAGCGCGCGCTGCATGCCGTCGCGCGCCTGGCGGGCGACTTTCGCGAAGGCGCCGCCGGCGAAGGGAGCCACCAACCGCTTCACGCCGCGGAGCCGGATGTCCGCCGTGTAGTCGATCCGGGTGCCCTCCGGCGTCGCCTCGAACCGGATGTCGTCGACGGCCGAGAGACCGGAGCCCTCGCCGGCCAGCACGACGCGGCGCAGCGGCTCGAGGGCCGTGACGCGGTACTCCATGCTCGCGACGCCGCCGCCCATCCGCACGCCGAGGCGATAGCGCGCCCCGATGGCGACGGGCCCCGGGTCGAGCCGCTCAGAGGTGGCGACGCCGGGGTCCCAGTCCTTCGTGTTCGCGAAATCGGCGACGAAGGCGAACGCCTCGTCGAGGGGCAGGGGAGTCTCGATGCGCTCGTTCAGCGTGGTCATGTTGCATCCTGTACAGAGTTCGTATAAGGTATGCGAAGCCTACGGCCACGCAGGCGGTCGTGTCAAGTGTTCGTACAATGTTGTGAAGAGCAGAGGGAGAGCGGGAGATGACGCACGTCGAGGCCACTGGAGCCGACCCGGCGCAGCTGGGGGCAGCCGCCCGCTCAGCCACGCCCGCGAACCACGCCGCGCCGGCGGCGATCGATCTGGCGGCGATCGATCCCGCGCGTGCGCGCGGACTTCACCGCTGGAACGTGGTGCTCGCGGGTCTCCACGCGGTGCAGGGCCTGGCGATCCTGGCAATCTCGTTCGCGAAGAGCCCGGTCGTCTCCGCGCCGGTGGTGAGCAGCTATCTCACCTTCGACACCGCGACGAGCACCCTCGTCCCCGCCCAGCGCGCGCTCTTCGACCTCCCGATCGGGCCCGCCGTCGCGCTCTTCTTCTTCCTCAGTGCGATCGCCCACTTCGCCGTCGCGTTCCCGGCGCGCCGCTGGTACGAACGCAGCCTCGCGCGCGGCCAGAACCCGGCCCGCTGGATCGAGTACGCCCTCTCGTCGAGCGTGATGATCGTCGTCATCGCGACGCTGTCGGGGATCCAGGAGGTCGGGACGCTCGTCGCGATCTTCGGCATCAACGCGGCGATGAACCTCTTCGGCTGGAGCATGGAGGCCGCGAACGAGGGCCGGACGCGCGTCCAGTGGCTCCACTACGTCTTCGGGTGCATCGCCGGTGCCGTCCCGTGGATCGTCATCACGATCGCGCTCTGGACCGCCGCGACCGCGCCCGGCGCCGCGCCCATCCCCGGCTTCGTGATCGCGATCTTCGTCTCGCTCTTCATCAGCTTCAACGTCTTCGCGATCAACATGGTCCTGCAGTACCGGAAGACGGGTCGCTGGGCCGACTACCTCTACGGCGAGCGCGCGTACATGCTCTTCAGCCTCGTGGCAAAGACCCTCCTCGCCTGGCAGGTCTTCGCCGGTACCCTGCGGCCGTAGCGTGGATCTTCGACCGCTGATCGATGCCGGCCTCGAGATCTCGGTCGTCGGCAGCTTCACCCGGATCGGGCCCGCGGTCCGGCGGCGGCTCTTCGGCTGGTCGCCAGCGCCCGCTGGCGCGCTGGCCGGCCGGACCGTGCTCGTCACCGGGCCGACGTCCGGGCTCGGCCGGGCCGCGACCCACGTGCTCGCCGGCCTCGGGGCGCGGGTGGTCCTCGTGGGACGCAGCCAGGAGCGGCTGGCACGCCTCCGCGACGAGCTGATCCGGGTCCACGGCGAGGATCGCTTTCCCGTGGTCGTCGCCGACATGGGCTCGCTCGCCTCGGTGCGGGCCGCGGTCGCCCGTGTTCTCGCGACGGAGCCGCGCCTCGACGTCCTGGTCGACAACGCCGGGGCGATCTACCCGGAGCGGATCGAGGGGCCGGACGGGATCGAAGCGACCCTGGCCGTCCTCGTGGTCGGCCCCTTCGCGCTGGTCGCCGGGCTGCAGCCGCTCCTGGGCCGGACGGCCGGCTCGCGCGTGATCGCCGTGACGTCGGGTGGCATGTACACGCAGCGCCTCGACCTCGACGACCTGCAGTGCCGCGTTGGCGGCTTCTCCGGCGCCCGCGCCTACGCCCGGGCGAAGCGGGCCCAGGTCGCGCTCGTGCGGGAGTGGGCGCGCCGCCTCGCCGGCATGTGCGTTCCGGCGTCCGGCGTTGCGTTCACGGCGATGCACCCGGGGTGGGCTGACACACCGGGCCTCGCGGAGTCCCTGCCGGGCTTCCACCGGCTGATGCGCCCCCTCCTCCGCACGGCCGCGGAAGGCGCCGACACGATCGCCTGGCTCGCCACCCATCCCGACCCCGCGTCGACGAGCGGTCGGCTCTACCTGGATCGCCGGCCGCGCCCGTTCGACCGCGCCCCGGCGACGCGGCTCTCGGCGCACGATCGCCGGCGGCTCTGGGACGAGGTGGTGGAGCTGAGCGGGGAGCCGGATCCGACACCCGCCGGCTGACGCGACGCTGGTCGTTCGCCACGCCTGGCGGTCGAGCGCGTTTCACCCGGCTCGATCAGCGCCCGTGAGGCCGCTGCCGGGGCGAGTGCCCCTGTCGCGGATCAGCCGCGCCGACTCACCGCCGCGGCGATGGCCGCCGCGGCCGGGGCGAGTGCCCCCGTCGCGGATCAGCCCGCGCCGACTCACCGCCGCGGCGATGGCCGCCGCGGCCGGGGCGAGTGCCCCCGTCGCGGATCAGCCCGCGCCGACTCACCGCCGCGGCGATGGCCGCCGCGGCCGGGGCTCAGCGGCGCCGGCTCACGACCTCTGCGACAGCCGCCGCCGCGGCCACCACGTGGTCGGGCAGCACCAGAATCCTGCCGCCCGGGGCAAGCTCCGGCCCGGCGGCGGCGCCCCCGACGGCGATGATCGGGACCGCCTGCGCCTGGAGCGCCGCGACCACGGCAGCCGCGGCCTCGCGGTCGGCCACAACGACCACCCCGATGACCGCGGCGCGCGCGCGCGACTTCCTGAAGACGTCGACCCAGCCCTCGACCGTCACGTCGGGCCCGAGGTAGAGCACGCCGACGCCGCGACGGCGGAGCGCGGCGGCGAAGGCCAGGGCTCCGAGCTCGTGGCGCGCACCGGGCGGCAGCCCGACGACGACGGACGGGCGGGTCGGGATCCCGGCGGCCTGGTAGATCGCGGCGAGGCGCCGACCGGCGGCGGCACTCGCGGCGTGCTCGGCCGCCACGCTGAGCGTGCCCGCCGCCCACGCGTCGCCGAGGGCCGCGGCTGCGGGAAGGAGAATGTCGTCGACGACCGCCTCGAACGATCCCGCGGCGAGGATGGCATCGAGGGCCGCCTCGGTGTCGGCGGGCGACGCGGATTCCGCGGCGGAGACGAACCGGTCGATCAGCCGGGCCCGATGGACGGCCGCCCCGGACGCCCCGGCGGGTTCGGCAGGCTGCGGGCCCGCGAGCGCGCCCGCGCGTCGGTCCGGAGGCGGCGCGACCACCCGGTCCTCGACGGCCACCTCGCCCGCCGAGATCGCGCGCGCTGCTTCCGACGCCGTCCAGCCAGATTCGACGAGCGCCCGCATCGTGAGCAGGACCCCGATCGTCGCGTCGTCGTAGAGCCGGTATCCGGCGGCCGTGCGGGTCGGCTTGACCACGCCGTAGCGCCGCTCCCAGGCCCGGATGAGGGGAGCGCCAACGCCTGAGCGTGTCGAGGCTTCCTTGATGGTGTACATGGTATGTCCAACCCTAGCACGAGATCAACCCTCCGCACAACGGGGAGGCTGGTCATCGCGTGACACCAGGGATGCGCCGCCGCCGAATGCCCGGCACGTCACCATGCCGGCTGGCTGCCCGGCACGTCACCATGCCGGCCGGCTGGCTGCCCGGCACGTCACCATGCCGGCCTGGCTGCCCGGCACGTCACCATGCCGGCTGGCTGCCCGGCACGTCACCATGCCGGCCGGCTGCCGGCGGCGGAACGGGGTCCCGTCACGCTCGGCGGCCGTCGCCAGGCGAACACGCGCGTCGTGGCCACGTCGCACCAGACGAGGCCGGTACCCCGGGGCGCCGGAGCCCCCGAGACGAGGGCGCGCACCCATCCGGCCGACGAGCCCGGGAAGCGCGCAGCGAACACCTCCGGGTAGCGGGCGACGAGTGCCCGGTTCCTGGCCGTCGCCCGCACGAGCCAGACCAGGCCGACGTCACCTGCCGTGTCGCCCCAGCGAGCCGTCGCGAGGGCCTCGGCCTCCGCCCGCTTCCTGTCGCTGGATCGCGCTGAAGCGCCGACGTCGCCGATCGTGTTCCAGCATTCGACGAGAAGAAGCCGCCGCCTGGCAGGATCCTCCAGCCCGACGTCGGATGATCGCCACGGCTCACTCGGCCTCGTTGCGAGCTCGAAGCTCAGCCCGTACCCGGCCACCCGGCCAAGCCGAAGCACGAGCTCCTGCATTCCCAGGTGAGGCGCGTCGCTGGTCTCACCGGCGACGTTCCGCTGGAGCACTACCACGAGTGGCCGGTCCACGGCCAGTCCGATCCGCTGCCACGCGTCCAGCGTCAACCCGGCGCCGTGACCGCGTTCGGCGCGGCTGATCGACTGGCGGGCAAGCCCCACACGCGCGCCGAGCTGCTGCTGCGTGAGGCGCTTCGCAACGCGCCCCGCCCTGACCTCGCCCCCGAGACGGGCGCATTGCTCCCTGGCGCGGCGCTCGGCTTCGACCGAGAGGCTGGTGCGGATCCGGGTCGGCATGACCGCTCCATGATCATCTCCGGCACTTGCCTGCGCCGTATCCGGGCTGGCGGTGACGGCGTCCTCCCCCGGGCCTGCCCGCGCCGGCACGCACGGCACGCGGGGCACGATTGGACGTTCACATGCTCGTGGAGCGGGCACGGGGCGGCACAAGCCCCTGGCCTCGGAGGCAGGGGGCGGCGCAAGCCACTGGCCGTGGAGCCAGGGGGCGCCGATACCCTGGATCTGCTCATGGAGCGGTCACGGCGAAACACAGCCGGCGCGGGCCCCCAGCCGCCGGGCCGCGCGGGCCGCCAGCCGCCGGGCCGCGCGGGCCGCCCACCGCCGCGGGCCGCCAGCCGCCGTGGGCCGCCAGCCGCGGGCTGCCAGCCGCCGCCGGCCGCCAGCCGCCAGCCCGCGGGCCGCCAGCCCCCGGGCCGCGCGCGATCCGCGGGAGGGTCGGAGGGCAGGGTCGATCAGGCCCATCGGTCCCATGTGCATCGGGCCGACCCGCCCTGACGACCCCGGGGGCGCGGGCGGTACGCTGGCCTCGGCCGCCCCGCCCTGACGCCGTCCCGCTCGCGGCGCTACGCTCGCCGGCAGCCACGCCGCGCGCCCGCACCGGAGCCGACCACGCATGAGTCTCGTGATCACCGACCTCCAGAAGTCGTTCGGGGAGGTTCGGGCCCTCGACGGGATCAGCTTCTCCGTCGACCCGGGCCAGGTCTTCGGCTTCCTCGGCGCCAACGGCGCCGGCAAGACGACGGCGATGCGGATCGTCCTCGACATCCTCCGCGCGGACGCCGGCACCGTGACCTGGAAGGGTCGCCCCTCGACGGAGCTGCCGCGCCGCACCTTCGGGTACCTGCCCGAGGAGCGCGGGCTCTACCCCCGGATGAAGGTGCTGGACCAGCTCGTCTTCTTCGCCGGCCTGTACGGCGTGCCCCGGAAGACGGCCGAGAAGGAGGTTCGCCACTGGCTGGCCCGCTTCCGCGTTCCCGAGTACGCCGACCGCCGCGCCGAGCAGCTCTCCAAGGGCAACCAGCAGAAGATCCAGTTCATCGCCGCGATCCTCCACGATCCCGAGGTCCTGATCATGGACGAGCCCTTCAGCGGGCTCGACCCGGTGAACGTTGCCCTGCTGAAGGCCGCCTTCCTGGAGATGCGCGATCGCGGCAAGACGCTCGTCTTCAGCACCCACCAGATGGACATGGTCGAGGAGCTCTGCGATGCGATCGCCATCATCGACGCCGGCCGGCTGGTCGCCTCCGGCGCGACGCGCGACGTGAAGCGCTCGACCGGCAAGCAGGTGGTCCGCCTCGCGACCGACGGCGACCCCGACCTCCCCTGGCTGGCCGCCATCGAGGGCGTCGCCGTCGTCCGGCCCGGCCGCGACTACAGCGAGCTCGAAGTTCGCGGGGCGACCGACCCGGAGGCGATCCTCCAGGCCGCCCTCGCCCGCGGCGAACGCGTCACCCTGTTCGAGATCGCGGACCCTTCGATCGAGCAGATCTTCATGGAGCGGGTGGGGCGGTCCGCGCGCGAGGACGTCTCGCTGGCCGGCGTCGAGGATGGGCCGGGTGCCGCCCGCGCCACCGACGAGGCCCGCGCCACCGACGAGCCCCGCCGCCCGACCGAAGGGCCCGTCGCATGAACGCCACGCCGCGCAACATCCTGGCTGTCGCCCGTCGCGAGTTCTCCGTCCGCGCCCGCACCCGGTCGTTCATCTTCGGCACGGCCTTCCTTGCCATTGCCGGGGCCGCCCTGGTCCTGGTTCCGATCGGGATTCGCTGGATCGAAGGCGAGGTGAAGACTGCCATCGGCGTCGTCGACCTCGCCGATCCGCCCACCAGCTTCGATCCCGTCGACCGCCTCTCGGTCACCCTCAACGCGACCGCCGAGAGCTCGAAGCTCGGAGATGACAGCTTCAAGGTCACCTCCTCGCCAAGCGAGGCCGCGGCCCGGGAGGCCGTCGAATTGGGCGCCCTCGCCGCGGCGCTCGTGATGGTCCGCGACCCCGGCCCCGACCTGTCGTTCACGATCGTGTCGAAAGAGCCGGCCGGGCGCCACACCCCGGAGCTCCTGCGCCAGGCCTCGTACTCGCTCGCGGTGGCCGATCGCCTGGACCGCCTGGGCGTCGCCCCCGGCGACCAGGCCACGCTCTTCGCGCCGCCGGAGGTGGCCGTCGAGCCCCCGACGCCCGCCGCGCCCGGCGAGCCCACGACCAGCACCGAGAAGGCGGCCGCGGCCGTCGTCGGCCAGATCCTGATCGTCTTCCTGCTCCTGGCCGTGGTCCTCTACGGCCAATGGGTGGCGATGAGCGTGGCCGAGGAGAAGAGCAGCCGGGTCATGGAGATCGTCATCAGCGCGGCCACGCCGTTCCAGCTCCTCGGCGGCAAGGTCGTCGGCGTCGGCGGCCTGGGGATCGTGCAGCTCCTGGCCGCGATGATCCCCGGCATCCTGGCCTTCGTCCTCCAGGGCCGGATCGCCGAGCTCCTGCTCGGGGCGCCCCCGTCGGAGCTGGAGCTGCCCCAGGTCCTCACGCCGCTCGTCTTCGGATCGTTCGTCGTGTTCTTCGTCCTCGGCTACCTGCTGTATTCGACGCTGTACGCCGCGGCCGGATCGATGGTGTCGCGGATGGAGGACGTGAGCAACGTCGTCGCCCCGATGTCGCTCTTCGGCGTGCTCGGCTATCTCATCGCGATCTATGTCTCGACGGGACTGATCGACGCGGACGCGACGTGGGTAACGCTCCTGTCGTACGTGCCCTTCATCAGCCCGTACCTGATGCTGTCGCGGGTCATCACCGGGGATGCCGGGGTGCCCGAGGTGGCGCTCGCCGCGGCGATCCTCGTGGTCACGATCGTGGTGATGCTCTGGCTCGCGGCGCGCGTCTACAGTGCCGGCGTCCTGATGTACGGGCAGTCGCCCAGCTTCCGCCGCCTGGTCGCCACGGCGTTCGGCCCGCGGCGGTAGCGGCTCGGGGGAGCCGGGCGAGCGACGGCGCGGGGCGGTGTTCTTCGTTGGCGCCGTGGAGCGACGGCGCCTTCTCAGTACCGGCGGGGCCGCAGCTCCACCGAGAAGTCGACCCAGCCGCGGAGCCAGGCGAGCGCTTCGCCCCAGCCCTCGCTGGCCTCGGCGTAGGCGTCGAGGACGCCGGGCACGCGGAGGTCGAAGGGGCCGTCGGTGAGGGTCATCACCGTCCCGTAGCCGGCCGGCTCCAGCGTGACCGACACGGTCGTCTCCCAGGTGTCGCCCGGAAGCCAGGGCCAGCGGAACGCGAACTGCCGGTCGCTCTCGAGGGCCGTGACATCCCACCAGAGACGGTTGTCGGGGAAGACGAGGATGCTCCGCGTGCCGAGGGCGAGCGAGCCGTCGATCTGCTCCGGGAACCAGCGGACGATCTCCTCGGGGTCCGTCCAGCAGCGGTAGAGGCGGGCCGGCGGGGCGTCGAAGCGGCGGACCATCCGGACGATCCTCGGCGCGCCGAGAGGATCGACCTGGGTGCGGGCTTCCTCTGTGCTCACGGGTGGGGCCTCCAGCCAGGCGGGCCTTCCGACGAGACCGAGCCGGCTGCAAGCGTACTCCCGGGCGGCGCGAGGCGGGCGCTCAGCCCTCCGTGGGCGCCTCCGCCGGCAGCACGAGCGTGAAGGTCGCGCCCGCCCCGGGTGCCCCGGCCCCGGGTGCCCCCGCCGGGCCCTCGGCGGCCTGCGCCTCGGCGAGCTCCAGCACGAGGTCGCCGCCGTTCGCGCGGGCCAGCGCCCGGCCCACGTACAGGCCCAGGCCGGTCCCGTCGCGATCCTCCGAGCGGCCGCCTCGCGCGTAGCGGGAGAACAGGCGCTCGCGGTCGGCATCCGCGACCCCCGGGCCACCATCCGCCACGGCGACCGCGACCCGCCCGGCCGCCGGCTCGACGCTCACGTGGACTCGCACGGCCGCGCCGCCGCCGTGTTTCACGGCATTGTCGAGGAGCGCCCACAGGACCTGGTCCACCTGGTCCGGGTCCGCGAGCGCCAGCCAGCCGCCGGCCTCGTCGTCGAGCTCGAAGGGCACCTCACCCGCGCCCAGCGCTTCCCACGCTCGCCGGACGCGCGGGCCCAGGGCGAAGACCTCGGCCACCGGGCGGAGGATTCTCGAGTCGAGACGGCTCACGGTGAGGAGCTGGCGGACCATCCGCGACAGCCGCTCGCTCTGCTCGGCGATGATCGCCGGTCTCCGGTCCGGCTCGCCCGCCGCCGTCGCCTCGCCGGATGCGGCCACCTCGCCCGCCAGCTGGTCGGCGTACGCGCGGATCCGCGCGAGGGGCGTCTGGAGGTTGTGGGAGATGCCGCGCAGGAAGTCGTCCTTCTCGGCGTCGAGGGCCAGCAGTCGCGCGTTCTGCTGTTCGACCCGGGCCAGGAGCTCGGCGTCGCGGAGGGCGACCGCCACCCCGGCGGCGAAGAGCTCGAGGAGGTCCTGGTCGGCCGGCTCCCATCGCATCGTCGCGGGGGCGTGGCCGACGAGGACGCCGGCCATCTCGCGGCCGCTGAGCAGGTCGGCGCTGACGGGCCTCGGCTCGCCCGGGACCCGCTCCTCGATGACGATCGCGTCGGGGTCGCCGAGGTCGATCCGGGCGTCGATGAGGCCCAGGGCATCGCGGGCATCGGCAGCGGCGCGTTTCAGCAGGGCCGCGCCGCCGTCGGCGGGGGCCCACGCGGTGATCGCATCGACGGCCCTGGCCACCTGGCGGTTGCGTCGGGCCAGGTCCGCCGCGAGCTCCTCCTGGCGCTCGGCGAGCCGGCCCAGCTCATCGTCGGGCAGCCGCGGGAGCGGCTCCACCCGCTCGCCGGCCGTGATCCGGTCGAGCCGGGCCACGAGCGCCCGGAGAGGCCCCACGATGCCAGCGACGAGCAGCCCTCCCACGGCGAGGCCGACGAGGGCGGCGACGACGAGGGCGATCAGGACGAGGGTGAAGGCGCCGGAGACCCCGCTGGCGACGAGGAAGAGGCCGAAGCGCGGCGACCGGCAGGACGGCGGCGACCATCACCGCCACCGTGATCCGGACCCGCAGCCCGCTGCCGCTCATCACGGCTCGACCTCGAGGCGGTAGCCGACGCCGCGGACCGTCACGAGGTGGCGGGGCCGGTTCGGGTCGACCTCCAGCTTCGTCCGCAGGCGCCGCATGGAGACCCAGACGTAGGACGGGTCGGCGTCCTCGGTCTCGGCCCAGCCACGCTGGAGGAGCGTCTCGGTGGAGATCGTCCGGCCGAGGTTCGCGGCCAGCGCGTAGAGGAGTCGCGATTCGATCGGTGTCAGGGCGACCTCCACCCCGTTCACCGTTGCCGAGCGGCGATGGAGGTCGAGGACCAGCGCCGGCCCCAGCACCACGCTCTCCCCGGGCAGCCGGTCGCCGAGGCGGCGCAGGACGCGGTTGACCCGCGCCCGCAGCTCCGGGTAGTGGTACGGCTTCGTGACGTAGTCCTCGGCCACCTCGTCGAGGAGCTCGGCCTTGGAGTCGGCGGCGTCGATGGCCGAGAGGACGATGATCGGAAGGTCGGCCCGGGCCTTGATCTCGCGGGCGAGAGAGAGCCCGTCGAGGCGCGGCATCATCATGTCGATGATCGCGAGGTCGGGCCAGCCCGACGCCAGCCGGCGCAGGGCCTCCACGCCGTCGCGGGCGGTCGCCACGTCGTAGCCGTCGTCGCGCAGCTGCTCGGCCAGGACGACGAGCAGGTTCGGATCGTCGTCGACGAGGAGAAGTCGGGCCGGGCGCTCCTGCCCGGCCGGCCCGCCGCCGATCATCATGGCGCGAGCATACCGCGCGCCGGTCCCCGTTCCGCCGTCGCCGCGCCTACGGCGCCTTCGAGTCGAGGTAGCGGCACCGCGGGGCCAGCGGGCAGCGGTCGCAGGCGGGCTTCCGGGCGTCGCACGTCTTCCGGCCGTGCTGGATCAGGAGCACGTGGGCCGGGTGGACGTCTTCCGGCGCGAGCAGGTGCCAGTAGACCTCGTGCTGCTCGTCGGGGCCGGCCCTGGGTGGCACGAGGCCGATCCGGCGGCTGACCCGCTCGACGTGGGTGTCGACCGGCATGAGGGGGAGACCGAAACAGAAGAGGAGGACGATCGAGGCGGTCTTCTTGCCGACTCCCGGGACCTGGGTCAGCCAGTCCCGGGCGGCGCGCGGTTCCATCGCCGCCAGGAAGTCGATCGTGTAGCCGCCGGTGGACTCGCGGACGTGGCGCAGCGCGTTCTGGATGCGCGGCGCCTTCTGCGGGGCGAGGCCGCCCGGCCGGATGACGTCCATCAGCTCGTCCAGCGGGGCGAGCTCGACCGCGTTCCAATCGGGAGCGGAGCCGGCGTCCAGCCCGCGGCCGCCCCAGCCCTCGGGCGGCGCCTCGGTGCCGTCGGGCGCCCTCACTCGGTGGACCGTGACCGGGCCGTCGGAAGGGTAGGCGGCCCGGAGCGCTTCGAACGCGCGCTCGGAGTTCACGTCGGCGGTGTTCTGGGAGAGAATCGTCAGGATCAGCTCCGAGACGGGGTCCAGGCGCGTGTCACGGCGCGGAGTGCCGTACAGGCCGGCGAGCTCCGCCAGCACGAAGGGCACGAGGCCGGGCCGGCGGCGCTCCAGCGAGCGGGCCCACTTCCGGGCGGCGTCGGCCGGCTTCCCGGGGCGTCTCCGGGCGGCCGCCGCGCCCGCGGCGCTGGCCCTGCGCGGGCTCACAGTCGTCTGCCCAGCCCGACGAGCCGTGCCAGCCGCTCGCCGCAGCGCTCGAGGGGCGCCGGGCCCGCGTCCATCGCCTCCTGGATCGTCTGCGGCCGCTCCACCACGGGAACCGCCACCGTACCGATCGCAGCCAGCGCCGCGATCCCCTCCTGCTCGACGCCACCGCCCACCGCGACGCACGGGACGCCGGCCGCGGCCGCTCGCCGGGCAACGCCGAGGGCGGTCTTGCCGAACGCGGTCTGGACGTCGATGCGGCCCTCACCGGTGAGCACGAGATCGGCGCCCTCGAGCTTCGCGGCGAAGCCGGTCGCCTCCATGACGAGGTCCACCCCCGACACGATCGTGAACGAGCGGAAACGGTCACCCAGGCAGGCGAGCCCGAAGACGGCGCCCCCGGCCGCCCCCGCGCCCGGCGTGTCGCGCTCCCGGCGAGCCGTAACCGCCTCCAGCGCGTCGGCCCAGCGGGCCAGGGCGTCGTCGAGGTTCCGCACGTCGACTGCGCTGGCGCCCTTCTGCGGGCCGTAGACGGCGGCCGCGCCGGCGGGGCCGAGCAGCGGGTTCGTCACGTCCGAGGCGATCCGCAGGTTCACCTCCGCCAGCCGCGGGTCAAGCTCGTCGAGGTGGACGACGAGGTCCGGCTCCACGGTCATGGCCAGCCCGAGGGCGGCCAGGATCCCCAGGCCCCCGTCGGTGGTGGCGCTGCCGCCGACGCCGAGGTCGATCTGCCGGATCCCGGCGTCGAGGACCGCCCGGAGCACCTCGCCCGTGCCGAAGGTGGAGGCCCCGACCGGGTCGCGCTCCTCCGCGGTGAGTCGCGACAGGCCCGAGGCTGCCGCGAGCTCGACGACCGCGCGGCTTCCGTCGACCGAGACCAGCCAGCGTGCCTCGATCCCGCGGCCGAGCGGGTCGTGCGCGGCAGCGCTCCGCCACTCCCAGCCGCCGGCCGCCTGGATCGCCACCAGCGTCCCTTCGCCGCCGTCGGCGAGCGGGGCGAGACGCATCTCGTCGGTGGGACGGGCGCGCAGCCAGCCGGCGGCAAGCGCCCGGGCGACCTCGACAGACGTCAGCGACCCCTTGAACGAGTCGGGGGCGACGAGGATGACGAGCGGTCGGTCGGGCACGTCACCGGGCCCGGGAGCCGCCTGGGCCTCGGGCCCGGGAGCCGCCTGGGCCTCGGGCCCGCTCACCCGCCGCTGCCGCCGCTGCCGCCGCCGCTGCCGCCCGCCCGGCGCTCCAGGTACTCGGGGATCCGGATCATCGGGGGGCGTTCGCGGTCGGCCAGCTCGATCACCTCGAGGCCCAGGTGGTCGTCGCCGAAGCGCGGCAGCTTCATCGTCGACCCGAGCTCCGCGAACAGGCGGGCCCGGCGCCGCTCCTCCAGCCGCTTCATCACCGCCTGGAGGATCACGAAGCTCATCCGGGAGAGCCCCTCCAGCTCCTGGTTGCGGTGGACGCGGCGCTCCAGGTCCACCTGGCCCAGGCCGGTGAGGCCGACCCGCTCGCCGATGTCGACCAGGTGCCCGATCTCGACGGCATAGCCGGTGAAGAAGGGGATCGTCTCGAGGAGGCTCCGCCGCCCGGCATACTCGCCCGACAGCGGCTGGATGAAGCCCGACAGGTCGGGGAAGAACAAGTTGATGAGCGGCCGCGCGACGAGCTCGGTGACCCGTCCGCCGCCGCCCTCCTTGAGCACTCCGTCCTCCACGATCGGGCGCTGGTAGTAGCCCTTCACGTACTGGATCCGCGGTTCCGCCAGCAGCGGGCCGAGCGTCCCGTAGGCCATCCGCGGGTGCCAGTTCCGGACGTCGGTGTCGCACCAGGCGATGAGGTCGCCGCTCGTCTCGAAGAGGCTCTTCCAGAGGGCCTCGCCCTTGCCGCGATACGAGCCGTAGCGGGGCAGCACGTCGGCGTGCTGGACGACCCGGGCACCCGCGGCCTCGGCGATCTCGGGGGTGCGATCCGTCGACGCGGAGTCGATGACGAGCAGCTCGTCCACCAGCCGCACGCCGTCGACGAGGACGCGCCGGGCGCGGGTCACGATCTCGCCGATCGTCGCCTCCTCGTTGAGTGTCGGTAGGACGAGACTGACGGTAAGTCCCTGCTGCTCTTTGAGATCGGCGAGCCGCCGCAGGTTCCGGTACTCGCCGTGGTGGAAGTTGGATTCGGCGAACCACCGCTCCACGCGCGCGGGAACGGCCCGCGACTCCTCCGCCGCCCGGTCGGCGGCGGCCAGCGACTCCGCGCGGGCCGCCAGCTCGTCGAACGTCTCCCGACCGATCCGCTCCCGCGTCTTGACGACGATGACCGGCGGCGTCGCCCGGGCGGCGATCGCCTCGGGAAGGGCGCCGAACAGGAAGGCGTCGGCGGTGGTCCCCTCGGGCGCCGCAGAGGCACCCATGATCACGACGTCGGCCCGTTCCGCCTCGCGGAGGATGGCGTTCCGGACATTGGGGGCCTCTCGCAGGAGCCCGTCGGCGTGGCCGCGGGCATGCTGCTTGAGGAAGGTCGCGAGGGCGTGCTCCGCCTGGGCCCGGACGCTGCTGGTGACGCCCGGCGGGATCACGTGGAGGACGACGATCCGGGCGTTGTGACGCCGGGCGAGCGCGTCGGCGAACTCCAGGGCGAGCTCGGCGTGGGGGCCGCCTCGGACGGGGACGAGGATCCGCCGGACCTGCCCGAAGGGCCGCTGCTTGACGACCGCGATGTCGCAGGGCGGCTCGCGGACGACGGCATCGATCGTCGGGGAGAAGACGGGGCCCGCCACGACGCCCCGGCCGCTCGCGCGTCCGCCCCAGCCGAAGATGAGGAGGTCCGCGTCGACCTCGTGCGCCGCCTCGACGATCCCTTCCGCCGCGCGGCGCCCGATCCGGACGAGCGGCCGGATCCGCGTCCCCTGGGGGGCGTAGTCGAGGACCTTCTGGAGGAGGCGCCGGGCCTGTCGCGCCTGCGTCGCGCCGTCCGAGAGGGCCACGTCCTCCGGGACCTCCACGATCCCGAGCACCGTCAGCTCGCCGGTTCGCGGGTCCATGATCTCCGCGCCGATCCGGACGAGGTCCTCGGCCGTGGCCGGGTTGGCGACGGGGATGAGGATCCGCGCCGGGAGCGGTGCCCGCGGGCTCACCCGGGGTCTCCCGGCCCGCCGCCCACGTCGCTTTCAGCCGGCCGGCCGCCGCCGTCGCGTTCGGCGGCCCGGGCAGCCTCCTCCGCCGCCCGCCACCGTTCGACCAGGTAGGGCTTGCGAAGCTCGAAGGCCCGGGCCTGCCGCTCGACGCGCTCCTCGGCATCGGCCTGGGCCAGGTTGCGGCACTCGACGACGAGGCTGCCCACGCGCCCGAAGTAGAGGGGCACGAGGGCCGCAACCAGGCGCTCGAGCGGGATGGCGCCGAACCGGGCGACGACGACGAGGTCGTAGACGATTCCCGCCCACAGCTCGTCGGGGAAGTGGAAGCCCGCGACCGCCTCGCTCATCTCGTCGGTGGTGACGCCGTCCGTGCCGCTCTCGGTCCCACCGATCCCCAGGCGCCGGGCCGCCCGCTCGGCGACCTTCCCGGCCTCGATCGCCAGCTCCTCGGCGGCCGCCGCGTGATTGGGGGCGAGCATCGCCCGCCAGGTGTCGGCCAGGGTGACCCATCCGGCCCCGAACTCCGACAGGAGGCGCAGCGTGTTCACCTGGAGCGGGCCGGGCTCGACCCAGCGCTCGAAGCCGTAGGCCGGCACCTCGTGGCTGCCGTGGATCTCGAGCCACGCGTCGGGGTGGCGGCCCGCCAGGCCCAGGATCGTCCCCACCACCTGGCGGAACATGGGCCCGAGGTCCGCCGAGGGGTCCTTCGGGTCGTGGACCTTGGCCCCGAGGCGGGTCTCGCAGACGGCGAACCCGCCCACCAGGGCGTGCGTCGTCATCCAGATGTCGATCCCGAACTTGCTGACCTCGGGGGTCCAGTCCTCCTGGGCCAGGTAGTGCCGGACGAGGTCGCCGGAGACGCCGAAGTCCCCGCCGATCGGCTGCCGGATCCGCCGCCCGTAGAGGGCCCGCGTCAGCGGGTAGGTGACCGTGTTCGTGATCGTGCCGTCGTACTTGTGGCGGGCGTAGAGCGGCGTCACGTAGTCGAAGCCGCCCTTGAGGATGGGCCCGGCGAGCAGCTCGATCCACTCCGGGGTGATCGAGCGGAGGTCGGAGTCGACGACGACCAGGGCCCGCGCGTCGAGCCCGGCCGCGATCTCGAAGATCGTGCGCAGGGCCGCTCCCTTGCCGCCGACGCCGTCGACCTCGGGGTAGGTGAGGGTCAGGCGCTCGAGGCGGTTCGTGGGCCGGACGAGGAGGATCCGCTCGACGTAGTCGGGCGGCTCGGTCTCGGCGACCACGCGCTGGGTGCCGTCGGGCGAGCCGGCGTCGGAGTTGACGAGGAGCGGCCGCAGGTCGGCGAAGTACTGGACCAGCCCGGCCTGCGCCGCCCGTGTCACGTGCCCGATCGTCGTGGCGTTCTTGAAGCTCGGGATCCCGACGACGAGGTCGACCCGGCCGAGGCGTTCGATCTCCGCGGTGATCGCGGGCGTCAGCGCGGTGGAGGCCACGGGGTCACCCTACCACGGGCGACGGGGGAGCGGCCGGGGCGGCGCGGCGTCCGGGCGGCATCCGGGAACGCCTAGCGGCGCGGCATCGCCGTGAGCGTCCAGCCGTCGTTCGGGGCGCCCGGGCGGTAGCGGCTGTTGGCCTCCTTGTAGACGAGGCCGCCGAAGCCGAGCGAGCGCCAGGTGATGATGAAGCTGCCGGCCGGCTCCCGGACGTAGGGTGTGCGGCGGACGCGCGCCCCCTCCGGCAGGACGCTCTCCAGGAGGCGCTTGCGCTCGAGAAGCGGGATCTCGAGGAGCGGCTCGTCGTCGAGGGAGACCAGGTCGACCGCGACGAAGGCGATGGGAGCCGGGCCCTCAGCCGCGGGCGGCCCGGGCTGGCTGACCGCCCGGACGGTCGACGGTGCGGGGACGGGCACGCCGCCTCCCCGGGATCTGGCGGACCTCCTTCCGAACAGGAGCTGGGTCAGGTGCTCGCCCAGGCCGGGGCCTTCGTCGACCGCGAGCAGGACCCCCAGGCCGGAGCGCAGCGCCTGGACCGTCAGGTACCCGTCCACGACGAGTGACTCCGCACGAGCGGACGTCGCGAGCTCGGCAGCGATCTCGGGGTGGTCGGCTGCCAGGTCCGTGCCGTCGCCCTCGACGAGGCTGACCCCCGCCGGGCCGACGTGGGCGAGGACCCTGATGCCATCCCACGCCGGCTCGACGAGCGGATCGCGCAGGTCCCGCGGCTTGCGCCGCCCGTAGACCTGGGGCCGCCAGGCTCGCGGATCGGGTTGCATGGGAGGATCGTAGCAGCGCCCCCGCGCAAACCGGAACGTCGGCTGTCGCCGGCGGCACTTCCGAACGCTGCCCGCGCCCGCTACGATCGCCTCGATGGCCGACGTCGCCGCGCCAGTCCCGACCCCGCCCACGGATCGGCCGCGCGGCGGGATCGGCCGCCGCCTCGCCGGCCTGACCCCTTCGGGCCGCGCCCCGGTCCCGGTGGCGTGGGCGCTCTACGACTTCGCGAACACGGTCTTCAGCTACGCCGTGTTCTCGACGGCGATCGGCCTCTGGCTCACGGATCCCGACCGCTTCGGGCAGGACGGGGGCCAGCTGGTCCAGGCGATCTGCGTCGTGGTCTCGGTCGGGATCAACGCCCTCGTCTCGCCGCCGCTCGGCGCCCTGAGCGACCGCGGCGGGCGGCGCCTGCCGTTCCTGCTCGTCTTCACCATCCTGACGATCGTCCCGGCCGCGCTCATCGGGTTCAGTGCGCCGGTCGTCGGAGCGATCCTGTTCATCTTCGCCAACTTCAGCTACCAGGCGGCGCTCATCTATTACGACGCCACGCTCTCCACCGTCTCGTACCCGGCCACCCGCGGCAAGCTCTCCGGGATCGGCGTGGGGGTGGGGTACCTGGGGACGATCGCGATCGCCCTGCTGCTCATCGTCCTGGACCCCCCCGTCGAGGGCTACTTCCCGATCTCGATGGCGCTCTTCGCGGTGATGGCGATCCCGATCTTCGTGGTCGTGCGCGAGCGCGGCACCGGCGCTCCCGCGTTCACCGCTGCCGACGTGCGGCGCTCGTTCGGCCAGGTGCGGATGACGATCGACCACGCCCGCGCGGTGCCGGGCCTGGGGCGCTTCCTCCTCGGTCGCTTCTTCTACTCCGACGCCGTCAACACGATCATCGTCGTGATGAGCGTCGTGGCAGTGCGGGCGGTCGGCCTCACGGAGCAGCAGTACCTCATGGTCACGGTGCTGCTCACGGTGGTCGCCATTGCCGCCGCCTTCGGGTGGGGTCGCCTGGTCGATCGGTTCGGCCCGAAGCGAACGTTGCTCTGGGTGCTCGCGAGCTGGGGGGTCGGGCTCTTCATCGGCGTCGTGTCGCTGGGCCTGCCGGGGACGCCGGTCGGGATCGGCCTGTTCGTGATCGCCGGCGCGATCGTCGGCAGCGGCCTCGGCGGGGTCCAGGTCGCGGACCGGGTCTTCATGCTGCGGCTCTCGCCGCCGGCCAGGATCGGCGAGTTCTTCGGTCTCTACGGCCTCGTCGGGAAGGGGTCGCAGGTGGTCGGCCAGATGCTCTACGGCGTGACGATCTTCCTGCTCTTCGACACCCTGGGCAACGGCGCCTACCAGGTCGCCGTGCTGACCCTCCTCGGGACGATGCTGATCGGTTACGTGCTCATCCGGCCGGTGAGCGACCGCTGGGCGGGCTCGATCGACGCGCAGGCGACCGCCGGCGATCGTGCCCGGGGGCCCGGCCGCGCCGGGGACCAGGTCGCGGGATAAGCCGGCTGCTCGACAACGAACAGCGCCCCGGGGGGCCGGGGCGCTGCGTGGTTGCGACGTGAAGCGGCCCGAGGGGGCCGCGGGCTCAGGCGATGTGGTGGGCGGCGTCGACGCAGGCGACGGTGCAGCCGCGGGCGTCGCGCCCGGCGGTGTCGCCGAAATGGAACCACCTGCGGGCCCCGGTGAAGCCGGCGTCGTCCGCGGACTCGCGGGTGGTGAGGCGGCAGCCGCAGGCCTCGCAGACCACGGTCGCGCCGGTGACGCGGGTGGCGATCGCGGTCGGCGAGCCGAGGCCCCGGCTGTAGCTGGGCGGGATCAGGTCGATGGCGGTCATGGCGTCGGCGTCCTCGCTCGTGGGTTGCCCGGGAACGGTTGTGACGCGGCAGCGAGCCGCGGGACTCCGCCCCGGAGGAGTGCACGGTACGCGCGCCGGCCGCGCCGGTCAGTGCCGCCGCGGGGCCGCTTGCGTAGCGATTCGGTTGCCGCGTCGAGTCGTGCCCGTGGGTCAGCCGTCCCCCAGTCGCCTCAGGCCCCGTAGCCGCCGGGGTGGGCGCACCGCCATGCCCAGGCCGACGCCACGATCTCCTCGAGATCCGGGTGCGCCGGCTCCCAGCCGAGGACGTCGCGGGCCCGCCCGGCGTCGGCGACGAGCACCGGCGGATCGCCGGCCCGCCGGGGGCCGATCCGGTGGGGCACGGGGCGACCCGTGGCAGATTCGGCCGCGGAGAGCACGTCGCGCACGCTGAAGCCGCCGCCGTTGCCGAGGTTCAGGGCGATCGCGGCCGCGGGGGCGTCGTCCGCCGCGGTGGACTCGAGGGCAAGCAGATGAGCCCGGGCCAGGTCCTCGACGTGGATGTAGTCCCGGATGCAGGTCCCGTCGGCCGTCGGGTAGTCCCGGCCGAAGACGGTCACCTCGCCCTGCCCCTCGACGGCCGCCAGGACGTTGGGGATGAGATGCGACTCCGGGTCATGGACCTCGCCGTTGCGGGCCGAAGCTCCGGCGACGTTGAAGTAGCGGAGGCTGACGCTGCGCAGGCCGTAGGCGCCCGCGTACCAGCGAAGCGCGCCCTCGAACGCCCGCTTCGTCTCGCCGTAGGGGTTGATGGGGGCGAGGACGGCGTCCTCCCGGATCGGGACGGCAGCGGGGGTCCCGTAGACGGCCGCGGTCGAGCTGAAGACGAGGCGCCGGATCCCGGCCTCGCGAAGCGCCTCCAGGAGGACCACGCCGCCCGCCACGTTCTCCCGGTAGTAGAGGGCCGGGTTCGCCACCGACTCGCCGACGAGCGAGCGCGCGGCGCAGTGGAGGACGGCGTCGATCGAGGTCCCGGCGAGGAGCACGCGGAGGAGCACGGCATCCGCGTAGCTCCCCTCCACGAGGCGGGCCCCGGGCGCAACGGCGTCGCGATGGCCCTTCGAAAGATCGTCGAGGACGACGACCCTGTGGCCGGCGGCGACGAGCGCCTCGACCGAGACCGACCCGACGTACCCGGCACCGCCGGTGACGAGGACGCGCATCAGGACCTCCGTACGAGGCGCCGCAGGAGCCCGGGGCGCGCGGGAGCAACCGTGTTCGGGGCCGGCGCCGGGGGTGCCGGCTCCGCTTCGGTGACGATGCCAGCGTCGGGCGGTGCGAGAGCCGCCTGCTCCGAATCGCCGGCGTCCCGGAAGCGGGCGACCTCCTCGAGACGGTCGATCATCCGCCGGGCGGTCGCGTTCTCGGGATCGATCTCGAGGGCAGCCCGGGCCAGGGCGTGCGCCCCGGCCTCGTCGCCGCGTTCGAGGGCAACCCGCGACAGGCCGACGGCGGCGATCCCGTTGCGGGGGTCCGCCTCCAGCACCGTGCGGTAGGTCCGCTCGGCCGAGTCGAGGAGTCCCAGGGCGAGCGCGCTCTCGGCGTCGAGGAGGAGCTCGATCATGGGTGGCCCCTCGGCGGCGGGCCGGCCTCCGGCGCCGACGCACCCTCTGGCGGCGCCTTCGGCGGCGGCCCGGCCCCGGCGTCGCCCGCGACCTCCCGGGCAATCGCGAGGAGCCGCCGGCGTTCGTTGAGCATCGGGTCGGCGAGGACGCGCTCCAGGAGCTCGTCGAGCAACCGGCCCACGATCGGTCCCGGGGCGAGGGCCAGCGACTGCATGAGGTCGTCGCCGTCGACGGCGAGGTCGCCGCGCTCCAGCGCCACGTGGGCCGCGATCTGCATCCGGCACCGTTCGCGCAGCTCGTCGAGGTCGTCCACGTCCGACGCGAGCCCGCTTCCGACGTTGTCGGCCGCGCGCAGGTCGAGCAGCTCGTCGAGGTCGGCCAGGCCGACCCGCCGGATGAAGCGCCGGATCGCGGCGTCCGACCACTCGGGCGTGTAGGCGAACATGTGATGGCGGACGAGGCCGGCGATTCGGGTGCTGAACGCCCGCGGCGCCCGAAGGCCGTCGAGCCACGCCGTCGCCAGCTCCGCCCCGACCGTGTCGTGGCCGACGAAGTGGCCGTCGGCGAAGGTGGCCGGCTTGCCGACGTCGTGCAGCAGCGCCGCCACGCGCGCGAGCGGCAGGCCGTCGACCAGGTCCGCCGCGGCCGCGTCGACCGTTCGGCAGGTGTGATCCCAGAGGTCGTCGCCGGGGATCTTCGCCTGGGGGATCCCTCGCTGGCGGGCCAGCTCCGGGGCGACGACCGCGAGGAGGCCCACCTCCTCGGCGAGCCGCAGGCCGGTCGACGGCCGCTCCGCCGCGAGCAGCCGCATCAGCTCGACGAACGCCCGCTCCCCGGAGACGTGGACCGCGAGTTGCGCCCCGGCGGCGATGGCGTCGCGCGTGGCGGGCTCCACGGTGAAGCCGAGGGTGGCCGCGAAGCGGGCCGCGCGGAGCATCCGCAGCGCGTCCTCGCGGAAGCGCGCCGCCGGGTCGCCGACGGCGCGGAGGACGCCCGCCGCGAGGTCGGCCAGGCCGTCGAAGCGGTCCACGACGGCGCCTGGCGACCCGTCGGCATCGAGCGGGATCGCCATCGCGTTGACGGTGAAGTCGCGCCGCGCGAGGTCCTCGTCGAGCGTGTCGCCGAAGGCGACGTCGTCGGGCCGCCGGTGGTCGGAGTAGGTGCCGTCGCGCCTGAACGTCGTCACCTCGTGGACGCCGTCGGGGAGGGGCACGGCCACCGTCCCGAAGCGATTCTCGTAGCGTGCTCCCGGGAAGAGCGCGAGGAGGCGATCCGGCCGGGCGTCGGTCGCCACGTCCCAATCCAGGGGCGGCGTGTCGCGAAGCAGGTCGCGGACGCAGCCGCCGACGAGGTGCGCCTCGTGGCCGGCCGCGCGAAGCGTGCGAGCGATCGATCGGACGCCCTCCGGCAGCGCCGACATCGACAGCGGGCCCTCCGCGGCCGCCGACGGGGCGGCGCGTGGATCGATCGATGCCAGCTTGCCGGCCGTCAGTTCACGCCCAGGAAGAGGTAGCCGCGCCATGCCTCGTTGCGCTCGTCGGCGAGATACGGCGTGAAGAGCGAGTAGACGTCGCTCCGCGGCTCGTGGGGCGGGCGGAGCAAACGGAAGCGCGCCTCGTCGGGGGTGCGGCCGCCCTTGCGGTGGTTGCAGACCTTGCAGGCCGTGACGAGGTTCTCCCAGGTGTGGGTCCCGCCGCGATGGCGCGGGATCACGTGATCGAGCGTCAGGTCGTGACCCTGCCGCCCGCAGTACTGGCAGGTGTGGGCGTCGCGGGCGAAGACCTCGCGCCGGGAGAGGCGGACGCGCGGACGGGGCCGCCGAACGTGGTGCTGGAGCCGGATGATGGAGGGGGCCCGGTAGGCCGCGCGCGGCGTCCTGATCGTCTGGTGGTCGTACTCGACGACCTCCGCCTTCGCGCCGAAGACGAGCCGGAAGGCGCGGGGCAGGTTGCAGACGTTCAGCGGCTCGTAGTTCTGGTTCAGCACGAGCACGACACCGTCCATGGTGGCCGGATCGTAGCAGGCTGCCGCGGCGGGCCGTGCCCGCCGGCGCCGGCCGAGGCCGGGCGGGGTGTCGCCCGCGCCGCACGCGCCGCTACCGGCCGGGCATCACCAGCTGGCGCCTTGGGGGACCGTGTCCCGGCGCAGCCACACGATGAGGGCGATGACGAAGCGCAGGACCAGGCTGACCCCGTACATCGCGCACCAGATGCAGACGGCCTCGATCACGAAGACCTGGAGGAACATGAAATAGGCCTCGAAGGTCACGCCGACGAGGCTCAGCCCGTAATGCACCGCCAGGAGTCGCCGGTCGCCGGTGCGCCACCAGCCGAGGGCCGCCACCAGGAGGATGATCGAGAGGCAGACGCCGAAGACCGCGACGGGGATGGGCCCGATCCACGCGTACTCGCTCTTGGCCACCTCCTCGCATCCGTGGACGGGACCGCAGACGGGGACGTTCCCGGAGAGCTCCACGACGGACAGGTACGAGGCGACGACGAGCCCGAACGTGTCGAGGGCGGCCAGGATCAGGCCGGGGTGGACCCCGCGGGATCGAATGGCGAAGATGGCGACAGCGAAGACGACGGCGGCGACGATGACCCAGAAGACGACCCAGGCAAGCATGAGGTGCAGGGTAGCGAAAACGCGCGGTTCGGGTGGCGCGCCGATTGTCGTCCGGTCGCGATCCGGTCGGCACGAAGTC
This sequence comes from uncultured Chloroflexia bacterium, assembly GCA_963744095.1. Lineage (GTDB taxonomy): Bacteria > Chloroflexota > Limnocylindria > Limnocylindrales > CSP1-4 > CTSoil-043. Next base: position 470,804 of record CAVUSH010000006.1, read on the forward strand.
GGGGGCGGAATGGCCCCGCTCCCTCGCTCCCTCGTGGCCCCAGTTCCGCGACGCCCCGCCGGGTCGCGTACCCTCCGTTGATGCTGCTGGGGATCGACCACCTCGTCATCGCCGTCGCCGACCCGGAGGCCGCCGCGGCCGAGCTGGAGTCCGAGCTGGGCCTGGCCGCGACGGGCGGCGGACGCCACGCCACGGGGACGCACAACCGCCTGGTCTTCCTGGGCGACGCCTACCTCGAGCTGATCGGCGTCTGGGACCGCGGGTTGGCGCTGGCCCATCCGATCGGGGCGGCGGTCGTTCGCGCCCTCGACGCGGGCAGGCCCGGGCTCGTCACCTACGCCCTGGCGACCGACGGCGCACGGCGCGCAGTCATGGCGCTGCGAGCGGCCGGCTCACCGATCTCGGACGTCATCGCCGGCGCGCGCGTGCGCCCCGACGGCGCGGCGGTAGCCTGGCAGTGCGCCTTCCCGCCCCGGCTCGGGCCGGCGGAGCCGCCGTTCCTCATCGAGCACGAGCTGAGCGGGGCCGAATGGGACGAGGAGGCCCGACGGGCCCGGGCGGCGTTCGTCCATCCTTTCGGTGGCCCGGCCCGCCTCGTCGGGATCGAGCTCGTCGTGCCGGATCCCGCCGCGGTGGCCGCCGCCTACGCGGCCGTCCTCGGCGTGGCCGTCCCGCCCGGGCCCGGATCTGTTTCGGGCGAGCGCGAGGTCCGGGTCGGCGAGCACGGCATCCGCCTCGTGCCTCCCGGGGCCGGCGACGTCGCCGCGGCCGAGCCGCCGGCCCGCGTGGGGATCTCCGGGACCGCCGGCGATCGCGTCCTCCGCGACCTCTTCGGGGTCCGCTTCGCGCGTCTCTAGAGATCCGGTGGCGCCGGGGTCGTGACGACCCGGTCGCCCGGTGCCACGGGACCCTCCCGGAGCACGCGGGCGTACCAGCGGCTGTCCTCGGGATGCACCTTGTGGCCGATCCGGGCGAACCGGCCGTCGGCGAAGAAGTGCTGGAGCGTCGTGCAGGGCGAGCAGGGCTTCGTGAGCTCGAGCTCGAGCCCGCCGTCCCCGATCGCCAGTCGATCTCCGGCGGCCAGGGCCGCCCAGTCGACGCCCTCGAGGGTGAGGTTCTCGCCGTAGGCGCCCGCGAATGCCGTGTGCCCGTCGGCAGCCACCCGCGCGATCGCCTCGACGCAGTAGAGCGAGACGGCCGCGTCGGGACCGCCGTGGATCGGCTCGGGCTCGTCGTGACCGTCGCCCAGGAGGCCCAGACGGTGAACCTGCGCCCGCTCCACGGGGAGCTTCGGCACGCCGCCCTTCGAGACGTTGACCTGGTGGACACGGCCGGTGCGGCCGGTGACGGGCTCGTTCATGGCGCAGATGATGCCCGATCTGCCGCCGGGGACGCGGGGTACCATCCGGCTTGCATGGATTCCCTCTCGCAGGCCAGCCACGAGCACCACGACCGGCTCGTCCCGCACGTCGAGCACCTGGCCCGGCTGGCCGCGATGATCGACGAGGGGATCACCCCTGCCTTCCTGGACGAGTGCGAGGCCGAGCACCGCTTCATCGTCGGGCAGCTCCTGCCGCACATGGAGGCGATCGAAGCGACGCTCTACGGCAAGCTCGACCGGCTCATGGAGGGGCGCCACTCGATGGCCCCGATGCGCCGGGAGCACGCCGAGCTTCGGCGGCTGATCGACTCCACGGGTCAGTACCACGAGCTCGTCACCAGCGGCCGCCTCGGCCCGGCCGAAGCGATGGGCCTGCGCCGGGCGCTCTACCGGCTCCACGCGATGCTCCGGGTCCACCTGGCCGAGGAGGAGCTCTACCTGCGGGTGCTGGACCACAACCTCACGGATGCGGAGAAGGACGAGCTGGCCCGTGGCATCGAGCACGCGATGGCGGAGCCGCTGTAGCGAGGTCAGGCCCGCGGGTGTCGAGGGCCGGTCACCGCGTCGAGGTAGCGCCCGTCGAACTCCCCGATGAGGCGGGCCCGCTCCTTCATCACGGCGGCCCACTCGTCGAGCAGGGTGTAGCCGGCGGCCGTCAGCTCGTACTCGCGGCGCTGGGGGCCGACGGACTCGGCCGACCAGCGAGACGTCACGTGGCCGGACGCCTCGAGGTCGCGCAAGGTCCGGTAGACCTGGCCGATGTCGACCGCGCCGCCGGTGATCCCCAGCTCCTCCAGCTCGCCCGTGATGGCGTACCCGTGGGCGCCGGTCGTCGCCAGGACGACGAGCACGAACGGCTCCATCCATCGATGTCGGCCCCCGATCGGCGCCCAGCCGCGGTGGACCGGGGTGCCGGATTCGTCGCGGTCGGACGCGAGCGCGTCGGTTGCCGCCCCGGCGGTCTCCTCGGTATCGGTCGTCACCTGTTTGCGCGAGGCATTCATCTGCCTCCGGAGAATAGCGGTCGAATGGCGCACTCGCCCGGTCGTGGTCTCGTCGCTCGCCCGGTCGTGGTCTCGCGCGGTCGCCGGGGAACCGGCGTCAGGCCTCCGGGATGCCCGGATGCTTCAGGGCCGCCGCCATCACCTCGGCTGCCTCGTCGCTCACGCCGTGGGTGACGATCGGGATGAAGACCTCCTCCTCGACGAGGTGAATCTCCAGCAGGGCGTACAGCCGGTACAGGACGCGTCGCAGGGCCACCGTCCTGCCGATATGGGGTCGCTCATCGCCGAGGGCTGCCAGCAGGCGCGAGTAGTCGGCCACGAGGCGCCGGATCTCCTCGTGCTCCCGGCGCATGGGCGCCATCGAGTGCCGGTTCTGGAGCATCCGCTCGAGCTCGGGGTAGAGGGTGGCCTCGGCCGCTTCGAGGTGCGGGATCAGGAGCCCGGTGAGCCAGCCGTCCAGCTCCGCCAGGCGCGGCTTCAGGTCGGCCATCGGGGCGGCCAGGAGCATCTTCCCGACCGCCGGCATCTCGTCGACATGGTTCATGAGGCGCTCGTGGTGCTCGTGGGCCACGCGCGGCAGGCTGGGAGTCATCGGAACCTCCTCGGCTGGTCGGTCAGCCATGTGATGTGCCCGTCCCCTCGCGGGGCTCGCGGGCGAGTGCCACGAAGAAGAGTCCAACCGGACGATAGACCGCGTGGGCGAGCTTCATGAATGGGGCCAGGAGGACCAGCTCCATGGCGACCGCGACATGGAACAGGAAGACCCAGTAGCCCCAGGCGGGCGGCTCCGGCAGGTAGAGCGCGAGCTCCAGGCCGAAGCCCGTCACCCCGGTGATCCAGAGCAGGGCCAGGAGGGTCCAGTCGGCGGCCGCCGAGCGGGCCACGGACGAGCTCGCGGTCCGCAGGCGGTCGACGATCATCACGGTGGTGCCGTAGACGAGCATGAGGCCGGCCACGGTCCCGAGGAGCCGGACCGGGTACCAGACCGGCACCGGCGTCCCGGTCTCCTTGATCCCGAGGATGTCCAGGCCGTAATCGAGCGCGGTCGCGCCGAGCAGGCCCAGGAAGCCCCAGAGGACCATCGCGTGGACGAGCCAGCGGCGGCGATACCAGGCCCCGGTCTCCTTCCCGGTCTCGCACTCGGCGCGGTAGCGCGCCTGGCCCAGCGATTCGCGCCCGACGGAGCTCCATACCGCCCGTCCGGATCGGGCGAGGGCCGCCCGGCCGCCCAAGACGGTGTCCCAGCCGACGCCCTCCCGGCGTCCGATCCGGCGGGCCATGCGGGTCACGCCCACGAACCCGGCCAGGAAGACGAGGACCATCACCACGATCCCGGCGTTGTGGATGAGCTCGGCGGGGATGAATTCGAAGATCGCCAGCGACTCGCTGCTCTGCGGACCGCGGCCGGCATACATGAAGAGCGCGAAGAAGGCCGCGAGGGCCAGCGCGAAGACCGTGCCGACGGCCGGCCAGAGGTACATCAGGCGGGCGAGCCCCGTGGCGTCGTAGCTGGCGATCGCGTAGCGGCGGGCGGCCGCCATGAACTCGCCGGGGTCCGCCTTGGTGGGACAGCTGTCCGAGCACTCCCCGCAGTGGTAGCAGCTCCAGAGCTCCTTGCTCGAGAGGAGCGCGTCCTTCATCCCCACCTGGGCGTAGCGGATCATCCGCCGTGGGAAGGTCGCATCGTTCTCGGAGAGCGGGCAGATCGCGGTGCAGGTGCCGCAGCTGAAGCAGGCGCTCATGTCCGTCGCGCCGTACCGCTGCAGCTCCGGGTAGAGCCCGACGTCGGCCAGGGCGGTCATGCTCGCTCCTCCGCCTGGTACCGGAAGTAGCCGTCGCCGGCCGATCCCTTGACCTCGCTGAGCCAGCCGTAGCGGCGCATGCCCATCACCCAGACGACGACCTCGTGGGTGGGGCAGCCGATGGCCTCGGCGATCTCGGGAACGGTGCGCGGTCCCTCCTTCAGCGCCTCGAGGATCCGGCCGTGCATGACCATCTCCTCGCGGACCACCTCGCGGACCTCGCGACTCGCGGTGCTCATGCGACCGAGACCTCCAGGAGGCTGTCGATCTGGGCCCGGATCTGGGCGTCGGTGTAGCCGAGGAGGTCGATCGCGTCGTCCGGGCAGACCGGGACGCAGCCGCCGCAGCCCTTGCAGCCCGTCTCGCTGATGACCGCGACCTCGCGCCCCTCGCCGGCCGCCATCGAGATGGCGTCGTACGGGCAGGCCGTGAGGCATATCCCGCAGGCCGAGCAGGCGTCGGCGTCCACGACGGCGACGAGCGGGTCCAGCTCGGCGTAGCCCTTGCGCAGGACCGCGGCGCTCTGGGTCACGGCCGCCAGGCCGGATGCCACGCTCTCGGCCGAGCTCTTCGGCCCCTGGCAGGCCCCCGCGATCAGGACGCCGTCCACGACCGTCTCGACCGGGCGCAGCTTGGGGTGGATCTCGTTGAAGAAGCCGTCGCTGCCCAGGGGAAGCTTGAGCGTGCCGACCAGCTCCTCGTTCCGGCGGGGAACCATGCCCGTGACGAGGACCACGAGGTCGGCCGGGATGGCCAGCTCCTCGCCGCCCGTCAGGAGGTCGCGGACGGTCACGACCAGCCGGCCGTCCGCGCCCGCCGCCACCGCGGGCGGCTCGTCGTCCGGGAACCGCAGGTAGACGGAGCCGGCCTGGCGCGATTCCGTGTACAGCGTCTCGTACCGCCCGTACGTCCGCATGTCCCGGTAGAGGTGGAACTGGCGGACCGTCGCGTCGAGGCGCGACGCCTGGACCGAGGCGTGGACGGCGGCTGTGCAGCAGTAACGGGAGCAGTACTCGTTGGCCCCGTTCCCGTCGGCCGGCTGCCGGCTGCCGACGCAGTAGACGTAGGCGATGCTGCGGACGGGTCGCCCGCGGTAGGCCAGGGGTCCCGACGCGCCGTCGAGCAGCTCCTTGAACTCCGGCAGCGTCAGCACGCCGTCGATGCCGTAGCCGAGCTCCCCGACCTCCGGCTGGTAGGAGTCGAAGCCGGTGGCGACCACGATCGAGCCGACGAGGACCTGGATGGCCCCCGCGCCCGGCCCGCCGACCCGCACGTCCACGACGTAGTTCCCGAAGCTGCCCGACTTGGCGACCATCTCGGCCCCGGTGAGGACGGTGATCGCCGGACGCCGCTTGACCTCGGCCACCAGCCCCTCGATGAGCGCGCGGCCGTTCTTGCCGTGCGGGTACATCTCGCCGAAGCGGCCGACCCAGCCGCCCAGCGTCAGCTCGCGCTCGACGAGGACCACCTGGAGGCCGATGTCGGCCAGGCCGATCGCGGCCCGCAGGCCGGCGATCCCGCCGCCGATGACGAGCGTCTTCGGCGTCGTCTCGACCACGATCGGCTCGAGCGGGGTGGTGAGCCGGGTCCGGGCGATCCCGGCGCGGACGAGGCCCAGGGCCTTGGCGGTCGCCGCGTCCTCGTCGTCGCGGTGGACCCACGAGCACTGCTCGCGGACGTTGACCTGGGTGTACTCGTACGGGTTCACGCCCGCCCGGGCGGCCAGGCCCCGGAAGGTGTACGTGTGGAGCTTCGGCGAGCAGGAGGCCACGACGAGGCCGTCGAGGCCGTACTTCTCGATGTCCTCGGCGATCTCCTGCTGGCCGGCCTCGGAGCAGGCGAACATGGGCGAGCGGGCGACGACGACGGCCTCCTCGCCCAACGCCTCCGAGGCGACCCGCTCGACGTCGACGTAGTCGGAGATGTTGCCCCCGCAGTGGCAGACGTAGACACCAACCTTCCGGCCGGGGCGCTCCGACCCGGCGGCATCAGGCACGGGAGTCTCGTCCGGGCGCGGCGTGTCGCTCATGCCGGCACCCCCACCTTCTCCAGGCGCGATCGCTCGAGGTGGGCCGAGACCTGCGCCACCGTGGCGCCGGCATGCACGATCAATTCGGCGATGTCCCTGGCCCCCGAGGCGGCCCCGGCGACGTACACACCCGGGATGCTCGTGAGGCCGGGATTGAGGTCCTCGTCCATCTCCGCGATGTAGCGGAACTCGTCGAGCGCGAGCGCGCCCTCCGGGAAGAGCGCCGTCGCCGTGCTGTTCGGCTGCACGCCGACGGCCAGGACGACGAGGTCGTACTCGGCGTCGACGAGCGCCCCGCCGTTCTCGATGTCCTCGTAGCGCAGGACGAGGTTGCCGTCGAGCTTCTCGGTGACCTTCGCCACCCGGCCCTTGACGTACGTCGCGCCCATGGCCCGGGCCTGCTCGTAGAACTCGTCGTACTTCTTGCCGGCCGCGCGGATGTCCATGTAGTGGACCGTCACGTCGGCCAGGGGGAGCGCGCCCATGATCAGCTGGTTCTGCTTGACGGAGTACATGCAGCAGAACCGGGAGCAGAGCGGGTTGCCGACCGTCTCGTCGCGCGAGCCGGTGCACATGATGTAGGCGATGCGATCGGGAACCTTGCCGTCGCCGGGTCGCAGGATCGTGTTGTAGGGGCGGGTGGGCGCCAGCAGGCGGTCCATCTGCATCCCCGTGATGACGTTCTTGAAGGTCCCGTAGCCGTACTCGGGCTTGAGGTCGGCCGGGAAGAGGTTGAAGCCGGTCGCAAGGACCACGGCGTCGACCTCGACCTCCAGCTCGACGTCGCGCGCGTGCAGGTCGATGCAGCCGGGGACGGGGCAGGCCTTGACGCACTCCTCGCACTCGGAGCAGACGGCGCAGTCCATGCACCGGGCCGCGCCTTCGTGGGCCTCCGCCTCCGTCATCGGCGGCTCGATCTCGGCGAAGTCGTACGGCGCGGGATCGGAGGCGGCGTAGATGGGCGGCGCGGCGAGGAGCGCGTACGTTCGCTGGCGGGCGACCACCTCTTCCTTGGAGACGACCGGCAGCCGGTCGTCGAAGCCGGCCATCGCGCCCCCCGTGAGCCAGCGATCGATCATGTACGCGGCCCGCCGGCCCTCGCCGACGGCGCGGGTGATGTCGGACGGTCCGCTGACGACGTCGCCCGCGGCGAAGATCCCGGCGACGCTCGCCTGGAGCGTGGTCGGGTCGGCGCGCAGGGTCCCGTTCGCGTTCGTCGCCGCGACGTCGGCGAAGGCGCGCGGTGTCCGGGGTCATGCCGATGGCCGCGACCAGGAGGTCGCAGTCCATCGTGAATTCGCTGCCGGGGATCGGCTCGGGGCGGCGGCGCCCCGACGCGTCGGGCGCACCGAGGGCCATCTTCGAGCAGCGCAGGCCGCGCACCGCGCCCGCCGTGTCGGCGAGGACCTCGGCAGGGGCGACGAGGAAGGCGAACCTGACGCCTTCGCGCTCCGCGTCGTCGATCTCCGGCCGGTGGGCCGGCATCTCCTCCCGGCCGCGCCGGTAGGCGACCGTCACGCTGGCGGCCCCAAGGCGTCGGGCGGTCCGCGCCGCATCCATCGCCACGTTGCCGCCGCCGACGATGACGACGCGCCGGCCGGCGATGTCCGCGGCCTGCCCGAGCCGGACGTCGCGCAGGAGCTCGACGCCGCCGAGGACGCCCTGGTGGTCCTCTCCGGGCACGCCGAGGCTCGTCGAGCGCGGCGTCCCGGTCGCCACGAGAACCGCGTCAAACCCGTCCCGCCGGAGCGCCTCGAGGTCCCGGACCGGCGAGCTCGTGACGATCTCGACGCCGATGTCCGTGACATTCTTGATGTCCCTGGCGACCACGTCGGCGGGCAGGCGGTAGGCGGGGATCGCCAGGCGCAGGAAGCCGCCCGGCTCGGGCGCGGCCTCGAAGATCCTGACGCCGTAGCCGATCCGGGCCAGCTGCCAGGCGGCGGTCAGGCCGGCCGGGCCGGAGCCCACGATCGCGACCCGCTTCCCGTTCGGCGGCGCCACCGTCACGCCGGGGCCGTCGAAGTGCTCGTGGTGCCAGTCGTCGGCGAAGCGCTTGAGCCGGCGGATCGGCAGCGTCCCCTCCAGCGCGCCGCGGGTGCACTCGGTCTCGCACGGGGCGTAGCAGGCCCGACCGAGGGTGCCCGCGAGGGGCGTCGCCTCGAGGACGAGCTGGAATGCCTTCTCGTACTCGCCGCTGCGGACCAGGGAGACGTAGCCGTGGGCCTGGATGCCGGCCGGACACGCGTACGAGCAGGGCGAGCTGCCGCCGCGGTCGATGACTGCCTTCTTCGGCACGGCCTGGGGAAAGGCGATGTAGGCGGCCCGCCGGGGGATCATGTCGGCGTTGAACTGGTCGGGGACGGCGACGGTGCAGGCCGTCTCGCACTGCTGGCAGCCCGTGCAGGTGGTCTCGTCGACGAAGCGGGCCTTGCGCCGGATCCGGGCGTGGAACTTCCCGTCCCCGTTGCTCTCGATCCCCTCGACCTCGCTGTAGGTGAAGGCCGTGATGTTGTCGTGGTGGATCGTGGCCGCCATCTTCGGCGTGGAGATGCAGCTCGCACAGTCGAGGGTGGGGAAGACCTTGCTGAGCAGGATCATCTTCCCGCCGACGCTGGCGTCCTTCTCGACGACGAGGACCTTGTAGCCCATGTCGCCGAGCTTCAGGGCTGACTCCATCCCCGCGATGCCGCTGCCGACGACGAGCACGTCATAGTCCATGGCTCACCTCGCCGCTGGACGGCCCGAGGGCTTCGAGCGCAGTCGCGAACTGGGTGACGTGCTTCGTGAAGGGCTCCGCGCAGACGGAGCAGATGGCCGCCATCTTCAGGCGCTGGGGCGAATGGCCGGCCGCCTTCAGGAGCGCCTGGGCCTGGGCCATGATGTGCGAGGCGCGCTCCGCGCAGTCGGGCAGGTAGGCGCACTCGTCGCCGTCCGACGCGACAAACACGCCATCGAACCCCTGCTCGATCGCGTAGGCGATCCACGAGGGCTTGATCCCGCTCGTGCACGGCATCCCCATGACCATCACGCCCGGCGAGTAGTGCATGTGGGAGCTGCCGGCGAGGTCGATGCCCGGATCGGAGATGTTGTTCGTCGAGAAGACGAGGATCCTGGGCTCGAACGACTTCGGCGGCGCCTCGGGCTCGGTGGCGACGGGAGCGGTCATCGGACGCGGTGCTCCTGGATTCCGGCCGGTCCCGGCGAGGTCCGCGGGGGCGGGCCTGCGCCGGGCGTGGCGCGGCGGGTTACTTGCCGCGGCGGACGAGGACGCGGTCGTAGCCGTCGGCCTCGAGGACGCCGAGGAACTCGTGACCGACCTTGGCCGACCAGGCCCCGATGTCGGTCTTCGTGACCGGATCGCTCGACCAGATCTCGACGACGGAGCCGACCGGCACGCCGGGCATGCCCTTCTTGGCCTCGAGGAGCGGGCCGGGGCAGGCGGCGCCGCGCGCGTCGATGACCTTGGCGGCGGTCAGGCCCTCGAGCTCGGTCATGGTGGCAGTCATGGGTACGTTCCCCTTCCGTGGTTGAGTGGCGGGTCTAGTAGACGAGGCTGTTGGTGGCCGACGTGATCTCGGCGACGAACCGGCCGGCGGCGACGACTTCGGCGCCCTCGACGAGGTCGTCCGGGGCGATCTCGCGGCTCTTGATGCAGGGCCCGCAGACGAGCAGCTTCCCGCCGAGCTCCCGGACGTCGTCCATGAGCTTCGCGAGGGGCGGGAACCCGGGCGCCTCCACGCCATCGACGCCCCCCTTGCGAACGAGCTCGACCCCGTCGGCCTGGAAGCCCAGGACGACCTCGACGTCGGAGGCGAGGGCGGCCCCGGCCATCACGAAGGGGATGGTCGCGTGCTCGGGATGGCTCGGTCCGTGGAGGACCATGAAGACGAGCTTCTCCGTGTCGGCCACGGTGAGTGCCTCCTTTCGACGCTCTGGGCGTCTCAGATGAAGAGGATCTGGCCGCCCTCGGCGGCCACGAGGAACGTGGCGATGCCCCCCGACGAGTCCACCAGCGGGTCGAGGTCGGAGACGTCGATCCCGAGGACCTCCAGCGACCCCGAGCAGGCGAGGACGGTCATGTCGCCGATCTCCTTGGCCTGCCGGAACGTCTCGAGCCACGGGATCTTGCCGACCCGCTCGACCGGCTCGTTGAAGCGGGGCCGGGAGGCGTCGTAGGCGAGGCCGTGGTCGTTGGAGATGCGATCGGCCCGGAACGCATCCAGCGCCCAGTACATGAGGAGGACGTTCACGGGGTGGTCCATGGCGACCGCTCCGACGGCCAGGGTGGCGGCGGCGTGGAGCTTGTCCTCGGTCCCCGAGAACAGGACGATCGAGAGGGTGTCGCTCACGGGTGGCCCACCTTGCTGGACGTGACGGTGGAAGCAGCGGGCTGGCCGGCTGCCGCGGCGAGGTCGCCGAGACGGGAGAGCCGTCGGACGAGCGCGCCGCGCATGAGGCTGCAGGCCGCCAGGATCTCCGGGTCGCACAGCTCGTAGCGCATCGTTCGGCCGTCCCGCACGGCCTCGACGAGGCCGACGGCACGCATCGCAGCAAGGTGCTGGGACGTGGCCGCCTGGCTCAGCCCGAGGTCACGGGAGATCTCGTTGACCTCGCAGGCCCCGACCCCGAGCCGGTGGATGATCCGCAGGCGGTGCGCGCTGGCCAGCGCCCGCAGCAGGGAGGCCTGGATCGCGTCGATGTCGTCCGCAGGACTGAGCATCGTCCGTGTGCCTCCTCTCGTCGGCTGTCCGGCGCGTAGCCGCTCATATGTCTTGATGTCTTATATTCATCAACAGTATATATGTGTCTACCACCTAGACGTACAGGGGCCGCCGGTCACGGCATGAGGAGCCGAACGGCCCGCGGCCACGGCGGGCCGGGAGAGCCGGGCCGTGGGTCAGGCCTGCCCGGACGTCGCCAGCTCGCGGGCCCGCTCGAGGACGGCATCGAGCATCGCGGCCGTCAGGCGGCCGGTGAACGTGTTCTGCTGGCTCGGGTGGTACGCGCCGAGGATGGCGCACGCGCCGGCAGACGCCTCGGCGCCGTGGGCGAATCGCGGGCGGGGCCGGGGGAGCGGCCCGCGGATCGCCTCGATCGAGCGATGAGCAGCCTCCCAGGCGTACGCGCCGAGGGCGACGATCACCCGGATGTGCGCGAGCAGCGCCAGCTCGCGGTGGAGGTAGGGCGCGCAGCGGTCGCGTTCGTCCGGGAGCGGCTTGTTGTCCGGCGGCGCGCAGCGGACGGCGGCGGCCACGTACGCGTCTCGGAGCCTCAGCCCGTCGTCGCGGTCCGTGGAGGTCGGCTGGTTCGCGAGCCCGGCGCGGTGGAGCGCGGCGAACAGGAAGTCGCCGCTCCGGTCCCCGGTGAAGACCCGCCCCGTCCGGTTGCCGCCGTCCTTCGCGGGGGCCAGGCCCAGGAGCAGGATCCGCGCACCAGGATCGCCGAAGCCCGGGACCGGGCGGGCATGGTACCGCTCGCCCCGGAAGCGGGCCGGCGGGTTGGCCGCCGATGCCTCGCGCCAGGCCACCAGCCGCGGGCAGGCGCGACAGGCTCCGATCTCGGCTGAGAGGGCGGCGAGGGCGTCGGGGCCGTCGGCAGCAGCGGGGCGGCGCATCCACGAAGCGTACCGGTCCCCGCTACTGCCCCACCATTCGCCGGCATGGTTCGGAGCGTCGGGAGGGCCCCCGGCCGGGTACGGCTGCGGGTGCAGGCCGCCGCGGCGTCGTCACCATCGTGCCCGAGCGTGGATCCCGGCCCGGGTCCGCTTCCTGGCCGCGCCGAAGCGCAACGAACCGGGGCAGATCGCCCCGAACCCCGTCCCGTAATGCCAGGGCAGTACGGCCGCGGGCAGCACGGCTGCGGGCGTCCCGGCGTCCCGCCCTCCGGCCCCTCGGCACCCCTCCGCTATACTCGGCTCACGTGCGCGGGCGACGGCGTGACCCGTGCGGGCATGACCCCGCGGTCGGCCGCTCCGAGCAACCCCGCCGGAACCAGGGAACCCAGATCCACATGACCGTCGAAACCTCCACCTGGGCAACCAAGAAGGGGCTCGCCCAGATGCTCAAGGGCGGCGTCATCATGGACGTCGTCACGCCCGACCAGGCGAAGATCGCCGAGGACGCCGGCGCCGTGGCCGTCATGGCGCTCGAGCGCGTCCCGGCCGACATCCGGGCGACCGGCGGCGTGGCCCGGATGAGCGACCCGTCGATGATCGAGGGGATCATGGCGGCCGTCAGCATCCCGGTCATGGCCAAGGCCCGGATCGGCCACTTCGTCGAGGCCCAGATCCTCGAGGCGCTCGGGGTCGACTACATCGACGAGTCCGAGGTCCTGACGCCGGCCGACGAAGAGAACCATATCGACAAGCACGCCTTCAAGGTGCCCTTCGTCTGCGGCTGCCGCGATCTTGGCGAGGCTCTCCGGCGGATCTCCGAGGGCGCCGCGATGATCCGGACCAAGGGCGAGGCCGGCACCGGCAACATCGTCGAGGCCGTCCGCCACATCCGGACCGTCAACGCCGAGCTGCGCCGCCTCTCCTCGATGCGCGAGGACGAGCTCTTCGTCGCCGCCAAGGAGCTGCGCGCGCCGCTCGAGCTGGTCCGCGAGGTCGCCGCCGCCGGCGCGCTTCCGGTCGTCAACTTCGTCGCCGGCGGGATCGCCACCCCCGCGGACGCGGCGCTCGCGATGCAGCTCGGCGCGGACGGCGTCTTCGTCGGCTCCGGGATCTTCAAGAGCGAGGACCCGGCGCGGACGGCGAACGCGATCGTCCAGGCGACGACCCACTACGACAACCCGAAGATCCTGGCCGAGGTCAGCAAGGGCCTGGGCGCCCCGATGCGGGGCATCGCGCTCGAGGCGATCCCCGAGGGCGAGCGCCTCGCGGTGCGGGGCTGGTAGCGACGACCCGGCGCCCACGGCGCGCGGGAGCTGCCCGGTGAGGATCGGCGTGCTGGCGCTGCAGGGCGCCTTCCGTGAGCACGTGGCCACGCTCGACGCGATCGGCGTCGAGGGCGTGGAGGTGCGCTTGCCGGAGGACCTCGTCGACGTCCAGGGCCTGATCCTGCCCGGCGGCGAGAGCACGACGATGCGCCGCCTCATCCGGCGCTGGGGGCTTGCCGGGCCGATCCTGGACCTCGCCCGCTCGGGCGCGCCGATCTTCGGCACGTGCGCCGGGATGATCGTCCTCTCGAAGTCGATCGCGGGGGGCGAGGAGCCGGTCCTCCCGCTGCTCGACGTGGTCGTGGAGCGGAACGCCTTCGGCCGCCAGCTCGACTCGTTCGAGACCGACCTCGAGGTCCCCATCCTTGGCGAGCGGCCGGTCCACGCCGTCTTCATCCGGGCCCCCATCGTCGAGGAGGTAGGCCCGGGGGTGGACGTCCTGGCGCGCCTCGACGACGGCCGGATCGTGGCCGTGCGCGAGGGGAACGTCATCGCGACCGCGTTCCACCCCGAGCTGGCCGGGGAGACCCGTTTCCACCGCCTCGTGGCCACGATGGCCGCCGAGCACGCCGACCCCGGTGAGGGCGCGGGCCGCCGTCATCACCCGCTGCGGCGCGCGAGGCCCGGCGCGTGAGCTGGCCCCGCGCGAGGCCCGTCTCGTGACCGGCCAGTCCGGCCAGCTCCCGGTCCGCGCGGGCAGGGTCCGGGCCGCCCGGCTGACGGACCTGGCCGCCCTCGGGGAGCTCTCGCGTCTCGCCCAGGCCGAAGATTCAGGCGCCCGATCGCTCGGCCTGCCGGTCGCCGGCCCGCCGATCGGTGTCTTCACGCTCTTCCGCCTGCCCCTCGGCGCCTTCCGCCCGCACGACCTCCTCTTCGTCCACGAGAGCGATGGCCACCTGGGCGGTCTTCTCCGGGTGGAGCGCGACGGCCACCGCGACGAGTGGACGATCGTGGAGCTCGACGCCATCGGGCTCGGCGACGCCGGCGACATCCGCTATCGCCTGGTCCAGGTGTGCCTCCGCGAGGTGGCGAAACGCGGGGCGACACGATTCCACGTCGCCTGCGCCGACGCGGACGGCAACGTGGAGCTCTTCATGCAGGCGGGCTTCGCCAGGTATGGCGACGAGATGATCTGCTTCCGCGATGTCGAGCACCCACTTCCGTCGCCCCTGACGGAGGAGGAGGCCGGTCGGTTCGGCATTCGCCCGGTCGGCCCGTCGGACGCGGTGACCCTCTTCCGCCTCTACAGCGCGGTCACGCCCGCCCCGGTGCAGCGCCTCGAGATGAGCCGGATCGCCGATTGGGGCACCCACGGCAGCGGCTCGCGCATGCCGCGCTCCAGCCTGACGCCGATCCTCCGCTTTGCCGACGTCGAATCGTTCCTCCAGGAGGCCCCCGAGGGCGCCGCCGACCCGACGTCCGCGATCGGGTTCGTCCAGGTCGGCGTGGCCAAGGAGGACCAGCCGCATTACCTGCGGGTCCTGGTCCGGCCCGGCGCTGATGCGGCGCCTCTCGTGCGGTTCGGGCTCGGCGTCATCGCCGCTCGCACCGAGCGCGGCGACGGTCGCCACGACCACGGCATCATCGCGCCGGTCCGCACCTACGAATCGCCACTCGAGCACCGGCTCGAGGAGGAGGGGTTCAGCACGATCGCGACCGTCACGCTCCTGATGAAGGAGACGCTCATCCGCGTAGCCGAGCCGGCCATGCTGCCGGCCGTTCGCTGAGAGGAACGCCCCGTGGCCGACCGCCGCTTCCGCGAATCGATCGACGACCTCGACGCCCTCCTGGGCGCGCTGCCGCCGGAGATCGTCGCCGCCATCCACGCCCTGCCCGAGCGAGCCGCGCTGATCGAGGTCGTGATGGACCTTGGCCGCCGGCCCGAGGCCCGTTTCCCGGAGAGCGAGGTGATCCTGCTCGACCGCGAGATCACCGAGGCGGACATCGCCCACGTGGTCGAGAAGATCGGCTTGTTCGGCGACGACAACCGCGCGGGGATCGAGCGGACGCTCCACCGGATCAGCGCGATCCGCAACCGGACCGGGAAGATCGTGGGCCTCACCTGCCGGATCGGGCGGGCCGTCTACGGCACGATCGACATCATCGACGACTTCGTGGAGACGGGGAAGTCGATCCTGATCATGGGCCGCCCCGGCATCGGCAAGACGACGATGCTCCGCGAGGCCGCTCGCGTCCTGGCCGACGACCTCGGCAAGCGCGTCGTCGTGGTCGACACGTCGAACGAGATCGCCGGCGACGGCGACATCCCCCACCCGGCGATCGGCAAGGCGCGCCGCATGCAGGTCCGCACGCCAGCCCTCCAGCACGAGGTCATGATCGAGGCGGTCGAGAACCACATGCCCCAGGTGATCGTCATCGACGAGATCGGGACCGAGCTGGAGGCCCAGGCCGCCCGCACGATCGCCGAGCGCGGCGTCCAGCTCATCGGGACGGCCCACGGCAACAACCTGGACAACCTGATGCTCAACCCGACGCTCTCGGACCTGATCGGCGGGATCCAGAGCGTGACCCTCGGGGACGAGGAGGCGCGCCGCCGGCGGACCCAGAAGAGCGTCCTCGAGCGTAAGGCGCCGCCGACCTTCGACGTCATCGTCGAGATCGTCGACCGCGAGCGGGTCATGGTTCACGCCGACGTCGCCGAGACGGTGGATGCGATGCTGCGCGGAGATCCCGTGGCCCCGGAGCAGCGCTGGAAGGACGAGGCGGGAGTCCACAAGTCACAGTCCCGGCCACGGCCCTCGCCCCGCGAGCAGCTCGGCCGCGACCAGCTGGGCCGCGAGCGCTTCTCCGGCCTCGTGGGCTCCGGGGGCGGCAGCTGGCGCCCCGAACCCGCATGGCGCGGCACCAGCGACTACCGCACCGCGCCCTGGGATCCGGTGGGCGGGGCCCGACAGGGGTACCGGCCGGGCGCGTCCGGCGGCTGGCGCGAGTCCCGGGGCCGGGCCGGCGAGGGGAGCGGCCGGACGCTCCCCGGCGAGCGGATCGCGCGCCACGACGAGCGCGGCGGGCCCGGCGCGGGCGGCCCGCGTTCCGCGGGTGGCCCGCCGGGCGGCGTGGCTGGATCCGCGGGGTCGAGGGCGGCCGGGTCACGGGCGGGTGCCGTCGACGCCCCGTTCGTCGTCGGCGAGATCGCCGATCGCGGGCCGGTGGAGCGCGCGGCGGCCGAGGCCGCGCTCGAGGTGCATGCGCGCGAGGCCCGGGAGTGGGAGCGCCACGCGCAATGGCGCGACCAGGCGTCGCGGGCGCTGGAGGCCTTCAAGGCGGACGAAGGGACCGGCCCGGCGAATGGTGCCGACCAGGTCGCCTCCGACCGGGCGCACGCCGCCGACCTGGCTGCCGACGACGAGCGACTCGCCGACCGGGCGGTTGCCGCGGCGGTGGACGAGGACGGACCGGCGCTCCGCGTGGAGGGTGGCATCCTGCCGACGCTGCGGGTCTATCCCTACGGAGTGAGTCGGAAGCGCCTGGAACAGGCCGTGAAGGAGCTCCAGCTGCCGGTCATCGTCGCCCGCCTCGTGGACGAGGCCGACGTGGTCATGACCCTGCGCAGCGAGTACCGCCAGAAGGGCCCCACGATTCGTGAGGCGGAGGACCGGGCGCTCCCCGTCTACGTGCTCAAGGCCAACACGATCGTCCAGATGCAGGCGAGCCTCACCTCGATCTTCGCGCTGGAGGTGGATCCGCGCGAGGCCGCGCTGCGGGAGACCGAGGAGGCGATCGGCCTCGTCTCGCGCGAGGCGCAGCCGGTGGAGCTCGCGCCCCAGAACGCCTACATCCGGCGGCTCCAGCACCAGATGGCCGAACGCGCCAACGTGGTCTCGCGGTCGCGGGGCCGGGAGCCCTACCGCCGCGTCCGGCTCTACCCGGACGAAGCGCGCACCTGGCGCTGAGCGGGCTCTGCGTGAGCGGCGGCTGAGCGAGGGCCGACGGCACGTACCCGCGGCGAGCGCGGCGTCAGGCCGGCTCGACCGCCTGGCGGACCAGGGTCTTGAGCTTCGCGGGCGCCGAGCGGCCCGGGTCGCCGAGGTAGAGCTCGTGGTGGCGGCCCCGCGGCCGAAGGCCGGCCGCGGCGATGGCCGCGTGGAGCCGCTCGATCGTCGGGCGCTCGTCCGCGTATGGGCCCAGGTGGAGCACCTGGGCGACGGAGCCCTCCGCGAATGCCTCGATCCGCAGGTTCGCGGCGATCTCCGGCGCCACCTTCGCCCGGCCCATCGCCAGCGCCTCAGCGAGCTCCTCGTCGGTCGCCTCGTCGGGGAGGGCGATGAAAAGGGTCCACCGCCAGGTCCCGCGATCCGGTCCCAGGATCACGTCGAGGTCGGTCGCCCGGTCGGCCGTCCAGTAGAGGCCCTCGAGCATCCCCACGCGCCGCTCGACGCCGCGGCGCTTGAGGGTGAAACGCAGCGAGTACGCGGTCGTGTAGAGGCCCGGCATGCGGGCCCCGAAGGTGTCGGCGCCCGGCTGGCCCTCGCCGTCGACCAGGACGGCGCGGACCGGCGCGACCTCCAGGAAGCGCACGATGCCGGGCTTGCCGGCCAGCTCGCCGGCACGATCGACGGGCTTCTCGAAGGTGGCCGACACGCTGGCGGACATCGCGGGCCCCCTGCGGCTACCCGAGGCGGACGCGTTCGGGGTGGACCCGGACCGGGAGCGAGAAGTCGTCCGCGGTCTCCCGCTCGTTCAGGCCCCAGTGGGCGAGCGGCTCCCGGTACTTCGCCACGTAGGCCGGGTGGACGTCCGAACGCTTCTCGAGGGGGACGATCTGGGCACGTCCCTCGATGACCACGATGTGATCGCCGTACGGGTCGCTGTTGAGGTGGAACGACACGGCCCCGTTGGCGGCGATGTTGCGGACCTCGGGCGTGTCGGGCCGGCTGTAGAAGAGGATCCCGTCGCCGTCCCAGAGGAACGAGATGACCGAGGTCTGGGGGCGCCCGTCCGCGGCCACGGTCGTCAGCCAGCCGACCACGTCGCCCGCGAGCTGGTCGCGCGCCGCCGCGGCGTCCGCGCCGACAAGCGCGCCTCGGACGGCGTCCGGAAGCCCGCTGCTCAGCGGGAAGGCGGCACGCGCGCCCGCGGCGCCGGTGATGTTGGCCGCTCCGCGGGCGCCCGGGTGCCGTTCGCTCATGGCTCGTCCTTCCGAGCTGGTGGGAGCCGGCGGACCGGGTCGCCCCGGCGGACCGTCCCGGGTCGCACGACCCGCGCGTTGAGGCCGCGGAGGCGGAGCGCGCGGCCGTCCGGGGAGTTGACGAAGCGCAGAGCCTCGCTGCCGAAACGCGCGCTGAACTTCGCGCAGCCGGTGTGCGCCGGCTCGGTCACCTCGATGACCGCGGTGCCGATCGCCAGCCGCGTGCCGGGCGGGAGGTTCGCGACGCCGAGGTCCAGGTCGACGTAGAGCTGGTCGCCCGCGAGGGTCCAGCCACCACGATCGCCGCCGGCGAGGAGGTCCGCGACCCGGGAGCCCATCACGGTCAGCTGGCGGTCGGGGTCCGCCGATCCGTCCGGCGTCGAGCGGCTGCCCCGCGCCCGCCAGGCGTCCCCGGCAAGGCCGTCCTCGAGGGTGAGCAGGCCCTCCTCGACGACCTCGCGCTCGTCCGCGGCCGGGCGGCGCACGATCATCTCGACGGTCCCGGCCCGCGACGGCGCGCCGCGGATCGCCTCCAGTCCCGCCGCAAGCTCGTCTGCGCCCACGTGTGCCATGGGTTCCTCCTAGAGCCCGAATTGTCCCACGGCCGCAGCCGCCAGCTCGCTTCCGATGGCCAGGCTCGCGGTCGCGGCCGGCGACGGCGCGTTCTGCACGTGCAGCACGTGCGGTCCGCGGGCGATCGCGAAGTCCTCGACCAGCGAGCCGTTCCGGCGCAGGGCCTGGGCCCGGATCCCGGAGGGCCCCCAGCTCAGGTCGGTGAGGGTCACGCCCGGCGTGTACCGCTGCACCGCGCGGAGGAAGAGCCGCAGCGAGAGGTCGCGGACCATCTCGGCGGCCCCGGCCTGCCAGTACCGCCCGGCGAGGCGGAGGAAGCCGCGGTCGCCGATGATGCCGGCCAGCTCGCGGGGGTCCACGTCGCGGCGGCGGTAGCCCTCCCGGGCGTACGCGAGCACCGCGTTCGGGCCGGCCCAGACCGCGCCGTCGATCCGCCGGGTGAGGTGGACTCCCAGGAACGGGAAGCGGGGGTCCGGCACGGGGTAGATGAGCGCCCGGCAGAACCGCCGCGCCCCGGGGCGCAGCACCGCGTAGTCGCCCCGGAAGGGAACGATGCGGAGTCCGCCCGCGTTGCCGGTCATGGCGGCCAGTCGGTCCGCGTGCAGGCCGGCACAGGTCACGATGTCGCGGGTCGTGATGGCGCCCCTCGTCGTCTCGAGGACCAGGCCGTCCCTCGTGCGGCGGATCGCCGACACCTCGACCCCCGTCCTGATCTCTGCGCCACGGGCGCGGCCCGCGTCCCCGAGGGCGAGGGCGAAGCGACCCCAATCGATGATCCCGGTCCCGGGCACATGGAGCGCGCGAATGCCCCGGACCTCCGGCTCGATCTCCCGCATCGCCTCGGGCCCGAGCTCGCGGAGGGCAACCCCATTCGCCCGCGCCCGTTCGGCGACGGCGGCGAGCCGGGGGAGCTCGGCCTCCTCCGTCGCCACGATCAGCTCCCCGCAGATCTCGTACGGGAGCCCGTGCTGGTCGGCGAAGGCGAGGGCGTCACGCCTCCCCTCGGCGCACAGGCGGGCCTTCAGGGATCCCGGCGCGTACGTGTTCGGTGAGTGGATGACGCCGCTGTTGCGCCCGGTCTGGTGGGCGGCGAGCACGTCCTCCTTCTCCAGGACCACGAGGCTGAGCGCCGGCCGCGCCTCGAGGAGCCGGAAGGCCGTCGCGAGACCGACGATGCCTCCGCCGACGACGACGAGGTCCGTTCGGCCGGTCATGGCGCGCGGCGCGTGGCCGGCCATCCAGTCCCGGTCAGCCCAGGCGGAGGGCCGGCAGGACTTCCCGGCCGAACGCCTCGATGAACGCGGCCTGGTTCCGCCCCACGTTGTGGACATGGATCTCGTCGAAGCCCATGTCGACGTAGTGCTGGATGTGCGCCGCGTGGACGGCGAGGTCGGACGAGATCAGGACGCGGTTCCGGAAGTCCTCGGGCCGCACCGTCTTCGCCATGGCGGCGAAGTCCTCGGGATTCCTGATGTCCTGCTTCGGGAAGGGCATCCCGCCGTTCGGCCACTCGCGGATCGCGTTCTCGGTCGCCTCCTCGTCGGTCCGGGCCCAGCTCACGTGGACCTGGAGGAGCCTGGGCATCGCGTCCGGATCCTTGCCCACCTCCTTCGCTCCCTCGGCGAACCGGTCCCAGAGCATGCCGATCTTCTCGTCGGCCGCCCCGACCGTGATCATCCCGTCGGCGAACGTGCCGGTCTTTTTCGCGTTGAGCGGGCCGGCCGTCGCCACGTAGATCGGGACCGGCCGCTCGGGGCGGGTGTAGAGCTTCGCCGACTCGAGCCGGAAGTGTTCCCCACGGTGACGGACGACGTTCCCGGAGAAGAGCTTCGAGATGACCTCGATCGCCTCGAACATCATCGCCGAGCGGGTGCCGATCTCCGGCCACTCGCCGCCCACGACGTGCTCGTTGAGCGCCTCGCCGGCGCCCAGGCCGAGCCAGAAGCGGCCGGGGAACATGGCGCCGAGGGTGGCCGCCGCGTGGGCGATGACCGCGGGGTGGTAGCGGAAGCCGGGGCAGGTGACGGCGCTGCCGAAGGGGAGCGTCGTCCGGGTGCCGAGCGCTCCCATGAAGCTCCAGGCGAAGGCGGCCTGGCCCTGCTGGGGCGTCCAGGGGTGGAAGTGCTCCGAGACCATGAAGCCGGCGGAGAAGCCGGCCTCCTCTGCCTGGGCACACCATTCGAGGAGGTCCGTGGGGTGGAACTGCTCGAGCATCGCCGCGTAGCCGATCTTCGCCATGATTCCCCTTCCCGCTGCGCGCTCGAGCGGCGCGACGGACCGCTCCCGCGCACGTGGAGCGTAGGGCAATCGCGTGCGGGCCGCGCCCCTCGCCGACGCTCTCGCGAGCGGCGTCTACACTCCCGCCGTGGAGGACGAACGTCGCGAGCACGGGATGCCGGTGCTGGATCGCCAGGCGATCCGCAGCCCCGGTCGTGCCGCCCAGCCTTGCCGGCCTGCCGCCCCGCAGCGTCCCCGAAACCAGGCCGACACCCCTCCAGAAGCACTACGTCCTGCTCTCGGCACCCGCTCTCGTCCTCGGCGCGGTCGCGATCACGGCCCTGGAGCTGGGCGCCCCCCTCGACAGTCCGCTGGTGAGGGGCTGCGTGCTGGTGGCGGCGCCGCTCCTCGCCATCGCCAATGCCGACGCGATCGTCCGAATCTGGCACTCCGCGTGGGCCTGGATGCCGGTCGACCGCGCCAAGGGGCTCTTCAGGCTCGGCTGGGTCGCGGTGAGCGTGCTCCTGTACGCGCTTCTCCTCGGCGCGGCCTGGCTGGTTCTCACCGCTTGAGCGCCCCATGAGCCACGGCCAGCGCACGCCCGTGCCCCACGGGCTCTCCGACCTGCGCGCCGCCGGCGACGTCGATGCCCGTCCGGGCGCCTTCGATCCGAGCGCCGGCCGCGGGGTGCCGACATGGCTGGCGGCGACGCTCAGGTACTGCTCGCGGTGCGGCGCGGCGCTCCGGCTGGGCCCCCTGCCCGCCGAGGACCGTGACCGGCTCGCCTGCGAGGCGTGCGGCTACATCGCCTACGTCAACCCGCGGCTGGTCGTCACCACCCTGCCCGTGACCGAGGCCGGCGAAGTGGTCCTCCTCCGCCGGGGGATCGAGCCGGGCCGGGGTCTCTGGGCCCAGCCCGGCGGCTTCATGGAGATCGACGAGTCGGTGCACGAAGGCGCGATCAGGGAGACGCTCGAGGAGACCGGTCTCCTCGTCGAGCCGGGCGAGGTCGTCGGCCTCTACACGCGCCCCGAGGCGGCGATCGTCGTCATCGCCTTCGTCGCCCGGATCGTCGGCGGCGCTCCCATGCTCACGCCCGAGGCGCTCGAGGTTCGGCCCTTCGCGCCCGAGGCGATCCCGTGGCCGGAGATTGCCTTCCGCTCCAGCGAATGGGCCCTCCGGGACTGGGTTCGCCGCGTGCGCCCGGACCTGGAGCCGGACGCCAAGCGACCGACGACCACCCCGTGAACGATGACCAGACCCGGGTGCGCGCCGCGGTCTTCCTCGGCGCCGCCGCGGGCTTCCGCGTGGAGCAGCTCCTCCTCGATCCACCCGGCCCGGGCGAGGTGCGCGTCCGCATGCTGGCCTCGGGCGTCTGCCACTCCGACCTCCACGTTCTCGACGGCGACTGGCAGCGGCCGGCCCCGCTGGCCATGGGCCACGAAGGCGCCGGGATCGTCGAGGCCCTGGGACCCGGCGTCCAGGCGCGCCCGGGCGGCCCCGCGATCGGCGACGTCGTCGTCCTCGCCTGGACGGCGCCGTGCGGCACGTGCCCCGCCTGCGCCCGCGGCCAGGGGTTCCTGTGCGCGGATCCCCGGGGCGCCGGCCACCGCCGCGCCGACGCGGACGTCCGCCTTCGCCGGCCCGACGGGACGCCGGTCGGGGTCTACTCCGGGATCGGGACGCTGGCCACCCGCCAGGTGGTGGCGGCCGAGGCGGCCATCCCGGTCGATCCGGCGCTCCCGGCGGCCGAGGCTGCGCTCCTCGGCTGCGCGGTCACGACCGGCGTGGGGGCCGCGATCCGGACGGCGGGCATTCGCCCGGGCGAGACGGTCGTCGTGATCGGGCTGGGAGGCGTGGGGCTCTCGGCGGTGATGGGTGCCGTGCTCGCGGGTGCAGCGCGGGTGGTCGCCGTGGACCGCGTCCCGGCCAAGCTGGAGCTGGCGCGGGCCCTGGGCGCGACCGACGCCGTGCTCGCCGGCGATGGGCACGTCACCCGCGCGGCCCTCCTCGGCCTGCTGCCCGGCGGCGCCGATCACGCCGTCGAGGCGGTCGGCCTCGCCCCGACCGCGGAGCTTGCCCTCGACCTCGTGCGTCCGGGCGGGACGGTCACCCTCGTCGGGATGACGCCGCAGGGCGTGCGCGCCGGCGTGGACGTCTACGAATTCGTCGAGCGCGGCATCCGTCTCCTCGGCAGCAACTACGGCTCGGCCGTCCCGGCCGAGGTCTTCCCGGAGCTGGCCCGGCACGCGGTGGCCGGACGGCTCCCCGTCGGCCGGCTCATCGAGCAGCGGATCGGCCTCGACGACCTGGCTCCCGCGTTCGAGGCCCTGCGACGGGGAGTCGGCGCGCGCCGCGTCGTCGTCTTCGACCCTCCCGCCTGAGCAGGATCGAGCCTCAGCCGCCCTGGGATGGCGGCACGCGCTGCGGGCCCGGGTCGGGGCCGTACTGGGTCCGCCGCAGCCCCGATGCGATCGCCGCAAGCTCTGCGCCCGACACGCCCATCCGCTGCAGGGCGTGGCGCGCCAGCTCCACCCCGGCTTCCACCTCCGGGTCGGCCACGCGCCGCACGCCCACGGTGCGGAGCGTCCCGCGGTCGCGCGCGCCGCGGGCGCGTGCCGTGACCTCGAGGCCCGGGTTGATCCTGAGTGCGCGCTCCGTCGCCAGGCGGGCTGCGAACGGATCGGCGACCGCCACGACCAGCAGGCGCGCCTCGTGGAGCCCGACACGCTCGAGGATCGCGCGGCTGGCCGCGTCGCCGTAGATCACCTGGGCGCCCAGGTGCGCCGCCTCGTCGAGCCGGCGCCGGTCGCGGTCGACGACGACGCAGCCGAAGCCCCGCGTGCGCACGGCGCGGGTGACGAGGAGGCCGACCCGTCCCGCGCCCAGCACGACGACGTGGGGCCGGCCGTCGGAGGCATACGCAGCGCGCCCGCCGTGGCCCCCGCCCCGCCCGCCGACCCGGTCCTCGGGGCCCGCGTCGCCGTCGCCCGGCGCGTCCGGGGCGGCCTGCCGTGTCTCGAGCCGGGCCGCCAGGCGGTCGGCGCCGCGGACCGCGAACGGCGTGAGGACGATCGAGACGACGGCCGTGCCCAGGACCACGTCATAGGCCGGCTTCGCCAGGATCCCGAGCCCCAGGGCCTCCTCGGCGAGGATGAAGCTGAACTCGCCCACCTGGGCCAGCGTCGCCCCCAGCAGCAGGGCCGAACGAGCCGGAAGGCCGAAGAGCCGGGCGAAGGCGCCGGCCAGCAGGCCCTTGAGGCCCACGGCCACGAGCACGAACACGAGCACGAGCCCGGCCTGGGCGGCGATGCTTGCCGGGTCGACGAGCATCCCGACCGAGACGAAGAACAGGACCGCGAAGAGGTCGCGGAACGGGACGATCTCGGCCACGGCCTGGTACGACAGCTCCGACTCGGCGATCAGGAGGCCGGCGACGAAGGCGCCGAGGGCCAGTCCCAGCCCGAAGACCGCCGCCGACGTCACGGCGGCCACGAGCGCGGTGCCGATGACCGCGAGGAGGAAGAGCTCCGACGAGCCGAGGCGGGCGACGAGCCGGAACGAGGCCGGGAGGAGGCGCGTCCCCACGACATACGCCAGGCCCAGGAAGAGCGCCACTCGACCGACGGCAAGGAGAAGGGGCCCGACCGGGTCGCCGCCGGAGAGCGCCGGGAGCGAGGCGGCCACGACGATCGTGACCAGGTCCTGGACGAGCATCCAGCCCACGAGGGCACGGCCGTGGGCGGCCTCCAGCTCGCCGCGCTCCACCAGGATCTTGACCACCACGAGGGTCGACGAGATCGCGAGCGCCACCCCGATGACGATGGCGCTCCGCGGGTCGAACCCGAGCAGGCCTGCCGCCACTGCGCCGGCGATCGTGGTGGCGGCGACCTGCAGCAGGGCCGCGCCGACGGCGACGGCCCTCACCGCGACGAGGTCCCGCAAGGGGAACTGGACCCCCAGGGCGAAGAGGAGGAGGACGACGCCGATGTCGGCGAGGGCGGTGATCTGCTCCTGGTCGCCCACGAATCCCGGGGTGAACGGCCCGATCACGATCCCCGCGACGAGGTACCCGACGACCGTCGGCTGGTGCAGCCGGGCGGCGATCGCCCCGCCGAGAAGCGCGGCCAGCACCGCGACACCCAGGTTCAGGATGAACCGGAGCTCCTCGCTCAGCGCGGTGTCGAGAACCGGGGGCATGCCCCGATTATCACCGGGGCGCCGCATCGTCCCCGGCGGGCCGGCAGGCGTTCCGTCACGCGGGGCCCGGAGGGGCGGTCAGGGGTGCCCGGGGCGTCGCGCGCGGGTCAGGCCGGCCCGCCTAGTAGATCGAGCTGGCGTCCCCCGGGATCGCCACGGTGAAGGCGCTCTCCGGGATCGCCGCGTCGGGCGCCAGCTCGGTCGCCTCGACCCGCCGCGTCACCGTGCCGCCGAGCGACTCCACGAGGAGCGAGAGGAGGCCGGTCTCCCGGTCGAAGGCGACCTCGAGGCGGTGGTCCGGCCGATCGCCCGCCATCTCGACCGTTCGGGGGTGGTCGGAGGTCACGAAGATCGCCTCGCGGCCGCCCACGATCCCGGTGCCGGTCACGGTCGCCATCCCGGTCGCCAGCACGTTCTGGCAGTAGCCGGCCGGATGGACGAAGGTGTCCGGGAGCGAATTGGCCGGCAGGGCCGTGAGCGGCGCGTACGGCCGCGACGTGCCCGGCAGGTCGGGCGCGGCGATCCCGACCGGCCCCGACCGCACGGGACGCTCGGTGGCAAGGCGGTGGAGACCGCTGTAGCCGCGCACCGTCTCGCCGTCGCTCAGCCAGATCTCGTGGTTCGTGGTGGCCGGCCGGTCCGGCCACACCACCGTCACCCGCGCCGCACCCGGATGACGCACGAGGACCTCGTGGTTGCGGAGCTCCTCGCCCCCGGCAACCCAGGCCCGCTCTTCGAGGCGGAGGCGGAGCGTCGCGAAGCGGAGCTCGGCATCGCGGGCGAAGGCGAAGAGCGTCGCGAGGTCCGGGGTGGCCGGTCCGAGCTGCACGATCTCCGGCAGGCGGCGTCCGT
The DNA here is from genome assembly GCA_963744095.1 of uncultured Chloroflexia bacterium. Taxonomy (GTDB): domain Bacteria; phylum Chloroflexota; class Limnocylindria; order Limnocylindrales; family CSP1-4; genus CTSoil-043. The sequence goes on from CAVUSH010000006.1 coordinate 496,947, forward strand.
CGGGCGCCACGGCGGTACGCGAGGCGCGGTCCCAGCGGGCAGGGGTCGAAGCCATGGCGGGCATTCTAGCGCCCGTCCGCTGGTTGGTCGGCGGTGTCGCACTGGGGGGCGACCTGGTGACCGCGGCCGGCCGGGCCGTGGATACTGGCAGGCGACGCCGCACTTCCCGCGGCCCAGAGGCGAGGAAACGCCGTGGCTGACCAGCTGACCCGGAACGAGGCGGCGGAGCTCGTCCTCGTCGAGCACCCCGCCCGCCGCCGCGGTCCCGACGGGGCGCCGGTCGAGCCGCAGGAGCTGCTCCCCGGCGTGGCCCTCGTCACGCTGAACCGGCCGCGTGCGCTCAACGCCCTGAGCTTCGCCCTCCTCCTGCGCCTCGCCGAGGCCGTGGAGTCGCTCGACGCCGACCCGTCGTGCGGGGCGATCGTGATCACCGGGGCCGGAACGCGGGCGTTCGCCGCGGGCGCCGACGTCGTCGAGCTGGCCGGGCAGACGGCCGAGAGCCTCGCGGCAGCGCCGGGATTCCGCGGTTGGGACCGGGTGGCGGCCGTTGCCACGCCGACGATCGCGGCAGTCCGCGGCTTCGCCCTGGGCGGCGGGGCGGAGCTGGCCCTCGCCTGCGACATGCTCATCGCGGGCGACGATGCCACGTTTGGCCAACCGGAGATCAACCTGGGGATCATCCCGGGCGGCGGCGGCACCCAGCGCCTGGCCCGCGCCATCGGCAAGGCTCGGGCGATGGACCTCGTGCTGACGGGCCGCCGGGTGAGCGCGGCCGAGGCGGAGCGGCTCGGGTTCGTGACCCGCCTGGTGCCGGCCGCGGAAACGATGCTGGCCGCCCTCGACCTCGCCGCGGCCGTGGCCGCCCAGCCCGCCGAGGCGGCGCGTGCCGCCGTCGCCGCGGTGCGGGCGGCGTTCGAGGGACCTCTCGCGGACGGCATCCGCGTCGAGCGCGATCTCTTCCGGGCGCTCTTCGGGACGCCGGACCAGGCGGAGGGGATGCTGCGCCTTCGTCGAGCGCCGCGAGCCGCTCTGGCGTGCGCGTGGGGCTATCGCGATGCCGCCGGATGGAGCATCCTAGCGCTGCCGATGACGGAGGACGCAGTTCGCATGGACGACGCCCAGACCACCGCCACGGCCTCGCCGATCTCGCTCTCCGCCGAGCACTCGTGGGAGGCCGCGGCCCGGATCCTCTACCCGGTGCTCCTGCCCGCCGGGACGCCCGGGCTTCGCCTCGGGAGCATCACCTCGCCCGCAAGCGTGGCCGGGAACCAGGATCCCCTGCTCGACGACGGCCCGGTGGACCTCGAGGTCGCGTACACCATGACCGCCGGCGGCTTCCACGTCTTCGCCAACGGCGACCACCTGTCGGCCTGGGGCGTCTCGCCGGCAACGCTGCGCGAGGCCGCCTTCGGCAACCTCGTGGCCTGGGCGGCCGGGGCCCCCTGGTCGATCGACGCCTCCGGCCGCCGCCGTGTCATCTCGTCGGACACCGGCGACGGCTGGGACGCCAGCCGGATCCTCCTTGCGGACGCGATCGCGCACCTCGAGGACGAGCTCGGGGGCCCGGGCCTCCGCGTCCTCGTCGGCCTGCCGGCGCGCCATCTCCTCGTCGCGGCCACCCTGGGCGGGGACGACCCGGAGTTCGCCCGCCTCTTCGCGGACTTCGTCCTGGAGTACGCCGGCGACTCCGACGAATCGATCGACCGCCGCGTCTTCGAGCTGCGCGAGGGCCAGGTGACGCTCTTCGATCCGTCCGCCCTCGCCTGAGATCGCCCGGGCGCGCCGACGCCCGCCGCGCCCGCCGCCGGCCCAGCTCGGGGAGGCCTAGAATCTGGCCATGACCCGAGACCCGCACCGCCCACTCCGGGAGGCCTGGATCGTCGATGCCGTCCGCACGCCGATCGGGCGCTACGGCGGAGCCCTGGCCGGGGTGCGCCCGGACGACCTCGCGGCGCTCGTGCTCCGGGCGATCGTCGACCGGACGAACCTGGACCCCGCCGTCGTCGAGGACGTGATCCTCGGCTGCGCGAACCAGGCCGGCGAGGACAACCGCAACGTGGCCCGCATGGCGCTCCTCCTGGCGGGCTATCCCGTGGATGTCGCCGGCCTGACCGTCAATCGCCTCTGCGGCAGCGGCCTCCAGGCGGTCAACTCGGCCGTGCATGCGATCGCCGTCGGGGACGGCGACGTCTTCGTCGCGGGCGGCGTGGAGTCGATGTCGCGGGCCCCGTTCGTCATGCTGAAGCCGGAGGCGGCGTTCGAGCGCGGCACTCGGGAGCTCGTCGACAGCACCATCGGCTGGCGCTTCGTCAATCCGAGCCTGGACGCCGCCTACCCGGCAATCTCGCTTGGCGAGACTGCCGAGTGCGTCGCCGACGAGTGGCACGTGACGCGCGAGCGCCAGGACGCCTTCGCCGCCGAGAGCCAGCGCCGGGCCGTGGCCGCGATCGAGGGCGGCCGCTTCGACGGCCAGCTCGTGGCGGTCCCGATTCCGCAGCGGAAGGGCGACCCGGTGCTCGTGGTACGCGACGAGCACCCGCGGCCGAACACCACGGTGGATAGTCTCGCGACGCTCACGCCCGCCTTCCGCGCCGGCGGGAGCGTGACGGCCGGCAACGCGTCGGGGATCAACGACGGCGCCGCCGCCGTTCTCGTCGTCGAGGCGGAACGCGGCCGGGCCCTGGGCCTGCGCCCGATGGCCCGCATCCTCGCGACTGCCGTCGCCGGCGTCGACCCGCGAATCATGGGGATCGGCCCGGTTCCCGCGGTGCGCAAGGCGCTGGATCGGGCGGGCCTCGAGGTCGGCGAGCTGGACGTGGTGGAGCTCAACGAGGCCTTCGCCTCGCAGTCCGTCGCCTGCATGGACGAGCTCGGCCTCGACGCGGCCGTCGTGAACCCCAACGGCGGGGCGATCGCGCTCGGCCATCCGCTGGGTGCGTCCGGGGCCCGCCTCGTCACGATGCTGGTCCACGAGCTGGCCCGCACCGGCGGCCGGTACGGCCTGGCCGCGATGTGCATCGGCGTGGGACAGGGGATCGCCACCGTGGTGGAGCGCGTGGATGCCTGAGTCCCGTCACACGGGCGTGGTGCCGCGGGTCTAGGCTGCACCACGCCCCATGCCGGAGGACGCCGTGCCTCGCGATCCGCAGCCCGCCCGAGCCGCCACCGCCCCGCCCGTGGGCGCGGGCGTCGGGGAGGCGGCCGTCCCCCCGGCGAGGGCCGGCGGCGCCGGGGTGCTCGCCCGGCTCCGGGCGGCGGGCCGGCTGGCGGGCGGCGTGGCGCTCGCGCCCGTCTACCGGGCCTATGCCGCGCGGCTCCGGGCGGACGTCCTGGCGCATCCCGTCCCGAACCACGTGGCCCTGATCATGGACGGCAACCGGCGCTGGGCCCGCGAGCTTGGCCTCGACGGGGTCCGGGCCGGCCACAGCCACGGCGCCGACAAGGCCATCGAGCTGCTGGACTGGTGCGCCGTCATCGGCATCCGCGAGGTGACCCTGTGGGCCCTCTCGCTGGAGAACCTCGAGCGGCCGGCCGAGGAGGTCGCGGCGATCACCGAGATCGCCCGCGAGACGCTCGACGCGCTCGCCCAGCGCGACCGGGTTCGCCGCATGCAGATGAGCCTCCAGGTGATCGGGCGCCGCGACCTCCTGCCCGAGCGGTTGCGCGAGGCTGCCGAGCGGGGCGAGGCGGAGACCCGCGGCCGGCCCGGCCTGCGCGTCACCCTCGCCCTGGGCTACTCCGGGCGCGACGAGCTCGTGGAGGCGGCGCGGGCCGCGGTGCGGTCGCTCGTCGCCGAGGGGATCCCGCCCCCGGCCCTGGCCGACGCGCTGACCGCGGAGCGCCTGGCGGCCCAGCTCTACACCAGCGGCTCGTCCGACCCCGACCTGATCATCCGCACCTCCGGCGAAGTCCGCCTCTCCGGCTTCCTGCCCTGGCAGAGCGCCTACAGCGAGTTCTACTTCTGCGATGCGTACTGGCCCGCCTTTCGCGAGATCGACCTCCTGCGGGCCGTCCGGACCTACCAGATGCGGGCCCGGCGCTTCGGGCGCTGAGCGCCACGCCCCGGGGTTTCGGCGGGCCGCTTGTCGAAAACCGGGTGACCACCTAGCATTCGATCCGATCCGCCCCCCTTCGTCCCCAGGAGGACGCCCCGATGATCGACAACGCCGCGACTGTCGTCAGCCTCACCGACGCCGCTGCCGGCAAGCTCCGGGAGATCACGGCCGACGAGCCGAACCCCGCCGCCGGCCTCCGCGTCTACGTCTACTCGGGCGGCTGCTCCGGCTTCCGCTACGGGATGATGATCGAGGACGCGCCGACGTCCGACGACCAGGTCCTCGAGGCCCAGGGGATCCGGGTCTACGTCGACACGAAGAGCATCGACCTCCTGCGGGGGTCGCAGATCGACTATGTCGACACGCTCATGGGTGCGGGCTTCACGGTCAACAACCCGAATGCGGTCGCGGCCTGTGGCTGCGGGTCGTCCTTCCGCACCGCCGAGTCGGCGGGCAGCGCGGGCGCCTGCCACCACTGATCGCCCGCCGGGCCGACCCGGCTCTCGTCCGCCGCGGAGGACCGCGTGAGCTTCCTGCAGAAGGCCAAGGAGAAAGCCTCCGAGGTCGCCCGGGAAGCGGCCGACGCGTCCGCCAGGGCTGCCGGCGCTGCCTCCGCGAAGGCCCACGACCCCGAGACCCAGGAGAAGGTGAAGGGCGGCCTCGCGTCCGCCGGGAAGACGGCCGGCGATGCGTCGGTGAAGGCGGCCGATGCGTCGGCCAGGGCGGCCGGCGCGGTCGTCGCGAAGGCCCAGGACCCGGCGACCCAGGCGAAGGTCAAGGGAGGGATCGCGGCCGCCGGACGCGGGGCCCGGACGATCGTCGAGCGGATCGACCCGGGGATCCTCGCCGACGTCATCATCAAGGCGACCGCCCTCCAGGAGAAGGCCAACGCCAGCCTGCGCCGGAAGGGTTCCATCTACCGGATCGGCGAGATCCAGGTCACCGCCTCGCTGCCGCCCGGCATCTCGTTTTCCATCGAGCGGTCCACTGAGGCGGACCTCGAGGCGGCGGGGGACGTGCACACGTCCGCGGAGATCCTGGCGAGCGAGGCGGCCGGGCAGGCCCTGGACCCGTCCCTTGCGATCGTCTCGCTCGACGGCGAGGAGCAGGCCGCGATCGCCTTCGAGATCGCCGACGCCGAGGCGTCCATGGACGCCGCCGTTGCCGCGATCGCAGCAGCCGAGAGCGAGGCCGGCCCGCCCTGATCCCGACGGGCCCGACCCGTGCGGCGGGTCCTTGCGGCCCCGGGCTGAGACGACGGGCCCGCGTCAGCCGGCCAGGCGAAGACCGGCGGCGGCCGCCTCACCGCGACGACGACCGTCAGGCCGCACCGGCGTGGGCAGCCTCCAGGGCGGCGACGTCGATCTTCCCCATGGCGAGCATCGCCTCCCGCACCCGCGTTGCCGCCGCCGGGTCCGGGTCGCCGAGGAGCTCCATCAGCCGCCGCGGGACGATCTGCCAGGAGAGGCCGAAGCGGTCCTTGAGCCAGCCGCACTGCGACGGCTCGCCGCCCTCGGTGAGCCGCTCCCAGAGATAGTCCACCTCGGCCTGGTCCGCGCAGTCGACGAAGAGCGAGATTGCCTCGGTGAAGTGGAAGTGCGGCCCGCCGTTGATCGCGCGGAACTCCTGGCCGTGGATCCGGAACGTCGCCGAGAAGACCGGGTCCGTGGGCTCGCTGCCCATCCGGCTCACCTCCACGATCGACGAATCCTCGAAGACGGACGTGTAGAGGGCCATCGCCTGCTCGAGGTTGTCGTCGAACCAGAGGAACGGGGTGAGCTTCGTCATGGAGCCTGCCTTTCGTGCAGATGGGCCGCGCCGGGGGCGTCCGGCCGGCGCATCGGGGCGCCTGATGTCCGGGCCGGGGTCACTCCCACTCCTGGCGGGGTTCGGTTCCGTCATTCGCTGCGGCGCTTCCCGTCATTCGCTGAAGCGCTCTTCCTTCCAGGGGTCGGCGTCGTTGTTGTAGCCGTAGCGCTCCCAGAAGCCCGCGATGTCGTGGTCGAGGAACTCCAGGCCGCGGATCCACTTCGCGCTCTTCCAGAAGTAGCGCTTGGGAACCAGGAGGCGGAGCGGGTAGCCATGCTCGGGGTCGAGAGGCTTGCCGTCGTAGGTGTCGGCGAGGAGGACATCCTCGTCGTCGAGGACCGCCAGGGGCATGTTCGTCGTGTAGCCCTGCTCACAGTGGGCCAGGACGTGGGTGGCCTCGGGCCGCAGGCCGGCCAGGTCCAGGATTGCCCGGATGGGGACGCCCTCCCACGCCGTGTCGAGCTTGGACCAGCGGGTCACGCAGTGGATGTCCGCCGTCACCTGCGAGCGCGGGAGGGCCCGGAACTGCTCCCAGGTCAGCGTGACGGGGGCGTCCACGAGCCCGAAGACGCGGAAGTCCCAGGCGACGAGATCGGTGCTCGGGACGCTGCCGTAATGAAGGACCGGGAACTTCTCGGTGAGGTATTGCCCCGGTGGTGTGCGCTCGCCGGCGTCGGCAGCGGGGGCGCGGCTTCCGAAGAGGCGGTCGAACATCATGGGTCTCCTGCGAGGGCCAGCATTGTGCCGCAAACGGGTGACAGGTGGCGATTGCGACAACCGCGACCCGGGGTTCCCGCCCCGGCGCCGTCCCATGAACGCCAACGGGCGGATGCCGGCGCCGATGGGCGGCGACCGACTCGCTGCCGACGACGCCGGGCGAGCCACGCTCGCTCCCGGGCCGAGCCGGCGGCCCCGGGTATGCGTGCCGAGGTAGGTTCCATCGCGGCGCCGGCATGTCCCGCGTGCTGCCCGCCCGCCCGGAGCGCCTGCCCGATCGCGCTCGGGCGCATGAATCGCCGCCACGCATCCTTGGCGATCATGGAACGGCGCCCCCGCCCGTGCTGGCCCGGATGGAAGCGCGCGGGTGTGGCATGTCCGCCGCGAGCTGCGTCCCGTGGCGTCGCGTCCCGTCGCGCCGCACCCGCGCCGGCCGGCAGCTCCGGCCCGCCGGTGGCGACGGCGGACCGGGACCATCGAGGGATCGCCCTGCCGCCCCCCGATGCCGGTACGCTTCGGGGCATGCCCCCGTCGCCCGATCCCACCGCCGATCCCGCGGCCGCGCACCCCGCCGCGCCCGTCGCCGCAGACGCCTCGCCGGCCGGCGCGCAGCCCGGCCCGACCCCCAGCGGCCGCCTCATGATCGTCATGCCCGCCTACAACGCGGCCCTCACCCTGGAGCGGACCTACGCGGACGTGCCCCACGACATGGTCGACCGGGTCATCCTCGTCGACGACGTGTCGCGCGACCAGACCGTGGAGATCGCCCAGCGGCTCGGACTCGAGGTCATCGTCCATCGCCAGAACCGCGGCTACGGCGGCAACCAGAAGACCTGCTACGACGCCGCCCTGGAGGCGGGTGCCGACGTGGTGGTCATGCTCCACCCCGACTACCAGTACGACGCCACGCGGATCCCGGCCCTCATCGAGCCGATCCTGCGCGGCGAGGTCGACCTCATGCTCGGCAGCCGCTTCCTGGGCGACCCGCTCGCGGGCGGGATGCCCCGCTGGAAGTACGTAAGCAACCGTCTTCTGACCACCATCGAGAACACCGTCTTCGGCCTGCGCCTCTCCGAGTACCACACGGGCTTCCGCGCCTACTCCCGGCATCTGCTCGAGACGATCCCGTACCACCGCAACAGCGACGACTTCGTCTTCGACCAGGAGCTCGTGGCCCAGGCCGTGGCAGCCGGGCTGGCGATCGGCGAGATCGCCGTCCCGACGCGGTACTTCGCCGAGGCCAGCTCCGTCGGGCTGCGTCGGAGCATCGTCTACGGTCTCGCCACGCTGCGCGTCTGCGTTCGCTTCGCGCTTCACCGGGTCCGGCTGCGGCCGTCGCCCAAGCTGACGCCGCGCCGCCGCGGCCCGATGGGCGCCGGCAACCCGGCCGGCGGCCCGCGAAAAGGGGGCGACGTCGGAGACCCCACCGGGCCGGACGCCCCCGGGTGAGCCGACCGCTCGTCCGGGCGCTCCTCGGCCTCGCGATCTCGGCGGTCGCGCTCGCGCTGGTCGTTCGCCAGGTGGACCTCGCCGCCGCCGGGGAGGTCCTGCGCGACGCCGCCCCAGCCTGGGTGGCCGCGTCCGTCGCGTGCATCACCCTCGACGTCGCCCTGCGGGCGGTGCGCTGGCGGGGTCTCCTGGCGCCGATTGCCCGGCTCCCACTGCCCACGGTCGCGGCGTCCCTGCTCGTCGGCTACCTGGCCAACAACGTCCTTCCGGCGCGCCTCGGCGAGCTGGTCCGCAGCCATCACCTCGGGGATCGGACCGGCATCTCCCGGGCGAGCGTGCTGGGCACCGTCGTCGTGGAGCGCGTCGTGGACACCGGCGTCCTCGTGACGATCGCCTCGGCGGCCATCGTCGTCCTCTCGGTGCGGGGGCTGGTCGCGAGCGCGGTGCTGCTCGGCCTGGCCGCCACGGGCCTCCTGGTGGCGGGTCTCGCGCTCGCGCTCGTCGCCCACCGGCTGCCGTACGCGGACCGCGTCGTCGCCGCCCTGGAGCGGCGTCCGGCGGTGGCAGGTGCCGCCACGCGCCTCCGCGGGGGCCTCGCGGTGGCCGGGCGACCGCGCACCATGGCCGGCGCGATCGGCTGGTCGGTGGCCGCGTGGGGAGCCACGATCGTGGCGTTCGCCGCCGCCGGCCAGGCGATCGGCGTGGAGCTGACCTGGGGCCAGGCGGCGCTCCTGGCGGCGGGCGTCTCCCTCGTCACGGCGATCCCAGCCGGGCCCGGCTACGTCGGCACCTTCGAGCTGGCGGCGGTGGAGATCGCCGGGGCCGTGGGGATCGCGGCGGAGCCGGCCTTCGCGCTGGCGCTCCTCGTCCACGCGGCGATCCTGGCCGTCACCTCGATCGGGGGTGTCGCGGCATACCTCGCGACCCGGGGCAGGCCAGCCGGTGCCCTTCGAGGCGGACCCGAAGATCAGGTCGCTGCATCCGGCGCGCGCTGACGCCCCGGACAGGCGGCACCCCCGGACACGCCGACGCCCGCGATCGAGGACCGTCCGCGGGCGTCGAGGTCGCGCGAGCGAACCGCTACGGCGTCGGCTTGGCGAGATCGCTCAGCTTCGAGATGCCGTACTTCTCCGCCGTCGCCTTCGTGACGACGAAGCCGTTCTGGTCCGTTGCGGGTGCCGGGTCGAGGGCCGTGAGACCTTTCGGCGCCAGCCGTTCGGTGAGCTTGGCCACCGTCGCCGCCGGATCGGTCGACGCCTCGCCCGCCCCGCCGTTGACGAACTCGAGGGCCGTCGCGGCATACTCGGCGAGGATGTCGATCTCGCCGGCCTCGAGGGCCGGGAAGACGATCTCGCGATTGCCGAGCTGGAACTTGCGATCGACGGTGAAGCCGTTCGCCTCGAGGACCTGGGCGAAGAGCTCGCCGAGGATCTCCTGCTCGTAGAAGTTGGTCGAGCCGACCTTCACGGTCGTGCCCGCGCCGACGGTCCCGGTGGTCAGCCCGTTGGCCTCCAGCCACGCCTTGACGACGTCCTTCGGGTCCTTCTGGTCGACCGAGACCTGCTTGTTGAGGTCAGTGAGGACCTCCTGGGTGAGCTTCGCCATCCAGCCGTTCAGGAGGTCCGCGACGGCCGGGGTGGCGTCGAGGATGGCCTGCCGGACGACGGGAACCAGGTTGTCGGCCAGCTGGAGCTGCTTGTCGTCCGCGAGGAGGACGAAGCCGTTGGCCGCGATGGCGGGATCCGAGGTGAAGAGCAGCCCCACATCGACCTGGCCGTTCTTGACTGCCTCGACCGTGATGGGACCACCCGCGTCGAGCGGCTTGAACTCCTTGAACGTGAGCCCGTATGTCTTCTCGAGCCCGACTGCGCAGAACGGGCGCTGCGGGCACTCGGGCGGCCCGCCGAGCACCAGGGTGCTCGCGAGCGACGCCGGAACGAGCGTTGCCGCCGCCGGCGTTGGACTGCTCCCACCCGACGTGCACGCGCCGACGAGCAGCGCGAGCAACGTCGCCCCGAGAGCAGCCCTGCGGATGTTCCGCATGGGTCCTCCTTCTGGCTATTCCCGCGGATTCTCCACCGGGCGCATTCCCAACCGGGCGCCTCCCCCGATGGCCGCGAAGCGGCAACCTTAGCGGGTTGGGCAATTCGGGGCGCCGCGCCGGGCGCGCGTCACAGCCCCGGGCCCGCCCCCGGCGCTGTCTCGAGTCGGCGCGACCCCGGCGTGGACCCGGGCACGACCGCACGTCGCTCCACGAGCGTGAAGGCCCGCTCCGTCGTGATGGCCAGCAGGGCAACCAGGATGGCCCCGGCCACCAGGCGCGCCGTGCCCTCGGGGCCCCGGAGGGCGAAGCCGTCGACGATGTAGCGGCCGAGGCCCCCGCCGGCGACGAGCGCGCCGAGCGTCGCCGTCGCCACCACCTGGACGGCCGCGGTGCGGGCGCCCACCAGGATGAGCGGCATCCCGGCCGGCAGCTCCACGCGGCGGAGGACCTCGCGCTCGCGCATTCCCATGCCGCGGCCCGCCTCGATCGTGTCGCGATCGACCTCGCGGATCGCGACGTGGACGCCGACGAGGAGTGGCGGAATCGCGAGGAGGACGAGGGTCGGCAGGGCGGTGGGCGCTCCGAGGGCGCCGGTGAGGGTGAAGAAGACCAGCAGGAGCGCGTAGGACGGGACGGCACGGCCAATGCTGGCGACGTTCGTGACCGTCGTGCCCCAGCGGCCCGTGTGGCCGGTGTAGAGGCCAACGGGCACGGCGATGAGCGCGGCGACGAGGAGCGCGGCCGCGGAGAGGGCAACGTGCTCGAGCAGGCGCACGGGAATCCCGTTCGGCCCGCTCCAGTGGGCCGGGTCGAGCAGCCAGGCGACGCCGCCGCCGAGGATCTCCATCGTCAGGCTGCCCGGGCCCGGGCCCACGGCGTCAGCAGCCGCTGGAGGCCGACGAGGGCCAGGTCGAGGGTTACCGCCAGGCCGACCGACGCAACGACCCCAACGTAGACCATCGTCGGGAAGCTGCGGTTGAAGCCGCGCAGCATGAGCTGGCCCAGGCCACCCTCGCCGATGAGGGCGGTCACCATCACCAGGCCGATCGTGGTGACGGTCGCGAGGCGCAGGGCGGCGACGATGACGGGCACCGCAAGCGGCAGCTCCACCCGGGCCAGGCGCCCGCGCGCCGTGTAGCCCATCCCCGTAGCGGCCTCCACCGCGTCGCGCGGCACCCCGTCGAGCCCGGAGACGACGCCGCGCACGAGGACCAGGAGCGTGTAGCTCACGAGCCCGATCTCGGCCGTCAGGACCGAAAGCCCGGTGAACGGGACGAGAACCATGAACAGGGCCAGGCTCGGAATCGTGTACAGGAGCCCGGCGACGCCGGCGATCGGGCCATAGAGCGGCCGCCACCGATAGGCGGCAATGCCGAGGCCCAGGCTCAGGGCGAAGCCCACGCCGACGGCGATGAGCGTGAGCCAGAGGTGATCGAGGGTGGCCGCGGCGATCTCGTCGAGGTTGCCGGCGATCCAGTCCCACTCGATCTTCATGCGGCAGGGCCCGAGGCGCTGCCGTCGGCCGGGGCGTTGGCCGCGACCATGCCGTCCGTGCCCGCGCCGTCGGTGCCCGCGCCGTCGGCCGCACCCACGCCGTTGGCGGTCTCGCGCAGGAGCTCGCCGATCCCGGCCACCGTGACCAGGCCCAGGACCCGCCGGGCCTGGTTCACCACGATGCCGGCGAGGACGCCGGCGTCGAGGAGGATCGAGAGCGCGTCCTTCAGCGTGGCGTGCAGGTCGAGGAGGGGAGCGGCCGTCGTGCTCGGTGCGTCTGCCAGCGGCGCGCCGGGGTGGATCGCGTCGCGGGCGATCCAGGCGACGGGCCGGTCGAGCTCGTCAACGAGGAGCAGCCAGGGGAAGGCGTCGGCCAGTCGGCGGCGGTGCTCTTCCGTCGCGACGTCGCCGGCGTGCGCCATCACGGGGGGCACGAGCTCCAGGTCGGCGACCCGGCTCAGGCTCAGGCGCTTGAGGCCGCGGTCGCTGCCGACGAAGCTGGCGACGAAGGGGGAGGCCGGGCCGGCCAGGATCTCGGCCGGCGGCCCGAATTGGGCAAGCACCCCGCCGTCGGCGAGGACGGCGACGAGGTCGCCCATCTTGATGGCCTCGTCGATGTCGTGGGTGACGAAGAGGATCGTCTTCGCGAGCGACTCCTGGAGGCGCAGGAACTCGTCCTGGAGGCGCGCCCGGACGATCGGGTCGACGGCCCCGAAGGGCTCGTCCATGAGCATGATCGGCGGGTCTGCGGCGAGGGCCCGGGCGACCCCGACACGCTGCCGCTCGCCCCCGGAGAGCTGGACGGGGTAGCGCGAGGCGTACGTCGCGGGATCGAGCCCGACGAGGGCCAGCAGTTCCTCCGCCCGCTCCCGGCGCCGCGGCCCGCTCCAGCCGAGCAGGCGGGGCACGGTGGCCACGTTCTCGGCGATCGTCTCGTGGGGGAAGAGACCCACCTGCTGGATGACGTAGCCGATCCCGCGGCGCAGCTCGCTGAGGTCGCGTGCGGCTGCGTCGGCCCCGTCGAGGAGGATTCGCCCCGCCGTCGGCTCGATGAGCCGGTTCACCATCTTGAGCGACGTCGTCTTGCCGCAGCCCGAGGGGCCGACGAGCACACAGATCTTCCCGGCCGGCACCGAGAGCGACAGGTCGTTGACGGCGCCGGGCGCACCGCGCTTCAGCTCGCGGTGGTCGTAGTGCTTGGTGACGTGCTCGAACGCGACGGTGGCGGCGCGACCCGCGACCCCTTCCGGCATCCTCGGCTGCTTCCCCTCGTGCTGGTCCGCGACACCGTACCCGAACGGCTGGCTCGGTGGAGTCGCCCGGCCGGCGCACCGTGCTCCGGCCACGCTGCCATTCAGGATGGCTTCAGGGTTCGCGATCACGATCCACCCTGACGCACGCGGCTGCCCATCTCGCGCCGCGCGGAGAACAATCGACGGAGAACCACCCATGCGCTGGAAGACGCTCGGCGCCGCGCTGCTCGTCGTGGTCGGAATCGGCGCGGCGGCGCTTGCCGTGGTCGGCCCCAACCTCGGCGGGACCGCCGCCACCCAGTACCTTACGAGCCAGGCCACCGTCACGGACGTCGTCAACCAGGTCGCGGCGACAGGGTCGCTCGCGGCCGGCACGACCTATGACTTCGCCTTCGGCAGCGCTCCGTCGGTGGCCACGAGCTCCACCTCCGGGTCGACGTCCGGCTCGTCCACGGGAGCCACCTCTTCATGGGTCGTGGAGACCGTCGCGGTCGCCCCGGGGCAGGCGGTCGTGGCCGGCGACGTGCTCGCCACCGCGGACACGAGCAGCGCAGAGCTCGACCTCGCCGTCGCGGAGGCGAACCTCCTGGCTGCGAAGGCCCGCCTGGCGAGCGACCGGGGCGGCCTCACGGCGACCGAGAGAGCGTCGGCGCTGCTGCAGGTGACCCAGGCCCGCCAGCAGCTCGCCAACGCCCAGGCATCGTCCTCCCAGTCGATCGCCCAGAACAACCTGAAGCTGTCCCAGGCGAACCAGGCTATCGCCGACGCTCGCGCCCAGCTCGCCGAGGCGAAGGCCGGGCCGACCGACGACGTCAAGGTGTCCGCCGACGAATCGCTCGCCGCGGCGCGCCTCTCCTACGAGGCGACGGTCCAGTCCGTGGCCGACTCGAGGGCCCAGAACCAGCTCAAGCTGTCGCAGTCGTCGGCCGCAGTGTCGACGGCGTCGGCGAGCCTCGCCACGGCCCAGGCCGCTCTCTCGACCGCCCAATCCAACCTTTCCAGCGCCACAGCCACCCGCGACGCTGCCCGCCAGAAGCTCGCCGCCGACCAGGCTGCACCCGTCCCGGACCCTGTCGTGATCGCCGCCGACCAGGCGGCCGTCTCCCAGGCCGAAGCGGCCGTCTCGCAGGCCGAAGCGGCCGTCTCTCAGGCCGAGGGGCAGGTCACGCAGGCGCAGCAGGCGGCCACCTCGAGCCAGGGCAGCAACGACTCCACCGCCGCGCAGCTCACGGCACAGGAGCACCAGCTCGCGACCCAGCTTGCCCAGGCCGAGCTGACGTGGAACACCGCCCAGCGCCAGTACAAGGACAAGACCGTCCCCCACCAGGGCCACGGTCGACGCCGCAGCGTCGGCGGTCAAGCAGGCGTCGCAGAGCCTCGCGAGCCTGAAGCTCCAGGCGAGCCAGGCGAACACGCAGGCGTCGAGCCAGGCCTCGTCCGCCGTCCTGAGCCTCCAGTCGGCGCAGCTCGCCTACAGCACCAAGACGAGCCCGGCGGACGCGGCCACGATCGCCTCCGACAAGGTTGCCGTCGCGCAGGCCGAGCAGGCGGTCGCCGACGCGAAGCTCGTGGTCGAGCGGGCGACGCTCACGACCCCCGTGGACGGCATCGTCGTCGCGGTCAACGTGATACCGGGGCTCGCCGCCCCGTCGGGCACCGCCGTCTCGATCCGCTCGTCCGAGCTCGAGGTGACCGCCTCGGTCACCGAATCCGACCTTCCCCTCATCGTCGTGGGCCAGGAGGCGACGGTGACCATCACCGCGCTCGACACGGACGTCACCGGCACCGTCGCCCAGATCGACCAGGCACCGGCCTCGGCGAGCTCGGGCGTCGTCAGCTACGGCATCGTCCTCACCCTCGCCGAGGCGCCGAAGGGTGCCGTCCCGGGCATGAGCGCCGAGATCGCGGTCACCACCGCCTCGGCCCCCAACGTCCTCGCGGTGCCCGCGATCGCCCTCGACACGGCGACCGACGGGACCTATACCGTGCGGGTCCTTGACGCCTCGGGTCAGCCGACGGCGGTCACGGTGGACGTGGGGCTGATCAGCTCCTCGTTGGCCGAGATCAAGAGCGGGATCAGCGAGGGGACGGCGGTCGTCGTCGGAACGGCCAGCGACCGGACCAGCTCCGGCACGACGACCACGACCCGCTTCCCCGGCCTCGACGGCGGCGGCGGATTCCCCGGCGGCGGGTTCCAGGTGCAGCGGCCGTGATCGGGCCCGCGGACGGCGGCGTGGGACCCGCGGACGCGGGCACCGGGGCGATTCCCGCGTCGTCGGCCGCCGCGCCCGTTCAGCCGCCCGACCCCGAGGCCGCCGGCGCCTGGCTCCGCGCGGACGGCGCCGCCGTCATCGAGCTGCGCGGCATCACCCGGGTCTATTCGACGGGCCGCCTGGAGGTGGCCGCCCTGCGCGGCGTCGACCTCGACGTGTACGCGGGCGACTTCCTGGCCGTCGTCGGCCCGTCCGGCAGCGGCAAGTCGACCCTCATGAACATCATCGGCTGCCTGGACCGGCCGACCGGCGGCAGCTACCACCTCGCCGGGACGTCGGTCGAGACGCTCGACGACGACGACCTCGCCCGGGTGCGCGGCCGGGCGATCGGCTTCGTCTTCCAGTCGTTCAACCTCCTTCCCCGGACGAGCGCCCTCGAGAACGTGGCGACGCCGCTCCTCTACCAGGGCGTCGGCCGGCACGAGCGAATGGAGCGCGCCCGGGCGGCCCTCGAGCGCCTGGGCCTCGGTGATCGGCTGGACCACGAGCCGTCGGAGCTCTCGGGCGGCCAGCAGCAGCGGGTCGCGATCGCGCGGGCGCTCGTCACGCGGCCGGTCCTCATCCTCGCCGACGAGCCGACCGGCAACCTGGACTCCGCGTCCGGGGCGGAGGTGCTGCGCCTCCTCCACGAGCTGAACGCGGCCGGCACGACGATCGTTCTCATCACCCACGACTCGGACGTCGCGGTCGCGGCGACGCGGCAGGTCCACGTCCGCGACGGGCTGCTCGTCGCATGAGGTACCTCGAGCTCGTCCAGCTGGCCGTTTCGCGGCTCGCGGCCGCCCGCCTCCGCGCCGTCCTCACGATGCTCGGCGTCATCATCGGGGTCGGCTCGATCGTCGCCCTCGTGGCCGTCGCCCAGGGTGCCACGAGCGGGATCACGGATCGGATCCAGAGCCTCGGCACGAACCTCCTGACGGTCCAGCCCGGCTCGACGACCAGCGGCTTCGTCCGCCAGGGGGCCGGCTCGGCGACGACCCTGACCCTCGCCGACGCGGAGGCGATCGCCGGGCTGGCGGACGTCGCGGCGGTCGCCCCGCAGGTCTCCGCGCAGGCCGTCGTGGTGGCCGGCGACAAGAACACGACGACCGCGGTCGTCGGCACGACCGCCGACTACCTGGTCGTCCGGACGTACGAGATCTGGCAGGGCTCCTTCCTCACGGACGTCGCGGACCGCGAGTCGCTGCGGGTCGCCGTGCTGGGGTCGACCACGGCCGACGACCTGGGCCTGGGGAAGGACGCCATCGGCAGCGAGATCCTGGTCGGCGGGATCCCCTTCCGGGTCGTCGGGATCCTGCAGGCCAAGGGCACCTCGGGCGCGGTCGAGCCAGGACGACCAGGTCCTGGTCCCGATCGCGACGGCCCAGCGCTATTTCGTCGCCGGGACCAAGGTCCGCTCGATCGCCGTGAGTGTCGCCTCGGCCGATGCCATCCAGCTGACCAAGGCACGCCTGACGGCCGTCCTCCAGGAGCGGCACGGTACCAACGGGACGAACGACGACTTCAACATCGCCGACCAGGCCCAGCTGCTCGACACGTTCTCGTCGGTGACGGGCCTGCTCACCCTGCTGCTGGCGGGCATCGCTTCGATCTCGCTGGTCGTCGGCGGCATCGGAATCATGAACATCATGCTCGTCAGCGTCCGGGAGCGGACGCGCGAGATCGGGATCCGCAAGGCGATCGGCGCCCGCGGCTCCGACATCCTCCTCCAGTTCCTGGTCGAGGCGCTGGTCCTGTCGCTCCTGGGCGGCCTGATCGGCATCATCCTCGGCGTCGCGGCATCGGCGGTCATCGCCGCCATCGCCGGCTGGGGATTCTCCTTCAGCCCACTCACCGTCGTCGTCGCGGTCGGCTTCAGCCTGGTCGTCGGCGTCGTCTTCGGGGTCTGGCCCGCGCGCCAGGCTGCCCGCCTCGATCCCATCACCGCTCTTCGCTACGAGTAAGGAGACCACGATGACCGAACCCGTTTCGCCGACCGACGCCGCGCCCCAGCGAATGCCGCGCAGCCGTGCCGCGCCCCAGCCGAAGTGCCGCGCCGGTCAACCCGGGCGCGCTGCCTCTCGCCAGCGTGATCGCGAAGCCGAAGTCGTCGGGCGGCCGAAGCACGTCGCTCCTGCTGCTGCTCGCCGGCGCGATCGCGATCGGCGGGCTCGCGTTCGCCGGTGGACGCCTCACGGCGCCGGCAGCCGCTAGCCACGACGGGCCGGTTCGCCAACGGCCAGGGCTTCCCCGGCGGCGACCAGCTCCCCGGCGACGGCCAGGGCTTCGCCGGCCGGGGCGGTGGGTTCGGGGGGATCTCCCTCTCGGGGACGGTCTCGGCGGTCTCGGCCGACTCGATCACCCTCGACCTCGAGTCGGGCACGTCGATCACGATCCCCCTCGACGCGAACACGGCCTACCACACGGCCACTGCCGCCACGGCCGGCGACGTCACCGTCGGCAGCGAGGTGCGGGTGACGCCGGGCGCCCGGGCGGTGACTCCCGGCGCGTCCTTCGATCCGAACGCCACCCCTGATCCGAACGCCAGCCCGGGGCCCGGTGCGCGAGGGCTCACCTTCGGCGCCGCCACGGACGTGACCGTCGTCCAGCCGTAGGGCTCACCGGCGGCGCGCGGGCCCGAGCGGGGTGGCCGCGGGCGCCCGTTGCACGTGTGGCGCCGGGATCGGGCGGCCCGGTCTGCGTGGTCGCGCCGCGGCTCGCCGGCCGAGCCCGCGTCCCGGGCCGGTCCGCTACGCGTTCTCCAGCTCCCGTGAGATCGCGCGGCTGATGAAGCGAGCCGCCTCCGCGGACTTGGCGCCGAGCTTCTCGCCGGCGTCGACGTCGGCGGCGAGGGCTGCCGCGAGATCCTGGAGCATCCGGTCGAGGGCGGGCGTACGGGCCAGGGTGCCGGCGGCCAGGGCCGCCTCCAGCTCGGCCACGGCGGCCCGGGCGTTCTCGACCGCATGCCCCTTGGCCTCGAGGTGAGCGCGGAAGGCGGCTCGCGCGGCCTCGGCGGCCGGCCCGGTGGTGGTCACGAGGCGACCTCGGCGCGCGACGCCGCGCCTGCCGAATCCGAAGCAGCGGCCGACGGCGCCGGCTCCAGGCCGAGGATTCGGCCGCGAATCGCCTGCCACTCGTCCGCCAGGATGCTCATGTGGATCTCGTCGGAGAAGCGGCCCTCGCGCCAGATTGCCTCGCGCGATCGCCCTTCGGTCACGAAGCCGACCTTGCGATAGGAGCGGATCGCCCGGTCGTTGAAGGCGAAGACGGCGAGACCGACACGATGGAGCCCGAGCGTCCCGAAGGCGTGGTCCAGCATGAGTGCCGTCGCCTCCGTGCCATAGCCGCGACCCCAGCAATCGCGCTCCCCGATGGTGATGTGGAAGAGCGCCGAGCCGTTGTCCCCGTCGAGCTGGCTGAAGGCGCAGGTGCCGATCAGGCGATCCGACTCCCGCACGTGGATGGCGAGGGCCAGCGAACCGCTGCCGGCGACCCGCGCCTCGAAGAATCGGCGGACCTCGTCGGCGCGCATCGGGCCGTCCTGGTAGCGCGTGAGACGGGCCACCTCCGGATCGGCGTACCAGCGCGTGAAGGCCGCCACGTTGCGCTCGGTGTGCGGGCGCAGGACGACCGTCCGCCCCTCGATCGCTTCGGGAAACCAGGTCCGGGACCGCATACGGGCGAGCGTATACCATCGCGGCGCCCGCTTGACATTGGGAGCAGCGCATGCGCCGCTGGAGCGAGGTCGGGCAGCGGATCTCCGCGACCACCCGGACCTCGGAGAAGACACGCCTCCTCGCCGACTACCTCGTGACGCTGGACCGCGCCGCCCTCGCACCGGCCGTCGTCTTCTTCTCGGGGCGGGCCTTTCCCGAGGCCGACGCGCGGGCGCTGGGTCTCGGCTGGGCGACGATCGCGGACACGGTCGCCAGGGTTGCCGGCGTCTCCCGGGCGGAGCTCGGCGCTGCCTACGATCGCCACTCCGACCTGGGCCGGGCAGTCGGCGATGTGCTCACGGCGCCGACGGGGGAACGACGGGCCCGCCCACCCGGGGCCCGCTGAGCCCGGGCTCGCCACCGAACCCCTCGACACGCCGACGGTGCCCGAAGTCGCCGCCGTCTTCGCCGCGATCGAAGCGGCCCGCGGCCCGGCAGCGAAGGCGGCGATCTTCGAGGCCCTCCTGCGGCGCTGCGACCCGCTGACCGCGACCTACGTCGTCAAGGTCCTCGGCGGGGAGCTGCGGATCGGCCTCCGGGAGGGGCTGGTGGAGGCCGCCCTCTCCCGCGCCTTCAGTCGCCCGGCGGCCGCCGTCGCCCGCGCGGTCATGCTCACCGGCGACCTCGGCGAGACCGCCCTGCTCGCCCTCGACGACCGGCTGGCGGACGCCCGACTCCGCCTCTTTCACCCGCTCCGCTTCATGCTCGCGTCCCCGGCCGAGGATGCGGCCGAGATCATCTCCCGGCTGGGCCCCGAGGTCTGGACCGAGGACAAGTACGACGGGATCCGTGTCCAGCTGCACCGTCGCGCGGACGAGGTGCGCCTCTTCTCGCGGGACCTCCACGATGTGACCGGGCAGTTCCCGGAGGTGGCCGCGGCCGCCCGGGGGCTGCCGTGGGACGGGATCCTCGACGGCGAGCTGCTCGCCTTCCGTGACGGCGGGGTCCTGCCGTTCCTCGCCCTCCAGAAGCGGCTGGGACGGAAGGAGCCGCCGCCGGCGCTCGTCGAGGAGGTGCCGGTCGCCCTCGTGGCCTTCGATCTCCTGGCGGCCGGTCCCCGCGGCGGTGAGGTGGCCCCGCTCCTGGACCTGCCGCTGCGGGAGCGACGGACTCGGCTGGAGGCGCTCGATCTCGCCGGGGCCGACCCGGCGACGGGCGGCGGGGCCGACCACGCACGCTTCGCGCTCAGCCGCCTGGCGACGGCCGGATCCGCCGACGACCTCGAGCGCATCTTCGCCGAGGCCCGCGCGCGCCGGAACGAGGGGCTGATGGTCAAGGACCCGGCCAGCGTCTATGCGCCGGGGCGGCGCGGCTACGGGTGGCTGAAGATGAAGAAGGCGCTCGCGACGCTCGACTGCGTCGTGGTCGGCGTCGAGGTGGGCCACGGCAAGCGCCACGGGGTCCTCTCGGACTACACCTTCGCCGTGCGTGACGAGCAGGGCGGCGGGCTGGTCACGATCGGCAAGGCGTATTCGGGGTTGACCGACGCCGAGATCGCCGACCTGACCCGCTGGTTCGAGGCCCACACCATCTCCGTGCACGGGCGCTACCGGGTGGTGGAGCCGGCGATCGTGGTGGAAGTCGCCTTCGACGTGATCATGCGCTCGAACCGCCACGCCTCCGGCTTCGCCCTCCGCTTTCCCCGGATCGCCCGGGTCCGCGACGACAAGGCGGCGGCCGAGATCGACACGCTGGCCACGGTGGAGCGGCTCTGGAGCGGGCTCCAGCACGGGGCCGAGCACCTCGTCACCCAGGGCATGGCCCGGGAGCGTCGACGCGACGAGGCGTAGCCGCCAAGGCGCTTCCGCGCGCTCCTCCTGTCGTCTGCCCCCAGCCCCTCGGCCGGCCCGGCAATGGCCCCGGCCGCGGTGCGTCTTCGCGCCGCGATCCCGCATGGTGCATTGGCCTTGCAAGGTCGGGGCGCATACACTGCCGCCATGAGCCTGCCCTTCGACCCGCTGGGGAGCCTGCGCGCGGTTCCCATGACCCTCTACACGGAGATGCTGGTCGTCCGCGGGACCATCCAGACCCTCCAGCACCGGGTCACCGACATCCTGAACCAGGCCACGGTGCCCCATCTCATCCTCGAGGACGTGACCATCGAGGAGTACGGGTCGACGGATCTGCCGCTCCGCGCCGAGTTCGCCCAGGTGAACCTCGCGTCAGTCCTCTTCGCGGTCTCGCTCACGGCGGTCGAGCCGATCCGCGAACTGCGGACCCCCAAGATCACCGAGCGGGCGCTCCTCTCGGTGCCCCCATTCAGGGTCGTCGGCCAGGTCCACCTCCTGCCCGAGCGCGGCTTCCGCGACAGCCTGGCCGAGCTCCACGGGGCCTTCATCCCGGTGACCGACGCCTCGTTCTGGTCCGAACGGGTCGGGGAGCTCCGGCAGACGGCCGCCTTCGTCGGCGTGAACCGCGCCCGGGCCCAGGTCTTCGCGCCCTTCCGCGAGGTCGATCCGTGGGCCGGCGTCGGTCACGCCGCGCCTCTCACGGAGGAGCCGGACCCGCCCACCGCGGGCTGACTGTCAGGGGCCGGCCGGCTCGGCGTCGATCGCCCCACCCGGCACGCCCGCACCGGTCGCCGCGCCGGCACCGCCGGCACCGGTCGCCCCGCCGGCACCGCTGGCTCCGGACCCGCTTGCCGGTCCGATGGCGATCAGCGGCCAGCGGACACCCTCCGGTGCCGCAGAGGGACTCGGAGTGTCGGTGATCGTGGTGACCGGCAGGACCGGCTCAGCGTGGCAGCGGGCACAGTAGACCGGCTGGTGGCAGTAGGCGCAGGCCTGGTTCCCGCTCTCCTGGATGGCCTGGGCGTGGTTCGTCGCCATCTCCTCGTGGTCCACGGTGACCGCGCCTGTCTGGTGGCAGTTCGTGCAGTAGTCGCGGGCATGGCACTCGCCGCAGTCCTGGCCGCCCGGGTCGACGGACGTGGCGACGTCCTTGTGATTGAAGACCCACAAGGAGTCGTCGTGGGTGACCGGCGGCTGCCCGAGCGGCAGGCTGGCAACCGCCCCACCGATCTGGGGCCACGTGTGGCACGTGTCGCAGGTGTAGGGGATGACCTCAGAGGTGACCGCCCCGTCCTTCACCCGGAAATGACCGCCGTCGTGGCAGCGGAAGCAGCCCGGAAAGTCCATGTGACCCATGAAGTCGGGGTACGAAGTGTAGGTGGCCTTCATGTCGGGCGTCGCGGTCAGCTTGTAGAGGACCTTGATCTGCCTGATCGCCTGGTCGACATCGGTCGGCTGCGAGGAGGCGACAGCCGGGTACTCCAGCTCGTAGAAGGACGAGAGCTTGTCGGCCTCGGCGAACGCCGTCTGCTGATCCGGGTAGCTGTTCCACAGGATCCGCATCCCTTCGCGCTTGATGTACGGGAGCGTCGGGTCGATCAGGTTGTTGGTGAGGTCGGAGTCCATGCCGTGGCGCGGGTTCGGGATGGGGTGCCCGACCCGGTTGTGGCACTGGAGGCAGTCCATGGTCCGCGGCTTCTCGTTGGCCTTGATCGCGTCGATGTCGGGCTGGATGTCCTCCCCGACCGTGATCAGGTCCTGGGAGATGTACTCCTCGACCGTCCCGTCGACCATGGTCTCCGCGACGTAGTCGATCTTCTCCGCGTTCTCCTCCGGAGAGCGGAACTCGACGTTGCGCAGGACGTGCCAGTGGACGCCACGGCTCTCGTCGAAGGTGTCGCCGGAGCCGGGACGGATCATCAGGCCGACGAACGCGCGCGTATTCACCTCGTCTTCGCTGAAGGAAGTCCGGGCGACGAGAGCCGACGACGCCAGGCGATCCAGCGAGTGGCACTTCTGGCACGTGTCCTTCGTGCTGGGCAGGGCGTCGTGGTCCGGGGGCGGGATCGGCTGCGGATAGAGCCCGGTGAGCACCTGGATCAGCTGCCTGGTGCCGTTCAGCTTCGCCTTGACCCAGCCGCCGACACCCGGCTCGACGTGGCACTCGCCGCAGGTGACGTCGCGGTGCGGTCCGGTCTCGTATGCCACCAGCTCAGGGCCCATCTGGTGGCAGCGGCCGCAGAAGTCGGCCGTCTCGGTCCAGTGGATGAGCGTGATGCCGGTCCAGATCCCGGCGAAGGCGAACGCGCCCACGACCAGGAGGAGGCCGAAGACGCCGCGGCGGGACCGCGGGAGGCCGATCCGGAACGTGCGTCCGCGCAGGCCGCGCCTCGGGGCCGGCGGTTCCGGCTCGGTCGACGCGGTTCCGGCCTCGGCGCCGGCCGCCTCTCCGGTTCCGGCCGCCTCTCCCGCGACGAACGCCTCGCCCGCGGAAGCGTCGACCGGCTCGTCGGCAGGGGCAGGCGTTCCGGGCTCGCTCATCGGGGTGACTCCGTCGGACGTCTCGTCAGCCGTTGACGATCTGCTGGACCAGCTGCTCCATGTCGTCCGGCGTCAACCGGCCGATCCGCACGTCGCGGATCGTCCCGTCGCGCCCCACGAAGAAGTGGATCGGGATGCCGTAGGTTCGATAGAGGTCGGCGATCTGGCCCTGGGGGTCGGCCACGAGGGGGAACGTGAACCCGACCCGCTGGGCGTAGTCGGCCACGGCCGTCTCGGGCTCGTCGATGAAGACGCCCAGGACCGCCAGCCCCTTCGGCTGGTACTTCGCGTAGGCGGCCTGGAGGTCGGGCGCCTCGGCCCGGCAGTCCGGGCACCAGCTGGCGCCGAACGTCAGCCAGATCGGCTGGCCGCTGAGCGCGGCCATGGAGACAGCCGAGCCGTCGATGGCGGTCGCCGAGAAGTCGGGAGGGGCATCGCCCACGCGCGGCGGCTCGCCGGCCGGCGCCTCGCCGGGCCGGACGCTGGAGCCGCTGGCGGGCTGGTCCACGAACCAGACCGCGGCGACCACCAGGAGCGCGGCCGCCACGAGGACGACGATCGTCCGCAGCCGGCCCGCGCCGAGACCCGAAGGCCGCCTCGCGGGGACCTGCGCTGCATCCATGACTGTCACTCCCGTCGTCGGTCCGGGCTCAGCCCAGGCCGGAGTAGCTGTGGAGCCCTCCGAAGAAGAGGTTGCCGAAGTAGGTGAGGAGCGTGGCGCCGAAGCCGACCAGGAGGAGGATCGCCGCCTTGCGGCCGCGCCAGCCGCGGACCACGCGGGCGTGGAGATAGGCGCCGTAGATGAACCACGTCACGAGCGACGCCGTCTCCTTGGGGTCCCAGCCCCAGTAGCGGCCCCAGGCGACGTCGGCCCAGAGGGCGCCGAGGACGATCGTGAGGGTGAGGAACGGGAAGCCGACGACGATGGCGCGGTAGCCGATCTCGTCGAGGACCTGCGGCTTCGGGAGGCCCCAGCGGCCGCTCTCGGGCTGCAGCAGGAAGAGGAGGGCGGCGGCGAAGGCGATCGTGAAGGAGCCGTAGGCGACGATCGCGGTGGCGACGTGGACCGAGAGGAGAAGGTTGTTCTGGAGGGCCGGCACGAGGGGCTCGATGTCCGACCCGGCCGGGATGGTTACGGCGTAGAAGAGGAGCGCGAGGGCGACGGGGAGGGCGATGAGGCCCAGGACGCGCTGGTGGTACTTGCGCTCGAACCAGTAGTAGGCGCCGAGGATTCCCCACGCGAAGGCGACGGAGAACTCGTACATGTTGGAGAAGGGCCCGTGCCCGGTCGCGATCGTCCGGAAGACGAGGCTGGCGCCCAGCAGCATGAAGCCGAGCCAGCCGAGGATCGTGGCGTAGTGCCCGATCGAGGCCGTGCGCGGCCCCGAGACGAAGCCGACCCGGCCGGTGGACATCGGGACGCCGGCGGCGGCCATCCGGGCCGCCCGCACGCCCGAGACGGCGTAGAGGACGTACGCGACCAGGGCGAGGAAGGTCATCGCGATCCCCGCTTCGAGCGTGTAGACAGCCATCTTTTCCATGGTTGTGCTCCCTAGCTCCGCGCTGTGGCCGTCAGGGCCTGGCGGATCTCCGTGACGATGGTTGTGAACTCGGTGTCGAAGCCGGTGTCGCGACGGCCGACCGCGGCGATGGAGAAGGTGGCTCCGCCGCCCGGCCGCGCCACCAGGCGGCCCCAGACGCGGCGGTAGGGGACGTAGAGGCGGATGACGAAGCCGAGGATCAGGAGGAAGCAGCCGAGCCAGACGAGGGGCGTCCCGGGGTCATTGGCCACGCTCAGGCCGGTGAACTTGGCCTCGCGATCGAAGGTGAAGCTGAGGCCCTCGATGGTCGTCGCGACGCCCTGGTCGATCGACTTCTGGACGACAGCGTCGCCGGTGTCCGACTTGTAGAGCTCCACGGCGATCTGGCCCGGCTTCACGTCCGGGTCGTCCGGTCCCGTGGTGGCGACGATCCAGGCCGTCAGGTTCTTGCCCGGGATGGTGAAGGAGCCCACCTTGTTGCCGCCGTTGTTGGCGGTCCAGGCCAGGGCCACGCCCTCGGAGAAGAGCGTCGCGCCCGCAGCGTCCTTCACGGTCACCACCGCGGCCGGGCCGAAGAAGGCCTGGAAGAACGAGATGCTCCTGTAGCGGAGCGGCTCGTTGACCCGGACCAGCTGCTGGGCGACCACCTGGCCGTCCTGCGTGACGGTCACATCGCTGACGTAGTCGAGCGGCGCGCCGGTGGTGGTGTTGTAGGTGTCCTTGAACGAGTTGAGGGTGATCGTCGCCCCGGGAGTGTTCGGGATGGCCGAGGTGGCGCCCTCGGCGAGCATGAACTGCGAGTCGCGGAAGCCGAACATGGAGCCGATCATCGCGCCGGCCAGGATCACGACGATGCTGATGTGGGCGACCAGGCCCCCCCACGGCGCCCAGCTGTTGCGGACCGCGTAGAGGTGGACGGTGCCGTCGTCCTCCGTGATCGTCCCGTAGTGGTGGCGCCGCAGGACGCCCTGGGCCTCGGCCAGGACCTCGTCCGGCTGGCGCTGGAACGTCATTGCCTCGTGCTGGGGAGCGTGCTCGAAGAAGGCCGGCCCCACGTCGACGTGGGGCTTCCTCATCGTTCGCCACGTGCCCGGGATCCGGTGCACGGTGCAGGCCACGAGCGAAGCGGCCAGGAGGGCGCCGATGGCCCGAATCCAGACCGACGTGAACATCTCGAAGACCTGGAGGCGGTCCATGAGGTCGGTCCAGCCGCCGAAGCGGGGACGGATCTCGGCCAGCCAGCTGGCCTTCGCCTGCGGGTCGCCCAGCACGCCCGCAGGCGCCTGGATCACCAGCGTCCCGACCAGCGTGAGCGCCGCGAAGGCGAGCATCAGGACGAGGGCCAGCTTCATCGAGGTGAGGAAGTGCCAGAGCTTGTCCAGCGCCGAGTCGACGCTGCCCATGCGCTCGGCGGCCGGCGCCGGCACCGTGCCACCGGCGAGCTCGTTGGTGGTTACGTTCTGCGCCATTCGTGCGCCTCCGTCAGCCGCCGAGCGGCGCTGTGAACGCCGCGAGACGCGCGAGCAGGTTGGTGACCATGAGGACGCCGAGCACCACGAGCATCGCCCCGCTCACGAGCGAGACCGCGTGGTAGTGGCGCCCGAACCAGCCGAGACGGCGGGCGACCCACGTCGCGCCCACCGCGATGGCCAGGAACGGCACGGCGAGGCCGGCCGCGTAGGCGAGGAGAAGGACCGTCCCCTGGGCCACGCTGGCGGTCGTCGAGGCCAGGCCGATGATCCCGCCCAGGATCGGGCCGATGCAGGGGCTCCAGCCGGCGGCGAAGACGACACCGAAGAGGAGCGAGCGGCCGTAGCCGGGGGCCCGGAGGCTCGCGCCGCCGCCGCCGAGGGCGACGGTTCCGCCGCCCATCGTCGCGCCACCAAATGTCGCGCCGCCGCCGCCCATTGCCGCGTTGCTGTTGAAGGAGGCGCCGCCGAAGGCCGACCCGCCGAAGGCCGACCCGCCGAAGGCCGGCATCGGGCGCGTGTCGCGCCAGAGGGCCCGCACGTTGATGACGCCGGCGACCTGGAGGCCGAAGACGATGAGGACCGCGCCGCCGAACATCCGGAGGTACTTGGCGTTGTCGGCCAGGGCGTAGCCGATCGCCCCGATCGAGGCCCAGAAGGCGACGAAGACGAGCGTGAAGCCGGTGACGAAGGCCAGGCCGTGGAGGAAGCTCCGGCGGCGGTCTGACGCGCCGGTGGCGCCCACCATGTACCCGATGTAGGCGGGAACGAGGGGCAGGCAGCACGGCGAGGCGAACGAGACGACGCCGGCGAGGAAGGCGACGAAGAGGCCGATCCCGGCCCCGACGGTCATGGCTGGGGGCTCCCCGACGGCGCGGCCGAGGGCGCGGGGGTGGCGGGAGTCGCCGCCGGGCTGCCGCTCGGTGCCACGGTGGCGCCCGGCGCCGGAGTGGCCGGGACCATGCTGGCGATGGCGTCCAGGTGGGCCTTGACCGTCTGCGCGACCTCGCTGTTGGGATCGAGCTCGACGACCCTGGCCCAGTGCTCCTGCACCTTCGCCATGTCGGGCGGCTGGCGGTTGAAGTAGAGGAAGCCGAGGTCGTAGTGCGCCTCGACGCTGTTCTCGTCGATGTCGAGCGCCTTCCGCCAGGCCACTTCGGCCGCGTCCAGGTCGCCGTCGTTGAAGTCCGTGGCCCCAAGCGCCAGGAAGCCGCGCACGTTCGTCGGTTCGAGCGCCGTGACCTTGGTGAACCAGGTGCCCGCGGTCGTGAAATCGCCGATCCTGTAGTACTCGTCGCCGAGCGCCATCAGCGAGTCCGCGTCCTTTGGGTCGGCCTGGATCTTGCCCATCAACTCGGCGACCTTCGCCTGGTCCAACACCGCGGCGCTGGCAGCCGGGCTGGCGGCCGCGGTGGGGTTGTTGCCGATACCCTGGGTGCCGGTTCCTCCGAAGCCGTAGCCGACGACCGCGACGATCCCGATGGCGGCCACCGTCACGCCGACCAGGGCCAGGTTGCGGAAGGCCTTGGAGGCCAGGAGGTTGTTCAGCGCATTGCCGCCCGGGGTGCTCACCGGCTGCATGGCAATCAGGGCGGCCTGGCGCTGAGCTGCGGTTCCCACGATCTCGCGATGGGCGCTGGGATCGACCTCGGCGAGGAGGGCATCGATCTCGTCGTCGGTGACGATCCGACGGCCGTTCTCGTCGTAGCGCGGCGTGCCGAAGGCCGGAGCTGCCGTCGCGGCGGGGGGCACCGCGACGGCAGCCGGCTCAGGGGAATCCCGGTGGGCCGGAGGTGTCGCCGGCCCACCGGGAAGGACGGCCGACCGTGCGCCTGCGCCGACGAGGGCGACGGCGCGAGCGAGCGCGGCCGGGTCCGTAAGAAGTGCGTACGCCTCGTCGGCTCCGGCGGCCTGGGTCCGGGCCCAGGAGCGGAGGCCGCGAGGCGCCGCGGCGAGGTACGCGGAGACCGCCTCGTGGGCGGCGCTCACGTCCTCGGGGGTGGCGGACGGGTCCAGGCCGAGACGCGCCAGGAGCTCGCGCTCCATCTTCTCGGGGCTCGTTGCCTTGGGGGTGGCGGTCGGCCCACTCATCGCGCCGCTCGCGCCGGGCGCACCCACCGGGCGCGCGCTCGTGCTGCCTTCATGACCGGTAGCCCTCGTTGCGCACCGGGTCCATGCCCGGTCTATGACACCTGCGACGAAGTGTCGGCCTTGCGCTCGCGCGATCCCATCCGCCGGGCGGCACAAATGCGCGCGCGTGCATGGGTTCAGCCGATAGGGGCGGCTTTCAGGTGGTGTACCGATGGATACAGGGGGATCGGTGTGCGGCCTCGTCGCCGGCCCGGCCATGCCGCCGGTCGTGAGGGCTAGTAGGTGAAGTCCTCGCCGCCGTCGTGGTTCTTCCCGTGGCAGATGAGCGTGCAGCTCCCCCCGGTCGCCGTCTTCGTGAACCTGATTACGCCGTCCGCGTCGGGATACGGCTGGACATTCGGCGCGAAGTTCACGAGCCGCGGGTTGTTCCGATCACCCTCGTTGACCGCGAGTGCCGTGCCGTGGATGCGGAAGTGGCACTCCGCGCAGATGGCATTGCCCCCGCCCTGCCCCGGCGTATCGATGTCGGTGCCGCCCGGGCCCTCGCCCGCGTTGGCCGAGACGTGGAGATCGTGATCGTCGAAGACCGAGTTCGTCGGGGTGCCGCTGCGGAACGGCGCCTCCGCATGGCAGACGAAGCACAGGGCGAAGTCGACCCCGTCGTAACCCTCGTCGGGCGCCTTCAGGATGCGGTCGCGGTAGTTCTGGATAAGGAGTCCGCGGTACGGGCTCGTGTGCGTCGCGAGGTCATCGCCGGCCGCCGTCTCATTCGTCCCAGCAGGTGGCAGCGTTGCGTTCCACTTCCGGGGATCGCCGTGGCAGTTGACGCAGCGAACCGTGCTGCCGGTGGTGAAGTTCCACTGCTTGTACGGCGAGCTGTTGGAGAGGCTCCACGTCATCTGCGTCGTTCCGTTCTTCCCCGCGGCCTCGACCGGGTGGTACGACGCGGTGTCGGCCGGGAGGCCCGGGTTGAGCTCGATCCCCTTGTCGAGCGTCCACGTCGACGGGAAGGCCGCGTCCTGGGCGGGCAGCGTCGTGAACCCGGAATGGCACTTGAAGCAGACCTGGTACTCGCGGTCCGGCTGGGACCCGGCGCCGCCACTGAGGAACGTGTAGGTCGGCGCCTCGCCGGCCGCCCCGTTGGCGACGGAGACGCCGGAGGTCGCCGCCTGCCGTCCGGAAACCGACCAGCCATCGGTGAACTGGACGGACGGCGTCGTCGTGGCGTTGTGCGCGTTGTGGCAATCCGCGCACTCGGCGTGCCGGTTGAGGAGACCGCCGAACTCGTTGTCCTTGGCCAACGTGTGCTTGATCGGCGCCGACGTGCTGAGCGCGTCGTGGCGGTAGTAAGCGCTCCGCACCGTGCCCGGGGTCCCGGCGCTGTTCTCGGGGACCGCCACGTCCGTATACTGCGCCTCCGTGTTCAGGTTCGAGCCCGTGCCGTCGTGGCAGGTGAAGCACATGGTCGCCTGGGGCGCAGGCTCGACGACGAGGGCGGTGTTCTGGGCCACATGCGACCGGTGGCACAGGGCGCAGGTGTCCGAGGCCAGGGACGTGTCCGGCACGTGGGGCGACGTGAACGGCGCCGCGAGCTGGTACCGGGTCGTCGGCACGGTCGGGATTGCCATCGCCAGCCGGTAGGTCGGTCCACCGTTCGATTCCGGCCGGGCCGCCGCGAAGGCCGGCGTCACCAGCGGGAAGTCGACCCCGCTCACGGCCGACGGCCCGGCGTCCACCGGACGGCCGACCGGGATACCGTTGCGCTGGCCGGGCGACAGGGTGAACGCCGGTTGCCAGGCGCTCCGGACCTGGGCCACGACCGCGCCGAGGATCGGGCGGCCGTCGTCGACGAGCCGGAAGTCGAAGGCCCCGCCGAGCGGGAGGGCCCGGGTCACCTTCACCGTGAACTCGACCTCGGTGTAGGAGTCGCCGGCGAACGTGATCACTGGAACGCGCTCCGAACCCATCAGGCGCTCCCCTGGCGCCGGCAGCTGCGCCTCGTCGTCCCGGTCGTGCACGCGGATGTCCGCGGACGGGATCGCCTCCGCATCCGGGCCGGGGAGCGTGCCGCTGCCGCCCGGGATGGGGCGCCATTCGTGGCCGACGTAGAACGGGACGTCGAGCTTACGCCCGCCGACCGGCATGTCGGCGAACAGCATCGAGCCGGCGGTGCTCCACTGGAGACTCGGCGAAAGGTTGACCGCCACCGCGTCCGCGTTGCGCACCTGGAAGCGGACCCGGAAGACGTCGTAGCGGCCAAGGCCGTCGAGCGGCGTGTCCGCGGCGAGATAGCTCGCATCGTGGCTGACGTCGTCGATGCGGCCCAGGGTGACGTGCTCCACGATGATCTCGGGGGCCACGCGCACCTGGACCTGCGCGGAGTCGAGGACCCCACCGGCGTGCTCGAGGCGGGCCTCGAGCACTACGTCGAAGGCGGGCCTGCCCCCGGGCGAGCGGCCGGGAGCGCGCAGGCGGAGGATCTCGGCGACGCGCGCATCCGCCAGGAGGTCGCCTTCGGCCCATGTCACGGACCCTCGCTCGCGATCGATGGTCCCGCCGGCCGCGCTCGCGACGCTCCACCCGTCGGGGATGATCGCGACCAGGCGCACGTCGTTCGCGTCGTCGAGGACGCGTGCGGCAAGGTGGAGGTTGACGATGCTCCCCGGATCAACCCGGCGTCGCCCCTGGATGGGGGCATCGGCCGACATGCTCAGGGAGCCACGAACCACCTCGGGCGTGGGCGTGGGTTCGGGGGTTGGCGTGGGCGTGGGTTCGGGCGTGGGATCGGGCGTGGGATCGGGCGTGGGATCGGGCGTGGGATCGGGCGTCGGCGTGGGCGTCGGATCCGGAGCCGGAGTCGGCGTGGGATCGGGCGTCGGCGTGGGCGTCGGATCGGGCCTGATGAACGTGTTCGTGATCGTGCAGCCCGCGGCCTCGCCGGCGGTGAGGACGAGGCTGCCTCCCGTGAGCGTCCCCCCCGTACAGCGCCAGGCACCTGCGCGGTAGCCAGTTGGGCCACCCGACTCCACGAGGTCGTATGTCCCCGCGTCGAGGGCGGCGTCCGTGATGCCGGCGTCGCCGGTCCGTCCGGAGATCGTGGATGGACCCGTCGCGGTCAGGGTCCAGTCGGTCGCCGCGCCCGTCCCGCCGCCGGTGTTGTCGACCGACTTGGCGAGTGTCAAATGGGCCTGCGCGGGCGCCGGATCTGGCGTGGGGTCGATGGCGCCGGCGATCGGCACGGCCGGCGTGAAGGCCAGGACAGCAACGACCATCACCAGCACGGCCCCGAAGAGAGGACCGGCGCGATGTCGAGCGGCCTGACGCCTGGTGATCATGTTGCCTGGGTCCTCCGGGGCCCCGTGGTCGCGGAAGCGACCACGGGGTTGGGAGTAGGGCCTGGCGCAACCGGCGTGGAGGTCGGATCGCGTGGACCGCTGGAGGTTGTCGAGGTCAGGGAAGAATCGGGACGGGCGGGGTGCCGGCAGCCGGGTCCCCCGATTCCGTCGGGTCGTGGCACATCTGGCACGTGCCGCGGTTGTCGACCTTGAGGAGGCGGCTGTCGCTGCTGGCGGTGGTAGCCACCGGGTTGAACACGCCGCCCACGATGTTGTCGGGGTACGCCACGTGCTGGGAGTCGAACCCGGGCATCAGGGCATTCGAGCCGTGGGCCACGTGGCATGTGGTGCACGGCCTGCTGCTCGTGGTGTCGTGCCGGTACCTGTAGATGGCGTCTCCGGTGTCGACGCCGAACCCACTCTGGAAATACCGCGTGTGGCATGTGCTGCACCACGCGGTGATCTGGGTCTTGAAGATCGTCTTGTCGGCATTGCCGATGGGATTGTCGTAGTCGTTCCGGCTCGCGGACGTCCACGGCACGCGCTGGTGCCAGTAGTCACCGGCGCTGGCGTTGCCGACAGCGGCGACGTCAGTTGCGAGGTAGATCGGGGTGCCGGAGGCGTCGGTCTGGATGACGGTGTAGTTTCGGGTGGCTCCGGCGAGGTCTTCGGCCGCGGTCGGGCCGTCGGGGACGATCGCCGGGGCCGCCAAGGGCTCGGTGAGTCCCGGCGGCGGGTTCGGTTCCGGCCTCAGGATCCGGTAGTTGCCGTTCCCGTGCGGGTTATGGCACGACCCGCACGCGAGCGTCACGACCGGCCCGGGCTCGGGCGTCGTAGAGTTGGGCCCGTTGCCCCAGGCGCGTCCCGGGGTGGTCGCGAACGTGGCGCCCGCAAGCTTCAGGTGCGCCGAGGTCGTCGGCAGTCCCGAAGCCAGGGCAGGAACCTTGCGGTTCCCGGTGGCGCTCCGCCACGCGTCCGACGAGCCGATCCGGGCGTTGAGGAAGCCACCGCCGCGGAGCGCGCCGATAACGGCGGTCCCTCTGACGGTCGTCGTGCCGGCGTCGAACTGGACGCCGTCAACGACGTTGGTCGTGGCGCCGGTGCCGCTGCTGCCGTGGCAAACCAGGCAGAGCGTCGCCTGATCCTCGATGAGCTGGAATTCGGCCTGCGCGGTGTGGGCTCGATGGCAGCCGGCGCAACTGTCGGCCGTGAGGCCCGCGGGGCCCGTGCCGTCGTTGTTCGCTGCCACGTGAGGTCCACCATCCGCCAGGGCAGGAATCGCGGCAAGGAACAGCCAGAGCGCGGCTCCTGCAAGCAGGAGCGTCCATCGCCTCACTGTCCTCACCTCCTTTCTCTGACTCTGCGGTGTTTCGATGAATGGGCCGCCACGATCGGCGGCGAGCATCGGTCCGGCGTCACCTCCCTCTTCTCAGTGCCAGGAGCCTCAGTAGCTCCAGATCTGCACGCGGTCGTTGAACGTGTCAGCCACGTAGACGCGACCGCGCGCGTCGACCGCGACGCTGTTGGGGTACTCGAACCGTCCGTCCCCCACGCCCTCGCCGCCGACGAACCCGAGGAAGTCGAGGCGGCGGCTGTCGTCTGTGGGTGCGCGGTAGACGAAGACGCCCTGGCCGGTCGCGTCGGCGACGAACACCCGGCTGCTGCCGTCGACGGCCAGACCGCGCGGCAGCCCGAGGTTGCCTACACCGGCTCCGCGGCCCACCTGGGCACGAACCGAGCCGTCGGCGCCGAACATGAGCAGGCGGCCGTTGCTGCTGTCAGAGGCGTAGATGTTGCCGGCCCCGTCCACGGCGACCCCGTTCGGGAAGTTGAGCTTCTCGTTCTCGCCCAGCGTGCGGACGACTTGAGCGGTCCGATCGATCATCAGGACCTTCTGGAATGGTCCGGACAGGTCCGTCACGTACAGGTTCCCCTTTGCATCAAAGGCCAGCCCCAGGGGCTGCCAGCCGGGGCGAGGCACCGCGAGCGTGAGCTCGCGCTGGTAGGTGCCGTCGCGGTCGTAGACGTAGATCGCCCCGGCCATGCGGTCGCTGACGTAGACGTCGTTGGTGAGGGGATCGACCGCTACGTAGACGAACGAGTGGTCCGTGCCGGTCTCCGGCGGCGCCATCGTGCCGACCTTGTTTCCACCCGCGTCGAAAACGATCCCGGTCCGGTCGCCCGCCGACTGCGCGACGTAGATGCGGTCGCCCGACGGGCTGACGGCCACGCCGGTGGGACGCTGGGCGCCGTAGATGGCCGTCGCGTAGGTCGGCACTTCCGTCTGGGGGATCCCCGGGAGGGGCGGGGGCGGGATCGGCTGACGGAAGAGCAGGTACCAGATGGCGATCGTCGCCAGCATCGCGAGAAGCCCCAGGAGGAGGAGCGCAACGATGGCCTTCCGGCGGGTCCGCCGGGGCTGGGCCTCGGGCTCGCCCTCGACTACCGGTGCGGTGGGGGAGTCGGTGGCCGAGACCGGGAGGCCATCGGCAGTCATCTCGGCGGTCATCCGTCGTTCCCTCCGGCCGGCGCGCCGGGCGTCGGCAGGGCGGGCAGTGAGGTCGCGCCGGGGCCGACGCGGTTCATCCCGAGGCGTGCGGCGGCGTTCTGCGGGTCCTTGGCGAGCGCCTTGCCGTACCACCCGGCTGCCGTCGCGGTGTCGCCCTTCGTCTCGTACAGGAGGCCCAGGCCGATCGCCACGTCCAGCGCGGCGTCGCCGTCCGCGATCGCGAGGAGACGAGGCTCGGCGAGCTCGGGCTTCCCCGCGTTCAGGTCGGCCATGGCGCCGGCCCATTCGGCTTCGGCTGTCTTGCCGGCCTTCGTGAATCCCTCGGCAAGCGCCGTGTACGGCTCGGGCCAGCCGATCGGCACGAAGGCGATGGCGGACCGCAGGGCGGTTTCGGCCTTGTCCGTTTCGCCGGTAGCTACATAGGCGGTCCCGATCAGGTAGAGGGCGTCCGCGTCGGAGCGCTGGATCGCGAGGGCCTTCTCGAGGAAGGGGATCGCATCGGCCGGCTTTGCCTGCTGCATCGCGATCGAGCCGAGGCTGTAGTAGGCCGCCTCGAGGGTCGGGTCGACGTTGGCCATCTCGCCGCCCTTGGCGATCTCCACGACTGCCTGGTAGTCCTTCGCCGCGTCGTCGAGTCGGCCGAGGCCCATGTAGGCGGCGGCGCGCCCGAACGTGGCCAGCTCGGTCTCCTTGTTCGACTCGAGGATCAGGTTGTACTGGACGATCGCGTCCTCGAAGCGGCCCTTGGCGACGTACGTGTCGGCGAGCTCACCGCGCGAGGCGACGTCGTCCGGCGTGTCGCGCACGGCCTGCTCCAGGGCGGAGAGTTGCTGGTCGACGATCGGGGTGGTGGCCGGACGCCAGCGATCGAGCGCATAGAAACCCACGAAGGCGATGGTTCCGATGACGAGGAGCAGCAGAACCCGCTTGATCAGCCGGTTGAGCTGCCGGTCGTCCATCTTGGTCGGGGACGTGACCCGGAACATGTGTGGCACCTGCTGTTACGACCTGTCAGTGACGCGTTGCAGCCAGGGGCGCACCGGGAGGCACACCCCACCGGGCGTAATGGTCGGCTTCTCTCGTGCGCGATCCAATCCGCCGGGGGGTAGAAGATGGATACAGGCCAGGGGTCGTGGCGGTGATCCGGGCATGTATCGGGCGGACGATGGTGTGCGAACGCGCCGGGTGGCCCGTCAGCGGCTGGCTGTGTCCGCGGGCTCTCTCGCCCCCGCGGCCGCCGTCGCGGCCTGCGGTCAGGCCTCCGGGCGCGGCGTCGAGAAGTCGGCAGGCATGTAGAGCTCGACGCGGCCGTCGATCTCGCGGACCCGGAGCTCGTCGAGCGGGCGCGGCGGCGGCCCGGACAGCACGTTCCCGTCCAGGTCGAAGAAGGCGTCGTGGCAGAGGCAGGAGAAGGTGTTCGCGTCGGTCAGCTCGTAGGCGCAGCGCGCGTGCGGGCAGCGGGGGTCGAAGGCCACGAGCTCCCCGGCCTCTCGCAACACCAGCCATGCCGAGCCGGCGATCGACACTCCGCCGACCGATCCGCCGAAGCGCACGGGCACCGGCCTGTCCACCTCGAGCGTCGTCGGGTCGATGTCGGCCGTCAGCCAGCCGCGCGGCGCGGGCGTGGCGCCGGCTCCGCAGCCCTCCAGGAGCACCACTCCCACGAACGAGGAGCCGATGACGGCCAGCGCCCGGCGGCGCCCGATCGGCCGGTCGAGGGGGGAGGGGGACGGCAGCGACCCAGTCGGATCTGGCATGCCCGACATCGTACGCTCGAGCGCCGGGGCGACGCGAGCCCCCGGATCGCGGGCGGCGCGGCGGCCTCAGCCGGTGGCGGGAGCCGCGGCGCCTGGCAGCGGCGCGGCCGCGGGCAGTGGCGCGACGGCCGGCGGCACGGCGGCCTGGCGGCGGTCGCCGAGGCAGGCGGAGATGATCCGGTCGATCAGCGAGTCGGGGTCGGAGGAGATTGCCTCACGGCGGATTGTCCAGGCCTGCGACGTGCTGATGCTGACGTCCACGATGGCCCGGCAGCGGCTGTCGCGCAGCAGGTCGACGAGGCCGACCGGGCCGCCCTCCTCGAGGATCACGACATCGGCGCCGCTGGCGATCGCCCGCTCCATCGCGTCCGGGTCGCCCATGGCGACGCGCTCCACCTCGAGCTCGGGCACGGATGCCATGAGGGCGCCCAGCCCTTCGCCGAGCAGCGGATGGTCGTAGAGCACGAGGACCTTGACCGGGTCCGACATCGCGTCGGGTTCCCCCTAGCGGGCGACCCCTGGGCAGGGCTCGCTCGGCGCGATGCTACGGAGCGTGGCCCGCCGTCACCATCCGCCCGTGGGCACAAATCGCGGGGGACCTCGTCTATCGAACGGCACCGCACGGGCAGGGTGTGGTGGCACGCCGCCAGCGGGCTACTCTCCGGCGCGCGGCTCCGCGGGCGCGGGTCCTGGACGCGGCGGAAGGCCCAGGCCCTGGGCCACCGTGTAGGCCGCAGCCTGCGTCCGGTTCGAGAGGTGCAGCTTCTCGAGCGCGTTGTGGACGTGGTTCTTGACCGTGCCCTCGGTGATGACCAGCTGGTTGGCGATCTCCTTGTTCGAGAGGCCGCCCGCCACCAGCTGGAGGATCTCCGTCTCGCGGCGCGTGAGCGCGACGTCCCCGTCGCGCGGGGCGGCGGGGGCGTGCGGCCGCGGCGGCCCCTCCCGCAGGGCATCGAGCAGCCTGTGGGCGATCCCGGGGGCGATCGGCGCCTCGCCGCGCATGACGCCCCGCAGGTCGTCGAAGAGGATCTCGGGTCGGATGTTCTTCAGGAGGTAGCCGTTCGCGCCGGCGCGGATCGCGTCGAAGAGGTCGTCGTCCTCCTCGGAGATCGTCAGCATCACGATCTTGGTGGCGAAGCCCGCCCCGCGGATGGCACGGACCCCTTCGACCCCGCCCGCGATCGGCATGTTGACGTCCATCACGACGACGTCAGGTGTCAGGGCGCGCACCCGGTCGAGCGCCTCGAGCCCGTTGTCGGCCTCCCCGACGACGGTCATGTCGAACTGGGCGTTGACGAGTCCGGCGAGCGCCTTGCGGAAGAGGGCCTGGTCGTCAACCAGCAGGACGCGCAGGGACGGTGGCGTGTGCGGCACGCTGTTCCTCCTGCTGGAGCCGGACCTCGACGCGGGTCCCCCTGCCCGGCGCAGTATGCACGGCGAGGGTACCCCCGATCTGCTCGACCCGCTCTCGCATCGAGGCCAGGCCGAAGCCGTGGTCGAGGGCCTCCTCCAGGCGGCCGGGGTCGAATCCGCTCCCATCGTCCACCACCGCCAGCGTGACGACGCCGTCCTCGGCGTTGAGGCCGACGGTCGCATGCTGCGCGCCCGCGTGCTTGCGGACGTTGGTGAGCGCCTCCTGGACCACGCGCAGCAGCTGGATCTCGCTCCGCGGGGTCAGCGCCCGGCGGGCGCTGCCGTTGCAGTGGAGCGTCGCCTTGATCCCCGTCTGGCGCGAGTACTTGCGGAGGTACTCCCCCAGGGCACCCTCCAGCCCGTCGGCCGACGTGACCGACTCCCGGAGGCCCAGGATCGCCTCGCGGACGTCCTTGTACGCCTCGTCGGCGAGCTCGGCAAGGTCGCCGATCTCGGAGGCGACGCCGTTGCCCGGGACGTCCTGCACCTCCGGCTCCAGGCTGCGCAGGCGGAGGTGGATGACGCCCAGGACCTGGGCGATGCTGTCGTGGAGCTCGCGGGCGATCCGGTCGCGTTCCGCCACGATCGTGAATTGCTGCTCGGCCTCGCGGAGGCGCGCCGTGCCGACGGCGATGGCGGCCATGTCGGCCAGGGCGCCCAGGAGCTCGCGATCGCGGTCGGTGTAGGCAACGCCGGTCGTCCGCATGACGCAGAGCTCGCCCAGGAAGCCGTCCGCGCCGCGGAGCGGTCGAGCCAGCACGGCCGCGTTCGGCCCGTCGTGCTGGACGGGGCAGGCCGGATTGTGGCGATCTGCGGTGCCGTCGGCGGCCGGGTGGGCGAGGAGGCACGTGCTGCCGTCGTCCGCGATGGCCAGGCGCTCGGTCCAGTCGAGGCTGTGGCCGTCCACCCGCTGGTCCGCCAGGCAGGCGACGGCCCGTTCAGCTCCCAGGAGCTCCCGGGCATGCTTCGTGATGAGATCGAGGAGATCGCGCAGCTCGGCGCGCCCGGTCAGCTGGAGGGCCACGGAGTAGAGCGCCATGCGCTGGTGCTCCTCGCGCCGGAGGTCCGCGAGGGAGGTGCCCAGGCTGACGGCGGTGCCGATCTTCTCGGCGAGGTCCGCGAGGGCCGCCATCGAGATGGCGGGATCGGTCGAAGGATGAAAGACCAGGCGCATCGTCCCCGCGGTCGCAACGCGGCCGGCCAGGGGCAGGTCCACGATCGCGGCATCCACGTCCGGGCGCTGGAACCGCGCGGGACGTGCCGCGGAGACAGGCGTCTCGTCCAGGATCGTATGGGCCCACTGCATGCCGATGCTGTCGCCAAGGTCGTCGGGCCGCCGAACCTCGAGCGGTTGGCCGCCGGGCCCACCGGTGCGGATCTGGCCGGCAAGCGCGCCGGTGTGCTCCAGGACGCGGTCGAGGGTCGTGGCCAGCGTGGTCCCCAGGTCGGCGTCCCCCTGGAGAGCCGAGGCCACGGCGTGCGTCGCCGCAAGGTCCTTGTTGGTCCCGACCAGGCGCTGCTGGGCGCGGTCGAGGACGGCGAAGAGTCCCAGGCCGAAGACGACAGCTCCGCCACTCAGGAAGAGCGCGGCGAAGACGTGAGCCGAATCAGCGGGGACGGACGGCTCCACGACCCACCAGCGCACGATCTCGAAGGCCCAGATGAAGGCGATCGGGAGAAGGACGCCGACCCACTTCGCGCGCGTGAGCAAACGAATGTCAGGTTCTGGATCCACGAGCGAACCATACCCCGGCGGGGTGTACCGAATGGCAGGGCCGATCGGCCCCATGCGACTATGCGCATCGGTCCATCCGTGCATAGCCCGAGGCCGGCGGGAGATCGCGGCGGTGCGCCGAGACACCGGAATCGATCTGGAGCGACCCGTCCGGCCACCCTGGGAGCGCCCCGTTGGGTCCGGCCGCGGTGCGTGTCGGGGGTCGTCAGCGCTCGATCGGAAGATCCAGGCGGTTGCCCCACTCCGTCCAGCCGCCGTCATAGACCGCCACGTCGTCGTGGCCCATGAGCGCGAGGACGAAGGCCAGCTTCGCCGCCCCGATGCCCGTGCCGTCGTAGCAGACGATGCGGCGGGCCCGCGAGACCCCAGCGGCGTTGAGGAGCTCGCGCAGGTCGCCGCCATCAAGGAAGCGGCCCGTCCCCGGCGCGGTCGTCCCGGCGACGGGGAGGTTGACCGCGCCCGGGATGTGGCCCAGGCGCCGGCCGCCCCCGGCGAAGCCGCGAAACTCCGCCACTGTCCGCCCGTCGAGGAAGAGGGCGTCCGGTGAGCCGACCAGGGAATTGGCGTCGCTGGCAGTCAGGCGGAGCCGGAGCTGGGCCCGCGGCGTGAACGTGGCGCGGTGGGGCTCCGGGACGGCGTGGGAGACGGGCCGGCCCGAGGCAAGCCAGGCCCCGAACCCGCCGTCGAGGATCCGCACGGAGTCCAGCCCGCAGGCGCGCAGGCTCCACCACGTCCGCGCGGCGTAGTTGCTCGCCGTGTCGTCGTAGACCACGACCGTGGTGCCGTTGCCGATGCCGGCGTCGGCGAGGGCGAACGCGACCTGGTCGGGCGCCGCGAGGAGGAGCGTGCCGTGGGGGGCGTCGTTGTCGGTCAGTGCGGCACGCCAGTCGAGGTGGGTGGCGCCGGGCACGTGCCCGGCGTTGAAGACCACGCCGCTCGCGCCGTCGGGGCGCCAGCGCATGTCGAGGATCCGCAGGTCGGGGCGGCCCAGGTTCTCGGCCAGCCAGTCGGGAGAGGCAAGAAGCTCGGGTCGCGCGTGGGCGCCGGACATCGCTCCGTATCATACGGACCTCATGAGCGATCCCAACGCCTCGGAGCGCGAACGGCTGGCCGTCGTGCGGGCCGGCCTGCCGGCAACCCGCGCAGGCATCTACCTCAACGCGGGCGCGGTTGGCCCGCTCCCCGCCGAGGCGGCCGCGGCGATGGCCGAGATCGCCGATCGCGAGCTCGCCGTCGGGCGCGCGACGCCCGAATCGTTCGAGGAGCTCCTCGGTCGCCTGGACGAGGCACGGGCGGTGGTGGCCGCGGTCCTGGGCACGGAGATGGACCTGGTCGCGCTGACGCACTCGACGACCGAGGGTATCAACCTGGCCCTCGGGACGATCGACTGGCGGCCGGGGGATCGCGCGGTCACGACCTCCCTCGAGCACCCGGGTGTCACGGGCCCGCTGGCGTTGCTCCGCGACCGCCTGGACGTGGAGGTCGTCGAGGCGGAGATCGGCGACGGCGGCGACGACGCCAGGACGCTCGCGGCGCTGGAGGCCGCGGCTGTCGGCGGGCGAACGCGGGCGATCGTCGCTTCGCACGTCGCATGGTCCACCGGGGCGTTGTTGCCGGCGGCGGCGATCGCGGCGCTGGCGCGACGATGCGGGGCGGTCGGCATCCTCGACGGCGCCCAGTCGGCCGGGGCGATCCAGCTGGCGGTCGACGAGATCGGGGCCGACTTCTACGCGGTAAGCGGCCAGAAGTGGCTCCTCGGGCCGGAGGGGACCGGCGCCCTCGCCGTCGGGCGGTCCGTCGTCGCGTCCGCGCTGCCGCCGATGGGCGGCTACTTCGCGTCCTCCACGCCGTACGCCGTCGGGCGCGACGCCCTCTGGCCGGACGCCCGGCGGTTCGAGACCTCGGGGTTCCACAAGCCGTCCATCGTCGGCCTCGCCCGGAGCGCCGGATGGCTCAGCATGTTCGTCGGCCTGCCGTGGGCGCACGAACGGGCAGCGCGGCTGGCGGCCGGCGCGGCCGAACGCCTGGCGGCGATGCGGGACGTCACGCTGGTGACGCCGCGCGACCGGATGGCGACGCTCGTCTCGTTCCGCGTGGCCCGGTGGAGCGCGGAGGAGGTCGCCGAGGCGCTCGAGCGTCGCGTCCACGCGATCGTGCGCTCCATCCCCGGGATGGACGCGGTGCGGCTGTCGATTGCCTTCTTCACGACCGACGACGAGCTGCGGCGGGTGCTCGACGCGGTCGAAGAGGTGGCCGCCCACACCGCGGCGACGCTGCCGGCGCGTCCGGCCATCGAGTTCCTCGACCAGGCACCGGGATGACCGGGGGCCGCGAGTCCCCCGGCGACCCTGGCCACTCCGGTGCCGACGTTCGCCGCCGCGGCTGGTTCGAGGTCCGCTGGCGGCAGCTGCGACGGGCGCCGACACCCGTCGTCCGGGCGGTGCTGAGCAGCGTCGTCGTGGCGGCGGTGCTGGGAGTCCTCTTCCTGGCCTACGACCTGCTGCTCGACGCGGGCGCGGCCCTGCCCGGCGGCGACCTGCGGGTCCTCGCCGGGTTCCTCTTCGTGGTGGCGGTGGTGATCCTGGGCGCCTGGCTGACCTACCTCTTCGTGCCGCAGCCGGGCCGGCCCGGCGTCCGCAGCACGTGGAGCGCGGCTCTCGGCCTCTTCGCCGCGCTGCCGATCGCCTATCTCGCGCTCGTCCTCCTCTTCCAGATCCTCAAGCCCCTCCTGCAGGCGGCAGGCGGCTGAGCAGCGCCGCCCGCGGCCCGCGCGTCGCTGCGCGCCCGTACCGGACGCCCCCGGGCCGGAGCCCACACGCGTGCCGCGTCACCCAACGCCTCGCACGTCGAGCACGCGGCCCCAGTGAAAGACGCGCACCGCGACGAGGACGCCGAACGCCGCGAGGGCGAGGATCGCTGCAGCGGCGATCGATGCGTCGAGGTCGCCTCCCTGGAACTCCGAATAGACGACGAGCGGCAGGGTCTGGGTCCGACCCTCGACGTTCCCGGCGAACATGATCGTGGCCCCGAACTCGCCGAGCGAGCGCGCCCAGCTCATGGTCAGGCCGGCCGCGAGGGCCGCTCCCGCGAGCGGGATCGTGACGTTCCTGAACAGGCGCCTCTCCGAAGCGCCGTCCACGCGTGCCGCGTCCTCCAGGTCCCGGTCGACACCGGCGATCCCCGTCCGCGCCGAGCGGATGAAGAAGGGGGCGGAGACGAA
Source organism: uncultured Chloroflexia bacterium (assembly GCA_963744095.1). GTDB lineage: Bacteria > Chloroflexota > Limnocylindria > Limnocylindrales > CSP1-4 > CTSoil-043. The sequence continues at coordinate 539,137 of CAVUSH010000006.1, forward strand.
GGTCTGGGCGAGAATCACGGCGATCGTCGTGAACGGCACCGAGATGCCCAGGAGCTCGAAGGGCGCCGAGAGCAGCCCCCGGCGGCCGAAGACCAGGAGAAGGGCGAGCCCGGCGACCGCGGGCGGCAGGACGATCGGCAGGTCGACGATCGCCTCGACCAGGCCCCTGCCGCGGAACCGCCGCCGAGCGAGGAGAAAGGCGAGCGGCAGGCCGAACGTCACCGTGATGACCAGGCTGATGGCCGTCGTGACGAGGCTCAGCCAGAGCGCGTCGAGGACGACCGGCGAGCCCACCGCGACCGCGAGGGACCCATCGAGGATCGCCCGCAGGACCAACGTGAGGACCGGCAGTCCCAGGAAGAGGGCGAAGAGCGCGGCGACCGCCGCGAGCGAGCGCTCACCCCAGGGCCCTGCCTTTCGTGGGTGCGGCCTCGAACGGCCGACCGGAGCCGGCGCCTCCCCCGGGTTCCCGGCCGCCGCCTCGATCACGACGGCTGGGGGAGGAACCCGAAGTCGGCCAGGATCGCCTGGCCGTCGGGCCCGCCGAGCCAGGCCAGGAAGGCCCGGGCGGCGACGGCGTTCGGGGACGCCTTGACGACGACGCCGGCGTAGGTCGCGAGGACCTTCGCCGAGTCGGGGACATCGACGGTGACGACCTTCGTGGACGCGGCGGCGTCGGTGACGTAGACGATGCCCGTGTCCCCTTCGCCGAGCTCGATCTTGGCGACCACGGCCTTGACGTTGTCCTCCTTGGACACGACGTTGGCCGCGTAGGCCGCGGCGAAGTCGGCCGGATACCCCGGCTCCTTCGCGAGATTGTCGACGAGCTGCGTGGCGTACTTCGTGATCGGCACTTCGTCACCGGCGACGATGATCTTCACGCCGGACTTCGCGAGGTCGGCTGGCGTGGTGATCCCGGCCGGGTTGTCGGCCGGGACGATCACGGTCAGCTCGTTGGCGGCGAAGTCGACGGCCGGGCCGTCGGTCAGCCCCTTGTCGACGAGGTCCTGCGGGTTCTTCGTGTCCGCGGAGAGGAAGACGTCGGCCGGGGCGCCCTGCTCGATCTTCGTCGCCAGGGCGGACGAGGCATCGGTCGAGATCGTCAGCGTCGTGCCCGGGACGGCGGCCTCGTAGGCGGTCTTCGCCTTCTCGAGCGCACCCTTGAGCGACGCCGCGCCGTAGATGGTCAGGTCGACCGCCACCGCGGCCGTGGCGGGCGCGGGTGCGCTCGATGGCAAGGCCGCCGGCGTCGTGGATGGGCTGCTCGGCGACGGCGACGCACCGGCCGAGCAGGCGGCTGGGACGAGCGCCAGGACGGCGACGAGGGCGGCGAGGCCGGATCTCATGGGCGCGGCTCTCTGGAGGACGGGATCTCGACGATGACGTTCGTGGCCTTGACCACGCACACGGCCTCGTCACCGACCTTGAGGTCGAGCTCCTCCACGGCCTCGGCGGTCATCAGGCTGACCAGGCGATGCGGACCGGCGATGACCTCCACGACAGCGGCGACACGATCGCGCTCGATCCTCGTCACGACGCCGGAGAACCGGTTGCGCGCCGACTGGGCGACGATCGGGCGGTCGACCGACGCCTTCCGTCGCTCGTCCAGGAGGCGCGAGACCTCATCGACATCGACGAGGCGTTGCCCGCCTTCGGATCTCGTCGTCCGGATCCGGCCGTCCGCCTCCCAGCGGCGCAGGGTCTCGACCGAGACTCCGAGCATCTCGGCGGCCTGCCCGACTCGGAGACGAGTGGTCGGTTTGTCGCGCATCTGTCCCATAGCGAGGAAGTATCGGGGATCACGTCATCCATGTCTATGTGTTCCCTGCTCCAGACGAGGTACGGATGACGCAGCCGCGGGGACGACCGATGGCCCGGTTGGCCGGGGTCCCGGCGCACGCCGTCGCGCCGGGGTCCGCTCGATGCCCTACGATCGGCGCGAGCCGCCCGTCGGCGCCCCAGGGCCGGCCGCCGGACTTCGGTAGGCCGCCTTGGCCCGCTCGTCGGCCATGCTGGCGCCGTAGCGGCGGAGCATCGAAGCCGACCGCCAGCCGGCGAGCCGCTGGAGATCCGTCTCATTGCCGCCGTCAGCGAGGTACAGGTGCGCGAACGTGTGCCGGAACTGGTGGGGATGGAGGCGAGGCAGGCCAGCCCTGGCGCAGCGCTTGGCGATCATCTGCGGGAAGGCTGAGGGTGTCAGCGGCCCGTCCTGGCCCAGCCAGAACGAATCCTCCGCCGCGTGGCGGTGCGCGCGGCGGAGGCGGAGGTAGCGGTCGAGGGCGACCGCCGTGCGGACGCCGAACCGGATCGCCCGGGTGTGGCCGCCCTTGCCGGTGACATAGGCAAGACGGCCCTTGAGGTCGACGTCGGCGGTGGTCAGGCCGGCGAGCTCGCCGAGCCGGATCCCGGTGTCGAACAGGGTCAGGAGGCTGGCGGTGTCGCGGCGGGCGATGAAATCCCGGCCTTCGGCCGTGCGCAGCAGCTTGCGGAAGTCGTCGACCGCCACGACGGGCACCGGCGACTCGGGGACGCGCGGCGCCTTCATCCGCTCCATCGGCGAGCGGTCGACCTCATCCTCTTCGACCGCCCAGCGCCAGAACTGCTGAACAGCGTGGTATTCGATGACCATCGTCGCCGGGCGCACGCTCTCGCGGCGCTTGGCGATCCAGCTCTCGATGTGCTCCCGGCGCACCGCCCGGGCGCCGGTCGGCATCCCGGCCGCGTCCAGGTGGCGGATCAGGCGGTCGAGGGCGGCGAGGTAGATGCGGGCGGTGTTGGGCGCCCGTGTCGCCTCGAGGTGCAGGGCGAACGAGTCGCGTAGAGTAGAGAGCGCGTCAGGCGCGTATACCTCGGTGCTCATGCCGGTTCCTCTGTTAGCTGGTCAGTCGAGCGACGTGCTAACAGTAGGCCCGCCCGAAATGAGCGTCAAGATCCCAAGATCGTGCGTGAACTGACGCACTAACCCGTGGGGGAGTAGCTCAGCGGTTAGAGCAGGCGTCTTATACACGCCACGTCGGTGGTTCGAATCCACCCTCCCCTACCACCCAGCCCGGCTGCCGGCGCGAGGACGCCCGCGCGGCGGAACGCGTACGTGCCGGGGCCGGAGCCCGACCCTACGGTAGCGCGGCCACCAGTGCCCGCCCGCCGGGGCCCGGCTGCAGCTCCCAGGCGCCGGCCGAGGCGGGGACGACGATCGTCTCGAGAGGCTCGAGCCGCTCCGCCCAGCCCGGCCCGGAGAGGTCCGCCGGCGCGCCGACGGCGGTGACCACCTGCACGGTGCGCCCCTCCGGGTCGAGGCTGGCGGGCGCGTCCACGACGTCGAGGGTGAAGTGCCGGCAGGCAACGACGCGTCCCCCGCCGGCCGTGGTTCGAAGGGCCGGCCGGCTCTGGGGGACGACGGACGCGAGCGCCTGCTTCGTGTGGAGCGGGCGCGTGCGCGAGGCGGGCCGATCCCAGTCGTCCACGCGGTATGTCAGGTCCGACGGCTGCTGGAGCTCGTACAGGAGGACGCCGGGTCCGACCGCGTGGAGCGTGCCGGCCGTGAGCAGGAGGACATCGCCGGCAGCCGGAGCGTGCCGCGCGAGGAGTCTCGTCGTGGCCGCGCCGCCGCGCATGGCGGCCCGGAGGTCCGCCTCTCGCACGCCCGGGCGCGCCCCGGCGAGCAGCTCCGCTCCAGGGTCGGCCTCGAGCACATACCAGGCCTCGGCCTTGCCAACGGCGTCGGGTCCCGCAAGGCGGCGAGCCACCGCATCGTTGGGGTGGACCTGGACGGACAGCCACGAGGCGGGGTCCAGGAGCTTCAGCAGCAGCGGGAAGCGCGGGCCCGGTCCTGCTGAGGTCGCCGCGCCGACGAGCCGGGGGCCGAGGTCCCCCGCGACGGCGTCGAGGGTGCGTCCGGCGTGCGGGCCATCAGCCACGATCAGCCACGGGCCGACGAGCCACAGCTCGCCGATCGGCAGCGTGCGCGGCGGCCCGAGGCGCGTGCCACCCCAGACACGCTCCTGGGCGAGGGGGGTGACCCGAAACGGAGTCAACATCCCGCCGAGCCTACATCGGCCCCGATGGGGCCGTGACGCGGCGTCGTGACGCGCGCGCAGCCCGGGCCGCGAGCTGGACGCGTCTCAGCGACGCGGCTGCGGGACCGGCCGGGGCGCCAGCGCCTCGGCCAGGACGTCCCCCACGATCTCGGTGAGCTGGTCCCACTCGACCAGGAAGGCGTCGTGGCCCTTCGTCGAGCGCAGCTCGACGTACCGGGCGTGGGCACCCTCGGCGGCGGCCGCGTCCACGAGCGCTCGCACCTGGGCGGGCCCGTACAGGACGTCGCCCGGGATGCCGAGGCCGGTGAGCCGGACGCCGTGGTCGGCCAGGCGGCCCAGCGCCGGGCCCAGGCCGCCCCGGCCGGCTCCCGCATCGTGACGATCCATGGCCCCCACGAGGACGCGGTAGGTTTCGGGGTCGAACCGCCCGACGAGCTTGCGGCCCTGGTAGGCGAGGTAGCTGTTGATCGAAGGCGTCCCGTCGGGCTCGACCGCGCGCCCGAAGCGGTCGTCGAAGTCGGCCTCGCTCCGGTAGGTCGTCATGGCCAGGCGCCGGGCAAGGTCGAGGCCGTCCTCGCCCAGCCGGCGCACCAGCTCCACCTGGATCCCGTTCCAGGCGATCGCGAGGGCGCCCGTGGCGGCGGGAGCCGCGATCGGCAGGACCTCGCCGACGGCCTCCGGGCGCTCGAGGGCAACCTCGAGGGCGACCATGCCCCCCAGCGACCCGCCGGTCGCCAGGGCAAGCCGCTCGATCCCGAGGGCGTCGAGGAGCGCCCACTGGGCGCGCGCCTGGTCGCGCGTGGAGACGGCCGGGAAGGCCGCGCCCCGGGGCAGGCCGGTCGTGGCGTCGGGGGTGGTGGGGCCCGTCGTCCCGTAGCAGCCGCCCAACAGGTTCGCGCAGATCACGCCGACCCGGGTCGTGTCGAGGGCGCGGCCCGGCCCGATGAGCGGCGCCCACCAGTCACCGGCCGCGTCGGCGCTGCCGGTGAGCGCGTGCACGACGAGGACCTGCGGCGCCTCGGCCGGCCCCGGGCCGTCGTGGCGATAGGCGACGCGGAGCAGCGGGAGAATCGGGCCGTCGCCGACGGCGAACGGCCCGACCTCCCGGGCGACCACACCCCCCGTGTCGAAGGGCGATGGCGCGTGCGGCCCCGCCGGCGCGTGCGGCCCCGCCGCCGCGTGCCGTCCGGCCGCCGCGTGCGGTCCCGCCGCCTGCACGGGATCGGCGCCGGCCGCCTGCGCGGCCACGGCTAGGCGCTGGCGCCGACGGGCGCGTCGCTCGTCGCCGCCGCAAGACCCTGGTCCAGGTCCGCGAGGATGTCATCGATGTGCTCGAGGCCGACCGAGAGCCGGACGAGGTCGTCGGTGACGCCGGTGCTGGCCTGTTCCTCGTCGCTGAGCTGCGCATGGGTGGTGGTCGCCGGGTGGATGATCAGCGACTTCGCGTCGCCGACGTTCGCCAGCAGGCTGAACAGCTTCACGTTGTTGATGAGCGCCCGTCCCGCCTCGCGGCCGCCGCGGATGCCGAAGGTCAGGACGCCGCCGAAGCCGCCCTCGAGATACCTCGTCGCGTGCCCGTGCGCCTTGTGGGACGCCAGGCCGGGGTAGCTGACCCAGGTGATGCGCTCGTCCCGCTCGAGCCAGCGCGCCACGGCCAGGGCATTCTGCGAGTGGCGCTCGATCCGCAGGGGGAGCGTCTCGAGTCCCTGGAGGAAGAGAAAGGCGTTGAAGGGGCTGAGCGCCGCGCCCGTGTCGCGCAGGCCCTGGACCCGCAGCTTGATGATGAAGGCGAGGTTGCCGACCGCCTCCACGTAGCTGACGCCGTGATAGCTCGGATCGGGCTCCACGAAGTCCGGGAAGCGCCCCGAGCTCCGCCAGTCGAAGGTGCCGCCGTCCACGACCACGCCGCCGATCGACGTGCCATGGCCACCGATCCACTTCGTGGCGGAGTGGATGACGATGTCCGCCCCGTGCTCGATCGGGCGGCACAGCAGGGGGGCGAACGTGTTGTCGATGACGAGCGGGATCCCGTGGGCGTGGGCGACGTCGGCGATCGACGCGATGTCCGGCACGTCCAGGCGCGGGTTGCCGATGGTCTCGAGGTAGACCGCCTTCGTGTTGGCGTCGATGGCCGGGGCGAAGTTCGCCGGGTTCGAGCCGTCGACGAAGCGGGTGGTGATCCCCAGCTTCGGGAGCGTCCACTGGAAGAGGTTGTAGGTCCCGCCGTACAGGCTGGCGCTGCTGACGATGTTGTCGCCGGCCCGGGCCAGGTTGAGGATCGTCGCCGTCTCGGCCGCCTGGCCGGAGGCAAAGGCCAGGGCGCCGACGCCTCCCTCCAGGGCCGCCACGCGGGCCTCGAAGACGCCCGTGGTCGGGTTCATGATCCGGGTGTAGATGTTCCCGAACTCCTGCAGGGCGAAGAGCCGGGCGGCATGGTCGGCGTCGTCGAAGACGTACGAGGTGGTGGCGTAGATCGGGACGGCCCGCGCGTTCGTCGCGGGGTCGGGGCTCTGCCCGGCGTGGATGGCAAGGGTCTCCGGGCGGTGCTGCGGCTGGTCGGACATCGGTCGCCTCCTGGGCTGGCGTGGCTCGAGGGGCGGTCCCGTGGCGGCGGCTGCGGCGTCGGCGCTCAGCGTCACCGTCGCGGCGTCGGCCTGGGTTCGGCGACTCCCGCTGCGCTTCCCGGAGAACGAAAAAGCCGCAGTCCCTGCTGGACTGCGGCCCCGGGACCCGATCCTGGGTCCCATGATCAACCGTGCAGGTCGATCAGGCGCCCAGGACCCCGTCCTCCACGCGGCGGGGCCGCCGGCGCATCTGCATCAACCAGGCGACTGTCGTGATCTGCATCGTCGGCGGAGTGTGAGGGATCCGGGGGCAGAATGCAAACGCGATCAACGGCGGTCCGGGCCGGACCCGCCGATCAGGCGAGGTCGGCCAGGGCTGCGATCAGGTGGGCCAGGCGGTCGGGGGTGAGGCCGCGCTGAATCGGCAGGGCCGCCAGCCACGCCGGCACGTCGTCGGGAGCCACCACCGAGCACCCGTCCGCTCGACGGAGGTCGCTCGCATCGCCCAGCACGGCGGCCTGCACCCGCACCACGAAGCCGCGCTCCTGCGCCTCCAGGTGATGGCGGAGCCGGTCCGCGTCGCGGGCAGCCCGCTGGAGCGGGTTCTCGATCGGGCGCCATGTGCGATCGGCGAAGCGGACCTCCCACCGCCCGCCGGTGCGACGGGCGGCCGAGGCCGGCGGGAGCGACTCGAAGAACACGACGCCGTGCGGGCCCACCACGACGTCGGGGATCTGCCGGCCGTCCGGAAGGCGGATCCGCGGGATGACCGTGCAGCCGACGGGGAGCAGGTCGGCGCGCCGCGTCACCGGCGGCGTCGTCACGCGCCCCGCGCGGGCGTACCCGACGGCTCCACCCAGCAGCGCGATCCCGACGATGGCGAAGCCGGCCGGCGCGGTGAGCGCCGCCGCGAACGCCAGCGCGCCGATCAGCCAGGCCGCCGAACCGCCCCCCTCCAGGGCCACGAAGCGGGCCATGAGCGGCGTGGCGAAGACGAGCCAGGCGGCCGCGCCAGCGATTCCCAGCCACGCTACGCCGACGACCGCAGGTGCGGTGGCGGCCATGAGCCCGGAGCCACGGGCGGGCGACGGCAGCGGGGCGCGCCGAGAGATCTGCACGGCCTGATCGTGAGGCCACGGGAGCGCTTGCAACATGGCCTGTTCGGGCAGGGGTGCGTGACCCTACCGGGTGGTGCATGGGAGCACCGGACGGACGCTCAGCGGACACGGCGACTCCGCAGGTCATGGGCCGACGGGACCCCCGTACCATTGAGCGCCGGGCCCGCGGGCCCGATGCTCGCCTGGTCCCCGGGGCTCGTAGCGCCTACGGGGAGCTCGAGGCAAGCGCACGCATCATGGTTCGCGCCCCGTACGCTCGCCGCGTCGTCGTGGCCCTCCTGTCGGCGGCGCTGGCGTGGCTGCTCCTCGTCGCCGGGTCGACCGCTGCCGCGCAGCCGCCCGCGCCGACCCCGGCGCCCGCGCCTTCCCCGACGCCCGCCTCGACCCCCGTTTCGACGCCCGCGCCCGGGCCGGTCGCCGCGAGCCCGGCGGTTGCGGGTCCCTTCGGCGACGATGAGACGACTCGGCTCGTGGTGCTCGCGGCGGCGATCTCCACGGGCATCACGCTGACGGCCGGGTTCTTCCTCTTCGGCCGACGGCGACGCGCCGACGATCGCGCCGCGAGGTTGCTCTCGGCGCGCGGCCGTCTACGAGCCCGCCGACGGGGGGGACGAAGGGGCGCCGGCGGTGGACCCCGGGACCGGCGGCACCGACGTCGATCTCCCACGCTGGCGTCGCCCCTCGCTCATGGCGGCGCGCAGGTCGGATCCCGCCCGGAGCGTCGCAGCGCCCGCTCGTTTCTCCTTCGAGCAGGCACGCGCCGGCGTCGAGGGCGAACGGCACCGCGTACGGTACCGCCTCGTCCGCCTGCTCGATCGACCGGATGAGATCGGGGGGTCGACGATCGACTCCCTCGACGCAGGCGACGAGGTGGCGATCCTGGAAGAATCGGGCCTCTATCGGCGCGTGGTCACGCCGGACGGACGCGCCGGGTGGCTGCACAAGATGACCCTCGGCGACGTGATCCCGGCGCCGCTGTCCGGCGACGACTCTCACGTCGACCAGGACGTCCTGCTGGCTTACCTGACGGCGCGCGATCCCGGCTGACGACTGGAGCGACGTCCCCCATCGGGCTCGCGGCGCAGGATCACGACGTGCTGGTGGGTGATGTTGGGGACGAACGCCCGCGGGTAGCCGTACGGGCGGAGCCGGGTGCCCGCCTGGTACCAGACCAGGTCCCCCTTCGGAACCAGGCCGGCCCGTGCCGCGCGCGCCGCGAGGTCGGCACCGGTGAAGCGGTAGACACCATCGACGTAGGCATCACGGACGATGACGGCCGCATAGCGCCCCGGCCGGAGCACACGTGCCAGCTCCGCGAAGATCCGCTCCATGGCATCGAGGTAGGCGTCGTGCGTCGCGGCGTTCGCGAGGTCGGCCGGGTCGTCGGAGACCATCGCGTAGTCCGTGCGGCGATTGGCGTGCGTCTCGGCCAGGCGACCGCCGGCCATCGTGAGGGGGAGCTGGACGGTGTAGGGCGGATCGGTCGCCACGAAGTCGACGCTCGCGTCGGCGAGCGCCGGCAGGAGCGCCAGCGCGTCGCCGACGCGCATCTCGCAGCCGTCGAGATCGAAGCCGCGAGGCCCGCCCGGGTCGGAGCTGCCGAGGTCGACCAGGAGCGGCCCCGCCCCGCCCCGCTCCCCCGCGAGCGCGGCGGCGACGTGCGCATAGACGGCGGCCCACGCGGGGTTGATCTCGAAGCCGAGCGCGCGCCGCGGGCCGCGCGCGATCGCGGCCCCCAGCAGCGTGCCCCCGACGCCCGCGAAGGGATCCAGCACGAGCTCACCCGTCTTCGTGAAGAACTCGATGAGCCGGGCCATCAGGCGCGGCGGCTTGTTCGCGCCGTGCCCCTTGCGGGCAGCGTGCCCCAGCTCGGAGGGGTAGGCGGTCACGAGGAGCGACTTCGTGAAGTAGAGCCACTCCTCCCCGGTGAGCTCGTTCAGCTGGTTGGCCGGGTGGAGGTCGCGCGCCATGGGCTGGAGTATGCGGGACCGGCCCCGGCGGTTGACACCCCGGCGGTTGACACCCCGGCTGTTGACACCGGGTCCGTCGTCCGTGCCCGTGCCGCTGCCCGCCACCCGTAGAATGCTGGGCATGACGGCGGGTGACGGGGCACCAACGGGGTTCGTCGGGCGTCAGCGAGAACTCGAGGCCATCCTCGACGCGGCCGCCGCCGCGGCGACCGGGCGCTCGACGACGGTCCTGCTGGAGGGTTCGTCCGGCATGGGGGCGTCGCGGCTGATCGACGAGGCGCTTCGCTGGATCGACAGCCCCGCCGGCGCTCCCGGCCCACCGGTCTCGATCATCCGGGCCGACAGCCTCCCCGCGTGGCGGGGCGCCCCGTACGCGCCGTTCCGGTCCGCCTTGGATCGCTTCCTCGGGGGACGCGCCGCAGAGGAGGCCGGCGGCCTCCTCGATCCCCGCGCCGAGATCCTGCTGCCGCTCCTGCCGCGGACCGCCGGGCGGCTCGGCGCGATCGATCGTCGAGCGGCGACCCGCGAGCGCCTGGCCGACCGCATCCTCGAGGCGTTTCGGGGAGTCGTCGGCAGGATCGCGGGGCAGGGGCCCGTCATCCTCGTCGTCGAGGACCTCCACGTTCTCGACGCGGCGTCGCGGTCGCTTCTCGCCTTCCTCTCGCGGACGCTGGGCGACCTGCCCGTCACGCTCATCGGGTCCTACCAGCCGGAGGCGCTCGGGCCCGGCCATCCCCTCCGGACCACCCTCCAGGCCATCGATGGCGGCCCCCGCCCGTCCCGTCGGGTCGCAGTCCCACCGCTCGACCGGGCGGCCCTCCGCCAGCTGATCACGAGTCACGAGGGCGCGGCCCCGTCCGCCCCCGACCTTCTCCTGGTCGCCGAACGCTCGGGCGGCAGCCCCTTGATCGCCGAGGAGGTCCTGGTGGCCCGGCGCGAGCTCTCGGGCGCCTCGCTCACCGTGCCGCTGGAGCAGATGGTCGTGGCGCGGGCGGCGGGAGCGGACGCCCGAATGCCGTCGCGTCCTGCGCATCCTCGCCGTCGCCGACGGCCCGCTGGCTCCCGCCGAGCTGGGGGCGGTGGCGGCGGCCTACGACGCGGAGGTCGGGCGTCCGGCGCCGCGCTCGAGCACGACGCCGCGGCGCGGCGGCGGTGGCCTCGACGGCGACCTCGCCGCCGGGGTCGCCGAGGCGGTGGCCCACGGCTTCGTGGAGACGGCTCCTTCGCGGGCCGGTCGGCGCCGTTCGTCCGGACGGAGGGCCGCCGACGAGCTGCCCGGCGACGCGCTTCCCACGATCCGGATCCGCCACGAGGTCATCGCCGCGGCCCTCCACGCGGACCTGCTGCCCGGCCCGCGTCGCCGGATGCACGCGGTGCTGGCTGCCGTGCTTGCGGACCACCCGGCCGAGGCGAGCCGCCACTGGCACAAGGCCCACGAGGCGCGTCACGAGCTTGCCGCCACCCTCATCGCCGCGTCGGACGCGGAGGCGATCGGGGCTTCCGCCGATGCGCTCGTGCACCTCGAGCGGGCAATCGAGCTCGCCGGGGCACCGGTCACGGCCGGGGACATCTCGGCCGCCCAGGAGGTCGACCTCCTGGGTCGTGCCGCGGATGCGGCCGCCGCCGCGGGCGACGCCGGCCGGGCCGAGGCCTTCATCGAGGCGGCGATCGCCCGCCACGCCGATCGCACCGACCGGGAAGTCCGTGCCGACCTCACCGCCCGCCTCGGGTTCTACCGCCTCGCCGGCGGCGACCGGGACGGGGCGATCATGGCCTTCGAGCGGGCCCTGGAGCTCCTGGCGCCCGAACCCTGCGTGGCTCGGGCCCGCCTCCTCGCCACATTCGCCCAGGTGCGCCTGCTGGAGGGCGCCTTCTCCGAGGCGACCCACCTGGCCGAGGAGGCAATCGCGGCGACCGCGGGCACCGGGCCGGACGGCCGGGCCTGGCTCGGTCATGCGACCTGCACCCTGGGCGCGGTGGACGGGTGGCTCGGCCGAATGAGCCCCGCGATCTCGCGCCTCGAGGAGGCGTTGGCGATCGCCCGCGAGCTGGGCTGTCTCGACGATGCGTTCCGGGCGCGGGCCAACCTGGCGACGATCCTCGATCTCGACGGCCGTCGCGTCGCCGCGGTCGAGGTCACCTCGGAAGGGATCGCCGCCGCCACGGCCGCCGGCCTGGAGGTCGCCCACGGGAACCTCCTGCGTGGCAACGCGGCCGACTTCCTGGTCAGCCTCGGACGCTGGAGCGAGGCCCGGGAGATGGCGCGCCACGCCCTCGAGTGGGCCCCATCGGGCGTTCCCCTCGTCAATGCGGCGCTCAGGCTGGCCTTCGTCGAGACCGAGACGGCGGCCGACGACGAAGCCGCCCGCCTGCTCGGTCGCCTCTTCCTCGAGCTCGAGACGATCCCCGACGTCCAGTACGCCGCGCCGACCTACGAGGTCGCGGCATCCCTGGCCCTGTGGCGCGGCGATCTCGCCGACGCCGAGCGGGCGGCCCGCGCCGCGTGGGATCGCATCCGGGACACGGAGGACTGGCCGCTGGCCGCGAGGTCCGCCACCACGGTCCTGCGAGTCGCCGCGGCCCAGGTGCGTGCGGCGGGCCAGCGGAACGACCTCGCGGCGATGTTGGCGGCGCGCTCCTGGGCTGCCCTGGTGCTCGGGGATGCCGAGCGCATGGTGGAGAAGGCCGACGTCCCCGACGACGCGCCCGTCCGGAGGGGCGCCGCGGCCGACCTCGCCACGGCCCGGGCGTACTCCGGTTCCCTGCGCGGCGCCGACGACCCTGCGTCGTGGTCGGCGGCCGCGGATCTCTGGCGCGCGATCGAGCAGCCGTACGACGTGGCCAGGGCTCGCTTCCACGAGGCCGAGGCCGTCCTCGCCGGGGCCCCGTCGGGCAGCGCACGCCGCGACGGGCGCCTCGACGCCCGCGCCCCGCTGCTGGAATCGGCGTCGATCGCCGTCGAGCTCGGCGCCATCCCGCTCCTGCGTGCGCTCGTCGACCTCGCTGAGCGCGCCAGGATCGAGCTTCCATCGACCGTTCTCGACGTCGCGACCTCGCGGCCCGCTGCACCTCCCGAGGAGGCCCGCCCACCCGTGGCGCGGATGAGCGACCCGCGCGGACAGCCTGCCGCGGCTCCGTCGACCTTCGGGCTGAGCCCGCGGGAGCAGGGAGTCCTCGCCGAGATCGTGGCGGGTCGCACCAACCGGGAGATCGGGGAGCGCCTCTTCATCAGCGAGAAGACCGTCGGTGTGCACGTCGGGAACATCCTCGCGAAGCTCGGCGTGGGCGGTCGCGTCGAGGCGGCGACGGTCGCGCTTCGTCTCGGCCTCGTCGACGATCGTCTCGAGCGCACGAAGAAGCCCGGACCGACTGGTCCGGGCTTCCGAGGCCGGCGGCGCGGCGGCGCCGCCTGAGCGGCGGCCGCGAGGAGGGTCCGCGGCCGCGCAGACCGGTGATCTACCAGCGCGACCCGTAGGTCGGCAGGAAGGCGAAGCTGAAGGCGGCGACGATGATCGCGAGGCCGAACAAGCGGGCCTTCAGATCCTTCATGGTCATTCCTCCGAAGCGCGAGTCTCGCGACATGTTGGACGGGGAGGTGACGGCCCTCTCGCGCCACTCGAGGGTCGCCGGTCTCGGCGCGTGAACTGAACCTACGGTCGGCGCGGATCCCGTGGAATGGGACATTCGTACGGGAGGACCCCGGTTTCCTGGTACTTCTGGGCTACGGAGGGTGCCCAGGTGGTGCGCGGCGGCACTTCGGAGGCCGGCAGGGCTGCGCTGCGCCTCGGGTGGAAGGTCCGCGGCTCCGCGCCGGGAGCGGGACCGGGCCGCCCGCGCTACAATCCAGCGGCTCTGCTCAACGAGCACCTCGGTCGGGGCGTGGCGCAGCTTGGTAGCGCGCATCGTTCGGGACGATGAGGTCGGAGGTTCAAATCCTCTCGCCCCGACCATTCCTTCCAGGTTGCGGGGTGCGGCGTGAAGTCGCGCGCTGCCCGCGGCCCCGTCTCGTCGTTCGTCTTCGTCCTCGGCGCACACGGGGACACCTCCCTGGTGCCCCCAGCGATCGGCCGGACGACGGGCGAGCCCGACATCGCGATGCCGCGCGGATCGTCCTCCGCGCCGCTTATCTGCGACTTATCGCGATTCGGGCGACCGAGGTCGGAGCTCTGGATGGGACGCGCACCGAGCGTCCGGGGGCCGTTCGCCTCTCGCCAGAACCGCGACTGCGGTCTACGGTGGCCGGTTGGCGGGAGGCTCTGACACGCGGTCCACAACCTGGTCGCCGGGACCGCGCTCAGCCACTGGCGAGACCGACCCGTTGGATCGCGTCCCAGGAGGGTCCGTCCATGCGACGCCTTGTTGCGATCCTCGCTGCGTCCGTCATCACCCTAGGGTTGACCGGCCCGGCGCTCGCGGCGCCGGGCAAGAGCGGCGACCACGCGGTGATGTATTACCTTTCTTTGGGCAATTCGCTGGCCGCTGGTCAGCAGCCGATCGGCGACCCGGACAATGGGCATCGGACCAACCTCGGGTACGCAGACCAACTCTACGAGATGGCTCTCGCGAAGTACCCGACGCTCCGGCACGTGAAGCTCGGCTGCACGGGGGGCGAGACAACCGCCACGTTCATGGACGGGGGCATCTGCGACTACCGCCACGGCTCGCAGCTCGACGAGGCGATCAGCTTCCTGCATGCCCACCGCAAGTTTGTCGCATTCGTGACGATCGACATCGGCTGGAACGACTTCCCGTGTCAGGATGGTGTCTCCTGCATCCCGGACGGGCTGGCCTCCATCGGGTCGAACCTCCCCGTGATCCTCGACACGCTGCGGGAGGCCGCCGGGCCGGACGTCCCGATCGTCGGGGCGACGCTGTACGACCCGTTCCTGGCCTACTGGCTGACGTACCCGCAGAACCCGTACGGGCGGAGCCTCGCGATGCTGTCGGTCCAGGCGATCGCCGGGCCGGACGGCGTCCCGGGGCCAGGTGGAACGAACGTCATCATCAACGACTTCGTGGCCGGGATCTACGCGTCCAGAGGCATCCCCGTGGCCGACGTCGAAGGCGCGTTCTCCACGGAGGCCTGGGAGCCCCTGGTGCCGCTCCCCGGCTATCCCGAGGCCGTTCCGCAGAACGTCGCAACGATCTGCGCGTACACGTGGGTCTGCACCCCGCCGCCCCTGGGGCCGGACAACCACGCGACCACCGCCGGCTACCGCGCAATGGCGTTGGCCTTCGCAGGCAAGCTGTTTCCGTAGGCGCGGCGGGGGTTCCCGGAACGCTACCCTCGTTGATGATCCCCCGGCTCCGCACCGGGCGCTCCGCTCTCCCCGGAGGATGGGACGCACACCGGGCGGTCGGGGGCCGTTCGCCTCTCGCGCCCCATCGCCGGCCGGCGCATCGTCTCACCAGCAGCGGAAGGCTCCGACGCTGGGCCTGAGCCGTCGTGGCGGCCACGCGGTCGAGCCTCTCGCGAGATCGATCGGCAGAACGCGTCCCGGAAGGTGCCCACGTTCCGTGAGCCACGAGCCTTGAGCCGATGTTCTTCCCGGCGTCAGGTTGGTTCGCCGCCTTCGTCCTGACCCTCGCGGTCGAGGTCCCCATCGCGGGCTACCTCCTGCGGCGCGTCGAGCCCGACCGCCTCCGGCTCGCGATCCTCCTCGTCTTCGCGAACCTCGCGACGCACCCGATCGTCTGGTACGTCATGACGCAACTTCTCCTCATCGGGACGTGGGAGTACCTCCTCGCCGCCGAGGCGTGGGCGGGCGTGGCTGACCCGCTCGTGGACGGTCGACGACATGCTCACCAGGCTGGTCGGCAAGGGGGAGTTTCCCCCGGCACTGAGTGGCGGTACTCCACAACCGGTTTCCGGCTAGCCCGCGAAGTGCTCACGCTGCAGACCGGGAAGCCGATCGCCGAGCTGATCCAGACCCGGCTCCTCGATCCGCTCGGGATCCGCGGCATGTGGCTGACACCCACCTGGCCCATCCCACCGAACACCAAGGTCGCCCACGAGTGGTACGACCTCGACGGCGACACCAACTTCGACGACATCACCGCCATCCCCAAGACCGCGTTCGATGACCTGAAGGACGCGCCGGTCTACAGCAACGCCCTCGACCTGGCCCGCTTCTGCCAGGGCCTCTTCCACGACCGTGCGCTGGTCAGCGACAAGTCGCTGGCTGCCATGCTCGACTTCCGACCGGTTGACGACCCGGCCGAGCCATTCGCGGCGGCGTACGGGCTCGGCGTCGGTGTCCCCCGCGTTCCAAACCTCGACGACCTCGAGTACTACGGCCACTCAGGGGGCGGGTTCGGCTACGTCGCCTTGATGCTCCACCTGCCCCGCCACCAGGCAAGCGTCGTGCTGCTGGGCAACGACGGCGTCACGATATCCGTCGCCGCCGAGCCGTTCCTCCAGGCCGTCGACAAGGGACTCTGAGGCCGACGAACACGGCCACCACGCTGCGCCCATCCTGACCCCATCACGAAGTGCAGGAGGTGACGGGACATGCAGGACACCGAGCTGTTCGTTCGCTGGCGGAGATCGCCGGCGTGTTCGTCGGGTTCGGGGCGTTGATCAGCGTCCGGAGCGGCAGGGCGAGCGAGCCGCAGGAGGTGTCCCCGTTCGGGTCACGGTCGCGATGGGGGTGATGGCCATCATCGGGGTCCTCGCCCCGGGATAGGTCGCGCACAGGGCGACCGGGGGCCGTTCGCCTCTCGTCAGCATCCTCGCTGCGGCCTACGGTCACCGCAGCTGGAGGCTCGTGGGGTGAAACGCTCGGCTCCGGCGTTTGCGGGAACCGCAGAACCCGGCTCCGATCTGAGGCGGGACATCACCATCCGCAACGTGGTGCTGGCCGTGCTCGGGGCCGCCGTGCTCGTGCTCAAGTCCGCCTACCAGGGCCCGTTCCAGAACGTCATCCATGCCTACGCGGGCAATGTCGCAGTCTCGTTCGCCCTGTACTTCGCTGCCGTCAATGCGACCGCAAGGTACGGACGGCCACGGCTGATCGCCGCGTCGCTCACGCTTCTCGCCGTGGAGATCTTCGAGGCCACGAACGGGTTCGGTGTCATGGAGAACGTCAATGACCCGACCGACTTCATCGCCAATGCGGCAGGGGTCGGCCTTGCCGTCATCGTCGACATCACGACGGGTCGGGTCCTCCAGCGGCGTCACGAGCAGAGCCCGCGTCGATCCTGACGGGACGCGGATAGGGCATCAGCGGGCCGACCTATCCGACGGTTCGCAGGGGGGAAGCGGCACGCTGCCGGGATGGGACGCGCACCGGGCGCCCGGGGCCGTTCGCCTCTCGCCAGATGCATCTCCGACGTCTACGGTGCCCACTGGCGGGAGGCTCTGACGCGCGGCCCACGCACCGGCCGCCGGGGCCGCGCCGAGCCACTGGCGAGATCGACCCGCGCTGGGCGTCCCAAGGAGGTTCGGGATGCGCCGCCTGCTGGCGTTGATCACGACGTTCGCGCTGCTGCTCATGGCTGTCTCGGTCGGGGTCGCCAGCGCCAATGGCGCAGATCAGATCAAGGGGGACGGCCTCCGCGACAGCGTGGCGTTTGAGTTCCACGTCGTTCTCACCCCGTCGGCGAAGGTGGTCGGGCGGTTCGACTCAACCCTGATGAGCAACGTCGGTGTGCTGTTCCAAGGGGATGTTGACTGCGGCTGGGTATCGGGGGACATCGGCGTCTTTGGTGGCTTGATGGATGGTGCCGATCCTGCCTCCCCCGACGGCTACTTCACGGTCATGGTCAGCGACGGTCCCGACGGCATCATCTTCGGGAACGGTCGGCCGCAGTGCGGCACCTATGGCTTCGGTGACCCACGGAGCCTCCCCATCGCCTCGGGCAAGATCGTCGTCATCGACCGCTGACGGCGTCGAGCACGCCCGACGGACGTGGTTCAGGTTGGGGGGTACTCAGGGACCTCCCGGCGCCGCACCGCGCACTCCCCTCTCCTCGGAGGGATGGGTCGCGCACCGGGCATTCGGGGGCCGTCACGGCACTCCGCGTCGCCGCCTCGGCTACCCGTCAAGCCGTGTGCGCGTGCTCTCGGGCGACGGTCTCACGCACGAATCGGACCACCACATCTGCGTCAGACATGACGGGGCGATACCTCTCGCCCCGACCACACTGACCTTCTTTCACGCGGACGACGCCGGCCCCGAAAGCCGCGTCCCATCCACGAGCCTTCGCGTGAGCGGTCAGGGTGAAGGTGAAGTCGGTCACCCCGAGATCCGCTCGAACACGGCCTCGGCGATGGCGTGGCGGCCGGCGTCCGATGTCTTCGCCCACAGCACGGGCAGCTCTTCCAGATACGCCCGCGCCTCGGCGGCCGTCGGGATGCGTGACGGGCGCACCACCGCTGTCCTGCTGCGCCTTCGGGTGGATCCGCCAGTTCGCCGGGTTGGCGAGGAGCTGGTCCGGTGCCTCCTCGCCCGACCCGGTGATCCGGTTGCGCCAGGCCGTCGTAGGAGCCGCCGTCGTCATCGGGCGGCCACGGAATTCCTGCCTTGCATCATCGAGACGCACCGCCATCGGTCGCGCAACCACTTCCCAACACCGTCCGGCTCTGCCACACTCGCGGCCTCTCGGGGAGGGGAGGCAAGGGCCGTGCGTGGTCTCCCCGGGCGAAGCGTGCCGACTCGGCCGCCTCGAGCGCTCGCGCCGGGCCAAGGGCGAGACCGTCCCATCTTCGTCCGGGCGCCGTCGCGTCCAGAAAGGAAGATCGCATCATGGCGGGCATCCTTGGTCGGCGCCGGCGTGGCCGGGTGCTCCCCGTCGTCCTGCTGCTTATCGGCGCGCTGTCCGTGGCCTCGCCCGTGTACGGAGCGAAGCCCGTTCGGACCGTGCAGGAACCCAGCGATCCTTTCGTGATTCCCGCCGGGCTCGGGTGCTCGTTCGATGTCCTGTGGGACACCGATCCGAGCGCGCGGATCGTGGACACCCAGTTCGCGGACGGCAGACTCGCGAGGAACACGAACGCCGACCCGACGCTCATCAATCTCGAGACGGGCGCCTCGTTTCACCACAAGGCCAGGTATCACACTGTCGAGAGAATTGACCCGCTCACGAATGAAGATCTGAGCGACGTCTCCGGCCAGTTCGTCGCAGAGTTCTACCCCGGCGATCAGGGTCCTAATGGTGTGGTCGCCTGGCCCGGCGCGCTGATCCGGTTCACGGGTAATCAGCACTGGACGATCGACCTCGACACCGGTGTGGTCACGGCCTTCTCGTACACGGGACAGATGGTCGACATCTGCGCCCTGCTCTCCTGATCGCAGGAGGCCCCGGACCGGGATAATTCGCGAAACTCGGCCGCGTGCACACGATTGGGAGGCGCGGTCTTCGGGGAGCGCAGCACCTGCGTGTGGGGACCCCCGGTCGCCGCCTCCCGCACCCTTCGTCGAGTTGCAGGAGCGGCAGAGCACCGCCGTGTTGCCGATGTCGAAGGGCGCACCGCCTGCGGCGAGCGGCACGACGTGGTCGACGGTCAGGTCGCCCGCACCATGGGCGTCGCGCTGGTAGCCGGGGCACCAGTTGCCGTGCTGACCACGCTAGGCGCGGAGCACGCGCGCGCTGAGGCGTTGCCAGGCTCGCGTGCCGTAGAGGGCGTTGTGCCGGCTGCGGTTGGACTGCCGTGCGTGGTCACTGCAACGACTACCCACGCGGCTGGTGACGACACCACAGACCGTGCAGAGCTTCACCCCCAAATCGTCGATAGGGTGACTGGCGCGGTCTATTCGCCTGCGGTGCTACGCCTGCGGGGCCAGCCCTCGGAGCGCACCGGGCGTCCGGGGCCGTTCGCCTCTAGTCCCGTGCCCGACCGCCGCCCACAATCAGCGGCAGGCGGGAGGCTTCGACGCGCGGGCCCGCACCCAGGCCGCCGGGACCGCGCCGAGCCACTGGCGAGACCGACCCGCAAAGGTGCGGCAATCGCGGGGAACCCTGTAGCAGATCTGCCCCAGGACGCATCTATAGGGTATGAACGGCCAGGCGATGGGCAGTCCGACGGTCGCCTCCACGGTCGCCCTCGCGGGGGCCGGCGACGAAGCGGCCTTCGCCCGGCTCGTCGCCACCTACCACGCCGACATGGCGCGGGTCGCCTTCGTCGCCTGCGGCGACCGAGAGCTGGCCGACGACGCCGTTCAGGCGGCCTGGCTCGTCGCGTGGCGCAAGCTCCGCTCGCTGCGGGACCCCGACCGAGTTCGGCCGTGGCTGCTGGCGGTGACCGCCAACGAGGCCCGCCAGCTCCTGCGTCGCCGGCACGGGCCGGTGGTCGAGATCGACGTCGATGTCGCGGCCGACCGGCGGGCCGACCCGTCGACCGGCGTCGAGCGCCTCGACCTCCGCCGGGCGCTCGCCCACCTCTCGCCCGACGACCGGGCGCTTCTGGCGATGCGCTACGTCGTCGATCTCGATTCCGACGAGCTGGGGGCGGCCGTCGGCACCTCGCCGTCCACCGCCCGCACCCGCCTTTCCCGGATCGTCGACCGCCTCAGGAAGGAGCTCCGCGATGGCTGAACGCGATCGCTTCGAGCTCGACCTTGCCGCCTCGCTCCGCGCCTACGCCGAGGACGCGCCGACGCAGGTGCGCCCGACCGAGCTGGCCCGGCACTTTGCGACGGCCTACCCCCACGGGACGGCCACCCTCGGCCCGTGGCGCTTCGCCGCCATCCCGCGCCTGGCCTGGGTGCTGCTCCTGGGCGCGGCCCTGCTCGCCGCGCTCGTCGGCGGGATGCTGCTCGCCGGCTCTCGTCTCGCGGAGCCCTGGCCGCGTCGCGCGGAGCCCTTGCCGCGCCACCCAGCCGAGCTCGTCCCGACGGGGGTCGACAAGCTCCGACCGGTGGTGGAGGGCGGGCCGGACGGTGGGGCCGTGGCCGACCCGAGCGGGGCGGTCTGGGTCCGCACCAGCGACGCCCTCGGCCGGCTCGACCCCGTCTCCGGGGCCGTCCGAACCTGGACGTTCGCTGACGATGCCGCCTTCGGGGACGTCGGGATCGTTCCCGCGCGAGGAGGGGGCGTATGGCTGGTGCCGCCGGCGAACGGGGTCGACCAGGCGCTTCGATGGTTCGACGGCGAGCGCTACCGGGACATCGTGCCGGCGCCTCCGAGCGGCCCCGTCGGCGCGCTCGCCGAGGCGCCCGACGGGTCGCTGTGGTCGGGCGGGGCCACTGGCCTGTTCCACTGGGACGGGACCTCCTGGTCGGACGCCCCGGAGGGGCGACCGTCGGCTGGCGTATCAGCGCTCGCGGTGGATCGGAGCGGAGCGGTCTGGGTCGGCAACTGCGACTACAACGCGGCGGGGGCGTGCTCGGAACGCGGGCTCTCGCGCTACGACGGCACCCGCTGGGAGACGTTCGCGGACGTGGCCACGCCGAACTGGATCCGCCAGGCCCCTGAAGGCTCCATCTGGGTCGAAGGGGGCGGGGACCTCGTGCGCTACGACGGGCACGCCTGGACACAGCCGGGCGGTGACTGGCCGCTGCGCCCCGGGAGGCTCACATGGGCGGCGGACGGGACCGCCTGGGTGGTGACGGAGTGCACCTGGGACGGGCCGGTCGGCGAGGTCCTGGTCGCGCACTACGACGGCAGCGCATGGGAGGAGTACACCGCGGCGGATGGGGTGCCTAGCACGAACTGTGAGGAAGTGCTCGCCACGGCGCACGGCGTGTACGTCGGCACGGGAGACGGCCTGTATCGGCTGGTCGGTGATCGCTGGGAGCACGTCTGGCCATCATCGTCGGCGACGCAGCCGACCCGGGACCCTCGCCCTCTATATCGCACCATGACGACGGTCGTGAACGGTCGCGTCCTACTCGTCGGGATTGAGGTGTCGGACCTGAGGATCGAGCAGTATCAGTTCGTCACGAAGGGATTGCTGGCCACCGCTCGCTCCGGGTATGCCGCGGCCCGGCTCGCCGACGGCCGGGTCCTGATCCTCGGCGGCATTGGCGCCCTCGACGATCCGCTCGCGTCGGCCGAGATCTGGGACCCGACGACCGGCACGGTCCGCCAGACGGGCTCGATGGCCGCGCCGCGAGTGGCGCCCATCGCGACACTGCTCGGAGATGGCCGCGTCCTGGTGGCGGGAGGCGCCGAGCGCGTGGGAGATCCGGTGCTCGCGTCCGCGGAGCTGTATGACCCGGCGGTCGGCACGTTCAGCCCGGTCGAGGGCCACTGACCGGCCCATTCAGGCCTCGAGCGACGTGATGTTGGACCGGAGAGCGGGCACAACCCGCATGAGCGCCCAGGGAGCGGACAATCAACGCACGTGGAACGGCCGGCCGACTCGTGGTCGGGCCGGCCATCGTGGCCCTTCTGGGCGCTGCTCCTCCAGCCCGCCGACGGTCACGACGACCAGGGACATCGCCATTGAGTCGTCCAACCCGGTGTTGACGCCGGGCAAACTCGACGTCTATGCGCCGACCAAGGCCGGGCCGTGGCCCGTGGTCGTGATGTTCCACGGCGGCGATGTCAACAAGGAGGACCTGAGCGAGCACGCCCGCAGGGTGGCCGACCTCGGGTCCGTCGTCTTCAACGCGACCTGGGGCGCCGGCCGGCAGAACACCGCGCCCACATACGACGAAGCCCGGGCGATCAACTCCCAGGCTGCCTGCGCGGTCGAGTTCGCCCGGGCGCACGCAGCCCAATACGGCGGCGACCCGGCGACGATGATCGTCTTCGGCCACTCCGTGGGCGCTAACACCGGGGCGCTGGTCGCCTTCGCCCGCCCCGAGCCGACGGCGGGCTGCCTCGGGGGCACGACGCTCGGGGCGATCGATGCCCTGGTCACCTGGGACGGCGAGTGGTTGCTCCAAACCACCTTTGCGAGGTGGGACCAACTTCTCCCCGCCGACCCCAGGCTCATGACCTCCCTCACGCCGTGGACGTACCTCGCCGAGCACAAGAACCAGAAGGTCGTGATGCTCGCGTCGGAGATCCCGAAAGGGGACGACTACCTCGACCGCCCGCTGCCCGACCCGGAGGCTATGAACTCGTTCTTCGCCCCGCGCGACCCGTCCGGGGTCCTGCGCACGCAGCTCGAGGCGAACGGGGCGCTGACCGACGGCGTCCTCGACTTGCGCGAGGCGCAGGGACTCCTGTTCTCGGTGCTCAAGGCGCAGGGAAGCCCCGTCTCGCTCGACGTCCTGCCGGGCTCCACCCACATCTCCCTGAGCGACGCCGGCTGGAAGGTCTTCCTGGCCGCTTTCCCGAAGGCGGCCGCGAAGGACTGACGCCCCGGCACCCGCCGCATCGCCCCATCCAGGGTGCGAGGGACTCGAAGGCCTTTGCCACCACGTTCGAACGAGGAGGCGCGACTCGCCCCTTTGCGCATCGCCCTCCGGTTCCGGCAGGCGCGGCGCGAGGATCCACACGAGCTGCGCCGTCGTCGCCACGCCCACCTTGGACCGGGCGTTCGCCAGGTGGCGCTTCACGGTCGAGTGGCCTCGGACCCATTGACCGGGGGGTTCAGGCGGTCAGGATGAGGTCGACCGGCCCTTGGCGCCCGCCCATCGACACCGCGCACCCGCGGATCTGCCGGGTAGCGGAGGCTCTAGTTGTAGTTCCCGGGGTTTGTGAGACGTCCTCTTACGCCGACATCAAGTCGGTGAGCCAGCCCTGGAGGTGGTCAAGGGCCGGCACCCGCTCGAACCCGCGGGCGGTGAACGGCGTGCCGTCGTAGCGCTCGGCAGGCGTGTGCCAGTCGAGCTCGCCGTGGAGCCGGTCGTAGTTGTAGTAGGCGGCGAAGCCGGTGAGCGCGTCGGCGGCCGCGTCGAGCGAACGGAGGACCCGCCGGTCGAGCAGCTCCGACTGGAGGATCCCCCAGAAGCGCTCGATCTTGCCGTTCGTCCAGGCGAGTTCACCTGGGTCCGGAGATGCCGGACGTGGAGCTCCTCGAGGGTCTTGCCGAAGAGCGTCAGGACGCCGGGCATCCAGACCACGAACGGGCTGCCCTTGTCGCTCATCAGCTCGAGGGGCGTCCCGCACAGCTCGACGCAGTCGTCGAGCCAGGCCAGGATCGGCGCGGCCCGCGGCTGGGGCAGGACGCGCAGACCGATGAGGAAGAGGCTGTGGTCGTCGACCAGGCCGACGATCCAGACCTTCTCGTACTCGCGCACCGAGCGGCGCAGGAAGAACGGGCCCTTGATGTCGATGTGCCAGAGCTCGTTCGGCCGGCCGCGCTCGTACGCCGGCCCGCGCTCGCGGCGGACCGACGGCCGGGCCGTGCCGAGCCCGGCCAGCAGGGCGTCGACGGCGTGGTGGTCGAGCGGGTAGATCTCCCGCCTCCTGAGCTCGGCGGCGAGGCGCTTGCTGTTCCAGTACGTCAGGAGGCGGACGACGATCACCGCCTGCTCGACCCACGGCGGCAGGCGGATCGGGGACGGGCCGCGGGGCCGGTCGACGAGGCCCGAGAGGCCGTCCTCGGCATGGCGGACGCGCCAGCGATGCAGGCTGGCGCGACTGACACCGAGCGCCAACGCGGCGTCGATGCCCTCCTCGCGCGCGACCCGCACGCAGCGCGCCCGGAAGCGGACGGCCTCGAGGACTGGCGGCCGTACCGGCCCGGGTGGCCGGCCGCCGCGAGTCGCCAGGAAGAGGAAGCCAGGGCCTTCCTGGTACGTGTGGCGGAGGAGCCGGCGATGCGGGTCGTAGCGGTTCTTGCTCGAGAGCTCGTCCATCGCCCCACGCTAGGCGGGTCGACCTCCCGTGTCTCACAAACCCCGGGAACTACGTCTAGTCCTCTCGCCCCGACCATTCCTTCCCGCACTTCGGCAGCGGCGTGGAGTCGCGCCCGAACTGTGGCGCCGTCCCGTGTCTCGTCTTCGTCTGCGGCGCGCACGGGGACACCTCCCTGGTGCCCCCAGTGATGAGCCGGACGAGCGGGCGAGCCCGAGTCGCGATGCCGCGCGGATCGTCCTCCGGGCCCCTTATCTGCGACTTATCGTGATCGGGTCTGTCAGGCGGCGCTGACCAGCGGCGCGCCTGCATGGGCAACTGTTCACGATGCACCGGGCGTCCGGAGGCCGTTCGCCTCTCGCCAGATCGCTGGCCCGCGCCTACGCTGCGTGGTTGGCGGGAGGCTCTGACACGCGGCCCACACTCTGGCCGCCGGGACCGCGCCGAGCCACTGGCGAGACCGACCCGCAGGGCATCCGTGGGAGGGGTGCCGGATGGATCAGACCGCCGCAGAAACGCTGGTTCGGCGCCTTCTCGCGTTCCTTGTCGCCGCCTTCCCCGTGGCGCTCCTGCCCGCGACCTGCCACATCTGGACGGGCGGTGCCTTCGGCATGCTGGGGCCCCTCGTATGGCTGGGGCTCCTCGCTGTCGGGCTGCTCGGGGGCGTACTGGTACGTGGCTGGTCAGGGGCGGCGATCCTGGCGGGTGGCGTTGCTGCCGGGGTACTCGTCTTCGCTGCCGCCGCCCGGCCCGATCCCCTGTATCCGAATCTCGACCCGGCGACGTGCGGATTGCGCATCAACGGCACAATCCTGCTCCTCCTTGTGGGGCCGGGGTTCCTGGCCGTCACCCTCATCGGCTACGGCATTGCCCGGAGCGCAGCGCGGTCGGTCGGAGACGGTGGCCGACTCCCACGGGTCTCGCCGGGCCGCGTGGTCGTCGTCGTCGGGGTTCTCGCGTGGCTCCTTGCCCAGTTCCTTCCCGCGTGGACCTACACCTCGATCGGTGACACCATCACCGAGGCCGGGGTCACCTTCACCGTGTTGCCGCTGGCCCAAGCCCTCGCGGGCATGTGGTACTTCATCGCGTGGTCCGCCAACCTCCTGCTCGCTGGCGCGTGGTGGCTGGTGATGGGGCGGGCGGCCTTCGGGCGTGCCGCGCTCCTCTCGATGGTCGCGACCGCCTGCGCGGTCGTTGGCGTGGCGAACCAACTGGACCAGGGGTCCAACAGCGAGGTCGTCGAGATCGGAACCTTCGTGTGGTGCGCGTCGTTCGCCATGCTGGCGCTCGGCCTCGCGGTTCGTGGGCTGGAGATTCGAAGAAGGGACCACGCTCGCGCGGGGCAGCGTCCCGAGGTTCTCGCGCCGCTAGCCTGACGCCCCGGCCCCGCACCGGGCGCTCGCCCTCCTCAGAGGATGGGCCCGCACCGGGCGACCGGGGGCCGTTCGCCTCTCGCCAGATGCCGTGCGGGCGCCTACGGTGACGGGTTTGCGGGAGGCTCTGACACGCGGTCCACACCACGGCCGCCGGGACCGCGCCGAGCCACTGGCGAGACCGACCCGCTAGGGAGTCTCCGAGAGGGCGACGCGATGGACGCTCGATCTTCGCCCGATGTCGCACCCGGTCACAACGGCACGGGCCGGGTTCCCGCCGCGCCAAGTCGGTGGCCGCGTTCGCGTGGGGCCGAGTACGTTATCCTCGGCGGGATTGTCCTGTGGGTGATCGCCCAAGCCCTCCCCGCGTACACCCATCCCGTCTCCGACCCCCTTGAATCGGCCTTCACCGTGTATGGCTTGGTGGCCACGATCGGGACCTGGTTAGACGCATGGCTGGCTTGGACCCTCAACTCGGTGGGTGGCGCGTTGGCCCTCCTCGTCGCCTGGGCGGCGAACATCTGGCTGGTGCTGGCAATCGTATCGCTGGGGCTGCGGCGCCACCAGGCGGCGCTGGGCTTCGCGATCCTGGCCGCCGCCAGTTCGGCCGTCGGGATGTGGGTTCTCCTCTCGGGAGGCCTGCCGGACCTCAACGAGACTGCGAGGGTGATCGAGGTCGGCATCGGCTCCTACGTCTGGTTCACCAGCACGCTGGTGGTTCTTGCCGGGACCGCGTACTGGCCCCTGCCGACGCAGTCCTCCGAGTCGGGAACGCCCGGCTGAGAAGACTCCTCGGATTGAACGCGCACCGGCGTCCGGGGGCCGCTTCTCTGGACCGCGTGGACGACCTTAAGCTGGCTGACGCCGATCACGACCGCTGCGACCGGCTGAGCCAGCGCCTTCGTCAGGCGTACCTTGAGGGAGCCGAGGAGGACTCGCGGCGACGCCTCGGGCGCGGGCTTGACCCCCGACGAGTTGGAGCGGCTCCTCTGGCGATACCCGGGGGATGTGCGCTCAGGGCGACATCGCTCCGAACACCAAGCTCTCGACGATCGCTGCCGCGGTCGCGTCGGGCGTGAACATGAATGAGTTGGTGCACGAGTCGATCGAGTGCTCGCGTGCGGGCACCGAGCCTTACACCGACGCCCAGTTCGAGAGCGTCGCCCAGCTCGTCGCCGCGGCGTCGAAGGCGCTCGGCATCCCGATCAACCGGATCACCGTGGTCGTCCACGCCGACATCAACAGCGTGAGCCGGCGCAGCGACCCGTGGCCGCCGGCCACCCGCGAGGCGAGGGTCAAGCGCGACATCACGCGAGCGAACGCCATCCTGCGGCCGCCGATCGTGACGGTCACCGTGAAGTCGGGCTGGCCGGCCCAACTCCCTCGTGACATCTCCGACCCGACCCCCGGGCCGGACGGCCGCGTGTATCTCGTCGAGCAGACCTACGTCGAAGACCCCGGTGGCGGAGCGCGGCTGGGGCCCGCCAGGATCATCGTGCTCGCGCCCGACGGCCGGCCATCGGCCGAGTGGTCCGTGTAGCTGCCCGAGTGGCTCCCCCATCGGGGCACCTGGGCCGAGCCCTACATGCCGGTGCCGCCACTCGTCGCGGCGGATGGGAGCGTCTGGCTCGTGACCGATGCGACCGCCACCGCCGTGGACGCCGGCGGTCGCATCCGCGGCGGCTGGCCGTACCGGGCCTCGGTCAGCCTGGGGCCGGTGGGGTACTGTCCCCCGTGCGACACCTGCGGCGTCCCGTGCTCCATCGACTGCTCCGACTGGCGGACGACGCCGATCCTCGGACCCGACAACGTCCTCTATCTCCTCCAGGACGCGCCCAGCACTACAGCAGGCGGACAGATCAGCGCCATCGGGCCCGACGGGACGATGCGCGATGGCTGGCCGGTCGTGCTCCACCGGCCCGGGGCCACGTTCCGGTCGGCGGTACTTGGGCCCGACGGGACGCTGTACGCGCTGGCGATCGAGCCGGAGACGTATCGCGACCCGCCGGCGGACTCTTGCGTGGCGACCGACTCCGCGACCGTCCTGGCTATCGACCCCGATGGGCACGTGCGCTACCGGGTGACGGTGGTGGAGCCGTAGGCTGAATCCCACCCCCGAGCCGACGCCAATCGGGGGCGGCCGTGATCACCAGTTTGGGGCGCTGAGGGCACTGGTGGCCCTCCTGGAGGCCGGGCAGAGAGACGGGCGATCGTGCCCGGCGTCATCCTGATCAGCCCCCGACTCCACCCTTCGGGACGGTTGCCTCTAGCCCAGACGGGTGCCCCGCTCCATGCTCGGGTCGTGGCCACCACGAGGGTAGGGACAGGGATCGACCGGACCCGCGACGGGATGGTGGCGAGGCTCGGCCCCGAGGGACTCCGTGCGGCGGGCATGGTCTGGCTGGTCGTGAACGCCGTGAACCTGCTGCAGAGCGTTGGGTTCGCGACCCGGCCGGTCGCGCCCGAGCTGAACCCGATCCTCGGCCTCGCCATAGCAGCGCTCGCGATCCCGGCGACATCGGCCGTTCTGGTGTTCCGGCGTCGGCGGGCGGGCTGGCTGTTCCTCGTCGGGCCGCTCGTCTTCGACCTGTTCGTCGTCCTGATGGTCGTCGTCGACTACCTCTCTCGCATCGAGTGGCGCGACCCAGTCGTCCCCGTGATCGAGGTCCCGTACCTCCTCCTGTTCTTCGGGAGCATCGTCCTCATGGGCCTGCCCATGTACCGGCTCGACCGGCGCCGCTGGCTCGTCACCGTGGCCACGAGCGCAATCCTTATCGGCTCGATGGCCTACGCGTTGTCGGCGGGCGTGGGCTGACCGCCCGGGAGCGGAGCGCGCCCGCCGGCATCACCAGCGCGACCTGGTGGAGAGCCACCAGCCTTGGCCCAGGCTCCGCACCGGAGCGCACCGCTCCGCGCCATTGACGGCCGTCCGGCCCTATCCGACCTCCGACGTTCCCCACGATCACTCGGGCAAGGCAGGTCCACGGTCAGGAGCCGGCGCTCAATCGGCTCAGGCTTTCAGGCACGGCCAGCTCCGCGCCTGCGCGTTGTCGAGCGTCGGCGGCGCACGGCGACTGCGGCAGCGGCGACGCCAAGGCCACTCAGGACGCCGGTGGCCCACCGCCGCGGGTTCCTCATGGCTGGCTGCTTGCGGAGCGAGATTGGCATCACGTCGAAGTTGGCCGACGTCACCCCCAATCCGGGTTCTCGGCCGAACGCGACACGCATCGAGAACGGTCCAAGCTTGGACATGTCGATCCGGAAGATGTCAGGGTCCGCGGCGTCGTCCGGCTGAAGCGGGAACCCTCGGAAGAGCGCCGGCACCGGGCTCAGCAACCGAACCATCAGCTGTCCACGGCGGACGAAGACCTCAATGCCAACTCCAACGAAGGACCGCAGCCGCACATCGGTGAGCCCGGCGGAGAGCTGGTACCAGCCGCAGAGGTCGCCCCACGCCTCAGGGTGGTGCGGGATGTCGGTGCGGATCGCGTCGTCCGGGACGCCGAGGAGCCGCGTGAGCAGGCCCGCGCATTCGGCTGGCAGCCAGAAGTCGGGGTTCACCGACCCGTTCGTGAAGGCCATGACGCCGACGCCGTCGTCCGGGGCCAGGAAGACCTGCGAGTGGTAGCCGGGGAGCGTCCCCTGGTGCTCGACGGCCCGATGGCCACCGAGATCGGCCCGGAAGAACGCGAGTCCCAGGCCCGGGAGCCGCGAGTCGGGCTGGTACTGGGGTTCGTACATGGAGGCAAGCGTCGCGGGCTTGAGCACGGAACCGTGCTCGTTGGCGCCGCCGCCGACGAGAGCCGCGACGTAGCGAGCCATGTCCCGAGGGCTGGAGTAGATCGAGGCGGCTCCGGCGGTCACCATCTCGCGTTTGGCGACCGCCTTCGGCCCTCCGGAGCGGAACTCGTATCCGGTGGCCAGCCCCGATTTGACATGCTCGGACCGGAGGAGGTCGGTATCGGTCATGCCGAGGGGCTCGAAGATATGCTCGCGGAAGTAGCGGTCCAACGGCTTCCCGCTGACGTCCTCGACGAGCTGGCCGAGCGTGGCGGGACCGTGATTGCCGTAGACGAACCGGGTGCCAGGCTCAGCGCCCACCCGCAGACGGCCGTCGTAGAACTGGGCCAGCGACGGCCGCGGCCGTCCCACCTTCACACTCTCGCCCCAGTCCGGCAGGAGCGCGTCCCAGGGATGGACCGTCTCGGGCAGCCCGGCGGTGTGAGTCAGCAGGTGGCGAACGGTCGCGGGCCGCCAGCTGGCTGCTGCCGCGACGAGCTCGTAGGCGCGAAGGTAGTCGTTGGCGGGGGCGTCGAGGTCGACCAGCCCCTGCTCCGACAGCTGCATGACCGCGATCGCTGTGAAGGTCTTGGTGATGGAGGCGATCCGGAAGATCGTGTCCTCGGTGATCGGGGTGTTCGAGGCGATGTCGGCCACCCCGTGTCCGTGGAAGAACTCGAGGCGTCCGTTGCGGACCACCCCCACCGCCAGGCCGACGGCCGGGTGGCGGTTGAGGATCTCGCGAATGCGCACCGTCATCTCGACCGCGTCGATCCCAGGGGCGCGCATCATCTTGGCTGGCACGTCCGAAACCCTCCTACGCGGGCACCGGCTCGGCGACGGGCTCGCCGACCAGCGCCTCTCAGTCCCGTTCCATCCCTTCGGTCAGCAGGTCCAGGTCGGGAAGCGGGCAGCGTCCGCCGTCACGACCAGATAGATCTGGCCGGCGTACGACTGCCTGGTGGCAGGGGCGCACCCCGGTGCGAAGACCGCGAGTATGGGCGGGGGCGTGCTGCCTGCGCCTCGGCCGAATCACGACCCAGGGCGACACCGTCGTGACCGGCACGGACGAGGCGACGTGCCCTGGGGGCCTGACGAACATCAACACGGAGACGCTGACCAACAACGACGGCGAGTCGATCACGATCGCGAGCGACGACGTCGGCTGTCCGGAGGGGCTGTACCAGTTCCACGGAATCGGGAATTGGACCGTGACGGGCGGCACTGGCCGCTTCAGCGGAACGACCGGTCATGGATCGTTCGACGGGCATTCGGACTTCATCAAGGGGACGTTCACGATCACGTTGGCCGGAACCCTGAGCAACTGACCTGCCCATCAGGCCTTGGGCGGCGACGGAGTGGCTCCGGCGGAGACTGGGCGAGTCGTCGCGAGGGCGTCAGGCTCTCGCGACGTTCGTCCATCCAGGGTCGGGCTACTTCTCGATGTAGATCGTCACTGGCGGGATCATCCCGTACCGCTCCATCGCCGCCGCCATCTCGGGAGAGGCGGCGCTCTGGGCCGCCTGGAAGACCTCTAGGTCAGGGACGTCCCATGTGGTGGCGACCTGGTTGCTGCCATCCATCGCGACGTAGCTGGTCCCGTCCGACGCGACGGCGGACATCTGGGCGACGAGCTCCGGCTTGAACTTCAGCCACGCCTCGACATCCTTGACCGCCGCAGTAACCACGATCTTCGGCATTCCTGCCCCCCTTTCGGGAGGCGCGTGTCGCCTGCCTGATGGCAGGGCGCCCCCCGGTGCGAAGACAGCGAGTATGGGCGGGGGCGTGCTTCCTGTCCCAGACAAGGTCAGGCGGATGGGGACCGTCCAATAGTGTCGGGGTGCGACGGCCCGCGAGAGGGGCTTGCGCCGCGACACTTGGTGGCTGGGCTGCTGGCGCGGCACTCACGCTATCGGTAGCTGGAGCTCCGTCATGAAGTCCGCGGCGCGGTCGACGACCCAGCCGCGGGGCACACGCAGCTCGGATTCGGCGCCGAACTGGAGATACAGGATCCGCGTCGGGCCGGCAGGCTCGTAACCGGCGGCCGCGACCCAGCCCTCGAGTACCCGGAGGGCATCGCCCAGCGTCTGGTACGGGCCGCGGTGGAGGATCGAGGCGATGCGGCAGGCCGGGAGGTGGCGAACGCCGATCCGATCCGTGGCCGCCATCGCCCGGCGGATCGGCACGAAGATGAGGTCCTCATCGGCCCCGTCGGTAGCCGGCCCGATCAACGCCCCCGGCGGCCGGTGCGCGCGGAGCCCGGCATCGCGCACGTGCGACTCGAGCTCGTAGAACGCCGCGCCGATGTCGCCATCCGCCCGAAGCGCGAGATCGAAGGTCGCGACGCGCTCGACGGGAACCTGCCGGACGACGACATCGGGCTCCGACGACCCATCGTCGCCCAGGGAAACGCGGATGTCGAGGGCTGCCAGCTGTCGCTCG
This sequence comes from uncultured Chloroflexia bacterium, assembly GCA_963744095.1. Lineage (GTDB taxonomy): Bacteria > Chloroflexota > Limnocylindria > Limnocylindrales > CSP1-4 > CTSoil-043. Next base: position 571,115 of record CAVUSH010000006.1, read on the forward strand.
ACGTCGCGCTGCTCCGCCTCCAGCGCGAGCCGCCGCGATGCCAGCGCCAGTCGCAGGTCGGCCCTGCCGCTGACCAGCGAGCCGATGTCGGCCAGGCTCATCCCGACCTGGCGAAGGGCCAGGATTCGCCGAATCTCGGGCAGTTGCGCCGGCGAGTAGTAGCGATAGCCCGAGGTCGGGTCGACCCACGCGGGGACGAACAGGTGCGCCGCGTCGTACGCCCGCAGCACCTTGGCCGAAACACCCGAAGCACGGGCGAACCCGCCGACCGTGAACATGGTCGAGATTCTACGCTTGACCTTCCCACAAGGGGAAGGTTGAGGATGCCTCCGACAGTTCCCCCACGGAGGTTTCGATGCATCCGATCCGGATTGCCGCCCAGCTCCATCCCCAGCACGGGGACTACGCGGGGCTCCGTCGCGCCGTCCTGCGCGCGGAGGAGCTCGGCTACGACATCGCCTACACGTGGGACCACTTCTACCCGCTCTACGGGAACCCCGACGGGTGCCACCTGGAGTGCTGGACGCTCCTGGCCGCCTGGGCCGAGGCGACGACCCGGATCGAGCTGGGACCCCTCGTCTCCTGCAAGGCCTACCGGAACCCCAACCTCCTGGCGGACATGGCCCGGACGATCGACCATGTCAGCGGGGGGCGCTTCATCCTCGGGATCGGCTCGGGCTGGTTCCAGAAGGACTTCGACGCCTATGGATACCCCTTCGGAACCCACGGCAGCCGGCTCGCCGACCTCGGGCGCGACCTGCCGATCATCCGGGACCGCCTCGCGCTGCTCAACCCGCCCCCGCTGCGGCGCATGCCGATCCTCGTGGCCGGGACGGGCGAGCGGCGCACGCTCCGGCTCGTGGCGGAGCACGCAGACGCGTGGCACGCTGCCTTCCCGGAGCGTCCGGCGGAGCTCGAGCCGAAGGTGGCAGCCCTTCGGCGCTGGTGCGACACCGTCGGCCGCGATCCGGCCGAGATCGAGTGGGGCCTTGGCGTCGAGCCGCACGACCTCGACCGCTTCCTGCGCGAGGACTCCGATCCGTATGTCGGCATGGGCTTCACCCAGTTCACGCTGGGCTTCAACGGCCCCGCCTGGGATGTCGACGCGGGCGCGCCATGGCTGGCCTGGCGCGACGAGCGGAACCGATGAGCGCCGGGGCGACGGGCGCCGCAATGGCCGGCGCGCTCCTGGCCGCCGGGCCCGGCGATGACCCATCCGGACGGCTGGCCACCTTCGGGCAGCTTGTCGGGACCTGGGATGTCGACGTCGTCTATTACCTGGAGGATGGATCCACGGAAACGTGGCCCGGGGAATGGTGCTGGGCGTGGATCCTGGATGGCCGGGCGATCCAGGATGTCTGGCGCGTCCCGCCACGCGGGGCCGGGTCGGATGCGCAGGACCTCCCGCGGGGCTTTGGCACGACGGTCCGACTCTCTACGACCCCACGCCGGACGCCTGGCACGTTACGTGGTTCGGGGCGATCGGCCGCACGGCGATGCGGTTCCGCGCCCGCGACGTCGGCGGCGAGATCATCATGGAGGCGCTCGATGCGGTGGCGCAGCGGACCCGCTGGATCTTCTCCGAGATCGGGTCGGCCTCGTTCCGCTGGCGCAACGTCAGCTCGACCGACGACGGCGCGACCTGGGATCTCGAGCAGGAGATGACCGCCCGCCGCCGATCGCCGGCTCCCGCAGGCCCGCCGGGGACGCCGACGGCCTGGGCTGCGCGCCCGGCGGAACCCGCGAGTGCCCCAACGCGATGAGCAGATCGTGTTCGGTCGGGCGAAGCCGGAGCGGCTGCTAGGATCGGCGCCATGGACTGCTGCTCACCCGGCGGCTCCCCGTTCGATCGCCAGTTCGACGCCCGCCACGCGGCCAAGCGTCTTCGCGCCTACCGTCAGAAGGGGCCCGTAGGTCTGACTCGCGCGCTCATCGAGGCCCTCGCCGCGGGGGGAATCGACGGGAACACCGTCCTCGAGATCGGCGGTGGAGTGGGTGCGGTCCACAACGAGCTCTTGCGGTCCGGGGCCGCGAGCGCAGTCGACGTGGACGCGTCTCGCGCCTACATCTCGGTCGCGAGGGGGGAGGCCGAACGACAGGGCCATGCCGACCGCGTCCGCTACCTCGACGGCGACTTCGTGGCGCTCGCAGATGCGATCGAGCCCGCCGATCTTGTCGTGCTTGACCGGGTCATTTGCTGCTACGCGGATATGGGGGCGCTCGTCGACCGATCGGCGAGCCTGGCGCGTCGGCGGTATGGCCTCGTCTACCCGCGCGACTCATGGCTTGGCCGGGTGGGCACCGCGTTGGAGAACGCCCAGCTCAGGCTCTCGCGGTCGCCATTTCGCGTGTATCTCCATCGCACCGCTGACGTCGACGCGATCCTTGCCGCTCACGGGTTCGCAAAGCGACTCCACCGGAAGACGCTGATCTGGCAACTCGTGCTCTACGAGCGGCCCGCCGCCTGAACCGCGGTCGCCCGGCGGCGCGCCGCAAACCGCACGATCCACTGATGGTGGCGTTCCCGGCGGCGCCGCACAACCTGCGACCGCGCTCGGCCGCGGCGCATCGGCCCCCGCCCTGCGGCGGGCGAACCGGCCGAGTGGCCCTTCCCCAGCGCACCTGCGGCGCGCCACACTGGACGGTCCTGATCGGTCCCGGGCGCGCTTTCGCCGATCGGGCAGAGGCGCACCAGTCCGGGGTGAGCGAGGTCCTCGCACGGATGGATCGCGACGCGCAAACGGCCGCGGCGTACCGGCGCGCGGCGGGCCAGCGCTGCTGGGCCTGCAACGCCCCCGACAGTGAGCCCGTGCGGCTGCAGCGCCGCGTGGGGGAGCGTTGGGTCGCCGACGCGACGGTGCAGCTCTGCACGGCCTGCCTCGCCGCCCTGTGCACGCCACGCCTCGTCCGTCAGCTCGGGCTCGGGCGCCGGACGGCGGCCCCAGCGGGTCCGGCGGCCGCTGGAGCGGTGCCCGGGGGTAGTGCCGGCACTGAAACGGACGCGCCCGGCGAGACGCCGCTGCCGCTCGCGCTCCTCAAGGGTGCCTGAACCCTGGTCGGCTCACGCGCGGCGTCGCGTGGTCTCCCCGGCCACGCCCGCGGCCACGGCCCCGCTGGCTGTGCTCACGACAACGCACCGAATCTTCCGCGAGCCGACTAGACACAGAAGCGACGAGCCGCGGGGCGTCGCGAACCGCACACCACGTTGCCAAAGTGCCTGTTCGCCGATCGTCGTTTCAGCGTGCGCACCGCCCGGAACGGACGACGGCTCTGTGACGGAGATGAGCAGATCGGGGCCGTGCCTACCCTCGTGTGGCGAAGGCCACGATCGCCGCCATCACGATCGCGATGGCGACCGTCAGGCCGAGCAGCAGCGTCCATCGCCGGGACACGGATCGTTGCCGGACCCGGTACGCGCCACCGACGAGACCGCCCAGGACGACGAGGCCCAGGAGATCCCAGGGCGCCTCGCCGCCCTCGAAGCTCCGGTACGCCACGATCGCGAGGAGCCCAAACGAGAGCACCAGGTACGACAGGCGATCGGCCGCATGATCGACGCTCATCTCCCGCTCATCGCGCACCAGCAATCGGTTCATCGGCCGTCTCCTTCGAGCGAGAAGAGTTCATCGACGCGGACGCCCAGAACCCGGGCGAGCCGGAAGGCCAGCAGCGCGGACGGGCAGTACTGGCCCGTCTCGATCGAGCTGATCGTCTGGCGGCTGACCCCGACGGCCCGGGCGAGCTGTTCCTGCGACAGATCGTGCTCGGCGCGGGCCACCCGCAGGCGGTTCAGGAGACGAGTGGCGGGTTCGGCCGACATCGCGGTCATCGTGAACCGGGGGACCTACAATGTCAAGCTGACTTGGCACATTGCCAAGTGTGCCGGACTGGCGGCCCCTCCCAATCAGGTCAAAGTGATGGGGCCCGTTAGCGCCTGAACTGAAGCAGTCGGGGGCCGTTCGCCTCTCGCCAGATGCCCGCCACGCGCCTACGGTGTCCGGTTGGCGGGAGGCACTGACGCGCGGCCCACACCCCGGCCGCCGGGACCGCGCCGAGCCACTGGCGAGACCGACCCGCGCAGCGTCCCGGGAGGACACGCGATGCGCCGGATGGTGTTCGTGGCGAGCGCGGCCGTCGTCGTCGCGGGCGCGGCCGTCTGGGTCAGCAGGTCGCGAGGCGCGGCATCGGCGTCGGCAGGCGTCCCGGGTGTATTGCCCGGCGGTGTCGGCAGCTGGGTCAACGCGTACCTGGATCGGCCGCTCCACGCGGCGGTGGCCGGCCTGGTCGACCTCAAGCCGGACGACGACCTGCTCGATGTCGCCTGCGGGGCCGGGTACTTCCTCACGGAGTCCGCCTCGCCCGTGGGCCACGTCGCGGGCCTCGACCTCTCGGAGCCCAAGGTGGATCTCGCCAGGCGGCGGCTCGCCGACCGGATCGCCGCGGGGACGGCGGAGATCAGACAGGGCGACGCGGGGGCGCTGCCGTGGGAGGACGCTCGCTTCAGCGCCGTCACCTGCAGCGACGCCTTCCCGTTCTTCCCCGATCCCGAACGCGCCCTGGCCGAGATGTGCCGCGTCCTGCGCCCCGGTGGGCGGGCCGTCATCGACGTGAGCCCGAGGGTCCCCGAGGGGACTGAGTCCCATCGCATGAGGGGACCGGGGGGCGAGGGCTGGGCGTGGAACGACGCGGACGTGCGGCGGATGATGGAGGCCGCCGGGTTCGGCGACGTCGCGATCACCCACGTGCTCGGCAGCGACAGTCGCATCCTCAACGCCCTCAGCCGGCGAATGCTCGGGACGGACGAGGAGACGATCGTCGCGGCCGTGAAGCCCGTGCCCGTCCAGGCCGAGGAGGAAGCGGCTGCAGCGGAGGCCATCGCCGTCGGCTGACAGCCGACCCGACAAGCCGTCACATGCTTGCCGTGAAAGGAGGCACAGCATGGAGCTCGACAACTGGTATCTCCAGCACAAGCCCCGGATCATGCGGGAGGTCAGGCTTGCCATCCCGCACTTCCGGAAGCTCTTCGCGAAGGCCCATGGCAAGGATGCGGGAGAAGCGATTACCAAGCAGACGATGCAGCGCTTCGAGGCACTGCTTCCCGACATCCCGTACATCGGCGGTGATGAGAACCGCCTGACCATGAACCTGTACATGACAGCTGCCATGTTGGCCATGTACCAATCTCTCCGAGCGCGCGGAGAGTCGGTCGAAGGAGCCGCCCGCCTGATCTACCTGGGGGCATCGGGCTTCTATGGCAGCTTCCCGACTCGGCTGCTGATGCGCTGGCAGGGCCGAAAGCAGTTCAGTCGGAAGCGCATCGATCAGCGCAGACGAGATGCCGCCGTCAGCCAGCAACGCCGCTATCCCGAGGACTGGGTGTTCAACATCGTAGAGGGTGATGGGCGGACCTTCGAGTGGGGGATGGACTACACCGAGTGCGGGATCGTCAAGTACCTGGGCCAGCAGGGGGCACCGGAGCTTGCACCCTACCTGTGTTGGCTTGACTATCCCGTCTTCGCCGCGATGCGCGTGAAGCTCGTCCGTACCGAAACGATCGCCCAGGGCTGCCAGAAGTGCGACTTCCGGTTCAGTCGGGGGCAGCCATTGCAGGTCAGGCCAGAATTCCTGAAGGTCTGACTGGAGGGCATCCTTAGACTCGCCCAAGCGGGATGAGGGGGGCGCTGGTAGCCCGGGCACCAGGTGCCGCGCTCGCCGCGCCAGGCGCAAAGCACGCGGGCGCCGAGACGTTGCCAGGCCCGCGTCTAACGAGGTCCGCCGCCCGTCGCGGGTGGACAGGCGGCGCTCGTCCTCGCGAGGCCAGGCCAACGGCAGGCCATGAAAGGGCTGGGCGGCGGATCCAAGGCGGGGGCGTCGACGGGATCAGACGCCTGAGCCCTTCGGATCCCAGCCTGTGCTGGAGCTGACGACGGAACGCATGATTGCTCCCGCGTGGCGGGCGAACAACGAGAAGTGGCCTTCTCCGGCGACGAGGTGCTCGGTGACGAGCGGCAGGGTCCGGGCCAGGATGCGGAACTGCTCCGGCGACACGACACGATCGTCTTCCCCGTGCCAGATCTCGATCGGCACCTCGATCCGCTCGAGCGGCACACCCCAGGGCCGGGCCTCGAGGGTCAGATCGTGCGCTGCACCACGGGCTCCCTGCCGGAATGCCTCGGCCGAGTCCCGGTCGAGAGCCTCCCGGAACCCCGGCACGGCCAGGACCTCCTTGTCGGCGGCTCCCACGCTGCGCTCGACCGTCGAGAAGAGTGCGTCCGGGTCTCGCCTGAGGTCGCGCGCGACCTTCGCCAGGAAGAGACGGACCAACCACGGCGCGCGGTCGGCGCTCCGGTACAGACGCCGGTCCTCCGCGTTCCACGTCGAGCGGGCGCCCGGCAGGTCGAACGAGCAGGTCGAGGACACGAGCGCGATGCGGGTCACTCGGTCGGGCAGCACCCAGGCACATGCGCACGCGTACTTGCCGCCACCCGACACACCCGTCAGCGCGAATCTCTCGAGCCCGAGCGCATCCGAGAAGGCCCGGACGAGCCGCGGGTAGTCCGCGATCGTGTACGGACGAAACGTCGAGAGGCCGATGCCTGGGCGGTCTGGGGCGATGATGCGGAGGCCGAGGTCCACCGCGGCCTCTCGGATCCCCGGCAAGTCGATCTCCAGGCGCGAGCTCGGAGTCCCGTGCAGGTACATCACTGGGGGACCGTCGGGGTCGCCAGCCTCCGCGTACCCGACGACGGTCCCATCGGGAAGCTCGACGCGAAGGTCAGACCGCATCTCTGCTCTCCATCGCCCCTTCTTCCTGCACGTCGCCTGCTGACGACGACAGGGACCCGGGATGGTCGCTCGACCGCGGGGAGACCGAGCAGTTCGGCGCCTGCGGCATCCCCGGCGACTCTGAGGACAGCTGGCCTCTCCCGCTCGAACCATCATGCTCGCATCTCGTGGCCTCCAGCGCTCGGACCGGCCGCGATTACCGGGAGCCGGTGCCCTGCGAGCAGCTCAACTGCGGCGACTGAAACAACGCTCCAGCCGCATCGCCAACGACGGCCCCCGACTCCGCACCGCGCGCTCCGCCCTCCTCGGAGGCCGACGCCCACCGGGCGTCCGGGGCTGTCATCACGGGCGGGCTCCTTGCGATATGCGGCGCAGCGGGGTACGTTCTGGTCGGGATCAGACCCACCCGCTCGCACCGGCCCATCGGCGGGTGCGTCTGTTGCCCGAGGTTCGGCGGTGTGCCGCCGGGCCGTCGATCCAGGCCTGGCGTCGTTGCTGAACCAGGGACCCACCCAGAGCACCGCATCACGGAGACGCATGCGTGAGCGACCATCGGGACACGTCGGCGGGTCAGCTGCCGATCGAGCTGATCCTCCTGCGACAAGTTGCGAGCTACCTCGACCTGCCGGTCTTTCTCGTCGACGCTGAAGGCCGGCTGGTCTACTTCAATGAGCCCGCGGAGCCACTCCTCGGGTTGCGGTTCGATGAGGTCGGCGAGCTATCGATGGTCGACTGGCTGGCGGCGTTCAGGCCCGCCGACTCCGACGGAGGCGCGCTCCCGACGGACGCCGTGCCGCTCGTTGTGGCCCTGCGTGAAGCGCGGGTCAGCCACGCGCGGCTCACGATCTCCGGGCTCGATGGGGTTCGGAGGGCCATCGCGACCACCGCGGTCCCAATTCGCGGCCAGGGCGGGCTCCTTCTCGGCGGGGTCGCCCTGTTCTGGTCGGCTCCGTGAACGTGGTTCTCTGGGGTACGCGGGGTTCACTCCCGAGCGCCGGCCCCGAAACCGCCCGCTACGGCGGCAACACGGCTTGTGCGGAGGTCCGCGCCGATGACGGCAGCCTGCTCGTCCTCGACGCGGGCAGCGGGATCCGGCGGCTCGGCGGAGCACTCGGCGCATTCGAAGGCCGCGTGGACATCCTCCTGACCCACCTTCACATGGATCACATCCAGGGGCTGGGATTCTTCGCCCCGTTGTTCCGCGAGTTCGGCGAGGTCCACATCTGGGGACCACCGTCGATCAAGGCGGATCTGCGTTCGCGGCTCGGTCGGTATCTGTCGCCGCCCCTCTTCCCCGTCCGCGTGCGGGACCTCGGGTCCCGCCTGGTCCTCCACGATGCGCCTGAGGGCCCGACGCCGATCGGCCCGTTCGTGGTCGAGGCGGCCCTGGTGGTGCATCCCGGCCCAACGATCGGCTATCGAATCAGCGCTGGCTCCCGCAGCATCGCGTATCTACCTGATCATGAGCCGGCACTCGGTGCTCGCGTCTTTCCAGCCTCGGGCCGCTGGACCTCCGGCCACGACCTCGCCGCAGGCGTGGACCTGCTGATCCACGACGCGCAGTACACGGCGGACGAGTACGAGTCTCGTGTTGGCTGGGGTCATTCGAGCGTCGACCACGCCCTGGCGTTCGCGGAGCTCACCTCGGTCGGGCGTCTGGTCACGTTCCACCACGACCCGGGTCACGACGACGACACCCTGGATGCGCTCCACCGGGCGATGATGGAGCGCAGCGGAGTCCCCGTGGAGCCGGGCCGCGAGGGCATGTCGTTGACGCTTTAGGGGTCGCGACGTCTTCGGCGGCGAGGACCGGGGCGCTCCCGGCGACGGGGCCCGTCGGCCTCCCGGGTGGACTACCCCCCGAATCGGAGGGGCGCCGCTTCAGCGGGTGCGGCCTCGGGCTCCGGCGGCGCGACTGCCGCGACGGCTTCGAGAGCCTCCTCGGTCACCTCGTGGACTTCGGGGATGCCGCCGAGCTCGCTCAGCTTGTCGGAGATCATCGCGGCTTCCGGGTCATCCTCCACGAGGACGCCGATCGCGGCCCTGCCGCCGGCGAGCTCCGCGGCGATGCGCTCGCGGTCCGCGTCCGTCAGCCCCAGGCCCTTGTGGTGGAAGTGGCCGATGATGCTGCCGCCGACCATCCCGGCGAGCAGGGTTGGCGGCGCGAGCACGGCCAGGACGAGTCCGATGCCGGCGCCCATCTTGCTGCTTCGCGTACCCAGCTTGTGCTCCTTGATCTGGCCGTTCTCGTCGGCGACGAGCACGCCGACAGGGCGGGGCATGACGTTGTCGGCCCTCTCCCAGGCCATCAGCGACTTGACCGCGGCGTCGGCGGCGGCCTCGTCGGCGAAGATCCCCAGGACCATCTGGTGAGCAGCCATTCCACGATCCTCCGATCTCGTTCCGCATCGGAGGCGTCAGCCAGCCGTGGCGGTGATGCAGGGGCTCCCGGGCGCATCACGCAGTCCCCGACAGCAGGAATGCCATTGACGGCGACGGCGGAGCCGGTGTCATCGTCCAATGTAGGGGATGCGGTCAACGCAGCCCAGACGCGCGAGCGGAGGCTGCTCCACGTCAGGGCCGAGCTGCTCGGCGTCGAGCCATGCGCCGCTGCGGCGAACCGAGGTTAGGCTGTGCCGCATGAGCGACACGCTACGGGTGGTCCTCGAGATCGGCACGAAGGGGCGGCGGGTCGTGGCGGCCGCGATCGACTGGCCCGGAATCGATCGCTGGGGAACGACCGAGGACGACGCGCTGGGGAAGCTCTCGTCGTACCTCCCGCGCTACGCGGGCGTCGCCGAGCGGGCCGGCCTGGCGGACGCATTCGGGCGCCAGCGCACGATCGCGGTGATCGAGCGCTATCGCGGATCGAGCTCGACCGACTTCTGGGGCATCGCCCACGTGCCGTCCGAGACCGAGCGCGAGGTGCTGTCGGCGGCGGACCTCGAGCGGCGGCTCGACCTTCTGCGCGCCTGCTGGAGCTACTTCGACGACGTCGCCACCCGCGTCTCCGAGGAGCTCCGGCCGGGGGCCCGCGGTGGTGGGCGGTCTCGCGACCAGATCATCCGGCACACGTACGGCACCGAGCCCGAGAACTTCTCCAGGAAGGTCGGTGTGAGGACACCGCTCGACGTCGTGCTCACCTCGGACGGTCGCGCGAGGCATCGGCAGGAGTACCTCGATGCCATCCGCGCCTACAACGCCGAGGGCAGGCCGGCGCGGACCTGGCCGATCCAGTTCCTCGTGCGCCGCACGGCACACCACGTCATGGACCACGCGTGGGAGATGGAGGACCGGGACCCCGGCGCCTGAAGGGCCGACGCCGATGAACCGGTGCGGAGCGGGCGGCGCACCGGGCGTCCGGGGGCCGTTCGCCTCTCGCCAGATCGCCGGTTCGCGGCTACGGTGACCGCCGGCGGGAGGATCTGACACGCGGCCCACGCGCCGGCCGCCGCGACCGGCCGCGCCACTGGCGAGACCCACCCGCATGGAAGCGTCCCGGGAGCGTGCGGGTTGACTGAAGTGGGTGGAGCGTCCCCCGGCCCCCCGCTGGCGCCCGTCGATGTGCCCGGCCGCGGTCCGTCGACGCGGGTCATGCTCGGCCTGCTCACGGCGGCCCTCGTGGCGCTCGTCGGGATCTCGCTCGTCGCCCAGTCGGGCGAACGACCCGGCCCGCAGGCGGCCGTCATCGGGCCGACCGCCACGCCGGCCACCACGCCGACCAGCACACCTCCGCCCGCAGCGCCTCCGGGCACGCCCCCGCCACGGGTCGCCGTTGCCGTCGGACCGGCGCCCACGTGTCCATCCGGGTCGACGCCCGACGAGCCGGGGCCGGCCGACCAGGTCCGGCCGCCCTCCTCCGGCGCGATGGCATTCGACCGCGGCGCGGGACGGATCGTGCTCTACGCCACAGGCCCCGCCGCCCCCGAGACGTGGACGTTCGACGTGTGCACGAACACCTGGAGCCAGATGCACCCCAACCGGGAGCCGCCGGATCTGGGAGAGCTCGTCTACGACGTGGACTCCGACCTGACGATCGGGGCTTCCTGGGGTGAGGGCGCCTCCCGGATGTGGGCCTACGACCTCGGGGCCAACACCTGGACGGAGAAGGGCCGCGCTCCGGCTGGCTTTCCGAGTCTCCGGCTCCGGTTCTACGACCCGGTCTCGGGCCTCGTCGTCGCCACGGGGAGCGACGGCGACCCCGGCACCCCTGACCTGGAGCTGTGGAGCTACGAGGTCGAGAACGACACGTGGGCCCCGATCCGCCAGGCGAACCGGATGGCCGTCGAACCCCGGGAGTACGCCTACGACGCCTCCGTCGACCGGATCGTCGCGTACAGCGACGCCGCTATGCCGCCCGGCGGCGCCAGGACGTGGCTCTTCGACCTCAGGGCGGGCACCTGGTCGGGGACCGTGCCGTAACCCCGGAGTTCTCCTACGGGTGGTTTGGGACCCAGCCCGCCATCGCCTACGACGAGGTCGCCGAGCGGACCGTGATGGCGGGCCAGGGCCGATCGGTCGCCTACGACGCGACCGCGGACCGGTGGGAGAGCCTGTTCGAGACGCCATCCGGCAGTGAGCCCGGCGCGTGTGGCACCCGCCCGGAATGCCGCATGGGGCGTCAGATGGTCTACGACCCGGTGAACCGGCGGCTCCTCGCCTTCGGGGGCGCGGTTTTCACGACCTGCACCTGGGAGGCGACGGACGACCTGTGGGCGCTTGACATGGCGACCCGCTCGTGGACGCTCGTCGTGCCCCCGAACCCGGTGCCGTCGATGCGGGACCTCACCGCCCGCGGGGCGCCGGCCTCAACCGGCCCCGACCGGTCGCCCTGGATCCCCGCCGCGAAGGTGACGCTCCACGGCGGACCGTTCTTCACCCGCGTCCCCGGCGTGGCCGACGAGCCCTGGTCGAGCACGCCGCCCTCGACCCCGGCGACCGTCGTCGACGGGCTCTTCCTGCCCGAGTGCCAGCTGTGGACCGACGGCACCGTGTGGTGGGAGGAGACGACGCGCGATCCGTCGGCGCGGGCGTGGATCGAGATCGACCTCGGCGGCACCTTCGTGCTGGACGCGGCGGTGGTCCAGGCGGACGTCAACGACGAGTACCGGCTCTCGTACCGGGATCCGGTGACGGCGGAGTGGGCGCCCCTGTGGGCCGTCCCGCTCGGGGAGGCCGGCGGGATGGCCACGCGGCCGCAGCAGGGAGATGCGTCGGTGCGGTGGCCGCTCGCCCGGCCGGTCGTCACAAGCGCGCTCCGGTTCGAGGCGACGAGCGGCGACGAGCAGTACTCGGTCTCCGAGATCGCCGTCTTCGGCCAGCCGGCGCCCTGATCGGCCAGGTGTAGCCGCCCGGCCCGCCCTCGTCGGGGGCGTTCGGGAGAGGCGGGTATGATCCCGACGGGATGACTCGCCGGGTGTCCAGTCCGCGTCTGGTCGGGCGAGAGGAGGAGCTCGCCAGGCTTCGCGCTGCGGTGGCGGACGCGGGGGGAGGACGCTCGCGGTTCGTCCTCGTCGGCGGCAACGCCGGGATCGGCAAGAGCCGGCTCGTGGCCGAGCTCGTCGGCTCGCCCGGAACCGAGGTCCGCGCGATGATCGGCGGCTGCCTGGCGATCGCCGACGGCGGGCTGCCCTACGCCCCGCTGGCCGAAGCTCTTCGCCGCCTGGTCCGGGAGCTCGATCCAGCCACCCTGGACCATGTCCTGGGGCCCGCCCGCGCGGAGCTGGCGCGGCTGGTCCCGGAGCTCGCGGGTGCCGGCCCGGCCACGGTCGGCCCGCCCGCGGGGTCGGCCGGCCGCACCGGCCAGGCGCGCCTCTTCGAGCTGCTGCTCGGCCTTCTCGGCCGCCTCGGCGCCGACCGCCCGGTCGTCCTCGTCGTCGAGGATGTCCACTGGGCCGACGAGGCGACCCGTGACCTGCTGACCTATCTCGTGGCGAACCTCCGGGTGGAACCCGTGGTCGTGGTCGCAACCCTCCGGACCGACGTGGCCGGCGGGGACCCCGGGATCGACCGGTGGCTCGTGGACCTGATGCGGGGGCCCGGCTGCGAGCGGATCGACCTGGGACCCCTGTCGACGGCCGAGGTGGCCGACCAGCTCCGAGCGATCCTCGGGTCGCCGCCGAGCCCGTCGGTGATGGCGGCGATCGCGGCGCGGTCGGGCGGCAACGCGTTGTTCGTCGAGGAGCTGCTCACCGCAGGGGCGGGCTCGGGCGACCCAGGCGGCGGGGACGGGGTCGCCGCAGCCCGGCTTCCGGAGACGCTGCGGGAGATGCTCGCGGTGCGGATCCGCGGCCTGCCGTCCGACACCACGGCCGTCATCCGCGCCCTCGCGGTCGCCGGACGTGCCGTCGATGATCGGCTCCTGGTCGGGGCGACGGGCCTGCCGGCGGCGTCCGTGCACGCTGCCCTCCACGACGCCATCGCGCGCCACCTGGTCGCCGTCGACGCCCGTGCGCCGCTCGTCGATCTCCACCACGTGCTCCTCCGGGAGGCAATCGTGGCCGAGCTGCTCGGGGGCGAGCGCCGGGCGCTTCACGCCGCGCTGGCGACTGCGCTCACGGCGAACCCGGGGCTGGCCGACCCGAGCCCGGCCGGCGCGGCCGGGGAGGTCGCCAACCACTGGGCCGCGGCCGACCGCCCCAGCGAGGCGTTCCGTGCCGCGCTGGCCGCGGCCGACGCGGCCATGGAGGTGCGCGCCTACGCCGAGGCGGCACGGCATCGGCGCCGAGCGCTCGAGCAGCTGCCACGCCTCCCGTCCGGGATCCGAGCGGAGGCGCCAGACGAGGTCGCGCTTCTCCTCGACGCGGAGGAAGCCGCCAACCTCGCGAGCGACTTCGCGTCGGCGGCCGAGCTCGTCGAACGCGGGATCCGGCTCGTCGACCCGGCCGTCGACCCTGTCCGGGCCGGGATCCTGGAGAGCCGACTCGGCTACCATCGCTGGCTCGCCGGGAGCAGCGACGTGGCGCTCGCCCACCACCGCCGCGCCGTCCACCTCGTCCCGGCCGAGCCACCGAGCCTGGCCCGGGCGCGTGTCGTGCGCGGGCTCGGGGGAGCCCTGATGGGGCTGGGCCGGTACCGCGAATCGGCCGCCGTCTGCGAGGAGGCGATCGCGGCCGCCCGCGCGGCGGACGCCCCGATCGAGGAGGGCCGAGCGCTCGACATGCTCGGCATGGACCGCTTCGGGATCGGCGACATCGAGGGCGGGATCACCGCGCTGGAGGCAGCCTGCAGCATCGCCCGCACCCACGATCCCGGGGAAGGGCTCATCGTGGGCCTCCACAACCTGGCCTACCACCTGGGGCTGGCGGACCGCCCGGACGAGGCGCTGGCGGCCGCCCTCGAGGGGATCAGGGCGGCCAAGCGCGACGGTCTCGATCGACGGTACGGCCTCACCCTTCGAGCAGCCGCGGCCGACGTCCTCCTGCGGCTCGGGCGATGGGACGAGGCCGACTCCCTGATGGCCGAGGGCCGCTCGCTCGACCCGGACGGCGAGGGTCCGCTCTACCTGGTGATCGTCCGGTTGCGCCTCGCGACGGCCAGGGGTCGCTTCGATGACGCGCGGAAGGCGCTCGCCGTCGGCAACCGGATGGCCGCCGGGGACGTCGACTTCGACCTGGTCGCCTATCTCCGAACCGCCGACGCCGAGCTCGCCTGCTGGGCGGGAGCGCCCGACCGTGCCGCGGATGCCGTGGAGGCGGGCCTGGCGGCCCTCGAGGGCAGCGACGACGTCTTCCTGGCGGGGCCGCTGCTGGCCCTGGGGGCCCGCGCCGCGGCCGACCAGGCCGAGACGGCCCGCGCCTGGCGCGACGAGGCAGCGCTCGCGGAGGCTCGGGACGCTGCCGCCCGGAACGTCGCCCGGCTCGATGACCTCGTCGGCGGGTCTGACGGACGAAACCCCGCGACCCGTGGGCTCGCCGCGACCGCGGCCTGGGCGCGGGCCGAACGCCTTCGGGCCGACGCCGCGGCGGACCAGCGTGCCTGGGCCGAGCTTGCGGACGCCTGGCACGACCTCGACATGCCGGCCCACGCCGCCTATGCCCGCTGGCGGCGGGCCGAGGCGATCCTGGCCAACGAAGGCCGCCGCAACAAACGGGCCGCTGCCGGTGTTCTCGCCACCGCGGCCGCGGAGGCCGCCCGGCTGGGCGCCGGACCGCTGGGCGTCGGGGTCGCGGGCGTCGCTCGCCGGGCCCGGATCGACCTCTCCTCGATCGTTCCGTCAACGCCGGGTCCGGCGCCAGGGGTCCGTGCCGCGGACCGGGCCGAGACCCCGATCGGGGACCGGCTGTTGGCCGGCCCCACGGACGGTCGCCGGAAGCTGGAGCAGGCGGGCCTGTCCGCCCGCGAGATCGAGGTCCTGGAGCTCCTGGGCAGCGGCCGGACGAGCGCGGAGATCGGCACTGCCCTGGGCATCTCTTCGAAGACCGCGAATGCCGCTGTCCGCCGTGTCCTGGCCCGGCTGGCCGTGACCAGCCGGGTCGAGGCCGCCGCCGTCGCGACGCGCCTGGGCCTCGTCGACGCGAGTCAGGGTCCCGGGGCGACTCAGGGCGGGGTCCGCGCGGCGGCCCGCACGTTCATGTTCACCGACATCGTCGGGTCAACCGCGCTCATCGACGTCATCGGCGATGACGCCTGGTCCGCGCTGCGCGCGTGGCACGACGCCACCCTGCGGCGACTCTTCGAGGCCCATGGCGGCGTCGAGGTGGATCACGCCGGCGATGGGTTCTTCGTGGCGTTCCCATCGCCGGGGCCTGCCGTCATGTGCGCCGTGGCCATCCAGCGCACGCTCGCGGAGCATCGCGGGGCGGCCGGCTTCGCGCCCGGGGTCCGGATCGGCCTCCATCACGGCGAGGCGCTCCCGACCGGGACGGGGTGGGCCGGCCGCGAGGTCCACGTCGCGTCGCGGCTGATGGCTCAGGCAGGCGCCGGCGAGATCGTCGCCTCGGCGGCGACGCTGGTGGCCGCCCGGATGCAGCCAGGGGACGCTGAGCCGGTCAGCCTGCCCGGGCTGGCGGGAATCGTCGCCGTGGCGCGGGTCTCCTGGCGTTAGGCAGACGACCGCCCCTCGCCGGTCCAGTCTTCCGGCTCCTCCCACCCGCCGAGCGCGGCGACCCCGTCGGCCCACCCCCGCGGGACGGTCTCGCGAACGCCGATCGAGACGAGCGTCCGCCCGTCGGCGCGGCTGGCCAGCACGAGGAGGCTCTCCAGGGTGTACCCCTGCTGGACGATCTGCTCCACGAGCGGCGCAACCTGGCCGGGCAGGTTCGGCATGGCGAACGTGATGGCCGGTCGCGCCTCCGGCTGGAGCCCGGCGCCCTTGAGCGCGTCCCACGCCCGCTTCCAGTCCCGGTGGGGCACCGCGACACGGACGTGCGGAGGTTCGAAGTCCGGCCCGATGCCCTCGACGTTGACGCGCTCGGCCGCGAGGACGTCGAGCACGGTCCGGATGTTCTCGACGGTCGTGTCGGGCGATGTCCTGATCTGCTGGTGCACGGCAGCCCTCCCTCGACGTTCGCCGGGTGACCCACGTAGCCGGCGTCGTGTCCCCTGAGAAACGGCATCGTACGCCGCGGTGCCCGCCACCGGAAGGGGGGTTCCCCGGCCCGGCGGCCGGCGCGTCGCTCAACCTGCCCCGCGCTCGCTCCACGTCTCCGTCAGGCTGAAGCCGCGGCGCCGCAGCTCCTCCGCGTAGCGGGGGCCCGGCACCGCGATCTCCGCCGGGTGCGCGCCGCGCGGCGTCTCGCCGCGCGCGTTGAGGATCGCCTTGATCGAGCCGTCCCAGCCGGTGGTCCGCTCCATCGCCGTGAAGCCGGTCGCTTCGTCGAAGCGGTCGAACAGCTCGACGACGACCTCGGCCGCCCGCCCGTCCTTCCGGCCCCGCGCCAGCACCCGGACGATGACCAGGTCCGGCTCGCCGGGCTTCGCCCGCAGCTTCGGATCCAGGACGGCGTGGAGGACGTCGCGCGGGACGACCCGGACACCGCCGACATCGATCGTGTCCGTCTCGAGGAGCCCGGCGTCCATGTAGGCCTTCCAGGCGGCGAAATGGCCGGGCCACCGGAGGGTCTTGTTCCAGAGCGTCGTGAGCTTCCCCTCGAACGTCCACGGCATCGTCGAGGTGCCGCCGCCGGCAACGAATGCCTCCATCCGTCCGATCGGCGACGGGAAGTCGACGATCTCGTAATCCTCCTCGCGGAACGTGGGCACCTCGACTCGCTGCCCCTCGCGGAGGAAATGGGCCACGCCGTGGTACTCGTTCGTGAGCCCGGCGATGTTGAAGGTAAGGATGTAGTTGAAGGGCGGCTTCGGGTACAGCGGGTTGCCGCCGTCCCAGAACGTGATCACGTCCGTCTCGTCGAGGAGGGACATCGCGTAGACGCTGAGGCTCGTGCCCATGCCGGGGACCTGGCCGCAGTCGGGAATCATCGCGATGCCCGCCGCCTCGGCCTCGGGGGAGAGGAGGAGCTGCGCGCGCACCAGGTCCGTATTCCCGCCCAGGTCGGTCATGCTGGCCCGCGCCTCGATCGCGATCCGGGCGATGGCCGGGTTCAGCCAGTAGGGGACCGCGGAGAGGAAGGAGTCGACGTCGTCGAGGAACGTCCGCAGCGCGGCTGGATCGGCCGCGTCGACGGCGAAGGGATGGGCGACCTCGCGCCCCACGAGGGCGTTGACACGGGCGGTGGCGCGCCTCGCCGCCTCCGGGTCGGCGTCGGCAACCTTGACCCGAGCCGCGTCGCCGAAGCGGGCCATGTCGTAGGCGGCGGCCGTGCCCTGCCGCCCGGCGCCGACGACTGCGTAGGTGAAGCTCACGGGATCGCTCCTGTCCGGTGGCGGGTCGCCCGATCGGGGACGCGGCTAGAGCCTAGCGGTCCCGGGAATCGAACGAGCGCCGATCCTCGCGGATCCGGCGCTCGGAGGGCTGGAGAGCCTGGGACGGTAGCGGCCCCCGCGGTGTCGCTCAGCGCGACCCGGTGCGATGCGCGGCGACGTGGGAGCTCCATTCGGAGGGGCGCGTATCCGGGGACGCGCTGCTGCCCTGCCAGCCGCACTCGCAGGTGACCATCTGGAGCCGGTGGCGGTACTCGGCGATCACGTGGCGGGGACCGGGATCGACGACAGGTCGGCGGGGAATGGGAGATGCCATGGGCGGTGGCCTCCGGGCTGGAGCGTCGGGGAACCAGGCGGCTGGGCGCCTTGCGGAAACGCCCGTCGTCGGGAAGTGCCGATTGTACCGCGTTTGGCCAGATTCGGCCCGCGACCGGGCGGAACGGGCGCTGCCGCGCGGACAGTGGCCCGCGGCGCGGGACGGTACGCTGGTCCGGGACACCGGCACCCGACTGCCACATCCGCCACATCTGTCACGTCCGCCACATGAGGTCCTCCCATGGCGCTCGACGAATCGCCCCGGCTCCAGATCGGCCTGGTCGCTCACGACAACAAGAAGCGCGATCTCGTCGAGTGGGCGCGCTACAACATCGCCTTCCTGGCCCGCCACAACCTCCTGGCAACCGGCACGACCGGCGCTCTCCTCGAGCGCGAGCTCGACCTGCCGGTCGAGAAGCTCCAGAGCGGGCCGCTGGGCGGCGACCAGCAGCTGGGCGCCCTCATCGCCGAGGGCAGGATCGACTTCCTCGTCTTCTTCTCGGATCCGCTCGAGCCGATGCCCCATGATCCTGACGTGAAGGCCCTTCTCCGCCTCGCGGTCGTCTGGAACATCCCGATCGCGTGCAACCGGGCCTCGGCAGATCTCATGGTCTCGTCGCCGCTCCTCGAGGGCAGCTACGAGCGGACGCAGCCCGACTACGGGACGTACCTGGGTCGTGCCACCCAGGAGGGCGAGCCGGCCTGAGGCATGCCAGCGGGGCGCCGGGCGCCCCGGCTCCGCAGGCGCGCGGTACCCTGCGCCGATGCGGTACGTGGAAGTCGACGGTCTGCGAACGTCGGCCATCGGCCTCGGGGCCTGGCAGTTCGGCTCGCGCGAGTGGGGCTACGGCGAGGCCTACGCGAAGCGACGTCGCCCCCCGCCTCGTGCGGCGGGCGCTGGAGCTCGGGATCACGATGCTCGACACGGCCGAGGCCTACGGACCCGGCCGGTCCGAGCGCATCATCGCCGGCGCCCTCGCCGAGATCGATCCGGTCGATCGGGACGGCCTGATCGTCGCCACGAAGTTCATGCCGCTCGCCCCGGCCGAGCCCATCCTCGCCCGCCAGGCGGCCGGCAGCCGCCGGCGCCTCGGCGTCGACGCGCTCGACCTCTACTACGCCCACTGGCCGAACCCGCTCGTCTCGGTGCGCCGGACGATGCAGGCGTTGCGGCCGCTGCTGTCGTCGGGCGTGGTCCGCCACGTCGGGGTCAGCAACTACGGCCTGGGCCAGTGGCAGGATGCGGAGCGCGCCCTGCGCGCGCCGGTGGTGGCGAACCAGGTCCGGTTCAGCCTCGTGAGCCCGGAGCCGGCGCGGGACCTCGTCCCGTACGCGGCCGCGATGGACCGCCTCGTCGTCGCCTACTCCCCGCTCGGGCAGGGCGTGCTCGCGGCACGGCCCGGGAACGGGGCCGAGCCGGCGCGGCGTGCGCGCGGGCGGCGGCCCGCCCGCCCCCTGTTCCGGCACGGCGCCCGGGCCGCCGCAGCGCCCCTCGTTGCGGCGATCGCGGAGGTGGCCGCCCGGCACGGGGCGACGCCCGCCCAGGTCGCGCTTGCCTGGCTGATCCGGCACCCGAACACGATCGCGATCCCGGGCGCCCGGACGATTGCCCAGCTGGAGGAGAACGCCGCTGCGGCGGACCTCGTGCTGGCCGATGACGAATTCTCCCGTCTGTCGGACGAGGCGGCGGCCTCCGCCGAGCGCGGGCGCGCCTGACCCCGGACGGCCCGCCCCTTCGGGCCGCTCCACCCTGCCGTGCCCGCCCCGCCGGGCGTACGCTGGCCGCGAGCACGAACCAGCGAGGGACGTTCATGACCGCCGTCGAACCGCCCGCTACCACCGCGACCCGCACCGAGTCGGATTCCATGGGCCCCATCGAGGTCCCCGCCGACCACTACTGGGGCGCCCAGACGCAGCGCTCGCTCCACCACTTCGCGATCAGCCGCGACACGATGCCCGTCCCGATCGTGCGCGCCTTCGGCATCCTCAAGCGGGCTGCCGCCGAGGTGAACGCGGACCTCGGCCTGCTGCCCGCCGACAAGCGCGACCTGCTCGTCCGCGCGGCCGGCGAGGTCGTCGACGGGACGCTCGCGGCGGAGTTCCCGCTCCGCGTCTGGCAGACAGGCTCCGGCACCCAGTCGAACATGAACGTCAACGAGGTGATCGCCGGCCGGGCCAACGAGCTGGCAACGGGGTCGCGGGGAGGCAAGACGCCGATCCACCCGAACGACCACGTGAACATGAGCCAGTCCTCGAACGACACGTTCCCGACGGCGCTCCACATGGCCGTCGCGGGGGAGATCGAGGAACGCCTCATCCCGTCCGTCACCGCTCTCCGGGATGCCCTCGACGCGAAGGCGCAGGCGTGGATGGGGATCGTCAAGATCGGGCGCACGCACCTCCAGGACGCGGTGCCGCTGACCCTGGGCCAGGAGTTCTCCGGCTACGTCGCGATGCTCGACGGCGACCTGGCGCGGCTGCAGGCCGTCCTCCCGGGGCTCCACGAGATCGCCCTCGGCGGGACCGCGGTCGGGACCGGCCTCAACGCCCACCCCGAGTTCGCCGTTCGATCAGCCGCCCGGATCGCCGAGCTGACCGGCCTTGCCTTCGTCTCGGCGCCCAACAAGTTCGCCGGGCTCGCCGGCCAGGAAGCGACCGTCTTCGCCTCGGGCGCCCTCAAGACGTTGGCCACGAGCCTCATGAAGATTGCCAACGACGTCCGCTGGCTGGGCTCCGGGCCGCGGGCCGGCCTCGGCGAGCTGCGCCTGCCCGAGAACGAGCCGGGCTCCTCGATCATGCCCGGCAAGGTGAACCCGACCCAGAGCGAGATGCTGACGATGGTCGCCGTCCAGGTGATGGCCTACGACGTGGCCGTCGGGATTGCCGGCAGCCAGGGCAACTTCGAGCTCAACGTCTTCAAGCCGATCATCGCCCACGACCTGCTCCACGGGATCGAGCTCCTCACGGACGGCTGCCGCTCGTTCCGGGAGCACTGCATCGAGGGCCTGGAGGCCGACGAGCAGCGGATCGCCGACCACGTGGCCGGCTCGCTGATGCTGGTCACCGCCCTGGCCCCGCACATCGGCTACGACAAGGCGGCCAAGATCGCGAAGACGGCCCACCACGAGGGCTCCACGCTCCGCGCGGCGGCCGTCGCCTCGGGCTTCCTGACCGACGAGGAGTTCGACGCCTGGGTCAGGCCGGAGGAGATGACCCGCCCCAGGCTGGGGGGCTGACCGCCGGGGCCGGGCCCGCCGGCGCTGAGGCGGCCCCCGGACCCCGTGGCCGCGCGGCCCGCGGGGCGCAGGCCGCCGCGCCGCCCTAGGCCGCCGCGCCGGCCGTTCCGCCCCTCCGTCCCGACCAGGCCACGAACGCGAGCCAGGCGGCGTAGACCGCCACCGCCACGACGAGCGAGGCCAGGGTCAGCCCCACGACGAGGAGCGCGGCAAGGACGACGCAGAGCCCGGTCAGGGCCAGGAACCAGCCGTCGACCACGCGGGTGATCCCGCCCGCCACCGACCCGTCGTCGGCCTGTCGCTCGATCCGGAACGAGAGAAGCGTGGCGATCACCGCCGCCGCGAGCGCGATCGCCAGCGGGAGACGTGCGAACTCGCGGTACGAGTCCGCCGCCGCCTGGGCGATCTCGCCCCCGATGATCGCCCCGGGCCCGGCCCCCGCCACCGCGGCTGCGATGGCGTCGGCCGCCGAGGCGATGACGAGCCGCGCCGCCAGCAGGGCGGCGAGGCCGCCGATCGCGAGCAGGGCCACCATCCGCAGGCGGCGGCGCGCCAGGGCGAGGGTGAGGACGGCGAGAAGACCCGTGATCACGAACAGCACGATCGCGAACGCATCGAAGATCGTCACGTACCGCTGGGCCTGCTCGAGCTTGGCCGACGGCGCGATGGGGATCACGCCGAACGTCGGCTTGAGCGGCCGGCCGAGGGCGGCTTCGAGCTCCGCCCGGCTGGCCGTCGGGTCGTCGGGGTTCGTGATGTCGGGCACGGTGATCGGCCTGCCCGCGATGACGAGGTCGAGGCTGTTCACCTTCTCGAGGACGCGGTCGATGACCGGGAACAGGTTGACCACGATCTGCCCGTTGTCGACCTTCGCCAGGTTGCTGTCGTCGCGAAGGACGGCCACGAGCTGGGTGTGGACGACCCGCATCGCCCCTTCCCAGATCTTCGCCAACACGTCGCTCCCGTAGACCTCGCGGGCGACGCCGGCGACCACGTAGCTCCCGATCGGACCGAGGTCGATCGCCTCGTCGACCTGGGTCACGGTGGCTTCCACGAGTGCGGCCTGGATTGCGGGGTCGCTGGCCAGGTCGGCCGTGAGCGCGACGAAGTGATCGGTATCGAGGACGGTCTCGTGCAGCCACCACGTGGTGACCGCCAGCACGAGGCTGACGCAGGTGAGGAAGAAAAACAGGCCGACGGCGAGGCTGCGGGCCCGGCCCACCGCGCGGCGGCCCGAGGTGGCGCCCTCAGCCGGCGCCGGCGTATCGACGGCTGCCTCCCGCGCCGCGGGGGCGGCCACGACCTCCGGCGCGGGCCCGGCCGGCGCGACCTCGGGCACGGGCACGGGCACGGGCGCAGGTTGCGTCGTGGCGTCGTCGTCGCTCATGCGGTTCTCCCTCCGGTGGTGCCGGCGTTCTGAGGGCGAAGGATACGGCCCGTGGAAAGCCGCCGACCAGCCCCGTCCGGATCCCGCGACGGATGGCTTATCGGAACAGTCCCCGCAACCCAGGCAGCGGGCGGTGCCCGTTCTCGGCGAGCGTCGCGGCCTCCAAGTCGGCGATCGCAGGCGCCAGCGACGCGCGGAGCCGGTCGGTCGTGGCGCGTGCGGCGCGCATCCCGGCGGGGGTGCCCGCCGTGGCCCCCGGGGGCGGCAGCGGCTCGAGGACCCGGAGGCGGAAGCGCGTGCCGAGGCCCGTCTCCAGGAAGCCGCCGATCGCGACGGGGACCAGGGGGACCTCGCCTGCGGCTGCCAGCCACGCGGCTCCCGCGGCGATGGTCCGGCTCCGGCCGCGCGGGCTGGGCGCGCCCTTCTCGGGGAAGATGACGAGACAGCATCCCCGGCCGATCACGGTCCGCGCGTCGGCGAGGTGGTCGCGGGCGGCACCTGGAGTGACCGCCGGCGGGATCGGGATCATGCCGAGTCGGGGAAGGAGCAGCCGGCGCCACGACGAGCTGGTCATCGTCCGGCTGTCCCCGAACCAGGCGAGCCGCGGTGCGTCGGGCGGCCACGTGAGGAGCAGGAGGAAGGGGTCGATCCAGCCCCGGTGCGGGGCGACGGCGACAACGCACGGGACGACATGGCCCCCCGCGTCGCGCGGAAGGCGCTCCCAGCCGGTCGCCCGGATCCGCCATCCCACGAGCGCGAACCCGGCCCGGACGACCAGCCGCACGAGGCGGTCGAGCCATCCCGGCCGCCCCCGCAGGCCGACGAGGGAGGCGCGCACCCGCTCGCGCTCCGCCCGGATGGACGCTGGTTCGGTCGCCACGACGCCTCCTGCCCGCCACGGTCAGGATAGTCGTCGGTCGGCTGTCAGGCCGCCGTGGCGATCCGGTCGAGCCAGTACGACTCGGTGTGGACATCCGGCGGCGCGATCCCGCGTCCGGCCAGGGCGGCACTGGCGGACGCCACCATGCCGGGGTTGCCGCAGAGGTACGCAACTGTCGTTGCCGGGTCGAGCCCGAGGGCAGCCCAACCCGTCGCGAGCACGCGCTCCGCACGGCCGGTGGCACCGACCCAACCGCTGTTTCGCGGGTCGTCGGGTCGGGAGATGGTCGGGACGTACCGCAGCCCCGAGGCAGGGCTGGCGGCAGTGCGCGTGAGCAGGCCGCGGAAGCCGAGCTCGTCCGCATGGGCCACTCCGTGCACCACGACCGTCCTCCGGCGTCGACCTGCGGCCAGGTCGGCGCGGATCATCGCGACGAACGGGGCGATCCCCGTGCCCGTCGCGACGAAGAGGCGGGAGCGCCGGTCCTGCGGGTCGGGCGTGAAGCGACCTCGGGGCGCACCGAGGCGCAACCGGGCTCCGACGGGAAGCTCCCAGAGGCGCTCGGTCAGCGCGCCGCCGCGCACCCGGCGCACGTGGAACTCCCAGGCCTCATCGGGGGCGTGGGGGGCCGCCATGGAGTACGGGCGCTGGACCAGGCCATCACCGGCGGCGAGGCCGAGTGTCGCGTACTGACCGGGCGCATACCCCGCGCCGGGGGCATCGGGTCGGACGAAGAGCGACGCGACGTCGGCCGTCAGGTCGTTGCGCTCGACCAGAGTTGCGTTCGCGTCGTCCATCAGGCGGCCGCCTCGGCGGCGGCATCGACGGCGGCCCGGGCGGCGGTCGGATCGCGGTACCAGGCTCGGTCGATGGCGGCGAAGACGGCCCACGGGCCCGGCAGCTCGGACGCGTGGTAGATCGCGCCCTGGGGACACTCGTTGACACAGGCCCCGCATTCGATGCAGCCGTCGGGGTCGATGTAGGCCTTGCGGTCGACCCCGGGCTCGAACGTGATGCAGTCGACGGGGCAGCTCTCGATGCAGGCCTGATCCTGGTGATCGATGCAGGGGGCGGCGATGACGTAGGCCACGGTCGTGTTCCTCGGGTGGGAGGTTTGGGCCGGTGCCCGTTTGAGTCGCCGGCCATGGCAAAGGTTCCACCTGCGCCATGTGGCGCCCGTGTGCCGGACATGAGCGAATCCTCACGCGGGCCTCGGCGTGTCCTCGCGCCGCCCGCTTGGTCAGAGGCAGGCTGCGAGGATCCCCGCGATCTCTTCGTCCGTGAGGACGACCGGGTTCGTGCGCATGCTGCTTCCGCGGCTCTCGGCCACGAGCCCCGGGAGGTCGCGTGGCCCGGCGCCGAAGTCCGCCAGCCGCGGCAGACGGAGCGCCGTCGTCCACGCGTCGAGCGTCGCCAGCAGGGCCTCCCTGGCCCGGTCGTCGGAGCGCGCGCGGTCGCCCCCCAGGATCCGTCCCGCGTCGGCGTAGCGGGCCCGTATCGGCGAACCCGGTGCCCGGACCGCCAGCGCGGCGAGGTTCGCCCGCGTCGTCGCGGCCAGCAGGATCCCGCACCCGATCCCGTGCGGGCACGGGGAAGGCGCCCCGAGCGCCGCCACGATCCCGTGGACCGCGCCGAGGCCGGCATTGGCGAGGGCGATCCCGGAGCAGCACGCGGCCCATGACATCGCGGTCCGGGCCGCCGCGCTCGCCTCCGGCGGCGCCCCCGCCGCGGCCGCGGCGTGCCAGGCCGGCAGGGCCCGAGCGGCCGCCTCCAGGCCGGTCCGCGCGACCGTGTCAGTGAACGGCGAGGCGCCGCTGGACGTGAAGGCTTCCAGCAGCTGGGTCACGGCGTCCATCCCGTCCCCGGCGATGACGGACGGCGGGCAGCCGGCGAGGAGATCCGGGTCGAGGATCGCCGCACGGGCCACCAGCTGCTCGTCGCGGAACGACTTCTTGAACGGCGGCGCGTCCGGCGGCGCCCCGGGCAGTCGTCCCGAGAGCACCGCGTTCTTGGTGACCTCGCTGCCGGTCCCGGCAGTCGTGGGCACGGCGATGAACGGCGTGGCGGGCCCGGGGTAGGGGAAGCCGCGGCCGACCCCCTCGAGGTGGTCGAGGGCGACCGTCCCGCTGCGGAGGAGGCCGGCGATCGCCTTGGCGGCGTCCATGGCGCTCCCGCCCCCGATCCCCACCACGGCGTCCGGCGGATGCCCGCGCCGGGCGGCCACGGCCCCGTCCACCAGCTCCGGTGAGGGCTCCCCGCCGACCGCGACGTGGTCCCAGGCCAGGCCCGCCGCCTCAAGGCCGGCGACGAGCGGGGCCCAGGCGGCGCTCTCGGGGAAGGAGCGCGCCCCGGTGACGAGGAGGGCGCTGCGGCCCAGCGTCGCGACGATCCCCGGAAGCTCCGCGATCCGGCCCGGCCCGACGACCAGCCGCGGAAGGCGGGCGACCTCGAACGGTGGCACCGCGCCCGCTGCGCCCGCTCCCGCGCCCGCTGCGCCCGCTCCCACGTCCCCCGCGCCCGCTCCCACGTCCCCCGCGCCCGCTCCCGCGTCCCCGGCGCCCGCGGCCACCGTCACCCGACCCCCGGGTAGAGTCCCACGAAAGACTCGCCACGGCGGGGCTCGGCCATCATCGGGGCCACGGCCTCGCGCCAGGTCCGGTAGTGGACGGTCTCCTTGTGGGCGCCGGCGGCCGACGCGTCCGCGTAGGCTTCGTAGATCACGAACCGGGTCTCGTCGTCGGGCGCCTGGAGGACGTCGAAGCGGACGTTGCCGGGCTCGCGGACGGAGGCCAGGTGGTTGTCCCGGGTTGCGGCGATGAAGTCGGCGACGCGCCCGGGCAGGACGCGGACGTGGACGAGCGTGACGTGCATCGCGCGGCCTCCCTGCGGATGATCGGGTCCGGGGGCAGGATACGCCGGAGCACGGTCCGCCCGGAGCGGGATCCCGGCCGGCGTGGCTCCTCGCTCGCCCGTGCCGGAGGTGCAGCTCATGGTCCATCGGCCCGTCCAGGTCGACTACTACTACCGGACCCGGTGGGGCGCTCACGTCGAGTTCGTCGACCTCTTCCTGCGCAACCACTGGCCGATCCTGCGCGAGCAGCTGGCCGAGGGCCGCTTCCTTGACGTCCGCCTGCAGGCGCCGCGCTTCCACGGCGACGGTCGCGCCGACTGGGATCTCATGGTCACGATCGTCTACCGCGACTGGGCGGCGATCGAGGCGCATTCCGAACGGGAGATCGCGGCCCGCCTCTACCCCGACCAGGCCGCCTTCCGCGCCGACGAACAGCGTCGCTTCGAGCTCCTGGAGGCACACTGGGACGTCCCGCTCGAGGAGGTTCCCCTGCCGCGCTGACGCGGCTCAGCGCGGTGCCTACACCGGCCGTCCGCGCTCCAGGCCGACGAGGTTGACGACCGCCCCCGCGAGCAGCATCGCCGCCGCGACGGCCATGGCGAGATGGAAGGCGTCGGTCGATGCCGCAACGATCGCGTCGGCGAGCGCCGGTGGTGCCCCGGGGGGCGGCGGGGCCAGGGGGACGATCCCGAGCGCCTCGGCCGCCGCAGCGTCGAACCCGGGAACCGCCGCGACGAGCGCGGGCACGAAGCTGGCCGTGATCGCGATGAAGACGATCGCGCTCACCAGCGGCGCCCCGACCCGCGAGATCGCGTTGTTGATCGCGGAGCCGAGGCCCGCCCGGCGGAGCGGCACCGAGCCCATGAGTGCCGTCGTCAGGGGTGCCACGAGCAGCGCGAGGCCGATCCCGAGCAGCACGCTCCCGGGCAGCACGTCGACGAGGTAGTCGACCGGCGGGACGAAGCTCGACGGGTCGCCGGGCATGGCCGCCCAACCGGCGCTCGTGGCCGGGATCCGGGCCAGCCAGAGCAGCCCGCCGGCCATCGCCAGCGGCCCGGCCACCAGGAACCGCCGCGCCCCGAACCGCCCGGCGAGGCGACCCGCCCGGGTCGAGACCAGGGCGAGAAGGACACCCGTCGGCACGACCATCATCCCGACGGCAAGCGGCGTGTAGCCGAGCGTGCCCTGCAGGAAGAGGCTCTGGAAGGTGAGCGAGACGTAGAGCGCGCCGTAGATGACGAGGGTCGAGAGGTTCACGACCGCGAAGGTGCGCTGCCGAAAGAGCTCGAGCGGGACGAGCGGGTTGGGGCGGATCGCCATGAGGACGGGGAACGCCACGAGGGCGACGACGCCGATCGCCAGCGCCGCGAACGCCACGGGGTCCTGCCACTGCTGCTGCTGGCCGCGCGTCAGGCCGAAGGCGAGGCCCCCGACGGCGAGGATCGCGACGAGCGCACCCAGCCAGTCCACCCGTCCCGTGGCCCCTTCGTCGCGCGACTCGGGGACGTGGCGCAGCGCAAGCACGGCGACGGCGACGAGGGGCAGGTTCACGAGGAATGCCGCCCGCCAGGTGAGGGTCTGGACGAGCAGCCCTCCGACGACGGGGCCGATCGTCGTCAGCACGGCGGTTGCCGCGGCCCAGGTCCCGATCGCGCGGCCCCGCTCCTCGCCGGAGAAGGCGGCCGTGATGATTGCGAGCGCCCCGGGAACCAGGAACGCTCCCGCCGCCCCCTGGAGGAGCCGGAAGAGGATCAGCAGCTCCATGGTCGGCGCCAGGCCGCAGGCAACCGACGCGGCCCCGAAGGCCACCAGCCCGAAGCCGAAGACGCGGCGCCTGCCGTAGGCGTCCGCGATGGCCCCCGCCGGGATCAGGAGGGCGGCGAGGACCGCGAGATACCCGCTGGTGACGTAGGTGAGGCCCTCGAGCTCGCCGACGAGGCTGCTCGGCAGCTCGCGCCCGATCGTCTCGAGGGCGACGTTGACGACGGTCCCATCGAGGAAGACGATCCCCGACCCGAGGACGACCGCGAGGAGAAGGGGGCCCCGACGGACCGCGGGCGCCGCCACCGCCGCCCGGGCCTCAGGCCTTCGGCGGCAGGGTCCGGACGTGGGCGATCGCCCGGTCGACCCACGCATCGAGCGCGGTCGGGTCGGCCACCACGTCCGCCGGCAGGACCACGTACTCCTTCATGGGGCGACCCGGCATCGGCTCGAACGGCAACGCCCCGGGCCTCTCCAGGAGCTCGCTCCGGGCCTCAGCCGGGAGCCGGACGATCCAGTGATCCTGGTGCAGCGCAGTCGTCAGGTGGCCCCCGACGAACCCGGCCGGGTAGCCGAACATCTTCCGTGTCGTGAGGTCCGGGCGGCGCGCCGTGAGCGCCGCGAACGCCGCAACAAGCTCCGGCGGCGACTTCTCCCAGGACGTGCCGGCCATGTCTCCTCCCGCGATGTCCGCGGAGTGTATGCGCCATCGCGCTGGATCACCCTGACTGCGCGAACCCCTCCGGCGACGACGTCGACAGCCGCACGACGTCGACAGCCGCCCGGTTCGCGCGCGTAGACTTGCGCCGGCGCGCGCACCGTGCGCCCGGAACGGCGAGGGACGATGCCGACTACCGATGGAGCGCGCGCGGAGCGTCGCAGCCGGCTCGGGGCGATCCGGCCGCGTCTGCCCCGCTCCGGGCGCCCCGGGGTGCCCCTCGAGACTCCGGGAGAGGCGTCGCCGGCCGTCGCGACCGTCGAGGAGAACGGGCTGCGCTGGATCCACATCGAGCGCCCCCGGCTCGCCGAGCGAGAGTGGCTGACGGAGCACTTCGATTTCCACCCGCTGGCGTTCGAGGACCTCGTCTCCCGAAACCAGCGGCCCAAGGTGGACGTCTACGACGACTACCTCTTCATTGTTCTGTACTTCCCCAGCTATGACAAGGCGACCGGTCGCCTGAAGGCCGTGGAGCTCGACCTCTTCGTCGGCCCGGACTACGTCATCACCCTCCCGAACGAGCGCTTCGTGCAGCTCTCGCGCCTCTTCGACCGGGTGGCCGAGAACGACGAGACCCGGGCCGAGCTCTTCGCCTATGGGTCCGGCTACCTCCTCTACCGGATCGTCGACGAGGCGGTCGATGCCGGCTTCCCGATGCTCCGCCAGATGGGCAGCAAGCTCGAGGACATCGAGGACGAGCTCTTCGAGGGCCGCTCGCGCGAGCTGGTGCGCGACATCTCCTCGGCGAAGTCGGAGATCATCAACTTCCGGCGGATCGTCCGTCCCCAGCGGGTGGTCTACCGGGACCTCGAGCGTGCCGTGAGCCGCTACCGCGCCCCCGACCTGGACCTCTATTTCGACGATGTCACCGACGCCTCGGAGCGGATCTGGGACGTCCTCGAGAACTACAAGGAGCAGGTCGAGTCGATCGAGTCGACGAACGAGTCGGTCATCGGCCACCGGACCAATGACGTCCTCCGCGTCCTGACCATCTTCTCCGTCCTCCTCCTGCCGCTCACCTTCGTCGCCAGTGCCTGGGGGATGAACGTCAACGTGCCCTTCGGGAACGCCGAGCTCGGCTTCCTGATCGTGGCTGGGATCATGGTCGTCGTGCTCATCGTCACGATGCTGATGTTCCGCCGTCGCGGGCTGCTGTAGACGCTGCCTCAGGGTGTCGCCAGGCCGAGCTCGGTCGCCATCGCCCGCCCGGCGTCCCAGTCGGGGCCAAACGTCGAGGCCAGCCGTTGCCGCTCGCGACGGCACCAGGCGGCGAACTCCGGGTGGGACTCGCGGAGCTCGTCCGACTCGTCGAGGCGGGCCTGCACCGAGGCATGGAACGCCGCGTAGACGGCCATCGGCGATGCGTCCGCGATCCGTGCCTCGGCTCCCGGCGCGAAGTCGATGGGGATCATCATCCGGGCGAAGAACGCCCCCACCTCGCCGGTCGACAGGTCCACCCCCTGGCTGTGGCCCGTGGAGCGGAGGATCGGGGCGTGGGAGGAGAAGACGACGAGCGTGGTCGCCGCGTCCCGGGCCACCGTGCGCACGGTCCCCCCGAACGTGAGGAACGAGTTGAAGACCTCGAGCCGGTCCACGACCCGGATCGTGCCCCACGAGAAGGGCCGCTCGAGGGGCACCGCCGTGGTCCGGGTGATCTCCGCGGAACGCCCGCGACCTCCCGTGGCGACCCAGTGCTCCACCCGCTCCGGATCGAAATGGGTCAGGGTGGGCCGCTCGCGCAGGGCGACGATCAGGTTCGCCCCGCCGGGCGCCTGGGGGGACGTGCCGTTCACGTCGAGGAAGCCGAGGTGCTCTACGTGACCCGCGGCCTCGTCGAGCGGGATACCGAGGCTGGGCGCTGGCCGTGGGGCCGTCGCGTCGAGCGTCATGCCGTGCCCTCCGGAAGCGCCCCATTGTCGCGCTCCCCCGGGCTCCGCGGCATCCGCCGGTCCACCCCGCTCCCGCGGGCCGAACGGCCCTTCCCGCCCGGCTGATAGCCTGTTCCGCCGTGACGCTCCGCGCCCGCCTGGTCGAGCTCCTCGTCGGCGACCCGCCGGCCACGCCCGCGACCGCCCGCGATCGGGTCGAGCTCAACCTCCTCGGGCTGCGGGTCCCGGCTCTCGCGACCGCGTTCCTGCTCCTCGCCTGCGTGCTCCTCATGCTGGACCGCAATTACGACGTGCTGCCCCGCTTCGGCCCCATCGATCCGCGGAGCCTCCGCAACCAGGCCATCGAGCGGGTCGTCCTCTTCGGCCTGGTGCCGCTGGGGGTCCTCCTCGCCCTCCGCGAGGATCCGCGGCGGTATGGCCTCGGGCGTGGCGACGTCCGGCGCGGCCTCGCCCTCGGGGGGCTCGCGACCCTGGTCACGGTGCCCGCCATCGCCCTCATCGCCGCCATCCCGGCCATTCGCGACTGGTACGGCCCGTCGATGACGACCGTGCCCGGCATCCTCCTGACCAACATCCTGGACCTCGTCCCCACGGAGTTCCTCCTGCGCGGCTTTCTCCTGTTCGCGCTCCTCCGCGCCATCGGGCCGTTCGCCGTGGTCGTGGCCGCCGTCCCGTTCGTGATGATCCACATCGGCAAGCCCGACGTGGAGGCCCTCTCGACGCTCGCCGGCGGCCTCGTCTTCGGCTGGCTCAACTGGCGGACGGGCTCGATCTGGGCGTCGGCGGCGTATCACGTGGCCATCCAGACGACCGTGATCGTCGCGGCCGCGGCATGGACCGCTGGCGGGGCGAGCTGACGGCGCCCACGCGGCGGCCGCGTGTCACCGGCCCCGGACGCCCTCCACGAGCCGCTCGACCGCGGCGATCACCAGCTCGGGCCGATCCCACTGGATCATGTGCGACGACCCCGGAGCCAGGGTCACCCGCACCCGGTCGGAGATCCGGTCGATCCCGTCGCGCCACTCCTTCGCCAGGCCGGAGCGCTCGGCATCGGGGATGCGCGGATCGACCTCGAACGGCTGGGGGACGATCACCACCTCGACGGGCAGGGCGCCGAGATCCACCGCCCGAAGCTCCGCCTCCGACGCCGGCCAATCCAGCCGCTCGGTTGCCTGCACGGCCGCGATGTTCCCATCGAGGTCGGCCTGCCAGGCCCGCGCCAGGTTCGGCGAGGCGAGCGCGATCAGGCGCCGGAAGCGATCCGGGCCGAACGGGTCGACCAGGACGAGGCCGGCGACGTCATCGCGGTACAGGCCGGCGAAGACCCTGACGTAGACGTCGCCCAGCGAATGGCCAACCAGCACGAACGGGGGCTGTTCCCCCGCGGACGCGAGCGCTGCCCGGAGGTCGGCGGCGGACTGGGCGACGGTGTGCGTGTCGCGGGCGTCGCTGCCCCAGCGGTTCGCCCGGCTGTACGTGCACGTGCGCGTCGTGTCCGCGAGGGCCGGGAAGACCGTCCCCCAGGAGCGGGCGTCGGAGCCCATCCCCGCCTCGAGGACGACGGTCGGGGAGCCTGAGCCCCGGCAGTCGAGGTAGAGATGGCGCCCGTCCAGCGATGGAACCGCCCGTCCGAGGTCGCCGTACCCGGGAACGATCCCGCGGTGCGCGAGCCAGCTCTCCCAGCCACCGGCCTGCAGGACGCTGAGCGAGAGCGCGAGGGCGACTCCGGCGACGACCGCCCCAGCGATCCGGAGGAACCGCCCGCGCATCCCTGCTCCGATCAGGCCCGGCCCTGCGGGCCGCCTGCGGCCGGTGCCGCGCTCGGGGCGAGGATCTCGCGAACGTCCACGGGGCGACGGTACCACGGCGCCGAAAGGTTCTGGACGCCCCGCCGAATCGCCCAGCGAATCCCTCTTCCCATGTCCCGGATGATCGGCTACTGTTGCTCAGCACATCCCCGCATGGTGCGGGGTCATACGCTCGGCGCAACACGATCGCTCCCACAACTCACGGGCTCCCGCGAGGATCAACGGTCAAGGGTCGCGGAAGCCGGCGAGAAGGAGCGGTTTTTCTTTGTACTCGGACAAGGTCCTCACCTGTGCCGACTGCGGCCAGGAGTTCGTCTTCAGCGCGCGGGAGCAGGAGTTCTACGCCACCCGGCAGTTCACCGAGCCGCGGCGCTGCGGCTCGTGCCGGGCCAGCCGCAAGGCGTCCCGCGGTGATTCGGGCGGTTCCGGCTACGGCAACCGCAGCGGCGGCTACGGCGGCAGCAGCAGCTACGGCGGCGGCAGCAGCTACGGCGCCGATGGTGGCTACGGCAACCGCGGCCCCCGCGAGATGTTCACCGCCACCTGCTCGTCCTGCGGCAAGGACGCCCAGGTGCCGTTCCGCCCGACGAGCGGCAAGCCCGTCTACTGCAGCGACTGCTTCGCCCTCCGGCGCGCCTAGCACGCCGGCGCGAACGCGCCGCCTTCGTCACGGCCCCGGGACAACCCGGGGCCGTTTCGTTTTCCCGTACGCTCCGCGCATGAGCGACGCCCGGCTGCCCGAGACGAGTGCCCGCCAGCCCGAACGAAGCGTGAGGGCCGTCCGGGTCGTGGCCGTCCGGGGTGCCCAGGCCGTGGTGCGGCCGGACCGGATCGTCGGCGAGGAGCCCATGGAGATCCGCGCGGTCGGACCCGACGGGCGCCCGCCCTTCAGCGTGGCGGTGACGATGCGCACGCCCGGCCACGACGCCGAGCTGGCGGTCGGGTTCATGGTCACCGAGGGTCTCATCCGGCCTCGCGACGTGGATCGGACGACGATCGGCGACATCGCGACGGTCTCGCAACCCGAGAACGAGATCACGGTGCACCTGGCGCGGGCCCTGGACCCGGCAGCGATCTCCGCGCGCAACTTCGCGGCCACCGCGAGCTGCGGGATCTGCGGCAAGGCGTCGCTCGACCAGGTCGTCGTCCGTTGCGACCCGCTGGAGGCCGGGCCGATCGTGACGCCGGCCACGCTCATCGGGCTGCCGGCTGCGCTCCGGTCTGCGCAGGCGCTCTTCGAGGCGACCGGCGGGATCCATGCCGCGGGGCTGTTCGACGCGTCTGGCCGCCTGCTCCGGCTGCGCGAGGACGTCGGGCGGCACAACGCGCTCGACAAGCTGGTCGGCGCGGCCGCGCTCGCCGGGGAGCTGCCCCTCCGGGATCGGGTCCTGCTCGTCTCCGGCCGGGTCAGCTTCGAGATCGTGCAGAAGGCCGCCGTCGCGGGGATCCCGATCGTGGCCGCGATCTCCGCGCCCACCGACCTGGCCGTCGACGCGGCGCGGCGGCTGTCGATGACGCTCGTCGGGTTCCTTCGCGGCGACGGCTTCAACATCTACACCGGCGAGGAGCGGGTGACCCTCGGCTGACGGGCCATGCCATAATCGCCCTTCTCTTCACGGACCGAGGGTGCTCTCATGAGGGTCGAGCGCCGAGGGCTCATCATCGCCGTCGCGCTCGTCGTGCTGGTGGCGCTCGTGGCGTTCGCCGTGGCCCGTCCCGGGAGCGAACCCGGACCGAGCGCCCAGGCGACGGGGCCGACGCCGACACCCTCGAGCGCCGGCGTGCCGCCGGCGCCTGCCGCGACGCCGGGCCAGACGTCGAGTCCGACCGCGACCGGGACCGCCCCCGCCACGGGCGTCGCGACGCCGACGTCCGTCGCGACGCCGACGTCCGTCGCCGACGCCGGTCGCGACGCCGGTCGCGACGCCCAGCCCTCGCCCCGGGGCCGGGGTCAGCGGGACCTGGTCGGGGACGTGGACGAGCGCGACCCAGGCGGGCATGGCGGGCGGGATCGGGGTGACCTGGACGCAGCGGGGGCACGCCCTCGATGGCACGATCACGATGGACGGGACCGCCTGCCTCAGCAGCGGCGTCGTCCGGGGAACGGTGAGCGGGCTCCGGGTCGACTTCAGCGTCGTCCAGCGCGAGGTCATCATCGACTTTGTCGGGAGGATCTCCTCGGCCACCATGTCGGGGACCTTCTCGACCGGCTGCGACATCGGCAAGGGCAAGTGGACGATGCGGAAGACCGGCTGACGGGGCGTCCTGCGGCGGGCGGTCACGTTCAGGGCCTGACCGAGGCATCCCGCCGCGGGGCGCTGATCCGGACACGGCGATGGGCGCCGGGATCGCTCCCGGCGCCCATCGGCGCGTCTGTCCCGGGGCGGCCCTCACGGGCCGTCGGCTACGGCATGATCCAGTTGCCCAGGGTGCCCCAGGTGCCGATCTCCTTGTAGGGATTGCCGCCGTTGAAGTTGACGGCGACCGAGTCCTTGCACTTGGCGCCCGGTGTAGCCCCCGGGGCGGCCGGGTCGAGATAGCGGTTGGTGACGCCGGTGCTCGGCGCGTTCTTGCAGACCGCGCCGTCGGAGCGCAGGTATTCCGTGAAATCGACCGAGCCGATCGTCGCGTCGAAGCGCGACGCCTGGCCCGTCGAGTCGTAGTAGAGGCGCAACCCGACCGCGTTGTTGTGGCCGGCGCACTTGGTGTTGTCCGGGTTGGTGCCGATGCGGGTGGAGACCTTCAGGGAGAGGACGTCGCCACTGCTCACGGCTTTGGGCACGTAGTCCCAGGGAACGATGGCCTCCGTCCCCGGGGTCGCGTTGCGACTGATGCCGCTGACGCAGCGGACCAGCCCGGATTCGATGGTCGTGCCGTTCTTCTGGAGCTCGGCGAGGACGTCGAACTTCGTGCCCTGGTCGTCGCTGTTCTTCAGGCTGACCCAGGCGTGGACCGGGCTGAGCGCGCCGATCAGGGTCTGCCCGCGGGTCAAGGTGGGTGTCCACAGCGCGCACTGGGCGATCCACGCCCACATGCGCTCGCCGTCGGCGCGCGAACCGAGGGGATCCGAGGCCATCGCGCAATACCGGCTGGGATTGGGCCGGTCGGCTCCGGAAGCCGCCGTGAGCCCGTGGATCAGGATCGGCGCGTCGTTCGTGGCGGCGCTCCGGTTTCGCCACAGGCCGGCCACGAAGCCCTCGTTGGGCCCGTTGCCTCCGCCCGCTCCGGCCATGTCGTGGAGATACTGCCCATCGATCGTGGACGAGGCCGGCCGGGCCGAGAAGTACTGGACGCTGCCCGGCAGGAACAGGTGATCCTGGCCGGGATAACCGCCGGTGGTCGGGCTGGCCGCCCCGCCGACGTTGTTCCAGAGCACATCGCCGCTGCCGCTCTGGCTACCCTGGGTCAGGGGGGAGACCAGGGCTGCCGCGGCGCCGGCGTTGGTGGTGGCGGTGGTCAGGAAGTTGAAGTTGTTGCCCGACGCACCCTGGCCGATGTAGCCGCCGCCCCGGCCGAAGAAGGCGTTCAGCCGGGCCCGCGCGGTGGCGCTGGCCGCGGCCGGCCAGTTCTGGCCGGTGTTGTAGATCACGTCAAAGCTCAGCAGGGGGTCGACGGCGGCGTTCTGGATCGAACCCGCGCCGTTGACCGTCGACAGGAACTGGGTGTCGGTGCCGAAGATCCTTCTCAGGGAGAAGGACTGGTAGTTCTCCGCGGGGTTCGCGCTGTTGACGAGGATGGCGACCCGCGGAGCCCGGTTGAGGAGCGTGGTGGCCGGCTTGGTCACCCCGTCATTGCGCTCGAAGAAGACGCCGGCGGCCTGCCCGGCGGCGTCCAGCGCCGCCTTCGTGGTGGCGTCGTTGGGGAAGAGCAGCGTGCCCGCCGGGCTGAGCCCGCCGGTGGTGCTGGTGAACGACGCCTCGGCGACCTCGCCGAGCACGCCGCCGTGGAGCAGGCCGGAGATGGTCGCGTACTCGCGCCAGCCCCTGATCGTCAGCGAGTAGAAGTCCGAGGTGGCGCCGGTGCCGTCGCGGACCCCGCCGACGAGCGCGTTCGGCGCGGAGACGGGCGTGGTGGAGGGCGCGAACGTCCCGTCACCGTGGGCCACCTCGACGGTGTCGGCGCCCCACAGCGTCCCGTGGCTCCAGGCGCCTGGCGGCGCGTAGAGCTGGTTGATGCGGTTGGAGACGTCCTGCCCGGCGTCGAGCGCGGTCAGCGCCAGGCCTCGCAGGGCCTGGTTCATCCAGATCACGTAGGAGCCCGCCGGGAACGTCGTGGCTCCCCAGGTGTAGTCGGCGGTCAGCTTGGAAACCTGGATGCCGTTGTCCAGGAGCCACTGGGCCAGGTTGTTGGCCTCGAGGTCGTTGCGCTGGCCCACGCCCAGGTTGCCGCTCGCGAACGGGATCACGAACGCCTTCGGGTAGGGGACCATCCAGTCCTGCTGGTCGGCCCAGAAGCCGAGGTCGTGCAGGGAAGTGCCGTCCGCGGTGGTGCCGTCGCAGCAGGCGACGCGGGCCGCATCGGTGACGCCGCGGCGGAAGACCTCGAGCTGGTCGTTCATCATCTCGACGCGGTTCGGGGTCCAGTAGTGGACGGAGGACCAGAAGACCTCGTACTGGTCGAGCTTGCTGCCCAGCCGGGCGTTGGTCGTCCCCCCGAGGCCGACGCAGATGCCGGGCAGGGGGGGGCCGCTGTTGCTCGAGCACATCTCCGAGGTGGAGCTGTCGATGCCGAGGTACGCCTGGTAGGTCTGGGTGTAGAAGGGACCCCAGTCGTCCCACCCCTGGGCGACCGCGGGCCCTGGATGAAGCGTGACGGTCCCGCCCCCGGCGTCCGGCAGGCCGGCCGTCGGGTTGGTGAAGGTGAACGTCGTCGACTGAGTCGGGATGGGGGCGTCGACCGTCCAGGTGCCGTTGTAGCCCGGGTCGCCCGCGCCGCTGATGGTGACGCTGGCGCCCTGGCCCAGGTTGTTGACGGCGGTGGTGGTGACCGTGACCTCGTTGCCGACCTCGTGCAGCCCGGGGGTCCCCACCGGCGAGATCGTCAGGGTGGCGCCCGAGCCGGTGCAGTTGCCGGCGGCGTTGGAGAGGTTACCGCTCGGGCAGTAGTCGTTGACCGGATGCTCGTTGTTCTCGCCGATGCCAATCATGGCGACCTTGTTGGCCTCGATCCGGGGCTGGTTCCACTTGAGGAACAGGTCGTACTCGATGCCCGGGTTATGGGGCTTCGTCAGCCCGTCGACGAGGCCCGGGCTCACGTAGCCGTGCATGTCCACGGCCCCCGTGGGCAGCCACTGCTGCATGAGGGCGACCTCGGCCTTCACCTCGGGCTGGCCCTGCACCAGGAAATCCCGGTTCATGTCGATGGCGTTGTCGTTGGCCCGCACGCCGTTGAACCGGCCGTCCGGGTTCATGTTCGGGACCACGATGAGGATGACGTGGTCGAGGACCTCGTCCACGTAGGTGTTGGTGCCCCGCGGCGTGGTGACGATGTCGCGGATCGCCTGCATCATGGCGTCGTCGCCCTCGCGCTCGCCGCCGTGGATGTTGGCCTCCACGTAGATCGGGACCTTGACGTGCTCTCCGAACCCGGCGAGGTCGGCCTGGGCCTGGGCGGGGTCCGTCAGCTCTTCGGCCCGGATGGTCTGCCAGTTCGCGTAGTCGGTCTGCTGCTGCGCCGTCTCCAGGTCATTGATCACGGCGTAGTACCAGGGACGACCGCCGGCCGACGTGGTGCCCTGCGTGATGGTCATCCGCTCGGACGTGATCCCGGCAGTCGCCTCCTCCGCCTGGAACTGCTGGAGGGTGCACAGGGTCGCTTCCTGCGGGATGAGAGCCAGCGGCGTCTGCAGCCCGGCGATGCTCGACCCGGGGGCCGGGGGCGCACACCATGTCTCCCCGTACGTCGGGCCCAGGGGGGGTGAGATCGACGTGCCGTCGAACGGCGGCGGGTTGGCCGCCAGCACGCTCAACGCGTTGGGTCCCGAGGCGATGAGGCCGACCAGGACCAGGAAGACGGCCGCGCGCCGCCGGAGGATTCGTGTACGAGGCATCCGAGTCTCCCTCCGAGTGCCCGTCGCACGAGGTCCGACAGCGGGGTCTCAGGCGGCGGGGCTTGCTGCTGGTCGAGACCCGGCGCTACGTCCTCCGCCGGTCTCCGGGGACAAGGTGGGCACCCCCCGGCACGTGACGGCACTCACGTGCATCAGCAAGAAGGAGATCTAATCCGCGGGAGGGCGACGCTGCCGCGCCTCGCGACCACGAGCGCGCGGACCCTGCCCGCTCTTCGCCACGAAACCTACCTGCGCGGATGCGCATAGTCAACAGGTTTGTGGCGTCCCGTGGAGTCAGGTGCGGTCCCGCTGTCCGGACCACCGCATCGGGGGGTGGCCGCCGGGCGGCGACCTACGGGCCCGGTCGCTCCTGCACGAACTGGAACCCGAAGCGGCCCTTGATGCAGAGGTGACCCCCCGCGACCGAGGAGTCCATGGGCGAGGTCACCTTCACGACGCTGTTGTCCTGGACGTGGAGGGTCAGGGTGCAACCGACGCCACAGTACGGGCAGATCGTGTCGGTGGCGGCCTGGGCCGCCTCGTCCCAGGTGCCGGCCGCCCGCATCTCGTGCTCGGACCGGAACATGAGGGCACCGGTCGGACAGACTCCGATGCAGTTGCCGCAGTAGACGCAGGCGGAGGAGGTGAGGGGGGCGTCGTACTCGGTCGAGATCCGGGCGTCGAAGCCGCGCCCGGCAACCGCGATCGCGAACGTGTTCTGGGCGTCCGTGCCGCACGCTTCCACGCACTTGTAGCAGAGGATGCAGCGCGAGTAGTCGCGGACGTACAGGTCGTTGTCGACCTTGAGCGGCTGCGCGACGGTCTCCGCGCGGACGCCGGACGGCGGGTCGTGATGACCGGGGTGGCGGGCCTCGCGGACGCCGGCCCCGGCGGGCGGCGCGGGCACGCCGAACCGGGCGGGGTCCGCCTCGTACTCGGCCATCATCTCGGCGACACCCGGGGCGAGCGAGAGGTCCACCGAGGATGCCAGGAGCTCGAGGACGAGCCTCCGACTGTGGCGCACCCGCTCCGAGCCTGTCTCGACCTCCATCCCGGCCTCGACGCGGCGCGAGCAGGCTGGCACGAGCACCCGCGAGCCGGTCACCTCGACGACGCACACGCGACAGACGTTGACCGGGGTGAGGCTCTCGAGGAAGCAGAGCGTGGGGACGTCGATCCCCTCGGCGCGGCAGGCGTCGAGAATTGTCGAGCCGGAGGGCACGGCGACGGTCCGCCCGTCCAGCGTGATCTCGATCGCCGGAGGCGCGACAACCGGCGGGGGATCCGGGATCCGCGACGGCCGGGCCGGCGGCTCGTAGAAGATCCGCTCGATGTCGGCGCTCACGCGCGACCTCCCGCCGGGATGTCGGCCGGGCCGTCCGGGCCCCCCGCGGCGAAGTCGACCAGGCCGGCGCTCAGCGCCGACTCGATCGCGGCGGACGCAGTCTGGCCGAGCCCGCAGATGCTCGCGTCGCGCA
Organism: uncultured Chloroflexia bacterium; assembly: GCA_963744095.1. GTDB lineage: Bacteria > Chloroflexota > Limnocylindria > Limnocylindrales > CSP1-4 > CTSoil-043. Next base: position 611,097 of record CAVUSH010000006.1, read on the forward strand.
TTCCCCGTCCGAGGTCGGCAAGGAGGGCCAGCTCGTCCCCGAGGGACCCCTTCGGCCGACCGGCCGCCAGGCGCGCCAGCAGCTCCTCCTGGCGCACGGTGCCGATCCTGCACGGGACGCACTGCCCGCACGACTCGTCGCGGAAGAAGGCGGCGATCCGGCGGAGCGCGTCGACGAGGTCGGCGGTCTCGTCGTAGACGAGCACCACCCCCGAGCCGAGCGTCACACCGGCGGCCCGCGTCCCCTCGAAGGTGAGCGGCAGCCGGAGGGCGTCGGGCCCGACGAACGCACCCGCGGCGCCGCCGAGGAGGACTGCCTTGAGCGCCCGCCCGCCGGCAACCCCGCCCGCGAGGTCAAGCAGGTCGCCCAGGGTCGCCCCGAACTCGACCTCGTAGACGCCGGGCCGGTGCACCGCGCCCGAGAGGCAGAAGAGCTTCGGGCCCGCGCTGCCCTCCGTGCCGATCGCGGCGAAGGCGGCCCCGCCGTCGGCCACGATGAGCGGCACGTTGACCAGCGTCTCGATGTTGTTGACCGCGGTCGGCAGGCCGAAGAGCCCGACCTCGACGGGGAAGGGCGGCTTGTTGCGCGGCTCGCCGCGCCTTCCCTCGATCGAGTTGAAGAGGGCCGTCTCCTCGCCGCAGACATAGGCGCCGGCACCCCGGCGGATCTCGATGTCGAAGGTGAACCCGGAGCCCAGGATGTCGTCGCCCAGGTAGCCGGCAGCCCGGGCCGTCGCCAGCGCGTGGGCCATCCGGTCGGCCGAGAGCGGGTATTCCGCGCGGAGGTACAGGAACCCGCGCTGGCTGCCGGTGGCGAAGCCCTCGATCGTCATCGCCTCGACGATCGCAAACGGGTCCTCCTCCATGAGGACCCGGTCCTTGAACGTGCCGGGCTCCGACTCGTCGGCGTTGCACACCGTGAAGTGCGGAACGACGGACTGGGCGGCCACGGCGGCCCACTTGCGTCCGGTCGGGAAGGCGGCCCCGCCGCGACCGAGGAGCCGCGCCGCGGTCACCTCCTCGATGACCCCGGCCGGCCCGATCGCGAAGGCGCGCCGCAGCCCGCGGTACCCACCGGTCGCGAGGTAGTCGTCGAGGCTGCGCGGGTCGGTCACGCCGGCCCGGGCCAGGATCCTGAGCCCGGGCAGCCCCGCCTGGGGGATCGAGCGACGGACGTGCGCCAGGTGCTCCCCGTCGGTCTCGATCGGGACCTCCGGCGGGACGAGCTCTCGGCCGGCGATGGAGCGTTCGAGCTCCTCGAGGACCGCCGCCGCGTCCACGGGGGCGGTGGCGATCGTCTCCGGCACGAGGCCGGCCACGGTGAAGAGCGCCGCCGGGCCGCGCTCGCAGCGGCCCAGGCAGGGGGTTCGGAACCACGTTGCCTCGCCGCCGAGGGCGGGCTCGCCGGCCGCTCCCAGCGCCAGCTCGAGATCGGCGCAGACCTCCTCCGCGCCGGCGACCCGGCAGGCGAGGTCCTCGCAGACGAGGGCGACCACGGGCGGCCGGGGGATTGTCGAGAACATCTGGTAGAAGGTCGCGACGCCGTGGGCCTCTGCCGGCGGGACCGTCAGGCGTCGGCAGGCGTATTCCAGCGCCGGCTGGCTGATCCATCCGACCCGGGCCTGGATCGCGTGGAAGACCGGCAGCAGGAGATGGCGTCGGTCGCGCGCGGCGTGGCCTCCGCGGGCGAACCGGTCGTCACCGTCGGCGTCGCGGCCACCGCCTTCCCAGCGGTTCGTCGCGGCCCCGAGGACACTGTCGACTGCGGCCCGCTCCTCGGCCGACGCGCGTGGGGCCAGCGTGACGAGGTCCATCCCGGGAGTCTAGGGCTCCCGACGCCCGGCAGCGGGCATCGGCCGGCTGCGACGGGTACGCCGTGGCCTCGATCTGAGCCTCTCGACCCGGATGGCGGTGGCCTTGAACTCGGCCGTTCCGGACTTCGGGTCCGTGGCGTCGATCGTGAGGAGGTTCGTGGCCACATCGTCCTGGAAATGCAGGGTCATGAAGGCGAGGCCGGGGCGCAGGCCCTCGTCCACGCGGACGGGCGCCTCCACGGCCCCCCTGCGGGAGACCACCCGCACGCGCTCGCCGTCGGCGACGCGGAGGCGTGCGGCGTCCTCCGGCGAGAGGTCGATCGTCTCGCCGCGCCGGAGCGGGGAGCGGTAGCCGGCTGTCTGGACGCCCGTGTTGAACGACTCCAGGCGCCGGCCCGTGGTCAGGCGGATCGGGAAGTCGGCGTCGAGGCGGTCGACCGGCGGGTCGTGGTCCACCGGGACGAAGGGCACCGGGGTCCCGGGCACCGGGTCCTCCCAGAGCCGGGAGTGGAGGAAGAGCTCGCCGGGATGGGTCTCGTCGTAGCAGGGCCACTGGAGCCCGCCCTCGGCCTCCAATCGGGCGTAGCTCATCCCGGCGTGCACGGGTGAGAGACTGCGGACCTCGTTCCAGACCGCCTCGGCGGACGGCTCGCCCCAGGCGTCGGCCGGGCCGCCCAGCCGGCGCGCGAGGTCGAAGATGATGGCGAGGTCGTCGCGGGCCTCGCCGGGCGGCTCCAGCGCCTTGCGCACGCGCTGGACGCGTCGCTCGGAGTTCGTGACGGTGCCCTCCGTCTCGGCCCAGGCGGCGGCGGCCGGGAGGACGACATCGGCCAGCTCGGCGGTCCTCGTCAGGAAGATGTCCTGGACCACGAGGTGCTCGAGGCCCGAGAGGGCCGCGATCGCCTTCGCCTGGTCGGCCTCGGACTGGACGGGGTTCTCCCCGATGACGTAGAGGGCCGTCAGCTCGCGGCGCTCCATCGCCTGGAACATGCCGGTCAGGTTCCAGCCGCGCTTCGGAGGGCAGGTCACGCCCCAGGTGGCGTCGAAGCGGGCCCGCAGCGGATCATTCTCGACGTGCTGGAAGCCGGGGAGCCGGTCGGGGAGGGCGCCCATGTCCCCGCCGCCCTGGACGTTGTTCTGGCCGCGGAGCGGGTTGAGCCCGGACCCGTAGCGGCCCACGTGCCCGGTGAGCAGGGCCAGCGAGATGAGGGAGATGACGTTGTCGACCGCGTTGTGGTGCTCGGTGATGCCCAGGGTCCAGCAGATCATCGCCCGGGGTGCGGTCGCGTAGGCGTGGGCGAGCTCGCGGATGAGCGCGGCCGGGACGCCGGTCTCGCGCTCGGCGTAGGCGAGGGTGTAGGAGTCGACGCGGGCCCTGTACTGCTCGAAGCCGGTCGTCGCCCGGCGGATGAACTCGTCGTTGGCCAGGCCGGCGGCGATGATCTCGCGCCCGACGGCGTTGGCGAGGGCGATGTCGCTGCCGACGTCGAGGCCCAGCCAGGTGTCGGCCCACTGGGCGGAGCTGGTCCGGCGGGGGTCGACGACGTAGAGCCGGCCACCGTGTGGACGGCGCGCAGGACATGGTGGAAGAAGATCGGGTGGGTCTCGCGCGCGTTCGAGCCCCACAGGACGACGAGGTCCGTCTCCTCCACCTCGCGGTAGGAGCTGGTGCCGCCCCCGGCACCGAAGATGGTCGCCAGACCGACGACCGACGGAGCGTGTCAGGTCCTGTTGCAGCTGTCGATGTTGTTGCTGCCGACGACCGCCCGGGCCAGCTTCTGGGCCGCGAAGTTGACCTCGTTGGTCGCCTTCGAGCAGGAGAAGCAGCCGTAGGCCGCGGGGCCGTGGCGGTGGACGGCGTCGCGGATTCCCGCGGCGGCCCGCTCCATGGCCTCGTCCCAGGTCGCCGGGCGGAGGACGCCGGTCGCGCGGTCGCCGTCGCGGACGAGCGGTTGCGTGAGCCGGACGTAGCCCTTCGCCATGCCTCTGGCCTCCGATCCGGGGGCGAGCCGGGCGCCATCGCCCGGGCCGGTCCGCCTCCGTGCCGCGGAGTGTAGTCGCCCGGTCAGGCGACGGCGCGGAGCACCCGGCAGGCGCGCAGGGTGACCCAGGGGCTGGGCGCGCCGGGCTCGTCGATGTCGACGACCATCTTGCCGGCGTAGGGGTAGCGGTTCGCCCACCGCCCGCGCTCGTCCTGCTGCGCGAGCAGCCAGTCGACGGCACGGCCCAGGCGCGGGTCGCCGCCCGCGCCGGCGGCGACGAGGGCCTCGAGGACCTGGAGGACGTCGGCGACGTACCCGGACGGGAAGCCGAGGCGGAACCACGAGCCGCTCGGCCTCGTGTTCCCGTAGCCCATCGGGTAGTCGGCGACGGCCGGGTCGCGCGAGAGGAGCAGCTCGACTGCCACGCCGATCGCCCGCTCGACCCCCGCGGAGCGCCGCTCCGGCGGGATCCGGGCAAGGCCGAGGAGCGCCTTGGTGGCGCCCCAGGCGCAGGGGAGGCCCTGGTTCGCGCCGCAGCGGAATCCCGGCCCCGGCGTGGTGGCGTTGAAGTGCGGCTCGCCCTCCCCGGTGGTCGCCGCAACCTGCCAGGCGACCGCCCTGCCCACTCGCTCGTCGTCGAGACAGCCGAACCCGATGAGCGCGCGCAGCAGGTTCCCGGTGAGGCAGTGGATGACCATCGACGGCGGGGGCTGCCGATCGCGGGCCACGCCGGATGCCCCGAACCCGCCGGTCGGGGCCTGGCTGTGGTCGAGGACGTAGGCACAGGCGGCATGCACGCGAGGCTCGGCCGGGTCCGCGCCGAGCTGGTCCAGGAACATCAGCTGCCAGACCGTGCCCCGGTACTTCGTGGCGTAGCCGGGGCCGGGCTTCTCCCACCAGCCCGCGGGGTCCTGGGCGGCCAGGATCGCGGCGATCGGGTCGGTGCGGGTCGCGGCATCCCGCGCGGCGCGCACGTCCGGGTCGTCCGCTGCGCGGCCGAGCAGGTCGCGCAGGGCGAGGTGCCGCACGGCCGGGTTCTCCTCGTCGAGCAGCCAGGGGAGGGGATCGCCCCGCAGCCGGTCGCGCCAATCGCCCATGGTTGACCTCCGGGCGGAGCGTCGCCGGTCGTACGACGGGGCGGTAGAGCCGTCGGCGGCGAAGTCGGGTCCGGAAGGCCCCTCGGCGCGAGCCGCCCACGCGCGAGGCGGTCGGACGCGGTCCGGCGCTGCCCGGCGCTGCCGCTTTACCGATGCCTGACACTTGTCGTGGAGAAGCGCGTTGCTCCGGCCGGGTGCGGCACCGATCCTGATGCCGGCGCCGCCGCGGGGCGGCCAACCGGCACAGGATGCGCACCGACGGGCTCGCCGATGGGGCGAGCGCCCGACTGACAGGAGTCCTCGATGATCCGCACGATCCAGCGCCTGCTCGCCCTCGCCGCGGCCGGGTTCCTTCTCGCCGGTACGGTCGGCGCCGGAACGGCCGCGGCCGCCTCGCCCAGGGCCGCCGCCGTCCCGACCGCCCGCGCGGGCGTCGACCGCTGCGCGGCACTCCGTGTCACCGCCCTGGCGCAGCCCACCGTCGCCAACCTGCAGGCGCTGGGGCGCTGCGAGATCGACGGTCGGCTCGCGGCGCTCGCGCGGCTCCAGGCCGCCGTGGATGCCTCGGCCGCCCTCACCGACGCGCACGAGGCGGCCCTCGACAGCATCCTCTCCTCGACGGTCGCGCGCCTCCGGGCCCTGCGGACCGAGATCGACGGCGACACCACGGTCGAGGCCGTGCGCGAGGACATCCGCCGGATCTACGTCGAATTGGGCGTCTACGCCCTCGTCGCGCGCCAGGTCGGGCTGGTGATCGCCGCCGACAGGGCGGCCGTGGCCGCCGACCGCCTGAGCGCGGCCGCCGGCCGGCTGGAGGCGGCGATCAACCAGGCCGAGGCAAGCGGGAAGAACGTCGGCGACGCGCGGCGGCATCTCGCCACGATGACGGCACAGGTGGCTGTCGCCCGGGCGGCCGCGGCCGGCGTCGCCGCCCCGGTGCTCGCCCTCACGCCCGCCGCCTGGACGGCCGGCGACGCGCGGCCCGTCCTCAGGAGGGCGCAGGCGGACCTGCGCGACGGCCTCGTCGCGACTGCGCCGCGCCGAGGCGGCCGCCCGGGCGGTGCGCGCCGACCTGCGCTGAGATCCCCGCCGGGAGAGCTCGGGACGCCGGGCTAGACTCGCCGGCGATGAAGACCATCCTCGTCGTCGACGACGCGCCGAACATCGTCGAGCTCCTCCGCCTCTACCTCGAGCAGGCGGGCTACGCGACGATCGCGGCCACGGACGGGCCGATCGGCGGTCGAGCTCCATCGGCGCCATCGGCCCGACCTCGTCGTCCTCGACATCATGCTGCCCGGCCTCGACGGGTTCGAGGTCTGCCGGGCGATCCGGCGCGAGGCCGACACGCCCATCCTGATGCTGACCGCGCGCTCCGACGACGTCGACGCCATCGTCGGTCTGGAGCTCGGCGCCGACGACTACGTCACGAAGCCCTTCAACCCGCGGGCGCTCGTCGCCCGGGTCAAGGCCATCCTGCGGCGCACGGACGGCACCGTCAGGCTGGCGCGCCCGATCGAGGTCGGCCCGCTGCGGATCGACCCGCGCCGTCGCGAGGTCCTGCTCGACGGCCGAGCCGTCGAGCTGCGTGCCCGCGAGTTCGATCTGCTGGCCGCGCTGGCGCGGGAGCCGGGCGCCGTCCTCGGTCGCGAGGCGTTGCTGGAGGACGTCTGGGGGACCGACTTCCCGGGCGAGACCCGGACCGTCGACGTCCACGTCTCGGAGCTGCGCAAGAAGCTCGGGCCCGACGGCCCGGCGATCGAGGCGGTGCGCGGGGTCGGCTACCGACTCGTGCCGCCGCCAGTGGTGCCCGCGGCGGATCCGCGCACGTCCTGATGCTCGGCCGTGTCTCGGTCCGGATCGGCTTTGCGTTTGCCCTCGTCGGACTCGCGACCATGCTCGCCGTCGGCGCCGGGCTGTTCGTCACCCTCCGCGAGCTGCATCGCGACGCGACACGGGCGGCGATGGCCGACATCGCCCAGCCGCTCGTCGCCCGGATCCGCCTCGTGGCCGTCCCCGCCGATCTGCGGGCCCGCCTCGTCGAGCTGCGCGACGAGCTCCCCGCGGAGATGGAGGTCGTGGTCCTGGCGGCGAACGGACGGGCGCTCGGCGAGACCGCAGGCCGGCTCGACGTCGCCAGCATCAGGATCGACCCCGCCCTGGCCCCCGGCGAGGTCGTGGCCGGCAGCCTCCCCGACTCCGCCGGCAGCGAGTTCCTCTACGCGGCGACCGTGCTGTCGCGCGGCGGGCCGGCGAGCGGGTCGCGCGCGATCGTCCTGGTGACGCAGGATCGATCGGCTGCGGCGGCGTGGCGCGACGTCGCCCGGCTGCTGCCGGTGGTCATCCTGCTCGCGGTCCTCCTCGGGGCGCCGATCGCGTGGCTCCTGTCGCGCTCGATCACGCGGCCGCTTCGGCGCCTCGCCGCCGCGACGGCGGACGTGCCCTCGCAGGGCGCGCCGCCCCTTCCGCTTGAGGGGCCGCTCGAGGTGCGCGAGCTCACCGAGCGCTTCAACGCGATGACGGCCGAGCTCGAGGCGACCAGGCGCGAGGAGGCCGAGCTGCTGGCGAACGTCCGGCACGACCTGCGAACGCCTCTCACCGTCATCGGCGGGTTCGCCCAGGCGCTGGAGGACGGGACGGCGGCGGGCGACGACGCGGCCCGCGCCGCACGGGCCATCGGCGAGGAGGCCGGCCGGATCGAGCGGCTCGTGGACGGGATCGGCACGATCGAGGAGGTCCGGACGGGACGGCTGGAGCTGCGGCCAGAGCCGCTGGACGCCGGGGCCCTCGTCGAGGCGGCGGTCGAGCGTTTTGCCCCCGCCGCAGCCGCTGCCGGGATCGAGCTGCGCGGCGAGGACGCGCGGGTCCGCGGCGGGCCGGCATCCGGCGAAACCGACGATCCGCCCGACCTCTCCGTGACCGCGGACCGGGCTTCCGTGGAGCGGATCCTCGCCAACCTCGTCGAGAATGCCCTCGGGGCGGTGCCCTCGCCCGGCGGACGCGTTCTCGTCGAAGCGTACCGGGTGCGTGACGGCGCAGGCCGGGCGGCCGTGGCGCTGCGCGTCAGTGACGACGGCCGCGGGTTTCCGCCCGGCTCGCTCGACCGCGTCTTCGAGCGCTTCTACCGGGCCGACCCGGCGCGCTCCGGCCCCGGATCCGGCCTTGGCCTGGCGATCGTGCGGGTGCTGGCGCGGGCGCACGGCGGAGACGCGACCGCCGAGAATCTGGCGCCCACCGGTGCGCGGGTCACGGTGACGCTGCCGGTGGTTCCGCCGCCGGCCCCGGCGGCAGGGTAGCCCACGGTCCCCGAGACGACCCGACGTCGTCAGGACGAGGGTGGGACCTCAACGAGCCGGCCGGCCTCAGCAGCAAAGTCCCAGACGTCGATCGCCGGTGGCTCAACGCCGAGCGTCGTGAGCGTGGTGCAGATCCGGCTTCGATGATCGGTTCCGTGGTGCAGCGCCTGCGCGATGCGGACGCCCATCGGGGCCTGGCTCACGGACCCGTCGTCGCGGTGTCTCTCGACGAGGGCTGGCCAACGCTTCCCGTGGTCAACAGACAGTCCTAAGCCGAAGGGCGGCCTCGGACGACCGAGAGGCGTCGGACGCCTGCCGGCGGGTCGGCCGTCGGCATTCGTGTGCCGCGGACGAAGCCACGTCTTCCTTGCGGCTGCACAATGCGGAAGGGGAGCGGCGAGAACGGCAGGGCTGCAGCCATGACACAGCGGCGGTTCCGCCGACGGTTCCCGAACTACGCTCAACTTAAGGCCCTCCTCGACCGCTCGGTCGAGGAGGTGGCGGACGTGATTGGCGCAATCGGGCAGAAGGCACACATGCCCGAGTTGCAGAATGCGATCGCGGCTGGACTCTTGGAGATCGACGACCTCGGGCTCGACCCGGTCGCCTTCTTGACGGACGCGGTGCTCGCAGCGTCCGGCCGGACGCCCACTGAGGGCTCTACGGCTGCCGCGATCACGGCGATGGTGGCGAGAGTGGGGGGCGCGGTGGCCCCGGGATCGTCGACGTACCCGATGTTTGACGACGGCGCGAGCAGGCTAGCGGAGGCACTGGAGGCAGTTGGCCAGCAACATGTCAGCCGGCGCCCGGCCGCTGAAGTTGGGTTGGCAGGTCACTTCGTGGGGCGGATGCCAGCGTTCCCTGACGCGACCGTCGCCGAGATCATCGACGTACGCCGGGGGCTCCAGCGACCGCTAGTCAGGTTCAGGGGGGCACTAGCGGGAATGTCGCGCGAGCTTGAGGAGGCGCCCTGGGCGGGGTTCCGGAACCTGGCCGATAGCCTCTATCGGTCTGAGGTTGGGCCCGCGCTGCTGGACCTCGAGGAGAACACGCGGGACTCGGGGGCCTTGTCGCTCCTTCGACATGCGGCGCTCTCGGGCCCCCCATACGCCGCGGCAGGGTCCACCGTCGTCATCGGACTGGCCGGCGCGACTGTGATGCCCGACCTCGCCGCGCTGGCTCTGGCGGTCGGATCGCCATTCGCCATGGTCGCTGCCACAGCGGCGCAGATGGTCAAGCGGCAACTCCGGCTTCAACACGAGCGCGGGCGAAACAGGTTCCTATTCCTCTACGAGGCCAATCAGGGCCTACAGCGAGCGGCGCCGCGCGGTTGATGGTGCCCAGGGCGGTGCATGACACTCGCCCAAATGCGTCTGACTCCGGCTAGTGTCCCTGACCTACTTCATCTCCTGCATTGGAGGGCCAAGCGGCAACTCAAGCAAGCGCCACGCCCGGCTCCCCGGCCGCCTCGACCCGTCCCACCCGCCACCACGGGACACCCGCCGCGTCCAGCGCACCTTCGAGGGCCCGGACCGCGTCCGGGGGCACCGCGGCGAGCAGCCCGCCCGAGGTCTGCGGGTCATGGGCGAGCGCCACGAGCGGCGGGGTGACCCCGGCTGCGACCTCCAGGGCCGGGGCGACGAAGCGGCGGTTGTGGGCCGCTCCGCCGGTCTCAACGCCCGCCGTCGCCAGCGCGAGCGCCCCGGGGAGGGCCGGGATGGCGGCAGCGTCGAAGACGAGCCGGACCCCCGACGCCCTCGCCATCTCCAGGCCGTGTCCGAGGAGCCCGAACCCGGTGACGTCCGTGGCGGCGCGAATCCCGGCCGCGACGAGCACTTCCGCAGCGCCACGGTTGAGCCGGCGCATCGAGGTGATGGTTGCCTCGAGGTCGGCTGGCGCCGTCCGCCCCTGCCGCGTGCCGGAGACCAGTAGACCCGTTCCCAGAGGCTTCGTCAGCAGGAGCACGTCCCCCGGCCGGGCCCCGCCCTTGCGCAGGAGCCGGTCGGGGTGCGCGACGCCCACCACCGCCAGGCCGAACTTCGGTTCCGGGTCGCGGATCGTGTGGCCGCCGGCAAGCGTTCCGCCGGCCTCGCGGACGACCTCGGCGGCGCCGCGGACGATCGCCGCCATGACAGCGGGTGGCAGCTCCTCGGGGAACGCGGCCACCGACAGGGCGAACAGCACCCGGCCCCCCATCGCGAAGACGTCGGACAGCGCGTTGGCCGCCGCGATCGCCCCGAAGGTGGCCGGATCGTCGACCAGCGGCGGGAAGAAGTCCACCGTGCCGATGACGGCGAGGTCGTCGGAGAGGCGGTAGACGGCCGCGTCGTCGGGCGGGTCGAGCCCGGCGATCAGCTCGGGCGGGGCGTGGTCGCGCCGAGCCCGGCCAGCACCTCGGCCAGCACGTCGGCGCCGAGCTTCGCCGCGCAGCCCCCGCAGTCCGTCAGGTCGGTGAGGCGGATCTGTACCACCATGCCGGCGTCAGGCAGGTGCCGCGGACGCCGAGCCCGCGGCAGGCGTCGCGGTCACGGCGTCGAGGCGAGCGAGCCAGCGACCGGCCCCCATCCGTTCGAGCAGCTGCCGGCTCTCGTCGATGGCGGCGCGGACCTGGGCATCGCCGCTTCCGAGGAGCATCGCCATCAGGAGCCCGGTGAGGGCCTGCTTGCGCGCCGCCCCCAGGTCCCGGAAGTCGGCGTAGGCGGCGATCAGCCCGGCCCGCGCCGGCTCCGTCCGGCCCTCGAGGGCAGCGATCCCCGCCTCCGCAACGCGGGCCGTCAGCAGGGCCATCGCGGCGTACGAGGGGATCCCGTGGAGCGAGGCGAGGCCCGCGGCCGCGCGATCGCGGTCGCGGGCCAGGAGGGCGGCGAATGTCGCGTCGCAGGTCGACGCGACCGCGTTGTACGGATCCAGGCGGCCGACCTCCAGGAAGCGGTCCGCGGCCTCCGCCAGGTCGCCGGCCTGGATCGCGCGCGTGGCCCGGCTGCCGGCGATGCTCGACTCGAGGTACGGCTCGTCCGCCACGTGTCCCGCGAGCCAGGCGTCGACCTCGTCCAGCACGGCCGTGGCATCCTCGCCGGCTTCGACGAGCAGCGTGCTCAGGAACGCCAGCAGGACGATCCGCTCCTCTTCGCTGGCGGCCTCGTCGAGCCCCGCGGTCACCTCGGCCCGCGCCCACGCCCATTCGCCCGTCTCGATCGCCCCGATGCTCGCGTTGCCGACGAGCATCGAGACGCCCTGGCGATCCCCGAACCGCCGGGCCTGCTCGAGGCCGACGCGCGAGACCTCGAAGCCGGCGCGCGGGTCCCGGTCGACGAGCGGCCCGCCCATGTTCGTCCGCGCCCGGACCTCCGTCGCGAGGAGGTCGTGCTGCTGAGCGAGGCGCAGGCCGGTCTCGAGACAGCCGATCCCCTCGTAGGCGCGCCCGATGCCCAGCAGGGCGACGCCTCTCGTGACGAGCGTGTCGGCCACGATCCCGACGAGATCGAGTCGCTCGGCGATCGCGAGCGCCAGGTCGGCGTTGGCGATGGCCGCCCCGAAGTCGATCTGCCGGAGCATCTGGAAGCGGGCCAGCTGGCCGAGCAGCGTCGCCAGCCCCGGGTCGTCGCCGAGGTCGGCGAACTCGGTCGCGGCCGACTCGAGCAGGGCGAGGGCGGCATCGAGGCGGTAGCGCCCGAAGAGCGCCTGGCCGACCAGTGCCGTGACCCGCGCCGTGGCGCTCCGGTCGTCGGCGGCGCGCAGGAGCTCGATCGCCTCGGCGAGCACGCGCTCGGCCTCGTCGTGGGCGCCCGCAGCGGAGGCGGCCCGACCGGCGCGCTCCAGCAGGGCCGCCCGCTCGAGCGGCTCCGCGGTCACCTCCAGCGCGTCGCGGTAGAAGCCCCGCGCCTGCTCCTGCGCGCCGAGGGCGACCGCGCGGTCGCCGGCCGCGCGCAGCGCGATCCTGGCCTGCGCGGCGAGGGCGTCGGCCTCCGCTCCCTCGGCGGCGTTGCGGTAGGCCGCCAGGTAGTGGGCCGCCAGCGCGCCGGCCAGCTCCTGATCCACCAGCGTCTCGAAGTGACGGGCGGCGGCAAGGTGGCGGGCCTTCCGGTCGCGCCGGGCCAGCGTCGAGTACGCGACCTCCCGGACCAGCGACTGGACGAAGGCGAACTGGCCGCGCTCGGCCGACCGCGGGTCCACGACGCGATCGACCAGCTCCCGTCGCGCGAGCGCGAGGAGGCGGCGCTCGACGACCTCGGGATCGAGGGAGGCGACCGCCGCGAGGCCATCCACCGTGAACACGTGGCCCAGCACGGCGGCGACCTGGAGGAGGGAGCGGTCCGCGGGGTCGAGGCCGTCGAGGCGCGCGGCGATGAGCGAGTGAAGGGTCTCCGGCACGGCCAGGTCGGCCAGGTTGCCGACCGGCCGGTAGACGCCTTCCGCGGCCTCGAGCGAGCCCAGGGCCACCAGCATCCTGACGATCTCGACGGCGTACAGGGGGATCCCGTCGGCGCGGGCAACGATGCGCTCGACGGCGTCGTCGGGGAGGCCGGGGACCAGGCCGGCGAGGAGCTCCCGCATCGCGCCGGTGGTGAGCGGCTCCAGCGAGAGGCTCGTGAAGTTGCGTTTGCCGGCGCCCCAGTCCGGGCGCGTCTCGAGAAGCTCGGGTCGGGCCAGCGCGACGACGTAGATCGGGACGCCACGGCTCCACTCGACGAGATGATCGATGAACGCCAGGAGGCCGCTGTCCGCCCACTGGAGGTCCTCGAAGACCATCACGACCGGTGCGTCGGCCGCGATCCGCTCGAAGAAGGTCCGCCACGCCGCGAAGAGCTGGTCCTGCCCGCCCACCGGCGGGTCGCCGACGCCGAGGAGCGCGAGGAGCGCCACCTCGATCCAGCGCCGCTCGCGCTCGTCGTGCACCCAACGGGTCGTCGTCTCGGCGATGCGGGCCCGCGTCGCCGCCTCGTCGTCGGTCTCGGCGAGCCCCGCCCGCTCGCGGACCATCTCGCCCAGCCCCCAGAACGTGATCCCGCTGCCGTACGACGGCGAGCGGCCCTGGTGCCAGTAGACGGTCTCCACGAGCCCGTCGATGTACTTGAGGAACTCCCACGCCAGCCGGCTCTTGCCGATCCCGCCCTGGCCCGTGATCGAGACGAGCCGGACCCGCCGCTCGCGTGTGGTGGCGTGGTAGAGGTCCTTCAGCAGGCTGAGCTCGTCGTCGCGGCCGACGAAAGGCGCTTCGAGCGATGTCGATCGTCCTCGACCCCCCCGCTCGGCGACCACGCGCAGGGCGCGCCACGCCGCGACGGGTGCCGCCTTGCCCTTGAGGAGCTGCTCGCCGGCCTCCTCGAAGGCGATCGCGCGCGAAGCGGCGTTCATGGTGGCCTCGCCGACCAGGACGGCGCCGGCCGGCGCGGCGGCCTGCAGGCGGCTCGCGGTGTTGACCATGTCGCCGGCGACCATCCCCTCGCCGACGGCTCCGATCGTGACGGCGGCCTCCCCGGTGAGGACGCCGGCCCGGGCCTGGACGGACGGCCCCAGCCCACGAACGCCGTTCACCAGCTCCAGGGCAGCCCGAACGGCCCGCTCGGCGTCGTCCTCGTGGCTCGTCGGGGTGCCCCACACCGCCATGACGGCGTCGCCGATGAACTTCTCGATCATTCCCCCATGCCGCTCGACGACGCCCCGCGCGAGGTCGAAGTAGCGGGAGAGCAGGTCGCGGACCTCCTCCGCGTCGCGATGCTCCGCGAGCGTGGTGAAGCCGACCATGTCGGCGAAGAGAACGGAGACGAGTCGGCGTTCCGCGACGACCTCGGCCGGCGGGGTCGCGACCGCAACGCCGCTGGCGTGACCCGGGGCGCCCGCGCCGGGGCCGAGCCGCCCGCCGCATTCACCGCAGAACTTCGCCGCCGCCGGGTTGGCCGCCCCGCACGAGCCGCAGACGGCCGCCAGGGGCGCCCCGCACTCCAGGCAGAACTTGCGCCCGGGATCGTTCTGCGCGCCGCAGCTCGTGCAGGTCACCGCGATCTCCCTCCGTCACCGTGGGCGCACACAGGGTAGCCGACGCCGCCGGACCGGCATAGCCCCGCGCTCCGCCCGTGCTCACCGATGGGGGCGCCTGCCGCGCGCTACCATCCGGCTCTCGGGGGCGGTTGGGTCCCGGTGGGCTCCCCGGTCTTCAAAACCGGTGCGGTCGCGCGTGACGCGGCCGGGTGGGTTCGACTCCCATGCGCTCCCGCCATCCCTGCGATCATCCGGGCGTGAGCCCCAGCGGTCCGCGTCCGCCCAGCGTCGAGCGGCTCCTCGCCGCCGTGCGCACGCGCTCCGGGGAGCGGGAGCACGAAGCGCTCCGTGCCGAAGCCCGCGAGATGGTCGCCGATGAACGGGCCCGACTGGCTGCCGCCGAGCAGCCCCGCTCGATCGACGCGCTGGCCGACGCGGTCGTCTCGCGGCTCGACCGGTTTCCGACCGGCGGCCTCCGGCCCCGCGTCATCAACGCCACCGGGGTGATCGTCCACACGAACCTGGGGCGGGCACCCTGGCCGGAGGCTGCCATCCGGGCCGCCGAGCGAGCCACCCGCGACCCGCTCTTCCTCGAGCTGGACCGCGCAACCGGACGCCGTGGACTCCGCTTCCGCGCGGCCGAGGAGCATCTCGTCGCCCTCACCGGCGCGGAGGACGCGCTCGTCACGAACAACTGCGCCGCGGCGCTGGTCCTCGCCGTGGGGCTGGCCGGCCGGAAAGGCGTCGTCGTCGGGCGGGGCGAGCTGGTCGAGATCGGGGGCGGCGTCCGGATCCCGGAGATCGTCCGGCGGGCCGGCGCCCGCCTCGTCGAGGTCGGAACGACGAACCGGACGCGCGTCGAGGACTACGAAGCGCCACTCCGCGAGGGCCGCGCGGCGCTGGTGCTCCGCGTGCACCCGTCCAACTTCACCATGGACGGCTTCACGGAGTCCCCTGACCCGGCCGCCCTCGCCGCCCTCGTCCACGCTCACGGCGCGCTCCTCGTCGACGACCTGGGCAGCGGCGCCCTCCTCGACACGGCGGCGTTCGGGTTGGCCCACGAGCCGACGCCCGCCGAACGGCTGGCTGCCGGCGCCGACCTGGTCCTGTTCTCCGGCGACAAGCTCGTCGGCGGGCCCCAGGCCGGGCTGATCGTCGGCCGGGCCGACCTCGTCGGCCGCCTCCGGAAGGACCCGCTGGCGCGGGCGATGCGCCCGGACAAGGCGACCCTTGCCGGCGTGGCTGCCACCCTTGGCCTCTACCGGGCCGGGCTGGCGACGACCCGGATCCCGGTCTGGCGGATGATCGCGACGCCGGCGGAGACGCTGCGAACGCGGGCGGAGGCGCTGGCGGCCGGCCTGCCGGGGACCTCGGCGGCTCCGCTGACCGCCACCGTGGGCGGGGGAGCCCTGCCGGGCGAGAAGCTGCCGTCCTTCGGGCTCGCCATCCGCGCCCGGTCGGCCGAGCGGCTCCTCGCCGCCCTCCGCGGCGGCGATCCCGCCGTTCTCGGGCGGGCCGAGGGCGGGCGGGTGCTCCTCGACCTCCGGACGGTCGACCAGCGGGCTGACGACGAGCTCGCCGAAGCCGTCCGGGGCGCGCTGGCGGCCACCGGGGACGCCGGATGACCATCGTCGTCGGGACCGCGGGTCACGTCGACCACGGCAAGACGACGCTGCTCCGCGCGCTCACCGGGATCGACGCCGACCGGCTTCCCGAGGAGCGCCGGCGGGGGATGTCGATCGAGGTCGGCTACGCCCACCTGCGCCTGCCCGACGGCGACGTTCTCGACTTCGTCGACGTTCCCGGGCACGACCGTCTCGTCGGAAACATGCTCGTCGGGGCCGGCGAGATCGACGCGGTGCTGCTCGTGGTGGCGGCCGATGACGGACCCCGCGCCCAGACCCGCGAGCACCTGGAGCTGC
This sequence comes from uncultured Chloroflexia bacterium, assembly GCA_963744095.1. Lineage (GTDB taxonomy): Bacteria > Chloroflexota > Limnocylindria > Limnocylindrales > CSP1-4 > CTSoil-043. Next base: position 627,183 of record CAVUSH010000006.1, read on the forward strand.
TCGACGCCCTCGGCCTGCGCCACGCGGTCGTCGCGGTCACGAAGGCGGACGCGGTCGACCCGGCGCGGGTCGCCGAGGTCGTGGACGCGGCCGGGGACCTCCTCGGGCCGACGGCGTTCGCGGGGGCCCCGGTCGTCGCCGTCTCGGCGGTGACGGGCGCCGGCCTGTCCGCGCTCACCGCGGCGCTCGTCGACCTCCGAGATCGCGCCGGGGCGGCCGAAGCGGGAGCGCCGGGACCGATGCGCCTGGCGGTGGACCGAGTCTTCGGCGTGAAGGGCCGGGGCACCGTGGTCACCGGCACGCTCCGCGGCGGGCCCCTGGCAAGCGGGGCGTCGCTGCGCCTGGAGCCGGGAGGCAGTGCCGTTCGCGTGCGGGGGTTGCAGGCGCGCGGTGCCCCCGTCGGGGCCGGCGGTCCCGGAGGACGGCTGGCGGCGAACGTCGCCGGTGTGGCGCGATCGGCAGTCGCGCGCGGGGTCGTGCTCACCGACGACCCGGCAGTCGTCGCCACGGACCGCCTGCTGGTGGCCCTGCGGCCCACCCTCGACCTGGGCGCGGGCGCGAGTCGCCGGGGTGCTGTCGTCGGCGGGACGGGCATCAGGCTGCACCTGGGGACGGCCCGGGCCGACGGGGTGGTGCGGCGGTCGCGGCGGGACGTGGACGATCTCGGGGGCGGCGGGGCCACGGCGATCCTGCGGCTGGCGACCCCGGTCGCCGCCGCCCCGGGCGACCGGTTCGTGCTCCGGCGGCCGTCGCCCGCGGAACCGCTCGCCGGCGGTCGCGTGCTGGATCCGCGGCCGCCCTCGGGCGCCCCGTGGCGACGCGCCACGGCGGCCCAGGTGGGCGCGTTGGCCCGGGCAGCCACGCCGACGGAAAGCGGCGTCGCCCTCCTCGAGCTGCACGGTGCGCTCCCCCGAGGCCACCCGGCGCTCCGGTCCCTGCCGGCGGGCTCGATGGTGGCCGCCGGTCGCCTCGCCCTGGCCCCGGGCGTCGCGTCCGCCGTCGCCGCGGAGGCGCTCACGGCGGTCGACGCGGCCCCCGGCGACGGGATCCCGCTCGCCGAGCTGCGACGACGCCTGGGGCGCGCCCTGCGCCGGCGCTCGTCGGTCGCCGCGGACGCGGCCGCCGACGCCGGCGGCACACTGATCGAGACGCTGATCGGGGCGGGGCGACTTGCCCGAACCGGAGACCTGGTCCATGCGCCGGGGCGCGCCGTCGCCCTGGCCCCGGAGGTCGTCGCGGCCATGGACCGGCTGGAGGCGCTGCTGGACGTGCCGGCCCCGCCGGGCCTTGCCGAGGCCGCCCGGGTTGCCGGGTGCCCGCCGGCCGGGGTCCGGGCCCTGGAGACCGCCGGGCGGATCATCATCGTCGAGGACGAACTCGCCTGGTCCGGAGCGGCGTTTGCCCGCCTCCAGGCCGCTGCGCTTCGCCTGGCGACAGAAGGCCCGCTCACGCCCGCCGCGCTTCGCGACGCGACGGGAACCAGCCGGAAGTACGTGATGGCGCTCCTGGAGGAGCTGAACAGGCGAGGCATGCTGGCGCGTACACCCGGCGGCCACGTACGGGGGCCGCGGGCCGGATCCTGACCGCCGCGGCATGTCTTGACATCAGGTGTCCTTGTCTGGCACCATGTCTGCCCATGGGTGATCCCGAGTACCTGACCGCGGCCGAGGCCGCCGCCCGCCTGGGCATCAGCCTCCGCACGGCTCGACGCCGCATCGCCGACGGATCGCTGGCCAGCGTCCGCCTCGGTCGCGCCGTGCGCATTCCCGCGGGTGCGCTTGACCTGCCGGCCGCCCGCCCGGCGGGCCCCGCCGCCCGCGAGGCGGTGGCGCCGTACGGCGCGGACGAGAACGAGGACCGGGAGGCCTACGTCGCCCGCTGGAACGCGGCCCACTGGCCGGACACGTGGGACCGGATGCTGGAGCGCCGTCGGCGGGCCTTCGACCGCCTGGACGCGATCAGGGCGGCCTCCAGGCCGCCGAGCGGCCCCCACGACACCGTCGACGCCATCCTCGACGCGGTTCGCGACGAGTTTGGCGAGCGTCTCCTCGACTTCCTCCCACCCCCGGATTCCCTGCCGTGATCGAAGCGGTCATCGACGCCAGTGTCGCCCTTCGGTGGGCCTTCGAAGACGAAGCGGACCGAGATGGGGCCATGCGCGTGGAGGAGGCACTCCGCGAGGCCCGACTCCACGCCGTCGAACCTCCGCTCTTCCTGCTCGAAGTGGCGTCTGCCTTGGAGCGAGGCATCCGCGAGCGCCGGATCGACCGCCGGCAGTCTGAAGCCGTCATTGGTGCGCTGGCCTCGGTCTCGTTCGAGGAGATCGATCCGCACGCGTTCGCCATCGCCGCGTTCGGGCTGGCGCTGGAGACCGGCCTTCGCGTGCCCGACGCGGCGTACGTCGAGCTTGCACGCGTTCGCCGAGCCACCCTGGTCACGGCGGATCGGCGGCAGCTGGAGGCTGCCGAACACCTCGGCATCACGTGTGTCACCCTGGCAGACCTGCCGCCGCTGTGAGCGAAGGCCGAGTCACCGGAATTGTGCTCGCGGGCGGCAGGTCAACCCGCTTCGGGGGCGACAAGCTGGCGGCGGACGTCGGCGGACGGCCGCTCCTGCACCTGGCGGTCGAGGCCGTCGCCGAGGTCGTCGCCGAGGTCGTCGTCGTCATCGCGCCCAATGCGCCCGAGCCGGCACTGCCGCATGACCTGCCGGTGCCCGTCGTCGTCGCGCGCGATGCAGTCGCCGGCGAGGGACCGCTGGCGGGGCTCGCGGCGGGCCTCGGGGTGGCCTCCCACCCTCTCGCCATCCTCGTCGGAGGCGACCAGCCAGCCCTGGAGCCGGCCCTTCTCCGCGAGCTCTTCCGGCGGCTGACGCGCGGGTTCGGGGGCCCCCAGCTCGATGTCGTCGGCCTCGAGGAGGGCGGCCGACTGCGGCCCTTGCCGGTCGCCCTGCGGGTCGCGACGACCCGACCGGCCGCGGCGGTCGCGCTCGCTGGGGGGACCCGCAGCCTCGTCGGGCTGTTCGGCCGGCTGCGCAGCGGCACGCTGGACCCGGAGCGATGGCGCGAGCTCGACCCGGCGGGCGACTCGCTCCGGGACATCGACACGCCCGATGACCTGCCGTCGGCCTGACGTGGGGCTATCCTCCCGGAGCCCGGTCGTCCGGGTGGGCACGCGGAGTCGCCAGTGAGTACCCTGCCTGTCGGACCGTTCGTCGAGCCCGTCCACGCCAACGGCTCCGGCTGAGCCGCTCGACGCCGCCAGCCCCAGGGAGACCCGACGTGAGCACGACCGTCCACCTCCTCACCTCCGGCTATGCAGGCGACCGGGTCGCCAGCAGCGTCACCCTCGTCCGCGACGGCGATGCCCTGATCGTCGCGGACCCGGGGATGGTCGCCAGCCGCGCCCGGATCCTCGATCCGCTGGCCGCGCTTGGCGTGGCGCCCGAGGACGTCACCCACGTCTTCCTCTCCCACCACCATCCGGACCACACGATCAACGTAGCCCTCTTCCCCAACGCCGAAGTCGTCGACTTCTGGGCTCGCTACCGGGCCGACGAATGGCTCGACCACGACGGGGACGGCCACCTGCTGGCGCCGAACGCCGCCCTCTGGCTGACGCCGGGCCACACCGAGGAGGACGCGACGCTCGTCGTCCGCGCCGACGACGCGGTCTATGCCCTGACGCACCTCTGGTGGCGCGGAGACCGGACGCCGCTCGTCGACCCGCTCGCCTGGAACCAGGCGAAGCTCGAGGAAGGCCGGGCGCGCCTCCTCTCCGGCGGCGTCGACGTCGTCATACCCGGCCACGGTGAGCCGTTCCGGCTGCGGTAGCGGCCACGCCCCGACCGGCCGTCCGCGCTCCTGCGGCGGTCGCCGCCCCAACGTCCCGGCTCGCGCGGGCCGCTCGGCCCTTCCCGGGGGCTTGACGACCCCGTGACACTCGCCCTACTGGACGACCGCCGGGCCCTGGCCGGGAACCGGCTCGTCCGCCGACGCCGTCGCCGGCGCGCGCCCGGGCGCACCACGCCCCCGCGCGAGCGTTCCCCGCGACGGCCGAGAGGAGCGGACGAACCATGGACCGCACGAAGGTCGTGATCATGGGGGCCGCCGGGCGCGACTTCCACGACTTCAACGTCGTCTACCGCGACGATCCGTCGGTGGAGGTCGTCGCCATCACGGCGACCCAGATCCCCGGCATCGCCGACCGGCGCTACCCGCCCGAGCTGGCCGGACCCCTCTACCCGGACGGCATCCCGATCGTCCCCGAGGACGACCTGGACCGGATCTTCGCGACCCAGAAGATCGACCGCGTCGTGTTCGCCTACAGCGACGTCACCCACGAGTACGTCATGCACCAGGCGAGCCGGGCGCTCGCGGGGGGCGCCAACTTCGTCCTCCTCGGGCCCGTCCACACGATGATTGCCAGCAGCAAGCCGCTCGTCGCCACGGGCGCCACCCGCACCGGCGCCGGCAAGAGCCAGACGACCCGCTGCCTCGCCCGCCTTCTCGAGGAGCAGGGGTTGCGCGTCGTTGTGGTCCGCCATCCGATGCCCTACGGCGACCTCGTGAAGCAGCGTGTGCAGCGCTTCGCCACGTATGCCGACCTCGACCGCCACGACACGACCATCGAGGAGCGCGAGGAGTACGAGCCGCACCTCGACGCCGGGCGCGTCCTCTACGCAGGCGTGGACTACGAGGCGATCCTCCGCGAGGCGGAACAGGAGGCCGACGTCGTCCTCTGGGACGGCGGCAACAACGACTTCCCGTTCTACCGGCCCGACCTCTTCGTCGTCGTCGCCGACCCGCTGCGCGCCGGCGACGGGATCCGTTATCACCCGGGCGAGACGAACATCCGGATGGCCGACGTCGTCGTCATCAACAAGGTCGACAGCGCCACGCCGGCGGAGGTCGCCACGGTCCGCGGCGACGTTGCCCGGCTCAACCCGCGCGCCCAGGTGATCCTCGCCCGCTCGGCCCTGCAGCTCGTCGGCGGCGACATCGCGGGCAAGCGCGTCGCGATCGTCGAGGACGGCCCGACGCTGACCCACGGCGGGATGACCTACGGGGCCGGCGTCGTCGCCGCCCGCCGCTTCGGCGCCGCCGAGATGGTGGACCCGCGGCCATATGCCGTCGGCGAGCTCGCCCGCACGCTGGCGAAGTACCCCGACCTCGAGCACCTCCTGCCGGCCATGGGCTACGGCCGGGAGCAGATGGACGAGCTGGAGCAGACGCTCAACGCGATGCCGGCCGACCTCGTCCTGGCCGCGAACCCGATCGACCTCACCCGGGTGCTGACCCTGGAGAAGCCGGTCGTCCGGGTCCGCTACGAGCTCGAGGAGCTCGCGCCCGAGCCGGGCGCCTCGTCGCTCGGCGACCTCCTGGCCCCGATCGTGGCTCGTGCCCGGGCGGCCGGCGCGGCCGCTCCCACCTCGTAGGGGACGACGATGACCGACCACTTCCTGACCCTCGACTCCCTCGGACGCCAGGGAGTGCGGGAGATCCTCGACCTCAGCCACCGGTTCAAGCGCGAGCCCGGCAAGCACCGCGCGGCGCTTGCCGGCGGCCGCGTCGGGATGATCTTCGACAAGCCGTCCACCCGGACCCGGGTCAGCCTGGAGGACGCGGCGTGGGCGCTGGGGATGCTCCCGATCGTCCTGCGGCCCGACGAGCTCCAGCTGGGCCACGGGGAGACCGTCGCCGACACGGCCCGGGTCCTCTCGCGGTACCTCTCGGCGCTGACGATCCGCACCTTCGCTCAGGCCCGGGTGGAGGAGCTGGCCGCCCACTCGACCATCCCGATCATCAACGCCCTCACCGACGAGCACCACCCCTGCCAGGCGCTCGCCGACGTCATGACCCTCGAGGAGACCTTCGGCGATCTCGCCGGCCGAAGGATCGCCTTCGTCGGCGACGGGAACAACGTCGCCCACTCGCTCATCCAGGCCGCCGGATACCTCGCCTTCACCCTGGTGGTCGCAACGCCGGAGGGCTACCGCCCCGATCCCGCGATCGTCGCGGCTGCCCGCGCGCACTGCGCGGCGAACGGCGGCGGAATCGAGCTCGTCGACGATCCGCGCGCCGCCGTCCGTGACGCGGCCGCGGTCTACACGGACGTCTGGGCGTCGATGGGCAAGGAGCACGAGCGCGAGGAGCGGCGCCGGATCTTCGCCGGGTACAGGGTCGACGCGACGATGATGGCGGGCGCGGCCGAGGGGGCGATCTTCCTGCACTGTCTCCCGGCACATCGTGGCGACGAGGTGACCGACGAGGTGATGGACGGCTCCCAGAGCCGGGTCTGGGACCAGGCCGAGAACCGCGTCTACACCGAGCAGGCGCTCCTGTACGCGCTGATCACCGGAGACCGCCGCGGGGAGCGCCTTGCATGACCCGCATCGCGGTCGCGCTGGGCGGGAACGCCCTGATCCAACGCGGCGAGCCCGGGTCCACCGAGGTTCAGCGCCACAACCTGGAGATCGCCGCCCGCGCGCTCGTCGATCTCGCCGAGCGGAGCGGAGCGGAGATCGTCCTGACCCACGGCAACGGGCCCCAGGTCGGGTTCCTCGCCATCGCGGCGGAGATGGCCGCCAGCGTCGTCCCGGAGCCGCCGCTCGACGTCCTCGGCGCGGAGTCGCAAGGTCAGATCGGCTACCTGGTGGCCCAGGCGCTCCACGCGGCGTTCCTCGAGCGGGGGATCCGGCGCGAGATCGCCGTCATCGTCAGCCAGGTGGTCGTCCGGTCCGACGACCCGGCCTTCGCCCACCCCACGAAGCCGGTCGGGCCGGTCTACGACGAGGCGACCGCCCGGGACCACGCGGCGACGCGCAGCTGGTCGATCGCGCCGGACGGGACGCACTGGCGCCGGGTCGTCGCGTCGCCGAAGCCCCTGCGGCTCGTCGAGGCGTCCTCCGTGCGCTCGCTCGTGGAGGCCGGCGTCCTCGTCGTCGCGTCCGGCGGCGGCGGGATCCCGGTGGCCGAGCTGGCGGACGGGCGGTACGAGGGTCGCGAGGCGGTCATCGACAAGGACCTCGCCGCGGTCGTCCTGGCGCGGGCCGTGGGCGCCGACGGGCTCCTGCTCCTCACGGACGTGGACGCGGTCTACCGTGGCTGGGGAGCCGCCGAGCCCGAGGCGATCCGCCGGATGTCGGTCGACGAGGCGTTCGAGGGCCTGGCGGGGAACGCCTGGCCCGCGGGCTCGATGGGACCGAAGGTCCGCGCCTGTGCTGAGTTCGTCCGCGGCGGCGGCAGCTTCGCTGCGATCGGGCGCCTCGAGGATGCGGCGGCCCTCGCCTGGGGCCGAGCCGGCACCCGGTTCGGCTCGGGACGCCTGGGGCTTCCCCCGTTCACGGCCCCGTCGGGGCCTCGCCAGGGCTGACCGAGGCCGGCCCGCGCGACAATGGCGCGTCGATTGCCGGCCGACAGGACGACGCCCCGGCCGCAGGATCGGGGCGTCGGTCTGTTCGGAGCCAGCCGCGCCCGGCGCGGCCGAGGCGAGCCTATTTCTGGATCTTGACGACCACCGTGCTCGCCTGGACGTCGTGGAAGCCCTGGCGGGTCGGGCTGTTGGCGGCCGTGTAGAGCAGGTAGAGCGCCCAGGCGAGGCCCACGAGCGACAGGAGGCTGCCGAAGGCCCCGAAGATGCTGAACATGGCCAGGACCTGGGCCACCACGAACGGGCCGAACAGGAACAGCCAGCGGCGGACCGCCTGCGGCTGCGTCAGCACCGCCCCGTCGGCGGCATTGAGCGTCTCGAGGCCAAGGACGCGCTGGCCGGGCGAGCCGCGCATCTTCGTCCACGTGTAGATGAAGTAGATCGCGCTGCCCGCCGCGTAGATCACGAGCAGCACCACCAACCAGACGAACGACATCAAGCCGAGTCCGCCGACCAGAACGGCGCTGATGAACAGCCCGGCGAAGATGACGTAGAGGATCCCGAACCCGACTCCGAGGATGATCGCATCGATGATGTAGGCGAAGATCCGGGACGGGACGTCGGCATAGGTCATGCCGGCCGGTCCGGCGATCGTCTGCGAAGACGTGATGGTGTTCAGCCACGCAGGCGAGGTGCTCGCCGCGGCCGCGGTCGGCGGCGGCGCGGCCTCGACCGGTGGCGGCGCGGGCGCGGCGAGCGGGGGCGGGGCTGCGTCCTGCTGAGCCGGGGCCTCGTCCGGCTGGGGTGTCCCGGGCGATCCGGTCGATTCCATCGTTCCTCCCTCTTGGCGGTGGTCGACGGGGCGCGCGACCTCCTCCACGGCGGCCGCGCCTCGGGGCAGCGCCCCGGATGGCCGCGAGCATAGCGATGCGGCTACGTCGTGAACAGCCCCCGCGCCGGCTCGAGCCGAGTTCGGTGCGCTCGGCCGCGCCCGCCGGCGGGGAGCCCTAGACTCCAGCCATGCCCGGCCCCATCGTCCTCGTCGGATCCGGCGAGTTCACCGGCGCGATGGAGGAGGTCGACCGCGACCTGCTCGCCGCGACCGGGCGGCTTCGACCGCGCGTCGCCATCCTGCCGACCGCGTCCTGGCCCGACGGCGACGAGACCTTCAAGGGCTGGATCGAGCGGGGTCGGGTGCACTTCTCGGCGCTCGGCGCCGAGGTCGAAGGGGTGGAGCTGCGCACGCGGCAGGACGCGTTCGACGACGCCTTCGCCCAGGCGATCGGCGAGGCCGACCTGGTCTACCTGTCCGGCGGCAGGCCCGACCACCTGCTCGACACGCTCGAAGGGACGCCGGCGGGTGCCGCCCTGTGGGCGGTCCACTGGCGCGGAGGCATCGTGGCCGGGTGCTCAGCGGGGGCGATGGTCCTCGCGGCGCGGCAGCCGCGCCTCCGGGGCCGCCGCTTCATCCGCATCCCGCTCGGCTGGCGCGACGCGCTCGGCTTCGTGGAAGGAGCGGCCGTCCTCCCGCACTACGACGCACTTCCCGAGCCGCTCGCGGCGGTGGTGGCCCTCGCCTCGTCGCGCGGCACGGCGGTCATTGGCATCGACGAGGATACGGCGGTCATCGGGCGCGACGACACCTGGCAGGTCCGCGGGCTCGGTCGGGTGACGGTCTGGCGGGGTCGGAGCCGCCGGCGCCACCGTCACGGCGAGAGCTTCCGCCTCGACGGCGACCCCGTGACTCCGACCGATGAGGGTCTCAGCCGGCCTTGACGGCGCGGAAGCAGTCGGAGCAGTACACCGGCTTGTCGAGGCGCGGCTTGAACGGCACCTGGGCGTTGTTGCCACAGCGAGAGCAGGTGACGGCGAAGTACTCGCGGTCGACCGGATCGCCTCCCCGCTCGTAGCCGCGGGGGCCGCCGATGCTCCGCACCTCCGACCCGTCGCCCCGGGACTGGCGCCGGCTCGCCCGGCAGCTCGGACAGCGCTTGGGGTCCGAGGTGAAGCTCTTCTCGGCGTAGTACTCCTGGTCCGCCGCGGTGTGCGTGAAGTCCAGCCCGCAGTCGACGCAGGTCAGGGTTCGATCGACGTAGGTCAAGGGTGCAGCTCCTCCAGGTCCGTGCGCTCGCGGCCGGCGGCCTCCCCTGGATGGGCCGCCGTCGCGACGGGACGGCGGGGAGGCGGAAGAAGCCTGGTGCCGCGCGACCCGGGTGACGTGCTGCGGAACTCTCGGGGCGCGCACCGGTTGCGTTGGCCGAAGGATAGCACCCTGCCCGCCGGGACCGCTCACGGGCGATCGCCTCGCCGCAGCCCTCTCGATTTGTCACAATGGCCGCAATGCTGCGCCTGCTCCACACGGCCGACGTCCACCTCGGGGCCCGCCACGCCGATCTCGGCGAGCAGGCGGCCGCCCAGCGCGAGCGGCAGTTCGCGGCCTTCCGGGCGACCGTCGACCTGGCGCTCTCGGAGAAGGTGGACCTCCTCCTGGTCGCGGGCGACCTCTTCGACTCCAACACGCAGCCCCGCCGATCGGTCGAGCGGGCGGCCGCGGAGCTGAAGCGCCTCGCGGAGGCGGCGATCCGCACCGTGATCATCCCCGGCACCCACGACGTGTACGACGGGGCGTCCGTCTACCGCGCGTACGACCTGGCGGACATGGCCGGCCTCCCGCCCGACACGGACCTCCTGGTGGTCCTGACCCCTGACCGTCCGGACGTTCTCCTCGGGACGCTCGACCTCGTCGTGCACGGCCGGGTCTTCGCCACGAAGCGCGCCCCCCGCAGCCCCCTGGCCGACTTCAGCGTCGCCGCCGACGGGAGGGCGACCTGGCACATCGGCCTGGTCCACGGCTCGCTTCACATCCCGGAGACGACCGAGCACGACGAGGTCGTCTTCACGACCGACGAAGTGGCTGCCTCCCACCTCGACTACCTGGCGCTGGGCCACTGGCATTCCACCCGGCGCGGTCGCGCCGGGGCCACCGTCTGGGCCTACAGTGGTGCCCCGGAGCCGGTCGCGATCGACCAGGACCGGGCCGGGAACGTCCTCCTCGTGACCCTCGAAGAGCGGGGCGGCGGGCGCCATGTCGCGGTCGAGGAGCGCCGCGTCGGGCAGACCCGCTTCGAGCGGCTGGAGGTCGACGCCGCCGCCGTGGGCACCCAGCCGGCGCTCGTGGAACGGCTTGCCGCCCTCGCCGATCCCGACCTCGTGCTCGACGTGCAAATCGTCGGCGTGCGGCCGGACGACCTCGACCTGGCCGCCGACGAGGTCGAGCTCGAGGTGGCCGAACGCTTCTTCCGGGTGCGCGTCCGCGACACGTCCGCGGCGGCGCTCCCGGACGGCCCCCTGCCGCCCCCGGACACCATCGCCGGCGCGCTCGTCCGGGACCTCGGGGCGGAGATCGCCGAGCTCGAGGCCGCCGGACGCGACGGCGACGCTCTCGAGGCCCGGGATGCGCTCCGCCTGGCACGCCTGCTGCTCGATGGGCGCGAGGTGACCCTGTGAGGATCACCCGGCTGCGCATGCGCGACCTGAAGGTCCACCGCGACCTCGACCTGGAGCTGGCACCGGGGCTGACCGTGGTCCGCGGGCCCAATGAAGCGGGCAAGACAACGCTCCAGCGGGCGCTCGAGCTGGCCCTCTTCCGGAAGGTGACGGCCGGGGGAGCCGAGATCGACGCCCTCCGCAGCTGGGGATCCCCCGAGGACGGACGGCCCTGGGTCGCCCTGGAGTTCGTCCAGGAGGATCCCGAGGGGACGAGGGTCGGGACGCTCGAGAAAGACTTCCGCGGCGCGAAGGGGACCGTCAAGCTGGTCCTCGACGGGGAGACGGTGACCGACCCGGCCCGCGTCGACGAGATCCTCGCCGACCTCACGGGGATCCCCGGCGAGAAGTTCTTCCGTTCCACCGCGTCCGTGCGCCACCACGAGGTCTTCGACCTGGTGCGAGACGAGGGGGCGCTGCGCGACCGGCTCCAGGCGTCGATCAGCGGCGCCGATCGGGGCACGAGCGTGGCGAAGCGCCGGCTCGACAAGGCCCTCCGGGAGCTGCAGGCTCGCGGAGAGCGCAACCCGGGCCGCCTGCGCGTCGCCGAGGCGGCGGTCGCCCGCTCGGCGACCATCGTCGCCGACGGCGAGGCGCAGCTCGCCCAGCTCGAGCGCGACCGCGACGCCCTTGCCGCGGCCCTCGAACGACGCGCGGCCGCCGAGCACGTCCTCGCGGAACGCCGTTCGCTGTTGGAGAAAGCCCGCCAGGCGGAGCGACTCGTGGCGGAGCGCGAGGTGGCGCAGGAGCGCTTCGAGCGGTACCGCCAGGCCGTTGCGTTGGCCGGCCAGATCGACGAGCTCGAAGGGACGCATCCGTCGCCGAACCCGCTCCCGGTGCTGCGCCAGATCGTGGAGCGGACCCGGCTCCTCGACCGGCAGATCGGGGAGCTGCGGGCCCAGCTCGGCGAGGAGCCCTCCACCGTCGATTACGAGATCGTTGTCCCCGAGCCCCGCTACCGTCCCTTCGCCTGGCTCGCCGTGCTCCTCGCCGCGGGTGGGGTGATCGCGGTCGCCATCGGGGTATTCGCCGGCATCGCCGCCGCCGTCGTCGACGGGGTGGCCGCCGCGGTGGTCGGACTTCTCCTGGCCGCCCTCGCCCGTTCTCGCCGGCGGGCCGCCTTCGACTTCCGCCGCGAGAAGCAGCTTCGCGCGGACGAGATCGCGCGGCGCCTTCGGGGACGGAGCCACCTGGAGGACGAGCTCCGTCGGGCGGAGGCGGACCTGAAGGCGCAGCTGGTCACGATCGAGGTCGACGATGTGACGGCGGCCGAGGATCTCCTTGCCCGCGAGGACGCCCACGTCCAGTCGATCGAACGGGCCCGGGCGCAGCTCGACGGCCTCGTCGGCAAGGAGCCGGTCGCGGCGCTGCCGACCCTGCGCGATGCCGCGGCCCTGGCGATCGAGCAGAAGACCGGAGCCCTCGAGGCATTGGGGCCCATCGCCAAGGAGCCGCGCGCCCGGGAGCGGCTCGAGGTCGAGGTCCGCGACCAGGAGAGCGCCCTCGGGCGAGCCCGCGACGACGAGGCTGCCGCCCGGGCCCGCGTCGAGCAGAACCCGGTGGACGCCGAGCAGATCGCCGGCGAGACCGAGCGCCTCGCCACGGGGCGCGAGGAGCTCGCCGCCCTCCAGCGCCGCCAGCGGGTCTACCAGAAGAGCCTTGACGCGATCGGCCGCGCCGAGACGGCGACGATGCGTACTGCGACGCGGTACCTCGAGAAGCGCATGCGCGGCGACATGGCCCGGCTCACCGGCGGCCGCTACCGCCGCGTTGCCGTCGACGATTCGACCCTCGACATCTCCGTCTTCGCGCCCGAGCGCGGCGACTGGGTCGCGATCGAGGACCTGTCGCAGGGGACCCTCGATCTCGGCTACCTGGCCGCGCGGCTCGGGATCGTCCGGCTCGTGACCCAGGATCGCCGGCCGCCGCTCATCTTCGACGACCCGTTCGTGACGTTCGACGACGCCCGGGCCGAGCGGGCGATCGCGCTGCTCCGCGACCTCGCCGCCGACTTCCAGGTCATCTACCTGACGACGTCCGACCGCTACGACCACGCTGCCGACCGCGTCGTGGAGCTCCTGGGCCCCACGGCCGGTGACGAGGCGGCGGACGAAGGGTCCGAGGCCGCGCTGCCGACCGGCTGACGCCGGCCCCGAAGCTCGCGATCGTGCCCGCCGACCTCCTCGGGGCCGCCGCCGCCCTCCTCGCGGCTGCTTCCTGGGGCGCCGGGGACTTCGGCGGTGGGATCGCGACGAAGCGCCTGCCGGCCATGGTCGTCGTGCTGGGCAGCCAGCTTGTCGGGCTCGTCGGTGCCGCAACAGCGATGATCCTGCTCGGCGAGCCGGTTCCCGCGCCGTCCGACGCGGCGTGGGCCATGGTCGCAGCACTCTTCGGGGCGTTCGGCCTGGCGGCGCTCTACCGGGCGCTCGCGGACGGACGGATGGGGATCGTCGCCCCGATCACCGGGGTCCTGACCGCGGCAATCCCGGTCGCCATCGGCATCGCGACCGCCGGCGCGCCCGGGTCGGTCCGCCTGGCCGGGTTCGGCCTCGCCCTGCTGGCGATCGTGCTCGTGTCGCTCGCCGACGACAGCACCACGGGGCGCGGCGGACTCCTGCTGGCGCTCGGCGCCGGCCTCGGCTTCGGCCTCTACAGCGCGTGCGTGGGGCAGGTCCAGGAGGGGGTGTTCGGGCCGATCGTGGTCTCGCGGGCCACCGCCTCGGCCCTCGTGCTGGCGATCGTGGCGGCGAGGCGGACGCCGCTGCTCACCATGGCTTCCGCGGAGCCCCGGCTCCTCCGGCTCGTCGTTGTCGTCGGGGTCCTCGACCTCGTCGGAAACGCGATGTTCCTCGTGGCGGCCCAGGCCTCCGGCCTGGCCCTGGCCGCCGTGCTCGGGTCTCTCTACCCGGTCTCCACCGTGATCCTGGCGGCGGTCGTCCTGCACGAGCCGATCGGGCGGGTCCACGCCGTCGGGATCGCCACGGCCGCGCTGGCCGCCGTCGTGATCGTCGGGGGCGCGTGACGGTGCGCGACCGAGCCGGCGCCGGCCGGCCCCGCCGCGCGGGCAGCCTCAATCCAGGTCGAGGGAGAGGTAGTTGCCGGGATCCCGGAAGCCCATCCCCTCGTACAGCGGCCGCCCTTCGTCGGACGTCCGCAGGTAGACGCGGCGGAGGCCCAGGGCCCGGGCGTCGGCCACGAGCGCGTCCATGACCGCCCGTCCCACCCCGCGACCACGCCAGCGGGGGAGAGTGTAGACGTTGACGATGAAGCCCTCACCGGTCCGGCGCGAACGGGGATGCGGCGGCCGGTCCACGAGCACCAGGCCCCCCATCGCGACGATCCGCCCGCCCTCCTCGACCACCCAGACGCGGTAGACGTCGCCGTCGACGTGGGTCGCCAGGTAGTCCGCGACCTGCGAGCGGTGCGGCCCGACCCGCTCCGGCGGCAGGTCGCCACCCAGGAGCTCCCGGTCGAACGCGAGGCGGAGGTCCAGGACGACCGGGAGGTCGGCCCGCACGGCGCGGCGGACGCGCAGGCGCGGGCCGGGCTGGTGGTGGCGGGAGGCCGGCTCGGTCACCCGGGGATCGTGCCACGGCGCGGGCTGCCGCGCCGGTAGACTCCGCCGGTGACCCTCGATCCCGCGGCGCCGGGCCCGACGGCCGGTGCCCCTCGCCCGTCGCCCCCTGCCCGCCCCGCCCAGGGGTGGCGCTCCCTCCTCCTCGTCTACGGGATCGTCTCCACGATCGAGGCCCTCGGCGTCGCCCAGGTGTTCGCCTTCCTGCCGCTGCGCCTCCGCGAGGTCGGCCTCCCGCCGGACCAGATCCCGACCTTCACCGGGCTCTTCACGAGTCTCATCTTCGTCTTCGGGATCATCCTCGTCCCGTTCTGGGGCGTCTGGGCCGACAAGTACAGCCGGCGCGCGGTCATCGTCCGGAGCGCAGTCGTGGAGGCTGTCGTGTTCGCCGGCGTCGCCCTCGCCGAGGAGCCGTGGCAGCTGGCGGTCAGCCTCCTCCTCGTGGGGTTCCAGCTGGGCAACACGGGCGTCATGCTGGCGGCCCTGAGGGACGTCACGCCGCGCCACCGGGTCGGCACCGTGACCGCGCTGTTCGGGGCGACCGGGCCGCTCGGGTTCGCCATCGGGCCCGTCCTCGCCGCCGTGATGATCGACGGGCTGGGCCTCCCGCTGGTCGCCGTCTTCTGGTTCGGCTCCGCCCTCTCGCTCGCTGCCGTGGTGCTCCTGCTGCTGGGCTCCCGTGACATTCGCCCGACCGTGATCCCGGAAGGGAGCGCGCTCGGCCTCGCCCGCCAGGCCATCGCCGGCGTCTTCTCGGACCCGGCGGTCCGCCGGATCTTCGCGATCTTCGGGGTCTCCATCCTGGCCAACCAGATGAGCCGGCCGTACATCCCGCTCCTGGTGGAGGACGTGAACGGGGGCCAGGCCAACCTCGCCTCGGCGATCGGCCTCGTGGCCGGCGCCGCGGCGCTCGTCGGCGCGCTCATCTCCCCGCTGGCCGGCCCGCTGGGCGATCGCATCGGGTTTCGCCGGGTGCTCGCGGGCGCGCTCCTGGGCGCCGGGACGACGCTCCTCGTCATGCCCCTGGCCCCCGGGGTCGCCGCCCTCGCCGGGATCGCGGTCGTCTACGGGGCGCTCCAGGCGTCGACCCAGTCGATGGTCTTCAGCCTGGTCGCGGTGGAGGTGGCTCCGGAGCGCCGCTCGGCCACGCTCAACCTCGTGCTCCTCCCGCTCTACCTGGCCGGGATCATCGGGCCCACGATGGGGGCGGTCGCGGCGAGCGTCGGCGGGATCGCCACCCCGTTCTACGCGGCCGGCATCGTCTTCCTGGCCGGCGGGGTCGCCGTCGCCGTCTCGATCCGCCGGGCGACCCGGGCTCGCCGCGCGGCCTGAGGCCGGAGATCTGACCCGGGAGGTCGGGCCCGGATGCCGTGGCCGGCTCCTACGCCGGGAGGTCGCGCTCCTCGGCGCCGATGTAGCGCGCGTCCGGCCGGATCAGGCGATTTGCCGACGCCTGCTCGATCACGTGGGCGGTCCAGCCGGCATGGCGGGCCAGGGCGAAGGTCGCCGGGAAGAGGTCGGGCGTCAGGCCGACCCCCTGGAGGACCGCCGCCGCGTAGAACTCGACGTTCGTCTTGAGCGGTCGATCCGGGTACTTCTCCTCGAGGACCTTGAGCGCCACGTCCTCGACCTTGATCGCCAGCTCCAGCCAGTCGGGCCGCGTCGGCAGCGCCTCGACCACCGTGCGGAGGGCCCGGGCGCGCGGGTCGTAGGCGCGGTAGACGCGGTGGCCGAAGCCCATCAGCCGCTCGCCGCGGGCGATGGCGCCCCGGACCCACTCCTCGGCATGCTCGGGAGAGCCGACCTTGTGGATCTGCTCCACGACCTCGGAGGGGGCGCCTCCGTGGAGCGGCCCCTTCATGGCCCCGATCGCTCCCGCGACCGCCGACGCCATGTCGGACTTCGTGGAGGTGATCACCCGGGCCGTAAACGTGGAGGCGTTGAGGCCGTGCTCCGCCCCGACGATGAAGTAGGCGTCCAGGGCGCGCGCGGTCGCCTTGTCGGGGCGCCGGCCGGTCAGCTGGTAGAGGAAGCCGGACACGAGGTCGAGCTTCGGGTCCGGGTCGATCGGCTCGAGATCCTCGCGGAGGCGAACGAAGGCGGCGAGCGCCGAAGGCGAGAACGCGGTGAGCGCGCGCGCCTGGATCTCGTTCGGGGGCCAGTCGAGGACCTGGGTGGCGCCCCACACGGAGACTGCCGTGCGCAGCGCGTCCATCGGCTTGGCCGTGCGCGGAAGGGCGCGCAGCGCCGCCATGACGGCAGACGGGACGCGGCCCGCCGTGAGTCGGGCCTTCGGATCCCAGCTTCCGGTCCACAGGAGGTTGGCGACCGAGGCGAACGTGCCCTGGGCGACGAGGTCGCCGATCCGGTAGCCACGGTACATGAGCCGGCCATTCGCGCCGTCGACAAGACCGAGCGCAGTCTCCGCGGCGAGGACGCCCTCGAGCCCGGGGGAGTACGGCCGGCCTTCGACCGTGTGCGCCGGCAGGGGAGCCGTGGCGTCGACGACGGGGGCGGATGGCTTGGTGGGCTCGTCGGTCATCGTGGCGTGTCCTCGGGAGGCGGGGGGTCCGCGGAGGGATCGGGCGGGGTGCTCATCCTACTGTGCAGTCGGGCTCCCGACGACGCGCGGGTCGTCCTCGGCGAGCCCGGCCGCCGCCGCCGCGTCGAGCACCCACGTGGCGCCGTCGCGGCGGGCGCGCAACGCCGGCAGGCGACGCTCGTCCCGCTCGGGCCCGGCGTGGGCCGCGCCCAGGAGCTCGCCGATGACCCGCGCCTTCCCGGCCCCGAATGCGCCGACGACCAGCGCCGGCGTCGCGTCCAGGGCGAGCGGCGTGAGGGTGACCCGATCGAGGTGCGGCTCGATATGCGTCGGCGCCGGCGCCCAGGTCGTCCACCCGGCGGCGTCGAATGCCGCACTGCCGGGGAAGACCGACAGGAGGTGCCCGTCCGAGCCGACGCCCACGAGGATGGCGTCGAAGACCGGGCGCCCGGCGTCGTCGGCGGGCAGCGCGGCGCGGAGCGTCTCCTCGAACCGGGCGGCACAGGCGGCCGGCGTCTCCCCGGCGGCGAGCGCGACGTCGGTCGGCCAGGGATGGACCCGGGCCGGGTCGAGGGGTGCCGGGGCGAGGCCGCGCCGGGCGTCCCCGGGCAGCAGGAGTCGGTCGATCGCGCCCATGTTGCACTGCGGGTCGCCGCGCGGGACGAAGCGGTCGTCGCCGATCCAGACGTGGAGGACGCCCCACGGCACGCGGGCCCGGACGGGCTCCGCGAGGAGCGCCCGGTAGACCAGGGCCGGCGTCGAGCCCCCGGTCGAGGCGAAGTCGGCCCTCCCTCGCCGCCGGGCTCCATCGGCGAGGCCGTCGGCGAGCCGCTCCGCGACGGCAGCGGCCGCCGAGATGCGGTTCGGTCGGACGACGATCGCGGGCTCGCCGGCGGGCATGCTCACGGGCCCGCGGTCGAGTCCGGCGGTCCGGCGAGGCCGGCCGCCATCGCGAGCGTGCCCTCGGCAACAGGGTCGCGCCCGCCGGCTTCGATCGCCTCCGTCAGGAGGTCCGCGTCGGTGCGGCGCGCGGCGTGGAAGAGCCGGTCCAGGGCCGGGGCGCCGTCCCGGGCGACGCGGACACGGACGCTCTCGGCCTCCGCGGTCACCTCGACGAGGAGCTCGGATCCGCGCCGCTGGGCCACGAGTTCCAGGCGCAGGGTCGTGCCGCCCGGCGTCGGCGAGACGACCGGGTCGAGCGCCACCTCGACCTCCGCCCCGCGCGGCCGCACCAGGACCGCCCGGAGAACCCGGCCCGGATCCGGCGGCGCGCCCGGCCCGGCCACCGGCGGCGCGTCCAGTGCGGCCACCGCCGGCGTGGCCACCACCTCGCCCACCCGTTCGAGCGGCCGCCTGACCTCCAGCCCGAGGCGCGATGCCAGCCAGGCGACGTGGTAGATCGGCTTCACGAGGTTCGTCCCCGCCTCCGCGTGGGCGCCGCCGCGGGTCGCGTACGTGACGGCGATCCGGCGGATCGACCGGAGGTACGGCCCGAACGCCTCCACGTCGAAGACGGAGGCGACGGCCTCGCGCCACCGCGCCTGGCGCATGAGCGCGAAATCGGAGATCGGCAGCGACGGTCGGGCCAGCCCCGCCAGGGCGACGAGCCGGCTCAGCCCGTCCCCCGTCCAGTGCGAGCCGTCGACGACGAGCCGGTCGGCCATGGCGCAGAGCGACGTCGCCGCGTCCGCGCCGAACGACGGGTCGCCGGGCCACCAGAGGGTCACCGGCAGGTCATGGATCAGGAGCGGGGAGACGATGGCCTCCAGGTGGCGGCCGGTCTCGCCGCCGAGGGTGGCGTACACGTGCTCGGCGCAGGTCTCGGCCGCGCCGGCGCGCGGAACCATGCACCAGGCCCTGACGTGGGCGCGCAGCCAGCCGGGTCCGTCCGGGTCGGTCGGGACGAGGATGAGCGTCCGCGACGGGTGCCGCCCCGTCCCGGCCGCCAGCGTCGCGGCCGCGAGCTCCCCGATCTCGGGGCTGCGAGCGACGACGACGAGGTTGAGGACGCTCGTGCGGGCGGCGATCGTCCGCTCGCCGGCCGCGTCGCGGGCCGCGGCGCCCCATGACGACGACCAGATGCGGCCCAGCTCGCGCTCGATCCCGGTGACCGAGGCCGCCCGCTCGTCCCAGCGCAGGACGGGGCCGCCCGGCGCCGCCGCGACCCCGAACGGAACGACGGCCGGTGCGGAGACGAGCGGCGGCGGGGCCGCGCCGCTCAGATCCGCCGCCACCGCCGCCCGTCCCCGGCGAGGAGCGCGTCGGCCGCCTCCGGGCCCCAGCTGCCGGCCGCGTAGTCCGGGAAGACCGGCGGCGGCGCGCCGGCCCAGGCCTCGATGAGGGGGGTGACGATTCCCCAGGCCTTCTCGATCTCGTCGGCCCGGGTGAACAGGGCGGCGTCGCCGAGGAGCGCGTCGAGGATGAGCGTCTCGTACGCGTCGGGACTGTCGACGCTGAAGGCCGAGCCGTAGGTGAAGTCCATGTTGACGCTCCGGACGTCCACCCCGAGACCCGGGACCTTGGCCGCGAAGCGGAGCAGGATCCCCTCGTCCGGCTGGATCCGGAGCGCGAGCAGGTTCGCCTCGGGAGCCGCCTTCGAATCCTTGAAGAGGGCGTGGGGGACCTGCTTGAACTGGATCGCGATCTCGGTGGCCCGCTTGGGCAGGCGCTTGCCGGCGCGGAGGTAGAAGGGCACGCCCGCCCAGCGCCAGTCGTCGACGAAGAGCCGGGCCGCCACGTACGTCTCGGTCTCGGATTCGGGGTCCACGGCAGGCTCGGCGCGGTAGCCGACCACGGACTCGCCGGCCACCCAGCCCGGGCCGTACTGGCCGCGGACCACGTTCGCGGCCACCTGGGCCGGGGTCATCGGCTCGATCGCCCGCAGGACCTTGACCTTCTCGTCGCGGAGGGCGTCGGCGGCGAAGGCGGCCGGCGGCTCCATCGCCACGAGCGCGAGGAGCTGCATCAGGTGGTTCTGGAGGATGTCGCGCGAGGCCCCGGCTTCCTCGTAGAACGAGCCGCGCTTCTGGACTCCGATCGATTCGGCGACCGTGATCTGGACGTGGTCGACGTAGCGCCGGTGCCAGATCGGCTCGAAGATCCCGTTCCCGAACCGGAAGACGAGGATGTTGCGGACCGTCTCCTTGCCCAGGTAGTGGTCGATCCGGTAGACCTGCGACTCGCGGAAGACCTTGCCGACCTCCCGGTTCAGGCGGATCGCGCTCGCCAGGTCGCGCCCGAACGGCTTCTCGATGATGATCCGGCGCCAGCCTTCTCCGTGGTGCTCGTGGTCGAGGCCGGCCCGCCCGAGGCCCGCGATGATCTCGTAGAAGGCCGACGGCTGCGTCGCCAGGTAGTAGAGGCGGTTGCCTTTCGTGCCCCACCGCGCGTCGAGCTCGTCGAGCCGCGCGGAGAGCCCCTCGTAGAGCGCCTGGTCCGCGAAATCGCCGCGGTAGTAGGTGATCCGCTCGGCGAACGCCTCCCAGACCGGCGTCTCGATCGGCAGGACCCGGCCGAACTGCTCCACGGAGGCTCGCAGCTCGGCCCGGAACGCCTCGTCCTCGTACGGCCGACGGCCGACGGCGACGATCATGAACTCGTGGGGCAGGAGGTTCGTCCGCCAGAGCTGGAACAGGGCCGGGACCACCTTGCGGTGGGCGAGGTCGCCCGTGGCCCCGAAGAGGACGAGGAGCGCCGGGTCCGGCATGCGCTCGAGGCGCAGCCCCTCGCGGAGCGGGTTGGCGGCGGCTTTCGGGGCCGGGCGCCGCCGGCCCGCCCGGGCGAGGCGAAGCGCGCGCGCCGTCCGCGGGGCGTCGTCCGCGGGGCGGGGGGCCGGGGCGGCAGCGCGTGTCGCCGGCTGCGCGGGCCTGGTCACGGCCGCCTACTCCGTCTTCACCGCGTGGCCGCCGAACTCGTTCCGGAGGGCCGCCAGCACCTTGGCCCCGTAGCTGTCGTCCTGGCGGGATCGGAAGCGCGCCTGGAGGGAGAGGGTGATCACCGGCGCGGGCACGTCGTGGTCGATTGCCTCCTGCACCATCCAGCGGCCCTCCCCGGAGTCGGCAACCCAGCCCTTGATCGCGCCGAACTCGGCGTCCTTCGAGAGCGCGTCGTACAGCAGGTCGAGCAGCCAGCTGCGCACGACCGAGCCGTAGCGCCAGATCCCCGAGACCTGGGCCAGGTCGAGATCGTAGTCGCTGGCGTGCATGACCTCGAAGCCCTCGGCGTAGGCCTGCATGAGGCCGTACTCGATGCCGTTGTGGACCATCTTCACGTAGTGGCCGGCGCCGGGGCCGCCGACGTGGGCATAGCCGTCCGGCGGGGCGAGCGTCCGGAAGACGGGCTCGAGGGACGCCACCGCCTCGAGGTCGCCGCCGACCATCAGGCAGTAGCCCACCTGGAGGCCCCAGATCCCGCCGGACACGCCCGCATCCACGTACCGCAGGCCCTTCGCTCCGACCATCGCGTGTCGCCGCACGTCGTCGTGGAAGTTCGTGTTCCCCCCGTCGACGATCGTGTCGCCGGGGGCGAGGAGGCCCATCAGCTCGGTGATCATCGCCTCCGTGGCGTCGCCGGCCGGGACCATCACCCAGACCGCGCGAGGTGCCGGGAGCAAGCCGACGAGCTCCGCGAGGGAGAAGGCGCCCTCGGCGCCCTCGGCCGCGATCTCTCGCGTCCTCTCCGGCGTGCGGTTGAAGGCCACCACCTCGTGCCCGTCGCGGACCAGGCGGCGGACCATGTTGGCGCCCATCCGCCCGAGGCCGACGAAGCCGATGCGCATCTGGGTCCCTCCTGCGCGCCCCGGAGAGTCGGCGCGCGCGAACGGTTCGTGACTACTGACGGAGCGCCGCGGCCAGGACCGCGTCGAGGGCGACCAGTCCGGCGTCGACGTCGGCGCCGAGGTGGACCCGCAGCACCGGCAGGTCGTGGGCCTCGAGCGCCTCCAGGTCCCCGCGCGCCTGGGCGTCGACGAGCTGGCCGAAGGTGTACGGCTTGCCCGGCACCGGCAGGTCGGCCGGGTGATCGCTCGTCAGCTGGAGGAACCAGCCGATTGCCGGACCGCCCTTGTGGAGCTGCCCGGTGGAGTGCAGGTAGCGCGGCCCGAAACCGCCGGTCGTCGCGATGCCGGTCCCATCGCGGAGACGGGCCCGGATCCGGTCGATGGCCTCTGCTCGGGCCGCGGTCGGGGCGACGAACGCACCGATGGCGAGGTAGCCGCGGGTCCGCACGCGCTCGAGGTGGCGGCGCAGCTCTCCGACGACGGTCCCGTCGCCGGCTGTGAGCCGGAGTGGGGTGTCACCGTAGAGGGCGAGGCCATCGGCGGAGGCGAGGGGGGCTTCCCGGGGAAACGCGCCGTGGCGCTCCAGCTCCTCGAGCACGCGCTTCGTGTTCTCCTTCGACTCGGTGACGTTCGGCTCGTCGAATGGGTTGATGCCGAGGACGATGCCGGCGACGGCGGTCGCGACCTCCCAGCGCAGGAACTCGGCGGCGAGGTCGATCGGGTCGGTCAGGGTGAAGCGGAGCACCGGGTGGCCGGAGGCGGCGAGCGCGTCGAGGTGCGCGTCCACGGAGCTGCCGCCGGGGGCGGGGGTAGGGGACCCGGCGCCGACCAGGGCGATCCGGACGAAGACGCGATCCGGGCCATATGCATCCAGGGCGCCCAGCGGCTCCCGGTCGACCGGCACGATCCCGGTCCCGAGCTTGCAGGTGCTCTCGGCGAGGAGCTGCTCCAGCCAGGCGCCGAGCGCGCCGATCGCAGGGTCGACGAGGAGGGTCAGCTTGTCGCGGCCTGCCGACGCCAGGGCTCCGAGCGCCGCGCCGAGGGCAACGCCCGGGTTCGCCAGCGGGTCGCCGGCCATGCAGCGCGCGTGCATCCCGACGGCCGAGGCCAGGAACGGGTCCAGGTCGATGCCGGCGAGCGAGGCCGGCAGGAGGCCGACGTACGTCAGCGCGGAGTAGCGTCCGCCGACGGACTCCGGGTTGAGGAAGACGCCCCGCATGTCGTCCTGGTGGGGAATCGCGGCGAGGGACTTCCCTGGATCGGTGACGGCCACCATGAACTCGCCGGGGGATTCGATCCGGGCCCCGTGCGCCCTGAGCGCGTCGTGGATCCGCTGCCACGCATCGGCCTGGAAGGCCAGCGTCTCCGTCGTGGTGCCGGACTTGGAGCCCACGATGAAGAGGGTCGCGAGCGGGTCGAGACCGTCCCACGCGGCCGCCACCGCCGCCGGATCGGTCGAGTCGAGGACTCGAATCGCCAGCCAGTCCTCGAGGTCGCCGAAGGCTGTCGCGATCACTTCCGCGGCCAGGCTGCTCCCGCCCATCCCGGCCACGATCGCGGCGGTGAAGCCGGCGTCGCGCGTGGTCTCGCCGAACGCCTCCAGCGCGGGGACCTGGACGGAGAAGTCGACGGGGAGGTCCAGCCACCCGAGCCGGTTGGCGATCTTCTCCTGGACGCTAGGGTCAGACGACCACAGGGTCGTGTCGCGCTCGTGGAGGCGCTCCGCCCAGCGCTCGTCGCCCGCGCGGGCGAGGGCCGCGGCGACGGCCGTGGCGAGGGCCGGGTCATCGATCCGGGCGTCGAGCGTGCCCGCGGCGAACGATGGGAGCGTGGTCTCGGCCATTGCGGTCCTCCTGCGCGGTGGAGTCTACGCGCGGGGGGTGCGGGGTGCGCGTGGGTCGCCCTCTACTGCCCCTCGGCCTCGATCGCCAGGACCTTGGCGACCCGCCGGGCGTGGCGCCCCTGGCCGGAGAAGGTGGCCGCCAGGAAGGCACGGGCGCACTCGACGGCAGGCTCCGGGCCGATGACCCGGCCGCCGAGGCAGAGGACGTTCATGTCGTCGTGCTCGACGCCCTGGTGGGCCGAGTAGGTGTCGTGGGCGATGGCGGCCCGCACGCCGCGGACCTTGTTGGCGGCGACGCTCGCCCCGATCCCCGAGCCGCAGACGAGGATCCCCCGGTCGGCCTCGCCGTCGCGGATGGCATGCGCCAGGCGACGGGCAAAGTCCGGGTAGTCGTCGGTGGGGTCAGAGCCGTCGCCGCCGAGGTCGATCAGGACGTGGCTGGTGTCGGCCAGGCGGGCGAGGAGCTCCGCCTTGAGCACGGCGCCGCCGTGGTCCGCCGCGAAGGCGACACGCATCAGCGGGTCCCCCCGGGGTGCGGCGACGGCGGGGCGGCAACCCGGCCGTGGAAACCCTCCCGGACGACGCGACGCCCGACGCTCGCCACCGCCTCGGCCGTGAAGCCGAGCTCGGTGAGGATCGTCGCCGCGGGGGCGGACGTGCCGAAGTGGTCGAGAGCGACGATCGCCCCCTCGTCGCCCGTCCAGCGCTCCCAGCCGAAGGAGACGCCCATCTCGACGGCGACGCGCTTCTTCGCCGCCGCCGGAAGCACGCTCTCGCGGTAGGCGGGGTCCTGCGCCTCGAAGGCCTCCCAGCAGGGGAGGGAGACGACGCGTGTGGCGATCCCCTCCGCCTCCAGGGCCTCGGCGGCCGCGACGGCCAGGTGGACCTCGGAGCCGGTCGCGACGTAGACGAGATCGGGCGTGCGGCCGCCGTCCGCGTTCGATTCCGCCCGCACGACGTAGCCGCCGCGGCGAACGCCCGCCCGCGCGCCGTCGGGCGTGCCCGGCAGGATGGGGAGCTTCTGGCGGGTCAGGGCGAGCGCCGTCGGCCCGGCTGTCCGTTCGAGCGCGAGAGCCCAGGCGGCCGCCGTCTCGTTGGCGTCGGCCGGCCGGACGAACCAGAGGTTCGGGATCGCCCGCAGCGCCGCGTAGTGCTCGACCGGTTGGTGGGTCGGCCCGTCTTCGCCCAGGCCCACGGAGTCGTGGGTCCAGTCGTAGATGGTCGGAAGTCCGGAGAGGGCGGCCAGGCGGACGCTGCCGCGCATGTAGTCGGAGAAGGTGAGGAAGGTCGCGACGTATGGCCGGAAGCCGCCGTGATAGGCGAGGCCGTTGGCGATCCCGCCCATCCCGTGCTCCCGGACGCCAAAACGAAGGTTCCTGCCGGCGTGCTCCGCGGAGAAGTCGCCGCCGCCCTTGACGTCGGTCAGGTTGCTCTCCGACAGGTCCGCGGAGCCGCCGAAGAGCTCCGGCACGCCAGCCGCCAGGGCGTTGATCGTGTCGGCGCTGGCGTTCCGGGTCGCCACCTCGACGCCCGTCTCCCAGCGCGGGAGGGCGGCGTCCCAGCCGACAGCCAGGTCGCCGTCGAAGCGGCGCTCGAGCTCGTTCGCCTCCGCCGGGAAGGCTGCCCGGTAGGCGTCGAAGGCGGCGTCCCAGCGGCGGATGAGCTCCTCGCCCCAGAGAATCGCCCGCGAGAAGAGGGCGGCCGCGGCGTCGGGGACGAAGAAGCTCCTGTCGGGGTCCCAGCCGTAGGCCTCCTTGGTGAGGCGGACCTCGTCTGCGCCGAGCGGCGCGCCGTGAGCCTTCTGGCTCCCTGCCTTGTTCGGCGAGCCGAAGCCGATCACGGTGCGCACGGCGACGATCGAGGGCCGGTCGTCGGAGCGGGCAAGGCGGATCGCGGCCTCGATCGCGCCGACGTCGGTGCCGTCCTTGACCCGGAGCGTCTGCCAGCCGTACGCCCGGAACCGCTCCAGGACGTCCTCCGAGAAGGCCATCGCGGTCGGGCCGTCGAGCTGGACCTGGTTGTCGTCGTAGAGCATCACGATCTTGCCGAGCTTCAGATGCCCGGCGAGGCTGGCGGCCTCGGAGGCGATGCCCTCCTGGAGGTCGCCGTCGGAGCAGATGGCGTAGGTCCAGTGGTCGACGACGGCGTGGCCCGGCCGGTTGAACTCGGCGGCGAGCCGGCGCTCGGCAATCGCCATCCCGACCGCGTTGGCCACGCCCTGGCCGAGCGGTCCGGTCGTGGCCTCGACGCCGGGTGTCACGCCGAGCTCGGGGTGGCCGGGAGTCCTCGAGCCCCATTGTCGGAACCGCTTCAGCTCGTCGAGCCGGAGGTCGTAGCCGGTCAGGTGGAGCAGCGAGTAGAGGAGCATCGAGGCGTGCCCGGCCGACAGCACGAAACGGTCGCGGTCGGGCCAATCGGGGTGGGTCGGGGCGTGGCGCAGGAACCGCGTCCAGACGACGTACGCCATCGGCGCCATGCCCATCGGGGCACCCGGGTGGCCGGAGTTGGCCTGCTGGACACCGTCGATCGAGAGGGTCCGGATGGTGTCGATCGCGAGCCGGTCCAGCTGCTCGGGGGAAAGGGTGGTCATCGCGGCGGGCTCCCGTAGTGGGGCGGAGGGAAGTGGGGTCATTGTAGGCGGGGGGCGGGCGGGGACGGGGCCGATGGGTCGTGTCCGCCACGGGATTGACAGGCCCGGGTCGGTCCCCATGATGGGCGCCACCGCGCGAGGAGAGTGGCGCGCGGCCGGGAGCGGAGGGGGCGAATGGCCGGCACGCATTGCCGCACCGCGACGGGATGGCCGTGTTGACGACGTCGGACGCGGCGACGGTCCCGCTCGCCGGAGAGCGGGCCCTGGCGGGCCAGCCCACGATCGCGCCGAGCTGGGTCAACCGGCTCATCGCCCGGGTCGATCGACTGCCCGGACCGTCGCTGGCGTGGTACGCGGCGGCAGCGACCATCGGCGCGCTCGGCGCGTCCGCCCTGGGGTGGGTCTCCGGGGCCGTGCCGGCCGGCACGGTCAGCCCCCAGCAGGCCTACTACGGGGCGCTGCCGATCGCGCTGCTGTGGACCATCCACCATCTCGACGGCACCGCCCGCCGCGCCCTGGAGACGTTCCGGCCGGCGCTGGTGCTCGACGACCAGGGATACGACCGGCTGCGCGACGAGCTCACCATCGTGCCGCGGCGCGGCGTGTGGATCGTCACCCTGCTGATGATCCCGTTCACCCTCGGGTACTACGCGGCGGACCCGGTTGGCACGGGCGTGGCCGGCATCACCACGCTCGCCCTCGCCGTTCGGGCCGTCAACGAGACCCTGGTCTCGATCCTGTTCGTCGTTCTCATCTACCACACCCTCCGCCAGCTGGGGGCGGTGGCTCGCATCCACGCCCAGGCGACCCGGGTGGACCTGTTCGAACCGGCGCCGCTGTACGCGTTCTCCCGGCTCACGTCCCGCACAGCGATCCTGATCCTGCTGCTCGCCTTCTCCTCGGTCGCAGTGGATCCATCGTCGTGGACGTCGATGTCCCCCGTCTTCTCCGTCTCCTGGAGCGCCGCGGTTCTCGCCGTCGCGATCGCGGCGTTCACCTTGCCCCTGATGGGCATGCACGAGCGCATCGCGGTCGAGAAGCGGCGCCTCGAGAGCGAGGCTGGCCGCCGCCTGACCGAGGTCATCGCCACCCTCCACGCCGCTGTGGACAGCGGCGACCTGGGGCAGGCCGACGGCCTGAACAAGCTGCTGGCCAGCCTGATGGCCGAGCGGGATCTCGTCGGCCGCCTCAGGACGTGGCCCTGGCAGCCGGGAACGATCGGTGCCGTCGCGTCGGCGATCGTGCTGCCGATCGTCCTCTTCCTGGCGACGCGCCTGCTGGAGCGCCTGGTCTAGGCGCCCGACACCTCCCGCCCGCTGCCCGCCAGCGGTCCCGCCGGGGCGTATCCTCGGGCGAATGACGAAGCTCCGATCCAGCGGAGGGACGGGCCGCCACCCCTTGGCCGCAGTGGTCCTCGGGGACCTCGCCCTGGACGTCGTGCTGGTGCCCGCGCGTCCCCTGGCGCACGCCACGGACGTTCCCGGCGTGGTGCGGCTCCACCAGGGCGGCTCGGCCGCGGGCACGGCGCGGTGGCTGGCGCGCCTCGGGGTCCGCAGCACGCTGGTCTGCGCGGTCGGGCGCGACGGGCCGGGGCGCGCGCTCGTGAACGCCCTCGAGCGGGACGGGGTGATCGTGCGTGCCGCACGACCGGCCCGCGCCAGGACGGCCCGGATCGGCATGGTCGTCGACACCTCCGGCGAGCGGAGCTTCGTCGCGGACCGCGGGGCGGCGGACCTCCTGCAGCCGGGCGACCTGCGACCGACCTGGTTTCGGGGCGCCGGCGTGCTCCACCTGCCGGCTTACTCGCTCCTCGGGTCGCCCCTCGGCGAAGCGGCCGCACTGGCCGCCGTACTGGCCCGCGGGGCGGGTGCCCGCGTGGCGGTCGACCTCGCCTCTGCGGCGCCTCTCCTCAGCGGGGGACGGTCGGGAGCACACCGCCTGATCGGCGGCATCGCCCCGGACATCCTGTTCGCGAATGCTGCCGAGTCGGCTGCCTTCCTCGGGGATGCCGGCGGCGAGGGCCTCCTCGAGTTCGCGCCGGTCGCCATCGTGAAGAGGGGCAGGGACGGCGCAAGCCTGTTGATCCGCTCGGGCATGCAGCCCATCGTCCGGCTCGAGGTCGCCACCCATCCCGTCACGACCGCGGACACGACGGGCGCCGGCGACGCGTTCGATGCCGGCTTCCTCGCGGCGTGGCTGGCCGGCGGACGCAAGGTCGCGCCGGCTGCGCTGCGTCGCGCCGTCGTGGCGGGCCACCGGGTCGCCGGCCGCCACCTGGCCACTCCCCGTCGCGAGCTCAGGCTGCGCTGAGATCGGCCCTCGAGGTAGCGGTCGAACCAGGCCAGGCCAACGGGCACCGCGGAGACCGCCGGGGCCCGCGCGGGATCGAGGTCCGCGGGGCGACCGAGTGCGAGCCGCGCTACGCTGGCGTCATGTTCGACGAGGTCAACCTCGCCGCCCTCCGCGCCCGCCTCGACATCGCACCCGAGGTGGCCGCCGCGCTCGCCGCGGGCCGCCCGGTCGTCGCCCTCGAATCCACCCTGATCAGCCACGGCCTCCCGTTCCCCCAGAACCTCGAGGTGGCCGCCGCGTCGGAGGCCGCCGTCCGCGACGGCGGGGCGGTGCCGGCGACGATTGCCGTCCGCGACGGCCGGATCCTCGTCGGCCTCGACGCCGCCGCGCTCCAGGCGCTCGCCACGACGCCCGGCGTTCGGAAGGTTGCCCGCCCGACGCTGGCGGGGGCGCTGACCGCGGGTGGCTGGGGCGCGACCACGGTCTCGGCCACGATGCTCGTCGCCCACGCGGCCGGGATCCGGGTCTTCGCCACCGGCGGGATCGGTGGTGTCCACGCCGGCGCCTTCGAGCCGTCCGCCGCTCCCGACAACCGCCTCCGTCCGCCCAGCGTGGACGTCTCGGTCGACCTCGAGGAGCTGGCCCGGACCCCCGTCGTCGTCGTCTGCGCCGGACCCAAGGCCATCCTCGACGTCCCGGCGACGCTCGAGGTGCTCGAGACTCGCGGCGTTCCAGTCGTGGCCATCGGGACCGACGAGCTGCCGGGCTTCTTCTCGCGCGGCTCGGGGATTCCAGCGCCCCTTGCGGTGCCGGACGAGACGGCCGCGGCTGCCCTCGCGGCGGCCCACCTGGAGCTCCTGGGGAGCGGCGTGCTGATCTGCGTGCCCGTCCCGGCTGCGGACGAGCTCCCGCGCCCGGAGGCGACCGCCGCGATCTCACGGGCCACGGCGGAGGCGAATGCTGCCGGGATCCACGGGCCGGCCCTCACGCCGTGGGTTCTTCGGCGCGTCGCGGACCTGACCGACGGCAGGTCCGTTCGCGCGAACATCGCGCTCATCATCAACGACGCCCGGGTTGCCGGCCGTCTTGCCGTCGCCCTGGCCCGCGGCTGACCCGCCGCGCCGGGCGTCCGGCGGGCCCTCCGGGCAGTCCCGACCCCTGGCCTCCTTGCCGCCTTCGACGACGCGATGGTCCTGTGCGCCTTGTGCGCCTCCACGGGCCTGCTTACACTCGTCAACGTGGCGATCTTCGGCTCGTTCGAGCGCCCGGCGCGCGAGCGCGGCCTGATCGACCAGACGACCGGCGGTTGAGGCCGGACAACGTCCCGCGGGAGGCGGGCCGGGGGAGGCGTCATGCGCATCTACGACGGGAGCCCGCGCCAGGACTTCGAGGAGGTCCTGCGTTCGATCGGCGCCTTCCTCGATCAGCGCGGGATGCGCGAGGTTCTCCTGGTCGAGACGCCCGACGGCTTCATCGTCCAGGGACTGGTCATCGAGGGCGGCACCGGCACGTGGTCGGAGTCGGTCGGGCGCCAGGCCAAGGAGACCCTCACCTTTCTCGACGACGACATCGCCCGCTTCATGGACGAGGCGATGGCGCGCCGTGGCGCGGAGGCGGGGGCGCCGCCCGACTGGTCAACGGCGGGCTACTATGAGAAAGCCTTCCGCGTCATCGGGCGCTGGATGGACAGCCAGCGCCCCCACGACATCTTCTTCTTCGAGCAGGACGGGGCCTTCGTGGTCCGCCTGCAGATGGTGACGGCGGCCGGCGCGCGCCATACGCTGGCGGAGTTCACGAAGGACGACATCGAGACGATGATCACGGAGGCGCCGGAGCTCCGGCTGGGCGCACCGCAGAAGGAGGCAGGCCGATGAAGGCCCTCAAGACCGTGGCGGCCATCCTGGGGATCTTCCTCGCGGCGGCCATCGTCATCCCGCTCGTGGTCCTGGCCGCGCTCTTCGTCTGGCTGAAGCTGACCGAGGAGGGCGACGAGGAGGCCCTCGAGCTCGAGCAGGAAGGCGTCTGACCCCCATCGACCACACGACGACGGCCCCGGCGCCGCGGGCGGCGACCGGGGCCGTTGCCTGACTCGACCGTGTCGCGCGCGCCCCGCGTACCCGTCCTTCCCGCCGGCACTCCGATCAGCGTTCTCGTGGACTACGACGGCACGGTTTCGCGCCATGACGTCGGTACCGTGCTGCTGGCCGAGCATGCGCTCGTCGACGCAACGGTCGTCGCCGCGAAGGACGCCGACTACGACGCCGGTCGGTCGGGCTCGCGCGACCTCATGCAGTGGGACATGGAGGTCCTGCCCCGCGACGGTGCGCTCCTCCGCTCGTTTGCGGCGGCGATTCCCCAGGACGAGACCTTCGTCTCCTTCGTGGCGGCGGTGCAGGGCGCCGGCGCCGCCATCGAGATCGTCAGCGACGGGCTCGGCTTCTACGTGGCGTCGAACCTGGCCCAGCTGGGCCCGGCGCTGGTCCACCTTCCGGTCGCCACGAACGACAACGACGTGGATGGCAGCGGGCGGCTCGCCTTCCCGTACGAACACCCGGCCTGCTTCGTCTGCGGGACCTGCAAGCGCGAGCGTGTTCGGGCCCACGGGGCCGACGGGCGCGTGGTGATCTTCATCGGCGACGGGACCAGCGACCGCTACGCCGCCCACCATGCGGACATCGTCTGGGCGAAGGACGCCCTCCTCAGCTGGGGCGAGGCGACGGGCCGCGACTTCCGGGCGTGGGACCGCTTCGCTGAGATCGAGGCGTGGTTCGTCGCGGCACTCGCGGACGGAAGGCTTCCGGCAGCGGCGGCGGACCTGCCGGCGTGGCGGGCGACGCACCGGCCGCTCCGCCCCGACTTCATCTGCGGCCCGGAGGCCTGGGGGCCTGGGCGCATGGTCCCCGGGCCGCTCGACGTGCCCGCGCCGGGGAGGCCGTGACGTAGACCGCACGCCGCCCGCGGCCTCGTCGGCGGGCGCGGGCTGGCGCCTCCGGCCGGGATCCGGTAGCATCGGAAAAACCCCCGGAGGAGCCCAGCCCGTGGCGAAGTACGTCTTTGTGACCGGAGGCGTCACCTCCTCGCTCGGCAAAGGCATCACCGCCGCCAGCATCGGGCGCATCCTCAAGTCCCGCGGGCTCTCCGTCTCCGTTCTCAAGCTCGACCCCTACATCAACGTCGACCCCGGGACGATGTCGCCGTACCAGCACGGCGAGGTCTTCGTCACCGACGACGGCGCTGAGACCGACCTCGACCTCGGGCACTACGAGCGCTTCATCGACGAGAACTTCTCCCAGCTCTCCAACGTGACGACCGGCCGGATCTACCAGGCCGTCATCGCCAAGGAGCGCCGGGGCGACTACCTGGGCGGCACCGTCCAGGTGATCCCCCACATCACGAACGAGATCAAGGAGCGCATCCAGCGCGTGAGCCGCGACGGCGGGGCCGACGTCGTCATCGTCGAGGTGGGCGGGACGGTGGGCGACATCGAGAGCCTCCCGTTCCTCGAGGCGATCCGCCAGATGCGCAAGGACGTGGGGCGCCAGAACGTGGTCTACGTCCACGTCACCCTGCTGCCGGCGCTGCAGGCGACCGGCGAGCTCAAGACGAAGCCCACGCAGCACTCCGTGAAGGAGCTGCGCGGGATCGGCATCCAGCCCGACGTCATCATCCTGCGATCCGATCACCCTGTCTCGGACGAGATCCGGGAGAAGATCGCCCTCTTCACCGACGTCGCCTTCGAAGCCGTGATCCCGGCCGAGACCGCGGAGACGATCTACGAGGTTCCGCTCCTCTTCGAGGAGGCCGGCCTCGGCGATCTGCTGGTGCGCGACCTGGGGCTCGCGGCCGTTGTCTCCTCGCCCGACCTGTCGGCCTGGCGGGATCTCGTCGAGCGGATCAGACAGCCGAAGCCGGAGCTCGAGATCGCCCTCGTCGGGAAGTACATCGAGCTGCCGGACGCCTACCTTTCCGTCACCGAGTCGCTCAAGCACGCCGGCTGGGCGAACGGCGTCGACGTGACGGTCCGCTGGGTCAGCTCCGAGACGCTGACGGAGGAGAACCTGGAGCGCGAGCTGGGAGGAGCAGCAGGGGTCCTCGTTCCGGGCGGCTTCGGCCATCGCGGGATCGAGGGCAAGGTCCTTGCCGCGCGCTGGGCCCGCGAGCGCCGCGTGCCCTACCTCGGTCTCTGCCTGGGCCTCCAGTGCGCGGTGATCGAGCTCGCCCGCCAGGCGACCGGCTCGCGCGACGTCAACTCCACCGAGTTCGACATGTTCACCGAGCATCCGGTCATCGACTTCATGCCGGATCAGCGCGACCTCGAGGAGAAGGGCGGCACGATGCGCCTGGGGCTCTACCCGGCGCGCCTGGCGCCGGGCTCGAAGGCCCACGCCGTGTACGGCGACGAGGTTGTCTACGAGCGGCATCGCCACCGCTTCGAGGTGAACAACCGCTACCGGGCGACACTCGAGGGAGAGGGGATGGTCCTGTCCGGCCAGTCGCCGGACGGGCGCCTCGTGGAGATCGTGGAGCTGCGCGACCACCCCTGGTTCGTGGCCAGCCAGTTCCACCCCGAGTTCAAGAGCCGGCCCGAGCGGCCCCACCCGCTCTTCGACGGGTTCGTCACCACGGCCGCGGCGCTCCGCGACGGCCGCGAGCCGGTGCTCCGGGCCCGCGCCGGACGGGCGAAGCCCGCCGCCGAGGCGGTGTTCGAAGCAGTTCCCGCCGAGGCCGTCCCGGTCGTGGATGCGCGCGAGCCCGAGGTCGAGTCGACCTGAGCTATCCGACAGCGACCGCGACTGCCGTCCGGGCGATCCCTCGCCAGGCTGTCGCCGCGGTCGGGCTCGGGATCGTTCTCGGGGCGGCGTCGTGGATTGCCGACCAGCTGGCCTGGCCGCTGCAGCTCCTGGTCCCGACCAATGCCGTCGGCGCGTGGCTGGCCGTGGCCTTCGTCGCGGGGGCGACGGGCCGGACGGTCCCGTTCGGGGCGCTGCGCGGCCTGGTGGCGCTTCTCGCTGCCGTGGCCACCTACTACCTCCTGATCCGGTTGTTGGGGGAGGGGATCCGCTCCGTCGGGGCGGCCCACGCGGCCACGATCTGGGGCGTGGTGGCGATGATCGTGGGGCCGGCGACGGGCGCCGCCGGCGCCACCTGGCGCCGCCGACGCGGGTGGCCCCGGGCAATCTCGGTTTCTCTGCTCGCGGCTGTGCTGGTGGCCGAGGGCATCACCTTCGGCTGGTCGCGCCTGTCCGGGCTGGACTTCGTGGCAGAGGACCCCTGGGCCGTGCTCCTGGCCGTCGAGGTCCTGATCGGGGCCGCCCTGCCGGCGATCCTGCTGGGCCGCGGCGAGCGTCTTCGCGGCTACGCCGCGCTCGCGGCGATCTCCGCAGCGGCGTTGCTGGCGATCGGGCCCGTGGTCGGCCTGGTGCGAGAGCTCGCGGACCGTTTCTAGGGGCCGGGAATTGCCGCCGCGTACAATCGCCTTGCCTTCCGTGCCTACCAGGAGCCGCCCCATGAAGCTCTTCCTCGACACCGCGGACATCGACGAGATCCGCACCGGCATCCGCTGGGGCGTCATCGACGGCGTCACCACGAACCCCAGCCTGTATGCCAGGGTCGGCGGTTCCTACGACGACGTCCTGCGCCAGATCTGCAAGCTCACCTCCGGCCCGGTGAGTGCCGAGGTCGTCGCCGACGACGTTGACGGGATGCTCGTGGAGGGCCGCCATTTCGCCGCCCTGGCCCCGAACATCGTGGTGAAGGTCGCCATGTCCGAGAACGGCCTCGAGGCGATCAGCCGGCTCGCGGACGAGGGGATCAGGACGAACTGCACGCTGATCTTCACGGCGAACCAGGGCCTGCTCGCGGCGAAAGCCGGGGCGTCGCTGCTCTCTCCGTTCGTCGGGCGCCTCGACGACATCAACGAGGACGGGCTCACGGTGATCCGCGAGCTGGCGGACATCATCAACATCCACGAGTACGACGCCGAGATCATCACGGCGTCCGTCCGGCACCCCCGCCACGTGACGGACGCGGCGCTCGCCGGCGCGCACATCGCCACGATCCCCTTCAAGATCCTCACCCAGATGGTCCATCACCCGCTGACCGACCGGGGCATCGAGCTCTTCAAGGCGGATTGGGCGAAGGCGACGAAGGAAGCTGCCGCCAAGGGCTGACGGGTGGTGGGTGCCGTTTTCGCCGCGCTCGCCGCGCGCGAGGGTCCACCGTGATCGTCTCCTCGCGATGGCGGTGAGGGTGACGATGCCGCCCGGCCGCGTCGCGGTGACGACGCCGGCCGTTCGCCGAACGTGCAGAGGCCGTTGACGGGGCGCCGACCGGCCGGGTATGCTCCGTGTACCCCACGCGCACCGCCGCCGCGGATCCGATTCCGCGCCCGTGCGCCCATCCCCCCGGTCGTCGATGACCGGCCCCCTCCTCGCAGGTGATCCCTACCCACATGCCGAACGGTCCCGACCCGCAGCGCACCCGCAATCGTCGCCCCCGCCGCCGCCTCCAGGGGCAGCGGGGCGCCGGCTTCCCCGACGTCGACGAGCTGAACGGCAGCGGTGACGAAGGCCCGGAGATCGGGGCCGCCGAGCTGCGCGGGATGAGCGCGGCCGAGCTCCGCGCCACGGCGCAGGAGCTCGAGGTCGAAGCCGGCGACGCCGAGCGCCGCGACGATCTCGTCGACGCCATCCTCCAGCGCCAGTCCGAGCGCCTCGGCCAGTCGTACGCGACGGGCATCCTCGACGTCGTCGACGAAGGCTACGGGTTCCTGCGTCGCCACGGGCTGATGCCCGGGCCGGACGACGTCTACGTCAGCTCCAGCCAGGTGCGCCGCTTCGGGCTCCGCATCGGCGACCGTGTCGGCGGCACTGTCCGGGCCCCGCGCGAGGGCGAGAAGTACTGGGGCATGCTGCGGGTCGACACCGTCAACGGGGTCGACCCCGACACCGCCCGCCGGCGGCCGCACTTCGGCGACCTCACGCCGATCCATCCGATCGAGCTGCTCAACCTCGAGTCGGACCCCAAGAACCTGAGCCAGCGGCTCGTCAACATCGTCAATCCGATCGGCAAGGGCCAGCGCGCCCTGATCGTCAGCCCGCCGAAGGCCGGCAAGACGATGCTCCTCAAGAACATCGCCAACGGGATCACGGCCAACTACCCCGACATCCTCCTCATGGTCGCGCTGATCGGCGAGCGCCCGGAGGAGGTCACGGACATGCGCCGTTCCGTGATGGGCGAGGTCATCTCGTCCACCTTCGACGAGCCTACCGAGAACCACACCCACGTCGCCGAGATGGCCCTCGAGATCGCCAAGCGGCAGGTCGAGACCGGTCGCGACGTGGTGATCCTTCTCGACTCGGTCACCCGCCTCGCCCGGGCCTACAACCTGGCCCTCCCGCCGTCGGGCCGGACGCTCTCGGGCGGCATCGACCCGATCGCCCTCTACCCGCCGAAGCGGTTCTTCGGGGCGGCGCGGAAGATCGAGGAGGGCGGCTCGCTCACGATCATCGCCACCTGCCTCGTCGACACGGGCTCGCGGATGGACGACGTGATCTACGAGGAGTTCAAGGGGACGGGCAACAGCGAGCTGATCCTCGACCGCAAGCTCGCCGAGAAGCGCATCTTCCCGGCCATCGACGTGCAGCGCTCGGGCACCCGGCGCGAGGAGCTCCTGCTGGAGGAGCCGGTCCTCAAGATGGTCTGGACGATGCGCCGGATGCTCTCGGCGGTCGGCACGAACGAGGGGATCGAGCTCCTTCTCAACCGGCTGGCCAAGACGGACAGCAATGCGATGTTCCTGGCCTCGCTGCAGAAGAGCGCCGACTCGACCGCCGGATAGGTCGTCTGGCCCGCGGCCCGGCTGACGGCCGAGACCGGGCCATTTGGCCCGACGAAAGGGCCATTCGGCAGGGTCCCCCGGAACTCGGCCCAGCGTTGCCGGTTCGGCAACCGTCTGGTAACGTCCGGGTAACGCCCGTCCGGATGTCGGGCTCCAGAGCGCCGTATCGAGACCCCAGCTCCATACCGCGTCCATCGGACGACGGCCTCGTCCCCAGATGTGCGTCCCCGCGCTGATGCCGCC
Source organism: uncultured Chloroflexia bacterium (assembly GCA_963744095.1). Lineage (GTDB taxonomy): Bacteria > Chloroflexota > Limnocylindria > Limnocylindrales > CSP1-4 > CTSoil-043. The sequence goes on from CAVUSH010000006.1 coordinate 663,800, forward strand.
GTCCACTCCTGGAGATCGTATTGCTGAACGCGACGGTCGCCGCGCGCCGACTCCGGTCGAGATTGCGTGGTGACGGCAACGGCCCGGCGTCCCGGGTCGAAACCCCACATCGCCCCGGTCTGGGCCTCGCCCACCGCGCCGACGCCGCACTCCGCGCCGCGTCCCGCCGCCCGGTGGCAGAAGCCTCGGCCCGCCGGGCCGCCCGGCCGGCCCGCACCCCCGCCGCGCTCCTGCGGCGCATCGAATCCCCAGAGCGCCTCGTCCCGATTCTCGTCGCCGCCTTCCTGCTGGTCGCCTCGGTCACGGCGGTCCCGGGGCTCGCCGGAGGCGCGACCGGCGCGACCGATGGAGCGGGCTTCGCGCCGCGTCTCGTGGTCGGCGGCGGCTCCGGCCTCAACGTGGATGCCGGCCCCGACGCGGACACCGGCCTCTTCGGCCCGAATGACGGCGCCGGGACCGATCCTCGTCTCGGCTCCGACGAGACGGCCACCAGCGTGGCTCTCGGCCAGGGGTCGACCGGCGGGGCCTCGGACGTGGCCAGCCAGTTCCTCGCGGATGGGACCCTGCTGAAGCCCGTCGTGGTCGACCCGACGGTCGAGGATGGGCGCGATCAGCTCCGGAGCTACACGGTCAGGTCAGGCGACACGCTCACCGGGATCGCCAGCCGGACCGGCGTCTCGATGATGACGATCTGGTGGGCGAACAAGCTGAAGTCGAAGGACGACCTCAAGATCGGCCAGGTCCTCGTGATCCCGCCGGTCAACGGGGTCGTCGTCACGGTCAAGGCCGGCGACACGCTCGATGCGGTTGCCGCCGCCGAGAAGGTGAGCGCGGCCGACATCGTCGAGACGAACGCGCTCACCGACGAGACGCTCGTCCTCGGCCAGGTGCTGATCATCCCGGGCGCCCGGGGCGAGCCGATCCCCACCCCGAGGCCGACCAGGCGCCCGGTCGTCCAGGTGGCTACGGTGAGCCGGCCGTCGACCAACGGCCGCACCACGACGCATCCACCCGCCCAGTACTCCGGGGGCGCGTTCGCCTGGCCGGTCGCCGGCGGGTACATCAGCCAGTATTTCCACTCCGGCCACCCCGCCCTCGACATCGCCGCGGACTACGGGACCGGGGTTCACGCCGCGGCGGCCGGGACGGTCGTCTTCGCCGGCTGGAAGAGCAACGGCGGCGGCTACCAGGTCTGGATCGCCCATGGCGGCGGTCTCTACACGACCTACAACCACATGTCGTCCATCGCCGTCTCCTACGGCGAGGGCGTCGGACGCGACGACTTCATCGGGCGCGTGGGGACGAGCGGCTGGGCCACCGGCCCGCACCTCCACTTCGAGGTCTGGGACGGCGAGGTCTGGGGCGGCGGCTACCGGGTCAACCCGCTGAGCTACCTCTAGGACGGCCGGCGCCGCCCTCGACGGCGGGCGCCCGGCGACGGTAGGCCTCGCGAACCGACCACGGTCCCTGCCCGTGCGACAATCGCCGCGATGTTTCTCGATCGCGTCAAGATCTGGATCCGCGCCGGCGACGGCGGCGACGGAGCCGCAACGTTTCGGCGCGAGGCGCACGTTCCCCGGGGCGGCCCCGATGGGGGCGACGGGGGCCGGGGCGGCAGCATCGTGCTGCGGGTCGATCCCGGCCTGACGACGCTCCTCGACTTCCGCTACAAGCACCACTTCCGGGCCGAGCCCGGAGGGCGGGGCCTGGGCGCCAAGCGCCACGGCAAGTCCGGCGAGGACCTTGTCCTGGCCGTTCCGCCCGGAACCGGCGTGCTCGACGATGCCAGCGGTGAGCTCCTCGCGGACCTCGTGGCGACGGGTCAGTCGGCCACCATCGCGCGCGGCGGCCGTGGCGGCCTCGGCAACGTCCACTTCGCCACCGCGACGCACCGCACGCCCAGGCACGCCCAGAAGGGCGAGCCGGGGGAGGAGCGCTGGCTGCGGCTGGAGCTCCGCCTCATCGCCGACGTCGGGCTGGTCGGTCTCCCGAACGCCGGCAAGTCGACGCTCCTCGCGGCCCTGACGGCGGCCCGCCCCAAGATCGCGCCGTACCCGTTCACCACGCTCGAGCCGAACCTGGGGGTGATGGACCTCGGCGACGACGAGGATCGCCGTCCGACGATCGCCGACGTGCCGGGCCTCATCGAGGGGGCCTCGGCGGGCGCGGGCCTTGGCCACGCCTTCCTCCGCCACGTCGAGCGGACCCGCATCCTCGTCCACCTGGTGGACGGCGCAGCGCGCGACCCGGCATGGGACTTCGGCGTCATCCGCGAGGAGCTGCGCCTCCACGACGCGGCGCTCCTCGAGAAGCCGCTGGTCGTCGCGTTCAACAAGCTGGACCTGCCCGAGGCCAGGGAGGCCTGGCCCGCGTTCTCGGCCGCCCGGCGGGCCGAGCATCTGCCGTGCGTCGCCATCTCGGCGGACACCGGCGACGGCCTGGACTCGCTCCGCGGGCTGCTCGCCCAGCTCCTTCCCGACGCCGCGGGCCTGGCGGCCGAGCCCGAGCCGACCGGCGTCGTGGTGCACCGGCTGGACGCGGCCGGGGACGGCTTCACCCTGGAGCGCGAGGGTGACGCCTTCCGCGTCCGCGGCCGGCGAATCGAGCGGATCGCCGTCCAGACCAACTTCGAGGTGGAGGAATCCGCGGAGCGCTTCCAGCACGATCTCGATCGCCTCGGCATCGATGGCGCCCTGCGGCGCGCCGGCGTCCAGCCGGGCGACACGGTGCGCATCGGGCGGGTGGAGTTCGAGTGGGGCGTGAGCGCCTGGGTCGAGGACGGGCGGTGACCGCGACCGCCGGCACCGGGCGGATCGGGATCCTGGGCGGCACCTTCGATCCGCCCCATCTCGCCCACCTGGCGGTCGCCGAGGAGGCCCGCGAGGCCCTCGGGCTGTCGCGGGTCCTGTTCGTGCCGGCCGGCCAGCCGTGGCAGAAGGCGGATCGCTCCGTCTCGCCGGGGCGCCTTCGCCTGGCGATGGTCGAACGCGCGATTGCGGGCAACCCGTTCTTCGTCGCCGACCCGCGCGAGGTGAACCGGCCGGGGCCGAGCTTCACGGCCGAGACGCTCGCCGAGCTCGCCGTCGAGCACGGCGCGGAGCCGTGGTTCATCCTCTCGGCGGAGGCGCTCGCCGGGTTCGCCACCTGGCGCGACCCGGAGCGAATCGTGGCCCTGGCGCGGCTCTGCGTCGTGCCCCGTGAGGGCGCGCCGGACGCCGTGATCGCCGCCTTCCGCCAGCGCTATCCCGCGGCGGCCGATCGGATCACTGTCCTCGACCACCCACGGCTCGCCATCTCCTCGACCGCGATCCGGGCCCGGGTGCGCGCCGGACGGTCGATCCGCTATCTCGTGCCGGACGCCGTCGCGGCCCTGATCACGGAGTACGCTCTCTACGTTGCCGATCCGGCGCCCGACCCGGCGCCGGCAGACGCCTGAGGAGGCCCATGCCCAGCGACCCCGCTCTCGAGCCGAACGATCGTGCGGGCGACCTCGCGGTCGAGGCCGAGGCCGCTGTCACGCCGGCGGTGCCCCCGACTCCGGCGCGGCGTCCCGGCCTCCCGGTCCGCACGACGCCTCCCCCGGAGATCGACAAGGCTCCCCTCGACCTCGCCCGCCGGATCGTGGAGCTTGCCGAGGACAAGAAGGCCGCCGACATCGTCCTCCTCGAGATCGCCCCGCTCACCACCGTGGCCGACTACCTCGTCCTCTGCTCGGGCGGGTCGGAGCGCCAGCTCGGGGCGATCGCGGACGGGATCGTCGAGGGCCTGAAGGCCGAGGGGATCCGGATCCTCTCGCGCGAGGGCGCGCCCGATTCGCACTGGATCCTCCTCGACGCGGGAGCGGTCGTGGTCCACGTCTTCGCTCCGCCCGAGCGCGACTTCTACGCCCTCGAGCGCCTGTGGGCCGAGGCGAAGACGGTGCTTCGGGTCCAATAGCCCGGTCGGGGGCCTGGATGGGGGACGACCGCCGCCGGGCGACGGTACCAGCGGCCCACTGTCCGGGCGCCCTGCGCGCCTCGACAATCCGGGGCAGGTGGCCGAGCGAATCGGCCCCTCGTGCCGAGGTCCCTGGATCCCAATGGCGAGCCTCCGCGATCGATGCCCCGCCTGTATGCGTCGCCTCGTCGTCTCGCGCTTCGACGCCACGTTCCGCATGCCGGACGGCAGCGAGCGGCTCTGCTTCGCCGTGCCTGGCGGGCTCTGCGATGACTGCCACCAGCTCTACATCGACCCGGAGCTGATCGAGATCCTCCACCTGGGTCGAGGGCGCTGCGTCTTCGCGATCGAATCCGACCTCGTCCTCCAGGAGCAGGCCTCGTCGAGCGCCGACTGAGCGGGCTCGTCGCCCGCAGCAGCCGGCCCCGGCGGCCGGCCCCACAGGGTGCCCCCGGCCTGCCGAGCCTCAGGTCCGGGCGACGCGTTCGGCGAGCCAGAGGGAGAAGGCGAGACGCCGGCGCCGGGCATCCGACACGCGTTCGCCCTTGAGTGCGGCATCCAGCTCGAGGAGCCCCTCGAGTGCCCCGACAAGCTCGTCCTGCCGCCACGCGTGCCCCTGCTCCCAGAGCTTCCTGGCGGGGTACTCCTTGAGCTTGAGCGCCCGTGCGGTGGCCTGGACCGTCTCGCCGCGCTCGCGGTGGTCGGCGACGAGCAGAAGCTCCCGGATCCGCCGGTGGAGGACGGCCACGAGAACCGGCTCCGGCGTGGTCTCGAGGAGGCGGTCCAGCAGGTCGGCGGCCTCCCGCGCGTTGCGCGCGCCGACCGCGTCGAGGAACGCCCAGGTCGAGCCCGGCATTGCGTCCGCCACGAGCGCGTCCACGTCCTCGGCGCGGACGCCGGCGTCCAGGCGGTAGACGGCCAGCTTCTCGAGCTCGGCGACGGCGAGGCGGCCCTGGCGCCGGCGGTCCACGTCTCCTTCGCGGACGAACGCCCCGATCTTGCGGGCCAGCGCCTCGGCTGCCCCGCGCTCCAGCCGCATGCCGCGCTCGGAGGCGCGTTCCTCGATCCAGCGGGCCATGCCGGCGTCGCGGGGGGCGACCAGCTGGCGCACCTCACCGCCGGCGTCGGCGACCGCGGCCGCCAGGTCCTCGAGCGACTTCGCGCGGCGGGCCGTCCCGTCGATCGGCTCCACGAAGGCAAGGGCGTTCCCCGGGGCGAGCGTTGCCATCGTCGCCCGGAGCGCCTCTCGGTCCGCCTTGGCGCGAACGAGCGGCCCCGGATCCTCCACGATGACGAGGGTGCCGCCGCCGAACAACGTTGCCGTCGCCACGCGTTCGGCGATCTCGACGGCCCGCGCGGAGGCCCCGGTGGTGCGCCACGTGACGGGCGGCTCGCCGCCCGGCCCGGCCGCCCGCCGGCCCAGGGCGACCGCGGCGGCCTCGAGGCCGTACTCATCGTCGCCCCAGTAGTAGCCGAGCGTCGTGGACGTCACGCTGCTCGCTCCGTGTTCGCGCGGCGGGCGGCTCGCAGGGCGCGCCCCGTCCAGCGAAGGCGCCCGACCGCAGCCGGGGCGACGCCGGCGCGCGCGCAGGCGGTCGCCTCGAGCACCTCGGCGCTGGCACGCGCCCGGGCGTCGTCGGCGATCGACCAGCCGTCCGGATAACGCTGCCGCCAGCCAGCGAAGCGCACGTCCATCGACTCCAGCTGCTGGCCGGCGCGCTTGTCCGCGTAGCTCACGAGGAGCTCCTCGATCGGCGCGGACACGAGCCACCCGCCGGCATCGGGGTCGAGCAGGCGGGTCACCGGGTGGGCCGCCACCACCGCCGCCAGCTCGGCCATCCCCCGCGCGGCGAGCCAGGCAGCGGAGCCTTCACCGTGGGGCAGGCCGGCCGCGGGGTCCGTCGCGAGGATTGCCTTGTCGACGTCGTGAAGGAGCGCGGCCGCCTCCACGAGCGCCCGGTCGACGACGACGCCGCCGTCCGCACAGCGAGCCGCGAGCCATCCCGCGATCTCCGCGACGGCGCACGCATGGCGGAGATGCCACGCGGGCGGCTCGAGCGAGAGGAGGATGGCGGCGGCGGCCGTGCGCGACGGGACGGACATCCCGCCGATCATACGGGAGCCCGGCCGGCCCGCCGGCCTCTCGCCCGCCGTCGGGGCGTCGCCCCGTCGGGGACAGCCCGGCCTCGCCGCGCGGTGCCGTGCGCTCGGTCCGCACCTCGACGCCGGCGGCATCGAACGTCACGTCGATCGTCCCTACCTGGTCGGTCCGCAGGACAGCCGCCCCGGCGCCGGCCAGGCGTGCCAGGACCTCGCGGGACGGATGCCCGTAGTCGTTCCGCGCGCCGACCGAGACCACCGCCAGGCGGGGGCGCGCCGCGGCGACCAGCTCCGCTGTAGTCGATGTCCGGCTCCCGTGGTGGCCGGCCTTGAGCAGGTCCACGGTCGGGAGGCCCCGCGAGACGAGCTCGGCTTCGACCCCGGCCTCGGCGTCCCCCATCAGAAGAAAGCGCCGGCCCTCGAACGAGCCGAGGAGCACGATCGAAGCGTCGTTCACCGTGCTGCCGTCGTCGGACGCCTCGACCGGGACACGATCGGCGTCCGGCCAGAGCACGTCGAAGGTGATCGCGTCGAGGGAAAAGCGGTCGCCCGTCGCCAGGCGGCCGCTCGTCGCTCCGCGCGCCGCGAGGATGGTCTCGAGCGCCTCGTATCCGGGGCTGCGGCCCGGCATCCCGGGCTCGACGACCTGGCCGACGCGGTAGCGCTCAAGCACGAGCGGCAAGCCGGCGACATGGTCCTCGTGCGGATGGGTGAGGACGACGAGGTCGATCCGGCGGTCCCAGGGAGGCACCCGCGCATCGAGCGCGACGAGGAGCCGGTCCGGGTCGGGACCGCCGTCCACCAGCATCCGGCCGCCCGTCGGTCCGGTCACGAGAATCGCGTCGCCCTGCCCGATGTCGAGGATGGCCACGTGGGCCCGGCCGTCCGGGCGCGTGGCGCCGGCGACGACGAGGACGCCGATGGCGAGCGCCCCGAGGAGGCCGGCGAGCCGGAGGACTCGCCCGGCTCGCGGGTCGCCGGGAGGCCGGCCGCCGGGAGGCCGGTCGCCGGGACCAGGGCCACCCGCGGGACCAGGGCCACCCGCGGGCCGTCCGTCACGCGCCGGCGCCGGGCGAACGGGCGATGCGGCGCGCAGCGTCCGAGATTTCGCCCACGCCCGCCGGATCCTTTGCCGGGCGGCGGTCGTGACGAGCCCCGCGACCGCGATCGCCGCCACGGTCGCCGCGAGAGCCGGCGGCAGGGTGACGCTGGCCAGCGGCAACGTGGCCGCGAGCCGGACGATCCCGATCAGCAGGCCGAACACGATTGCCCCCGGGATGCCGAGGATCGACGCTACGATCCCGGGCCCACCGAGCGCCGCCAGCGCGCCACCCGCAAGAGCCAGGGCGCCCGTTGCCATCGCCAGCGGCACGAGCGGGACCACCGCGAGGTTGGTGACCGGTGAGAGAGGCGCCACGCGACCGAAGGCCACCAGGACGAGCGGCAGGGTCGCGGCCTGGGCCGCAAGCGAGACGGCGAGGCCTTCGCGGATCCAGCCCGGCACCCGGCCGACCCGTCGGTCGAGGACCGTCCCGATCGGCCGCGACCAGGCGATGAGACCGGCCGTTGCGGCCGCCGAGAGCTGGAGCCCGACGTCCACCGCACTTGCCGGGTTGGCGATGACGAGGACCGCGACGGCCCAGCCGAGCGCCGCTGCCGCTGTTCCCGGGCGACCCGTCTCGCGCGCCAGGAGCGCAACGCCCGTCATCGCGGCCGCGCGCACGACAGACGGCGATGCGCCGGCCAGGAACGCGTACAGCACGATCGCGACGAGGATGCCCCCGGACCGGGTGCGCCGCGCGCGGCCGGCGAGCACCGCCCCGACCAGCCCGGCGACGAGGGCGATGTTCCACCCGGAGATGGCGACCACGTGGGACAGGCCGGTGGCCGTGAATGCCGCCGCGAGATCGCGGTCCACGCGGTCGCGGAGGCCGACCAGGATCCCGGCGGCCAATCCGGCGGCGGGCTCGGGCAGCGCACGCGTGAGTGAATCGCCGGCGGCGCGGCGGGTCCGCTCCAGCAACCCGGCCGCGTCACCCGCGTGCCCCACGACCTCGAGCGTGCCCGCTCGCAGCGTGCCGGCGATGCCTGTGCGCCGGAGGAACTCGCCGTAGCCGCCCTCGGGCGGCGCGGTCGGGCGCCCGGCGAGGCGCACCTGATCGCCGGGCTCCACGGGCGGGTAGCGCGGCGCGGTGACCGCGAGGAACACCTCGAACGGTTCGTCGAGCACGACCGTCATTCGTTGCTGACCATCGCGCGGAGCGGCCATCGCCGTCACCCGGGCCGTCCACGGACCGGCGCCCGGCGGCAGAATCGGAGGCGCCCCGGGTCCGACGGGGGCGAAGGCCAGGCGGAAGATGACGAGCCACGCGCCTGTCAGGACGCCGACGCTCGCGCGATGCGCGCTTCCGGTGCCGTCACGCTTGAGATCGAGGAGCGCGGCGGCCGTCGTCCCTGCGGCCACCATCGCCACGAGCGCGCCCAGGGGCACCACGCCCGACGCCACCGCCAGGCCGACCCCGATCGCCCCGATCCCGACCCGGGACCCGAACGGCGTCACCCGCCGACGGTGACGAGGTCTCGGACCTTTCCGAAGGTCGCCTCGCCGAGGACGCCGCGGCTGCGGAGCTCGTCGACCGTTGTGAACGGCGCCTCTTCGCGGGCGGCGATGATCTTCGCCGAGGTCGCCGGGCCGATGCCCGGCAGGGCGTCGAGGGCGGTGGCCGACGCCGTGTTGAGGTCGAGCAGCCCCGTGGAGGCAGGGCCCCCGCCGCCGGGCAGCGCAGCCGGCGCCGGTGACGGAGCTGGCGCGTCGTCGCGGGATGGAACCCGGACTTGTTCGCCGTCGTGAAGCTCGGCGGCAAGGTTGATCCGGCCCGCGACGTCCACGTCCACCCGCGGCCCGAACCCACCAGCCGCCGCGACGGCGTCGACGACCCGGGCGCCGGGAGCGAGGCGGTAGACACCCGGGTGGCGCACGGCCCCCGCCACGTCGACGACCAGCGCCGGACCCGCCGTGCCTGCTCCCCCGGCCGCGCCGCCCGGGCTCGCGACGGCGGCGCCGTCGGCGAGGAGCTGGCCCGCCGCGAGCGGGGGAGCGCCGTCGGCCGGCAGGACCAGCGCGGGCGTCGACGCGCCGCCAATGACGAACGCCATGACCGCGACGACCGTGATCGCCGCCGCCCCGAGAGCTATCAGGCCGAGGCCGAGACGGCGCCGACCATCGGCTCGGTCGGGCGGAGGGGGCGGCGCCGGGAGTGCTCCTCCGGCCGGTCGAGAGGGGCCCGCCGGGGACGGTACAGGGTCGGCCGCGTCCTCGAGGACGCGCCAGGGAAAGGGTTGTTCCACGCTCGACTCCCCGGCGGGCGTGCGGGCGGGCCAAGGACGGACCTGGCGGGCAGTGCGGCTTTGGCGGGATGCGAAGACGCCCGCCGCATTGGGGGCACAACCGATGCGGCGGGCGTCGACGGGAGACTAGCGAGGCCGTCTTATCGGCGACTTACCTCCCCGGCCCGGCGAGTGCACCGGGCGTCCGGGAGGCGTGATGTTTGGCCCTCGTGTGACAGGGCGGGCTCACGACGCGTCTGCTCGGGCTGTCTACCTGGCGAACACGGCACGGGATGGCGACAAGGACAAGATCGCCTGCGAGAAGCGCTGAGTCCCGGCGCGAGGGACCTGCGTCACCGGCGAGGGCCGCCTACGGGAGAACGGCGACGCTGACCACCCGCGCCGGGCATCCCGCGAGGACGTGCCTGAGGGCAGCCCGCTCGGCCGTGTCCACGGCGAGGCGCCAGCGCACCTTGATGACCACCCACTCGGTCGCGTAGGCGCACCTGAAGCTCGTCAGCGGCGGCAGCCACTCCGCCGGGTCCTTCTCGCCCTTCGCCCGGTTCGAGGCCGCGGACACGGCCCGGAGGGAGGCCGAGATGCCGAGGTCGTTCGCATAGACCTGGCGGCGCGCCGACGTCCACCTCCACGCGCCCGAGTCCCAGGCTTCCTTGAGCGGGACGACGTGGTCGATGTCGAAGGACGACGCGCGTGTGGTCGTCATCCCGTCGTAGACCGAGCGCCAGGAGCCCGCGACGGAGCAGCCCGGCCGGATGCGCGGCGTCGTGCGCGACTCCGCGATCAGCACCTCGTCGCGCGTGTCGCAGCCGTCCCCATCGGCGTCGATCCAGTGGACGAACCGCGCTCGGGCGTAGCCGGCCGGGTGCTCGCGGGCCGTCGCCAGGCGACCGAGGAGCTGGAGACCGGTGCCCCTTGCCACCGTGGTCGCGGCAGCCGGAGTGCCATTCGCGGCGGCGACCACTACCGCCGCGACGAGGACGATCAGGCGAGCGGCAATGCCATGGCGCGTCGCCGATGCCCCGATGACCTGCCTCATCGTCGCCCTCGGAGGGTGCAGCGCGGACCGATCGGTCCGCTCCGTCGAGGGTATCCCGTCCGAAGCCGGAGAAACGGGCCGTCGGACCCCTCTCGCCTTGCTCCGGCTCCGCACCGAGCGCTTCGCTCGAACAAGAAGGCGGTTCGGTGAACGGGGGATATCCATGCTGTTGAACTTCCTTCACCTGCACCTCCCTTCAGAAGGCTTTCAGTTCGGAGACACAGCGTCTGGTCGAGAACGACGCCGGCCGACGGAACGACTCGACGCCAGCAGATGGAGTGCCGCACATGTACGAGCCGGTGTTCGAACTAGGCGAGCCGCACCAGGGGGATGCCATGCTTCCGAGCCTGTACCATGTCGCCGGCGCCTACGAGGCGGACCGCCACCGCGACGAGGAGCGGCGCCACGCTCACCATCGCGCCCTGCTCGAGACGCGGGCCGAGCGCCCAGCGCTGTCGGCGAGGCTCATCGCCGCAACCGTGCGCGTCGTGCGGCGGGACCGGCATTCACTGACGAGCTACCCGTGCCGCCTTCCTGATGGGACGATCGGTCGGACGGCCGTTGTCTACAGCGGCGGGCAGTGGACGCTCGTCTGCCGGGTCGCGTAGGCGCGGCTGCAGAAGTGGGCGGTGATTGCCGCCCCGGACTCCGTCGCGGCCGGCCGGGTCACGTTCAGGGTCACCAGCATCGGGCCGGAGGGACGCGCCTCCGTTCGTGATCCTCGAGACCGGCCTCGATCCAGGCGCGCCGCCCACCGACGACACTGGCGCCGGTACCGAGGAGGCCGAGGGCATCGAGGTCGAGGCGACGCGCCTGGGTGATGGCTCTCCCCTGACCCCGAAGGGCATAGACTCGACATGGCCCCGGTGTTTCCCATCGGGGCCACGAGCTCCAGGCGAGGTGGCCCCGGGCGATGCGCATGACAGACCTGAAGCCTGGCTGGGCCGTGGTCGGCAACGACGGGCAGCGGCTCGGCATCGTCAAGGACGTGGGCCAGCATTACGTGCTCACATCGCGCAGCGGTCGCACGGGCGACCTCTTCGTCCCCGCGTCCGCGATCGCGAACGTCCGCGACAGGACCCTGTACCTCAACCTCACGAAACGGGACGCCGAGGAGATGGGCTGGGAGCAGGCTCCTCGCGACCTGGATTCGCTGGAGACGGCCGAGGAGACCGATCTCCACCGGCACGTCTGACGGCGCGGGCCGGGACGGGTCCACCTGGACCAACGGGCATCGGCACGGGCGCGCTTCACACGTCGCGGAGGAGGCGATCCGGGCCGAGCTCGCCGGCAACCCGGGCGTCGAGGCGGCGGGCGATCCGGGCCGCCCCCCGACTGACGGCGGCGACGCCGCGCGCGGCCAGGGCGCGCCCACGGCCCGGGGTGCGCATCGTGGACCCCCGGCCGTTCGCCAGGTCGTGCACGAGCCAGCGGCGCTCGCGCTCGGCTTCGGCGCGGAGCGCGTCCATCCGCATGGCATGGATGACGTCATGGTGCTGCCACATGGTGCGAACCCTCCGGTGCTCAGCGGCGGTGGTCGTCGCCGGCGGAATCACGGCTGTCGGTGCCGAAGAGGACGCCGGCCGCGTCGAAGATCGAGAGCGCCGCGACGAGCGCGAGAAGCCAGACGAGTGCGAATTCCATCGGTGTGATCCCCCTGCGCCGCCACACCGTGCTAACCGATGCGGCGGACTTGACTGGTTACCGCATGGTACCCTCTTGCGCGTAACCAGTCAAGCCCCTAAAGTGGTTATCAATGACAATTCACCAACTTCCGGAACATCGCCACGCGGCGACGCTGGACGACACCTTCGACTTCCTGAACACCGACGAGCTGGACGGGTCAGGCCGCCCGATCGAGCAGCTGCCCACGCTCGCGGATGCCACGCGCTGGCTGACCGAACACGGTCTGCTGCACGCACCGGAGGCCCGGCGCATCGAGGGGCTCCCGGGCGATCGTGCCGTGGATCCGCTCGGGCGGGTCTACGCGACGCGCGGAGGGATGCGCGAGATCGTCGAGGCGTTCGTCGCCGGCCGGGCCGCGGGGGCGGATGCTCTCGAGGCGGTGAACCGGGTGCTCCGCGCCCGATCCGTGCCGGAGCTGGTGGCGGGCGAGGGATCGCTGGCAATCGGCCACCGACACGTCGGCGATCCGCTCGACGACGCCCTCGCCGGTGTGGCGGAGCCCCTGCTCGCGGTGGTCGCGGCGGGGGCCACGGACCGCTTCCGGATCTGCGCCAACGACGGGTGTCGATGGGTCTTCCACGACACGTCACCCACCGGGCGTCGTCGCTGGTGCAGCATGGCCAGCTGCGGCAACCGGGCCAAGGCCGCCCGCCACCGCGCGCGAAAGCGCGGGCCCGCCCCGGCCGTCGAACCCTCGAGCGAACGCGTGCGCCCGGGCGGCTGACCGTCAGGCCGGCAGCCGCTCCCAGGGGACCCAGCGCGCGCCGTCCCACCAGCGGTGCCAGGTCGCGCCGTCGCGGCCGCGGGCGAAGACGTCCAGCCGCTCCGGGCCCCACGACGAGCAGGCCGGGGCCGATGCCGGATCCAGCTCGCCACCAAGGGACTCCCAGGGGTGCCAGCTCGCCCCGTCCCAGTAGCGGTTCCACACGGCGCCGTCCGTGAAGACCGCGAAGACCTCGGCCTGGTCGACTGCCCAGGCCACCGCCGTCGGCGCCGAGGCGAGGGTCCCGCCAAGGTCCTCGTCGATCGCGAGCGCGCCGCCCTCCCACGCCCGGTGACGGAGCGTCCCCCTCACCGTGGTCTCGAAGAGATCGAACCGGCCCGCGTCCCACGAGTACGCGGCCGCCCCTCGTCCATCCATCAAGCCCTCCCTTCCAGCATCGGCTTGACCTCGGTCATGAGTCGGGTCATCGACTCCTCGTCGTACGTCGCCGGGACGCCCGCAACGAGGTGCCGGTAGCCGATCTCGACGTACGGCGCCAGCATCTCCGCCACGTCCTCCGGCGTGCCCACCGGCTGGTTCTCCCAGGGGCGGGCGATCCGGTTCCGCTCGAAGGCCTCGCGGAAGAGGCGGTCCGCCTCGGCACGGTCGTCGCGGATGAAGACAGTCCCCACGCCCGTCGTGCGCTCGATCTCCGCGGGGTCGCGGCCGACCGCGGCGCAGTGTTGGAGGAGGATTGCCTCCTTCCGCTTGACGGTTGCGAGGCCCCCGCCCACGTTGTTCATGTCCGCGTACTTCGCGACCAGCTTGAGGGTCACCTGCTCGCCGCCGCCGCCGATACAGATCGGCAGGTGAGACTGCACGGGTGCCGGAAGGTTGCGCGTGCGCCGCGCCGCGTAGCGCGGCCCGGCCGCGGTCGGCTCCGTCCCATCGAGCATCCCCCGCATGATCGGGAGCGCCTCGCCGAGCCAGCGGAGCCGTTCGGGAAAGCCGCTGCTGAACTCCAGCCCGAAAGCCTCGTGCTCCTCCCCGAACCAGGCGCCACCGATCCCCAGGATCGCCCGCCCGCCGCTGATGTGGTCGAGGGTCGTGGCCATCTTGGCCACGAGCGCCGGGTTGCGGAACGTATTGGCCCCGACCATCAGCCCGATCCGGACCCGCTCGGTCGCCTGGGCCCACGCGGCCAGCGTCAGCCAGCCTTCGAAGATCGGCCCGCGCGAGTCGCCGACTATCGGGTAGAGGTGATCCCACGTCCAGAGCGAGTCGTAGCCGAGCCGGTCGGCGCGCACGCCGGCCTGCAGGAGGGAAGGCCAGTCCGTGTACTGGTTCCAGCAGAGCGCGCCGAGCTTGACCTGGGCCATGGGTTCCTCCGTCGGCTGACCGGTCCGAGCGTACGCCATCGCCGGACACCCGGCCCCCGGAAGGGGGAGGGTCGGCCCTGCGCGCCGTGCCCCCTGCCGTGGCACGCTGCGCGAAGCCGCGGTTCCATCCTGCGCCCGCCGCCGGCGAGCGCCGCTCCAGGAGTCCTTCCCGTGCCCGATCTCGCCCCCGTCAACCTCGAGCCGTCTGCCCTCGACCACGACGAGCCGGAGCGCAGGCCAGCGCCCGACCAGCACGTCCGCGACCTCGCGAGCGACGTCCTGGGCGTCACCCGCAACCCCCTCGAGTCGTTCTTCTCCCCGTCGTCGGTCGCCGTCATCGGGGCCACGGAAAAAGAAGGGAGCGTCGGGAAGACCGTCTTCTGGAACCTCATCAGCAGCCCGTTCGGCGGCACGGTCTACCCCGTCAACCAGAAGCGGGCCAGCATCCTCGGCGTGCGGGCATACCCGAACCTTGCCGCGCTGCCCGAGAAGCCCGAGCTCGTCGTCATCGCGACGCCGGCGCCGACCATCCCGGCCACGATCGAGGAGTGCGCCGCGGCCGGCGTCAAGGCGGTCGTCATCATCTCCGCCGGGTTCAAGGAAGTCGGCCCGGAAGGAGCCGAGCTGGAGCGCCAGATCCTTGCGACGGCCCGGGCGAGCGGGATGCGGATCGTCGGGCCGAACTGCCTGGGCGTCATGCGCCCGCCGACCGGGCTCAATGCAACCTTCGCGGCCGGCATCTCGGCCCCCGGGAGCGTCGGCTTCGTGAGCCAGAGCGGCGCCCTGCTGACGGCGGTCCTCGACTGGAGCGTGCGCGAGAAGGTCGGGTTCAGCGCCGTGGTCTCGCTCGGGTCGATGCTCGACGTCGGATGGGGCGACATCATCACCTACTTCGGCAACGACTCGGCGACGCAGAGCATCGTCGTCTACATGGAGACGATCGGCGACGCGCGCGCCTTCCTCTCGGCCGCCCGCGAGGTGGCCCTGTCCAAGCCGATCATCGTGATCAAGCCGGGCCGGACCGCCCAGGCCGCCAAGGCGGCGGCGTCCCACACCGGCTCGCTCACCGGCTCCGACGAGGTCCTCGCCGCCGCGTTCCGCCGGGTCGGCGTCCTGCGTGTCGACGCGATCGCCGACCTCTTCAACGTCGCCGAGGTCCTGGCCAAGCAGCCCCGCCCGAGCGGGCGGCGCCTCACGATCGTCACCAACGCCGGCGGGCCCGGGGTTCTCGCGACCGACGCCCTCATCACCGGCGGCGGCGAGCTGAGCGACATTTCCGACGCCACGATGGAGGAGCTCAACGCCTTCCTCCCCGGGCCGTGGAGCCACAACAACCCGATCGACATCATCGGCGACGCGGCCCCCGAGCGATACGCGAAGGCCCTCCAGGTGGCGGCCGGCGACGTGGAGAACGACGGACTCCTCGTGATCCTCACGCCCCAGGCCATGACCGATCCGACCGCGACTGCCCGCGAGCTGGTCCGCTTCGCGAAGATCGAGGGCAAGCCCGTCCTCGCCAGCTGGATGGGCGGCGCGGACATCGCCGAGGGTGCCGCGATCCTTCGCGCAGCCGGCATCCCGACGTTCGAATACCCGGACGACGCGGTGAAGGTCTTCAACTTCACCTGGCGGCTCGACCGCAACCTGCGCCAGATCTATGAGACGCCTACCCTCCCGTCGGACGAGGAGCATCCGGTCGACCGGGCGAAGGCGGAGGCCCTCATCTCCGCCGCTCGCGCCGAGGGTCGCACGCTCCTCACCGAGGACGAGTCGAAGGATCTCCTGGCCGCCTACGGGATCCCGATCACGGAGACGGTCGTCGCCCCGACGATCGACGAGGCGGTCGCCGCGGCCGAACGGATCGGCTACCCGATCGTCGTGAAGCTCTACTCCCACACGATCACCCACAAGACCGACGTGGGTGGGGTCCAGCTGAACCTCAAGGACGCGGCCGCGGTCCGTCATGCGTACGAGTCGATCCGGGAATCGGTGACCGAGAAGAAGGGCGCCGAGCACTTCGAGGGCGTGACCGTCCAGCCGATGGTCAACTGGACGGGCTACGAGCTGATTCTCGGCAGCTCGATCGACCCGCAGTTCGGGCCGGTGCTCCTCTTCGGGATGGGCGGCCAGCTCGTCGAGCTGTTCAAGGACCGCGCCCTGGGGCTGCCGCCGCTCACCACCACGCTGGCCCGCCGGATGATGGAGAACACGACGATCTACGGTGCGCTCAAGGGGATCCGGGGCCGCCGCGGCGTCGACCTCGACCAGCTGGAGCAGCTCCTCGTGCGCTTCAGCCAGCTCGTGGTGGAGCAGCGCTGGATCAGCGAGCTCGACATCAACCCGCTCCTCGCCTCGCCGGAGCGCCTCATCGCGCTCGACGCCCGCGTCGTGCTGCACGACCCGTCGACGGACGTGAAGGACCTCCCGCGGCTGGCGATCCGCCCCTATCCCCGGAAGTACGTGAGCACCTGGACCTGCCCCGATGGCCAGGTCCTGCGGATCCGCCCGATCCGGCCCGAGGACGAGCCTCTCGTGATCGAGTTTCACGCGTCGCTCTCCGCGGAGACCGTCTTCAGCCGGTATCTCCGGCACCTGGGCTTCGACGAGCGAACCGCCCACGAGCGGCTGATCCGGATCTGCTTCGTCGATTACGACCGCGAGATGGCCCTCGTCGCCGAGTGCGACCACCCGGAGTCGGGCCTGCCGCACATCATCGGGATCGGGCGCCTCTCGCGCGTCTTCGGGACCGACGACGCCGAGTTCGCCGTGCTCGTCACCGACGCCCGGCAGGGCAAGGGGGTCGGGACGGAGCTCCTCCGCCGCCTGGTGGAGGTCGCCCGGGCCGAGGGAGTAGCGAACCTGGGCGCCGACATGCGGGCGACCAACACCGGGATGCGCCGCGTCTCCGAGAAGCTCGGCTTCGCGATCCACCCGACCGCCGCGGACGACGTGCTGCGAGCGGAGATGCGGCTGGCCTGATCCCGCGCCATCCGCTCAGTCGCAGGAGGGCAGCTCCGCGCCCGGCGCCGGCGGGGCCAGCGACGGGCCGGGATCCGGCGCGCCCACGGTCATTGTGATCGTCCCGCAGGCGGTCACGGCGGTCGTCGTGAGCCCGTCGCCCGGGGCCGGGGCGGCCGGGATCGGCAGGATCACCAGCGCTGTCCCGCTGGCAACCCGCCCTTCGGCCCTCCACGGCGGCCCGCCGTGCCCGGAGGCGGGAACCGTGGCGTCGGTCGCGCCGGCGGGGATCGTGCCGACCCAGTCGCCGTTGACGTAGACGAGGAGCGGCCGGTCGATCGTGCTGTTCACGTGGAGCGTCAGCTCCGGGTCCGTCGTCCAGCCGGCGCAGCCGGCGACGAGCAGCGCGGCGCCGAGCAGGGGCGCGACCGCCCGGGCGCGCCCGAGGCTGCAGGTCGTGCGGCGGCGTGCCATGCGCGGATTCTGCCCGATTCGCGGGTCAGAGCGCGAGGCGCGCGACGACCTCGCCCTCGTCGATCTCGCCGGTCGGCTCGAAGCCGATGCGGAGATAGAAGGGCTCGGGGCCGCCCGACCCGGGCACCCAGCTCGTCTTGAGCTCCGTGGCGCCCGGGCGGGTCCGGACGTGCCCCACGAGGAGCTCGATCGCGCGGGCGCCGTAGCCGCGACCCTGGTGGCGGGCGTCGATCATGAACCGCCACAGGAAGTACGTCGATGCGGCGGGATCTTCGTAGACCATGACGAAGCCGACCGGGACGCCGTCCGCGTGGATGGCCCGGTGCCAGGCCTTCGGCTCGAACAGGGCCTCCGCGAACGAGATCGCGTTCGGGGCGACGAACCCGCGCTGGTCGGGCGCCACGGCCAGCCGGCAGATGGCGCGAACCGACTCGCGGGTGACCGCGACGAGCTCGACAAGGGCGCCCTCCGCGACCGACCGCGGCTGCGTCACGGGCGGCGCGTCCTCCCGGGCGCCCGTCGTCGCGGCCCAGCCGGCGAGGGCCGCCGCGACGGGCTCCTCCTCGGACTCGGGCAGGCTGGTCATCCCCGGACGACGATGTTGACGAGGCGGCCGCCACCGGCGTGGATGATCCGGTCGGGCGTCGCGCCGGCCAGGGCCGCGATCACCTTCGGGCGGGCCAGGACGATCGCCTCGACCTCCGCGTCGGCCAGCCCCACCGCCACCTCGACCCGGTCCCGGACCTTGCCGTTGACCTGGACCGGGAGCTCGCGCGTGGCAACCGCCGCGGCCGCCGCGTCCACCTCCGGCCAGAGCTCGGCGTGGATGGAGCTCCACGGCGCGCCGGCAGCTGCCAGCCGCCGGGACCAGAGCTCCTCGGTCACGTGTGGTGCCGCGGGGGCGAGCATGAGCAGCAGCAGGCGGACCGCCTCGTCCCACGCCGCGCCCCCGGCCACCGGCGTCCCCCGGTAGCGGAAGAGCAGGTTCGCCAGCTCCATCAGCTTCGCCACCATCGTGTTGAAGCGGAAGCCCTCGTAGTCGATCGTGACCGCGGCCAGCGTGCGGTGGGCCGCCCCGCGGATCGCGTGCTCGGCGGCCGCGGCGTCCTCGCCGGCCGGCAGCGACCCGGCATGGGCGTCACCCGGCTCCGTCCCCCGCGGATCCAGGGCGATCGTCCAGGCCCGGCTCAGGAAGCGGGCAACGCCCCCGATGCCGCTCGGGCTCCACGGCCCGCCCTGGTCCCAGGGGCCCATGAACATGAGGAAGAGGCGGACCGTGTCCGCGCCGTATTGGGTGACCAGGGCGTCGGGATCCTCCACGTTGCCGCGCGACTTGCTCATCCGCTCGCCGTCGGCCCCCAGGACCTGGCCCTGGTTGAAGAGCCGCTTGAACGGCTCGCGCTCCCCGACGAGGCCGCAATCGGCCATCGCCTTGGTGAAGAAACGGGAGTAGAGCAGGTGCATGACGGCGTGCTCGGAGCCGCCCGTGTACTGCGCGACCGGCGTCCAGCGATCGACGCGCGCCCGGTCCACCGGGCCATCCTCCTTGTCCGGGGAGAGGTAGCGGAACCAGTACCAGGACGAGTCGATGAACGTGTCCAACGTATCGGTCTCGCGCTGGCCCGGGGCACCGCAGCGGGGGCAGGCGACGTCCAGGAAGGAATGATCGTGGCCGAGTGGGTTCTCCCCCGATCCGGCGTAGTCGACCCTCTCGGGGAGGAGCACCGGCAGGTCCGCGTCCGGGACCGGCACGATCCCGCAATCGCCGCAGTAGACCACCGGGATCGGCGTGCCCCAGTAGCGCTGGCGGCTGATCAGCCAGTCCCGGATCCGGTAGCTGATCGCAGCCTTCCCCTCGCCGCGCGCCTCGAGATCCGCGGTGATCGCCCGGATCGCCTCCGGCGCGGCCATCCCGTTGTAGCGCCCCGAGTTGACGAGGACGTCGTCCGCCGTCTTCGAGACGTAGGCCGCGGCCAGCTCCGCCCTCCGCACCGTAAGTCGCGGCCGGCCGGATGACCTCGCGGATCTCGAGGTCGAACTGGCGGGCGAAGGCAAAGTCGCGCTCGTCGTGGGCCGGGACGGCCATGATCGCCCCCGTCCCGTAGCCGGACAGGACGTAGTCGGCGATCCAGACGGGGATCCGCTCGCCGTTGACCGGGTTGATCGCGTCGGCGCCGAGCGGCACGCCGGTCTTGTCGCGGTCGGTGCTGAGCCGCTCGATCTCCGTCGCGCTCCGGGCCTGCTCCACGTAGGCTCGGACGACGGCCCGCTGCCCGGGCGCGGTCAGCCTCTCGACGAGCGGATGCTCGGGGGCGAGAACCATGAAGGTCGCCCCGAAGAGCGTGTCGGGGCGGGTGGTGAAGACCCGGATCTCGTCGCCGCCGGGGACGTGGGTGTCGGGCGCGCTCCGGAAGACAACCTCGGCGCCCTCGCTCCGGCCGATCCAGTTCGTCTGCATGACCCTGATGGGCTCCGGCCATTCGATGCCCGAGAAGTCGAGCAGCTCGTCGGCGTACCTGGTGATCCGCAGGAACCACTGGGCCAGGTCCCGCTTCTCCACCTTCGCCCCGCAGCGCCAGCAGCGGCGGTCGGCGCCCTCGACCTGCTCACGGGCGAGCGTCCCGTCGTTGGGGCACCAGTCGACGGGCGCGGTCGCCCGGTAGGCGAGGCCGGCCTCGAGGAAGCGCAGGAAGAGCCACTGGTTCCAGCGGTAGTAGGTCGGGTCGGAGGTGACGACCTCGGCGCTCCAGTCGAACGCCGCGCCCATGCTCCGCAGCTGGCGCCGCATCACCTCGATGTTCTGGTCCGTCCACTCCGCCGGGTGGATCCTGTTCTTGATCGCCGCATTCTCCGCCGGGAGCCCGAAGGCGTCGAAGCCGACGGGGAAGAAGACGTTCTCGCCGCGCATCCGGTGATAGCGGGCGAGGGCATCGGTCGGCGTCTTCACGTACCAGTGGCCCACGTGGAGGGCGCCCGACGGGTAGTCGTACATCGTCAGGAGGTAGTACGGCGGACGCGACATGTCCTCGAGGTCGGTCCGGTGGAGGCCGAGCTCGGCCCACCGCGCCTGCCAGCGGGGCTCGATGGCGGCGGCGTCGTAGCGCTCGATCCGGGTCCGGTCGCTGGTCACGTTTCGGCCTCTGGTACGCGACGACCCCCCGCCGGTGGGGCGAGGGGTCGGGTCGGCGGCATCTCAGGTGGATGGTGGAGCTACGGGGATTCGAACCCCGGACCTTCTGAATGCCATTCAGACGCTCTTCCAGCTGAGCTACAGCCCCATCGGTCCGGTGGCGAAGTATAGCCGAAGGAGGCGGCTATGCGAGAATCCGGCGCATGACATCGTCGCCCGGCCGCCTCTCTCCGCGGACGCGGATCGCGCTCGCCGCCGGGCGGGCGACCGCCGCGACGTCGCGCCGCCTCGGCCGCGGCCGGGGGGCCACGGTGGGCGGTGGCGTCGCCCTCCGGATCGACCCCGATGCCCTGCGCCGGCTCGCCGCGGGCCGCAAGGTTGCCCTCGTGTCGGCGACGAACGGCAAGAGCACGACGAGCTGGCTGCTCGCGGAGGCCCTGGGGACGGCCGGCGCCGTCGCCTACAACGCGACCGGGGCCAACATGGCGGAGGGCCTCGTCACGACGCTGGACGCGGACCGCCACGCCCCGTTCGCCGTCCTCGAGACGGACGAGGGCTACCTCGGCCCGATCGCGGAGGCGACGCGACCACGGGCGATCCTCCTCATGAACCTGAGCCGCGACTACCTGGAGCGCGGGGTGCGGAGCAAGGCGCTCGCCCGCCACTGGCAGGCGACGCTCGCCGCCGTCACCTGGCCGTGCACGGTCGTCGCCAACGCCGATGACCCCCTCGTGGCCTGGTCCGTCCGCGACTATCGCGACGTCGTCTGGGTGGCGGGCGGATTGTGGTGGGACGTGGACGGCGAGGTCTGCCGGACCTGCCGCGTCCGGTTGCGTCGGGACGGCGACGACTGGTCCTGCGCGACCTGCGGCCTCGCCCGCGCGGCGCCCGCCTGGCGCGTGGCCGAGGGTCGCGTCCGGGGGCCCGACCTCGACTTCCCCCTCGACCTGCGGCTGCCGGGCCGGACCTCGGCATCGAATGCGCTCTTCGCATTGGCCGGGGCCGCCGCGCTCGGCGTCGATCCGGCGGCAGCGCTGGCCGCCATCGCGCCCGTGGACGACGTGGACGGCCGCTGGCGGCCGCGCTCGATCGACGGCCGCGTGGTCCGCCTCATGCTGTCGAAGAACCCGTCGTCCTGGAGCGAGATCATCGAGCGCGCCGCCGGCGGGATCGACCCGCTGGTCGTCGTCATGGAGGCCCGCGGCGGCTCCGGCAAGGATTGCGCCTTCCTCTGGGACGCGCCGTTCGAGCGGCTCGCCGGGCGGACGGTGGTGGCTGCCGGGAACCGGGCCGCCGACGTGGCCCTCCGGATGCACGTCGCCGGGCTCGACGTCCGGATCGTGCCGGATCCCGGCGGGGCGATCCGCTCGCTCCCGCCGGGCCCCGTGGACGTGGCGGCCAACTACCCCGCCTTCATCGCCCTCGCGGCGACGCTCGGCGGCTGACCGGTGGCGGCCCGCGTCCTGCTCCTTGTCGACGTCTACCCCGCTCTCTCCATGCCCCAGGCCGACGCCGGCAACCTGCGGGTGCTCGAGCATCGTGCGGCCGCGCAGGGGATCACCGTCCGGTCCGTCACCGTGCAGCCGGGCGATCCGTTGCCGGCCGCCGACCTCTACCAGGTCGCCGGGGCGGCGGACGAGGACCTGCCCGAGCTCGCCCGCCGCCTCGCCGACGAGGGAACGCTCGCCGCGGCCGTTGCCGATGGGGCCGTCCTCCTCGCCATCGACGCCGGCTTCCAAGTGGCCGGCCGGACCTTCGTGGATCCCGAGGGTGGAGAGCACGATGGCCTCGGCCTCCTGGACGTCGAGTCGTCGCTCGGCGCGTTCGTCGACGGGCCGGTGGTGGGGATGACCGCCTTCGCGCCCGGCCTCCCCGAGCTGGTGGGCTTCGAGTCCCACAACGGCCGCTCGATCCTCGGTCCGGGCGCCTCCCCGTTCGCGCGCCTGGAGGTGGGAACCGGCAACGGGGGAGCGCCGGCCACGGACGGGGCGGTGGCGGGCCGCGTCATCGGGACGTACATCCACGGGCCCCTCCTCGCCTGGAACCCGGCCCTGGCCGATCATCTGCTCGGCATGCTCCTGGGCACGCCGCCAGCGCTGGTCGCCGACGAGCCCGGCTTCGCCGCGGCGGTCCGGGCTACGCGGATGGCGGAGGCCCGGCAGACGGTGGAGAAGCGGCACCACCGATGACGGGGGCCGGGCCGTCTTCCGCCGGGATCCCCAGGGCGGCCGCCGCCGGTTCCCACGAGACTCCGGCAGTCGCCCGCCTGCCCGGCGGCGATCTGCCGTACACGCTGCGCCGCTCCGCGCGGGCTCGCCGCCTGCGCGTGACGATCGACCCGCGCCGGGGCGTGATCGCGACCGTGCCCGGGGTCCGGATGCGGGAGGCGGCGGCCCGCGGCCTCGTGGAGCCGTTCCTCGCCGAGCGCGAGTCGTGGATCCGGCGGCACCTCTCTCGCCAGGCTGCCCGCGCCGGCGCGGCGGTCGCCGCCGGGGATCTCGGAGAGGGGTCGCTCCTCCGCTACCGGGGCGAGCCGCACCGGGTGCGCGTCGTCGCGGGAACCCCGGGGAGCCGCCGCTCCCGCGTGGAGCGCGTCGGCGCCGACGACGAGGACGTCCTGCTCGTGACCCTCGGCGCGGCCGAGCGACGGCCGCTTGCCGCGATCCTCGAGGCGTGGCTGCGCGTCCGGGCGCGGGCGGCGGTGGAGGAGGCGATCGGGCGTCACGCCGGGCCGCTGGGGGTGGCCCCGACCGCGATCGCCGTCCGCGACACGCGGAGCCGCTGGGGGAGCGCCTCCCGGGCCGGACGGGTGATGCTGGCCTGGCGGCTGGTGCTGGCACCGCCGGCGGTCCTCGAGACGGTCGTCGTCCACGAGCTCTGCCATCTGCGCGTCTTCGGTCACGGGCCGCGTTTCTGGGACCTCGTGGCGACGCGGATCCCGGACCACGCGGCCCACCGGCGCTGGCTGCGAACCCACGCCGCGGAGCTTCACGCCGCGCTGGGCTGATCGCCGCCCGACCGCGCGACCTAGGCTGTCGCCTCCACCAGGGCCTCGGCTATCCCCCGCGCCCAGGCCTCGATGTGGGCCCAGTTCCGGAAGTCGCCGATCCGGTGGGTCGCGAGCATCGCGGCATCCACGCCGGGCGTGCCCTCCAGGAGCCGGCCGCCGAAGGTGCGATGGCCACGGGCGCCAATGGGCGCCACCTCGGGCGCCATGTGCTCCGTCAGCGGGATGTCGTTGAACTCGGCGGAGTAGTCGAGCGGGCCGCTGCTGAAGAGCCAGACGGGGCGGTGCTGCAGCTCGGCCAGATGGCGCTTCACGAAGCGGTTGGCGTCGCGCTGCCAGTGGGCCGAGTAGAGGGCGCTCCCGAGGACGACCGCTCCGTAGGGCGCCACGGTCTTCACGTCGCGGGCGTTGCGGACATCGACGTCGAGCCCGGCGCCGCGGAGGGTCGCGCCGATCGCCGCGGCGATCTCGCCGGTGGAGCCGTGCTTCGTGGCGTAGGCGACGAGAACCTGCATGGTCATCGCTCGAGAGGTGGTGGAGATGAGGGGACTCGAACCCCTGACCCCCGCGATGCGAACGCGGTGCTCTTCCGGCTGAGCTACATCCCCACGCGAGGCCGATCCCACGCGCCGGGGCGGGAACGCCGGGCCGAAGTGTAGCACGGGCCCCGGTCCGTCCCGGAGGCGCACCGCGTGGAGATGGTGATCTGCCGGCGCCGTCGGCACGACATCTCCTGGCGCCCCAAGGCCCCACGGGGCAATGGACGCGGGACAGATCGAGGTCCGCCTGCATCCAACAAGCGACACCTCTCTCGGAGGGGCACATGGCGGTGGCGCGATGTTCCGAGCGGCTCGACGTCGGGCGCGGCGTCCTCCTATCGCGGCACGTTCACGCGTGACCGGCCGCCCGCCCTGTCCGTGGCAGGGGGCGGGATGACCACGGCACGCGCAGTCCGTCGCGAACGGGCTGAAAGCCTCTGTCGCCCTGCAGGCAGTCTCGGGACGATCGGCTCCGAGGGAGAGAGCCCGTGCGTCCGAGCCCCGCCATACGTGGGTCGTCACGAGTCCCCGCGCCATTGCCGCACTCGGCGGCGGTTTCGTCGTGGCTGTGGCGCGCCGCGCCTCGTTCGTCCTCCCTCGCATCCTGGCGCCCGCGGATCGCCCGATCGCGGTGAGGGACGCTGAGCCCGCGAAGACCGAGCCGCGGACGCCTGTCGACGCGGCGATCGTTGCCCTCGTCCCGCTCGCCGCCGCCGGCGACAGGGCTGCCTTCACTCGCCTCGTCGAGTCGTTCCACGCCGACATGGCGCGCCTCGCCTACTTCGTCTGTGGCGGAAACCGCGAGCTCACAGAAGATGCCGTGCAGTCCGCCTGGGCGATTGCCTGGAGCCGCCTCGGGACCCTTCGGGATCCCGAACGCATTCGCGCCTGGCTGCTCTCGGTCACCGCGAATGAGGCGCGTCAGCTCCTGCGGTCGCAGCGTCACGCGGCGTCAATTCGCCTCGAGTTCGCGGAGGCGTCGGTGGCGGCTCCCGACCCCTATGCGTCGCCGGCCGTGCTCGACATGATCAACGTGCTCGCGCGGCTCAAGCCCGAGGAGCGGACCCTCGTCGGACTGCGCTATGCCGCGGGCCTCGACTCCGCCGAAATCGGCGCGGCGCTGGGCATCTCGGCGTCGGGCGTCCGAAGTCGCCTCGATCGCCTCCTCGATCGCCTCCGTGCGGAGCTCGAGCATGAGTGAGCGCGATCTCTTCGAGCGGCGGCTTGAGGCAGCCGTCCGCCGGTACGTCGAGGCGGCGCCCACCGAGATCGACGCAGCACGCCTGACCGACTCGGTGGCGACCAACGCCCCACGCATGCGGCGTCTCGTTCCGCTGCCCGTCTGGAGGCTGCCGAACCTCGGATTTGCCTGGATCCTCGTCGTCGCGCTCCTTCTGGCGGTCATGGCGATGGGCCTCGTCGCCTCGGGCGCCCTGCGGGACGTGCATCTCCTGCCGGACCGATCGACGCCGAGCCAGACGCTGCAGACCCCTCCGGCCGTCATCGTTTCCCCCGTCGCCACGACTCCGCAGCCCTCGGTTGCCGCCTCCCCCGGCGCCTCGGCGCCGATCGGCGTCGTGGTTCCGTCGACCTGGGTCCCGGGGGAACAGGTCCGCTTCCAGGACGCGCTCACGGCAACTGGGTATGGGGCCCAGGTCCTGTTCAGCCAGGACGCCGCCACGGAGAAGGCTGCTGTCGAAACGCTGATCGGCCGGGGCATCAAGGTCCTGATCCTCGCGCCACAGGACGGCTCGGCGGCCTCGGCGGCCGCCGCTGAAGCCAAGGCCGCCGGCGTCAGCGTCATCGCCTATGACCGCCTGATCCTCGACACCGTTGCGGTCGACTACTACGTGACCTTCGACCTCCTGGCGGTGGGCGCGACCCAGGCCGAGTACCTGATCGACAAGGCCGGTGCGACCACGGGCAACAATCTCTACCTCTACGCCGGCAATGCCTCCGACAACAACTCCTTCGCCTTCCTCGAAGGCGCCTGGGAGAAGCTCCAGCCCAGGATCGCCGACGGCACGTTCGTGATCAGGAACTCGAGCCTGGCCGTGGCGCTGCAGGGCAAGCCCACCCTGACCCGTGACGAGCAGGCCGCGATCATCGGCCAGGTCACCACGAACTGGGACGTCAACACGGCCCGGACCCTGGCGGCGGGCAACCTGGCGGCCGCTGCTGCGGCCGAGAAGGGCACGGCCTTCATCCTTGCCCCCAACGACACCACCGCCCGCGCGATCACCGATGTGTTCGCGGCCGACAAGGACGTCCGGACCTTCTACGTGACCGGCCAGGACGCGGAGATGGCCTCGGTCCAGTCCATCATCGACGGCAGGCAGGGCATGACCGTCTTCAAGGACCCCCGCACGCGGGTGAAGGAAGCCGTCGCTGCGGCCGTGGCCCTCCTGAAGGGCGGCACGCCTGCCGCGACCACGTCCTACGACAACGGCGCGATCGAGGTCCCGGCCAAGCTGCTGGCGGGCGTCACGGTCACCAGGGACAACATCCAGTCGGCCTTGATCGACACGGGCTACTACCGCGTGGGCGACTTCACCGGCTCCTGGCCGGGCAAGCCTTGATCAGCCTCACGATGTGGGACACCCGGACCTCGAGCCGCATCTGTAGTTGGTGACGGGCAGCCGTGACACGGCGTCCAAACCCGGTCGCCGGGACCGCGCCGAGCCAATGGCGAGACCCACCCGCGAGATGGCGTCCCAGGGAGCAGAAGATGCGAGCGCCGTTCCGTGGCCAGCGCCGCCTGGGCGTCGGCCTGTCCCTTTCCCTGGCCGTCATCCTCGTGATGACGGTCGTAGCGCCCGTCGGTGCCACCACGGTGGGCGCCGCCTGGAGGGCGAAGATCGGCAGCGCCGGGGCCAACGGAACGGCGACGATCCAGGCGTACACGACGGGGACGGGGTCGCTCGCCCTGAAGGTCGCGAGGCTGAAGCCAGCCACCGATCTGCCCGTCACGCTTTCGAAGGGGACATGCGCGTCCGTCGGAACGCGGCTCGTCACGTTCCCGGCGATCAGGACGACCAGCACCGGCGCCGCTGTCCGGACGTCTCGCCTCACGGTCGCCCAGGTGACGAAGCTCAAAGCCGCGACGACCGGCACCGGGAAGATTGCCATCCGGGTCGGGAGCAGCACGACCGGCGGCGCCAGGTGTGGCAGCTTCACGGTCCAGTACGCCCCGATCGGCATCGTGATCCCGTCGAACTGGCCTGACCTGGCCGCGTTCCGGAGCGCCCTCGCCACGGCGCCGTATGGCGCCCGCATGCTGGTCAGCGCGGGCTCGGCCACGGAGGAGGCGGCGGTCGAGACGCTGCTGCGGCAGGGCATCAAGGTGTTGATTCTCTGCCCGCAGGACGCCGCGGCGGCCGCGGGGTCCGCCGACGAGGCCAGGGCCGCCGGCGTCAAGGTCATCAGCTACGGCCGCCTGATCCGCGACACCATGGCGGTCGACTACCACACGGACATCGACAACGTGGCGGTGGGCGCGGCCCAGGCCCAGTACCTGATCGACAAGGCTGGTGCGACCACGGGCAACAATCTCTACCTGTACGCGGGCAATGCCGCCGACGACAACTCCTTCCAGTTCCTCGAAGGCGCCTGGGAGAAGCTCCAGCCCAGGATCGTCGACGGCACCTTCGTGATCCGGAACTCGAGCGTGGCCGTGGGCCTCCAGGGCAACCCCACCCTGACCCGCGACCAGCAGGCCGCGATCGTCGGCCAGGTCACGACGAACTGGGACTTCACCACCGCCCGGACCCTGGCGGCCGGCAACCTGGCCGCGGTACCGGCGTCCGCGAAGAGCACGGCGTTCATCCTCGCGCCCAACGACAATACCGCCCGCGCGATCTCGGACGCGTTCACCGCAGACAAGGATGTCCAGACCTTCTACGTGACCGGCCAGGACGCGGACAAGGCGTGGGTGCAGTACCTCATCAACGGCACGCAGGGGATGACCGTCTTCAAGGACCCCCGGGCGCGCGTGCAGGCCGGCCTCGCCGCGGCAGATACCTTCCTGGCAGGCGGCACGCCGGTCGCGACCACCACCCTGAACAACGGCGCGATCGATGTCCCGAGCAAGCGCCTGCCGAGCGTCACGGTCACCCGGAACAACATCCAGGCCACCCTCATCGACACGGGCTACTACCGGACGAGCGACTTCACCGGCACGTGGCCGGGCAAGCCGTAATCAGGGACGGCCACGAGACAGGCCTGTCGTTGCCGGGAAGAGGTGGTACCGCGCCTCTGTCCGAGGGTGCCGGCTCGCCCGTAGATTGGGCCGCCCGCCTCTTCCCAATGTAGAACATATGTTCTAGTATTGGCCGTCCGATGGACCGCCACGCCGACCGCGCCGCCGCCCTCGCGAGCCTCCGGGCCCGCTGGGGAGCGGCCGCGCCGCGGCCCGCGGTGGAGGTCTTCGGGGCGCTCGCGGCCGCCCCGCTCCCGGCGGAGGCCGGGGCGGCCCCCGCGCTCCCCGCGCGCCCCGGGGCGCCTCCCGGAACGCCCGGGATCCTCCCGCGTCCGGTCCGGCCGGCGCTGGTGCCCCTGCCCGGCGGCGCCCATCCGGCACCCGCGCCCGCGGCCCGGCCGCTCCCCGGCGAGCCGGCGGGGGACGTCGACCACCGCGTCCCCACCGGCTTCCCGGAGCTCGACGCGCTGCTCGCAGCCGGCGGCCTCCCGCGAGCCGGGACGGTTGCTCTCCGGGGCAACGGATCCAGCGGCGCGACGACGCTCGCCCTGCAGACGGTCGCGGAGGCCCAGGCCGGCGGCGCCCTCGTGGCCTGGGTGGACCTCGCCCGGAGCCTCGATCCCGTGGAGGCGGCGGCCCGCGGAGTGTGCCTGGAGTGGCTCGCGATCCTCGTCCCGGGCTCCGTCGACGAGGCCCTCGCGATGGCGGGGTCGCTCCTCCAGGCGCGGGCGGTCGACCTCCTCGTCCTCGACCTCGCGGGGGCACGGGACGGGTCCCTGACGAGCACGGCATCGCCCGTCACCCATACGGCGCCGGCCGCCCGCCGCGCCGGCCCCCGTCCGCCCCGGCTCGCCGACCGGCTCGGCCGCCTCGTCGCGTTCGCCCGCCGCGCCGGCGCGCTCCTCCTCGTCCTCGAGCCTGCCGGGGTTCCCGCGTCGCTCCGGGGCGCCCTGGAGGAGGGTGCCGGGCTCCGCCTCGAGCTGCGGCGTCGCGGCTGGATCCGCCTCGGCCGCGAGGTCGTCGGCCAGCGGACGGAGGTCCGCGTCGCGAAGGACCACCACGGGGTCCCGGACCGACGGACGACCATCCGCCTCCTCTACGCGGAGGGCGGGCCGCGCGACCGCTGCCTCGCCCGCGACGACCTCCTCGCCGAGACCGTCGCGGGCGCCGTGGCTGTCGGGCTCGCCACTCCCCTCGCCCCATCCATGCCGTCGGAGCACCAGGGATCGAACGATGCGTCTCCTCCACCTCGCCTGGCCCCATCTCGCCCTCCGGCTCGCGCGGGAGCGCGATCCCGCGATCCCGGCCACCGGGCCGCTGATCCTCGGCGGGCGGCCGTGGGATGACGGCGTCGTCCTCGACGCCAGCCCCGCCGCGCTCGCCCTCGGCGTCCGCCGGGGGATTCCCCTGGGCCGCGCCCACCGGCTCGCCCCGGAGGCCGTCTTCCTCCCGCCCGATCCGCTCGCCGACGCCGCGGCCGTCGAGGCGGCGCTCGATGCCCTGGCCGCCTTCAGCCCGGGGGTGGCCGGCGCGACCGACCCGGCGGACCGGTCCTTCGGCTCGCTGGAGATCCACGTCGACGGCCTCGAGGCGCTCTGGGGTCCCGAGCCGGTCCTCGTCGGGAAGGTCCGGGCGGCGCTCGCCCCGTTCCTCACCGGGACGCCGCGGGCGGGGATCGCCGGGACGCGCTTCGCCGCCGCGCTCGCCGCCGCCACCGGCCCCGGCCCGTCGGCCGTGCCGGCCGTCCTCGTCCCGCCGGGCGGGGACGCCGCCTTCCTCGCCCCGTTCCCCGCCTCCGTTCTCACTCGCGACCCCGAGGTGCGCGGCCGGCTCGCCCGGTTCGGCCTCGTCACGATCGGGGCGGTCGCCGCGCTGCCGCGCTCAGCGCTCGTCGCCCGCTTCGGGGCCGAGGAGGGCGGCCGTCTCCACGCCCGGGCGAACGGCTCCGAGACGGACCCCTTCCGTCCTCGGCGAGCCCCCGAGCGACTCGCCCTCGCCCTCGCCCTCGACGAGGCGGTGACGGGCCTCGACGCGCTCCGCTTCGTCCTGCGCCGCCTCGCGGGCGCCCTCGCGGCGCAGCTCGACGCCCGGGGCGAGGCCGCCGGCCGGGCCCGGCTCACCGCGACGCTCGATCCCACGTTCTCGCCCGGCCGCCTGCCGCTCCGCGGCGCGGACCTCCCGACGGCGGTCGTCGCCCAGCGCCTCCCCGAGCCGACCGCGGACCCGGAGGCCCTGGAGCGGCTCCTCCTCGAGCGCCTGGAGCGGGAGCCGCCGCGGGCGCCGGTCGTCCGCCTGGAGCTGGAGCTCCTCGACGTCGCCCCGGCCGCTGGCCACCAGCTCACCCTCTTCGTCCCGCAGGCGAATGCCGCGTCGCGCCTCGGCTGGCAGCTCGCCCGGCTCGCCGTCCGCTTCGGGGAGGGACGCGTGGGGCGCGTCGCCCTCGCCGACCCCGAGGCGCCGCTCCCCGAGACCCGCTGGACGTGGCACCCCGTCTCCGCCGACGGGGCTGGGGCGCCCGGAGCCGGGGCGCCCGGGGCCGGACTGCCGCCGGGGCTCGTTTCGTGACCCGCCTCCTCCGCGAGCATCCGGCCATCGGGGCCGAGCTCGATCCCGCCGGGCGTCTCGTGGCGATCACCTGGGCCGGCCGCCGGGAGCCGGTGGAGGTCTGCACCCGCTGGCGTGTCGAGGACGCCTGGTGGGGCCGCCCCATCGCCCGCGACTACTTCAAGGTCGTCGGGCCCCGCTGGCTCGCCCTCGTCTACCTCGACCGGGTGGACGGGACGTGGCACCTGGAGCGCCTCTACGACTGAGGCGCCGCTCCACGGAGCTCCGCCGGAACGCTCTCGCGAACCAGGCGGAGTGCCTCGTCGAGCCCGCCCGACCATGCCTCGCCGTGGCCCGGCAGGACATGTCGCGCCACGAGGCCGTCCAGGCGCGCGAGGGAGGCGGCGGTCCGCCGATGATCGGCGTTGAACATGGTCGAGAAATGGGGCCCCCGCCGCCCGGTGATCACGTTGCGCGTCACGAAGGCATCGCCGACGAAGACCGCGTCGCGGGCGGGAACGTGGAAGGCGACGCTGCCGGCGGTGTGGCCGGGCACGTGGACCACCCGGGGCGTGCCGGGGACGTCGAGCGTGGCGCCGTCGAGGAACGCTCCGACCTCGGCGATCGGCGTCACCCTCGCCAAACCGTGGGTGAGGGCGAAGACGGCGAAGCCCGCGATGGCGCGGATGCTCCACCCGCGGCGCCCGGTGCGCATCGCGTCGCGGACGGGCTTCACCTCGCCGCGGGCGAGGGCGGCGTCGTCGGCGTGGACACGAACAGGGACGCTGCGCTCGCGACGGATCCGCTCGGCGAACCCGACGTGATCGGCGTGAGCGTGGGTAAGGACCAGGGCCCGAACGTCGTCGAGCGTGCGGCCCATGGCCGCCAGCTCGTCGGGGAGGTCGTTCCAATAGCCGGGAGCGCCGGCGTCGACGATCGTGACCGCGCCTGCCTCTTCGAGGAGGTAGACGTTGACGAGCCCTGCGCCGATCCGACGGATCCCGGGTGCGATCTCCACCGGTCTTCGGTCAGGCGCCGAGGAACGCCCGGATCGCGGCGTCCGCCTCGTCGCCGCCGGGCAGGGCGGCCGTCACCAGGAGCACCAGCAGGACCACGAGAACGAGCGTCAGGAGGCCGGCCCCCAGCCATTCGCGCGGCGTCGGTCCCATCGTCGTGCCTCCCGTGCGCGCCGTCCGGTGCGGCAGCTCCGTCAGCCCCAGGGGCAGGATGCCCCGAAGAGGACGGTGATCATCGTCGTTCCGCCCAGCTCACGGACACTGGCCTGGACCAGGCAGGCCGGATCCTGGCCCACGAAATCGATGACGAGGCTGCCGTCCTCGAACGGCCCGCTGAGCGCCTCCGTACTGTAGCCCGCGGCGCCGAGCCCATTCTCCATCGCCCGGGCGACATCGTCGGTGGGGCCGTCGATCGTGAAGGTGCCGCTGACCGGCCCGTCCGCCGGGTCGCCGGGGTCGGCGCGCATCGCGCCGGCGGGCACCGGGAAGCCGACCGGCAGGGCGTCCCACGCCGTCCCCCAGGCGATCGTGAAGGTGCCGGGGACCGGGGTCGGGGTGTGGTCGCCGCCTCCCGGAACGTCGGTGGGCGCCGGCGCCGGGGGGGCGACGGACGGTGATGCTGGGGTGATGGATCCGCCGCAGGCCGCCACGACGAGGGCGAAACCGGCTGCGATCGCGAGCATGCTCGGGATGTTGCGCACGGCTGGATGGTAGCCGGGAATCTCGCGGGCCCCGTCGCGACACCACGACGGGGCCCGGAGGAAGTCGCTGACCCCGTTCCCCAGTCGCGGGAGCAGCGCGGATCGTTCGGTCAGGTGGCCGTCCCGCCGGCCGCCGCGAGGACCGCCGGAAGGACGACGAGCACGAGCACGCCCGCGAGCAGGACGAGGAGGAGCGCCGGGAGGAGAGACCGGGTGCCGGCTGCGAGCGTGCTCATCGCGTCTGTGACGACCGCGGCCCTGGTTTTGTTGCACGCGAACGCTGGTTGACCGAACAGAACACATGTTCTAGTCTGGTGGCACCCCGCCGCCGCGACGGCCGCGCCGCCGTCCTCTCCGCCGCCCGGGTTGTCCCATGTCCACGCCGGCCTATGCCGAGCTCCACGCGCACTCCAACTTCTCCTTCCTCGACGGCGCCTCCGCCCCGGCGGACCTCGCGGCGCGCGCGGTCGAGCTGGGTCTCTCGGCGCTCGCCGTCACCGACCGCCAGGGCCTCTACGGGGTCGTCCGGTTCGCCGCAGCGGCCGGGGAAGCCGGACTCCATCCCGTCATCGGCGTCGAGGTGGAGCTGGTCGATGCGCTCGTCCCGGATCCCCACGGGCTGGTGATTCCGGCACGCCGCCCCGGGTTCCGCGACCGCCGCCGGGCGCCCGCCACCGTCCGGCCGCCGGTACCCCGGGACGGCCTGCCGGTGCGGCCCCAGCCGGTCCGGGCCCGCCTCCCGGACCACCGCGAGGCGCGGAAGGAGGACCAGCGCGGCGTCGGACCTGGGGAGCGCGGGCCGCACCTCGTCCTGCTGGCACGCGACGACGCCGGGTATCGGAGCCTCTGCCGGCTCGTCTCGCGGGCGAACCTCGCCGGGAGCAAGGCGGCGCCACGGGTCACGCAGGCGCTCCTCGCCGAGCACGTGGAGGGGCTCGTCGCGCTCTCGGGGTGCCGCCACGGGGAGCTGGCCCGACGGCTCCTGGCCGGCGATCGGGAGGGTGCCCGGGCGGTGGCGGACGGCTACGCCCGGCTCTTCGGGCAGGCGTGCCACGCTGCGGGGGCGAGGGGCGCCGCGAGCCCCCCGGTGGCGGGCATCACACGCGCCGGGTTCGTCCTCGAGCTGTCCCACCACCTCCTGCCCGGCGACGACTGGCTCGTCGCGGAGACGGCCCGCCTCGCCGGCGAGGTCGGCCTCCCGGTCGTCGTGACCAACGACGTCCACTACGCTCGCCCCGAGGACCGCGAGCTCCACGACGTGCTCACGGCGATCCGCCACGGGCGATCGGTCGAGACGCTCGCGGAGCTGCGCACCCCGAGCGGCGAGCACTACCTCAAGTCGGGCCCCGAGCTCGCCGCGCTGCCGCCCGGGGACGCCGCCGCCGATCCGGTCACGGCGGTCGCCTGGCGCGAGGGGATCGCCAACGCCGGCGAGCTGGCGGCGGCCTGCCGGGTCGACCTCGGCTTCGAGCAGTACCGCTTCCCCGGCTTCCCGGTGCCGGCGGGCGAGACGGCCTTCTCGTACCTCGCCGAGCTCTGCCACGGTGGCATCCGGCGGCGCTACCACCCGGTGACGCCGCCGGTCGTGAAGCAGCTCGCCCACGAGCTCGACGTGATCGAGCGGACCGGCCTCGCCGAGTTCTTCCTCATCTGCTGGGACCTCATGCGCTTCGCCAGGGAGCGCCGGATCCCCGCCCAGGGCCGCGGCAGCGCCGCCGACTCGATCGTGGCCTACGTGCTGGGGATCACCCGTGTCGACCCGATCCGCCACAACCTCCTCTTCGAGCGTTTCATCAACGAGGGCCGCACGACCTACCCTGACGTCGACATCGACTTCAGCTCGGAGCGCCGCGAGGAGGTCATCCAGTACGTCTACGAGCGCTACGGCGCCGAGCACACCGGGATGGTCTGCAACCTCGTGACGTACCGGGCGCGGAGCGCGGTCCGCGAGGTCGGGGCCGCCCTCGGGTTCCCCCGTCCGCTCGTGGACCGCGTGGCGAAGGCGCTCGAGACCTACGACTCGGTGATGGTCCGCCGCGACCTCGAAGCGGACGGGGGCTTCGCCGAGTTCTTCCGGCGCCCGGACGAGGTGCGCGACGGCGACGAGTCGGCGGGGCGGGCGGGAGAGAGCGCGGCCGGGGTCGACGGCTCCGCCGCCCTCGCCGGGGATCGCGGCTTCGTCGACGGAATGGGCCAGCTCGACCACGCGGGCGCCGCTCACCGCCACGCCCTCCAGGCCGCCGCCGCTCGGGCCGACGCGATATCGGGGCCTGCGGCCGTGGCCGACCGGCTCACCGCGCCCCAGCCTGTCGTGGTATCGCCCGCAGCAGTAAGCGACGGCGTTCAGGGGGCATCCGGCGCCGTTCCGGGGCCTGGATACGGCTCTCGAGCCCCTGGAGATGCCGGCCGCGAGCCTGTCCGTGCTGCGTCACGTTCCGCTGGGTCCACCGCGAGCGGCGGAATCGGTGGGCCGGGCTCGGCGAGGGTCGCCGACCACGGCGAAACTCTGCCCGCTACTGGTGGGAGCGATACGGCGACGTCGTGGTTCGGGTCGGCGTGGCCACCGCGCCCGGAGGATGCCGCCCGTCGCGGGATCCTGCCGGGGACGGGCTCGGCGCCCGCGATCCGGCCGGGCGGCATCTCCGACGACAAGGGTGGCCCGGGGGATTCGCCGGCGAGCGTCGCCTGGCTGGTGCGGGAGGCCGCGCACGCGTTCGCACCGACCGTAGCGTCCACGCGCGCCGTGACGGCTGCCGGGCCGGCCGCGATGCTGCCGGCCCCTGGAGCGGGTCTGCCGACCCCGGGCCACACGTTCGGGCCGGGATCCGGTCCGCCGCGCCACCCGACGAGCTCACCCGGCACCGTGGACGGCCGTCAGCTCGACCCGGAGTCCGGCACCCTCGCGCCGCCCGCCCGGAGCGTCGACCGGCTGGGCCGGCCGCGGCACTACGACCCGGCGCCACCGCGAGCGCCGGCCCCGGCCTCGTCCGTCGCCCGCCTCGCCCCGGAGCCGCCGCCGGCGTCGCGCGGGGGGAGCACCGTCGGGATGTCGCCGTGGGAGCGCTGGCTGGAGCTGTGCGCCCGGATCGACGGCTTTCCACGACACCTCTCCATCCACAGCGGCGGGATGCTCGTGACGGCCGCGCCCCTCATCGACATCGCGCCGCTCGAGCGGGCGACGATGCCCGGGCGGGTCGTCGTCCAGTTCGACAAGCGCGACGTCGAGACCCTCAAGCTCATCAAGCTCGACCTGCTGGGGCTCGGGATGCTCGCCGCGATCGACGAGACGATCCAGCTCATCGAGCACGACTGCGCGGTTTGCGTCGACCTCGACCGGCTGCCGGAGGAGGTCCCGGAGGTCTTCGCGATGCTCCAGGCGGCCGACACCGTGGGCGTCTTCCAGGTCGAGAGCCGGGCCCAGATGCAGACGCTCCCCAAGTCGCGGCCGACCTGCCTCGACGACCTCGTCGTGGAGGTCGCGATCATCCGGCCGGGCCCCATCCAGGGCAACGCCGTCCACCCCTACCTGCGCCGCAAGCAGGGGCTCGAGCCGGTGACCTACCTGCACCCGAGCCTCGAGCCGGTCCTCCGCGACTCGCTCGGCGTGATCCTCTACCAGGAGCAGGTCATGCGGATCGCGATCGAGGTCGCCGGCTTCACCCCGGCCGCGTCGGACGGCTTCCGGCGGGCGATGGGGACGTGGCGCTCGCCCGCCGAGATGGAGAAGCTCCATGCCGGGTTCGTCGAGGGCTGCGTGGCCATCCAGGGCATGCCCCGCGCGGATGCCGAGGAGCTCTACCGGCGGGTCGCCGGCTTCGCCAGCTTCGGCTTCGCCAAGAGCCACGCCGCCGCCTTCGCCCGCACCGCCTACGAGTCCTCGTTCCTGAAGCTCTTCTACCCGGCCCAGTTCCTCGTCGGGCTGGTGAACGCCCAACCGATGGGTTTCTACCCGGTTGAGGTGCTCGTCAACGACGCCAAGCGGCACGGGGTGGCCGTCCTGCCGGTGGACGTGAACGCGTCCTCATACCGCACCACGACCGAGTGGGCCGGCCGGCCCGGCTGGGCGCTCGCGGGTCCCGCCGGCGACGACGGCCGCCACGACCGCGATCCGGGCGAGCCGCTGCCGCCGGGGCTCGGGATCGCCGCCCGCCCCCGCCCGGTCCGCTCGGCGGCCTGCGTGATCCCGGCGCACGCGGCGCGCGAGCGCTGGATCCCGGAGAGCACGGTCGGCTGGGGCGTCCGCCTCGGGCTCCACCTCGTGAAGGGGATCGGCGCGGAGCACGCGGCGCACCTGGACGCCGAGCGGGCCCGCGGGCCCTACGCGTCCCTGGCCGACGTCGTGGACCGGACGGGACTTCCGGAGGAGGTCGTCGAGCGGCTCATCCGGGCCGGGGCGCTCGATTCGCTGGGCCGCCCTCGGCGCGAGCTCCTCTGGCAGCTCCGCGAGACGGCCCGGCCGGCGAAGGGCGCGCCGAAGGGCGGCGGCCGGGTGGCCGGCCGGCCGCTGGACCTGCGCCTCCCGGCGACGCCCGCGCCCGCGCTGCCGCCGCTGTCAGAGCTGGAGCGGCTGGGCGACGCCTACGCGATCCTCTCCCTCGACGCCCGGCGCCAGGTGGTGACCCTCTTCCGGCCGGCCCTCGAGCGGCTGGGGGCGGTGACGAACGCGGCCCTGGCCGAGCGGCGACCGGGTCCGATCCGGATCGGCGGCCTCGTCGTCACCCGGCAGCACCCGATGACGGCGAAGGGGACGGTCTTCCTCGCCCTGGAGGACGAGACGGGGATGGTCAACGTCACGCTCTGGCCGGACGCCTGGGCCCGGCTGCGCGGGGTGGTGCGGCGGAACGCGCTCCTCGTCGTCGACGGGACCCTCCAGCGCGAGTCGAACGTCGTGAACGTCGTCGCCCGGGACGTCCGCCCGCTCGTGGACGAGGCGCGACGGGCGGGCGGGCCGGGACGCCCGGACGGGGTCAGGCAGCTGGGATACGCGGGCGGGCGTCGGTCCGGGTGACGGCGACCAGGCCACGGGCGCGACCGCGAGCGATCAGCGCCGGCGGGCGGCCTGCCGCTGGGGAGCCGACATGTTGAGGAAGCGTCGGTAGAAGCCAGCGAAGGCGCCGACGGCGATCCCGAAGACCGGCGCCGTGATCAGCACGTTCTGCGCGTAGGCCAGCTTCTGCTCGGTCGACACCACGTAGGTGAACCCGAGCGGGGTCACGAGCACGTCCGTGTTCACCGTCACGACCAGGACGTAGGCGATCCCGGAAGCGAGGCCCGCGAGGCCGCCCAGGAGCCAGGCCGCGCGCGGCGCGAGCATCCCGGCCAGGAAGGCGATGATCATCGGCGGCGGCTGGAGGATCACGTTGCCGGCCAGCACGACGAACTGGTTGGCCGCGAGGGCCGGGATCATCATCGCCGCGGTGGTCCCGACGATGATCGCGCCCGGGATCAGCGCCGCCTTCGAATGCAGGACGACCGACGGGAAGGCCCGCAGGTCGCTCCGGATGTCGACGGGTCCGGCGGCGGTTCGAAGCGACGTGAGGAAGCTTGGCCGCTGCGCCGGCGGGGCGCCCGGAG
The DNA here is from genome assembly GCA_963744095.1 of uncultured Chloroflexia bacterium. Classification (GTDB taxonomy): domain Bacteria; phylum Chloroflexota; class Limnocylindria; order Limnocylindrales; family CSP1-4; genus CTSoil-043. The sequence goes on from CAVUSH010000006.1 coordinate 702,129, forward strand.
CCGAGCCCGATGGGCGTCGATCGCGCCGATCGCGCGGCACCGCGGCCGCCGGGACGGCGGGCTCGGTGCCGGCCGCGTCGCTGTCGGGGGCCCCCTCGGTCGCGACGCGGTAGCGGCGACGGGCGTCGGCGCGCTCGGTCCTCTTGGCGCGGGCCACGGGTCCTCCTTGGGGGTGATGCGGTGCGGCGTCGGGCAGTCCCGGGCCGGGGCTCGGTGACGGCGGGGCGAATGCTACCGCGGCTCACCGACGAGCGCCGACCGGGACGGACGCGCCGATGAGCCCCGGGTAAGTGGGCGGTGAGAGGCTCGTGGTACACACCGGGCGTCACGGCCCGCCGGCTGCGCCCGCCCGGAGGTCGTTCATGCGCGCGTCACGGAGCGCCGTCATCGGCGTGCTCGTCGTCCTGCTCGGGATCTCGACCGTGGGCCGGGACTCTCCGCCGGATCCGGCCCCCGTGCTCCCGATGATCGCCGCGGCTGCGGTCGGCTGGCCGGTCTCGGGCGGCCTGCTCGTCGCGGAGGTCGTGACCGGCGGCACGTCCGCGTCCGACGAGTACGTCGAGGTCGCGAACGCGGGCCCAACCCCGCTGGACCTGGCGGGTCACGAGGTCGTCTACGTGAGCGCCTCCGGGGCCACGCTCACCCAGAAGGCGAGCTGGACCGGGTCGCTCGTCGTCGAACCCGGCCGTCACGTGCTCATCGCAAACGCCCTCGGGCTGTACGCCGCCGCCGCGGATGCCACGTACAGCGGCGGGCTGGCCGCGACGGGCGGTGCGATCGCGCTTCGGCGGGTTGGGGGCGAGGTGGTCGACGCCGTCGGATGGGGCGATGCGACGAACGCCTTCGTCGAGGGCGGCGCCGCGCCGGCACCCCCGGCCGGGAGCTCGATCGAGCGCCGTCCGGGCGGTTCAGACGGCAACATCACAGACTCGAACGACAACGCGGCCGACTGGGTCGTGCGTGCGCAGCCGGTGCCGCAGCCGCTCGCCGCCGCGCCCGTTCCCGGACCGACCCCAACCCCGACCCCGACGCCCGCCCCATCGCCCACGCCCACGCCCTCGGCGACCCCGACCCCGACCCCGACGGCCACGCCCACGGCGACCCCAACCCCGACCGCGACGCCCGCCCCATCGCCCACGCCCACGCCCTCGGCGACCCCGACCCCGACCCCGACGGCCACGCCCACGGCGACCCCGACCCCGACCCCGACGACCGCCCCATCGCCCACGCCCACGCCCACGGCGACCCCGAACCCGACGCCCAGCTCCGGGCCGATCCTCACGGTCGCGGCAGCACGCGCCACCGCCGACGGCGCCCGGGTCGTGGTCGAGGGCGCGCTCACGGTGCCGCTCGGCAGTCTCGAAGACGGCCGGGGCGGATTCATCCAGGACGCCTCGGCGGGAATCGCGCTCCTCCTGCCGGCTGACCCAGTCGGCGTGCTTGCCGCCGGCGTGTTCGTCCGCGCCTCCGGGACCGTCGACGACCGGTACGGCCAACGGACGATCCGTCTCGACGGCCCGGTTCTCGAGACCGCTGCGACCACCCTGCCTTTCGCCCTGCCGATGGAGACGGGAGCGGCAGCCGAGGCCCTGGAGGGCGGGCTCGTCGCGGTCGAAGGCGCCGTTGTCGACACGCCGACGTTCCTGGCGACCGGGATCTCCCTCGTGATCGACGACGGGTCCGGTTCGCTGCGTGTCATCCTCGCGTTTGCCGGCGCGTCTGCCCCGTTGCGGGGCGAGGTCGTGCGGGCGGTGGGGCCCCTCGGCCAGCGCGACACCAGCGGCACGGGGAGCGGCGGCTACCGGGTCCTGGTCGCGGACCCGGAGGCGATCGTGACCGTTCCGGGACCGACACCCACGCCGACACCCACGCCGGAACCCACGCCGACAGCGCAGCCATCACCTTCGCCATCGCCGGACCCGAGTGAACCGCCAGCGCCGACGGAGTCGCCGGCGCCGCCCTCGCCCCTCCCGACCCCTGCCCCGTCGACGACGCCGGTCACGATCGCCGCCGCGCGGGCGCGCGGGAGCGATGCCCGAGTGACCATCGACGGCGTCGTCACGGTGGAAGCCGGAAGGATCGGCCTGGTGCAGGTTGCCGTCCAGGACGCCACCGGTGCCATCGTCCTGAAGCTGCCCGACGGCGCTCCGCGCCCGGCGCGGGGGAGCCTGGTCCGCGCAACCGGGAAGCTGGCCGAGCCCTACGGTCAGCTCGAGATTCGGCCAGCCGCCGCCGACCTGTCGTTCCGTGGATCCGGGACCCTTCCCGACCCCCAGCCCGGATCGGCGGCGTCGCTCGGCGAGGCCACCGAGGCACGGCTGGTCGTCCTCGAGGGGACGCTCGACGCGGCGCCCGTCCGCGAGACGAGTGGCGATCTGGTCCTGCGGCTGGTGGACGATGCCGGCGTCCCGTTCCGGGCGCGCGCGACGCGAGCCGCCGCGATCGAGCCCACCGTCGCGTTGGCGGGCTCCCGGCTGCGGCTCACGGGGATCGTCGGCCAGCGGGCCTCCCGCAAGGGCGCGCTCGACGGGTACCGGCTGTGGCTTCGCGATGCGGCCGACCTGGTCATCACCGCCGGGCCACGCCCTCCGGCCTCCCCGGGCGCTTCGTCGGATGCCTCGATCCGGTCGATCGCGGCCGTCCTCCGTCTCGCCGAAGGATCGGTCCGAATCGAAGCGGTCGTGACGGTCCCGGCAACGCTCCTCGATGCCTCTGGCCGCCGCCTGGTCGTCCAGGACGCAAGCGGGGCTGTCGAGGTCCTGCTGCCGGTCGGCACGGCGGTCCCGCGCCCGGGGATCCGCGTGCAGATCGATGGCGAGATCGGTACCGCCTACGGGGCTCCCCGCATCCGCGCCGACTCGGTGGGCGTCCTCGGCGCCGGGAAGATCCCGGCGCCGCGACCGCTTCCCCGCGAGCCGGGATCTGCCGACGAGGGTGAGCTGGTCCGGATTGCGGGCCGGGTCGTCGACGTGCAGCGCCTCGGCGACCGCTGGCGCGCCGAGGTCCGGACCAGTGGCGGGACCGTGGTCGTGGCCGGCCTCGCGGGGGCAGGGATCCCTGCGGCCACGATTGCTGAGGGCGGCGGGGTCACGGTGGTCGGCGTGGTTCGACGTCCGCATCCGGCCGCGACGGACCGCCGCTTCGCCGTGGTGCCGCGCGGCCTCGGCGACATCCGCGTCACCGACGCCGCGGGCACCCCGGTCGGTGGGCTCGCCGGCCGCGGAGATGCCACCGCCAGGCCGGGCGCGCCCTCGAGAGGGTCGGCGGCCACGACCGAAGGAGCGGCGATCGACGCCGACCTGGCGACCCTGGCCAGCCGCGTTGGCGCCCAGGTCCGGGTAGGGGGCATCATCGTGGGCCTCGACGGCGACCGCGTGCTCGTCGACGACGGCACCGCGACCGCTGGAATCCAGCTCGCCAGGGACGCTGCAGCCCTGCTGCCGCTCCTCGAGCCCGGCAACGCCGTCAGCGCCGTGGGCCGCGTCGCTGTCGCCGAGACCGTTTCGTTCGTCCGGGTCGTCGACCCCGCGAGCGTGGTCCGGCTCGGTGATCTCGGGGAGGCCCTGCCGTTCGACCCCGGCTTGACCGCGCTTGCCGTCGACGCGGGCGGCGACCCCGCATCCGCGCCTCCGTCCCCGGCCGGGCCGACGGGACATCCCGCCGCAGTGCCCGAACCGGATCCCGGCATGGCGCCCGACGGCGGTCCGCTCCTGGCCGGCATGGGCCTGATGCTGGTGGCCTCGGGTGGCTGGGCGTCGCTGGCGGCCCTGCGCCGACGCCGCGACCGGCGCCGATTCGCAGCGCGCATCGCGGGGCGAATCGCCGCCCTCGCGGGACCCTCAGCCGGAGTGGCGAGTCCGTCCCCTGGCCAGGCTCCGGCCCCGCCGGAGGGTGCCGCCCCGGACGAGCGCAGCCCGAGCGCGCGCCGACCCGCTTGACGCTCGTGTTCGAGCGTGCGTATGCTCGCGCGAGTTTCCGGCCGCCGGAACGTGAGCCGCAGGTGCGGCACCGGTGCCGGCAGCGAAGCATCGTCGCTCGAACGGACGAGCGCAGGGCGGCGGGCCCCATGACGTCCGCGCTGGTGAAGGGAGGGTCCTGTAGTGGCCGAGGCCTACTGCGTGAAGTGCAAGGCGAAGCGGGAAGTCAAGAACCCGCAGAACATCAAGATGAAGAACGGCAAGCCGGCCCTGTCGGGTCTCTGCCCGGTGTGCGGCACCAAGGTGTTCAGGATCGGCGGCTGATCGCCCGCGCTTGACGCAGACGCGCGCCCCCGCCGGTCACGGCGGGGGCGCGTTTGATTCTCCGGTCCCGCGCTGGGACGTTCGGACCGCGACCGCGTGCCGCACGGCACGCCGGGTCGAACGGGGTCGCTTGCTAGAATGGCCGCGGTTCCCGTCGCCGCGTCCGCGCGTCGTCGGGCGACTTCCCACGACGTTTGCCAGCTAACGGCGGCCCGTGCCGCCGGCCGGTCCACCTGACCAGTCATACGCACACCGGAGGGTTCGGTCCATGTCCGTTCGCGTCGGCATCAACGGGTTCGGCCGCATCGGCCGCCAGTCCCTCAAGGCACTCATCGAGCGCGCCCCGGACGTCGAGGTCGTGGCCGTCAACGACATCGTCGACGTCCCCACCAACGCGCTCCTCTTCAAGCACGACTCGACGTACGGCTCCTTCGAGGGCGAGGTTACCCACACGGCCGACGCGATCGTCGTCGACGGTCGAGAGATCCGGGTCCTGCAGGTCGCCGACCCGGCGCAGCTCCCCTGGAGGGAGCTCGGCGTCGACATCGTCATCGAGTCGACCGGCCGCTTCACCGACGCCGACAAGGCCCGGGCGCACCTCGACGCCGGGGCGAAGAAGGTCCTCATCAGCGCCCCCGCGAAGAAGGAGGACGTGACGATCGTCCTCGGTGTCAACGACGACGCCTACGACCCGGGGAAGCACCACATCGTGAGCAACGCCAGCTGCACCACGAACTGCCTGGCGCCCGCGGCCAAGGTCGTCCACGACGGCTGGACGATCAGGCGCGGCCTGATGAACACGATCCACTCGTACACCAACGACCAGCGGATTCTCGATGTCGCCCACAAGGATCCCCGGCGCGCCCGCGCGGCCGGCCTGAACATCATCCCGACGACGACCGGCGCGGCGAAGGCCCTGGCCCTCGTGATCCCGGATCTGAAGGGCAAGTTCGACGGCTTCAGCCTCCGCGTCCCGACCCCGACCGTCTCCGTCGTGGATTTCACGGCCGAGCTCGAGAAGGACGCCTCGGTCGAAGAGCTCAACGCGGCCTTCCGCGCCGCGGCCGCCGGCCCGATGAAGGGAATCCTCGGCGTCTCCGACGAGCCGCTCGTCTCGTCCGACTTCCGCGGGGACGAGCGCAGCGCGATCATCGACGCCGCCTGCACGATGTCCCTCGGCGGCAACTTCGTGAAAGTCATCGCCTGGTACGACAACGAGTGGGGCTACAGCTGCCGCGTCGCCGACCTCGTGAAGTTCATGATCGAGAAGGGCCTGTAGCCCGGACGATCGCCCCGACAGGAACGTCACCATGGACAAGCGCTCCATCCGCGAGCTGGATGCGTCGGGCAAGCGCGTCTTCGTCCGCGTCGACTTCAACGTGCCGCTCAAGGACGGGCAGGTCAAGGACGACACCCGGATCCGGGCGGCCATCCCCACGATCAGGTACCTCCTGGACCAGGGCGCGCGGGTGATCCTCGCCAGCCACCTCGGCCGTCCCGACGGAAAGGTCCAGGATGGCCTCCGGCTCCGCCCCGTCGCGGAGCGGCTCTCGGCGCTCCTCCGCCTCAACGTCCCCTGCACGGGCGACGCCCTGGGCGTGGGAACCGAGGACGCCGTGCGACGCCTGCGGCCGGGCGAGGCCCTGCTCCTCGAGAACCTGCGGTTCCACCCGCAGGAGGAGAAGAACGACCCCGCGTTCGCCAAGGCGCTGGCCGCGTATGCCGACGTCTACGTCAACGACGCGTTCGGGACAGCGCACCGGGCCCACGCCTCGACGTACGGGATCGCCGAGCTCCTGCCGGCCTATGCCGGCTTCCTGATGGAGCGCGAGATCCAGTACCTGGGCCGGCTCGTCGAGGATCCCGCCCGGCCGTACGCCGCGATCATCGGCGGCGCCAAGGTCTCGGACAAGATCAAGGTCCTCGAGAATCTCACGAGCAAGGTCGACATCCTCGTCGTTGGCGGCGGGATGGCGAACACCTTCCTCCTCGCCCAGGGCAAGGCCGTCGGCAAGAGCCTGGCCGAGCCGGATCGCGTCGAGGACGCCCGGCGGATCATGGCCGCGGCCGAGGAGCGGGGCGTCCAGCTCATCCTCCCGACCGACGTGGTCATCGCCAAGGAGGTCACCCAGGGGGCGGAGTACAAGACCATCCCGGCCGAGAGGGTCCCCGCGTCGTGGCACATCGTCGATGTGGGCAGGCAGTCGCTCGTCGACATGGAGGCAGCCCTCGCCGGGGCGAAGACGGTCTTCTGGAACGGGCCGCTCGGCGTCTTCGAGATGCCGGCGTTCGGCGCCGGGACGCGCCAGATGGCCCGGTTCCTGGCCGATCTGGCCGACGCCGGGGCGACGGTGGTGGTCGGGGGCGGCGACTCGGTCGCCGCGGTCACCCAGCAGGGGCTCGCGCCCAAGATGACCCACATCAGCACCGGCGGCGGCGCCTCCCTCGAGCTTCTCGAGGGACGCACCCTGCCGGGCATCGCGATCATTCCCGACGCCGAACCGGCAGCCGGGACCGCCGGAGGCGCGACGTGAACACCGAGATCGAGTACATCGACGCCCGCGAGATCCTCGATTCGCGGGGCAACCCGACGGTCGAGGTCGACGTCGTCCTGGCCGACGGTTCGGTCGGGCGCGCGGCGGTGCCCTCGGGCGCCTCCACCGGCGTCCACGAGGCCGTGGAGCTCCGCGACGGCGACCCGGCTCGCTACGGTGGCAAGGGCGTCCGCAAGGCCGTCGCGAACGTCCGCGAGACGATCGCCCCGGCCCTGATGGGCGCGGACGCCGCCGACCAGCCGGACATCGACGCGGCGCTCATCGAGCTGGACGGGACCACCAACAAGGGCAGCCTCGGGGCGAACGCGATCCTCGGCGTCAGCCTCGCCTGCGCCCACGCCGCAGCCGCGGCCCACGACCTCCCGCTCTACCGCTACCTCGGCGGGGCGGGGGCGCGGATCCTGCCCGTGCCCTTCTTCAACATCCTCAACGGCGGCAAGCACGCCGTGAACTCCACGGATTTCCAGGAGTTCATGGTCGCGCCGGTCGGCGCGGCCACGTTCACCGACGCGTTCCGGGCCGGCGCGGAGGTCTTCCATGCTCTGCGGAGCATCCTGCACGACCGCGGCTTCTCGGTCGGCCAGGGCGACGAAGGCGGCTTCGCCCCCTCGCTCCCGTCCAACGAGGCGGCGGTCGAGGTGATCCTCGAGGCGATCGAGAAGGCCGGCTACCGGCCCGGCGAGGACGTGGCGATCGCGCTGGACCCGGCCGCGAGCTCGGTGCTCGTGGAGGGGACCGGGACGGGCGACGTGCGCGGCCGGTACCTGCTCGAGCGCGAGGGCCGGACCCTCGACTCGGGCGAGCTCATCGACCTCTGGGGGAGCTGGATCGCGAAGTACCCGATCATCTCCCTCGAGGACGGGCTCGGCGAGGACGACTGGGCCGGCTGGACGGAGCTCACCGCGCGGCTCGGCGACCGGGTCCAGCTCGTCGGCGACGACATTCTCGTGACCAACCCGTCGTTCATCGCCCGCGGGATCGCCGACAAGGCAATGAACTCGGTCCTCGTCAAGCTCAACCAGATCGGTACCGTCACCGAGACGATGGCGGCGATCGAGATGGCCCGCCGGGCCGGCTGGACCGCGATGGTCAGCCACCGTTCGGGCGAGACGGAGGACACCACGATCGCCGACTTCGTCGTGGCGATGGGCACCGGCCAGATCAAGACCGGCGCCCCGTCGCGCTCCGAGCGGGTCGCCAAGTACAACCGGCTCCTCCGGATCGAGGAGGAGCTCGGCGCCGGCGCCGTCTACCTCGGCTCCGCCGCCCTCGCCGGCGCGAAGCCGTACCTGCCGGCGGTCCTCGCCGGGTGACATTCGCGCGCCTCGCGTTCGCGCGGGCGACCGGCGCCCCGGTCGGCCGCGCATCGTTCCCACCGCCGCCCCCTCGCGAGCCGCGCTCGTGAAGCGGTGGGTCGATCGCGGCGCGATCTACGCCGGCTGGGTCGGTGTCGGGATGGCCGTCACGATTGCCGTCAGCTTCCTGCTCGTGATCCCCATCGAGCCCATCCTGTGGCTCCTGGCCCTCCCCGCCGGCCTCGTCATCGGCTACTACGCCAACACCCGCTCCAACCGCCAGGCCGGGCCGTGGAGCCGGATCCTCGCCAACGGAGCCTACGCGGGCCTCCTCGTCGCGCTGACGCTCGCGCTCTGCTTCCTCGTCACGAAGTGGATCTTCTTCACCGCCGACAACGGCTACCGCAGCGCCGCGGACGGCGGGCCGATCGCGGGCTGCCCGACGGGTGCCGACTGCGTCTACCAGCGCTACCTCGCCGAGGGCAAGGGCCCAGAGTTCGAGGCGTCCGGGATCACGAACGTCGACGAGTTCACCGCCTTCTACTGGCGGGAGCAGCTCGGGACCGCCGGCACGGTCTTCCTCCTGGGCCTCCTCGGCGGCCTTGGCGGCGCGGCGATCTACGGGATCGCGCGGCCGAAGGCGCCGAGCGCGAGCGCGACGACAGGGGGCGCGGGGCCGAACGGGGGCTAGCTGGCGGCCTGCTCGGGAACGGCGCCGTCCAACGGGGCGGGCGCGACCGCGCCCGGCACGTCGTCCGGCGGAGCCGGCATGTCGTCCGGCGCGACGACGCCGCTCGCCCGGGGGTCCAGGAGGCGGAGGGCGCTCCGCCACGTCACCGCCACGATCCCGATCACCGGTACGGCCAGGAACATCCCGAGGACGCCGGCAAGCGTGCTCCCGGCCGGGATCGCGACCAGCACGACCGCCGGGTGGATGCTGGCGACCCTGCCGTACACGACCGGCGCAATGAAGCTTCCCGTGACGATGTTGAACACAAGCGTGAAGATTCCCATCACGACGATGTCGGTCGTGCTGCCAACGGCGACCGCCACGAGGAACGCCGCCAGCGTTGCGATGAAGCCCCCGATGTACGGGATGAACCCGAGGAAGAACGCGAAGACCGCCAGGGGGAGCGCGAGCGGCAGCCCCAGGATCGTCATGATGAGCCACTGGCTGCCGGCGGCGACTGCCGAGATGACTGCCGTGCCGACCATGTACCCGCCGAGCACCCCGACCGCTCGGTCACCGGCGCCTTCGAGCTCGGCACGCCGGCCGGCGGGAAGGCGGCCTGCCGCCAGGTGCCACACGGACGAACCATCGCGCAGCGCGTAGAAGCTCAGCAGCAGGCCGATCAGGCACACGGCCGCCAGGCCGGCCGCCGCGGACGTGATCTGTGCCCCGACGGCCACGATCGCCACGCTGAAGTCACCGACGACCGCGGCGATCCAGTCGGCCTGGCCCCCCAGGGCCTCGCTGATCTTCCCGGTCGCCCCGTCGGCCTCGGCGGCGATGGCGCTGACCCCGCTTGCGAGGCCCAGCACGGTGACCAGCAGGATCGCGCCGACGGCGACCGAACCGCCCGTGATCGCGACGAGCGCGGCCGTGCCCCGTGACCAACCGCGACCGCGGAGGAGCTTCGTGAGCGGCACCAGGCTCGCCGCGAGAACGGCCGCGATCACGAGGCTCAGGACGAGTCCGGACAGCTGGGCCACGATGGCGATGCCGGCCGCAGAGAGGCCGAACGCCACCAGGAGCCGCCAGCTCCACTGGGCGGCTCGATCGAGCCAGAACGGGACGCCGGGCAGCACGGCCACGCGCGGCCCGGGGCCTGCAGCCTCGTCGAGCACGGCAAGGAGGGCCGCGCCCACGGTCACCACCATGACCGTCACCGGCACCGCGCAGATGAGCCCGGGCATCCCGCCGAGCTCTGCTCCCACCGGCAACGCCACCAGCACCGCGATGGGGTGGAGACCGGACGGGCCACCGGGGAGTCGCGGCACGACGAAGACCTGCTCCGCCGCAGCCGCGATCACGAGGCCGACCGCGAGCAGCGCGGCAACACTCGCGCCGGCCGAGGCGAGTGCCACGAGGACCACCACGGTCCCGGCGGCCAGGCGCCCGACGTACGGGACGAACCCGCCGATGAGCATCAGCACTGCCAGGGCGCCCGCTGGCTGGATGTCGAGCACGACCAGCACGACCAGCAGGGCCAGGGCGTCGAGCGCGGAGCGGGCCGCGGTGCGCCGGAGGTGGCCGCCCGACCGGCTGAGCGCGGCTGCTCCCGCGGCGGTGAGGCGATCTCGCTGCGATCCCTTGGCCGCCTGGATGCACCAGCGCCAACCACCGTCGCCGTCCTGGAGGAAGAAGAAGGTCAGGAAGGCGGCCAGGATGCCCACCGTCGCCCAGAAGGCTGCGCTCTCGAGGATGGCCCGGAGGCCCTGCTCGAGCCAGTCCTCGATGGCCGAGCTCAGGTTCGTGATCGCCTCGACCGCCTTGGGATCCAGGCCCGCGGTCGCCGCAGTGTCGGCGAGGGCGTTCAGGCCGTCCTGGACGCTCGTGACGATCGCCGCCAGCGCGGGCACGAACGCGAGGCCGATGACGAACAGGCCGGCGACGACGATCCCGATCGCGACCAGGCTGGCGAGCGCGGCTGCGCCCGTCCGCGACCGTCCGCCGGCGCGCAGCCGGATCACGATCGGCGACGCGGCGGCCGCGACGAGGATCGCGACGAGCACCGAGAGGGTCACCGACAGGAGGTAGACCGCGGCGGCGAAGAGCACCACGCCCAGGCCGAAGACGGCCAGGACCCGCCAGCCGGTCGCCGCGAGAAACGCCAGCCAGCCGGGGACCGTGGCGTTTGGCGACGGGAGGCCCGACATGGTTCGTGATGGTACTGGACGCGGCACGCTCGGCGTACTCCCGTGTCGCAGGCCGCTGTCAGCCCGCAACTGCCAGCAGGATCGCCCCCAGCCCCACCGCCGCGGCCGCTGTCAGCCTGATGCCGGCCCGGTCCCTCTCTCCGAGGGCGATCACGCCCCACGCCGCGGCGAGGATCGTGGCCGCCTCACGGAGCGGGGCGACGCCCGCGAGGGGGGCGATCTGGAAGGCGAGCAGGATGAGCATGTACGTCCCCATGATCAGCAGCCCGGCCACGAGCGACCGGCGAAGGTCGGCGGCTCCGGTGTCGATCGCCGGACGGGCGCCCGGAGGGACGGCTCGAGTCCGCGCGATCAGCGCCCGCCACCCGATCAGACCGACGGCGCAGACAGACCACAGGGCCCACGCGTACAGCCATGCGGGGCCCGTCCGGACGCCGACCCGGTCGAGCGCCGAATAGCCGGCCACGGCGCACCCCGCCAGGAGGGCGGGCGCGACCGTGTCGCGCGAGGCCGTGGCGAGCGCCGCGGTGAGGGTTCCGCCGAGGAGCAGGGCCACCCCGAGATAGCCGGGTGGCTCGAGCCGCTCGCCGAGGATCGCGACGCCTGCCACGACTCCGAGAAGGGCGCCGGAGCCCCGCGCGACGGGATAGACGGACGAAAGCGCGCCGCGCCGGTAGGCGGCAGAGAGGGGGACGAAGTACGCCGCCGACACGATCCCCGAGGCGACCGCGATGACCCAGCCCTCGGGCGTGAGCGTCGGACGGCCCGACGCGAGCCAGGCGAGCACGGCGAAGGGCGTCACGACCAGCACGCCCAGCCCGACGGCGCGCGTCGACGTGGCGAGCGGGTCGCCCGACGTCTTGACGAGCGAGTTCCAGGCGACGTGGAAGATCGACGAGACGAGAACCAGGGCGATCGCGGCGATAGGCACGCCGCCCAGCATATCCGCGGCGGGACCGCCGTCGGGCGCGTCCGCGGCGGCGGCACGCGGACCGACCGGGGACAGTGAATGACCCCGGGTCGTGGGACCCGGGGTCGTGGTGCGGCGGGTGGGGCGGGCCGGCGGGTCCGGCCCTTCGGCTTACTCGGCCTTCTTGGCCGGAGCCTTCTTCGCCGTCGCCCCGGCGGTGGGCTTGGCGGCGGATGTCGCCGGCACCTTCTTGACCGCGGCCTTGGCGGGGGCCTTGGCGGGGGCCTTGGCCGGGACCTTCTTCGCCGTCGGCTTCGCGGCGGCCGGCTTCTCGACCGGTGCCTCCGTCGCCTTGGCCCGGGTTGCCCGGACCTTCGGTGCGGCGGCCTCGGCAGCGGCCGGAGCCGACTTCGCCTTCGTGGCGTCGGCGTCGGTGCGCCCGGCCTTGGCGAGCGCGGCACGCGCCTTGCCAGCCGCCGTCTGGGCGCCCTTGGCCTTGACGGCCTTGCCGGCCGCGATGCGCGCTTTGGCGGCCTTCGCCGCGGCAGCCGTGCCGATGATCTTTGTCGACTTCGTTCCCGCCTGGACTGCGGCACCGCCGAGGGCGGCCCCCACGTTCCTGGCGAGGCGCGACTTGCGCCGGGCGGCGGCGTTCGGGTGGATCGCGCCGGCCTTGGCGGCCCGGTCGAGCGCCGAGAACGCCTCGGCGAGCGAGGCGGACGCGTCGCCCTCCAGCTGGCCGGTGGCGATCTTGATGGTCTTGGACACGAGGGTCTTGGCCCTGGAAGCGCGGGGGCCGTTGATCGCGGCGCGCCGCTCGGCCTGGCGAACCCGCTTCTTCCCGGACGGCGTCCGCGCGCCGGTCCAGCCGCGGGGAGAGTGAGCCACGGTTCTGTTGGTCCTCTAGGAAGGTCGGAAGGGGTTGATGGTCCTGGTGACGCGCGGCGCAGCGGGAGAGGACACCGCGGCGGCGCGACCGCGAATGGTAGCAGATCGGCCGCGGTGGCCGGTCAGAGCCCACGGTCCCGTACAATCCCCGCTCGTGACGATCGCCCAATCGCGCCTGCGACTGTGTATGCCGCGATCATCACCTAACCGACGGACGGTCGCAGCCATGGCCCCATCACGACGCATGTTCCGACCGGCGCGGTCATGACGGTTCGGGGACAATTCAGCTGTGGCAGCCTACTGGCTCGAGTCGTACGACACGGAACCTCCATTCGCGCGGCGGCGACTGACCGTCCTGTCGACGGCGCGGTGCGGCGAGCGAACTGACTGGCTCTGGGTTGCGGTGGAGCCACCGCTGGAGTACGGGCCCCGCGGATGGCTCCCCGGCATGCGCGGGCTCCCCACGATGCACGCCGCTGACGTGCTGGCCATTGCCCCGCGACACATGGGCGCCAGCCTCGAAGCAGGACCGTGGCCAGTCCACGTGTACGTCTGCCGGGAGAAAGCTCCTGAGACTCGCCTCGCTGCTGAGTTCGCACCCGCCGATGTCGCGATCGAGTACTGGGGCACGGTCACGCCAGCCCACGGCGACTGAGCGATCCGTCGGGTCCGCCGACGTCCCCCATCGCCGGTAGACTCCCCACGCCGTGCCGATAGACCAATCACGCCTGCGCAACTTCTCGATCATCGCCCACATCGATCACGGTAAGTCGACGCTGGCGGACCGCCTCCTCGAGTTCACTCACACGATCGATCCCCGGCAGATGACGAGCCAGGTCCTCGACTCCATGGACCTGGAGCGCGAAAAGGGGATCACGATCAAGGCGCGGGCGGTGCGCCTCGAGTACACGGCGCAGGACGGCCTCGTCTACGGCCTCAACCTCATCGACACGCCGGGCCACGTCGACTTCAGCTACGAGGTCAGCCGCAGCCTGCAGGCCTGCGAGGGCGCGATCCTCGTGGTCGACGCCGCCCAGGGGATCGAGGCCCAGACGCTGGCCAACGTCCACCTGGCCCTCCGCCAGAACCTGGTGATCATCCCCGTCGTCAACAAGATCGACCTCCCCTCGGCCCAGCCCGGCGTCGTCATCGAAGAGCTGGAGAACGTTCTCGCCATCCCCCGCCAGGAGGTGCTCCTCGCCTCGGCAAAGGAGGGGACCGGCATCGTCGAGATCCTCGAGGCCATCGTTGCCCGGGTTCCGCCGCCGAGGGGGAAGGCCGCCGATCCGCTCCGCGGCCTCGTCTTCGATTCCCACTACGACCAGTACAAGGGCGTCGTGACCTATGTCCGGCTCGCGGCGGGGACGCTCCACGATCACGAGCGGATTCGCCTCATGGGCTCGGGCGCCGAGACGGACATCCTGGAGCTCGGCGTCTTCCGGCCCCAGCTCGTGCCTGTGACCCTGCTCACGGCCGGGGAGGTCGGCTACATCGCGACAGGCCTCAAGAGCGTCCGCGATGCGCAGGTCGGCGACACCGTCACGAGCGCGGGCGCTCCCGCCGCCGAGCCGCTGCCCGGGTACCAGGCGGCGAAGAGCCTGGTCTTCGCGGGGATCTACCCGATCTCCGGCGAGGATTACCCGCTCCTCCGGGACGCGATGGAGAAGCTCCACCTCAATGACGCGAGCTTCACCTTCGAGCCCGAATCGTCGATCGCCCTCGGCTTCGGGTTCCGCTGCGGGTTCCTGGGTCTCCTCCACATGGAGATCGTCCAGGAGCGCCTCGAGCGCGAGTTCAGCCTCGACCTCATCGCCTCCGCGCCGTCCGTGGAATACCGGGTCACCTCGCTCAACGGGACGACGATCGTCATCGACAACCCGGCCCGCATGCCACCGGTCGGCGACATCGAGACGATCGAGGAACCATGGGTGACCCTGTCGGTCATCACCCCCACCACCTACATCGGCTCGCTCATGGAGCTCTCGACGTCGCGGCGCGGCTCCTTCCTGACGATGGAATATCTCGACCCGCAGCGCGTCCTCCTCTCGTTCGAGATGCCGCTCGCGGAGCTCATCGTCGACTACTTCGACCAGCTCAAGAGCCGCAGCCAGGGCTACGCCTCGATGGACTACGAGGAGGCCGGCTACCGGGCGGCGCGCCTCGTGAAGCTCGACGTCCTCGTCAACGGCGAGCCTGTCGATGCCCTCTCGATGATCGTCCACCACGACAAGGCGCCGGCGATCGGCCGCGCGCTGACCGCCAAGCTGAAGGAGCTGATCCCGCGCCAGATGTTCGAGGTGCCGATCCAGGCCGCGATCGGCGCCAACGTCATCGCCCGGGAAACGATCCGGGCCATGCGCAAGAACGTCCTCGCCAAGTGCTACGGTGGCGACATCACCCGCAAGCGGAAGCTGCTCGAGAAGCAGAAAGAAGGCAAGCAGCGGATGAAGCGCGTGGGCTCGGTGGAGATCCCCCAGGACGCCTTCCTGGCCGTCCTCAGGATGGGCGAGGACGCCTGACCTCCGTGGAGGAGACGCTGCGCATCCTGGTCGCTGTCGCGATCACCGTCTTCCTCGTCATCCTGCGCTTCGAGGCCGAGAAGTTCGGCGCCGCCGAGTACGACGAGACCAGTCGCGACGGGCGCCGGGCGTCGTTCCTGCGGCGTCTCAGCTGGATCCTGCTCGGCTTCGCCCTCGTGGGTGCCCTTCTCGTCGTGCACCCGAGCGCCGCACGAGATCTCGGGATCGCGCTCGGCGACCGCGGCGAGGCCCTCCTTCTCGGCTTCGGGTTCGGCGCCCTGGGGATGCTCCAGGCGGCCGCCTATGCCCTCTTCCGGTACGGGAAGATCCGCCTTCCTCCGGCCTGGACCTATCCGGGCGCCGTGCTCAACGGGATCGGGACGGCGTTCATCGACGAGGCAACATTTCGCGGCGCCATCCTCGGGCTGCTCCTGCTCATCGGGATGAATCCGGGCACCGCGATCGTCACGCAGGCGTTCCTGTACACGCTGGCCACGCGCACCGGCGCCCCGGGGCGCAGCCGCTACATGTTCATCCTCACCCTCGTCGGCGGGCTGGCGGCCGGCTGGCTCACGGTCACCACCGGCGCGATCGGGGCGGCCTTCCTGGCCCACGCGATCACCCGGATCTCCGTCTTCGTCTGCACCGGCCACGCCGGCCAGCCCGCGCTGCGTGGTGAGGAGATCGAGGAGACCTGGGAATACCGCCCCGCGCCGCGGGGCTGGCGCCCCATCGACCGACCCGACGACGGCGGACCCCCGGAGCGGTGAGCGTGGGCCGCGGCGGACCCGATCTCACTCACCCGCCGGCCGCTCTCTACGTCCACGTCCCGTTCTGTCGCTCGCTCTGCCCCTACTGCGACTTCGTGGTCGTGGCCGGCGCCGCCGCGGTCGGCCCGCGCAGCCGAGTCGCCGCGTTCACGGCGGCCCTGCTCCGCGAGCTCGATCTGCGCGCCGCGGTGCTCGACGCCTCGCATGGGTCGCCGGGCGGTCCGCGGCGGCCGGCGCTCGCCACGCTCTACTTCGGCGGAGGCACGCCGTCGCTCCTCCCGGCCGAGGCGGTCGCGGAGCTCGTCGAGCGCGTCCGCGACCGGTACGGCCTGGCGGACGGTGCCGAGGTCACCCTCGAGGCAAATCCCGGGCCCGACGACCGGGGCGACCTCCCCGGCTTCGCCCGCGCCGGCGTCACTCGCCTGTCGCTGGGGGCCCAGAGCCTCGACGACGCCGAGCTGCGGTCGCTCGGCCGCCGCCATCGCGCCGGCGACGTGGCCGAGGCCGTCCTCGCTGCTCGCGCGGCGGGCATCGGGCAGGTGAGCCTGGATCTCCTCTACGACGTGCCCAACCAGCGCCTGGCGACCTGGATGGGAACCGTGGAGGGGGCCCTGGAGATGGGTCCGGACCACGTCTCCTGCTACGCGCTGACCCTCGACGACCCGGACGTGGAGGGCCTCACCGGCCCGCTGGGCGATCACCTCCCGACGATGCCGGGCGCGCGCCGCTGGCGCGAGCAGGCGCGCTCCGCCCAGGACGAGGACCGCGCCGCCGCCGCGTATTCGCTGGCCGACGCCGCATTCGAAGGTGCCGGGATGCCGTGGTACGAGCTGTCGAGCTGGGCGCATCCGGGAGCCGAGAGCCGCCACAACCTGTCCTACTGGGAACGGCGGCCCTGCGAGGCGGTCGGCCCGGGCGCCCACGCCTTCGACGGCGTGCGGCGGCGATGGAACGCCGCCCCCCTGGCCGCGTGGATGGAGGCGCTCACGCCCGCGCGGGGAGGTCCGGCCGCGCTCCCGCCCGGCGATGGGGAGGAGATCGACGCCGTCACCGCCGCCGCCGAGGAGCTCATCCTCGGGCTGCGGACGGCGCGTGGCGTCCCCCGCAGCCGCGCCATGACCCGGGCGGACGAGATGGCCTGGGCCCACGAGGCGGGCCTGCTGGAGGACGCTCCGGGCGAGCGCCTGCGGCTCACGCTCCGCGGTCGCCTCCTCTCCAACGAGGTGTTCGCGCGGCTGATCTGACGGCGTGGCGAGGAGCAGGCCCGGACCGACGGGCCCGAAGGGGACGGGGCGGGGCGAGGAGCAATCGGCCTTTCGCCCGCTCTGCTAGTGTCGCCCGCTCGTGCCGCCGTGGTCTCCGGCGGGCCGGCGCCGCCGAGGACACTGCCTGCCCCGTTCCCCTGGTCTGGAGCGCCGTCCCATGAGCGACAAGCGGCCCTGCCGCGGCCTTCTCCGCACCAGTCCGGGCGCCGATCGCCAGTATGCCGGGCGGGCGCATCTCCCCGCCGCCGCGGCAGCACGCTCGCGCCACGCCGGCGGGGCGCCGAGCGGTGCCGCGCTTGGCGGAGAAGGCGCCCGCGTCGCGCCTGGCACCCGTTCGGGCGCCTGGCCGGCCGCGATGGGAGCGTTGGCGCTCATGGGACGGCGCCCGTTCCAGCGTGCGCCTGGACGGCCGCGATGGGAGCCTGCCCGGTCCGCCCCGCCGCGCCATGGCCTGCGCCGCCCCGCCGCCCCGCCGCGCCGCGCCATCGCCGGCGCCGCCCCGCCGCCCCGCCGCGCCATGGCCTGCGCCGCCCCGCCGCCCCCGGCCCGCCCCGCCGCCCCGCCGCCCCGCCGCGCCATGCCTGCGCCGCCCCGCCGCCTGCGCCGCCCCATTGCCCCGCCCTCCAGCCCGTTGCCCAGGCCCCGGCGTTGACACTCTCCGTGTCAGACTGCTAGGATTTCCCCGTTTCTACTGGCACTCACCTAGTGAGAGTGCTAATCAACGATGGGCGCGGAAGACATGCCAGACCGCCCGCCAAAGGAGCCCTGCCGTGGTGCGAGGAGTCCGCCGCAGCACCGGACCGCTCGACGCCCGGGCGCAGGCGATCTTGCGGGCCGTCATCGAGGAATACGTCTCGACGGCCGCGCCGGTCGGCTCCCAGTCGCTCGTTGAGCGCTACCCGTTCGGGGTGAGCGCCGCCACCGTGCGCAACATCCTGGCCGAGCTGGAGGTCGAGGGCTTCCTCGGGCACCCGCACACGTCGGCGGGGCGCGTCCCGACGGACGTCGGCTACCGTTTCTACGTGGAGTCGCTGGTCGGCGAGATGCCGCTTCCACCCATCGAGCAGCTGATGATCCGTCACCAGTTCGGCCAGGTCGAGTTTGCCACCGACCAGTGGTTTCGCCTCGCGGCCACGACCCTCGCCTCGGCGACGCGGTCGGCTGGGCTGGCGACCCCCGCCAAGCCGCGGGCGGCTCGGATTCGCCGCATCGAGCTGGTCAAGATCGGCGAGCGGATGACCTCCCTGATCGTCGTCCTCAACGAGGGCTCGCTCAAGCAGGCGCTTCTCACGATCGAGCCCGGCACCTCCGACGACGAGCTGGCCGAGGCGGCCGGCCGCCTCAACCGCAGCTGCCTGGGCCTGACGGCCGCCGACCTGGCCGAGCGCCTCCGCTGGTTCGACAATTCCCCGGCCGACGACCCCGTCTTCTCCCTCGTCCGACGCGCCGGCGCGCGAGCGCTGCGGATCCTCCGGGAGTTCGACGGGGCGACGGTCGAGCAGCTCTTCAGCGACGGCCTCCTCCACGTCATGGCCGAGCCGGAGTTCGCGGCGTCCGAGAAGCTCCGCCGCGTCTTCGCGGTCCTGGAGAACCGCCAGTACCTGGGCGAGCTCTTCGAGGACGTGACGCGCTCGGGCGACCTGCGGGTCTTCATCGGGCGCGAGAACCGCCCCGACGAGATGGCCGACGTGGCCCTCGTCCTCGCCCCGTATGGTCGCCCGGGGGCGGCCGTCGGCGTCGTCGGGATCCTGGGTCCGACCCGCCTCCGCTATCCGCAGGCGATCGGGACCGTCCGGTTCGTCGCCCGCCTCATGAACGATCTCGTCGACCACCTCTACGCTCGATGACGAGGGACCGCCAGATGCCGAGACACCACGAGCCGCCGCCCGACCCGACGCTCGCCGAATCAGCCGCGCCCGCGCCCGCGCCCACCGCCGCCGAGGCCCTCGCCGCCGAACGCGACGCTGCCCTCGCCCTGGCCGAGGAGCACCTCGCGCTGGCCCAGCGCGCCCAGGCGGACTACGCGAACCTCAAGCGCCGGACGGCAGAGGAGCGGCTCCAGATGCTCGGCCTCGCGAACGAGGTTCTCCTGGCGAAAGTGGTCGCCCTCGCCGACGATTTCGACCTTGCGATCGAGCACGTGCCCGGGGAGGCGCGCGACACCGCGTGGCTGGAGGGAATCGCAGCCATCGACCGCAAGCTCCGGGCGCTGCTCGAGAGCGAGGGCGTCACCCCGATCGAGGCGCTCGGCCGGCCGTTCGACCCGGCCATCCACGACGCCGTGAGCCACGTCCCCGGCAGCGGTCGGCCGGAGAGCGAGGTCGTCGCCGAGCTTCGGCGCGGCTACCGGATCCGCGACCGCGTCCTGCGTCCCGCCCTCGTCGCCGTGAGCGACGGCTCCGGGCTCCCGGAGCGACCCAACTAGACACCGCCATCCACCCCGAACCCGACCACCGATCCCCCGCGAGAGGAGCACCCGGACCCATGGGCAAGATCATCGGCATCGACCTCGGCACGACGAACTCGGTCGTGGCCGTCATGGAGGGCGGCGAGCCCACCGTCATCGCCTCGGCGGAGGGCGGGCGCACGATCCCCTCGGTCGTCGCCTTCACGAAGACCGGCGAGCGCCTCGTCGGCCAGCTCGCGAAGCGCCAGGCCGTCACCAACCCGGCCAACACCGTCTACTCGATCAAGCGTTTCATGGGGCGCCGCTGGGACGACCCCGAGGTGAAGCGCAGCCGCGGCCTCGTCCCGTACACCGTCGAGAAGGACCCCAAGTCGGACGGCATCAAGGTCCTCATGGGCGAAGGTCGCAGCTACACCCCGCCCGAGATCTCGGCGATGATCCTGCAGAAGCTCAAGGCGGACGCGGAGGCCTACCTCGGCGAGAAGGTGACCGAGGCGGTCATCACGGTCCCGGCCTACTTCGACGACACCCAGCGCCAGGCCACCAAGGACGCCGGGCGGATCGCCGGCCTCGACGTGAAGCGGATCATCAACGAGCCGACCGCCTCGTCGCTGGCCTACGGCCTGGACAAGAAGCACGACGAGAAGATCGCCGTCTACGACCTCGGCGGCGGGACCTTCGACATCTCGATCCTGGAGCTGGGCGAGGGCGTCTTCGAGGTCAAGTCCACGAACGGGGACACCCACCTCGGCGGCGATGACTTCGACATCCGGGTCATGGACTGGCTCCTCGCGGAGTTCAAGAAGGACCAGGGCCTCGACCTCCGCGGCGATCCGCAGGCGCTGTCGCGGGTCAAGGAGGCCGCCGAGAAGGCGAAGATCGAGCTCTCCTCGGCGGTCTCGACCGAGATCAACCTGCCGTACATCACGGCGGACGCCGACAGGAACCCCAAGCACCTCGTGATGACCATCACCCGGGCCAAGCTCGAGGATCTCGTCGGGGACCTGGTCCAGAAGACCGCCGAACCGGTGCAGAAGGCGCTCAAGGACGCGGGCCTCGCGGCATCGGAGATCGACGAGATCGTCCTCGTCGGCGGGATGACCCGCATGCCCGCCGTCATCGAGGCGGTCAAGGCCATGTTCGGCGGCAAGGAGCCGAACCGCGGGGTCAACCCCGACGAGGTGGTGGCGGTCGGGGCGGCGATCCAGGCCGGCGTCCTCGCCGGCGACGTGAAGGACGTCCTGCTCCTCGACGTCACGCCCCTCTCGCTCGGCATCGAGACGCTCGGCGGGGTGATGACGAAGCTC
Source organism: uncultured Chloroflexia bacterium (assembly GCA_963744095.1). Lineage (GTDB taxonomy): Bacteria > Chloroflexota > Limnocylindria > Limnocylindrales > CSP1-4 > CTSoil-043. Next base: position 723,166 of record CAVUSH010000006.1, read on the forward strand.
ATCGAGCGGAACACCACGATCCCCACCAGCAAGTCGCAGGTCTTCTCCACCGCCTCGGACAACCAGCCGCAGGTGGAGATCCACGTCCTCCAGGGCGAGCGCGAGTTCGCGACCGACAACAAGACCCTGGGCAAGTTCATCCTCGACGGGATCCCGTCGGCCCCGCGCGGCGTGCCCCAGATCGAGGTCGCCTTCGACATCGACGCCAACGGGATCGTCGAGGTCCGGGCCAAGGACCGCGCGACCGGCAAGGAGCAGAAGGTCACCATCACGGCGTCCTCCATGCTCGACAAGAAGGACGTGGACCGGATGGTCCGCGAGGCCGGCGAGCACGCCGACGAGGACCGCAAGCGGCGCGAGGAGGTCGAGGCCCGCAACCAGGCCGAGGCTCTCACGTTCCAGGCGGAGCGGACCCTCAAGGACCTGGGTGACAAGGTCTCGGCCGAGGACCGGGCCGCGGTCGAGGGCAAGGTCTCGGACGTCCGCAACGCTCTCAAGACCGAGTCGGTCGACGTGGTCTCGACGCGCGCGACGGAGCTGGCGGAGATCCTCCAGCGCGTCGGCACGGCGGCCTACGCCGCGGCCCCCAGCGACGACGGGCCGGGATCCGGCGACGGCGATGCCGGTCAGGCCGGACCGGACGGCGGCGACGGCGACGGTGCCTCCACCGAGGACGAGACGGTCGAGGGCGAGTTCAAGGAGGTCTGACCCGCGGCGGCCGCCTCGCCCCGCCCGGCCTGCGCCCGGAGGCGGTTCGCGGGAAGGGTGTACAACTCGCGGATGGGGTGGGACCCGGCGCCACTCGACCAGGATTTCGAGGAGCTCCGCGTTGGGGCGCGGGCGGAAGGCGGGGGCCGCCCGGGCCGATCGCCGCGCGACGGCCGGAGGAGACGAGCGGGGGTTCGGCGCTGGGCGCCGGTCATCCTCGTGGGCGGCCTGGCGGCCGTGATCGTAGGCGCCGGCCTCCTCGGGCCGAAGGTGCCGTCCGACCGCGAGCAGGGGCGCGACACCGCGACGGCCTCGCCCGCGGCGAGCCCACGCCCCGCGGAGCTGGCGATCCGGGCCGAGCCGACGCCGGCAGCGACGCCGATCCCCCGCCTGCGTCTCGCCGGGACGGGTCCCCAGGATCGCTTTCTCCTCCTCGGCGGCCGATGGATCGACATCGTGACCGGGACGGTCGACGCGAAGACGGGCTGTGAGCGCGAGCGGCCGCTCGTCCTGGCCGGCGGGCGGATCGTCTGCGTCGCTCAGCAGGTGGCCCGTCCGCCGGGCTCGACCCGGGCGGCGTACGAGCTTTCGGTCGTGACCCTCGGGCGGTCCCGGGCGGCGCCCGCCGAGCCGTGGGCGAGCCCGCCGCCCGGCGTCGCCGATGGCGTCCGACCGGCTGTCCCGCTGACGACCCTGGTCGGCCGACGGGACCTCGCCTTCGGCGACCCGGTGGCCATCGCGCTCGCGCCCGGCCCGGAAGAGGACGTCCTCTTCCTCGCCTGGGCCGTGCTTGGCGACGCCGGCTACCGGATCGGCCTCGACCGCTACCGCGTCGGCGACGCAGCGGCCGTTGCGACCGGCTCGCGCGAGGTCCTTGCCTTTCCCCTCGACGACGGTCGCGGCCCGACCTCGCTGGCGGACCTCGCGGTGAGCGTCTCCGCGGATGGGAGCGCGGCGCTCGTCGGGGTGACCGTGACCGGGACGCAGCCGACGGCTGGCGAGCGGCGGCTGGCCGTCCTGCCCGTGGACGACGGCGCCGTCACCGGGAGCGCGATCGGACGGCCGGTTGGCCTGCCGCTCGAGGTCACCTCGGATGTGGCCGGATCCGCTGACATGGCCCGGGACGGCAGGACCGAGTGCGGCGGGCCGTTCGGGGAGGGCTGGGCCACCGACGCCACGATCTTCCTCGTCTGCCCAGCATCGGCGGAGCTCCGGGTGGTCGAGGTTCGTGATGGCAGCGGGGGAGGTCCTCGGCTCGGGGCTGTCATCGCCACGGCCCACCTCGAGTCCGCGGAGTCGAGCACCGGGACCGCGCCCCTGGCCGGCAACGGTGTCGTCGTGGACTCGGCACGGTCGGTCATGTACCGCTGGTCGCCGTCGTCGGCGACACTCTGGCGCGTCGGCTTCGCCGCGAACGGCGATCCTCGCGTCGCGACGCTCGAGCTGTGGCCGCGCTACCTCCGGTCGCTTCCTGTGAGCCCGGACGCCGACGCGGGGACGTCCCCGGGGCCTCGGCCGATCCTCGCGCTCGACCCCGACCACGGCCGCCTCTACGCCCTGTGGCAGCTGCCCGACGGCAGCGGGAAGGTCGTGATCCACCTGATCGACGTCGCGAGCTGGAAGCACGTCGCGTCGTTCTGGGTCGCCGACGGCTCGACGCGGGCGATCGCCCTGAGCCCGGACGGCCGGCTGCTCTACGCGTCCACGAAGCCCCGGCCGGCCGGCAGCCTGCCGCTCGCCGAGGGCGTCGCCATCCTCGACGCGTTCACGAGTGTCGAGCTCGCGTACGCGGGTCGGCTGCCGGCTGGAGCCGACGGCCGCCTCCAGGCCGTGGTCGTCCGGTAGGCCCGCCCGGCTGCCGGGCGTCGGGCCGGGTTCCGGTTCCGCGCCAGGGCTCCCCGCGGGAGTAGACTCCGCCTCCGATGACGGCGTCCCCGAGTGCCCCCCTCATCCACGCGCGCGCTCTCACGAAGCGCTTCGGCGGCTTCACGGCCGTCGACGCCATCGACTTCGACGTCGCGCCGGGCGAGTCGTTCGGCTTCCTCGGCCCGAACGGGGCCGGGAAGACCAGCACGATGCGCATGATCGCCTGCGTCTCGCCGCTCTCCGGCGGCACCCTCAGCGTGCTGGGGATGGACCCTCTCGCCGATGGGCCGCGGATCCGGGCCCGGATCGGCGTGGTCCCCCAGCAGGACACGCTGGACATGGAGCTGACCGTCCGGGAGAACCTGTCGATCTACGGCCGCTACTTCGGCCTGCCCCGCCCCGTCATCCGGCAGCGCGTCGACGAGCTCCTCGACTTTGTCCAGCTGGCCGAACGCTCCGGCGACCAGGTGGAGCCGCTGTCGGGCGGCATGAAGCGGCGCCTCACCATCGCCCGCAGCCTCGTCAACGAGCCGGACCTGCTCCTCCTCGACGAGCCGACGACGGGCCTCGACCCGCAGGCCCGGCATCTCCTCTGGGACCGCCTCTACCGTCTCAAGCAGAAGGGCGTCACGCTGGTCCTGACCACCCATTACATGGACGAGGCCGAGCAGCTCTGCGACCGCCTCGTCGTGATGGACAAGGCGAAGATCGTGGCCGAGGGCTCCCCGCGCCAGCTCATCGAGCAGCATTCCACCCGCGAGGTGCTGGAGATGCGCTTCCCGGTCGGCGTGCAGGAGACGCTCGACGGCCAGCTGGACGACCTCGGGGATCGCGTGGAGCGCCTCCCGGACCGGGTGCTCGTCTACACCCACGACGGCGACGCCGCCGCGACGGCCGCCCACGACCGCGGGCTGCGCCCCGAGATGGTCCTCGTCCGGCGCTCCTCTCTCGAGGACGTCTTCCTCCGGCTGACCGGCCGGAGCCTCGTCGACTAGCGGGGGTCGGTGGGTGGCCGCGCCCGTGCTGCGGGTCCTGGAGCACGAGCTGCTCGTCTACCGGCGCGTCTGGCGGGGCAGCATCTTCAGCTCGTTCCTCTCGCCGGTCTTCTTCCTTGCCGCGATGGGGCTGGGCCTCGGCAGCCTGGTCGACGCCGACGCCGGAGCGGGGAGCACGTCCGGTGCGGCGCTGGCCGGCGTCTCCTACCTCGCCTTCCTGGCCCCCGGGCTCCTTGCGTCCACGGCGATGCAGACGGCGGCCAGCGAATCGACGTTCCCGGTCATGGCCGGTCTTGTCTGGGTGAAGAGCTTCCACGGGATGACCGCCACGCCCATCCAGCCGGCGGACGTCGTCATCGGCAAGCTGGCCTACATCGGCCTGCGCCTCCTGCTCGTGGTCGCCGTCTTCTTCCTCGTCACGGTCCTCTTCGGCGCCGTCGCCGGCCCCGGGGCGATCCTCGCGATCCCGGCCGCGCTGCTGACCGGCCTCGCCTTCGCGGCGCCGATCGCGGCCTTCTCCGCGACGCAAAAGGACACCAACGGATTCAACGCGCTCTTCCGGTTCGGGGTCATCCCCCTCTTCCTCTTCTCGGGGACCTTCTTCCCGATCGAGCAGCTGCCGGACATCCTCCAGGCGGTCGCCTACGTGACGCCGCTCTGGCACGGCGTGGACCTCTGCCGCTCGCTGGCACTCGGGACGGCGGAGCCGGTCCTGACGACGATCCACGTCGCCTACCTCGGGACGATGACCGCGGCAGGCGTGGCGGCCGCGTTCGTGACCTTCCGCCGGCGGCTCGTGAAATGACGCCGCGCCGATGACGCTCATCGCCCGGGTCGCCCCACCCATCCTCTTCGGCGGGCGCCGCGCCGGACTCCTCATCGAGCGCAACCTGCTCGTGTACCGGCGTGGCTGGCTCGTCATCGTGTCGGGCTTCTTCGAGCCGCTCTTCTACCTCCTCTCGATCGGCCTGGGGATCGGCGCGCTCGTCGGCAGCGTGGTGGTCGATGGCCAGGAGATCCCGTACACGGCGTTCGTCGCCCCGGCACTCCTGGCCAGCTCGGCGATGAACGGCGCGATCTACGACTCGACCTTCAACGTCTTCTTCAAGCTGAACTACGCGAAGACGTACGACGCGATCCTCTCCACGCCGCTCGGCGTGGGGGACGTCGCCCTCGGCGAGATCGGCTGGGCGCTCATCCGCGGCGGCATCTACGCTGCCGCGTTCCTCGTGGTGATGGTTGCCCTCGGGATGGTCCTCTCGCCGTGGGCCGTGCTCGCGTTCCCGGCCGCTCTCCTCGTCGGGTTCGCCTTCGGCGCGGCCGGGATGGCGGCCACCAGCTTCATGCGGACCTGGCAGGACTTCGACCTGGTCCAGCTCGTGATCCTGCCGCTCTTCCTCTTCTCGGCGACCTTCTACCCGATCACGGCCTACCCGGAGCCGGTTCGCACGCTGGTCCAGCTCACCCCGCTCTACCACGGCGTCGACCTGATCCGGGGCCTGACGACCGGCAACGTGGGGCCCGGGCTGCTCGTCCATGTCGTCTACCTCGGCGTGATGGGCCTGCTCGGCCTGGCGGTCACGTCGCGGCGCCTCGACAAGCTGCTGCTGAAGTAGGGCCGGGGCGCGCTATCCTGCCGCCCATGAGCGAGCCCGACGCGACCCTGACGCCCGAGCCCGCGCAGCCGCCCGCCACGCACCCCCGCGCGATCGGCATCGACGTCGGCGGGACGGGCGTGAAGGCCGCCGTCGTGGACCTGGCCACCGGCGAGCTGACCTCGCCGCGGATCCGCGAGAGAACCCCCCAGCCGGCAACCCCGGCGGCGGTCATCGAGACGATTGGCGTGATCGTCGACCGGCTCGCCGAGGGCGGGCACCTGGACCCGACGATGCCGGCCGGCGCCGGCCTCCCCGGGGTGGTGAAGCGGGGCCGGCTGCTGACCGCGGCCAACATCGACCCGGCCTGGGTCGGCTACCCGGCCCAGGAAGCCCTCGAGGAGCGCCTCGGCCGCCCGGTTCGCCTGATCAACGACGCCGACGCCGCCGGCCTCGCGGAGGTCGCCTTCGGGGCCGCGAAGGGCGTCGCGGGCACGGTCATGCTGCTGACGATCGGGACCGGGATCGGGAGCGCCCTGCTGATCGACGGCACGCTGCTCGATTCGACGGAGTTCGGGCACGTCCCGTACCGGCGCAAGGATGCCGAGCTGTGGATCTCCGGCGCGGCGCGCGAGCGGCGGGCGATCGGCTGGCGCCGCTGGGCCGGCGAGTTCAGCCAGTACCTCGCCCTCCTCGAGGCGTGGTTCTGGCCGGACCTCATCATCCTGAGCGGCGGGGTCAGCAAGGAGTACGCCAAGTACGGGAAGTGGCTGAAGTCGCGGGCGCCGATCGTCACCGCTCGCTTCCTGAACACCTCGGGGATCATCGGCGCGGCCCTCGCGGCCGGCGGCCACGAGGAGGCCCCGGCGGATTGACGCGCCGCGACCGCCGGGGTCCGCCTGACCGTCCGGGCCGCTCCTCGTAGACTTCCCCTCGCACATGACCACCCAGCGCGACTACTACGACATCCTCGGCGTCGAGCGCGGCGCGACCGACGCCGACCTCAAGACGGCGTTCCGCAGGCTCGCCCAGCAATGGCACCCGGACGTCAACCGCGACGAGGGCGCCGACGAGCGCTTCAAGGAGATCAACGAGGCCTACCAGGTCCTCTCCGACCCCCAGCGGCGCCAGGCCTACGACATGTTCGGCCGGGCCGGGGTCGGAGGCGGCGGCTTCGACCAGGGCGCCCAGCCCGGCTTCGGGGCCTTCTCCGACCTCTTCGATGCCTTCTTCGGTGGGAGCGCCGCAGGCGGCGGCGGGGTCCGGCGCGGCCGGCCTGCCGCCGGCTCCGATCTCCGCTATGACCTGCGGATCACCTTCGAGGAGTCGATCCGGGGCACGGAGAAGGAGATCGAGTTCGCCGTGCTCGACCGCTGCGACACCTGTTCCGGCAGCGGCGCGAAGAGCGGGACGGCCACCCGGGCCTGCCCGCAGTGCGGCGGTCGGGGCGAGATCCGCCACACCCGCCAGACGATGCTTGGCCAGATGGTCAACGTGGTCGCCTGCCCGCGCTGCCGGGGCGAGGGCAAGGTCGTCGACGCGCCCTGCGAGGACTGCAACGGTGACGGCCGGAAGCAACGGACGAAACGGCTCCGCGTCGCGGTACCCGCGGGGATCGACGACGGCCACCAGATCCGGCTCTCCTCCGAGGGAGAAGCGGGTCCGCGGGGTGGACCGCCCGGGAGCCTCTACGTCGCCATCCACGTCGCGGCGCACCCCCGGCTGCGGCGCGAGGGGACCGAGCTCTACCACGAGCTCGACCTCACGATCGCCCAGGCGGCGCTGGGCACCATGGTCCGCGTCCCGACGGCCGACGGCGAAGAGGACCTCGAGGTCAAGCCGGGCACCCAGCCGGGGACCGAGATCCGCCTCCGGGGCCGCGGCGCGCCGCACCTCCGCCGGGCGGGTGCGCGGGGCGACCTGCACGTCCTCGTCGACGTCGTGATCCCGACGAAGCTCTCGAGGGAGCAGCGCGAGGCGCTGGAGGCCTACGCCGCGGCCTCCGGGGAGACGAACGTGGGAGCCGGCAAGGGCGGCGTCTTCGAGCGGATCAAGGACGTCCTCGGGTGACCGCCGGGCCCGACCCGGCCCCCGGCGAGCTGGCCGGCGACGGCGCCTGGCTCGAGCTGGCGGTCACCTGCGACCCGGAGGCCGTCGAGGCGGTCGGCGAGATCCTGTCGCGTGCCGCCCCGGGCGGCGTGAGCGTGGAGCCCGGGTTCACGCTCGTCGATGAAGGGCTCGGCGCCGCGATCGACCCGGCGGCACCGGCCACCGTGCGGGCGTACCTCCCCGCGCGCGACGCGGGGGCTGCCCGGCGCGCGGCCGGCGAGGTGGACCGGGCGCTGGGCCACCTCGGGGCCTTCGGGCTGCGTGAGATCGGGGAGCTGCGGACGCAGGTCGTCCACGAGTCCGACTGGGCCGCGGCGTGGAAGCGCCACGTGGGCGTGCTCCGGATCGGGCGCCGCATCGTGATCCGGCCGACCTGGCGTCGGTACCGGCGGCGGCCCGGCGACGTCGTGATCGCCATGGACCCCGGCATGGCCTTCGGGAGCGGGCTCCACCCCACGACGCGCCTGTGCCTGGCGGGCATCGAGCGCTGGGCGGACGAAGGGCTGCTCGTCGGCGGCCCGGCAGGGACGCCCGGCCGCGCGGCGGGAGCGGACCCGGGCCCCGCGGGCCCGACAGGCCGACCCGCTCCCGGAAACGCCCGGCTCCTCGACGTGGGCTCCGGATCGGGAGTGCTCGCGATCGCCGCCGCGCTGCTGGGCGCCGGCGCGCTCGTCGGCCTCGATACCGACCCGATCGCCGTGGAGGCGACGCTCGCCAACGCGCGGCGCAACCGGGTCGCCCGTCGCCTTCGGGCGTGGCAGGGCTCGCTGCCGTCCAGGGCCGGTCCGTTCGACCTCGTGGTCGCCAACCTCATCGCGTCGCTGCTCGTCGCCCGGGCTGCCGACCTGGCGGCCGAGCTGCGCCCCGGCGGCCGGCTGCTGGCGTCGGGCATCTTCCTCGACCGCGAGGCCCACGTGCGGGCGTCCTTCGAGGGCGCGGGCCTCCGCGTCCTCCGCCGGGAGGCCGAGGGCGACTGGGTGGTCCTGGAGGCCGACCGACCGGCGGGGTAGCCGGCCGCACCCGGCTCAGCCGAACTCGATCAAGCCGAGGACGAAGCCGAGGATCGGGACCGCGGCCAGGACGGCCCACGGGGAGAGCGGTCCGGCCACGTAGACGCCGAAGGTCAGGACCAGGAGCGCCAGGGCGATCCCCAGGATGAGCCCCGACGCGAGGCCCCGGAGCGCGTGGCGGCCCTTGAGCGACTTCAGGAGCCCCACGACCCCGAGCGCGCCGAGGGCGAGACCGGCGATCGTGCCGCCCGAGAAGAGGGGGTCGGCCGAGCCGGTCCGGACCCAGACCTCGCCCGAGCACGCCTCGCCGCCGCCCGCCACGGATCCCGACACGTTCCACATGATCGTCACGAGCTTCTCGAGAAACGAGACGACGCCGAGGATCGAGCCCACGTCGGCAGTCCCGTTCGCCGAGGTCAGGCCTTCCTTGTTGTCGAAGCTGCCCCCGAAGCCCGGGACCGGCACCCCGTTGAGCCGGACTTCGTAGGTCCCCGACGACATGAGCGGGGCAGTGCCCTCCCAGGCGACCTCGCCGGAGAAGGTCACGTCGAGCGGGTTGGACTGGCTCGCGGTGCCGGGCCCGATCGCGGAGTCGATGACGCCACCGCTGTCGTCGAGCGAGGTGAGCCCGATGGTGCAGCCGCCCGTGAGCGTGACGCCCGCCGGTTCGGCGGCGCCGGCAGGGCCGGCGGCGACGAGGAAGGCGAAGAGAACGGCCGCTCCGGCCGTGGCCCAGAGACGGCTCGTGCGCGCGCGCAGGTTCACGGACGGATCCCTCTCGCCCGGCGGCGCGACATCCCCGGTCGCCGAAGGCTCCGCCGGGACGCTCGTGCCACCGTACGCGCGCCGGGCCGGCCCGAGGAATGGCCGTTCGGCACGGCTGCGCTACGATCTTCGGCCCGGGACCCGCCGCCGCCGCCCCGCCGGCGGCCCCCACCTCCGACGTGATGCCGAACCTCGCCCCGCTCTTCCCGTTCATCCTCGTGGTCCACGTGGCGCTGGCGATCGCGCTCTTCGGGCCGAGCCTCCTGCTGCCGTTCACGCTGCGCAGCCGATCGGTGGAGCGCGCGTTCGTGGCCCAGGAGCCTCGCTTCCTCGTCCGCGCGCTCGTGTGGCTCCAGGCGCACGGCACCGTGGTCGTCGGAGCGGGCCTGGCCCTTACCGGGATTGCCATGGTCACCGTGCTCGGGCCGCGGATCCTCGAGCAGCCCTGGCTCCTGGCCAGCCTGCTGATGTACGCGGCGACGGCAGTCGTCGCCTTCGCCGTGCAGCGCCCCGTCCTGCGCCGGCTCCAGGCCCGCGACGGGATCGCCACCGACGCCGACCGCGAGGCCTGGCGGGCGATGGCGCGCCGCCAGCGCTACGTCGCCTACGCGATCACGACGGCTGTCGGCCTCATCGCCTTCCTCATGTCCACGAAGCCGGCCCTCTGGTGAGCCGATGAACGAGCCGCCGCCGGCCGCTCCGTCGCCGGCCGCTCCGTCGCCGGCTGCCCCGTCCCGACCCGTTCACCGGGCGGCCATCACGAACCTCGGGTGCAAGGTGAACCAGGCCGAGATGGACGCCCTGGAGCGACTCCTCCGGGCCCGCGGCGTGGAGATCGCAAGGGACGGGGCCGAGGCCGATCTCCACGTCGTCAACACCTGCACCGTGACCGCCGTGGCTGACGACAAGTCGCGCAAGGCCGTCCGCCGGGCGCGGCGGGCGAGCCCCGAGGCCATCGTGATCGTGACCGGCTGTTCCGTCCAGGTGGACGGCGCGGCGCTCGCCGTCGTCGATCCCGCGGCGCGGCTTGTCGGGAACGACGAGAAGGATGGTCTGCTCGCCGAGGTCGAGCGACTGCTGGGGACGCCCGCGCGGCCACATGAGAAACCGCACGGACCACTCGACGCGGCGTTGCCGACGCTTGCCGGCGTGGAGATCGAGGGGATCGCCGATGGCCGGGCCAGCATCGACCGCACCCGGGCCTACATCAAGGTCCAGGACGGATGCAGCTTCTTCTGTACCTATTGCATCATTCCCCGGGCCCGGGGCCCCGAGCGGTCGCTTGCGCCGGAGATCGTGCTGCCGGACGTGCGGCGCGCCCTCGCCGCCGGCCACCGGGAGGTCGTCCTCACGGGCATCAACATCGGAACATACGACGGCGGCCGGTCGGAGCGCGGACCACGCGGCACCCACCTGCGCGCGGCCCTGACGCTGCCCGACCTCGTCCGCCGGATCCTCGCCGAGACGCCGGTGGAACGCATCCGGCTCTCGTCGATCGAGCCGCAGCACGTGGACGACGACCTGCTCGCGGTTTGGACGGGGGAGGGGGCCGGGCGTTGTCTCCCGCACGTGCACCTGCCGCTCCAATCGGGCGACGACGGGGTCCTGCGGCGGATGGGCCGGCGGTACGCCGCCGCCGACTACGCTCGCGTCGTGGAACGGGTTCGGGCGGCTATTCCGGGCGTCGCGATCCACGCCGACGTCATCGCCGGCTTCCCGAGCGAGGACGACGCCGCTTTCGCCCGCTCGATCGCGTTCCTGCGGGCGCTCGACCCGGCCGGCCTGCACGTCTTCCGCTACTCGGCCCGCCCGGGGACGCCGGCGACCCGGATGGCGGGGCAGGCCCCCGACGCGATCCGGAAGGAACGGGCGGCGGTGCTCCTGGGCGAGGCTTCTGCCGCGCGTCGGCGGTTCGCCGCCCGGGCCGTCGGCGAGCGCCGCACGGTCCTGTTCGAGGAGCTCGCCGACGCCGGTGACCCGGGCGCGGGCTGGGTCGGCCACGCCGAGGACTACGTGGTCGTGCGGGCAGGCGCACCCGACGGACGCTCGCTCGCGGGCCAGGTCGCGATCGTCCAGGTCGAGGGGACCGACCCGGCGGACCCGGAGCGGGCCGTGGGACGCATCGAGCGCGTCGTCCTCGGCCCGGCCGCCGGCCGTGCGCTCCCCGTCGTACCCTTGCCGCCATGAGCGCCGACTGCCTCTTCTGCCGGATCGTCGCCGGGGAGATCCCGGCGACCACCGTCCATGCCGACGACCTCGTCCTCGCCATCCGGGACGTCGCCCCGCGGGCGCCGACCCACCTGCTGCTCCTGCCCCGGGAGCACATCGCGTCCGCGGCCGACCTGACCGAGGCCCACGCCGCGCTGCTGGGGCGCCTCTTCGCGGTCGCCGCGGAGCTCGCCCGCGCCGAGGGGATCGCCGAGCGCGGCTACCGGGTCACGACGAACGTCGGAGCCTGGGGGGGCCAGTCGGTGCCGCACCTGCACCTGCACCTCATGGGCGGGCGGGCCTTCGACTGGCCTCCCGGCTGACCCTGGTCAGACTCCGTCACGGCGCCTCGGTCACGGGGAGGGGGGCGGCCACCGCCGCCCAGGCCCGGACCTGGTCCCGCTTCACCTTGAGCGTATGGGTGCGCGGGAAGTCGGTGTCCGGCCAGAAGCGCCACGCGGCGATCCGCGCGTGGACCGCGAGCGTCGCATTGGCGGCCTTCACCGCGGCGTCGACGTCGGCACGCACCCCGGCGAGGTCGGACCCCGGCGCGAACGCCCCGACGACCGGTGCCGCCGAGCCGCCCTCCTGGACTCGCTCGAGCGGCGCCGGGGCAAGGATGACCGCCTCGATTCGCCCGGGCTCGGTCTCCAGCACGACCGAGTCACGAATCCCGGCGATCCGCAGGGCGTTCTCGATGTCCTCCGGGAAGACATTGAGGCTGTTGGGCAGGACGATCATGTCGCGCTTGCGGCCGTGGAGGACGAGGCGGCCCCGGGGGTCGAGGTGGCCCAGGTCGCCCGTCCTGTAGAAGCCGTCTTCCGTGAAGGCTGCCGCCGTCGCCTCGGGGTCCTGCCAGTAGCCGCTGGTGACGGTCGGGCCTCGGAACTGGATCTCACCATCCTCCGCGATCCGCATCGCGACGCCTGCCGGTGGCCGGCCGACGGTCCCGAGCGGGTGGTCCCGCCACGAGTTGATGGTTCCCGATCCGATCTCGGTGGCCCCGTAGCCCTGCATGACCACGACGCCGAGGTCCTCCCAGGCCTGCTGGACACTCGGTGGGAGGAACGCCCCGATGCACACGAAGAGCCGCAGACTCCCGCCGAGCCTGGCGTGAACGGTGCTCCGAAAGATCAGGCGGCGGGCCCCCATCGGCAGGCGCCGGGCGACCGCGCGAGCTCGCCGGAACCAGACGGCCCTGCCCCGGCGCTCCACCTCGCGCTCTGCGGCCATCCAGAAGAGGTCGAGGATCTGGGGGAAGACGAACATCGCCGACATCCGATGCTCGGCGATAGCCTCGAAGACGACGCGCGGGTTCCGGCTCCGGATGTAGAGGATGTCGGCGCCGAGGTCGAGGGTGAAGTAGAGCTCGACAGCCTGGGCGTAGAGGTGCGACATCGGAAGGAGCGAGACGAGCCGGTAGTCGAGGTCCGGGACGAGGGGGTGGAACGCGTCGATCCCCGAGACCGTGTTGTCGTGGGTGAGCACGACGCCCTTCGGTGTGCCCGTCGTCCCGGACGTGTAGATGAGCAGGTAGACGTCCTCGCGGCGGGGCCGCTCCCACGACGCCACCTGCGCCTCCCAGTCGGCGGGCATGGCGGCACCCGGCTCTGCGCAGAGGTCGGTGGTCGTGGCGACGGGGAGGTGGTCGAGATCTGCCTCGGCCGGGTCAGGCGCATCGCGGCCGGTCCCGATCACGAGCTGGAGCGCCCCCGAGCGGTCGGCGATGCGGCGGATCGCGTCGGGGGTCATGTGCAGGTCGAGCGGAACGAAGACGACCCCTGCCCGCATCGCCCCGAAGTAGACGGCGGCAAGCTCGGGGCCCGACGGGGACCACGTCAGCAGGCGATCGCCCGGCTGCAGCCCGCGGGATCGGAGCCGCCAGGCGGCGAGCCGGCTCCGCCGGTCCAGCTCGCGGTAGCTCCAGGTCGTGATCGTGCCATCCTCGTGGCGGAGCCGGACCGCGGGCTGCTCCCCGTACCGCGCGACGGCGCTCTCGAGGACTTCGATCAGGGTGCGACCGGACGGCCGATAGGCGCTCACCAATGCATCGTGGACCTCGCCGCCGGACGACGCAACGGTCCTCGGGCCCGTCGCGTAGGGTAGGTCGCGGAGGTTCACGCCATGTCCGACGCCGCCCTCTTCCTGGCCGACCTTGCCACCGTGGCGCCCCACGTGTCGCGGGGCATCCACAGCCAGACGCTCTACGACGGGCCCGACCTGCGGCTCGTCCTCTTCGCCTTTGCCCCCGGCGAGGAGCTGTCGGAGCACACGGCCGCCCGACCCGCGGTCGTCCACGTCCTCGAGGGGGAGGGCGACGCGGTCGTCGGCGGGGAGGCCCACCCGATCGCTGCCGGCACATGGTTCCGGATGCCTGCCCGAATGCCCCACTCGATCCGCGCCCGGACGCCCCTCCGCGTCGCTCTCTACCTGTTGCCTGCGGGCAGCTGAGCCTCCCGCGGGGGCCGAATCCGGGTCCTTCGCACGTTTGACCCCCCGGTCGGAGCCGTCTATGCTCCGCCGGGCTCGCCGGCGCACGACGGAACCGTGCGTCGGTGGGCGTACGCGCCCGCCGACCTCGCCCGGCGGCCGGCGCCGACCGCCAATCCAGGGCGAAGGAGGTGATCCCGGCATTGGCAGAGATCCGCGTTGGTGAGAACGAGACCTTCGAAAGCGCCCTGCGTCGCTTCAACAAGAAGATCCAGCAGTCAGGCATTCTCGCCGAAGCTCGCCGTCGCGAGCACTACGAGAAGCCGAGCGTGAAGCGCAAGCGCAAGGAAGCCAAGCGCAAGAAGGCCACCCGCCAGCAGGGTTAGCCGCCGGGACCGGCGGCCCGGGCGCTGCGTCGCCCCACCCGTCGCCGGTCCACCTGCTTCCCCGGCCCGTTCCCGGGCCCCGGAGGCCCATCGCAGCCGGCTCGTCGTCTCCACGGCGGGCCCCGGCGGAGGAGCCAGCCCGGTGTCCCTGAGAGATCAGCTCCACGAGGAGATGACGTCCGCCACGCGGTCGGGTGACGCCCTGCGTCGCGACACCCTCCGGATGGTCTGGAGCGCCGTCTATGCCGCCGAGAAGCGCGACCGCGCGACCCTGACCGACGAGCAGGCCCTGACCGTGCTGACCCGCGAGGTGAAGACGCGCCGCGAGTCGGTCGAGGCATACCGGAAGGGTGGCCGGGAGGACCTCGCCACGAAGGAGGAAGCCGAGATCGCCATCATCGCCGGCTTCCTGCCGGCGGCGCTCTCCGAGCCCGAGATCGCCGCCCTCGTCGCAGAGGCGATGGCCGCCACCGGCGCCGCATCCGCCCGTGACCTCGGGAAGGTGATGGGTTGGCTCGGTCCGCGCACCCGCGGCCGCGCGGACGGCAAGGTTGTCGCCGGGCTGGTCGCGGCGTCGCTCGCCCGATCGGACCTGGCCGCTCACGACGACGGCGACCACGGAGGCGGCGGCCGGGGCTGAGGCCCCTGCCCACGAGCCGCCCGTGCTCTCCCGACGTCTCGACCGCGTCGCCGCCTTCACCCGGCGCGACGCCGTGCGCCTTGCCGTCGCCTCCCTGCTCTTGATCACTGGCCTGACCGCGGTCCTCTCCATTGACGACCTGCCGCGCGCCGTCGATCTTGCCCCGGGTGACCTCGCGACCGCCGACGTCAACGCACCCCGGACGCTCGTCTTCGAAAGTGAGACCGAGACCGCCGCGGCCCGCCAGGCGGCGCGCGACGCCGTCCCGCCGCAGTACGACTACAAGGCGGAGACGGCCGCCGCGCTGACCCGCCGGCAGCTGGACGTCCTGGCGGCCGAGCTCGCCCCGGTCGATGCGGCGTTCGCCGCCGGGGTCGCCCCGGAAGGGCGCCAGGCCGCCCTGTCGGTCGCGCTCCCGAACCTGACGCTGTCGTCGCGGAAGACGCTCTACGCGCTCGCTCCCGAGCGGTGGTTCCTCGCCGGCGCCGAGGCGACCCGCGTCCTCGGCGTCGTCCAGCGCGACCCGCTCCGGGACGCGGAGCTGGAGGCCGCCCGACGCAACCTCGGCGAGCGCTTCTCGGCCGCCCTCACTGACGACGAGCGGGGCCTGGCGACCGAGATCGTGGCCCCCCTGCTCGTCCCGAACGCGACCTACAGCGAGACCCTGACGGCCGACGCTCGCGACGCTGCCGCGGAAGCCGTAGCGCCCGTCACCTCCACGATCCAGCAGGGCGAGGTGATCGTCGAGGCCGGCAAGCAGGTGACGCCCCTCGAGATCGAGAAGCTCGAGGCGTTCGGGCTCACCGAGGCGCGCCTGGACGTCGCCCGCCTGGCCGGCTGGTTCCTGCTCGCGGTGCTGGTGGTCGTGCTCCTGCTCGCCTGGACGTGGCGCTACCGGCAGGAGCTCTGGCACCGGGCCCGCGCCCTCGCCCTGCTCGGGCTCGTGCTGCTCCTCACCGCCCTCGCCTACAAGCTCACGGCGGGCCGCTCCATCCTGCCGTTCTTCGTCCCCGGCGCCGGAGCGTCGATGCTCGTCGCGATCCTCCTCGGCGCGGGTCCCGCCACGATGATCACGGCGATGCTGGCGATCCTGGCCGGCGCCGTGAACGGCCTCTCCCTCGAGCTCGCCGCCTACGTCTTCGTCGGGGGCATGACGGGGATCATCGCGGTGCGCCGCGGCGACCGCGTAGGCATCTTCCTCCAGGCGGGCCTCGCGATCGTGGTCGCCAACGTGGTCGTCGTCACGATCTTCTCGCTGCTCGGAACGCGCGACCTCACGGGCATCCTCCAGCTCTGGGGTGCGTCGCTGGCTGCCGGCGTGGGTTCGGCGATCGCGACGGTCGGCACCTTCCAGGTCGTCGGCAACCTCTTCGGGATCCTCACCGTCTTCCAGCTTCTCGAGCTCGCGAACCCGTCGCAGGCGCTGTTGCGTCGACTCCTCCTCGAGACGCCGGGGACCTACCACCACTCCCTGATGGTCGGCAATCTCGCCGAGCGGGCCGCCGAGGCGATCGGCGCCGACCCGTTGATGGCGCGCGTGGCGGCTTACTACCACGACGTCGGGAAGCTGGCCAACCCCGGCGCGTTCATCGAGAACCAGGCCGGGACTGGCAACGTCCACGACGACCTCGCGCCCGACGTGAGCGCCCAGGTCCTCAAGGCGCACGTCGCCGACGGGATCGACGTCGCCTACCGGGCCAAGCTTCCCAAGCCGCTCATTGCCTTCATCCCCCAGCATCACGGGACGACCCGGATTGCCTTCTTCTGGGCCAAGGCGAGAGAGCTGGCGGCCGCCCCGCTCGGCGGCCTCGGCACGGCCGCCGGCCGAGCCGCCGCCGACGCGCTCGACGAACGGCGCTTCCGTCACAACGGCCCCCGGCCGCAGTCTCGCGAGGCCGCGATCCTCATGCTCGCCGACGGCGTGGAGGCGTCGGTCCGGTCGCTGTCGAGCCAGGACGAGCCGACAATTCGAGCAATGGTGGGTCGGATCATCGACGAGCGCCTGGACGACGGGCAGTTCGACGAGTGCGACCTGACCCTGCGGGACGTCGAGCGGATCCGCGAGGCGTTCATCGCCCAGCTCCTGGGCATGTACCACCAGCGGATCGCCTATCCGGGAAACAAGGTCGTGGAGCTCGAGGGCCGGCGCACCGCCTCCGGCCCCGGCGCCTGACCGCGCTCGTGGCCGCCGTCGGCCTTCGACCGCTCTACCTGCCCCCGTTCCGGGTGGACCTCGAGGTCAGGACGGGCGTGCCCCGGCTCGTCCCGGCGGCATCGCTGGCGCGGATCCTGCGGGCGGCGCTGCTCGCCGGCGGGGCTCCCGAGCCGGCCGCCGTCGGCCTCGTGCTCGCGGACGACGCGGAGCTCGTCCGCCTCAACGCAGCCCACATGGGCACGCGCGGCCCCACCGACGTCCTCTCGTTTCCGCTCCTCCCGCCCGAGGCCTACCCCCCGCACGAGGGTGGGCCTCCCCGGCCGCCGACGCTCGGGCGCGGGGCTCCTGCGTCCGGTCGCGACGCCGGCCCGGCGTTCCTCCTTCCCCCGGGCGCGCGGCTCCACCTCGGCGACATCGTGGTCTCCGTGGAACGGGCCATCGAACAGGCGGAGGCGGGCCGCGGGGGCCAGGCCGGGGACCTCCGCTGGGCGCCCGCCGACGAGCTGCGGCTGCTCGTCGTTCACGGCGGGCTCCACCTCTGCGGCTGGGACCACGCGGAGCCCGCAGAGGCGGCCGCGATGCGGGCCCTCGAGACGGCGATCCTCGGCGCGACTGCGCGGTAGCCTCCGCCCGCGATGCGGAGCCGCCGGGTACCATCAGCGGAGGCCCGATCCGTGTCGGATTCGGGCCGTTCGGCGTGCCGCCCCGCGGCGCGTCCGCGCTTGGAGGGCAGGTGAAGGTCGTCGTCGGCCTTGGGAACCCGGGCGAGCAGTACGCGAAGACGCGCCACAACGTGGGCTGGATGACCCTGGACCGGCTCGCCGACCGGGCGGGCTGGGCGGGGCGCGGCCGCACGCGCGATGCGAGCGCGGTGGTGCAGGGGCGCTACCGCGGCCTCGACCTGGTCCTGGCCAAGCCCCTGACCTTCATGAACGACTCCGGGATCGCCGTGCGCAAGCTGATCGCCCGCGAGCGAGCGCCGCTCCACGAGGTGCTCATCGTGACGGACGACTTCAGCCTGCCGTTCGGGAAGGTGCGCTTCCGCGAGGGCGGCAGCCACGGTGGCCACAACGGGCTCCGCTCCATCATCGACGAGCTGCACACGGAGGCGTTCCCGCGCCTGCGGGTCGGGATCGGCGAGCCTGGGCGGGACGCGGTCGACCACGTCCTCTCGGTCTTCCGTCCAGACGAGCGCCAGCGGCTCGACGAGCTCCTCGACGCGGCCGCCGACGCCGTCGAGGCCTGGGCCCGCGAGGGGGTCAGCAAGGCCGCGAACCGGTTCAACTCGTTCCAGCTCCGTCCCGCGGACGAGACGCGGACCGCGCCCGCCGGAGAAGTGGACGGCCCACCCGGACCGGACGGGGTGCGCCGCACCCGGACGGGCTGGCGCCGGGTGCGCCCGGCCGACGAGGAGCGGTGACGGCGCGTCCGGGCGGCGCCCGGCGGACCGCCGCGCACCCACCCGGAGGGTCCCGGGAGGCCACCGCCCACCGGATCCCCGACCTGGCGGCGCTGCCGCCGCTCCTGCACGCCACTGCCCCCTTCCGTGATCTCCGCACCCGCCTGGCGGGTCCATCGAGTGTCCGCGGCCGCCACGCGGCCGTCACGGCGGTGCCCCACGGCGCGAAGTCCTTCCTCGTCGCGTCCCTGGCCCTGGCCGAGGGCGAGCAGGCCTGCTGGATCGCCCGGGACGCGGAGATCGGCGACCGCGTTGCCGATGAGCTCGTGGCCTGGCTCGGCGACCCGGACAGCGTGGCGGTGCTGGAGCCGCGTTCCGCCCTCGCCTACGAGCGGAGCGAGCTGGTCCGCGACGAGTCGGCCGCGCGCGTGGCGACCCTGGCCCGGTGGCGGAGCGGGCGGGCGCGCGTCCTCGTGGCGTCCGTGCAGGCGCTCCTCCAGCCGACGATCGCCGCCGCGGACCTGCCCGCCCGCCCGCACGTGCTTCGCCGCGGCGACCGGATCCGCCAGGACGAGCTGCTGGCCGAGCTCTACCGGCTGGGCTACGAGCCCGTCCTCGAGGTGGCGGGGCGCGGCGAGATGGCCCGTCGCGGCGGCCTGGTCGATCTCTTCCCGGCCGGCGCCGACCTCCCGGCTCGCATCGAGCTCTTCGGGGACGAGATCGACGGGATCAGGCTCTTCGATCCCACGGACCAACGGACGGTGCGCCCGGTCGAGGCGGTGGAGCTCCTGCCGGCCACCGAGTTCCTCGTCCCCGCCGGCGGGATCGCGGAGATCCGGGCGCGCCTCGGGACGCTGGCCGCCCGGCTGCCGGAGCGGCTGATCGCCGATCTCGCCCGGCTCGAGGGCGCCGGCGAGGCCGCGGGCCCGACGGCCCCCGCCGCGTCGCCCTCCGCCGGGCCCCCCGGCGCCCGCGCCCTCGACATGGGCGATGCGGCGGAGGTCTGGTCGACCGTCGTCTGCCCGGCCAGCGGCCTGGACCACCTGGGCCCGGGGACGCTTCTCGTCGTCGACGAGCCGGGTGAGGTCGCAGCCGCGGCGGAGTTCCTCTGGGAGCAGGCGGCGGAGCGGCGCCGCGACCTCGTGGCCGCGGGCGAGCTCCCCGGGGCGTGGCCGTCCGCATACGTCGAGCCACGGGCCTGGCAGGCTCGCCTCCTCGGAGCCCGGACCCTGGAGCTCACCTGGGAGTCCGGGCCGGTGACGGGGATCGACGGCACGCCGGCCCTGGACGACCCCTTCTGCTGGCGCGAGCCGGTGCTCCCGCCGGGTCGCAGCGCCGGCCTGGCCCGGGCCATCGAGCGCTGGCGCGCCGCCGATCCGGTCCCGGGGATCGTCCTCGCCTCGGACCAGGCCGCCCGCCTGGCCGAGCTGCTCGGCGAGGCCGGGATCCCCGCCGGCGTCACGATGGCCCCGGGCGCCCCGCCGCCGGGGGCAGTGGCCCTCGTCGGCCGGAGCCTGAACGCCGGCTTCGGCGGCGGCCCCGACGGCCTCGTCCTCGTCACCGATCGCGAGCTCTTCGGGACCGTCCGGGTCCGCCGCCCCAAGGCGCTCCGGCGGGTCGTGCCCCGTGACATCCTGGAGCGCCTCTCCGCCGGCGACCTGGTCGTCCACATCGACCACGGGATCGCCCGCTACGAGCAGATGCTCCGCCGCGGTGGAGCCGGCGAGGAGCGGGACTACCTCGAGCTCTTCTTTGCCGCCGGCGACCGCATCTACGTGCCGGTGGAGCAGATCGCGCGGGTGAGCCGCTACGCGGGCGCCGAGCGGCCGCCCCTCTCCCGCCTCGGTGGTGGCGAGTGGAGCCGGACCAAGACCCGGGTTCGGAAGGCGGTCGCCGAGCTGGCCGACGACCTCCTGCGCCTCTACGCGGCGCGGGCCGCGGCGGAAGGCCACGCCTTCGCCCCGGACACCCCGTGGCAACAGGAGCTGGAGGCTTCGTTCCCGTACGAGGAGACAGTCGACCAGCTGCGGGCGATCGACGAGGTCAAGGGCGACATGGAGTCGGGCCGCCCGATGGACCGGATCGTCGTGGGTGACGTGGGGTACGGGAAGACGGAGGTCGCCCTGCGGGCGGCGTTCAAGGCGATCCAGGACGGCCGCCAGGTCGCGGTCCTCGTGCCGACCACCATCCTCGCCGACCAGCACGTCCGGACCTTCGACCAGCGCTACGCGGCGTTCCCGGCGATCGTCCGCCTCCTCTCCCGGGCAGTGCCGGCGAAGGAGCAGGCGGCGACCCTGGCCGGCCTCGCCGCCGGCTCGGTGGACGTCGTGGTCGGGACCCATCGCCTCCTCTCGAAGGACGTCCGCTTTCGGGACCTCGGGCTGCTCGTCGTCGACGAGGAGCAGCGCTTCGGGGTCGCCGCGAAGGAGCGCCTCAAGCAGCTCCGCACCGAGGTCGACGTCCTGACGCTGTCCGCGACGCCGATCCCGCGGACGCTCAACCTGGCCCTCGTCGGCGTGCGCGACCTGTCGGTGATCGAGACGCCGCCGGAAGACCGGCTGCCGATCCAGACCAGGGTGACGGAAGCGTCGGCCGGCCTCGTGAAGGACGCGATCCTGCGCGAGCTGGACCGGGGCGGCCAGGTCTTCTACGTCCACAACCGGGTGGAGACGATCGAAGCCCAGGCCGACCAGCTCCGCCGCCTCCTGCCCGCCGCGCGGATCGTCGTCGGCCACGGCCAGCTGAGCGAGGGCGCCCTCGAGACGGTGATGCGGACCTTCGCAGGCGGCGAGGCCGACATCCTCGTCTGTACCACGATCATCGAGTCCGGCCTCGATATCCCGAACGCGAACACCATCATCATCGACCGCGCCGACGCCCTGGGGCTGGCCCAGCTGTACCAGCTCCGCGGCCGCGTGGGACGGAGCAGCCGGCGCGCCTACGCCTACCTCCTCTACCGTCGTCGCGACCGGCTCTCGGACGAGGCGCGGCGGCGGCTCCAGGCAATCTTCAACGCCTCGGAGCTGGGCGCCGGCTTCCAGATCGCCCTGGCCGACCTGGAGATCCGGGGCGCCGGCAACATCCTCGGCGGGGAGCAGTCCGGCCACATGGCCGACGTGGGCTTCGACCTCTACACCCGGCTCCTCGCCGAGGCCGTCGAGGAGCGCAAGGCGGCCTGGGAAGGCCGCGAGCCGGTCCGCGAGGCCCCCGGGGCGACCGTCGACCTCCCGCTGGACGCACACCTGCCCGACGCCTTCGTTCCCGACGAGGCCCAGAAGCTGGAGCTCTACCGCCGCCTGGCGCGGGTGCGCTCCGCCGGCGACCTGGCGGCCTTCCGCCAGGACGTGACCGACCGGTTCGGGCCCCTGCCGCCCCCGGCCCTGCGCCTGGTGGAGGTCGCGGAGCTGCGCCTGGCGGCGGAGGCGGCCGGCATCGCGTCCGTCGCCCGCGAGGAGGGGCTGCTCGTCGTTCGCTTCGGGAGCGGCCTCTCGCGGGGCGAGGCGATGCGCCTCGTCGCGGGGGCGCCGCTGCCGGGCGTCCGGCCGGGCGACGTCACCTTCGCCGCCTCCCAGGTGCGGATCCGCGCCCCGCGGGACCCCGGTCGCGCGTGGCTCCTCACCCGCGCCCTCGTGGCTCGCGTCGCCGCCGCGCGGGAGGCCCGTCAGCCGTCCGCGGCGCCGTCGTCGGGGGAGAACCGGTAGCCCAGGCCGTACTCGGTCGCGATGAAGCGCCGCCCCGGGGCGGCGGCCCCGAGCTTCGCCCGCAGGTTGCGGATCGCGACCCGCAGCAGGTGGTGATCGTCGCGGTAGCCGGGGCCCCAGACGGCGACGAGCAGGTCCGCGTGGGGAACGAGGGCGCCGGCGCGCTCGGCCAGGTGGCGCAGGAGGCGGTATTCCGTCGGCGTGAGGTGCACGGGAGCGCCTGTCACGAGCACCTGGTGGGAGCGGCCGTCGATCCGGATCCCCGACCGCTCGATCGTCGCCGTGGCGGCGGGCGTGGCCGAGATGGGCCGGGCCCGGCGGAGCGCCGCGGCCACCCGCGCCACCAGCTCGGGGAAGCTCAGCGGCTTCGTGACGTAGTCGTCCGCCCCGGTGGCCAGGCCCCGGACCTTGTCCGCCTCGGAGCCGCGGGCGGTGACGACGATGATCGGCACGAGGCTCTCCTCGCGAACCCGCTCCATGACGTGCCAGCCGTCGACGCGCGGCAGGCCCAGGTCGAGGACGATCAGGTCGGGTGGCCGCTCGACGACCGCTCGGAGGGCGTGGGCGCCGTCCGGGGCGATCTCGGGGCGCCAGCCGTGCCGCTCCAGCCAGAGCGCGATGAGCTCGGCGAACGCGGGCTCGTCCTCGACGATCAGGATCCGCTCGCCGTGGCCCGCGATCGGGCCGGTCGCGCCGCCGGTCATGCCCGCCCTTCCGCCGGAGCCGCGCCGCGTCCGGCGTCGGCGAGGGTGACGGGCAGTCCCAGCGAGACCGAGGTGCCGCGCGTCGTGGCGTCGAGGCGGATCCAGCCGCCGTGGGCCTCCACGATCCGGCGGCACAGGTAGAGGCCGAGCCCGCTGCCGGGCACCTGCCCGTCCCGTGCTCGCCCGCCCCGGTAGAAGCGCTCGAAGACGCGGTCCCGGTCCTCGGCGGGGATCCCGCGCCCGTCGTCGACGACGGTCACGACGATGGTCGCCAGGTCGAGCCGGCGCGCCCGAATCTCGATCGACGCGGAGCGCCCCGCGTGCTTCTCCGCGTTCTGGACGAGGTTCGCCACCACCTGCCTGACGCGCGTCGCGTCGACGTCGACCCGGGGCAGGCCGCGGGGGACCTCGAGGCCGATGGACGGCGCCCCGAGCGCGTCTGCGCGCTCTGCCAGGAAGGCGCGCAGGAGGCCGTCGAGCGCGACGGGCGAGCGGCGGAGGGTGAGCGCGTCGCTCTCCAGCTGGCTGACGTCGATGATGTCGTCGACGAGGACCTTGAGGCGCTCCGCGGCGCCCGCGATCCGCTCGAGATGGCGCCGAGCCGTCGCCGCGTCGAGGTCGAGGTGCAGAAGGCTCTGGGTGTAGCCGTCGATCAGGGCCAGCGGGGTCCGCAGCTCATGCGACACGGCGGCCACGAAGCTCGTCTTCGCGTCGTCGAGGGACCGGGAGGCGCGCAGGTCGCGCAGGAGGCCCACCGCCCCGCCGTCGGGCACGGGCATGCGCGAGACGCTGGCGGCAACCGGAATCGCGGTCCCGTCGCGGTGGCGGACATCGATCTCCCGGCCGACGATGGGATGCCCGGTCTCGAGGACCTCCTCGAAGGGACAGTGCGCCCCGCACAGCAGATCCGCGGCGCCCGGCGGACGTGGCTCGGGGAATCCGTCCCCGTCGTCCGGCGAGGTCGCCGGGCAGCCGAGGAACTCCGAGCAGCGCATCCCCGTCCCGGCCCGGGCCGGCGTCCCGACCAGGGCCGCCGCCGCGGCGTTGAGCCGCACCACGCGCCGGCCGGCGTCGACGGCCACGATGGCGTCGGTGGCGCCGTCGAGGATCGCAGCCAGGGTCGCCTGCTCGCGCGCGAGGGACGCCCGCAGCTGAGCCGCGCGCAGCGTCACCGCCAGCTCGAGGCGGACCGACGCCAGGTAGCGGGCGTGGTCGGTCTCCAGGGGCACGGCGGCGTCGGCGCGGACCGCCAGGTAGCCGACCGCCCCCGCGGGCGCGCCCCCCGGCTCATCGCCGCCCACGGCCCTGCCCTCGGGGAGCGTGATCCCGCTCCAGCCGCCCGCCACAGCCCACCGCGTCGCGGCCGCCGTGTCCGCGAAGTGGCGCGGAACCGCGGCCCATCCGCGTCCGACGGGGCCGTCCGGATCGCCCGGGAAGGTGGCGACGAGCGCGAGCGACGGACCGGCGGGTCCGGCGAGCCAGAGCGCCGCCCCTGCGGCGCCGGATGCCCGGGCCACCTCGGCGAGGACGGCGGCGGCGATCTCGTCGACCCGACCGCCCGCCGCGAGCAACTGGCTGAGCTGGTACTGGGCGAAGACCGCGTCGGCCTCCCGCTGGGCGTCCTCGAAGACGCGCCGCCGCTCGACCTCCAGCTCCCGGACTCGGGCCTCGAGGACGCCGTAGCGCTCGGACGGCTCCTCGCTCACGGACCGCGTTCCTCGTCGACGGCGCGGGCCATCGCCAGCAACAGGAGGAAGCACGACGTGGCGCCGGGGTCGCGATGCCCGCGCGACCGTTCCCCGAGGCGGAGCGCGAGGCCGCGTCGGGCGACGAGGGGGATCGTCGCCCGCATGCCGCCCGCCGCCGCGCCCGCGGCCGCAGCGATGCAGTCGCCCAGGGGGCGGGACGCGTCGGCGCCAGCGCGGAGGGCGCGGACGGCGGGATCCAGGGCATCGAGGATCGTCTTGTCGCCGACGGCACACCGTCCGCGTCGAATCAGCCCGGCGCGACCCGCCTCGAGCGCCATCGCGAGGTCGGCCGGTCCGGCCTCGGCTCGCCCTGCCAGGGCGAATCCGGCCTCGATGAAGGCGGTGCCGTAGAGCGGGCCGCTCGCGCCCCCCACGCTCCCGACCAGCGTGTGCCCCAGGAGGCGGAGCAGCTCCCCCACGTCGTCCGGGCGCTCCGCCAGCGCGGCCCGTGCCGCGGGCACGGCCGCCGTGAAGCCCGCCACCATGTTGCTGCCGTGATCGCCGTCGCCCAGCGTGGCGTCCAGGCGGTCGAGGAGCGCCTCGTGGCGCACCAGGACGGCCGCCGCGCGTTCCACGAACGCCAGGACCTCGGGCGCGGTGAGCCCGCCGTCGCCAGCGGCTTCGGCGCGCGCGGGAGCTGCCGGGGACCATATCCTCTGCATCGGACGCCTGAGTCTACGGCGGCGGCCGTGGCCGCGCGACCCTGCCAGCGCGTCGGTGCGGGAGAATGGTCTCATGATCGCCCTCGCCCTGGTCGGCCACAGCGGGGAGCTCCTTCGCGCCCTCCGCACGATGGTCGCCCAGGCTGCGCCTGCCGTCCCGGTCGTGACCGCCGGGGGGACGGCGACCGGGAGCCTGGGCACGAGCAGCCCCGGGATCCTGGACGCGCTCCGGGCGGCTCTGCGGGCGTCGGACGGGGAGGGCGTCGTGGTGCTCTTCGACCTCGGGAGTGCCGTTCTCGCCCTGGAGGTCGCGCTCGAGGAGCTGGCCGACCACGACCGCGCCCGCGTCGCGGTGAGCGACGGCCCCCTCGTCGAGGGAGCCGTGCGCGCCGCCGTGGAGGCGGCCGGCGGGGCGCCGCTGGCGCAGGTGTGCGCGGTCGCGGACGGCGAGCGGGCGATCGCCAAGCTGCCGCCGGACTGGCCGGATCGGCCGGGTGGGCGAGCGGTGGCAGGGTGACCGACGACCTCCTCGTCCGCTGGCTCACGCTGGCCGGCGCCCGGGTCACGGCCGCCCGGGAGCGCCTCACCGACCTCGACGCCGCGATCGGCGACGGCGACCACGGGATCAACCTGGACCGGGGCTTCCGCGAGCTGGTACGGCGCCTCGAGGCGGGGCTTCTCGGCAGCGAATTCGCCGGCAGCGGTCCTCGAAGGCGCCGGACGCGCGCTCATCGGCACGGTGGGAGGCGCGAGCGGCGCGCTCTACGGGCGGGGCTTCCAGCGGGCCGGCGCGGCGCTCCTCGCGCCGGGCATTGGCGCCGCGGCTCCGCTCGGCGAACGGCCGCGGGAGGAGCGTGCCGTGATCGCGTTCCGCGCCGCCGTCGACGCGATCGCCGCCCTGGGCCGGGCGACGACCGGCGAGAAGACGATGCTCGACGCGCTCGTCCCGGCGCGCGCCGCGTTCGAGGCGGCGGTCAGCTCCGGGGCGACCCTCGGGCTCGCGGCGCGGCACGCCGCCGACGCGGCCGAGGCCGGCGCCGAGGCCACGATTCCCGCTCATCGCGACCAAGGGCCGGGCCAGCTACCTGGGCGAGCGGTCGATCGGCCACCTCGATCCGGGCGCGGTCTCGAGCGCGATCCTGCTGCGCGCCCTTGCCGACGCTGCCGCGGAGGGGTGACGCCGCTCGTCCGCCTCGTCAATCTGGACAAAGTCGTGATGTTTCCGGGCCGTGCCGGGTCGTAACCTTTCCGCAACGGTGCTCGCGGGCACCGTGCGCCGACCGCGCCCAGACGGTCGCGCGGCCAGAGGCCGTGGCCGCGACACGACGGGAGGGACGCACCCGAGCAGATCGTGCTGTGCCCTGCCCGGCGAGCCCGTCCCGGGTGCTCGCTCGCCGGATCCTCGGTTCGATCGGCGACGCGGCGTCGCCCCTCGCGCGAATGGCGCGCTTCCTTCAACCCAGAGGGAGAGAGCATGCAACTCGACATCTTCTTGGCCGAGGTCTTCGGGACGATGCTCCTGATCCTCCTCGGCGACGGCGTGGTCGCCGGTGTTCTCCTCGCCAAGTCCAAGGCGAATGCCAGCGGCTGGATCGTCATCACGATGGCGTGGGCCTTCGCGGTCTTCACCGGCGTGGTGGTGGCCGGGCCGTTCAGCGGCGCCCACCTGAACCCGGCGGTGACGCTCGGCGTGTACGTCAACACCGTCCTCGACGGCGGGACGATCGACGCCGCGCTCTTCGTCACCTACATCCTCGGCGAGTTCGTGGGCGCGATGATCGGCGCCTTCCTCGTGTTCCTCCACTACTACCCGCACTGGGCCGAGACCGAGGACCAGGGTCTCAAGCTCGCGGTCTTCTGCACGGCTCCGGCGATTCGGAACACGACCTTCAACTTCATCTCCGAGGTCATCGGCACCTTCGTGCTGATCTTCGTGATCTTCGCCTTCGGCAACAACGGCGATGCGAAGGGCCTCGCGTCCCTCGGCGCACTGCCCGTCGCCCTGCTCGTCCTCGTGATCGGCCTCGCCCTCGGCGGGACGACCGGCTACGCGATCAACCCGGCCCGCGACCTCGGGCCGCGGATCATGCACGCGATCCTGCCTATCGCCGGCAAGGGCCACTCCGACTGGAGCTACTCCTGGATCCCGGTGGTCGGCCCGCTCACCGGTGCCGTCATCGCGGCGCTCGTCTACCACTACATCTTCCTCGAGCTGGTGGTGAAGGCCGTCTGACGGCCGTCGCCTGACCTCGCACGCACCGCGCGCCGGCGGCATCACGGCCTCGCTGCCGGCGCGCATCCATCTCCCGCACGTTCCCGAGCACCCGGCGCATCGCCATAGGAGGAACGGATGAAGAAGCTCATCAACAGCCCCGACACCGTCGTCGACGACGCCCTGATCGGCGTCGTGGCGGCGCACGGGGACCTTGTGCGCGTCATCGAGCCCAACGTGGTCGTGCGCGCCGACGCCCCCAAGGCCGGCAAGGTCGGCGTGCTCTCGGGCGGCGGCAGCGGCCACGAGCCGATGCACGGCGGCTTCGTCGGGATGGGCATGCTCGATGCGGCCTGCCCCGGCGCCGTCTTCACCTCGCCTGTGCCGGACCAGATGCTCGCCGCGACCAAGGCGGTCGACGGCGGCGCCGGCGTCCTGCACATCGTCAAGAACTACACCGGCGACATCATGAACTTCGAGCTCGCGGCCGAGATGGCCCGGGCCGAGGGGATCGAGGTCACCAGCGTCGTCATCGCGGACGACGTCGCGGTCAAGGACTCGCTCTACACCGCGGGTCGCCGCGGCGTGGGTGGGACCGTCCTCGCCGAGAAGATCGTCGGCGCCGCTGCCGAGGCGGGCGCCGACCTTGCCACGGTGACGGCGCTCTGCCAGAAGGTCCAGGACAACGTCCGCTCGATGGGGATGGCCCTCACGAGCTGCACCGTCCCGGCCGCCGGCAAGCCGACGTTCGAGCTCGGCGACGACGAGATGGAGATCGGGGTCGGGATCCATGGGGAGCCGGGCCGGACGCGGATGAAGATCACGTCCGCGGCCGAGATCACCTCGATGCTCGCCACGCCGATCCTCGACGACCTCCCCTTCGTCTCCGGCGACAAGGTCCTCGCCTTCGTCAACGGCATGGGCGGCACGCCGCTCATCGAGCTCTACGTCGTCTTCGCGGAGCTCAAGAAGATTCTCGACGGGCGCGGGATCACGATCGCCCGCAACCTGATCGGCAACTACATCACCTCGCTGGAGATGGCCGGCTGCTCGATCACCCTGCTCCGCCTCGACGACGAGCTGACCAAGTACTGGGATGCGCCGGTCAACACGCCGGGCCTCCGCTGGGGGGTCTGACGCCGGCCGTGATTCACCCCGCATGCCCCGCAGCGCGGGCACCGAGCCGCCGATGATCTCGTACAACGACGTCCTTGCCTGGGTTCGCCGGTTCGCCGCCGTCGTGGCGGAGAACAAGGCGTACCTCACGGAGCTGGACTCGGCGATCGGCGATGCCGACCACGGGATCAACATGGACCGCGGCTTCACCGCGGTGATCGCCAGGCTCGACGGCCCGGATGGCCTCGCCGACCCCGACGTCGGGGCGGCCCTCAAGGCCGTCGGGACGACCCTTATCTCGAAGGTAGGGGGCGCCAGCGGCCCGCTCTACGGGATGTTCTTCATGCAGATGGGAGGCGCCGTCCTCGGGAAGGAGGCCCTCACGCTGGAGGAGTTCGCCACGGCCTTCCAGAAAGGCCTGGACGGGGTCCTCCGGATCGGGAAGGCCGAGCCCGGCGACAAGACGATGGTCGATGCCCTCATCCCCGCCCGCGACGCGCTCCGCGCCGCGATCGACGACGGCGCGTCCGTCGGCGATGCCGTAGCCAGGATGGCCCGGGGGGCGGAGGAGGGGATGCTCGCCACCGTGCCGCTCGTCGCCCGCAAGGGGCGCGCGAGCTACCTCGGCGAGCGGTCGGCAGGCCACCAGGATCCGGGCGCGACGTCCACCCATCTTCTGCTGCGGTCCGCCGCAGAGGTCTGGACCGGGCGCTAGCCCGGCGAATTGGCAACCTATCGGGAGACACACATGGCAAGGACTTTCGTGGGGGCCCTCGACCAGGGGACCACGAGCACCCGCTTCATGATCTTCAACCACGCCGGCCAGGTCGTGGCGGTCGATCAGATGGAGCACGAGCAGATCTATCCGAAGCCGGGCTGGGTCGAGCACGACCCGATGGAGATCTGGGCGCGCAGCCTGGATGTCATCAAGGGTGCCCTCGGCAAGGCCCACCTCAAGGCCGAAGACCTCGCCGCGGTCGGCGTCACCAACCAGCGCGAGACGACGGTCGTCTGGGACAAGCGGACCGGAAAGCCGGTCTACAACGCGATCGTCTGGCAGGACACCCGGACGAAGGACATCTGCGACGCGCTCGAGAAGGACGGCGGCCCGGATCGCCTCCGTCCCAAGACCGGCCTGCCGCTGGCGACCTATTTCTCCGGCCCCAAGGTGAAGTGGATCCTCGATAACGTCGCCGGCGCCCGCGCCGAGGCCAACTCCGGGAACCTCCTCTTCGGCAACATCGACACCTGGTGCATCTGGAACCTCACCGGCGGCGTGTCGGGCGGCGTCCACGTGACGGACGTCTCCAACGCCAGCCGGACCCTGATGTTCAACTACACCACGCTCGCCTGGGATCCGGAGATCACCGCCCTCCTGGGCGTCCCGGCCCCCATGCTGCCGGCCGTCAAGGCCTCGTCCGCGATCTACGGCCTGGCCGTCGGCGACCTCGCCGGCGTCCCGGTCGCCGGCGACCTGGGCGACCAGCAGGCCGCCCTCTTCGGCCAGACGTGCTTCTCGCCCGGCGAGGCGAAGAACACCTACGGCACGGGCTGCTTCATGCTCCTCAACACGGGCACGAAGGCGGTCCCGAGCAAGAGCGGACTCCTCACCACGCTCGCATACAAGATCGGCGACCAGCCGGCCGTGTATGCGCTCGAGGGCTCCATCGCCATCACCGGCGCCCTCGTGCAGTGGATCCGCGACAACATCGGGCTGATCGCGAAGTCCGAAGACATCGAGGCCCTCGCGGCCACCGTCGAGGACAACGGCGGCGTCTACTTCGTGCCCGCGTTCTCGGGCCTCTTCGCGCCGTACTGGAAGAACGATGCCCGTGGCGTCATCGCGGGCCTGACCCGGTACGTCAACAAGGGCCACCTCGCCCGGGCCGTCCTCGAGGCGACCGCGTGGCAGACCCGCGAGGTCCTGGACGCGATGAACGCCGACTCCGGCGTTCCGCTGACGGCCCTCAAGGTCGACGGTGGCATGGTCTTCAACAACCTCCTCATGCAGTTCCAGTCCGACGTCCTGAAGGTCCCGGTCATCCGGCCGAAGGTCGCCGAGACGACGGCCCTCGGGGCGGCCTACGCGGCCGGCCTCGCCGTCGGGTACTGGGCCGAGGTCGAGGACCTCCGCGCCAACTGGGCGAAGGACCACGAGTGGCATCCCGCGATGGAGCCCGCAAAGGTCGACGCCGAGTACGCGCAGTGGAAGAAGGCCGTCACCCGCACGTTCGGTTGGGTCGACTAGGACCCTCCCGCTGCCCGGGCCCCGTCGCGGGGCCCGGGCAGCCCGTTCCGGGCGTGGAGCGCAGCAGATGACAACGTCCCAACCCCCCCGGCAGCCCTTCCACGTGGCGATCGTGGGCGGCGGCGGCACCGGCGGTGCCCTGGCCCACGACCTCGTCCTCCGCGGCCTCCGCGTGACGCTCGTGGAGCGCGGCGAGGTCACCTCGGGCACGACCGGCCGCCACCACGGCCTCCTCCACTCGGGTGCGCGCTACGCGGTCAAGGACCGCGAGTCGGCCGTCGAGTGCATCGAGGAACGGGTGATCCTCGGCCGGATCTGCCCCGGCTCCTTCGAGGAGAACGACGGCCTCTTCGTCGCCATCACCGACGAGGACGTCGCCTACGAGCCGACCTTCTTCGAGGCCTGCCTGGCGAGCGGCATCCCGGCCCGCCGGGTCAGCCGCGAGGAGGCCCTGCGCCTCGAGCCGCACCTCAACCCCGAGCTGAAGATGGCCGTCCAGGTCCCCGACGCGACGATGGACGCGATGCGGATGCCCCTCCGCTTCTTCGCCAGCGCGAAGGCGGGCGGGGCGATCATCCGGCCCTGGACCCTCGTCGAGGAGCTTCTCGTCACGGACCGCCTCGTTACCGGCATCCGGGTTCGCGACCTGACCAACGGCAGGGAAGAGGAGATCCATGCCGACCTCGTGGTCAACGCGACCGGGCCGTGGGCCGAGAAGCTCGCCGTCATGGCCGGCTGCGACGTCCCGATCCGCCCCTCGCCCGGCGTCCTGCTCGCCGTCCGCGGCCGCTGGAGCAACATGGTCATCAACCGCCTGCATCCCTCCGGCGACGGCGACATCGTCGTCCCCCAGCGAGGCCTCTCGGTGGTCGGCACGAGTTCATGGGTCGTCGACGACCCCGACGACCTGGGCGTCCCCGAGGACCACGTCGAGCGGATGTACGTCGAGGGCTCGAAGATGATCCCCGCCATCCGCCACGCCGAGCGCCGCGCCGCGTGGTCGGCCGCGCGCCCGCTGATCGGCTCCAAGGAGGCCGACACGGGCCGCGAGCTGAGCCGGACGTTCAAGTGCTTCGACCACCGCGAGTCGGGCGAGGCCGAGGGCTTCGTCACGATCTCGGGGGGCAAGGGCACGACGCTGCGGGCGATGGCCGAGACCGCCGCCGACGTCATCTGCGCCAAGCTCGGCGTCGACGCGCCGTGCCGGACGCGGGAGGTCGTGACCCTTCCCCACACCGCGTACTACGCGGCGTAGGAGCGGGAGCCATGACCGGGACCGTGACCGACGCCCGCACCACCCGCGTGGTCGTCTCCCGCCGCAAGGAGGGCGACGACCCGGGCGCGCTCCGCTACGACACGTTCGACGTGGCCGTGGGGCCGCGAACGACCATCCTCGACGCGCTCGTCGCGATCCGGCGCGAGCTGGACCCGACCCTCACGTTCCGCCATTCCTGCTTCCACGCCTCCTGCGGGACATGCGGGATGCGCGTGGACGGCCGCGAGGGCCTCGCCTGCGTGACGCCCGTCCCGGCGGGGGACGAGGTGACCGTGGAGCCCCTGGGGAACCTCCCCGTCGTCTCCGACCTGGTCGTCGACATGGACGTCTTCTTCGACGACTTCGACGACGCCGGCCGACCGCTCATTCGCTCGTCCGAGAAGATCCCGGGCGCCGAGAAGCCCGCCGGAATCGACGAGCTGGAGCGGTACGAGGACTGCATCGAATGCGGCATCTGCCTCTCCGCCTGTCCGATCGCCGGCAGCGACCCGCGCTACGTCGGCCCCGCCGCGCTCGCCGCCGCCTGGCGCGTCGTCGAGGAGCCACGCGGCCTCGACGCCGGTCCCGTCGTGCGCCTCATGGACGACGAGCAGGCCGCCTGGCGCTGCCACCTGACCTGGGAGTGCTCCGAGGCCTGCCCGTCGGGCGTGGATCCGGCGGCGGCGATCATGCGGCTCCGCCGCTCGGCCGTCGGGGCTCGCGCCCGGCGCCTCTTCTCGTTCGGAGGGAACCGCTGATGGCCGACACGAGCGTCGAACGGGGCCGAGCGGGCGCCGGCCCGGCCCGGCGGCGGGGCTTCGTCGGCTGGTTCGATCCGCGGGGTCGCCGCCTGGGGGGCCTCGCCTTCATCCTCAACCGGCTCACGGGCCTGGGTCTGGTCGCCTACCTCTACCTGCACCTCGTGATCCTGTCGATGCTCGTCCAGGGGCCCAATGCCTGGGACGACTTCGTGGACATCGCCCTGAGTCCGCCGTTCCTGGCCCTCGACGTGCTCCTCCTCACGGGGATGCTGATCCACGGCATCAACGGGATCCGGGTCGGCCTCGTCGGGCTGGGGTTCGTGGCGAGCCGCCAGAAGGCGCTCTTCATCGCCGCCATGGTCATCGCGGCGTTCGTGGCGCTGGTCGGAGCGCTGCGGATCTTCGGCGGCGAATAGGGAGGGAGAGATGACCACCGAGAAGCGGCCGGTCGATCGTCCCGACCCCGGCCCGCGCCACGCCCCGCCGTTCGTCGGCCAGGTGGTCAGCGGCGCCGCGCTCCTCGTGCTGCTGGGCCTGCACATGGTCGCCCAGCACTTCATCGTGCCCACGGGCCTCCGCTACTACGAGGACGTCATCGCCTGGCTGCGCAACCCCGTGATGATCGCCGTGGAGGTGGCGTTCCTCGTGTTCGTCACCTATCACGCCCTGGTCGGGGTCCGGGCGATCCTCTTCGACTTCGGCTTCTCGGAGCGTGCCGAGCGACGGATCACGAACATCCTGTGGGTCGTCGGGATCGTCACCATCGGGTACGGCGTGGCGCTCTTCGCGGCGATCCTGAACGCCGCGTAGGATTGGCCGCCATGGAAGCGCTCGTCGGGATCGTCGTCGTCAGCCACTCCGCCCAGATCGCCGCGGGGACCGTCGAGCTCGCCCGCCAGATGGCCGGCGACGACCTGCGCATCGAGGCCGCCGGTGGGATGGCCGACGGGTCGCTCGGCACGGATGCCGCGGCGATCATGGCCGCGATCTCTGCCGCGGAGGGCGGGGCCGGCGTCCTGGTGCTCATGGACCTCGGCAGCGCCGTGCTGGCCACGCAGACCGCGCTCGAGCTGCTGGGCGACGATGTCGCAGCCCGGGTCCGGCTCTCCGGGGGGCCGCTCGTCGAGGGAGCGGTCGTCGCCGCCGTCCAGGCGAGCGTCGGCGACGACCTCGCCGCGGTCCTCGCGGCGGCGGAGGAGGCCGCCAGCCTGCCCAAGATCCCCGGGTGAGCGGGACCGCGGCGGCGGGCATGCCCGGCGCGCCGCGGCGCGTGGCAGTGCTGGGGGCGGGCGCCGTCGGCACGCTCCTCGGCGGGCTGCTGGCGTCGTCCGGTGCCGAGGTGATCCTCATCGACCCGCGGGTGGCGCCGGAGGCCGGCGAGGAGGTCGTCATCCACGAGCCCGACGGTCGCCGCGTGGCGTCCCGCGTCGGCCGTGCCGCTGCCCCGGCCGCGCTCGCCGGCGCACCCGACCTGGCCGTCCTGGCCGTCAAGACGTTCGATCTCGCGGCCGCGCTCGACGACCTCCGGGCGTGGCCCGGGACGCCGGTCCTCACGATCCAGAACGGCGTGGGCGCCGAGGACCTGGTGGCGGCCGCCCGTCCCGGCGTCGGGCACGTGGCTGGCTCGTTGACCGCCCCGGTTGAGCGGGTGGGCGCCAACGAAGTGCGCTGGCGCGGTCGGGGCGGCATCGCCCTGGCGCCCGTGGCCGGCGCCGTCGACCACCTGGTGGAGGAGCTCGTCGGGATCTTCACCGTCGCGGGTCTCCCGGCGCGTCGGCTCGGCGATGCTCGCGCGATGAAATGGTCGAAGCTCGTCGTCAACCTCGTGGGCAACGCGCTCTCCGCGCTGGTCGACCGCGACCCGGGGGAGATCTACGCCGACCCGGCGCTCTTCGACCTGGAGCGCCGACAGCTGCTCGAGGCACTCGCCGTCATGCGGGCGCAGGGTATCCGGGTCGTCGCGCTGCCGGGCGCGAACGTGCCCCTCCTCGCCCTCGCCGTCCGGCTTCCAGCGCCCCTGTCCCGGCGGATCCTGACCCTCGTGGTCGGCGGGGCGCGAGCCGGGAAGTCGCCGTCGCTGCGGCTCCACCTGCGGGGCGGGGCGCCGGGGCCGTCGGAGGCCGCCTGGCTCAACGGCGCCGTATCGCGGACGGGGGCGCTGCTCGGGGTTCCCACGCCAGTCAACGACGCCCTCGCGGTCCTCGTCGACGCCGTGACCGTCGACCCGGAGCTGGCGGCGTCCCTCGCCGCCGAGCCGGCCCGCGTCGTCGACCTCGTGTCCCGCTCACCGCGTCGGCCGCCGCACTGACCACCGGGAGGACGCCGTGCAGACGCTCGAGATCGAGATCCGCAACCCGAACGGGCTCCACCTTCGGCCGCTCGGGCAGTTCGTGCGCACCTGTGGCCGGACCCGGTCCGAGGTGACGATCCAGAACCTGGCGACCGGGGCGGGACCAGTCAACGCGAAGCAGATGCTGCGGGTCCAGCCGCTGGGCGTCCGCCTTGGCCACGTGGTCCGGATCACGGCGGAGGGCGACGACGAGGTCGAGGCGATCGCGACGATTCGGGCCGCGATCGAGGCCGGACTCGGGGAGGAGGTCGCGCCGGCGGCGGTCGCGGGGTTGCCGGGGGAAGCGGCCGTCCGGCCGCCGGCACCGGTTGCCGAGCGGGCGCCGGCCGCCGTGCCCGCGTCCCCTGCGGCGCCAGCGCTCCCGCCGGATGCCGCCGCCGGTCGGCTCGCCGGGCTGGGAGCCGTGACCGGCATCGCCATCGCCCCGGCCTGGCGCTATCGCGAGCAGGCGGCCGGGGCCGCGCAGGCGGCCTCCGGCGACCCGCGCGACGCGATCCGGGCGGCCTCGGTCGCCGCCGAGGCCCAGCTCGAGGCGCTCGCCGCGCGGATCCGCGACGCCGGCCGTCCCGACGACGCCGGCATCTTCGAGGCGCAGGCCGTCCTGGCCACCGACCCGACCATCGTGGACGAAGCGCTCGCGCACGTCGCCGCCGGGGCCGACCCCGCGACGGCGGTCGTCGCGGCCGCGACCGAGGCGGCCATGGCCATCGCCGGCCTGGGCGACGAGCTGCTCGCGGCGCGGGCCGCGGATGTGCGCGATGTCGGGGCCCGCATCGCCCGGATCCTGCGGGGCGAGACGCTGGCCCTGCCCGACCGGCCCGTGATCGCCGTCGCCGACGACCTCCCGCCGTCGGTCACCGCCGAGATCCCGGCTGCCTTCCTTCTCGGCATCGCCCTCGCCGGTGGGTCGCGCACCGCGCACGCGGTCATCCTTGCGCGGGGCCTCGGCATCCCCTGCGTCGTCGGCTGTGCGGGCCTTGTCGAGGCGGTCGACGCCGCATCCGGGGAGGGGGCGACGGTCGAGATTGCCCTGGACGGCGAGGCCGGCCTCGTCCTGATCGACCCGGACGACGCGGCGCGGGCGGCCCTGCGCGAACGGGCGAAGGCGCTGGCCGAGCGTCGTGCCCACGCCGCCGCCGCACGCGGCCGGCCGGGAGCGACGGCCGACGGCACCCGCGTCCTCCTCGTCGCCAACATCGGGAGCCCGGACGACGCCGCCCGCGCGCTCGAGGCCGGCGCGGAGGGCGTCGGGCTCTTCCGGACGGAGTTCCTCTTCATGCAGCGGCAGGCACCGCCGGCCGAGGAGGAGCAGGTCGCCGCCTACCGCCGCGCCTTCGAGGCCTTCGGGCCGGCGCGGCCGGTGGTCGTCCGCCTGGCCGACATCGGCGGGGACAAGGGGATTCCGTACCTGGGGCTCCCCGCCGAGGCCAACCCGTTTCTCGGCGTCCGGGCGATCCGCCTCGCCTATCGCGAGCCGGAGCTCCTGCGGACGCAGCTGCGGGCGATCTGGCGAGCGGGCGGGCTCGCCGGGGTCGTGCCCCACGTCATGGCCCCGATGGTCGCCACGCTCGAGGACGTGGACCTGCTCGACGCGCTCCGCGACGAGGCGAGGGCCGCGGTGCTCGCGGCCGGCCACCCCTGTGCCGCCGGCATGGTGACGGGAATCATGGTGGAGATCCCCGCGGCCGCCCTCCTGGCCCCCGAGCTCGCCCGCCGGGTCGCCTTCTTCAGCATCGGGACGAACGACCTGACCCAGTACATCATGGCCGCCGACCGGGGCAACGCTGCCCTCGGCCGGTTCCAGGACGCGCTCCACCCGGCCGTGTTGCGGGCGATCGCAGGGGTCGTGGCGGGGGCCGATGCGGCGGGCATCCCCGTGGCGGTCTGCGGCGAGCTCGCGGGCGACCCGGCGGGCGCGCTCGTCCTCGTGGGTCTCGGTGTCGATGAGCTGTCGGCCGACGCCGGCTCCCTCGACGAGGTGCGGGGCGCCCTCGCGACGTCCAGCCGGGGCGAGCTCGAGGAGCTGGCCCGGGCGGCCCTCGCCGCGCCCGACGCCGCCGCCGTCCGCGCCGCCGCCGCCGTGCTCCTCGCCCGTGTCGCGGGACCGGCGGGCGCCGGGGGTCCCACCGTCTGACGGCGCCCTATACTCGCGGGCCATGGACCTCGTCGTCGTGCTTCGCGCCGTGGCCCTCACCATCGCTGCGTTCTTCATCGGCGGCATCCCCTGGGGCGTGATCGTTGCCCGTGTCTCGGGCGGCCCCGACCCACGGACCATCGGGAGCGGCCGCACGGGTGGCGCCAACGTCATGCGGGCGCTGGGCCCACGCCTCGCCCTCGTCTCCGGGCTCCTCGACATGCTGAAGGGGACCGCCGCGGTCCTCCTCGCCCGGTTCGTGGGGGCCGGCGTCGAGGTGGAGGTCCT
The DNA here is from genome assembly GCA_963744095.1 of uncultured Chloroflexia bacterium. Classification (GTDB taxonomy): domain Bacteria; phylum Chloroflexota; class Limnocylindria; order Limnocylindrales; family CSP1-4; genus CTSoil-043. Next base: position 760,611 of record CAVUSH010000006.1, read on the forward strand.
CGCCGGGCTGGCGGCCATCGTCGGCCACAGCCGGTCGCCCTTCCTGGGCTTCTCCGGGGGCCGCGGCGTGTCGGCCGCCTTCGGGGCGGCGCTCGTGCTCGCGCCCTTCGCCGCGGCCGTCCTCCTCGTCGTGTTCCTCGCCGTCCTGGCGGCCACCCGCTACACGTCGCTCGCGTCACTCGTGGCCGCCGTGGTGGGTGGGGTCACGCTCGCGGTCCAGGTAATCGTGACCGGACAGTCCCCGGCGCTGCTGGTCTTCGCCATCGTGGGCCCGGTCCTCATCTGGCTCTTCCACCTTGACAACATCGGGCGTCTCCTGCGGGGCGAGGAGCGGAAGTTCGGCGCCCAGTGAGCGGGCGACCCCGGTCACGTCCCGCGGTCGGGCCCGGACGCCGCTGCGGTAGACTTTGGAGGGCGGTGCCGACCGCACCCGACGAGCCCGCCGGCCCGGCGTCCGCCCGGCGCCCTGGAGGTTCCCGCGATCATGACCCCCGACGAGCTCCGCGCGAAGATCCGCGAGATCCCGGACTTCCCGAAGCCGGGGATCCTCTTCTACGACATCACCACCCTGCTCAAGGAGGCGGGGCCGTACCGGGCCGCCATCGACGCGATGCTGGCGCCGTACACGGCCGAGAAGGTGGATGTCGTCGTGGGGATGGAGTCGCGCGGCTTCATCTTTTCCGCCCCCATGGCCTACCAGCTCGGAGCCGGCCTCGTCCCCGTCCGCAAGCTGGGCAAGCTGCCCGCCGAGACGATCAGCGTGGAATACGCCCTGGAGTACGGGTCGAACACCCTCGAGATCCATCGCGACGCGATCCAGCCTGGCGAGCGGGTCCTCATCGTGGACGACCTCCTGGCGACGGGCGGGACCGTCCGTGGCACCGTCGACCTCGTGGAGCGACTCCAGGGCACGATCGTGGGCCTGGCCTTCCTGGTGGAGCTTTCCTTCCTCAAGGGCCGCGACCGACTCGCCGGCCAGAATGTCACGTCGGTGATCCGGTACTGATCGTCCCGCCCCACCGAACCCGGCACGACCCGGCCCTCCATCCGTGAGCGACGTGGATCCTCCTGCCGCGCCACCCGGGCCCGCCGCGTCGCCGGACCCCGACGAGGCGCTCCGGCTGGAGCGACGCCGCTTCTTCCGCATGCTGGCGGGCGACGCGGTCCGTACCGCGGCGACCCTCGTGGGAGCGGCCAACGCCCTCCGCGACACGACCCAGGAGATGGCCAGCAGCGTGCTCGCGGAAAGCGGCCCCTCGGCTGTCCCCGGCGCACCGGCCGCCGGGGCCGCGCCGGCCGCCGGGGCCGCGCCGGCCGCGCCATCGGGCTTCCGGAGCCCCTTCCGGCTGGAGGGCGACCGCCTCGTCCTCGTCGACCAGCGTCGCCTGCCCGAGGAGCTGGTGGAGGTCGTCTGCGAATCCGCCGGCGACGTCGCCCAGGCGATCCGGGAGATGGTCGTCCGCGGCGCGCCGGCGCTCGGCCAGGTGGCCGCGGCCGGGCTGGCCCTGGCGGCCGGTCGCGCGACCCGGACCAAGCCGTACGCGCGCCGGGCGATCCTGCGAGGCTCTTCCAACGCCCTCCTGAACGCGCGGCCGACCGCCGTGTCCATCCGCTGGGCCATGAACCGGATGCTCGCCCGCTATGCGGCGCTCGGCGAGCTGCTGGACGACGGGCCGGCGGTTGCCGCAGCCCTGCGGGAGGAGGCCGAGGCGATCATCGGCGAGGCGACGGCCGATCACGCCGTCATGGCCCGCCTCGGTGTCGAGCTCCTCCCCGACCCCCGAGAGCGTCCCCTCCAGCTGCTGACCCACTGCAACACGGGGCCGCTCGCATGCGGCCAGGTCGGCACGGCCCTCGGCGTGGTCCAGGCGCTGGCAGCGGACGGGCGGGACGTCCACGTCTACGTCGACGAGACCCGCCCCTGGCTCCAGGGGGCCCGGCTCACGGCCTGGGAGCTGGGCCAGGCCGGTATCCCCTACACGCTCCTGGCGGACGCAGCTGCCGGCTGGCTCCTCGCCTCCGGCGTGGTGGACGCGGTCCTGGTGGGGGCGGACCGGATCGCGGCCAACGGCGACACCGCCAACAAGGTCGGCACATACCCGCTGGCCGTGCTCGCCGCGCGCCACGGGGTGCCCTTCCACGTCGTCGCACCCACGGCGACGCTCGACGGCGAGACCGCCGACGGCTCCCGGATCACCGTCGAGATGCGGAGCGCCGCCGAGGTGACGTCCGTCGGCGGGAAGCGGATCGCCCCCGCCGGCGCGGCGGCGTTCAACCCGTCGTTCGACGTGACCCCGGCGGAGCTGGTCACGACGATCGTCACCGAGGCCGGCGTCCTGCGGGCGCCCTATGGGCCGGCCATCGCAGCCGCGATCGAGGCGCGCGAGGCCCGCCGTCCCGCCCCACCGGCCGGGCCGGAAGGGCCGCCCTCTCCGGGGCCGGGCGCCGGGGATCCGGGCGCCGGGGATCCGGGCGCCGGGGATCCGGGCGCCGCCGCCACGGACCCGGGCGACGCCGCCGGGGACGCCTGACGTGGCAACCTCCGCCGTCTCCTCCCTCGCGGCCCGCGGGATCGTGGTCCGCTCCACGACCGACCGCGGGCTCCTGCGCGCGTTCCTGGAGCGCGACCGCCTCTTCGCGGCGTACGCCCTCTGCGATCTCGACGAGCGGGAGTTCAGCCGGACCCGCTGGGGTGTCGCGCTCGTGAGCGACGAGCCGACCGCCGTCGTCCTGGAGTACGCCGGGCCCGCCCCGCAGCCGGTCTTCGCGATCGGAGAGAACGCCGGGATCGCGGCGATCCTTCGCGACGTCATCCGCACCCGGACCGCCTACGCCGCGGTGCTGCCCGCCAACCTTCCCGCCCTGGAGGCCTGGTATCGGGTGGAGCCCGGCCCCCAGATGGTCCGGATGTGGGTCGACCGGGCCTCGTTCAGGCCCTTCCCGGCCGACGTCGCCCGTCTCCTCCCGGTGGAGATCGGCGACCTCAACCGCCTCTACCAGCTCGGCTTCACGGCCTGGCTGCCCCCGTCGGCCATCGCCGAGGGCGTCTACCACGGCATCCGCGTGGCCGGCCGCCTCGTGTCGGCGGCGGGGACGCACGTCGTCTCGCCCGAGGCCCGTCTCGGCGTCGTGGGCAACGTGATGACCCATGCCGACTACCGGGGGCGGGGCTACGCGACCGCCGTCACGGGCGCCGTGACCGCCGAGCTGCTCCGCGTCTGCGACCAGGTGGTGCTCAACGTCCGCGCCGACAACCCCCCGGCGCTCCAGGCCTATCGCAAGCTGGGCTACCGCGAGCACGTGCGCTTCGAGGAGCGGCTCGTCCATCGCACGTCGGATGGCGGCGGCCTGGTCCGGTCGCTCGCGGCGCCCTTGCAGCGGCTCCTCGGCCGCCGGGCGGGCCCTCGGGCATAATCGGCGAACCGCGGACCGCCCGTCCGCGGGACCACCCGGAGACCCCACCCCCGATGACGATCCCGACCGTCCTGCCGCCCAACGACATCACCGACCTCGGCCTGGCCGACGAGGGTGTGCGCCGCATCGAGTGGGCGGAGCGGGAGATGCCCGTCCTCCGCCTGATCCGCGAGCGCTTCGCCCGGGAACGGCCGCTGGCCGGGATACGGGTGGCCGCCTGCCTCCATGTCACGACAGAGACCGCGAACCTCGTGCGCACGCTCGCCGCGGGCGGGGCCGAGGTCGCCCTCGCCGCCAGCAACCCCCTCTCGACGAAGGACGACGTCGCCGCGGCCCTCACCGCTCGCTACAGAATCGGCGTCTTCGCCCGGCGCGGGGAGGACCGCGACACCTATTACGCGCACCTCAACGCGATCGCCGACACGAGGCCCCACCTCACCATGGACGACGGCTGCGACCTCGTCAGCCTCCTCCATCGCGATCGCACCGAGCTCATCCCGGGCATCCTCGCCGGGACCGAGGAGACGACGACCGGCGTCATCCGGCTCCGCTCCATGGCCCGGGACGGCGCGCTCCGGTTCCCGGTCGTGGCCGTCAACGAGGCGGAGACGAAGCACCTTTTCGACAATCGCTACGGGACCGGCCAGAGCACGCTCGACGGGATCCTGCGGGCGACGAACATCCTCATCGCCGGGCGCCGCTGCGTCGTGGCCGGCTACGGCTGGGTCGGCAAGGGGATCGCCGCCCGGCTCAAGGGCCACGGCGCCCACGTCGCGGTCGTGGAAGTCAACCCGGTCCGGGCCCTCGAGGCGCTCATGGACGGGTTCGAGGTGAAGACCGTGGACCAGGCGGCACCCTGGGGCGAGCTCTTCATCACGGCCACCGGCAACGTCAACGTCTTCCGGCGCGAGCACTTCGCGGCCATGCCGGACGGCGCCATCATGGCCAACAGCGGCCACTTCGACGCGGAGCTGGACCTGGTCGCCCTGCGCGCGCTGGCCGAGGGCCACGTCCGCGAGGTTCGCGAGCACGTCCAGGAGTTCGACCTCGGCCCCAAGAAGCTCCACCTGATCGCCGAGGGCCGGCTCGTGAACCTGGGAGCCGCCGAAGGCCACCCGGCCGCGGTGATGGACATGTCGTTCGCGAACCAGGCGCTGTCGGCCGAGTACGTCGTGCAGCACCATGCCGAGCTCGAGCCGACGGTCTACGTGGTTCCGGAGGCGATCGACCAGCAGGTCGCCCGCCTGAAGCTGGAGGCGCTCGGGATCCACATCGACGCCATGACCGAGGAGCAGGCCGCCTACTGGAGCTCCTGGAGCCACGGCACGTAAGGTGGGACGAACGGAAGCTGTGACGAACAGACCGCCGACGCCGATCGTTGCCCCGTATGCCAGGGCAGGGGCGGCAGGTCGTCGGCCGGAAGGAACGCGAAGACACGGCCGTCGGACGCCGCTGATTTACGTGCGGCCGCGGTCGCCCCGAGGCCCGCGGCCGCGCGTGCTACGCTCGCCGTCGCCGTGACCAGCATCGTCGACGCCCCGAGCTACCTCTTCACGTCGGAGTCCGTGACTGAGGGTCACCCCGACAAGATGTGCGACCAGATCTCGGACGCCATCCTCGACGAGATCCTGGGCGAGGACCCGGACGCCCGGGTCGCCTGCGAGACCGCCACGACGACCGGCCTCGTGCTCGTCCTCGGCGAGATCACCACGAGCACCTACGTCGACTTCCAGCGAGTCGTCCGCGAGACGGTGCGCGAGATCGGCTACACGAAGGCCGACTACGGCTTCGACTACCAGACCTGCGGCGCCCTCGTGAGCGTCAAGGAGCAGTCGCCGGACATCGCGCTGGGGGTGGACGCGAAGGAGCTCGGCGCCGGCGACCAGGGGATGATGTTCGGCTTCGCCTGCCGCGAGACGCCCGAGCTGATGCCCCTCCCCATCGCCCTCGCCCACCGCCTCGCCCGCCGGCTCGCCGAGGCCCGCAAGTCGGGCCAGCTCCCCTACCTCCGCCCCGACGGCAAGACCCAGGTCACGGTGGAGTACGAGCACGGGCTGCCGAAGCGGGTGGCGACCGTCGTCATCGCGGCCCAGCACGATCCCGACGCGCCCGACAGCCTGCGCGACGACCTCATCGAGGCGGTGATCCTGCCGGTCATCCCGCACGAGCTGCGGGCTCGCGACCCCGAGATCCACGTCAACCCGACCGGGCGCTTCGTGATCGGCGGGCCGATGGGCGATGCCGGCCTGACGGGGCGCAAGATCATCGTCGACACCTACGGCGGGATGGCCCGCCACGGCGGCGGCGCCTTCTCGGGCAAGGATCCGACGAAGGTCGATCGCTCGGCGGCCTATGCCGCCCGGTGGGTGGCCAAGAACGTCGTGGCCGCCGGGCTCGCCGATCGCTTCGAGATCGAGGTGGCCTACGGGATCGGGATTGCCCACCCCCTCTCGGTCTCGATCGAGACGTTCGGAACTGGACGCGTATCTGACGAGCTCATCCGGGCCTCCATCGACCGTCATTTCGACCTTCGGCCGGCGAAGATCATCGCGGCCCTCGACCTGCGGACGCCGATCTACCGCCAGACGGCCGCCTACGGCCACTTCGGCCGCCCCGACCTCGACCTGTCGTGGGAGCGCACCGACAAGGCGGCCCTCCTCGCCGACGAATGCGGGCTCCCGGCGCCGGAGACCGGCGGCGCCTGAACCACGCCGCCCCGCCGCCCCGTAGAATCACGGCGATGTACGCGGTGATCCTTGCCGGCGGCGGCGGCACGCGGCTCTGGCCGCTGTCGCGGCCCGACCGCCCGAAGCCCTTCCTTCCGCTCCTGGGCGACCGGTCGCTTCTCCGGGCGACCTGCGATCGGGTCCTGCCCGCCCTGGCGGGACCCGGGGACGTGGCGGTGGTGGTGGATCGTCGCCACGTCGAGCTGGTGCGGGCGGAGCTGCCGGAGATCCCGGCTCGCAACGTCCTCGCCGAACCGGTGGGCCGCAACACCGCGGCCGCGGTCGCCCTGGCGGCGGTCGCCCTCGAGCGTGGCCGCGACGAGGTGATGGCCGTCCTCCCCGCCGACCACCTCGTCGCCGACGAGGAGGGGTTCCGGGCCCTCCTGGCCCGGGCGGCGGTGGTGGCGGGCGCGGCGGACCGGCCGCTGGTGACCCTGGGGATCGCCCCGACGGGGCCCGAGACCGGCTATGGGTACGTGGTCGCCGCCGGCCCCCGGGCGGAGGCCGGAGCGCACGAGGTGCGCCGTTTCGTCGAGAAGCCCCCGGCCGACGCCGCTGCGGCCCTCCTCGCGGGCCCCGACGCCGTCGCCTGGAACGCCGGGATCTTCCTCTGGCAGCGCGGTGCCATCCTGGACGCCTTCGACGCTTCCGCGCCCGACATCCTTCACGTCGTGCGGGAAGGACTGGCCGGTGGCCCGGCCGCGCTCGACGCCGCCTACGCGACCGTGCGGGCCACCTCCATCGACTACGCCGTGCTGGAGCCGGCGTCGCTGGCCGGGCGGGTGGCGATGCTGCGGGCGGACGTCGGCTGGAGCGACGTGGGCAGCTGGGCGGCCCTCCGCGACGCCCTCGTCGCCCGCGCCGTGGAGGCTGGTGAGCCGGCCGGGTCGGTGGGGTCGGGGCCACGTCGCGACGTCGGCTCGGAGGGGACGCTCGTGCTGGCCGGCCGGCGCCTCGTAGTCACCCTGGGCCTGCGGGATACCATCGTCGTCGATACGCCGGACGCGCTGCTCGTCTGTGCCGCCGACCGTTCCCAGGAGGTACGGGCCATCGCCGAGGAGCTGGACCGGGCCCGGGAGGAAGACGCGTGACGACGCCCGCCGGCGAGGTCGCCCCCGCCCCGACCGCGATCGTCTTCGGCACCGACGGCTGGCGGGCGAGGATCGCCGACGACTACACCTTCGACAACGTCCGGCGCTGCGCGGAGGGCGTCGCCCGCTACGTGGCCGATCGCGGTGAGCAGGCCAGGGGGGTGGTCGTGGCCTACGATCGTCGCTTCGCCTCGGAGCACTTCGCGGCGGCGGCCACGGAGGTCATCCTGGCCTACGACATCCCGGTCGCCTTCGCGGCGCACGCGGTGCCGACCCAGATGTCCAGCTACGAGGTCGTCGAGCGCGGCGCGGCCGCCGGCGTCGTGATCACCGCCAGCCACAACCCGTGGACCGACAACGGCTTCAAGGTCAAGTCGTCGACCGGGGCCGCCGCCGGCCCGGAGGTCATCGCCGCCGTGGAGGCCGTCATCGCCCAGAACGGCGGCCGCTTCATCCCCCGTCGCCCCTTCGCCGACGCCGAGGCGGCCGGTCTGGTCGAGCGCTTCGACCCCTTCGCCGGATACGAGCAGTTCGTGCGCCGTTCCCTCGACCTCGAGGCCCTCAAGGCCGCCGACGTGCGGCTCCTCGTGGAGCCTCTCTGGGGGTCGGGGGCCGGCTGGATCAGCCGCCTCCTGGCCGGCGGCCGGATCGAGGTCGTGGAGCTCCACACCGAGCGCAACCCCTACTTCGGCGGCGTGAATCCCGAGCCGATCCGCCCGCACATCGACGAGGCGCTGCGGCTCGTCGCGGCCGGCGGCTTCGACCTCGGCCTCCTCCTCGACGGGGACGCCGACCGGGCGGGGGCCATCGACGAGCGCGGGGTCTTCGTGCACCAGCTCCAGGTCTACGGGCTGCTCATGTACTACCTGGCCGAGCATCGGGGGCTCCGGGAGCCCGTCGTGAAGAGCGTCAACGAGACGTCGATGGCCGAGCGCCTCGGGCTGCATTACGGAATCCCCGTTCACGAGACGCCGGTGGGGTTCAAGTACGTCGGGCCGAAGATGATCGAGACCGGGGCCATGTACGGCGGCGAGGAGTCGGGCGGCTACGGGTTCGGGATGCACCTGCCCGAGCGCGACGGGATCTACTCCGACCTCCTGCTCCTGGACCTCTTCCTGCGCGAGCGGGACGCCGGACGGTGGCCGGTCTCGCGGGCGATCGCCCACCTCCACGAGATCGCCGGGCCGTCGTTCTACCAGCGGGTGGACGTCCACGTCGACCGGGCGACCTACCCGGCGCTGAAGGAGCGGCTCGCGGTGGAGCTCGTCGAGAACGCGCCGACCGAGCTGGCCGGCCAGCCGGTGACGACGACGGTCGAGCTCTCGACGAAGGACGGCTTCAAGTTCTTCATCGGCGACGGGTCGTGGCTGCTGGTCCGCTTCAGCGGCACCGAGCCGCTCGTCCGGGTTTACACGGAGGCGACGTCGCAGGCAGTCGCCGACGCCTGCATCGCCGCCGGCGAAGCGCTCGTCCGGAGCTGATCCCGATCGGGCTCGGTCCGGCGGCCCTTCTTGGCCCCGGGTAGTAGAGTTGGCGGTACGACCGCACCTCCCGGCGACGCGCGCACGACCGGGCGGCGGTCCCCGGAGCGGCCCCCGGCGGCCATGGAGGGACCTCGGCGATGCACAGCTCTCTCATCGGCAAAGTCGAGAAGGCGAACCGTTACGCGCGCGAGCGCGACCGCCTCACGTTCGATCGCCTCGGCGTCACGTTCCGGGGCGACAACGACACGCATCACGTAAGTCTCGACGCCGGTGCCTGGCACTGCACGTGCCATTACTTCGAGAGCTGGAAGAGCTGCGTGCACCAGCTGACGCTGCAGAAGATCCTCGGCGAGATGCTCCCCGAGGCCTCGCAGGTCTCCATCTTCACGGCCGTCGAGGAGGTCGCGACGGCCAACTGAGCCGGCGGCCGGGCCTCCCGGCCACTCCGCCGCCTCGGACCCCGGCCCGCCGCCGGGGTCCGTCCTGTCCGGCTCACGGCAGCCAGGCAACCCAGCCGCCGCTCGAGCCGGATGGGGCGGCGATCCGGGCCCCCGGCTGCCACGCGTCACCGACGCGCTCGAACGTCGCGATCCGACTGACACCTGCGATGTCCTCGACGACCGCCGCGAGGCGGAGTCCGTCCCGGTCGAGCGCGACACCACCGCGGACGACGTCGCCCGGCCGGAGCGCCGGACCCCCCTCCGGGGCGCGTCGTCGCTCGAGGACCTCGGCGGTGGGGCCAACGAGCAGCCGGCTGTCGTCCCCGAGGACGACGGCGGTGCGCGTATCGCCGGACGTCTGGAAGGCGAGCGCCCGGAGGGAGATCCGGTCGACTTCCTTCCCGGTCGCGATCGCGAGCACGGCCAGGAACGTCCGGCCGTCGCGCCCGCGCTGCACGACCGCGACGGAGGACTCGTCGAGCCACGCCGGCGGGGCTCCGATCGACTCGTCGGCCATCGGCCAGATGAAGCCGCGACCCGCCGTCGGATCGATGACGACGAGCGCACTCGGGCTCTCGGCATCCGGTGGCCGGGCGATCGCGGCAAGGCGGCTTCCGGTCGGCGATGCCGTGGCCCCGAAGACGATCGCCCCGGGTGGCATGGCACCGGCCCAGCGGAGGTCGAGGGGTTGCCATCCGGTCCCCGCGAGGAGCCCCGCCGGGCCATCCGGCGCCATGAAGGTCCGGCCGTCCGTGACGAGTGCAACGAGCGCTCCGTCGAGCATCGGTGTCGCGGCCGCCGTCGAAGGGTTCGGCAGGGGAAGGGCCACGACCTCGGCGGTCGGCCGGACCAGGCTCAGAGCCTGGACGTCACCGGCCGGCGCGAGCAGGAGCAGGCCCGACTCGGCCGGCGCGTCGGCCGAGTCGGACGACGACGGCATCGGGCCCGGGGTCATCCCCGGCGCGCTGGGAGCGGGCGAGGCGCAGGAGGCGACGACCGCCGCAATCGCGATTGCCGCCAGGGTCAGGGAGGCAGGGGTCGGTCTGCGTCCCGCCCGGCCGTCGGCTGGGCGGGACGCCGGAGCGCGCCTGGGCCGTGCGATCACCGCAGGACGTCGCCCCCGAGGAGCGAGCCGGTGCCCGCGTCCAGGAAGATCTTCACTGCCCGGAGCCCTTCGGACAGCGCCCCCTGGGTCCGGGCCTCGACGACCCAGGCGAGGCGAAGCGTGGGGTCGGGAGCGTCCGGCGCGGTGGGGTCGAACGCGCCGTTCGGGGCGACCCAGGCGAGCGCGACTGTCGCGACGGCGACCAGCTTCGCCCGGTCGCCGAACAGGCTTCCCAGGGTGTCAGCCGCCCGCTGCCGCGCGGCGGCTTCGTCGAGCAGGCTCGACGGCCGGGGGGCGAGCGGTCTCTCCGCCCGCACCATCGCGTGGACCCGTCCGTCGGGCCACAGATCGAGCCGAACGCCGTCGCCGAGCACCGGGATCCCGTCGACGACGCGTGGCCACGCGATTGCCCAGCCGGTGGCGTCCGGATCCTGGCGTACGTCGGGAGCTCCCGTCACACGGAGCATGAGGGTGGCAGCGACGGCCAGTCCGCGCGACCGGACGGCATCGGCGTCGACCAGGGGACGACTGCCCGAGGCCTGCCAGCCGAACGCAACAGCGCCCACGAGCCGCCCGCGCTCGTCGAAGCGTTGCAGGTGGAGGGAGCGGCCGGCGCCATCCGTCGCGGTCACCTCATCGTAGGTGGTGCCACTGAAGCGGTCGGTAACGCGGTCGACGCGCACACCGGCCGGCTCCGGGAAACCGAGGCGCAGACGGAAGAACGTGGCCGCCGTCAGGACCCGCGCCGCCTGCTCGGAGGGGACCAGCGTTCGCACTGTGGCGGGTTCGCCGGCCACGAAGCGGTCGGCGGCGTCGCCCGGAGCAGTCCCGCTGGGGAACCCCAGACCGATTGCCGCGCCGGCGATGGCGGCCGCGACGAGGAGCCGGGTGCGGCGCCGGCCGAGCCGCGCGAGAAGTGCTGCGTTCATCGTCCTCACCTCACGAACACCTGGGGCAGGGAGTCGGCAGGGGCCCTGCCCGCCCATTCCAGACGTAGCTGCCGTACCAGTTGGCGGCGAACCCCACGTTGAACGACCCGAGCTTCGCGACGTCGAACGCCTCCCCGACCCCGTACCCTGGTCCAAGCGCGTTCCAGAAGCGGGTCTCGAAGGCGAACTCGTCGCTGTCCCACGCCTCGCCCAGGTACCCCAGATAGAAGTTGGTACCTGCCCACGCGCCGATGCCGGCCTTCACCTTCGGGATCCCGAAGGCACCTGGCATCGTCGTCTTCGTCTCGCCCAGGTGGCAGGTTGACATGATCACGAGGTTGGACGGGCGCCCGGCACGGGCCGCCGCGATCTCCTTCGAGTAGACGATCCTCGCCCCCGTGCAGAGCCCCGCGTCCTCCCTGAACCCTGCGTACTGCCCGCCGCCCGGGTAGTAGTAGTGGTCGCCGTGCGAGTGCACGTAGTAACCCCAATCGGCCGGGGTCCTCGCCAGCACGTGGGCCTTCGTGAAGACCGCGCCGCTGTAGCCGGTCGTGGTGAACCCGAGGTTGCGGTAGCCGGCAACGGCGGCGTTGAGCATCTTGGTCGGGTAGGTGTCGTTGATCTTGATGCAGTTGAACGAGAACGCCGTCACGTTCGCGTCCACCGTTGCCTGGTAGGCCGCGCGGGCCGGCCCCGCCGCGAGGGCCGCGAGGGCCATCATCGCGAGGAGCACGGCGAGCTGGCGGGTTCTTCGTCCGGGCGACATCCGGGGTGACCTCCTCCGGCGGGATGACCGTGGCGGGAGGAGGCGGGTGGGCGACGCCGGGACCGACGCCGCTCCGCGGAGTCTGCCGCGGGCCGCTTATCAGCCCCTTATCGACCGGCGAGGGGCCCGCCCGGACGGTGCGTTCCGGGCTGTTCGGCCCATCGCGGGGTGCGCCTGCCGTGCTACGCTCCAACGGTCACAACCCGCCGCGTGGTCGCGAAGCCGGTGAGAATCCGGCACAGTCCCGCTACGGTGACCGTCCCCTCGGGGACGGAAGTCCGGTCGCCGGCCCCACGGTCCAGCCGCTCGAACCCTCGAGAGAAAGGGGCAGGCAGGCATGATTCCCGCCACCTAGGGCCTCGCGTCCGTTCGGCGTGCCCGCGCGCCACCGCGCCCGCGCGCCGCCACTCCCTCCCGACCCCGCGAGGTTCCCGTGCGCATCACCCCGTCCCGCGCGTCCCGCGCCGTGCGTCCGATCGCGACGATCGCCCTGCTGGGCGCCCTCGTGGCCGCCTGCAGCGCGGCCGCCGCCCCGACCGCCGCGCCCACTCCCACGCCTGCGGCGACCCCGGCCGCCGCGCCCACAACGGCCCCTGCGCCGACCCCGGCCGCGGCGTTTCCCCTGACCCTCACCGACGACGAGGGCACGGCGGTCACGATCCCGGCCCGGCCGGAGCGGATCGTCTCGCTCACACCGGCCACCACCGAGATCCTGTTCGCCGTGGGCGCCGGCCCTCGCGTGGTCGGGGCCACGGACGTGGATGACTACCCCGCCGCGGCGAAGGCCGTCCCCCGCGTCGTCACGATGGGGGCGATCGACATCGAGAAGATCGTCGGCCTCGAGGCGGACCTCGTCGTGGCCGGGGGCAACGGCTTCAACAGCCCGGACGCGCTGGAGAAGCTCCGCGGCCTGGGGATCCCGGTGCTCGTCGTCTATGCCCCGGACGTGGCAACCGCCCTGGAGGATCTCGCCCTCGTCGCGACCGCGGCCGGCGAGCCGGCGGCGGGCGCCGCCATGGCGGCCCAGATGGAGGCCGAGATCAGCGCGATCGGCGACGCGATTAACGCGGCCGGCGGGACGCGACCGCGGGTCTTCTACGAGCTCGATGCCATGAAGGAGATCTACGGCCCGGCCGACGATTCCTTCCTCACCGAGATGATCGAGCTTGCCGGGGGCGACCCGATCACGACCGGCAGCCCTACCGTCTTCTCCATCCCCCTGGAGAGGCTCCTCGCGGCCGATCCGCAGGTGATCGTCCTCGGCGACGCCGCCTACGGGACGACGCCCGAGATCGTCACCGCGCGCCCCGGCTGGGGCGGCATGTCGGCCGTGACGAGCGGCGCGATCCGCCCCGTGAACGACGTCATCGTCACCCGCCCCGGGCCACGCCTGGCCGAAGGGCTGCGCGCCCTGGCGCTCGCGATCGACCCAGCGGCCTCCCTGCCGCCGGGCCCGTCCCCGAGCCCGGGCGGCTAGAACCGGCCATGACGATCGGCGGCCGCGCGCTCGCCCTCTCCCGGGCCCGTTTCCGACGGCCCGCCGGAGCGCCGCGCCCGGCCGCTCTCGCCGTCGCCGGCCTCGTGATCCTGGCGGCGGTCGTCGTCCTCGGTGTGGCCGCCGGGAGCGTGGCCGTCGCGCCCGGGGACACGATCGGGATCCTCCTCCGCGCGCTGGGCCTCCCCGTCGAGCGGACTTGGGCTCCCGCGGCGGAGACGATCGTCCTGGAGCTGCGCCTGCCACGCGTCCTGACGGCGCTCGTCGTCGGGGCGGGTTTGGCCGTTGCCGGGGCCACCTTCCAGGGGCTCCTGCGCAACCCGCTCGCGGACCCGTACGTGCTGGGGACGGCGTCGGGCGCAGCGCTCGGGGCGGCAATCGCGGTCCTGATCCCAGTGCGCGTCGCGCTCGTGGACCTGGGCCTCCTCAACGTGCTGGCGTTCGCCGGCGGGCTCGCGGCCGTCGCCGTCGTCTACCGCCTGGGGCGCGGCGGCCCGCTGGCGCCGCTCACCGGGCTCCTCCTCACGGGGTACGCAGTCGGCTCGCTCCTGGCCGCCGGCCTAGCCATGACGATGTACCTGTCCGGCGCGAACCTGCGCCAGATCTTCAGCTTCCTCCTCGGAGGCCTCGAGGGGTCGTCGTGGATGCGCCTCGCGATCGCCGCGCCGCTCGTGATCGGCGGGAGCGTCGCGATCCTGGCCCGGGCCCGCGCCCTCAACGGGCTCCTGCTCGGTGAGGAGGCCGCAGCCCACCTCGGGATCGACGTCCGGCGCGAGCGCGGGATCCTGCTGGGCCTCGCCACCCTCGTCACGGCCGCCGCGGTCGCCGTCTCCGGGCTCATCGGGTTCATCGGGCTGGTCGCGCCGCATCTCGTCCGCCTGGTCGTGGGGCCGAACGCGCGCCACGTGCTGCCCCTGGCGGCCCTTCTCGGCGCCGTGCTCCTCGTCGCCGCCGACCTGGTGGCCCGCCTGCTGGGTGAGATCCCCGTGGGGGTCGTCACCGCCGTCATCGGGGCACCCTTCTTCCTGGCCCTGCTCCGCTCCGCGCGCGGCGGGTACGAGCTGTGACGGCGATCGCGGGGGCTGCGCGACCGGATCCCGGCCCGGCCCCGTCCGCCTCCCCCACGGCCCAGGCCGCGTTCGAGGACGTGGTCGTCGCCTATCGCGAGCGGACCGTGCTCCGCGGGGTGAGCCTTGCGATCGCGCCCGGCGAGATGGTGGCGCTCGTCGGGCCCAACGGCGCCGGGAAGTCGACGCTGCTGCGGGTCCTGGCCGGGCTCGTCGTGCCGCGCAGCGGCCGGGCCTTCCTGGGCGGCGACCCGGTCGACACCCTCGACCGGGCGGCGGTCGCACGGCGGCTGGCCGCCGTGCCGGGCCAGGCGACGCTGCCCTTCTCGGCCCGCGTGGAGGAGGTGGTCGCGCTGGGCCGCCTTCCGCACGAGGATCCGTTTCGCGGTCCGCGCGCCGCCGATCGTGCCGCCGTCGATGCCGCGATCTCGCGGGTCGGGATCGACCGCCTCCGGGGACGCGACGCCCGCGAGCTCTCTCTCGGCGAGCGCCAGCTCGTCTTCGTCGCCCTCGCCGTCGCCCAGGCGGCGCCCCTCCTGGTCCTCGACGAGCCGACGGCCCACCTGGACCTCCGCCACCAGGTCGCGGTGATGGAGCTGCTCGCCGATCTCAACGCCCGCGACGGCACGACCATCCTCGCCGTCCTCCACGACCTCACCCTGGCCCGCCACTTCTTCCCCCGCCTCGTCGTGCTGGACGGCGGGCGGGTCGTCGCCGACGGGTCGCCCGCGGCGGTTCTGACGCGCGACCGCGTGCGGTCGGTCTTCGGCGTGGACGTCGCCCTCACCGGCGGTCCGGCGAGCGTGGCCGCAGTTGCCGCGGACGCCGCCTCGACCCCTGCCGGGGCGCGTTGACCGCGCCCACCCCGGCGGCTAGGCTGGCACGGTGACCGACGCTCCCGGAACGCGCGGAACCCGGACGGGACGCGCCGCCCTCTCCCTCCTCGTCGCGCTGGCCCTGCTCATCGCGGCCTGCGGCCCCACGGCCACCGGCACCCCGGCGCCGTCGACGGCTTCTGCGACCCCGGTCCCCAGTGGCGAGCCCGGGCCCACGGACGGAGCGACCACGGGCCCGACGGAGACGCCGCCCGGCGAGGCGACCGAGCTGCCGAGCGGCGAGCCGTCTCTCGAGCCAACGGTCTCTCCCGCACCATCCACGGGCGGCGCGGCCGCCTGCAGCGGGAACGACGAGAACCGCGCCTTCTACGCCGCGGTCGCTGACGACGTGGCGTGGGACGTCTATTGCGCGGTCCTCCCGGCCGGCTGGTTCGTCGATGCCGGGGAGTTCCGCCTCGCCGGCGGCGGGAGGCTGGAGATCGCCTACAAGGGCCCGAGCGGGCAGCGGATCGAGGTGCGCGAAGGGGCCTACTGCGCCGGCGAGGACGACTGCATCCCGACCGGACCGGATGCTGGAAGCGCCTCCTTCGGCAATCGGACGGCACGGCTCGTCGACGTGGGCGGGGGCGCCTGGCTGGTCGTTGCGGAGGGCGGCGACGTCAACTGGGAGGCGAAGGGCATCGGCATGGACGGACCGACGCTCGCGGGTCACACCGCGGCCTTCGCCCCGGTCGACGGGTAGAGGCCTGCTCGCGGGGCAACGCCCACGAGGCGGACGAGCCTGCCTGACCCGTGCACAATGGCGCATGCCCACGAGCCGGCCAACGGGTCGTGCGCCGGCCAGGGCAAACCGGCCACGCGGCCGCGCGCCGGCGCCCAGCGGAGGAGCACGTGACGTGACGGTCGGAACAGCCTTCCACCCGCGGACCGCGCCCCTCAACGCCCGGATGCAGTGGCGCGAGTGGTCGGGCTACTACGCCGCCAGCGAGTACCACGACAGCCACGTCATCGAGTACAACGCGATCCGCGAGGCGGCCGCCCTGATCGACGTCAGCCCCCTCTTCAAGTACGAGCTGCGTGGCCCCGACGCGCTCCGCCTGGTCGATCGCCTCATCACGCGGGACGCGACGAAGCTGACCCCGGGCCGGGTCTTCTACACCCCGTGGTGCGACGAGCACGGCAAGGTCATCGACGACGGCACGATCCATCGCCTCGCTGACGCCGACGGTGGCCAGGTGCTCCGCTGGACGGCCGCCGACCCGCAGTACCGCTGGCTGCGGATGAACGCCCACGGGCTCGACGTCGACGTCGCGGACGTGAGCGAGCGCGACGCCGCGATCGCTCTCCAGGGACCCCTGGCCCGGAGGGTGCTGGAGGTCGCCACGGGCGAGGACTTCACCGGCCTGGGCTACTTCCGGCGGCGGACCGCGAGCCTGGCCGGCGTCCGGATCGATGTCTCGCGGACGGGCTACACGGGCGACCTGGGCTACGAGCTCTGGATCCCCGCGAAGCGCGCCGTCAAGGCCTGGGACGCCCTCGTCGCGGCGGGCGAGCCCTACCGGATTCGGCCGGCGGGGATGCTCGCCCTCGACGTCACCCGCCTGGAGGCCGGCCTCGTCCTCATCGAGGTGGACTACACGAGCGCCTTCCATTCCCACATCCCGGCCCAGAGCTTCAGCCCCTACGAAGTCGGGATGGGCCGGCTCGTGGACCTCGCGAAGGCCGACTACGTCGGGAAGCGCGCCCTCCTCGCCGAGGTCGCGGGCGGCGGGCCGCCGCGCCGGCTGGTGGGGCTCGACATCGCCTGGACGGAGATCGAGGCCCTCTACGCGGCCGAGGCCCTGGCGCCGTACGCGCCGCCCACCGTGAGCCGGGCCCACGTCCCCCTCCACGCGGGCGGGCGCCAGGTGGGCCGCGTGACGAGCACCGGCTGGAGCCCGCTGCTCAAGAAGATGATCGCTCTCGCCTCGGTCGGCGTCGCGCACGCCCGGGCGGGGAGCCGCGTGCAGGTCGAGTGGACCGTGGAGGCGAGGCGGAAGCTCGTCTCGGCCACGGTCGTGGACCTGCCCTTCTTCGACCCGCCGCGCAAGCGCGCGTAGCGATCGGCCGAACAGGACCCGAAGGGCATCCGAACCCCAGGACGACAGGAGGAGACGCGGGTGGCCGAGCGCTACGACGCGGTGATCATCGGCGGGGGCCACAACGGCCTGACGACGGCCGCCTACCTCGCCAGGGCCGGCTGGAAGACGCTGGTCCTGGAGAAGCGCCACATCCTGGGCGGCGCCACGACGAGCGACGAGATCGTCCCGGGCTACACCTTCAGCGTCCTCTCGTACGTGGTCAGCCTGCTCCGCCCGGAGATCATCCGGGAGCTCGAGCTGCCCAAGCACGGCCTGGAGATCCTCCCCCTCGACGGGACCTACACCGCGATCCCCGGCGACTACCTGTGGCGCCGCGACGACCACGCCGCGACGAGGCGGGAGATCCGCCGCTGGTCGAGGAGCGACGCCGACGCCTACGAGGAGTACGGCCAGCTGATGGCCGACATGGCCCGCTTCATCAAGCCGATCCTCGGCCTCGTCCCGCCCGACCCGACCTCGATCGACCCGCGCGACTGGCTGGGCGTAATGGGCCTCGCCCGCGACTTCGCCCGGCTCCCGGAGCGCCATCAGGCCGCCTTCATCGGGCTCATGACGATGAGCGCCGCCGACTTCCTGGACCAGTGGTTCGAGACCGACCCGCTGAAGGCCACGATGGCGGCATCGGGAATCATCGGCACCTTCCTCGGCGTCCGCTCGCCGGGCACGGCCTACGTGCTCCTCCACCACTACATGGGCGAGATCGACGGCGCGTTCCGCGCCTGGGGCCTCCACAAGGGCGGCACGGGGGCCATCAGCGATGCCATCGCCAATGCGGCGCGGGCCCTGGGCGCCGAGATCCGGACGAACGCCGGCGTGGCCCAGGTGAAGCTCTCCTCCTCGGGCGACCGGGCGACCGGCGTGGTCCTCGAGAGCGGCGAGGAGGTCGACGCCGGCGTGGTCGTCTCGTCGGCCGACCTCCGGCGGACGTTCCTCCAGCTCCTGGAGCCGGGCGTCCTGCCCGACGACTTCGTGGCCCAGGTGCGCCGCTTCAAGTTCCGGGG
Organism: uncultured Chloroflexia bacterium; assembly: GCA_963744095.1. Taxonomy (GTDB): domain Bacteria; phylum Chloroflexota; class Limnocylindria; order Limnocylindrales; family CSP1-4; genus CTSoil-043. Next base: position 779,106 of record CAVUSH010000006.1, read on the forward strand.
GAGCTCCGGCAAGGTCAACCTCGCCCTCGACGCCCTGCCGACGTTCACCGCCAACCCCGGCGGCACGGAGTATCTCCGCGGGGCGATGAGCATCAGCCCGTCGGTCGAGTACATGGAGCGCGCCTACGACGACGCCAAGTACGGGCGCTTCAGCCACCGACCGTACATCGACATCGTGATTCCCTCGCTCGTGGACCCGTCGGTGGCGCCGCCCGGCAAGCACGTGATGAGCTGCTTCGTCCAGTACGCGCCGTACAACCTGGCCGAGGGGCCGGCCGACTGGGAGAACCAGCGCGAGGCCTTCGGCAACACCGTCATCGACACGATCAGCGAGTACGCCCCCAACCTTCGCGACGTCATCGTCGAGAAGAACGTCGTCACGCCCTGGGACATGGAGAAGGAGTGGGGCCTCACCGAGGGGAACATCTTCCACGGCGAGCTCAGCCTCGAGCAGCTCTTCTTCAGCCGGCCGATCCCCGGCTGGTCGCGCTACCGGACGCCGATCCGCGACTACTGGATGGCAGGCTCGTCCACCCACCCGGGCGGCGGGATCATGGCCGCGAACGGCCGGCTCGCGGCGCTCGAGCTCCTCAAGGCGAAGAAGGGGAAGGTGGCGTAGGTGGCCGCGCAGCCCTCCACCATCTACGACGCGATCGTCCTCGGCGGCGGCCATAACGGCCTGGTCGCGGCGGCCTACCTCGCGAAGGCTGGTCTCCGCACCCTCGTCCTGGAGAAGCGGGCGACCCTCGGCGGCACCGTCGAGACCCGGACGCTCGACGACGGCTCCCGCGCCCCGGGGTTGTTCCACACGGTCGGGCGCCTGCGCCCGGCGGTCGTGCGCGAGCTGGGCCTCGCGGGGCACGGGCTGTCACTCATCGCGCCCGAGGTGCGAGCCTTCGCCCCGCAGCCCGACGGCCGCGCGGTGACGCTCTGGGCGAGCAACGAGCGGACCGAGGCGGAGCTGGCCACGTGGTCCGGGGTCGACGCGCTGGCCTGGTCGGGCTTCGATCGCCAGGTCCGGGCGCTGGCCGCCTTCCTCGCCGCCCTCGGCGAGCAGACGCCGCCGGCCACGGCGGGCCGCGGCCTCGGCGACGCCATCACCGCGCTCCTGCTCGGGCGGGCCTTCAAGAAGCTCTCGAAGCTCGACGCGCGGAACCTGCTCCGCGTCCTCCCCATGGCCGTGGCCGACTTCGTCGGCGAGTCGTTCGAGACGGACGCGGTCCGGGCCACGATCGCCGCCCGGGCGGTCCAGTTCACCGGCCTCGGGGCCTGGTCGATGGGAACGACGGCGACCCTCCTCGCCGACTCGGCCGGGAACGACGGCGGGGGCGCGGGCCAGGCGGTCTTTGCGAAGGGCGGCCCCGGCGCCGTGAGCGACGCGCTGGCCGCAGCGGCCCGAGCCTTCGGGGCAGAGCTGCGGACCGGCTCGGAGGTGGTCGCCGTGACCTCCGCCGACGGGCGCGTCACCGGAGTGGCCCTCGCGTCGGGAGAGGAGATCGCGGCGTCGATCGTCGCCTCGGGCCTGGACCCGAAGCGGACGCTGCTCGGGCTCGTGGGCCCCCTGGACCTGGGGCCGCACCTGCGCTGGCGGGCCGGCAACATCCGCCAGCCGGGCACGGTGGCCAGGGTCAACCTCGCTCTCTCGGCCCTGCCGCGCTTCCCCGCGGCCGGCGACGGCGACGACGAGGCGAAGCGGATCCGCGGCCGGATCCTCGTCGGGGCAACGGGGATCGACGACCTGGAGCGCGCCTTCGACGCGGCGAAGTACGGGCGGATCTCCGACCGGCTCGTGCTGGAGGCGACGATCCCGTCGCTCGTGGATCCGTCCCTCGCGGCGGGGGAGGGCGGCCACGTGATGAGCGTCATCGCCCAGTACGTCCCGTACCGCCTCCGCGACGGCACATGGGACCAGGCGGCGCGGGCCGCGCTCGGCGATCGGGTGGTGGCCGCGCTCGAGGAGGTAGCGCCCGGGATCGGCTCGCTCGTCACCGCGCGCGAGGTGCTCACGCCGGTCGACCTCGAAGCGGAATACGGCCTGACCGGCGGCCACCCGTATCACCAGGAGCCGGGTCTCGACGCCTGGTTCGCCTGGCGGCCGCTCGTCGGCTGGGCCCGCTACCGGATGCCGGTAGAGGGGCTCTACCTGGTCGGCCCGGGCGCCCATCCGGGCGGCGGGGTCACCGGCGCGCCCGCGCACAACGCGGCAAAGGAGATCCTGGCCGACCACCGGAAGCGGCGGTAGGGTCGCTGCTCCCGGGTCACTCTCCGAGCGTCAGCTCCCAGCCGCGGAGGCGCTCGAGGAAGCGATCCGCCGTCAGGTCGAGCTGGATCGGCGTGATCGCCACCCGGTTGCGCAGGACTGCGTCGACGTCCGTGCCCGGGATCGCCTGGCCGGTCGGCGGCGAGCCGCCCACCCAGTAGTAGGGCACGCCGCGGGGGTCCTCGCGACGGATCAGCTCGTCCTGGTAGGTGCGCTTGCCCAGCCGCGCGACCTCGAAGCCGGCGCACTCGGCCAGGGGGATGGCCGGGACGTTGACGTTGAGGAGCTGCTCCGGCTCCAGGCCGCGGGCCAGGATCGCGCGGGCCACCACCCGCGCCGCCGCCATCGCGAGCTCGAAGTCGTCCGGCTTGTAGTCGTCGTGGCTGATCGCGAAGGCCGGACAGCCGTTCAGGACCGCTTCCATGGCCGCGCTGACGGTCCCGGAGTAGGTGACGTCGTTGCCCAGGTTCGCGCCGTGGTTGATGCCGCTTGCGACGAGGTCGATCGGGCCCGGCAGCAGGCCGAGGAAGACGAGGCCGACCGCGTCGGAGGGCGAGCCGTCGATCGACCAGGCCGGCGAGCCGTCGGCCAGGGTCCGCTCCCGGACACGGAGCGGGCGCCACATGGTCCGCGAGTGGCCCACCGCGCTCTGGTTCGTCTCGGGCGCGATCACGAGCACGTCGCCCAGCGGCTCGAGCGCCTGCTTGAGGGCGAGAAGCCCCCGTGACTCGATCCCGTCGTCGTTGGTGACGAGGATCCGCGGCCGGGCGGTCATCCCTCCGCCCGCGGGGCGGCGCCGGCGGGTGGAGCGTCAGCGGGGCCCTCGCCCGCAATTCCGCCGATGGGGCCGCCGGCATCGGTGTCGTCGTCGATCTCCTCGGCCTCGCCCGGTCGCGGCTCGCGGAGCAGCCGCTTCGGCCGCCCGTCGCGCTCCGCGAGGCGGCGGGCCGCCCGCGCGGCCACCGAGCGCTCATCCGGGTTGGCGGTCCGGCGGAGGAAGTAGAAGAAGAACGACGAGACGACGGCCGCGACGGGCAGGCCGAAGACGGCGCCCGGGATCCCGAAGAGCTTCAGCCCGATGAGCACCGAGGCGAGGACCACCACCGGGTGGAGGCCGACCGCCCCGGCCAGGACGCGCGGCTGGAGGACGTTCTGGACGACGAGCCAGCCCACGCCCATGATCGCGAGGGCGGGCAGGAGAGCGTCGGGCTTCGTCACCGCCGCCACGATGACCGGGGGCGCCCAGGCGACGAAGGGCCCGAAGAACGGGATCGCCATGAGGACGCCGGAGGCCGTGGTCGAGAGGGCGGCGTACTCCAGCCCGAGGACCAGGTTGCACAGGAGGGCGACGACGGCGTAGGTGCCGCCGATGACGACCATCCCGCGGATGAAGCCGCCGAACGAGCGGCCGACGCTCTCCGTGAGCAGGTGGGCCTCGCTGCCGTAGGCCGGCGGAACGAGGCGGAGAAGGAATGAGCCGATCGCGGCGCGGTCGATCGAGATGAAGATCGCCAGGAAGAAGACGATCAGGAGGTTGCCCACGAAGCCGACGCTCGCGACAGCCACGTCCTGCAGGGGCCCGAGAAGGTTCTGGGCCTGGGTGGCAAGGGTGGAGAGGATCGTGCCGATCTGCGTCGAGACGTTCACCTGGTCGAAGCCGAGCGTGCGGAGCCAGTCGGAGATGGGCTGGATGAGGGCCACGAGGTCCTGCTGGAACTGGGGCAGGTTCTTCAGGAACTCCGTGGTCGAGGCGAAGAGGGCGGACGCGGCCGCCACGACCAGCCCGAAGGCGGCGACCGCGACCGCGCCGTAGGCGATCGTCACGGCGATCACCCGCGGCATGAAGCGGTCCAGCCAGGCGGCGATCGGCTCGAGGATGAAGCCGAGGAGCCACGCGAAGAAGAAGATCAGGATCAGGTCGGAGAAGACGGCCCAGACGGTCGCGAGCTGGCCCAGGACGACGAAGAAGAGGGCGATCGAGCCCAGGGTCAGGGCGATCTCGAGCCAGCGATGCTCGCGCGGCGAAAGGACGGGGGCGACGGCCGTCGGCACCCGGGGCTGCGAAGCCGACGGGGGCACTGCCGGCTGCACGCCGCCCGGGGCCACCGCGTGCCCGGTCGCAGGAGCGGACGCCCCCTGGTCCCGGGTTGTGGGTGGCTGCGCGGCGGGCTGCTCCACGTCCGTGGCGTGACCCTCGGTCGTCCGGCCGTGCCGGTCGCGGCGAGCCCGGCGGGCCCGGCCTCCGCCGATCGTAGCAGGGCTGCCCAGCCCCGCGGAGCCGTCCCACGCCCGCCCCGCCGCCTCCGGGCCCGTCCCACGCCCGCCCCGTCGCCGCCCCATGCCTGCTGTGCCGGCCGGCGCTCGCCCCATGAGCACACCGAGGCCGTGCAGCCGCCCAGGGGGCCGGCGCAGCGAACCTCCGCCACCAGAAGATCAGATACGGGTGCCGATGCCCGCTCCATGAGAATCCGGGCCCGAAGAACCAGGCCGGGACGGCCGGACAGCGCACGCCGTGGTGTTCGTCGCCGGCCTCAGCCGGATCTGCTCATGGAACGGTCACCGGCGGGCTCTGCGCGCCGCGCGCCCGGCTCCAGCCGCGCGCCCGGCTCCAGCCGCGGGACCGACTCGGCCTTGATGCGGGCGGCGCGCGACAGACGCGGCGCGTCGCCGATCCTACCGCAGGCCCATCTTCCCGTGGACCTCGTCGAGCGTCGCGTCGACGATCGGCTTCAGGCGGGCGGCTCCGTCCTCGAGGATTCCGTCGAGCCTGCCCGGGTGGGCCATCAGGTCGGCGTACCGTTCGCGGGCCGGCGCGTAGTGGCGGAGCAGCCGCTCCGCGAGGAGCTTCTTCGTGTCGACGCAACCCGTGCGCGCCGTGCGTTCGCCCTCCCAGATCTCGGCGTAGTCGTCGCCGAAGAAGCGGTGGAGCTGGCAGACGTTGCAGCGCTCCGGATGACCCGGGTCCGTGCGCTTGATCCGGAGCGTGTCGGTGACCATTCCCATGATCGTCTGCCGGATCTCGTCCTCCGGGGCGAAGATCTGGATCGTGTTCCCGACCGACTTCGACATCTTCTTCACGCCGTCGGTCCCGAGGACGACCGGAGCCTCGGTGTAGACGGCCCGGGGTTCTGGAAACGTCTCGCCGTACCGGTTGTTGAAGGCACGGACGATCTCGCGGGAGAGCTCGAGGTGGGCAGCCTGGTCCTTGCCGACCGGCACGACCGACGCCTTGTAGAGGACGATGTCGGCTGCCTGGAGCACGGGGTAGGTGAGCAGGCCGTGGTTGACGTCCTCGGGCTGGCTCGCCCGCTTCTCCTTGTACGTCGGCGTGCGCAGCAGCCACCCGACGGGCGTCACAGTGGTGAAGAGCCACATCAGCTCGGTCACCTCGGGCCGGTGGCTCTGCACGAACAGGGTGCAGCGCTGCGGGTCGAGGCCGAGGGCGAGCAGGGCCGCCGCCATCTCGCGGGTCTGTTGCCGCATCGCGTCGGGGTCGTGCGTGCTCGTCAGGGCGTGGAAGTCGACGATGCAGTAGATCGACTCGTAGCGATCCTGGAGGGCGACGTAGTTCCGGATCGCCCCGAGGTCGTTGCCAAGGTGAACCGCGCCGGACGGCTGGATGCCGCTGAAGCAGCGGACCTTCGCGGGAAGCGTGCTGGCGGCAGCCGGCGACAGGTCGGACGGCGCGCCGGAGGGGGCAAGGTCGGACATCGTCGCGGAGTGTAGCGGAGCGTACGGCCCGGGCGCGCGGACCCGGGCCGCCGCCCCGCCGCCGCAGGTTCCGCCCCTGGACCGGCTGGCCGCGTTCTATGGCCACATGGCGGACCTGGCGCGCGGCTACGTCAGGGACGCGGCCGAGCGGGATGCCCAGGTCGCCATGGTCGACGGCTGGCGGGGCGAGGTCGAGCGCCTGCGGCAGACCCTCGTCGCGAGGACCTGACGGCCCGCTCACCGCGGCCGATGGGCCGAAGAGCGGCGCGGCGCGCCGACGGGTCCGCTACGATCGCTGAGATGTCCGTCCGAACCCCCCTCCGCGTCGCGGTGCTCGGCGCCGGCACCGTCGGCGGCTCCGTCGTGCGCGCCTTCCTCGAACGCCCGGAGAAGCTTGCCCCGTTCGACGGCGCCCGCCTCGTCCTTGCCGGCGTCGCGGTCCGCGACCTGGCGAAGGCGAAGGGTCGGGGGATCCCGGCGGAGCTCCTGACGGACGCCCCGGCCCACCTCATCGCCGACTCCGGGATCGACGTCATCGTGGAGGTGATGGGCGGCGACGAGCCGGCCCATACGCTCATCGCGGCGGCCCTCGGCGCCGGCAAGCAGGTCGTGACCGCCAACAAGCATGTCATTGCCCACCACGGGCCGGAGCTGGAGGCGGTCGCCCGCCGCACCGGAGGCGCGCTCCGCTTCGAGGCAGCGGTGGCCGGCGGGATCCCGATCCTCTCGCCGCTCGCCGCGGACCTGGCGGTCAACACCGTCTCCCGCGTTCGGGGCATCGTCAACGGGACCACCAACTTCATCCTCACCGCCATGGGCGAGCTCGGCCGGTCCTACGAGGAGGTTCTCGCCGAGGCGCAGGCGAACGGCTACGCGGAGGCCGACCCCCGCGGCGACGTGGAGGGCGACGACGCCGTCAACAAGCTGGTCCTCCTGGCCCGGCTTGCCTTCGGCTCGTGGCTCGAGCCGGCCAGCATCCTGCGCACGCCGCCGTCCCTCCGCGGCTGGGGCAGGCCCGGGATCACCGGCGTCACCTCGGACGAGATGGAGGGGGCGGGGTTTCTCGGCCTCGACGTCAAGCTCCTGGCCGTGGCCGAGCCGGGCCCGGCCGGAGCGCTCGCGGCCACCGTCCTGCCCACGGCGGTCCCGCAGAACGGCGCCCTCGGCGGCACCGACGGCGTTCTCAACCGCGTCGAGATCCTGGCCGATCCCGTGGGCGACGTCGCCTTCTCGGGCCCCGGCGCCGGCGGCGACCCCACGAGCAGCGCCGTCCTCGGCGATCTCCTGGCCATTGCCCGGCGGGGCGGCAGCACCTGGGCGGGTCTCGCCCCCGCGGGCGAGACGCCGGTCGTCGCCAACGTCGCCGACCCGTTCGCGGTCGCCCGTCCGTGGTTCGCCTTCCTGCCCGGAATCGCGCCCGAGGGCGTGGAGCTCGGCGAGACGGCCGCGATCGAGGTGATGGAGGGCGGCACCGTTGTCCGGACCGGGCCGCTCCCGCTCGAGCGGCTTCGGGCGGCGATCGCGACGCTCCTGCCGGACGGCGTCGACGTCACGCTGTATCCGGTGACCGACTGATGGCCGCGCCAGGCGGGGCGTCCGGTCCCCGCATCGCGGGAGCCGCCGCGGGAGCCGCCGACGGCGGGCGGACAACCGCGCCCTCCGGGTCCCCGGCGCGCCCGCGCCTCCTCGACCGGTATGCGCCCTACCTGCCGCTCACCGACGCGACCCCCCGCCTGACCCTCGGCGAAGGAGCCACCCCCCTCGTCCGCGCCGACCGTCTCGGAGCCGCGTGGGGCCTGCGCAACCTCCACCTGAAGGTCGAAGGAGCGAACCCCACCGGTTCCTTCAAGGACCGCGGGATGGTGATGGCCGTGGCGAAGGCGCTCGAGGCCGGCGCCCATTCGATCGTCTGCGCCTCCACCGGCAACACCTCCGCCTCCGCCGCGGCCTACGGGGCCGCCGCCGGGCTGGAGGTCGTCGTGGTCCTGCCCGCAGGCAAGATCGCCGCCGGCAAGCTCCTGCAGGCCCAGGCCGCGGGAGCAAAGGTGCTCGCCGTTCGCGGCAACTTCGACGCCGCCCTGACGGCGGTCCGCGAGATGGCCGAGCAGGAGGAGCACCCGATCACCATCGTCAACTCGGTCAACCCGTATCGCCTGGAGGGCCAGAAGACCGCCGCCTTCGAGGTCTGCGACGACCTTGGCGGCCCACCGGACGTCCTCGCCATCCCGGTCGGCAACGCGGGGAACATCAGTGCCTACTGGATGGGCTTCCGCGCCTATCGCGGGGCCGGGGTCATCGACCGCCTGCCAGCGATGTGGGGCTTCCAGGCCGCCGGCGCCGCGCCGATCGTGGCCGGCCACCCGATCGAGCACCCGGAGACGTTCGCGACGGCGATCCGGATCGGCAACCCCGCTTCGTGGGAGAAGGCGACCGCCGCCCGCGACGAGAGCGGCGGCCTGATCGAGGCGGTGACCGACGACGAGATCTTCGCTGCCTACCGGGACCTCGTCCGCCTGGTCGGCATCTTCTGCGAGCCGGCGTCGGCGGCGAGCCTGGCCGGGGTGCGGAAGCTCCGCGCCGAAGGACGGCTCGACCCCGACGCAACCGTGGTCTGCGTGCTGACCGGGCACGGTCTGAAGGATCCCGACAGCGGGGCCCGCCTCGTCGAGCCGCCGCTCGAAGCCGACGCCACGCTGGCGGCCGTGATGAAGGCGCTCGGATGGCGATGAGCCGGGGTGCCGGGCGCGCGCCGGGGGTGGTCACGTGTCGATGAGCGGCTTCGCGGACCTGGACGGACGGTGGATCGCGGTCGAAGTCCCGGCCACGAGCGCCAACCTCGGTGCCGGCTACGACTGCCTGGCGGTGGCCCTCGAGATCGTCGATCGCGTCGAAGTGGAATGCCTGGCCCGGCCGGGCGCCGGCGTCGAGATCGCCGTGGACGGCGAGGGCGCAGGCGAGCTGCCCGGAGACCGCTCGAACGCCTTCGTGGTCGCCCTCGAGCGCGTCCTGGCGGAGGTCCGCGGCGGACGACCCGGGGAGCTGGGCTGGCGAATCCAGATGCGCAACCGGATCCCGCTGGCCCGGGGCCTCGGGTCGTCCGCCGCGGCCACGGTCGGCGGGCTGCTGGCGGGGGCGGCGCTGGCGGGGGAGTCGCTGGGGGTGGAGCGGGTGCTGGCCCTCGCCACGGAGATCGAGGGTCATCCCGACAACGCGGCCGCGGCCCTCCTCGGCGGCTTCACCGTCGCGGCGCACGGCGACCCCCCGACCGCGATCCGGTTCGACATCCCGCGCGACCTGCGGGCGGTCCTCTTCATCCCCGACCTGCGCCTCGCGACGCGCGACATGCGGGCGGCGCTCCCGGAGCAGGTGCCCCTGGCCGACGCGGTGGCGAACCTGCAGCGAGTGGCGCTCGGCGTGGCCGCGCTCGCAGGCGGCAGCGCCGACGGGCTTCGACACCTCACGGTGGACCGCCTCCACGAGCCGTATCGCGCGGCGGTCTTTCCGCAGCTCCCCGCCCTCGTGGCTGCGGCCCGCGACGCCGACGCGCTCGGCGCCTGCCTTTCCGGGGCGGGCTCCACGGTCATCGCCTTCGTCGATTCGCTCTCAGGGCTCACCCGAGTCGAGGGGGCCCTCCGGGCGGCCGCGGCCGACCTGGACCTCCCGGGCCGCGTCGAGCTCGTCGCGCCGCGGAACGCCGGTGCCCGCGTGGAGCAGCCGCTGGGCTCGTAGCCCGCGGCGTCCCGGGCGCCCCGTCAGGCCGGCGTGTTCGTCCGGATGAAGGCGAGGACCCGCGCCCATGCATCGGCCGACGCATCGGCGAAGTCCTCGGCCTTGCGGTCGAAGAAGGAGTGCGGCGCGGCCGGGTACGTGACGACCTCGTGGGGGACGCCGGTCGCCGCCAGGGCGTCCCGGAACGTCTCGACCGCTTCGGCCGGGATCCCCTTGTCGGCCCCCCCGAAGATCCCGAGGACCGGGCCCGTCATGAGGCCCGTCGAGTCGGCCGGGGCCGGGATGTCGCCGCGCGACCCGACCGGCCAGCCGTAGAAGCCGATCGACCCTGCCAGGTCGAGCCCGAGGGTGTTGGCGAGGAACGCGAGTCGCCCCCCGAAGCAGAAGCCGATCGTGAAGACCGCCCGTCCGCCACCCCCCGCGCCGGCCGGCCCGCCCGCGGCACCACCCGGCCGGAGCGCGCGGAGCATCTCGGCCGCCGCCTGGACGTCCCAGGAGAGGTTCGAGAAGCGCGTCTCGCCGACGTGCGACATGAAGTCGAAGTCGGTCGGGCGTTCGCGGATCCCGATCCCCGCGGTTCGCCCGAAGTAGTCGATCGCGAGGGCGTCGACACCGGCCTCCGCGAACCGCAGGGCCAGCTCCTCGTAGTACGGATGCAGCCCGCGGACGTCCGGCAGCACGATGACCGCCGCCCCGCTCGGCTTCTCGGCGTGGGCCAGCATCCCGGCGAAGCGCCCGCCGTCGCCGGCGCGCAGGACGACCTCCTCGCTGTCGATGGCACCGCCCGCGATCGGCTCGATCGGCGGCCGGCTGTCGAGATCGAAGCACATGGGCGAGTGGCTCCTTGCGGGGTTTTTCGGCGCGGCATGGCGGGGGTGGCGGGGCGCCGTCCGGCCATGGTAACGGGACGGCGCCGATCAGCCCGCCAGGCCCCGCTCCCCACGCACGGTACAATCCGCCCCGATGTCGCATCCCCTCGTCGTCATGAAGTTCGGCGGCACCTCCGTAGCGAACGCCGACCGGATCCGCCGCGTCGCCCGCCGCATCGCGCGCACCCGCGCCGACGGCGCTGACCTGTGCGTCGTGGTCTCGGCCATGGGCGACACCACCGACGAGCTCCTCTCGCTCGCCGCCGCCATCACCGACGAGCCCGAGCCGCGCGAGCTGGACATGCTGCTCGCGACCGGCGAGCACCAGAGCGCGACCCTCATGTCCATGGCCCTCCACGCCCTCGGGCAGCCCGCCATCGCCCTGACCGGCGCCCAGGCCGGCATCGTCACCGACGGCACCTATGGCCGGGCGCGCATTGCCGGGATCGACCCCGTCCGGATCCGCGCCGAGATGGCCGACGGCAAAGTCGTCATCGTCGCGGGCTTCCAGGGCCAGAGCGCGAAGGCGCTCGAGCTCATGGAGACCACGACGCTGGGCCGCGGCGGCTCCGACACGACCGCCGTCGCCCTCGCCGCCGCGCTCCGCGCCGACCGCTGCCAGATCTACACCGACGTGAAGGGGATCTACACGGCCGACCCGCGCCTCGTCCCCGAGGCCCGCCAGCTCCCTGTGATCGGCTACGAGGAGATGCTGGAGCTCGCCCACCAGGGCGCCCAGGTGATGCAGGTCCGCGCCGTCGAGCTGGGCTGGGTGAACGACGTCGTCATCGAGGTCCTCAGCTCGTTCGAGGACGCCCCCGGCACCCTCATCAAGGAGGACCCGCTCGTGGAGCAGCGCAACAAGGTGCGGGGCATCGCCCAGGACCGCAACGTCGCCAAGGTCACCCTCGTCGAGGTCCCCGACCGCCCCGGCGTCGCCCACGCCGTCTTCGCCCCGCTCGCTGACAGTGGCATCAGCGTCGACATGATCGTCCAGAACGTGGGCCACGGCGGCACGACCGACATGAGCTTCACGGTCCCCCGGGGTGAGCTGGCGAAGGCGAAGCGGGTCCTGGAACCGCTCGTCCGCGACCTCGGCTTCCGCGAGATGACCACGGACGCCTCGATCGCGAAGGTTTCCATCGTGGGGGCCGGCCTCCACAACGCCCCCGGTTACGCTGCCCGGATGTTCGGGACACTTTCCGATGCCGGCGTCAACATCGAGATGATCTCGACCTCCGAGGTCCGGATCACCTGCACGATCGCCGAGCACGATCTCGAAGCGGCAGTCCGGGCGCTCCACGCGGCCTTCGAGCTGGCGACCGCCGATCCGGTCGACGGGCCGGCGGGCGGCGCGAACCCGGCGCCTAGAGCGAAGCCCGCGGCCGGCGGGGATCCAGGGGCGGCCGCGAGGCAGTGACGGCGTTCCTCGCGCGGCAGGAGAGGTTCGAGCGGATCGGATCGACGAACGACACGGTCCGGGCGTGGCTCGACGCCGGCGAGCCCGAGGTCTGCCTGGCCGTTGCCGACGAGCAGGTCGCCGGCCGCGGTCGAGCCGGGCGCACCTGGATCGCCCCGCCGGGCGCGGCCCTCCTCCTCTCCGTCGGGTTCCGGCCGACCTGGCTGGCCCCCGGCCACGCCTGGCGGCTCGCGGCCGTGGTGAGCCTCGCGATGGCCGACACGGCCGAGGACGTCGCCGGCCTCCGCGACCACTCCGTGCGCCTGAAGTGGCCGAACGACCTCGTGATCGAGGCCGACGCGCCCGAGGGTGGCGGGGCAGGACACGCGACCGGGCTGGGCGGCGGCCCGATCCGCAAGCTGGGTGGGGTCCTGGGCGAGACGGATGGCCTCGGAACGGACGATCCCCGTGTCGTCGTCGGGATCGGTCTCAACGCCGGCTGGGCTCGCGACGACTTCCCGGCAGCGATCGCGCCGGCCATGACGAGCCTGCACGAGGCGAGCGGCGGCCGGCCGATCGAGCGGGCGCTGCTCCTCGACGGCTTCCTCTCGCGCCTGGAGGCGCGCGTCGAGGCGCTTCGGGCCGGGCGCTTCCCGATGGACGACTGGACGACCCGCCAGATCACCACCGGCCGGATCGTCCGCCTGGAGGGACATGGCTCCGAGGCCGAGGAAGCGCGCGCGCTGGGCCTCGACCCGGCAACCGGCGCCCTCCTCGTGGCCGACCCGGCCGCACCGGGCGGCGAGCGGGCGGTGCACGCCGGCGAGGTGACCCACGCCCGCCTCGCCGGGGCCGCCTCCGCGATCGGCGCGTAACAGGACGGGCCGAGCGGTGTTTGGACGAGGGAGGGGCGGAGGGGCAACCGGCACGGCCGGGCGGGTGGTCCCGCTCGACCCGGACCGGAGCCTCGTCCGGACGGCCCAGGCCGACCCGGCCCGCTTCGACGCCCTCTACAGGAAGTACCTCGCACAGGTGTACAGCTTTGCCTTCCACGAGCTCGGTGACCACCACGAGGCGGAGGACGTGACGGAGCGGACGTTCCTCCTCGCCCTCGGCGCCCTGCCGCGCTTCCGCGAGGAGGGGCCCGACGACGCCGGCCCCGAGGCGTCCACGTTCCGCGTCTGGCTCCTGCGGATCGCCCGGAACGCCATTGCCAACGAGCGGCGCACGCTGCGCCGGCATCCTGCTACGACCCTCGATGCCGTCACGGAGGCCGCCGCCCCCGACGACCCCGAGCGGGCGGTGCTGGCCCGGGCCGACGCCTCGGCCGCGTGGGCCGCCGTCGCCCGCCTCCCCGGCGACAGGCGTCGCGCCGTCGTCCTCCGCTTCGTGGAGGAGATGAGCACGGCCGAGATCGCCGGCGTCCTGGGCCGCTCGGAGGGCGCGGTGCGCGTCCTCCTCCACCGCGCGCTGCGCACCGTGGCCCGCGACCTCGGCGAGCAGGGCGAGACGCGATGACCACCGCTGCCCCGCTCGAGAGCGTCGAGGTCGAGGCCCTGGTCACCGATCGCTACCTGGACGCGCTCCTGGCCGCGGCCGAGCGCCGCGCACCCGATGCCCCGGCGGACTCGTCGCTGGACCCGGCCCTCCGCCGCGCCGCCCTTCGCCTTCGCGACGAGCTCGTGCGGGTCCATCCCTCGTTCCGCTTCGAGGAGCGCCTCGCGCGGCGCCTCGCCGAGGCAGCGGCCGGGATGCGGCTCGCGGTCGCGGCCGGGGGCGAGGGCGCGATCCTGCCGTTCCCCGGGGCCGCGACCGACCCCCTGGCGGGCCACGCCCTGGCGGACGACCCCCGGGCGGGCGACCCGTTCGGCGGTCCGCTCGCCGGCGCCGCACCCGGCGCCGGCCGCCCGCTTCCCCGCCGGCCCCTCCTCGTCGGCGGCGCCGTCACGTCGGCCGCCCTGAGCCTTGCCGGCGCCGCCTTCGTCGCCTGGCGGCGCACCCGGGGCGCCCCCACCGACCCGATGGCCCGCGCCATCCGCCTCGCCCGCGCGGCCCGGGCGGCGCGCGACGGCTCCCCGGTGGAGCTCGGCTGATGCCGATCACGCTGCCCTTCCGTCCCCGCCGGGAGAGCTACCCCCCCGACATGTGGACGCAGTGTCCCGGCTGCAGCGAGATGCTCTTCAACAAGCACCTCGACAAGGCGATGCGGGTCTGCACCTCGTGCGGCCATCATTTCCGCGTCTCCGCCCCGGCCCGCCTCGCCCAGCTCCTGGACCAGGGGTCGTTCCGCGAGCGCGACGCCGGGCTCGTCTCCCGCGACCCGCTGGGCTTCGTCGACAGCAAGTCCTACCCGGACCGGATCGCGGCGGCCCAGACCGCCACCGGGCGGCGCGAAGCGGCGATCTGGGGCTTCGGATCGCTCGCGGGCCGGCGGATCGCCGTCTGCGCCCTCGATTTCGGCTTCATGGGCGGCTCGATGGGCTCGGTGGTGGGCGAGAAGGTGACCCGGGCCGCCGAGGGAGCCCTGGCCGAGGGGATCCCGCTCGTCGTCGTCAGCGCCTCGGGCGGGGCGCGGATGCAGGAGGGGACGCTGGCCCTCATGCAGCTCGTCAAGACGATCGCGGCCCTCGAGCTGCTGCGCGCGGCCGGCATTCCCTTCATCTCCGTCCTGGCCGATCCCACGACGGGGGGCGTCTTCGCCTCGTTCGCCGCCCTGGGCGACGTCAACGTGGCCGAGCCGAACGCCCTCATCGGCTTCGCCGGGGCGCGCGTCTCCGCCGGGACGATCGCCGAGGAGCTCCCACCGGGATTCCAGCGGGCCGAGTTCCTGTTCGCCCACGGCTTCGTCGACCGGATCGCCCCGCGCCCGGAGCTCCGCGACGAGCTGGCGGCGATCCTCGACGTGCTGACGCCTCCACCTCCCGTCGAGGGCATTCCCCGGAGCGTGCGTCGTGGTTGACCGTCTGCTCGGACGCACGAAGGACCGCGACGTTGCGCCGCCTGCAGAGGAGCCGGCAAGTCCGCGGGACGCGGTCTGGGCCCGGGTGCTCCTGGCCCGCAACGCCCGCCGGCCCCACACCCTGGAGCTCGTCGCCGGGATCGCCGACCGCTTCACCGAGCTCCACGGCGACCGCCTCTTCGGCGATGACGGCGCGATCGTGGGGGGCATCGGCCGGATCGACGGCCGGCGCGTCGTGATCGTCGGCCACCAGAAGGGCGCCGACACGGACGAGAACATCCGCCGCAACTTCGGGATGGGCAAGCCCGAGGGCTTCCGCAAGGCGATCCGTCTCTTCGAGCTGGCCGACCGCTTCGGGATCCCGGTCGTCACCCTGGTCGACACCCCGGGTGCCTACCCCGGCGCGGAGGCCGAGGAGCGGGGCGTCGCCGAGGCGATTGCGCGGGCGATCATGGTCATGTGCCGGATTCGCGTTCCCATCGTGAGCGTCATCACCGGCGAGGGCGGTTCCGGCGGGGCCCTGGCCATCGCCGCGGGCGACGTCGTCATCGCCCTCGAGAACGCCGTCTACGCCGTGATCAGCCCCGAGGGCTGCGCCTCGATCCTCTGGCGGACCGCCGAGAAGGCGCCCGACGCGGCGTTGGCGATGCGGATGTCGGCCGCCGACCAGCTCGCTCTCGGCGTCATCGACCAGATCGTCCCCGAGCCCGGCGAGGGCGCCCACGCCGACCCGGCGGAGACGGCGCGCCGGCTGCGCAGCGTCATCGTGGAGCAGCTGGACCGGCTCACCGCGCTTCCGCCAGACGAGCTCGTGGCCGCCCGCACGCGGCGCTACCGCGACTTCGGGGCGTTCGACGACCTGGGCGGCCCGGAGATGCCCGAGCCGACCGAGCGGCCCGGCCTGGCAGACCGGCTCCGCCGCGCACTGGAGCCGATGGGGACTCGCATCGGGAACCTCGGCACGCGCGAGGGGCGCGACGAGCCCCCGGCGCGAGAGGAGGTCTGACGCGTGGCCGACAGCGACGCCGAGATGACGGAGCGGACGCCGGGGGAGCGACGGGCGGACCATGCCGCGATCGAGCGCCTGGCCGACGAGCTCCTGCCGGCCCTCGTCGCCAAGCTCGGCGCGAGCGGGCTCGGCGAGCTCGACGTGCGCGAGGGCGGGTGGCGGATCCGCCTCCGGATGCCGGCCGACGCGCGGGCCGCCCGGCGGGCGACCGGACCGGGCCGAGGGGGCCACCCGGCCGCGCCGGGGCATCCCACCCCGGCAGCGCTCGGGGCGCCGACGGCCCGCGCCGCGTCCGCGACCCCCGAGCCGGAGGAGGACCCCGATCCGCCGACGCGCGCGGTGGCGACGGCCCCCGCCGTGGGCTTCTACCGGCCGCGTCCCGAGCTGGTCGCGGGCGCCCGCGTGCGCGCCGGCGATCCGCTGGGCACGATCGACGTGCTTGGCGTTCCCCAGGAGCTGGTCTCGCCGATCGACGGGATCGTGGGGGCGAGCCTGGTGGAGCCGGGCGACCCGGTCGAGTACGGTCAGGAGGTCGTGGAGATCGAGCTGCTGGGGGCGCCGGCCGCCACGCCCACCGCCGCCGCCACGACGCGGGTCACGACCCGCCCGGAGGAAGGCTGATGTTCGAGCGCGTCCTCATCGCCAACCGCGGCGAGATCGCCCTCCGCATCCTGCGCGCCTGCCGGACCATGGGGATCGGCGCCGTCCTGGCCTACAGCGAGGCCGACCGGGAGTCGCTCGCCGCCCAGCTCGCCGACGAGGCGATCTGCATCGGTCCCGCCGACGCCCGGCGGAGCTACCTTTCGGCCTCGGCAGTCATCTCGGCGGCGATCGTGACGGGCTGCGACGCCATCCACCCGGGCTACGGCTTCCTCTCGGAGGACGCCGGATTCGCCGAGGCGGTCACCGCCCACGGGCTCACCTTCGTGGGGCCCTCGGCCGAGGTGCTGGAGCGCTTCGCCTCCAAGGAGGGGACGCGGCGCCTGCTCGCCGCGCACGGGCTCCCCACCATCCCCGGCTCCGACGGGCTGCTCCGCGACGACGAGCACGCCCTGGCCGAGGCGGAGCGAACCGGCTATCCCGTCCTCGTGAAGCCATCGGCGGGCGGCGGCGGCAAGGGGATGCGGATGGTCCGCACGCCCCGCGAGCTCCAGGCCGCCCTCCAGGTCTGCCGATCCGAGGCCCGCGCCGCCTTCGGCGACGACTCGCTCTACCTGGAGAAGTGGCTGGAGGACAACCGCCACGTCGAGGTCCAGGTCGTGGTGGATCGCTACGGCCACGGCGTCCACCTCGGCGAGCGCGACTGCTCCGTCCAGCGGCGTCACCAGAAGCTGATCGAAGAGGCGCCCACGCCGGCGCTGTCGGAGGCAGCCCGCGAGGAGCTGGCGGAGCGGGCGATCCGGGCCGTCGTGGCCGCCGGGTACGAGAACCTGGGCACCCTGGAGTTCCTCGTGGACCGGGACGCCAGCTTCTACTTCATCGAGATCAACTGCCGGATCCAGGTGGAGCACCCCGTGACGGAGATCCGGACCGGGATCGACCTCGTCGCGACACAGCTCCGGATCGCCGCCGGCGAGCCCCTCGGCTTCAGCCAGGCCGACGTGGCCTTCACGGGCCACGCCATCGAGTTCCGGATCAACGCGGAGGACGCCGCCAACGACTTCCGGTCCCAGGCCGGGACCGTGGAGCGGTTCTACGCCCCCGGGGGGCCCGGCGTGCGGATGGATTCCCACCTCTACGCCGGCTACGACGTCCCGTCCTATTACGACTCCCTGCTCGGCAAGCTCATCGTCTGGGGGCCCGACCGGCCGTCGGCGATCGCCCGCGGTCGGGCCGCCCTCGACGAGCTGGTCGTGGACGGCATCATCACCAACCGCGCCTTCCACCGGGCCATGCTGGACAACCCCGCCTTCATCGAGGGGCGTGTCACCACGAACCTCGTCGACCGGGTCGGCGGGGCCGCCTTCCTCGCCCCGCGAGGCTGAGGGCAACCCGTGCACGCCTGCATCCATCCGCCCGCTCGGCGGGCGTCCGCCGGGCGACACTGAACCCCCCGAATCCGGAGCCCCGCCGTGACCGAGCCGATCCACACCGCCCGCGAGATCGAGCAGCTGATCCCGCACCGCTGGCCATTCCTCCTCGTCGACCGGATCGATGAGTACGACCCGGAGGCCCGGCGCATCGTCGGCATCAAGGCCGTGACCGCCACCGAGTGGTTCTTCGCGGGCCACTTCCCGGGCCTGCCGGTCATGCCCGGCGTCCTCCAGGTGGAAGCGCTGGCCCAGACCATGGCCGTCTTCGTCGCCAAGCAGGAAGGGTTCGGCGACCGGATCGGGCTCTTCGCCGGGATCGACGCATGCCGCTTCAAGCGCGTCGTCAAGCCCGGCGATCTCCTCCGCCTCGAGGTCACGATGGAGAAGCTCGGCCGCCGCTTCGGGCGCGGCACGGCGGTCGCCAGCGTGGACGGCGAGGTCTGCTGCGAGGCGTCGCTCTCCTTCGTCATCCCCGACGCGTCGGTGCTGCGCTGATGACGCGGATCGCCGTCTTCTCCGACGTCCACGGCGTCGTCCAGGCCCTCGACGCGGTCCGCGCGGCGATCGCGGCCGCGTCCCCCGACGTGATCGCGGTCGCCGGCGACCTCGCCATGAACGGCGGCGATCCCGCGGCGACGATCGACGGGATCCGCGAGCTCGAGGCCGCCGGCGCCATGGTGGTTGCCGGCAACACCGACATTGCCGTCGCCGACTTCGACTACGCCGCCGCCTTCCCCTGGTTCGACGACGCCGTCCCGGAGTCGATGAAGGCCGCCGCAGCGTGGGCCCACGAGGCCCTCGGCCCGGAGCGGGTGGGCTGGCTCCGCCGCCTGCCGGCCGAGCGCCGGGTCCGGGCCGACGACGGGACGCTCATCCTGGTCACCCACGCGTCGCCCGGCTCCCAGACCGCCGGCTTCGACATGGGGCTCGACGAGAGCGTCTTCCTCGACCGCCTGGGCCGGACGGACGCGCGGGTCATCTGCTGCGGCCACACCCACGTCCCCGAGGTCCGCGACTTCGGGTGGAAGGTGGTCGTCAATGACGGCAGCGCGGGCTACGTTTTCGACGGCGACCCGACGGCGTCGTGGGCCCTCATCGACGTGGTCGACGGCAACGTGACCGCCGAGGTCAAGCGGGTCGAGTTCGACGCCCTCGCCGCCTCGGACGCCGTGTCCGGCCGGGGGCTCCCCGGCGACGTGTACCGGGCCGCGACGATCCGCACCGGCAAGCTGGTCCGGTGAGCGACGGAGCGCCCGGCACGGGCGTCGCCGGCTCGGGCTTCCGGCGGGTGGTCGCCACCGGGCTGGGGATGGTGTCCGCCCTCGGCGGCGACGTCGCCGCCACCTGGGACGGCCTGCTGGCGGGCCGCTCGGGCATCGGTCCGATCACGGCCTTCGACCCTGCGCGGGTGGCCTCGCGGATCGCCGGCGAGGTCCCCGACTTCGACCCGTCGCCGGTCCTCGATCGCAAGGAGCAGCGGCGCAACGACCGCTACACGCAGCTGGCCCTCGTGGCGACACGCGAGGCGCTCGCCGATGCCGGCTTCCCGGAGCGGCTGGACGGCCTGCTCGCCGAGCGGACCGGGATCATCCTCGGGACCGGGATCGGCGGCGGCCTCACGTTCGCCGAGCAGGCGGCGGTCTCCGCCAGCAAGGGCCCCGACCGGATCAGCCCGTTCTTCATCCCGATGGCGATCCCCAACCTCGCGGCCGGCCAGGCCGCCATCGTCTTCGGCGCCCTTGGCCCCAACTTCGCCGTTTCGTCCGCCTGCGCCACGGGCGGCCACGCCCTCGGCGAAGCCTGGGAGACGATCCGCCGCGGCGACGCCGACGTGATGATCGCGGGCTCGTCCGAGGCCGGCATCTCCGAGATCCTCGTCGGGGGCTTCGCGGCGATGCGCGCCCTCTCCACCCGCAACGACGATCCCGCGGCGGCCTCGCGCCCGTTCGACCGCGGACGCGACGGGTTCGTGATCGGCGAGGGGGCGGGCGTCGTGATCCTGGAGGCGCTGGAGCACGCCCACTCGCGCGGCGCGGTGCCGCTCGCCGAGCTGGTCGGGTACGGCGCCTCGGCCGACGCCCACCACATCACGTTGCCGGCCCCCGGCGGCGCCGGAGCCGCCCGGGCCGTTCGGCGGGCCCTGGAGAAGGCGAGCCTCTCCGTGGACGACGTGGAGCACGTGAACGCCCACGCCACCTCCACGCCCGAGGGCGACCGGACCGAGCTGGAGATGCTCCGGGGGCTCTTCGGGGCGCGGGCCGGCGCGGTCAGCGTCACCGCCAACAAGAGCATGCTGGGCCACACCCTGGGCGCGGCCGGGTCGATCGAGGCGGCGGTCACGATCCTGAGCCTGCGCCACGGCGTGATCCCGCCGACGATCAACCTGGACGACCCCGACGAGGCGGCAGCCGGCCTGGACCTGACCCCGAACGTCGCCCGGGAGCGCCCGATCCGGGTGGCCGTCAGCAGCTCCTTCGGCTTCGGCGGCCAGAACAGCGCCCTCGTCTTCCGGCGATGGGAGGCGTGACCCCATGACCGACGAGCGCATGACCGACGAGCGCGGTGTCCGGGTGGTCGCCGACATCGCCCCGCCTGCCGCCGACATCGCCCCCCTTCCCGCGGCGGACGCGTCGCTCCTGGCCCTGGTGGACCGCCTGGCGGCCCTCCTGGAGCGCAGCGACCTGACCGAGCTGGAGGTGGAGGTGGGCGGGACCGGGATCACCCTGCGCAAGGCCGCGGGGCCGGCATCGCCCGCATCGGTCGCCGCGGCACCGGCCGGTCACGGGGAGGCTCCGACGGCGGCAGGGGCCCCGGATGTCGGCTCCTCCCCGGCGGGATCCGGGGCTGCCCCGGCCGGAGCCGGCCCGGCCGGCGCCCCGTCGCCGGACGCCCCAGCCTCGACACGCGCCGCCGTCCTGGCGCCGCTCACGGGCATCTTCTACGCCTCGCCCACCCCGGGCTCGCCGCCCTTCGTGGAGGCCGGCCGCGAGGTGGTCGTGGGCCAGGTGATCGGCCTGATCGAGGCGATGAAGCTCTTCAACGAGATCAAGTCCGACAAGGCCGGCCGGGTCGTCCGGGTCGTGCCCGAGAACGGCACGCTCGTCAAGGCCAGGCACCCGCTCATCGAGGTGGAGGCGCTGTGACGCTCGCATCGCCCGCCCCCGCCCCCGCCCCGGCCTCGTCCGCCCCCGCTGGCCGCTACGCCCGGATCAGCGGCTGGGGCAGCTACGTCCCGCGCGCCGTCCTCACCAACGCCGACCTCGAGCGGATGGTCGACACGAACGACGAGTGGATCGTCAGCCGGACCGGGATCCGCGAGCGGCGGGTGGCCGCCGCCCACGAGACGACCGCCTCGATGGCCGCCGTCGCCGGCGCCCGGGCGATCGCCGTGGCGGGCCTCGAGCCCGACGAGATCGATCTCATCCTGGTGGCCACCCTGACGCCCGACTACTGGATGCCGTCCACCGCGGCGCTCGTCAAGGAGGCCATCGGCAACACGCGGGCGGCGGCGATGGACGTCGCGGCGGCCTGCTCGGGCTTCGTCTACGCCTATGCCACGGCGCACGCCTACGTCACCAGCGGGATGGCCCGCCACGTGCTCGTCGTCGGCGCCGAGCTCCTCACCCGCTTCCTGGATTACACGGACCGGGGCACGTGCATCCTCTTCGGCGACGGCGCCGGCGCGGTGGTCGTCTCGGCCTCCGACGAGCCCACCGGCCCCCATGGCATCGAGCTCACGACCGAGCCCCAGGGCGCCTACATGATCTGGCTCCCGGCCGGCGGCTCGAAGAGCCCGTCCTCGGCGGAGACGGTGGCCCGCGGCGAGCACTTCATCCGGATGGAGGGGAAGGAGACGTACCGCTTCGCGACGAAGACGCTGGCGTCGTCGGCGCTGGCGGCGATCGAGCGGGCCGGGCTCCACCCGGACGACATCGACCTCGTCATCCCGCACCAGGCCAACGTCCGGATCATCGAGGCGGTGGCCAAGGGCCTGGGCTTCCCGATGGAGCGGATCTTCGTCAACGTGGACCGCTACGGGAACACCTCGGCGGCGTCGGTGCCGCTGGCCCTCGCGGAGGCGGTCGACACCGGACGCGTCAAGGTGGGCGACCGGATCGTCTTCGTCGCCTTCGGAGCCGGCTTCACCTCGGGCGCGGTGGCCCTCGAGTGGTCGGCCGACCCGGCCAACGCCGCCCGCGCGGCCGCGATCGACCCCGACGCCATCCAGGTCCGCCTGCCGGTCGACTGGGATTCGGTGGACCCCATCCCGCCGCAGCTCGCCGCCATCCTGGCCGCCCCGGGGCCGGTGGACGTCTCCCTCGACGACGTGGTTCCCGGCGAGCCGGAGCGATCTCACCAGGAGGTCCCCGCATGATCGATCTCACCGGCAAGGTCGCCATCGTCACCGGCGGCTCGCGCGGCATCGGCCGCGCCGTCTCGCTCATGCTCGGCCGGCAGGGCGCCAACGTCGCCTTCCTGGACCGCCTGGCCTGCCTGGTGGACGACCATACGAAGGGCGACGTCGAGGCCATGGGCCGGCGCTCGATCTGCGTCGGCGGCGACGTGACGGACCCGGCCTCGTGCACCGAGCTCGTCGACGCGACGCTCAAGGAGTTCGGCCGGATCGACATCCTCGTCAACAACGCCGGCATCACCCGCGACGACCTCGCGATGCGGATGAGCGACGAGGCCTGGGCCGACGTCCTCAACGTGAACCTGACCGGCGCCTTCTACATGGCCCGGGCCGTCCTGCGCCCGATGCTGCGGCAGCGCTCCGGGCGGATCGTCAACATGTCCAGCGTCTCGGGGCAGATGGGCAATGCCGGGCAGGCCAACTACTCGGCATCGAAGGCCGGGCTGATCGGGCTGACGAAGGCGCTCGCGCGCGAGGTCGCCTCCCGCGGGATCACGGTCAACGCGGTGGCTCCGGGGTTCGTGGTCACCGAGCTGACCGAGGGCCTGCCGGATGCGGTCAAGGACGCGATCAAGGCGGCCACGCCGCTGGGCCGGTTCGCCTCCCCCGACGAGATCGCCGCGGCCGTCGCATTCCTGGTCTCCGACGAGGCGGCCTACATCACGGGCCAGGTCCTTGGCGTCGATGGTGGCCTCGCGATGATGTAGGCGCTGCTTGTCGCGCCCGTATCTGTGGCTGCACGGCCATTGACCTGCGACTGCACCGCGACTGCACGCCGACTGCACCGCCACTGCACGCCGACTGCACGCGACGCGGCCGCCGGCACGCGGCGAGGCCGCCGGCACGCGACGCGCTGGACCCCGTGTGGCAGACTCACGCAAACGGGCGCCCCGCGCCCGCGTCAGCATGCGCCCCGAACGAAGGGCGGGTGCCGGGCGTGGGGCCGACCCGTGCTTCGGCCGCTCGGAGGAAAGGTGGACGAGTGGGGTCGGGACGAGGCGGAGCTCGTCCGACGGTGCAGGGAGGGCTCGGAGGCTGCCTACGCCGCCCTCGTGCGGCAGCACCGACCCCGGCTCTACGCGCTCGCCTACCGCCTCCTGCTCGATCGCGAGGCCGCCGAGGACGTCGTCCAGGAGACGTTCCTGTCGGCGTTCCGCCAGATCGAGCGCTTCGAACCGCGACCGTCTGTCGCCGCATGGCTGAACACCATCACCCTCCGCACCGCCAGCCGGGCCGCCGCCCGTCAGCGCGCCCGACCGAAGACGTCGCTCGACGCGCCGGCCACCCGCGCCGCCGACTCCGCGACCGCCTGGGGAGGCGAGTCGCTGGCCTGGGCCGATCCGGATCCCACCGCCGACCCCCACGCCGCCGCGGAGGCTGCCGACCTTCGCCGGGAGGTATCGGCCGCCATCGCCGCGCTCCCGTTCAAGTACCGCGCCGCCGTCGTCCTGCGCCACGTCATGGGATTCGACTACGCAGAGGCGGCCCGGGCCCTCGACATCCCGCTCAACACCTTCAAGAGCCATCTCCTGCGGGGGACGAAGCAGCTCCGCGAGGCGCTCGCCGCCGAGCTCGAGACGCCGGCGGTGGGCACCGCGCAGGTGATCCCAACCGCGAGCCCGGGGGCGGCCCCGGGTGGCGGGCTGATCGCGGTGGCCGGGGCCAGGCCGGGGATGGCGGGCGCCGCGGCCATGGCCGATGCCGGAGCGGGCGACGGGTCGAACGGGCGCCATCCGGGCGAGCTCAGGACGCCCTCCGAACGACAGGCTGCTGAGCGAACTGCCGGCGGCTGATCGACAACGGCGACAGCATCCCGGGCGTGCCCGTCCCAGCCCGATCGTGCCGACGCCCCGTCCGCGCTGCAACTTACCGGACCGTCCCCGCCATGTATAGGTTGTGAGCACCACGCCCGCCGGTCGCGAACCCCTCGAGCACGCCCACGCGCGTCGCCTCATCGACGCGTACCTCGCGGACGAGCTCGCCGCGATCGACGCCGCGCGCCTCGCGGCCCACGTCGAGGCCTGCCCCGCGTGCGCGGCAGAGATCGGTGGGGCGACGCGACTCCTGGCTCTCCTCGGCGCCCTTCCCACGCCGCCGGAGACGCCCGACGTCGACGAGCGGATCCTCCTCGCCGCGATCCGCGACCGCGATCGTCGCCACGAGCATCGCTCCTGGCTGGCGACCCTGCCGACGCTCATCTTCCGGGGCGCCGTCCGCACCACCGGGACCCTCGTCGTGGCCATCGTGACGGTCGCCTTCCTGGGCGGCGCGTTCGTCCTGGCGGCGGGGTACATCACCCAGGTTGCGTTCGCGCCGGATCCGCGTGCTACTCTTGGGCCCGACATGACGCCGACGCCCGCGCCGACGCTGGTCCAGACCGCCCCGCCCCCGACCTCGCACCCGGTGGTCACTACCCAGCCGACGGCCGAGCCCACTCCGGAGCCCACGCCGGCTCCCACGCCGGCTCCCACCGTCGCTCCGACGGACACTCCGGCGCCCACCCCTGAGCCCACCCCGGCCGTGACGGCCACGCCCGAGCCCACGCCCGAGCCCACCGCGGCCCCGACGCCGACGCCCAGCGCGACGCCGGAGCCGACCCCCGAGCCCACCCCCACCCCGGTCCCGACGGAAAAGCCGCGGCGGACCCCTCCGCCGTCGGCCAGCCCGTCGCCGACACCCACCCCGGCGCCGTCCGCGACGCCGAGCCCACCATCGCCGTAACTGCGGGGCGGGCAGTGCCCGCTTCGACGGTTCCGGGCCTTGCGCAAGGCAACGGAACAGGCCAGACAGCCGGATCGGATGCACGACGAAAGGAGCAGAGGGGCCGATCCGAAACCGGGAGCCGACAGCCCCGGTCCACGCACCAGGCAATCACATCCCCTATGGGAGGAACTCACTTGACTATCTGGAAGAAGGCGATCAGCGCCGCCACGAGTGCCGCGCTTCTCGCTTCCCTTCTCGCCACGGCCGTGGCGCCGGGAGCGCTCGCCACGACGACCGTGACGGGCGTCGGCACCGTGCCGCGCGGCGGCACCTCGGCCACCGCGGCGACGTTCCTGTTCACCGAGAGCGACATCAACACGCTGTCCACCGGGGGCGGCAGCTTCTCGGTCTACATCTTCGACAACGGCGGCAACTGCGCGATCACCGTCGCAGCCAACGCCGCCTTCGCCACCGTCCACTTCACGGGCACCGCGACCCAGTCGGGCCCGGGCTCGCTCGACCTCGACCCGCTTGTCGTCGGTGACAACTTCTTCACCATCACGACGAACAACGCCGACAACTTCAACGTCGAGACCATCTCGATCGGCGGCCTGAAGATCAAGGCCGACTCCACGCGCCGCCACGGGCGCCATCAAGGCGTGCGTCTACAACGACAGCGGCATCTTCGCTGCGGCGTTCGCGACCGGCACGACCACCGCGACCGGCAAGCTCGTCGGCGCGACCGGCGTCGGCGCTGACCCCGTTCTCGATCGCCGTCGACGTCGGACTCGTGCGCCTTCGACCGTCGCTGCGGCTCCGGTCGCCTCGGCCCGATCAAGATCGGCACCGACAGCGTCACGACCGACATCACCGTGCGCGCCGCTCGGCGCACCCGTCGTCGGCCAGCAGGACGTCACGGCGGTCGCGCCGGTCGTCGACCGCAACCACGTCGCGAACGACGTCGTCACGCAGAAGGTCGACGAACTGCCTCGCGACGACGCTGCGGTTCGCCCGGCACCGTTGCCGACAGCCTCGTCTACCAGCTGCCCGGTGGGCAGACCCGCCTCAACCCGGGCGAGAACAACCAGGGCCCCGCCTTCGACCTGTTCGCCAACGAGCGGACCGCCGGGTTCCTCACGGCGGCCGCCAGCATCACGCTGACGATCGCCACGGCCGGCGTTACCTTCTCGCTGGCCCCGAACGCTGACGTGACCGCCGGCAACCTCATCCTGACCGGGGTGTCGACCGGGACCTCGAACATCTACGGCGTCCTCGCCGGGGATCACAAGAGCGTCACCTGGACCGTCGACACCAAGTCGACCGTCGCCTCGACGATCCGGTTCGACGACATCTTCTACGACGTGGCCTCCACGGTCGCCACGGGCACCGCGGTCGACGTCACGCTCGCCACGAGCGCCGGCGTCGTCGTTCCGACCTCGCGCAGCAATGCCGTCGTCGGACGCGTCCTGGGCGTCACGGCGACCACGCCCACCGTCTACATCGGCGAGAACAACCAGACCGCGGGTCAGGTGACGATCGTCGAGTCCGGCCCGGGCTTCTTCGTCGCAGGCGCGGGCAACAAGAACACGTTCGCGATGTGCCTCGGCGACCCGACCCAGCCGATGCGGTTCGCCACCGCCCCGTGGGCGAAGGTGACCGCCGGCGACCTCGTCCTCCGCGAGGGCGATGTGGCCTCGACCGACAAGGTGGTCCAGGGCAAGGTTGTCGTCGCCCCGAGCAACCCCGACATCTTCGAGTGCTACTACTGGACCGTCTGGACCGCCAGCACGGTGGCTTCCACCGTCGTCATCAGCGGTGACGAGGCCGGCACGATCGGGCGTGAAGATCAACGTCCCCGCGGGCCTCAGCCCGGGACCCGTCGAAGCCGGGATCCGCACCGGTGACATCCAGAACCCCTTCTTCAACAACACGCTCGAAGCTCGCGTGAGCATCGGGAACCGTGTCTTCCGCAACCAGCTTCTCGTCACCGCGCTCAGCCAGCCGCTCATCCCGGCCGGCACGGGCAACGCCCTCGCGGGCGACATCCAGATCGCGGAGACGGCGAGCGGCCAGCTGAAGGACGGCGAGTTCATCTGCGTCGAGGTCCTTCCGCGGGCCTCGAACGACTTCAGTCCAGGACACGTTCCTCAAGGGCCTGACCACGGCCGATCAGCCGGTCGCAACGGCGTCCGGCGGCGTGGTCGTCAGCGCCATCGTCATGTCGACACAGCGCTGCAACGAGGGTGGCGTCTTCGGATCCACCCTGCTCCGGTCGTTCAGCTTCCGCGTCAACCAGCAGTCGATCACGGCCGGCGGCGGCAAGATCGTCATCAGCAACATCCACTACGGGACCGATCGCTGATGCTCCGTTCGGCCCCGTCCTCGTGAACGTCTGGGCGCGCGGGATCTCCAACACGCAGCTGGATCTCCAGGGCGTGCTCTCGAACGCCAAGATCGGCGCCAAGGCGGCGATCAACATCACCGCCGCCAGCGCCCTCGGCGTCCCGCCGAACCAGGGCACGTACTCGACCTCCACCAAGGTCGCCCAGCCCAACAAGTTCATCACCTGGCGCTTCCGCGGCGGCGCCGCGCTCGCCGGGAAGACCGTCCGGATCTATGTCGCGATGAAGAACGCGACCGGCGGCTACGGCCCCTACGTCAATCTGACGGGCCGCGTCGCCGACGCGAACGGGAACGCCTACTTCTCGTGGCGTGCAACCGGAAAGTGGGCCTCGGTCCGCTGCTACTTCCCCGGCGACAACACGTACCTGGCGTCCTGGTCGACCGTGACCCAGGGCCGCTGGCTCTAACCCGCACCTGTATGGCGGAGGGGCCCGCTACGGTCCCTCCGCTCAACAGATCGAATGGCCGGGGCAGTGCGCTCCGGCCATTCGGCATCTCCGGGGGTATCCTCTTGACCGTGTCGAAGTCGGGACTCACGCGCAGGCTCGTCGGGGCGACGCTCATCGGAACGCTCGCGATCGGCTTCCTCGGGAGTCCCGCGGGTGCAGCCGACGCGTCGGACATCCCGGGGGTGCCCCTGCCCGGGCCGGTCGCGATCGGGCGGCTCGGGGGCCCGATCTACGACGTCGTCTACCGGTTCACCGTGGCGCCCGGCTACGTCATCGTGGCCGGCCTGACCGGCACGGGCGGAACGGACTTCGACCTCTACCTGTTCGATTCTTCGGCCAGGACCGTCCTGTCGAACGATGGGCTTGTCGCCAAGTCCGTGGGACCCTCGAGCACCGAGTCGATCTCGGCGCCGTCGCCGTTCGGCGGGACGTACTACCTCGATCTCAACGGCGCCACTGACGCCGAGGGCGACTACCGGCTGACGGTCCAGGCGGTCCCGGACCGGACGCCGCCCACCGTCTCGATGGTGCTGGCGGGCGGTCGCCCGGCCACGAACCAGCTGACGGTGCCGGTGGCCGTCTCCGCGAGCGACGACCTCTCGGGTGTTGCCGACATGGCCTTCAGCGCGGACGGCTCGACCTGGACGGAGTGGGCGCCGTTCGAGCGCTCCACCACGTGGACCTGGGCGCCCGGCGACGGCCCGCGGACCCTGTGGGCAAAGGTTCGGAACGGCGTGGGGGTGGAGTCGGCGCCGACCACGGCGACGGTGACGATCGACACGGTCCAGCCATCGGTGGACGCGCTCATCCCGGCCCCCGGCTCGACCGTGGTCGGCCTGCAGCCGGTCTTCACGGTGACCTTCGACGAGCCCATGGACCCGGCCTCCTGGAGCGACTACGGCCTCATCGTGCAGGCGGCCGACGGCAAACTCGTCCCGGGCGGCTACGCCTACGACGCCGCCCGGCGCACGGGAACGTTCGTGCCCTCCTCGAACCTGCAACCCGGGGTCACGTACATCGTGACCATCGGCAACGTCACGGACATCGCGGGCAACCGGCCGGCTCCGCGCGGTTCGTGGACCGTCACCCCCCTCGCGCCGGTGGACCTCGAGGCGCGGGCTGTTCCATCGATCATCGCGCTCGGCGGATCCTCGAGGATCGACCTGGTCCTGGTCGGCGCCCCCCTGCCCGCCAGCGTCGCGGTCCAGGCGCGCGCCGGCTCGTCGACTGCGTGGATCCCGCTCGAGCCCCTGGCTGTCGGCGACGGACGGGCCACGCTGCGCGTCGCCCCCGACCGGAACACCGTGTACCGGTTCACGTACGCCGGCGGCAGCGGTGTCGCCCCGGCGCAGGCGGAGGTGGGGGTCCAGGTGCGCCGGGCGATCGCGTTCGTCAAGGCGAGCAGCTCGAGCGTGGCGCGGGCCACGGTGGGACGACCGGTGCGGATCGTGGCCAGGGTCGGTCCCGCTACCCCCGCCGCCTCCGTCTCGCTCCGCCTCTACCGCTACGACGCCGCTCGGCACCGCTGGGTCTATGCCGGCAGCCGGGGACGGAAGTCGGATGCCAGTGGTCGCGTCTCCCTCACGTGGACTCCGACCTCGCCCGGTGCCTACTACTGGCGCGCCACGGTCGCCGCCACGGCCGACTACGCGGCGAACGTCAGCGCGGTCTACCGCTGGTCGGTGAGCCGCTGAGTGGCAGGGTTAACAGACAGAAGATCCAGCACTGGTATGGTTCGCACAGGCGGAGCACAGTCGCGCTGACCATGACGGCCCGGGACTGTGGCCCGACATTGGCTGACCGCAGGGGAGGATCAGACTCCATGATGCCAACCGTCACACGTGCCATCGGGTCGCGCCGCCTTCGGGCGATGCTTCTCAGCGTCGTACTGGTCGGCAGCCTGTTCGTCCCGACGGTTGCGCTTGCCGCAAGCCCGACGGTGACCATCAACCAGGCGGTCGGTCAGGCCGATCCGACGGCAACATCGCCGATCAACTTCACGGTCGTCTTCAGCGAGTCCGTCACGGGCTTCGCGACCGGCGACGTGACCCTCGGCGGCACGGCCGGCGGGACGCTGGTCGACACCGTGACCGGCAGCGGCACGACGTACAACGTCGCCGTCACCGGCATGACGACCAGCGGGACGGTCATCGCGACCGTGCCCGCCGGGGTCGCGATCAACGGCGGGGCCGAGCCGAACCTCGCCTCGACGAGCACGGACAACATCGTGACGTGGGACGTCGACGCCGCCCACCGTCACGATCGACCAGGCGGCGGCCAGCCCGACCCGACCGGGACCTCGCCGATCAACTTCACGGTCGTCTTCAGCGAGTCCGTCAGCGGCTTCGCCACCGGCGACGTGACGCTGTCCGCCGGCACCGCCGGCGGGACGCTGGCCGGCACCGTCACCGGCAGCGGCACGACCTACAACGTCGCCGTCACCGGGATGACGACGGCCGGCACGGTCATCGCGTCGATCGGCGCGGGCGTCGCCACGGACCTCGCCGGGAACCCGAGCACTCGCCTCGACGTCCGGCGACAACACCGTCACGTGGGCGCCCGGCGGGCCGACGGTCACGATCAACCAGGCGGCCGGCCAGGCCGATCCCACGAACTCGGCGCCGATCAACTTCACGGTCGTCTTCAGCGCCAGCGTCACCGACTTCGCGACCGGCGACGTGACGCTCGGCGGCACGGCCGGCGCGACGACCGGCACCGTCACCGGCAGCGGCACGACCTACAACGTCGCCGTCACCGGCATGACGACCAGCGGGACGGTCACCGCGACCGTCGCCCGCAGCGGTCGCCGATCGACGGCGGCAGCCTGCCGAACGTCGCCTCGACCAGCAGCGACAACACGCGTGACGTGGGACGTCACGCCGCCCTCCGTCACGATCAACCAGGCGGGCGGCCAGCCCGACCCGACCGGGACCTCGCCGATCAACTTCACGGTCGTCTTCAGCGAGTCGGTGACGGACTTCGCGACCGGCGACGTGACGCTGTCCGCCGGCACCGCCGGCGGGACGCTGGTCGGCACCGTCACCGGCAGCGGCACGACGTACAACGTGGCCGTCACCGGGATGACGACGGACGGCACGGTCATCGCGTCGATCGGCGTCAACAAGGCGGTGGATGCCGCCGGGAACCCGAACCTCGCCTCGTCGTCCAGCGACAACATCGTCACGTGGGCCACGGGCGGGCCGACGGTGACGATCAACCAGGCGTCCGGCCAGGCCGACCCGACCGGGACCTCGCCGATCAACTTCACGGTCGTCTTCAGCGCCAGCGTCACCGACTTCGCGACCGGCGACGTGACGCTGTCCGCCGGCACCGCGGGCGGGACGCTGGTCGGCACCGTCACCGGCAGCGGCACGACCTACAACGTGGCCGTCACCGGCATGACGACCAGCGGGACGGTCATCGCGACCATTCCCCACAGCGTGGCCCTCGACGGCAGCTCCCGTCCGAACTTCGCCTCGACCAGCAGCGACAACAGCGTGACCTGGGCGTCAGGGCCGACGGTCACGATCAACCAGGCGTCCGGCCAGGCCGACCCGACCGGGACCTCGCCGATCAACTTCACGGTCGTCTTCAGCGCCAGCGTCACCGGCTTCGCGACCGGCGACGTGACGCTGTCCGCCGGCACCGCGGGCGGGACGCTGGTCGGCACCGTCACCGGCAGCGGCACGACCTACAACGTGGCCGTCACCGGCATGACGACAACCGGCACGGTCATCGCGACCGTGCCCGCAGGCGTCGCGGTCGATGCCAGCGCCCGGCCGAACCTCGCCTCGACGAGCACCGACAACACCGTCACCTCGACACCGGGCCAGGGGGTCACGATCAACCAGGCGGCCGGCCAGGCCGATCCGACGGCGACCTCGCCGATCAACTTCACGGTCGTCTTCAGCGCCAGCGTCACCGGCTTCGCGACCGGCGACGTCACGATCAGCGGCACCGCCGGCGGGACCAAGACCGCGACGGTGACCGGCAGCGGCACGACGTACAACGTCGCCGTCACCGGCATGACGACGGCTGGTACGGTCATCGCAACCGTGCCCGCGGGCGTCGCGGTCAACGCCAGCAGCCTGCCGAACCTTGCCTCGACGAGCACCGACAACACGGTCACCTGGACGGCGGTTGCGACCTCGATCACGCTGACCACGTCGGCCCCGATCGGAGCCGGCGGCTTCCCGACGATCACCTGGCAGGGCACGATCCTCCTGACCACCCAGTTCGGCGCGAACGGGGGGAACAAGACGTTCCAGCTCCAGGCGACGCGCGACAACGTCACCTGGTTCAACATCGGGCCACTCCGGACCACCGACTCGGCCGGCCGCAACGTCTTTGCCTTCCGGCCGCCGACGAACCTCTTCTACCGGGCCGTCTTCGCCGGCACGGCCGATCTCGCGGCCGGGACGAGCCCATCCGTGCGGACCGTCGTGCGCCAGATCGCCCTGCTGCGGCCGTCGAACGGCGGCGCCGTGAAGGCGATCAGCCGGAACACGTCGATCACGTTCACCACGACGGTTCGGCCGGCCCGGCCCGAGCTGACGCCGGCGACAGTGAAGTTCACCTTCTACCGACTGAGTGGTTCCACCTGGGTCCTGCAGACCCAGCGCACGGTCACCGCCAACGCGTCCGGGATTGCCCAGACCACGTTCAAGTTCTCGTCATCCGGCCAGTGGTACGCGCGGTCGATGGCGAACCCCACGACGTACAACGCCAACAGTGTCATGAGCCCGACGGTGCGGTACAGCGTTCAGTGATCGCTCCGGCCGCTCGGCCGATGCCGTAGACATCCGTCGCTGAGAACGACAGGGCCCGCCCGGCCGCACCGGGCGGGCCCTGTCGCGTTCGCGGCGCCACGACCCTGCGGCACGCCATGGGCAAGGGCCAGATGATCGACCACACGTAGACTCCGGATCACGTCTGTCTGCAGAAGTGATATCAGGAGCGAACGATGTGGTACCGTGTCTCTGTGCGTCGCATTCCGATCGGCCTGACCGACTCCCAGCACGCGCGGCTCGGCCGCGAGGCCGCCCGCCGCCACGTGAGCGTGGGTGCGCTCGTGCGTGAGGCCGTCGATGCCACGTTCCCGGAGGAGCTCGAGGCTCGTCGGGCGGCGCGTCGCCGCTCGTTCCCCGTGCTCGGCGCCTTCGACTCCGGCCGGAGCGACGTCTCGGAGCGTCACGACGAGCTGCTGGGCGAGGGGCCCTGGTGAGCGTCGTCGTGGACACCAGCGCCTTCTTCGCGCTGCTCGATCGGCGCGACGCCCACCACGCGACCGCGGTCGCGTTCTGGACGGATCCCGACGACGAGGACCTGGTGACCCATGCGTACGTGGTGGTCGAGAGCATCGCCCTGGTCCGGTCGCGCCTTGGGTTCGCGGCGGTCGGTGCCCTCATGGACGACCTCTTGCCGGCGGTCCGCGTCGAGATGGTCGATCGGCCGCTTCATGAGGCGTCCCTGGCTGACTTCCGCCGGATCGGCGGCGGCACGAGCCTGGTGGACCGCGTGACCCTCGCGTTCGCGGCGCGCCACGCGATCGAGCGGGCGTTCGCCTACGACGGAGATCTCGTAGCCGAGGGCCTCGCTCCCGTGGCATCGGATTAACGGGGCGCGGGCCGCCCCCGGCCCGGCGCTCGCCCACAATCCCCGCGCGGCGGCGAAGAGGCGCCCGCGGCGGCGCAAGGGCAGGCGCGGAGGGGTACGAGCGGGCTGCCCCCGCGGTACTTCCGCCCCGGCGCGGCCGCGCACCGGCGATGGGACGATCCCGCCATGCCCGACGCCGCGGAGGTCACGCGCCCTGCCCTGCCCGCACGGGCCGCGGCGCTCCTGCGCGAGGCGGTGGTCGGCGAACTTGGCGGCGGCTTGCTGGGGCCCCGCGGGCCGCAACTCGCCGCGGCCGTCGCCGTCCTCTATGTCGCCGCGGCCGTGGTTTTCGTCGCGGACGACATCGCAGTCTCATTCGCGATCGTTCCCCTTGTCATGGCAGCTCTCACGATGCCCGCCCCCCAAGGACTTGCCGTCGTGCTGGCAACGGGGGCCACCGTCCTGGTGTCCCACGCCGTTGTCGATACCCACCCATTGGGCGCGCTCGAGATCGTCGAGCTCCTCGCCTTTGGCGGCGTCAGCCTTGCCCTCCGCCTCGTCGTCGTCCGCCTCAGCCGCGGTCGCGCCGAGATCGACCGCGTGGCGACCGAGCTGGGGGCGATGCGGACGCAGGTCGACGAGGCCCGCGAGTCAACCGAGCGCTGGGTAGCCCAGCTGGAGGTCGCGCAGCGCGCCGCGGCACGGATGACGAGCCGTGCCTCCGTGCGTGCGGTCGCCGAGACGGTCGCGGACGAGATCCGGGCGATCGTCGACTACCACGCCTGCCGCGTCTACGTGCTCGAGGAGCCCGACGACCTGGTCCCGGTCGTCGCCGCGGGAGAGAACGGCTACGAGACGATCGCCCTCGAGGACCTCGGTCTCAGGGTCGGCGAGGGCTTCTCCGGCTGGGTCGCCGCGAACGGGCGCCCGCTCCTGGTACCCGATGCCACCGCCGATCCGCGCGGGGTGACCATCCCCGGCACCGACGAGATCGAGGAATCGATGCTCGTGGTCCCGATGCGCTACGACGAGCGAGTCACCGGTGTCATCACCCTCTCCAAGCTCGGCCTGCGCCAGTTCGACCATGCGGACGTGCGCATTGTCTCGATCCTGGCCGACCAGGCGGCGACGGCAGTCGAATCGGCGCGGGCGATCACCGCCTCCGCCGCCCTCGCCGAGGACCTTCGCCGGATCGCCGACATCAGCAGCGCCCTCTCGCACAGCCTGGACCCGGGCCAGGTGGCGCACCTGATCGCCCAGCACATCGGACACGCCTTCGAGGCTGACGAGTGCGGGATCTCCTCCTGGGATCGACCGGGCGACCGCCTCCTGACGCGGGGCTACTGGCCACCGCAGAGGATGGAGGACGTGGAGCCAGTCTTCGCGCTCGCCGGCTTCCCCGAGACCCGGCGGGTCCTCGAGACGCAGGCGATCCTGACGATCGACACCCTGGACCCGATGGCTGACCCGGCCGAGGTCGCGCTCCTGCGCCGCGACGGCCAGCGGGCCCTCGTGATGATCCCCCTCGTGGCCAAGGGCGAGACGATCGGGCTCGTGGAGCTCTGCTTCGCCGGGCCCCTGCACCTGGAGGCCCGCCGCCTGGACCTGGTCCGGGCGATGGCGAGCGAGGCCGCGATGGCCCTCGGCAACGCCCAGCTCTACGAGACGACACGGGCGCTCGCCGACCGCGACCCGCTGACGGGCTTCTTCAACCACCGCTACCTGCACGAGCGCCTGGCCGAGGAGATCCTGCGGGCCCAGCGATCGGGTGCCCCGCTGTCGCTCCTGATGATCGACCTCGACGACTTCAAGCTGGTCAACGACACCCTCGGCCACGTCTTCGGCGACGAGGTGCTGCGCTGGGCGGCCGAGCAGATCCGGGCCGCCCTGCGGGGTTCCGACGTGGCCGCGCGCTACGGCGGCGACGAGTTCGCCGTGATCCTGCCCGACACTCCCGCCGCCGGAGCCCGCGAGGTCGGTGAACGGATCGTGGAGTCCCTGCGTGATCGGCCCTACCAGGCCGAGGGCCGCGGCCCCGTCCCCGTGGGCGCCTCCGTCGGCGTCGCCTCGTTCGCGGCCGACGGGCGGAGCGCCGCGGCGCTCATCGCCGGCGCCGATGCCGCCCTCTACCGCGTCAAGGAAAGTGGCGGCCGGGGCGTCCAGGGCAGGGTCCGGCGCCGCCTGGCCCCGACAGCCCGCCGCGCGGGGTAGCCGGTCCCAGTCAGGCGCCGCCCGCGAGTGCCGTGGCCACGAGCACAAGAGACAAGAGGATCAACACAGCGGTCGCGAGCCAGCCAATCGCGCCCAGGAGCCGGCCGCTCGCGAGGTCGCCCATGATCTCGCGGTCGCGGGCGAGCAGCATCACGAACACCAGGATGAACGGCAACAGGAGCGCGTTGAGCACCTGGGCCAGGAACATGACCGGGATCAGCGGCAGGCCCGGGATCATGACGAAGAGGGCCGCGAAGCCGATGAAGAAGGCCAGCAGGCCGTAGAACGCCGGCGCCTCGCGCCAGTTCCAGTCGACGCCGGTCTCCCAGCCGAACGCCTCGCAGGTCGAATAGGCGCTCGTCAACGGGACGACCCCGAGGCCGAGGAACGAGGCCCCAAGGAGGCCACCTGCGAACAGGAGCGTGGCCCCCGTGCCCGCGAGCGGCTCGAGCGCCTGGGCGGCATCGGCGCCGCTCGTGATCTTTATGCCGTTCGCGAAGAGGGTCGCGGCGCAGGCAATCAGGATGAAGGCGGCGATCACGTTCGTCAGGAGCGCCCCGAAGAAGACGTCCACGCGGCTGGCCGGCAGGTCGTCGGGCTTCAGGCCCTTGTCGGCGACGTAGGACTGGATGAAGGCCTGCCCCCACGGCGTGATGGTCGTGCCGACGGTGCCGACGACGGCCAGCCAGTACACCGGGGACGTCGAGAGCTGCGGATGGAGCATGCTCTCCGCGGCCTGGGCCCAGTCCGGCTCGGCGAGGAAGGCCGAGATCACGTAGGCGGCCGAAACCAGGATCCCGACTGCCACGAAGAAGTACTGGACGCGGCCGTAGCTGCCGCGCGCGATGAATCCGACGACGATCACGGCCGCGACCGCGGCGCTGACCTGCGGGGGCACGCCGAAGATGCCCAGGGCCGAGCCGATCCCGGCGAACTCGGCGACGGTCGAGCCCAGGTTGGCGGCCAGCATCACGACCGCCGCGAACGATGCCCATCGGACGCCCCACCGCTCGCGGATCAGGCCCATGAGGCCCTTGCCCGTCGCCAGGCCCAGGCGGGCGCCGACCTCCTGGGTGAAGAAGAGAACGACCTGGCTGGCGAGGATGACCCAGAGGAGGGCATACCCGAAGTTGGCGCCAGCAAGGGAGTAGGTGGTGATCCCGCCGGCGTCGTTGTCGGCGAAGCCGGACACGAGGCCGGGGCCCAGGACGGCGAGCACCGCCAGCAGGCGGACGCGCCACGCCGGAAGCCGGGGGAGTGGCGGGAGGACGCGAGCGCCGGGTCGGCGCCGCTGCTGCGTCACGACCCGCTCCTACCGGCTGAACACGCGCGGGAGGCGCTTCTTCCAGGCCGTCGGGATGACGGTGTCGATGGCATCGTCGACGGTCACGATCCCCATGAGGCGCTCCTCGTCGTCGACGACCGGGACGGCCAGCAGGTTGTAGTGGGCCACGACCTCCGCGACCTCATCCTGGCCGGCCAGGACGCCGACCGCGACCGGCTCCCGGATCATCACCGAGCCGATCGTCGCGTCGGGCGCGGCGACGATGAGGTCGCGCAGGGACAGGACGCCGACCAGGCGGCCTTCGTCGTCGGTGACGTAGACGTAGTAGATCGTCTCCGCGTCCGGCTCGAGCTCGCGAAGGCGGTCGATCGCTCCGGCGGCCGTCAGCACTTCGTCGAGGGCGATGAACTCGGTCGTCATGATCCCGCCGGCCGAATCCTCCGGGTAGCCCAGCAGCTCCGTGACCTCCTGGACTTCGTCGGCCTCCATGAGAGAGAGGATCTCGTCGCGCGTGTCCTGGTCCAGGTCGGCGACGAGGTCGGCCGCGTCGTCGGGGCTCATCTCCTCGAGGATGTCGGCCGCCCGTTCGGGGGCGAGATCCTCGAGGACGTCGACCTGGGTGTCCGGCTCCATCTCCTCCATCGCGTCGGCGACGGACTCGTCGTCGAGGGCCGCGAGGACACCGGCCCGGTCGCGTGGGGCGAGGTCCTCCAGGATGTCGGCGAGGTCCGAAGGGTGGAGCTGGGCCAGCTTCGCGTGGGGGACGCGGAGCCGGATGCCGGCGATGGTGCTTTCGAGTGGGTCCACGTCCTCCCAGTCGATGTAGCGTGCCGGCACGGGCAGCTTCATGTTGCGGGCGAGGGTGACCCACGGGCCCCCGAGGCGGCGCAGCAGCCCGGCCGCCCCGACGTCGACGGCGACGACGCGGTAGGCGCCCTCCACCTCGTCCAGGCTGACGTCGTTGACCCGGATGACCTTGCGGCCCTCGATGTCGACGATCTGCCTGTCCAGCAGGTCGCCCTTGAGGAGGATCTCGTCCGGGCGTTGCTGGAACTTGCCGATGTCGATCGTCCGGACCCGCAGGCGCGCGCCGGCCGCGTCGAGGCGCTCCACCGAGCGCCAGGGCAGGAAGATCTTGCGCCTGCCCGTGGCGACGACGAGGCCGGTCACGGGCGGGTACTGGTCGCCGATCGCGACGATCAGGTCGGCCACGGTGCCGAGCGGCTCGTCCGCAGGATCGCGCACGGGCCGGCCAATGATCTGGCTCAGGAAGAGCATGGGCCACCTCGCGGGGCGGGGGTCGCTCCCCACCTTCGGGTGGCCGGCGCCGGTGGTGCCCGGGCAGGCACCGACCGCACGCCGCGCCGCTCAGCGGACGGGGCGGACCTCGCAGGGATTCCCGGCGCCCGGGGCGCCGGGACGACTGGGTCCGGGTTCCACGGGGGAGGGATCCTCCGATGCGGGTGAAGATGGCCCGCGCGCACGGCGCTCACGGGCTTCGCCAGTGTAGTCCCGCGCCGTGGTCTCCGTCAGACCGGCGCCGCGGCGCGCGGCGGCATCGGGCGCCGCCACGGCGGAAGGTGGACGCGGGCGGCTCCTGCCCGCATCCTGTGCCCGACCGTGACCGACCCGCCAGGCGCCAGCCCGATCGCTCCGCCGCCCGACCCGCTCGACCCTCCCGACCCGCTGGCCGCGCGCGCCCACCTCGCCTGGACGGCTCTCACCGGGGCGATCGCCGCCCTCGCCGCCCTCGTCGTTGCCTGGATCGCCCTGCCGGCGCTCCCCCTGGCCCTTGCTGTCGCCTTTGCGGTCGTCGCCGTCGCGGTCGCCGCCGCCTTCGCCCGGCGCAGCGTGGAGCAGCGCGAGGCGGGAACACGGGAGGAGGTCGAGAACTTCGCCCGGATCCTCCAGGGCTTCTCGCGGGCCGTCTCGCCGGACGCCATCGTGGAGGAGATCATGGACGACCTGGGCCCGGGCACCGAGGCCGACCACCTGGTGGTGGTGCGCCGTCGACCCGGCGCGCCGATCCTGGACGCGACGCTGATCCCGACACGACCGGGGGCGCCGCGGGCGGAGACGGTCCTGCCGGCCGTGGATCTCGACGATCCGGGCCGCGCGCCGGAGGAACGGATCGCCATCGGCGTGCGGCGCGCCTTCGGGCTGACGAACGTCCTCGCGGCACCGCTCACTGCGCACGGCGAGCTGCTGGGCGCCATCCTCGTCTCCCGACGTCGCGCCGGACCCTGGTCCGACGCCTCGCGCCGGCTCCTGGAAGCAGCGGCTGCGGAGGCGTCGGCGGCGCTCGCCCGGACCGAGACGCACCGCGCGGCGGAGGCGGCGGCCACCACCGACGCCCTGACCGGCCTGCCGAACCGACGCTACTTCGAGGAGTACGTCGATCTCCTGGTGAAGGGACGCCGGGCCGACGACGCGGTCGGCATCCTCATGGTCGACGTGGACCGCTTCAAGCTGCTGAACGACCGCCACGGCCACGCCACCGGCGACATCGTCCTGCGCGCCGTGGCCCGGACGATCGCCGCGGCCGTCCGCGACGTGGACCTGCCCGCGCGCTATGGCGGCGAGGAGTTCGTGGTCCTCCTCCGGAACCCCAGCCGGGCGGTGGCCCTGGAGGTGGGGGAGCGGATCCGGGAGGCCGTGGAGCGCCTCGACCTGCGCGCGGTCGGCGTGGAGAAGGTGACGGTCTCGGTGGGCGCCACGGTGGGGGACGGCGGAACGGACCGCGTGCCCGAGCTGGTGGAGGCCGCCGACCGAGCCCTCTACCGGGCGAAGCGCTTCGGGCGCAACCGGGTCGAGGCGGCCTGACCCGGACCGGCGGCGGGCCCCCGCGGCCGAGGCGCGCGGGCGCCGCATGCGATACTCGGCCCGATGGCCGAGCAGCCCCCGGGAGCCCCTCCGCTCCTCTCCAACGCCGAGCTCGCGCGTATCTTCCACGAGATCGGCAGCCTCCTCGAGATCAAGGGCGAGCTCGTCTTCAAGACGGTGGCCTACCATCGGGCCGCCGACGCGATCGGCCACAGCCCCCACGAGATCGCGCGCGCCTATCGCGAGGGCCGCCCACCCACGATTCCCGGGGTCGGCTCCGCCATCTCCGACAAGATCGCGGAGCTCGCCACCACCGGCCGGCTCGGCTTCCTGGACCGGATCCACGGCGAGGTTCCGCCCACGCTTGTCGAGCTCCTCGAGATCCCGGGCGTCGGGCCGAAGACCGTGCGCCTGCTCTGGGAGCGGCTCGGGATCGAGACCCTCGACGACCTCCGAACGGCCCTTCGGGCGGGCACCATCGGCGGCGCGCCGGGGCTCTCCGAGAAGGGGCTCGCGGGCCTCCGGGCGGGGGTGCAGGCGGTGGACCGGCGGTCGTCGCGGATGACGCTCGGCACCGCGGAGCGGATCGTCGGGGGCGTGGCGGCCCTGCTGGGCGACGTCCCGGGGGTGCGGCGCGTCGAGCCGGCGGGCTCGTTCCGACGCCGGCGCGAGACGATCGGAGACCTGGACCTCCTCGTCGAGACGGACGACGCGGCGGCGGTGATCGAGTGCTTCACGACCCTGCCGGCGGTCGAATCCGTCGTCAACGCGGGAGCTCACAAGGCGGCCGTCCGGCTGGCGGGAGGCCCGCAGGTGGACGTGATGGTCATGCCGCGCGGGGCGGCCGGGACGTACCTCGTCCACTTCACCGGGAGCAAGGAGCACAACGTCCGGCTGCGGGGGATCGCCCGCGACCGCGGTTGGAGCCTCTCCGAGAAGGGTTTTGCCCGGGTGGGCGATGACGGAGAGATCGTGACGGGTGCCGCCGCGGAGCTGCGGACCTTCTCCACCGAGGCCGAGGTCTATGCCTTCCTGGGCCTGGCCGAGGTGCCGCCGGAGCTGCGCGAGGACCGGGGCGAGGTGGAAGCGGCGCGAGACGGGACGCTCCCCCACCTGGTGGACCTGGCCGACCTGCAGGGCGACTGTCACGCCCACTCGGACTGGTCGGACGGAATCCACACCATCGAGCAGATGGCCGAGACTGCGCGCGCGCGTGGTTACGGTTATCTGGTGCTTACGGATCATTCGCACGGCCTGGCCATCGCGCGAGGACTGACGCCGGAGCGCGTGGCGGCCCAGCGCGTGGTCATTGCCGAGCTCAACGCGCGGTTCGCCCGCGAGGAGGAGGCCGGGACGGCGCCTCTGGCCACCCGGCCCGGCGGCTTCCGGCTCCTCCACGGGTGCGAGCTGGAGATCCGCGGCGATGGGTCGCTCGACTTCGATGACGAGCTGCTTGCCTCGTTCGACCTCGTCGTCGCGGCCCTCCACCAGGGGCGGCGCCAGCCGCGCGCTCAACTGACGGCACGGGTCCTCGGCGCGATCGGGAGCCCTCACGTCGACGTCATCGCGCACCCCGCGGGCCGGATGCTCGGGGCGCGGTCGCGCGACGACCTGGACCTCGCCTGGGATGAGATCTACGCAGCTGCCGCGACCACCGGGACGCTCCTCGAGATCGACGGCTCCGACCACCGGCTCGACCTGGCGCCCGAGCGCGCGCGGCTGGCCGTCGCGGCCGGCTGCCTGCTCACGATCGACTCGGACGCGCACCGGACCGAGGAGCTGGCGGGGATCGGCTGGGGCGTCGCGCAGGCGCGGCGGGCATGGGTGGAGCCGGCGGTCGTGGCGAACACCTGGCCGCGGGAGGCGCTCCTCGCGTGGGTTGCCGGCAAGCCCGGGCGCGTCGCGTGAGCCGCCTGCCGCGCCTCCGCAACCTGTTCCGAAGGACGGTGCCACCGCTCGCGACCGGGGCACCCGGGCACCCGCTTCCCCCGGCCTCGCGGCGCATGGGTCGAACACCGGTCCCCGGCCCCGCTCTCCACGGGACGCCGGGCCGGCCGCTGGCCTCGGCCGGCGCGGGCGCGGGGGCGCGAGGTGTCGGCCGCGAGGGCCGCGCCGGGAGCTCTGGCCGGTTCGGGGCCACGGGCTGGCTGGCCGCCGACCCCGCCTGGGACCTCGTCACCGTCGCCGTCGCCCTCGCGGCCATCGGCCGGCTTGCCGAAGGCCCTGCGCTCTGGATCGCCGCGCTCCTCGCCGGGCTGGCGCTCGGTCTCGCCGCCCTGGAGATTCTCGGCGCGGCCGACGCGCCGCCGAGCGTCGTCGACCTCGGGGTCCCGGTGGAGGCGCTGCTCGTCCCGGCGGCGACGGGGATCGCGTCGGTGGTCGCCATCCACGTCGTTCCCGTCGGCCTTCTCCTCGTCCCCGCTCTCGTCGCCGTCGGGTCGCTGGCGGCTTCCTCGATCGTCATCGAACGACGGATCCTCGCCCGGCCGAGCGGGCCGACGGCGGGGGACCGGACGGCGCTCCTCGGCCTGGTGGTGCTCGTGGCATTCGGGGCCTTCACGGGGATCGCCGCGGCCATCCCCGGCGCTCTCGTGGAGCCGCCGCCGACCGGCGTCGAAGCCCCGGTGGCTGGCCTTGCCCTGGGGGGGTTGGCCCTGCTCGCCGCGCTCGACGGGCTGGTCGCGGGAATCCTGGGCTACCGGATGGCCGCCCTCCAGGGGCCCACCCTGCGCGGCGCGTTGGGCGTGGCCCTCTCGTACGCGGCTGTGATCGCGATCGCGGCTGCGGCGCTGCGCGCGATGGCCCTGCCGCGCCTCCTGGGCCCGGCGCTCCTGACGCTGGTCTTCTACCTCTGGAGCGCCTACCGCGGCGTCCCCCGCGGAGCCCGTCGGGACCCGCGCTGGATCTGGGAGGTTCTCCTGCTTGCCGCGCTCGGAGTGCTGGTCGTGCTCTGGAACCTGGTCGCCCAGGGCTGACGGGGCGGCGATCAGGCCTTGAGGGAGATCGTGCCGCTCGCGGCATCCACGACGATCGGCAGCGCTGCCAGCGGCTGGCGGGTGGGCCCGGCCAGGACGCGGGCGTTGTCCGCCGGATCGAACGCGGCCCCGTGGCAGGGGCAGAGCAGGACGCTGTCGGCGGCGTCCCACCCCACGGTGCAGCCCTGGTGGGTGCAGACCGCGTCGTAGGCCACGAACGTCCCATCCGGCAGCTTCACGATGACTCCCGGATCGCCGGCGGGGAGCGTGCCCGGCGCGTCGAAGGGGACCGTGAACGCGACGGCATCTGCGCTCTG
The DNA here is from genome assembly GCA_963744095.1 of uncultured Chloroflexia bacterium. GTDB lineage: Bacteria > Chloroflexota > Limnocylindria > Limnocylindrales > CSP1-4 > CTSoil-043. The sequence goes on from CAVUSH010000006.1 coordinate 822,250, forward strand.
GAGATCGGACACCCTGGCCACGGCGAGGCCGGTCGTCGGCGGGTTCGCGGGGGCGCTCGTGGCAGTGGGTCGTGCCGCTGGACTCGCAGGGGGGCCGGTGGCGCCCGATCCGGTCGTGGGCGGTGACCCGCGCAGCAGGCGGAGTGGCAGGGTCGCTGCGCCGAGGGCCAGGGCGGCGCCTGCCAGCACGCCGACCTGGAGGAGCACCCGCCTCGACGTCTCGTTCGTCATGGCGTCCCGGCCGGCGGCAGGGCGCGGCGCCCAGCCGCCCGGCTGGTCGGTGAGTCGGGGTCTCGCGCGGGCCACGGACGCCGAAGGCCTCGACAGCTCGAGCACCCGGCGCGGCACCAGGAGGTCGCCATGGCCTGCCAGCGCGAGCGCGATCCAGCCCGCCGCATAGGGGAGGTCTGGACCGTAGTAGTACGGGTGCGTGGCCCACGAGGCTGTCAGCCAGAAGAGCAGCGACAGGGCGGCCCCGCCCGCCGCCGCGAGCCGGTAGGCAAGGCCCGTCAGGGCGCCGAGCCCGATGGCGATCTCGGCGAACGCAACGAGCAGCCCGATCGGAGCCGCGAACGGCTCGCCCATCTTGACGAGCGGGCCGAGCGGCGAGACACGGGCGAAGTCCGCGAGCTGGGCGGCGAGCGACGTGGGGCTGGAGGGATCGAAGAACGCCGGGTCCAGGAGCTTGTCGAGGCCCGCGTACACGAAGGTGACGCCGAAGAAGACGCGAACCGGCAGCAGCGCCCTCGCGGGCACGGTCGCCATTGCCAGGCGGTCACGAAGGGATGGCGGCGGATCACCGCGACGAGCGGGAGGGGGCATGGTCGGCATCCGGGCCGGATCGTGGGGCGGAGCTGGCATCCGCGTCGGGTCACGGGTCGTGGGCCGAGCACGTTCGTCGCGCCGCGCTCGCTCTCGGCGGCTCACGACCGGCCCCCCAACCCATCATCCGCGTCCGAGTTGACCGTGCGCCCTCCGCGCACCGTCGTGGACGTCGGTCCCGGCATCGACTCTCCCTGCGCCCTCGGGTCCGCCGCGCGGGCCTGCGTCAACGGTAGCCTCCTTCGATTGGCCCCATGTGCTCGATTGCGCCAAGGTTCCTTCACCTCGAGTCCCGCTCGGGCCGCGCCTCCGGCCTTCCCTCGCTCATGCTGGCTGGGATGTCACGAACGGGGCGAGGCGAGCGTCCGCTGACCTGCGCGGGGCGGACGTCCGGGTAGTGGCGCAGGGTTGACGGGGCGGCCACGTTTGACGGCGGCGCCCCTCGGGTGTACAAACGGCAGTCGCGCACCTCGTCCGCAGACTGATCCGGCGCGCCCGCGCCGACCCGAAAGGACCCGTCGCCCCGTGACCTTCCCCGAGATCGAGCAGACGGCGCCGAGCGCCCCCAGCCTCTCCCGGATCAAGCGGACCCTGGTCGAGCAGGCGATCGCCAGCGCGACCGCCGCCCGCTGGGAGGAAGCGGCCGACGTCAACCGGAAGCTCCTGGAGTACGGGCCTGACGCGGAGGCCGAGAACCGCCTCGCCAAGGCGCTCTGGGAGATGGGCGACCTTGGCGGCGCCCGCGAGCACTACCAGAAGGCGCTCGCGCTCGATCCCACCAGCCGGATCGCCGAGCGGAACATCGATCGCCTCAAGCTCCTCATGGTCGAGGCCGGCGATCGCACCGTCCCGGCCGACCCGACCAGCAAGGCACCCGTCTCCATCTTCGTCGAGGAGACCGGCAAGACCGGCTTCGCCCACCTCGTGGAGCTCGCCCGCCCGAAGGTTCTCGCCCAGGTGAACCCGGGCGACTACGTGGAGCTGGTGGCAGAGGGCAAGCACCTCATCGCCTTCTCGAACGGGATCCGCGTCGGCGTGGTGGAGCCGCGCGTCGCCGCGCGCCTCCTGAAGCTCATCGCGAACGGCAACAAGTACGCGGCGGGCGTGACCTCGCTCGGGGCACAGGACGTCCGGATCATCATTCGCGAGATCTACCAGGATCCCCGTAACTACGGGAAGGTGAGCTTCCCGACGGCGGCGCGGTCCGGCGATCTCCGGCCGTACACGAAGGGCACGCTCCTGCGCGAGGACGAGGACCTCGAGGACGATCTCGAGGACGACATCGAGGACGAGGAGATCGAGGACCTCGATCGCGTCATCCCCGCCGAGGTCACCCCGGACGAGGCCTTCGAGGAGGAGCCGGACGAGCTCGAGGAGCCCTAGTCCGATCGGCCGGGGCCCGGCGCGCCGGCCGGAGCGGGGCCGCGGGCCGGTCCGCCGCGCGCACCGCTCCGCGGGGCGTCGCCCGAGCGACGTCCGCCGCCCCTGGCAGGATCTTCGCCCATGACCTCCCGGGACATCGCGGGTCGACCCGCCGAGCCGCTCTCGCTCCCGATCTTCGCCCGCCTCGCGCCCGCCCTGCCGGCCGAGCTGATCGCCGCCCGGATCGAGGCCGCCACCGCCCCGGACGACGTGGTCGTGGATCTCTTCGGTCGAGGCGGATGGGTGGCCCGCACTGCGCTTGCGCTCGGCCGCCGGGCCGTCTCGATCGAGACGTCGCCGCTCAGCCGCCTGCTGGCCGACGTCGTGGTGCGGGCGCCGGACCTCCGCCATCTCGACGCGGCGTTCCAGGCCGTGGCCGCTGCTCCGCTCGGCACGTCGAGCCTGCGGGCGTGGATCGACGAGCGCTTCGCCACCGGCTGCCCGACCTGCGGCCGCACGCTCGCGCTCGAGGAGATGGTCTGGGAGCCCGCAGCCGGCGGCGCCGCGGGCGCGGCGACCGGCCGGGGCGTCGGCGCGGGTCGCGCGGTGGTCGGCGTGCTTCGGCCGACCCGCCGTTCCTTCCGCTGCCCGGCGTGCCTGGACCGACGGGGCCGCGGCGGCGAGCTGCGCCACGCGGCGCCGGAGGAGACCGATCTCGAGCTGGCAGTCGCACCCGACGACGATCCAGTCGCGCGCGAGGAGATCGCCCGCCGTTTCCCGCTGCCCGACGATCCCGGAGGCCTCCTGGAGCGGCTGCTCGACCTCCACTCGCCCCGCCAGCTGGCCGCCCTCCAGGCGATCCTGGCCCGAATCGAGGGTGAGCTGCGTGCGTCGCAGGTGACGTCCGCGCTCCGTCTCGCCTTCCTCCACGCCGTCCTTCCGTCGAGCCGCCTCATCGGGTACCCGGGCCGGGCGAGTCCGCTCCGCATCGTCGAGGGTCGAGTCCGGCCGGCGGGGGCTCCTGGGTGGCGCGAGCGGAACCCCTGGCGCGCGTTCGAGGAGGGTTACCAGCTGGTGCGAGCCTTCGTGCAGGCCCTCGACGACGGTCCGTACGGAGCCGTTCAGGCGCGTCTCACCGAGCCCTTCGACGGGGTGCTCGACGGCCCGCCGATGATCTCCCTGCGGGTGGGCGCCGGGGACGCCCTCGAGCGGCTCAGCGCCGAGGCCGAGGCGCTCACGGCCGCCCAGCGGGCGCGGGTCCGGCTCGTCCTGTCGCAGCCGCTCCCCGAGTGGACGCCGGCGCGACTCGCGGAGGCGTTCGTCGTCACGGCCTGGGGGCTCGGCAGCGAGGCCGCCCGCCTCCTGCCGTTCATGCCGCTCCTCGAAGCCGGCTCCCGGCCGCCCAGCCGCGGGGCGGCCCTGCGGGCGGCCCTCGCCGCGGTGGCTCCCGCGATGGCGCCCGATGGGGTCGGCGCAATCCTCCTGGACCCCGATGGGGCACCCGGCCTGGTGGCGGCGGGCCTGGCCGGAGCGACCGCCGGCTGGCGTGTCGCCGGCGCGCGCCTCGCCGAGCCCGGCCGAACGCCCGGCGGTCTCCTGGAGATGGTGCCGCCCGGCGGCCGGTTGGGTGCGGCGCCGCGGACCCGGGCCAACCGCGCCCTGGCGCCCGCTCCGGGAGGGGCCGGCGATCCCGAGGTCATCACCGCCCGCGGCGTCTTCGGGGGCCCGGTCCCCATCGATGGGCGCTTCTCGGTCTCGGAGCTGAACCGGGTCGTCACGGAGACGGCGGTCGCAGCGCTCCAGGCCCGGGGCGAGCCGGCCGATGGCCAGCATCTCGTCGGAGAGCTGCTCGTGGCGTTGGATCGCAGCGGGCAGCTCCGTCGCTACGCCGTCGCGGCGGCCCGTGCGGCTGAGAGCGCGCCGCCGGCGTCACCCGCGACGGGCCCCGCGGCGGGCGATCCCGCGGGTCGCGCGGCCGCCGACCTCCTGGCGCTCGTCGACGGCGAGCTCGCGCGGGCGGACCAGCGGAAGGTCGCCCCGTCGGAGGGCGGGCGGTACTGGCTTCGCGATCCGCGCGATGAGGCCGAGGCGGCCGTTCCGCTCTCCGACCGGCTGGAGTGGGCCATCTACAGCCTCCTCGGCACCGGGGCGTCGGTTCCCGAGGCGGCTGTCCGCGCCCGCATTGAGGAGATGTTCATCGGCCCCGACGCGCCCGACTCCTGGCTCGTGGACGCCTGCCTGGACAGCTACGGCGTGACGGCTCCGGGTGACGGGCGGCTCGTTGCCCTCGACGACCTCCAGGCCCGGACCCACGACCATGCGGCGACGATCGGCCTCCTGGCCGACCTGGGGCACCGCCTCGGCGTGCACGTATTCATCTCCCCACGCGAGCAGGGCCGGCGGGCGGGGAGGGCGCCGCTGGGTGCGAAGCTGTTCCCCGACGAACGCGACCCGGCACTCGGCTTCCTGGGCCGGTCTGGCGCGGCCGCCCTGGAGCAGGTGGACTGCTGCTGGTACGTGCGGCCGCGCTTCGCCTTCCTCTTCGAGGTGGAATGGACCGCGATGCTCGGCGAGCCGGTCCTGCGCCGCGGGCGCGGCATCCCCGCGGACGAGCGGATCGTTCGCTTCCTGGTCGTCCCACCCGAGCGGGTCGAGCTGCTGCGGCGGAAGCTCGAGCATTCCCCGGTCCTCAGGGCGGCGATGGAGGCCGGCAACTGGCACGTGCTGCGGATGGACGCCCTGCACCGCTTCGCGGTCCGGCCGAGCCCCGCCCTCGGCGAGCTGGAGCCCTACCTCGGCCTGGACCCGGTGGCGGACCATCCCGACCAGCTGCCTCTGTTCGAGGCCTGACCGGCGGTCCACGCGTCCGCGACCCGCCCGGCGGGCGGCCGCCCGGCAACCGTTCGGCGGCGCAAGTACCCTACTCGCATGACCGCCTCGACCACGCTTGCCGACCTCTGCGCCCGCTCCTGGAAGCGCACGCTCGAGCTGAACCCGACCCTTGCCACCATCGTCGGGGACGAACGCTACGACGACCGCCTCGACGATCCCGGCCCTGCCGGTCGCGCGGCCCGCCGGGCCCTCGCCGAGGAGTCGCGAGCCGGGGCACTGGGCATCGAACCGGCCGGCCTGGACGACGAGGAGCGCATCTCCCGCGATCTCCTGCTCCTCATTGCCGACCAGGAGATCCTCGACGACGACCTGCGGGTCGACCTCATCCCGTTCTGGGGCCAGCAGGGCCACCAGGCGCTCCTCCCCGAGATCGTCCACCTCCAGAAGGCGGATACCCCGGAACGCCTCGAGCGGCTCCTCGCCCGCATCGCGGCCTACCCGGCCCTGACCGACGCGATCATCGACCTCCTCGCCGAGGGCCGGGCCGCCGGCCTGACGGCCGCGCGGGTCGTGGCCGATCGGGCCGTGGCCCAGGTGGAGCGGCTCCTCGTCTCCCCGGCCGCGGCCTCGCCGATCGTGACCGTGCCGGCCGTCGCCGCGGAGGCCGACCGCGCCCGCATCCTCGACGCCGTGGAGCGCCATGTCCGACCGGCCGACGCGCGCTACCTCGAGGCCCTGCGCGCCTATCTGCCCGCGACCCGGGAGGATCCCGGGCTGTGCGCCCTGCCCGACGGCGAGGCCCGCTACGCGGCCAAGGTGCGGGACTACACCTCGCTGGACGCGACCCCGGAGGAGCTCCATCGGGTCGGCCTCGAGGAGCTGGGGACGATCGAGGCCGAGCGGCGGGCCATTGCCGGGGCCGCCGGGTTCGGCGACGACACGGTCGCCTACCGCGATGCCCTCAACGCCGACCCGGCCCAGATCCCGCCGACGCCCGAGGCCCTCGTGGCCCGCTGCCAGGAGGACGTGGCGCGAGCGATCGCCGCGGCGCCGCGCTGGTTCACCCGGGTCCCGGAGGCCAGCTGCGAGGTCCGCCGTGTCGAGCCGCTCCTGGAGAGGGATGCTCCGGGCGCGTACTACTACCCGCCGACGATGGATGGCGGCCGGCCGGGGATCTACTTCGTCAACGCCTTCGACCTCCCGAGCCGGACCTACTGGACGGCCGCCTCCACCACCTATCATGAGTCCGTCCCGGGCCACCACTTCCAGCTCGCCCTCGAGATGGAGCTCGAGGGGCTTCCGGCCTTCCGGACCCTGGGCTACTGGCCGCAGGCCACGGCGTACGTGGAGGGCTGGGCCCTCTACACCGAGCGGCTGGCCGACGAGGCGGGCCTCTTCCGGAGCGAAGCGGAGCGGTTCGGCATGCTCGACAGCCAGGCCCTGCGGGCCGTCCGCCTGGTGGTCGACACGGGTCTTCACGCGTTTGGCTGGAGCCGCCGGAAGGCGTTCGAGACGATGGTGGCGGCGGGGATCCACGCGACCGATGCGGGGATCGAGACCGACCGCTACATCGCCGGCCCGGGACAGGCGCTCGCCTACATGACCGGGCGGCGAGAGATCGAGCGGCTCCGGGCCGCGCGCGCGGCCCGGGAGGGCGACGCGTTCGACCTTCGCCGCTTCCACGACGACGTCCTCCGGCACGGGAAGCTGCCCCTGCGCATCCTCGCCGACGCCGTGCTCCGCGCCTGATCCGACACGTCGGCCACGCCGCCTCTCGCCCCGCTCCCTCGTCGCCGGCCCGATCCCAGCCACCGTTCCGGAGGACCCGATGACCCCGTCCGACCACACCACCGCCGTCAACGCGCTCGCCGACCGCTTCTGGGAGGCGACACTGGAGCAGCACCCGACGACGGCGACCGTCTACGGCGACGACCGCTGGGACGACCGGCTCGACGACCCTTCGGCCGCCGGGCGGGCTGCGGCCCGGACGCTTCGCGAGGCGACGCTCGCCGAGCTGGCGGCGATTCCGCTGGACGGCCTCCCGGTCGAGGAGCGGATCACCCATGACATGCTCCGGGTGGTGTGCGAGCTGGGGAACGAGGGCGACGATCTGCGGATGGACCTGGTCGGCCTGGTCGACCAGATCGACGGGCCGCAGGCGCTCCTGCCCCGGGGCGTCCAGTTCCAGCCGGCCGACTCGCCGGCCCGCCTGGAGAAGCTGCTGGCGCGCCTCGCCGCCTTCGAGCCCTTCATCGACGCCCACCTCGACCTCCTCGAGGAGGCGCGGGCAACCGGGATGACGGCTCCCCGGATCGTGGCCGACCGCACGATCTCGCAGGCCGAGCGGCTCCTCGCGCTCCCGGCCGACCAGTCGCCGATCGTCAGCGGGGCCCGCCTCGCCGATGGCGACGACGCGGGACGAGCCGCGGTGGCGGCGGCCGTGCGCGATGTCGCGAACCCGGCCCTGGCACGGTACGTCGAGGCGCTCCGCGGCCCCTACCTCGAGGCGACCCGGGAGGATCCCGGCCTCTGGTCCGCCCCGGACGGCGCCGCCCGCTACCGGATGGCGATCCGGACCTGGACGAGCCTCGACCTGGACCCGGCGGAGGTCCACCAGATCGGCCTCGACGAGCTGGCCGCCCTCGATGCGGACCGGCTCGCGATCGCCCGCGCCGCCGGCTTCGACTCGATCGCCGCCTACCGCGCCCACCTCGCGGCCGACCCGGCCAACCGGGCGCCCGCGACGGAGGACCTGGTCGCCCGGGCCAACGAGGACATCGAGCGGGCCCTGGCCGCCGCCCCGCGCTGGTTCGGGCGCCTGCCGGTCGCTCTCTGCCAGGTGCGTCCGGTCGAGCCGTTCATGGAGCGCGACGCCCCGCCGGCCTACTACTACCCGCCCACGATCGACGGCACGCGCCCCGGCATCTTCTTCGTGAACACGTACGACCTGCCCTCGCGCCTGATCTCCAAGCTTGCTGCCACGACCTATCACGAGGCAGTGCCCGGCCATCACTTCCAGATCGCCCTGGAGATGGAGCATCCGGACCTGCCGGTCTTCCGCCGGCTTGGCAGCCGGATGATCGCCTCCGCCTACGCCGAGGGCTGGGGACTCTACTCCGAGCGGCTCGCGGACGAGATGGGCCTCTACCGGAACGACGCCGAGCGCTTCGGGATGCTCGAGGGCCAGGCGTGGCGGGCGGTGCGCCTCATCGTCGACACGGGGATCCACGCCCTCGGCAAGGGCCGCCCCTGGGCAGTCGATCTCCTGCGGCAGGGAGCGGGCCTCTCCGCGACCGATGCCGGGATCGAGACGGACCGCTACATCGTCTGGCCGGGCCAGGCCCTCACCTACAAGATCGGCCACCGCGAGATCACCCGGCTGCGAGCCGACCTGGCGGCGCGTGACGGGGCGGCCTTCGACCTGCGCGCCTTCCACGACGCGCTCCTGGGCCACGGATCGCTCGCCCTGGCGACCCTCGCCCGCGAGCTGCCCGGCTGGGTGGCGCCGAAGCCGGGGTAGGGGAGCGGCCGGGCAGCGCTCCGCCGACGCTGCGCGGCTCATCAGGCAACGAGATCGCAGGCAGCCACGGCGTAGTCACACGCAATTCGCACGACGCGGCCCGATTCGACGCGAAGATCGTTGACATCGGCTGGCTGCTCGTGGCACCATCCGGGCGTCACCCGTTCCGCCCGACGGAACAGACCCCAATCCCGTCCCGTTACCCGGAAGCGCACCGACCCGCGTCCTTCGACGCCCGCCTCCGAACGATCGAGCCACCGAGGAACCATGGCCCCAGAATCCCCGTCTGCGCCCTCGCTGAACCGCGGCGCCCAGCTCGCGATGTACCACCGCGCCGTGAAGACGCTGCCCGGCGGCGCCAACTCGAACTTCCGGGCCTGGGGCGAGAACACGATCTACGTCGACCGCGGCAAGGGCGCCCGCGTCTGGGACCTCGACGGCAACGAGTTCATCGACCTGCGCATGGGGTACGGCCCCGTCATCCTCGGCCACGGCGACGATCGCGTCGACGATCACGTCAACGAGCGGATGCGCCGCGGCGTCAGCTTCTCGCTCACCTCGGAGGACGAGGTCCGGGCCATGGAGCTCCTCTGCGAGCTGACGGGCTGGGTGGAGATGGCCCGGATGACCGTCTCCGGGACGGAGGCGACGATGCACGCCATGCGCGTTGCCCGGGCCTACACGGGCCGCGACAAGATCGTCAAGTTCGAGGGCCAGTACCACGGCGTCCACGACTACGCCCTGATCAGCGTCCTGCCGACCAACGTGGCGGACCTGGGCGACGCCGAGAATCCCGTCGGCCTTGCCTGGGGTCGGGGCATTCCGGGGCCGGTGGCCGACACGATCATCCCCGCCCGCTACAACAACATCGAACGGCTCCGCCAACTCTTCGAGCGACAGGGCCACGAGATCGCCGCCGTCATCGTGGAGCCGGTCCTGGGCAACGCCCAGGGGATCATGCCGAAGCCGGGCTTCCACCAGGCCATGCGGACGCTCACCGAGGAATTCGGGATTCTCCTCATCTTCGACGAGGTGAAGACCGGCTTCCGCTTTGCCCGCGGCGGGGCCGCCGAGTACTTCGGCATCCGCCCGGACCTGGGGACGTACGCGAAGGCGATGGGGAACGGCTATCCCGCGGCCGCCTTCGGGGGGCGGCGCGAGATCATGGAGATGCTGCCGTCCAAGGTGAGCCACGGCGGCACATACGCGGGCAATCGGGTCGCGGCTGCGGCGGCGACGAAGACGCTGGAGATCCTCCGCGACACCGATGCGCTGGACACCATCCGGGCCACCGGGGAGCGGATCCAGGCCGGCCTCCGCCAGGTCATCGACGCGAAGGGCCTTGCCTACCAGATCACCGGCCATCCCTCGATGTTCGGGATCATGTTCACCGAGCAGGTCCCCAGCGAGTACCGCGACTGGGCGAACACGGACCACGAGCTCTACGACGCGATCGCCGTCGGGATGCAGGCCCGCGGGGCGATGCCCGAGCCCGACAGCCGCGAGCCGTGGTTCGTCTGCGAGGCGCACGCGCAGGGCGACCTCGTGGATCGAGTGGTGTCGATCTTCGCCGATTCGTTCCACGCCGCGCTCGAGCTGCGAGCGGGGGGCAAGGCGCTTCCGCATGAGACCGAGGCCGCCCACGGAGCGGCCGCCAGCCCGACGGCCGGCTGAGATGGCCATCGAGATCACGCCGGGCGCTCGGCCGGCGCCCGCCGTCCCGCTCGTCGCCCCGGCCGCCGGCACCGCGGCTGCCGTCGATCGCGACCTCCTCGACGGGAACGCTGTCCGCTCGGTCGACCGGGCCGCGTCCCTCCTCCTGGCCCTCGGCGAGTGCCCGGCCGAGGCCGGCGTCACGGAGCTCGCTCGGCGCCTGGGGCTGCACAAGAGCACGGCCTCGCGCCTCCTGGCGACACTCCAGCGCAGAGGCCTCGTCGAGCAGGACGAGGAGTCCGGCAAGTACCGGCTCGGCCTCATCATCATTCGGCTCGCCGAGCGCGCCGAGCGCACCCTCGACCTCCGGGGGATCGCCCTGCCGGAGCTGGAGCGCCTCGCCCGGGTCACCCGGGAGACGGTGACGCTCGGAATCGTGGAGGGAGACGCGTTTCTCACGGTCGCCCAGGTCGACGGGCCGAACATGGTGGCCTTCCCCGACTGGACGGGCCGGACGACGCCGCTCCACTGCGTCGCGCCCGGCAAGGTCCTCCTGGCGGCGATGGCCGAACGGGACGTCCTGCGCATCGCCCGCCCCGGGCTGCCCGCCCGGACCGCGCGCACGATCACCGGGCTCGAGGCGTTGCTGGAGGATCTGGCCCGGGTCCGGCGCCGCGGCTTCGCCACCGCGTTCTCGGAGTGGATCGAGGGGACCAACGGCGTGGCCGTCCCGGTCGCCGATGCGCGGGGCCGCGTCATCGCCTCGATCGGTGTCTGGGGCCCCGCCTTCCGGGTGACCGCCGAGCGCGTCGCGGAGATCGTGACGAGCGCCCGCGAGGCCGCCGCGGCCGTCACCGTGCGCCTGGGCGGCGCCGCCGCCTGATGCCCTTCGGGCGCTCGAGTCCCACCCGGGGCCCGATCGACCGCTAGGATTGGCGGCCATGGACGACATCCTCGCCGAGCTCGGAGGCTACCTGGGCATCATCGCCCTGCGGGCCGTCACCGTGCTCGTCGTCACCCTCGTCCTCGTCGCGGCCTACTTCGTCTTCGTCGGCGTGGTCCGACGGCTGGCGCGCCATGCTGCCGAGCTCCCGCCCGCCGCCGAGGCCGGCGCCACGGCGGAGGACACGGCGATCCGCGACGCCGTCCGGCGCCGCCGGCTGGACACCCTCGTCCTCGTCGCCACGCGCCTGGCCAGGGCGGTGCTGCTCATCCTGGTCATCCTGACCGCCATCACGACCCTGGCTCCCGAGGTGGTCAACGGGCTCGGCGCGCTGGGCGTCGCCCTGGGCGCCGCCCTCGGCGCCGCCCTCGGCTTCGGAGCGCAGCAGCTGGTCCGCGACTACCTGAACGGGATCCTCATCCTCGGCGAGAACCCGTTCAGCGTCGGTGATGTCGTCGCCATCGCGGGGATCCGCGGCACCGTCGAAGAGGTCGGGCTGCGCCGCACGGTCGTGCGCGACAGCGATGGCATCGTCCACTCGGTGCCGAATGGCGAGATCCGCGTCGCCTCCAACGAGACCCGAACGTACGCTCGCCTCAACGAGCGGTTCGCGGTCGTGGCGGGCACGGACATCGCGCGCGCCACGGAGGTTCTCAACGACGCCTGTGTCGCCCTGGCCGCCGCCGACGAGTGGAACGACCGCTTCATCGAGCCGCCGCGGGTCGTCCGCGTCGACGCCGCGGCCGCCGGGGAGGTCGGCATCCCGATCCTCGTCTCGGCCACCGTCCGGCCCGGCGATCGGCTGGAGGCCGCCGGCGAGCTCCGGCGTCGCGCTCTCGACGCGCTGCTCGCGGCCGGGATCGACCTGGCCGCCGGCCGCACGCTCATGCTGTCACGCAGCCCGCGCCCCGACGCGGGCCCCGCGGTCGACGCTGAGGGCGGCGCCGACTACACCTGAGCCGCCCCCGCCGACCGGGGCGTGCGTATGATGCGGCCATCCGCGGAGCCACGGAGGAGCCCGGCGTGCAGCCCAGTCCCACGACGCCCCAGCCCGAGATCGAGGCCTTGTTCCTCGAGCAGCGGACCTTCGCGCCCGATCCTGCCTTCGTCGCCGCGGCGAACGTCACGGCCGCCGCCTACGAGGAGGCCGAGCGCGACCCGGAGGCGTTCTGGGCGGCCCAGGCCCGGGAGCGGATCAGCTGGGTCACGCCCTTCGAGACCACCCTCGAGTGGGACCTCCCGTTCGCGAAGTGGTTCGGTGGCGGGACCCTGAACGTTGCCTACAACTGCGTCGACCGGCACGTGGAGCGCGGGCTCGGCGACAAGGTCGCCTACCACTGGATCGGCGAGCCGGGCGACACCCGGACGATCACCTTCGGCGACCTCCAGGGCCTGGTGAACCGGGCCGCCAACGCGCTCAAGGAGCTGGGGGTGGGACTCGGCGACCGGGTGGCGATCTACCTGCCGATGATCCCGGAGCTGCCCGTCGCCATGCTCGCGTGCGCCAGGATCGGCGCGCCATTCACCGTCGTCTTCGGCGGCTTCTCGGCGGAGGCACTGGCCGACCGGATCACCGACGCCGGGGCGAAGGTGCTCATCACCGCCGACGGCGGCTGGCGGCGCGGCCGCAAGGTGGGCCTCAAGCACCACGCCGACGAGGCGGTCGCCCGCACGCCGACGATCCAGCACGTCCTCGTCGTCAACCGGCTGAAGGACGGCTGCCACATGGTCGAGGGTCGCGACCACTGGTGGGGAGAGATCGTGGACCGCCAACCGGACCAGTGTGACCCGGTCCCGGTGGACGCGGAGCACATGCTCTACCTGCTCTACACGTCGGGGACGACCGCCAAGCCGAAGGGGATCATCCACACCACCGCGGGCTACCTCCTCGGCGCGAGCTACACCCACCATGCCGTCTTCGACATCAAGCCCGACGACGTCTACTGGTGCGCAGCCGACATCGGCTGGGTGACCGGCCACAGCTACATCGTCTTCGGGCCGCTGGCGAACGCAACGACCGGGATCCTCTATGAGGGCGCGCCCGACACCCCGGCCTGGGACCGCTGGTGGCAGATCGTGGAGGACTACGGGGTCACGATCCTCTACACGGCGCCGACCGCGATCCGGTCCTTCATGAAGCAGGGCGAGGCGTACCCCCGCCGGCACGACCTCTCGTCGCTCCGCCTGCTGGGTTCGGTGGGCGAGCCGATCAACCCCGAGGCCTGGCTCTGGTACCACACCAACGTCGGGGGCGGCCGGGCGCCGATCGTGGACACCTGGTGGCAGACCGAGACGGGGAGCATCCTCATCAGCCCGCTCCCCGGGGTTACCACGACCAAGCCCGGCTCCGCCACGTTCCCACTTCCGGGAATCGGCGCTGACGTGGTCGACGGTGCCGGGAATCCCGTCCCGCGGGGCAGCGGCGGCTACCTCGTCCTGACCCGCCCGTGGCCCTCGATGCTGCGCGGCATCTACGGCGACCCGGAGCGCTACCGCCAGACCTACTGGAGCCGCTTCCCGGGGCTCTACTTCGCCGGCGATGGCGCCAAGCGCGACGAGGATGGCTACCTCTGGCTGCTCGGTCGCGTCGACGACGTCATGAACGTGGCCGGCCACCGCCTCTCGACGATCGAGGTGGAGTCGGCCCTCGTCGACCACCCGTCGGTGGCGGAGGCGGCTGTCGTCGGCAAGTCGGACGACGTCTCCGGCCAGGCGATCTTCGCCTTCGTGAGCCTCCGCGCGGACCAGGAGCCCTCGGACGCGCTGGCGGTGCAGCTCCGCGAGCATGTCGCCTACGTCATCGGCCCCATCGCCCGGCCGAAGTACCTCCTCTTCACACCCGACCTGCCGAAGACCCGCTCGGGCAAGATCATGCGCCGGCTCCTGCGCGACATCGCCGAGGGACGGGCGCTCGGCGACACGACGACCCTCGCCGACGCGTCGGTGGTCGAGGCGATCCGCGACAACACCGGAACGGCGGAGGACTGAGGACGTGCCGTTCGGATTCCCGCGCCGGGGCTCGAAGGAGCCGGCTCCGGAGCCGGAGCCCGCCCGGCCCGGCCCGGAGAGCCGGGGCATCCCCTTCGACGGCCTCACGGATGAGTGGCGGCTCGTCGGGCGGATGGAGATCGAGAGCCGTCTCTCCGACGCCCTCAATCGGCGTGAGTCGATCCCGATCAGCGGCGTTCACTGGGCGCCGATCGACGGCTCGGAGGAGATGACCGCGGCACCCGGCCTCGAGCGAATCGATCCCTTCGACCTCATCGCCGCCTTCGCCGGCGCCGACTCGCTGCCGTCGTTCACCGATGCCGAGCGCGCCGCCCACAAGCTGCACAAGGTGCCGTACGACGTCGTCCTGCAGCTGCCGCCGTTCCGCGTCCTCGGGACGGTCTACCTCTTCCCGGGCTCGGAGCCGGAACGGCTGCTCGACCGGAGCACGGACCTCTTCGTCCCCGTCACCGGGGCCGTCGCCTTGCTGGGCGATCGCCCCCTCAACAGGCCCGGGGTCAGCGTGGTATTGGTCAACCGGTCCTACCTGCGCGGCGTCGAGCAGGTGGACCTGCATACGTTGCAGGCGGCGAGGGCGCTCCTCGGGGTGGACGCCACCGACCGCGACTGACGCTCAGGCCGGCGCGGACTCCCGGAGGCGGCCGAGGAGGGTCGCGAGGCCGCTCCGCGGCGCTGGCGCGCTCTTCGGGCGTGGTGAGCCGACGACCCGCCCGGCCAGGATCCGGAAGTCCTCGCTGACCTTCTCGTTCGGGAAGAGGTCGATGATGGTGCGTCCCTCGTTCGCAGCCTTCACGATCTGGAGCCCCGCCGAGCGGACGAGGGCGAGCGAGGGCATCCCGATGATGCGCTCCATGTCGGCGACGGACACGCCGCTGTTGGCGCGGTTGATGACCAGCGCGAGCTTGCCGCCGAAGCCGAGCTCGATGGCCACGTCGCGGAACTGCACGGCGGCCCGCAGGGCCGGCACGTCGGGCGTCACCGGCACGAGGATCCGGTCGGCGCGCTCGAGGATGGCGCGATTGAGCGGATCGTAGTCGGGATGCAGATCCACGACGACGACATCATGGGTCTTCCTCCCGGTGTCGACCGCCGCGGCGACATGCGCCGGGTCAAGGAGCGCGGTCTTGAGGGGGCTCGAGGACAGGACGACGACATGCATCCCCGACGGGTGGGCGGCGAGGAGGCCGTCGAGGGTCGCCGGCGGCGGAGCCCCCGCTTCGCGCGCGTCAACCACCTCGTCGACGAGGGTGCGGACGTGCTCCAGGCCCAGCGAGCTGGCGATGTGGCCCGTCACCGTGTCGGCATCCACCAGCAGGACGCGACGGTCCATGGCCGTCAGCGCCGCGGCGAGGTTTACCGAGATGGTGGTCTTGCCGACGCCGCCCTTGGGGTTGAAGACGGCGATCAGGGTCCCGCTGTGCGACCACTCGTCCATGCTGACGGAACCGCTCAGGAGAACCGCCCCGCTGCCGTCGTCGACGGCCAGCCGGCGAATCATCATGGCCTCGACCCGCCAGCGGATCGACTCGGGGGAGTAGGGCCGGGTGAAGTACTCGTCGCGTGACCCGGCGAGTCCGCCGCTCACGTGCTCGAGCGTGCGAGCGGAGAGGACCATGAGGGCCGGGATGTCGCGCCCGCCCTCGCGGAGGAGCTCGTAGTACTCGAGCGAGGTGTCGAAGTCGCTCTCGCCGTCGAGGATGGCGAGGGCAACGTGACGGCCCGCCGCGAAGTGGGCCGCCAGCTGCTCGGGCCGCTGGACCACGACAGGATCGAGGTCGGCCGCCCGGAGGGCGTCGGCAACCGGGCCGCCCTCATCGTCAGGAAGCGCGATCGCGATCGACGGACGGGCCATCGGGTTCCTTCCGGGCGGGCTGACCGGGGGTCAGCCCTGGGGATCCTGGGCGCTCACATGGATGACGCCGTCGCCGACGCCGACGACGCGCGCCCCGAAGCCGGGCAGCGTCGGGATCAGGTCCCGCAGCGAGGTCGTGGGGTCGTGCGACACTGCGAAGACGAACTCCGCGTCCGGCCCCGACGAGACGCCGACGTGACCGACGCCAGCGAGACGACCCAGGTGGCGCTTGAAGCTGGCGATGCTCGCCACGCTGACGAGGCCGGTCACTGCGACCCGCGTCGTCACGGCGGCCCCATCGGCCGCCGGCGCGCCGCCGGGCACGAGGCCGGACAGGCGAGCCTCGAGGGCGGCGCCACCGATCTCGGCCCCGTCGTCGATCTCGGCCACGGCCATCTCGACGGCCGCAATCTCGGCCGCGGCGAAGTCGGGCGTCAGCCCGAGCATCGCGAGCCGGGGGTCGACCTCGGGATCTTCGGGCGCCTCGGCCGTGGCCTTGGCCGTGGCCTTGGCCGGTCCCTTGGGCGTTTCCTCGGCCGCGGCCGCGTTCGCGACCTCGTTCGGGACCTCGGCGTCGGCCTCGGCGGTCTCGAGCGCAGCGGCCGTCTCGGCGGCCGCCTGGATCGCGGCCATGGCGGCCTCGTCGTCGAGCGAGGCGGCTTCCCCGACAGGCTCCTTCCCATCCTGCGAGTCATCTGCGACTGGGTCGATGGCCGGCCCGAGGTTGGACTCGCCAGTCTCCGCAGCGGTCGGGGACGGCACGCCGAGGCCTGGCTCGCGCAGGAGCGCGGTCATCGCGTCATCGTCGAGGTCGTCGAACGATGGCGGCTCCGGAAGGCTCGCGGCATGGGCGGCGAAGACCGCCGGGTCGTCCTCGCCGACGAGGTCGTCGAAGAACTGCCCCATCTCGGTCTCGAAGGAGGCGAGGCGACCGCGGACCTTCTCCACCTCGTGCTCGACGAGCGCCGCGTGCCGCTCGAGCTGACCCTCGAACTGCTCGCGGCGCGCCGCGACGCGCCGTTCGGTCTCGTCGCGGATGCGGGCGATCTCCGCCTTCGACCAGTCCTTGATCGTGGCGACGTCTTCGTCGGCGTGGCGGCGGAGCTCGGTGGCCGCCGTCGTCGAACGGGCGTGGATCTGCTCGATGACGGCCGCGCCTTCGCTGCGGAACTGCTCGAGCGTCCCCGTGCGCGCCTGCTCCGCCGCGGCCTGCATCGCCCGCGTCAGGTCGGCCAGGAACTTGGTCGGACGTCGCTGCGGCGCGGCGCCGTCGGGTGGGGGGATCTCCACCGCCTTCTCCTCCTGGCCGCGAGCGCCGTCCCCGGCGGTGTCCTGCGGACTCGCGTCACCTGGTTCGTTCGGTGTTGCCGCGCCGTCATCAACGTCGGGCGTGAGCGCGGCGGCGGCGAGCTCATCGGCGGGCTCGGCCGACGCCTCGAGGGACGCCGCGCGATCCGTGCTCCACGGAAGCCGGAATCCATTGCGGGTGTCGGTGGTTGCCATGCTGCTCGTTCCCCTGCTGCGCGTTCGGCCAGGACGCCGACGACGCCTGATGCGGATCCTAGGAGCGGGGAGCGGTGCGGTGGAGTTGACTGGTGGTACCGGCGGGCACCGCCGGTGGTACCGGCGGGGTCCCGGCGGTGTCGAGACGCACCGGCGCGGTGCCCCTGGTCACCGGGCGGCCGAGCCCGCCCGGCCGATGGGCGATCCTGGCCGCGGGCGGCGGCGGGCGGCCGCGTCTACGATATGCCGGCCATGGAAGATTCCCGGCCCACCGGACGCCCAGCCGCACCCGCACCCGCGCCCGGGATCGCGGCGCCCCTGGCGCTCGACCGGCTCGGGCGGCGGATGCACGACCTGCGCATCTCGGTGACCGACCGCTGCAACTTCCGCTGCACCTACTGCATGCCGGCCGAGGTCTTCGGGCGCGATTACGCCTTCGTCCCGCACCGCCAGATCCTCACCTACGAGGAGGTTGCCCGGCTCGCCCGGCTCTTCGTCGCCCTCGGCGTCGAGAAGCTCCGCATCACCGGCGGCGAGCCGACCGTGCGCCGCGACCTGCCCGACCTCGTCCGGATGCTCGCCGCGATCGACGGCGTGCGGGACCTCACCCTGACGACGAACGGCTCGGCCCTGCGACGCCTCGCCGGACCGCTCGCCGACGCCGGCCTTCGCCGGATCACGGTCAGCCTGGACTCCCTCGACGACGAGATCTTCCGCCGGATGAACGGGGTCGACTTCCCGGTGGACCGCGTCCTCGACGGGATCGCCGCGGCCCGCGAGGCGGGGCTCGCCCCGGTCAAGGTGAACATGGTCGTCCGCCGTGGCCTGAACGAGGAATCGATCCTCCCGGTGGCTCGCTGGGCGCGAGACGCTGGGCTCATCCTGCGCTTCATCGAGTTCATGGACGTGGGCCACACGAACGGCTGGCGGATGGACGACGTCGTTACGCAGGCCGAGATCCTGGCCCGGATCGACGCCGTGATGCCCCTCGAGGCGCTCCCGGCGAGCTACGCGGGCGAGGTCGCGGGCCGCTATCGGTATCGCGACGGCTCGGGCGAGATGGGGATCATCGCCTCGGTGACTCAGCCGTTCTGCGGCGCCTGCACGCGCGCGCGCCTCTCCGCGGAAGGCGAGCTCTACACCTGCCTGTTCGCCGCCGGCGGCGCCGACCTGAAGACACCGCTGCGGGCGGGTGCGACGGACGATGAGCTGAGTGAGCGCATACGGGCGATCTGGACGATCCGGGCCGACCGCTACTCCGAGCTGCGGGCGGCCGGCACGGCCGATCTGCGGCGGGTCGAGATGTTCGCAATCGGAGGTTGAGGCGCGCCGTGGCGCTCCGCGTGTCGGCCCCGGCGGCGCCCCTGGGGCGCCGCGTCGTCGCGTTCTTCCTCGACGGCCTCGTTCTCGCGCCCGTCTGGGTTGCCTACGCCGTTGTCCTCGACGCCATCTTCGGCCCCCTCGTCGCGCCCGACCCCGGTGGCCCGGGGATCGTCGTCGTCGCGATCGACGTCCCGCGGGTCGCCCTGGAGCTCACCCTGACCCTGCTGACCGACGCCGCGTACTACGCGGGCTGCTGGGTTCGCTGGGGGATGACGCCCGGCCAGCGGGTCTGCGGCGTGGCCGTGCGCACCGCGGAATCCGTCTCCCTGCCGGCGCCCGACGGGCGGCGCTTGCCGGACCCCGCCCCCGACCCTGTCCCGGCCCAGGTCGCGGCCGTCCGTTGGGCGGTCCTCGAGGTGCTGCCACTCGGCGTGGGCTCGCTGGGGGCCGCGGGGGCTCTCCCCATCGGGATCGTTGCCGGCATCACGGCAGCCTGGTCCTTCTTCCTGCTCCTCTCGGCGGCGGCCGACCCGCTGCGACGGGCCTTCCACGATCGGGTCGCCGGCACGGTCGTCGTGCTCGCAACTCGCCGCCACGCCTGACGCCGCCTCGCTCCCGCACGGTTGTCCACCGGTTCTCCACACGGGGGAAAAACCGTGGACGTCGGGCCCGGGCGGACGGGCACATTCGTGGATAACCCCGTTGTCCCGGGCCGGCCTCCCGACGATGATCTGTCTTGCCCGGAGGGGCCGCGAGAGTCGAGACCACGGCGATCACATCAACGAGGTCCGACGAGACGCCTGGGAGCAATCCCGGGGGCTCTCCCTCCGAGAGGACCTGCGATCGCATCAAGGGGCCGCTCGGGATCTCGGTTCCTCCGGGCGTTCGCTCGTCCCGCGGACGTGCTGCCCGGCGCTGCCGGCTGGCGCGGCGACCTGCGGGCCGACCGCCTCCGGCGTCAGGTCGGCGGGTCGACCTCCTCGCGGTCGGTCAGGGGATCCGCCGCGGGCGTGCTGCAGACGTAATAGCGGAGTGTCGTGCGGCCGGTGTTCGTGATCGCGTGCGGCAGTCCCATCTCCACGCGCACGCCCCGAAGCGGCTCCAGCGTCTCTTCGAGCGACCCCATGCGAATCGTGCCCCGCCCCTCGAAGACGACGATCACGTGCTCCGACCGTTGGTGGCGGTGCCAGCCCGTGCTCCCGCCGGGCTCGATCTCGACTTCGCCCTGGGAGAAGGCATGGGTCGCGAAGTCGCCGGGCTCGACGAGCACCCGCATGCGGACGCCCGGGCCGTCGACGATGCGGGCGTCCTCGCGGCGCCGAACCGGCTCAACCTCGGCCTCCCATGTCTTCAGGACGTCCCCGGGACGCTCCGGATCTACCTCCACCGCCGCGAGGAGGGCGAGGGCGTCGATCGAGGATTCGTTCCGCACGAGGTGGTATTCGGCCGGCGCCTCGTAGAGGGCATCGCCGGCGCGGACGACCGTGCGTCGGCGCAGCCCGGGGCCGTGCTCGAAGACGATCTCGCCGGCCGCCAGGTAGACGAGGGTCTCCGCTCCGTGCCGGTGGGGCCCGATCTCCGCGCCGGGCGGGATCCGGTCGAACTGGAGGCGGATCGTCATCGCGCGGCCCGATCCGGCGGCCTACGGGTCGACGACGGGCAGCGACCGACCGGCCGCCTTCGCGTTCGCGGCCTTCTCGGCCCATGCCGCGAGGACCGCGTCCTTGTGCGGGCGGATCGGGCAGTGCTCGTCACGGTTGCCCATCTCGTCGCAGTAGCCGAGGGGCACGCATTTGGGTGCCAGGAAGCTGCCGAGGAACGGGCTGACGGCGAAGACCTCGTGGCGGATGAGCTGGAAGAGGCGCCGGATCTCCCACTGCGCCATCGTGCAGAGCCGGAGGCCCGCCATGTGGATGAGGGCCCGCAGGTTGGCCGTCATCACGAGGTTCGTCCGCGTTGCGTTCGGGAAGACGAACCGGGCATCCTCGCCGGGGATCCCGGCCGCGAGCAGCTCGCCGTACAGCTCCAGCGAGCCATCGACCTGCTCCTCGAAACGGGCGCGCAGGCCCGGGTCGGCCTCGGCGATCGTGCCCGGCAACATCGTCGCCGCACCCTTGAAGGCGACGTAGCGCTGGCTCTGCTGGTCGAAGGCGACGCCGGCGCGGTGGCGCACGAGCTGGTGCGAAAGGGTTCGGCTCACGCCGCTGATGCCGAAGGTAAAGACGACGTGCTCGATCGTGCTGCCGTGGCCGCTCTCGATGACCCCGCTGATCAGCTTCTGCATCTTCGCCGGGTCGATCTCGCCGGTCTCGGCCCGCCGAAAGATCTCGTCCGGCTCGAGCTCGCTGTAGCAGGTCCGGCACGCGGTGTAGATGAGGGGAACGTAGTAGCGCTCCACGATCTCCCGATTGGGGAAGAGGAGCGTGGCCTTCATCCCGAGGTCGTGCCGCCCGGGGTTGCCGGGGATCCCCGTCTTCGTGCGCGCGGCCGCGGCGCCCGGGTCGCGGGACGGCGACGGCGACGGCGTCGGCTGATCGGCCATGGTGCCGTGAGGATAGCCGCCCGCGCCGCCACCGGAGCGGCCGCGCAGCACCGCGCCCGGGGGGCAACGGCACGGCTGACGCCGCGCGGGCGAGTCAGCCCACGACACGCTCGACGGTGGCCGGCTCTCGCGCCTCGACGTCGTGGAACCAGTGCCAGTAGAGCCAGGTGCCTACCGAGTAGAGGACGATGATCGTCACGAAGTTGACGGTGTAGCCCGCCGCGAAGCCGAGCGAGCCCTGGAGGATGCTGTACCAGGGGCCGGCGATGACCCAGCCCAGCGACCACAGGAGGCTGCCGGTCGCGGCAAAGGTGGCCCGCTCGCCCGGGCGCAGCTGCTCCATCGCGAAGGCGTTCGCGATCGGATTGCCGGCGTTCATGAGGGAGTTCCGCACGGCCATCGCCGCGATGACCGACCACAGGACCGGGCTGAACCCGAGCACCACGAGGAACGGGATGCTGGCGCCCTGGACCAGGGTCACGGAGCCGACCTTCCCGAAGCGCCGCGCCAGCGCCGGCTGGAGCAGCACCGCGATCGCGGTACCGAGGCTGGTGATCGCGAAGATCACGTTGAGCGCGGCGAGGTCGAGCCCGAACTTGCCCTCGACGAACACGTTGAGGAACGGGATCACCTGGCCTGCCCCGAGGGCGATGAGGAAGCCCGGGAACAAGAGCCGCCAGAAGGTCCGCGGGTCCGATGGCCGCGGGATCCCGAGGCGCGCCCGGCGGCCGCCGACCGCTGGGCGGCGGTCGGCCCGCTCCGCCATCGGCTCACCGGCCCACGCGTCCGCCGGCCGCTGCTCCAGCGTCCGCCAGTCGCGCCGCTGCCGCGGCCGGTCGTCGCGGAGGGCCAGGACGGTCAGCGTCGCGAGGGCGGCCGCGGCCGCCATGACCACGAGGAGG
This sequence comes from uncultured Chloroflexia bacterium, assembly GCA_963744095.1. Classification (GTDB taxonomy): domain Bacteria; phylum Chloroflexota; class Limnocylindria; order Limnocylindrales; family CSP1-4; genus CTSoil-043. Next base: position 844,513 of record CAVUSH010000006.1, read on the forward strand.
ACCCGGTACGTGGACGGGTCGCCCACGCCCCCGCCGGCACCGCCACCCAGGACGGCCGCGATCAGCCCACCGAGCAGCGCCGCGCCGACGTTCGTCACGCTCGAGATCGCGAACTGGAGGCTGAAGAGCTCGTTGCGGTGCTCCGGCCGGCTTCGCTCCATGAGAAGCGGCGACTGGACGACGAAGAAGGCCTGGTTCGCAGCCCCGACGACGGCCGCGCACACGAGTATCGCCGCCGGATCGGTGGTCAGGAGCAGGCCCAGCACGCCCAGCGTCGCTCCGCCCGTGCCGAGGGCGAGCACGAGCCGGCGCCCGATCCGGTCGGAGAGGATGCTCGCCGGGAAGGCGACCACGACGCCCGCCGCCGAGCTGACCGTGGCGGCCACGCCGATGAATGCCGGGTCGAGGCCGAGGGCGACGAGGTAGAGGTTGAAGTCGACCCACCAGAGGCTGAGGGCGACCCCGTAGACGAGGGTCGTGAGAAGGAAGATTCGGGCGTCGCGCTCGAAGCCGGTGAAGCTCCGGGCGTAGCGCCGAAGGGCCGTCACGCCTCGCCGGGAAGGACCTTCGCGCGAGCGGCGGCGGCCGTCGCGGCGAGTCGGACAGTGGGCGTGTCACGATCGGCGCTGGTCTGCACGGCGGCCATGGTACCGCCGCGCCGGCGGTCGGGGCCGGTGCGGAGCGACGCCGCGCCGCGCCGCCCGTGGTTTGACGCCGGATCGCCCCCGCCCCTACGGTTCGCCGATGATCACGGCCTTCATCGCGGGAGCTGCGGCCGGGCTCGGAATCGCCATCCCCGTCGGCGCGATCGCCATCCTCATCGTCGAGACGGGGCTTCGCCGCGGGTTCCGCCTGGGGGCCGCTGCGGGGGCCGGGGCCGCGACCGTCGACGGTCTCTACGCCCTCGTCGCGGCCGCCTTCGGAACGGCCCTGGCCGCGATCCTCGCTCCGCTGGAGACGCCGCTGCGGGTGCTCGCCGTCATCGTCCTCGTGGCGATCGCCGGGCGCGGGCTCCTCGGGCTCCGGGCGATGTCGGGTCCGGGGCCAGGGAATGGCGTGCAGGTCCCACCGGACGTCGAGGCCGCCGAGCGTGGAGGCTCGGCCGTCCGGACCTACGGGGTCTTCGTCGCGATCACCCTCCTGAACCCGGTGACCGTGACCTACTTCGCGGCCCTCATCCTGGGGCTGGGATCGACGGGGGCCGGCCCGGCCGAGAAGGCCGCGTTCGTCGTCGGCGCCTTCACGGCATCGCTCGCCTGGCAGACGCTCCTTGCGGCGGTGGGGGCCTTCCTCCACCGCCGCCTGTCCCCGCATCTCCGGGCCGGGGTCGTCCTCCTGGGGAATGCGATCATCCTGGCGTTTGCGCTGGTGATCGGCGCCGGCCTGCTGGCCTGAGCCGGAAGCGGGCCCGCTCCGGCGTCACCCCGGCTCGAACGGGTCGGCCTCGCCGAGGGCGTAGGCGACGGCATCCACGAGCGGGAGGGCCCCGCCCTCCGCGCCGAGGCGCTCCAGCTCGGCGGGGGCGATCTCGCGGCGAGGGCTGTAGGGGAGCCGCTCGAAGACGCTCTCGTCCCACCGCGCGAGCCCGGTACCGCCCGCCCGTTCCAGCTGGCGGGCGGCACCCCACAGGCGGCCGCCGCGCTCCACCTCCCCGCGCCCCACCGCCACGGCCGCCTGGGCATCGAGGGCGAGGGTCATCCCGCCCACGTCCCCCGCCTCCCGGAAGTGGCGCAGGGCGTGCGTCGACGCATCCGCCGCCTCGGCGAGCCGGTGTGTGGCGAGCATGGTCACGCTGAGCATGTGCAGCGACCAGGCCTCCATCGTCCGGTGCCCGGCCGCCCGATGCAGCTCCCGGGCGCGCCGGAACCAGCGCTCCGCCTCGGCCGGGTTGTCGCCGTAGATCTCGAAGCTGCCGAGGCCGAAGAGAATGTTGGCCTCGCCGGTCTCGTCGCCGAGCTCCTTGTAGATCGCGAGCGCCTCCTCCAGCATCCTGCCGCCGCCGGCCCGACCGAGCGGATCGCCCGTGCCGTCCCAGAGGACGGCAGCCACCGTGACGAAGGCCCGGTTGTACAGGGCGTTCGCGAGCTCGCGGCGGTCGGCCGCGGCGCCGCCCTCCGCGCGCTCCCGCCAGATGGCCAGCGCGGCGTCGTACCAGCGGGCCGCCGCGGGGATGTCCGCCTGCCAGTAGGCGACCCCGCCGAAGGTCTCGGCGAAGTGCGCTGCCAGAGTCGGCTGCAGGTCCCAGCCCATGGCGGCGATCGCATCGAGCTCGCGGCGGGCCTCCAGGAGGTAGCCGCGCTGCTGCCAGAAGCGCCACAGGGCGAACACCAGGCGGACCGCGGTCTCCGGCTCGGGCCGTCCGATGGCCCACCCGAGCGCGGCCCGCAGGTTGTCGTGGTCGGCCTCGAGGCCGTCGAGCCAGGCCCGCTGCTCGCTGCCCTGGAGGAGGGGGGCAGCCCGCTCGGCAAGGGCCAGGAACAGCGCGGCATGAGCGCCCCGGACGGTGTCGGCATCATCGCCCGCGTCGAGCAGCTCGGTGGCGAACTCGCGGATGGTCTCGAACATGTCGAACCGCGGGGTGCCGTCCGTTTCCTCCCAATGGCGGACGAGGCTCTGGTCGACGAGCGCCGTCAGCCCGTCGAGGACGTCCATGTCGGGCCCACCGGCCACGCGGGCGACCGCCTCGGCGGCCTCGAGCTGCCACCCGCCGCGAAAGACGGAGAGGCGGGCCAGGAGCTGCCGGTGCGGCTCGTCGAGCAGGTCGCAGCTCCACGCGATCGCACCCCTCAGCGTCCGCTGGCGGTCCGGGAGGTCGCGCGCGGTCGAGGTGAGGAGGCTGAGCTGCCGCACGAGGCGGTCGAGGATCTGCTCCGGCGCCAGCAGCTTCACCCGGGCGGCGGCGAGCTCGATGGCGAGCGGCATGCCCTGGAGGCGGGCACAGATCCCCGCCACCGCGGGAGCGTTGTCGTTCGTGACCGCGAAGTCGGGGCGGACCGCCACCGCGCGGGCGATGAAGAGCCGGACCGCTTCGTACTGCCCGAGCGTCGCGGCGTCGGGATGGCGCAGGCCGGCGGGCAGGCTCTCCAGCTCGACCCGCGAGAGGCGGCTCGTGTCGGGCGGAGCCGGCAGGCCCGGGACGACATACTCCTGCTCGCCGGAGATCCGCAGGACCGCCCGGCTGGTGATGACGACCTTCGCCCCAGGGCAGGCCCGGAGGAATCCCCCGATCTCCCCGGCCGCGTCGATGACATGCTCGAAGTTGTCGAGCACGATCAGCATCCGCCGCTCGCCGACCGCCCCGACGAGCGCCTCCAGGGCGCTCTCGGTGGGGCGCTGGGCCACGCCGAGCGTCCGGGCCACCGTGGACAGGACCAGGGCGGCGTCGCGCAGCGGCTCCAGGGGGACGAACCAGATGCCGTCCGGGTAGTCGTCGGCGACCGCGGCTGCGAGCTGGAGCGCCAGGCGGGTCTTGCCGGTCCCGCCGGGCCCGGTGAGCGTCAGGAGGCGGGTGCCGGCGAGGAGGGCGCTCGCCGCCTCGATCTCGTGCTCGCGCCCGACGAACGAGGTGAGCTGGGTCGGCAGGTTGTTGGGCCGCTGGTCGAGGGACCGGACGGCCGGGAAGTCGGCCTGGAGGCCGTCGATGACGAGCTGGGTCAGCCGTTCCGGCCGCAGGTCCTTGAGCCGATGCTCGCCGAGGTCACGGAACGTGACCCCCGGGGGGAGGGTCGCCCCGGCCAGGGTCCGGACGGTCTCCGAGACGAGGACCTGGCCGCCGTGCGCCGCGCTCGCCACGCGGGCCGCCCGGTGGACGTCGTGGCCCACGTACGAGGCGTCCGCGTCGACGACGCCCTCGCCCGCATGGAGGCCCATCCGGACCCGGATCGGGGCATCGGCAGGCCACGGCTCCGCGGCGAGGTCGCGCTGGGCGCGTACGGCCGCGGCCACGGCCGCCGGGGCCCGGGAGAAGGCCGCGAAGAAGCCGTCCCCCTCGGTCTGGACCTCGACGCCGTCGTGGGCGGCCAGCGCCGCCCGGATGATGGCGCGGTGGCGCTCGAGGAGCGGCGGCCAGCGGTCCCCGAGGTCGTGGACCAGGCGCGTGGAGCCCTCGATGTCGGTGAAGACGAAGGTGACCGTCCCGGTCGGCAGGGCAGGCCGCGTCCACCCACCGGCGCGCGGCGACTCGTCGGGCGCCGGCCCGGTCGCGGGGCGCTCGGGACCGTCCACGCGGGGATGCTGCGGGTCGGCGTCGCGGCTGTCAATGCCCGTTCGGAGTCTCCGGAGCCGCGGCGGGCGGGCTCGCCGGCAGCGTGACCCGGAAGGTGGTCCGGCCCGGATCCCCGGACGCAAGGTCGAGCCGGCCGCCGTGGCGCTCGACGATCGAACGCGAGATGTAGAGCCCGAGGCCCGTCCCGGCCCCCACCTCCTTCGTCGTGAAGAAGGGGTCGAAGACATGGGGCTGCACCGCCTCCGGGATCCCGGGACCGCTGTCGCGGATCTCCACGACGACCCCGTTGCCGTCGGGCGCGGGCATCGCCGTGATCGCGAGGTCGCCCGTCCCGCCCATCGCGCCGATGGCGTTGTCGATCAGGTTCGTCCACACCTGGTTGAGCTCGCTCCCGTTGGCGTCGATCGCCGCCAGGCCGGGCGCGTAGGACCGCTGGATCGTCACCCCGGCCTTCCACTTGGAGCGGAGGATCACCAGGGTGTTCTCGATGCCCGCCGTCACCACGATCCGCTGGACCGGGGCCCGGTCGAGGTAGCTGTACTCGCGGACCGCGCCGACGATCTCGGAGATGCGTCCCGCGGCCATCGCGACCTCGGCCAGGACCTGTCGTACCAGCGCGGTGGCCGCGAGCCACGCGGCGACGACGAGGCGCGCCTCGTCGCGGCCGAACGGCGCCAGGACGTCGTCGAGCTCGTTGCCATCCCAGCCCAGGGCGACGAGCGCGGCCGCCGGCTCCTGCGGCCCGGTCATCCCGAGGCCGGCCAGGAGGATGGCCACGGCGTCGCGCCGGTCGGCGGCGTCGAGCGGATCCAGCACCGGCGGCTCGCCGGCGCGCCTGGCCACCTCCTCGCGCAGCGTGTCGAGAAGCTCGGCCGCGAACGGCGCCGCGGCGGGGCCGCCCGCATCCGCGAGGGCGCCGAGGGCCATCGACGCGCGGTCCCACTCGTCCAGTGCCTCCTCGAGGCGGCCCACGCTGCTCCGGGCGGCTGCCGCCGGGTTGTTCAGCTCGTGGGCGAGGCCCGCCGCCAGGGTGCCCAGCGAGGCCAGGCGCTCCTGCTCCTGCACGGACGCCTCCAGGTCGCGAAGCCGCCGCGCCACGGTGCCGACCAGCGACCGGACGACCGCGGGCTCCAGCGCGAGGACGTCGAAGAGATCGTCCCGGCCGATGCGCACCAGGCGGGCTGGCGTGCGCGCCCGGACCGTCGCCCGGCGGACCCCGCCGTCGAGGACGGCGATCTCGCCCTGGACGGCGCCCGGCCCCACGGTCGTGAGCGCCCGCTCGCCGGCGCCGGCGCGACGCGTGACGGCCAGCGTCCCGTCGAGCACGACGTAGAGGGCATCGCCGGGATCTCCCTCGGCCATGAGCGTCGCGCCCGCGGGCAGGGACACTTCCGTGGCGACGGCGCGAACGCGGGCGAGCTCGGCGGGCGCCAGGTCCGCGAAGAGCGAGACGCGGGCCAACGGATCGTCGGCGACGCCGTCATGGGGCAGGTCGCCGCCGTCGTCCCGCACGATCGCGTACATCACCGCGTCGACGGCTCGGCCGCGGAAGGGGAGATAGTGGCGCAGGATCCCCTCGCGCCGAAAGCCCGCTCGCAGGGCCACCCGCCCCGACGCGTCGTTGCCGATGAGGGTCATCAGCTCCAGGCGCTCGAGCGCAGGGTCCACGAACGCCCAGGTCGCGACGAGCCGGACCGCGCGTGTCGCGAGCCCGCGGCCTCGGGCGGTCGGGGCGAGCCAGTAGCCGACCGCCGCCCGGTCGGGTGCGCTGCCCGGGTGGAGCCCGATCATGCCGGCGAGCGCCCCGCTTGCCCGCTCCTCGATGACGAAGGCCAGGTCGGTCCCGGCCGACCAGCCGTCGGCGACCTCGTCGATGAAGGCCCTGGCGTCGGCGCGGGTGTAGGGGACGGGGACCGGGATCCAGCGGGCGATCTCGGGATCGCTGCAGGCGGCCGCGATCGCGTCGGCGTCGGCCTCGCGGGGGAGGCGGAGGAGGACGAGATCGTCGGCCAGCGGCGGCTGCGGGGGCAGGCGCGAGAGGGCGGGCCGCCGGCCGCCGGGTGCGGTCACGCGTCAGAGACCGGCGAGGTGCTGGTGGACGAACTGGACGGCCATCGACCCTTCGCCGACGCCCGACGCGATCCGCTTGACCGACCGGCTGCGGACGTCGCCCGCCGCGAAGACCCCCGGGACGCTCGTCTCGAGGAGGAACGGCTCGCGGGCGAGGGGCCAGCCGGCCACCCGGCCGTCCGTCGCCCGGGCCAGCGCCGGCCCGGTCACGATGAAGCCGGCCTCGTCGCGCTCCACGATGCCGGCGAGCCACTCCGTGCGAGGAAGGGCGCCGATGAAGAGGAAGAGCGCATCCATCGGCTCGGCCGTGCTGGAGCCCGTCGCGGAATCCTCGACGGTGATCTCCTCGAGGCCCTCGGCTCCGCGGACGGCGGCGACGCCCGCGTTCAGCCGGATCTCCACGTTCGGGAGCGCGCCCAGCTGGTCCACGAGGTAGGCGGACATCCCGGCCTCGATGCTGCCCCCGCGGACCAGCAGCAGGACGTGGGTGGCGAAGCGCGAGAGATGGACCGCGGCCTGCCCGGCGGAGTTGCCGCCGCCGACCACGGCCACGCGCTGGCCCCGCGTGGCGAGCGCCTCGGTGATCGCGGCGCCGTAGAAGACGCCGGCGCCCACGAGCCGGTCGATCCCCTCCACCTCGAGCCGCCGGTACTGGACGCCCGTGGCCACGATGAGCGCCCCGCAGGCGATCTCGCTGCCGTCGTCGAGGGTCACCAGCCGATAGCGGTCCTCGAGGCGAAGCGCGCTCGCCTCGCGCGAGGTGAGGAGCTCGGCGCCGAGCCGGCTCGCCTGGGCGACCGCCCGTCGCGTCAGGTCGGCCCCCGTCAGTCCCGACGGGAACCCGAGGTAGTTCTCGATCCGCGACGTGGTGCCCGCCTGGCCGCCTGGCGCCTCCCTCTCGAGGAGAAGCGTGCGCAGCCCCTCCGACGCGCCGTAGACGGCCGCCGCGAGCCCGGCAGGCCCGCCGCCGACGATCACGAGGTCGTAGGTCAGCAGGTCCGGCCGCGTCCGCAGGCCGACCTTGTCGGCGATCGCGGCGTTCGTGGGAGCCAGGAGGTGAGTGCCGTCCGGGAAGACGAGCAGGGGGTCGCGCCCCGGGTCGATCCCGGCGGCCTCCACGAGGCGGCGGGCTTCCGGGTCGCCCTCGACGTCCACCCAGCGGTAGGGGACGAGGTTGCGGGCGAGGTAGTCCTTGATCTCGTGGGCCCGGGCCGACCAGTGGTGGCCCACGAGGCGGATCCCCTCGAACGGCGGCCGGAAGTCTGCCTGCCAGTCGGACAGGAGGTCGTCGAGGACCGGGAAGAGCCGCTCCTCGGGAGGATCCCACGGCTTCTGGAGGTACTGGTCCAGGCGAATCTCGTTGATGGCGCGGATCGCGACGTCGGTGTCCGCGTACGCCGTGAGGAGGACCCGGCGGGCGTCGGGCGCCAGCTCCAGCGACGCGGCCAGGAGCTCGATGCCGGTCATGCGGGGCATCCGCTGGTCGACGAGGAGGAGCGCGATCGGCGTCTCGCGGAGGGCCAGGCGGCGGATGACGTCGAGGGCTGCCTCGCCGGAGTCGGCGGCGAGGACCGTGTAGTCCGCTCCGAAGTGACCGCGGAGCTCGCGCTCCACGGCTCGCAGCACGGCGGGTTCGTCGTCGACGACGAGGATGACCGGGTTCGCCATGGCGCGCAGCCCCTCTCTCGCCGGCCGACCGGGCGCCCCGCTCGCGACCCGGGATGGGCGGCCCGCCTAGACTAGCCCACGGCGACCCACGCGGCTACGATTCCCGCGCACGAGCGAAGGAGCTTCCATGATCGACCCCGCCCCGCGCACGCCCACCCAGCTGGCCGCCCTGCTCGATGCCTCGCGGAAGGCCATCGTCGCCGAGATGGCGGCGCTGGGCCCGCATGCGGCCGAACGGCTCATCGAGGGCGCCTGGTGCGCGAACGAGGTGATCGGTCACCTGATCGAGGCGGAGCGTCGCGGCTTTGCCTGGCGCATCCGGGCCATGATCACGGAAGAGCGCCCGCACCTCCAGGCGTGGGTCCCGGCGTCCGTCGCGGCGGCCCGCCACGACGACGAACGCGCTCCCGGAGACCTCGTCGCGGAGCTCAACGTGCTGCGCGACGAGAACGTGGCGATGGTCCGGTCGCTGGGTCCCGCGGCACTCGCCCGCGTCGGCCTCCATCCGCAGGTGGGCGAGGTCACGGTCGCCGAGATCGCCCACGAGTGGGTTCACCATGATCGCGAGCACCTCGGGCAGCTGCTCGAGCTGACCCGCCGTCTCGTCTGGCCGGCGATGGGCAACGCTCGTTACTTCTCCGACCCCGACGCGTAGGTCGCCCCGCCAGCGTCCGGGCCCCGGGCCGACGCGACCGGGTGGGACGGTGGATCATGCGGAGATGCACCCCGCCGGTCCGCCTCCCTCGTCGCGCCTGCCCGATCTCGGCCCGCGCGGCGAAGGCTGGGTCGCCATCCAGCTCGTCCTCTTCGGTCTCCTCGCCCTCGCCGGCACGGCCGGGCCCGGGTGGGGCGATCCGTGGCTCGCTGCGGGCCGGCTCGCGGGCGTCGTTCTCGTCGGGGCGGGGATCGGTGCCGTCGCGCTCGGGCTCGTGGGTCTACGCGAGAACCTCACCGCGGTGCCGCGCCCGGTGGAGGGGGGCCGCCTCATCGAGTCCGGGATCTACGGCCTGGTGCGGCACCCGATCTACACGGGGATCATCGCCGCCGCGGCCGGTTGGGCGCTCGTCACCGCCAGCCTCCCGGCGCTGTTCGTGGCGTTCGTCCTCCTGCTCTTCTTCGACCTGAAGGCGCGCCGCGAGGAGGCCTGGCTGCTCGCGGCCTACCCCGGCTACGCCATGTACCGGCGCCGCGTCCGCAAGCTGATCCCGTTCGTCTACTGACGCGTCGCCCCGGCCCGGGCGTCAGCGCTCAGGCGTCGAAGGAGGCGCGGCGCAGGCGGTCCATCACCGCCCGCCCGATTCCCACCGCGGGCAGCGGCTGGGCCACGATCCGGTCGACCCCAGCGGCGTCGAGGTCGTGGAGCGCCTCGAAGAGGTGGGCCGCAATGGTCACCGGATCGCCGTCGGCCGCGAGCACCTGCTGGGCCGCGAACGGGCCGCCCGCGGCGCGGGCGGCATTCGCCCCCGCCGCCGACATGGCGAGGAGGGCCAGGCGCTCGCCCGGGCGAGCCCGCAGCCGGCGCGCCGCACCCGGCCCGAATGGGTCCACGATCTCCAGGCGGGCTCGTGGAGCGTAGTGCGCTCCGGACCCGCCGGGAGCCAGCGCCGCGCTTCCCGTCGCGCCCGGCGCCAGGACCTCGAGCGGGCCGATCTCGGCCTCGATCGCCTCCGCCGGGACGCCCCCCGGTCGCAGGAGCGCGGCTCGGCCGTCCGCCAGCAGGATCACCGTCGACTCGACCCCGACCCGGCACGGGCCGCCGTCGAGGACGAGCTGGACGCGCGACCCGAGCCCCCGCACGACGTGGCTCGCCCGTGTCGGCGAGACGCGCCCGAACCGGTTGGCCGACGGAGCGGCGACCGGAACGCCCGCGGCCCGGATGAGCGCCCGGGCGACCGGGTGGTCGGGCACGCGCAGCCCCACCGTCGCGAGGCCGGCGGTCACGATCCCGGGAACGTGGTCGCGCTTGCGCAGGACGAGCGTGAGGGGGCCCGGCCAGAAGCGGGCCGCGAGCCGCGCCACGCGCGGGTCCGCCGCGTCCACCGGGTCGGCATGGTCGCCCACCTCCACGGCATCCGCGAGGTGGACAATGAGCGGATCGAACGAGGGACGCTCCTTGGCCGCGAAGATGCGGGCGACCGCCGCCGGATCCAGGGCGTCGGCCCCCAGCCCGTAGACCGTCTCGGTCGGGAAGGCGACCAGCTGGCCGGCCCGCAGGAGCGCGGCAGCTTCCCGGATCGCCGCCGGGTCATCGCCGGGGAGAACCCGCGGCAGCCCGTCGGCGACGCGCGGACCGCCGTCCGCCCGGGTCACGGCCGACGGCGGGCGTGGGCGATCGCCGCGGCCTCGAAGGAAGGGTGGGGGTGACCCGGGGCGTGCATGGGGCATAAGCATGGCACGACGACGCGGGCGGGAACCTTACGTTCCACCGCAGCGTCGGGAGGTCGGGCCGCCGGCCGCCACGCGGTGCCCGGCCCCCGCGCCATCTCGGAGCAACCGCCGTGAACGGTCGTCCTCGCTGGCGTCCCGCCGGCTTCCTCGCCCCGCTCACCTTCGGCATCCTCGTCGTGGCGTGCTCGACGGGCGCCCCCGCGACGCCGTCGTCGTCCCCGTCCGCACCCGGTCCCGGCGTCCCGACACCGACGCCGGCGCCCGTCGGCTTCGTGATCCACGCCTCGTGGACGCAGGCGCTTCCGCCGCGGTCGACGTTCGCGAACCTCCCCGTTCTCGTTGTCACGACGGACGGGCGCGTCCTGACCCAGGGAGCCGTCAGGGAGATCTACCCGGGGCCGCTCGTGGCGCCGATCGTCGAACGCCCGATCAGCCCGAAGGGCGTCGCCGCCCTGCTCGAGGCTGCGAACGGCGCCGGGATCCTCCGCCCGGACGCCGACTACACCGGCGGGGTCATGCCGCCGGGCGCCGCCGCGGCGCGGCTGCAGATCGTGGTCGATGGCGTGATGTACGACCTCGTCGGGGACGCCAGCGCCGCCCTGCCCTGCCCGACGCCCGAAGCCTGCCCCGGCGCCGTTCCCGGCACGCCCGCCGCGTTCGCCCGGTTCTGGTACCAGCTCCTCGACCTGGCCGGCTGGCTCGAGTCGGAGCTGGGCGCCGAGCAGCCGTACGTGCCGGCGTCGTACGCGGTCATCGTCGGCCCGCCGCCGGAGGCGTGGGCGATGGCGACGCCGGTCGTCTGGCCGGTGGCCGACCCTGCCCTCGGCGCGTTCGGGGCGCCCGTGCGCGGCGAGCCCGGGACCCGCTGCGGGATCGCCACCGGCAGCCTTGCCACCGCCCTCCGCCCGGCCTTCGCCGGGGCGACCGAGCTGACGCCCTTCGTCGCGACAGCCTCGGCCAGCGCCACGCACGGCCTGACGGTGCGCCCCCTCCTCCCAGGCGACGAGGACCCCTGCGCCCCGATCGTGGAGTAGAGCCGGCGAGGGCGATCGCCACGACCGGGCGCCGCGCCCGCGGCGAGCCCTGTGACGACGGCGGGCCCGCGGCGAGGGTACTCTTCGGCGGTGACGACGACCCCGCTGGAGGGAGCCACGCCCCCCGCCTCCGCCGTCGCGCCCGGGCCCGGCGGCGCGGAGGAGGAGCCGCTCCACCTGGCGCCCGCGGTCGCGACGCCCGCGATCGCCGACGCGCCGCTGCGGGGCAACCGTGACTTCTGGGTCGTCCTCCTCGGGCAGGGGATCAGCTCGTTCGGCGACGCGATCACGAACACCGCCCTGCCGATCCTCGTCCTGGCCCTCACCGGGTCGGGCCTCGCCATGGGGATCGTGGGCGTCCTCTCGACGCTCCCGGATCTCGTGCTGGGCCTGCCGGCGGGCGCCTACGCCGACCGCTGGGACCGCCGCAAGATGATGCTGCTCGCCGATCTCGGGCGAGCTGTCCTCACCGCGGTCATCCCGATCTCGGTCTGGCTTGGCGGGCCGACCCTGGCCCTCATCTTCCTCGTGACGTTCCCCATGAACTCCCTGCGGGTCCTCTGGCTGGCCGCGTTCACGGCGGCGGTCCCGGGCCTCGTGGGCAGGGGCCAGATTGCCCGCGCCAATGCCGTCTTCGAGGCGTTCTTCAACATCGGCTGGATCGTCGGCCCGGCTCTGGCCGGCCTGCTCGCGGTTGCGATCGGACCGGGCCCCACGATCGCGATCGACGCGATCACCTTCGCGGTCTCGTCGGCGTCCCTCCTCTTCGTTCGCCGCCCCCTCCGGCCGGAGGCGCGTACCACGCCGACCCACCTCCTCGCCGATATCCGGGAGGGGATCGCGTACGTCGCCGGCCAGCCGACGCTCCGGGCCGTGATCGCCCTGTGGACGACGACCTCCGTCGTCTACGCGGGCCTCACGAGCAGCCTCATCTTCTACATCACCGTCGACCGCGGCCTCGGCGCCGACGTCGTGGGTCTCGTCCTCTCGGCCTTTGCGGTGGGCTCGCTCGGCGGCTCGCTGGTGGCCGCCCGCATGGCGTTCCGGGCCGTCGGGCGGGTCATGCTCGTCGGCAGCGTCGTGATGGGTCTGACCCTCGTGATCGTGGCCCTCGACGTGCCGGTCCCCGTTCTCCTGGGGGCGGCGTTCGTGGCCGGGATCCTCAATGCGAACGTCCTGGTCTCGTACCTGACCCTGCGCACCCAGCTCTCGCCCGACGCGCTCCTCGGGCGGGTCGGAGCGACGGCGCGGACGCTCTCGGTCGGCCTCATGCCGATCGGGGCACTCGTGGCCGGGATCCTGCTCGACGCGATCGGGGGCACGGCGACGCTAGCCCTCATGGGCGTGGGATCCATCGCCGCCGGGCTCGGGTACGCCCTGCTGCCCAATGTCCGGCACGCCCGCGTGCCGCGCCGGGGCGCGACGCCGTGACCGCCCGCGAGAGCTCTCCGACCGCCGCGCGTCCGGCGCGGGCACCCGACGCGGCCGCGTGGGCCCTCGATCCGAATGTCATCTTCCTGAACCACGGCTCGTTCGGGGCCTGCCCAAAGGCAGTCCTCGCGGTCCAGGCGGACCTTCGCGCCGAGCTGGAGGAGAACCCGGTCGCCTTCCTCGGCCGGATGCTCGAGGATCGCCTCGACGACGCGCGCGTCCGGCTGGCTGCCTTCCTGGGGGCGGACCCGGAGGACCTTGCCTTCGTGCCGAACGCCACGGCCGGGGTCGCCTCCGTCCTGCGCAGCCTCCGGTTCGCACCCGGCGACGAGATCCTGACGACGGACCACGAGTACAACGCGGCCCTCAACATGGCTCGGTTTGCCGCAGCCCGCGACGGGGCCCGGGTCGTGCTGGCCCGGATGCCCCTCCCGACGAGCGGACCCGACGAGATCGTGGAGCGCGTGCTCGCGGCCGTCGGGTCCCGGTCGCGGCTCGTCGTGGTGAGCCACGTGACGAGCCCCACGGCCCTCGTCCTGCCGGTGGAGCGCCTGGTGGCGACGCTCGAGGGGCGCGGAATCCCCGTCCTGGTGGATGGCGCCCACGGGCCGGGGATGCTGCCGCTCGACCTGGCGAGCCTCGGGGCCAGCTTCTACACGGGCAACCTGCACAAGTGGGTCTGCGCCCCGAAGGGAGCGGCCTTCCTGCACGTCCGGCGCGACCGGCAGGCCGCCATCCGCCCGCTCGCGATCAGCCACGGGGCGAACGACCCGAGGGCCGGGCGCTCCACGTTCCGCAAGGAGTTCGACTGGACGGGGACGGTCGACCCGACCCCCTTCCTCGCCGCGCCGGCCGCGCTCGACGCCGTCGGCGGCATGGTCGCCGGCGGCTGGCCTGCCGTGATGGCCCGCAACGCGGAGGTCGCCGCCGTAGCGCGCCGGTCGCTCGCGTCGGCGGCCGGCCGGCCCGTGCTCGCCCCGGAGGCGATGCTGGGCTCGATGGCCGCGATCGAGCTTCCGCCGGACCGCGGCTTCGCCGACCGCGAGCCACCCGATCCCGACCCGCTGCAGGCGCGCCTGCTGATGGACGCGGCGATCGAGGTCGCGCTCCATCCCTGGCCCCGCGACCCGCTCCCCGGCGAGCACCGCCGACGGCTGCTCCGCGTCTCGGCCCACCTCCACAACGACCCCGCCGAGTACGACTACCTGGCGGCCGCGCTCCGCGCCCTCCTCGCGGAGGAGGGCCGGTGAGGGTCGGCCGATCCCGCCGGTGCGGGTCGGGGGCGGTGTAGCCTCCGCCGATGGATGCCATCGCGACGGCCGGCCTGTCGAAGCTCTTCCCCCGCGGGCGAGCGGTCGGTCGATTCGGGCCGGGCTGGCGCGACCCGGTCGTCGCCCTCGACGGGGTGACCCTCTCCGTCCGGCCCGGCGAGATCTTCGGCTTCCTGGGTCCCAACGGGGCCGGCAAGAGCACCTGCATCCGCCTCCTGCTCGGGTTTCTCCACCCCACGGCCGGGACGGCCCGGGTGCTGGGGCTCGACACCGAGGCGGACGGGGTGGCGATCAGGGCCCGGGTCGGCTACCTGCCGGGTGGGATCGCCCTCTACGACGCCATGACGGGGCGCGACCTGCTGGACTACCTCGCGGCCCTCTCCGGCCGTTCGCCGACGCTCCGGCCCCGGCTCGTCGACGGCCTCGAGCTGTCCGCCCGCGACCTGGCCCGCCCGGTCCGCGACTACAGCCGCGGGATGCGCCAGAAGCTCGGCATCGTCCAGGCCCTCCAGCACGACCCGGAGCTCGCCATCCTCGACGAGCCCTCGGAGGGCCTGGACCCGCTGATGCAACGGGCCTTCTACGAGATCCTCGACGAGCTACGGGCGGCGGGCCTGACGGTCTTCCTCTCCTCGCACATCCTGTCCGAGGTCGAGCGGGTCTGCGACCGGGTGGCGATCGTGCGCCGCGGGCGCCTGGTCGCCCTGGAGGAGATCGGGGCGCTGCTGGCCCGGCGCCGCCGGTCGGTGGAGATGCGCGTCGACGGCCCGCCTCCGTCGCTGGCGGGCGTCCCGGGCGTCACGGGCGTCGTCGTCATCGACGGGCACGTCCGCTGCCACCTCGAAGGTGATGCCCGGCCATTCCTGGCCGCGATCGCGGGCTGGCCGGTCACCGACCTCACCATCGAGGCTGCTCGCCTCGAGGAGGCGTTCTTGGAGCTCTACGTGGACGACGCGGCCGACGCCGGGGCGACGCCGCCCGACGCGCCGGACCCCGCGAGGAGCGCGCCGTGAGCACCGTCCTCCTGCGGCGCACGCTCGCCGCCGGACGCTGGCGGCTCGTCGCTGTCGCCGCCGGCCTCGCGACGTGGGGTTTCCTCCTCTGCGTCGTCTACGCGACCTTCGGCGCCGAGATCCGCCAGATCGTGGCTGGCGGCTACCTCGGCGACCTGCTCGACGCCCTCACCGCCATCGGCGGCGGGAGCGTCTTCACGCTCGGCGGCTCGGTCGCCCTGAGCTTCATCCATCCCGTCTCGATCGCCCTGGTCGCGGTGCTCGCGATCGGCCACCCGATCGCGGCGCTCGCCGGCGAGCGGCAACGGGGGACGCTCGAGGTGCTCCTCGCTCGCCCGATCTCGCGCCGGAGGGTCTACGTCACCGCGCTGACCGCCACGTTCATCTTCGTCGTCGTCGTGCTGGCGGCGAACTTCGGCGGGGTGATCGCCGGGGCGACCCTCTTCAACGTCGCGGACGAGCTGCCCCTGGACCGCCTCCTCCTGGCCTGGGCGAACGCCGTCCTGCTCTTCGTGACCCTCGGAGCGATCGCCCTCGCGATCTCCGGCTCGTTCGACCGCGTCGCCCCGGCGCTGGGGCTCACGATGGCGTTCCTCATGATCTCGTACGCGGTCGAGCTGCTCGGAGCGTTGTGGCCGGAGATGGCCGGCTGGCGGCCGTGGTCCGTCTTCCACTACTTCCAGCCGGCGGCGATCATGGCCGGCGACTTCCAGCCGGCCGACCTCGCCGTGCTGGCGGCCGTCGGAGCGGCGTCCGTGGCCTGGGGCCTCTGGATCTTCCCCCGCCGGGACCTGGCGGCGCCGAGCTGAACGCCTCCCGCAGGCCGGCTAGGGTGCGGGCGACGGGGAGGCCGGGCTGGACGGCCCGGGCGATCCCGACGGGGACGGCGACGGCGGGGCCGGGACGCGGACAGCCTCGAGCGCCTCGCGCAGTGTCGGCCACCCCTGGCTGAAGCCGGTCAGGACCCGCTCGCCACCCGGCCCGCGAAGCCGAAGCGTGGGCGTGGAGGTGACGCCCACGTTGCGGCCGGCGGTCGTCTCGTCCGCGACGGCGGCGGCAACCGCGGGATCGTCGAGGCATGCCGTGAAGGCTGCCTGGGACGGGATGCCGGCGATCTTCGCGATCTCCACCAGGTTCGCCCGCGCGAAGCGACCCTGGTTCTCGCCCTGCTGGTAGGTGAAGAGGATGTCGTGGTAGCGGAGCTGGGCAGCGGGATCCTGGGCGCCGGCGCAGCGGGCCGCGACGGCCGCGTCGGTCGATTCCTGGCCCAGGAAGGCGAAGTCGCGGTAGACGACGCGGGCGATGCCCGGCACGACGTACTCGCGGTCGAGCGCCCCGCTGAACAGGAGGTACTCCAGCTGGCAGTACGGGCACTGGTAGTCGGCCCAGACCTCGATCGTGACCAGGGCGTCGGGCCGACCGATCGCGTTTCCAACGGGCGGCACCGTCGGTTCGGCGGTGGGCGCCTCCGTCGGGGCCGGGGTCGCCGACGGCGCCGGTGCGCCGATCGCACCGGTCGCGACGGCGAGACCCGTCGCCCCGATGACCGCGCCGAGGATCACCGCGCCCAGGAAGCCAAGGACGGCGAGTCCGCGCGAGCCGCCCCCCCGCACCGGCGTCGCCGGCGAGACCGACGGCCACGGGTCCGGGGCCGGCATGGCATCGGGTAACGGCAACTCGGGCGCAGCGCCCTCCGGGGGCGCGGTGGCGGACGGGCCCGGGGGTTCCGGCGCGGCGGCGGACAGGCCCGGGGGTTCGGGCGCGGTGGCGGACGGGCCCGGGGGTTCGGGCGCGGTGGCGGACGGGCCCGGCTCGAGGCCGGGCGGAACTGGGTCGGTCATCGGGGATCCCTGCGGGCTGTCTGCCACCACAGAGTAGCGGCCGCCGAACTCGGCCGCCGAACTCGGCCGCCGAACTCGGCCGCCGTCCGCGGCCCGCCGCCCGACGCGCGGCCGCCCGGCCCCGTCCTCCGCCCCGGACTGCACCCGAGCCATGGTCGGTGACCCCGGGCACCGCAAGATGGTCCTTCCGGACCCGCCGGCAGTCCCACTCGGCCGCCCGTCACGTGTACAGTGGGCTGCGGTCGCGCAAGGCCGCCGGCGCGGGCACCGCAGGGCGAGCGCACCATCGGGGAAGAACGAAGGAAGCACGTGTCATCGGACCAGGTCACCTACGTCCTCTTCGCGCTCATCGTCACGGGAATCGCGATCCTCCTGCTCCTCGCCGGCGCGTTCATCGCTCGGGGCGACCGCGACGGTCGGCGTCAGGCTGCGCCTGCCGCGCCGGCCGCCGAGCCGGTCCTGGTCGCCGCGCCGGCCCAGGTCGCGGCCGCCGAACCGATCGCGGTTCCGGCACCGTTCATCCCTCCACCGGTGGCCACCGCGCCGGCGTCCGCGGCTCCGACACCCCGGGCCCCCGAACGGGCCCCTCGGCCGCCCGCCACGCACCTCGACGCCGAGGAGCACCCCGCAGAGGAGTCCGCCGTGACCTCCGCGGACCTCGCGGCCGCCGCCCGCCGCGTCGACGATCCGCGCGAGCAGGACGTCATCGAGGGGTTTCTCTCGATTGCGCCGCGTCGACGCGAGGCGGCCTATGCGGCCCCGGCCGGCCCGACGGCGACGGCCGCCCTTCCGGCCCTGGCAAGCGCGGCGGGCTCCATCCCGCCCGATCCCTACGTGGACGAGCCCTCGGGCCTCGATTCACGAGCGGCCTGGGAGCGGGTCCTCGCCGAGGAGAACGCCCGCTATGTCCGCTACCGGCGTCCCGTCGGCATCGTCGTGGTGGAGCTGGACGGCTTCGCCCGGTTCGAGGGCGGCTTCGGCGCCGACGCGTCGCGCCGGATCATCGTGGCGGTGGCCGATGCGCTGCGGCGCAGCGCGCGCCGAACCGACCGGGTCGCCCACCTGGGCGGCGGCCGCTTCCTGGTCCTGCTGCCCGAGACGGACGAGATCCAGGCAATCAACTACGTGGAGCGCGTCCGGGGCGAGTGCGACCGCTGGCTCGACGCCGGCGCGGTGGCCCTGCGCCTGTCCGTGGGCTGGGCGAGTCCGAGCGCCGTCGGTGAGCTGGACGCCGCCGTGCGCACCGCGGAGGAGCGGATGTACGCAGAGCGGCGCCGCACCGCCCGCACCGGGGCGGTGGATCCCGACGTATCACGCTGACGGGGGCGCCGGTCGGACGGCGCGTGTCCCGCCGGCCTGCAGCACCCTCGTCGGGCTGCTCCGGGCGCGAGCTCAGACGACGGACGGGGTGAGGAGGACCGGCAGGCCGATCTTGTTCTCGTAGAGGGGGCGGTAGCGCTCGGTGTTGTAGGCACGCTCGACGTCCACCGTCCTGGCCCCCGGCTCGGGAATGGGGCAGTACCCGTAGCGCCCGTCGCGGATCGCTGTCATCTGGGCGGTCTTCCCGTCGACCAGGAGCTCCATGGCCACGTTCGCGAAGGTGATCGCCACCATCTGGTCGAACGCATCGGGGTCGCCGGAGCGAAGGTCGTAGGTCAGCTCCGAGTTGACGGTCTCGATGCCGGTCCGGCGCTTGATCTCGTCGGCCAGGAACTCGCCGATGCTCGCCTTGTGGCGGTGGCCGTAGGCGTCGGCGTCACCGACCTCCTTGAGCTCCATCCCCTGGGGAAGCGCGCCCTCGGAGGCGATGACGAAGGAATAGCGGCTGGGGTTGTTGCGGCGATCCTCCACGAGGACGTCGAGGAGGTGCTGGAGGTCGAAGCGGTACTCCGGGATGACGCACCTCGCGGAGGTGACGTAGGCCGTGTAGAGCGCGGTGAACCCGGCGTTGCGGCCGAAGACCCGGAAGACGCCGATCCGCTCGTGCGATCCCAGCGTCGTCCGCTGCCGGTTGATGGCGTCCTTCGCCCGCGTGATGGCGGTCGAGAAGCCGATGCAGTACTCGGTCTCGCGGACGTCGTTGTCCATCGTCTTGGGGATGGCGATGATCTGGACCCCCGCGTCGGCGAGGACCTTCGAGTACGAGAGGGTGTCGTCGCCGCCGATCGAGATCAAGGTGTGGATCCCTAGCCGGTCCAGGTTCTCGAGGACCACGGGCGTGAAGTCGTAGACCCCCTCGCTCGTCTCGAGCGAGGGGAGGCGCGCGGCCGGCACGACGGAGGGGAGCCTGCCGGCCCGCATCTTCTTCGGGTTCGTGCGGCTCGAGTGGAGGAACGTGCCGCCGGTCCGGTCGATGGTCCGGGTGTTCAGCCGGTCGAGCGGGCGGACGTACTCGGGATCCGGGTCGGGGCCCGGCTGCATGTGGGTCAGCGCCTCCCAGCCCCGGCGGAGCCCGGTGACGTCGAACCCGAGCTCGGTGGAGCGGTAGACGACGCTCTTGATGACGGAGTTGAGACCAGGGACGTCCCCGCCCCCGGTGAGGATGCCGATCCGGCGTGGTTGAGACATGCTCGCGATGCTCCCTCGGGGGTCCCCGCCGCACGACGGGACGGGCCTGCTGAAGGTCACCATGGTACCGGGGCACGTGCCCGGCAGCGGCGCCCCCCGGCGGCAGGTCGGGGGCCGTTCCGGCGTGCCGCCGTCAGCGGTTGTGGCGCACCCGGCTCGCCTTGTGCTGGTGGGCCGGGATGCGGTCCGCGCCGCGGGGGTGGAGGGGACGAACCGGCGTCCCCGGGTCGGGGAGGAAGTCCTCCTCGACCTCGACCGGGATGGCCCGCCGGAGGAGGCGCTGGATCGCCCGCAGGAAGTCGACCTCGTCGGGGCAGGCGAGGCTGATCGCGATCCCGCTGGCGCCCGCGCGGGCGGTACGGCCGATCCGGTGGACGTAGTCCTCGGCCTTCGTGGGGAGCTCGAAGTTCACCACGACCGGGAGCTCCTCGATGTCGAGGCCGCGGGAGGCGACGTCGGTCGCGACGAGGATCTCGACCTCGCCGGACTTGAAGTCGGCCAGGGCCCGGATCCGCTCGGCCTGGGTCCGGTCGGAATGGATCGCGGTTGCTGCGAAACCGTGCCGGTCGAGGTCCGAGGCGATCCGCCGCGCGGCGACCTTCGTGCGCGTGAAGACGAGGACCTGGCGCAGGTCGTGGGTGCGGACGAGGTGCTCGAGGAGCTCGAGCTTCCGGTCCCGGTCCACCGGGTAGAGGACCTCGCGGACCGTGGAGACGGTCGCGTTGCGGGCCGCAACCTCGACCGTCACCGGGTCGTTGAGGAACTCCTTCGAGAGCCGGCGGATCTCGTCCGAGAAGGTGGCCGAGAAGAGGAGCGTCTGGCGTCGCGCCGGGAGGAGCGCGAGGATCCGCCGGATGTCCGGGATGAAGCCCATGTCGAGCATCCGGTCGCCTTCGTCGAGGACGAGGATCTCGACCTGGCCGAGGTTCGCGGCGCGCTGGCCCACGAGGTCGAGCAGGCGCCCGGGCGTTGCCACGAGCAGCTCGACGCCGCTGCGCAGCTCCTTGATCTGGGGGTCGAGCGGAACGCCGCCGAAGACGACCGCCGAGCGGAGAGCGACGTGGCGCCCGTAGGCCGCGGCCATCTCGGCGACCTGCATCGCCAGCTCCCGGGTGGGCGTGAGGACGAGCGCTCGCACCGGATGGCGGGCGGGCGAGAACGACGTGTTCGCCTGGGCCTTGAGGCGCTCGAAGATCGGGAGGACGAAGGCGGCCGTCTTGCCCGTCCCGGTCTGGGCGGCGCCCATCAGGTCCCGACCCTCGAGGACGAGAGGGATTGCCTGGACCTGGATGGGCGTAGGCGCGGTGTAGCCTTCGTCGGCCACGGCGCGGAGGAGTTCGGCCGACAGGCCGAGGGAATCGAAGGTCACGTCTGCGCAGCATAATCGAAACGGCCGGCCGAACCGGCCGGCGAAGGAGAGCACGATGGCCAAGCAGAAGTCGGACCCACCCGCCGGCAGCGCGGGCCGCGCCACGCCACGGGGCCGCGAAGGGCGCAACCGCCGCCCCGAGCGAGATGCCCTGGCGATCCCGGCAACGGCGCTCGACCGCGGGCGCGGGACGCCGATCGGCGACCAGGACGACTCGAAGCTGTCGGCGAAGGAGTACAACGCCGAGCTCCAGCGGCTCTACGTCGAGCTCGTGAAGTGGCAGGAGTGGATCAAGGACCGGGGCCTCAAGGTGGTGGCCCTCTTCGAGGGTCGGGACGCGGCCGGGAAGGGCGGCGCGATCAAGAGGATCATGGAGCCCCTCAATCCGCGCTACGCCCGCGTCGTGGCCCTTCCCGCCCCGACCGAGCGCGAGAACACCCAGTGGTACTTCCAGCGCTACGTGACCCACCTGCCGGCGGCCGGCGAGGTCGTCCTCCTCGACCGGAGCTGGTACAACCGGGCCGGCGTCGAGCGGGTCATGAGCTTCTGCTCCGAGGATGACTACCAGGAGTTCCTCCGCTCGTGCCCCGAGTTCGAGCGGATGCTCGTGCGCAGCGGGATCATCCTCCTCAAGTACTGGTTCAGCGTCTCCGACGCCGAGCAGGAGAAGCGGTTCCAGGACCGCCTGAACGACCCGACGAAGCGCTGGAAGCTTTCGCCCATGGACGTGGAGAGCCGGTCGCGCTGGATGGACTACAGCAAGGCCAAGGACGAGATGTTCGCCCACACGGACATCAAGCAGGCGCCGTGGTGGGTGGTCCGGTCCGACAACAAGAAGCGGGCTCGACTCAACGTCATCACCCACCTTCTCGCGCAGGTCCCGTACGAGGACCTGACGCCCGAGCCGATCGTGCTGCCGCCGCGCCAGCGGGACACCGGCTACGTGCGGCCGCCGATGGAGGACCAGACGTTCATCCCCGAGCCGTTCTGAGGGCCGCCCGCCCGCGCGGTATCCTCGCTGCAGAGGCGCCACCGCGGCGTCAGCGAGGTGCGGGCGGGCAGGATGAGGAACCAGGGGCGCGAGGCCGAGCCGGCGGTCCCGGTGGAAGAGCGCTCGGCCCTGCTCTCGACCTGTGGGCGCCTCCTCGGCTCCGTGGGGCTGCTCGTCATCGTGGTGCTTCTGCCCGCGACGTTCCTCGTGGTCGCCGCCAATCTCGGCCTCGTCGACGCCCCGGGCTGGTCCGGGGGCAACACGACCGTGTTCGCCTTCTTCGTCGTCGTCGTTCCGGCCGGACTCGCCCTTGCCGCGGTCCATTTCCTGCTCGGCGGCCTGGTGCTCGCCCGACGCTTCTGGCCCCTCGTCGTGGCGGTCCTCCTCCTGTTCGCGGTCGTGACGCTCTTCCCGCTGGGGCTCCGGATCAGCTGGCCCTTCCTGAGCCTGACCGCTCTCTACGCGACGACCCTGATCCTCGTCGTGGTTCGCTACCGCGAGTTCGAGTGAGCGGGCGCGGCACACCGGCGCTCGAGGTCCTCCGCGCAGCCGGCGTCGCCCACGCCGTGCACGAGTACCAGGCGCCGGCTCCCGCGTCGCCCCGGGATCGCGAACGGCGGCCGCAGTACGGGCTCGACGCGTCGGCCGCGCTCGGGCTCGACCCCGCCCGCGTCTTCAAGACGCTCGTCGCCGCGGTCGACGGGGCGCTGGTGGCGGCGATCGTCCCGGTCGCCGGCGAGCTCGACCTCAAGGCCCTCGCCGCGGTCATGGGGGCCCGCCGGGCGGTCCTCGCCGCGCCTGCGGAGGCGGAGCGGGCGACGGGCTACGTCGTCGGCGGGATCAGCCCGCTCGGCACCCGGCGACCGCTCCCGACGGTCCTCGACGCGTCGGCCGATGCGCTTCCGACCGTCTTCGTGAGCGGCGGCCGGCGGGGCCTCCAGCTCGAGCTGGCCCCGGCCGATCTCGCCCGCCTCGCCGACGCGCGGCGGGCGTCGATCGCGCGGCGGGCCTGAGCTCCCGGTCGGCGGCCGCGCCGTGGTCAGCGGCAGGCCAGCGGCCGCGCCCTCGGGATCGCCTGGGAGCGAGCGACGGGCACGGAAGCACCCGCCGGCGTCGCGACCACGACGAGCTTCGTGGAGGTCGCCGAGGGACCCTCCGACGTCTGGAGCCAGAGCTGCCGGGACGTCAGCTCGAGGACCCGCCCGAGGCTGGTCTGGTGGCGCCGGACCGCGACGATGCGGTACGGATAGCGACGGTAGTCCGACGTGTAGACGTAGACCATCCTGCCGATCAGCGAGGCTCCGTTGTCGACCGTGGACGCGGTCAGGAGCGGAAGGAACATGCCGGTTCGCGCATGCGCGTAGATGAACGTGATGCCGCGTTCCGGTGGCTGGTTGGCCATCGTCAGGTACATCGCGACGTTGCACAGGACCGTGTTCCCGCCGCGGACCACCGGCAGGTCGATCCCGGTGCCGGAGACCTGGACGCGGGTCGCCCGGACGAAGGTGAGCTCGAGGCACCGCGTGGTGGCGCCGGACACCAGGCGCAGGGCGAACGTGCCGAATGTCCACGTGGAAGACCAGGCCCTGCGCGTGGCGATCGGACTCCACGTCGTCACCCGCGACCCGGAGCCGTTCGCGCTGGTCCGGGTGGAGCCGGGGCGCGAGATCGTCGTGCCCACGCTGCTGCAGGTCCCGGCCGCGAACGCGGGGGTCCAGGTCCTGTTGGCCCCCGCACCCGTGAGCGTGATGACCGACCGGCCGGTGCCGTTCGTGTAGGCGACGAAGGTGACCGCGACCTGCGTTCCAGAGGTCCCGGTCCAGGTCCGATCGACCACCGTCGCGGCCGCGGCCGCGGCCGGCGGCGGGGCGAGCGACGCGATCGCGACCAGGGCGGCAACCGCGGCCGCGACGCGCGCGGGGCCGCGGCGCTCGGGGCGCCGGCGCCGCGCGGGGCGGCCGAGCCCGCCCATCGCCGGGGGAGTCGCTGGGCTCGTCGACTGCTGCATTCGTACCCCGTGTCGTGCCTGCCCGCGCCGCACGTCGGGCGGTGGGATGGGTAGGGTAGCGGCACCGGCGGGCGGCGGCCAGATCGCATCGGCTGTCCGCCCACGCCGCCCGGCACGATGTGGTGCCCCGGCGCGCCGGACGATCAAGGGACGAGGACCGCCGTGCCGTCCAGCGTTCCGGCAGAGAGACGACGGAGAGCCTCAACGCCGCGGTCCAGCGGAAACACCTCGACCCGGGTGCGGACCGGGATCGCCGCGGCGAGCTCGAGGAACGCCCGGGCGTCGTCCCGCGTGTAGTTGGCGACGCTGCGGAGGCTCCGCTCCCACCAGAGGTCCCCGTACTCGAACGCGGGGATACCGTCGAGATGGATCGCGTTGATCGCCACCGTGCCGCCGCGATCGAGCGCGCGCAGGGCGGCGAGGACCACGGCGCCGGCCGGGGCGAACGTGACGGCCGCGTCCAGGGGGGCGGGCGGGGGATCGTCGTAGCCGCCCACGGATGCCGCCCCCAGCGCGAGCGCTTGCTCGCGCTCGCGCGGCGAGCGCGTCGCCACATGAACCCTGCAATCCCAGTGGCGGGCGACCTGGATCGCGAGCAGAGCCGAGGCGCCGAAACCGTAGAGGCCCAGGCGGCCGCCGGGACGGATCCCCGAAACCAGCAGCGACCGGTAGCCGATGACCCCTCCGCAGAGAAGGGGAGCTGCGCCCAGGTCGTCGAAGTCGTCGGGCACCCGGAGGGCGACATCCGCGGCCACGACGATCCGTTCGGCGAACCCGCCATCGCGGTCCCAGGCCGTGAAGCGGGCGGCCTCGCAGAGGTTCTCCCGGCCGCCCCGGCATGCCCGGCAGATCCCGCACGTGCCGCCCAGCCAGCCGACGGCTGCCCGTTCGCCGACCGACCAGCCCGGCACGCCCTCGCCGACGGCCTCCACGCGCCCCACGACCTGGTGGCCCGGGATGGTCGGCAGGCGGTGGGCAGCGAGGTCCCCTTCGACCAGCTGGAGGTCGGTGCGACAGACGGCGCAGGCGCCCACGCTCAAGAGCAGCTCGCCCGCGGCGGGCTCGGGGTCTGGCACGTCCCGCAACCGGAGCGGCTCCCCGCTGGCCAGCGACCCCGGGCGCTCCAGGACGAGAGCGCGCATCACGGGCCCCCGGGCTCGCGGCCGCGGGAACCGGCCAGGCGCCCGGCGAAACCTTCGAGCAGGGCGGCCAGGCCGTGCTCGAACCGGTCCTCGGCGGTGCCCGCGAAGAGCTCGCCGGCGGCAGCTGCCACGTGCGGGTAGATGGTCGCCGGCACAGCCGCAAGACCCGCCGCGGCCCTCGCCGCGCGGTCCGCGCGCTCGACGGGATCACCGGCCCCGCCGAGTCCGACCGCCTCCCACGTGCACGACCCGGACACGTACGCGCCGAGGCCGTGATTGGCCCGGACAGCCTCCCAGGGGGTGAAGCCGGCATCCAGGAAGATGCCGAGGGACCGGTCGAGGGACCACAGCGCCGCCGGGCCCTGCCCCAGCCGGGCGGTGAGGAGGAGGGTGAGATCGCGGCGACGGAGGAGCGCCGCCCGGATGTCGCGGGCCAACGCGGCGGCGTCCACCAGCCAGGCGCCCGTCAACGGCGAGATCGGGATATCGGCGGCCAGCTCGTCGAGGACGAGGTCCAGGAGCTCCTCGCGGCTCGCCACGTGCCGGTAGAGGGACATCGCCCCGGCGCCCAGCTCACGGGCCACCCGCCGCATCGTGAGGCCGGCCAGGCCCTCGGCGTCCAGCACTGCGATGGCGGCGGCGACGATCCGCTCGCGGCTCAGCGGCTCCCGCCGACCGGGAGACGGCGCGGCGGTCGAATTGGGGCTTGACACGGCGTCAGTATAGCGGTAGCGTACGTCGTACGCAAGGCGTACACTGTACGCAAAGACGATCGGTACCGCCCCGAGCGGGAAGAGGAGGCAACGGTGGATGCGATGATCGTGAAGGTGGTGGTGGCCGGGGTCCTCGGGGCACACGGCGTCGGGCACGTGATGGGCTGGATGCCGGCCCTCGGCCTCGCCCGCTTCGAGGGCGTGTCGAGCGTGAGCTGGCTGCTGTCGAGCACGGCCGGCGACAGCGCGGCCCGCGTCGTGGCGATCGGCCTGTTCGCCGTGCCGACCGTCGGCTTCATCGCTGCCGCGGCCGGCCTCCTGCTCGGGCAGCCGTGGTGGCGGTCGGTCGCGGTCGCGTCGGCGGCGACGTCGCTCGCGGCGAGCGCCCTCTACCCGCAGGCCCTCCCCTTCGGCTCGACGGTCGGCTCGGTCGCCGTCAACGTCGTCGTCCTGTACGGGATCCTCGTCGCCCAGTGGGGCGCGGACGCGGCCGCTGCCTGACCGGAGGCGTCAGCGGACCGAGACGCTCCCGATGCCGCCGCGGACCGCGATCTCGACGCGGTTGGCGGCGGTCGCGAAGTCGGGCGACTCCCAGGCGTCGCCGGCTGCGGTCCGAGGGAAGCGGACCGGGTCGACATCACTCGAGCCGAGGGCGATGGAGGAGCGAATCCGTGCCGCGACCCCGTCCGGCACGCGGAAGCGAATCGCGGCCGCGCCTCCCTCGGCGTCGACCAGGGTGACGCCCGCCGCGGCCGGGAGGACGACCCGCGTCTCGCTGGCGCCCGTCCGGAGTCGGAGCTCCGCGAGGCGCAGGCCGGAGAGCTCGAGCTCCGCGTCCGTCGCGCCCGTCTCGACCCGCAGGCGAAGCGGCACCTCGCCGCTGACGCCCAGCGTCCAGGTGTAGGGCGCGCGGCCGAGGGACCAGCCGGAGGGCGGCGTGGGCGGTGCAAGGCGGACGCGCCCGGCCCCTCCCCCGCGCTCGACGACAACGCCGCCGGCGAAGGTCCCGTCGACGAGCATCCCCGGCGCCGCCGCGCCGATCCGGAGATGGCCGGCCCCGAACGTCACCATCACCTCGGCATCCGCCGCGCCCTCGAGGGGGATCGCGAGGCGGTCCGGCACGGGAGCCGCCCAGCCGGTCCCGCCGTTGCCGCGCTCGGCGGCGGCGCGCTCGCCTGCGTCGTGGACGACGACGTACGGCCGGCGCCATGGGCCCGGGATGAAGGCCCCGATGAGGACGACGACGCCGATTCCCACGAGGGCCAGTGGCACCGCGACATCGGTCCAGTCCGCGAACCGGTCGCCGGAGAGGCCGAGAACACCCTCGAAGAAGAGGAAGCCGACGAGGAACAGCACGACGCCGACGACGAGCGTCACCAGGCCGGCCCGAAGGTCATCCCCACGACGGGCGAGGAGGCCGTAGACGGTGAGGCCCACGCCGACGCCCCCGGGCGCCACCAGGGCCCAGGCATAGGCCCACGTCTGGTGGAGGCCCGTGGCCTCCTGGACGGCCAGGACGACGCCCGCCATCGTCACGATCCCGCCGACGCTCGCCATGCCGGCTCCCCCGGAGCCTCCCACGGCCACTGCGCCCAGGACGAGCGCGACGCCCGGGACGATGATCCAGATCGGCCAGCCTATCGAGACTCCGCCGATCTGCCCGAGGAGCGCTGCCCCGCCCAGCAGGATGAGCACGAGACCGATGATGATCCCGCCCCGCTGCGGAGATGCCTGTCCGGTCATGTCGTCGTCTCCCTCGCTCGGTACGATCCAGTGGTGAACGAGCTGGTGCGCCGCCGGCGCCCGATTCGGGCAGGGCTGACAGCGTACGGGCTGGCGGGCCTCGTCGCCGGCATCGCGCTCCTGCGGGGGCCGCGCGAGACCCGCCTTTCTTGACCCTCATCCGGCGGCGCGCGCCGGCCCGCATCAGGCGAGCTCGTCGAGCCCCTCCGGGCTGTCGACCGCGGCGGTCCGAACCAGGACGTCGGCGGCGATCCGCCGCGCCCACGCGCGGATCCGGGCGAAGTCGCGCCAGTCACCCGCGAGGCCGGCACTCGTCATGATCTGAAGGTCGAACCCCTCCTCGTCGGCGTCGACGCGCCCGCCGAAGGTCGTGGCGTGGGCCCCGATCTGCGTCGCCAGCGCGGCAACCTCCTCGGGCTGTGGCAGCCGCTCCGGGCGCGCCGTCGCCCTCCCGTCGCCCACCGGGCCGGAGCTGAAGAGCCAGGTCGGGATCCGGGCCAACGCCTCCTGCTCGCGACGCAGGAAGTCGAGGGCGGATTCGTCCCAGCGGCCCAGGTACAGGGCGCTGCCCACGATCGCCGCGTCGACGTCGGCGAGGCTCGCCGCGGCGCGCGCCTCGACCACCGTGGCCACGCAGCCGGCCGCGCCGAGCTCGCCGGCGATCGCGGCCGCGATCTCGGCAGTAGCCTCGTGGCGGCTCGCATACGCGACGAGCACGCGCGGCGGGCGCATCCGGGACTCCTGCTCCTGGTTGGTCGCCGTCAGGATGCGGGCGAGGCGGTTCCCGCGGGAGAGACGTCCGGCCCGCCGGGGCCGGGCCATCCCGCCGGTTGTCGTCGGGCGGTGGGCTTCGACGCTGCCCCGACGCCGCCCGAGGTCACCGCGGTGCTACGCGGATCCTCGTCCCGGCCTGAGAGCCGGCGGGACTGCCCGCGGTGGTGCGCTACCATCGGTCCATGACGACGTCGCCGCCCCCCGCCCGCCTGCCGTTCACCGGTGACCCGGAAGCCGACGCCCTCCTGGCCGCCGACCCGCTGGCCCTGCTCATCGGGTTCGCGCTCGACCAGCAGGTGACCGTCCAGAAGGCGTTCGCGGGTCCCCTGGAGCTGCGCCGGCGGATCGGGACGCTCGACGCGGCCGTCGTTGCCGGCCTGGACCCGGAGGTGCTCGGGGCCGCGTTCCGCGAGAGGCCGGCGCTTCATCGATTCCCCGGCGCGATGGCGACCCGGGTGCAGGAGCTCTGTGTGGTCATCGCCCGCGACTTTGGGGGCAACGCCTCGCGTGTCTGGACCGAGGCCCGCGACGGCGCCGACCTCGAGGTCCGCCTGCTCGCCCTGCCCGGGATCGGCGAGATGAAGGCAAAGACGCTCGTCGGGCTGCTGGCGAAGCGCTTCGACGTGCGCCCGCCGGGCTGGGAGGCGGTCGCGGCGTCGTACCCGACCCTGGCCGACGTCGATTCGGCCGAGGCCCTCGCTCGCTACCAGGAGCAGAAACGCGCCTGGAAGGCACGTCAAAAGGCCACGAAGGGCGCGTAGACGCGCAGCGGGACGCCGTGCTGATGGGACCCTGCGGTCCCCGCCACCTGTCGGATCGGCGAACTGTGCGCAATTCGTTGCTCGCGTAGCATGACTTCGAACGGGCAGGGGGAGAACGTGGAGCGAGCAGAGCGATCCGGGCCGTCGACAGGGGCAGATGCGCCGGCAGGCGAGCGGTACCTGCTGCTCGCCGACATCTCCGGCTACACGGGCTTCATGGCCGGCGTCGAGCAGGAGCACGGGATCGATTTCAGCGCGGGCATCCCGGCGGCCTACTCCGTGCTCGGTGCCCTCCTGGACGCCGTCATCGAGGGCCTGGAGCCCGATTTCGCCCTCGTCAAGCTCGAGGGCGATGCCGTCTTCGCGGCCGCGCCGGCGGCACGTCTCGACGGCCAGGGTGACCGGGTCCTCGAGAAGCTCGGGGCGATGTACCGGGCGTTCACCGACAGCCGCACCCGAGCCATCCCCGCGAGCGACCACATGTGTACGGCCTGCCCCGCCGTCGCGCACCTCGACCTCAAGGCGGTGCTCCACCGGGGCCAGGCGGTGCGCCAGACCGTCGGGTCCGGCAGCGACCTGCTCGGCCCGGCCGTGACGGTCGCGCACCGGTTGCTCAAGAACACCATTCGAGACCGGATCGGCTTCCGCCCCTACCTGTTCCTGACCGACGCTGCGGCAACCGCCCTCGGACTGTCCCAGGTTGGCCTCGCCCACCGCGAGGAGTACCCGGACGCGGGACAGATCCAGGGTCGCCTCGTTGAGCTCGGTCAACCGGTCCGCGGGGACGTTTCGACCTGAGCCGCGGAACGGCAGCAGGGGACAGGACGATAGAGTGGGCTCGATGATTCGCGTCGGTTCGATCGTTCTGCGCGTGGATGATCTGTCGCTCCAGACGCAGTTCTGGGCGGCAGCTCTCGACTACGTGCCTCGCGAGGAAACGAGCGACGATTTCGTGCTGCTGCGCCCGAGGGACGGTGTCGGGCCGAACCTTTCGCTCGACAGGGTTCGCTCGACGGTGCAGGTGCCGCCACGCATCCATCTCGACCTCTACGCGGAGGACCAGGCCGGAGAGGTCAGGCGCCTCGTCGCGCTGGGCGCCACCGAGGTGCACTGGGACAAGCGACCACCGGACGCGGACTACGTCATCCTGGCCGACCCCGAGGGCAACCGCTTCTGCGTCGTGGACGCGGGCTGAGCGCCTACGAGGCGGCGTCGCCCGGCTGCTCATGCAGAGGCATGTCGAACAGGAAGATGACGTAGATGATCGCGATGAGGACGAGGGTGATCGTGCCACTCGCCAGGAGCGCGGTCGCGAGCGCGACGAGCCAGATCAGCGGACCAAGAGCGGTGAGCCTGAGCCATTGGCGCAACCTGGCCTCCGGGATGCCCGGCTTGATGAGCCGGCGCCGGTGGTGGAACGTGTAGCGAATCGACGCGACGGCGAGCAACGAGAGGACGAGCTGAAACGAGGTGAAGACGACCAGCGCGACCTGGTCCTGTCCGTTGCCTGCTCCGATGTACTCGGCCAGCAGCGCCGTCACGAAGGGCACCGCCGCGATGACCATCAGGAAGAACAGGCCGAGGACGATGAACCAGTGGTCGATGCCCCGGAGCATGCGCAACCCCCGGTGCACGTTGATCCAGTAGGTGCCCAGGGAGAGGAAGCCCAGGACGTACGCGGCATAGCGCGGCATCTCGGCGAGGAGGGCCTTGAGCAGCGCCGACCCGCTGTCGATCGAGGCGGCATCCGGGACGTGGATGTCGAGCACGAGCAGCGTGACCGCGATGGCGAAGACCGCATGAACGAAGGCCTCCCACCCCGACGGGTCCATCACGGGCTTCGAGTCCATGCCGCCTCCGCCAAGGAGACTGATCTGCCGACCGTCCCCTCAACGGGCGGAGCCGCAGTCGCCTCGCGGGAGTGTGGCTGCAGGGCGGGAGTAGCACAAGGAGTTGCGGCGCCCGCCCGACGGGCCGCGGGCCGCAATTCCACGCTAAACCCACGGTCTCCCGGGTGCTGACCGACCGAGCGCCACCGTTGACGAAACCGGTATCGTTGTCGGCCTGGATCTCACGGAGGGCCGGTGGGGACTTCCCTCTGTCAGGCCCGGCGCGCACCCGACAGCTCGTCCCCAGCACGTCGTGGAGGTTGCCCCATGGTCCGGTCTTCCCGTTTCCGCCCGGTCGTCCTGTTCGCGATCGTCGTGCTGCTCTTCACGACAGCCGCGTCCCCGGCCATCGGGGCTTCGGCGAAGAAGTCCGCGCTCGGAAGTGCCGACCGAACCGTCCTCTTCGCGTCCGACGGCATGCGCCCGGACCTGATGGAGAAGTACGCCAAGGACGGCTACATGCCGACCTACAAGGCGCTGATGAAGGCCGGGGCGACCGGCGAGAACGGGATGGTCCAGGCCTTCCCCCCGAACACGGGCGTCGGCTGGTACACGATGGCGACCGGCACCTACCCGTCCGAGCATGGATCGACCAACAACACCTTCTTCCGGACCGGTGACACGTTCTCGAACCGGACGTCGTTCTCCGGGGCCGGCGTGCTGCAGGCCGACACGATCGCGAACGCGGCCGAGCGAGCCGGCAAGAAGGTCGCCCAGATCGACTGGGTCGGCGGCGCGGCCGCCAACATCGACGGCCCGACCGTCGACTTCACCACCTTCTTCTCCAACCGCGGCGTGCTCGTCGGGGCCGCCGACCCGGTCGAACAGGCTGGATCGGCGTTCTTCGGCGTGACCTACCAGGTCGGCACGGTCGGCCCGGCCTCCGGCTGGAGCGGCGTTCCAGCGGGTGATCCGGCGGCGCCCCCGAAGGAGGCGACCTGGACCATCAACTCGACGTTCGCCGCGCAGAACCCCAATCGAACGTACAACGTCTACTTCTACGACAGTGTCACCGGCGGCGGCGTCAAGTACGACCACGCCATCGTGAGCCCGGTCGGCAAGACCGGCGCAAGCCCGTCCGTCAACCTCGCGGTCGGCGACTTCCTGGGCATCCGCCTGGCCGGCGCCAACGGCCTGATCGGTGCCCGAGCCGGCCAGACGGTCGGTCACTACGTGAAGCTCATCTCCCTGGCGGCCGACGCCAGCCAGTTCAAGCTCTACGACACCTCGCTTGCGCGAGCCATCGCGAAGTGCGGGACGGTGTGCAACGGCCTGCCCGCCGGTGGGGCCGGCGAGGACCGCCTCGAGAAGTACATCGCCGACAATCTCCCGCCCTGGGCCGCGGCCGACTTCGCGCCGGTGGAAGCGGGCGTGATCGACGAGGACACCTACGTTCAGCAAGGCCGCGATCTCGAGCGGACCTACAGCCTCGCCGTGATCAACTACATCCTGGGAACGCTCCAGCCCAGCACCGACCTCGCGATGGTCGGCTATCCGTTCACGGACGAGGTCTCACACCAGTTCATGGGGCTGGTGACGAAGACCGACGCCGATGGCGCGCCCAACCCGTGCTACGACGTCATCCCGAAGTTCGACGACGTCCAGTGCACCGGACGCGGGACCGCCGGGCGGGTCGCCATCCGCGAGGGGTACATCCGCAGCGCGTATGTCGATGCGGACGAGAAGCTCGCGATCACCCGCTCGCTGATGGGCGGCCAGCCGACGACGTTCGCCGGGTCGGATCATGGCTTTGCCCCGCAGTGGTACGCGGTCAACGCGAACAAGGTGCTGTTCGACGCGACCGTGCACAACACGTCGACGAACGTCGACGTCTCGCTGCACGCGAGCAATGCCAGCGCCTCGAACTGCAGCGCGGCGACGACCGACCTGACGAAGGCCTGCTGGGCCGGCGGGACGATCCAGGTCTACGTCAACCTGACGCTGCCGACCGGGATCACGTATGACGCCGTACGCGCCGCCGTCCGCGGCGCCTTCCAGAACCTGACCGATCCCGCGAACCCGGGCAAGCAGGTGATCCTGAGGATCATGAACAAGGAGGAGCTGCGGAACGTCGACGGCTCCGACTCGCTGCACCCGAACCGCAGCGGCGACGTGGTGGTCGTCACCCGGCCGCCGTACCAGTCCGACGCGGGAACCGCCAACCAGGCGATCGCGCTATCGCACTTCTTCGGCCAGCACGGGTTCCTGCCCGAGTACGTCGACCTCAAGAACAACATCAACATGCATGGGACGTTCGTCGCGGCCGGGCCCGGGATCCGGCACAAGGATCACATCAATGGTCTGCGGGCGATCGACATCGCCCCGACGATCGCGTTCCTGATGAACATCCCCGGCCCGCAGAACGCGCGGGGTCGGATCCTCTACGACATCTTCGACCACGGGGGCGACTTCACCGAGGTGACGATCCTCGACATCAGCGACTGGCACGCCCAGCTGACACCACTGGCCGAGGCGTCCGACACCCTTGCGGCGCCGGCAGTGAACGCGACCTTCGGCATCGCCGGTTCGGCGTTCCTGAAGAAGTGGTTCGAGGTCTACGAGGCGGAGTCCGCGCTCAGCGAAGGCGGGCAGGGCAAGGGAAACATCATCGAAGTCGCCGGCGGCGACTCGTTCGGAGGGGCGACACCCCCGATCTCGAACTTCTTCGGCGACCTGCCGACGCCGCCGATCATGAACATGATGGGTATCGACGTTGACGGGGTCGGCAACCACAGCTTCGACCGAGGCCAGACCTATCTGCGGACGAAGTTGATCCCGCTGGCCGACTTCCCGCTGATCAGCGCCAACGTCGTCTTCCCGAACGGCAAGACGCCGAAGGAGTGGTCGCCTTCGATCGTGATCGACTTCGGTCACGGTGCCAAGGTTGGGCTCGTCGGCTTCACGACCGAGTCGACTCCGGGGATCGTCTTCCCGGGGAACCTCGACCCATTCGAGGTCAGGCCCATCGTTCCCGCGGTCAACGCCGAGGCGGCGAATCTCGCGAGGAAGACCGACGCGATCGTCGCGCTCGGCCACGAAGGCGCATCGGGAGGGACGGTCACCGACCCGACGGGCGCGCTGATCGACGTCGCCGACAACGTCGCCAACGTCGATGTCGTCATCGGCGACCACAACGACCTCCAGGTCGACGCGGTGCGGCCGAACGGCGTGCTCGTGACCGAGAACCGCGGCAAGGGCGTCCGCTTCACGCGGATCCGGCTCGTGATGGAGGCCGGGAAGGACGGCGCGGTCTACAAGACGGCCGATTACCACAAGCCTTGGACGATCGGGGTGACGCCGGATCCGGCGATCCAGGCGGTGATCGACTCCCTGAACGCGCAGCTCGCACCGATCCTCGGCACGCAGATCGGGACATCGACGAAATACATCCCGCGCGCCGACCAGTGCGGCGGCGGTACCGGCCGGACGTGCGAGTCCCTGATCGGCAACGTCGTGGCCGACTCGATGCGCACGGCCTACAGCTCGATCGGCGTCCAGTTCGCGCTCACCAACTCGGGTGGCATCCGGGCCGACCTGACGTGCCCGACGTCGGACCTGACGGGCGACTTCTGCCCGCCCTACGTGCCGCCTCCGTTCCCGATCACGCGTGGCCAGTCACTCGCAGTCCTCCCGTTCGGGAACATCGTCGTCACCCTGAGCGTGAACGGCGCCGAGCTGAAGACGATGCTCGAGAACGGCGTCTCGAGGATGCCGGCGGTCGACGGCCGGTTCCCGCAGGTCTCCGGGCTCTGCTTCACCTACGACATCGCGGCACCCGTTGGGAGCCGCGTGACGTCGGCGGTGATGGCGGATGCGGCCGGCAACTGCACGGCGACGTCGGTCGATCTCACGGCGGGTGCGACGTACAAGATCGCCGAGAACGACTTCACGGCGACTGGCGGCGACGGGTACCCGAACTTCGCCAGCCGCATGACGACGCAGGACATCATGGAGCAGGTCACGGCCGACTTCATCACGGCGAACGCGCCGCTCACGCCGGTCGTGAAGGCCGCTCCAAATGGACGGATCAATTGCGCCGACAGCAACGGTGCCACGGCACCGAACTGCCCGGTCTTGGTTCCGTCTCCGTAGCGACCCAACGTCGGGTGACCCGTCGCATGTGGCGCGGGTCACCCGACAAATCACAGCTCAATCGGTCCGTCACTGACGCGACTCGCTCCGAGTTGCGCTCTTGTACCCTTCGGATGTGGGGGATCTTCTGGCTCGGACCGACGCGCCGGTCCGAACGCTGTTCGAGCGGATCGCCGGTCCGGCTGCAGCCGCGCCGCCCGATCTGACCGCGATCGGCGCCGCCCTGGTCGACCTGGCGGGGGACGTGGATTACCTCGCGGCCTGGGTCGCCCGACTCGGTGACAGGAGCGGCGCGCTGCCGATCCACGCTCCGGAGCGTGGGCCCCGACTGATGCTCGTCCATCGGCGCGAAGGACAGATGGGCGCGATCCACGACCACGCCACGTGGGTGGCAGTCAGCCCGATTGTCGGCCTCGAGACCCATCGACGGTACCGCGTCGTCGGCCAGGGTCCGGCGGCCCGCCCCGAGATCCTCGAGGCGCGCGCCCTGCATCCGTCCGACATCGCGACGCTCCTTCCGCCCGAGGACCTCCACGACCACGGCCACCTGGCCGGACGGGGCGTTCCGGCCTACATCCTGATCCTGACCGGCGACGATCAGACGCGGTTCAGGCGCAACGAGTGGGACCTGGCGACCGGACGGCACCGCATCCTCGAGCCGGGCGACGGCGGCCGCTGGCTCGCCAGCCAGCCGACGCCGGACGCCTGACGCGGGGTACGCATGACCATTATCGATTGGCTGCTCGACTCCGACCCCTCGATCCGCTGGCAGGTGATGCGCGATCTGACGCACGAGCCGGCGGACGTCATCGACGCCGAGCGGTCAAGGGTCGCGACCGAGGGCTGGGGCGCCCGGCTGCTCGCGCTCCAGGCGCCGGACGGCCTGTGGGGCGGCAAGGCCTGGTCGCCCGACTGGACCGACACGTTCCACGTGCTGGAGCTCCTGCGGCGGTTCGGGCTCGATCCCGAGAGCGAGCGGGCCCGGCGGGCCGTCGGCCTCGTCCGCGAGCATGTCACGTGGCGGGACGGCTCCCCGTGGGAGAACCCCTGGGCCGACAACCGGTTCTTCGAGGGCGAGGTCGAGCCGTGCATCAACGGCAACGTCGTCGCGACGGGCTCGTATTTCGGCGTGGACATGGCGTGGCTCGTCGACCGGCTCCTCGGTGAGCAGCTCCCCGACGGCGGCTGGAACTGCGAGGTCGAGAACGGCGCCACGGTGTCGTCGTTCGGGACGACGATCAACGTCCTCGAGGGCCTGCTCGAGCACGAGCGGGCGACCCCTGGCTCGGCCGAGGTGCGCGCGGCGCGGCGCCGTGGCGAGGCGTACCTGCTCGAGCGCCGGCTGTTCCGTCGGAAGTCGACCGGCGAGGTGATCGACCCCAGCTGGCTCCGGTTCTCGTACCCGCACTGGTATTTCTACGACGTCCTGCGCGGGCTGGAGTACCTGCGCAGCGCCGAGGTGACGCCCGACGAGCGCATCGCCGAGGCGATCGGGGTCGTCGAGGGCCATCAGGATCCCGACGGCCGGTGGCCGCTCCAGAACGTCCACGCGGGCGAGGCCCACTTCCAGATGGACGACGGCGAGGGCAGGCCCAGCCGGTGGAACACCCTCCGCGCGATGCGCGTGCTCGACTGGTTCGCGAAGGGCTGACGGTGTCGAGATCGGCGGGCGGCGGCGGTTCGCCCGCGAGGGCAGACGCGAGCCTGTTTGCCCAGGTCCTTTGACGGCGCCGACGCGGCCGCGGCGGGCCAGGCTCGGGTTTGTCCACCGACTTGACTAAGCCCCGCAGCTGGCGCAACATCCGACTTCGTCAAGCTCTTGCCGAAGCCGCGCTCGGCAAGGGTCAGGGGTGGTTGCGGCTGGAGGAGTGCCCGCCCGGATGAGCGCCAGCGCGACGGTGCTGCCCGAGAAGGCAACGCACCAGCAGACGCGAACGTTCAACCAGCAGCTGGTTCTGCGCGCGCTCCACGATCAGAGTCGGCTCTCGCGCGCCGACCTGGCCCGGCTCACCGGTTTGACACGGACCTCGGTCGGCGACCTCGTGGGCACGCTCATCGACAACGGCCTGATCGAAGAAGTCGGTCGTGGCCAGTCGAGCGGGGGCAAGTCACCCATCCTGCTGCGCGTTGCTCCCGACGGTCGCCACGTGATCGGGCTCGACCTCGGCGAGGCGCAGTTCAGCGGTGCGGTCGTCAACCTGCGGGGCGAGATCCTCCGCTCGATCCACCTACCCCTCGAAGGACGGAACGGCGATGCCACCGTCGAGCTCGTCTTCCAGCTTGTCGACGCCCTGCGCGCCGATGACCGGTCTCCCCTCCTCGGCATCGGCATCGGCGCGCCCGGCATCGTCGACACGAGCACGGGGACCGTCCGCTGGTCGGTCAACCTGAACTGGGCTGACCTCCGCCTCGGGCCGCTGCTCGAGCAGCGCTACCGCGTGCCGGTCGTGGTCGCCAACGACAGTCACGCTGCCGCCCTCGCCGAGCTGACCTTCTTTCGCCGCCCTCGGCCCAACAACCTGATCGTGATCAAGGTGGGTCGCGGGGTCGGCGCCGGGATCATCCTCAATGGCCAGCTGTTCCAGGGCGATGGTTACGGTGCTGGCGAGTTCGGCCACGTCTCGATGGGCAGCGCCGATGCTCCGTGCCGCTGCGGGCGGGAGGGCTGCCTCGAGACGATGACGAGCATGCGCGCGCTGGTCGACGCCGCTGGCGCCGTCGAGCCTTCGATCACGGACGAGAGCGGCCTCGTGGCCGCCTTCCTGGCCGGCGTCACCGGCATCCGGCGGATCGTCCTCGATGCCGCGCGCGAGCTCGGTGTCGCGGTTGGCTGGCTGATCGGCGTGCTCAACGTTCGCCACGTGCTGCTGGTCGGCCCGGTCGCGGAGTTCGGCGACGACTGGCTCGGCGAGGTCCGGCGGTACGCCCGGTCGAGCGTCCTCGGACTGCTCGCAAACGACACGCAGATCGAGTTCGGCCACGTCCACGACGACGTGGTCGTGCTGGGCGCGTCGGCGCTGCTCATGGAGCAGCAGCTGGGCCTGGGGTTGGTGCGATGATCGCGCCCGGCGCGCGCGTGGCGGCAGCGATCGCGCGCCACCGCATCGGCTTGCCCGAGCGAGAGGGGGTGGGCGAGCGATAACCCGCACGGCGGCTCTTGCTGGAGTGGGATACTTTGGACCCAGCGGAGCCACTCGTCACCCACAGACGTGGCACTTCGCAGGAGGAGGAATTCATGGCCAAGAGACTACGAACGACGTCCGCTCTGGCGGTCGTCGTCATGTTGCTGGTCGGCGCATGCGGGGCCAGCACCACGCCGTCACCAAGCGCGACTGCCGCGCCGACCGCAGCGCCAACGGCTGCGCCGAGCGAGTCTGCCGCGCCGAGCGAGCCGGCTGCGACCGCCGCGCCGGCGCCAGCCGTGCCGACGGTCCCGACCGGCTACACCGAGCTGGACCAGGCACTCGGCGCAGACAAGCCGTTCAGCGGCAAGACCGTCTCGATCCAGACCCAGTGGATCGGCGGAGAAGGCACCAACTTCGCCGCCTCGGTCGCCGACTTTGCGGCAGCGACCGGCATCAAGATCCAGATCGACAGCATCGGCTCGAGCCACGAGACCGTGCTGAAGACGCGCATCGAGGGTGGAAAGCCGCCGGACCTGGCGATGCTCGCCCAGCCGACGCCCGTCCTGGCCTACGCCGCCGCAGGCAAGGTCATCGACGCCGCGACGTTCATGGATGCCAAGAAGCTCAGCGATGAGCATCCAGCCACCATCGGCCTGGTCACCCAGGGCGCGAACATCTGGGGCATCCCCTACAAGGCCGATGTGAAGTCGACCATCTGGTACCCGATCAAGGCCTTCGAGGCCAAGGGGTACGCGGTCCCCAAGACGTGGGACGAGCTGATCGCGCTGTCCGACAAGATCGTCGCCGATGGCTCCAACCCGTGGTGCGTCAGCGCGGGCGGCCCCGGTGACGCGACCGGCTGGCAGCTCACCGACTGGGTCGAGGAAGTGGTCCTCAAGACCAAGGGCCTCGCCTACTACAACGATTGGATCAGCCACAAGGTCACGTTCCAGGATCCGGGCATCAAGGACGCCTTTGACAAAGTTGGCAAGATCCTCTTCACGCCCAACTACGTCTTCGGCGGCAACACGGCGATCGTCGCCAGCGACATGAAGACGGTCATGGATCCGATGTTCACCGACGATCTGGCGAATCCGAAGTGCTGGATGCAGAAGATCCCGACCTGGTACGGCCCGGACTTCTTCCCGGATCAGCGGGTCACCGGAAAGCCGTCGAAGTACGTGCTTGGCACCGACGTCGGCATGTTCCCGTTCCCGACGATCGACCCGGCCCAGAACAATGTCGAGGGCTCGGCCGACACGCTCATGGTGCTCGTCGACAGGCCCGAAGTTCGCGCCGTTGCCGAGTTCCTTGCCACGCCGGAAGGCATCCAGAACTGGATCCGTGCCGGCAGCGCCATCTCGGCCAACTCGACCACCCCTGCCGACTGGTATGCCGGCGCCTACAAGCTCAAGGTCGCTGCGGACATCGCGAACAGCGCCGCAGGTATCGGCTTCGACGCTTCCGACCTCATGCCCGGCAAGGTCGGTGCCGGAACCTTCTGGACAGAGTCTGATAAATGGGCCCTCGCGGGTGGCACCAACACTGATGCCGTTCTGAAGGCGATCGACGACAGCTGGCCCGCCCAGTAACGTCTGATGGCTTGCGGGGCGCGTCACCTCACGGTGGCGTGCCCCGCTACTCTTTTTGCGAGGAGGGCGGATGGCCGTAGCTCGAACTGAGAGTCCCGGACTGTCGCGCTTCGTCCTGCCGATCGCAGGGCTGATCGGCCTGGGCCTGTGCGTGGCCGGCATCCTCGTCCTGTACGACCCCAAGGGCGGGGCGAACCTTCTTGCCTCGATCTACGAGGCGCTGGGCAACACTCCGGGCGCGACCGACCTGCGGAACGGCTCGGGCGATCAGGTGATCGCCAAGCTCCTGCTGGCGGCGATCGCCCTGGCGGTGGGCGTCGGCGGCATCTGGCTGCTGTTCATCGGCGTGGGCGGGCTGGTCAGCCTGCTGCAGCCAAAGTGGCGCGACCGGATCCTGCCGTGGGTCTTTGCCGGCCCCGCCCTGGCGCTGTTGGCGGTCTTCCTGGTCTACCCCGCGGCGGGAACCATCCTGCGCAGCTTTACCGACGACCACGGCCAGTTCACGCTCGCCAACTTCGCGGTCATGATCGAGCCCGAATTCACCCAGATCCTGCGCAACAACGCCATCTGGCTGATCGTTGGTACCGGTGGCAGCGTGCTGCTGGGGCTCATCTTCGCCGGGCTGTTCGATCGCGTCCGACGCGAGGCGCTGGCCAAGACCCTCGTGTTCCTGCCGCTGGCGATCTCGCTTGTCGGCGCATCGGTCATCTGGGGCTTCGTCTACGCCTGGCAGCCCGCCGGCCAGCCGCAGATCGGACTCTTGAACGCGATCGTGGTCGGCCTCGGTGGCGAGCCGATCCCGTGGCTGACGACCAGCCCGATCAACGTCTTCTGCGAGATCGTGATCATGATCTGGCTCCAGACCGGTTTCGCCATGGTCGTCTTCTCGGCAGCGATCAAGGGAGTGTCGGGCGAGATCATCGAGGCGGCCCGGCTGGACGGCGCCTCCGAGCGCCAGCTCTTCATCCGGGTGATCGTGCCGATGATCCGCGGCTCGATCATCACGGTCTCGACGACCATTGCCATCATCACCCTCAAGATCTTCGACATCGTCTACGTGACGACCGGCGGACGGTTCAATGACGACGTCGTGGCCAACCGCATGTTCCACGAGATCTTCCAGTTCTTCGACGACGGTCGCGGCGCCGCGCTCGCGACACTGCTCTTCGTTGCCGTGCTGCCCGTGATGTACATCAACCTGCGCAACTTCAGACGACAGCAGGTGGAAGGATGACGGCGCCGGCCCAGCCCATCGAACGGCGAACGGCACGCGAGGCTGCGTGGCGGCCAGCCTTCATCCGGAGCCTGCCGCTCCGCCTGTCGGTCCTCGCCATCTGCTTCCTGTGGACGCTGCCGACGCTCGGCCTGCTCGTCACCTCGGTGCGCGATCCGGCGTTCATCACGACATCCGGTTGGTGGACGGCACTGCTCCATCCATTCGAAGCCAACCAGTGGACGCTGTCGAACTACGAGACGGTCATCGCGAGCGACGGCATGGGCAACGCGTTCATCAACAGCCTGATCGTGACCATCCCGTCGGTGGCCATTCCGATCACCATCGCCGCATTTGCCGCCTATGCGTTCGCCTGGATCCCGTTCCGCGGCCGCGGCATCCTGTTCACGATCGTGGTGGCCCTGCTGGTCGTGCCGATCCAGATGTCCCTGATCCCGATCCTGCAGATCTACGCCGCCGGGAACCTGTACGGCTCGTTCCTTGGCATCTGGCTGGCGCACACGGGCTTCGGCCTGCCGCTCGCGATCTTCCTGCTCTACAACTTCATCTCGCAGCTGCCGCGCGACCTCTTCGAGTCTGCCGCTATCGATGGCGCGACGCATCTCCAGACGTTCATCCGGATCGTCCTGCCGCTGTCGATCCCGGCCCTCGGTGCGATCGCCATCTTCCAGTTCCTGTGGGTCTGGAATGACCTGTTGGTGGCACTCGTCTTCCTGGGCCCGGGTGCCGAAGTCCGGGTCCTGCCGACCGCCCTCTTCCAGCTGATCGGCAGCCGCGGCGGCTCATGGCATCTCCTCACCGCCGGCGCGTTCATCACCATGGTTGTGCCGCTGCTCGTCTTCCTGCTTCTCCAGCGGGCATTCGTG
Organism: uncultured Chloroflexia bacterium; assembly: GCA_963744095.1. Taxonomy (GTDB): domain Bacteria; phylum Chloroflexota; class Limnocylindria; order Limnocylindrales; family CSP1-4; genus CTSoil-043. The sequence continues at coordinate 886,321 of CAVUSH010000006.1, forward strand.
AGAGGGATCCTGGCCGGCTCGGTAAAGGCGTGACGCTGGCGCGGCTCCTGATCGCCTTCGTCGGCACCGAGCTGCCGCGATCTGCGGCGAGGCGGATCAACGAACATGGCGTCGCCGGCGTGACGCTCTTCCGCGTCCACAACATCGTCGATCCGCCCGGGATCCGCAGGCTGACCGCCGCGATCCAGGGGGCACGGCCGGCCGGAGCACCACCGTTGCTGGTTGCCGCCGACCAGGAGGGCGGCCAGCTCGTCGGCCTGGGCGAAGGGACGACGCAGTTCGCGGGCGCGATGGCTCTCGGCGCGACCGGCAGCGAAGAGCTGGCCAAGCGCGTCGCCGGCGCGACGGCGCGCGAGATGCGTGCCCTCGGCGTCAACGTGAACTACGCGCCGGTGTGCGACGTGGCCAACAATCCGGCCAATCCGTCGCTCGGAATCCGCAGCTTCGGCGACGATCCCGAGGCCGTCGGAAAGCTCGCGGCGGCGACCGTCCGTGGCCTGCAGGACGGCGGCGTGGCCGCGACGGCCAAGCACTTCCCGGGCGGCGGCGACACTGCCGCGGATCCGCACCACGGGCTGCCGCTGGTGCCCCGGACGAACGCCGAGCTGGCCGGGCGGGAGCTGGTCCCGTTTCGAGCGGCATTGGAAGCGGGCGCGCGGATGGTCATGACCGGCCACTTCGCGCTACCCGGCCAGAACGACGACCTGCCGACCAGCCTGTCCGCCGCGGTCCTGCGCGACCTGCTGCGCGGGCAGCTGGGTTTCGACGGCGTGACCGTCAGCGATGCCCTGGACATGCGCGCCCTGGCCCAGGGATCGGCGCAGATCGTCGATGCCATCGCCGCGCTCCGCGCGGGCGAAGACGTGCTGCTCGGAACAGCGGACGAATTGGCGCTCGCGCGGCTGGGGGAAGGCCTCGCGCAGGCGCAGCGGCGAGGCCTTCTCGATGCCGACGACGACGCTGCCGCGAGGCGCCGGCTGAGCGAGCTGCGCCGCTGGCTGGGACGCTACGACCAGCCGCCGCTCGAGGTCGTCGGGTGCGGCGAACATCAGGCACTCGCCGCCGAGCTGGCCCAACGTTCGATCACCCTCGTCCGCAACGACGACCGGCTGTTGCCGTTGAAGCCGGCAGCCGACGCGCGGATCGCGGTCGTCCAGTCGATGCCCGCCGACCTGACGCCGGCCGACACGTCGTCGACGGTGCCGCCGACGCTGGCATCGGCGCTGCGCCGCCGGCTCGCGGGCGTGGAGGAGATTCTCCTGCCGGCGGCGCCAGGCGAGGCCGACATCGCCGGTCTCGGCGCGCGGCTTGCGACCTTCGACCTCGTCGTCGTCGGGACGTTCTCCGCGCACCTCCAGCCGGTGCAGGCGGCGCTGGCCGCGGCGGTCCTGGCGTCCGGCAAGCCGACCGTCACCGTCGCCCTGCGCACGCCGTGGGACCTGCTCGCCTACCCGTCCGTCCGAACCCACATCTGCAGCTACGGCATCCTGCCGCCGTCGATGGAGGCGCTGGCGGCCGCGCTGCTGGGCGAGGCGCCGTTCGTCGGCCGGTTGCCCGTCGACATCGCCGGTCTGCATCCACGCGGTCACGGGCTCATGGCATCGGGCTGAGTCGGCGGAGTCGGGCTCAGGGCTGAAGGACGATCGCCTCGATCGGTCGCACCGCGACGCGCGACCCGACCGTGGGCGTGGCCAGGTCGTGGCTCGAGAGCACGACCCTCCACGGACCGGCGGCTGGGGGTAGCTCGATCTCGCCACCCCGAAGACCAAACCGCACCACCACCAGCGCGGCCTCGTCGCCTGCCCGCCGGAGATAGGCGAGGACGTCGGGGTCGCCCACGTCGACGAGGGTCAGCTCGCCGGTCCGAAGCGCCCGGGAGCCTCGCCGAAGGGCGAGGAGCCGCCGGTAGTGGGCCAGGACCGAGCTCTCCGACGCCCGCTGGCGCTCGACGTTCCGCGACGCCGCGTCCGTCGGAGTGGGCAACCACGGCGTGCCACTCGTGAAGCCCGCCTTCCCGTCGCCTGTCCAGGCCATCGGGGCCCGGCACCCATCACGGTTCCACCATCCCGCCATCGCCACGGCCGCGCGATCCCGGGCGCGGCTGCGGGGGACCGCGATGTCCTGTGCGCCGATCTCCTCCCCGTAGTAGAGGAAGGGCGTCCCTCGCAGCGTCAGCTCGATCGTCGCGGCGGCCTTCGCCACGGCATCGGCCGTCGCCCGATCGCGACGACCGAGCGTGTGCAGGTACCGCGAGACGTGTCGCGAGTGATCGTGGTTGGACAGCACGATCGTCGGCCAGCGACCGGACCAGGCGGCCTCCCGGGCAGCGATCGCCGCGCGGAAGGACGCCGCCGTCCACGCCGTCTCGAGGAGGACCCAGTCGAACACGAGGTGGCGCGGCGCCCAGTGCGCTACAGCCTCCTCGATACCGCTCGTGAACAGCTCGCCGACCGTGGCGGTCCCCGGCCGGGAGTCGACGATGCGTCGGAACTCGGCCAGGAGATCGTGCAGCTCGGGCTGGTCCTTGTCGTGGCGGTGCTCCTGGCTGTCCCAGGGGATCGAACCGCCCGCCGCGATCTCCGGGTTCGACGGCATCTCGGCCGCCTTGAGGAACGCATTGAAGACGTCGAGCCGGAACCCATCGACGCCGCGGTCGAGCCAGCCCCTGACCATCGACCACATCTCCCCGCGAAGAGCGGTGCAGCGCCAGTTCACGTCGGGCTGCTCGGGCAGGAACGTGTGGAGGTAGAACTGCTGTCGCCGAGGCTCCCACTCCCAGGCCGACCCGCCGAACCACGAGAGCCAGTTGTTCGGCGGCTCCGGTCGACCATCGCGATCCCACCCGGACGGATCCCGCCAGAGAAAGAAGTCGGCGAATGGTCCGGTCCTCGACTGGCGCGACTGCACGAACCACGGATGCAGGTTGCTGGTGTGGTTCATCACGAGGTCGAGGATGACGCGGATGCGTCGTCGATGGCATTCCTCGATCAACCGATCGAGATCGGCCAGCGTCCCGAAGGCGGGATCGACCGCCGTGTGATCCATGACGTCGTAGCCGCCGTCGAGCATGGGCGACGGGTAGATCGGGGAGAGCCAGATGGCGTCGACGCCGAGCGAATCGGCTCCGCCGGCGAGATAGTCCAGGTGGTCGATGAGCCCCGGGAGGTCGCCGACCCCATCGCCGTTCGAGTCGGCGAAGCTCCGTGGGTACACCTGGTAGACGACGCCGTCCAGCCACCATCGACTGGCTGCGTCGAGGTCGGCGGCGGATGCTGACCCCGGGATTGCCATCGGAGACCTCGCTGACCCTCGCTCGACGCGTGCCCTCGGCGACTGATGCCGTGTTCGGGGCGGCTCCGGTCGGCGTCCGAGGGAGGCTATTGACGCTGGGGGAAGTCCGGAGCCGGCGTTGATCCTGCGGGCTGCCCGTGCGCCCCCACGCCGAGTCCCACGGGGCACGACACTCCTGTGCCGTGGTCGGGGCAGTAGCCGTTCGGGTTCTTGTCGAGGTACTGCTGGTGGTAGTCCTCGGCGTAATAGAACGGGGTCGCCTCGGTGATCGCCGTCGTGATCGTCCCGTAGCCGGCCTTCGCCAAGCTGGCCCCGTAGGCGTCCCGCGACGCCTCGGCCGCCGCCCGCTGCACCGCGTCGAAGACCTGGATCAAGGACCGATACTGGGTGCCGCGGTCGTTGCCCTGGCGCATCCCCTGGGTCGGGTCGTGCTGCTCCCAGAAGACGCGGAGAAGGTCGGCGTAGGAGATCCGCATCGGGTCGAACACGACGCGAACGACCTCCGCGTGGCCGGTGCGGCCCGAGCAGACCTCGCCGTAGGTCGGGTTCGGCGTCATGCCGCCGGCGTAGCCCACCGCGGTCGAGATGACGCCCGGCGTCTGCCAGAACGTCTTCTCGGCGCCCCAGAAGCAGCCCAGGCCGAAGACCGCTTCGCGCGCGCCGTCGGGGAGCGGGCCGGCGAGCGGCGTGCCGAGGACCGTGTGACGGTCGGCGACAGCGATCGGCTCAAGGCGGCCGGGAAGCGCGTCGGCGGGGGAGGGGAGGGTCTCCTTCTTGGGGTCGGAGAACAGGAAGTCGAGGACGCTCATGGTGGTGCTCCGTGCGGGGTGGGCACATGGTAATCGGGCGGCCGTGACCTGGCGATGGCGGGCTCGGTGGCGGCACGCTTGACCGCGGCGCGGGGAAACCGAACGGTCCAATCGATCCCATCGCACGACTCGGCGACCAGCGAGCGTGGAAACGGGGGGCAGACTCGGGCTTCGAGGTGAGTCGCGCGCTCGACGGCTCCTGGATCTATCGATGGGGTCGATGACGCGGGCACCGCACCCGGGCCGCGAGGCGCCGGCACCCCACCCGAGGTGCCCCGCCGCCCGGGTCAGTCGAAGTCGAAGATGCCCGCGCCCGGCGGAGAACTGGAGCACGAGCCCGCACTTCTTGCAGATCTGCAGGACGAGCTTGTGGCTCGTGATGCCCCAGCGGGAGTCCATCCGGCCCTGCTGCCGGTCGAATTGGGTGCCGCCGCACAGCGGGCACTTCAGGACGGGCTTCGCCGCCTCTTCGGCGCGTTCCCAGGTCATCGTCGGGGCTCCTCTCGGGCGCGATGTGGGCGGAAGATCGACCGCGGCCGGCGGTCAGGCGGTCGTCGCTGCTTCGACGAGGGACGCGAACAGGTGCTCCAGCGTCGCCGCCGGGTCTGCGGTCAGGCCCGTGTGGGCCTCGGATGGCTGGATGATCGTCGACGAGGGGGCCACCAGCCAGTGGTACCGCTCCGCCTGCGAGAGGGCGGCGATCGGCCCGCCCGCGGGGTCGCCGGCCGCGATCCGCTCGATGGCCTGCAGGTGGGCCTGCACGTCGGCCGGGTCGCAGGCCGGGTCGAGGGCGCGCAGGCGAGCTTCGTCGAGGGCGATCCGGGCGCCGAGGAACCGCCTCGGCCGGCAGAGGAGGACGATCCCGGCGTTGATCGCCTCGCCGCGCTCGACGCGCGGGACCACGCGGACGATCGCGTAGGCGAAGGGGTGGCGGGCAGGCTCAGGCACCGGTCACGGGCACGCTCGGCCTCCTCCACGAACGCCCGCGGGGCGGCCAGCCGCCGCCGCAGGTAGTCGACGTACGCGGCCCGATTGTCGTCCACGGAGGCGAACGCCGCGTCGCCGTCCAGCCAGGCGGCGGGAACGGCGTCCACCAGCGCTCGCAGGAGGTCGTCGGTCACCTGCGGCGCGAGCCGGGCATCGGCCTCGACGATCGAGCCGGCGAACGGCAGCAGGACGTGGTCGCGGACCTGGGCGAACGGGCGGCGGGCGTGCTCGGGGTCGCGGCGCGCGTCCTCCCAGCGATGCTGCACGTAGAGGGCGGCCCCGTGGTCGATCCCGTAGAGCCGGCGATGCCAGACGAGGAGGTTCGGGTTGCGCGCGGTCCGGTCCACGTTGAGGGTGAAGGCATCGAGCCACACGAACGCCGCCGCGAGCTCCGGGTCGGGGGCGGGCCCGACCGCGGGCGCGAAGCCCAGGGCGCCCGGCAGGAAGTCGACCCCGAGGTTCGTCCCCGGCGACCGGTCCAGCAGCTCCTTGACCTCCCAGTGCGGCTCGCCCGCCGCCAGGCGGGCGTCGAGCTCCACGAGGACCAGCTCCGGCGTGGGCAGGCCGAGGGCCCGGGCCAGCTCGCCGACGATCACCTCGGCGACCAGCGCCTTCGGGCCCTGGCCGGCGCCGTGGAACTTGACCACGTAGAGGCCGTCGTCGTCCGCCTCGCACAGGCCGGGCAGGGAGCCGCCCTCCCGGAAGGGCGTGACGTAGCGCGTGGCGGCGACGATCCGGAGCATCACGGGGAGTGTAGGGGCGCGGGCCTCGCCGGTCCGGTGGGCGGTGCCGGCGGGCGCCTGCGACGATTGCCCGGCCGTGAGATAGTTGCGAGGGCAACTACATTGCCCGAGCAGAACCCGGAGAGCCACCATGGACGCCGCCATCCGCGCCGCGCTCGACCGCGGCGGCCTCATCGACATCACGACGACCGGGCGCCGGACCGGCGAGCCGCGGCGGATCGAGATCGTCTTCCACAACATCGGCGGCCTTATCGTCATCTCGGGGATGCCGAGGCGCGACCGGACCCGCGCCTGGATCCTCAACCTGGAGGCGGATCCGCGGCTGACGGTGCACCTGAAACGGGGCGTGACTGCCGACCTGCCGGCGACGGCGCGGATCGTCACCGACGAGGAAGAGCGCCGGGCGCTCCTGGTCCACGTGGCCCGCAACTGGAACCGGACCGACGTCGACGCCATGGTCGCCTGGAGCCCGCTGATCGAGGTGACGATCCCGGGGTACACGCCGGGCGCGTGAGCGCGCCCGCGGGGCGGGCTTCGTTGACGACCCGGGCCCGCGGGCGTAGGGTCGTGCGAAGCGAGTTGGTGGCGGCACCGGGGATGGACGGCCGACGACGCAGGTGGGGGGACCGGACGATGGCCGACAGCGTTGCGCCGGCACGACGTCCCACGGTGGAGGCGCAGCCCTCGAGCGCACTGTCCATCCACCTCACCGGCGAGTTCCAGCTGCTGGTCGATGGCCAGCGCCTGCCGATCCCGCACAGCGTGGAGCGCCTCCTCGCCTTCCTCGCCCTCGCCAACCGCCCGACCAGTCGGGGCAAGATCGCCGGCACGCTGTGGGCCGACGTCGCCGAGGAACGGGCGGCCGGGAACCTGCGGTCGGCGGTCTGGCGTCTCAACCAGCTGGGCCACCGCCTCGTCGTGGCCGAGGACGACCGCCTCGCGCTGGTACCCGAGGTCGGCGTCGACGCCATCGAGCTCGCGGACCTGATGCGTCGGCTCGTCGGATCAGCGGACGGCGAGGCCCTGGAGCGAGTACCGGCCCTCCTCGAGGGCATCGATCTCCTGCCCGACTGGGAGGACGAGTGGGTCGTGGTCGACCGCGAGCGGTTCCGGCTCATGCGCCTCGAGGCGCTGGAACGCGCGGCGGAGACGCTCATCGAGCGGGACGAGCTCGGCCGCGCCCTGGACGCGGCCCTCGGAGCGATCCACGCCGAGCCGTTCCGCGAGAGCGCCCGGCGGCTCCAGGTGCGCATCCACCTCGCCGAGGGGAACCTGGCCGAGGCGCTCCACGCCTACGGGACGTACCGGGACCTGGTGATCGCGGAGCTCGGGCTCGAGCCGTCGCCGGCGATGTTCGCCTTGGTGGGGCCGCTCCTGGAGGGTCCGGCCACCGCCTCCGGGTGATCGCCGGGCCGCGCCCGGTCCATCTCCACGAGCATCCGGGCCATCGCGGCTGCGATCGGCAGGCCGGTCGGAGCCTCGACGTAGAGCCACTGGCCGGCGGGATTGACCTCGAGGAAGACGTACTGGTCGTCCGGCGTCCGCCGCATGTCGACGGCGGCATAGACGATGCCGAGCCTTGCGCGCAGTGCCAGGAGGAGCCGCTCGACCCCCGGCGGCAGCGACGTCGCCTCGATGCGGGCATTGGCGATGTCGATCCGGCAGTCGATCGGATAGTCGGTCTCCTGCGAATGGATCGCGACCGGGAAGACCTCGTCCCCGACGATGGTGATCCGCAGGTCGTAGAGCGCCGGGACGTACTCCTGGAAGATCACCGGGGCGTGGCGGACCATGTCGAGGAGCGGGAGCTCCGCCTCCTTCAGGAGACGCGTCTCGCGCCATTCCTCCTCCGTGGCGGAGAACGCCTTGTAGACGACCTTCCCGGGGCCGAGCCCGGCGGCGAACCGGCGGGCCTCGGCGGGGTCGTTCGTGATGAGGGTCCGGGGGATCGGCAGGCCCACGTCCTGGGCAACCCGGAGCTGGTATCCCTTGCGATGGGCCGTATCGTCGTGGTTCGGGTCATTGACCCAGCCGGCGTCGAGGGCGCGCCACAGGCCGGTCAGCGCCTCCTGGGCCTCGTTGGCCGCGAAGAGCCGGTGGCTGGGTTGGGCGATGGCCTCGCTGATCCGGGGCGGGTGCGGCCGGCGCCACCAGACGCTGCCGAAATCAGCGAGGTCGAGACGGCGCCCGTCGTCGAGCTCGAGGCGGAACTGCCGGGACGTCCCCTCGTACGCCATGACCAGGCGGGCGCGCTCCGGGAAGTGCGCCAGGTCGACCGTCTCCGAGCGGATGCCACGGCGGGCGATCTCGCCCCCGACCACGACGGCATGCTCGTCGCGGCCGGGGGCGAGGATCAGGACGGCCACGGGCGACTCAGCCCCCCGCTTGCCCGCGGCGTTCGGATATGCGGCGCTGGTACTCGGCGTAGAGCTGCTCGGCGTTCGAGGCGTCCACGGCACTGAGCCGTCCGGCCTGCTCCGCTTCGGCGAAGCCCGCCAGCGCCTGTTCGTAGGCCCCCAGCTCCGGATCGGCGCCGAACCCCCCGGCGCCGGCCGGTCCGCCGGCGAGCTCCGGGTAGGTGGCCGTCCACGCCATCGAGTGATGCGGCGTGGCCAGGATGAAGGGTGCCGGGTTGCCGATCTCGACCGGGCCCGGCAGGGTGACCTCGTCCGAGCCCGGCAGCTTCTGGACGTCGGCCTGGGGCGGCTTGTCCAGGAACGGGGTCTTGACCTGGTCGATCCAGGCCAGCGTCCCGCCCTGGTCGACGATGGCAATCGTCGGGTTGTCGATGACCGCGAGGGTGGGGTTGACGTCCCGGATGGCCAGGGTCGGCTGGTTGTCCTGCCAGGCGAGGGTCGGCTGGCTGTCCAGCCAGGCCAGGGTCGGCTGGTGATCGAACCACGCCAGCGTCGGCTGGTAATCCAGCCTGGCCAGCGTCGGGTGGACGTCGAGGACGGCCAGCGTCGGGTGGACGTCGACGAAAGTGAGCGTGGGAGCCGCCTTCGTGTAGCCGATGGAGGCGCGGTCGCTGTCGAGGCAGGCCTGCATCCGGTTGACCTGGCCGTTCGTGAACATGAACATCGCGGCGTCATCCACGTAGTCCATGTAGTTCATGAACAGGTCGCCGTTGGGGCCGTTGTTGCAGGTCACGACGGGGAAGGCGGGCGCCCCCACGTTCGCGCCCGCTGCGTTCGGCGTGTCGGCCACGAAGTCGTCGCCGCTGCAGCCGTTGCCGTCGTCGCCCCAGATGTGACGGAGGTTGAGCCAGTGCCCGATCTCGTGGGACGCCGTCCGGCCCAGGGCGAAGGGCGCGGCAGCGGTCCCGCTCGTGCCGAACCCGGAATGGACGATGACAACCCCGTCGGTCGCCGCCGACCCGCCCGGGAACTGGGCATACCCCAGCAGGCCCCCGCCCAGCGGGCAGACCCAGATGTTGAGGTACTTGTCGGCCGGCCAGGCGTCCGTCCCGCCCGTCGCCGACGACTTGACCTTGTCGTCGTCGGTGAACGTCGTCACGGTCGTCTGCTTGCGGGTGATGCCCGCCGTCGCGTTGCCCTGCGGGTCCTTCTTGGCCAGCTCGAACTCGATCCGGGCGTCGGCGCACAGCGGTTTGAAGACCGCCGGCGTGGAGTTGACGTCCGGGTTCGTCTTGCGGAAGTCGCGATTGAGGACGTCGATCTGGCTCTGGATCTGGGCGTCCGAGATGTTCTGGGTCGCGGTCTTGTACACGACGTGAACGACGACCGGGATCACGGTCACGCCGGTCCGGGCGCCGGCAAGCATCCGGTTGGCATACCGCCAGGCCTGCGTCTCGCTTTGATTGCGGGCGGCCTCGTAGGCCGGATCCGTGCGCAGGAGCCGCTCGTGGACCTGCATGGTTCCGCACGTTCGCCGGGTCGGCAGACCCTCGTCAGCCATCTGGCTCTCCTTCCTCGCTGTGGGGGACGCGCCGGACCAGGAGGCGGTCCGGCTCCACGTGTTCGACCTGGAGCTCCATCACCGGCCCGTCGGCGGGCCGGACGATCAGCCGCCGGCCGCGGAGCTCCCAGGTGCCGCCGCGCACCACCGCACGGTCGTCGGGTCCGGGTGTGCGTCGCTCGAGCGAGCCGCCGGGCCGAAGGTCGAGCGTCGTTCGTCCTCGCGCCGGCGGGAGATCCGACCCGGACGGGCGATAGACCTGGAGATCGCCCTCGTCCTCTTCGTGGACGTGGGTCCACGATCGCGCGACGAGGCCCGGGTCCGGATCGGCGGCGCCCTGGCCGCGGCCGAGCGCGGCATCGATGACCGGGCGAACATCGGCGTCGAGATTGGCGTCGGGGTCGCGGTCGCGATCGGTCATAGGCGGAGCCCCCCAGAGCCCGGCATGTGCCGATCCCCACGGTCGATCGTCGCCGGGGGGCGACCGTACAGGGGCTCCGTCACGGCACCGTCACGGAGCCGTCGCCCGGCCGTCCCGGGGCCGTCGCCGGTCCGTCGCGGTCAGGCTGGGGCGTCGGTCCACGCGTGGACCGAAACGACCTCGTGGCCAGGTTGAACGATGCGTCGGGGAAGGTGAGGCATGCGACGTCGCCGACCGGAACCTCATTCGGTCCTGCGAGCCTGCGCACGATACCCGCGCGACGGCTCGCTCCATCATCCGGGACCGATGTCGAGGCCTGCGCGATGAAGGGGTGGTGGCCGGAGCCACTAGCGAGAGTGATCGGCCCACCACCCGAAGCTGGTATGCGCGCCTCCGTCCCCGCTGTCAAGCGGGCCGCCCCGCCGTCGAACGAGCAACCGCCCTGCTAGCCTGCCGCGTGTGACTCGGGTCCTCCGTCGCGCCCTCGCGTTCTTCCTCCCCGTCGCCGCGCTCGCCACGCTCTCCTGCTTCCTCGTCTACGCGGCGGTCCAGCAGGATCTCCGCTCCGGGGCCAACGACCCCCAGTTCCAGCTCGCCGAGGATGCCGCGGCCACGCTCGACGCGGGCGCCGCGCCGTCGAGCCTGGTCGCCGCGACGAAGGTCGACCTGGCCCGGAGCCTTGCGCCGTTCCTGGTCGTCTTCGATCTCTCGGGTGCCGTCCTCGCAACCGACGGGGTGCTCGACGGCCACGACCCCGTCCCGCCGCAGGGCGTCCTCGACTCGGCCCGGCTCCAGCCTCCCGACACGGTGACCTGGCAGCCCCGCGAGGGAGTCCGGATCGCCCAGGTCACGGTCCCCTGGCAGGGTGGGACGGTGCTCGCCGGGCGGTCGCTCCGCGAGGTCGAGCGTCGCGAGGACCAGCTCCTCCTCATGACGGCCGCCGCGTGGCTGGTCGGCCTCGTCGGCCTGGCAGGCGCCGCCCTCGTTGCGGCCTGGCTCTGGCCGAAGGACGCTGGCTGAGAGAGGCCCCGCGGGGCCGCCGCGGCGACCTCCGTCAGGAATGGGGACTGTGGCTCAGCTGCAGCCGCTCGTGGAGCCGCAGTTGAGGCATTTGTAGCAGCTGCCGTTGCGGACCATGATCGAGCCGCAGTCGGCGCAGGAGGGGGCGTCCTCCTGGATCTTGAAGGCGGTGCGCTCGGCCCCGAGCGAGGCCGCGACGGCCGACGCCGCGGTGCTCCTGGCGTGGCCGTTCCCGTTGCCGTTCCCGCCGGCGGGGCCGTTCCTGGCCGGCTCGACGACCGGGAGGTCCAGCTTCGCGGAGGCTGCCGCGCCCGCCGCGGAGCCGGTCGCCGGGCTCGACCCCTGGGCCGAGGCTGGGGCGACGGCCGTGGCCGTCGCCGTGGCGGTCGGCTTCGGCGGCTCCTGCGCCTCGTCGATCGCCGACGGGCCCTCCTCCGGCTGCGGCGCGAGCGCCGCGGCACCGAACGAGAAGGGCGAGGCCACGACGGACCCGCCGCGATCCTGGATCCCGAGCGCTGCCCGGTCGTCGCCGACCAGGAAGCGGCTCCCGAGCCAGCGGAAGATGTAGTCCACGCTGGACTTCGCGATCGGGATCTCGCTGTTGCCGGTGAAGCCGGACGGCTCGAAGCGGACGTGGGCGAACTTGTTGACCAGGTCGCGCAGCGGGACGCCGTACTGGAGGGCCAGGCTGATGGCGGTGGCGTAGGTGTCCATCAGGCCGGAGACCGTGGACCCCTCCTTCGCCATCTTGAGGAAGATCTCGCCCGGCTGGCCGTCCGGGTAGAGGCCGACGGTGATGTAGCCCTCGTGGCCGGAGATCTCGAACTTGTGGGTGACCGCGGCCCGCTCGGAGGGCAGCCGGCGGCGGTGCGGCTTGACCGCCTCCGCCTGGGCCACCGCCAGCTGCCTGCGCAGCTCGGCCACCACGTCGGAGGCCGCCTTCGTCTCGTCGTCGCTCTTGAGCCTGCTCGTGCTGAGCGGCTGGCTCCGCTTGCTGTTGTCGCGGTAGATCGCGATCGCCTTCAGGCCGAGCTTCCAGCCCTCGAGGTAGATCTGCTCGATCTCCTCGACCGTCGCCGCCTCGGGCATGTTGACGGTCTTGCTGATGGCCCCGGAGAGGAACGGCTGGACGGCGGCCATCATCCGGACGTGGCCCATGGGCAGGATGGAGCGGACGCCGTTGCGCGGCTTGAAGGCGCAGTCGAAGACGGTGAGGTGCTCGGGCTTCAGGCCGGGCGCGCCCTCGATCGTCTCCCGCTCGTCGACGAAGGCGACGATCTCCTCGACCTGGGCGGGGTTGTAGCCGAGCTGCCGGAGGGCCCCCGGGACCGTGTTGTTCACGATCTTGAGGTAGCCCTCGCCGACGAGCTTCTTGTACTTGATGAGGGCGATGTCCGGCTCGATGCCGGTGGTGTCACAGTCCATCATGAAAGAAATGGTTCCAGTTGGCGCTAAAAGGCTGGTCTGTGCATTGCGGTAGCCGTGCTGCTCGCCGAGCGCGTAGGCCTCGTCCCACAGGCTACGGGCGGCGGTGCCGAGGCCGGCCGGCACTCCCTCCGTGGGGATGTGCGTGGCCGCCTCGCGGTGCTTCTCGATGACGGCCATGAACGGCGCCCGGTTCTTCTCGAACTCGATGAACGGGCCGCCGTGGTCGCGGGCCATCACGGCGCTCTGGCGGTACGCCTCGGCGGTCATGATCGAGGTGATCGCGGCGGCGTAGGCCTGCCCGGCCGGCGAGTCGTAGGCCAGGCCGCGGCTCATGAGCAGGGCGCCGAGGTTGGCATAGCCCAGGCCGAGCGGCCGGAAGCGGTGGCTGTTCTCCTCGATCTTCGGCGTCGGGTAGCTGGCGTTGTCGACCAGGATCTCCTGGGCGGTGATCGTCAGGCGGCAGCCGTAGCGGAAGTCGTCGACATCGAGCTCGCCGTCGTCGCCCACGAACGTCATCAGGTTGAGCGACGCCAGGTTGCAGCTGGTGTCGTTCAAGAATGAATATTCACTGCAATTGTGAATAATCATGCCATTTGCCACGAAATGGCTCGTCGCGCGCTCGGTCAGATCGAAGACGTCCTCGTCGCCGAGCGGCGTGACTGAGGCGACCGGGTCGGTCATCTCCTCGCGGTAGGTCCCGACGGTGGCATTGAGGGCGGCGAGCGTCGCCGCCTTCGGGCTCTCCGCCATGAAGCCGATCTCGCGCTCGAAGGCGAGGCGTGAGGAACGGGTGATCCGGAGCGAATGCATCTCGCGGACGGGGTAGGACTTCATTCCTCCCCGGCCGTCGGGAAGCATCGCCTCGAAGTGCCCGCCGCGGCGGTTCTCGTAGAGCTTGGCCTTGACGCCGAAGGCCAGGAGCAGGCGCTGAACCTGGATGAGAAGCTCCAGCGAGGTGGAGCTCAGGTCGACGAATGCGTTCGTGCCGCTCTTGACCACCGTCCCGTCCGCAGTGAAGAGGCCGCGCAGCACGCCCGCGAGCGCCGTCCGGTCGAGGCCATGCACGACCGGCTTGAAGCGCTTGTCGGCGCTGCCCTCGTCGAGAACGGCGTACTGCATGAACTGCTCGATCACCGGCCGCGATGCAAAGGCCAGGCGGGCGCCGGTCGCCCCGAACGAGACGTGGACGCCGTCGTTGCGGCCGACCGAGCCGACCGCCTTGCGGAGGTGCTTCTGCTCGTTGATCTCGCCGACGACCGCTTCGAGGACGGCCGCCTCGTCGCGGTGCATCGTCAGGATGATCATCGGGCGCTCGCCGCGCTCCACGGACGCCCACGTGAGGCAGCCGTCGCCAACTGCCAGGCCGATCGCCTCGGCCAGCCGGGGAGCGATGGAGCTCTGCCCGAAGCCGGGGCCTTGGAGCTGGACCTGGTCGTCCGTGGTCAGGTCGCGGACGGCGACGTCGCCGCGCTGCGTCGCCACCTCGTGGTCGGCGGTGATGCGGACCCGATAGCCGGCGCGGGTCTTCAGCTCGAAGACGGGCTTGCGACCGGTCGGGAAGATCCGGTCGACCGGGTGCGGCGCTCCGTCGGAGCCGATCACGTTGGCCCGCTCGCCGACCAGGGATTCGATCGACTGCCAGCCCTCGTCGGTCGCAACCAGCGTGTCACCCGTAACGCAGGGGTTAGTTGCGTACTGGCGATCCGTGTTCGAGACCGGGTTCCAGTCGTTGATGATCGTGTCGTACTGGATCCCCGGGTCGCCACAGACGTGGGCGGCCTCGGCCATGCGCCGGAAGATGTCGCGGGCGCGATGGGTGTCCATCGGCGCTCCCCCGACGATGGCGTGCGTGGTCCAGTCGCCGTCGGCCTCCACGGCGCGCATGAAGTCGTCCGTCACGCGAACCGAGTGGTTGGCGTTCTGGAAGGCGACCGAGCCGTAGGCCTCGCCGGTGAAGGAGGGGTCGTAGCCCTGCTCGATGAGGGCCCAGGCCTTCTGCTCCTCGAGCTTCTTGCTGTCGACGAAGTCGAGGATGTCCGGGTGGTCGACGTCGAGGATGACCATCTTGGCCGCGCGCCGGGTCTTGCCGCCCGAGTTGTGGGAGACGATCCCGTTCGAGACGAAGGCGTGGACGTCCGGGACCGTGAAGTCATAGGTGAGCGCCTGGCCAGCGTCGACCACGCTCACGACCTGGTCCCAGAGGTACTCGTCGTCGAGGACGCGCTCGATCGTGCCGCCCATCGCGGGCGACAGGCGTGCGACCTGGTCGACGAAGCCGGGGATCGCCCGCGTTCGCGCGTACGAGACGTTGTCGCCGGCGCGGTTGAAGATCCCGAAGTCTGCCTGCACCAGCTCGCCGCTCGTCGTCCGGACCCACCCGTTGGGGCCCGCCAGGAGCGATCGAAGGGCGGGCACGAGGCCCGGGATGACATCGAGGTTCGGGTTCCGGTCCGTCGGCGCAGCGACCAGTTGGGCCGCGGCGTCGCGCTTTCGGGGCGTGACGAGATAGGGCCGGAGAAGGCGCGCGAGACGCGCGGCCTCGGCGCCGAGAAACGCCAGGCGGGCGTAGCCGTTGATCGTCGACCGGCGTCCGACGACGCCGAGGTTGAGGGCGAGCAGCTGGATCTCTTCGGCCAGGCGCGACGAGGCGGTCGCGATCTCGATCCGTGTCCTGCCCAGGTGTGCGTCGCCCTCGGCATAGGCTGCCAGGAACTCGAGCACGAGCGACCGTGGAGAGCGACGGATGGAGAGAGGGATGCCCTTGGCCGCGGATCGCCCGGCGGGCAGGCCACAGAATGCGAGGAACTGGAGGGCGCCCCGCCAGCTGAGCTCGACGGATTCGGTCCGTACACCCGTAGTGGGGTTGACCCGACCGCGAACCTGGTCGCGCGGATCGACGCCGAAGACCGCTTCGACGACGTGGCAGTAGTCGGCCATCAGCTCGGGATCAGCGGAGCTGAAGCGGAACCGCTCCTCCTCGATGGACCCTTCGGCCACCAGGTAACCGAGCAGGCGCGCCAGCTCGGGAGTCATCTCCGTCGGGTAGCGCAACGGACGGCGCTCGACGACGAGGTCGGAGTCGAACTGCTCGAGGGCGGGTGCCTGCGCCGGCCACAGCTCGCGATGGCGCTCGACGGCGACGCGGTCGCCGGGCCGGAGGTCGGCCAGCCGGGTCCAGCGGAGCTCGAAGGGCGAGGCCAGGGTGAGGACCGGGTGCTCGTGCGTGCCGGTCAGCTCGAGGCCGGTCCGGAGCGTCATCCTGCGGACGTCCGCCATCGGGCTCCGGTAGACGTGCGAGATCCGGGTCGGGCCGGCCGGGGTGTTGAGGGTGAGCGAGTCGTCGGGCTCGAAGCCGACCGGCCCGTCGGGTTCGATGGCCTCGTCGATCCGCAGCAGCCCGCCGCCGGTCGTGACGTAGGTGTCGGCCAGGAGGCACTTGACGACGCCGGCGAAGGCGTCGTAGCCCTTCATGAACGAGACCGGCCCGCTGGCGGTGCCGCCGCCGGCCATCTTCTCCCGCGACGAGCGGATCGTGGAGAGGTTGCTCCCGGCGCCGGAGCCGAACTTGAAGAGCATCGCCTCCGTCTTGGCGAGATCCATGATGCTGCTCATGGAGTCCTGGACCGAGTTGATGAAGCATGCCGAGCACTGCGGCCTGGCTTCGATCCCCACGTTGAACCAGACGGGCGAGTTGAAGCTCATCTTCTGGTGGACGAGCAGGTAGGTGAGCTCGGCCGTGAAGGCGGCCAGGTCTTCCGGCGTGGCGAAGTAGTGCTGGGTCTCGGCCCAGGCCGCGATCGTGAGGACAACGCGATCGATCAGCTGGCGGACGCTGGTCTCCCGCTCGGGCGTGTTGAGGTGGCCGCGGAAGTACTTGCTGACGACGACGTTGGTGGCCAGCTGGCTCCAGGACGCCGGGACTTCGACGTCCTTCTGCTCGAAGACGAGCTTGCCGGACTCGTTGCCGATGGCGGCGGTCCGGATCTCCCACGTGATCTCGTCGTAGGGATGGACCCCCGGGCGGGTCCAGCGGCGCTCGAAGGTGAGGCCGCGCGTGCCCTCGCCCGTGAAGCGGAGGGCGCCCATGGCCGCCGCGGCGGCCTCCTCGGCCCGGGTCCGCAGCGCGACCGCCTCGGCGAAGGCGCTGTCCGTGCGCGCGGCGATGGCCTCGGCGCTGCCGGCCGGCCGGGCCGCGCCGCGGGGCGTGGCCCCGGCTCCCTGCTTGCCGCGCGGCTTGGTGGGCTTGGCGTCCGGGGAGACCGCCGGGACGACGTCGTGTACGGCTCGAACCATGCTGCCCTTGCTCCTCTTCCGGGCCGGCGGCTCGCCGCCCCGGTTCCTGCCGTCGGCGCCATGCGCCGGACCCTGCTCCCGGCGGTCCGCCCGCCCCACCATCCAAGCTCCCCCCGGCCGGCACGCGGCGGGCGCGACGCCCGAGCTGCCGGTCCGGTCTGGTTGCGCCGGCGTCGCATCGAGGCGACCCGCGGCGCCGTAGCTGCCCCCCGGCCGGGCCCGGTGCCTGGCCGATCCGGCGCGTCCCGGAGGCGGTCTGCCCGGCTGAGAGCGGTCCCCGTACTGTATCGCGCGGAACGGGGCCAGTCAACGGGGAAACACAACATGTAGTGGTCCGAGGCACCACCGAATCACAACATGTTGTGGATCGGCCCTCGCAGGCGAGGCGTTCGACCAGGCGCGGAAGGGCGCTCCTACAGCCCGCTGTAGCTGTGCAGGCCCGGGAACCAGAGGTTGCCGGAATAGGTGACGAGCACCATCACGAACCCGACGACGAGGACGAGCGCCGCGGGGCGGCCCCGCCAGCCACGCTGGTTCCGGAGGTGCAGGTAGACCGCGTAGACGAGCCACGTCACGAGGGCGCTCGTCTCCTTGGGATCCCAGCCCCAGTAGCGCGACCAGGCGATGCTCGCCCACCAGCTGCCCAGGACGATCATCGTGGCGAAGACCGGGAAGCCGACGATGACGGCGCGGAAGGCGACCGCGTCGAGCGTCTCCCGCGAGGGCAGCCAGGCGAATCGGTCGACCGTCCGGCCGTCGGCAAGGCGTCGCTCCTGCACGAGGTACCCCAGGCCCGCGGCGAAGCTCATGGCGAAGATGCCGTAGCTCACCATCGCCATCCCGACGTGGATCGTCAGCAGCGGCGGGTTCTGGAGCGCCGGGACCAGCGTCTCGATCTCCTGGGGCAGGGTCCAGCTATAGAGGAACAGGCCGAGGGCGACGCCGAGGGGCACGAAGCCGATCGAGCGAACCGCGTAGCGGCGCTCGAGGATGACGTACCCCGCCACGATCCCGAGTGCGAAGGCGACCGTGAACTCGAACATGTTGCCCCATGGCCCCCGGCCCACCACGATCCCGCGCAGGAGGAGGGCCAGGCCGAGGGAGACCCCGGCGGCCCAGGCGAGGCCGATCGCGAAGGGCCCGGCGGAGGTGTGCGACCCGGCCTCGTCGGCCGCGGATGCGGACACGTCGTCGACGAAGCTGCCGCCGACCACCCCGGCGAACGCCGGCGACCGGCGCGTGGTCAGCGTGGACGGCAGGCCACGGCCGGCGGCGAGAAGGGTGGCGTGGGCGACGTGGGCCGCGAACGCCCCGACCAGGAGCAGCCCGGCGACGACGTACAGGTAGTGGGACGCGGTAGCCATGCGTGCGGTCCCCCCAGGACGGCTGTGCGGTGACCCGTCAGGCGATCGCGGCGCCGCCTGGCGGCGAGCCGGTCGGACGGGCCACGGTCATGCCCTGCCGGACGTTCAGGACGAGGCCGCAGCTTCCACAGGTGGGGACCTGGGCGAGGCGCTCGACCCGGCACATCGGGCAGATGACCGCGAGGTCCTCGCCGTCGTCCGAGCGGGCGGTCCCGGGTGGGTAGGCGAGGGCGGTCCGGAGCGAGAACGGGAGGCCGATCGGCGCGATCGGAGAGCCCTGCTCGTCGCGCTCCAGGGCTCGCGGACCCACCTCCCACGCGACCCGGGCTCGCGGCTTCGTGATTCCGAAGAGGGTCCAGAAGCCGCCGCTCATCGCCAGGTAGAGGAGGACGAGAGGGGCCAGCACCAGCGGGATGAGCAGGATGAGCGCGTTCCAGTCGGGGCTGAGGATCTTGGCCAGGACGTCGAGGATGGCCGTCCACGCCTGCTGGAGGGTCGCCCCGATGTCTCCGCTCATGCCCGGCATTCTAGCGGTGCGTCAACGCCGCGTCGGCCGGGCCCCAGGCGCGCCCGACGGGCGCCGCGTCAGGGGGCCGCCGAGGAGCTGGGCGACGGGATCGGCGACTGGTTCGCGGGGTTGCTCCTGGCGATGTCGTGGCAGAGGACGCAGGTGTTGTCGTCGCGGAGCGCATGGTCGAACGGCAGGTTCCCGACCTCGGGCGACGAGTGGCAGCTCCGGCAGGTGAGGCGCTCGGTGTCCGGGTGGGGTTTCTGCGGCGGCGGGGAGGCGGTGGGCTTGTGGCAGAGCCAGCATTCGGTCTCGTGCCTGCTGACCATGCTCGACGGCAGGTGGGCGACGTTCCCGTGGCAGTCCAGGCAGTGCTGGTCCTGCAGGCGCGAGTGCGGCTGGGTGATGGCCGGTCCCTCGGGGGCCACCTTGTGGCAGTTCAGGCACTCTTGCTGCGGGATTCCCTGGTGCCCGGGGGCCGTCTGGCCGAGGCGATCGTTGGTATGGCAGACGACGCATTCGCGCCAGCCCTCGATGGGATGGCCAATGGCCGGGATCGGCTTGACCCCGGCTTCGCCGCCCGTCTCGTGGCAGAGCAGGCAGCTGTTGCTCGTCGGGATGTGGGCCAGCCCCATCTGCATGAGCGCCTCCGGCGACGCCGACGGCGGCGCCTCGGACTGGGCGGGGTGACCGGCCGGGATCGACTGGAGCCAGATGAAGCCGAGGGCGGAGGCCACGACAACGATGGCCACGATGTTGACGACGATGGTGGCCGTCAGGAGGCGGTCGATCTTCCGTCTCATGCCGCGAACCCCGCCACGTCGTGCCCCGGCCCCATCGGTCGCAACCCCGCCGCCGCGCCGGGGTCCAGCCGGCCCAGCTCGTCGATCGCCCGGGCGATCGCGGCCGGCAGCGCGGCCCGGACGTCCGCCGTGAGGGCAAGCCCGGCCGCGATCTCGCCCGCCTGGACGCCGACCAGGGCGATCGCCGCGGGCAGCACGCCCGCCAGGCGGGCCGCGGCGAGCAGGTCGCCGACGCCGGCGGGCAGCACGGCCCGCGTCACGCGGGCGCCGGCGCGCAGGGCGTCGCCGTGGAGGACCGCCACGGACCCCGGCGCCAGGCCGAGGTCGACGGCGTCGAGGAGGAGGAGCGCCCGGGATCCCGCCAGCAGCGGCAGGAGGTCGAGGCCCAGCGTCCCGCCGTCGATCAGCCGCGTGTCCCGGGGCAGGGCGACGTCGCCGCACTCGGCCCGCCGCTCGAGCTCGCGAAGCACGTGCACGCCCACCCCGTCGTCGCGGAGCAGGACATTGCCGATGCCGAGGACCAGGAGCGGTCCAACCGGGCTGCTCATTCGTCGGGCCCGATCAGCTCGACCCCGCCGTCGCGCGATTCGAGGACCTCCTCGCGGGTCGGGAACTTGTAGCCGGAGAAGATGCTCGAGACCAGCCCGTTCTTCTCCAGGTGATCGACGAGGACGGAGCTGTAGACGTGGAACAGGGCGATGGCCAGGATCGCCCACATCGAGAGGTGGTGGATGACCCGGACGAGCTGAGGACCAAGCAGGTCGTCGACCCAGCCGAAGAGGGTGGCCCACGGCTGTGTCCCCTGGAGCGCGTCGAGGGCGAACCCGGTGACGGTCTCGACGAAGAGCAGCCCGAAGAGGAGGAGGTAGGCCGCGGCCGCGAGCTGGTTGTGGCCCAGGACCTTGGGGATCTCCTTGCGCAGGAACGCGTAGAAGGCGGCCTGGCGGAAGACCTCGGTGGCCTGGAACCGCGACGTCGGGATGAACGCGGACCAGCGGGCGAAGCGGTTGCCGAGGATCATCCAGGCCAGCCGCACGAGCAGCGACGCGATGAGCGTGAAGGCGGTCACCATGTGAACGAGGCGCACCGTCGTCATCACGGAGCCGCCGGGCGGGATGAGGAACGGGTCGGCGATGTAGCCGCCGGTCAGGCTCAGGACCACGATGGCCGCCGCCGTCACCCAATGCGTGACCCGCACGGGGACCTGCCAGACATAGATGCGGATGCGCCCGCCCGCCTCTCGGGCCTCGTGGGTCGCGGCCTCGTGGGTCGCGGCCTCGTCGGGCGCGGCATCCGGCGCGCCCGACGTCGACACGAAGTGCTCCACGACGGTCATCGGGAGGACACCCCGGCGACCCGCAGCTCGAGCGGGCCGGCACCATCCGGGTCGAACGCGTGGACAGCGCAGGCCGTGCACGGGTCGAAGGAATGGAGCGTCCGGAGGATCTCCAACGGTCGGGCGGGATCTGCGATGGGCGTCCCGACCAGCGCCTCCTCCCATGCTCCCCGGCGGCCCTTTCCGTCCCTGGGGGAGCCGTTCCAGGTGCTGGCGTCCACGATCTGGTAGCTCTGGATCGTCCGGTCCCGGATCGTCAGCCAGTGGCCGAGCGCCCCACCCGGCGCTTCGCCGAGTGCCCAGCCGCGGGCCTCCTGCGGCCACGAGGCGGGGTCCCAGCGACTCAGGTCGGCAAAGGCGAGGTCGCCGTCGGCGAGATTTCGGGTCATCTCCCGGTGCCATTCGCCGAGCCGAGCGGCGATCACCTCGGCCTCGATCGCCCGGGCGACGGCCGGCCGAGCGTGCCGAAGAGCGCATCGGGCCCCACGCCGAGCGCGGTGACGGCCCGGTCGACCGCAGCCCGGACCTCCCCGTGGCCCTCGACGTAGGCGACGAGGACGCGTGCCAGCGGCCCGACCTCCATCGGCTCGTTGTCGTAGCGCGGCGCCTTGAGCCAGGTGTACTTCTCGGCTCCGGCGAGCGACGTGTAGGGCAGGGCCGGCCCGGCGTACTGCGGGTTCGTCTGGCCCTCGCGCGGGGTGCGAAGGCCGTCCGCG
>CAVUSH010000007.1:0-73998 GCA_963744095.1 uncultured Chloroflexia bacterium
TGCGCCGATGGCTCGTCTGCTCCGCGAGTCGTTGTCTCGAGGGGTCCGGCCGGAGTACGTCCGGCGGTTGCTGGCAGCGTTCCCCTTCGATGACGCGGAACGGGCCGCATCACCCGCGGCGAGAGTCGCCGGAAGCCGTCTCGCCGAACCCCTCAGCGGCCGCGAGCTCGAAGTGCTCGCTCTCATCGCCAAGGGGCTGACCAACCAGGAGATCGCAGCCAGGCTGTACCTGTCGCTGCACACGGTGAAGGCGCACGCCCGCACCATCTACGCCAAGCTCGGCGTCAGCAGCCGCACGCAGGCGGTCGCCAGGGGACGAGCCCTGGGCTACCTGTCCGAGGACCGCCGCCCCGACGGCTGAGCTGGACGGCGTCGGCGACGATGCCCGGTCGCGCCCTCAGTACGCCGGCTCGACCCTGTCCGCCCTCCAGGACGCCCGCGATCAGTCCTCCGATTAGTCCCCCGAATAGCTCCTGGGAGCGATGACGCTCATCCCACCGCGGGAAGACGCTGCCCGTGCACTCCACCGCTGGGTGGGTGGCGACGATCGGATGCGACGGGCAGGAGGACACGATGAGGGCGATCGCCCAGGACAGGTACGGCGCGGCAGATGCGCTCGGTGTCGAGACAAGACCGGCGCCAAGCCGGCCAGATCGGGAGAGACAGTGAAGACAGTCGGTCGGAGCATCACTGGACAACAGAAGGCAGGCGGTCTCGCGGCGCTCTACCTGGCGCTCGCCTACCTGCTGGCGATGCCCTTCTTCCTTCTCGTGGTCGACTACCAGAGCGCGGTGGACCCGGCCGCCAAGGTCGCCTCGCTCGCGTCGAACCACGGCGCCATGCAGGTCATGTACCTCATCACCTACGTGGTCTTCGGAATCGTCCTCTCCATCCTGGCGCTGGCCCTGTACGAGCGCCTGAAGCCGGCGGCTCCGGCCCTGATGCAGACCGCGACCGCGGTCGGGCTGATCTGGGCGGTGCTGCTCGTCGCGAGCGGCCTCGTGTTCAATGCCGGCATGGGCGCGGTCGTGACCCTCTACCCGTCGAACCCGGCCCAGGCGGCGTCCATGTGGCAGGCGATCGAGCCGGTCTCGGATGGCCTCAGCAGCTCCGACGGCGAGATCCTCGGCGGCCTGTGGGTCCTGCTGGTGAGCATCGCGGGCCTTCGGGTGGGCGGGTTCTCTCGGGCATTCGGCTGGTTCGGCGTGGTGGTCGGCGCCATCGGGCTCGCCTCGGTGATCCCGCCGCTCACGGACCTGGCGATCCTCTTCGGACTCGCCCAGATCGGCTGGTTCGTGTGGCTTGGGTTCAGCATGCTGCGCCCGACCGAGCGCTCGGAGCAGCCGCTTCCGATCAAGGGGAGCTTCGCATGAGCCTGCTTCGCAACCTCGCCCGACGGCGGCTTCGGACCGCCCTGACCGTCACCGGCATCACGATCGGCATCTGGGCCCTCGTCGTGTTCGGCTCGATGGCCAACAAGATCAGCTCGATCGTCGCCATCGGCAGCGACTACTACGCGGGCAAGATCGTCGTCACCGACAAGTCCGGTGGGCTGTCCGGAGACAGCCCCATGGCGATCGCCCTGGTCGACGACATCGCCGCGATCGACGGGGTGGCTGCGGCCGTTCCGGGCGTCAGCACCCTCCTCGATCCCGAGTCGAACGGCGGGATCAGCATGCCCGACATGATCGTCGGAGACCTGCCCGGCGCAGATCACGGCAACAACATGTATGACGCCCGGGTCGCCCAGGGCCGTGCGCTCACCGCCGAAGACGCCGACTCCCTCGTGGCCGTCCTCGGTTCGGACCTCGCCCGCAAGCTCGGCAAGGGCATCGGGGACACGCTCGAGATCCGGGGCATGACGTTCGGCGTCGTCGGGATCCTCGAGCCGACCCTGACCGCGCCGGACACGACCGCGATCGTGCCGCTCGCGGCGGCCCAGGACGATCTTCTTCCAGGATCTGCCGCCGGTCGTCCGCCAGAACGTGCGGGCGGACCAGCTCGCAACCGACATCACGGTCTATCCCGACGAGGGAACCGACGTCGAAGCCCTCGCCGCACGGATCGAGGCCGACATCCCGAACGCGTCGGCGATGACCGGCACGGAGTTCGACGGGGTCGTGGGCTCATCGGTCGCGATCTTCAACGCGATCATCGTCGGCGTGGCCCTGATCAGCCTGATCGTCGGCGGCCTGTCGGTGATCAACACGATGGCCATGACGGTCGCCGAGCGGACCCGGGAGATCGGGATCAAGCGCGCGATCGGCGGCTCGCGGGCGCGGGTCATCCGCGAGCTCGTGAGCGAGGCCGGGCTGATCGGCCTGCTCGGTGGCCTGCTCGGACTGGGCCTCGGTGCGGTGGTCGTGTACCTCGCCAACGAGGCCGGCCGGAGCTCGGGGACGATCCTCTTCCAGCTCACCCCGCAGACGGCGATCTTCGCCGTCCTCTTCTCGACCATCCTCGGCGTCGTCGCCGGGATCATCCCCGCCTGGAACGCGGCGCGCCTCGACCCGGTCGCGGCCCTCCGCTACGAGTAGGAGCAACGGACATGGCACTTCTCGAAGGGCGCAACCTGCGCAAGACCTACAAGCTCAGCCGCAAGAACGAGGTCCAGGCCCTGCGCGGGGTCGAGGTCTCGATCGATGCCGGCGAGCTGGTCGCGATCATGGGCCCGTCCGGCTCCGGCAAGAGCACCCTGATGCACCTGCTCGGGCTGCTCCACAGCCCGGACCAGAACCACGGGCCGGCGCCGGAGCTGTCGTTCGCCGGGCGCGACGCGACGCGCATGTCGGACGGCGAGCGGACCCGGATCCGGGCCCGCGAGATGGGCTTCGTGTTCCAGCAGTTCAACCTGGTCCCGACGCTGACCGCGGTGGAGAACGTCATGCTCGCCGGCGAATATGCGGGTCTTGGCCGGCGTGAGGCACGCGAGCGGGCGATCGCCCGGCTCAACATGGTCGGCCTGGCCGAGCGCGCGACGCACCGCCCGTCCGAGCTGTCCGGCGGCGAGCAGCAGCGCGTCGCGATCGCCCGGGCGCTCGTCAACGACCCGGCGCTCGTCCTGGCCGACGAGCCGACCGGCAACCTCGACTCGCACAGGTCCGCGGAGCTCCTCGGCCTGATCCGGAAGCTCAACCGCGAGCACGGCCAGACGTTCGTGCTGGTCACCCACGACGCGGAGGTCGGGGCGGCCTGCGACCGGATCATCCGGATGCGTGACGGCCTCGTCCGAGCCGTGGAGCTGGTCAACAACACTACCCCGGACGACGTCGGCGAGGCCGCGGCGTGAGCCGGCAATGATCGGCCGCGACGGGCACGGAGCGATGTCCCAGGAACTCGACCCCAAAGCCGACTCGAGCCAACCGATGGCCTATCAGATCCGGATCACCGGCCAGCTCGACGCTCGATGGGCGGACTGGTTCGAGGGCCTGACGATCACGCTCGACGGTGGCGACACGCTCATCAGCGGCCCGATCGTCGACCAGGCCGCGTTGCATGGGTTGCTCAAGAGAGTGCGTGATCTGGGAATGCCCTTGGTCTCGGTCAGTCCTGTCGAACCCGGGCCCCCGACGACGCGCGGGACAGGCCAGGCAGATGTGGCAGATGCCAGATCGGAAGCTCGGCGTGGGTGGCTTGTCCACGTCAACGTCAACCACAACAGGGAGATAGAGCATGAACACGAGCCGAACGATCGCCGCAGCTCCGGGGAGGCCTGGCATGAGCGCGGATCGGAAGGCCGCCGCCTGGATCGGCGTGCTGTACATCATCGGAACCGTTGGCATGGTCCTCAGCGGGGTCGTCACGAACGCGGTCCTGTCGGGCCCGGCTTACCTGGCCCAGGTCGCCGCGCAGCCGAACCAGGTGGCCGTTGGAGCCCTGCTCGTCCTGCTGGCGGGCCTCGCGCTCGCGCTGGTCCCGGTCGTGTTCTGGCCGATCGGCAAGCGCTACAACGAGACGCTGGCCATGGGGTACGTCGTCTTCCGTGGCGGGCTCGAGACGGTCATCTACATCGTCGCCGTGCTCGGGTGGCTGCTGCTGATCCCGCTCAGCACGGAGCAGGCTGCGGCGCCGCTCGCCGGCTTCGTGCGCACAACCGAGACCGTGATCTGGGATCAGCTGATCGCCATCCCGTTCGTTCTCGGCGCGCTCATGTTCTACGTCCTGCTCTACCAGTCGCGGCTCGTGCCCCGGTGGCTGTCGGCCTGGGGGCTCGTGGCGGCCGCGCTCTCCGTCGGGCCGTCGATCGGGAGCATGTTCGGGCTGTCGTCGCTCGGCGTCCTTTCGCTTCCACTCTTCCTGCAGGAGATGGTCATGGCGGTGTGGCTGATTGCCAAGGGCTTCAACTCATCTCCGATCGCTGCCGAGTCTGCCGGTGAGACGTCGAGGTGGCGGGCCGCCGCTCCGGGGACAGCCGCGTAGAAACGGCACCACAGTGCAGAAGGTCAGCGTCGCTCGGCGCTGACCTTCTCGCCCCACTTGCGACTCCCCTCGAAGTGCTCGGCGGGATGGCGGTCCCGCTCATCGAGCTCATCCCACCGGTCCATCAACGCGTCTTTCTCGTCCGGCTCCAGCGGCAGCCGCCGGCTTCCGCGAGATCGGGCTCGAGGCCGCGTACGAGAACCGCCCCGCAACCGCCGGTGACGACACCCCTGATCGTCATCGCCCGTCGCTGAAGGGGTGGTTTCGGCGATACTGGGTTCGATGAAGCTCTACTTCGCCGGGCCCCTGTTCTCGGCAGCTGAACGGAGCTGGAATGCGGAGCTCGCGGCTGCCCTCCGGGACGGAGGACATACGGTCTTCCTGCCGCAGGAGCAGGACCCGGGCAAGGATGCGGCGGGGATCTTCGGCACCGACGTCGGCGGGATCGACGGGGCCGATGTGCTCGTCGCGATCATGGACGGCCCGGATCCGGATTCGGGCACCGCCTGGGAATGCGGCTACGCCTTCGGCAAGAAGCCCATCGTCCTCGTCCGAACCGACTTACGCGCCCAGACCGGGAGCGGCGCTCCGTACAACGCGATGCTCACCGGGTCGGCGACGATCCGGCTGGACTTGCCCGTCGCGCCGATGGCGCGGGTGATCGCCGAGGTTTTCGCTGCGCTGGAACGGCTGGAGGAGGCGAGGCAATGACCCATCCGCTCGTCGAGCAGCTGCGATTCGCCAGGTCCTAGTGACGGCGCGGGTTGCGCGGGTTCCCGAGGCCGACGGCTTCCGCCGCTTCGAGCCGCTCAACTCGATCGTCTGGATCGTGGGCCCCATGGCCTGGCACGAGCAGCGCTCAGCCGACCGTAGCGTTGGATCGCGAGCAGGCCGCGCATCGGCGGGCCGGAGGCGTTCGGCGCTTTGTCGCTGCTTCTAAACGCGGGAGGGGCGTTGAGATCGGATGGTCGGGGCGAGACCACTTGACGCCGCAGGTCCCACGCCGCGAATCGTCGTGCCCGAGGAGATCGAGGGAGCTCTGCGCTTCACGGCTTGGGCGTGGAGGACGGTCGGAGAGCCTGCCGGGCCGCCACTGCATGACGGGCCGGGCCGGTGGGCCACGAGACGGACACCCGGGTTGTGCCTATGCTCCGCGCCAATGACTGCTGCCTCGTTCGTCTCGCTCCACCTGGCGCGGTTCGATCAGCTGCGTACGGCCGGGCCAGTCGCTCGAGGTGACCGGCCGGGACTCCTGTTCTGCGACGTGGGCGCCGACTGCCGGGCGGCCGGCACGGACCCGGCCTCCCGCGAGGCGTTCACGTTCCTCGTCGTGGGGCTGCACGACAGCAGGGAGTCGGCGGACAGCCTGGTCGAGGAGGTCGTGACCGTCGCCCCATGGTTCGCGGACGCGGCTGAGCGCTGGAGCGGCGTCCTGGCGCCGTTCCGCACGAAGGGCGAGTCCAACCTTGTCCACCCCACGGCGCCGGCCCGCCTGTTCGATCCGCTTGCCACCGCGCCCGGCCGCGACGAGCCGGTGGTCGTGTTCACCACCATCGGCTGGAACCGTGACGGCATCGACATGGCACGGGTGCAGGACGTCGGGACCGGGACGGCCGCGGTGAGGATCTCGATGACGGCGGTCCCGGGCCTCCGATCCCAGCAGACGTTCTTCTTTCCCGGGATCATCGCCCTCGACCCGCCGACCCTCACGTTCTGGGACAACGAGGCGTCGCTCGTCGCTTGGGCGCACCGACAGGCGACACACAAGCGCCAGATGGACCGCTACCGGGCGACAGGCAACGCCGACCGGGCCTCGTTCACGCGCCTCACCGCCCTCCGCAGCAACGGGACGTGGTACGGCCGGGACCCGGTCGCCATGGCGCGGGCGCACGGGCCGGACGGGTCGGGCTCGTAGGCCGACGCCCACCGCCTCGGCCTGTCGCACTTGAACGTGAAGCGCCACCTGGCCAACGCCCGATCCAAGGTCGGTGCGGAGGCGACGGCGCAGGTCGTGTGGATCCTGTCTCCGCGGCTCCCGGAACCCGAGAGCCGAGTCCAGTCGGACGAGTAGCGCCTCCTCGGCGGGTCTTGGGCTACTTGGCCGGAGTTCGCCCGTCAGCCGTCGCTTCGGCACGCAGACGTGCCAACATGCCTGCGACCATGGTGACGGCTGCCGCGCTCTGCTCGCTCGTACTGGGACTGGGCTTCGGGTTGCCCGCCATCGTCGGCGCGCGGCACTTCGCCGAAACCGGCGAGGTCTGGACGTTCCTGGGTTTCCCGGCCTACGGCGGTGGGCCGTTCGAACGGATCGGCCTGCCGACCTCGGTCCCGTTGCTGATCGGGTTCGTGCTGGTCTGCCTGGCCGAGGTCGCCGTCGGGGTGATGCTGCTGCTGGATGTCCGGCATGCCGCGACCGTCAGCTACCTGCTCCTGCCCTTCGAGTTCGTGTTCTGGATCGGCTTCGCGCTCCCGTTTGGCCCGCCACTCGGCATCGCCCGAACGATCCTGCTGTTGCTCGCGTGACTCACGGCTGCTTCCGTCGAGCCGCCTGGCGCGCCTCCGGACCGTCGGCCAGCAGACGCCTCACGACCGATGTGCAATTGGAGGACCAACGTGGCGTGGCTCGCTAGCGCCGCCCCTCCCTTGGCCGGAAGCCCTACACTCCGCGCTCTTCGCCCAAGCGAAGTTCACCAAGGCCCTGCTCCCGGCGCGAGTGACTCGCTCCGCCCGGCCTTGGACTCACCCTTGCCTGAGGAAGACCCGTGCATCGCCTGCTGAACCTGCTGAGCCCGATCCCGTTTCCCGCGGCGTTCCAGCGCGTGTTCGGCCGTATCAACGCTGCGTGGCTGCGGGCGACTCACGGCCGTGGGCCGCTGACATCGGGCGCGCTCGTGCTGACCACTCGCGGGCGGCGATCCGGCAAGGAGCGGTCGACTGTCCTGCTCCACTTCGACCTCGACGGCGGCCGCTACGTCGTCGCATCGCTCGCCGGCGTTGACCACCCCCCTGCGTGGCTCCTCAACCTTCTCGCCAACCCGCACGTCTCGGTCGAGATCAGGGGGGTGTGCAGCAGTCACCTGGCTCGCGTCCTCTCAGGCGATGAGGCGGCGGCGATGTGGCCTCGGCTCGACGCGGCCTATCCCGGCTTCGTCCACTATCGCGCCCGGACGTCACGGATCATCCCGATCGTCGAGTTGATCCCCGAGACCGTCAAGGATTCGGCACCCGCGAAGTAGTCGACCAGCGGCCGCCGTGGCCGCCCGGCGGATCGAGCGCCAGATCCGCGAGCTCGCGCTCGAGCACGCCGCCGGCCGCATCGAGGACGCGGTCTACCTCGAGCGGCTGCACGAGCTCCGGCATGCCAGGGAGAACCTCGAGCGCACGAACGCCGACGGGATCTCGCCCGAGCGTGCGGTGGCGTGGCTCCAGGCGCTGTCGGCGACGTGGAGGGCGGCTGAGGTTCCTGCGGAGAAGGCCGACCTGCTCCACGCCATCTACGATCGGATCGTCGTCGCAGGGAGGAGCATCGTGTCCGTCAGGCTCACTCCGTCGGCGACGCCCACGGATTCGCGATCGCGCTGTCAGACAAGGTTGCTTTGGCGCGCCCGACAGTGTCTGAGTCCACGACATCGGTGACACCTGGTCGGTGACTGGTGAGTCGGGACATGCGCGACAGTCCCGGCCATGTCGAAGCACCGGGTGGCCGTCCTCAAGGTCGTCTCATCGCAGTTGTCCGTCACCGCCGCGGCGGCCGAGTACGGGCTCAGCCGGGGGCACCTGCACCGCCTCCTGCGGCGGTACCGGGATGGCGGCCTCGACGACCTCGAGCCGAGGTCCCGGCGACCGCGCACCAGCCCGCACGGGACATCCGACGCCGTGCGCGGCCGGATCGTCGCCCTCCGGACGGAGCTCACCGCCGATGGCCTGGACGCGGGCCCGGCCACCATCGCGTGGCACCTGGAGGGCGAGGGCCTGCCCGTCCCGTCGACCTCGACCATCCGGCGCATCCTCCACGCCGCCGGACTGGTCGTGCCCGAGCCGCGCAAGCGCCCGCGCAGCTCCTGGATCCGGTTCGAGGCCGCGGCGCCCAACGAGGTCTGGCAGTCCGACTTCACCCACTGGCGCCTCGCCGACGGCACCGAGGTCGAGATCATCAGCTGGCTCGACGACCACTCCCGCTACCTGCTCGCCTGCACGGCCTTCCGGCGGGTCGCCGGCGACGATGTGGTGGCCACGTTCACCGCCGCCGGCGACACCCACGGCTGGCCCGCCGCCACGCTCACCGACAACGGGGCGGTCTACACGTCGCGCTTCACCGGAGGGCGCAACGGCTTCGAATACCTGCTCGCCTGGCTCGGGGTCCGCCAGAAGAACGGGGCGCCGGGCCACCCGCAGACCCAGGGCAAGGTCGAGCGCTTCCACCAGACCCTCAAGCGCTGGCTCGGCCGGCGGCCGGCGGCACGGACCCTGGCCGAGCTCCAGGCCCAGCTCGACGCCTTCCGCCCGGTCTACAACGAGCAGCGGCCGCACCGGGCGATCGGGCGCCGCACGCCGGCCGCGGCCTATGCCGCGCGGCCCAGGGCCCATCCTGCCGGGCGCCGTGCCCCGGGCCACTTCCGCCTCCGCTACGACACCGCCGACGGCAAGGGCGCCATCACCCTCCGCCGGGCCGGCCGTCTGCACCACCTCAACATCGGCGCGGCCCATGCCCGCCGGCGGGTCCTGGCCATCGCCGACGAGCAGCAGGTCACCGTCGTCGCCCTCGACACGGGTGAGGTCCTGTCGACCCACCGCATCGAGCCCGACAAGGGCTACTGGCGCAACCAACGACGAGACCCCGGCCGATGGCCGGGGTCCCAGGAGACCGGCTGATCAGAGGTGTCACGGATGACGCGACTCATGTGTCACCGATGTCGCGACTCAAGACATGGCGCGCCCGACAGGTGTTGGGCGCGCGTTAGCAACCTACGAGATCCCGATCGAGGGCCGGGATGAATGGCTGGCCGCGGCGAGGCGGCTGGCGTGAGAGACTGCCCCGCCGAACGCGCGACGGCCCGCGAGGTCAGTGTCGTCGCCGCGGTGGTTGCCGCCGGGTCGGAGAAGGCCGCCGCCCACCGCCTCGGCCTGTCGCACTCGACCGTGAAGCACCACCTGGCGAATGCGCGGACGAAGGTCGGGGCTACGACGACGGCACAGCTCGTGTGGATCCTTGCCCCGCGGCTGCCGGAACCCGAGGGCATGGCCCAATCGGACGATCAGCACTCACCGCTGCTCACGACGCCGGTGCTACTGAGTCCCTTCGCGCCTGTTCTTCACTTGCGCCGGATCGATGAAGGACCGCGGCGAAGCTGAGCCCGGCCGTTGCGGGATCTGCCTGCCCATCGCCTACGAGATCATCGACGAGCAGTTGCTGGCACAGGGTCTCGTAGAGCCACGCTTTGTACCGCTCGACGGGCCAGCCGCACTCGATCGTCAACGCACGCAGCGTTTCGGGGCCTTGCAGGACGAAGACGATGTCGGCGGCATCGTTGACACTGAGCTCTGGCCGAAGCGCCCCGTTCCGGGCCACGACCTCCATCTGCTCGCGCAACGCCTCTCTGCGCGCCATCACCGTTTGCTGCCAGGCGGCGCCGAGGTTCGGATCGCTCGCCCTGGCCGCGCCAACGAGCCCGATCAGCGGAGCGACCCGCACGAAGATATCGGTGCCGTGCTCGCTGAGCAACGCGAGCTGGCGACGCGCGTCGGTGGACGCAAGCATCTCGCGGTACCAGCCGCGCTCCTGGTGCCGGGGTGCCTCTGGGTCGTCGGCACCGGCCGCGAGGACGATCTGCATCAGGAGCTCGCCCTTCGAGTGGAAGGTGAAGTACACGGTCTGCACCGAGACGCCAGCACGGTCTGCGATCGCGGTCAGCGTCGTCGAGGCGTAGTCCTGCTCGTCGAACAGGCTTCGGGCCGCATCGAGGATGCGGCGCCGGGTCTCGGCCGGGTTCCGGCGCCTCGGCGTCCTGGGGTCGGGCTTGACTCGCATCGCGATGATGGTACCGTAGTAGCCCTTAGAGTTCACTCTAGTAACGCACGAAGGATACGAGCGTTGGGCATCCTCCGGAACTCGATCGACATCGCGCGATCGCCCATCGAGGTCTTCGAGTACTGCAGCGACCAGTGCAACGAGCTGGAGTGGACGCCGGGCCCGATGAAGTCGTGCGAGAAGCTCACGGACGGGCCCGTCGGGCTCGGCACGCGCTACCGGGCAGCGTGGTCGGGAGCAGGGACGCGCATCGTCGAGATCACCCGGTATGACCACCCCGGGTCCTGGCAGGCGTCGGCGGACTCCGGCGCGATCGGGATGGTGTTCGACGCCAGCGTCGAAGCGATCCCCGGGGGGTCCAGGCTGGTCGTCCAGACGGACATCCGCGCACACGGCCTCGCGAGGCTCGCGTCGCCCCTTCTGGATCGGGTGATGCAGCGACAGCGGGTGCAGAGCCTGGCCGCGATCAAGCGCACGCTCGAGGCAAAGCCGGCGAGCGCAGACCCTGTCCCCTGACAGGAGTGGCCCGTGGGCGTTCTCAGGTATTCGATCTGGGTCGATGCGGCACCTGAGTCAGTCTGGTCCGCCTGGACTGACCTCAGCCTGATCCCCCGTTGGCAGACCGGAAGCCCGCGAGTCGCCGACGTGACCGGCGATGGAGGTGTCGGGACCTCCTACTCGGTGCGCCGCGGCCCGACGAGCGCACGGACGACGATCATCATGGCCGAGGCCCCCTCCCGCTACGTCTCGAGGACCAGCGCCTTGCTCGGGCTCCAGTTCGACCTCGAGGCCCGGATGACACCCGAGCGCGGCGGCACGAGCCTCGCGCTCGAGGCGCGGACCGCATTGCCCCGTGGCCTCGGCTGGTTCGGGCGTGTCGTCGAAGCGTTCGTCCTGAGCCGGCGCGAGGCCGAGCGGGAGTTGGCGAACCTCAAGGCGATCATCGAGGCCGGCGACACTCGACCGTGAAGCACCACCTGGCGAACGCGCGGTCCAAGGTGGGGGTGGCCACGACGGCGCAGCTCGTGTGGATCCTGGCTCCGCGTCTGCCCGAGCCCGAAGGCGGCGTGCCGACGGACGAGTAGTGGTCTGCTCGACGCGAGTGGAGCCGCTGCGTCCCACACCTGCGATCGTGCTTCCGGACTACCGGGACCGCGCGGACCAGTCGAAGATGGGCGGAGAGCCGCCGTCGACACCGCCGGTCCGCACGAACGGGCAGACATCGTCTCTTGGATCCAGGACGGCCGTACAGGACCGCCAAGCGCCAGAAGCCGGCCCGAGGGCCGTCTCTCACCGAGAGCGCCGGATCAGCGCCGCCCGTGTCGCAGGATCCGTCGCCGGCGTCATCACCAGCCCGCCAGCAGCGCGATCCCGAGGGCGAGGGTCGGGAAGTACAGGACGGCGGGTATGACGTCCCCGCCACGGGCGGTCTGGCCCGCGGCCACCACCCCGATGACGACCGCGAACCACGCGACCGGCGCCGCGATGCCGCCTGCCGCCACGAGCACCAGCCCGGCGGCAATGAGCGCCACGCTGGTCGCGAGGACGAAGGCGGCGAACAGCCCGCCGATCACAGCGCCGACCAGCGTCTCGACGGGCTCGGTCGGGGTGGCGGCGGCCACCATGTCGGCGAGCGCCGGGGTCACCCGGGTCCGGATCGCCTGGATGGCACACCACAGCAAGCTGCCCGCCGCGTAGACGGCGGCGGCCGCCACGAGCACCACCCGGGGGCCGGCGGCCACATCGATGGTCAGGGCGAGGATCGCGAGTCCGGTCGCGCTCAGGACGGCCGCCGTGAAGAAGCCGGCGTTGACGGTCGACCACCCCCGCCGGTGCGCGCGGACCATGGCGAGGTGCTCGGCCTGCGGAGCCGTCCAGACGCGCCACAAGCCGGGGTCCCAGAAGCTGGCGAGCAGGAGGAGGGGACCGCCCACGAGGAGCGCGCCGGCGACCACGTGCCAGTCGGTCACCACGTTGCCCCTCCGCGGAAACGCAGAACGCGGGGCATCGACTTCGTCCTAGGATCCCAGGACCAGCTCGAAGGCGACGTGGGGGACCGGCTTGTTGGCCATGGCGACCTCGGGACCGCCCGGCATCCGTTCGAAGGCGGGCAGGAGCCGATCGCGCTCGAACGCGGCGATCGCCTCGCTGGACTCCCAGACGTCGACGATGAGCACGCTTCCGTCCTCGACCTCGGCCGCCCCGTAGAGGATCAGGCCGACGGGGCGGTCGGCCGCGACGCCGACAACCGCCTGGACGGCGTCATAGACCGAGCGAGACGGAGCTGAACTGACCGGGATGATGGCCATGGGACGCCTCCTGTTGTATTCTGTCACTAGAGTGATGCATTAGTGACTGACTCGCGGTACTATCCGCGGCATGGCGAACTTTGTCAAGACGGCATCCGGGCGAACCGGCCGGCGGGAGCGAGCACGCGCCACCCGCCTGCGGATGTTGCGGGCGGCCTACGAGCTGTTCTGCGAGCGCGGGTATGCCGGCACGACGATGGCCGAGGTGGCCGAGCGCGCCGGGGTCGCCGTCCAGACGGTCTATTTCACGTTCCACA
This sequence comes from uncultured Chloroflexia bacterium, assembly GCA_963744095.1. Classification (GTDB taxonomy): domain Bacteria; phylum Chloroflexota; class Limnocylindria; order Limnocylindrales; family CSP1-4; genus CTSoil-043. Next base: position 13,014 of record CAVUSH010000007.1, read on the forward strand.
CGAAGGGAGACCTCCTCAGCGGCGTCTACGACCTCGCGGTCCTGGGCGTGGCAGATCCACTCCCGCCTGACCGCCAGCCCTGGTATCTGGCTGCGGCCGAGGCCCCCGAGCTCAGCGAAGCGATCCGGCTGATCGTGGTCGGGGTCGGCGAGATCGAGCGGCGGGCGACTCCGCTCGACATCGTCGTCCGGGCCGCCGCCCAGGCCGATCCCGACAGCGCGGCAGTTTGGCAGCGGCACGAGCGGCTCCGCCACGATGGCTTCCGGGCGATGCTCGTCGAGGTCCTGCTGTCAAAGGCGTCGCTCCGGGAGCACCTCGACGTCGAGCAGGCGACGGTCATCCTGCTGATGCTCCTCGGCAGCGGCATCTACCAGACGCTCGTCCTCGACTACGGCTGGATCCACCAGGCCTGGGTCGACTGGGTGACGCGAGCGATCGAGGAGCAGCTCTTCGTCAGTCGCGACCGGTAGCGTTCGGCGGTCGAGGAAGACGACCGCCGAAGCGCGCGTGGCTGCCGAGGCAGCCCACGCGCGGCACCATTCAGGCGGCGACAGTCCTCGGCGTGGGCGCGCGCGGCGCCAACCGCGCAGCTCGTATGGATCCTCGCTCCGCGGCTGCCCGGGCTCGACGAGATGGCCCAATCGACCGAATAGGCATGGCGGCCCGCCGCCTGCACCCTTGACGGCATGACGGCGCGCTGGTCCGATCCACACCGACTCCCGGCTCCCCCCACCGGGTACGTCCGCGCCGTCAACCCCGCGGCGGCCCGATGAGCGGGGTCGAGCTCATCCTGGCGTTCCTCGCCGGCGTGGTCATGGGCGGCGCCCTCGACCGCTTCGTGCTCCCGCTCCTCGTCGATGCGTGGATCGACCGACTGCGCCGGCATGGGCGATGAGCGTCGTGACGATGCGGCAGACCGCCGCCGGGCCGACGTCTACTCCTCGGCCCGGATCGGCGCTGCTGCCGCGCTCACGCTCGTCCTCGTCGTGCTCCTCGTCCTCGACGTCGCCGTCCCCGACTACGACATCTGCCCCGGGATCCTCCTGCCCCTCCTGGGCGCGATCCTCGCGCTCCTGGGACTCGAGGCCTCGGCGCTCTGGAGGGGCGTGAGGTGACGACGATCACGGCCCTCCTGACCAACAAGGCGTACGGCTACCCGACCCGCGGCGCGCGGCGGCGCCGGAAGCCGACGATCCTCGCCTGCCTCCACCAGACCGCCAACGCCAGGGCGACGGCCATGCAGGAGCGCACCTACGCCAACCGGACAGGCTCCTGGGGTCCGTCGGCCACGGCGTACATCGACCGCGACGGCACGATCGTCCGCGCCATCGACCCTGCCAAGTACGCCGCCTGGAGCCAGGGCGACGTCGCGCATCCCAACACGAAGCTGCCCGACGATCGCCGCCGCGGTCGCCTCGGGCGTGAACATGAACGAGTGGGTGTACGAGTCGATCGAGTGCTCGGGGACTGGACCTGAGCCACTCACCGACGCCCAGTTCGAGAGCGTCGCCCACCTCGTCGCCGCGGCGTCGAAGGCGCTCGGCATCCCGGTCAACCGGAGCACGGTCGTCGTCCACGCCGACATCAACCGCGTGTCGCGCCGCAGCGACCCCTGGCCGCCGGCCACCCGCGAGGCCCGGGCCAGGCGCGTGATCGCCAGAGCGAACGCGATCCTGCGGCCGCCGATCGTGACGGTCACCAAGAAGACGGGCGACAGCCTCTCCGCGATCGCCACCGCGCACCGGCCCACGCTCAAGGCGCTGCTCGCCTTCCCCGAGAACGCCAGGCACCGCACCAACCCCGGGCTCATCCACCCGGGCGACATCGTCCGCGTGAACTGACCGGAGGAGCGATGGACAGCCAGCCCGGCACGATCTGGGGCCGCGAACCGGCGATGGTGCTCGCCCTCGTCCAGGCGCTGATCGCCCTGGTCGTGGCGTTCGGACTGGGAGCTCCGGTACCCGGCAGATCCGCGGTTGCACGGTCGCCATGGGCGGCAGGCGCCCGTTACTGGGCCCCACGCGCATCGCATGAGGCCGCGGCCATCCTGCCCCGCCTAGCACGCACCCCGGCCGCTTGAGCCGGAGGGCGCGGCTCCGCCCGTGGAGTAGCCGCCAGGACAGGTCATCCGGCGGGCGCCACCACAGCATCACGCGGAGCCACCAGTCCTGTCGTTCCCACCGCGAAGCAGCGTGATCCACGGGCGGAGGGGTGGCTGGTCGTTCCGAGCCCGGAGGCCAGCCAACCGCTCGCCGCGGTCGTACCCGGAGCGCCTCGTTCCCCGGGCAAGGAGGGCCTCGACCGAGCAGGCCCTGCCGTCAGATGGTCGGTGGGACCGGCTTGCCTGGGAACAACTGCTGGAACTGCTTCGCGTACTGGCGCTTGCCCACGAGGCGCCAGAGCACCTTTACGGAGAGCGGCATGCCCGCGTAGAACTGCCTGCGGTCCGCGGGTGTGGAGTTCGCCAGCAGCATCCCAAGTTGCGGCAGCAGCCGGCTCCTCGGGATCGCTCCGACGCTGTGTTCGGCCATCGCCTCCCACTCCTCGGCCGTGACCACCCGCTCCGCGACCGGGACGACCTCGACGACTTCGCGGCGCAGGTGCACCTTCAACACCTCGAGCATGCGCTCGTAGGCATCGGCCAGCTGTTCGCCGACGGCGGGGTCGGCCGTCGCGCGCCATCGGGCGAGGTGGGGACCCGCCTCGGCAAGCAGCGCCGCCACCTGTGCATGGTGGGCGCGCATCTGGCCAACGTGCAGGGCGCAGGCGGGAGCGCGCTGCTCGAGCTTGTCCCACAGGAGCTCGTCTTCGCTTTCGTGATGCGTGTGAAGCGTGGCGTCGAGATCGGCGAGCCACTGACCGAGGAACTGGCTGCGTGCCGTGTCGCCGGCGGGAGCACCGCGCACCATCCCCGGCGCCTGCTCGTATCGCCCACAGGAACGCGTTGTGCAGGATGCGCATGTCGTCGCCGCTGCACAGCTTCGGCCCGCCGGGAACGAGCGGAGGGGTCTCACCGGGCAAGGAGACGTACTCAATGGTCATAGATGGACCTCCTGGGGGCGCGGGGACGGCTGGTCATCTCAAGCCTAAGGGGCCACGACCGCTTGCCACGAGCAGCGCCTCGTGTTCCGATGCCGGCAGGTCGTCGTGGTCTGGACCCCGACGACGCCGCGCACGTCATGTGCGTTCAAGCTGCCGGGCTTCGAAGCCAGAGCGCCACGCCGATCCAGGCGAACCCGAGCGCAAGCAGGACCCCGAAGATGGCCGTCCCAAGTTGTCCGGCCGCAGGGGGCAGGAACTCGGCGACGAAGAAGACGAACAGGAATCCGGCCATCGCGCCCAGCAGGAGGACCGCCGCGGGACGCGGGAAGACGTCCGCCTGGAACGTCGCGATCCCAGTCAGCAGGAGTCCGAGGGTGAGCGCGATGCCGAGGAGGAAGAGGAGAGGATGCTCGCCGATCGGGCCGTTGACGGACGGCTGGAGAAGGGGCGTCGCCGCGACCAGGACCAGGAGGAGCAGCCCCACGGAAAGCAGGGTGTGTGCCACCAGCCCGAGGGCACCGGTGGCGTCCGCCTGGACGACGTACATCGCTGGCAGGGACAGGAGCAGCAATGCGGCCGAGCCAAGAATGAGCGAGGCGACGTCCGGCGGGATGGTCGCTCCGATGACGGGCCTCGACGCGATGAGCAAGGCCGTCAGGCCGAAGAGGAGTGCCCCGCCGACGAGGACCGGGCCGCTCAGATGGATGGCCGTGCTCATCGGGCGACCGCCGGCCACTGCCGATCGATATCCGTCATCCCGTACCCTCCCGTAAGCGCCATCGCCTGGCGTGAGGGTGGTAGTATTTCGTTGATGTGTCCGAAAAGTCAATAAACATCAGGGAGGTGTGCTTCCTTGCCACGACCCTACCGCCTCGGTCGACGGGCCGAACAGCAGGCGGAGACGAGGGACCGGATCCTCGGCGCGGCGGTCGAGCTGTATCGGACGCTGGGATACGCGGGCACCACGACCAAGGCGATCGCACACGCTGCCGACGTGGCCCCGGCGACCGTCCGGAATCACTTCGCGACCCCCGAGGCGCTCGCCGTCGCGGCCGGGGCACGGATCCTGGACGACCTGCGGCCGCCCGATCCCTCGATCGTCGACCGGGACCCTTCGCTTGCGTCTCGTGTCGCGCGGGTCGCGTTGGAGTTGGTCGCATTCTTCGAGCGCGGCGATCCGTGGTGGCCCGTCCTGCAGCGGGACAGCGAGCTGGCAGCGGCCTGGGCCGGGGTTGCCGAGGCCTCCGAGCTCGGGCTCGTGCGTCTGTTCCGGGCGGCGCTGGGACCGCTCGCGGACGACCCCGTGGCGATGGCCGTCACCCGCACGACGATCGGCCCGCCGCTCCACTACATGCTCCTCATGACCGGCCTGTCGCGCTCGGATGCCGTCGAGGCGCAGCTCGACGTGGTGATCCCATGGCTGGAGCGTCGGCTGGCGATGAGGGACCACGCGGCGCCGCAGGGATGAAGGTCGCCGCTCGCGACCTCGAGCGCATGGCGCGCCCGACAGTGTCTGAGTCCACGACATCGGTGACACCTGGTCGGTGACTGGTGAGTCGGGACATGCGCGACAGTCCCGGCCATGTCGAAGCACCGGGTGGCCGTCCTCAAGGTCGTCTCATCGCAGTTGTCCGTCACCGCCGCGGCGGCCGAGTACGGGCTCAGCCGGGGGCACCTGCACCGCCTCCTGCGGCGGTACCGGGATGGCGGCCTCGACGACCTCGAGCCGAGGTCCCGGCGACCGCGCACCAGCCCGCACGGGACATCCGACGCCGTGCGCGGCCGGATCGTCGCCCTCCGGACGGAGCTCACCGCCGATGGCCTGGACGCGGGCCCGGCCACCATCGCGTGGCACCTGGAGGGCGAGGGCCTGCCCGTCCCGTCGACCTCGACCATCCGGCGCATCCTCCACGCCGCCGGACTGGTCGTGCCCGAGCCGCGCAAGCGCCCGCGCAGCTCCTGGATCCGGTTCGAGGCCGCGGCGCCCAACGAGGTCTGGCAGTCCGACTTCACCCACTGGCGCCTCGCCGACGGCACCGAGGTCGAGATCATCAGCTGGCTCGACGACCACTCCCGCTACCTGCTCGCCTGCACGGCCTTCCGGCGGGTCGCCGGCGACGATGTGGTGGCCACGTTCACCGCCGCCGGCGACACCCACGGCTGGCCCGCCGCCACGCTCACCGACAACGGGGCGGTCTACACGTCGCGCTTCACCGGAGGGCGCAACGGCTTCGAATACCTGCTCGCCTGGCTCGGGGTCCGCCAGAAGAACGGGGCGCCGGGCCACCCGCAGACCCAGGGCAAGGTCGAGCGCTTCCACCAGACCCTCAAGCGCTGGCTCGGCCGGCGGCCGGCGGCACGGACCCTGGCCGAGCTCCAGGCCCAGCTCGACGCCTTCCGCCCGGTCTACAACGAGCAGCGGCCGCACCGGGCGATCGGGCGCCGCACGCCGGCCGCGGCCTATGCCGCGCGGCCCAGGGCCCATCCTGCCGGGCGCCGTGCCCCGGGTCACTTCCGTCTCCGCTACGACACCGCCGACGGCAAGGGCGCCATCACCCTCCGCCGGGCCGGCCGTCTGCACCACCTCAACATCGGCGCGGCCCATGCCCGCCGGCGGGTCCTGGCCATCGCCGACGAGCAGCAGGTCACCGTCGTCGCCCTCGACACGGGTGAGGTCCTGTCGACCCACCGCATCGAGCCCGACAAGGGCTACTGGCGCAACCAACGACGAGACCCCGGCCGATGGCCGGGGTCCCAGGAGACCGGCTGATCAGAGGTGTCACGGATGACGCGACTCATGTGTCACCGATGTCGCGACTCAAGACAATGGCGCGCCCGACAGGATTCGAACCTGCGACCTTCGGCTCCGGAGGCCGACGCTCTATCCGCTGAGCTACAGGCGCGCGGGCGGGCGCCGGTGCGGCGCCGCGAGGCGGGATTGTACTCCTTCCGGGCCGGCGCCCCGGCGGGCAGCGGCCTCCGAGATCCCGAAAACGTCGAAGCGGCCCCCGAGGGAGCCGCTTCGATGCTGTCCCGGTGAAGCGGGCCCGTTGCCGGACCACTTCTGCCACGTTCCAAGGGCATCTATCACGCCGGCTGCACCGGCTACCCTGACCCTACCTACCCATGACCTTGTAACTGGGGCAGCGGTCGCTCGCGCGACTGATGCGGAGTGTAAACGAACACGGCACCGGACTCAAGGGTTTCTGTGCATTTCGCGGTTAATAATCCGCAACCTTCGCCCGCGCGCACGAAACCGCCCGGGTCGCGCCCGGATGGCCGAAGTTGGCGCCCCTGGGTCAGTCCTCGTTGACGGTCACCGCCGTCATCGCCACCGGCTGGTGCGGGTAGTCGCGGCTGTCGCGCTCGGCGGTCGCGATCGAATCGACGACGTCCAGGCCGGAGAGCACCCTCCCGAAGACCGTGTAGCTCTTCGGCAGCTTCCCTCGCATGTCGGCATGGCAGATGAAGAACTGCGAGCCGTTCGTGTTCGGGCCCGCGTTCGCCATGGCGAGGGCGCCCCGCGCGTAGTCGCCGGAGAACGTCTCGTCGTCGAACCGGTAGCCGGGTCCGCCCTGTCCGACGCGCCCGCGGTTGCGGACCTGGCCCTTCTCGTCGACGCGTCCGTACTCGCCGTCGCCGCCCTGGATCATGAAGCCGGGGATGACCCGGTGAAAGATGACGCCGTCGTAGAAGCCCTGGCGGGCGAGCTTGAGGAAGTTGGCCGCCGCCTTCGGGGCGTCGGTGTCGGCGAGCTCGACGACGATGTCGCCGGCGGTGGTCGCGATGGTGACCTTCGTCACGGGATCCTCCTCGGTTGGCGGGGTGGGTGCCTGCGCATGGGCGCGCGGACGGTCAGGGGCGGCTGACGGTGGTGCTCGTGATGGCGACGGGCTCGAGGGCCTGGTTCGCCTGGCCGCCGGAGTTGGGCATCGCGGCGATCGCGTCGACGACGTCCATCCCCGACGTCACGCTGCCGAAGACCGAGTAGTCAGGGGGAAGGGTGGTGAGGTCGCCGAGGCAGATGAAGAACTGGCTCCCGTTCGTGTCCGGGCCGGAGTTGGCCATGGCGACCGTGCCGCGCGCGTAGGGCGTCGTCACCGGGTCGTCGGCAAAGGCGTAGCCGGGACCCCCGGTCCCCACGAGGCTCGGGTCCACGTTCGGCTTGCGGCCGTACTGGCCGTCGCCCCCCTGGATCACGAAGTCAGGCACCAGGCGATGGAAGACGACGCCGTCGAAGAAGCCGCATTCGGCAAGGGCGAGGAAGTTGCCCGCGGCGTTCGGGGCCAGGGACCCCTTCACCTCGATGACGATCTGGCCCTTCTCCGTGGCCAGGGTGACCGTCGCCGTCGCATCGGCGGCGAGCGGTGCGGGGGCGCTCGTCGGGCAGCCGGCGGGGATGCCGGCGCCGGTCTGGCTCGCTGGAGCGTCCGACGGCGCGACCGCTGGCGCGACCGTTGGCGCCTGCGTGGGGCCGCCCGACGGCACGATCGGGGCGGCGGCAGAGCCGCACGCGGCGAGGGCGGTCGCGGCCACGAGGGCGAGGGCGACGAGGCGACGAGCGGGTGCGGGGATCATGCGGCGGCCTCCATGGCTGCGGGGTACTCGATGCGGCCGGTGAGGAGCGCCTCGCCGAGCACGACGCCGGCGGCGCCGGCCTCGCGGAGGCGCCGGATCCCGGCCAGGTCGACGACGCCGCCCGCGACGAGCACCTCGAGGTCGAGGTCCCGCACGAGGCGGCCGATCTGCGCGGCGTCCGGCTCGGCGCCGCCGTGGGTGAGGACGAGGCGGCGCACGCCGAGCCCGGCCAGCGCGCTCGCCACCTCGTCGAAGGTTGGCCGGCGCCCTGAACGCCAGGGGAACGCGGCCAGGCGGTCAGCCCGCGGATCCAGGCCGACGGCGAGCCAGTCCCCGGCGACGGCGAGGCACGCGCGCAGGGTGGCGTGGTCGTCGGCAAGGCTCATGGGGACCACGACCCGCGTGGCTCCCGCGGCGAAGGCGAGCCGGACCTGCTCCGGCCCGTCCATGCCGCCGGCGACCTGGAGCGGGACGGCGACGCGGGCCGCGATCCGCGCCACGGCGTCGAGGTTGGCCGGCCGCCCCTGCTGGGCCCCGTCGAAGTCGACGAGGTGGAGCACGCGCGCCCCCTGGTCGACGAAGCCGGCCGCGATCACCTCCGGCCGGTCGGTCGGGGCGCCGACCCCGGCGGCGGCGCCGGGCCAGAAGACGATCCGCGAGCGGCCCGCGGTCAGGTCGAGGGACGGGATGACGAGCACGTGTTCGGGGACTGGTCAGGCGCGCGGGGCGCCGACGGGCATCGGCTTCGTCCAGGCCCCGGTGGCTGCGGCCTCCTCGGCGCCGGCGGCGGGGCGCGTCCCCGCGGTCTCGGCGAGGGCCGCGCGGACGGCGGCAACCGTGGCCTCGACGTCGGCGCGCTCGATGCCGTAATGGGTCACCGCGCGGATCGTCCCGTGCGGGTAGGGGACCATCAGGACGCCGCGGCCGGTGAGCGCGTCCAGGAACGCCGCCCGGTCGCGCCCGGCGCGGAAGATCACGAAGTTCGTCACCGCGCGCCCGGGGTCCAGGCGACCGGGGGCGGGCTGGAGGATCCCACCGGCAGACTCGATCCCCTCGAGCTCGGCCAGGCCTTCCGCGAGGAGCCGCGCGTTCGCGTGATCCTCGGCGAGGCGCTCGATCATCCCGTCCGGGCCGTCGGAGAGGGCGAGCAGCCCGGGTGCGGCCAGGACGCCGACCTGGCGCATCCCGCCGCCGAGGAGCTTCCGCGCCCGTCGCGCGCGCCGGATGAAGCCGTGCGTGCCGACTACGACCGAGCCGACCGGGCAGGCGAGGCCCTTGCTGAGGCAGAACGTGACCGAGTCGGCGGGCGCCGCGAGGGCCGCCGGGGTAACGCCGAGGGCGACGGCCGCGTTGAAGAAGCGGGCCCCGTCGAGGTGGAGCGGGATCCCGTGCCGGTTGGCGATCGCCGCAACCGCCTCCTCGTAGGTGACGGTGAGCGGGCGGGCCATCGAGTGGCCGTGCGTGTTCTCGAGGGCGATGAGGCCGGTCATCGGCTCGTGGACGTCGTCCGGGTCCCGGAAGGCCGCCTCGATCGCCGCCGGGTCGATCGTGCCGTCCGGCTCCTCGGCGAGCGTGCGGATCGATGCCCCGACCACGACCGCGTGGCCGGCCGCCTCGTCCATCACGAGGTGGCTCGTCGCCGCGGCGATCAGCTCCTCGCCGCGGGCCAGGTGGGCCATCTGGGCGACGAGGTTGCCCATCGTCCCCGACGCCACGAAGAGCCCGGCATCCTTGCCGAGCAGGTCGGCGGCACGCTCCTCGAGGGCGTTCACGGTGGGGTCGTCGCCGAAGACGTCGTCGCCCACCTCCGCGGCGGCCATGGCGCGGCGCATGGCAGGCGTGGGCTGGGTGACCGTGTCGGAGCGCAGGTCGATCCGGGGCATGACGGGCAGGATAGCGCGGGGCGGCCGGGAGGGCCGCCGGGGGCCGGATGAGAAGGCCGGATGGGGCCGGGGCGAGGCAGCGCCGCGCGGCCGGCCGGGGTGGAGGCGTGGCCGCGCGGCCGGCCGGCGTGAAGGCGTCGCCGCCGCGGCGAGGCAGCGCCCCGCGGCCGGCCGGGGTGGAGGCGCGGCCGCGCGGCCGGCCGGCGTGAAGGCGTCGCCGCCGCGGGACTAGGGAAGGCTCGGCCGGCGATCGCTCCATGAGCATCCCGCTCACATGCGCGCGACGACGCGCTGGCGGTCGAGGCATCGTCCCGGTGAAGGGTTGCCTTCGGGCGCCCGGAGACCGCTCCATGAGCATCAGGGCCCTCAGCGGACCCGGGAGCGGGTCTCCCGGGCCTCGGCAACGAGCCGAGGGGAGTTGCGCGTGGGCAAGCCCCCGCTCTGCTCATGGAGCGTCCATGGGGCCTGCCTGCCCGCGGCGCCTGCGTGTCGGTATCTGCGGCTGTCACGGGGGCGAGCACGGCGCGGAGGCGAGCACGGCGCCTAGGGGAGCACGGCGGCGAGCGCGACCCTCGGGCGCGGCGACCCGCGCCCACCCGCGCCGAGCGGGTCGCCCGCGGGCCCCGAGCGCGGCGCGGGCCCCGAGCGCGGCGCAGGCCCCGAGCGCGGCGCGGGCCCCGAGCGCCGCGCGGGCCCCGAGCGCCGCGATACGGCGGCGACGGCTTCGTGCTAGATTCCGCCGGCCGCGGACCCGTGGTGTAGCGGCCCAACATGCCAGCCTGTCACGCTGGAGATCGCCGGTTCGAATCCGGTCGGGTCCGCCATCGAGCAACGTCCGACGCCCCGTCCCCGCCTGGCGGGGCGTTTCGATTCCCGTCCCCGGCCACCCGCCGCGTCCCCGCAGCTCGGGCCGCCGCCCGGCCCGCCGCAGCTCGGGCCGCCGCATCCCGGCCGCCCCGCGCCCCCTCAGTCCAGGCCGGCGAAGAGGTCCGTCTCCGGGAGGTCCGTCCCCAGCGGCACCCGCGAGGCGCGGAGGATGAACGTCTCTTCCCCCCACAGCTCGGCCAGGACCTCCCTCCCGAGGGCCATGAACGGGCTGTCGGTGAGCGAGATCTGCGTCCGATGGGCCAGGAGCGCTTCCCAGCGGGCGTCGGCAAAGGCCCGCACGTCGATGCGCGTGGTGATCAGGGCGTCGTCCACCGTGGAGCGGCGCATGAACTCGTCCCAGCGGGCCAGCTCCTCGGCGCTCGCCTCGGTGGGGCGCGACCACCAGGAGGGCATGCCGGCCGCCACGGCGCGCGCCCCCATCGCCTCGCGGCGCTCGCGGGACATGGCCTGCTCGTAGAGCTTCGCCGGCGCCCACGGCTCGAGGCCCCCGTCGGCGGCCGCCGGGCCGGATCCGCCGTGCTCGGGCGCCACCTGCTCCGGGTGCCACTCGGGATCGCCCGCGCGGTAGAAGGCGCCGATCGCCACCTGGTGGGCCCGGATGTGGTCGGGGTGGCCATAGCTCCCGAAGTCGTTGTAGTGGGTGATCACGTCGGGGCGGTGGAGCCGGATGAGCCAGACCAGGCGGCGGATCGCGTCGTCGAGGTCGGCCTGCCAGAACGACCGCGGGTCCTGGTTGCCGGGCGTCCCCATCATCCCGGAATCGCGGTAGCCGAGGTTCTCCCAGGTCGTGACGCCCAGGGCGGTCAGCGCCGCCTCGAGCTCCCCGGCCCGGATCTCCGCGAGCCGGCGATGGTTCTCCGGCGTGTCGAGCTCGGGGACGACGATCTCGCCGAGCTCGCCGCGGGTGCACGTGACGAGGACGACGCCGTGGCCCTCGGCGACGGCCTTCGCCATGACTCCCCCGGTCCCGATCGTCTCGTCATCGGGGTGGGCGTGGACGGCCATGAGCGTGTGCTGGATCGAGGGCGACGGGGACGCGAACATGGCGGCATCCTACCCTGACGGCCGGCCGTGCTGGCCGGGACCGTTCGCCTCGGGCACAATTTGCGCCACCCGCCGGTACGGCGGCCGACACCGCGATGGCCCGGGGAGGAAGGGCAGATGACGCTCGCAGCCACGTCGGAGGGCCGGGGCCGGCGAGTGGCCGCGGCCGCCGCCGGTCTCCTCCTGGCAGTCACCCTCGGCGCCGGCCTGGCGCCCGCGTCGTCCCGGGCGGCCATCACCCTGGGCCTCGTCAGCGTGAAGACGGGGTTCACGCAGCCCGTCGCGCTCGCGAACGCGGGCGATGGCACGGGCCGCCTGTTCGTGGTCGAGCAGGGGGGCCGGATCCGAATCATCACGAAGGCCGGGTCGCTGCTCTCGACGCCCTTCCTCGACATCCACGCGCGCGTCTCGTGCTGCGGAGAGCGGGGGCTCCTGGGCCTGGCCTTTCACCCGTCGTACAGGACGAACGGGCGCTTCTACGTCTACTACACGGACAGGGGAGGTTCGCTCGTCATCGCCGAATACCGGCGGAGCAGCGCCGCCGCCAACCGCGCCTCGGCGACCGAGCGTCGTCTCCTGCGGATCGCCCATCCGGACCAGGCCAACCACAACGGCGGCCAGCTCGCGTTCGGGCCGGACGGTTACCTCTACATCGGTACCGGCGACGGCGGCGGCAGCGGCGACCCGTACGAGAACGGCCAGAAGCGGACGACCCTCCTCGGCAAGATCCTGCGGATCGCACCGAACGTGGCCGGCTCCACGCCCGCCTACCGGATCCCGTCCACCAATCCCTGGGCGAAGAGCACAACCATCCGCCGCGAGATCTGGGCGTACGGGCTGCGCAACCCCTGGCGGTTCAGCTTCGACCGGCTGACCGGCTCCCTGTGGATCGCCGACGTCGGGCAGGACAGATACGAGGAGGTCGATCGGGCGCTGCGCTCGGCCGGCGGCGGGCGGGGCGCGAACTACGGGTGGGACGTCATGGAGGGCCGGGCCTGCTTCGAGCCCGCCGCGGGCTGCTCCACGACCGGGAAGATGATGCCGCTCGCGGTCTACGGGCACGGCGCCAACGGCTGCTCCGTCACGGGCGGCTACGTCTACCGCGGGTCGCTCTACCCGGCGATGCGCGGCTGGTACTTCTTCGGCGACTACTGCTCGGGTCGGATCTGGCGTGTCGACGCCGGCGGGGCGGCTCGCCAGACGCCCTCGCTGGTCCGTGACACGAGCCTGTCCATCAGCGCCTTCGGCGAGGACGAGGTCGGCGAGCTCTACGTCGCCGATTACGCGGGCGGCGCCGTCTATCGCGTCAGCGGCACCTGAGCCGCTCGGCGCCGCCGCCGCCGCCCGTCGATCGGGCCGTGCTCGACCCGGCGCTCGCTACGATGCGCGGGACATGACCGCGAGCCCCGCGCCCGGCCCGCTCGCCGGGCTCCTCGTCGCCGACTGCAGCACGGTCCTCGCCGGCCCGTACGCGACGATGCTCCTCGGAGACCTCGGGGCGGACGTCGTGAAGGTGGAGCCGCCGGAGGGAGATGCGACCCGCGGCTGGGGCCCGCCCTGGGTCGACGGGGGAGCCAACCGCACCGCGGCCTACTACCTGGCCGTCAACCGCAACAAGCGGTCCCTTCGCCTCGACCTCAAGGCGGAAGCGGGCCGCGAGGTGCTCCGCCGCCTGCTCGCCCGCGCCGACGTCCTGGTGGAGAACCAGCGCGTGGGCGGTTTCGCCCGCCTCGGCTTCGACGACGCCACGCTGGAAGCGATCAACCCGCGGCTCGTGCACCTCGCGATCTCCGGCTACGGACCGACGGGCCCCGAGGCGGCGACTCCCGGCTACGACTTCGTGGTCCAGGCGGTCTCCGGGCTCATGTCGATCACCGGGCAGCCGGCCGCCGACGGCGGCGCGCCGACGAAGGTCGGGGTGGCGATCAGCGACCTGACCACCGGGATGCTGGGGGCCACGGCGGTGCTGGCCGCGATCGCCGGGCGCGACCGTCCCGGGTCGCCGGCCCACGGGCGCGGCCAGCGGATCGACATCTCGCTCCTCGAGTCGACGCTGGCGTGGCTGGCGAACCAGGCCCAGAACCTCTTTGCCACCGGGGAATCGCCGGGGCTCCTCGGCAACGCCCACCCGAGCATCGTCCCCTACGAGACGTTCGCCACGGCCGACGGGGAGATCGCGGTCGCGGTGGGAAGCGAGCGGCAGTGGCCGCGGTTCGCGACGGCGATCGGTGCGCCGGAGCTGACCGATGATCCGCGATTCGCGACGAACGGCTCCCGTGTCGCGAACCGCGACGCCCTGCACGCTCTCATCGCGGCCCGCCTCGCGGCGGAACCCTCGACGACGTGGCTGGCCCGCCTCGCGGCGGCCGAGGTGCCCGCCGGCCCGATCAACGACCTGGCGGCGGCCTTCGCCTCGCCCCAGGTGGCCGCTCGCGGGCTGCTGACCGAGGTCGAGCACCCGGTCCTGGGGTTGCTCCGCCAGGTCGGCCCGCCCTTCGAGCTGCACCGGACGCCGGCGACGGTCCGGTCCGCGCCGCCGCTCCTCGGCGAGCACACCGACGAGGTCCTCGCGGAGCTCGGGTACACGGTCGAGGAGGTCGAGCGCCTGCGCCGCGACGGCACCGTCTGACCGCGACGGGTCCCGGCCAGCCGGTCCCGGACATGGAGAGACCGGGCGCCTCGCGGGGGAACGAGGTGCCCGGCCTGGGGGATCTGCGCGCTAGTTCTTGGGGTCGCCGTCCCCGGCCTGGAAGAGGCCGAGGGCGCCGCGCCCGACGAAGTTGAAGGCGTGGGTGACGATCGGGTAGAGGCCGTCCTCGGCCATCGTGAACTCGACCATCGCACCCTGCGCGGGCGAGAGGTCGACCGCCTGGGAGCCGAAGCCGCCGGCGTTGCCGACCTTGAGCTCGATGCCCTCCTTGATGACCCGGTCGAAGATCGTGCCCACGATGTGGAACGAGCTGTCGATGCTGGGGCCGGCGTCGAGGATGAAGAGGCGGACGCGCTTCCCGGTCGCGATCTGGATCGGGTTGTCCTTGTACTGGTTGGCGACGCCGTTGAAGAGGACGAAGTCCGGGGCCGGGGCGGCCGCGGCAGCCTTGGTGAGCGAGGCCGGCTCGCCCTGCGGGCCCAGGTACCACTCGCTCTGGACGATGGCGAACTCCTGGTCGACCTTCTCGAGGCCGCCCTTGGGCTCCACGATCATCATCCCGTACATGCCGTTGGCGATGTGGTGGAGGGCCGGGGCCGTGCCGCAGTGGTACATCCAGACGCCGGCGTACTGGGCCTTGAACTCGTAGACCTTCTCCTCGCCCGGGTTGATCGAGCTCATCTCGTCGTTCCAGGCCACCATCGAGCTGTGGAAGTCGACGCTGTGGGGAAGCTTGTTCGTGGCCGGGTTCTTGAGGTGGATCCGAATGAGGTCGCCGAGCTTGACCCGGATGACGGGGCCCGGGATCGAGCCGCCGAAGGTCCAGACGGCCTGGCTGAAGCCGTCGGCGACGGTCATCAGCTTCTCCTCGATGACGAGGTCGATGTCGTGGGTGTCGCCGGCCAGGAGCGCGGGCGCCTTCGGGTCGCGGGGCACGTACTTGGGCGCATCGGGGTTCGGCTGGACGTCGGTGGCGGGGGCGGGGCCGCCGTGGCTGTCGCTGCCCGCGGCGGTCCCCTTGACGGAGATCGTGCCCTTCATGCCGGCCTCGGCGTGGCCGGGGATGGAGCAGATGAACGAGAGACCCTCGGCCGGGACCTGGACCACCGCCGATGCGGTCGCCCCGGAAGCGGCCTCGATGGTCGTGCCGTCCGGGAAGGTGATGTTGTGGAGGATCGAGCCCGTGTTGACGAGCTTGACCTCGTAGGCGCCGACCGTGTCGACGGAGAGAGTGGACGGCTTGAAGCCGAGGTCGACCGCGGTGACCTCCAGGGTGCCGAGGACGCTGCCCGCGGGCGGCGGGCTGGCCGCGGGGGCCTGGCTGGCGGCTGGGGCCTGGCTGGCGGCTGGGGCCTGGCTGGCGGCGGGGGCCTGGCTGGCGGGCGCCGACGGCGTCGGCTGGCCCACCGCCACCCCTCCGGACGGGGCCGGTGCGTAGGTCCACTGGGGGGCCGCCGCGCCGCCGCAGCCGGCGAGGCTGACGGTCAGCACGATGGCGAGCCCGGCCCATACCTGGGTTCGCTTCATCCGTGCATCCTTTCCGGGCCCTGCGACCCGCCCAATTCGTCCGCCGCGCGCTGGCGCACGGCAAGATCGCCGATCGACGCCCCGGCCAGGACGTCCGTGAATGCGGCCTGGGCCTCCGCCCAGACGGGGTGGAGGGCACAGGCGGGGTCGCCGTCGCACGGCGCGTCTCGCACGGCACACTCGTGGCGGCGGCCCGAACCCTCGACGGCCTCGACGAGGTCCAGGAGCGACAGGGTAGCCGGGTCGCGACGGAGGCAGTAGCCGCCGTTCTTGCCGTTCACCGCGCCGACGATCCCGGCCCGCCCGAGGTCGGCCATGACCTGGGGGAGGAACCGGTCGGGGATCGACATCCGCTCGGCGATGCGCCGGCCCGAGATCGGGCAGCGGTCCTCCATCGCGAGATGGAGACACGCCCGGATCGCGTAGTCCGTGCGCTTCGTGAGCTGGAGTCGCATCGCCTCGCCTTCGTCGCGTTGCCCCCGGGGTGGCCGGTCGCCGCAATATATCACCAAGTTAGTTAGTGTTGTCAAGCAGACCAGGGGACGGCAGGGACGCGTGCGCTCACGGCCGCCGCCGGCGGCCTCGTGGTCCCGGCCTGGGCGGCTTCAGTCGCCGAGGCGGCGTGACCGATCGGCGAGGTCCGGAAGCTGCCCCCCGCGGCGAACCGGCAGGTCCGCCAGCCGGGCGCGGGCCAGCGCCTGGAGCATCGCGTCCTGCGCCTCGACGAAGGCGTCGTGCACGTCGCAGTGGCCGTCGAGGCCGCACGGACCGCCGCGCAGGACGCACGTCCGGCGGCGGCTGTCGCCCTCCACCGCCTCCACCACGTCGAGGAGGGTGACACTCGTGACGGGTCGGGCGAGGCGGTACCCACCCGCGCGCCCTGTCGTCGCTTCGACGAGCCCGGCAGCCACGAGGTCGCCCATGACCTGGGGCAGGAAGCGGACGGGGATCGCCATCTCCTCGGCGATCAGGCGAACCGACAGGAGCCGCCCGCCGGGCGCCCGCGCGAGGGCGAGCACCGCCCGGACGGCATAGTCGCCTCGCTTCGTCAGCTCCATCCGCACGCTCGGAGTATGCGACGCGTCGACCGCCTGCCGCGCGGCCGCTGCTAGACTCGCCGCCAGATGGACCGCCCGTGCCGTCCCGGGACCGGGGGGCGCGAGCGCAGGGCCACGAGGGAGGAACCGATGGCGGACGACCGCGAGCGCTGGGCGCTGATCCTGGGCGCGTCGAGCGGGATGGGGGAGGCGGCGGGGCTCGCCCTGGCCCGGGCCGGCTACCGGATCATCGGCATCCACCTCGACTTCCGGGCCGGGATCCATCACGTGACGGAGATCCGGCACGCCATCCAGGCGGCCGGGTCCGAGGCCATCTTCATGAACATGAACGCCGCCGACGACCACAAGCGGGCCGCGGCGATCGCCCGGGTCCTCGAGCGGTTCGACGCCTCGCGGGCGGCCGGCAAGAAGCCGCACCTGCGGGTCGTGATGCACTCGCTCGCCTTCGGCTCGCTGCAGCCGTTCCTTGCCGAGGATCCCAAGGGGGCCATCAGCCGCAAGCAGATGGAGATGACCCTCGACGTCATGGCCAACTCGCTTGTCTTCTGGGTCCAGGACCTGTGGCGGGCGGGCCTGCTCGAACGCGGATCGAAGGTCTACGCGATGACCTCGGAGGGCTCCGCTCGAACGATCCCGTCGTATGGCGCCGTCTCTGCGGCGAAAGCGGCCCTGGAGTCGCACTGTCGCCAGCTCGCCATGGAGCTCGCGCGGCTCGACGCCGGCGTGGCCGTCAACGCCCTTCGGGCGGGCGTCACCGAGACCCCGGCGCTCCGGAAGATCCCCGAGGCGGCGCGCGTCATCGCGCACACGCTCGTCCGCAACCCGCACGGCCGGCTCACGACCGTCGAGGATGTTGCCGAGACGATCGTCACGCTCGCGTCGACGGACTCCGACTGGATCAACGGGAACGTCATCAACGTGGACGGCGGGGAGTTCCACACCGGGTAGAGCTGACGGCGGGCGCCTCTCCTGAGCCCTGGCCGGCAGCAGGCTGCGGCTTCAGGCCTCGCCGGCGAGCCAGACCGTCCGTGGCCGCGCGGCCGGGGTCATCTCCATCGGGCCGTCCGCGGCGATCCACCATGCCGCGAGGCCGAGCGCCCGCGCCCGCGGGCCGATCGCGCGCGGCCCCTCGAGGAAGAGCGCCTTGGACCAGACCTCGGCCCACGCCGGGTCGGGGCCCGCCACGGTGACGGCCAGCAGGCCGTCACCGCCCGGGTCGCCGGTGCGCGGGTCGACCAGGTGGTGGACCGCCCGTCCGTCGGCGGCCGTCCAGGCGTGGACCGCAATCGAAGACGTGCAGACGGCGCCGCCGTGGACCGCGACGACCGCGATCTCGTCGTCGGTTCGGGGATGCTCGATCCCGACCAGCCACGGTCCCGGCTGCGGTGCGGCGCCCCGGGCGACGAGATCGCCGCCGGCCTCGAGGAGTGCGCCGGCCGTTCCGTCGCCGAGCTCGGGAAGCGCGGCGGCCAGGACGTCGAACGCCCAGCGGAGCGCCAGGCCCTTCCCGATCCCGCCGAGGTCGAGCGGGGCGGCGATCGCGACAGACCGCGACCGGGGGTCGCGGTGAAGCCAGCGGCCGTCGGCGAAGGCGGCGGCCCCGCTCCCGCCGGCGAAGGCGGCGGCCCCGCTCCCGCCGGCAGCCGGCGCCAGGGCATTGGCCGGCCCCGTGCCGGCCGGCCCCGCTCCTGCCGGCGCCGTCACCGCCGGCGGCGGAGTGTCCGCGCCGCGGTAGCCGAGCCGTTCGAGATCGCCGAGAACGCGCGGGTCGAACGCGCCGCCCGTGAGGCGCCAGGCGCGCTGGGCGGCGGCGAGAGCGTCGTACAGGCGCACGTGGACGGGCGCGGACGCGGGGTCGCCGGCACGGCCGTTGAGGGCGACAAGGTCGCTCGTCGGCCGAAAGCGCGACAGGGCCTGCTCGATCTCCTCTACGGCGTCCACGACCGCCGTCCAACCCACGGCGGCGCGCGAGTCCGGGAGCCCGACGAGGGTCAGGCGAAGGGGCGATCCCATCGCCCGGCGCTCGAAGCGCGCGACGAGCCGCGGCTCCTCCGGCGACGGAACGATCGCTTCGCGCTCCGCATCGACCGTCAGCACGGCTTGCCCGAGGCGGTGGTGCAGGCGTTGACGGCCGGCCTGGAGACGTAGGTGGTCCGCGAGGTCGAGACCGCGGGCAGACGGGACACCGTCGGCACCGCCAGGGTCGAGGCCGACCCCTCCGCGGCATTCACCTGCTTGCCGAGTCGGGAGAGGCTCGCCTCGTGGCCCGCGATCTGCGCCGTGATCTCCGCGTACCTCGACGCGGCTTCGGAGTAGGCCCCGTCGAGCTTCGCGAGGCCCGCGTCGAGCGCGTCGTGGCTGGCCTTGAGCTGCGCGACCGCGTCCGCCGCCGGCGTCCGATCATGTGCGAGCTGCGCATTCGATGCGGCCTGGAGCCCGGTCACGCCGGCGAGGGAGATGGCGTATACGCCGGCGGACACGCCGATCGCGACCGCGACGTGGACCGGGCGCCGCGTGCCCCCGGCGGCGGCGGCGGCCGGGCGCCGGGGCACGATGGTCAGGACGGGTGTGTCGGAGGGTCGGGCGGCTCCGTTGCGCACGCCCGCTCCCGCCGTCCTCCGGACGCCCCCGCGCTCGCCTGGGCCGGGGCGACCCGGCTCGGCGAGGGGCCGTGCGGCGTCAGTCATCCCCGCCGCCCTCGTCGTCGCCACCGGATGAGGCGCCCGACGCTCCGGTCGTTGCGTGTGTCGCGGAGGGCCTGGCCTGCGTCGTCACGACGACCCGGCGGACCGCGGCCTGCTGACGCGCCACGGCTGCGGCGGCTGCCGCAGCCGCGATCTGCCTGTTGAGGGCATCCAGCTTCTTCTGCGCGGCGACGATCCGGGCCCGCAGCTGGGCCGCGGTCGCCGCGTCGGTCTTCGCCTGCGCGTTCGCGGCGTCGAGCGCAGCCTGGAGATCCGCCACCTGCTGCAGCTGGGCATCCAGGCGCGCCTGCAGATCTGCGCCGCGGGCCTGCTCCGCGGCGAGCTGGGCGGCAACGCTCTCCGCCGAGACCGGGGGCGGCGCCAGCGGCGCCGACGCGGCAGTCCACTGGCCGGCCGCGACGATGGTCGCGGTTCCCAGGCCGAGGCTGCCGATCACGCCGGCCGTGACGGCGGCGCGTCGCGCGCCCAGCTTCCGGGTTCCGTTCATCGTGTCGAGTCCTCCAGTGGGGCTGCAATCGAGGTCGCGAAGGTCGGGCGCGCCTTCCTGGCGACCCAGTAGCGATAAGCGCCGGCGGCGAGCACGAGGAGCCCCGTCACGACGTACACGGGGAGGAGCGCGCCGCTGTCTGTCCCCGCCAGGAGCCCGTGCGTCCACGACAGGACCCAGGCGACGAGGGCGAGGCGGTGGAGCCTGAGCCACAGGCCCGGGGGCAGGAGCTTCGTCCAGCGGCCGGTGATCCCCGAGACCAGGGCGGCGTAGAGGCCGAGCGTGCCAAGGGCGACCGGGGCCGTCCGGTACGCGGAGAGGCCGGGGATGAAGGAGCCGGCGACGCCCACGCCGGCGTAGGGGTCGAGGACGACGCTGACGACGTGGGCGACGACGAAGGCGACCACGAACACGAAGAGGTTCTCGTGCCACGGGAAGAGCCGCTTCGAGAGCTTCCACGTGGACTGGTTCGTCGGATGCGACAGGACGAGCCCGAAGGTGACGAGCCCGGTCAGGAGCAGGTAGGTCGTGATCCCGGTGGCCCGTGCCGCGAGCCAGAACCGCATCTGGGCCTGGTAGGCGGATGTCGCCGGCGCGACCTGGTCGGTGGCCACCACGATCAGGATGCCGAGCGCCGCTCCGAGGACGACCCACGCCCGCGCGCTCAGGCGCATGGCGTGATCGCCCGGCGGCGGGGGTGGGTCGTGTCGGTCATGGAGGCTCCCGGTGGTGCGAGGCGCGCGACGGCCGTACCCCTCCTGAGACGGCCGGAGACGCAAAGGTTTCACGCCCGGACCTTCGTTTGCGGAGAAATGCCGGTTCGGGCTACCGTGGCGCCCGGAGGTACCGATGGCCGACCCCGCATCCCACCAGCCGCTGGAGCAGCACGCCCACGCGCACGACCGCTTCTGCGGCCACGCCGCGGTGCCGCACGAGGACCACGTGGACTTCCTCCACGACGGCCACGTCCACCACGTTCACGAAGACCACGTCGACGACCTGGCGGGCGTTCCCGCGGGCCCGGACGCCCACGTCGCGCACACCGGGCACATGCACGTGCACGAGGACGGCTGCGGCCACGAGGCGGTCGCCCACGAGGGCCACCTCGACTACGTGCACGGTGATCACCGCCACGCCGGGCACCACGTCCACTACGACGAGCACTGAGGGCCTGCCGCCCGTCTGCCGGCTGCCGGGACGAACGATCCGACCCGGCCGGCGGTTATCCTTCGCCGGAACGCGAAGGACGCCCGGAACCGCTCCCGCCACCCGGGCGGCGTCCGCAACCCGATGGCCGCGACACCCACTGCCGGCGCCGGCTGGCGACCTCCGGAGACCTGGATGACGCACCCCAGACCGATCGACAGCGTGGTCCTGGTCAAGCAGGTGCCCGACACCCACACCATCACCGGCGACGTGATGACCAGGGACGGCACCATGAACCGCGCCGCCCTGTCGGCCATCTTCAACCCGGAGGACCTGAACGCCCTCGAGATGGCCCTCCAGATCAGGGAGGGTCACGGTGGGACGGTCACCGTGATCACCATGGGCCCACCAAAGGCGGCCGACATCCTGCGCGAGTCGCTCTGGCGCGGGGCCGACAAGGTCGTCCTGCTGACCGATCGCAGGTTCGCCGGAGCGGACACCCTGGCCACCTCCCTCGCCCTCCAGAAGGCGATCGAGAAGATCGGCCGCTACGACCTGGTCCTGGCCGGGCGCCAGGCCATCGACGGCGACACGGCCCAGGTGGGCCCGCAGACGGCCGAGAAGCTGGGCATCCCGCAGATCACGTACGCGGAGTCGGTCCTGGAGATCGCCGACGGCCGAATCACGGTCGAACGCGCGCTGGACTCCGGCTCGGAGATCGTCCGCTGCCAGATGCCGTGCCTGCTGACCGTCGTGGGCACGGCCAACACGCCGCGCCCGCCGTCGGTCCGCCGGCAGATCGCGCGCAAGCTGGCCGCGACGTCGAGCGAGTACGCCTCGCTTCGGAAGCAGTGGCCCGAGTTCGAGACCGAAGCGGCGCTCGGGGAGTACCTGAGCGCCCACGACCTCGAGATCCCGGTCTGGACGGCGGACGATATCGGCGCCACCGCCGAGAGCATCGGCCTGGCCGGCTCGCCCACCCAGGTCCACAAGATCAACTTCGTGGTCCTGGAGGGCGGCGAGAGCAAGACGGTCCAGCCCACGCCCGAGGCTATCGCGGCCATGGTGGCGGAGCTGGTCCACGAGTACATCGTCGGGTAGGCGGCCATGGCCGAGCAGAAGAGCATCTGGGTTGCCATCGAGCACGCCGACGGCCGAATCGCCGACGTCAGCCTGGAGCTGACCAGCAAGGCCCGCGACCTGGCCGGTCAGCTGGGCTACGAGGTGGTGGGCCTGCTGTGCGGGCACGACGTGGAGGAGCTGGCCCGGGACGTCATCCGCCACGGCGCCGACCGCGTCCTCCTGGCCGACCATCCGGAGCTGGCCCAGTACCGCACCCTCCCCTACGCCCGCGTCGCGATCAGCGAGGCGCGCAGGCGCAAGCCGGAGATCTTCCTGGTCGGCGGCACGCCCAACGGCCGGGATTTCGCGCCGCGCGTCGCCAGCGCTCTGCGCT
Organism: uncultured Chloroflexia bacterium; assembly: GCA_963744095.1. Taxonomy (GTDB): domain Bacteria; phylum Chloroflexota; class Limnocylindria; order Limnocylindrales; family CSP1-4; genus CTSoil-043. Next base: position 35,478 of record CAVUSH010000007.1, read on the forward strand.
GCGGCCTGACCGCCGACTGCACGGACCTGCAGATCGGCGACTACTACGTCAAGCGCGAAGACAAGACCTACCGGGACCTCCTGTACCAGATCCGGCCGGCCTTCGGCGGGAACCTGGTCGCCACGATCGTCAATCCGCGCACGCGGCCCCAGATGGCCACGGTCCGCGAGGGGGTCATGCACATGCCCGCCGCGGACCCCGGCCGGACCGGGGTCGTCGAGGCCGTGACCCCCGAGTTCGAGCCGGGCGACTTCGCCCTCGAGGTCCTGAGCCGGCAGGTCCGCCACTCCACCGTCAGACTCAAGGACGCGGCGGTGATCGTCTCCGGGGGCGCGGGCATCTCCGACGCCGAGGAGTTCGCCCTCCTGCGCGACCTGGCCAACCTGCTCGGGGGAGAGGTCGGTGCCTCGCGCGCCGCCGTGGACGCGGGGATGATCGGCCGCGAGCACCAGGTGGGCCAGACCGGCACGACAGTCCGGCCGCGCCTCTACATCGCCGCCGGCATCTCGGGCGCCATCCAGCACCGGGCGGGAATGGACCAGTCGTCCAAGATCATCGCCATCAACACCGACCCCAACGCGCCGATGTTCCAGGTCGCCCACTACCGCATCGTGGGCGACGCCGGCGAGGTCCTGCCCATGATCATCAAGGCCCTGCGCGAGCGCTCCATGGACCAGCGGGAAGCCGAATGAGCGAGAACTTCTTCCGCGACAACCCGGACCTGCAGTTCCGCCTCGAGCATCTCGACCTGGGCGAGGTGCTGGAGCACAAGGAGAAGGGCTACTCCGAGGCGGATCTCTACCCCACCGCCCCGCGCAACCACGCGGACGCCATGGACAGCTTCCGCATCGTGCTCGATGTCCTGGGCGAGATCTGCGGCGAGCGGGTGGCCCCGCGGGCCGCCGAGGCGGACGAAGAAGGCGCCCACTACGAAGAGGGCGAGGTCACCTACGCTGCGGCCACCCGAGACGCCATCGAGGCCCTGCGCCAGGGCGAGCTCTTCGGGGCCATGCTGTCGCGCGAGTACGGCGGCCTGAACCTGCCCGAGTCCATCTACCAGATGATGGTCGAGATGGTGGCCCGGGCGGAGAGCGGCCTCATGACCGTGTACGGCCTCCAGGAGATCGCCTCGTTGATCGAGGAGCACGGCGATCCGGAGACCAAGGCCCGGGTCCTGCCCCGCTTCGCGCGCGGGGAGGTGTCCGGGGCGATGGTCCTCACCGAGGCGGACGCCGGCTCGGACCTCGGCTCGGTCGCGACGCGGGCCACCCTGGACGAGGCCACGGGCCGGTGGCACCTCAACGGCGTCAAGCGCTTCATCACCAACGGCGTGGCGGACGTGTCGCTGGTCCTGGCCCGCAGCGAGGAGGGCTCATCCGACGCCCGAGGCCTGTCGATGTTCCTCGTCGAGCGGGACGATACGGTCAAGATCCGGCGCATCGAGAACAAGCTGGGGATCCACGCGTCGCCGACGTGCGAGATCCAGTACGTCAACACCCCGGCCATCTTGATCGGCAAGCGCCGCTTCGGGCTCATGCGCTACGCCATGAACCTGATGAACGGCGCTCGGCTGGCCGTGGCGGCGCAGGCCCTCGGCATCGCGGAGGCCGCCTACCGGGAGGCCGACCAGTACTCTCACGAGCGGATCCAGTTCGGCCGGCCGATCCGGGCCCTGCCGGCGGTCGGCCGCCTGCTCCTCTCGATGAAGGTGGACCTGGAAGCCACGCGGGCCCTGCTCGCCGAGACGGGCCGCTGGGTGGACCTGTGGAAGGTCTACGAGCACGTCGTGGCAGAGGGCGGTCCGGATGCCGACGCGGCGCGCGCCCGCCACAAGCAGTGCGCGGCCCTGGCCGAGACCCTGACCCCGATGGTGAAGTACGCCGCCACCGAGATGGGCAACCGGGTCTGCTACCAGGCCATGCAGGTCCACGGCGGCGTTGGCTACATGCGCGAGTTCAACATCGAGCGCCTCTTCCGGGACGTTCGCGTCACCAACATCTACGAGGGCACGAGCCAGCTCCAGGTGGTCGCGGCCATCGGCAAGCTCCTCAACCGCTCGCTCGATCCGTTGCTCGCCGAATGGCAGGCCGCCGAGTACCCGGCCGACATGGCCACCGAGAAGGCGCTCCTGACCGAGCTGACCGGCATCTTCGACCAGGCCGTCGACGCGCTCAAGGGGCTGTCCGAGCGCGACCGCGTGGACTACTACGCCGTCGACCTGGTCGAGATCGCGATCTGGCTTGCCGGCGCGTGGATGCTGCTGCGTGACACCAGCGTCGCGGAGCACAAGAAGCCGGTCGCCCGAGCGTACGTGGCCTCGGTCACGCCGAAGGTCCGGGCCGCCGCCGAGGTGGTCCTGGCCTCCAACCCGGTTCCGCTCGAGACGATCGCGGTCCTGCTGCCGTAGCGATCGCACGGCCGCCAACCCCCGCCCGAGCCTAGGGAGCGACCTCCGGGCCGACGTCGATCACCTGGGGGGCGCCATGGGTCACTTCGGCGACCACGAAGCGCTGGGCGTGCTCCGCGTGCGGGTCCCGCAGGAGGATCCCGAAGGTGTCGAGCAGCCGGTCAGGGGTCAGAATCTCGCGCCCCGGGCCCAGGGCCACGACCCGCCGCGCGAGGAGGAGCACCTGGTCGTACTCGATCGCCTCCCCGATGTCGTGGGTCGAGGTGACGAGCGTCGCGCCCCGTTCGAGCTCGGCCGCGAATGCCCGTAGGTAGCGCTCGCGGCCGCCGGCGTCGAGTCCCGCGGTCGGCTCGTCGAGGACGATCAGGTCGGCTCGTCGAGCCAGGACCTGGGCCAGGTAGACACGCTGCTGCTGGCCGCCCGAGAGCGACCGAAGCGGCTGGCGGGCCAGCGCCTCCACGCCCATGGTCCGCAGCGCCAGGTCCACGAGGTCGTGGTCCTCGGTCGTCATCCGCCCGAGGAGGCCGCGGTTGGGGAAGCGCGCCATGCGCACGATGTCGATCGCGCGGAGGGGCAGGACGAAGCCGGAGGCGTGGAACTGGCTCTGGTAGGCGATGCGGGCCGGCGCCCCGCCCGGCTGGGCGCCAAGCACGGCCAGCTCGCCGCGCAGCACGGGCAACAGGCCGACGACGGTGCGCAGCAGCGTGGACTTGCCGGACCCGTTCGTCCCCACGAGCGCGAGCGAGGTCCGGGCCCGGACGCCAAGGTCGATCTCCTCCACGACCGGTCGGCCGTCGTACCCGACGGCCAGGCCGTGAGCAGAGATGGCGAGCGGACCGGGCGGGCCCTGGCCCGCGGGGCCGCTCACTCCGTCACCTCGTCCGGGGCGGGCAGGCGCGACCGGAGGTTCACGGCAGTGAGGACGACGAAGAAGATGATCGTCGCCACGAGGACGATCGTGGCGCCGGCGGCGGTGTTCAGGTAGTAGCTCAGGAGCAGCCCGACATAGGACGAGATCGCGCCGATCACGGCGCCCGTGGCCATCATGGCCCCGATCCGGTGAGCCAGGAGAGCGCCGGCGCTGGCCGGGGCGAGGAGCATCCCGAAGACGAGGAGGGTGCCCACGGTCTGGAACGACGCGATCACCGTTCCGGCAACCAGGAGGAGCATCAGGTTGTGATACAGGCGCGCCGAGAAGCCGGCAACCTGCGCCTGATCGCGGTCGAAGCAGAGCAGCAAGAACGGGCGGGCGAACACGAACGCAGCCACGGCCACGAGCAGCGCGGCGATCGCCTGGATCAGCAGGTCCCGGGGCCCGATCCCCAGGATCTCGCCGAAGAGAATCCGGATCAGGTCCCCGCTGAAGGTGGTCGAGCGGGAGACGATCACGACGCCGAGGGCCAGCATCCCCACGAACAGGAGGCCGATCGCGCTGTCGGACGAGAGGCGAGAGCGCGCGGTGACGATGCTCACGCCGGCGATCATCACGAGGGCCCCGGCGGCCGCTCCCACCATCCCGGGGATTCCCAGGATGAGCGCAACTGCCACGCCGGGCAGGACGCCGTGGGCCAGGGCGTCGCCGATGAACGCGAGCCCGCGCAGGACGACGAAGGTGCCCACGATCGAGCACGAGATCGACACGAGGACTCCGGCCGCGAGCGCCCGGAGCATGAACTCGTTCTGCAGGAACGGATCGATCAGCGGTCCCAGTCGAATGATCCTCGGATGCCGCGCCGGACGCCGGCCCCGGGCGGGTCGACGAAGGCCTCAGCGCAGATTGTCGGCGATCAGGGTCGCGATGTTCTTGAGGAACGCGTCGTATGAGCCGTCGTCGGGCAGGGCGTGCGTCGTGAGCTCGACGACCTTCACCCCCGTCTCCTGGCCGACGGCCTCGGCGACGGCGGGCGAGGTCCCGAGCTCCGTGAAGATGGCCGGCACCTTCGCTGCGCGGATCTTGTCGGCGAGGGCCGCGAGGTCGGCGGCCGACGGCTCCGCCGACGTCGTAAGGCTCGGGATGATGGCGCCCACGAGCCGGAGGTTGTAGCGCTCGGCAAAGTAACCCAGCGACTCGTGCCCCGTGACAAGGGTGCGTCGGGCCTCGGGCACGACCCCGATGATCGCCGCCACCTCGCCGCTCAGCGTCGCCAGCCGCACGTCCAGGTCGGCGGCGCGAGCCGACACGTCGATTCCGAGGTTTGTCTTGAGCTCCCGGGCGAGGGCGTCCATCGCGTCGCGGACCGTCAGCGGGTCCATCCACAGGTGGGGATCCTCGGCACCGGGCGCCTGGTCCGGGTCCTGCGGGTTGGCGCCCTCGCCGACCCCGACGCGGCGGATCGTGACGTGGTCGCTGACCACGAAGCGCCTCACGCCGGCGGCCTCGGCCTGGGCGAACGCATTGCCCATCCCGCCTTCGAGCCCCAGGCCATTCTCGACGAGCAGGTCGGCCTTCGTCAGCGTCTCGATATCCTTCGCCGAGGGCTCCCATTCGTGGGGATCGGCCCCGTTCGGCATGAGGACGACGACGTTCGCAGCCTGTCCCACCAGGTCCTTCACGACCGCGCCCAGGACGGAGTAGGTGACGACGATCGTCTTCCCCTCGGGAGTCGCTGCGGCGGGTCCGCAGGCGCCGACGACGGCCACCGCCACGGCCAGAAAGGATACGAGACGGAGTCTCATACCGAGCCGCCGGGACCGAGGCGCTGGCTCATGACAGGTGCTCCTTCACCGGTCGCGTCGGACGTCCGGCCGGCGCGGGGGAGCTCTGGCAGGTGGGGCAGAGCCCGAAGAGCTCCAGGCGGTGCCCGTCGATCCGGTAGCCGGTCCGCCGCGCCACCTCGCGGGCGACGGCGCCGAGGCCCAGGTCCTCGACCTCGATGGAGCGGTCGCAGCGGGCGCAGATGACGTGGTGGTGGTGGGCGGGGACGCAGGCGACATACGCATGCTCTCCGGTCGGGCGATCCAGGCGCTCCACCGCCCCAACGCTCGCGAGCAAGTCGATTGCCCGGAAGATCGTCGCCCGCCCGATTCCCAGGCGGCGGGACCGGACCTCGGCGACGAGATCGGCGGCCGTGAACGTGGATCCCCCGCGTGCGGCGATGAGGTCGGCCAGGATGCGGCGAGGCGCGGTGAGCCGGTACCCGGCGTTCTCGAGCGCGGCGACGAGAGGGGAGGAGGCGACCATGGCCGGGACGATAGCATCGGATCCGCCTCTTGTCGAGACACGGTATCAATCAACGGCGTGCGCCCGACGGCGCGACCAGGGCAGTTGCGCTACGCTGGTGGCGCGTTCCCACCGCAATCCCTCGACGGACGAGATTCATGCGCCCGCGCTCCCGCCCGGCCCGCAGCGCATCATGGGCGCGATCGCACGGAGGAACGGGATGACCCTCGTTCGGCGCTTCACCCGCCTCAGCGGGCTCCTCGTCGTCGCGCTCGCCGTGGCATCGGTCGCCGCCGGCTGCTCGTCGGGCGCCAGCGCCGAGATCAAGGTCACCGACCCGTGGGCGCGCGCCTCGTCGGCGATGGCCGCGGCCGGCGCCGCCTACATGACGATCCAGAACACCGGCACCGCGGCCGACTCGCTCCTAGGTGCCGCCAGCCCGGTGGCGACGTCGGTCGAGGTCCACGAGACGGTCGTCATGGGATCGCCCGCCCCGGGTGCATCGGGCGACGGCGGGATGATGGGGATGCAGCCGGTCGCCCGCCTGGAGATCCCGGCCGGTGGCACCGTCGAGCTGAAGCCCGGCAGCTTCCACATCATGCTCGTCGGCCTGCAGCAGGACCTGAAGGTCGGCGACACGATCGAGATCACCCTGACCTTCGAGAAGGCCGGGGAGGTCAAGGTCACCGCCCAGGTCCGCGAGAGCTGACGCCACGACTGCGATGACGGATGGCACCCCGGGGACGGGCCGGCGGCCCTCCCCGGAGGAGCATCCCACGCCCCACACTCCCTCGACCATGGCTGCGTCCCCCCGGCCGGTTGCGCCGACCCGCCTCGCTCTGCTCACCGCGCTCGCCCTCGGCTTCGCCGCGCTCGCCGGGATCGCCATCGGGGCCGTCGCGTGGCTCTCGCTCCCGTCGACGATGCCGCCCGCGTCGACCTCCGACGGCGCCTACATCTGGCCCGTCTCGCCGACGCCCGAGGGCCTGGCTCGCGACACGGCCCTGCGCCCGCCCCAGGCCGCCCCGCCCCTCCGGCTGACCGACCAGGAGGGCCGGCCGTTCGACCTCGCCTCGCTGCGTGGTGAGCCCGTCCTCGTCTTCTTCGGCTACACCCACTGCCCCGACGTCTGCCCGACGAACCTGGCCGACGTCCGTGACGCCCTCACGCTCGTCGACGGGGAGGTCGGGGTCGTCTTCGTGACGATCGATCCCGCGCGCGACGACGCGGCCGCGATGAAGCAGTACGTCGACTACTACCAGGCCGGATTCGTCGGTCTCACCGGCACCGACGACGAGATCCGGGCCACCGCCGGCGCCTGGGGCGTCTCGTATGCGAAGGTCGAGTCGGACTCGGCATCGGGCTACGCCATGGCCCACACGGCCGACACGTTCCTCGTGGACGCGGAGGGACGGCTGCGGCACCGAATCTGGTTCGGGGCCGGGCCCGCGATCATCGCCGACCGGATCCACGGGCTTGCGACGGAGGCGCTGACGACGCCCGCGCCCAGCTCACCGCCGGCCGCGACCCCGGCCGCGACCCCGGCTGCCACGCCGGCCGAGAGCACGCCGGCCCCGTCGCCAGCGCAAACCTCGCCGGGCCCGTCGCCGTCGCCCGCGACCGCGGTCCGCGCGCGGCTCGAGTCCACCGTGGTCCGGGCCGGTCCGAACAGGATCGTCGTCACCGTGAGCGACCCGGACAACCGCGAGCTCGCGAGGCCGGACGTGGCGGCCTCCTTCGTCTTCCGCTCGACGGACGATCCGGCCCTGGCGCCGGTGGAGGCGCGGGGGACCTTCATCTGGGTCGTCCGGGGCGGCAAGGCGGCCTACGTGGCCGAGATGACGCTCCCTCGCCCGGGCGGGTACGACGCGACGATCACCCTGGACGGGCCCGCCGGGCGGGTCGGGTCGGCCGGCTTCACGATGGTCGCCCGCGAGCAGAGCCCCACGCCGCCGATCGGGGCGCTCGCCCCCAGCGTCCGCACCCCGATCGCGGCGGACGTCGGCGGCAACCTGCAGCTGATCTCGAGCGACGTCTTCCCCGACCCGCGCTTCTACGAGCATTCCGTGGACGAGCTGGTGGCCGCCCACGAGCCCTTCGTCTTCACGATCTACTCGCCCGCCTTCTGCCCCACCACCGCCTGCGGGCCGCTCCTGCGGTACCTGAAGGAGATCGCCACCGAGTTCCCGGCGATGACCTTTGTCCACGCCGAGCCCTACGTGATGCGCGACCTGGGCGGACGCATCCAGCCGGAGTACGAGGGCAACGGCTACGCCTGGGCCTCGTGGAGCCAGGCGTACGGGATCCCGGTGGAGCCCTACGTCTTCGTCGTGGGGGCCGATGGGCGGATCGTGGCGAGCTTCGAGCTCATCGTCGGGTCGGACGAGATCCGGACGGCGATCCGGACGGCGACGGGCGAATAGGCGCGCCCAGGGGGATTGGCCGGAGCCCGCGTGTAAGGGAGCCTTGTGAACTCGGTTCAAGGGCGCTTGACTACCTGGGCTCGAGGCCCGTAGAATCCCGGCCGTCCGGCCCCCGTCCGCGGGCCGCCGGCGCGCCCCAGCGTCCCCAGCGTCCCGGAGGATCCCGCGTCCATGTTCGATGTCGGAGCGTTCACGAGCGGTCTCCTGACCGGCCTCCGGGAGGGCGTCGAGGCGGCGCTCATCGTCGCCATCATCTGCGCCTACCTCGCCCGGACCGGCAACGCCCGGCAATTCGGCAAGATCTGGCTGGGCGTGGGAGCGGCCGTGGCGGCCTCCGTCGCATTGGGCGCCGCGATCTACGTCACGGTCGGCGGCCTCGATGAGCCCTACGAGCAGATCTTCGAAGGCCTGACGCTGCTGGTCGCGGCCGCCGTTGTCACCTGGATGCTCTTCTGGATGCGCCGCCAGGCCAGCTCCGTGAAGGGCGACCTGCAGCGGGCCGTCGACCGAACCCTCACGGAGGGGACCGGGTGGGGCCTTGCCGTGCTCGCCTTCACGGCGGTCATCCGCGAGGGCCTCGAGACCGCGCTCTTCCTCGTCGGCCAGGCAACGGCGGCGGTCGGAGCCTCGGGCGCGGAGGGCGCCCTGGCCGTGCTGGTGGGCGCCCTCGTCGGGCTCGGGGTCGCGGTGGCCCTGGGTTACGGCTTCTACCGCGGCAGCCAGGCCCTGAACCTCCCGACCTTCTTCCGATGGACCGGCGTCCTCCTGATCTTCATCGCGGCCGGCCTCCTCTCACACGCGGTCCACGAGTTCGTCGAGATCGGCTGGATCAGCGTGGGAACCTCGCCAGCCTTCGACGTCGGCGCCGTGCTCCCGCACGACCAGGGGATCGGGCTCTTCCTGGGGGCGATCTTCGGCTACACCTCCTCGCCCGAGTGGGTGACGTTCCTGGCGTGGGCCACCTACATCGTCGTCGTGCTGGCGCTCTACCTTCGGCCCGTCGCGCCGCGCCCCACCGAATCGCGGCCCGAGACCACTGGAGCGGCGCCCGCTGCCGGCGCCTGACCCCGCGGGCGCCCTGCGGCCATCGTCGGCGGGCTCGGCCCCGGGACGGTACCCTAGCCGACGCGTCCCCCGCCCGAGCGCGGCCCCTACCCCGATGCACCTGGGATCACGAATGCCGAACAACCAGTCCACCGGCGGCCAGCCGCCGCCGTCCCGCCGCGAGCGCCGTGAGGCCGCCCGCCGCGACCAACGCCTGGTTTCCGCGCGCACTGCCGCGCCCAAGCCGGCCTGGCAGTCGCCGATGCTCCTCCTCACCGTCGGTGCCGTCGCCATCGGCCTGGTCGTCATCCTCGTCGCGTCCGGCGTGCTGGGCGGGAAGAATGGCGGGTCCACCGGCGGGCTCCTGGTCCCGATCCGGCCGACGCCGCCGGAGCTCGTCGATCCGACCGATGCCCGCGTGCTCGGGCCGGCCGATGCCCCGGTCACCATCGAGGTCTGGTCCGACTTCCAGTGCCCGGCCTGCGGCTCCTTCGCGAAGTCGATCGAGCCCGACCTCATCGAGGAGTACGTCCGGCCGGGCGACGTCCGCCTGGTCTACCGCGACAACGCGTTCATCGACGGCGGCGACCCGAACGGCGAATCCCAGCAGGCCGCGGTGGCCGCCCGCTGCGCCGGCGAGCAGGGCAAGTTCTGGCAGTACCACGACTACCTCTTCGAGAACCAGGACGGCGAGAACAAGGGCGGCTTCCGGCGGGAGGTCCTCGACCAGATCGCCACGGCCGTCGGCCTGGACATGGACGCCTTCGGGACGTGCATGGCCGGCGACGCCCCGCAGCAGGCGGTCACGGCCGAGACGGCGCAGGGGAAGGCCGCGGGCGTCACCTCCACGCCGACGCTCGCCATCAACGGCGTGCTCCAGAAGGCCGGCGCGCTGCCGATGACGGACCTGCGGGTTCTCATCGACGCCGAGCTGGCCAAGGTCTCGCCGTCACCGGGAGCGTCCACAGCGCCGTAGCCAAGCTCCCAGGCTGACAGGAATTTGGTGGCCATCGCGCGGACCGCGCTGCTATCATCCGCGCGTTCATCCGCTGCGCGGCTGGAGCCGGCGCCGCGGGCCGACTCATCTCCTCGGTGCGGAGGCCGACCCGGTGCAGATCTTCGTCTCGGCGATCCTTCACCCGATCCAGTACGTGATCGCGGGGATCATCGCGGGCGGCTTCGTCCTGATCTTCCTGCGCGCCGCGATGTCGCCAGAGCGCCGTTCCGGTTCGATCGGCTGGGTTCGCGCCCTGACGAGCCCCAGCAGCCGCTACCTGTTCGCGTTCCTCGCGGTGGCCTGGGTCGTCGGCTTCGGCTTCCTCATTCCGCAGTTCGAGAACACCGCCGCGTCGCCGTACGGCGCCGTGGCCCTGATGGCGATGTTCAGCGGCTTCTTCATCATGATGGGGCTGCTCTGGAGCGTGATCGGCGAGTAGCCGAGCGCCGGCTCGGCGCCGGCGGCGGCGTCGGCCGCGGTGTGCGCGACGGCCGCGGTATGCACGACGGTCCGGCCGCGAGCCCGGCTACGCATTCAGCCGCGCTTGCGGGCGATCCAGACCTCCTCGGACGGCCAGCGCCGGGCCCAATCGAGTGTCACGTACCGGGAGCGCGTCGAGGCGTCCGCGGGTGCTCGCAGCTCCACCAGGTTCTCCACGTCGAAGCCGCTGGCGCGCAGGAGCCGGATCATGTCGCCGTGGCCCAGGTTGAACTCGATCGAGCCGTCGTCGGGCCACTCGATCCGCCCCAGCCCGCCGAAATGTGGCCGCAGCAGGCGTTCCCCGGCGGGCTCCTCCTCCTCGGGTGAACAAAGCATGAAGAGCGTGGAGTTCCCCAGGAAGATGAGCCAGCCGCCCGGACGCAGCAGCCGCGCCGCCTCCGGGATCCAGCGGTAGGGGTCGCACCAGATCGCTGCGCCGTACTCGCTGATGGCGAGGTCGAACGAGGCGTCCGGGAGGGGGACCGCCTCCGCGCTCGCCTCGATGAGCGGGAAGACAAGGCCGTGCTCACGCTGGAGTGCCCGGGCCGTCTCCAGCTGCGCCGGCGTGATGTCGACGCCGACGGGTCGGGCTCCGCGTCGGGCGAGCCAGGCCGAGACGTAGGCGGTCCCGCAGCCGAGCTCGATCGTGTCGAGGCCGGCCACATCGGGCAGGAGTCGAGCCTCCGACTCGGGCACGCCCCAGATTCCCCAGGTCGGCTCGGGCTTCGCCCAGGCCCGCCGCCCGGGCTCCACATAGGCGCCGGCCTCCTTCGTCCAGTAGGCGCGGTTGGCGACGACGTGATCGGGCAGCTCGTGGTCCGTCATGCCGTCACGGTGGCGCACGCCGGACGCAGACAGGCCCGACGCGCGCCGGGCCTGTCACTCGTGGCGTGGTCGGGTCGCCGGGCGACCCGCCAGCTCACGGGAGCTTGGAGATGATGGCGTCGGCCACGTCTGTCCCACCCGTGACGATGACGTAGAAGACCGTGTCGTCCTTGACGTAGTAGTAGGCGCCGAAGCCGGCCGCCGCCGACCCGTAGACCTCCTTGCCGCCGACGGTCGTCTTCCCCGCGTCGGCCGCGTCCTTGGCCACCCAGGCGAGCAGCTTGTCCGAGGGAACACCCTTGATCTGGATCGCCATCACCATGCTGCCCGCCGACGTGGCGTCGACCGGGGTGGCCAGCGCGACCCGAACATCGCCGAGCGACTTGCCATTGTCGGACAGGAACTTGGCCAGGTCGTCGTTGCCCTCGCCGATCGGGAGGCCGCCCGGGATGCTGGCGCCGTCGAAGCTCGCCCTCTGGAACTTGATCCCGCCGGCCTCGCTGGGCAGCAGCGCCTCGAGGTCGCCCGCGGCGCCCGGCGCGAAGCTCACGTCCGGGCCCTCTGTGTCGCTGGGCCCCTGTGTTTCCGAGGGCGGCTGCGTCTCAGAAGGCGCCTGCGTTGCCGCGGGCGTCGGCGTTGCCCCAGCCGCCTGCGTGGCGCCGGGGGCCTGGGTGGCGGAGCCGCCGCACGCGGCGACGAGCAGAAGGACGGCGAGCGTGCCCGCGAGCGCCCTGCGATCGACGATCATGTCATCCCCTCCAGAGTGATTCCGTCACGAGTGATTCCGTCAAGAGTGGCGCGCCGGATGGAACGCGGAGTATAGACCCCGCTCCAGACCCCACCGACATCCCCCGATCGGGCCATGTCGGGTCATGGTGGGTCCGGGGGTCCGGGGTAGCCTCCGTGACGGGCAAGGTGGACCCCCGCGGCCGGGACCGGTATCATCCGCGCACCATGCAGACTGCATAGGATCTATGCACCCTGCATCGACGCTGAGCGGCGGCGGGACGGACCAGGGCGGAAAGGGGCACGACGGGATGGACGCGACGGAGATCACGGCGGCGGTCGCCGCCAGGGGGGCCGACGACGCGCCGTTCGTCAACCTGCGCGACCCCGCGAAGCGCCTCGGCCCCGACGGGAAGCCCGCCGTCAGCCGCCGGGCCCGGATTTGGGAGGACGTCCCGGACGAGAAGTGGAACGACTGGCGCTGGCAGCTCTCCAAGCGCCTCAACACGCTCGAGGATCTCGAGCAGGTCCTGAACCTGACCGACGACGAGCGCGAGGGGCTCTCGGCTCCCGACAAGTTCCGCGTCGACATCACGCCGTACTTCGTCTCGCTCATCGACCCCGACGATCCCGACGACCCGATCCGCCGCCAGGTCATCCCCGTCGGCTCCGAGCTCCGCGCCTTCACCGGGATGATGGAGGACTCGCTGGCCGAGGACCGCCACTCCCCGGTCCCCGGTCTCGTCCATCGCTACCCCGACCGGGTCCTGATGCTCGTCACGACCCAGTGCGCGAGCTACTGCCGCTATTGCACCCGGAGCCGGATCGTGGGCGACGCGGGCCAGAACTTCAACCGCCGCGAGCACGAGGCCCAGCTCGACTACATCCGCCGGACGCCGCAGGTCCGCGACGTCCTCATCTCCGGCGGCGACGGGCTGACGCTCGCCCCGAAGCTCCTGGAGTCCGTGATGCGCGGCCTCCGCGAGATCCCTCACGTGGAGATCGTCCGGATCGGCTCCCGGGTCCCCGTCTTCCTGCCCCAGCGGATCGATGAAGAGCTCGGCGAGATGCTGGCCAAGTACCACCCGGTCTGGATGAACATCCACGTCAACCACCCCGACGAGATCACGCCCGAGCTCGCCCGCGCCTGCGACACGCTCGCCCGGGCGGGGGTTCCGCTGGGCAACCAGTCGGTCCTCCTGGCCGGCGTGAACGACTGCGTCCACATCCAGCGCGACCTCGTCCAGAAGCTCGTCGAGATCCGGGTCCGGCCGTACTACATCTACCAGTGCGACCTCGTCGAGGGCGCGGGGCACTTCCGGACGCCGGTGGGCAAGGGCCTCGAGATCATCGAGGGCCTGCGCGGCCACACCTCCGGGTACGCGGTGCCCCAGTACATCGTCGACGCGCCGGGCGGCGGCGGGAAGATCCCGGTCATGCCGAACTACGTGGTCTCGTACTCGGATCACAAGGTCGTGCTGCGCAACTACGAGGGCTACATCACGACCTACGAGGAGCCGGCGGCCTACACGCCCCACGACCGGGCGAGCTGCCGCTGGTGCCAGAACCCGCGGCCCGAGCCGGGCCAGGAGGGGATCACGGGCCTTCTCGACGGCAAGAGAGATGTGGATCGAGCCGGCCGGGTTCGTCGAGACGCACGCGCGCGGCAACGAGGAGGCCCACCGCCTCCAGGACCCCTCGAAGTGGGTGCCCTACGGCGTCGGGGCGCTCGAGGGCCAGGCCGGCCAGCCGCTCCCCGTCCTCCAGCCGGGCGCCGACGGCGGGGGTGGCGGCGCGGCGGCGTACGGCCCCGGCGAGGAGCCCCGCCCGGCCGAGGGCCAGCCAACCGCCACGGCGAACCACGAGCTCCTGTAGCGCGCCTCGGCGCCCGCCGGGCTCGCGCCCCGACGCCGAGTCGCCGACCGCGGCGACCCGCAGAAGGAGCCCCTCCCCGCGCCGATGGCTCGGCACCGTCCCATGAGCGCCAACCGCCGCGTCCCGGGGGGCCGCGCTCGTCGGGCACCCGAAACGCGGGGCGTCCATGCGCACGGGCTGGACGCGGCGAACGCAGGCGCCGGTCCGGCGCTGCCGTCGATGCTGCCCGGATCGGGCTGATGCGCCGGTCGCCGGCCTCTGCAGGCCACTGGCCGACGGTGTTGTGCCGCTTGTCGGTCATGGAACGGTGGACTGGCGCCGAGGCCGCGGGGCAGCGCGGGTGGATGGGCCGGTGGATGGGCGGGTGGATATTCATGTCGCGCCCGGCCATCGAGGTCGCCGGGAGCGAACTCGCGAGGCTGCCGTGTCCCTCCGTTGCATGGACTCGCCGTGGTGATCAGGACGCCGGACCGGCGGTTGCGCGTGTTCGCCGGCTCCACGCTCGAGGAGCTGGCCGACGGGCGCCAGGTGGCCCGCGAAGCCGTCGGCCGGCTCCGCCTGTCGCTGGTGATGTTCGAGCCGGGCGCCCGCCCCCACCCGCCCCGCAAGGTGTACCGGGCGGCGAATCGCGGCCGTGCGCGCGGACGCCCGCGGCGTACGCAGGCTCGCCCGACGGGTGCTCCGATCGATGGAGCGACCCGGCCGGCGCGGTTGACGAGTCAGGCAGCCCGGTCCAGCACGGACCCGGACCCAGCCTGCTCCTGGTCGAGCGCCGCCAGCGCCGCCTTGAGCTGGGCGTCGCTCGTGGTCGAGAGCCCGCCGGCGGGCAGCGTCGCGAAGTCGTCCGGGACGACCTGGGCGGCGCCGCCGGGCAGGGCCACGACCTCGTCGGGGACGAGGCCCTCGCGCCAGATCGCCCGTCCCTTCGGGGTCAGCCAGCGCTCCGTCCCGATGGTCAGCGCCCCGCCGTCCATGAGGGGGTACGTGTTGACGACGGTGCCGGTGCCGTAGGTCTTCACGCCGACGACCACGGCCCGGCCGGCGTCCTGGAGGGCGCCCGTCAGGATCTCCGCGGAGCTCGCGGTCTGGTCGTCCACGAGCACGACGAGCGGTAGAACAGGGGCGAGCGCCGTCCCCTCGACCTGGTGCGGCGTCTCCTTCCCGCTTCGATCGATGGAGATGTAGACGACGCCGTCCTCCAGGAACTGGCCGGCGGTCTCCACCGGCTCGTTCACGTAGCCGCCGGGGTTGCCGCGCAGGTCGAGGACTGCGCCCTCGACTCCGCGGTCGAGCGCTTCCCGGAGCGCCTCGGCGACTCCCTTCGCGGCGCCGGCCGAGAACGACTCCAGGCGGATCACCGCGTCGTGGGTGCCCGGGGCGAACGCCCACGAGACCAGGGGCAGGTCCAGGGTGGCGCGGGTGATCTCGACCGAGCGCGTCGCGCCGTCCGTCCCCTTCAGCTCCAGGGTCACCTTCGTGCCCTCCGGCCCGCGCACCCTCGAAACGACCTCGTCCACCGTCAGCCCGGCCACGCCGACCCCGTCCACCGTGACGATCTCGTCGCCCGCTTTCATGCCCGCCCTTTCCGCGGGGCTGTCGTGGAGCACGCGGACGACAAGTGTCCGCCCGTCCTGCTGGTCGAGCACGGCGCCGACGCCGACGAAGGTCCCGGACAGGGCCTCGTCGCGCGCCTTGACCTCCTCGGGCGTCAGGTAGCCCGTGTGGCCCCGGTCGTCGACACTCCCGGTCAGGCCGGTGATCGCCCCCCGCTCCAGGGTGACGGGGTCGAGCGCCGTGGGATCGACGTAGTGCTGGTCGAGCAGGTCGTAGGCCTCGTTCAGGAGGCGCCAGTCCGGCCGATCGGCCGAGGGGGAGTAGGCCGGGGTCGGCTCCGGTCCGGTCCCCGGCAACCAGCCGCCCCGCCCGACGGAGACGCCGAACGAGAACGTGACGAAGGCCGCGATGACGAGCCCGGCCAGCAGCAGGGCAGGGCGTCCGCCCGCGGGCGGCGGCGGGGTCCAGCCGGACGGCGGCCAGGCGGGCGGAGCAGGGTCGGGTGCAGGCGGAGCAGGGTCGGGTGCAGGCGGAGCAGGGTCGGGTGCAGGCGGAGCAGGGTCGGGCGCGCCGGGCGCGGGGAAGCGGTCGTCATCCATGATGCGGAACGATGCACCATCCACCCCCGCAATGGGGTGGAGAGACGATCAGGTTTCCTTCACCCGACCCTGCGAGCGGCGCTCAGGCGCCGGCAGGCGCAGCTCCTCGGCCACGTGGCGGGCCCAGCGGTCCACCGCCGACCAGTCGCGATGCTCCGTGAAGCTCGAGCGCGAGAGGCGGGCGAGGATGCGGAGGCCCGCCCCGAGGTGGTGCGGCTGGAGCGATCCCGCGAAGAGGGCGACGTCACGCGGTCCGATCCGCTCGATCGCCACGATCAACGGGGCCGGCACATCGATGGTCATCCCGTCGGGAAGCGGCTCGACCGGACCCGAGGCGAAGAGCCAGACGGGCATCGTCTCGAGCTGTCGCTCGTGGTCGATGAGGAACGCGTGAGCACCCGGCATCCACTCCCCGGCGAAGACGGAGCAACCGATGACCGCGGCGCGGAACGCCCGGAGGTCTCCGACCGCGTCGAGCGCCTCGAAGCGGACCGAGATGCCGGCCGCGTCCAGGACCTCCGCAATCGCCGCCGCGATCGCTCGCGCGGAGTCGTGTCGCGTTGCGTAGGCGACGAGCACCTCGTCCGACACCGCAGCACCTCCTGCTCGGCTCCGTGCACCCGTTCGACGCCGCCCGCCAGCGTGGCACCACCGATTCTGCCGCGGCCTCCCACTCCCGGGGAGTGCCGGAGGGCCGCCATCCCGCGGGGACGAACGGCCCGTCCCGGGCGCGATCCGACAGCCGACGCGGGCCCGGCCCTGTGCTAGTGTCCGGTCCCCATCCCGAGCGCCTGACGGGGGACTCGACCGTGATCGACCGACGCGCCGCCGCTCCCGGCGACCTGCGGCTGCGTCCCGCCCCCGACGGCCTTCCCGACGCGCGCCTCGCGCCGCCCGTCGTGGCGGAGGCCGGCGACCCGTTCACCGCCGTCCGCGTCATCGACCTGGTCGCCCGCGTCGAGCGCGGCAGGCCGGTCGGAGTCGACGACCTCGTGGCGGCGCTCAACGCCCGCCATCTCGACTGGCTCTTCGACCGCGCGGCCGTCGTCGACGTGCTCATCGCCCTGCAGGCGAACTGGATGGCCGACTACCGGAACGCCTCGGGTATCGTTCTCGAGGACGGCCCATATGGGCCGACGCTGACCCTCGAGGATTCGCCGCGCGTGGATCCCTGGATCGTCCGCCAGGCCCTCCGCGAAGGCGCCTCCTGTCGGGAGCGGCTCGTCGAGTTCGCCCGCCGCGATGGCACGAATCACGTTGGCTGAGGCCGGCCCGGAGCGCGCCGCACACGTCGGCCCGAGCCGGGTCCCACGCAGGGGGAGGGTTGCCGTCACATGACCGCCACCGGATATGCCGCCGACGTCCTCGTCGACGCCGCGTGGGCCGGCGCGCACCTGGCCGACCCCGAGGTCCGCTTCGTGGAGGTCGACGTCGACACCACTGCCTACGGCCAGGGCCACCTGCCGGGTGCCGTCGGCTGGGACTGGACGAGCCAGCTGGCCGATGGCATCCGCCGCGATATCGCCTCCCGGGAGGACCTCTCGCACCTCGTCTCGGACGCCGGCATCGGCCCCGACACCACCGTGGCGGTCTACGGCGACAACCACAACTGGTTCGCCGCGTGGGCGTACTGGCTGCTCCGGATCCACGGCCACCGCGATCTCCGGATCGTCGACGGCGGGCGGAAGCTCCTGCTGGATCACGGCCTGCCCTTCACCACGGACCCGGCGACGCACGCGCCGACGGGCTACCAGCTCCCCGAGCCGGACTTCTCGCTTCGCGCCTTCCGCGACGACATCCTGCCCCGGCTGGGCGACCCGGAGCTGGTTCTCGTCGACGTCCGCACGCCCGCCGAGTTCCTGGGCCGGGTGATCGCCCCGCCCGGCATGTCGGAGACGGCCCGGCGGGGCGGCCACATCCCCGGTGCGGTCAGCGTGCCCTGGGCCCAGGCCGTGCGCGACGACGGGACGTTCCGGTCGGCCGCCGAGCTCAGCGCGCTCTTCGCGGCGAAGGGGATCACGGCCGAACGCGACGTGATCACCTACTGCCGGATCGGCGAGCGCTCGTCACATACCTGGTTCGTGCTCCATGAGCTGCTCGGGTACCGGCGCGTCCGCAACTACGACGGCTCCTGGACCGAGTGGGGCAGCATGGTCGGGGTCCCGATCGAGCGGTAGGGCTCACCGGCCGGGGCGTGCCGGGCCAGCGCCTCGTCGAGCCGGTCGATGAGCGCCGCGGCCCGCAGCTCAGTCATGATCGCGCGCGCCTCGTCCACGAGCACGGCCGTCTCCGGGGTCCCGGCGCCGAGGGTGGCAGCGACGCCGATTCCGACCAGCATCTGGGTCAGGCGCAGCTCGTGGCCGACGAGATGGGCGAGGGCCCCCCGGAAGCCCGCCACGCTCTCCGTGCGACGTCCCTCCAGGGCGTCGATGGCGGCCCGGATCGCGGTCCGGGCCCCGTCGAGCTCGAGCCCGCGGACGCGGGTGGCCTCGAGCCCGTCCGCCGCCCGGCGCAGCGCCGGGAGGTCGCCGCTCCATGTCGCGGCGTGGGCGGCCACGACGAAGGCGGCCGGAGCCGACTGGGTGCTGATGCCGGCGAGGCGGGTGGCCGCGGCGATGGCGTCCGCCGGACGACCCCCCACGAGCGAGACGTTGGCGTCCAGGTCGAGCTGGAGGGCCTCCACGAGGAGCAGGTCGTGGCCAACGAGAGCTGCCTCCAGGACGGCCCGGTCGACCGGCTCGCCGCGAAACGCCATGACCTGCATGACGTTTCCCAGCAGGATGGGCAATTCGGCCACCGAGGCCGGCAGGCCGCGCACTTCGGCAATGAGCTCGTCCCACGCGCCGAGCGTGAGCGCCGCGAACGCGTAGTTCCCGATGAGGCCCGATTCGGCGCGGCGGTTGCCGATCCGGCGGGCTGTCTCCAGGCCTTCCCGGGCAATGTCGAAGCCGGCGCGCGGCTCGATCGCCGGGTTCGCCGAGAGGTTGATGCGACCGCGCAGGCCGATGAGGACGAGGCCGTCCTCGTCGGCGATCCGGGTCCCCGCCTCCAGCAGCGCCCTGCCCTCGACAGCGCGGCCCGCGTTCGCGTAGCTGACGCCCTTCGTGATGAGGAGGTCGGCGATCGCCGGCCGGACGGCGAGCGCCTCGGCATCGAGCAGCGCCCGGTCGGCGAGGGTGATCGACGCCGCCGGGTGCTCGCGCAGCATCTCGACGCGGGCCAGCTCGCCGACGAGGGCGACGCCGTCGGCCGTCCCGGTGAGGTCGCCGAACGTCTCGACGGCCGTCTCGAGGATCCCCGCCGCCTGGTCGAGGTGGTAGTAGTTGCCGAGCGAACGGGCGAGTGCCACGGTCGCCCGGAGCTCCGCCGAGCGCTCGCCGACGCTCTGCCAGAGCTCGATGGCCCGCCCGAAGTGCGTGCCCGATCGGGCTTCGTCCGCCCGGGCCTCGGCGGCCGCGGCCGCCCGCTCGTGAAGATCGGCCTCCTCGGCTGGGTCGACCGTCACCTCCAGGGCCGACTCCAGGTAGGCCAGCGCCTGCTCGCTCGATCCGAGCGACGCCGCGCGGTCGGCGGCCGCCCGGAGCGCGATCCGGGCCTGGCCGGCGACGGCGTCGCCCTCGGGGCCTTCGGGCGCTGCCCGGTACGCGTCGAGGTAGTGGTGGGCCAGCGCGCCGGCAACCTCGGAACCCTCGCTCGCCTCGAAGAAGCGGGCAGCCGCCAGGTGGCGCGCCCGCCGGTCGCGCCTGGCCAGCGTGCCGTAGGCGACCTCCCGGATGAGGGCCTGGCCGAACGACCAGTTCCCGCGCTCGGGCGACCGCGGGTCCGTGACCAGGCCAACCAGCTCGCGCCGGGCCAGCACCCGCAGGCGTCCCTCGACGTCCGTTTCGTCGCGCCCGGTGACGGCCGCGAGGGCCCCGGCCGAGAACGACTGGCCGAGGACGCCGGCGTCCTGGAGGAGGCCGCGATCGGCCGGATCGAGGGCGTCGAGCCGCGCGGCGATCAGCGCCTGGAGCGTCTCCGGAACGGCCAGCGCGTCGAGCGGGCCGGTCGGGACGTAGACGCCGTCGCGTTCCTCGAGGCGCCCCTCGGCGATGAGCATGCGGACGGTCTCCACCGCGTAGAGGGGGACGCCGTCGGCGCGCCCGACGATCGTGGCGGCTGCCGCCTCGGGCAGCCCCGGGACGAGGCCGGTCAGGAGCTCCAGCATCGCCTCGTCGGGCAGCGGGTCGAGGGAGAGGGCCAGGAAGTCGCGGCGCCCCGCGCCCCAGTCGGGCCGGCGCTCGAGGATCTCGGGCCGCGCCAGCGTGACGAGGTAGAGCGGCAGGCCGGCCGACCACTCGAGGAGGTGCTCGATGAAGTCGATGAGCCCGCTGTCGGCCCAGTGGAGGTCCTCGAAGACGAGCACGGTCGGCGCGGCGGCCGCGATCCGCTCGAAGAAGGTCCGCCAGGCCGTGAACAGGGCGTCGCGCCCGCCCGGCGGGGGCTCGCCGATCGCGAGCAGGGCGAGGAGCGCCGGCTCGATCCACCGCCGCTCCCCTTCGACGGGAACGAAGGTCTCGAGCATCGCGGCGATGCGGGCGCGGGTCGTCGCCTCGTCGTCGGACTCCACGAGGCGCGCTCGCTGGCGGACCATCTCGCCGAGCGCCCAGAAGGTGACCCCGTCTCCGTACGCCGGTGAGCGGCCGTCGTGCCAGTAGACGGTGTCGATGAGGCCGTCGACGTAGATCGAGAACTCGCGGGCGAGACGGCTCTTGCCGATGCCGGCCTGGCCCGTGACCGAGACGAGGCGCGCCCGTCCGTCCCGGGTGGTGGCGTGGAAGCGATCCTTCAGGAGGCGCAGCTCGGTCTCGCGCCCCACGAAGGGCGCCTGGAGGCCGGCGACCCGGTTTGCCCCCCCGCGCTCGGCCACGACGCGGACGGCGCGCCACGCCGGGACCGGGGCGTCCTTGCCCTTGAGGACCTGGGGACCGGCCTCCTCGAAGAGGATCGCCGCGCTCGCGGCGCGCCGGGTCGCCTCGCCGACGAGCACGGCCCCGGCGGGCGCGACCGACTGGAGGCGGCTGGCGGTGTTCACGAGATCGCCGGCCACCATCCCCTGGTTGGTGGCGCCCATCGTGACGGCTGCCTCGCCGGTGAGGATGCCGGCCCGCAGGTTGAGCTCCAGCCCGGCGTCGCGTCCGATGTCGCGGACGCCCGCGACCAGCTCCAGGCCGGCCCGGACGGCCCGCTCCGCGTCGTCCTCCTGGGCGACCGGCGCGCCCCAGACGGCCATGACGGCATCGCCGATGAACTTCTCGACGGTCCCGCCGTAGCGCTCGATCGTCTGGCGGCTCGTCTCGAAGTAGCGGGTCAGGAGCTCGCGGACGGCCTCCGCGTCGCGGCTGGCGGCCAGGGCGGTGAAGCCGACGAGGTCGGCGAAGAGGACCGTGACGTGTCGGCGCTCGGTGGCGCCGGGAGCGGTGACTGGTGAGGTCGCAGGCGCCGGCGCCTCGGACGCACCGCCGGCCGGGGTCGCGCCGGCCGCCGCGGTCGTGCCCGCCGCGGTCGTGCCGGCCAGGGGCGTGCCGCACTCGCCGCAGAACTTCGAGCCGGCAACGTTCTGGGCGCCGCACGAGGGACAGCCCGCCGCCAGGCGCAG
The DNA here is from genome assembly GCA_963744095.1 of uncultured Chloroflexia bacterium. Lineage (GTDB taxonomy): Bacteria > Chloroflexota > Limnocylindria > Limnocylindrales > CSP1-4 > CTSoil-043. Next base: position 57,206 of record CAVUSH010000007.1, read on the forward strand.
GCCGCACTCGCCGCAGAACTTGCGGCCCGGCTCGTTGTGGCCCCCACAGGCGCTACAGATCACGCGCGTCCCTCGAACCGTTTCCCCCGGTGACGCGGAAGGGTAGCCGACGCGTGCAGAACCGGCCAGTCCCGTCCGGTGTGTCCGCGACCGGGGGCAGCACCGCAGAGCCGGGGGCGCGCCGATCCCGCCCCTCGATCACGACCGGCCGGCGCGGATAATCCGCGCATGCCCGCGCCCGGCACCGTCGCCCTCTTCGCCCTGGAGCGTCTCCCCGCCCTCGACGGGATCGCGCCGGCCGACGCCGCGGACGCGTTCCGCGACCTGCCCGGGCTGGCGCTCCTCGAGAGCGCGCGGCGGGGGCGGGCGGGGCGCTGGTCGTTCCTCGTCGCGGAGCCGGTGGCTGTGCTCGAGGGATCGAGCCCCGGCCACGATCCATTCACGGAGGCGCGCGCCACCCTCGCCCGGCTCGACCGATCGCCGGCGCCGCCGGGCGCGCCGCCGCTCGCCGGCGGGCTCGTCGGACACCTCGGCTACGACCTCGGTCGCCGCCTCGAGCGTCTTCCGGTGCGGGCGGTCGACGACCAGCGAGTGCCGGACCTTCGCCTCGGCCTCCATGCCTGGGCGATCGCCTGGGACGGCCGCGACGGGCGGGCCTGGCTCACTGGTCGGGCGGTCGACGGCGACGCCGCCGGCCTCGAGCGGGCGCTGGCGGGCGTGCGGGCGCGCGCGGAGGCGGCTGTGCGCGTGCCGCTCCGCGGCGAGTCGACCCTCCATGGGCTGGCCTTCCGGTCGGAGGTCGATCGGGCGACCTGGATGGCCCGGGTCGAGGCGGTGCGGGCGGCGATCGCCGCGGGCGAGCTGTACCAGGCGAACCTGACCCGGCGCCTGGCAGCCACGTTCCACGGCGAGCCGTGGTCGATCTTCCGGCGCCTTCGGGCGGGCGAGCCGGCGGCTTTCACCGCCTTCGTCGATCTCGGGCGCGATCCCGCCACCGGCGCCCGCCGCGCCATCATCTCGGCCTCGCCGGAGCCGTTCCTCGCCCTCGACGCCACCGGCCGTGTCAGGACCGACCCGATCAAGGGCACCCGTCCGCGCGGCCGGACCCGCCCGGAGGATCGGGCGCTGGCCGCCGAGCTCCTCGCGTCCGAAAAGGACCGCGCCGAGAACACGATGATCGTGGACGTCCTGCGCAACGACCTCGGGCGCGTCTGCCGGCCGGGCAGCGTCCGCGTCCCGCGCCTGTGGCGCCTGGAGCGCACCCCCTCCGTGCAGCATCTCGTGTCGACGGTGACCGGGCGGCTCGCCCCGGGGCGCGACGCCTTCGACCTGCTGGCCGCGACGTTCCCCGGCGGCTCGATCACCGGAGCGCCGAAGATCCGGGCGATGGAGCTGATCGAGTCGCTCGAGCCGGTCCGCCGCGGCCCATACTGCGGCGCGGCGCTCTGGGTCGACGCCGGCGGGGCGATGGGCTCCTCGATCCTCATCCGGACGTTCGTCGCGGACGGACGGCGCCTGACACTCCACGTCGGCGGCGGGATCACCTGGCGGAGCGACGCGGCCGCCGAGTGGGAGGAGACGCGCACGAAGGCGCGCGGGCCCCTCCTGTCGATCGGGGCGACGGTCGAGGGCGAGGAGGCAGGGTGAGCGAAACGGAAGCCGAGAGCCGGGGCACCGGCCCGACGGCCTGGGTCGACGGACGGATCGTCGCGGTCGACGAGCCGGCGCTGCTCGTGGGCGACCGCGGCTTCCAGCTCGGCGACGGCATCTTCGAGACGCTGCGCGTGCGACGGGGCGTCGCCATCGAGATCGGGCTGCACATCGCCCGCCTGCGCGAGGGCCTCGGCGTCCTCGCGATCCCGATCCGGTGGAGCGACGCGGAGCTGACGGCGGGGATCGCGGCCGTGGTCGCAGCGAACGCGCCCCTCGATGCGGCCGTCCGGCTTACCGTAAGTCGCGGTGCACCCGTTAGTCGAGGACTCCTGCCGCCCGGATGGCGCGAGCTCGTGCCGACGGTGGTCATCCAGGCCTGGCCCCACGAGGCGGTCGCGGCCGAGGTCCTGGCCCGGGGCGTGCGCGCCGTGATCGCGACCGGGCGGCGCGACCCCGCCCACCCGCTCGCGTCCGTGAAGACCACGTCGCGGGTCGACCATGTCCACGCCAGGCTCGAGGCGGAGCGGGCCGGCGCCGACGACGCGATCACGCTCACCGTGGACGGGCACGTGGCGGAGGCCACCACCGCCACCGTCGTGGTGGTCGTCGGTAAGCAGGTGCTGACGCCCCCGCTCGAGGCCGGGATCCTGGCCGGCACGACCCGCGACTGGCTCCTCCGCCCGGAGGGGGCGACCGCGCTGGGCCTCGAGGCGGCCGAGGCGTGGCTCACGCCCGACGACCTCCTCGCGGCGGAGGAGGTGCTGCTCTGCTCGTCCGTCGCGGGATTCCAGGCCCTCGTGGCGCTCGACGGGACCCCGATCGGCGGCGGGGTGCCGGGTCCCTGGTCGGCGCGCCTGCGCGAGGCGCGCGAGGCGTGGATCGTGGAGATGTCCGGGGGGTAAGGCGGCAGCGGAGGCGGCGGCGGTGGCGAGAGCGGCCGCTTCGGAGAGCGGCCGCTACACTCCCGGGGTGACCCGCGACGAGCTCATCGAGCAGACGAAGCGCCTCATCGCCGAGGGCGAGCGCCTGGCCGGCGACCCCTCGATCGACGCCCTCCGCGCCTGGATCCAGCTCTCCGACGAGACCCTCGCCGACGCTTGGGGCAGCATGGATCGCTACCACCTCGCGTGGCTCTCGGTGGGCAGGCCGAAGGAGATCGTGCGCGGACGCCCGATGTCACCGGACGAGGAGGCAGCCTACGTCAGCGAGGTGGCCCGCCAGAAGACGGCCGCGCTCCGGATGAGCCTCGACGCGGTGGAGCGGCAGGGAATGCCCTTCCGCGGCGAGTCCGGCGGCGTCGGCGCCGGGCCGGGCGTGGGCGGCGTTCCCGGCCGGGTTCGCTTCGACGTCCCCGCCGAGGCCGACGAGCTTGCGTCCCGGGTCCGGCAGGCGCGCGACGAGGCGGCCCTCCACGACGCTGCCGAACACCGGCCGCGCGCCCCCCGGCCCGAGCGGATGCAGCGATGAGGACGGGCAAGCCGGCCGCGGGGCGCCCGCCGGCCATGGCCAGCCCGCGCACTCCGGCGGTCGGCGGCGAGCGGCCTGTCCCCGTTCCGGATCCGGTGGCCCGCGACTACCTCCTCCTGGCCCTCCGCCTCGACCAGCGGATCGCCGGCCTCGTCGACGGGTACTTCGGCCCGGCCGACCTGAAGGCCCTTGTCGACATGGAGCAGCTGCGCTCGCCGGCCCGTCTCGTCGACGACGCCGTCGCGCTGCGCGCGCGCCTCCCGGCCGAGGTGGAGGAACCCGACCGGCGTCGCTGGCTCGACGTCCAGCTGATCGCGCTCGAGGCACAGGCGCGCTCGCTCGCCGGCCAGGGGCTGCCCTACCTCGAGCACGTCACGGCCTGCTTCGACTACGCACCGGCCCGCACGCCGGAGGCGGTCTTCGACGCGGCCGCCGCCGAGCTCGACGCTCTCCTCCCGGGCGACGGACCGCTCGCAGGCCGGATTGCCGCGTGGGACGACCGCTTCACGATCCCGGCCGATCGCGTTCGGCGCGTGACCGACGCACTGGTGCCGGAGTTCCGCCGCCGCGCGGAAGCCCTGTTCGGCCTCCCCGAAGGCGAGGGCCTGGCCGTCTCGCTCGTCCGCGATCAGCCGTGGAGCGGCTACAACTGGTACGACGGCGGCCGGCGGAGTCGCGTGGACCTCAACACGGACCTCCCGATCCGGGCAGCCGACCTGCTGTCGGTCCTCCCCCACGAGACGTACCCCGGGCACCACGTCGAGCACGCCTGGCACGAAGCTCACCTCGTCGACGGCCTCGGCCGCATGGAGGCCAGCGTCCTCTGCATCAACGCCCCCGAGTGCCTCCTCTCGGAGGGCCTCGCCGATCTCGGGAGGCGCTTTGCGGTTCCCCCGGACGATGAGGCCGACCTCCTGGCCGAGGTCTACCGGCTGGCCGGCCTCTCGGACCTGGGCGATGCCGCGGGGGTCCGGGCCACGGCGGAGCGCCAGGCCGCGATCTCCCGTGCGCTGGCCGCGGTTCGCGGCGTGGCCGGGAACGCCGCTCTCATGCTCCATGCCGACGGCGCTCCTCGCGCCGACGTGCTCGCCTACCTGGAGCGACGGCTCCTTTCGACCCCCGAGCGGGCTGCGAAGCGCCTCGAATTCATCTCCCACCCGCTCTGGCGGACCTACGTCTTCGTCTACTTCGAGGGCGAGCGGCTCCTGCGCCGGTGGCTGGAGATGGTTCCGGCGGCGGACCAGGCGGCACGCTTCCGGCGGCTCCTCGTGGAGCAGCTGACGCCCTCGGCGGTCGTCGAGGAGATCGCCGCGGGGTAGCGGCACGATCGACCGACGGGGTGGCCGGGCGCGGGGTGGCCCGGCGCCGGGCATCCCGGGGCCGTCGACCCGCCGTCGACCCGCCTCCGCTCAGCCGGCCGCGGTCCGCACGAGCAGGACGCGGTCCTCGCCGGCTCCGTCCCAGTCGGCGAACGCGGGCACACCGTAGATGCGGGAGCTGCCCGGCCCGGCCTGGGGCTCGAAGCCGAGGGCCGCGAAGAAGGCGACCGCGATCCGGTCCTCGGGGCGACAGGTCGCCTCCAGGGTCGTGACACCGGCGGCCGCGAGCGCCGCCGCGAAGCGACCCACCAGGTCTCGCCCGATCCCCCGGCGACGGAACGCCGGGTCGACCGCGACGATGTGGATCGCGGCCTCCGCGGGCCGGTCGGCCGAGCGGAGCCCCAGGAGCAGGCCCAGCGGGCGGCGGTCGCTCGACGCCTCCGCGAGCCAGGCCGTGCCGCCGAGATGGCGGAACCACGTCCGCCCGGGGCTGCCGCGGCCGGGCCGCTCCTCGCGCCAGTCCCGGAGGCGTGCGTCAAGGTCGGCCAGGTCGGCCTCGGTCGGATGGCGAACCTCGTACGGCGGGGCCGGCCGACGCGGGGCCGGCTCGACCGGCGGAAACCAGTGGTCCATGTTGGGGAATTCGGGCATCAGCGCGACCCGGCGATGGCGCCCGCCGCGGCCAGGATGGCCTGGAGCGGAACGAGGAGTCCGTAAACCTGGAAGAGGTAGTCGAGGGGGCCGAGGTACATCCCGGACAGTGCCCAATTGACTCCGAGCGCGACGGCCAGGGCGGTCAGCGACAGGGCGACGGCGAGCGATTGACGGGCACCCGGCCGCGCCGACCGCCCCGCTCCCTTCGCCACGCCCAGGCCCACCAGGATTCCCAGCACCACGGCCACGACCAGCAGCGCGCCGGTCCACAGAAGCAGCGTCGCCGCCACCACGTGGGCGGCCGCCCCGGCGGCCCCCGCCGCGATGCCGAGGGCGGCGGAGCGGGCTGTGGAACCGGCTGGCGGCTGGGTCATGGATGGGATCGTAGCCGCTCCGCGACCGCCCGCATCTGGAACGGCGGAGCGGGTATCCTTTGACGCCGTGAGCCACTACGCCCTCGGCCTGCCCGACCCCGACATGCGCGCCGGCTTCCCGGCCGCCGCGGAGCGCGTGCGCGCCGCACAGGCGCGCCTCGGCACCCGGGCCCTCGAGGTCGCCCTCCAGCGCGACCCGACACTCCGCGAGCGGGCCGGTGAGACGGGGCTCCGGCAGCTCCTGCGCGACACCGAGGTCTTCCTCGAGCGGATCGCCCGCGCGCTTGCCTCCGGGGATCCCGGCCAGGCGCGCGAGTGGGCCGACTGGGTCGCCCCCGTCTACCGGCGCCGCAAGGTCCCCATGGACGACGTCGTCACGCTGAGCGAAGGGCTGCGGAACGCGCTCGCCGGGATCCTGTCGCCCGAGGAGCAGGCCGCGGCCGACACCGCGCTCGACGAGGCGATCGCGACGTTCCGCCGTTATCGGCGGATCGCGGGCGACGCCCGGAAGCGCAGTCGGATCATGACGGCGCTCTACAAGGGCGGCTGAGCGAGGTTCGCCCGATGACGATCAAGTGGGTCCAGGTTGACCCCCTCGTGATGAATGGCGAGCCCTTCTGCTACGGCAGCCGGCTGACGGTCCGGCAGCTCCTGGAGATGCGCGCCGGCGGGTACGGCCTCACGCGGATCCTCACCGACCACCCCGAGCTCCGCCGGATCGGCGTCGCCGCCGCCTTCTGCTACGCGGCCGACAACGCCGAGCGCTACGCGGAGTTCTTCGCCGCGGACGGCACCCTGGCCGGTCCCGGCTACACCGACGAAGAGGCGGAGACCCTCCCGGAGCAGTACCGGCGGCCGGGCGTGGTCCTCGCGGGAGCGCCGCCGCCGGCCTGACGCGCCCCGGTCCGTCCGGTCCTGAGGCGACCGGCCCGATGCTCCGCCCGGGCCGGCCAATCCGGGCTGGCCAATTCCGAGTAATGCACTCGACATTCCGCGGACGGTGGTACGCTTCGACGGAACCAACCCGCACTCGGACTCGCTTCCGCATGACCGACCAGCCGACCGCCGCCCCAACCGCCGACGCCGCGTTGGCCTTCGATCCCGTGCGCCGCGCCCGGGAGCTCGCGGTCCTCGACGCCCTCCGCAACGTCGTGGACCCGGAGATCGGGATGAACGTGGTGGAGCTGGCCCTGATCAAGCAGATCCTGCTCGGCGAGACGGAGTCCGAGGTCAAGATGATCCTTACGACCCCGTTCTGCCCCTACGCGGGATCGATGATCGCGCAGGTCAAGGAGCAGGCAGAGTCGGCCCTCGACCACCCGGTCAAGGTGACCCTCCTCGCCGAGCGCTGGGACCCGCGCGACGCGGGCCTCATGTGGTGACCGAGGAATCGACCGAGCGCGCCCAGCGCGCCTCCGCGGTCGCCACCGGCCGCGGCGACGACGGCACCACGGGCCTCCTCTTCGGGGGCGACCGGATCCCCAAGGACGACCCGCGAACCGAGGCCTACGGCACGCTCGACGAGGCTGTGGCCGCCCTGGGGCTGGCGCGGGCCGAGCTGGAGCTGAAGCGCCAGCTGGACGTCCTCCCCCCGGCCCTCGAAGAGATCGCGACGCTCATCCTGCGGATTCAGCGCGAGCTCTTCGTGGCGGGCGCCGAGCTGGCGGCGAACCCGGCGGCCCGGGATCGTCTCCGCGACGGCGCCACGAGCGTCTCGGCCGCCATGGTCGCCGGGATCGACGCCGTCCTTGCCGACTTCGAGGCCCGGATCGCCTTCCCGGCCGAGTTCGTGGTGCCCGGCGAGACACGGACCAGCGCCGCGCTCGAGCTGGCCCGAACGATCCTCCGCCGCGCCGAGCGGCGCACCGTGACCCTGGAGCGCGCCGATCTCGTCCCGGGCGAGCACCTGCTGCCGTACCTCAACCGCCTGGCCGACCTGCTGTGGGTGCTGGCCCGTGCCGCCGAGCAGGCGGAGGCACGTCCCGCGACCGCCGCGCGGACGGGCGGCCCCAGATCCGGCGGCTACGGCTGATCGAAGGACTGGTGGAGGGCTGCCGACGGCGCTCCTTGTCGACGTTCGCCATACTCTTGGACACCGGGAGCCGAGCTCCCGACCACACGATGGAGATACACCGCTCATGATGCAAAGCCCCTCCGGGCGGTACGCCGCCCCGAGCCAGGTCGGCGTCCGCCCGGACGCCAGGCTGGCCCAGGCATTCCTCACCCAGTCGTTCTTCTGGATGTTCCTCGGCCTCCTCGTCACGACGGGGGTCGGCTTCCTCCTTTCGTCCGTGCCCCAGGAGACGCTCCTCAAGTACGCCTGGCTCGCGCTGCCGCTCCTCCTCGTTCAGCTCGGAGTGGCGTTCGGCCTGACCCTGGCGATCCAGAAGATCTCGGCGACCGTCGGGCTGCTCCTCTTCTTCGTCTACGCGGCGATCACCGGCGTGACGCTCGGCTTCGTCCTGCTCACCTACGAGCTCGGCAGCATCGTCGCCGCCGGCTCCTCGGCTGCGGCCGTCTTCGGTGCCGCCGCGATCTACGGCACGGTCACCAAGCGGGATCTCTCCGGCCTCGGCCCCTACCTGTTCATGGGGCTCATCGGAGTCATCGTCGCGAGCGTGGTGAACATGTTCATCGGCTGGGACTGGCTCTCCTTCGGAATCTCGATCCTCGGCGTGGTGGTCTTCACCGGTCTCACGGCGTACGACGTCCAGAAGATCCAGCGCGGCGACATCGCCGCCTGGACCGGCTCGATGGAGAAGGGCGCCGTCATGGGCGCCTTCAAGCTCTACCTGGACTTCATCAACCTGTTCTTCATGCTCCTGCGCCTCTTCGGCAGCAGCCGGTAGGCGTCGGGGCGTCACGGCGCCGGGGCCGGCGGGCGCCGGCCGCCCAGCGGCTCCCCGGAGTGGCGGCATGGGGATCACGATCGTCGCGGTCGAGCCGGGCGGCCTCTCGCCCGCCGTGCTCGAGCGGCTCGGCGCGATCGTGGTCGCGGCCTACGAGGCGGTCGGCGCGCTCGAGGGCGACGACGACTACGTTCCCGAGCTTCGCGATGTCGAGCGCCGCGTCAGCGAGGCCGTCGTGTTCGCCGCGCTGGACGAGGCCGGGGGGACGCCGCTCGGCTGCGTGACGTACGTCCCGGGCCCCGACAACGCCTGGGCCGAGCACCTGCGCGACGGCGAGGCCTCGATCCGGATGCTGGCGGTGGATCCCGCGGCCCAGGGTCGCGGCGTCGGGACGGCGCTGGCGGAGGCCTGCGTCGCCCGGGCCCGGGCCGACGGCCGACGGGCGGTCTTCCTCCACTCGCTCCCGGTCATGGTCGACGCGCAGCGGATCTATGACCGGCTGGGCTTCCGCCGGGTCCCGGAGCGCGACTGGATCTTTCCCGGCTTCCTGCTGATGGGGTTCGTGCTGGACCTCGGGTGAGGTTCGGGGGACGCCGTTCGGCGGCCGGTCGAGCAGCGGCCGGGCCGCCGGGCCGTCGGCCGCGGGGCGCCGGGGTCGGCCGTATCGGCCCCAGCAGTAGCAGACGCGATCCGCGGGGCTCGCCCGCGCCCGCGATGGGTGCTGACGCGCTGGGGCCGCCCGTGCCGGCCCTTCGCGCTCGCCCGCGAGCATGCCGTACAGCGATCTCGGGCCTACCTTGGCCGCAGCGTTCGCCGTGGCCAGGCCGGCAGCGTGGCCACGGTCGGTCGAGCGACCTGAATCCCCGTCCCTTACTGGTGGGGCCGATATTCCGACACCGAAGTCGCGGGGCGCGCGCGCCGAAGACGCCGGGCGGCGTCGCGATGGCTCCGGGGAGCGCAGGCATGGGTCCATCGTGCCCGAGCGCCAGGTTGGCCGGGCGGCACCCGGCGGCCCGACGAGCAGCGGCCGGGCGGCGCGGCGATACTCCCCGCATGAACACTTCCACCCCGCTCGCCGACCTGCTTGCCGACGCCCGTGCCGCGCTGCCCGCGACCGTCGATCTCCGCCGGCGCCTCCACCGCAGCCCGGAGGTCGGGCTTCACCTGCCGGCCACCCAGGCAGTCGTCGTCGAAGAGCTCCGGGCGCTGGGCCTCGAGCCCCGGCTCGGCGCGGCCACGACCTCGGTGACGGCAGTGATCGAGGGCGGCAGGCCCGGCCCGACGATCCTCCTGCGCGCCGACATGGACGGGCTGCCGCTGACCGAAGAGACGGGGCTCGACTTCGCCTCCGAGCGAGCTGGCGCGATGCACGCCTGCGGCCACGACACCCACATGGCGATGCTGCTCGGCGGCGCCCGCCTTCTCGCAGCCCGGCGCGATGTGCTCGCCGGTCGGGTGCTGCTGATGTTCCAGCCCGGCGAGGAGGGCTTCCACGGCGCCCGCTTCATGCTCGACGAGGGGCTGCTGGAGATGCCGGCCGGCCAGGGGGTGACGGGCGCCTTCGCCCTCCACATCTCCACCCGCTATGCCAGCGGGACGATCGACTACCGCCCGGGCGCGATGCTCGTCGCCGCCGACTTCATCCGCCTCACCATCCGCGGCCGGGGCGGCCACGCCTCGGCGCCCCACGAGACGATCGACCCGATCCCGGTCGCTGCCGAGATCGTTCTCGCGCTCCAGGCCATGGTGACGCGCCGCGTCGACGTCTTCGACCCCGCGGTCGTCACAATCGCCCACATCGACGCCGGGACCACGACCAACATCATCCCGGAGACGGCCTTCATGGCAGGCACGATCCGGACCGCGTCGGAGGCGACTCGGACCCTGGTTCACGCCGGCGTGCGACGCGTCATCGAAGGGGTCTGCGCCGCCCACGGCGCGACCGCGGAGCTGGAGATCATCCCCGGCTACCCGGCCACGCTCAACGACCCGACCTTCACGGCCTTCGCGGCCGCCGTGGCGGCCGAGGTGCTGGGCCCCGACGCGGTGATCGAGCTGAGTTCGCCGATCATGGGCGCCGAGGACTTCTCGTACGTCCTCCAGCGGGTGCCCGGGGCGATGTTCTTCGTCGGCGCGCGGCCACCCGAGGAGGACCCGGCGACGGCACCGCAGAACCACTCGAACCGGGTGATCCATCACGAGCCGGCGATGGCCGCCGGGGCTGCTGTCTACGCCGCGGTCGCGCTGCGGCACCTGGCGGGCGGCTGACCGGCGCCGGCGCGGGCGGGTCAAGCGCGGGGCGCCGGGCGCGCTCCCGCCCATCCGGTCACGTGGCCGCGCGCGCCGGCACACGCTCGTAGAGCCGCCGCGCCCAGAGGTACCCGGCGAGCGAGAGCACCAGGCACCAGGCCACGGCGATCCATCCGTCGTCGCCGATCGGCGTGCCGAGGAGCAGGCCGCGCAGCGTCTCGATGATCGGCGTGAACGGCTGGTGCTGCGCGAACCACTGGAGCGGGCCCGGCATGGACGCGGTCGGCACGAACCCCGAGCCGAGGAACGGCAGCAGGATCAGGAACATCGGCAGGTTGCTCGCCGTCTCGACGCTGTCCGACACGAGCCCGAGCGCCACGGACAGCCAGCTCACGGCGACGGCCGCCAGCACCAGCAGCCCACCCGCCGCCAGCCAGGAGGCGGGACCGGTCGTCGGCCGGAAGCCGATGATGACGGCGACCACGAGGACGAGTGCGGTGGCGAGCAGGGCCTGGATGACGCTGCCGATGACGTGCCCGGCCAGGACTGCGACCCGCGCGATCGCCATTGTCCGGAAGCGGGCGATGATCCCGGCGGTCATGTCCATGGCCACCGAGATCGCGGTCCCCTGGGCCGCGCCGGCGATGGTGATGAGGAGGATGCCCGGCACGACGTAGGCGACGTACTGGTCGCGGCCCATCGACGCCGCGGCGGGCACTCCGGGGGTCAGGGGCGCACCCGGCGCGCCCAACCCCGCGCCAAGCATCCCGCCGAACACGTAGACGAACATGAGCAGGAGCACCACCGGGATCCCGGCGATGAACAGCGTCAGGGACGGGTAGCGGCGCATCCGGCGCAGGCTGCGCCGAAGCATGGTGGCGGAGTCGGTGATCGTGCGGGCAGTCATGCGGTGGGCACCTCCGGGCCGTCGCGGCGGCCGGTGAGCGAGAGGAAGACATCGTCGAGGTCGGCTGACCGGATGGAGAGGCCCTCGACCTCGATCTGCTCTGCGTCGAGGCGATCCAGGAGACCCCGCAGCGAGTGGATGCCGTTGCCGCCCGGGAGCTGGAGCGCCATGCCCTGGTCGTCCCGCGACCCGCCGACCAGCACCCGCTCGGCCCGGTCGAGGGCCGTCGCGTCGGCGAACTCGAGCCGGACGCTGCCCCCGGGCACGAGTCGCTTCAGCTCGGCCGGGGTGCCCTGCGCGACGATGCGACCGGCGTCGAGGAGCGCGATCCCGCTCGCGAGCCGGTCGGCCTCTTCCAGGTACTGCGTCGTCAGCAGGATCGTGACGCCGCGGGCGACTAGGTCGCGGACGATGTCCCACATCACTCGCCGGCTTCGCGGATCGAGGCCCGTCGTGGGCTCGTCGAGGAAGATGATCCGCGGCTCGCCGACGAGCGTCATGGCAAGGTCGAGGCGGCGGCGCATCCCGCTCGACCAGGTCATCGCGGGCTTCCGGGCGGCCTCGACCAGGTCGAATCGCTCGAGCAGCTCCGTCACGCGCCGCCGGCCCCGCTCGCGCCCGAGGTGGTGGAGGTCGGCCATGAGCCGCAGGTTCTCCTCGCCCGTGAACTGCCCGTCCACCGCCGAGACCTGGCCGGTCAGGCCGATCATCCGCCGGACCGCGTCGGGCTCGCGGATCGCATCGAAGCCCGCGACCCGGATCTCGCCCGCGTCGGCCGAGATGAGCGTCGAGAGGATGTGGACCGCGGTGGTCTTGCCGGCGCCGTTCGGCCCGAGGAGCGCGAACACGGTGCCCTCGGGGACGTCGAGGTCGATGCCGTCAAGGACGACCTGCGAGCCATACGACTTGCGGAGGCCCCGCACGTGGATCGCGGCAGCGGGTCGCGCCGTCACCGCGGCCGGTAGCGCCGTCACGCCGCCGCTCCCGGGAGGGAGCGCGTCCGGCGCAGCGGCTCAGATGTCCAGCTCCTCCACGTTCGGCTGCCGCGCGGCGCGCGCGACCATCTCGAACAGCTCGGGCGGCACCTTGTCGCGGAGCTCTTCGAGGCTCCCGACGACCTCGAGCGTCGACTCCTTCGGGGACTCGCCGTACTTGACGTTCCCGATGCCCAGGTAGCCGCGCCATCCGGCCGGTTTCCCCTCGGCGTCGACCATCCAGTACTCGGGGCTGCGTTCGACATGGACCACGTACTTGCCGGTGCGGCCGCGGAAGACCCGGAAGCGCTCGACGCGGCTGGGGTGGGTGTCCATCCACTCGCCCACCAGGACGCCGGTGAAACGGACCTTGCGGCCGCTGCCCAACCCGACGCGGACCGTGATGTCGTCGAAGCCCTCGTTGAGGCCCTCGGTCGCGTCGACCCACCGTCGGAGCGCCTTCGCGATCGCCGCGGAGAGGTTGTCGCCCGCCAGCTCCTGGGCGCGCTGGAACACGGGCAGGTCCCCGTCGGACACGTAGATGGTCTTGTTCGGCACGGCCACATCCTAGCCTCCTTCGTACGCGGCTGGTACACGCATGAGTATACGTATAGTCCAGCCGACGTCAAGAGGGCCGCCCCGCCGCATTTCCGAGGAGGCGCGAAGTTGCGCGGCGAGCACGGCAACTGGTGCCCCGGCTACCAGCGCGACGCCCATGGGGCCACGTTCAGGTCAGCGCGCCGTCATGCCCCCAAGGGTCGGTCAGCGGGGGGCGGATTCCGATGCGGCCGTTTGGGCCATGCCCTCGGGACAGGAGGCTCGGTCGGGCTCTGAGCCGGAAGACCCGGACGTTCAGCGCGAGAAGGTCAGGTGCGTGATCCCGCTCGGGGCGACTTCCGACGTCACGCTGTAGCCGTCCTCGAACCCGCGGAGGTCGTCCCAGAGCCGGACGCCGCGGCCGAGCAGGATCGGGACGATGGCGACGTGGAGCCGGTCGACGAGTCCTGCCTTGAGGAACTCGCGGACCACGGTCGGGCCGCCGCCGATCCGCACGTCCTTGCCGCCCGCGGCCTCCTGCGCGAGGTCCAGCGCCTCGCGGGGCGTCGCGCTGAGGAAGTGGAAGGTCGTGCCGCCCGCCATCTCGAGCACCGGTCGCGGGCTGTGGGTGAGCACGAACACCGGGACCCGGAACGGAGGCTCGTCGCCCCACCAGCCGCGCCAGTCCGGATCGTCCGCGGCGGCGTGGAGCCCGAACATGCCGGCGCCCATGATCTCCGCGCCGACCTCGGCGAAGTACGCCTGCGCGTACTCGTCGTCGACGCCGGTGGTTCCCTCGCCGGACGTGTCGTGCAGCACGCGGGCCCGGAACGTGCGGGTCGCGATGTAGGCCTCGACGAGGCGCGACCAGTCGGGCCCGAACGGGTTCTCGGGCGTCTGGTCGGTCGTCGTCGCGAAGCCGTCCAGGGAGATGTTCAGGTCAACACGCACGGCCATCGACGTCCTCCGAGGTGACTTCTTGCGCACTCGCTCCAGTATGCCAATCGTCTGTGCCAATCGTCGCTGCCAGTCGAGCTTGTCATGGAGTCGGGCCGGGTTCCCGCTGCGTGATCCCGACCACGCCGGGATCGTCACCGCCCATCGGGCTCGGTGACGGCGCTGGCGTACCGGGGTCGCTACAGGCCGGGGGGCCAGGGAGCCGGTGTGGATCGGACCAGCGCGCCGTCATGCCCCAGGGGTCCGGCCGCGGCGGGCCGCGATTGCCATTCGGCCGTTTGGGCCAAGGTCGCGGCGGGCGAGCCCGGCCAGAGCTCTTCAGCTAGCCGATCGGGCACTCACGGCCTGGACCGCCCTCGCACGGTCAGCGGCGCAGGTCCCGCCACACGACGACCGCCCCGACTGCGCGAAGAGGCGCCATGACGATCAGGTATGGAAGGACGAAGACCCGCCCGAGGGCGAAGCTCAGAGGTGCCATCACGAGGGCCAGCACCGCGCTACGACGCCTGCCCTGCCAGAGCCACCGGCCGATGAGGACGTCGCCGCCCGAGACTGCGACGAGGAGCCACGCGAGGGTCCAGCCAAGCGGCGTCAGTCGCTCGGTCCCGATCTCGGGGTACGGGCCGCCCAACAGCCGCCAGCCGAAGGGGGTCATCGGCAACTCACCCCGCTCTCGGTGGTACAGCAGGACGGCCAGCGTGGCGACGGCCCAGCCGACGCCGGGCAGGGCATAGATCACCGCAAGAACCCGCATGGCGTCACAGTATGACGGGGGACCACGCACCGATCGGCCACCGGCTCCGAAGGGGGCAGAGTCGGGCGGTCGTATGCTGCGACGTATGGCGCGCTATGTCGTGGATGCCCGGGCCTTGCTCCACATCGCCTCGACCGGCGTGCGGATCCATCCTGATCACCAGCTCGTCGCCCCGAACTCGGTGCGGTCAGAGGCACTGTCCCTGCTCTATGACCAGGTCCGCCGGGGCGAGCTCACGGAGGACGAGGCGCTGCGACTCCATGAGCGACTCACCGAGGTGAAGATGCGGCTGTTGGGCGACCGCGTCTCGCGGCGGACGGCCTGGCGGATCGCTCGCGACCACGGCTGGGACGTCATCGGCGAGGCCGAGTACATCGCCGTCACGCTGCTGCAGGCGGACGCCCTCATTGCCCTGGACGAGTCGCTGGCGCGCACGGCGAACGGCATCGTTGCCCTCGCGTCGCCGGATGCCCTAGCGTCCGCGCCAGGGGCTTAGCCCGCTGCCTTCTTGACGAGCTCGGCGATCCGCTTCTCGCCCGCCGCCGTCAGGCTCGTGAGGGCGTAGGCGACCGGCCACATCTCCCCCTCGTCGAGCCTCGCGTCGGGCTGGAAGCCCAGGGTTGAGTAGCGCACCTTGAACTTCGACTTCGCCTGGAAGAAGCAGATCACCTTGCCGTCCTTGGCGTACGCCGGCATCCCGTAGAACGTCCGAGGCACGAGGCCTGGGGCGTTCGCGCGGACGATCTCGTGGACGCGCGCCGCGATCGCCCGGTCGTCTTCGGCCATCTCGGCGATCTTGGCCTGGACGTCGGCCTCGCCCTGGATGCGCGCCTCCTCGGGGGTGAGCTTCGCCGCCTTCTTTCGCTCCCGGATGGTCTCCTGCATCGCGGCGCGCTCTTCTTCGCTCAAGACGTTGCCGGACGCCTTCGCCGAGCTGGTCCGCTTCGTGGATGCCTTCGTATCCGCCATATGCGTTCGTCCTTCACTCGACGCGCCGCCTGAGCGGCGTGATCGTGCCAGCCGTCTCCATGGACTGACTGGGACCATAGCCATTCGGGCCGGAATCTGCTTCTGAACCTCTTTCGCTGGTTCAGCCGCGAGGAGCGCCACTGGGGAGCAGTTCCCGGGCAAGGGTATCGGTCAGCCAGGCCTGATAGCGCTCGTCGCCCCAGCCTCGACCGAGGACCAACAAGTCGTAGACCGCGAGCGAGCACAGGGTCCACGCAATGTCGATCCCGACGTCGACCGTGAGGTCTGGCCTGAGGGCCCCCCGGTCGGCGAGCATCTGCACGAACCGCCCCTGCCCATCGAGCCGCCAGGCCTCCATCTCGTCCCACAGCCGCCGGAGTTCGGGATCGCTCCCCCTGGCATCGCGGAGGGCGCGCAGGAGCGGACCCGCACGGCGGTGGATCCCGGGCTGCGTCGCGGCATAGCCCGCCACCTGTCTGCGCGGATCCGGCTCGTCGTGCATGGCGCGAATCGCCGGCCGCTCCTCGACAGGGACCTCGGCCCGTCCGGCGCCGCCCGCCAGCAACGCCTCCACAGCTGCCCTGAACAGGGCGGCCTTGCTGCCGAAGATCCGGTAGACCGTCTCGACGACGACGCCGGCCTCGCTCGCGATCTCGGCCAGAGGGACGCCGTAGCCGCGTTCGCGGAACAGCAGGCCGGCGGCCGTCACGATGTCGCGTCGCGTCTGTGCCGCCTGCGCCGCGCGACGCGGTGACTGGTAGCGACGATGGGGCTTGACCCTCTCGATCATTTCGTGCCACTCTGACTTATGTGAAATCACGTTGGCTTGCGTGATCATAGGCGAAGGAGCGTCCCATGTTCGCAGTCGTGGTCCGTGAGGCGGGCGATGCGGCGCAGATCGATGGCAGCGGGAGCATGGTGAGGGCGAACGTGGCGCCGCGTGTCCGCGAGGCCCCTGGGTTCGTCTCGGCACTGTGGATGAGCGACGGAGCCGGCAGGACGCTCAACGTGCTGGTCTTCAGTTCCGAGGAGGCCGCGCGCGGCGCCCTCGAGGCGGCCCGCGCCGCGCCCCGACCACCGTTCATGCACGTCGAGTCGGTCGACGTGTTCAGCGTGCTGGCGAGCGCCT
>CAVUSH010000008.1:0-399312 GCA_963744095.1 uncultured Chloroflexia bacterium
GGGTCGGCGTCGAGGGGCAGGCCGGTGACCTGCCGAGCCAGCGGGAGGCGCCGGACGTTGCTCGCTGGCGCGCGAGGGTGTAGGATTTCCGAGCGGAAAGGTCGGAATTACGGCTCGCGCCGGATTCTGCCGCGTCCCCCTTCCGCCGCGTCCCATCACCGCCGCACACCGGACCCGCAACCGAGGACCCCGCCCTGAGCGTTCGAACCTTCCATGCCACCGGCGCCATCTCCTTCAGCACGAAGGGGGAGTACGGCGTGCGGATGCTCGTCCAGCTCGCCCGGCGCTGGGATGGCGACGCGACCGTGCCCATCAGCCTGGCCGACGTGGCCGCCGACGAGGACCTGCCGCGCGCCTACCTCGAGCAGCTCGTGATTCCCCTTCGCGACGCGGGGATCGTCCTCTCCACCCGCGGCGCCCGCGGCGGCTACGCCCTGGCCCGGCCCCCGGCCGAGATCACCATGGCCGAGGCCCTTCGGGCCCTCGAGGGCCCGCTCGCCCCGATGATCTGCGCCAGCGAGGACCCGGCCCACGCCGATGCCTGCCTCCGCCTCGGTGCCTGCTCCGTCAACAGCCTCTGGGTCCAGGTCCGCGACGCCATCGGCGGCGTGCTCGACTCGATCACCCTCGCCGACCTCGCTCCCCGCCCCCGCCCCCGCCTCGTCGCGCTCGACGCGCGCCCCCGCGACGCCGTCCCCGTCTGACCGCCACCCGGCCGGCTCGCAGCCGACCCGGACCACCACAGGAGCCGAACCCACCCGTGAGCGACCAGCACCTCCAGATCCGGAACCTCCACGTCGCCCCCCTGGCGGACCCCGAGCGGCACATCCTCCAGGGGATCGACCTCGACGTCGTCAAGGGCGAGGTCCACGCGATCATGGGCCCCAACGGCTCCGGCAAGACGACCCTCGCCTACGCGCTCATGGGCCACCCGGCCTACGTGATCACTCAGGGCGAGGTGATCTGGAAGGACATGAACATCCTGAAGCTGTCGCCCGACAAGCGGGCCCGGCTGGGGATGTTCCTTGCCTTCCAGTACCCGACGGCAATCCCCGGTCTCTCGGTGGCGTCCTTCCTCCGGACCGCCCTCAACGCCCGCCGCCAGGGCCTGGTGACAAACCCCGACATCGACCCCAGCGATCCCACCCGCGGGGGGATCTCGATGGGCGACTTCCGCAAGCTCATGCGGGCGAAGATGGGCCTCCTCAAGATGGACGAGGCCTTTGCCGCGCGCTACGTGAACGAGGGCTTCTCGGGCGGCGAGAAGAAGCGCCTGGAGATGCTCCAGATGGCCGTCCTGGATCCCGAGATGGCGATTCTCGACGAGACCGACTCCGGCCTCGACATCGACGCCCTGCGGATCGTGGCCGAGGGCGTCAATGCGATGCTCAGCCCGAACCTCGGGGTGCTGCTCATCACCCACTACCAGCGCCTGCTCAACTACATCAAGCCGGACCGCGTCCACGTCCTGGCCCGCGGCCGGATCATCACGAGCGGCGGGAGCGAGCTCGCCCTGGAGCTGGAGGCGCACGGCTATGCGCCGATCCTCCGCGCCGCCGGCTTCGACGCCGACGAGTCCGACGCGGCCTACGCGACACGCGTCCCCGAGACGGTGGGGGCCGGCTGACGGCCAACCGGCCGACGGCCCGCTGTATCGACTGACCACCCGGAGCGACCGATGACCGACACGATCGCGCGAACCGCCGCCGCGCCGGCCGCCGCCGTCCCCGCTGCGCCCGCTCCGGCCGCTGCGCCCGCTCTCGACCCGCAGGCGCTGCGGGCCGACTTCCCGATTCTCGCCGAGCGCCCCCACGGCAAGCCGCTCGTCTACCTCGACTCGGCGGCCACCAGCCAGAAGCCGCTCGCCGTCATCGCGGCGATGGACGCCTACTACCGGGGTTACAACGCGAACGTCCACCGCGGGATCTACGAGATCAGCGAGAAGGCCACCGCCGCCTACGAGGGTGCCCGCGAGCAGGTGGCCCGGTTCGTCAACGCCCCGTCCGGCCGGGAGATCGTCTGGACCCGCAACGCGACGGAGGCGATCAACCTCGTCGCGTACTCCTGGGGCCGCCGCCACCTGGGCCAGGGCGACGTGATCGTCCTCACCGAGATGGAGCACCACGCCAATCTCGTCCCTTGGCAGATCCTGGCCCAGGAGGTCGACGGCGACCTGGAGTTCATCCCGATCACCGACGACGGGATCCTCCGGCTCGACGTCTTCGAGGTGCTCCTGCGCCTCCACCCGAAGCTCGTCGCGTTCACCCACGCATCGAACACGCTGGGCACGATCAACCCGGTCCGCGAGATGGTGGAGATGGCCCACGCCGCGGGGGCCCTCGTCCTCGTCGACGGGGCCCAGGCCGTGCCCCACCTCGCGGTCGACGTCCAGGAGCTCGGCGCCGACTTCTACGTCTTCTCCGGCCACAAGATGCTGGGCCCGACGGGATCCGGGGTCCTGTGGGGCCGCCGCGAGCTGCTCGACGCGATGCCGCCCTTCATGGCCGGCGGCGACATGATCCGCGAGGTCAAGCTCCGCCGCTCCGAGTTCAACGACGTCCCCTGGAAGTTCGAGGCCGGCACCCCGGACATCAGCGCCGCCATCGGTCTGGGCGTCGCCGCCGACTACCTGCGCGAGCTGGGCATGGGGCGGGTCCGCGAGCACGAGCGGGAGCTCGTCGCGTATGCGCTCGACACCCTCGCCCGCGAGGTCCCCGGGATCGCCCTCTACGGTCCGCCGGCCGAGGTGCGCGGCGGGGTCGTGCCCTTCAACCTGCCCGGCATCCATCCCCACGACGTGGCCCAGATCCTGGACCGCGAGGGCGTCTGCATCCGGGCCGGCCACCACTGCACGATGCCGCTCCACGAGCGCCTCGACCTGGCGGCCACCGCCCGGGCCAGCTTCTCGGTCTTCACGACGACCGAGGACATCGACGCCCTCGCCGCCGGTCTCCGGGAGGTCCAGCGGGTCTTCGGGGGGTAGGCCGCGGCCGAGCCGGGCCCGGCGGCACGAGCGGTCGGGGCCTCCCGCCGAGCAAGGTGACGAAGGCCCTGGCGTGATGGCGTGGACGTCCCTGACGCGGCGCCGCACCAGCACGGCGCCTCGCACGGTGCTTCGCAGGCGCTTCCGGCGCTTCGCCCGGTGCTTCGCACGGCGCATGGCCGTTCCATGAGCAGATCCGGGGCTACACGACCAACAAGGACAGCTACGCCGTCCGCCCGGTTTCCCTGGATCCGCTTGAGGGCACCCTTCTGGCCGATCTGCTCATGCGGTGGTCACGGAGCGGCCGGAGGTCGCCGCCAATCGTCAAGTCGACGGCCGCCGCAGGCGTTGTGGCTCACCCAGGCCGCTGGATGCTCATGGAGCGTTCACGTCCGCGCTGAGGAACCGGCGAAAGGCTGGCGAGGCGTAGGGCCTCCCACGAGGCCCCATTCGTCGCCGGCGGACGCCGGCGGGCGGGCCGGCCGACGACCCCATCCCGCGGCTTCGCCGCTGATCCCCGGTGCCGGTACGTGACAGCGGACCTGTTGTGGGCCCGCTCCGGCGCTCCTAGTGCACGCGCGCCTCGAACCCCTTCCAGAACGGCTCGCGCAGCTCCGTCTTGAGGATCTTGCCGGTGCCACCCTTCGGAAGCGCATCGCGGAAGTGGAACGCGTGGGGCACCTTGAAGCGGGCCAGGTGCGTCCGGCAGTGCTCCTTCAGCTCCCGGGCCGTCGCGGTGGCGCCCGGCTTCAGCACCACCAGGGCGACCGGCACCTCGCCGAACCGCTCGTCGGGGGCGGCCACCACGGCGCACTCCAGCACCGCCGGGTGCATCGCCAGCGCGTTCTCGACGTCGATCGAGGAGATGTTCTCGCCGCCGCGGATGATGACGTCCTTGGAGCGGTCCTTGATGACGACGTAGCCCGCCTCGTCGAGGGTCGCCATGTCGCCCGTGTGGAGCCATCCGTCGCGGATCGTCGCCGCCGTCGAGTCCGGGTCGCGGTAGTAGCCGATCATGACCGTGTTGCCGCGCACGACGATCTCGCCGATCTGCTCGCCGTCCGGCCGGATGTCGTGCCCGGCGGTGTCAACGACCCGCAGCGCGACCCCGGGGATGGGCCAGCCGGTCATCGCCCGGCGTTCGAGCGCCCGCTCCGGCGGCTCCGTCTCGCCCAGGACGTCGCGCGGCAGGGCGATCGTCACGATCGGCGTCGTCTCGGACAGGCCGTACCCGACGACCGCCTGGACGCCGAGGCCCTCCTCGAGCGCCCGGACCAGCGCAGGCGCGGCAGAGGATCCCCCGATGACCACCTGGCGGAGGCTCGAGAGGTCGTAGCTCGACCGGGCGGCGTGGTGGACCAGGGCGTTGAAGATCGCCGGCACGCCGAGCAGGCGGGTGACCCGGTGCCGCTGGACCGCCTCCATGAGCGCCGTCGGCTCGAACTTGCGGAGCATGACGTGGCGGCCGCCGATCATTGTCACGAAGTGGGGGACGCCCCAGCCGTTGACGTGGAAGAGCGGGACGACGTGAAGGATGACGTCGTCCTCGTGCCAACCGAGGGCGACCTGGGCATTCATGGCGTGCAGGTAGAGGTTGCGCTGGCTCAGCGCCACGCCCTTGGGCAGGCCCGTGGTGCCGCTGGTGTAGAAGAGCTCGGCGATCGCGTTCTCGTCCACCTGTGGGTGGCGAGGATCGCGCGAGCCGCCGGCGATCAAAGCCTCGTACTCGTCGCTGGCGATCCCGCCCGGCTCGCCCTCCATGATCACGAAACGGGGGCGCATCGTGAGCTTCGCGGCGAGCCCTTCGACGAGCGGCGCGAAGTCCGCGTGGAAGAAGACGACCCGCGACCCGGCGTGCTCCAGGATGTAGGCGATCTCCTGGGGAGCGAGCCGGATGTTGACGGGGTTCAGCACGGCCCCGGCCTCGAGGACCCCGTAATACGCCTCGAGCAGGTGGTGCGTGTTGTAGGTGATGAACGAGACGCGGTCGCCGGGCTCGACCCCCAGGGCGTGGAGCGCGTTCGCCAGCTGGTGGGTGCGCTCCGCCCAGCTCCGATAGGTGATCTCACGGTCGCCGTCGACGACCCCGACCTTGTCCCCGAAGTAGGTTGCCGCCCGGTCGCGGAACTCGAGCACCGAGAGGGGCACGAACACGGAATCCTCCTCGCCTGCATACCGCCAGCGCGCAGGCCACCAGTGTCGCGCAGGTCGCCGGCTCCCGCCAGCCGGTCCGGGGCGCCCGTCGCGGCCGAATCTCAGGCCGGCTCGCTCACCGGATCGCCGGCGGCCCGCGCTTGCCACAGGCGCCAGCCGAAGAGGCCGACCCCGACGAGGATCGCCACACCCATCACCGGGGCACCGAAGCGCTTGATCTCGGGGCTGTCGGCCACGAGGCCGAGGAGGAACACCACCAGCCCGAGATTGAGGACCCAGAAGACGAGGCGCTCCACGAGCCGCGACCAGCCGGTCGCGCCCGCGGCCACGGCGGCGATCAAGCCGAACAGGAGATTCGTCATCACCCCCACGAACGTGGCGTGATCGCTGGCGATGAGGATGTTCGGGGAGATCTTCGACGCGTCGCCGCCCGAGGTCACGAACTGCATCACGAGGTACATGAAGATCGCGAGGGCGACCACCACCCAGATCGCCGCGGCGGCGGCGAAGGCGGCCGGGCCCCCGTCCAGCCACGGTGCCCGGACCGCCCGGGGAATCACCCGCACGATGAACAGGACGACCGCGACGAGGTTCAGGAGCAGGTAGATGCCTCCCGCCGCCTGGCCGGCCCCGAGCAGCAGCCCGCCCGACAGCACGAGCCCGCCGATGAACAGGGCGCCGAGCTGGACGACGCCGCCGCCGGGCAGCCCCTGCCCCCCGCCGAGCCGCCATTCGACGAGCCCCGTCGCCGCCAGCACCAGGTAGCTGAAGACCATCGCCGCGGCGTGCGCGCCGATCGCATCGCCGGACAGCCAGCCCGTCCCCAGGGCGAACTGGAGCTGCAGGACCACGCCGATGAGCGAGCCGTAGGTGAACGTGGTGAGCCCGAGCGCGAGCGCCAGCCCCGCCAGCGAGCGATCGCTCGCCAGGTAGGAGCGCCAGGCCCAGGCGATGAGCCAGAAGACCACGCCCAGCATCACGACCCCGGTCGCGGCGCGGAGCGGGTAGCTGCCGGTGGCGAAGGCGAGCACGTAGATGGGGGTCACGGTCGCGATCGCGATCGCGAGGAGGCGGTCCATCCCGCCGTAGACCCAGCAGGCCGTGGCCGCGACCCCAAGCGTGATCCAGCCCAGCGTCCCGGAGTGGACATGGGTCAACAGGACGTCGCGCGAGAACTCGACGGCATCGAGTCCGTTGAGGATGCCGATCCCGACGGTCACCAGGAAGACCGCCAGGGCGACGAGATAGAGGCCGCGGGCGGTGCTCGCCCACGGTGCGCGGGCCGCCATGCTGCTCACGGTTCCTCCCCTGACCGGCCGTCGCCGGGCCGTCAGCCGGCCTCCCTCGTCGGCACCGCTCGGTTCCGGGTCATCGTGCGCCAAATGTCAAGCGGGTCATACCCGACCGAACGGCTCGGAATTCGGCCGGGAATCGCCGGGTCGCGGTACACTGCACGCCCCATGGACGACCTCTACCGCGACTACATCCTCGAGCACTACCGGCGCCCTCACAACTTCGGGATCCTCGAGGAGCCCGACGCCCGCTTCGAGGGGGCCAACCCGCTCTGCGGCGACCGGATCACGGTGATGCTCGGAATCCACGACGGTGTCGTGTCCGAGGTTGCCTTCACCGGTCGCGGCTGCGCGATCAGCCAGGCGTCGGCCAGCCTCCTGACCGACGAGATCAAGGGCAAGCCCGTTGCCGACGTCGAGGCGATGACCCCGGACGACGTGCTGGAGCTTCTCGGCATCGAGATCAGCCCCGCCCGCCTCAAGTGCGCGCTCCTGTCGCTGGACACGGTCAGCCACGCGCTCGAGGAGCGGGCGAAGGCGGACGGCGCGCCGGCGGCCGACGCCCCGACCACGACCCCGAACCGGACCGCGTCCGGGGCCTGACCGGCCCCTCGCCCTGCCGGGGCCGATCCCCCGTCAGCCCGTCGACAACCGGAGCCCCCAAGCCACATGTCGAAGACGTTCTCCGACCTCATGCGCGAGGCTCGCGCGGAGATCCCCGAGGTGACCCCGCCCGAGGCCGACCAGCTGCGCGCGAACCCCCGCGCCGCGCTCGTCGACGTTCGCGAGGAGAGCGAGTGGGAGCAGGGCCACATCCCCGGCGCCCACCACGTCGCCAAGAGCTACCTCGAACAGCAGATCGAGGCCTACGTCCCCGACCGGGCGACCCCCATCGTCCTCTACTGCGCCGGGGGCGTCCGCTCGCTCTTCGCCGGCCAGACCTTGCGGGCCATGGGCTACCGCGACGTCGTCTCGATGTCGGGCGGCTTCGAGCAGTGGAAGTCGCTGGGCCTGCCGTGGACCCAGCCCGCCCTCCTCTCGGACGAGCAGAAGCGGCGCTACAGCCGGCACCTCCTGATCCCCGAGGTCGGGGCCGAGGGCCAGGTGACGCTGCTCGGCTCGAAGGCGCTCCTCATCGGCGCCGGGGGCCTCGGCTCCCCGGCCGCGCTCTATCTCGCCGCCGCGGGTGTCGGGACGATCGGGATCGTCGACTTCGACGTCGTCGACCTCTCGAATCTCCAGCGCCAGGTCATCCACACCACCGACCGGCTCGGGGAGAAGAAGGTGGTTTCGGCGGCCGCCGCGATCCACGCCCTCAACCCGGATGTGGAGGTGATCGCCCACGACGAGGTCCTCGGGCCGAAGAACGTAGAGGCGCTCATCGCCGGCTACGACGTGATCCTCGACGGGACCGACACGTTCGAGACGCGCTACACGCTCAACGACGCGTCGGTCGCGGCAGGGATCCCCGTGATCCACGCCTCGGTCTTCCGTTTCGAGGGCCAGCTGACGACCTTCGTCCCCTTCGAGGGGCCCTGCTACCGCTGCCTCTACCCGACCCCGCCCCCGCCAGAGCTCGCGCCGGGCTGCTCCGTCGCCGGGGTGCTGGGTGTCGTGCCCGGGATCATGGGCCTGCTCCAGGCGAACGAGGCCATCAAGGTGCTCCTCGGGATCGGCGACACGCTGGCGGGGCGGCTGCTGCTCTTCGACGCCCTCGACGCCTCGTTCACCGAGCTCAAGCTGCGCCGCGACCCGGCCTGCCCGGCCTGCTCCGATGCCGCGCTGGAGGCTCGCGCGGCCGGTCGACCGCTGGCGATCGCGGGCGCGGCCGACGCGGGCGCGGCCGAAGCTGCCTCGGGCTCGGCGCCCGCCACGGAGGCGCTCGTCTTCCCGTTCCCCGCGCCGCCACGCGAGTCCCGGGCGTGAGCACTGTCCGGATCCCGCCCGTCCTGCGCGCCCAGGCCGGCGGAGCCAAGACGCTGGATCTCGCGGGCGCGACCGTCGGGGCGGTGCTCGACGCGCTGATCGCTGCGCATCCGGGGCTTCGGGCGCAGCTGTTCAGCGACGACGGCGCGCTCAACCGCTTCGTCAACATCTACGTCGACGGCCAGGACGTCCGCTACACGGGCGAGCTGTCGACGGCGGTCGGGGAGCGCAACGAGGTCGTGATCCTGCCGGCGATGGCGGGCGGCGCGGGGTGACGGCCGCCGGGCACCCGGCGCACGCGGACGGCGCGCCCGACGCGGACGGCTCACCCGACAATCACGCCCCTGCCCACGACCACCACGACCTGCCGCGCCACGGGGGCCGGCACGACTCGATCCTCGACGCGGTGGGCCACACGCCGCTCGTCGAGATCCCGCGGATGAGCCCGAACCCGCGGGTGACGATCCTCGCCAAGCTCGAGATGTACAACCCGACGGGGTCCGTCAAGGACCGCGTCGCAAAGTACCTCGTCGAGGACCTGGAGCGGCGCGGCCTCCTCCACGACGACTCGATCATCCTCGAGCCGACATCCGGGAACACCGGGATCGCCCTGGCCATGATCGGGCGGCGCAAGGGCTACCGGGTCGCCCTCGTGATGCCCGACAACGTCACCCAGGAGCGGCGCCAGATCGCGGCTCTGTTCGGCGCCGAGATCGTCGACTCGCCCGGCGCGACGGGGAGCAACGGCGCCATCGCCCTGGCCAAGGAGCTGGCCGCGCGCGACCCGCGATTCGTGATGCCGTACCAGTACGGGAACCCGGCGAACCCGCGGGCCCACTACGAGACGACGGGGCCGGAGATCCTGGCCGACTGCCCGGAGATCGACGTCTTCGTGGCGGGCCTGGGGACGTCGGGGACGCTCATGGGGACGGGGCGCTACCTCAAGGAGCACCGGCCGGGGGTCCGGGTCATCGCGGCGGAGCCGCTGCCAGGGGAGAACGTGCAGGGCCTGCGCTCGCTCGACGAGGGCTTCGTCCCGGAGATCTTCGACCCGTCCGTGCTGGACGGGAAATATCTCGTCAGCAACCGCGACGCGATCGCAGCGCTGCGCGACCTCGTCTTCCGCGAGGGGATCTTCGCCGGGCCGTCGTGCGGCGCGGTCCTGGTGGTGGCGGCCCGGGTGGCGAAGACGATGGAGTCGGGGACGATCGTCGCGCTCCTCCCCGACGGCGGCTGGAAGTACCTCTCGGCCGGCACCTTCACGCGCGAGCTGGACGAGATGGAGGGGGACCTCGAGGGCGGGGTCAACTGGTGGTGAGGGCGGCGGTCCCGGCGCCGGGACCCCACCCGGGGCCCGCCCGGGCGATCCTCCCCGCGGCGATCCGCGACGCGCTCGTTGCCCACGCCCGGGCCGAGTACCCGAACGAGGCCTGCGGCCTGATCGCGGGCACGGCGTCGGCCGCGGAGGGCGGCGCGGCCACGTCCTGGCACCCCACCCGCAATCGCGCCGCCTCCCCGCTCCGCTACGAGATCCACCCCGACGACCTGCTGCGGGTCTCGCTCCAGATCGACGACGCCGACGAGGTGATCTGGGGGATCGTCCACAGCCACGTCCGCTCGCCGGCACGCCCGTCGCGTACCGATGTCGGGCTGGCCTTCTACCCGGATGCCCTCTACCTGCTCGTCTCGTTGATCGAGGACCAGGCTGACCCGTCCACCGGCGCTCTGGGCGTGCGGGCGTGGCGGATCGCGGAAGGCGCGGTATTCGAGGTGGGGCTCGACGTGGAGGCCGAGGCCGGCTGAGCCGTCGCCGCGGAGGCCCCGACCTCCGATCCGAGCGATGATGGGGCCATGGACGTTCGTGACCACCTTCTTGCCCCCGCCGGTCCCGTCGCGCCCCTGCTGGCCGGGCCCGGCGTCCAACTACGACCGGTCCTCCCCGAGGATGTCCCGGTGCTGACCGCGATCCTGGCCGAGCCCGCCGTCGCCCGCTGGTGGCCGGGCTACGACGCGGCCCGCGTCGAGGAGGAGCTCCTGACGACCGACGCCGAAACGACCGTCTGGGTCATCGAGGCGCGTCCGGAATCCGCCGAGCCGCCCGTCGTCGTCGGCGCCATCCAGGCGTGGGAGGAGCCGAACGTGGAGTACCGCCATGCCGGCGTCGACCTCTTCCTGGCGACCGCGGCCCAGGGTCGGGGCTTCGGCCCTGCCGCCATCCGAGCCGTGGCCGGCTGGCTCATGGCCGAGCGGGGGCATCACCGCCTGACCATCGACCCGGCCGCCGCCAACGAGCACGCGATCCGCGCGTTCACCTCGCTGGGGTTCCGGCCCGTCGGCACCCTCCGCGCCTACCAGCGAAGGCCGGACGGGTCCTGGGCGGACGGGCTCCTCATGGAGCTGCTGGCGGCCGAGCTCGCCT
This sequence comes from uncultured Chloroflexia bacterium, assembly GCA_963744095.1. GTDB lineage: Bacteria > Chloroflexota > Limnocylindria > Limnocylindrales > CSP1-4 > CTSoil-043. The sequence goes on from CAVUSH010000008.1 coordinate 10,775, forward strand.
GAGGCGGGCTGAGCCGACGCCGCATCGCGCGGGAAGGCGGCGTTGCCCGCGGCCGGCGCCGGACGGCTGGTGCCGACTGGCACCTTCGGGCCATCGCGCGAGCCGGCCGGTGCGCGCAGGATCGCCCGGGATGGACGCCCGCGAGCCACTCCGCATCCGCCTGCATCTCGGCGCGCGACTCGCCTCGTGGCGGGCCCGCGAGGCCGTGGCCCGCTCGCCCCGCTACCGCGCCGCCGAGCGCCGCGCCCTGCAACGAGCCATCGTCCGATCGTCCGCCGTCGTGGCCGTCGTCCTCGTCGCTGGAGCGCTCGCCTCGACGGTCGCCGATCCGCTCCTCGGGCCGGAGCTGCTGGCCCTCAACGGGTCGGCCGCGGCCGTCTCGCTCCTGCTCGCCCAGCTCGTCCAGGGTCGCGGTCGGCACCGGGTCGCCGGGATCGCCTACCTGTGGGGGATCCTCATGGCGGTCGACCTCTTCGTCGCCGGGCTCACCTCGCCGCTCCAGCTCCGCAACGCCGCCATGATCATGCCCGCGATCCCCCTCATCTATGCCCTGTTCATGCCCTGGACGACCCGCGCGCAGATGATCGCCGTCGGCTGGACCACCGTCGGGGCCCTCCTCCTGGCAATCGCCCTGCATCGCTCCGGCGTCGATCCCGTCAGCCCGATCGTGCTCACGTCGATCGTGACCGGCGCCATCAGCGTCGCCGGCCACGCCCTTCGTCGAGCCGACCGCATCGACGCGTTCCGCCAGGTCGCCCAGATCCGTCGCCTCCATGCGCGCGCGCGAGACGCGGGCCGCCGCCTCCGGCACGCCAATCGCGAGCTGGCGTCGAGCGTCCGGCTGGACCCCCTGACGGGCATGCGCAACCGCCTTGCCCTCCAGGAGGACCTTCTCGTCCTGGACACCGACGGCGAGCTCATGCGCGGCACGGTCGCGTTCGTGCTGATCGACCTCGACCGCTTCAAGTCGTACAACGACCGGCATGGCCATCCGGCCGGCGACTGGGTCCTGCGGCGCGTCGCCGAGGCGCTGGGCGAATCGGTCCGGCCGGTCGACCGGGTCTACCGGTACGGCGGCGAGGAGATGCTCGTGCTCCTCGCGGGCGTGGACGGGCGTTCCGCCGACGCGATCGTCGGGCGGATGCTCATGAACGTGCAGTCCCTCGAGGTCCCGCACCCTGAGAACCGCCCCTGGCAGGTCGTGACCGCCAGCGCCGGGTGGATCCTCCATGATCCGGGGGGATCGTCAACTACGGCCGTCGCGCTCGCCGCCGCCGACGACGCGCTCTACCGGGCCAAGCGGCTCGGCCGCAACCGGGCAGTCTCTGCCGACCGCCCGGACCGGGCGGCCATCCCGGCCTGACCGACACGCGTTCTGTCCGACTCGAGCCTGTCCGGGCGCCGGCACGGCCCGCCAGGGCCGCCGGGCGAGGCGACCGTCAGCGCCATGCCGAGAGGAGCGCGTCCGGGCCCAGCGGCACTCCGCCGATCCCGAGGCTCGCGGCCAGCCGGGCGAGTGGTGGCGGCTCGAGTCCGGTCGAAGCCAGCAGCGCCTCGTTCGCGGCGGCCAGCACCGTCCGAGGCGCCCCGTCGGCGACGACCAGCCCGCCCCGCAGCACCACGATCCGTCCGAAGTGCCGCGCCGCGAACTCCATGTCGTGGGTGATGGCGACGACCGTCCGACCCGTGGCGGCCCACCCGTCGACGATCGCGCCGACCCGGGCGATGCCCGGGCCGTCCTGGCCGGTGGTCGGCTCGTCGAGGACGAGGATCGCGGGATCCATCGCGAGCACGCTGGCGAGGGCCACGAGCTTGCGGTCAGACAGTCCAAGGTCGTACGGGTTCTCGGCTGCGCGATCGGCCAGGCCCGCGGCTGCGAGCGCCTGGGCGACGAGTCGCGCGGTGTCGGCGGCGCCGAGCCCCAGGTTGCGCGGCCCGAACGCGACCTCGCGCTCCACCGAGCGGCTGAAGAGCTGTCGGTCGGGATCCTGGTACACGAAGCCGACCGTGCGGGCAACGTCGGCGATCGCCCGCCCCGCCAGGTCGTGCCCGGCGACCCGCACCGAGCCGGCACCCGGGGCGAGGATCCGGATCAGGTGCTTCGCGAGGGTGGTCTTGCCGGAGCCGTTCTGGCCGACGATCGCCACCGCCTCGCCGGGCGCGATCGCGAGGTCGACGCCGCGGAGCGCCTCGTCGCCCCCGGCGTAGGCATGGCGGAGTCCGACGATCTCGATCCCGGCTGGGAGCTGGTCGCGGACCGGCTCCCACTGCGCGCTCACGCTGGCCGCGGCCTCGCGGGCGACTCCCGCGGACCCGACCTCGCCCCGAGGCGCCGTGCCCGCTTCCTCGATCGCGGCAAGGACCGCCCCGGACGCCGCAAGCTCCTCCGGGTTCGCCGCGCGGATCGCCTCGGCGACCGCCTCGACGTCCAGAGCAGCCGCGGCCGGCAGGCCAAGTGCGGCGGCGAGCGCGACGACGGCCGGGACGGCGACGCCGGCCCGACCGGCGAACGCCGGCCCGAGGGCCGTCCCGGGCACGTCGATCCCAGCCACATGCCCGCCGTCCAGCACCAGGCACCGCGACGTCGAGGCAAGGACTGCCACCCTGTGCTCCGCGACGAGCACCGCGGTCCCGGTGGCCGCGCGTCCGGCAAGCAGCTCTGCTACCGCGCGCGTCCCGGCCGGGTCGAGCTGCGCCGTCGGCTCATCGAGAACGAGAAGCCTCGGCCCCATGCAGAGGATCGCCGCGATGGCGACCCGCTGCTGCTCTCCGCCCGACAGCGCCGTCGGCAGCCGCTCGCCGAGGTTCGCGATGCCCAGCGCGTCCAGCGTTGCGTCGATCCGCTCGTCCATGACCTCGCGCGAGACGCCGAGGTTCTCGAGGCCGAACGCGAGCTCCTCGCGGACCGTCAGCTTCGATCCCGAGAGTTGGTTCGATGGCGTCGAGAACACGATGCCGACCGCCCCGAATAGATCGCGGACGGGCGTCTCGGCGGCGGGGCGTCCGGCGATGACGACGCGGCCGCCGATTCGCGCTCGGACCACACGGGGGATGAAGGCTGCCGCGGCGAGCGCCAGCGTCGACTTCCCGGCCCCGTTCCGGCCGGCCACGCCCACGATCTCCCCTTGCGCGACCGCGAGGTCGACGCCGGCAAGGGCCGGGCTCCGGCGGCCGTGGTACTGGACCGCGAGCGCTTCAAGGGCGAGGGCGGGCACAGGTGTCGTCCTGGCCGCCGGCCCCGGCGCGGCCGCCGATCCCGGCGCGGTCGTGGACCCGGGATCGCTGGTCCCGCTCACCGGATTCCCAGCCCGGGTGGCACGAAGGGCCACAGTACGACCGCGACGATCGCGAGCACGATCGCTGTGCGCAGCCAGCGGTCGAGCGGCGGGTCAGGCACCACCCGGTACGCCGTGCGCGCCCCGCCGGCGCCGAAGCCGCGCGCCTCCAGCGCGAACGTGCGCTCGCGAACGTCGATGAGCGATCCGAGCAGAACCGGCCCGATCAGCGGGACCAGGGCCCGCAGGCGCCGCCCCAGCGAGCCGCCGATCTGGAGGCCCCGCGCCTGCTGTGCCTCGAGGATCGTCGACGCGCTCTCCTGGAGGCGCGGCACCATCTGCACGGCGGCCAGGATCACCCAGGCGAAGCGATGGCTCGCACCGCGCGCGACGAGCGCCTCGAGCAGATCGTCCGGCAGGGTCGCCTGGAGGAACGCGATCGAGGCGATGAACGCGACCAGCACCCGCCCCGCGGTGACGAGGCCGAACGCGATCCCGTCCCACGAGAGGGCGATCGGGCCGAGCCGGGCGATGACATCCCCGGCGCCCGGGAAGAAGAACATGTTCACGACAAGGATCGAGGCGATCAGGAGGGCAGGGACCCGCAGGGAGCGGACCACCGACCCGCCGAGGCCGTTCCCGGTGGCCAGGCCGAGTGAGGCGACCGCCAGCAGGGGCAACGCGAGCGGCGGCAGCAGGAACGCGGCAAGGATCACCCAGGCGAGGCCGAGCAGCTTCGTCACCGGATTGCGCCGGTGGAGCCAGCTGTCCCCCGGGCGGTAGTAGCCGCTCGCTGCCTGCACCTGAGGCCGCCCGTCCGCGCCCGTCAGTCGACGATCGTCGACTCGCCCCGGCTGAACATCGTCCGGAGGCTCAGCGGGAGGGCGGCGAGGATCACGAAGACGACCGTGTACGAGATCGTCTTGTCGAGCGGATCGCTGGTGAGCCCCTGGGCGAACGCAGACTGGAAGACATTGAGGCCGAGCGTCCGGAAGAGCGCCACCAGCGCGTCGGTGCCGGAGCCGGTGACACCGCCGAAGACGCCTGCCGCGATCGGCGCTGAGATCGCCGCCGCCACGAGGCCGGTCGTGAGCCCGCCGACCCAGACCGGGAACATGCGGGCGCGCTCGCCCTGCCGCGCCCAGTTCCACACCAGAACCCCGAGGACGACACCAATGACGCCGACGAAGATGAGGCCCGCCGGGTCAGGCATCGCGAGCCCGCCCAGGTTGGCCCCGCCCAGGAAGTCCTCCCGGCTCCCGTCGTCCGCCAGGCCGTCGAGGAGCGAGAAGTAGCCGTTGGGCGCGAACAGGAGGCGCAGGACCGCGAAGACGACCGCGGCGGCCGCGACGGCGGTCGCGGTCGCGAGATACCGCGCGATTCGCGGGTCGCCGGCGGCCAGCCGGAAGACCGTCCGTCCCGAGACCCAGGCTACGGAGACGCCGACGCCAATGACGACAAGGCCGAGAATCACGAACCGCATCTGCGAGTCGAGAGCCTCCCGGTCGAACGCGATGCCGACCGTCTGCTGGATGACGAGCAGTGCGATCCCCGAGGAGGCGACGCCGGCCGCGAGGGCCAGGAAGCCGCCGACTCGCTCGTCGTCGGCCCGCAGGCGAAAGGCGCCACGACCCGCCCAGAACCCCGCCATCAGGCCGATCACGGCCGCGACGGGGGCGAAGAAGGCGACCGTCGGCCCGGCGCCGCCGGGGAGCGGGAGGATCGCCCAGACCAGGTTCGCGAGGAGACCGGTCAGGGCACCGGCCCATGGGCCGGCCACGACGCCGACCAGCACGGTGCCGATCGAGTCGAGGTAGATGGGCAGGCGCAGGGCCACGATGATCGCGCCGACCGCGATGTTGATCGCGATCGCGACCGGCATGAGCGCCAGGGTCGCGGTCGAGAGGTCCCGCGAGCGCACCGCCAAGATCGCGAGCAGGATGACGCCGACCGCCAACGCCGCCAGGTAGAGCAGCTGGATCGTCGGGACGCAGCCCTCGGTCTGGCCCTCCGCGCAGACGGAGAGCCACGACAAATTCATACGACGGTGCCTCCCTCGTTGCCCGGACGCGTCCTGTGACGCTCGCCGATCGGCCTACGCGGCGGGCGACCGTCCTGCCGGACGCGACCGCCAGTATCGCCCGCTCGATGGTCGCCGCGCCAGCCGCGCCGTCGGCCGTCCGCCGCCGTTCGGCGCGGCGGGGCGTCCGCGCCGTCAGCCCGGGCCGATCCGCTCCGCCAGGGCCCCGACCCGCTCCACGAACCGCTCGAAGAAGGCCGTGATGTCCGCCTCCACGGCCACGGCGAGGGTCGGCGGCCGGCCCCAGTTCCGCCGCCAGTCCGCGACCGTCTCGCCGGTCGTGAGGGTGCCCCCGAGCTCCACGTCAACGGCCACCTCCTCTGCCCGGACCAGGGCCGGGTCCAGGGCGGCCGCGACCGCCAGGGGGTCGTGGACGAAGGCGCCGTAGAAGCCGTCGTAACGCGAGTGGAACTCCATGTAGAAGCGGAGCGCGTCGGCGACGTAGCGGACGACCGGGTGGGTGGCGACGCTCCCGGCGGTCTCGTCGCGCGAGGGGTCTGGTCGGGAGCCGGCCCGCCGCGCGAGCGCGGTGACGTGGTCCGGCAGCATCTTCGCCCGCTCCGTCACGTCGAGGCCGAGGGCGAGGGGGAGTCCGGGCAGCCCGGCCGCCCGCCGCCGCTCCACAATTGCGGCATCGCCAAACGCCGCGATGCAGACCTTCATGGCGTCGGGGTCCACCGCGACGTTCCACTCCGTCGTCGGCGCCGTGTTCCCCGGGGAGCGGTAGCTGCCGCCCATCAACACCCAGCGACGAAGCAGGAGCGGCAGGTGGGGCTCGCGCAGGACCGCGACCGCAAGGTTCGTGGTTGGCCCCAGGGTCACCAGCGTGAGCTCGCCGGGGCGGCGGCGCGCCTCCTCGATGATGAGATCCGCCGCATGGCGCTCCGAGAGCGCCCGACGGGCCGCCGGCAGAACCGCGTACCCGATCCCCCGCGGTCCGTGCGTCTCGGGCGTGGTGACCAGCGGGCGGACGAGCGGGGTTTCGCGCCCCAGGGCCACCTCCACGTCGTCGCGGCCGGCCAGCTCCAGCACGGCGCGGGTGTTCTCGGCGACCTGTCGGGCGTCCACGTTCCCGGCCACGCAGGTGACGGCGACCAGCTCGGCCTCGGGCGAGCCGCAGGCGTAGAAGAGGGCCAGGCTGTCGTCGATCCCCGTGTCGACGTCGAGCAGGAGCGGGATGCGCACGACAGGCGGCGGCGTCGCGGCGAGCTCGGTCATGGTGCCGATGCTAGCGCGTCGCTCCGCCCGACACCCCACCGAGGGCCGCGATGATCCGCTCGGTAGCGGCGCCCGGGTCCAGCCGGCCGGTATCCACGATGACGAGCGGACGGCAGGCCGCGAAGCGGGACGCCCGGCGCCGGGCCTGGGCCGCGAGGAATGCCGCGGGATCGTCGCCGTATGCCGGGCGATGGGTTCCGCCACCGCCGGGCCCGGCCTCGAAGCGACGGCCCAGGACCGCCGGGTCCGCGCGCAGCCAGATCACGGCCACGCCGGGGGACCGGAGCGCAGCGCAGCAGGCCCGGTCGTCGACCACGGCCGCCGCCGCGGCGATCACCGTTGCCGCGTCGGACTCCAGGGCCTCGAGGAGGACCCGCGATTCGGCGCGATGAAGCGCGTCAACGCCTTCCTCGTCGCGCAGCGCGGCCGCCGTCCGCCCGGTGGCGGCCTCCAGGAGCGCGTCGCCATCCACGAAGCCCCGGCCCAATCGAGCCGCCAATCGCGCGCCGATCGTCGTCTTGCCGGCACCCATCAGGCCCACCAGCACCACGTGGCGGTGACTCACGGGACCGGCATCACTCGGCGACCGTCGCCCGTCCCGCTTCCGCGCGCTCCGCGCGTCGCGCATGGGCCAGCGAGAAGGCGACCGCCCCGCCCAGCACGGCCGCGATCACGACCAGCGAGACCCACGGCGGCAGGTGGATCCACGGGCCGGCCAGGAGCTTGAGCCCGACGAACACGAGCACGATCGAGAGCCCGTGGGTGAGGTAGCGGAAGCGGTCCTTCAGGTCGGCCAGGAAGAAGTAGAGAGAGCGCAGCCCGAGGATGGCGAAGGCGTTCGAGGTGTAGACGATGAACGGGTCGGTGGTGACGGCGAAGACGGCCGGGATCGAGTCGACGGCGAAGACGAGGTCGCTGATCTCCACGACGATCAACGCCAGCAGGAGGGGTGTCGCCACCCGCGTGCCGCTCACGTTGGTCCAGAACCTCTGCCCGTCGAGCCTGTCCGTGAAGGGGAGGCGTCGCCGCGCGAAGCGCACGATCGGGTTGGCGGCCGGGTCCGCCGTCGCCTCGTTCCGGGTCGAGCGCCACATCCGGATCCCGGTGAAGACGAGGAACCCGCCGAAGACGAGAAGAATCCACTCGAAGCGCTCGATCAGGGCCGCCCCGATCAGGATCATCACGAGGCGCATGGCGAGCGCCCCGACGACGCCCCAGAAGAGGACCCGGTACTGGAGGTGCTTGGGAACCGCGAACGCGGTGAAGACGAGGCTGAAGATGAAGACGTTGTCGATCGAGAGCGACTCCTCGATGAGGTAGCCGCTGTAGTACTCGACCGCCTTCCCGGGGCCGAGCCACCCCAGCACGAGCAGCCCGAAGCCGAGGCCCAGGCCGATCCAGAAGGCGGACGTGATCGCCGCCGAGCGCAGCGAAACCTCGCCGGGCTTGCGGTGGAACACGAAGAGGTCGAGGGCGAGCATGGCGCCGATGAAGATGAAGAAGCCGACCCACAGGACCGGCGAGATCGTTTCGGACATGGGAGCCCGATTCTACGGGTGATGCCTGAGCCGGCCCCGGGAGGGCGGATCAGCCCGGGCGGCCGGGGCCGACCACGAGCACCTCCACGCCCGGCAGAGCCTCCAGCAGGACCTCGACGAGGGAGGCGCGCCGCAGGCGCTCGAGCCGGGTCTGTGGGCGATGCGCGATCACGAGGTGGGTCGCCCCCCGGGTGCGGGTCAGGCCGGCGACCGCCGCGGCCACGTCGTCGCCATCCACGCGGACCACCTCTGCCCCCAGGTCGGCCGCATCGTCGGCGATCTCGCGGGTCGCCCGCTCGTCCTCGTGGGTCGCGCTCCCGGTGCGCTCCGGGACCGCCGCGATCAGGTCGGCACGGAGCAGGCCGGCGAGGGCGGCGGCCCGCCGGACGGCCGCCGCGCCGGCCGGGGAGCCGTCCACGAGCACGACGACCCGGTCCGAGGTCCGCGGCATGAACCCCAGGCTGCCGTCGGTGACGAACCGCTCCAGTTGCCCCTCCACGCGCCGGGCGGTGAAGCGCAGGGCCAGGTCGCGCAGGGCGGTCAGGTTGGGCTCGGTGAAGAACCGGTCCATCGCGACCGCGGTGCGCTCGGGCGGGTAGACGTTGCCGTGGCGCATCCGCTGGCGCAGGGCGTGGGGGCTCATGTCGACGAGCTCGATCTCGTCCGCCTGCGCCAGGATCTCATCCGGCAGCCGCTCGCGGACCGGGGCGCCGGTGATCGTCTCGACGGCGTCGGCCACGGACTCGAGGTGCTGGACGTTCAGCGTCGTGACGACGTGGATGCCCGCGTCGCGGATGCGTTCCACGTCCTCCCAGCGCTTCTCGGTGGACGAGCCGGGTGCGTTCGTGTGGGCCAGCTCGTCGATCAGGGCCACCGTCGCGTGGCGCGCGATGACGGCCGTGGCGTCCATCTCTTCCACGACGACGCCGCGGTAGTCGATGCGCAGCCGGGGGATCACCTCCAGCCCCTCCACGAGGGCGGCCGTGATGGCCCGGCCGTGGGCCTCGACGAAGCCGACCACCACGTCGGTCCCGCGATCCTTCCGGCGGTGGCCCTCCTCCAGCATCCGGTAGGTCTTGCCGACGCCGGGGGCCATCCCGAGATAGACGCGGAGGCGCCCCCGCCCGGCTCGTTCGGACTCCCCGATGCGGGCCAGCATCTCCTCCGCGGTGGGACGCGTGTCGAGCGCGTCGCGTTCGCTCATCCCAGGCGCCCGTCCAGGTCCAGGTTGACGAGGAGAACGTTGACGCGTGGCTGGCCCACGAGGCCGAAGAGGGGCTGCTCAGTGTGGCGGGCGATTGCCGCCCGCACGTCGGCCTCGCTGATCCCGCGGGCGGCCGCGATCCGGGCGACCTGGTACTCGGCGGCGGCGGGGCTGATCTCCGGGTCCAGCCCGGAGCCCGACGTGGTGACGAGGTCGACGGGCACCGGGGCGTTCCCGTTCGCGGCGCGGAGCTCGTCCACGGTGGCAGTCACCCGCTCGATGAGAGCCTGGTTCGTGGGCCCGAGGTTCGAGCCCGCCGATGCGTTCGCATCGTAGCCGCCCGGGTTGGAGTCGGTGACGCCGGCCGCCGACGGGCGGCCCCACAGGTACTTCGGGTCGCTGAACGCCTGCCCGATGAGGGTGGAGCCCACGGTCTTCCCGTCGACGACGATCATCGACCCGTTGGCCTGGGCCGGGAAGGCCACCTGGGCGATCGCGGTGACGGCGGCCGGGTACGCGACACCGGTGACGAGGCTGAGGGCCAGGAGGAGCGCGAGTGCCGGGAGGAGCTGGTGGCGGAGGAAGGAGTACATGGTTCGATTTCCCTAGGCCAGGTGGAGGGCCGTGACCGCCAGGTCGATCGCCTTGATGCCCACGAAGGGGGCGACGATCCCGCCGAGGCCGTAGATCAGGAGGTTGCGCTGGAGGAGCACGTTCGCCGGCGCGGGCCGGAAGGCGACGCCGCGCAGGGCCAGGGGGATCAGGGCGACGATGATCAGGGCGTTGAAGATCACCGCGGACAGGATCGCGCTCTGGGGGGTCCCCAGGCCCATCACGTTGAGGGCGTTGAGCTCCGGGTAGACGGCCACGAACATGGCCGGGACGATCGCGAAGTACTTGGCCACGTCGTTCGCGATCGAGAACGTCGTCACCGAGCCACGGGTGATGAGCAGCTGCTTGCCGATCGCGATGACCTCCAGCAGCTTGGTCGGGTCGGAGTCGAGGTCGACCATGTTGGCCGCCTCCTTGCAGGCCGACGTCCCGCTGTTCATGGCCAGCCCGACGTCCGCCTGGGCGACCGCGGGGGCGTCGTTCGTGCCGTCGCCGGTCATCGCCACCAGGTGGCCCTCGGCCTGCTCGCGGCGGATGAAGCCGATCTTGTCCTCGGGGGTCGCCTGGGCGATGAAGTCGTCGACCCCGGCCTCGCGGGCGATCGTGGCCGCGGTCCGCGGGTTGTCGCCGGTCACCATGACGGTCCGGATGCCCATCTTCCGGAACTCGGCGAAGCGCGCGGGCAGGCCCTCCTTGACCGTGTCCTTGAGCTCGATGAGGCCGAGAGCGCGGCCGTCGCGGCGGATCGCGAGGGGCGTCGCGCCCGCGTCGGCGATCCGATCGGTGGTCTCGATGAGCTCGGCCGGCATGGCGCCGTCGAGACCGGCGCCGATGGCGTCGACCGCCCCCTTGAGGACGGTCTGGCCGGATGACAGCCGGACGCCGCTCGTCCGGGTCTCGGCCCGGAAGGGCATGAACTCGACGACCTCATCGGCGAGGCTCCGGAAGCCGGCCTCGTCGCCGGTGCCGGCGGGGGCCTCCAGCTCGGCCAGGCGCCTGCGGGCCAGCTCGACGATCGAGCGGCCCTCGGGCGTCTCGTCCTGGATCGAGGAGACGAGGGCGGCGGCGACCGCCTCCTTCTCGGGGACGCCGGGCGCCGCCGTGATCGACGCGGCCAGCCGGTTGCCGTAGGTGATCGTGCCGGTCTTGTCGAGCAGGATGACATCGACGTCACCCGACGCTTCGACGGCTCGACCACTCATGGCCAGCACATTGAAGCGAGCGACACGGTCCATGCCGGCGATGCCGATGGCCGAAAGGAGGCCGCCGATCGTCGTCGGGATGAGGCAGACCAGGAGGGCGACGAGGGCCACCGTGTCCACCGTCGTACCGGCGAAGAGCCCGAACGGCCGCAGGGTCACGGTCGCCATCAGGAAGACGATCGTCAGGCCCGCCAGCAGGATGGCAAGCGCGATCTCGTTGGGCGTGCGCTGGCGCTTCGCCCCCTCGACGAGGGTGATCATCCGGTCGAGGAAGGTCTCGCCGGGATCGGTGGTGACGCGGATGACCAGCCGGTCGCTGGTCAGCGTCGTCCCGCCGGTGACGCTCGAGCGGATGTCCGTCCCGGGCTCCTTGAGCACCGGCGCGGACTCCCCGGTGATGGCCGCCTCGTTCACGTAGGCGACGCCCTCGATGACGTCACCGTCGCCGGGGATCGTCTCGCCTTCTTCGACCACGACAATGTCGCCCTTGCGGAGCTCGGACGAGCCCACGCTCTCCAGCGACCCGTCGACTCTGCGCCGGTGGGCAGCGGTCTCCGAGCGCGTCCGGCGCAGCGTCGCCGCCTGGGCCCGTCCGCGGGCCTCGGCGACGGCCTCGGCATAGGTCGCGAAGAGGACCGTGAACCAGAGCCAGGCCCCGATCTGGACCTGGAACCCCAGGCCGCCCGGGCCGCTCACCGGCTGGAGGCCGGTGGCGTTGGCGATGGCGATGAGGGTGACGAGCACGGCCGTGATCTCCACCACGAACATCACCGGGTTTCTCACGAGCCGGCGCGGGTCCAGCTTGCGGAAGGCATGCGGGATGGCCGCCCGGAGCAGGTCCGGGTCGAACACGCCCCGCGGCCGGGGCGGCTCGCCCTCCGGCTTGGCCCCGCCGAGGGTGACGAAGCGCTGGAAGCGCCGGGTGCCGCGGCCGAGGTCGACCGCCATCAGGGAACGGTTCAGGCTCATCTTCAGAAGACCTTGTCAGCGTTCTGGAGCAGCTGCTCCACGATGGGCCCCAGCGCGAGGGCCGGGAAGAAGGTCAGGGCGCCGACGATGACGATCACGCCGACGAGGAGCACGCTGAACAGCGGGCCGGTGGTCGGGAACGTTCCCAGGGACGGCGCCACGCGCCGCTTGGCGGCCATGGAGCCGGCCAGGGCCAGGATGGGGATGATCATCCCGTAGCGGCCGACCAGCATCGCCAGGCCGCCCGTGACGTTGTAGAAGGGCGTGTTGCCGGTCAGCCCGGCGAAGGCCGACCCGTTGTTGCCGGTCTGGCTGGAGTAGGCGTACAGGATCTCGCTGAAGCCGTGCGGGCCGCCGTTCAGAGGCCCAGCCTGGCCTTCCGCGGTCACGGTTGCCAGGGCGGTGAAGCCCAGGATGCTTGCCCCCAGGACGAGGACGACAAGCATCGCCATCTTCATCTGGTAGGCCTCGATCTTTTTGCCGAGGTACTCCGGCGTCCGGCCCACCATCAGGCCGGCGATGAAGACCGAGAGCACGGCCCCGATCACCAGCATCCCGTAGAGGCCGGCGCCGATGCCGCCCGGCGTGATCTCTCCGAGCTCGATGTTGAAGAGCGGCACGAGCCCCGCGATCGGCTGGAAGCTGTCGTGCATGGCGTTGACGGCGCCCGTGCTCGTGCCCGTCGTCACCGCCGCGAAGAGCCCGCCGACGGCGGCGCCGAAGCGCGTCTCCTTGCCTTCCATGCTGCCGAGGGCCTGGTTGACGCCGGCCGGGAAGAGCGGGTTGCCGCCGGCCTCGCCCGTCATGGCGACGACTGCGCCCACGACGAGAACGCCGGCCATCGCGGCGAAGATCGTCCAGCCCTGGCGCTGGTTGCCGGCCATCCGCCCGAACGACCAGGTGAGGGAGAACGGGATGGCCAGGATGGCCAGCATCTCCAGCCAGTTGGTGAGCGGGGTGGGGCTCTCGAAGGGGTGGGCGGAGTTCGCGTTGAGGAAGCCGCCCCCGTTGTTGCCCAGCTCCTTGATCGACTCCTGGGAGGCGATCGGGCCGATGGCGATCGTCTGGGTGGCGCCCTCCAGACGTCGTCGCGGCGTGCGGGCCGTCCAGCGTCTGGGGGACGCCCTGCCAGGCGAGGACGAGGGCCAGGACGAAGGCGATCGGCACCAGCACGTACAGGGTGCCCCGGGTCATGTCGACCCAGTAGCTGCCGACGGTGGACGCGTTGCGGCGGACGAGGCCGCGGATGAGGGCGAAGGCCACGGCCAGGCCGGTCGCGGCGGAGGTGAAGTTGCGGACGGCGAGCCCGAGCGACTGGGAGAGGTAGCTCGCGCCCGTTTCGCCCGAGTAGTTCTGCCAGTTCGTGTTGGTCTCGAAGCTCACGGCCGTGTTGAACGCCAGGTCCGGCGTCATCGCGCCAACGCCACCCGGGTTGAGCGGCAGGATCGCCTGGGCGCGGAGCATCGCGTAGAGGGCGACGATCGCGACGGCGGCCATCACGAGGATCGAGGTGGTGTAGCCCTTCCAGCCCTGCTCGTGCGTCTCGTCGATGCCGCAGACGCGGTAGATCCCACGCTCCACGGGGCGGAGGACGGGGCTCAGCAAGGTCCGCTCACCCTCCATGACCTTGGCGATGTATGTGCCCAGGACCGGCGTGATCACGAGGACCGCGAGGCCCAGGCTGACGAGGGTGAAGAGATCGCCGACGGCCATGGTCAGAAGTCCTCGGGCCGCAACAGGGCCCACAGGAGGTAGACGAACACGAAGACGGCCGCGATGCCGGCCAGGAGATCGAGGATCACCGGCCCACCCGGTCGCACAGGACCAGCAGGCCGGCGAAGAAGGCCGCGCAGCCCGCCCCGATGAGCAGGATGACGATGTCGGTCACGTGTTCTCACCTCGATCGATGACTGAGCTCGCGTCTCCCAGCTGCGCGGCCGGGCGGGGGATGAATCGCTCGCAGACCTCGAGCAGCGTCTCGAGCGCGAATGGCTTGGGCAGATAGCCGGCGACGCCGAACTCGCGCAGCCGGTTGGGGCCGATGGTGGTCGCCGAGACGATGACGACCGGCGGAGCGCCGGGACCCGTCAAGGCACCTCCACGAAGCAGGTCCCAGCCGGTCTCGCCCGGCAGGTTGATGTCGAGCAGGACGAGGGCCGGCGAGGCGCCCCCGCGCAGGGCCGCGGCTGCCTTCTCGGCGGACGTGGCCTCGACCACGCTCCAGCCGCGGGCGCGGAGGTGCCTGGCCACGACCGAGCGCAAGGACTCGTCGTCTTCGACGAGCAGGATCGGCCGGTCAGGCATCGTCAGGCCCGGGCCCAGGATCCATCGGCCCGAAGGTCAGGGCCAGGCCCTCCTCGCCGACCCCCCATTGCGGCGTCACCCGGACGCCACGCCCGGCGCCCACCCGCCGGGCAAAGTCCAGCAGCGCGTCGCCGAAGGCGAGGCCGCCGAGCTGCATGCGCGACGCGTGACCGGTCGCCACCATCTCGACGGCGCTCTCCACGAGGGCCATCTCGCGCTCCAGCACGCGACCGGCCGCGGCAGAGGAGTCCACATTGCCGTGCTTCACGGCTCGATCGTCCGCCCGACCCCCAAGAGGCCGGGCCGCCGGAGGACGGGGAGCCGCTCAAGAAGTGCTCATGTCATCTGGCAGACGTCGCGGGGCTCGCTCAGTCGGGCGGCGGCGACGCCTCGCGGACCCGGTAGCCGACGCCGGCCTCGGCCGTGACGAGGTCGCGCAGCTCCCCGTCAGGATCGGCGGCGGCGATCTTGCGGCGCAGATGGCTCACGTGGACGTGCACGTAGTGGTGCTCACCCTGGTAAGCCTCGCCCCAGACCGCACGCAGCAACCGCCCGCGTGTAACGAGGCGCCCCTGGTGGGCCAGGAAGACGCGCAGGATCTCGAACTCGCGGGGCGTGAGGGAGACCGGGGCGCCGTTCACGGTCACGAGGCGCTGCAGCGGATCCAGGACCAGTGGCCCGACGGTCACGCGCCCCTCCGCGTCGGCCGCCGGTCCCCCGGCCCGCCGCATCACCGCCTTGATCCGCGCTTGCAGCTCCCCGGTGGAGAACGGCTTCGTCACGTAGTCGTCGGCGCCCGCCTCGAGCGCCTCGATCTTCGTGGTCTCCGCGTCGCGGGCCGAGAGGATCACAACAGGGGTGGTCGCCTCACGGCGGATGTGACGCAGGACCCGGATCCCGTCGAGGTCGGGCAGACCCAGGTCCAGGAGCACGAGGTCGGGTCGGCGCGCATCCCAGCGCTGGAGCGCAGCCGTCCCGTCGGGTGCCTCATCTACCTCGAACCCGCGGGCCGCCAGGTCGCGGTGCAGGGCCGTCCGCGTCGCGTCGTCGTCCTCGACGACGAGGATCCGGGGGCCCGCCGTCGGGTTCATGGCCTCGTGCTCACGGCGTCGGCTCCTCGGCGTCGGGTTGGCGAGCCGCCGGCAGGTCGACGTCGATCGCGAGCCCGCCAAGCTCGGAGCGCCGGGCCGCGACGCGGCCGCCCAGCGCTTCAGTCAGCCCGCGCACGACCGCCAGCCCGACGCCGGTCCCGCTCCGCGAGCCGGCCGATCGCCCCGGAACGCGGTAGAACTTCTCGAACAGGTGAGGGAGCGACGGATCGGGCGCTCCGGGGCCTGCGTCCTCGACGGTCAGGCGAATCCACGTCTTGTCCGGGAGCGCCCGGGCCGCGATCCGCACGAGCGTGCCCGGGGGCGTGTACTTCGCGGCGTTCTCCAGCAGGTTGGCCACGATCTGGTCGAGGAGGACCGCGTCCACCTCTACCGGCGGGACGTCGCCGAGGGCGACCTCCAGGTCGGTGGCGGGCAAGGCGCCGCCGAGCGCGATCCACCGTCGGCTCCAGGAGGTCCTCCAGGTCGTAGACGTCACGCTCCACGCGGAGTGCGCCGGCCTCCACTCGGCTCAGGTCCAGGAGGTTGGTGACGATCCGGTTGAGGTGGTCGGCCTCACGGTCGATCATCACCGCGGTCGCCCGGCGATCCTCGGGACCGAGGTCCACCTGGTCGTCGACCAGGCTGCCGGCAGCGGCACGGATCGACGCCAGCGGCGTGCGCAGGTCGTGAGAGACGGACTCCAGGAGCGCGCTCTTGAGGGCGTCGCTCTCGCGCGCGATATCGGCATCGCGGGCGGCCCCGGCGAGGCGGTCCTGCTCCAGGGCCTGGCCCACCTGGTCCGCGACTGCGGCAAGGAGCCGGGTCTCGGTCCGGTCAGGCGGCCCGGCGGCCCGTCGGCGGAGCGCCCACAGCGACCCGATGGCGCGTCCGCCGGCATCGATCCCGACACGGTACGCCTCCGTCGGGGTTCCCCGCCGGTCGACCGCTCGCTTCCCCGTGTGGACCGCGATCCACTCCGCCGGTTCGTCGCCGGGCCGGCGGCGCAGGATCCGGTGACCAGGCGGCTCGGGCGTCGGCGCCCCGGGGTTGGTGTCGGCGACCGGCGTCCGGCGGGCACCGCCATCGTCAAGGGCGATCCACGCGCGGTCGAGGTGCGCCTCGCGACAGAGGATCTCCACGATCCGGGGGAGCACGTCGATGGTCGACGGTCGGGTCACCAGCTCGCGGCTCACGGAGAAGAGCGTCCGGGCCTCGCGCTCGCGGGTGACAGCCGTCTCTTCGCGGATTCGCAGCAGGGCGGCCATCTGGCCGACCAGCAGGCCGACCGCCAGGAGCAGGACGAGGTTGAGCCACTCCCCGGGGTCGGCAACCGTGAACATGTAACGGGGGTCGACGAACAGGAAGTCGTACAGGAGGAAGGAGGCAACCGCCGCCGCGAGAACAGCCACGCGACCGCCGACGAGGGCCACGATGGCGACCGCCAGGATGTAGACGGCCGATGGGTTCGGCACGCCGAGCCCGAGCTGCAGCAGGGCAACGAGCGCGGTCGCGCCGCCGAGTGCGGCGACGCCGACCGCCGACGTTCGCAGCAGGGCGCGAGCGCGGAGCGGGTCCACGCCCGAAGGGTACCGCGCCGGCCGCCGCGCCCGGGGCCGTGGCCGCGCGTCGTCGTCCGCGCGCGCTGGCCCGCCCCGTCGTCCGCGCGCGCTGGCCCGCCCGTCGTCCGCGCGCGCTGGCCCGCCCGTCGTCCGCGCGCGCTGGCCCGCCCGTCGTCCGCGCGCGCTGGCCCGCCCGTCGTCCGCGCGCGCTGGCCCGCCCGTCGTCCGCGCGCGCTTGTCGTCCTACTGCCCCCAGCAGTAGCGGATGCCGCATGGGCATCCGCGCGGCCGGCTGGCACCACGAGCGACGGATTCGGAGCGTCGCCGCGTGATCGTGCGCCCCAGCTCGCGTTCGGCAGGGATCGGTTCGCGATCGCCGGGCCGCGAAACGGCCGGGTCGGCCGGCGATCCGTCGCGGAGCACGCCCGGTAATGCTGGGGCCAGTACGGCGACACCCGACGCTCCGCTCGGCGACACCGTGGACGAGGACGGCGGCCGATCCGGTCCGCAACTACACTCCCCTCGCCATGACAGCCGGCCGCGACCACGCCCCGCTCCCGGCCGGCGCCACGATCGGCATCCTCGGCGGCGTCCAGCTCGCCCTGTGCGCCGGCGTCCCCCCCATCGTCGTCCCCTTCACGGTGGCCGTCGAGGCGATGCGGGCGCTTGCAGCGGCGTGAGCGGCGAGCACCTGCCGGCGGAGGGCTTCGTCGCCTGCCCGGACTGCCGCGCCCTCGTCCCCGCCGGGGACGGCCCGACCCACGCGTATCTCGGCGCGAACGCCGGCTGCTGGGCGGCCTGGGGCGAGCTCCAGGCGCGCGCCTATGCCGACCCGGCCCTGGCCGCCGTCATGCCCCTGGCGGTCGATGCCTACGCCGCCCAGCACCACGGGGTCGAAGGGCGCCGCCAGGCCCAGTCGGTCTGGGTGCACCTCGTGAGCATCTGCGTCATCCTCGAGCGTGGGCGCTCCCCGGTGGACGGGATCCGATTCAAGCAGGACCTGCTCCGTGACGACCCGGTCTTCGCCTGGCTCGAGCCACCGGCCGAGACGGGCGCCGTCACGCTCGTGCACGTGGCCGCCGCGCCCGCCGGCGAGGTGGCCGCGGCCGTCCGACAGTGGGCGGCCTCGGTCTGGGCCGCCTGGTCGGCCCACCACGGGGCGATCCGGGATCGCACCGACGAGGTTGCGTCGCGGCATGGCTGACCCGGGCCGCCCGACGCGCCCGAACCGGCGCTTCGGCCCTACACTCGCCCGCGACCGCCGCGCTACGGTCGGCCCGAGGTGAGCTCATGACCCACGTCGACGAGACCGCCGAGCTGGACGCCCGGTTCCTGCGCGAGGCGATCCGCCTGTCCCGGACGCGGATGCGCCAGGGCCGCGGCGGGCCGTTCGGAGCCGTCGTGGCCCGCGATGGCGCCATCGTCGCCCGCGGCTGGAACGCCGTCACCTCGAGCCAGGACCCGACTGCCCACGCCGAGGTCGTCGCCATCCGGCGGGCCTGCCGGGCGCTCGACACCTTCCGTCTCGAGGGCTGCGTCCTCTACAGCAGCTGCGAGCCCTGCCCCATGTGCCTGGCTGCCGTCTACTGGGCTCGCGTCGACCGGCTCGTCTTCGCGGCCACCCGCGACGACGCCGCCCGCGCGGGCTTCGACGACGCCCGCATTTACCGTGAGCTCCCGCTCGCCCCGGAGGCGCGGTCGCTCCACTCCGACCACCTCCTGCGCGCCGAGGCGATCGCCGTCCTCGACGAGTGGCTGGCAAAGCCGGACCGCGTGCCGTACTGATCACGCGGACCCCGCCACGGCGCGCGCCCGGGGCGTGACGAATGGAGCAGAATCAGCGCACGCGCGAACGCACCACGTCTTCCGAACCGAACGCCCCGCACCCGTCCCGCAGAGGAGGGATCCCCGATGCCAGCCCAGCCGCACCGGATCACCGTCATCCCCGGCGACGGGGTGGGGCCGGAGGTCGTCCGATCCGCGCAGCGGATCATCGCCGCAGCCGGCGTCGCCGTGGATTGGGAGGAGGCCGAGGCCGGCGCCGAGGTCTTCAAACGCGGCGACACGTCCGGCGTGCCCCGCGAGACGCGCGCCTCGATCGAGCGGACCAGGGTCGTCCTGAAGGGGCCGCTGGAGACCCCGGTCGGCTTCGGGGAGAAGAGCGCCAACGTCACCCTGCGCAAGCTCTTCGAGACGTACGCCAACGTGCGCCCCGCGCGCGAGCTGCCGGGCGTTCCCACCCGCTACGCGGGCGAGGGCGTGGACATGATCATCGTCCGCGAGAACATCGAGGACCTCTACGCCGGCATCGAGCACATGCAGACGCCCGATGTCGCGCAGTGCCTGAAGATCATCACCCGCAAGGGCAGCGAGAAGATCATCCGCTACGCCTTCGAGCTGGCCCGCCGCGAGGGGCGCGCCAAGGTGACCTGCGCCACCAAGGCCAACATCATGAAGCTCACCGAAGGTCTCTTCAAACGGACCTTCGAGGAGCTCAGCTCCGAGTACCCGGAGATCACGGCCGAGCACCTGATCATCGACAACGTCGCCCACCAGATGGCCAAGAACCCTGCCCAGTTCGACGTCGTCGTGACGACCAACCTCAACGGCGACATCATCAGCGACCTCGCCTCGGGGCTGGTCGGCGGCCTGGGCTTCGCGCCGTCCGGCAACTACGGCGACGGCGTGGCCATCTTCGAGGCCGTCCACGGCTCGGCCCCGAAGTACGCCGGCAAGGACGTCATCAACCCGACGGCGCTCATCCTGTCGTCGCTCATGATGCTGCGCCACGTGGGTGAGCCCGCAGCGGCCGCCACGATCGAGGACGCGGTTCTCGTCACCCTGGAGGAGGGCCGGGCGGTCACCCAGGACCTGGCCCGCCAGACGGGCGGCGATGTCGAGCACGCGGCGTCCACGACGGGCTTCACGGATTCGATCATCGCGAACCTGGGCCGGCAGCCGGCCACGGTCCCGTCGCGAGCCGCTGCCGAGCGGCCGGCCGGCGGCGCGGCGCGCAGGCCGTCGTGGGCGTACGGCGCCGAGGTGAGCGCCGCCGTCGAGCGCAGGACGATCGGCGCGGACGTCTTCATGGAGTCGTGGACGGCGCCGGACGAAGCGGGCCCGGCGCTGGCCGCGCTCGCCGGCGACGTGCTCACGCTCCAGATGGTCGACAGCCGCGGCACGATGGTCTATCCCGCCACGGGCCTCAAGCCGGATGCGGTGGGGATGCTCCGGGCGCGCTTCGTTGCCCGCGAGGACCGCGGGGCAGTCTCGGACGCCGATCTCGCCGCGCTCCTCGCGCGCGTCGGCGAACAGTTCGTCTGGACGCACGTCGAGAAGCTCCACGTCTTCGCCGGCGAGCCGAGCTTCACGAAGGCCCAGGGCCAGTAGATCGGACCGTGGATGCCCGCCTCAGGGCGCGGCGGAGGCCCGCTCCCGGGTCACGGCGGTGAAGACGATCTCCAGTTCGACCGAAGCGCCGAAGGCGTCAGCGAGCTCGGCCGCGAGGGGCGCGGCGTCGGGCGGCGCATCCACGCCGGCGAGGTTGAGCGTGACCGTGGTTCCCTCGATGGTCCAGGAGGTGACCTCCAGGTCCCGGTCTCCGATCCAGCCGCGGACCAGCGGCGCCCCGGCCGTCGCCCGGAGTGTCGTACGGACTGCATCGGCGCCGTTCATGGCCAGGGGGATCGCGACCACGATGAGGGCGATCACGGCCGCGATGAAGCCATTGCGGAGGCGGTGGCGCTCGCGGAGCATCTCCCGGCTCGGGGTGGCGCCGAAGAACACGAAGACGATGCAGGCGACGACGACGATCGCTGAGAAGTTGGTGAGGAACAGGACCAGCGCCCCGGCCGCGTCGTCGGGCCGGCCGAGCTCCACGCAGATTCCCACGGTCGCGAGCGGAGGGACGAGGGAGACGGCAATGGCTACGCCCGGAAGCGCATCGTTCCCGGTCCGACGAGCGGCAACGTAGGCGCCGGCGGCGCCGGCCGCGAGCGCGACACCGAGGTCGAGGAGCCCCGGCGCGGTCCGTGCCTCGAGCGATGGGGTCAGGGTGAGGGGGTCCGGCATCACCCAGGAGACGAGGAAGCCGATGCCCACGACCATGAGCCCGCCCAGCGCCACCTGGACGAAGGAGATCGTCTGCCAGCGGGTGCGCCCGGTGACGAGCGCCCCGGCGAACGCCATGATCGCGCCGCCCAGCGGCGCGACGACCATCGCCCCGATGATCGAGGCGACCGAGTCCTGGTAGAGGCCGAAGGATGCGATGAGCGCAGCCAGGGCGAGCAGCGCGACGTAGGTCTGGACCGAGCGGCGGAAAGCAGCGTCGTCCGGGAAGAGGTCGTCGAGCTTGGCCGGGCCCAGCGACTGGCGGGCGTCCACGAGGTCCGCGCGCGTGGCCAATGCGATGCCGGTCTGGCGGCCGTCATCCTCGATGGTCATCTCGATCTCCTTCCCGACACGCTGCAGGCGCCCGCGAGACTACAGGACGCCGAGCCCGCCCCGCGCCTTGGCCAGGAACCATGTCCCGAAGACCAGCCCCAGGCCGATGACGATGTCCCGGATAGCGAGCGCCGCGCGCACCTGCCCGTCGTGGACCTCCTCCCGGTTGGCCAAGCCGGTCGACGTCCGTACGTTGGGCCCATTCTCCGGCATTCGGGGGGCGTGGCGGCACAGGGAGGCCGCGACACGGCCTGCGGGCGGCGCAGCGTCGGGTGCGCGCACGAGCCCTGGCGCCGCTACCCTGTCATGCGAGGCCGGACCCGCGGCGTGCGCGACCTCACCGGTCTGGCAGCCGGAGCTCGAGGATCGGAGCGGGGAACACCCGGAGGAGGGGGTGGCATGGTCGCTGTCCTGGTGACCGCGCTCGCGACGTGGGCCGTGATGCTCGTGATGGAGGTCGTGAACCTCGGGAGCTTCCTCGTCGAGGGGACGATTGCCGTGATCGGCGGGGCCACTGTCGGTCTCCTGGTGCCCTGGTACCGGGCCCGCCAGCGGCGCGCAGACCGCTAGCGCCGACCTCGCCGGCATCCGGCCGTGCGCCGCCCCCCGGTCCCCGCGTTCATCGCCGACCTGTATGCCGACCCCACGGCGCGCAACGGCCTGCTCGCGGGATCAGCGGCCCTGTTCGCCGCCGCGCTCGACCCGAAGGTGTGGGGCACCTCGCTGCCGAACGTGCAGGCGGCGATCCGGGAACGCCCGGAGCTGGAGGCGCTGGTCCTCCTCGCCGCGCTCGGTGGCGCCGGGCTCCTGCTCCTGGGCGGGGCGATCGGCGACTCGGCTCGAGCCAGGCCGATCATCGTCGGGGGCCTCGCGGTCGAGCTGCTCGCCAGCGTCGCGAGCCTCCTCGTGCCGGCCGGGCCGCTCTTCATCGCGTCGAGGTTCGTCGGGCACGCGGCCGCGGCGTTCATCATCCCAGCCTCGCTGGCGCTCGTCGCGATCAGCTACCGGGGCATCGCCCGGGCCACCGCCATCGGCCTGGCGTACGGGGCGTACGGCGCCGCGGGTGCCGCGGCGCCGATCCTCCTCCAGCTCGTGCCCGGCGAGCGCGCCCCTGCCTTCCTGGCCGCGATCGCGGCCTGCGCGCTGGCATTCTGGTTCGTGCGGGGCCTGATCCCGGAGCTCCCGCGTCCAACGGTTCCCGAGCGGCCCTACGTGATCGGGATCGCGATCTGGGCCTTCGGGGTCATCTCGCTCACCGTGGGGCTCACCTGGATCGGCGGGAGCTGGGACAACCCGCTCCGGTGGGCGCTCATCATCGGTGGAATCCTCGTCATCGGCCTCGCGCTCCTCCACGATCGCCGGCGAGCGGGGTCGACGATGCCGGCGATCCGGATCGAGCGCCGCCCGGCCGCGATCGCGGTGATCGTCGGAGTGGTCCTCGGGATCGCCCAGACCGCACCGATGATGCAGCTGCCACTCTACTTCCAGCTGGTGCTCCGCTACGGTCCGCTCCTGGCCGTCGTCGCGCTCGCGCCGCTCTTCGGGGCGCTCATCCTGGCGGGACCCGCCGCAGGCTTCCTGCTCGCGCGCTACTCGCCTCGCCAGCTGGTCGGCGTGGGCGCGATTGCGGTCGGGCTGGGGGACCTGCTGCTCGCGCTCGTCACGTTGCCCGGGGCGGGCTACCTGCTCTTCGTCGTCCCGTGCTTCCTGGTGGGGGCGGGATTCGTGATCGCGACCACCGTTCGCACGGCGATCATCTTCGCGAGCGTGCCGCGCGGGCTGCCGGCAACCGCGGCCGCCCTGAACGAGGCCTCCATCACGGTCGGCGCCCGGATCGGGATCGTGGTCGTCACGGCGATCGTCGCCAACGTGGCGATCGCCGCGTACACCGCCACGGTTGCCGGCCTCCCGGCGGCCGACGCCCAGCAGGCGATCGCGGCCTTCCGGGACGTCC
Organism: uncultured Chloroflexia bacterium; assembly: GCA_963744095.1. GTDB lineage: Bacteria > Chloroflexota > Limnocylindria > Limnocylindrales > CSP1-4 > CTSoil-043. The sequence continues at coordinate 34,224 of CAVUSH010000008.1, forward strand.
TGATCGCGGTGGGGACGCCCTCCTTCAGCCAGGTCACGTCGGCGGTGAGCGCGGCCGACGTGCAGCCGTACGTGGACGCCTACGCGGCCGGCGTCCGGGCGGCCCTGGGCCTCAGTGGACTGGTGGCCGCGGTGGGCGGGCTGGTCGCGTGGCTCTCGCTCGGCCGTCGTGACCCGCTGGCGACCGTGTATGAGCATCGCGACGAGCGAGAGGCGATCGCGGGCTGAGCGACTCGCCCCGGGACAACGATGTCAAGCCCACCTGTTCGGCCGGTGGCCCCGGGGCAGTCGGCTACTCGGCCGTGGTCGCTCCGGTGAAGCGCCAGGACCCGATCCGCACGGCCGGCACCAGGACCGCCCCCAGCTCTCCCCGGAGCAGGCGGCGCCCCGTCGCGACCGCCTCCACGGCTGCCAGCGCGTCCAGGTAGGACTGGGTGAAGCGGAGGTTCCGGACCGGGCCCACGATCTCCCCGTCTTCGACGAGGAAGGTCCCGTCGCGGGTCATGCCGGTGATGACGGCGAGCTTCCCGTGAACCACGTTCGTGTAGTGGAAGCGGGTGACGAGCAGGCCGCGCCGCAGTCCGCGAACCAGCTCCGCCCGCGGCGTCGACCCTGCCGCCATCGCGGCGTGGAGGGGGAACGGACCCCACGGGTTCGGGGCCGGCAGGCCGTGGCCGGTGGACGGCACGCCGACCCGGGCCGCGGTCGCGGCGTCGTGGACCATCTCCCGGCAGACGCCCTGCTCGATCATCACGACGCGGCGCGTGGGGACGCCCTCGTAGTCGAACCCGGCGGGCATCCCCGCGGGGTCGCGCGCGTCGTCGACGATCGTGACGAGCTCACTGCCCACCCGCTTCCCGGGCTCGAAGAAGGAGCGCTCCTCCTCGACGGCGAGGCCGGAGAAGCCGACCAGGCCGAGGTTGTCGAGGAGGTCGGCGACGGCGTACTCCTCGAGCACGACCGCGTAGTCGCCCGGCGGCAGGTCAACGGGCCGGGCCGAGCGGCGCGCCTTCTCGGCGGCCTCCCGGCCCACCGCGGCGGCGTCGATCGCCGTCGCGTCCACCGCCGCGGCCTCCGCGTACCCGGTCCCGTCGGCGGGACCCATCGTGACCGCCAGGAGCCGCGCGGCCGTGCGGCCCTCGGCAACCCGGATCCCTGTCGTGGTGGCGACCGCCACCGTCTCCACGCCGGTGGAGAAGGACCCGAATGCCCCCACCCCCACGTCGTCGGCCGCCGCGATCACGGCGCGCACGCCCGCCGCGCGCAGCTCCGGGGAGGCGTCGGCCGTGCCGGCGGCAAAGGCACCATCCACCGGCTCGGCGGGACGGGCCGCCGGCAGCCCGGCCCAGTCGGGTGACTCCTCGGCGATCGCGGCGATCCGGCCCGCCGTCTCGGCGAGCCGGAGCAGCGCCTCGGGGTCGGTCCGCCCGGACGACGCGGCGCCGATCCGGGTTCCGCGGACGAAGCGGAGGTTCACCCGGACGCCGGATTCCGCGACGTTCTGATGGATCTCGCTGTTGGCGAAGCGGGTGAGAGCCTCGTCGCCGCCGGCCACCAGGACCTCGGCCTCGCTGGCGCCCTCCGCCTCCGCCAGGCGCAGCACCGCCTCGGCGAGGGTGAGCGCCGCCGCCGCGTCGAAGCGTGCCTCGGCCCCGACCGCGCTCACGACATCACCCCCACCTGGACGTCGCGGAATCTCGCCCCCGAGCAGCCGTGGCCCACGTGCCCGATCTGCATCGGCTCGCCCTTGCCGCAGTTCGCCGCCCCCAGCATCACGTAGCTCGACTCGTCGCCGATCGCGTCGCAGCTCCCCCAGAACGTGGGCGTGATCCCCGTGTAGGTCGCGTTGCGGTAGAGCTGCCCCAGCGTGCCGCCCCGGATCTCGTAGGCGAGCTCGGTCGCGAACTGGAAGTTGAGGCGGCGATCGTCGATCGACCAGCTCCGGTTCGCCACCAGGAAGAGCCCGTCGTCGGTGTCCGCGATGATGTCGTCCAGGCTCAGGCCGGGCTTCGGGAGCAGGTTCACGTTCGTCATCCGGATCAGCGGGATCCGGTTCCAGCCGTCCGCCCGCATCGCACCCCCGGAGCGGCGCCCGATCCTCGGCGCCGTCTCGCGGCTCGACAGGTACCCCGTGAAGATGCCGGCGCGGACGAGAGGCACCGCCTGGGCCGCCACGCCCTCGTCGTCCCAACCGAAGGTGCCCATTCCCCCGGGCGCGGTGGCGTCGGCGACGATGTCGACGATCTCCGACCCGTAGCGGAACCCCGCCGCGAGCTTGTCGGGCGTCAGGAAGCTCGTGCCGGCGAGGCTGGCCTCGGTGCCGAAGGCACGATCGAGCTCGGTCGGGTGACCGCAGCTCTCGTGGACCTGGAGGTAGAGCTGTGATGGGTGGAGGACGATCGTCCGGCGGCCCGGCGGCAGCGGCGGTGCCGAGAGCAGCTGCACGGCCTCCGTGGCGACCCGCTCGGCGGTGCCGGCCAGGTCCAGCGAGCGGACGTGCTCGTAACCGGCGCCCCGCCAGGCGCCCCCTGCGTCGGGGTAGCTGCGCCGCTGGTGCTCGTCGCCGTCGACCGCGTTGGCCTCGATCCCGGCGCCCACGTGCGTGATCGTCTGCTCGATGAAGCTCCCGTCGCTGGCGGCGAACGTCTTCTCCTCGCGCTGGGCGCCGTAGGTGCTGTCGGCGAAGGCGATCCCCGCAACCCGGCGCATCGCCTCGTCCGCGGCGAGCAGGTCGCCGATCTTCTGTTCGAGGGGGATCGCGAAGGGGTCCGCCTCGACCGGCGTCTCGAAGCGGCCGCGGGCCGGCGGCCGCTCGTCGAGGATCACGGGCCGGCGCTGGGCCGTGGCGCTGGCCCGGGCGATCCGGACGGCCTGGGCGGCAACCCGATCGGCCTCGCCCGCCGCGAGCCGATGCGACGACGCGAACCCCCACGCGCCGTCGACGAGGACGCGGACGCCGAAGCCCTCCGTCTCGTGGCTCACGACCCCGGCGAGCCGGCCGCTCTTGACGTCGATGGACTCTTCGCGGCGCCGGACGACCCGGACGTCGGCGTAGGACGCCCCGTGAAGCCGGGCCGTGTCGAGCGCCCGGTCGATGATCTCGTGCATGCCCGGCACGGTAGCAGCGGGCGGGTGACGATGTCGCGGCCCCGCGGCTACTCTGGATTCATGACGTCCGACCAGGGGCTCCACCGCGGGGCCTTCATCACGCTCGAGGGCCCCGACGGAAGCGGGAAGACCGTCCACGCCGACCAGCTCCGGGCTGCGGTGGCGGCGACCGGGCGCGAGGCGCTGCTCGTCCGCGAGCCGGGCGGGACGCCGGCGGGGGAGCGGATCCGGGCGATCCTCATGGACCGCCACGAGTCGTCCGTCCACCTGACCCAGCGGGCGGACGCGCTCCTCTTCATGGCCGCCCGGGCCCAGCTCGTGGAGGCCGTCATGCGGCCCGCGCTGGAGCGGGGCGTGATCGTGATCTCCGATCGCTACCTGGATTCGACGCTCGCCTACCAGGGGTATGGCGGACGCCTCGGCGTGGAGGAGCTGCTGCCCGTCGGGCGCTTCGCGACCGGCGGCCTGCGGCCCGACCTCACCATCCTCTTCGATGTCCCGGTGGGGATCGGCCTGGCTCGTAAGAGCGAGGTCGAGACGACTCGCTTCGAAGCTCATTTCGATCGCGCCTACCATGAGCGCGTCCGCGCCGGCTACCTGGAGCTGGCAGCCGCCGAGCCGGATCGCTGGGTGATCATCGACGCCTCCGCGCCCGAGGCGGACGTCCTGGCCGCCGCCCGCGCCGAGCTCATCGCCTACCTCGACCGGGCAGTCCCGCCCGGCTGACCCCGGGGTTGCCCTGCCAGGGCCCCGTTCTTCGACGGTCGGCGACGTTAACTGTCACCCTGCACGAACGGTCAGTCCGCGCGTACCTCTGCGATCACGCCCTTGCCCGAGGCCCGGGCGCCCTCGAGCGCTGCCAGCGCCGACGCCAGGAGCTCGTCCGCGCTGACCCCGTCGGCGGGGAACCGGGCGACGCCCGCCGAGACGGTGATGACCCTGCCCCCGACGGGCCCCAGCTCCTCGAGAGCGCGGAGGATCCGGTCGGCCACGGTGACGCCGCCGCTCCCCGGCGCGACGACGATGAACTCGTCGCCCCCGATCCTGGCCACGGTGTCCACGAAGCGGACCTGGTCGGCCAGCACCGCGGCGACCGCCCGCAGGACGGCATCGCCGGCGGTTGCTCCCGCTTGCTCGTTGACGGCACGAAAGCCGTCCACGTCGAAGACAGCGACCGAGATGTCGCTCTCCTGGCGGCCGGCGCGGGCGATCTCCAGCTCGAGCACGCGATCGAGCGTCCGACGGTTGGCGAGCCCGGTCAGGGGGTCGAGGTGGGCGAGCCGCTCCTGCCAGTCCTCCCGCTCGACGGCACCGGCGCTCGCCGCCGCGCGATCGACGGCCACGGCGGCGAGGTCCACGAGGGCGTCCAGCACGCCGGCGGCGCCCTCGCGCCCAGGTTCGCCGGCGCGCCAGCCGAGGGCCACGACACCGACCACGCGCTCGATCCCAGCCTCGCCGACGACGAGCGGGAGGGCGAGAACCCGGTCCAGCCGGTTGTTGGCGGCGAACGAGCCCGGCGGGTTCTCGCCGATCGTCGTCGCGGCGACGGGACGTCGCTCGAGCATGGCGCTTGCCAGCGGATCGTCCGTCGGGTTGCCGTCGAGCGAGGCGCCGATCGTGTCCGTGGCCGGCAGCGTCGCCCCGCCCACCACGCGCAGGGGGCGCACGAGCCCGTCGTCGCCGACGGTCGCCGCCAGCCCGGCGGCGGCACCCCGGTCGGCGAGGGCGATGGCAAGCAGCGTGTCGAGGGTGGCGTCGAGGTCGGTCGCGCGCGCTACGGCGCGGGCCGCCGCCGCCAGCAGGGGACCGGGATCGGCGGGATGATCTGGCTGGGTCACGGCTGCCTCCACGCGCGGTCCCGGGCTTGGGCAAGCCGGGCCGGGATGGGCCGATGATACGCGCGCCGCGCCGGGACCTCGGTGGCTCGCGGCCTATACTCGGCCGCGTGAAGCTCATCGTCGCCATCGTGAACCCGGAGGACGCCGGTCCCCTGGTCGACGCGCTCCTCGAGCGCGAGTTCCGGGCGACCCGCCTCCACAGCTCCGGCGGATTCCTGAAGCAGTCGAACGCAACGGTGATCCTCGGCGTCGACGACGAGGAGGTCGAGGAGGTCCTCGGGATCGTCCGCGAGAGCTGCCACTCGCGGACGCAGCTCGTCAACCCGATGCCGCCGATCATGGAGCCGGGCGAGTTCTTCCTGCCGTATCCGCTCGAGGTCGAGGTCGGCGGCGCGACGGTCTTCGTCCTCCCCGTGGAGCGCTTCGAGCGGCTGTAGCGCGCCGTGAGCCCCCACCGCCCCGACCTCGTCGAGTGCTGGATCTTCCGCGTGTCGTCGGCCGGCGCGCCGGAGTTCCTCCTGATCCGCCGTGCGCCCGGACCGGATCTTTCCCGGGCTCTGGCAGTGCGTGACCGGCGGCCTGGAGCCCGGCGAGCGGGTCCCCTTGGCTGCCCTGCGCGAGGTGCACGAAGAAACCGGCTTCGGGTCGGGCGAGATCGAGGCGTTCTACGACCTCGACCAGGTGACCCACTTCTACGACGAGGGACCCGATGCGATCGTGGCCGGCGCCATCTTCGCCGTGCGGGTCCGGCCCGGTGCCGAGCCGACGCTCTCGCCCGAGCATGACGGTGCCCGCTGGGCCGGCCGCGAGGAGGCGCTGCGTCTCGTTGTCTGGCCTTCGTACCGGGAGACGATCGAACGGATCCTCGGCAAGCTGCTGGAGCCGGAGGCCGAGCCGTGGTTCCGCCTCGACCCCGAGGGCCGGCGGCTGGCCCGCTGAGTCCGCGTGCCGGTCGCTCCTCGTCCGGCCGAGGCGAGGCCTTCAGGCCCGACCGGGCGTCACCTCGTAGAGCCGGTGCTCGCCCGGGATCCCACGGAGGACGTGGATCCCAACGCTTCGGACCCGAGAACCCTCGGGGAGCGCCCCGCCCAGAGCATCGCGGGTGCGCTCGGACACCAGGATCTGGCCGCCGCCGGCCACCGCGCAGATGCGGGCGACCGTGTGGACGGAGAGGCCGACGTAGCCGTCCTCCGTGAGCGTCGGCCGGCCACCGTGGATCCCCGCCCGGACGCGGACCCGCACCCGGAGCGCGCCCACCCCCTCCGCGATCCGGCGCTGGATTGCGAGCACGGCCGCCACCGCGGAGGCCGGTTGCTCGAAGCTGGCGAAGTACTCGTCGGCGCGCGCGTCGACCTCGTGGCCCCCCGCGGCCCGGACCGCCCGGCGGTGGATGCGGCGCACCTCGGCGAGCAACGGCGCGTAGCCCTCGCCGAGGGAGTGCAGGAGCTGGGTCGAGCCCTCGATGTCGGTCATCAGGAATGTGACCGCGCCGGTCGGGAGCGAGGCGACCGAGGAGGGGGTGCGCCGCTCCGCCTGGATCTGGCCGGTGATGAAGCCCACGGGGACGATCCTGTAGCGCTTGGCGGCCCGAAGCAGCCGCGTCCGCGCCAGCTCGCGGGCCGCGTCGCTCTCGAAGGTGACCCGCTCGAAGCGGGCGAGGGCGTTGCGCACGTGGGCCTCGTCGTGGATCGGCAACCGCCGGCGCCCCTTCGCGTCGACGTAGGCGAAGGCGCTGTCTCGGAGCCGGGCTCGTTCCGCCGCGCTGATCCTGGGCATGGGCGGACGATACCCCCGCGCCCTCGATCGATCGCCGGGCCGCCGCGCCGCCGCAGCCCCGGCCGGCTCGCCCGGGACGCCCGCGCCGTACAATCGCCCGCACCGACGGGCGGCGCAGGAGGATGGGGATCGACGATGCAGACCACCGAGCCCGCGGCGCGACGCCACTTCCGCTCGAAGGTGGACTCCATCCGCCCGACCTACGGCTTCGACGACGTCTCCCTCGCCCCCGGCACCGAGACCGTCGAGCCCGACGACGTCTCCCTCGAGCAGGACTTCGCCGGCATCCCGCTGCGGATCCCCGTGCTGGCCGCCGCCATGGACGCCGTTGTCGACGCCCGCAGCGCCGGTGTGCTGGCGGGCCTCGGCGGCCTCGCCGTGCTCAACCTCGAGGGCGTCCAGGCCCGCTACGACGACCCGGCCCCGGTCCTCGAGCGGATCGCCACCGCCCCCGACGCGGAGATCCAGGCGGTCCTCGCGGAGGCGTACGCCGCCCCGGTCCGCGAGACGCTCATCGCCCGCCGGATCGCGGAGATCCACGCCGCCGGCTCGAAGGCCGCGGTCGCCGCCACTCCGGGTGTCGCTCGCCGCCTCGGTCCATTCTGTGCCGAACAGGGCGCCGACCTCTTCCTCGTCCAGAGCCAGGTGAGCAGCGCCCGCCACCTCGCGTCGCGGTACGAGCCGCTCAGCCTCGCCGAGTTCACCCGTCTCATGCCGATCCCCGTCGCCGTCGGCAACACGACCCACGCCGACGCCGCCTTCGCCCTGATGGAGCAGGGCGCCGCCGCCGTCTTCGTCGGCGTGGGGCCGGGCGCCGCCTGCACCACCCGCGAGGTGCTGGGGATCGGGGTCCCGCAGGTAACCGCGATCAGCGACGTGGCTGCCGCGCGGGACGCCTTCCACGCCGAGACCGGCCGCTGGGTGCCGGTCGTCGCCGACGGGGGGATGAAGAAGGGCGGCGACATCGCGAAGGCGATCGCGGCCGGCGCCGACGCAATCATGCTGGGCAGCCCTCTCGCCCGCGCCGAGGAGGCCCCCGGCCGCGGCACGAGCTGGGGGATGGCGGCGCCTTCGCCGGTCCTCCCGCGGGGGACGCGCATCAAGGTCGGCACGATCGGGACGATGGAGCGGATCCTGTTCGGACCCTCCAAGGTCGCCGACGGGACGGAGAACCTCATGGGCGCGCTGCGCCAGTCGATGGCCGCCCTCGGCGCCCGCACGATCCGCGAGATGCAGGGGGTCGAGATCGTCTACGCGCCGTCGGTCGCGACCGAGGGCAAGTCCTGGCAGCTCCACGGGAGATAGGGGCCTCCGGCGGGGAGGCAGCGGAAGCCGCCGCGCAGCCCGGCCGCCCCTGCTCGACACGCTGATGCCCGACAGCTACGGCGACCAGCTCGCGGCCTGGGGCAAGGTCGTCCTGCTCGAGACCACGGGGCGCGTCAGCGGGCGCCCGGTGCTCGGCGCGGTCGGCTTCGTCGCCGAGCCGGACGGCAGCCTCCTGGTCGCCGCCGGCAGCGCGAGCGCCCACTGGGTGGCGAACCTGCTGACAGAGCCGGCCTGTTACGGGACCATCGGCGCGGAGCGGCGGGCCTATCGCGCCGAAGAGATCGAGGGAGCGGAGCGGGCCCGCACGATCGCCGAGCTGATCCTCAAGTACGGCACGCCGGCGGAGGGCCTCGGCGTCGGGCCGGCCTTCCGGCTGCGGCCCGCGGCTGACTGACCGCGTCCTTCGGCGCGACGCCCTGGCCGGCGACCGGCCGCCCTATCGCAGGATCCCGTAGACGACCACCAGGCGAACGCCGGTCACGGCGAACCGGAAGGGACTGGTCAGCCTGCCGCCGCCGTCGACGTAGCCACGGACCCGCCCCGTCGCGCTGACGAACGGCGCCGGGTTCGTCGAGACAAGGCCGCTCCAGGTCGACGTCGACGGCGTCACGGCGGTGCGGGCGAAGTCTTCCCGGTAGACCTGGCCCCACCCGGCGCCGGTCGACCAGCGCTGGAGCCCCAGCGTCGGCGTTGGGCCGCTCGCCGAGCCGAGCAGCTGGAAGCGGACCTGGCGGTAGGTGCTCGCCGCCGGCAGGGAGAACTCGTACCCGACAGCGGGCCACTCGTCGGTCGCTCCGGAGAGGACGAGGGCGGCGGCGGATGACGCGGAGGGGGCCCCGACCCCCTGGCCCGAGCTGAACCGGTAGTTCCTCGGCCCCGGGGCGACGGTGAACGTGACCGTCTGCCAGGTCATCTGCTTCGTCGAAAGGGCGACCCCGGACGTCCAGGACCGGGTGAGCGCCGGGACGGTCGACGGATCGGTCAGGGTCTGGACCACGCGGTACTTCCCGGCGGGGAGGATGGTTCCCACCGCGTTCCGGCCGTTCCAGGTCGAGGCGTACGAGCCGACGCCCGCGGGGATCGCCCGGGTCATCACCAGCGTGTCGGCCGGGCTATAGATGCGGATCGTGACGCGGAGGCGCTCGTTCCGGATCCCGCGAATCTCGAGCGTGTCGCGCCAGGCGTCCTTGATCGGGTAGATCGAGGCGGCGCTCACACCCACGGCGGACGCGTTGACGAGGTTGGCGGCCACCGTACCCGTGAGCGACGCGGTGGCGCCGAGGAAGGTCGCGTCGCCGGAGTACGTCGCAACGATCGTGTGCGCGCCCAGGGTCAAGGCTGCCGCCGGGAGCTCAGCCACGCCGCCGATGACCGGCGCCGTCTGCGCCGGCTGCCCGTCGATCGAGAAGTCCACCGTGCCCGAGGCTGCCACCGGCACTCCCGGTGCGACCGGCGGGCCAGGCGCGACCGCCGGTCCCGCCGCGACCGCCGCCACCCGCGCGACCGTCGCCCGGAACACGACGGGGACGCTGACCTCCCATTCGGCCGGCGTGGCGGACAGGGCGACGGTGACGGCCGCCCTGTCCACCACCTGGCCGGTCGGCAGCGAGCCGCTGCCGGCGTCGAAGAGGTTCGAATCGTCGGGGACGTACTCGGCCGTGACCGGGTGGGTGCCCACCGCGAGCGTGGAGATCAAGAGGCTCGAAGCGGATCCGCCGGCCAGGGGCACGGGGCCGCCGAAGGGCGAGCCGTCGACGGCGAACTGGACCGTGCCGGTCGGCGTCCCGCCGGCGCTCGTCACCGTGGCCGTGAACGAGATCGCGGACCCGTATGTCGACGGGTTCGCCGAGGAGGTGACGGCCGTCGTGGTTGCCGCCGCCGCCCGGGCCGGAGCCGGCGGCAGGCCGCCAAGCGCCACGACCGCGACCAGCGCCGCGGCGGCGACCGGACCGAGCTGCCCCCCGAAGCCGCGCATCGCGATGATCCCTCCGCTCGCCGTCGCCCGTTCCCCGACCAGCCGGCTCCCCGAGTCTACCGCCGGCCGCCGCTTCGGGTGGCCGCCCGGTAGACTTTGCCGAACGGCAGCAGGCGTGGGAGGCGAGCGGTTGAGCGAGGCGGGCGAGCAGCCAGGGGCGGCCGCGAGCGGTCCCGTCGACGACCGCGAGCAAGCCGCTCGACGGCGCGGCACGACCGTCCATGGTGAGCCGGCCAACGCGGGTCACCGGGTCCTTGCGCCGGACGACGCCGAGGTCGAGGCCTACCTGGAGGTCGCCCTCGAAGCTGCCGCGCCCGACCGCCCCGGGATCGACCGGCCGGGGGGCGCCGTCGCCCGCGGCGAGCCGAGCGCCTCCGAGCCCGACACGGTCGTGGTCCTCGACTTCGGCAGCCAGCTCGCCCAGCTCATCGCCCGTCGCGTGCGCGAGCTCCACGTGTACTCGGAGCTGCTCCCGCACGACACGCCGTACGCGGAGCTGGAGCGCCGGCACCCGCGCGCGATCATCCTGTCGGGCGGCCCCAACTCCGTCTACGACGAGGGCGCCCCGAAGCCGGACCCGGCGATCTGGAACGGAAGCATCCCGGTCCTCGGCATCTGCTACGGCGCCCAGCTCATGGCCCTCGAGCTTGGCGGCGACGTGCTCCCGGCGGCGCGCCGCGAGTACGGCCCGGCAACGGTCACGATCACCGCCGCCGACCGCCTCTTCGCCGGCCTCGAGCGGGACCAGCCGGTCTGGATGAGCCACGGCGATTCGATCACCCGGCTGCCAGCCGGGTTCGGCGCCACCGCCCGGACCCCGTCGACCCCCTTCGCCGGCCTCGCCGACCCTGTCCGGGGCCTCTTCGGGATCCAGTTCCACCCCGAGGTCGTCCACACTCCGCATGGCCGGGACATGCTGCGGAACTTCGTCCTCGGCATCGCCGGGGCGCGGCCCACCTGGACGGCGGCCAACTTCATCGAGTCGACGGTGAACGAGATCCGCTCGCGCGTGGACACGCACGCCCGCGAGACCGGCGGCGACGGAAAGGTCATCTGTGCCCTCTCCGGCGGCGTGGATTCCGCGGTCGCGGCCGCGCTGGTCCATCGCGCCGTCGGCGACCGCCTCACCTGCGTCTACGTCGACCACGGGCTGATGCGCAAGAAGGAGTCCGAGCTCCTCCGCGTCACCTTCGAGCAGAGCCTCGGGATGAACCTCGTGATGGTCGACGCCCGCGAGCGCTTCCTCGCCCGCCTGGCCGGCGTGATCGATCCCGAGCAGAAGCGAACGATCATCGGCGACGCGTTCATCCGGGTCTTCGAGGAGGAGGCCGCGAAGATCGGCCGGATCGACTTCCTGACCCAGGGGACGCTCTACCCCGATGTCATCGAATCGACCGCTCCCGAGACCAAGGCGGCCCAGAAGATCAAGACCCACCACAACGTCGGCGGGTTGCCGGACGACCTCCGCTTCGCCCTCATCGAGCCGCTTCGCTACCTCTTCAAGGACGAGGTGCGGCTGGTCGGCGTGGAGCTCGGGCTGCCGGAGGCGATGGTCTTCCGCCAGCCCTTCCCGGGTCCGGGCCTGGCGATCCGGATCATCGGCGAGGTCACGGCCGAGCGGCTGGACACGCTCCGCGAAGCCGACTGGATCGTCATCGACGAGATCAAGGCTGCCGGCCTCTACCGCTCGCTCTGGCAGTCGTTCGCGATCCTCACGCCGCTCCGGTCCGTGGGGGTCATGGGCGACGGGCGGACCTATGCCAACGTCTGCGCCATCCGTGCGGTCACGTCCGAGGACGGCATGACGGCCGATTGGGCCAAGCTCCCCTACGACGTGCTCGGCAAGATCTCGTCGCGGATCGTGAACGAGGTCCCCGGCGTCAATCGCGTCGTCTACGACATCAGCAGCAAGCCGCCGGCCACCATCGAGTGGGAGTGAGCGGCTGCCGCTGAGCGGGCCGCGGCGAAGACCGGTGGGGCCGCGCACCGCCCGCGCGGCTCGACAGGTGCGAGGCAAGGTCGGCGCGCGTAGCATGCCGCCATGGCCGATGACGCCGGACCCGTGACGCCCGCCTACGAATGGGACCGTGTCCCGGTCTGCCCCTGGTGCTCCGCCGCCCTGCCGGCAGCCGATACGGCCGACTGCCCGTCGTGTCAGGCCCGGCTGGTCGAGCCGCTCGACGTCGTGATCCCCGGGGTGACGGCCGTGGATCCCGCGTTGCTCGCCGCGGCCGCGGCGCCCCGCAAGGTCAAGGCGACCCTCGGGTCGCTGTTCGTGGGCGAGGACAACGAGATCCCGTTACCGTCCGAGGCCGAGATGCCGGCCCTGGCGCGCCCCGACGCCGACGTGCGCCGGGAGATTCTCCGCCTCGAGATGGAGGCGCGCGAGGCGTCGCTCCGGGCCGAGGTCGCCTCGCGGCGCGCCGCGGCAACGGCGAGCGCGATCGACGAGCTGCCCGAGGCGGAGGGGCTGCCCGAGACGGAGGAGCCGCCCGAGACGGAGGAGCCGCCCGAGACGGAGGCGCTGCCCGAGGCGGAGGGGCTGCCCGGGCCGCGCTGACGCCCCTATCCTCATCGGATGTCGCCCCGCCTGTCGCCGCCCGCCGCCTCGTTCATCCGCGAGCACGAGGTCGTCCTGGGTGACCTCCGCCTCCGCGCCGGCATCGACCGCCCCATCGAGATCGAGGGCTGGTGGCTGGCCGTGCTCTGGGTCGCCGACGACGAGGGGATCGTGCCCTGCCGGCTGATGGCGCCCGCCGCCGGGCCGCCGCCGGACCCTCCCCACGTCCGGTTGGGCCCGCTCGTCTCGGGTGGGCTGTCCGGCCACGTCCTGGAGGACGGGGGACGCCAGCAGCTCCGGATCCGCCTGCCCATGCCGCCGGACGAGGCCGACCGGCCGTGGAGCGCCCCACTGGTCGTGCAATTGGCCGTTCGGTGGGAGCCGGCCCGGGCCGCGGGCATGACGCCGAGCAAGCTGGCGGACGTGGCGCTGGCCGCGTTTCGACGGGCGGTGGAGGCCGTCAACCGGCCCTGAGCTCATCCCCGACAGCCGTCGGGGGTCCCGCGTACACTCAGCCTCGATGAAGAACTTGTTCGACGACTTCCTCCGCGAGCTGAACGAGCGCCAGTCCGGTGCGAAGGGCGGACCGGGTTCTCGCCCTCCGGCCGGATCCGACCCGAAGGGCGGGCAGGAGCCCGACGATGACGACGACGCGGGCGGAGAATCGACCGCCCCCCCGGCCGAGGACGCGCCCCGCACCGACGGCGACGACAGCGCCGACGCCGACACCGGCCCCGACGACGCAGACGCCGCGCCCGACGACGAGCCCATCGAGATCCGGCCCCGCGACCGCCGGGGGCCCGGCGGCGGTGGGGGGTTCCGCGGGGGCGGACGGCCGCCGCGTCGCTCGCCGGGCGGCCCGAACGACGGCGGGTCCAGCCGCGGGCGCATCGGAGCGCTCGGCCCCCAGGTGCTGCTCGTCGTCATCGGCCTGATCCTCTTCGCCGCCGTCTTCCTCGTCGGGATCGGCCTGGATCTCGCTACCGACGCGATCTGGTTCAAGAGCGTCGGGTTCGACCCGGTCTTCTGGACCCGCCTCGGGTCGCAGGTCGGCCTCTTCGCCGCCGGCCTTCTCGCCGCGCTCGTCTTCCTCTTCGCCAACCTCTGGCTGGCCGGCCGCCTCGCCCCACCGCCCGACGCGGCGGCCGGGCAGCGCATGCGCGGCTTCGTGGGCCGCCTCGGCGAAGCGGCGCGCGCCACCACCGAGGGCCAGCTCGGGCGGACCGATCCATTCGGCTTCCAGCGCCGCGGACCCACCGGGCGGCCCGGCGACGAGGCCCCGCCCGCACGCCCGACGATCTCCTTCCAGGCCGACGAGATGCCGGACCTCTCGCCGCTCGCCATCGCCGGCCTGGTGATCGTCGCGGTGCTCGCCGCGGTGGGGACCGCGGGCGCGCTGTCCGGAAGCTGGGAGACGATCCTCCTCTGGCAGAACCGGGTGCCCTTCGCGGTCGCCGGCGCCACCGCCGTGGTCGACCCGGTCTTTGGACGCGACGTTTCGTACTACCTGTTCGAGCTGCCCTTCCTGCGCCTCGTCCAGGCCATCGTCGGGGGCCTCCTCATCGCCGGGCTCGTCGTAGCCGGCGGGCGCTACCTCCTGGCCGGCGCGCGCGGTGGCGGCTTCCCGACGCCGGTCCGGGTCCACCTCGGCGTGCTCGGTGGCCTCTACCTGCTGACGGTGGCGGCCGGCTACCAGCTGGACAAGCTGGAGCTCGTCTACAGCACGCGGGGCTTCGCCACCGGCGTCAGCTACACCGACCAGGCCGCCCAGTTCTTCGCCTTCGACGCCCTCACGATCGTGGCCGGCCTCGTCGCCGCGCTTCTCGTCGGCGGCGCCTTCACCCGCTGGATCTGGCCGCTGGGGGCGGGAATTGCCGTCTGGTTCGGCCTCTCGATCCTCCTGGGCCGGGTCTACCCGGAGGTGATCCAGCGGTTCACGGTGGAGCCGAACCAGTACGCCCAGGAGCAGCCCTACATCGCCAACAACATCGGGATGACGCGACTGGCCTTCAACCTCGACGGCTGGGAGGACAAGAGCTACGGGGGTGCCACTCCGCTGACCGCCAAGGACCTCGTGGACGAGAAGGCGACGTTCCAGAACGCCCGCCTGTGGGACTACCGGCCGCTCCAGACCACCCTGGACCAGCTCCAGACGGTCCGCCAGTACTACGACTTCTACGACGTGGACGTCGACCGCTACGTCGTCAACCAGGAGACCCGCCAGGTGATGCTGAGCGCCCGGGAGCTGGCGCCCGAGCGAAACCCGCAGGCGGGGTCGTGGGTGAACCAGCGGATCGTCTTCACCCACGGCTTCGGGATCGCCATGGTCCCGGTGAACGAGGTGGACCCCCAGGGCCTGCCGAAGTTCTTCGTCCGCGACATGCCGCCCCAGTCGGCGCCCGGGGCGCCGCCGGTCACCGAGCCGCGAATCTACTTCGGCGAGCGGCCCAGCGACTGGGTGGTCGTCGGGGCCCGCCAGGCCGAGTTCGACTACCCGATCGGCAGCGGGGACGGGACCGGTGGGGGCGGCACCCAGGAGGAGACCCGCTGGAAGGGCGACACCGGCATCCGCCTGGACAGCATCCTGTCGCAGCTGTTGTTCGCCGCCCGCTTCCGCGACCTCAATCTCCTGATCTCCGACCAGGTGACGGCCGAGAGCCAGCTGCTCATGCACCGCAGCCTCGGCGATCGTCTCGGCCGCATCGCGCCGTTCCTCGCCTACGACAAGGACCCCTACCTGGTGGTCAGCGACGAGGGCCGCCTCGTCTGGGTCCAGGACGCCTACACCCTGACCGATCGCTTCCCGAACGCCCAGATGTTCGCGGGCTCGGTGCTCGGCGACACGAGCGGCCTGGCCGGGCGCCAGTTCAACTACCTGCGCAACAGCGTGAAGATCGTCATGGACGCCTACGACGGCACGATGACGTTCTACGTGGCCGATGCCGCCGACCCGCTGATCCGGGCCTGGCAGGGCGTCTTCCCGACGCTCTTCCGGCCTCTCTCCGAGCTTCCCGAAGGGCTGCGCTCCCACCTTCGCGTGCCCGAGGAGCTCTTCAACGTCCAGACGCGCGTCTTTGCCAGCTACCACGTCACGGAGCCGCTGACGTTCTTCCAGGGCGACGACCTCTGGACGGTGCCCCAGGTCCAGACGAGCGACACCGGCCAGCTGCCGCTGGAGGCCTACTACGTCTACATGCGGATGCCGGGCGAGATCGACCCCGAGTTCCTGCTCCTGCAGCCGATGGTTCCCAAGGAACGTCCGAACATGATCGCCTGGGTGGCCGCCCGCAGCGACGGCGCCGCCTACGGTGATGTCCGCGTCTACCGCTTCCCGCGCGACACCTCGATCTTCGGCCCCGTCCAGATCGAGGCCCGGATCGACCAGGATCCCCAGATCAGCTCGCAGGTCACCCTGTGGAATCAGTCCGGCAGCCAGGTCGTGCGGGGGAATCTCATCGTCATCCCGGTCCAGGACTCGATCATCTACCTCGAGCCGATCTACCTCCAGTCGACCGGCTCGGCCATCCCGGAGTTCACCAAGATCGTCGTGGCCAGCCCGACGAAGGTGGTCTGGGCCGACACGCTGGAGGAGGCCCTCACCCTCCTCCTTGCCGGCGGCCCGGGTCCCTCGCCGACCCCCTCGCCGAGCCCCGGCGCCAGCCCGTCGCCGGGAGCGTCGGCGACGCCTGGTCCGAACGTGACGCCCCAACCGGCGGACGTCCAGGCGCTCGTCCAGTACGCCAACGCGCACTTCGAGGCCGCCCAGGCCGCGCTTCGGCAGGGCGACTTCGCGACGTACGGAGCCGAGATGGCCGAGGTCGAGAAGACCCTCGCGCAGCTCGAGATCCTGGTCGGGGGGAGCCCCACCCCGGCGCCGTGAGCGGGGTCGGGGCCGTGTTCGCGAGCGCGCCCGAGGCGGCGGCCACGGGCCCGCTCGGCGTGCCCGCGGACGGGGTCCTCGAGGAGGTGGACGGCAGTCCGATCGGGCCGCGGCCCGTGGCTCTGTCGCCCGCCGTTCCCGCCGTCCCCTGGCGGCGGGGGTTCGCCGCGGCGACGGAGATGACCGTCCGCCGACCGCGCCTCTGGGTCTTCGCCCTGCTCGCCTTCCTCGCCCGCGGCGGGCTCGTCGCCCTCGTCCTGCCGATGGTGGTCGTGCCGACGTTCGTCGGGCTCAGCAACTTCGTCGGGCCGGCCTCGGTCTCGGCCGGGGGGGCCGGGCCCCGGCTCGTTGCCCTCGTCGTCGTGGGGCTGACGGCGGGCCTTGCCCTGGTGGTGGTCGGAACGCTGGTCGCCGCGGCGGCGGAGGTGGCGCTCCACCGGGCCACGGTGGCGACACCGGAGGCGCGGTTCGTCATCGCGGTCCCGGCGGGCGTGCTCGCGACCGGGGATCACGAGCCGGTCGACGCCGCCCACGCGGGCGCGGGCCGGGTGGTCCTCGGGGTCGTCGGCGTGCGGCTCCTGCTCCTCGCGCCGGTGGCGGCCGTAGCCGCCGTCGCGATCCCGGCGTGGGTCGCGGTCGCGTATCGCGAGCTCACCCTGCCGAGCGACGTGGCCGCTCCCCTCGCGGCGCGCGTCCTCGCCGGTGTGCCGCTCGTCAGCCTCGCGGTGCTCGGGGCCTGGCTGGCCGCGGAGGTCGTGGGCGGCTTCGCGGCGCGGCGCGTGGCGCTGCTCGGAGCGTCCATCCCGCGCGCGCTGGCAGGTGGGCTTCTCGACCCGTTCCGGGCCCCGCTCGGCACGACCCTGACCGTGGCGGCGGCCCTCGCGGCCACGATCGTGATCATCGTCCCGGCGTGGTGGGCGGTGGGGGCGGCGTGGGAGGTCGCCCGGCATGCCTTCGCCGGTGGGAACGACGCGCTCGCCGCGTTCGGGGCGGCGCTGCTTCTCGCCGCCGCGTGGCTTGCCGTTCTCGTGCTCGCCGCGCTCGCGGCCGCCTGGCGCGCGACGCTCGTCACCATGGAGCTCCTGCGTCGGCTCCGCTGAACGCCCTGCTACACTGCGCCGCGTGCGCCGCCGACGGCCAGCCGCCCGGGCGCGACGGCGCCCCTCGCATGGAGGTGGGTGACCCCACCGCATGAACCTGGACTTCCTCTCCGGGATCGGCGACGCGATCGCCGCCTTCTTCGAGAGCCCGCTCGTCCAGCTGGGCCTCCAGGCGATCGGCGTCTACGTCGTCATCATCTGGCTCGCTTCGGCCTACTGGGCCTTCCGGGACATGCAGGGCCGGACCGCGAACCCGGTCGTGCCCTATCTCGCCGCGGCGCTCATCGTCGGGTTCACGCCGGTCTTCTTCATCTTCGGCATCCTTGTCTACCGGATCGTCCGGCCGCAGGAACGCCTCGGCGACGCCTACGAGCGCGGCCTCGCCGAGGAGGCGCTGATCGCCGAGATCGAGCAGATCGAGCATTGCGCCACGTGCGGCCGCAAGGTCCACGAGGATTGGATCATCTGCCCGACCTGCCGGACGCGCCTGAAGCGTGTCTGCCCGAACTGCTCGAAGCTCGTCGGCCTCGAATGGTCGCTCTGCGCCTGGTGCGGCCGGGATTTCGAGCGCCGTGAGGCGCTGGCCGCGGTGGGTTCCGTTCCGGTTCGGCCGATCCGGGACCGGGCCCCGACGCCCGCGGCGGCCGCGGCCCCGGCCCCCGTGGCGGCCAGCGCCGCGATGACGGCCGCGGCGCCGATGACGAGTCCCGCACCGCTGGCCGAGCCCCCGGCCGTCGCCATGCCGACCGTGCACTCGACGCGCACGTCGCGATCGGCCGCCGGCAGCTCGGCACCGCGCCCCACGACGCGCGGCTGAGCGACGATCCTGGACGACTCCCGCGACGCGGAGCCGAACGACGTCGAGGCCGCGCCGCGGGCGCGGCGCGGCATCTTCGAGCTCGAGGGACGCGCGGCGCCCGGCCTCTACCTGGTGGGCTGGGGGCTCGTCCTCGCGGGCCTCGGCGCGATCTTCGTCGCCGTCGCGGCCGGCGCCGGATCCGGGTCGACCGTCGCCTTCGTCATCGGACTCGCGGCAGCCGGCCTGGGCCTTGCCGCGAGCTCGGGAGCCCAGGCGCTCCAGCGGCGCGCCGATGGCGCGATCTACGCCGGGCCGTCGCCCGTCCCGGTCTTCATCGCCGCCCTCCTCATCACGCTGGTCGTGGGCTTCGCCGTCGAGGCGCTGGACGTCCTCCCGGAGGGGCCGGTCTCCGTCCTCGCGTCCGTGCTGATCTCGGCCGGGGTGTCGCTCGGGCTCGTGGCGCTCGTGGTGGTTGGGTCCGGCGCGCTCCGCTGGAGGGAGATGGGGCTCCGGCTGCCGGGACCCGGCGAAGGCTCGCTCGTCGCCCATATCGCCCTGGGGATCGCCCTGGGAGTGCCCACGCTCCTCGTGGCCGCCTTTCTGGCGGCCATCCTCGTCGCGCTCCTGGGCGTCACCCCGTCCGCCCCGCTGCCTCCCGCGGGGGATCCGGCCGGCGTCCTCGTCAACCTGCTGGTGGCAGCCGTCCTGGCGCCGATCTGGGAGGAGGTCTTCTTCAGGGGCTTCGTCACGACAGCCTGGGCACGCACGGCCGGACCGCGGGCGGCGATCGTCCGGGGAGCCCTCTTCTTCGCCCTGATCCACCTCGTCACCCTCGCCGGCAGCGATTTCGACACCGCGATCCGAACCGCCCTCATCGCCTTCGCGATCCGGCTCCCGGTCGGGCTGGTGCTGGGCTGGGTCTTCCTGCGCCGGGGGACGCTCGTGGCGCCGATCGCCCTCCACGCGACCTACAACGCGATCCCGGTGCTCCTCGTCGCCCTCGGGGCGGGCGCGACGCCGAGCTGACCCGGTCGGCGGGCCGATTCGGACTTCGAGCCAGCCAGCGGCCCCTTCGCGCCGTCGACGCCCGGACGTCGATGAGCGACTGATGAGTGGCCGGTGAGCGGCCGTCGCTAGGATGCGGGGCGTTCCCGGGTTCGGATGGCGGGGGAATTGGCGGGCTCCGTCGTCCGGGCCCGGGGACCCATCGCCGCCGCGATCACCGGGAGGCCAACCCCGTGGCAGATGCCGGCACCTTCGACGTTCCCGGCGACCCCGCGCGGGCGGGCGACCCCGCGCGGGCTGGCGACCCCGCGCGGGCGGGCGACCCCGCGCGGGCGGGCGACCCGACGCTCCGGCGTCCCACCCGGCGCGTCCGCGAGATCCCCGCGTCGGAGCGCCCTCGCGAGCGCCTCGCGGCCCGCGGCGTCGCCGGCCTGACGACGGCGGAGCTGATCGCTCTCGTCTGGGGCTCTGGCGCACGCGGCCTGGGCGCGGTTGATCTCGCCGAGGAGGCTCTCGCCCGCCACGACGGCCTCGTCGGCCTGGCCCGCGCCGGCGAGCTGGAGCTCGTCGACCTGCCGGGCGTCGGGGCGGCGAAGGCGGCCCAGCTCACGGCTTCGTTCGAGCTCGGTCGCCGACTGCTGGCGGACTGGCCCACCGGCCGCTGGACGGTCCGAACGCCGCGGGACGTCGCCGACCGGCTGATCCCCCAGATGGGGCAGCTGGAACGGGAGGAGCTGCGGGTCGTCCTCCTCAACGCGAAGAACACCGTCCTCAAGGTGGTGACGGTCTACCAGGGCAACGTCTCGGCGTCCCTCGTTCGCGTCGGCGAGCTCTTCCGGGACGCTGTCCGCATCAACGCGGCGGGCGCGATCCTCGTCCACAACCACCCGTCGGGCGACCCTGCGCCCTCGCCCGACGACCTCCACCTGACCGCCGAGGCCCTGGCGGCCGGCCGCCTCCTGGACATCGAGCTCCTGGACCACCTCGTCGTGGGCCACGACACCTTCGTCTCGATGCGTGACCGCGGCATCGCCTTCGACCGCGGCGGCCCGGGGCTGCGAGGCCGCGCCACGGCCGCGGAGTAGCCACGGCCCGACCGAGCAGCCACGGCCGCGGAGCAGCCACGGCCCGACCGAGTAGCCACGGCCTCGGAGCAGCCACGGCTCGACCGGCCTTCAGCCGGCGCTCCGCGCCCCTCGGCGTATACTCCCGCAGCGACCCCGACCGGTCGCACGCGCCGCCGCGCGCCCCCGAGACGACGGGGCGTCCGCCGTGGGCGACCCCCCCGAGCGACCAGGACAGGATTCCACCCCGCACCATGCTCGACGCGCTCTTCAGCATCTTCTCCCGCGACATCGGCATCGACCTCGGGACGGCGAACACTCTTGTCCACGTCCGCGACCGCGGGATCGTCATCAGCGAGCCCAGCGTCGTCGCGATCGACGCCAAGACGAAGAAGGTCCTCGCGATCGGCGCGGAGGCGAAGCGGATGGTCGGCCGCACGCCGGCGAACATCATCGCGATCCGCCCCCTGCGCGACGGCGTGATCAGCGACTTCGATGTCACCGAGCAGATGATCAAGTACTTCGTGCACCGGGTCCACGACCGGATCGGGCTCATCCCGCGGCCGCGGATGGTGCTGGGGATCCCGTCCGGCGTGACCGAGGTCGAGAAGCGCGCGGTCCGCGACGCGGCCCTCAACGCCGGTGCTCGCTGGGCCCGCCTCATCGAGGAGCCGATGGCCGCGGCGATCGGCGCCGGCCTCCCCGTCAGCGAGCCCACGGGCAGCCTCATCGTGGACATCGGCGGGGGGACGACCGAGGTCGCGGTGATCAGCCTCGGCGGCATCGTCGTCAGCCGGAGCATCCGGATCGGCGGCGACGAGATGGACATGGACATCGTCTCGTTCGCCCGCCGCGAGTACAACCTGCTCCTCGGGGAGCGGACCGCCGAGGACATCAAGATCGCGATCGGGTCGGGCTACCCCGGCGACTGGGACGCCCAGCGCGTCAACCTCCGCGGCCGCGACCTCCTCACCGGCCTGCCCCGCAGCGTCGAGGTGGGCGCCGACCAGATCCGCGAGGCGATCGAGCCGTCCGTCCAGCAGATCGTCGACACGATCAAGGACACGATCGAGGAAACGCCCCCCGAGCTCGTGGCCGACATCATGGACCAGGGGATCGTGCTCGCCGGCGGCGGCGCCCTTCTCCTCGGCCTCGACCGGCGCGTCGCCGAGGCGACCCAGATGCCGGTTCACATCGCCGACGATCCGCTGACCTGCGTGGCCCGGGGCACCGGGGTCGTGCTCCAGGAGCTCGACACCATGAAGCGCGTGCTCGTCGCGGACACCTACTCGCGACCGCTCCGGTAGGGGACCCGTGATGACCAGCCGGCTCGCCGGCTACGGCCACCGCGCTCCGCGCATCGCCCGACGCCGCGCGATCGTCTTCTCCGTTCTCGTCGGGATCTCGATGATCCTGATGGTCGCCAGCGCCACGACCCCGGTCGCGGAGGTGCAGCGCGGCCTCGCCTTCGCCCTCGCGCCCTTCGCCGAGGCCGTCAACGGGGTGGGGCGCGAGGTCCGGTCGGTCGTCGAGGCCGCCGCGGAGATCGACCGGCTCCGCCGCGAGAACGCGACCCTCCGGAACGAGAACGATCGCCTGGAGCAGCAGAACCGGACCCTCGGCGCACTCGCCACCGAGAACGAGGAGCTCACCGCGCTCCTGGCGATCCGCAACACCCTCGAGTACTCCACCGTGGCCGCACGGGTCATCTCGCGCGAGCTGGTCGACGTCAGCCGGGTCGTGATGATCGACGCCGGGACCGAGGACGGGCTCGAGATCGGCGACGTCGTCGTCGGGGCGGGCGGCGCGCTCGCCGGCCGGGTGACGGAGGTCGGAGCCTCGGCGGCCCGGGTGACCCTCATCAACGACCCGGCCTCGACCGTCATCGGCGAGATCGTGGGGAGCCGGGCAACCGGCGAGGTGGTGGGAGACCTCGGCGGGACGCTGATCATGGACAAGATCGACGCGACCCAGCAGGTCGCCCTCGGCGAGGAGGTCGTGACGGCGGGGCTCACCCTCGGCGAGGCGATCCGCTCTCCGTACCCGAAGGGCCTCGTGATCGGGCGGATCATCGACGTGACCCGCGACCCGAATGCGGTGGTCCAGACCGCCTTCGTCGATCCGGCGATCGACCTGGACCGGCTCGAGGCGCTCCTGGTCATCACCGACTACCAGGGCGGGATCCCCGGGGGCGACATCCTGCCGACCGACAACCTCAACCCCGATGGGACCCTCCCGGACTCGGAGCAGCCGTTCGCGACCCACGCCCCGTCGCCGCGTCCCACCGCGCGCCCCACGGCGCGACCCTGAGGCGGTCCCGGCTGCTACGATCGCCGGACGATGAAGGGCCTCATCCTCGCCGGCGGAACTGCGACCCGCCTCTTCCCGCTCACGATCGTCACGAACAAGCACCTCCTGCCGATCTATGACCGGCCGATGATCTACTACCCCCTCGAGACGCTGGCGGGGATGGGGATCCGGGAGGTCCTGGTAATCGTCGGCGGCAAGAGCGTCGGCGACGTCGTGGAGCTGCTCGGCGACGGCGGGCATTTCGGTCTCAGCCTCACCTATCGCTACCAGCGCGGCGCCCTGGGGATTGCGCACGCCATCGGCCTGGCCCGCGAGTTCGTCGGGAACGATGCCTTCTGCTGCGTCCTGGGTGACAACGTGCTGAGCGGGCCTGCGCTCGAGCCGCTCGCCCGGGAGTTCGACGCTGGGCCCTGGGGCGCCGGAACCCTCCTCTACCGGGTCGCCGACGCGGAGCGCTTCGGGGTCGCCGAGCTCGACCAGGCAGGGCAGGTGGTGGGCTTCGAAGAGAAGCCGACGGCGCCGAAGAGCGACCTCATTCCGATCGGGGTCTACTTCCTCCGCCCCGACGTCTTCGACGTGATCGACACCCTGGCGCCGTCCGGGCGCGGCGAGTTCGAGATCACGGACGTTCTCAACCACTACATCCCCCACGGCGGCCTCTACGCGCCCCGCTACGAAGGGCACTGGGCCGACGCGGGGACCGTCTCCTCCCTGCTCCGGGCCGCTCAGCTGACCGCCGCCGCGGACGCCGACGGGCAGCTCGCCCCGCCGCCGCAACGACCCACCGCATGACGGCTCCCGGGCCCGGGGCCCACCTCCTGGTCGCCGGCGGCGCCGGGTTCATCGGGAGCTGCTTCGTTCGCGACGTCCTGGGCCGCCGGGACGGGGCGCACATCACGGTCCTCGACAAGCTCACCTACGCGGGCAACCGGGCGAACCTCGGCGAGGTGGAGGCCGACGCCGAGATGGCGGCGCGCTTCGCCTTCGTCCACGGCGACATCGCCGACCCGTCCACCGTCGCACCCCTCGCCACGGCGGTCGACGCCATCGTCAACTTCGCCGCCGAGAGCCACGTCGACCGCTCGATCCTGGAGCCGGCCGCCTTCCTGCGGACCGGCGTGGACGGTGTCCACGTGCTCCTGGAGGCCCTCCGCGCGGAGACGGACCGGGCCGGCCGCGGCGAGCGGGCGACGGCGCCGCGCCTCCTGCAGGTCTCCACCGACGAGGTCTACGGGTCGGTCGACGAGGGCCGCGCCGTCGAGACCGATGCCCTCGCGCCACGCTCGCCCTACGCGGCGGCGAAGGCCGCCGGCGAGCTCCTGGTGCGGGCGTACCACGTGACCTACGGGCTCGACGTGGTGATCACGCGGGGCTCCAATACCTACGGTCCATTCCACCACCCGGAGAAGCTGATCCCGCTCTTCGTGACGAACGCGCTCGACGACGCGCCGCTGCCGCTCTATGGCGACGGCCTCCAGCGGCGCGACTGGCTCCACGTGGCCGACCACGCGGGCGCGATCGCCCACGTGCTGGCGCACGGTGCGGCGGGCGAGGTCTACAACGTCCCGGGGTCCGTGGAGCTGACGAACCGCGAGGTGGTGCGGCGGCTCCTCGCCCTGCTCGACAAGCCCTGGTCGCTGGTCCGGTCCGTGGACGACCGGCCCGGCCACGACCGGCGCTACGCGATGGACGGCCGCCTCCTCCACGAGCTCGGCTGGGCGAACCGGGTGGGCTTCGACGAGGGGCTCGCGCTGACCGTGGCGTGGTACCGGGACCACGAGCCGTGGTGGCGCGCGGCGCGCGGCGGCGATTGGGACGCCTACTACGCCCGCCAGTACGCCGGGCGGCTCGCCACCTCGTCCGCGGCGGCGCCGGATCGATGAGCGGCCCAGCCGTGCCGACGAGAGACCGGGCCGCCTGATGCGGATCGCGATCACGGGCGCCGGCGGCCGCCTCGGCCGCGCCCTGGTGGCGGCCCTCGAGGAGGCGCCGTTCACGGGTCCCTCCGGGCCCCTGGCCTGGAGTCGCCCCGACTACGACCTCGACGACCCCTCGTCGGCGGCCCGCGTGATGGACCGCGACGCGCCCGAGGTCGTGGTCCATGCCGCCGCCTGGACGGACGTCGACGGCTGTGCCCGCGAGCCTGCGCGGGCCATGCGCCGCAACGCGCTGGCCGTCGCCGAGCTGGCGGAGGCGTGCGTGGTCGCGGGCGCCGATCTCGTGCTCGTCTCGACGAACGAGGTCTTCGACGGCCGGCGGACGGATGGGCGCGGCTACGGCCCCGGCGACCGGCCGGCCCCGGGCAACCCGTACGGGTCGAGCAAGCTGGCCGGCGAGACCGCGGCCCAGGCCGCCTTCCTGCGCCGCGGCGCCGTTCCGGCCGCGGCAGGCGGGACCCCGCCGGCGGGCCCGCAGCTGGCGATCGTGCGCACCGCGTGGCTCTTCGGCCCGCCCGGCAACGACTTCCCCGGCAAGATCCTTGGCGCGGCCGAGCGGGCCCGGGCGGCGGGCGCGCCGCTGCGGGTCGTCGGCGACGAGATCGGCTCGCCCACCTACGCGCCCGATCTCGCCGATGCCATCGTGGAGCTCCTCGCCTCCGGTGCGTACGCGGGCTTCCACCACGTCGTCAACGGCGGCGCCGCCTCCCGGGCCGCCTGGGCGCGGACGATCCTCGCGGCCGCCGGCCTGGACGTCCCGGTCGCGGAGGTCCCCCTGGTCAGCTGGCCCCGTCCCTCCGCCGTCCCGGCCTGGGCCGTCCTGGCCCCGACGCCGCTGCCGTCGGGGGAACCGCTGCGTTCCTGGGAGGCGGCCTTCGCGGAATACCTGCCGCTCCTGCTGCGCGGGCGCGCCCCGGCGGCGCGGTCGTGACAGACCCGCGACCGCCGGACGCCTCCGCGCCGTCGCCGATCCCCGGCGTCGCCTGGGGGCGGGTGACGCGGCACGGCGACCTCCGGGGGAGCTTCCGCGAGCTCTGGCGAGCGAGCGCGTTCGGCACGCTCGACCCGGTCGTCGCCGGACGGCCCGAGCCCGCCTTCACCCAGGTGAACCTCTCGACCTCGTCTCTTGGCGTCCTCCGCGGCCTCCATTTCCATCGCCGCCAGCTCGACCTCTGGGTGGTCGCCGCGGGGCGGGCGCTCGTGGCGCTCGTCGACATCCGCCCGCTCGTGGCGGGCACCGCGGAGCGACCGCTCGTCGAGGTGCGCGAGGCCCCCGCCGACACGACCGTGACGATTCCAACCGGCGTGGCCCACGGCTTCCTTGCCCTCGAGCCCCTGGAGCTCGTCTACCTCGTCACGAACGAGTTCGACGGGAGCGATGAGCTGGGCTTCGCCTGGGACGACCCGCTTGCCGCCGTCCCCTGGCCGGCCGTCCCGGGCACGCCCGACGGGCGCCCGATCCTCTCGGACCGCGATCGGTCGAACCCGGCATTGCAGGAGCTCGTGGCCCGCCTCCGGGGCGGCTGACCTGTCGGGTGCCCCCACGGCAAACCCCTGCGGGCCGTGCCGGAACCGCAGCGGACCGCACCGGACCGCCCGTAACCCATCCGTACTGCCCACGCCCGGGACCATCGGGGATGGGCGGCCGGCGCGCTCTGGGTGTAGGGTGCCCGTTCCATGCTCAGCCGAACCACGGGCGGACCGGGGCCCATGCGCCGCGTCCTCGCCATCACGTTCGCGGCTCTCGTGCTGGCCGGCCCGCCCGCCGGGGTCCTGGCCGCGGATCCCGCTGCGCCCCAGCCCGGCGACGCCCCCAGCCAGATGTACCTCGACGCAGCGGCGCACGAGAGGCTCCCCTACGCGTTCACGCCGGGGGGTCCCGCCGAGATGGACACCCGGTCGTTCGATCTGGCCGAGGTCGGCCCGGCGGCCGGGGGGATGCGCCGCGAGATCTACGGCTTCCTGCCGTACTGGACGCTTGCCGACCCCGACACGCGGCTCGACTTCAGCATCCTGACCCACGTCGCCTATTTCTCCGTCGGCGTGGATGCGAAGGGCAACCTCAAGAAGCGGGACGCCGACGGCGCGCTCACGACCGGTTGGGCCGGCTGGACGAGCTCGTCGATGACGTCGCTCATCAACGCGGCTCATGCGAAGAAGCGTCGCGTGACGCTGACCCTCTCGGTCTTCGCCTGGACGTCCGGCCTGGCCGCCGTCCAGAGGGCCCTCCTCGGGAGCGCCAGCGCCCGCCTCAACCTGGCGCGGCAGGCCGCCGCCGCGGTCCGTGATCGGGGTGCCGACGGGATCAACCTCGACTTCGAGCCGCTCGTCGCGGGCATGGAGGACGAGTTCGTGGGGCTCGTCCGGACGATGCGCGCCGAGCTCGACGAGGCTGTCCCACGGGCCCACCTCTCGTTCGACACGCTCGGCCGCCCTGGCAACTACCCGCTCGAGCGGGCGCTCGCCCCGGGCGGCGCCGACGCCGTCTTCATCATGGGCTACGACTACCGGACTGCCGGCGCCTCGTCCGCCGGCTCGATCAACCCGCTGGCCGGCCCCGGGTACGACCTGGAGGAGACCGTCCGGGCCTACGCCGCGCGCGTGCCGGCCTCGCGGGTGATCCTCGGGGTCCCGTACTACGGCCGGGCCTGGTCCACCGTCTCTGACGCCGTCAATGCCCGCACCCAGACGGGCGCCAGGTACGGGTATTCCGTCGCGGTCGACTACGCGACGGCGGTGGAGCTCGTCGCCGAGCATGGGCGTCTCTACGACGGCCGGGAGGTCTCCGCCTGGACGGTCTACCGGAAGGAGATCTGCACCTCGACCTACGGCTGCGTGACGACCTGGCGGCAGCTCTACTACGACGACGCGGCGACCCTGGGGGCGCGCTACGACCTGGTCAACCGGGCCCGGCTCCGGGGGGCCGGCATCTGGGCCCTGGGGTACGACGGGGCGCGGCCCGAGCTCTACCGCGCCCTCGCGGCCAAGCTTGTCAAGGACACGACCGCGCCGGCAGCGGGGATCGTGGCCCTCCCTGCCACCCAGCAGGACGAGGGGTTCGCGGTGCGCTGGACGGCCGAGGACGACTGGAACGGCGTCGCGAGCTACGATGTCCAGGTCTCCGCGGACGGGGGAGCGTGGACCACCTGGCGCTCCGGCACGCGAGCCACGAGCGCCGTCTACCTGGGCGCCGACAACCACGGCTACGCGTTCCGGGTCCGCGCCCGCGATGGCAAGGGCAACGTGTCGGCGTGGAACGTGAGCAGCGTCCACGTGGGCGCACTGCCACTCAGGCCCGGTGGGTTCCTCCGGGTCACCAGGGCCACCCTGAACGTGCGATCCGGGCCCGACACCTCGGCCCCGAGAGTTGGCACGGCGTCCCGCGGCGATCTCTTCGCCGTCACGGGCGGGCCCCGGACGGCGGACGGCCACACCTGGTACCAGGTCAGCGGGCCCCTCGCGACGTGGGGCCCCGTGCGGGCCGTGGCGTCGAGCGTCTGGGTCGCGGCGAGTGGAACGAGCGGAACGAACGCGGTTGCCGCGGCGGCGCCCAATGCCACCCGCGTGCGGGCCGGGATCCGCTCGGTCGGGTTCTCGGGTGGCGGCGCGTCCAGCCTCGGGACGAGCGCCGCGGCCGTGGGACGGCGCAGCTTCTCCCCGAACGGCGACGGCTCCGGCGACGTCCTGGCGATCCACTGGAACAATCGTCGGGCCCTGGACTCGCTGACCCTGCGGGTCCTCGGCCAGGACGGCACGGTCCTCGGGACGCGCGCCGTGGCCGCCACGCGGGCCGGGCCGCAGGACTTCGGCTGGGACGGAACCGCCGGCGATGTGGCCCTTCCAGACGGCATGTACCTGCTCCAGATCACGGGCACCGCCGCCGGCGCCTCCTCCACGTGGCCCGCGACCACTCCGACGGCGGGCGACCTGCCGGCGCGGACGGGCGTCGTCATCGATCGCGTGGCGCCCGTCCTCCGGGCGTCCAGGGCCTCGGGCACCCGTCTCTCGCCCAACGGCGACGGGGACTACGACGCCATGCGGATCACCGGTACCGGCTCGGCCGACGTCGCCCGCTGGGAGGTCCTCATCGCGCCCGTCGTAGGTGGAGTCGCGGGCGATCCCATCCGCCGGATCGCGGGGACGGGCCGCTCCGCCTCGACCTCGTGGAAGGGGACCACGGACCACGGCAGGCGCGCGCCGGACGGCGCCTACCGCGTGACGCTGCGGTTCCTCGACGCCGCGGGGAATGCGGCCTCCACGTCGTGGCCGGCGGCCGTCGACGCCACGCCGCCCGTGGTCACGGTCACCGCCGCCGCGGGGGCGGTCTCGCCCGACGGCGACGGGACCGCCGACACCGTGCGGCTTCGCTGGACGTCGGCCGAGCCCGCGCGGGGGACCCTGCGCGTCCGTCGCGGGACGGCGGTGATCCGCTCGTGGCCGGTCGACGGGACCTCGGGTGCCGTCACCTGGAACGGCCGCGACGCCGCCGGACGGACCGTCCCGGACGGCAGATACACCGTGGTCGTCTCGGCCGCGGACCCCCTCGCCAACCGGGGCTCGGCCGCAGTCCCCCTCGTCGTCGACCGCACCATCGGCGGGCTCCGGTGGGATCGCACGGCCTTCTTCCCGCAGGACGGCGACGGCCTCCTGCCGACGGCGACCGTCGCGGTTCGCGTCGCCCGGGCGGCACGCCTCACGCTGCGCGTGCTCGACGCGTCGGGCACGGAGATCCGGGTGGCGTGGCGCGACCGCGCCTTCGCGGCCGGGACCGCCTCCTGGCGATGGGACGGCCGGACGGCCGACGGGGCGTGGGCGCCGCCGGGTCGTTACGTCGCCGAGCTCACGGCCGTGGGACCGTACGGCGCGACGGTCCTGCGGCGATCGGTCGTCGCCGACGCCTTCGTCGCCAAGCCTGCCACGACCACGCCGCCGGCCGGAAGCCGCTTCACAGTCACGTTCCGCAGCGTCGAAGCCCTGGCGGCCCCCCCGGCGGCGACCTTCCGGCAGGCCGGCGGAGCCCTTGTGCGGATGGCGATCACGCGCCTCTCCGGCAGCGCGTGGCGGGCGACCGTCAGGGTGGCCGACGGGGCGCCCGGGCCCGCCACGGTGACGCTCCTGGGGCGGGACAGAGCCGGCAGCAGGAACCGGACCACGCTCGTCGTCACGGTCCCGTAGACGGCTCCCCGACTACACTCCGACCGTATGATCGCGCCCATCAGCACTCCCGAAGCCGCCACGCCGGCCGGCGCCGGCGCCTGGGTGGTCCTGCCCACCTACAACGAGGCGGAGAATCTCGGCGAGATCGCGGCCGCGATCCTGGCCGCCCTGCCCGCGGCGACGCTCCTCGTCGTGGACGACGGCTCGCCCGACGGGACCGGCCAGCTCGCCGACGGGCTGGCAGCCGCCGACCCCCGGGTCCGGGTCCTCCACCGCGCGGCCAAGGCCGGCCTGGGCCGAGCCTACCTGGCCGGTTTCCGGGTTGCCCTGGACGGCGGCGCCGAACGAATCATCCAGATGGACGCCGACTGGTCCCACGACCCGGCGGCGACGCCGGCCCTCCTCGCTCCCATCGTGACGGGGTCCGCCGACCTCGTCATCGGCTCGCGCTACACGAAGGGCGGGCAGGTGGTCGACTGGGGTATCGCCCGGCGCTTCGTGAGCCGGGGCGGAAGTCTCTTCGCCCGGATTGTCCTGGGCCTGCCGGCGAACGACCTGACCGGCGGCTTCAAGGCCTGGCGCGCGGCAACGCTGGCGGGGGTCGATTTCGCGGGCGTCCACGCCGGCGGCTACGTCTTCCAGGTGGAGATGACGTACCGGGCCCAGCGCTGCGGCGCCCGCGTCCACGAGGTGCCGATCACCTTCCGGGACCGCCGCGTGGGCCAGAGCAAGATGAGCCGCCGGATCATCGCGGAGGCGCTCGTCGTGGTTGTCCAGCTGCGCCTGGAGGAGCTGAGGGGCCGCGGCCCACGGCGCGCCCCATGAGGCTTGGCGATGGGGGCGGCGCCCCGGCTCCCGCGACGGGCGTCCGCGTCCTCGTCGACGTCCGCCCCCTCCAGGACCCCGACCGGGCCCCGGCCACGGCGGCCTACCTGCGCGGCCTGCTGGGCGCCTGCGCCGCGGAGCCGCTCGAGGGGGAGTCCTTCGTCCTTCTCCTCGACCTCGGAGCGGACGATCCCGCCATCCTCTTCCCGGGTCTGCCCATCATTGGTAAGCGCAGGCTGCCCATTACGAGGGTCTTCCGTTCGGGTGCGCTGACTCTCGATCCCTTTCTCGTTCGCGGTGCTGCGCTCGGTGCAGCACGAGGGCTCGCCCGCGCGCCCGGCAGCACCGGCGCGGTGGCCCACGCCGTGGCCGGCGCCCTGCCGATCGGACCCGGCCTCCCCGTCGTCGCCACGCTCCTCGACCTCGCCCCGTGGGAGCTTCCGGAGCAGTACCAGCGCTCGCCCGCGGCGCGATTCGGGCAGCGTCTCCGGGCCCAGCTGCTCCGCGAGGCCGATGCCGTGATCGTGGGAACTGCCGCCGTCGCCCGGGCCGCCACGCGGCTCCTGCGGATCCGCCCCGGGCGCCTCCACGTGGTCCCTTTGGCCGGAGGCGACGCCTTCGCCCCGTTCTCCATGGCCGGCACCGAGGTGGGCGACGCCCAGCGGGCGGCGCTCGACGCGGAGCGCGTTCGGTACGGCGTGCCCGCGCGGTACCTCGTCTACACCGGCCGGCACGACGCCCGCCACGACCTGGGGACGCTCCTCGACGCGCTGGCACGCCTCGCCGCAGCGGGGCGACCGCCCCGCCTCGCGAAGGCGGTGCCCTGGCCGCCGCGGATCCTGCTGGTCGACACGACTCCCGGCGATCGCGCCGCCACGGCCCGGGCGGCGGCGGCGAGCGGGGTCGGAGATCTCCTGCATTACGCGCCGGCGCTTCCCGTGGAGCACGTGGCCCGTCTCGTCGCCGGCGCCCGCGCCGTTGTCCATCCCGTCGTCAGCGAGGCTGCCGCCCTGCCGGTCCTCGACGCACTGGCCGCCGGCACGCCCGTCGTCGCGAGCGCCGTCGGCGCGCTGCCGGAGGTGGTCGGGCCGGCGGGCCTGCTCGTCGAGCCAGGCGACGCCGACCGCCTGGCCCATGCGCTGCGGGCGGCGTGGGCGGACGACCGGGTGCACCGCGGAATCGCCGGCGCGGCGGCCGCCCGCGCGGGATCGGACCGGCGGAGGTGGGCCGACGTGGCCCGGGAGACGCGCACCATCTACGCCGCCGTGGCGGCAGGGCAGACCTAGGGAATCCGCCGGGCCCGCCCGGCTACGGGGTCGGCAGGGGCGTCGCCGGAGCCGACGGGTCGGGCGTGGCCGACGGCTGGGGGGTGGCCGACGGCTGGGGCGTGGCCAGCCGGACCGGCGTGCCGTTGACCACCGTGACGGGCGAGCCCTTCGGCATCACCTGCACGAAGGTCTGGCCCACGGTGAGGGTGACGGCCTTCCCCGCCCCATCGAAGAACCGGGTCGGGCTCGCGGCGGACACCTTCTTCCAGGTGCCGCGGACGATCTTCCCGTTCGTCGCGATCCAGGCCCGGCCGCTCCCGATGTTGGCCGCCTCCAGGCGGCCCTTCTGGCCGGCGCCCAGGAGCCCGAAGCTCACCTCCATGACCACGACGTTCTTCGGCGCGACCACGGCGCCAGTCGCCCGGTCGCGCTGGAGCTTCCCGTCGATGGAGCGCCGCCAGGTGTTGGACGCGCGGTCGTAGCGGTACGAGAACGCGCCCTGCTGGTAGGCGACGTCGATCCGCGCTCCCGAAGGCCGGAGGTCGAGCGCCGCGTCGGGCCGGAACGCCCAGACCGGCCTGGCCGCCTCGAGCGGGGCCGCCCCGACCTTCGCGGCGAGCGCCCGGAGGTGCTTCCCGTCCGTGTAGACGTTGTGCGGCGAGACACGGTCCTTCGTCCGCCACAGGTAGGCGCCCCAGCGGTACTGGTCGGCGTCATAGACCAGCTGTCCCCGACCCTTGGCCCCGAGCAACGCCATCGCCTGCGGGCTGCCGCCGACGTGGACGTAGGCGGCCTTCCACTCGGCTGCCCACTGCACGAAATAGACGCGGGCGCTGCGGACCGGGCCGACGGACGTCGGGTTGCCCTCCGCGAAGATCATCATGTAGCGCGGGATGCCGCCCTCCGCCGGCGCCTGCCAGACGACCGACGCCTCCGTGAAGCCGCTCTGCGGGCGCGCGGCCCAGTGGTCGTCGACCATGACCGCGATCGGGTGGCGGGCGGCGAGCGCCGGGGCAACCAGGCGCCCGGTCAGCGGGGCGGTCGCGAGGACGGGCGTCGGGACGGGCGTCGGGGCGGGGGTGGGCGACGGGCTCGGCGGGGGGCTCGACGGCGGCGGGACACTGGCCGGCGGCGCCGACTCGGCGGCACCGATCGCCGCGGCGCTCGCGGCCGGGGCTGGGGTTGACGGCGAGCCGCAGGCTGCGACGCCGAGCGCGACGACGACGGCGAGCAGACTCAGGCGTCCGCTCCCGCGCGCGCCGGGCGAGAGATGGTTGATGAAGAGTCTCATGCCGGGCGCAGGATACCCCGGACGCGGTAGGCTGGTCGCAGCGAATCCCGCGGATCGCCTGGCCGGCGCCCGCCGGCGCAGCACCCCGCGTCGACCCCGCCGAGGGAACCGATGTCCGAGCAGTCGAACTCCGAGCCCACCACCACCGAGCCCACCACCGCGGCGCCCGAAGCGCCCGCCACGGTCACCACCGGATCGCTCGACAGTGTCGCGGTCGACGTCCTCGACTTCGAGCGGGGAGCCATCGGCGGCGTCCGCGCCACGGACGTCACGGCCCGCCTCGCCGTCGTCGGCGGGATCGCCGCGAACCACGCCTCCGTCGAGATGGGGGTGGTCAACGGCATCGCGGCCCGGGAGGCCACCGTCCGGCAGGGCGTGGTCCGGGGCGTGGTCGCCCAGCACGTGCATGTCGAGCAGGCGCTCGTCCGGGTCGTGGTGGCAAACACCGTCCAGACCGGCCCGTCGACCGGGATCCTCTTCGCCGTCGCCCGCCAGATCGACGGCGAGGCGAAGATCCTCCTCGACTGGCGCGGGGCCCTCGCGTTCGGTGGAGCGCTGGGGGCCTTCCTCGCCCTGATTCGCTTCTCGCGCCGCTGAGGGCGCGGCCGCCTCGCTCGCGCCGAGCGGACGGCCCGTCGCGCCCGACGATTGTCCCTAGCGCGCCGCTGGCTCCGGCGCCGGAGGCGCGGCAAACCGCTCCGCGTCCGCCTCGGCGAGGAGCTTGCTCTCGCGGACGCGGCTCCGGTAGAGGTCCACCGTCTCGGCCGGGTCACCGTCGTGGATGATCTGGCCCTTCTCCAGGAGGATCGCGCGGCTGCAGAAGTCGGTCACGTACGAGAGGTCATGGGTCACGAGCACGACCACCCGGGCCCGATTGATCAGCTCGCGGACGCGGACCTGGCTCCTGGTGCGGAAGACCTGGTCGCCGGTGCCCAGCACCTCGTCGAGCAGCAGGATGTCCGGCGTGATCGCCGTCGCGATCGAGAAGCCGAGGCGGGCCTTCATCCCCATCGAGTAGGTCTTCACGGGGGCGTCGATGAACGGCCCGATGTCGGTGAACTCGATGATCGACGGCGTGAGCCGCTCCATCTCCCCGTAGTCGATCCCCAGGAAGGCGCCGGCGAGGGCGATGTTGTCGCGCCCGGTGAGCTCCTGGTCGAAGCCGGCGCCGAGGGTCAGCAGGGTCGACACGCGGCCGTCGATCGCGATCGAGCCCTCGCTCGGCTCGAGGATGCCGGCCAGCGCCAGGAGCAGGGTGCTCTTCCCGGCGCCGTTGGGCCCGATCAGGCCGATCGCCTCGCCGTGGAACATCTGGAGGTCCAGGTGCCGGAGCGCCCAGAAGTGGGTCGGCGCATGCCGGTCGCGACGCAACATCCCGACCAGGGACCCCTTGATCGTGGTCCGGCGCGTCAGCCGCAGGTCGTAGTGGATCCCCAGGCCGCGGACGTCGATGGCGATGGGCCCGGCCATCGGCTGCTCGCTCACAGGATGCGGGCGAAGGCGGGCTCGACCCGCTTGAAGATGGCGACCGCGAGCACGACGAGGACCATCGACACGAGCAGGAGGATTCCGAGGGCGAGGAAGTCCGGGCGCGTTCCGTGGTCGACCGTCTCCGTGCCCCAGGTGACCGTGCGGTAGGCCGTGAGGAGCACGGTGAACGGGTTGAGCATCATCAGCGCCTGCAGCTGCTCGTTGGGCACATCCCACAGGGCGTAGAGGGCCGGCGAGACGTAGAAGAGCAGGCGGAGCAAGTGGTCCATGACGTTCGCGACGTCGCGGTAGAAGGCGTTGGCGGCGGCCAGGATGATCGCGACGGCGAGGCTGAAGACGAGCTGCACGGCGGCGATCAACGGGATCGTCAGGACCCAGATGCTCAGCCGCTCGTGGTAGGGGACGAAGAGGAAGGCCAGCGCGATCAGGCCGATGGCGAAGCTGAAGGTCTCGGCGACGGTGGCGGCCGCCGGGAGCACGAGCTTCGGGAACTGGACCTGGCGGATCAGGCCCTGGCGCGCCACGATCGAGTTCATCGCGGCGTTGACGGTGGTCGAGAACCACTTCCAGGGCAGGATCGCGGCGAAGAGGAAGAGGAGGAAGTCCGGGGTCTTGCGCTGGAAGATCACCGCGAACAGGAAGTAGTAGACGAGCATCTGGAGGATCGGGTCCAGGAGCCACCACGCCTGGCCGAGGGCCGTGTCGGCGTGCGTCCGCTTGAGGTCGGCACCCACGAGGTAGCGCACCAGGCGCCAGCGGCCGGTCAGTTCGCCGAAGCCGTCGCGGGTGAGGCGGACGATGCCGCGTCGGGGGGGCGGGGTGAGGTGCGTCCCTGCGGCAGGCTCGGAGAGGGTCGCCATGTCGGCGCGTACGGTAGCATGGTTGGCGGGGCCGACCCTCCGGCGTCCGGCCCGCGTCGTCACCCGCAGCCCGGACCGGTGCCCTCGCCCTCCATGCCGCGACTCGCCCTCCTCTCGTACTCGAACGGGCGCTTCGACGCGCGGACGAGGCGGATCGCCCGTTCGGCCGCGGCGCTCGGCTACACCGCGGTCACCTACGCGCGGTGGGAGCCGGGCCTCCCGATCGAGGAGGAGGCCGAGGGGCTCCGGATCGTCCGCGTCCCGATCGTGCTGCGGATGGCGATCCCCGGCTTCAGGGCCGCCGGGCGGCGGGAGATCGCCCGGATCCGGGCGTCCGCTGCGGGCGCGGCCGGGGCGTCCCCCGGGGCCGCGAGCCCGGCGACGCTGCCGCCCTCGCCCCGCGCCCGGGCAGGCCGCGACGCCCCGGCCCCGTGGACGAAGGGTCGCAAGCCCCTCCGGGTCAAGCTCCGCGACTTCCGGGGCGACCCGCTCGGCTACGGACGGCGCGTCGCCGGGAGGATCGTCCGTGGGCCCCGGCGCGCCGTGCGAGGGACCGTGGGCCCGTTCCTGCTCTTCCCGCTGCGCCCCCTGGCCTGGGCGGCCGCCATCGACGAGGTGGCGGAGCCGGCGGACATCTGGCACGGGATGTGGGCCGGCTCGCTGCCCGGGCTCGCCCGGCTCCGGGCCCGGCACGGCGGCCGGACCGTCTACGACAGCCGCGACGTGTACCTCCATGCGCGAGTCTTCGACCGCCTCCACCCGCTGCTGCGGCGCCCGTTCCTGGCGTGGGAGCGGCGCTGGGCCCGATCCGCGGACGCGGTGGTGACCGTCAACGATGCCTACGCCGACATCCTCGCCGGGCTCCTGCGGATCCCGCGCCCCGCGGTCGTGCGCAACTGCCCCGACCCCTATGACCCGCCGGACGGCCCGCCGGATCTCCTCCGCGAGCGGCTCGGCATCCCGCCGGAGACCGCGATCGTCCTCTACCAGGGCGGGCTCATGACGGAACGCGGGATCGAGCAGGGGATGGACGCCATCCTCCACGTGCCGGACGCGGTCCTGGTCGTGATGGGATTCGGGAGCAATCGGGCGCTCTACGCGGCGCGGGCAGGGGAGGTCCCCTACCGGGGTCGCGTGCTGCTCCTGGACCCCGTGACGCCCGAGGAGCTCCTCGCGTGGACTGCCTCCGCGGACGTGATGCTCATGGCGATCCAGCCGACCACGCTCAATCACCGTTTCACGACGCCCCAGAAGCTCTGGGAGGCGATCGCGTCGGGAGTCCCGGTCGTGGCGAGCGACCTGCCCGGCATGGCGGAGGTCGTGCGCGAGGTCGGGTGCGGGCTGCTCTGCGACCCGACGGACCCGACGGCGATCGCGGCCGCCATCCGCGGTCTCCTCGGCCGCCCGCCGGAGGCGCGCGCGGCCGCCCGGGAGCGCTCGCTGGCAGCTGCCCGGGAGACGTACAACTGGACCGCCCAGGCGAGCGTGCTCCTGGCCGTGTACGACCGGCTGCTGGCAACCGTGCCGGCCGGGCGGCCCGGCCGGTGAGACGATGACCGGGCCGGCCGCAGCACCGGTGAACGGGCTGCTCGTCCACGTCGTCGGGACGCGGCCGAACTTCGTGAAGGCGGCTCCCCTGATCCGGGCCCTGGCCGAGGCCGGCGTGACCCAGCGCGTCATCCATACGGGCCAGCACTACGACGAGGCCCTCTCCGGCATCTTCTTCGCCGAGCTGGAGCTGCCGCCGCCCGACCTCAACCTTGGCGTGGGCTCCGGGACCCATGCCCGCCAGACGGCGGCCCTGCTCGTGGCCCTGGAGGACGCGTTCGAGGCAGAGCCACCCGCGCTGGTGATCGTCTACGGCGACGTGAACTCTACGCTCGCGGCCGCCCTCGTCGCGGCGAAGCTCCACCTCCCCCAGGCACACGTCGAGGCGGGCCTGCGCAGCTTCGACATGGAGATGCCCGAGGAGGTCAACCGGCGGGTCGCCGACGCCCTGGCCGACCTCTGCTTCGCCACGAGTGCCGACGCCGTCGCCAACCTGCGCCGCGAGGGTGTCCCGGCCGAGCGGATCCACCTGGTCGGCAACTCGATGATCGACTCCCTGGAAGCCGTGCGTCCGCGCCTGGATCCGGCCGGCGCCAGGGCGGCGACGGGCATCCCCGACGGCCCGTACGGGGTGATCACCCTCCACCGACCCGGAAACGTCGACGAGCCGCTGCGGGCGCGGGCCCTCGT
Source organism: uncultured Chloroflexia bacterium (assembly GCA_963744095.1). Classification (GTDB taxonomy): domain Bacteria; phylum Chloroflexota; class Limnocylindria; order Limnocylindrales; family CSP1-4; genus CTSoil-043. The sequence goes on from CAVUSH010000008.1 coordinate 72,031, forward strand.
CGACGGGCTGGCCGCCGCGGCCGCGATGGTCCCGCTCGTCTTCCCCGTCCACCCCCGCGGGCGCGCCGCGCTCGAGGCAGCGGGGCTTGCCGCCGTGCCCGGCCTCCACGTGGTCGGGCCCCTGGGCTACCTTGCCTTCCTGTCGCTCGTGGCCGGCAGCGCCGTCGTGGTCACCGACTCGGGCGGCGTGCAGGAGGAGACCACGATCCTCGGCGTTCCCTGCCTCACGGTCCGCCCCAACACGGAGCGCCCGGTGACGATCACGCACGGGACCAACCGTCTCGTCGGCCCCGGCGACCTGGCCGCGGCGGTGGCCGGCGTCCTCGCCGCCGGGCGGCCCGTGCCGGTGCGGCCGCCGCTCTGGGACGGCCGGGCCGGCCAGAGGATCGCCGCCGTCCTCGTGGGCTGGCTCGGCGCTCACGCCACGGGCGGCGCGCCGTGAGGGCCCGCCGGCGGCCCGTCGCGATGCTGGTCCACAGCTATTACGAGGAGGACCCCCGGGTCCGCCGCCAGGCCGAGACCCTGGTCGCCGCCGGCCGCCCCGTCGACGTCTTCTCGCTCCGCCGCCCCGGCGACGCGCCGCAGGGCACCCTGGAGGGGGTCCGGATCACCCGCCTGGACGTGCAGCGGCACCAGGGATCGCCGATCGCGACCTACCTGGCCGAATACTCGGCCTTCCTGGTCCGGGCCGCGCTCGCCCTGGCGCGCGCCCACCGACGCCGCCGCTACGCCCTGGTCCAGGTCCACACGCCGCCCGACTTCCTCGCCTTCGCGGCGTTGCCGCTCCGCCTCACGGGAGTTCCGCTGCTCCTGGACCTCCACGAAGCGACCCCGGAGTTCTTCCGGTCGCGCTGGCCCCGGGCGTCGAATCCGCTGACCCTCGGCGCCCTGACCGTCGTGGAGCGCCTCTCGACGACGATCGCCGACCGCGTCCTCTCGGTGAACCAGGCGCGCCACGAGCGGCTCGCCGCGCTCGGCATCCCGGCCCGCAAGCTGCGGGTGATCAGGAACGGGCCGGCGCTGGCCCGGTTCGACCCCGACGCCCACCCGCGACGCGCGTTCATGGCCGACGGCACGCTGCACCTGGCCTACGCGGGAGCCCTCACCCCGCTCTACGGGCTCGTCGACGTGGTCGACGCCGTCGCGCTCCTGGCCGGCCAGCGGCCCGACCTCCCCGTGGAGCTGCACCTCTACGGCCGGGGCGACGCGGAGGACGAGCTCCGCCGCCGCGCGGCCGAGCGCGCGATCACCGAGCGGGTGGTCCTGCACGGCCGGATCCCGCTCGACGCCGTCGCCGCCTCGCTGGCGGGTTGCGACATCGCGCTCTCCCCGATTCGGCGGAACCGCTTCTCGGAGATCAGCCTCTCCACCAAGGTCTTCGAAGGGGCGATCATGGAGAAGCCGGTCGTCGCCGCCGACCTCCCCACCGCCCGCGCCGAGTTCGAGGCCGACATGCTCGCGTGGTACACGCCGGACGACGTCACGGACCTCGCGCGGGCGATCGCGCACGTCGCCGACGACGCGGCGTGGCGCTCGGGGGCGATCGGGCGCGCCGCGTCGCGCGCGCGCGAGCTGGCCTGGGACGGCGAGGCGCCGCGCTACGTCGCCCTCGTCGAGGAGCTCGCCCGGGACCGGGTATCCTCCTGACCGAAGGAACGGGGTCACGCCAGGGGAGGCGTCGTGGAACAGGATCGGTCCATCGCGGTCATCGGCCTCGGCTATGTCGGGCTCCCCCTCGCCCTCGGATTCGTCGAAGCGGGGGTCCGGGTCACGGGCGTCGACAGCAGCGAGAAGCGGGTGGCGGAGCTCAACGAGGGCCACTCGCCCATCGAGGACATCACCGACGAGCGTCTCGCCGCGGGCCTTGCCGCGGGGTTCCGGGCGGTGGCGCCGGACCCCGAGGTCGTTCGCGCGGCCGACGCCGTCTTCGTCTGCGTTCCGACGCCCGTCACGGCCACCCGCGACCCCGACCTCGGGCCGGTCCTCTCGGCCGCCGAGCTCGTCCGCGCCGGCCTCCGCCCCCGGCACCTCGTCGTCCTCCAGTCGACCACCTTTCCGGGCACCACGACCGGCCCCTTTCGGGCCGTTCTCGAGCGCGACACCGGCCTCCGGGCCGGCCCGGACTTCGACCTCGCCTTCGCCCCCGAGCGCGTCAACCCGGGCGACCCGGCGAGCTCCGGGAAGCTGGTCCCCCGCCTGGTCGGGGGCTCCACGCCGGCGGCGACGGCACGGGCCGCCGCGCTGCTGCGGAACGTCAACGACACGGTCGTCGAGCTCTCCTCGCCCGACGCCGCGGAGATGGCGAAGCTCCTCGAGAACGTCTTCCGCAACATCAACATCGCCTTCGTGAACCAGCTCGCCCTCCTCTGCGAGCGCATGGGACTCGACGTCTGGGAGGTCATCGACGCGGCCGCGACGAAGCCGTTCGGCTTCATGAAGTTCACCCCGGGGCCCGGCGTCGGGGGTCACTGCATTCCCGTCGACCCGTACTACCTCTCCTGGCGGGCGCGCGCCTTCGACTTCACCGACCGATTCATCGAGGTCGCCGCCGACGTCAACGTGGGGATGCCGCGCCACGTGGTGGACCTTGCCGCCGAGGCTCTCAACGACCGGTCGCGGGCGCTGAGCGGCGCCCGGGTCGGCGTCCTTGGCGTTGCCTTCAAGCCGAACGTGGGTGACGCCCGCGAGGCGCCGGCGGCCGACGTGCTGGCCCTGCTCCGGGAGCGCGGGGCCGAGGTTCGCTTCCACGATCCGCACATCGCCCGGTTCCGCGATGCCGCGGGCCGGACCGACGATTCCGTGGCCCTCGGGGATCTCCTGGGCTGGGCGGACCTCGTGATCATCGTCACGCCGCACCGGGCGATCGACTGGGCCGCGGTCTTCGGCGGGGCCGAGCTGATCCTCGACACGGTCAACGCGTCGCGTACCGCCACGCCGCGACCGCGCCAGGTGCTCCGTCTCGGAGCGGGATGGAGCTGACGTCGATCCCGCGCCGCTCGGCCCCCGGGGAGGCCTGATGGACGGCCGCGCGCCCAGTCCCGGGGATCCCGAGGACGAGCGTGCAGCGGAGGTCCAGGAGCTGCGCCGCCTCGTCGAGGTGCAGCGCGACCTCGCCCGGGCGGCGGCCGCCGGTGAACGAGCGGCACGGGCCGAGCTACGCGCGTCGCGGGCCGAGCTCCGCGAGTCGCGGGCCGAGCTCTCCGCCCTTCGTCGCGAGTACGCGTCCTTCCGGCACCGCCGGTCCGTGCGGGCCGCCGCGGGCCTCGCCGATCGGATCCGGCGGCTGCCCACGGCGATTCGTCGGAAGCGTTCGCCGCCGCCGGCCGCGCCCAGAGACCCCGGGCCGATCGCGACCGACACCGGGGCGACGCGGGCTCGCCTCGCGACGGCCGGGGAGACCCCCGCCCGGACAACCGGCCCGCTCGTCTCCATCGTGATGTTGACGCGGGACGGCGCCGACCACCTTCGGCGGACGTTGCCCAGCCTGTGTGCGGGCGCGTACGCGAACGTGGAGCTGATCGTGGTGGACAACGATTCCGCCGACGACACGGGCCAGGTCCTGGCCACCTACGCGCCCGGCTTCCCGGTGACCGTGATCCGCAACGAGCGCAACGAGTCGTACGCCGACGCCAACAACGCCGCCGTCCGGGCGTGCCGGGGGAGCCTGCTGCTCTTCCTCAACAACGACGTCGAGCCCGTCGGGCCGCACTGGCTGGGCCACCTCGTCGAGTCCATCGAGGCGCCCGGCGTCGCGGCGGTGGGGGCGAGGCTGGTCTACCCGTCCGCCGGGTCGGGTCCCCGGGCCGGGAGCCGCTTCCCGGATCTCACGCTGCAGCACGGTGGCGTCTGGTTCCCTCCTCGTGACGGGACGCCGCAGGGGAGCCCGATCGGGGCGGGCAGCGACGCCGACGGAGCGCTGGCGGCGATGGTTCGCGAGGCCCCGGCGCTGACGGCAGCGTGCCTGCTGGTGCGGCGCGACGCGTTCGAGGGCGTCGGGGGTTTCGACCGGGGTTACGTCTACGGCCAGGAGGACGTCGATCTCGCCCTCCGCCTGCGCGCCGCGGGCTGGCGCCTGATCTACGACGGGCGGGCCGTGCTCTGGCACCACGAGTCGGCGACCCGCATGCTCGACGATCGGGACGCCCGACGTGAGCGATCCGCCGCGAACCGGGAGCGCTTCGTCGGGACGTGGGCCTGCCGGCTCTTTCGGACGACCCTCCTCGACGCCATCGCCGGCGCCGGATTCTGGCGCGTGCCGCTCCACGTTGGAATCATGCCGTCCCCGACCGGCGCCGCGGTCACGGAGCCGGCCGACGCGCTGCGGAAGCTCGGGTGGGCGGTCACCGAGCTCACCCCCGACGCCGTCGCCGCAGACGTGGAGCCGCCGCTCGATGCCCTGCTCGTCGCGGACCCCGCGCACGATCCCCGGTTGGGCCCCGGCGGGCTTATCCGCGTCGGGATCGTCGAGACGGCCGACGCCGAGGCCTGGCTTGCCGCGCCGTGGCTCGCGGACCTCGACCTCGTCGTGGCGGCGGACGCCGCGACCGCCGAGCGCATCGGCGCCGCCACGGCGATCTCCGCGACCGTCGCCCCGGATCCGACCGCCCCGCTCGTCGTCCGCGACGCGCTGGCCGCATGGGTCGGCGCCCGACGCATCACGATCCGGAGTCCCGCGCCCTCCTGGGAGGTGGCAGCCTCGTGGGGTGATCTCCACTTCGCCCGGGACCTGCAGCGGGCGCTGCGGCGCGGGGGCCGGCCGACGCGGCTCCAGCTCCGGGACGAGTGGCGGGAGCCGTGGGCGTCGCGCGACGACGTGGCGATCAACCTGCTCGGGGTCGCCGAGGCCCCGTGCGCGCCCGGCCAGGTCAACGTCCTGTGGCACATCAGCCATCCCGACATGGCATCGCCCGCGCTCTACGAGCGCCACGACATCGTGTTCGTGGCGTCGGATCCCTTCGCGGGCTGGATGCGGGACCGGGTCACGGTGCCCGTGCGGCCCCTGCACCAGGCAGCGGATCCGGCGCGGTTCGCACCCGGGGCCGACGGCCCGTCGCACGAGCTCCTCTTCGTCGCCAACTCGCGGGGGGTCCGGCGGCACCTCGTCGACGACCTGCTGCCGATCGATCGCGAGCTGGCGGTCTACGGACGTGGCTGGACCCCGGAGCGGCTCGATCCCCGGTATCTCGCCGGTGAGATGGTCCCGAACGACGCGCTGGCCGGCTTCTACGCGGCGGCCGGGATCGTCCTCAACGACCACTGGACGGACATGCAGCGCGAGGGCTTCCTCTCCAACCGGCTCTATGACGCCTCGGCATCCGGTGCCTTCGTCATCAGCGACGCGATCGACGGCCTGCGCGAGGAGTTCGACGACGGGGTCATCGCGTATCGCGGTCGGGCAGAGCTGCACAACCTCGTGGAGGCCTATCTCGCCGATCCGCAGGCCCGGGCCGCGCGGGCGGCGCGGGCGCGCGCCGCCGTGCTCGCCCGCCACACCTTCGACCATCGGGCGCAGGAGATCCTGGCAGCGGTCGCGCCGCTCGAGGCCGCCCGCCCGCCGGCCGTCGTGGCGTGACCCGTCGTGGCGGGACGGCGACCCGGCTGGTCTTCGTCCCCACCTTCCCCGGGACATCCCCGCGGGACGGCGACACGACCTGCGTCGTCCTCGACACGACGTGGACGCCGGCACCCGGCGAGCGAGGCGACGCGATCCCCCTCCGGCATCTCGCCGGCGACGCGCTCCGCGCCGCCGACCTCTTCGAGGAGGCGCTCGGCCTGCTCGACGCCTGGGCGGAGGAGGCGCGGATGGTGGACCTCCTGGCTGTCGACGGCGTCACCTACTGGTACCGGCTCCGCGAGGTTGCCTGGCACTGGCTCCACGAGCGCCTGATCTGGGAGCGGGTCATCGCGGGCGCCGCCGGGACGACCCCGCTGACGACGATCGTCGCACCCGAGCAGGAGACGGCGCTCCTGGAGGTTGTCGCGGCGGTGGGGCTGGCCCGCGGCGTCCACGTCGTGGCCCAGCCCGCCGAACCGGCCCAGCCCACAGAACCGGCCCGGGACGTCGACCCGGCCCGTGATGCCAGCGGGCCCGAGGCCGCCCGGGGCGATCTCGGGCGGCTCGCGGGCCGTCTGCGGCGCCTCGTCGGGGGTGCCCCGGATCGGCCGCCGCGATCGGACGCCCGGCGGGCGGCGTTCCTGGCGGATCGCCTGCGGACCCTCGCGGCCGACCCCGCCCGCCCCATCCTCGTGCTCACCAACACGCGCCTGCAGCAGCGGATCGGCGGTCCGGGGACGCGGCGCGTCGAGGATCCCAACCTCGGTCCGGTGATCGCGCGCCTGCGTGATGTCGGCCTCGACCCGGTCGTGATGGGCCTCGGGCTGGACGAGTCGCGCGACGCGGACTGGCAGGTCATCGAGTCCGATCCGCGTCTCCTGCCCCAGTCGCTGCTCAGGCTGTGGCGACGACCGGAAGGTCCCGCGGTCGGGGCCGCCGACGTGATCCGCGACCGGGTCCGCTCCGCCGCCGTGGTGCCCCTCGCCGTCCACGGCGTCGACCTCGCGCCCGCGCTGACGGCATGGCTGAGCGAGCAGGCGGCCAGCGTCGTCGGGACGATCCTGCGCCAGATACCCCGCATCGACGGCCTGGTGGAGGTCCTGCGACCCCGGGCCCTCGTCCTCACCCACGAGGCGCTCCAGACACCGTGGCTGCAGGTCGCGCGCGGACGGTCCGTCCCGACCTTCGCCGTGCAGCACGGGATGATCTACCCGACGCACCCGGGGTATCGCCACGCGCGCGACCCCCGCCTCCTCCTCCCGGACGCGACCTTCGTCTCGGGACCTTTCGAGCGCGACGTCCTCCTGCAGCACGGCGGCTACGAGCCGCACGAGGTGGTGGTCGTGGGCTCGCCGCGGCTCGAGATGGACGGTTCGACAGCTGCCGGCCCGCTCATTCCACGCGAGCGGGAGGCCGTCCGCCGGGAGATGGGCGTCGGGGAAGGCGCCCGGATGCTCGTCGTCTCCACCGGATTCCTGCCCCTCCAGCGCCGCTTCGTGCTGGCCGCGGCCCTCGAGCGCCTGTTCGGGCAGCCCGTTGCCGGCGTGCACGTCGTCTTCAAGCAGCATCCCGGCGAGAAGGACGAGGGTCCGTACCGCGATCTGCTCGTCGGGCTGGCCCGGGCCGGCGGGTTCGCGCCTCCGCCGATCACCGTCGTCCGCGACGTGGACCTCTACCGCCTCCTGCGGGCCGCGGACGCGCACCTGGGGCTCCTCTCCACGGTCCTGACCGACGCCGTCGCCGCCCGAACGCCCAACCTGATCGCCGTCGACCAGGCCCACACGGACCTGCTCGGCTACGTCGCCGCGGGGGTCGCTCGCCCGGTCCGCGACGCCGCCGACCTCCGCGTCGCCCTCGACGACCTGCGGCCCCCGGACGAGGCGGCGCGGCAGGCCTTCCTGGCGGCGCATCTCGAGCCCGGGCCGGCGAGCGAGCGGATCGTCGCCCACGTCACCGCGGCGCTCGGGGCGTCGGCGTGAGCGACGAGCCAGGGGTGATCGCCGCGCCCGGCGGGATCGCCGCGCGGGGGATCGACCTCCGGCCGGCACGCCCCGACGACGCAAGGCGGCTCTTCGACTGGGCCAACGACCCAACGACGCGGGCGGCCTCGTTCGATCGCGAGCCGATCGCGTGGCCGACGCACGTCGCGTGGCTGGCGGCCGTCCTGGGCGACCCGGACCGGCGGCTCTGGATCGCGGAAGAAGCCGGGGCTCCAGTCGGGCAGCTCCGCGTCGACCGCACGCCGGACGGCCTCGGCGTCGTCTCGATCGGGCTCGCACCGGGGGTTCGCGGCCGCGGGGTAGGACAGGCCGTGCTCGGGATGGGCCTGGCGGCGGCGGTCCGCGAGCTCGGGATCGGCCGGGCGCGGGCCATCGTGATGGCCTCGAACATCCCGAGCCGGCGCCTGTTCGAGGAGGCCGGCTTCGTGGCCGCGGCCGGCGCCACCCCGCCGGGCAATCCGGCGGCCCTGGTCCTCGAGGTAGACGCAGTCGCGTTCGCGGCGGAGCGCGAACCTCGGCGCTGACCTTCGCGGCGGAGCCCGAACCTCGGCGTCGACCTTCGCGGCGGAGCCCGAACCTCGGCGTCGACCTTCGCGGCGGAGCCCGAAACCTCGGCGCTGACCTACGGCTTCCGGAGAAGCTGCCAGGTCACGCGATCGAACCCGGCATCCTCGCCCAGGAATCCCTCGCGCTCGACCTCCAGCTCCGGGAAGAGCTCGTGGTAGATACGCCCGTAGTCCCGCTTGAGCAGCGCGCCACGCTCGCCGTGGTAGGCGATCTCGGTCGTCTCGTCCGCGTGGTACTCGGCCCACAGGACGTAGCGCCGGCTGACCCGGACGAGCTCGGCCATGACGAGGGGGAGGGTCGTCTCGGGCTGGTGGATCAGCACCCCAACGGTCATCGCGAGGTCGAAGGTCGCGTCGCGGAACGGCAGCGCCCGGGCCAACCCGGTCACCACGTTGCTCCCGGGGGCGTTCTGGCGCGCCTTCATCCGGGCCTCGGCGTTCACGTCGACGCCCCAGACGGCCTCGGGAGGCAGGATCGCGGCGACGTGGCGGAGGTTTCCGCCCTGCCCGCAGCCGACCTCGAGCGTGCTCGCGATCTCGAGGCCGGCGAGCAGGTCCGCCCAGAAGAGGCCGCGGCGCTCGTCGAGCGTGGCGTTGCGGCGCACGTAGGCGTCCCCGAACGCTCCGCGCCAGAGTCCCTCGAGGCGCGCCGCCTCGGGCTCGCTCGTCACGTCGCGTCCTCCCTGCCGGCTGCTGTCACGGTCGCGGCAACGATACGGCGTGCCCCGTCGGCCGGCACGACCTCTGGGCCACGGCGCGCCATCTCGGCCCGCCGCCGCGGGTCGACGGCCAGTGCCGCCAGCAGCTCGACGACGAGCCCGGGATCGACGAGCCGCCCGTCGCCGGCCCACGCGGCCGCGCCGGTCGCGGCAAACGGGGGGCCAACCGGGACCTGGTCGTCCACGACGGCGACGAGGATGGCCGGCGTGCCGAGCGCCGCGGCCTCGAACTTCATGGTTCCGGCCCCGATGACCGCCATGTCGGCGGCGGCAAGGCGCTCGGCGAGGTCGGCCGGCTCCCGCAGGACGGTGAGGCCATCTGCCTCCGCCGCGCCGCGGTAGTCCGGCCCGATCACGAGGTCGAGCGACCAGCGCGAGTCGGCCGCGAGCACGATCCCCAGGCGCGCCGTCACGTCGTGGGGATCGCTTCCGCCGAAGCAGAGGAGCACGCGCGGGACGGCGCTCGCACGACGTGGCGGGCGCTCCCCGGCGGCGAGGAGCACCGACCGCCCGAGCGGCGCCCATGCGTACCCGACCAGCGTGCGGCCCGCGCGTGCTCCCGGGGTCGGCGTCCAGGAGGGGAGCGACGGCTGGACGACGACGCGCGCGGCGGAGGCCAGGAGCTGCCTGTCGTCGAAGACCGTCGCCCGCTCGAGCTCGGCCGCGCCGGCCTCGTTGGGGTTGGGCAGGTCCACGACAAGGTGGGTGGACCGCCGCAGCAGCGCCTCGGGGGCCTCGAATCCGGCCCCCGCCCCGTGGGCTCGCCCTCGTTCGGTCGCGGACGGCTCGCCCCGCAGCAGCGCGATCGCACAGGGGATCCGCCGCTCGTGCGCGGCCTCGGCGAGAGCGAGCGCCCGGGCCAGGTGCCCCCGGCCTTCGCCGCGGCCCGCCGTCGCGAGGATCGTGAGCACCGGGCCGCTCAGAGCGCGTCCCAGGCGAGCGGCTCGTGACGCTCGATCCGCCGCCGCGCGGTGCGTCCGACCACGTGCGGCAGGTCGCGGACCTCGATGCCGGTTCCCGGGCGGAGGACGGCGATCGCGTCGCGATCGAGGACCTCGCCCGGCTCGATGTCGCGAGCGGCGTGGAGGCTCCGCCGGGCCGTGACGTAGAGGTCGGCCTCGGCCGGCGCCATCTGCTTGACACCGTCCCCGAGCGAGGCCTGGGCGTCCCGGATCGCCTGGACCATCGCCGCCAGCTCGACCGGTTCGAGGGCGAATCGGTGGTCGGGCCCGGGCCGGTCGCGCGAGGTCGTGAAGTGCTTCTCGATCACGGCGGCGCCCAGCGCCGTCGCCACGACCGGCGCCGTCCAGCCGGGGGTGTGGTCGCTGTATCCGACCGGGACCCGGAACGCCGTCCGCATCGTCTCCATGGCCCGGAGGTTCAGGTCGGCGAAGGGCGGCGGGTAGTTGACCGTGCAGTGGAGGAGGATCAGGTTGTCGAGGTTGCCCTCGTCCTCCACCGCCCGGACGGCGTCCGCGACCTCGCCGATGCTCGCCATCCCGGTCGAGCAGATCATCGGCCGCCCGAGCCGGGCGATGTACCGGATCAGCGGGAGGTGCCACAGCTCGTACGTGGCGACCTTGAACGCCTTGACGGCGAGCCCGTGCAGGAGGTCCACCGCCTGCTCGTCGAACGCCGACGAGAGGAAGTCGAGCCCGGCGGCCTCGGCGTGCTCCTTGAGGATGACGTGCCACTCGTAGGGGAGCTCGAGCCTGCGGAAGAGCGAGGCCATCGTCTCGTCGGGCGGCAGGATCGCGTCGAGGTACGCGGCCCGCGTTCGGCTCTCGGCGACGATCCGGTCCGACGTGAACGTCTGGAACTTGACCGCGTCGGCGCCGGCCGCCGCGGCGGCGTCGATCAGGCGCTTCGCCTGGTCGAGGTCCCGATCGTGGTTCGAGCCGGCCTCGGCGATCACGTAGACGGGCGCTCCCTCGCCGACCGGGCGGTCCCCGATCCGCACCACGTTCACGATTCCACCTCCTGCCACGGCTTCTGGCGCACGCCCGCGTTCAGGTCGGCAAGGCCCGGCTCCCGCGCCACGATCGCCTCGAGCTCCGCGAGCCGGACCGGCGGCGGGTGGCCGATCCGCGCCGCGAGGGCCCGGGCGAACGCGAGATCCTCCGCCGTGTCCACGGTATACCGCGAATGAAGCGTCGTCGCAGGTTCGGGGAGGCTCCCGATCCGGAACCGACCGGGATGGTCGTAGAGGAACGGCATGACGTGCTCCCGCTCGGCCGGTGCGGTCGCTTCACGGGCTGCCGTCGCGAGGGCGGTGGCCCGGGCGACCTCGGTCGCGATCCCGAGCGGGTACCCGGACGTGCCCACGTAGTCGAAGCTCCCGCCGGCGCAGAGGGCCACCTGCGCGCCGATGACGTCGGGGTCGGCGAACGGGTTGTCCGCGGTGCCGCGTACGACGAGGTCGGGGGCGTGCGGGGCGGCGGCTCCCCAGACGCGTGCCAGGACGTCGCGCGCCGACCCGCGGTGCACGAGGGCCAGCCCGGCCGCCGCCGCCGCCAGGTCGTCGTCCGCCGGCTCGTCCGAGGTCGCCAGGACCACGACGTCGATGATCGGCACCGCCCGCAGGGCCGCGATCGTCCAGGCGAACAGCGGCCGGTCGCCGATGAGGGCCAGGACCTTCCCCGGCAGCCTCGTCGAGCCCGTGCGCGCCTGGATCACCGCGACGACCCGCATGTCAGCCCCCGCGGTAGGCGGCGGTCACCTTGTCGAGCGCCGCGACGACGTCGTCGACGTCACGCTCCGTCATGGCCGCGAAGAGCGGCAGCGTCAGGAGCCGCTCGTAGGCAGCCTCGGCCACGGGGAAGCGGCCCTCGAGGTCGGGGTAGCGCTGCCGGTAGAACGGGTGGCGATGGACCGGGAGGTAGTGGACGTTCACCCCGATGCCCTCGGCCCGGAGGGCGTGATAGACCGCCGCCCGGTCGACGCGCAGGCGCTCGGGCCGAAGCAGCACGACGAACAGGTGCCACGCGGGATCGGCCTCCGCGGCGACAGCCTGCACGTCGAGCGCCCAGTGGTCAGCGAGGGCCGCCCGGTAGCGCTCCGGCCAGTCGCCGCCGCGAGGCCAGGTAGGCGTCCAGGCGAGCCAGCTGGCTCGTGCCGAGGGCCGCCATCACGTCGGTGAGGCGGTAGTTGTAGCCGAGCTCGACCATGGCGTAGGTCCAGTCGCGGCGCGCCGCCAGCTCGGTCCCGATGCCGTGGTTGCGGAAACGCCGCAGGAACGCGGCCCGTTCGCCGTCGCCGGTCAGGACGGCCCCGCCCTCTCCGGTCGTCATGATCTTGGCGGGGTGGAAGGAGAGGACGGTGAGGTCGGCCAGGGTCCCGACCGGGCGGCCGCCGCGCGTCGCGCCGAGCGAGTGGGCGGCGTCGGCGACGATCGGGATCGGGCCGCCGGGGGCGGCGTCGGCCACGGCCCGCAGCGCGGCGTAGTCGGCCGGCTGGCCGGCGTAGTCGACCGCGACGAGCGCTCCCGTGCCGGGCGTCATGGCCGCCGCGACGGCGACCGGGTCGAGCAGCAGCGACCCCGGGTCGACGTCCGCGAACCGCGGCTCCGCCCCGCCGAAGAGGACGGCGTTGGCCGTGGCGGCGAACGTCATCGGCGTCGTCAGCACCTCGGCCCCCGGGGCAAGGCCGAGTGAGGCCATGGCGCCGTGCAGGGCGGCCGTGCCGCTGCTGAACGCCACGGCGTGGCGGGCGCCGGTCGCGGCCGCGAGGGCTTCCTCGAAGGCCGGAACCCGCGGCCCGGTCGTGAGCCAGTCCGAGCGGAGGGCGTCGGCAACGGCTGCCACGTCGTCGTCGGAGATGTCCTGGCGCGCGTAGGGGAGCAGGGATGCGCGGACCGGCGAGCCGCCGTCGATCGCGAGCCGCTGGCCGCTCACGGGGTGCGCCGTGCGCTGCTCACGGCACCCGCTGCCCGACCGCCAGCCGATCGGCCATCCAGGCCCGGGTCGCTGCCAGCCCCTCAGGCAGCGGGACCTCGGGCCGCCAGCCGAGCAGCCGCCCGGCCAGGCGGGCGTCGCAGCGCAGGACGGCGATCTCGCTCTGGGGATGGATGTGCGGGACGTGCACCACCCGCGCCGGATCGGGCTCGACGAGCGCGGCGAGGGCGTTGACGGATACGTCGGCGCCCGTCCCGGCGTTGAGGACGCGGCCCGTCGCGGCGTCGGAGAAGAGGGCGTCGCAGACGAAGCGGGCACAGTCGCCGGCGTAGAGCAGGTCCCGCGTCTGGGCCCCGTCGCCGTAGATCCGGAGCTCCTCGCCCTCCAGCGAGCGACGGGTGAAGATCGCGACGACGCCGCCCTCTCCGACCGAGCGCTGGTACGGCCCATAGGTGTTGAAGGGCCGGACGACGGTGGTCGGGAGGCCGTAGGCGTGGCAGTAGCCCAGGGTGAGGGCCTCGCCGGCGATCTTCGACGCGGCGTAGGGCGAGGCGGGCCGGACCGGGTGGTCCTCGGCGATCCCCTGGGGGGCGGTGGCCACGTCGTAGACCATGCAGGTGCTCATGAAGAGCATGCGGGTGCCGTGCTCGCGGGCCGCCTCGAGGAGCCGGAACGTGCCGACGACATCGTTGTCGAACGTCGCGCCCGGGTCGTCGATGCTGTCCTGGACGGAGATGGACGCCGCGAGGTGGGCGACGGCATCGGCGCCCCGGAGCCAGTCGCGGCAGGCGTCGCCATCGCGGACATCCCCCACGACGAGGGCCTCGAGACCGGGATGACCGGCGAACGCCGCGAGGTTGTCGCGGTGGCCCTGGCTCAGGTTGTCGACGGGGAGGACGGCGTGGCCGCGGTCGAGAAGCTCGCCCACGACCCACCGACCGATGAAGCCGGCGGCGCCGGTGACGACGACCCTCACGGTTCCAGGCCGTCGACCGCCTGGCGCAGGACGGCGGCAACCTCGTCCGCGGGCATGGGTTCGACGCCGTCCGACCGGTAGGCGCCGACGGGAGCCGCCGGAGCGTGGGCGTAGGCCTCGACCAGGTCGTGCGGCGTGTCGATGGCCGGCAGGACCGCGAACATCGACCCGACGTCACGGGCGCGCAGCGACTCATCCTCGGTCATGAGCTCCTCGTAGGTCTTCTCGCCGGGCCGGACGGGGATCCGGATCACGGCGATCTCCGAGGCCAGCCGTCCGTGCCGGAGGGCGAAGACGGCGATCGCCCCCGCGACCAGGTCGGCCAGGCGAGCCGCGGGCATCTTGAAGACGAAGACCTCGCCGCCTTTGGCCACGCGCGCGGCCTCCAGGGCAAGCTCGACGGCCCGGTCGGTGCTCATCACGAAGCGCGTCATCGCCGGATCGGTGACCGTGACGGGCCCCCCGGCCGCCACCTGGGCCGCGAAGAGGTCCACCGCCGACCCGCGCGACCCGAGGACGTTGCCGAACCGCACGCTGGCGAAGACGGTGGGGTGGTGGCCCCGGTAGTTGGTGGCCGCGGTGACCAGCTTCTCCGCGAGCAGCTTGCTGGCCCCCATCACCGAGGTCGGATTGGCGGCCTTGTCGGAGCTGGTCAGGATCATCGTCCGGACATCGGCAGCGAGGCAGGCGTCGATGACGTTCTGGGTGCCGGTCACGTTCGTCTGAGCAGCCTCGAACGGGTTGTACTCGCCCGACTCGACGTGCTTGAGGGCGGCGCAGTGGAAGACCACGTCGACGCCCTCGGTCGCGCGCAGGAGGCGGTCGCGGTCGCGGATGTCGCCGATGAGGAAGCGAAGGTCGGTCCGGCCGCGGTATCGCTGCCGCTGGTAGAACTGCTTCGTCTCGTCCCGGCCGAAGACGCGCACGACCTCCGGCTCGTGGGCCAGCAGGTGGTCCACGAGCCGGGCGCCGATCGTCCCCGAGCCGCCCGTCACCAGGATGCGGCGGCCGGTGATGCCGTCGGAGCGGGACGAACGGACGGGTGGTGCGCTCACGGCTCCAAGGGTAGATGGTTCCGCGCCACTCGGGGCGGGGTCGGGCGGCCGCGCAGGCCAGGTTGTCGCTTCTTCACCGTGATGAGATCGTCGGGGCACCCAGCCCACCCCGTCCGGTGCGGTACGATGCGCCGGGCCCGGCGCATGCGCCGCCCCCGACCCTTCGACCCGAACGGACACGAGAGCAACCATGACCTTCCGCGCTCGCCCGACGACGCGGACCGGCCGCCGCAGCGGCTACGAGTCCGACCATCGCCGGAACCTCTACTTCACCTTCGGCTTCGGCGCCGTCGTCGTCGTCGCGATCCTCCTCCTCGTCGGCGCCGGCGCCGCCAGCTGGTACGACGAGCACATGACCGCCGTCGCGGTGGTCAACGGCGAGACGATCACGAAGGACGCCTACAAGAACCGGATCGCCGAGGAGACGTTCCGGCTCGACACGCTGGAGTCGCGGACGCGCGAGAAGGTGAACGCCGGCAAGATGTCCCCGTCGCAGGGCCAGCAGTACATCACCTATGTCTCCCAGCAGAAGCAGCAGGTCGCCAGCCTGGCGTACGAGCGGGAGATCGACACCACGCTCCTCCTCCAGCTGGCACCCGACCGCGGCGTCGAGGTGACCGAGGCCGAGATCGACGCCCAGGTGACCAAGGACGCGACCACGCCGGAGAGCCGCCACACCTACCAGATCCAGGTCGTCCCCGAGACGAGCGCCGGGGCCACGGAGCCCACGCCGGCCCAGAAGGACGCGGCGAAGAAGAAGGCGGACGGCCTCCTCGCCGACCTGAAGGGCGGCAAGAGCTGGGAGGATGTGGTCAAGGCTTCCGGCGACGCCGACGCCGCCGAGACGAACGGCGACCTCTTCTTCCTCGACAAGGGGACCACGTCCCCCGATGCGCCGTTCGTGGAGGCGATCTTTGCCCTCGCGGCGCCGGGGTACACCGAGGTGATCGAGGGCGACGACGGCACCTACCGGATCGGCCGCATGACCGAGATCTCCGCGGCGGTCGTGGACCCCAACTACATGAAGCGGGCGACCGACGCCGGCGTCTCCGAGAAGGCGTACCGCCGGTCCGCGAGCGCATTCGTCGCCCGCGACGACGTGGAGGTCCAGCTCCTCGCCGAGGTGGTCGACAAGCCGTCCGAGCAGCGCCGCACGGTCGAGATCGCCCTCGAGGACAACCAGGGGGCCCCGATCACGCCCGGCGCCGTCCTCGTGAAGCACCTCCTCTACTCGCCCAAGGACGATCCCGGCGGGGCTGCCTCGCTCGCCCCGGACGACCCGGCCTGGGCCGCCGCCGAGGGAGAGGCGAAGCAGGCCTACGACGCGCTCAAGGCCGGGACCAAGCGTTTCGTGGACCTGGCGCCGGCCAGCGACGACGCGACATCGGCCGCCGCCAACGGCTTCCTGCCGTATTTCACGGAGGGTGATCCGCAGACCCAGCTGGACCCGGCATTCGCCAGCGCGATCTTTGCTCCGGGCCTCACGCCCGGCCAGCTCCTGGCGCCGGTCAAGTCGGCCTTCGGCTGGCACGTCATCGAGTTCGTCACGACTGACGATCCCGTCGTTCGCTCCCAGAAGCTCATTGCCGAGGCCGGCGCCCCCGGCGCCGACGCGGCCAAGCTCGCGGCCGACCACTCGATCGCTCCGTCCGCCGTCAAAGGCGGCGACATCGGGTGGATCGCCCGCTACCAGGAGAAGAAGGCGATCGAAGACGCGATCTTCGCGACCCAGGCCAACGGCGTGTCGCCCGCGATCCCCGGCACCGGCCTCACCTTCTACGTGGTCCCGGAGATCGCCACGCGGTTGCCGGACCCCGACCAGGCGCAGACGCTGCGCGACAACGCCTTCTCCAACTGGTACCAGGGCATCAAGGACGACCCGGCCCAGACGACGATCGAGCGGCTCCTGGACACGACCGCCACCGGCTGAGCGGAGAGTCGCGTGCTCGACGCCCTGCTCGCCGAGGCGCGCCTGCGCTGGGGCCTGGACCCGGCGGACGGTGTCGCGGTGGTGCCCGCCGAGCGGCTGATCGCCGTCCCGCTGGACCCGTCGCGCCCGGTGCTCCTCGTGCCGCTGGCCGTCCTGCGCACCGCCCCGCCCCCCGATGCTCCGGCGCCGCTCCCGGGGCGTCACGGTCCCGCCGGTCGCGACGCCCTCGCCGTCCTGCGCCGCCTGTACCCCGCGGATCACCCGGTGGGACGGTTCGGCGCTGCCGAGGCCACGACCGTCGGCGGCCTCGCCGCGGCCGACCTGGCCGCGCCGCTCTACCTCGCCCCGCTCGCCCCGGAGCTGGCGGCCGCCTCGCCGTGGGCGATGCCCTGGATCTCGAACCGCCTGCGGGAGCCCGACGGCTGCCCGTGGGATCGTGAGCAGACCCACGAGTCGCTGCGCAGTCACCTCCTCGAGGAGGCCTACGAGGTCTACGACGCCCTCGCTGGCGGCGCCACGCCGGAGCTGGCCGCCGAGCTCGGCGACCTCTGGCTCCAGGTCGTCCTCCACGCCCAGCTGGCCGCGGAGGCCGGCGTCTTCGACCTCGCCGACGTCCAGGCCGCGATCGCCAGGAAGATCGTCCACCGCCACCCCCACGTGTTCGGCGACGCGGAGGTGCGCACCGCGACGGACGTCAACCGCCAGTGGGAGCGGATCAAGCAGGCCGAGCGGGCCGCCGAGGCGGCGGCGTCGGCCGCGTCCGCGGCCGACGGGGAGCCGGCCCTCCCGCCGAAGAGCGCTCTCGCCGGGGTGAGCCGTTCGATGCCCGCCCTCGCGGCGAGCCAGGAGATGCAGGAGCGCGCCGCGCACCTCGGCTATGACTGGCCCAGCATCGACGGGATCCTCGCCAAGGTCGCGGAGGAGCTGGGCGAGCTCGGCGCCGCCGAGGGCGTGGCGGCCCGCGCGGAAGAGCTCGGCGACCTGCTGATGGTGGTCGTCAACCTTGCCCGCCACCACGGCGTGGACGCGGAAGCCGCCCTCCGTTCCGGCAACGAGAAGTTCCGCCGCCGGTTCGGAATCGTGGAGCGCCTGGCGGCGGAGCGCGCCGTCGCCCTGCGCGACCTCTCCTTCGCGGAGCTCGACGCGCTGTGGGACGCGGCGAAAGCAGAGCTGGCGGGTCAGAATGGACCCGAGGAGGTGCGCTGATGTCGATCGGGAACCGTGGCCCGGCCCTGCGCCCGTCGGGGCGGCGGCCGGACGAGCTGCGGCCGGTGACGATGACGCTCGGCGTCCAGAAGTGGGCCGAGGGTTCCTGCCGGATCCGCGTCGGCGACACGGAGGTGCTCTGCGCCGCCACGATCGAGGACCGGGTCCCGCCCCACCTGCGGGGGAAGGGGAGCGGTTGGGTCACCGCGGAGTACTCCATGCTTCCGCGCTCCACGGCGGAGCGGACGATGCGCGAGTCGACCGCCGGCAAGATCGGCGGCCGGACACACGAGATCCAGCGCCTCATCGGTCGCTCCCTGCGGGGCGTGGTGGACCTGGGACGGCTCGGTGAGCGGACGGTAACCGTCGACTGCGACGTGCTCCAGGCGGACGGTGGCACGCGGACGGCAAGCGTCACCGGCGGCTACGTGGCCCTCGCGGCCGCCCTCATCACGTACGGCATGGAGCGGCTCCTCGTCGGCAAGGTGGCCGCGGTCTCGGTGGGGATCCATGACGGCGTGCCGCTCCTGGACCTCGACTACGCCGAGGACAAGGTGGCGGAGGTCGACTTCAACGTGGTCGGCACGGATGCCGGGCACTACGTGGAGCTCCAGGGGACGGCGGAGGGCAAGCCCTTCTCGCGCGACGACCTGGGCCTCCTGCTCGACTTGGCCGGCACGGGCCTCGCTACGCTCTTCGCGGCCCAGGCCGCGACGCTGGCCACCGTGAAGCGGTGACCGACCCACCCCGGCTTCTCGTCGCCACGCGCTCCCGCCACAAGCTCGCCGAGCTGCGGGACCTCCTGCACCTCCGTACCGCCGAGCTGGTCGACCTCGACGACGTCGCGATCACCGACGACGTCGAGGAGACCGGCCTGACCTTCGCCGCCAACGCGGCCCTCAAGGCTCGCTTCTACGCCCGGCGATCCGGCCTCCCGACCCTGGCCGACGATTCCGGCCTCGAGGTGGATGCCCTCGACGGCGGCCCGGGGGTGCGGACGCGGCGCTACGCCGGCGAGCAGGCGACCGACGCGGAGAACAACGCGAAGATGCTGGCGGCCCTGGCGAGCCTGCCGCCGGAGCGGCGCGGGGCGTGCTACCGCTGCGTGCTGGCCCTCGCGCTGCCCGAGCGCGCGGGCCCGCGCGGCGGGCTGCCCGTCACGTTGACACGGGGCACCTTCGAGGGCCGGATCGGGACTGCGCCGCGGGGCGCAAACGGCTTCGGCTACGACCCCATCTTCGAGCCGGCCACCGAGCCGCCCGGCGGCGCGACCGTCGCCGAGTGGCCCCCGGAACGGAAGCAGGCCGTCTCGCACCGAGCCCGCGCTGCCCGCCGCATGGCCCCGATCCTGCTGCGGGCGGGGTTCTGACCGCGATCGGGCTACACTCGGGGTGACCGCGCGGCCGGCAACGCCGCCGATCCGCCCACGCCGCCAGGGAGATCCACGCCCCTCGTGATCGCCTCCGACGTCCGGACCGCCGCTGAGCCGCGCGACGGCTTTCGCCCGGACCTCGAGGGCCTCCGCGCCGTCGCGGTCGTCCTCGTCCTCCTCTACCACGCCGCCGTGCCCGGGTTCTCCGGCGGCTACGTCGGCGTCGACGTCTTCTTCGTGCTCTCCGGGTTTCTCATCACCGGCCTCCTCCTCCGCGAGGTGCGGCGGTCCGGCACGATCTCGCTCCCGACGTTCTACGCCCGGCGGGCGCGGCGCCTGCTGCCCGCCTCGGCGCTCGTCCTGCTCGTCACGGTGGTCGCCTCCATCTTCATGATGCCGCCGCTTCGCGTGCCGGACGTCGCGGGTGACGCGGCCGCCGCGGCCCTCTACGTCTCCAACATGCGCTTCGCGTTCCAGGCCACCGACTACCTGCAGGCCGAGATGGCGCCGTCGCCGATCCTCCACTTCTGGTCGCTCGGCGTGGAGGAGCAGTTCTACGTCTTCTGGCCGGCGATCGTCCTCCTGGTCGCCCGCGGCCGGTCGGACGCCGCGCGGCGGATCGGGATCGTGGCGGGGTTCATCGCGGTCGCCTCGTTCGGCCTGTCGCTCTACCTCACCCAGGCGAACCAGCCGTGGGCCTTCTTCTCGCTTCCGACCCGCGCGTGGGAGCTGGGCCTCGGCGCCTTTCTCGCCATCGGGGCGACCCAGCTCGCCCGGATTCCCGAGCGGCCCGCCGCAGCCATGGCCTGGGTCGGCCTGGCCATGGTCGCCCTCTCCGGCGTCGTCCTGAGCACCGGCACGCCGTTCCCGGGTGTCGCCGCCCTGCTCCCGACGGTCGGGAGCGCCCTCGTGATCGCGGGCGGCTTCCGACAGGCCCCGTTCGCCCCGGGGCGATGGCTCTCGATGGCCATCCCGCGCTTCCTCGGCCGGATCTCCTACTCGCTCTACCTCTGGCACTGGCCGCTGCTGATCCTGCCGGCCGTTGCGCTCGATACGAAGCTGCCGTGGTGGGCCCGCGGTGCCCTTGTCCTCGTCGCGATCGGCCTGGCCGCGGCCACCCAGCGCTGGGTGGAGGACCCGCTGCGCCACGGCCGCAGGATCGGCACGCTGCCGCGACGGAACCTCGCGATGGCCGGCGCGCTCTCCGTCATGGTCGCGACGGTCTCGCTGGGCATCGGCGTGACCGCGACGAACGCCCTCCAGGGATCGGCGTCCACGGATGTGACGGCCGACGAGCAGGAGCTCGACCAGATCCTCGCCGGGGGCCCGTCACCCTTGCCGGTCGCGCCGACGCCGGCCGCGAGCCCGGGGACCACGCCCGGCCCTGGCCCGACGGCGACGCCCGCCATCTCGCCGAGCCCAGGCCCCACGGCCGGGCCGGATGCCCTGCCGCCCACGCCCGGGGGCCCGGTTCCCGCCGGCCTGCGTCCCGCCATCGGTGAGGCTCGGACCGATTACCCGCTTCCGTACGACGACGGCTGCCACGTCAAGCAGGAGGACACCGTCTCCGGGCCCTGCACCTACGCCGACACGAGCTCCTCGACGACGATCGTCCTGATGGGCGACAGCCATGCCCTCAGCTGGTTCCCGGCCGTCAACCGCCTCGCGATCGACCGTGGATGGCGACTGGTGAACCTCACGAAGTCGGCCTGCGCCTCCGCCGATGTCTCGCAATGGAACACGAACTTCAAGCGTGTCTACACCGAGTGCGACCAGTGGCGCGAGAACACCTATCGACGCATCGAGGCGGAGAAGCCGGACCTGGTCCTGATCGCGAACAGCCGGATGTTCTGGGCGGTCGGTCCCGACGGCTCGACCGTCCTGGAGGGCGCGGCGCGGACCGAGGCCTGGCGGCAAGGGATGGCAAGCACGCTCGCCCGGATCACCCCGGCCGCCGGCCAGGTCGTGCTCATCGGTGACACGCCGCGCTCGATGTTCGACGTGCCGGTCTGCCTCTCGGCCCACCCGGACGACACGCTCGCCTGCGCGACGCCGTTCGAGAAGTCGGTCAGCCTGGCCTGGCTCGCGGAGGAGGAGGCCGCGGCCGCGGCGGGCGGCGCGGGCTTCGTGGACCCGACGCCCTGGGTCTGCCCCACCGGCCCGTGCCCGGCCGTGGTCGGCAAGTTCATGGTGTTCCGCGACGAGCACCACCTGACGACCCCGTTCTCGGGCGCCCTCTGGCGGCGTCTCGGGGATTCGCTGCAGGTCCTGGCCGCTACGCGCTGACGGGGTCCTAGGATCCCTCGACCACGGTTCCCGGCGACGCCAGGCCCTCGTCCGCGACGCCGGCTACCAGCGAGCCCGTGAAGTCGCCCAGCTCGGCGGTCATCGGCCCGACGGCGGCGTCGCCCGAGGCGCCGATCCCCAGCCCGGTGACGGTGATCGGCTCGACGTTGAAGGTGTCGGATGCGACGATGCTGATCCTGAGCACGTTGGCGGCAACCAGCTCGGCAGTGGCGCCCAGCGAGCCCGGGGCGTCGATCGCCGGTGTCCCCGTGAACGCGAGTGTCGCGCCCACGCCGGCGCTGTCCGCCAGCGTCACCGTGAACGAACCCGCGGCGTCGGGGATCGCGTCGACGCTCGATTCGACGAAGCCCAGCACGAGGGTCGTGCCCGAGGCGCCCCCGCGGGGGACGCTGCCGACCGGCGTGACGTTCATCTCCGCGAACGCCAGCTGGGGCGTCGGCGTCGGCGTCGGGCCCGGCGTGGGAGGCTGCGTCGGTGTCGGGTGGGCGGTGGCGGTCGCGCTCGGGCCTGGGCTCGGCGACGGTGACTGCAGCGCGGCGAACGCGACAACCACCGCCAGGGCAAGGGCTCCAACGAGCACCGCCGCGACAACAGCCCGGAAGGTCCGCTCGGTCATTCGTTCACCTCGAGGGCTCCCAGCCGCGCTCGCCGGCGCGCGGAATCTGCGCCCTCTGCGTCACCCCACGGTACAGCGGGGGCGCGCCCTCGAACGCATCCAGCGCCCGGGACATACCCGGAAGACGGCCCGTCGCCGGCGGCCACCCGGGACCAATGCCTCTAGTCGTCTCGTCCGCGACGTGGTGGATTCCTCGAGCCGGCCGGTCCGCCACGAATTGACCGGCCCACGCGTCTCACCGGCGCAGCAGCGCGTCCCGGAGCGGCCCACCCCGGACCGGTCACCACAGGTGCCACCATGAACGGGAACGGTACGGTCGAACGAGACGACGTCACGCTGGACCAGCCGGCCCCAGCGCCTCGCCGGCGCCACGGCGCGGTCGTCATCGGCTTAACCCTGGCCGTGGCGGCCGTCCTCGTCGGGGGCACGGTCTTCGTTGCGAGCACCGGCTCTACAGCCAGCCCCTCCCCGGAGGCCGGCCGTCCGTCGTCCAGCCCGCTCCAGGCTGCCTCGTCGCCCGGCGTCACGCCGGCCCCCATGCCCCAGGACTGGGCAGCGGCCGTCCTCCCGCCCATCGAGCCGGCCGCCGAACTCGTGGCGACGCAGACCAGCCCGCGCGGAGCGTCGATCCACACCGCCTTCGCCCTGACGTCCCGCTCCGGGACCGCTCCCGCCGAGCTCGCGAAGGGCATCGAGATCACGCCGCCGGTCGCGCTCGCGGTCACCGCCGGAGATTCTCCGGCCACCGTGCTCCTCCGTCCCGCCGCCGCCCTGGCCCCCGGCGCGACCTACCGGGCCACGCTGCACCTGCCGGACGGCTCCCTCGCCGGCTCGTGGATCTTCCAGACCGGCGCGCCCCCGCAGATCGCCGGGACGACGCCGGGCGACCAGACGACCGGCGTCCCGCTCGACACGGGCATCGAGATCACCTTCGACCAGGATGGCGTCGGCGACATCGCCCCGTTCTTCTCGATCTCGCCGAAGGTCGCCGGTCGGTTCGAACGGCACGGCCGCACGGCCGTCTTCGTTCCCGCGGCGCTGAAGCCGCTGACGGTCTACACGGTGACGATCCGGGCCGGGCTCCCGCTGGAGGGCTCGGACCTGGCGCTCGAGAAGACCGAGACCTTCCAGTTCGAGACGGCGGAGACGACGGGTCGAGCTCAGGTCGCGGAGGAGTCGTTGATCACGCCGATCGGCTACCTCCAGGATGTCGGCACCGGCATCCAGCCGCTCGTCCAGCTGTACGTGCCGGATGAGATCTCGCGCGTCCGCATCCGCGCCTACCGCCTCCCGACGATCGCCGCCGCGTTGGACGCCTACCTGGCCCTCGAGAGCAACCCGTACTGGGCCCAGTCCACCGACACCGGCCTCGTTCGTGTCGCCGACCTCACCGAGGTCGCCAGGTTCACGACGCCGATCCAGCGCTGGCCGGCCGGCCAGTACGGGCGGGCCGGCGGCGCGTGGATCCAGTTCCCCGATCCGCTGGCACCCGGCTGGTACCTCGTCGACATCCCGCGCCGTGGACGCGACGTCCAGGTCGTCCTCCAGGTCACGGACGTGCACACGACCACGATCGCGGGCTCGGGCCGGACGGTCGTGTGGGCGAACGACCTCGCCAGCGGCGGCCCGCTCGCGAACGCCACCGTGTCGATGGCCGACGGCGAGCTCGTCGGCCGGACGGACGCCGACGGCCTCATGCAGGCGCCCACCCCGGCCGCGCTGCTGGAGGCGGACCTCGAGGCGAACCGGCGGGCGAGCATCGTCCTCGTCCGCGCCGCCGACGGCCAGGCCGACGGCGAGTCGGTGCCCGGCCGGGCCTCGCTCGTGCCGGTCGCCGGCTGGAGCCGCGAGCTGCCGTTCGCGGATCGGTTCTGGCGGATCCTCTACACGGACCGGTCCCTGTTCCGCCAGGCCGACACGATCGAGGCCTGGGGCCTGGCCCTGCCGCGCGGCGGCGGCGCGATGCCCCAGGCGGAGCTCCGTCTCACCGCGGGCTACTGGTGGTCCGAGGACACTGGAGCGCCTCCGACCGCGATCGTCCGCGCTGCCGTCGCCCCCGACCCGCGGACCGGCGTCTTCGCCGCCTCGATCCCGCTCGAGGGGCTCCCTGCCGGCTACTACGAGCTGGGGCTGTGGGTCGGCGAGCAGCGGATCGCGGCCACCGCCGTCCAGGTCGGGGTCATCCGCAAGCCGGCCTACCAGCTGCAGGTGACCACCGACCGCCGGGTCGTGGTGGCGGGCGACACGCTGACTGCCACCGTCGGCGCGACGTTCTTCGACGGGACGCGCGCGCCGGGGATCGAGATCGAGGGAGCTCTGGAATCGGTTTGGTCGGACGACGCCCCGAGCGTCAAGGCGACGACCGGGCCCGACGGCACCGCGAGGATCGCGCTCATCGTGGAGAAGCCCGCCTGGGACCAATGGGACTGGGCCGACGTCACCGCCAAACCCAGCGGCCCCGAGGAGGGCGAGATCACGGCTTCGACCGGGCTGCTGGCCTTCTCCAGCCGCGTCGTGCTCGACGGCGAGGCCACCCTGCACGGGGCGCGGCTCTCGATCGAGGGCTCGCTCCACGCCGTCGATCTCGAGCGGCTCGAGCGCGAGCAGCACCAGGCCTACGACTTGGAGCTCCGGCCGCAGGGCGCCCCGGTGGCCGGATCGCGGGTGACCGCGACGATCGTCGAGCGGTGGGAGGCCAGGATCCGGACCGGCCGCGCCTACGACTTCATCACGAAGAAGGCCTTCGACACGTACCGCTACGATTCCCGCGAGAAGCGCCTCGGGTCCCGGCGCGCCACAACCGACGCGAGCGGCCGCTTCGTGCTCGAGGTGCCGGTTCCCTCCGCCGGCCACTCCTACGTGGTCACCCTGGCCGCGGCGGACGCCGACGGCCGGCAGACGAGCCTGGAGACGTGGGCGCGGACGGAACAGGCGGTGGAGCCGCAGTACGGGCCTGCTGTGCCCTCGCTCCACCTCGAGCGCCCGACCGGGCAATCGGGAGACGAGTCGGAGGACGCAGGCTACGCGGTGGGCGACCCGATCCAGGCGACCATGGGGGCCGTCATGCCGGCCGGGGGCGACCACCGCTACCTTTTCTTCACCGCCCGTCCGGGCCTGCTCGAAGCCAGGGTCCAGGCGGCGCCCACCTTCGCGGGCAGGTTCACGGCGGCGGACGTCCCCAGCCTCACGATCGGTGCGGCATGGTTCGACGGCTCGGGTGGGGGCTTCGCCAGCGGGATGGGCTGGGGCTGTGGCGGGTCGCTTCCGTTCGTGGAGGCCCGGATCGACCCGGCTACCCGCCCGGTCTCGGTGGAGCTCACGTCCGATGCGGCCGACTACCGGCCGGGAGCGACCGTGACCCTGGCGGTGCGAACGACCGACGCCGCGGGCGAGCCGGTTCGGTCGACGGTGGTCCTGCGGGCGATCGACGAGAAGCTCTACGCGATCGGCGGAGCGGGCGAGATCGACGCGCCTGACGATCTCTACTGGTGGACCGCGGACGAGAACGGGATCGCGTCCCAGGCCGTCTCGCACGACGTGCCCGTCTACGAGCCCCCCTCCGGTGCGACCTGCGGGCCCGGGATCGGCTATCGCGAGGAGGTGAGCTCGCGCGAGGACTTCCGCGACACCCTCCTGTTCCGGCGCGTGACAACCGGGGCCGACGGCCGGGCGACGGTCACCTTCGACCTGTCGGACGACCTCACCTCGTGGCGGATCTCCGCCACCGCCATCGGCAGCGGCCTGGAGGTGGGCCAGGCATCGCTGCGGATTCCCGGTGGGGCTGCCGCTCTTCGTCGAGGCGCCGCTGGCGCCCGACTATCTCGCCGGCGACCGCCCGATCCTCCGCGTCCGCGCCTACGGCGACGCCCTTCGGCCTGGCGACCCGGTCACCTTCACGGTCTCCGCCCCGTCCCTCGGGATGAGCGAGACGATGGTCGTGGGGGCCGCCTTCACGGCGGTCGAGGTCCCGCTCCCGGCGCTCCGGGTCGGCGACCACGAGCTCACCGTCAGCGCCTCGGCCGGGAGCGGCGGCGCCGCGGCCGGCGATCGTCTCGTCCGCACGATCCACGTGATCGACACGCGCTTCACCCAGCGCCGCACCATCTACGGCGACCTGGCCGACGGGCTGCCGCCGGTCGCCGGCCAGGGCTTCGTTACGTTCACGTTCGCCGATGCCGGGCGCGCGCGTCTCGTCGAGCCGCTGGAATCGCTCGCCGCGGGATACGGTGAGCGCGTCGACCAGGCGCTGGCCGCCGACATCGCCCGGGACCTCCTCGTAACGGCTTTCGAGGCCGATCCGGCACGCTTCACGTCGCCGGCGTTCGACCCGAGCCCATACCAGGGCGCGGCGGTCGTGGACAGCGACGGCGTCGAGGACGACCGCTCGCCGGGCGTGGCGCTCCTCCCGTACGCCTCGCCCGACCTCGCGCTCTCGGCGAGGGTGGCGCTCATCGCCGCCGACCGGTTCGACGTCGACGACCTGCGGGCCTACTTCGCCGATATTGTTCGTGACGAACGGCCGAAGCCGGTGACCCGCGAGGAGCGGAACATCGCCCTGGCAGGGCTGGCCGGCCTCGGCGACCCGGTCCTGGACGCGATCCGCGCCGCGCTGGCGGATCAGGCGATCACGATTCGGGAGCGGCTCTACCTCGCCCTCGGCGCCGCCGTCCTCGGCGACCACGCGACGGCGCTGGCCGCGGAGCGCGACCTGCTGGGCCGCTTCGGCGAGCGGCTGGGGCCGTGGCTCCGCCTCCGCGTCGGCAGCTTCCTCGACGACACGATCGAGGCGACCGCCCTCGTCGCGCTCATCGGGGCCACGGTCGGCGACCCGGCGGCGGAGTGGGCGGAGGCCTACGTCGAGGAGAACCGCGCTGCCGACGACCTCTTCAACGTGCAGCAGGTCGGCTACCTCGCCCGGCTTCTCGAGCGGACGCCCGCCGAGGCGGCCAGCGTCACGTACGCTGTCGCAGGCATCGAGCGGACGGTCGACATCGAAGCCGGTGGCGCGGTCTCGCTGACCCTCACCCCGGCCCAGGCGGCGACCTTCACTGCCCGGTCGTCCGCCGGCCGGGTCGGCGTCGCCGTCTCCTGGGACGCCCCGGTCGATCCCGCCACGCTGGCCCTGGACCCGTCGCTCACCCTGGTGCGGAAGGTCGTGCCCGCGGGATCGGTTCGATCTGATCAGCTCGTGGAGGTGACCCTCCACGCGACGTTCGGGCCGCAGGCCGTCGCCGGCTGCTACTCGGCGGTCGACGTGCTGCCATCGGGGCTGGCGCCTGTCGGCGAGGAGGGCCAGCGCGTGGCGTTCTGCCTGTCGCCCGGCAAGGACAGAACCGACCACGTCACCTACAGGGCCCGGGTGGTGACGCCCGGCACGTACACGTGGGAGCCTGCGATCCTCCAGTCGACCCGCGCCTCCGAGAGCCTCGCCCTGACGCCCGCGACACAACTCGAGATCCGGTAGGCGGGCCGGCCGGCTCAGGCCCGCGACGCCGGCCCGTTCAGCGCCGCGTCACGGCCCGACGTCGCCCGGACACGCCAGCGGGTCGTCGGGGAAGCATCGCGTACATGCCCAGCAGGACGCTGCCCCGGCCGCCCGACCAGGTCAGGTCCGCGAAGTACTCGCCGTCGCCCGGCCCGAGCTCGCTCCCCCGGCCCGCGAAGGCCGCGACGATCCGCCCGACGACGTCCGCGTCGACCGACGCGCACCGGTCCGTGGTCGCGCCCTCGGAGGAACGCACCAGCCGGCCGAAGGAGGCCAGGTCGCCGATGACCGACTCGAGCGCCTTCGAGTCGACGTCCACGCTCGACACGCCGGCCGGGTCGAGGCTCAGCGCGACATACCAGCGCGATGCCTCGTACGCGCCCGGGCCGGACATCCAGGTGTCCGCGGGCATCTCGCGCTCGGGATGCACCCACCGCTCGGCGAGATCGACGAGCGCGCGACCCTTCGTCGACATCGCGAAGTTCGTCGTCCGCGCGGTCACGAGCCTGTCCCCGAGGCGGAGCGAGACGACGTACGTCGTGAAGCCCGAGTTGACCTCCGTGGTGGGCGGGATCTCGATGTCGCCGGCGAAGAAGCCGCTGCCCTCGAGCCTCGAGCGTAGCTCCGCCAGGCCTGCCGGAGTGAGCCGGCGCAGGACGACCGGGAGCGCGAAGCCCCCGTCCGCGTTCCAGGAGGGCGACAGAACGCGCCCGTCCGCATAGACGCTGAGCATCGGGGGCACCCGGCCGGCCGTGACGTCGGGATACAGGAAGATGCGGGCCACGACCGTGTCGTCGACGACGACGGCCGGCGTGAAGCTGGGCAACGCGGGCGATGGGGTGGCCGCGGGCGCGGACGCCACGGCCGGGCGCGACCGCGAGGGGCTCGGCGAGATCGTCGTGCTCGATGCCGTGGGGGCGTCCGCTGCCCCGACCGAGCACGCCGCCACCGCCAGGGCGAAGGCCACGCTGGCGAGGAGAGCCCAGAGCCGACGCGCCCAAGCTCCTGCCACCGCATTGCCCTCCGCTTCTTGCGTCGCCGCCCCGGCGACCCGATGTCGGCCGCCCGTCCGAGCCGCGCTGCCTCTGTGACGTTGGACCGGGTGTCGGTGGTGCGCCGGGGTCGCTGGTCATGACCGCAGGACGCGCCGAGAAGCCGGCGCATGGGTACTGCCGGAGGCCCCTACTTACTGCCGAGTGCCTCTACTATTGAGGCGGAGGTATCCTCGCCCCAGGCTTGGCAAGCGAGGCGGGCCGCCACGCACACGCGTAGGCCCGGACCACCACCCGTCCTGATTCACGTCGCAAGCCGAGGGAGGTGTGCTGGATGTCGCTGCTGAAGCGGCTCGAGCAGGCGCAACAGTCGGGCGTCGCCCCGACCGCCGGCGCACGCGAACCCGACCCGCCTCCGGCTCCGCCGACCCCGGTTCCGCAGAGCCCGGCTCGGATTGCAGTGCGCGAGAAGCTGCTGCGCGACATCAGGCATCGCCTCCAGGATGAAGCCATGAGCGGCCTCAGCTCGCTGCTCGACGTCCCCAATCCAGCTGACCTCCACAAGAAGGTCGAGGGGATCGTCGACCGGATCATCCGCACGAACGGATTCGCCGTGACCCATGACGAGCGATTGCGCCTGATCGAGGAGCTGGTCGGAGAGGTCGGGGGCCTCGGGCCACTCGAACCGCTCCTTGTCGACGAGACGATCACCGAGATCATGGTCAACGGCCCGAGCCACGTCTACGTCGAGCGGAGCGGGAAGATCCAGCGCATCGAGAGCGCGTTCATGAACGACGAGCACGTGCTCCGAATCATCGACCGCATCATCACCCCCATCGGACGGCGCATCGACGCGACGAGCCCGAGGGTTGACGCGCGCCTCGCCGACGGCTCGCGGGTCAACGCGATCATCGAACCGCTCTCGCTCGTCGGACCAGTGATCACGATCCGCAAGTTCCCGGCCAGGCCGATGACGGTGGACGACCTCATCCGCTTCGGCACGACAACGGCTGAGATGTTCGACTTCCTCAAGGCCTGCGTCGAGGCCCGGCTCAACCTCTTCGTCTCCGGCGGCACGGGTTCGGGCAAGACGACGACGCTCAACGTTCTCTCCTCGTTCATCCCCGAGGACGAGCGGATCGTCACGATCGAGGACGCCGCGGAGCTGCAGCTCCGCCAGGCGCACGTCGTGACGCTCGAGGCGCGCCCGTCGAATCTCGAGGGCAAGGGAGAGATCACGATCCGCGATCTGCTCCGTAATGCCCTGCACATGCGCCCCGACCGGATCATCGTGGGTGAGTGCCGCGCGGGCGAAGCCCTGGACATGCTCCAGGCCATGACCACGGGCCAGGATGGCTCGCTGTCCACCGGGCACGCGAACAGCCCGGCGGACATGCTCCGCCGGCTCGAGACGATGGTCCTCATGACCGGCTACGAGCTGCCGCTGCGGGCCATCCGCGAGCAGATTGCCTCCGCCGTCGACCTGATCGTCCATACGGCCCGCCTCAAGGATGGGTCTCGCAAGGTCGTCAACATCACCGAGGTCTACGGGATCGAGGACGACGACATCCTCACCCAGGACATCTTCACGTACGAGCAGACGGGCGTTCGAGACGGAAAGGTCGAGGGGCTTCTCAAGGCGACCGGGATCCGGCCGACCTTCATGGCGAAGTTCAAGGCGAGCGGGATCGAGCTGCCGCCCGGCGAATTCGGCATCCCCCCCGAGGATCCCGAGCACCCGCCGCACCAGGGGAAGGGGAGATGGGGCCCCGGCGAGGCGTCTCAGATGGCCGCTGCCGCGCGAGCCCCCATCGGCAACGGCCGGGCGGTCAAGGCGGGCGGCATGGTCTACGTGTCGTCGATGGGGCCGGTCGATCCAGAGACCGGCCAGGTCGTGACTGGCGCGATCAAGGAACAGACCCGCCAATGCCTCCAGAACCTCAAGGCGAGGCTGGAAGCAGAGGGAAGCTCGCTCGACAAGGTCGTCTGGGCCAACTGGTCGATACGCGACCCGGCAGATTCCGACGCGTTCAACGAGGAATGGGTGCGCTGGTTCCCCGGCGACGCGCCGATCGGCCAGGGCACCGTGATGCCGCCGCATCAACGCCGGGCCGGTTTTCGGATCTCGATCGGGGTGATCGCCGAGGCCTAAGCCGGCGCTTCCGGCTCCCCGGCGCGACCGGCGACGGTCCCCCTGGACCACCCCGGGCCTGGAGGTCTCGTCCCGCGCCGAGCGCGGGACGAGTCCACGGGGCATCGCGGATGAAACGGACCCCGGGTGGCTCCCGGCAGTCTCGCCCGCCCGATTGCCGGGAGGTTACGGCCGCCCGGCCGCCATGTCGTATTGCAGGTAGACGACGTGGGTTCGCGTGTACTCGAGCACTCCATGCTTGCCGTCGGCGCCGCCGATCCCGGACTTGCGCCAGCCGGCGTGGAACCCCTGCATGTTCTCCATGTTCTCGCGGTTGACGTACGTCTCTCCGAACCGGAGCTCGTTGCAGGCCCGCATGACGACGTCGACGTTCTTGGTGAAGATCGACGAAGCGAGACCGTAGATCGAGTCGTTGGCCCAGGCGATCGCCTCGTCGAGGTCGTGGAACTTCACCACGGGCATCACCGGTCCGAACGTCTCCTCCCGCACGATCGCCATGTCCTGGCGGCAGTCGGCGATGACGGTCGCCGGGTAGTAATGGCCCTCCGGCCGGTCCTCGGCGCGCTTGCCGCCGACCACGATGCGGCCCCCGTCGGCGACCGCCCGGTCGACGCGTCCGCTGACTGCCTCGAGCTGCCGTGCGCTCACCAGTGGACCCAGGTCGCGACCCTCGTCGACGAGGGCGTTCCCGTACGTCGCCTGGCCCATGGCCGTCGCCAGCCGATCGGTGAACTCGTCGCCCACGCCCTTGTGCACGTAGGTTCGGTCGGCCGCGCCGCACACCTGGCCGGTGTTCAGGAGGCGACATGCCTTGATGGACTTCACGGCCAGGTCCAGGTCGGCGTCCGGCATCACGATCACGGGAGCGCTGCCGCCGAGCTCGAGGCTGACCTTGGTGATGTTCTGGGCGGCGAGCTCCATGACCCGGCTGCCCGTCCTGATGCTGCCCGTGACGCTCACCATGCCGATGAGCGGGTTCGACGCCAGCTCCTCGCCGACGATCGGGCCGTAGCCGCAGACGAGGTTGACGACGCCCGCCGGCACCTCGGCCGCGGCGAAGATCCGGGCCAGCTCGAGCGTGCTGTTCGGGGTGATCTCGCTCGGCTTCACGACGATCGCGTTGCCCGTCAGGAGGGCCGGCGCAACCTTCCGCGCGAGCACGTAGAGGGGGAAGTTCCAGGGCACGATCCCGCCGATGACGCCGATGGGCTGCCGCAGCAGCAGCTCCATCTCGTTCGGCCGGTCGCTCGGGATGACCTCGCCCTCCACCCGGCGAGCCCACTCAGCGGTGTAGTCGAAATAGGCGGCCGTGCCGTTGACCTCGCCCCGGGCCTGGTCGAGCGGCTTGCCCTGCTCCTCGGACAGCACCCGGGCAAGGTGCTCGGCATCATCCCGGATTCCTGCCGCGATGCGGTGCAGGTAGACGGCCCGGTCGATCGGGGCGAGCTTCTCCCAGGGGCGCTGGGCCTTGTCGGCGAGCGCGATCGCCTCGCGCGCATCGTCGGCCGACGAGTCCGGGACCTCGGACACGATCTGCCCGGTGGCCGGGTTCTCGACCGTCAGGGTCTTGCCCCCTTGCGCGTCGACGAGCCGACCGTTCACGTAGTTCTGGTAGCGGCGAGTTGCGACAGCCATCGTGATCCTCCGAGTTGACCGGCCGCACCCGTGGCGCGGGAGGACGTTTGGGTGGCAGGGCCCGAAGCGCGTCAGCCCTTGCTGGGCAACGAGCCCGCCACCAGGCCTGCGAGTGCGAGGACCTAGCCGAGGACGAGCGCAGCCAGGCTCAGATCCGCATGCGTGGGGATCCCTGCAATCGAGCAACCCTGCTCGCCGAACGCGAGATAGCCGATCGTGGGAAGGCGGCCGACGGCGTGCTCGAGCTCGCCGGGGATCTCGCCGATCCGGTCACCCAGGGCGATGGCGCGGCCGCCGCAGTGGGCGAGCACGATGGCCCGCGGCTCCTTCACGCCCAGGGCCGCCTTGTGGACGACATCGCCCGCTTCGGCGATCAAGCCGTTCACGGAGCCTTCGCCCAGCTCGAGCACCATGCCGTCCGCCATCGCGGCTCCGAAGTCCATCGAGCCGTCAGCGTTGCTGTTGACCGGGTGGGCGGAGTACGTGATCCCGTCCTTGTGGAAGAGAAGCGGGTACTGCACGCTGAACGACACCAGGGCGCCGCCGCCGATCTCGGATTCGGGTTTGGCGACCCATTCCGAGTAGACGTCCATGGCCCGACGGCCGCCGAGCTCGAACGCCGTGCGCCCCGAGGCCCTGGTGACAGTGGCTTTCTTGCCGGTCGGGCGGTAGCCGTTCGAGAAGGCGTAGCCGATCGGGCCGCCGAGGGCGGCGATGGCGAAGTGGTTCTTGTAGGAATGGCCGTTCGCGAACTGCTGGAACTTCCCGTCGGGTGAGTGATCCGACGCTGAGCCGCCGACCACCGGCACGCCCGGGGCGACTTCGGCGATCCCCCGCAGGATCTCCTCTTCCGGTCCCATGAAGGTGATCGTGAGAAGGGCGCTGGCGTCGCCGCCGAGCTGCTTGAGTGCTGCCCTGGCGGCCTCCTTGCCGGCCGCGAAACCGTCGCCGTCGCCCACGGCCACGACAGCCACGCCGGCCGGTCGGTCGGCGATCAGCATCAGGCTGGCCGCGCCGCCGTCGCTGGTGACCCAGCCGGCGTCCTGGAACACGCCGGTGGACGACGATCCGCCCCACAGCGGCACTCCGCCCAGCAGCTCCGACACACCGGACACGAGGCTCTCGGTGTCGTACTGCGTCGTCGCGAACAGGATGGCCAGCGTCGGCTTGCCCTCGAGCCCGGCCTTCGCCTTGGCGACGAGCTCGGCGGCGGCCGCCTTGGCATCGGTGGACGTCGTGCTGCCAGTTCCAATAGCGCTCATGAGACTGCCTCCTGCATGAATCCCGACGTGACCTGCCCGGAACCGGGCAGCCGTCCCGACTGACTGATCTGGCCGAGGATCGCGGCGCCGAGCAGCGAGGACTGGTCCTGGAACTCGTACTGGTACTCGCCCGTCCAGCGGCGCCTGGCTTCGAGCATCCCGGGGATCCTCGCCCCGCCGCCGGAGATCCCGACCCGGCGTCCGATGGGCACGATCTGGGCGACTTCTCGGAGGTGCCCGCCCAGGTACGCCGCGTTGCCGCGGACGAGGCTGAGCAACAGGTCCTCGCGCGTGGTCTCGAGCGTCAGGCCGCCCAACCCGGCCTTGAGCCGCTCGAGGGAGTACCGGCTGCCGCCGAGGTAGGGAACGTACTCGGGGAGCTCGGCCTCGCGGGCGTCCGGGTCCGGATCCCGGAAGAACGCGTCGAGCACGCGTGGAACGTACTCGGCATAGAACTCGTCGTCGCCCAGCTCGCTGCAGGCGACCCGATGGAACCAGTCCAGCGCCTCCCCGCCGGCATTCAGGACGAAGAAGGTGAGCCAGCGACCGGGGACGACGTGGCACCGGACGTTGAAGCTGGGCGAGGCGATCGGACGGTCGGTGCAGACATTGGCGATGTCGCACGTTCCGCTGATGATGTTGATGTCGCCGGGCTCCGTCAGGCCTCCCGACAGCGCGGCGAGCACCGCGTCGTTGCCCCCGCAGAGAACCGGGCAGCCGTCGGGCAGACCGAGCTCGTCGGCGACCGCGGGCAGCACCCGGCCCGCCGGCTCATAGGACTGCATGAGAGGTGGCAGCCGGTCTTCCGGGATGCCGGCGAGGCCAAGGACAGCACGGTTCCAGGTGAGGTCGTTGCGGGCCGTGTTGTACAGGCCGGTGATCGACGTGGTCGAGGGATCGATCGCCCATCGGCCCGTCATCCGCTTGACGAGATAGGTGTTGCAGTGGCCGAACTTGGCGGCCGCCGCCCAAACCCCCGGCTGCTCGTCCCGGAACCACAGGATCGACGACAGTGAAGATCCGCCCGACACCGGGAGATTGCACGTTTCGGCCAGGAACCTCCTCTCTCCAACGATCGTGCGAATGGCGGCCGATTGCGAGTGCGACCGACCGTCAAGGAACAGGACGGCCGGCGCGAGCGCCGTGCCGTCGGTGGACATGGGCGTCAGTCCCGGAGTGGTGACGGACAGGGAGACGACGCCGACTCCCTCGAGGCTCGCCGCCACCTCCGCGCAGCACTCGCGCAGGGCCTCCCACCAGGCCTCGGGCTCGATGTCCGCCTTGCCCCGGTCGTAGATGTGCGGGGCGTAGGTGCGCTGGGCCTCGCATCGCTTCTCGAGGTCGGGGCTGAAGACCCCGATCTTGAGCGCGCTCGTCCCGACGTCGATGCTGAGGATGTCGCGGCTCACGACAGGAAACCCTCCGCGGCGTCGCCCGACCTCACCTGACGGCACTCTGGGTCACACGGCCCAGGGTGCGCGTCACAGTCGTTTCACTCAGTGAACTCATGGTGCGCTGACCACACTCATTGTAGCGTGGTGCTCAACCGCCGTTGGGGCGCTGCCCGGCGACAATGCGGGGCAACCCACGGCGCCTCACCGCCGTCTCCGGATCCCACCCGGCGCGGGGCTCAGCCGAGGACGACCCGGACCCGGTGCGTGGCGCCGTCGTCGGCGAGCGGGATCGCGGCGCCGCCGCCGGTCAGCGCCTGTCCGTCGAGCTCCGACGATGCCACCCCGCGGCTGACCCCCTGCGGGTTCTCCACGACGATCTCGTAGCGGGCAGAGCGATATCGGAAGTCGATCTCGTAACCCGGCCAGGCCCGGGGGATGCAGGGATCGATCAGGAGCGTCGTTCCGCGCAGACGGAAGCCCAGGATCCACTCGATGCCGGCCTGGTACATCCAGCCCGCCGACCCCGTGTACCAGGTCCAGCCGCCGCGGCCTACATGCGGGGGTTCGGTGTAGACGTCGGCCGCCATGACGTACGGCTCGACCTTGTAGCGATGAACACCGGCCCGCGTGCTGGCATGGTTGATGGGGTTCAGGATGGAGAACAGCTCGCCCGCCTTGTCGCCGTCGCCCAGCGTCGCGTAGGCGAGGACCGACCAGATGGCTCCGTGGGTGTACTGGCCGCCGTTCTCCCGGATGCCCGGCACATACCCTTTGACGTAACCCGGATCGACGTCGGAGTGGTCGAACGGCGGGGTGAACAGCAGGACGAGGCCGTCACCGCGCCGGACGAGGTACTCCTCCACGGCGGCCATCGCCCGCTCCGCGTGGAGAGGATTGGCCGCTCCCGACAGGACGGCCCACGATTGGGCGATCGAGTCGATCCGGCACTCGGCGTTCGTGGCGGACCCGAGCGGTGTGCCATCGTCGAAGAAGGCTCGGCGGTACCAGTCGCCGTCCCAGCCGTGGCGCTCGAGCGCCCGTCGGAGCGCCTTCGTGTGTGCTCGCCAGCGCTCTGCGCGAGGATGGTCGCCGCGGGCCTCCGCGATCGTCGCGAAAGCGGCCAGGACGCCGTGCAGGAACCAGCCCAGCCAGACGCTCTCGCCCCGGCCCTGGTGACCTACCCGGTTCATGCCGTCGTTCCAGTCGCCCGTCCCGATGAGCGGCAGCCCGTGCGCTCCGACCGCGAGGCTCCGGTCGAGAGCCGCCGCGCAGTGGTCGAACAGCGACGCCGACTCCGCCGAACGTTCCGGCTGGAAGTAGGCGTCCGTCTGGTCGGGCCGCAGGGTAGGTCCCTCGAGGTATTCGACGGTCTCGTCGAGGACTGCCGTGTCGCTCGTGACCGCGAGGTAGCGATCGACCGCGTAGGGCAGCCAGAGGCGGTCGTCCGAGATCCTGGTTCGGACGCCCCGACCCGACGGAGGATGCCACCAGTGCTGGACGTCTCCCTCGGCGAACTGGTGTGCCGCGGCCCTCAGGAGGTGCTCCCGGGCGAGCTCGCGCCTCGAGGTCGTCAGGGCAATGACGTCCTGGAGCTGGTCACGGAACCCGTAGGCGCCGCCCGCCTGGTAGAACGCCGTCCTCGCCCACAACCGGCACGCGAGCGCCTGGTAGAGGAGCCAGCCGTTGAGCATGATGTCCATCGAGCGGTCGGGGGTCCGCACCTGGACGGTGCCCTGCACGTCGTCCCAGTAGGTCGTCACCCGGCGCAGGCTCGCCTCGTGGTCGGCCGCCCGCCCGTGCCGGATGAGGTCGGCCGCTGCCGTGGCCTCGTCCGCTTCACCGAGCAGGACCAGGACCTGGGTCTGCGCTCCGTTGGCAAGCTCGAAGCTGGTCTGCAGGACGGCGCACGGATCCATGCCGGCGCCGGCGGCTCCCCGCAGCCGGTATCCGCGGTCCAGGCCGGCGGGTCGGTCCGGCGCGCCGTTGCGGCCGAGGAACTCGGTCCGATCGGCCGTCCACGCCGTCTGTCGCCCGCCGAGGTCGAGGAAGGCGACCCGGCCGGCGAACTCGGTGTTCCACGGGTTGCGCACCAGGAGCGCCCCTGTCTCCGGATCCAGCGCCGTGACGATCCGGGATGCGCTCGCCCCGCGGGACGTGCCGAGCGCCCATTCGGCATAGGCGGTCACCGACAGGCGCCGGGAGCGCCCGGATCGGTTCTCGATGGTCAGCACCGAGATCTTCAGGCGGTCGTCGAGCGGGACGAGCTGAAGGAGGTTGAGCGCGATGCCGTCGTACACGTGCTCGAACCGGCTGTATCCGGCACCGTGGCGGGCGACGTACGTCGATTCCTCGCAGCGGATCGGCTGGGCAGTCGGGCTCCAGAGCTCGCCGCTGTCGTCATCCCGGAGGTAGATCGCCTCGCTCACCGGGTCGCCGACGGGGTCGTTCGACCATGGGGTGAGCTGGTTCTCGCGGGCGTTCCCGGACCACGTGTAGCCCGAGCCGGACTCGGAGACCTGGAATCCGAACGACGGGTTGGCGATCACGTTCAACCATGGCGCCGGGGTGGATTGACCCGGGCCGAGGATGACGACGTACTCCCGCCCGCCATCGGCAAAGCCTCCCAGCCCGTTGAAGAACTCCAGCTCCGGACGCGGCACGGGCGCCTCGCTCTGGGTTCGCCTCGAACCGGGCGGCGCTGCCGCTGCAGCGATCCTCGCGGCGGGACGCTCGAGGCGGATGACCTGGTCGGCAAGACTGCCCCGTCGGCTGAGCAGGACGGCGCGGGCCGCCGCCTGGAGGAGCATCCGATCCTCGGTGGAGAGCTGGTCGCCGCGCACGATGTACACCCCGCCGTGGCCCCGTTGGCCCTCGGGGACCAGGATCGACTGGCTCGTCCGCACGAGCGCCTGGAGCGAATCATTGAGGTCCTCGGCGTAGGTGGGACCATGCTCATTGAGGATCACGAGGTCGACGTCGAGGAGCTTCAGCCGCCAGTACTCGTGGGCGCGGAGCAGCTGCCGCACGATGTCGAGGTCCTCGGTTTCGTCGATCCTGACCATGACGATGGGCAGGTCACCCGAGATGCCGTGGGCCCACAGGCCGGGTGCTCCACGCTCGTTGCGGGCCAGCAGGCCCGCCGCCGGTCGCAGAGACGGATCCGAGTAGAGGATCCTGTTGGCGAGGCGCTGGAAGAGGTGGGCCTCGTCGGCATCGATCCCCAGGTGATGAAGCTGGACCTGGGCCTGCGTCCAGGCCAGGGTCGCCGCCCGATCGAAGGTGGCCGACTCGCGGTACTTGTCGGCAAGGTCGAGGACTTCCTCCCGCGACTCGGCCACGACCGTGGAGAAGACCGCGTGGGTGGTCTGGCCCGGGGCGAGGGTGACCCGGCAGCGGAGGCTGAAGATCGGATCCAGCACCGCGCCGACGGTGTTCGAGAGGGGACGCCCGTCGATGATCGAGACCGGCGAGCGGACCGACCGGCCACGGCCGACGAAGCGGGCGCGATCCGATTCGTACTGGATGACCCCGCCGGTCTCCTCCGCGATGGCCGCGACATGGGCGGCCCAGATCGGCGGCTCGTCGCTGGATCGCGGGCGGCGGGTCGCCAGCAGGGCCCCGATCTCGGGGACGAACTCGGTCTCCACGAAGAGGTTCTGGAAGGCCGGGTGGGCGGCGTCGGCTGCCTGCGGCGCGAGAGCGATCTCCGCGTACGACGTCAGCTCGAGCTGGCGAGCGTTCGAGCCGAGGTTGGTCAGCGACACGCGCCGGATCTCCGCGTCGTGCTCCGCCGACACGACGATGGTCAGGCGGGTCGCGATGGAGCCGTCACGACGGGAAAGCTCGGCGTGATCCTCTGAGTAGATGACCTCGTAGCTGTCTGCTTCGGTGCCGCTCGGCTGGTGACCCGCCGACCACACCGTGCCGGACTGCATGTCGCGGACGAAGAGGTAGCTGCCCCACGAGTCACGCGTCACGTCCTCGCGCCAGCGGGTCACCGCCACGTCGCCCCAGCGGCTGTAGCCGGATCCCGCGGCCGTCACCATGACCGCGTACCGCCCGTTCGACAGCAGGTGCGTCCGCGGGATCGTGTCGTGCGGCGAGCTGAACCGACGGAGGACCGGCGGCACGAGGTCGCGTACGTCGGCGGCGCTCTTCACCTCTTCGGCGCGCGGCCGGGCCACGAGGACGTCGCGCGGCACCCGCTCCTGGAGCAACAGCTCAGTTGCCTCGACGATCGGGTCGGCATGGAAGCGCTCCACCATCGCCCGGTCGTTGAGCACGTTCCCGAGCGCGACCAGGGCCATCCCCTGGTGGTGGGCCATGTAGCTCTTCACGATCGCGACCGACGCGCCTTCGGGGAGTCGACGAGCCGTGTAGTCCAGGGCCTCCCGGAAGCCGTATCGCCCGCTCGCTCCGGCACCGCGCAACCGGGCGAAGTTCCTGACCGCGGCCTCCGGCTGGATCATCGCTCCGAGGGCCGTCGCGTAGGGGGCCACGACGACATCCTCGCTCAGGCCCCGCTTCAGACCCAGGCCGGGCACGCCGAAGCTCGAGTACTGGTAGGTCTGCTCGAGGTCGCGTGCGTTGAATGCCGATTCAGAGATGCCCCAGGGCACGCCGAGCTCCGCCGCGTAGCTCATCTGGCGGGTCACGACCAGCCGGTACGTGTGGTCGAGCAGGCTGAGGGCGGGCGCACGCATCACGAGGGCAGGCATCAGGTACTCGAACATGGACCCGGACCACGAGACGAGGGCCGAACCACGGCCGACGGGTGTCAGCGCGCGGCCGAGCCGGAACCAGTGGTCCGGGGCGACATCACCCTTGGCGACCGCGAGGAAGCTGGCGAGGCGGGCCTCGGAGGCGAGGAGGTCGTAGCAGCCTGGATCCAGGGTGCCGTCGCGGACCGCGAACCCGATCGAGAGGAGCTTGCGGGTCGGGTCGAACAGGAAGCTGAAGTCCGTCTCACGGAAGAGCCGCTGGGCCACGTTGGCGATCGCCTGGAGTCGCCGAACGAGCGTCACCGCGGCCGCGGATCCATCGCCGGGTTCGCCGACGGGCGGATCGGCCAGCTCGGCAAGGGTCGGGAACGCCGTTCCCTGGTACGGGGGTTGGAGCAGCGCGAGGTCTCGAACATGGCTGCTCACGGCCAGCCGAGCCGCCTCGGCCCAGGTCACCAGCTCGCCGTCCGCGCCCTCTCCACGCTCCGCGGTGATGGCCGCGGCAACGTCCGACAGCGTCCGGGCATGCGCCGCCAGCTCACCCAGGCGGTCTGCCCAGGCCTCGGGCGTGACGGGCCCGACGGCGCTGGCCCCCGCGGGCAGCTCGAGGGCTTCGTCGATCTGCCGCCGGGTGAGCGTCTGGCTTCGCCGGTCGTCGACGATCGCGCCGGCAGCTTCGCGCGTCAGCGCCAGCGCGTCACCGATCCCGGCCAGCGCGGCCGCGGCCGGCAGCGGCTGGTCGATCATCTGGCGGCAGGCGTTGGACAGGGCGAGCAGGTGGCCGGCAAGGTTGCCGCTGTCGACCGACGACACGTACGCCGGATCGAGCCGGTGCAGGTCGCGGGTGTCGTACCAGTTGTACAGGTGCCCGCGGTAGCGTTCGAGGGTGGCGACGGTCGCGAGCGTCGCCTCCAGGCGCTCCACCATCTCGAACGTCCCGATCCAGCCGAGATCGCGAGCGGTCACCGTCGCCAGCAGGTAGATCCCGATGTTGGTGGGCGAGGTGCGATGGGCGACGACGGGCAAGGGATCGTCCTGGAAGTTGTCGGGCGGCAGCGCATGGTCCTCGGGGCCCACGAAGGTCTCGAAGTACCGCCAGGTCCGGCGGGCCGTCAGGCGGAGCGCCTCGATGTCGGCGGCCGAAAGCTGCCCGGCGGCCGAATCGGGGGGTGGCATGCTGACCCAGCGGGCGACGAGGGGCGAGATCAGCCACAGGAAGACGAACGGCGCGGCGATCCAGCCCGCGTCCGGCTTCACGGCGAGGATCAGGCCCGCGGTGGCGGCCGCAATCGCGACGCCGCCCGCCATCTGGCGGTAGAACCCCGCGAGGTCGAGGTCCTGGCTGGCCTTGGCCTGCGCGGCGGTCGTCCATTCGAGGAGGTGCCGCCGGGTGGCATACATCCGGGCCAGGGTTCGCAGGGTCGCGTCGAGCATCAACCACGCCTGGTGCGCGAGGAACGTAAGGCCGAGGCCCACCTGCGCCGCGGCGAGGGCGATGTCCGCGCCCACGGCTCGGAGGTGGCTGCGCTTGGAGATGCCCCGTCGTCGTGGAAGCAGTCCCGCCAGGACGGGCAGCGCCGCGGGGAGGATCACCGATGCCACGACGAACGCGGTCCACAGGTTGGCCGACACCGAAGGGAGCGTCCAGGCGGCGACGAGCGTGGCCAGGGCGAGCGGGGCGGACATCGTCCGGCGCAGGTTGTCGACCATCTTCCACCTGGCGATCCCGGGGATGGAGCCCGGGCTCCGCCGGCCCGTCGCGTCGTGGGCCCGCCCGAGGATCCAGGGCAGGAGCTGCCAGTCGCCCCGCGCCCAGCGGTGCTGGCGAGCCGCCGAGACCAGGTAGTTGGAGGGGAACTCGTCGAAGAGCTCGATATCGGTTACCAGCCCCGCCCGGGCGAAGACGCCCTCGAACAGGTCGTGGCTCAGGAGCGCGTTCTCCGGCACGCGGTCCGCCATGGCCGCGTCGAACGCGTCGAGGTCGTAGATCCCCTTGCCGGTGAAGCTTCCTTCCCCGAACAGGTCCTGGTAGACGTCGGAGACGGCCGATGCATACGGGTCGATTCCGGCTGACCCCGAGTAGATCCCCTGGAAGATCGATGCCTCGTGCAGGGCTGGGAGTGTCGAGGTGATCCGTGGCTGGAGCACGCCGTAGCCCTGGGTCACCCGGCCGGCCCGCGAGTCGAACGTTGGCTGGTTGAGCGGATGGGCCATCGTCCCCACGAGGCGCCCTACCGCGCCCCGGGGCAGCCGCGTATCGGCGTCGAGCGTGACCACGTAGCGCACGTCCGGCGGCGGGGTCGAGGCTGCCCGCCCGGTGGTCAGGATGCCGGTCGTCGCCGAGCCGCGCAGGAGGGCATTCAGCTCGTGGAGCTTGCCCCGCTTGCGCTCCCAGCCCATCCAGCATCCCTCGGCCTCGTTCCAGCTTCGCTTCCGGTGGAAGAGCAGGAACCGGGCGCCTCCCCCCGGGGCTTCGCCGTGGCGCTCGTTGAGCCGGTCGATGGCAGCCGCGGCCGCCGCGAGGAGCTCGTCGTCGCCGGGTACCTGCTCGGTCGGGGCGTCGAGCCAGTCCGACAGCAGGGCGAACCGAAGGTCGCCATCCCGGTTCCCCAGGTAATGGATCTCCAGGCCGCCGACCTGGGTCTCGACATCCGCCTCGCTGGTGAGGAGCATCGGCACGACGACGAGCGTCCGCAGCCGGGACGGCACGCCATCGTCCAGGTCGAGCCGGGGCAGCGCCCGCGGGCCGAGCACGTTCGTGACCAACCGGTTGACGAGGGCGATTGCGAGGTCGGAGGCCGGCACGAGCGCGAGGATGACCATGGCGACGATCGCGGCACCCGCGGTGCCTCGAGCCCCGGACAGCAGGATGGGCACGGCGAGGATGAGTGCCGTGGCCAGCGCGAGCGTCGCGAGGTATCCACTCGCCCCAGCCCGGAGATCGGCGCGCCGCAGTTTGTCCGCCCACGGCACCCGAACGTCGAGGGCGTGCTCGAACGCGGAGCGGCCATCAGCGATCAGGTAGTAGCCGGGGTCTCGCTGTCGGGCGGCCGGGGACGGCGGGGCGTCGTCAGCCGAAGGCGCGGGGTCCGCCATCGCCGCGGCCCTCCGGGCGACCTCGATCTCGGTGAGACCTGAACCCCGGGCCAACTCTTCGACGGCGTGCCGGTAGCGATCTCGTGTCGCGAAGTCCATCTCCGCGAACGAGCTCCGAGCTCTGAGCTCCTCGTCGACCAGGCTCACGCCTTCGACGAACCCGGCCCAGTCGAACCACGAGATGAG
Source organism: uncultured Chloroflexia bacterium (assembly GCA_963744095.1). Taxonomy (GTDB): domain Bacteria; phylum Chloroflexota; class Limnocylindria; order Limnocylindrales; family CSP1-4; genus CTSoil-043. The sequence continues at coordinate 115,148 of CAVUSH010000008.1, forward strand.
GCGCATGCTCGTGATCACGTTTCGCACCGTCACGTTCATCGTCGCCTGGCGCTGGTGCTCGAGACGGACCATCTCCTCGGCGGTGGTCCCCTGCGCCGCGAGGAGCTCCTCCAGCCAGCGCAGGGCGGGGGTGACGGCAGGGTCCTGGTCCCGCAGGCGCTGGAAGAGCTGCACGCGGGCCGCCGTCGGGAGCGTCGCCCGCGAGAGCCGACGCACGGATGCCGCCGCGACCTCCGGGCCGTCCGGGCCAAGACCGAGCAGGCCGTCGGCAAGCTCGTCGGCCGTCTGCCGCGCCGCCCGGCTTCGCACGATCTGCTCCGCGAGGCGGCGGAGGTTGTCGACGAGGAGAATCCGCAGGCTGATCGCGATCGCCCACAGCTCGCCGATCGTCAGCGGCTCCACCGCCTGGTAGGCGCGGACCATGCGCCGCAGGCTCTCCGGGTCGAAGCGACTGTCCGTGTGGGCGATGTAGGCCCAGGCCAGACCCAGGACCCGCGGGTAGCCGGCAAGAGGGCCGTCGGCCAGCTTGGGGAGCTCGCGGTAGTAGTCCGGAGGCAGGTCGTCGCGGATCTCGCGGAGCTGCTCGTCCACGATGGGGAAGTTGTCGACGAGCCATTCGGCAGCCGGCGTGATCGAACGTTCGTCCTTGATCGCACGGGCCAGGACGCGGTACGACTCCACGAGGACGCGGCCGTTGTCGGCGATGCGTGGCTGGACGGCGAGTCCCCGACGGGGCGCGTCGGTCACCGTCTGGGCCGCGGCAAGGGTCTGGGCGTGCTGCTCGAGGCGCTCCACGCTGAAGAGCTCGGCGAGGATCGGCTCCTCGGGCGCGGCCTCCTGGCGAACCCGCCGGCGATCGCGCCCGGGCAGGTCTCGGAGCGACTGGCTCGATGTCATCTTCCGCTCTCAGCGCACGGCCTGACCCGGCCTACCTCGCCTCCAGCCGGAGACGCATCGATGATAGCGACCGCCGCCGGGCTCGCCAGAGGCAGCGGGGCCAACCGGGCGACACTGACCCGGTGCCTCGCACTCGCCGCTCCACCGCACCGAGTCAGGCTGGGCCCGAGCCGCACGGACGGCCGGGCAGTCAGAGAGCGGGAGCGCCGTCCGGGGCCGCCACCGTCACGAGTCCGGCCAGTCGCTCCTCGTCCAGGACGTTGATGCCGCCGCTGCGCTGGCGTTCCACGAGACCGTCGGCTTCCAGCTCGCGCAGCGCCCGGTACATCATCACGCGGCTCGTGCCGATCATGGCCGCCAGGTCGGCTCGCTGCGCAACTGGATGGGGGGTGTCGAAGATCACCTTCCCGTACCGAAGAAGGATGGCGGCCATCCGCTGGCGAGCAGTCTCGAACGACCGCTCATCGAGCCGCATGTTGAGAACCACCGTGAAATCCGCTGACTGGTCGAGGAGGTCGACGGCCAGCCCGGCGTCCTGCAGCGCCAGCCCTCGAACGAACCGCGGATCCCATGTCGCCCACGCCCCGTCGCTCAGGGCTATCAGCTCGTAGAGCGCCTCACCGCCCGGGTCGCTGATCGAGTGAACTCCGCCGAGATAGCCCGGCCCTGCGATCAGCGCGGCGCGCACCTGGCCCGTCTCCGCAACGCGGCGAGCCATGACGTGCCCATCGAGAATGACGAAGGGAAGCAGTTGGATCCCTCTCGCATGCAACAGGTCGCGGCGGCAGAATGTCTGTTGCTGGGCCGCACGTTCCAGGTGACGCAGCGTGCTGGCGTCGGCGCCCGGCAGCAGCCGTGCCACGTGGAAACCAGCCGATTCGATCGCGCCCATGGAGCCTCTCGTTGCGTCCCACCGATCGTACTGCGGGTGAGCTCCGGCCCGTATGTGAACCTTGACATTGTTGGCCCAGGAAATTGAGGTAGGCTCGGGGTGGCTCGGCCAATCCGCCAGAGCCTGCATGTGCATGGTCGTGCCGGGTTGCGCCGCAGCCGACGAGGATGAGCGATGACCGACGGTCACCAGGGAGCTCGACCAGACCAGGCACGCCGCGCCCTCGTCCTCCACGATCGCCCGCTGGTCGTGGACCTCATCGAGCTGACGCTGAACCACGGCCTCTTCGTCGTTCGGGCGGCCCGCACCCTGGCAGAGGCCGAGGCGATCCTGGCCGAGTGGCCCCCGGACATGACCGTGATCGACATGGACCACGACGACAGCACCGCCCTGCTCCACCGGCTCGGCGCCTCGAATACCCTGACCCGAAGCGTGACGCCAGTCCTGGGCCTGACCCGACGCGGCGACCTGAAGACGAAGCTCAAGGCGTTCGATCTCGGGGTCGACGACATCCTCGCGATGCCCTTTTCGCCCGAGGAGCTGCTCGCCCGGGCCATTGTCATCACCCGTCGCGCGACGGGAGCCGATCGGCCGATCGTACCCACGATCAGGATCGGCGAGATCGAGATCGACATCCTCAGCCGCCAGGTGCGGGCCGGCAACTCGGTCGTGCACCTGAGCGGCATCGAGCAGAGCCTGCTGTACCTCCTCGCCAGCCGGGCCGGACGCGTCGTCACGAGGGAGGAGATCCTCGACGCCGTCTGGGGCACCGACTTCGTGACGGAGAGCAACCTCGTGGATCGCCACATCCGGAGCCTGCGGATCAAGCTCCAGAACGACTACCGGCACCCGCGCTTCATCGCGACGGTCCCGGGGCAGGGCTACCGGTTCGTCCCGGTCTTCTCGAACACGGGCTGGGGCGGTGGGCAGGAGACGGGAGAGCTCGCGCGCCACTGAGCGTCGCCGGGGCATGCGCCCGCGAGCAGCAGCCCGGCGAGATTACGGACCGTCATGACGCGGTCGTGTCGGGGAGGCACACTCGCCCAAGGCCCGAGGCTGCCGCAGCGGTCGCGGCGGTTCTAGACCGTCCCGGCAGTCCTCGAGGAGTCAGGAACTGAACAGAGATCACGACCCCCGTGCCTGGGTCACGGGGACCAACGGTTGTGGCGGACCGAAGAGGTCGGCTCGCCGGCCACCGTGGAGCGCCGTTAACCGGCTACTCCAGCGCGACGGCTGACCAGGCGTACTGATCGCGGCAGGGGAGATCGTCATGAACAGCAGAAACGGTGGCGTCGGGATCATCGGCGTGATCGTCATCGTCGTGGTGATCCTCTTCCTGGTCGGCGTCATCAGGATCTGAGATTGGCGGGAAGTATCGACGTCGGCGCCCGACCCCGACCGCTGACCCGGCCCGATCGGGCGGGCAGGATCTGACCCGCAGACTTCGTCGGCCCGAGCGGGGCCGCAACACGGAAGGAACGAGTTCGATGGGCTTCATCGCCTGGATCGTCGTCGGCGCCATCGCCGGCTTTCTGGCCAACCTGATCATGGGCTCGGGCAAGGGCCTGCTGATGATGGTCGTTGTCGGCATCGTCGGTGGCCTCGTGGGCGGGTTCGTCGCGACGAGCGTGCTCAAGATGGGCTCCGTCGACGGCATCAATCTCGAGAGCATCTTCATCGCCACGCTCGGCGCGATCGCGGTCCTGTTCGTCGTCGGTTTCGCGACCCGTCCGCGTGGCCTTCTGCACCGCTGAGGCCAGACATGAAGATCACGAAGCCAGGGCGGCGGCCACCCGACACCCTGGCCCCTGCTCGTGCCCCGGAGGAGGACAGCCCGAGGGAGGAGGACAGCCCGAGGGTCGTCGGGCGCGTGTCGGCAACCATGGAGATCGCCCGTGGGGCCGCCTCGCAGCTCATCGAGCGGGCGCCCGCGGCCATGCGCGCAACGCGGGCCGGTGTGGACGGTACGGCAGCCGCCCTGCAGACACTTCCCGACTCGACGCTGCGGTGGATCGCGGCCACCTCGGTCGGCCTCGCCGCCGGGCTCCGTCTGGCCGGCGCGCCGCGGCTGGTCAGTGCGGCAGGGGCCGCGCCGGCGCTGATCGTGGGCGCGGCAATGGCCCTCCGCCCGGCCCAGCCGGCCATCCCGGTCCACGAACACGCCGGCCAGGCGGCTGAAGGGATTCTCGACGTGACCGATGAGCACACCAAGGGCGCCATCAGCAAGGCCACGGGCACGGTCGAGGAGGAGCTCGGCAAGCTGACCGGCGACAAAGAACGGCAGGCCCATGGCAAGGCCAAGCAGGTCCAGGGCGCCGCGCAGAAGAGTCTGGGCGACGTCCAGGACGCCATCCGGGGACCCAAGGACAAGACCTGACCCGCCACCGGGATGCCAGCTGCGCCCGCCGCCGGGAGGAGGATGAGGATCAGAGCATCGCGACCGCGATGAGGACGGGGCCGCGCGGCGCTTCCGCGCGGCGGAACTGTCAAGCCTCCTGACGGACTGCCCGTGCCAGCGATGACAGTTCGGCTCCCGCCGTTCCGTCTCTCGAGTGGGCAACGTTGCAGCGCTGCACCGCAATTGTCCGGCCGGATCAGGCCGGGCCCTCCGGCGCTGCTACTCTGCTTGATCGGGCGATCGAATTGATCCCAATCGGCTCCGGCTCCGGGTTCTTCTTCATCACCAGATCTGCCGTGCGCGCGCCGGGACGCGCACGTCGTCCAGGAGGGCGTCCGATGCCTCGGCGCTTCGCGGCAATGGGCCTCAGCGTCCTGATGCTCGCAGGCCTGACCAGCGTGCCCGGGTCGATGACGATCGCGGTCAGCCCGCCCGCGGCCGATCACCTCGCCTTCGACGTCCGGTCGAGCGACCCCGTGGCCGCCGAGACGATCAGCCCGGTCGTCACCGGCCACACGCTCGATGCCACGGGCAGCCCGGCGTTGACCGGAACGACCGGCAGCGCCTTCGATACCACCCAGCCGGCCGGGCCGATCGATGCCACGGACTGCATCTTCTGCGTGCTGAGCGATGCGCTCGATCGGTACACCCTGCGGCTGGACCGTGGGAGCGACCTGCGGGTCGACGGCGGCGTCATGGTCAACAACGACAGCTGGTACGAGGGCACCCTGGCGGTGAACCGATGCGGTTCAAGCCCATGCACGCCGCCGACCTGCCTCGACTGGAGTCCTTCTCCCGCCGAGGACCGAATCCTGATGTGCGGCACGTCGTTCTATGTCGACCACACCGTCACATCGACCGTCTCGACGCTGTCGGCGCGCACGATCTCCCTCTCCGGCGGCTGGCAGGCTCGGAACAACACCGATGTCGTGCACGCGGATCAGCTGGCCGGGACGTGCCCCGCCCATCCGAAGTACCTCGGCTACCCGGTGGCGCTGCAGGAAACGAACGTGTGCATCGGGGTTCCGCAGATCGTCGATCCGCTCAACGACCCCGGCAACCCGGCCAACGTCGTGCCCGTACCGGATTTCCAGGTGTTGAGCACGTGTCCTGGCGGCCTATGCGGGCCGGTGGCATCGGCCACCTGCGCGGCCGAGCCCGGGTCGACGCTCAGGCTCCCGACCGGCACGATTCAGCAGCCCGTCAAGCTCAACATCGCCGGGACCACCGCGAAGTACACGATCTGCCCGGGTCTCTACTTCGGCGGTTTCTCGGTGATGGGGGACAACAGCGCGCAACCCAGGGTCATCATGTTGCCGGGCACCTATGCCATGATCGGCGGCGGCTTCTCGGTCATCGGCAGGGCCTCGATCACGAGCGTGTCGAGCCAGGGCGACGGCGTAGCGGTCTACAACACGGGCGGCAACGTGGACCTGCGCACGAGCGACGGGCCGGTCTGCGGAGCTGCGACTGCGCCGTGCGGCCAGATCGTGCTCCACGCCCCGAGCTCGGGGCGATATGGCGGCCTCCTCGTCTTCCAGGATCGGACCGACGTTGGCCGCGTCACGATCGCGCCCCTGCTTGGCGCGCCAGCCTGTGTCGGAGACTGGATGACCGATGGCGTGCCGCCCGACACCAATGCCGTGCCTGACCCGTGCGGTCCGCTGGGCGGTCTCAGGGGCACGATCTACGCGCCGCATCAGTCGACCGGCTCTCCGGCCGACTTTGACTCGATCGTCGAGATCGAGGCCAGTGGCGTGGCCAATCTCCAGGTCATCGCGGCCGAGATCCAGCTCACGGCCCTGAATGGACAGACCCGGTTGACGTTTCCCCGACCCGCGGCCGATCGCCTCGTCGTCACCCCGTCCATCGCGATGATCGCTCCGGGCGCCTCCCAGGCCTACACCGCCGAGGCGTTCGATGACAACGGCGACAGCCTGGGCGACGTGACGAGCTCGAGCACCTTCGGTATCGTGCCCGACGGCTCGTGCATGGGCGCCTCCTGCACCGCGACCGTCTCCGGCTCCCACACCGTCACCGCGACCAACGGCGGCGTGACCGCCAGCGCGACACTCACGGTGATCCCCGGCCCGTTCGACCATCCGGCGCTCATCCCGGCAGCTGCCTCGATCGCGGCCGGCGGCGTGCAGACGTACGCGGCGGTCGGTCGGGACGCCTTCGACAACTCGCTGGGCACGCTGGCCGGCTTCGCCTACACGATCAGCCCGAACGGTTCATGCACCGGTTCCAGGTGCACGGCCAGTCTCGCCGGGGTCCACACGGTGACCGGCACGAAGTCGGGCATGACCGCGACCGCGACCCTCACGGTGAACCCCGGCCCGCTCGACCACCTCGTTCTCGGTCCGGCAACCGCCTCGGTCCTCGCGGGCGTGGCGCAGTCCTACGCGGCCGAGGGCCGGGATCGCTTCAACAACAGCCTCGGCGACGTGACCTCGGGCACTGCCTTCTCGGTCGCTCCCAACGGCGGCTGCACAGGCGCGAGCTGCACCGCGACGACCCCTGGCAACCACACCGTCACCGGCGTCAACAGCGGCAAGCTCGGCAGGGCTACGCTCACGGTCAAGGCGGGTCCGCTCGATCACCTGGCCCTTGCGCCGGCCTCGGCATCGATCGCGTTCGGCGGCGGCCAGACCTACAGCGCCACGGGTCGGGACGCCTTCAACAACTCGCTCGGGACGCAGAGCGGCGTCGTCTACACGGTCAGCCCGGACGGGAGCTGCAGCAGCGCCAGGTGCACCCCGGCCGCTGTCGGGCCGCACACGGTGACCGGAACGAAGGCCGGGGTGACCGGGACGGCGAACCTCACCGTCACCAGGGCCACCCCAACGCTGACGTACACCGGGAAGACGGCTGCCGTGGCGGGGGCGCCGATCACCTTGAGCGCCACGCTCAAGCGGCCCGGTGGTGCGGCGATCGCGGGCGCCGTGATCTCGTTCATCGTCGGTGGCCAGGCGACGACGGCAACGACCAACGCCAGCGGCGTGGCGTCCACCATCTCGGCCGCCCCGGCGACGCCGGGTACCTACCTCATCTCCGTCGCCTTCGCCGGAGATGCCAGCTTCAACAGCGCCTCGGCATCGAAGAGTCTCGTCGTGTCCTAGCCGATCCCGGGCTGGCGCGCCGAGGCGGCCGTCTCCATCATTCGGGCCAATCCGCTCGTCAGGGTAGGCGCGAGAACCAGGCGAGGGACCCGACGGCGGCCACGACCGCGGCGACGAGCGCGGCGCCGGCGAGGTAGTCGGTCACCTCGCGCTGCTCGTGGACGATCCCCACGCGGGCCCCGAGGTCCTCGAAGATCGACGCCAGCTCGGGGGCCGTGGCCGCCTCGAAGAACCGGCCGCCCGTCGTCGTCGCGACCGACTTGAGCGCCGCCTCGTCCACCGGCACGGCGACGCTCTGCCCGTCGACCGTGACCCGGCCCGAGGGCGTTCCGAACGCGATCGTCGAGACCGGCACGCCGCGGGACCTCGCCGCCGCTGCCGCCTCGGCATCGGGGCGGCCCATCGTGGTCTCGCCGTCGGACAGGAGGACGATGCTCCCGGCCGCCTGGTCGACGGCGTCGGTGCCGTCGGTCGTCAGCGGGCCGGGGCTGCCCGAAGCGGTGCGGGTGCCCGAGTCCTCCGCGACGCGCGGGAGCTGCTCGAGGCCCGTGTAGATCGCCTCGCCGATCGCCGTGCCGGGGCCGAGACGCAGCCGGTCGATCGCCGCCCGGACCGCGTCGAGGTCGGTCGTCGGGGGAACGAGCGCCCGGGCCGAGCCGCTGAACGCCACGAGGCCAACGCGCGTCCCCGCCGGGATGATCTCTAGGAAGTGCCGGGCGGCGTCGCGTGCCGCGGAGATGCGGTTCGGCGAGACGTCGGCGGCGTCCATCGAGTACGAGACGTCGAGGGCCAGGACGACCGTCGACTTCGACGGGACCTCGAGCGCGAGCGCAGGCCGGGCCATGCCGACGACGAGAAGCGCGATCGCGGCGAGGAACGCGACCGCCGGGACGTGGCGCCGCCAGCCCGGGCGGTCGGGGGCGACCGTGTCGAGGAGGTCAAGCGCCGTGAAGCGGATCGCGAACCTCGTCCGGCGGCGCTGGAGGACGAGGTACGCGGCGGCCAAAACAATCGGGACGACGGCGAGGAGAAGGCGTTCGGGGGCGAGGAGGGTCATCGGGAGACTCCCTGGAGGAAAGGGGCGCCGCGGCCGCTGGCGCGGGCGCGGCGGCGCTGCTCGAGGAACCGGACGAGGGGCCCCACCCAGTCACGGTCCGTCCAGAGGCGCAGCTGGGTGGCACCGGAAGCCGCGATGGCGTCGGCGACGACGGCCCGGTCCCGGTCGGCGGCCTCGGCGAAGGCCGCCCGGATCTCCTTGCGCGAGGTGTCGACCGTCCGGCGCCGGCCGGTCTCGGCATCCGCGACCGTGACGAAGCCGACGTCGGCCAGGCGCATCTCGCGGAGGTCGACCAGCTCGACCGCCACGGCGTCGTGGCGCTGAGCGAGGCGCCCCAGCGCCCGCTGCCAGGTGACCGGCCCGCGGAAGTCCGACACGATGACGGCAAGCCCGCGCCGGCGGGCGACGAGGCCCAGGCGGTCGATCCCCCCGGCCAGGTCGACCGAGCCGCCCTGCGGAGCCGCCTGCGCCTGCGCAAGCAACGCGGCGAGGTGTGCCCGCCCCGCGCGGACCGGCACGGGCGTCGGACCGTCCCGGGTGAGGAGGATCGCCCCGAGGCGGTCGTGGCCCTGCGTCGCCAGCGACCCGAAGGCCCCGAGCACGGCGAGCGCGAGATCGGCCTTCCGCCAGCCCGCCGTGCCGAAGTCGAGGCTCCCGCTCAGGTCGAGGAGCACGGTGACGTCGAGCTCTCGCTCGGCGACCGCGTCGCGGACGTGGGGGACGCCGGTACGGGCCGTGACCGCCCAGTCGATCCTCCGGACGTCGTCTCCGGGCGCGTAGACGCGTGCCTCTCCGGCCTCGACGCCGCGGCCGGCAAAAAGGGCGAGGTGGTCGCCCTCCCGGAGCCCGTGGATCCGGCGCGAGACCGCCAGCTCGACCCGCCGGAGCAGCGCCGGGACGGCCTCGGGGCGTTCCGGTCCCATCGGCGCCTACGCCGTCGGCGGCATGTACATCGGCGGCGCGGGAGGCACCGCCGGGCCACGCGGCGCGAAGGGGGTTGCGACAGGCGGGTACGCACCCGCGGGCGCCGCCGCCTGGACGCTCGGCGTGGGTGGCGTGATCGGCTGCGTGATCTCCGGCGCCATCGGCGGGACGGCGGCAGCCGCGACCGGAGGCACGACGGCCGCCACGACGGGCGCTGCCATGCCCCAGGCCGCCGGGCTCGCCGGGGCCTGCACCGTGGACAGCAGCTCGACGAGGACGTCGTCGATCGTGAAGCCTTCCGCCAGCGCACGGTAGGACAGCACCAGGCGCAGGTTGAGGACGTCGTAGGCGACGTCGTAGACCTCCTGCGGCGTGGCGACGTCCCGGCCTCGCAGCAGCGCGAGCGCCTTCGCGGCGCGGACGAGGCCGATGCTCGCCCGGGGGCTCGCCCCGTACTCGAGCAGCCCCGCCAGGCGGGGCATGCCGTGGGTCACCGGCTCGCGGGTCGCGAGGACCAGCCGCACGGCGTAGTCGCGGGTCGCCGCGTCGATGTGGACGGCCCGGGCAGCCTGCTGGAGCCCGATCACGTCCTCCGGGTCGAGCAGGCGCGAGACGGGCGGCGGGCCGGCCTCGAGGTGCTCGACGATGAAGCGCTCCTCGGCGGGCGTCGGGTAGTCCACCGGGACGCGCATGAGGAACCGGTCGCGCTGAGCCTCGGGGAGCGGGTAGACGCCCTCGGACTCGATCGGATTCTGGGTTGCCACGACGAGGAATGGCCGGGGTGCCTGCAGCGTCCGCCCGCCGATCGTGACCTGGCGCTCCTGCATGACCTCGAGCAGCGCCGACTGGACCTTGGCCGGGGCGCGGTTGATCTCGTCGGCGAGGACGATGTTGGCGAGGATGGGGCCGGGCTCGATGTCGAACTCCTCGCGCGCCTGGCGGTAGACCCGGGTGCCGACGATGTCCGACGGGATGAGGTCGGCGGTGAACTGGATCCGGGAGAAGGTGCCGCCGATCACCCGGGCGAGCGTCGCGAGGGCCAGCGTCTTCCCGAGGCCGGGGACGCCCTCGAGGAGGCAGTGGCCGTCGGCGAGGACCGACGTCAGCACCCTGTCGATCATCCGCTCCTGGCCGACGATGACCCGATGGAGCTCCAGCCGCACCTGCCGGAGGCGAACGTGAGGCAGCTCGTGCCGCGGGTCGGCACCCGGGGCGAGCATGGTGGCGAGGGGTTCCATCAGTTGCCTCCGGAGCCGGATCCGGGGATGAGCTCCGGCATGACGTTGTTGAAGAACCAGCGGAAGAGCCGCTCGGTCTCGTCCCCCTGCCCGCCGTTCGGCGTCGTTCCGTCAGGGCTCGCCTGGTCCGGGGCGCCGAAGAGGCCGTTCGGGCCGAAGAGATCGTCGGGGCTCAGCGGGCTGCCCTGCCCGAACAGCTCGCCCAGGTCGGGGATGTCGCCGAGGCCGGGGATGTTGCCGAGGCCCGGAATGAGGCTGCCGCCGTCGAACGGCTTGTTGTCCGCCGCGGTCCAGCTGCCGTCCTTCACTCTCTGGAGGAGCCCCTTCGCCGTGTCGATCGGGATGGCGAAGCCGACGCCATTGCTGCCGCCGGTCTGGCTGGCGATCGCGGTGTTGATCCCGATGACCCGGGCGTCCGTGTCGGCGAGCGGCCCGCCGCTGTTACCCGTGTTGATCGGGGCGTCGGTCTGGATCAGCCCGGTCAGCTGGCCGACTTCCGTGTCCAGCGTGCGTTCGAGGCCGCTGATGATCCCCTTCGTGACCGTCTGGTCGAAGCCGAACGGGCTGCCGACCGCGATCGCGGTCTCGCCGACGCGGAGATCGGCGCTGCTGCCCAGCGCCGCCGCGGGGACGTCCTGGCCGGTGACCTTCACGACCGCCGTGTCGATCGTCGAGTCCGCCGCCACGACATCGCCGGCGACCGTCGTGCCGTCCTTGAGACGCACCGTCACGGTGGATTGCGTGCCGACGACATGGGAGGCGGTAAGGATGTACCCGTCCTGGTCGGCCACGAAACCCGACCCGAGGCCCGACGACGTCTCGATCTGCACGACCGACGGCAGGAGCTGCTCGGCCGCGTCGGCGACCGAGCCGTCCTCCGCGGTCCCCGGCGCGGGTGTCGCGCGCGACGCACCGGGTCCGCCCGAGCCGCCGTTCGGATTGCCGGCGTTCGGGCTGGCGCCGGGCGTACCGTTCCCCCCGAACAGGCCCTGCGGTCCGGCGGACGCGTCGCTCCCGCGGCCGCCGGCGCCGGCCCCGGCGGCGAAGCCCGCCCCGACGAGGAGGACCGCCCCGGCGACGGTCAAGGCGACGAGCGTCGTGCGCCGGCGCGCGCGTGTGGGCGGGGCGGCTGCGAGGGGTGCGACGAGCTGGGTCGCCTCGGTGCCGAAAGCGGCCGCGCGGGCGGGCTGCTCGATCGGCGGCGTGGCAGGGAGGTCGCGCCACGTCAGGTGGCTGCGGTCGGTGCTCGAAGGGTCCATCGGGTGCCTCCAGCGGGCAGGGAACGGCTTGGAGGCGACGCTAGCGGGCGGGCGCTAAGGGCGGCCTTCGGCGGAGATAAGCGTCAGATAAGAGACGGGCGACACGACGAGGGGTGCCGGGGCCCTGTGGACGTCGTCGGTCGCGGGCGGAGCGAGGAGGCCGCCCCTACGCGATGGCGGCCGAGCGGCCGGCGGGCCCGGCGACCGCCCAGAGCGGGTCCGGCTGTTCGCGCAGCGCCGCGGCGTCCGGCGGCTCTCCGGCGCCGGGCGGCAGCCAGACGACGAAGCTCGCACCGGCGCCGACCGCGGAGGTGATGCTGACGAGGCCGCGGTGCGCCTCGGCGATCTGGCGGACGAGCGCCAGGCCGATCCCCTCGCCCCCGCCCGGCGTCGCGGGCCGGCCGTCGCGCCACGCCCGCCGGAAGACGAGCGGCTGGTCCTCCGCGGGGATCCCCCGCCCGAAGTCCCGCACTCCGAACCAGAGCCAGCCTGCTGTTCGACCGGCGCCCGCCCAGACGGGCGTCCCTGCGGGAGCAATCCGGAGCGCGTTGACGAGGAGGTTGGCAAGCGCCCGTTTCAGGGCGTCGTGGTCGGCGGTGAGCGCCAGGTCCGCGCCGGCGTGGACGACGAGCGAGATGCCGCGCTCGTCGGCGAGCGCACGGTACTCCTCGGCGGTTTCGGCGACGAGTGCGCCGAGCTCCACGGGACCCCGCGTCCGGTCGATCGCCTCGTTGCGGACGAAGGACACGAGGTCGTCGACCGTGCCGGCCATCCGGTCGGCGGCCCGCCGCGACACCTCCGCCGCGGCGCGCAGCGCCTCGACGTCCCCCGGCGTGGCCAGCGCCACATCGAGGCTCGTATGGATGACAGCCAGCGGGTTGCGCAGCTCGTGCGACGCGTCCTCCACGAACGTCCGCTGCGCCCGGGCGCTGGCGTCCAGCCGTTCCAGCATCCCGTCGAACGTGTCGGCCAGGCGGCGCAGCTCGTCGTCGGGGCCCTCCAGGTGGATCCTCCGGGAGAGATCGGTCGCCCCGATCTCGCGCGCCACCTCGGTGATCCGGTCGATCGGGCGCAGGACGCGCCCGGCGACCAGCCAGCCGATGAGCAGCGAGGCCGGGACCAGGGCCGCCAGGCCGACGAACGAGATGAGCCGGAGGTTGGCGAGCGTCTGCTCTCGAATCACGGCCTCGGCGTCGGTCACCGCGGCGTCGATCTGGATCTCGCTCGGGAGGCCGAGCACGGCGAGGAGCTCGCTGCGGATGACGGTCGTGGAGACAGCCCGCTGGGTCTCCAGGGTCTGGCCCAGGGCGACGTTGACGGCGATCACGAGGACCAGGGCCACGCCGAACAACGCCCCCGTGTAGAGGACCGCGAGGCGCAGCCGGGCCGAGCGTGCCGGAGGGTGGAGGTGCACGCGTCAGCCCCGCTCGGCGAGGCGGTAGCCGACGCCGGTGACGGTCTGGATCGGCTGGTCGAGAGCCTGCTCTCGGCCGCCGTCCGTCCCGTCGACCTCGGCCACGGCGACGGCGGGTCCACCGCCAGGGGTCGCCGCCGCAAGCTTGCGGCGCAGGTTGCTGATCGTGACCCGGACCGTGTTGCTGAACGGGTCGGCCTGCTCGTCCCAGACGTGCTCCATGAGCCGCTCCGGCGTCAGCACCTGGCCCGGGTGGAGCATGAGGTAGCGCAGGAGGGCGAACTCCTTCGGCGTCAGGTCGACCGGCCGGCCGTTTCGCCGCGCCTCGTAGCGCGCCGCGTCGAGCTCGAGCGCGCCGACCCGGATCACCGCCCCGGGGTTGACCGAGTCGCGCCGAAGGAGGGCGCGGACCCGGGCGGTCAGCTCCTCGAAGGAGAACGGCTTCGAGAGGTAGTCGTCGGCGCCGTCGTCGAGGCCGGCGACCCGGTCGACGAGGCTGGTGCGCGCCGTCAGCATGATCACGCGCGGGGGCGGCTCGTTCGGCACGCCGAGCTGCCCGGAGCGGATCTGCCGGCAGACCTCGCGGCCGTCGACGTCGGGCAGGCCCAGGTCGAGGCAGACGAGATCGTAGGGCGTGGCCGCCAAACGCTCGCCCGCGGCGGCGGCGTCGTGGACCACGTCCACTGCGTATCCCTCGCGGCGCAGGCCCACCTGCAGCGCCGACGCGAGGTCGGGCTCGTCTTCGACGATCAGCAGGCGCACTGGTCCCCCTTCTCGGATGGATGGGCGCCGATGGTAGCTGACCTGGCCGGGGCCGTCGCCTCCCGTCTCCCGCGGGGCGCACGCCCTCGCCCCTGGATGGCATGCCGCCCGGCGAGCGAACATATGCCAGTGCGCGCCTTCCTGACCCGCCTCGATCCGCGTCGTGCTCCGGCCGTCGTGCTGCTGCTTGCCCCTCCCGTCCTGCTGCTGGTGATCGTCGGGCTGACCCCGGAGCCGACCAGGCTCATTCTCGCGGGCGACCTCTCTGTCTACCGCCGGTACGGCCTCGGGGTGCTGGGGGGATCGATCCCGTACCTGGACTTCAACGTGGAGTACCCGCCGCTCGCTCTCGGGCCGATGATCCTGCCCCTCCTGGCGCCGCCGCCCGGCGGGATCGACGACGTCGGCTACATCTGGCGGTTCGCCCTCGCCCAGGGAGCGCTGGCGGCCGCGACCGGCTGGCTGCTCTTCGAGACGACCGGCAGATCACGCTCCACGCTGGTGCTCTGGGTGGTGCTGGTCGGCCTCGCCTGGGCATCCGTCGCCCTGCGCTACGACCTCTGGCCGGTGCTGTGCGTCCTGGTCGCCGTCGTCATCGTCGAGCGGCGCCCCGGCGCCGCCGGCGTCGCGCTCGGGCTGGGGACGATGCTCAAGCTCTACCCTGTCGCCCTCCTGCCCGTCCTGGGTGCGTACGTCCTCGCCCGGCGCGACCGGGCCGGGTTCGTGCGACTCGTGGTCGGCTGCGCCTCCGTCGTCGTCCTGGTCATGGCGGCGGCCTGGATGGTGGCCGGTCCGGCCTCGCTCCAGTGGCTGCTCTACCAGCAGGACCGCGGCCTGCAGATCGAGAGCCTCGGGGCCGGGCTGCTGCTGGGGCTCCACGTGCTGGTGGGCCTGCCCCTCGACGTCGCCTACGCGTTCGGGTCGGTCCAGGTGCAGGCGCCCGGCTCCGACCTGCTGGTGGCCACCTCGCCGATCGCGCTGGCGGCGCTGCTCGGCGTCGTCACCGCGGTCGCCGCGCTGCGCTTCCGAAGGGACTACGCCCGGCTGGGTCGCGTGCCGATCTCGAGCGTCCACCTCGCTTCGGCCGCCGCGATCGCGGTGCTCCTCGTGGGCAGCAAGGTCCTGTCCGTGCAGTACGTCATCTGGCTCCTGCCCTTCGTGGTTCTCCTCCCGCCTCGTATCGGCTGGCTCGTCCTTGCCGTCACGGCTTTGTCGACCGCGATCTACACGACCGACTACCCGGCGCTGTGGGGCCTCGAGACGCCTGTCATCGCGGCTCTGCTGGTCCGGAACGTCCTCCTCGCGGTGATCGCGGCGTGGCTTGTGGTCGAGACGGGGACGCGGCGGGGGGTCGGAGGCGACGTAGGGGAGCGGGAGAGGCGAGCGGCGTAGGTCGGCCCTGGCCGCGAGGTGATCTCGGACCGCCGAGAAGCCTCGCGGGCTCGATCGACTGCGACAGTCCGGCAGCATCGCCGGACCGTCCTCGTTATTCAGTCAGGCGGATCGATTGCACCATTGCGTCCAGGGCGGCTGGGCTGTCGGTTGGGATGCCGCCCGTCGCGAGCTCCATGTAGGTGAGCATGAGCAGCCGACCATCGGCGAAGAACCAGTAGTCGATGGACGCGAAGGGGCCCATCCAGAGGAACTGCCTCACGTATCGGACGCGAACCGCCGACCCGATCGACAGCTCGAGCTGCTCGCTCGCTGCCTCGCCAGGAGCGAACAGGTTGTCGTTCGTTGCCTGCAGCGCCGCCATCTCGAGCTCATCGAGACTCGAGGGCTGCCCGCCCAGGTACTCTCGACCGTCGCGCAGCATCACGCCGGGGCCCGACTTGCTCGCGTCCAGGGCGGCGACGAACATGTTGTCACTGTCCTCTGGGGTCATCTGCTCCCACCCAGGAGCGAGGGTCAGCGATATCCCCGCCTCAGGGATGCAGGTGCGTCCGTCCCCACAGGGATGCGGTCCCCCGCACCCGACGATCAGCACGGCGACCAGGAGGCCAGCTGCGAGCCACGTCGGGTACCGGCAGCCTGTCATCGACCTTCTCCAGGCCGTCGCGCGTGGTCGATAGCGAGGAGCTCGGATGGTTGTCATTGTCCGGCTTCATTCCACGTTTCGGTCTCGGGGTCGAAGGTCTCGGCGCTGGCCGCCGCGGGGTCGTGGACAACGAGGACCCGGCCGTCGGGCATCAGGATCCCGGGGTCGTTGCGCTTCGCGCGGCCCATCGACCCGGTCGGGCTCCAGAGGTCGCGGGCGGGGTCGTACCGCTCGGCGGTCGAGGTGCAATGGAAGGCGCATCCTCCGGCGACCAGGACGGACCCGTCGACGAGCAGCGTTGCCGAGTGGAGGCCTCGCGCGCCCGACATCGACGTCGCCGGGTGCCAGCGTCCGTCGGTGGGGTCGAAGATCTCCGCCGTCGCGAGCATCCCCTCGTCGAAGCCGCCGGCGACGAGCACGCGGCCGTCGCGGAGCACCGTCGCGGACGGGCCGTCCCGCTTCGAGCTCATTGGCGGTCCCTCCCGCCACGCGCCCGTCGTCGGCTCGTAGATCTCGACGCTGCTGAGACGGCCACCGAACGAGAGGATCAATGGGGGCATCGTGCCGGTCCCCGCCGCTGAAGGCTCCACCGGCTCGGGCGAACCAGTCGCGCGGGTACAGAGGTCAGGTGGGATCGGGGCCCCGAGATAGGCGACTCCGCCAACCACCATGACGGTGCCGTCTGTCAACAGGACGGCGGCATGCTCGGAGCGCGGGGTCTCGAGCTGCCCTGCCATCTCCCAGCGACCTGTGGCGGGGTCGAAGAGCTCGGGGATCCCGCACGGATCCGCCTCGTCGCCGCCCACGACAAGCACCTTCCCTGACGGCAGCAGCGTCGCCGTGTGGTCGCAGCGGCCGAACCTGAGGTCGCCCGTGCGCGTCCACCGGCCCGTGGCGCGGTCGTAGACCTCGGCCGAGAAGACATTCAGCTCGGCCGAGCTGGTGAAGGTGTTGCCGGGCGTTCCGAAGTCGCACCCGCCGACCACGAGAACCCTGCCATCTGCCAGCAGCGTCGCCGTGTGACCCGCTCTCCGCACTGCCATCGGATCGGCGGGCTCGAAGGAACCATCCGATGGGTGGTACAGCCACGCCGCGCTGGTCGACTCGCCCCCTTGTCCGTATCCGCCGGCGATGAGGACCACATCTCCTTGCAGAGGAGTCACGGAGTGAGCCCAGAAGGAAAGGGCCTCGTCGGCGGGACGAGCGGTCCGGCTGCCCGCGCAGGACGCCACCGCGGCCCCCAGGATCGCGAGCGACGCGAAGCGAAGCAGGCCGGGGCTCGCTTCGCGGCGACGCTGTCGTGCCTGCAGTGCCATGACGGGACCTTCTCGTGGTTCTCTCCCCAGGCCGGGTACCGTCAGGATTGGACGGCTGCGGAGGCCAGGCAATGGGCCGCGTCCCCCGGGGGAACGGGCCCCGCGACTCGTTTCTCGGGTGGGCCTACCTCAGTCGAGCACACACGGGCTCGTATGATCTTCGCGATGGTCGCCGTCGACTCCAGCCCGGTGTTCATTGCCCGCGCTGCCGAGATCGGGATCCTCGAGGCCGCCCTCGCCCGGGCGGCCGACGGCCGGCCCGCTCTCGTCGTCGTGGGAGGCGAGGCGGGCATCGGCAAGACACGGCTGCTCGACGAGTTCGAGCTACGGGTCCGTGACCGGGCTCTCGTCCTCATCGGCAGGTGCTTCCCGGACTCCGGCGGCAGCTCGCCCTACGGTCCCTTCGCGGACCTGTTCCGCGATCTCGTGCGCCAGACGGCGCCCGACCGCCTCGCGAGGCTCCTGGGTCCCGCCCGCGCCGAGCTCGGACTCGTCGTTCCCGAGCTTGGGTCCGCCGTCGATCGAGTGAGCCCTGACGAGGGAATCGAGACCAGGGTTGTCTCACGGGACCGGCTGTTCGAGCTCCTTCTCGGGATCGCGGCGCGCCTGCAGGAGACGCGACCGGTCGTGATCGCGATCGAGGACTTGCAGTGGGCCGACGAGGCCACCCTGAGCCTTCTCGGGTTCCTGGTCAGGGGGATCCGGGAAGGCCGGCTCCTGCTTGTGTTGACCGTCCGGACCGAGGATCTTCGAACCGACGATCGGGTGTTGTCGGCCATCGGCGACCTGGAGAGGACGGGGCTGGTCGAGCGGATCGAGCTCGCCCGGTTCTCTCGCCCGGAGCTGGCTGCCCAGATCGCCGGGATCCTGGGGGCGCCCCCACATCCGGAGCTCGTGGATTGGGTCCTGGGGCGGAGCGACGGGAACCCGTTCTTCGCCGAAGAAGTGCTGGCCGCGGAACGCCGGGGCGAACCGGCGGAGGTACCGCCGATGCTCGATGACCTGCTTCGAGCTCGACTTGCGACGGTCTCGGAGGCGACGCGCGCCGTCCTGCGGGTCGCGGCACTGGTCGGCATGGAGATCGACGATGAGCTGGTGGCGGTCGCTTCCGGGCTCCACGAGACCGACGTCGCCGCGGCGCTCCGGCAGGCCGCCGACAGGGGCCTCCTGGTCCGGAGCGAGCGTGCACCCATCCGGCTCGTCTTCCGCCACCGACTTCTCCAGGAATTGACCGCCCGCGACCTGCTGCCCGGCGAGCGTCGCCAGCTCCACGGCGCCTGTGCCGAGGCACTCGAGCACACTGCCCAGCCGGCGATCGTCGCCGGCGAGATTGCCCGTCACTGGTCGCTCGCCGAACGTCCCGATCGCGCCCTCCCGGCCGCGGTGACGGCAGCGCTCGATGCCGAACGCCGCTACGCATTCGCCGATGCCGGGCATCACTTCGAGCTCGCGCTCCGGCTCTCCGAATCGATCCCCATCCCCGCCGGGCCGCCCGATCTGGATCGAGTCGCCCTGCTTCAGCGCGCCGCCGACGTCGCGGTGCTCGCCGGAGACCCGGCCGCGGCCGTCGACCTGGCGCGACGGGCCCTCGCCGATCTCGGGACGGGGGCCGATCCACGGCGCGAAGCGAGCATCCACGAGCGACTGCGCTGGTATCTCTGGGAGTCGGGGGATCACGGAGGGGCTGAGGTTGCGCTCGAGCAGGCCTACCGGCTCGTGCCCGCCGATCCGCCGTCGGCGACGCGCGCCCGGGTGCTCGGCCAGTTCGGGGGCCTGCGACTTCGCCAGGGCCGGTGCGCCGAGTCGCTGGTGCTCGCCGACGAGGCCATCGAAGTCGCTCGGGCGTCCGGTGCCCTGGCCGAGCTGGCCTTCGCCCTGGGCGTCCGGGGCTGGGACCGGACAGTGTTCGGTCAGCCCACGGAAGGGATTGCGGACCTTCGCGATGGGCTCGCCATGGCCGAGTTCCTCGGGCGTCCCGAAGGGCGCGCCCTCGGGATCGCGAACCTTTCGAGCGTCCTGCTGTACGCCGGCCACCTCGAGGAGGCCTTCCGTACGGCGGTCGATGGGTTGGCGACCATTCGGTCGATCGGGTTGGAGCGGACCTACGGCGGTTCGCTGGCGGCAACCGGGGCAGCGGCCGCCTATCACCTGGGCGCCTGGGACGAGGCACGCGAGCTGTGCACCAGGGCCCTGGCGCTCGCCAAGCCCGGACCCGAGGCAGTCTGGCCCGGCGCGGTCGCGATGCGACTCGCCGCCGGGTCGGGAGACGAGGACTTGATGCGATCAGGGCTGGCGCTCGCGCAGCCCTCTCTCGCGGCAACACCCGACCGCATCCACCACGGCTGGTACTGGCTCGCGAGCATCGAGGCCGAGCTGGCCGCCGAGCGAACCGGGCCGGCCCAGGAGCTCGCCGCCGCGGCGATCGGCGGTCTTCTGCCGACCGTGCTGGACGAGCCCACAGGATCGCTATTCGCCATCGCGATCAGGATCGCCGCGGACCGGGCGGAGATGGCTCGGGCGGTGGGCGATGAAGGCCGCCAGAGGATCCAGCGCTCGATCGCGGACGGACTCGTCGTCGACTGGCGCGGCCGCCGTCTGTCGCTGGGGAGGGCGACCCCGAACCCGGCTGTCGGGGACGCAGTCGACGCGCTGTGCACCGCCGAGGCGGGCCGAGCCGCCGGCGCCGGCGACCCATCCAGCTGGGAGCGGGCCGCCCTGGCCTACGAGCGTCTCGGACTCATCTATCCGGCTGCCTACGCAGGGTTCCGCCAGGCAGAGGCGCTCCTCCAGGGCGCCAGCTCGCACACGCCTCGGGCGGTGCGGGACGCCCGATCGGCTGCTGCCGTTCCGCTTCAGGCGGCGCTGCGTGCAGCCCGGAATCTCGGCGCTCGACCACTCGTCGCGGCTGCCGAGCAGCTGGCGCGACGCGCGCGCCTGGACACGGCGCCGCCCGGGGACCGAGCCGAGGCAGCCGACGGGACGCAGACCCGGGCGCGCCGACTCGATCCGGCCGCGGTGTTCATCGAGCGCCGCCACCTGACTCCTCGCGAGGTGGAGATCCTGGCCCTGGTCGGCTCCGGCTGGTCGAACGGCGAGATCGCCTCTGCCCTCTACATCAGTCGGAAGACGGCGAGCGTCCACGTCTCCAACATCCTCGGCAAGCTGGGCGTCGTCGATCGCGTGGAGGCCGGCGCCCTCGCGCAGCGGGCAGGCCTCGTCGGTCAGCCTCGCCCGGGGTCGCTGCAGCCGGAGCTCGACGCCGACTCCTGATCCGGGGACCGGCCAAGCCTGAGGTACCGGCGCCCGCGAAATGAGGCGCCGTGCGGCCGTGTCTTGGATGGCGATCCGATGAAGCGCCAGCGGCGACGGCCGATCGTGGACCCCGTCCCACCAGGGACGAAGACCACTGGAGGCACGGAGATGCTGCTCATTCGACTTGGTGCTCTTGCGATCGTCCTGACGCTGGCCGTCGCCCAGCCTGCCGCCGCCATCGGGCCCGGCCGGAGCGGCGCCAACGCCCCTCTCTACTACCTGTCGCTCGGTGACTCGCTCGCCGCGGGGGTGCAGCCGATCGGCGATCCCGCGAACCTGTACCGGACCGACCAGGGCTACGCGGACCAGCTCTTCGCCATGGCCCGCGAGTGGTATCCCAACCTCCAGCTGGTCAAGCTCGGCTGCCCCGGCGAGACCACCGGGACGATGATCGACGGCGGTGTCTGTGCCTACGACCACGGCAGCCAGCTCGATGAGGCCGTCGCGTTCCTGCATGCCCACGGGAAGTTCGTCGCCTTCGTCTCGATCGACATCGGCTTCAACGACTTCCCCTGCCAGACCAGCCTTGCGTGCCTGCCGCCCGGCTTCGCCACGATCCGGCAGAACCTGCCGACAATCCTCGCGGCGCTCCGTGAGGCAGCCCCGCCCGAGACGCCGATCGTCGGCGCCACGATCTACGACCCGTTTCTCGCCTACTGGCTGACCGGATCGGAGGGCCAGGCGCTCGCCCAGCTCTCCGTCTCGGAGGCGATCGTGCCGCTCAATCGGCTGCTCACCGAGATCTACGGCGCCGCCCGCATGCCGGTCGCCGACATCGAGGGCGCCTTCTCGACGACCGACTTCGCGACGATGGTGCCACTGCCCCCGTTCGGCCAGGTGCCCCTCAGCGTCGCTCGGCTCTGCCAGTGGACGTGGGTCTGCGCACCGGAACCCCTTGGGCCGGACAACCATGCGAACGCGGCGGGCTATAGCGCGATGGCCGAGGCCTTCGCAGCCGTTCTGAAGCCGGGCAACGCGCACCTGTGGCTCGGGTTGAAGAGCGGCGACGACCAGGGCACCCAGTTCGACGTGCAGGTCGAGCTGTTCCGGAACGGGACATCGATCGCGACGGGCCTGACCCGCTGCGTCACGAGTCTCACCCGGAACCAGGCCTACGCCAAGCAGGTCAGCGTGCCCTGGAACGCGCCGGCGCCGAGCATCGCGTCGGGGGACGTGATCTCGATCTCGACCAGGATCGGCACCAACCCGGACGGCACGAAGTGCGCCGGACCCGGGGGCAGCCACAACAACGCGGTGGCCCTGCGCCTCTACTACGACGCCGTGGGCCGCGCCTCGCGCTTCGAGGCCGGCGGCGGCGACCTCTATCTCCACTCCGACGGCGGCGGCTGCGACAAGCCCGCGGCGACCAAGGACAGCCAGGGCGTCACGACCCGGTTCCTGGACACCACCGCCCCCACCGCGACGCTCGTGAAGTGCAAGGATTCGGGCAAGCTCAACTTCGCGGGCGGGAATCCCTTCACCCTGGTCGGCACCTGGACGATGCCATAGCCCAGGACGACCACGACCGCACTTGCCACACGGGCGCCGGGATCGATCCCGGCGCCCGCCGCGTTTCCAGCACGGCGATCGAAGCGCGCCCTTGCCCGCGGTCGTCGAGCCGGACGCGCCGGCCCGGCCGCGCCACCTCGGGGGCCGAACCGGGGCCCCGTTGTCCCCAGGCTGACGGTCAGTCGAACGCGAGCGGGCAGCGGCCGTTCAGCGAATAGACGACCTGCCGGTAGACCCGCGGTCGGACAAGAGGCCAAAGTGGGTGACGCCGCGGTCACCGATGAGGCAGGCGCCTCCGTCGAGACGCGATCGAGGACGCTGGCACGAGTCCGTCGTCGGCGCTGAAGATCGAGGTGTACTTCGTGGTTCCAGGGGTGTCGTCGCGGCTGTTCAGCTTGCCGAGAAACGCCCCGTCCGGGCACATCTGGCCGCCATAGTCGAGCGGCACCCGGCAGGTTACCCACAGGCCGTATTGCGGCGTCCCAAGCGAGACATAGTGCGCCACGCTGACCTTCCCACGCAGGTACTTGACGAACCAGCGACTCGAGAGCCCGCCCATGCTGTGAGCGACGACGTCGACTCGGCTGAGGTGATGGGCGGCGGCAAAGTCGCGGATCGCCCTGGCGTTGACGATGTTGTCCTGGCCCGGCAGGGCGAGCGCATAGACCTTTCGACCACCGCGAACCAGGCGCGCGGCCATCGTGTCGAAGGCGCCCGGCGATCCTCGGAACCCGTGGACGAGCAGCACCGGCGGCAGCGTGGCGCCGTCGGCCGCGCCCGCCCCGGGCAGCAGCATGGTCACCCCGAGGATGGCGGCGATCACCATGCGCTCCGCGATGCGCGAAACACGGCCAGTCTGCATGCACGAATTCTCGCCGAGCAGGACAAGACGTGCAGGCGGTGCGGCGCCGCAGGCGTCGACCGTGGACGGGCGCAGACTGTAGTCTTCTGACGCTCCACACCCCGATCCGAGGTACCCGATGACCAGGTTCGTCGTCGACGCCAGCGCCGTCCTCCACCTGGCGAGTGCGGGGGTCGAGGTCCCAGGCGCGCACGAGCTCCTCGCACCGACGCTCCTGCGTTCCCAGGCGCTCTCGGCTCTGCACGAGGCCGTCCAGCGGGGCGAGATCCCGGCCGACGTCGCGCGCGAGCGCCTCGCCCGCATCGGGCGGATGCCGATCAGGCTCCTCGGCGACGCCGTGCTTCGGCGCCGGGCCTGGGACCTGGCGGATCAGCTGGGATGGGCCTCGACCTACGACGCCGAGTACGTCGCGCTCACCCGCTGCAGGCAGACGCGTTCGTAACCCTGAACGCGGAGCTGGCGCGCAGCGTCGAAGGGATCGTCGCGACCGCGTCGATCGACGCGCTGCGCTAGGTAGCGCCGCTCGCGGTCCGCTCGATCGATCGGATCCGTGCCGGTTCTGAGCTGAAGGAGCTGTGGGCCGAATCCGATGAGGACGGCGACTGGACAGGGTCACGTCCCTAGAGTTGGTGTAACAGCGGAACTGGCCGGGCACGGAAACGGCCACCGCGTCATCCTCGCGTCGTTGGAGTGAAGAACCGACGACACGGAGGACCACCACGATGGCCGACGACAGCATGGCGCTGCTCGATACCCTGCGCAAGGCGATGACCGACGGCGATGTCGACGTCCTGCGCGAGGGCGTCCGGGTGCTCGCCCAGGCGATCATGGAAGCCGAGGTGAGCGAGCTCACGGGCCTGCCCCACGGGGAGCGCGACCCGGAGCGCCGCCTGACCAGCCGCAACGGGTACCGCGACCGGCGCTGGGACACCCGGGTGGGCTCCGTCGAGCTGGCGATCCCGCGGGTGAGGGACGGCTCGTACTTCCCGTCGCTGCTCGAGCCGCGCCGGCGGGCCGAGCGGGCCCTGCTGGCAGTCATCCAGGAGGCGTACGTCCTGGGCGTCAGCACGCGGCGGGTCGACGACCTCGTCCGGACCCTGGGCATCGCCTCGATCAGCAAGAGCGAGGTGAGCCGGATCTGCGCGGCGCTCGACGCCGAGGTCGCCGCCTTCCGGGGCCGCTCGCTCGCCGGCGAGGCGTACCCCTACCTGTGGCTGGATGCCACGTACCTCAAGGTCCGCGAGGGCGGGCGGGTGGTGTCCATGGCGGCCCTGGTCGCGACCGGCGTCGCCCGGAACGGCGAGCGGCGGATCCTGGGCCTCGAGCTCAGCCCCGGGCTCGACGAGGGCAGTTCCTGGCCAGCCTTCGTCCGGGGCCTCGTCGAGCGCGGCCTCCACGGGGTCCGCCTCGTCATCTCCGACGACCACGCCGGCCTCGTCAAGGCCGTCCGGGAGCAGCTCCTGGGATCGGGCTGGCAGCGCTGCCGGGTCCACTTCACCCGCAACGCCCAGGACCTCGTCCCGCGCTCGGCCCGGAGCATGGTCGCCAGCGCCATCCGGGCCGTCTTCGAGCAGCCCGACGAGGCCTCGGCCCGCGACCAGTGCAGCCGGGTCATCGCCCTGTTCGAGCCGCGCATGCCGGCCGTCGCCCGGCTGCTCGCCGACGCCGAGCCCGACCTCCTCGCCCACTTCACGTTCCCCGAGCTGCACCGGGCCCGGATCCGCTCGACCAACCCGCAGGAGCGGCTCAACTACGAGTTCTTCGACGAACGGGCGGACAAGATGTACGTGGGGAAGTCGGTCGACATCCTGCGCCGCCTGTCGGAACATATGCGCGCTGGACGACTCGGCCCGCAGAGCGTCGTGAATGTGAAGAACCTCCTGGGTATCACGAAGGCGGGTCTCAGCGGCGCCGAACAGCTCGCCATCAACACCTGCGGTTCGGTTGGCGAGACCGGTAACCTTGCCAACAAGATCAACGCCGTCAGCAAGGACCGTTTCGTGAAGCTCAGGGACTCCGGTATCGACCTGGCCGGGTACCTAGCCGGGCTGTGATACCCAAGAGTCTGCTGGTGCAGCGCGGCCTGAACCCAAGTTCGCGCATGCAGCGGCAGGAGATCGAGGCGGGCGGGCGTTGGGTCGCCCTCGGCACGTCGGATCCGGACGAGCTCGTCGCCGAGCTTCGAGCCCGACATATCCGATCCTTCGAGACCCATCAGCGGGACTTGACGTTCCTCCGTCAGGTTCCGCACCTTGAGTTCCTGGTCGTCGCAGGCAATCCGCCGGACGTAGCACCGATCCATGACCTGATCGATCTGCGCAGCCTGTCGTTCTCCGGTACCTGGGGCGGCCTGCTCGACTTCGCTGCCTTCCCGAAACTCGAATCGTTCCATGTCAATGAGCTGCCGAAGAACGGCGGCGGCACCGAGACCTTGTGGGCCGGGCATCCCAGCCTTTCCTCGCTGAGCATCAGGCCGTACCCGTACAGCGACCTGGATCCGCTCGGTCGGCTGGCGCTGCGGTCGCTCGGACTGACCGGGGGCCTCGCGAGCCTGGCTGGGGCCGAAGCGTTCGCGACAACACTCGAGCGCCTCAGCCTCGACCTGGCGCCAAAGCTCGCCTCGCTCGATGGAATCGAGGTCCTTTCGCGCCTGGAAGTCGTCGTGATCGAAGGGCTGCGTCAGATCACCGCCCTTGACTGGGCTGCTCGCCTGCCGCGTCTTCGACTGCTCGACGTCTTCGAGCAGAAGGGCATCGAGAGCCTCAAGCCGCTGGCCGGTCACCCCTCGCTCGAGTTCCTCACCTTCGGCCGGGTCAAGGACCTCGATCTCGAACCTCTCGGCCTGATCCCGAACCTGAAGCTCTTCCTCACAGGCACCTATCGCTGGAACCGGGACCTCAGCGAGTTCCCGTACATGCACAATCTGCCGCGCGACCATCAGGTGCGCCAGGAGTACATCTCGCTCAAACTCGGCTGACGAAGCTCGCCATCCGCCGAGATCCAAAGGAGGCACCCGTGGGAACATGGGGATCCGGGCCGTTCGACAACGACGATGCGGGCGACTGGACGTATGAGCTCACTCCCGACGCGGACGAAAGCGTCGTCGAGCGTGCCCTCGCCGCGGCCGTGGCCGGTGGCGAGCCCAGTGCGTCGACGTCACAGGCGGCGATAGCGGCGGCCGAGGTGGTCGCCGCCGGCCTGGGTCGTCCGTCCCCGTCGCTTCCCGAAGAGGTTGGCGAATGGGTGGCGGCGCGTGACCAGGCGCCGTGGCCCGCGCTCGCGCCGCTTGCGGTCAAGGCGATCGATCGGATCCTTGCCGGTTCTGAGCTGAAGGAGCTGTGGGCCGAGTCCGATGAGGACGGCGACTGGACAGCCGAGGTGCAGGAGCTTCGGGCACGCCTGACCGCGTAGGTCGGCGGTCGATCAGGCGCCGGCACCCTCACGACCTCGTATGTGACCGGGCTGGATGCGGGACCAGCCTTCGAGGTGACTCGGGGAAGCGTATGACGCCAATCACCGCTTCAGCCGAGGAGCATGCCTTCGGCGGCGGCCGATGGGGCGACGTCCGGCTGCCGCATCATCCGGAACGAGCTGAGGAAGCCGATGAGGCCCGCCAGGAGCGTCTCGAGCAGCGCGACCTGGAGGGCGAGTGGTCGCGCCTCGGTGTTGATGCGGATGATCTCGTCCTGGGTCTCCTCGGGCTGGCCGGCCAGCAGCTCCTCGAGCTGCGTGTTGCTCATCACCTGCGCGTCCTCCTCGAGACCGTCGCGACCTGCTGCTGCTCCTCCGGCGGCAGGACGGTGCTGGCCTCGGCCATCGTGATGAACGCGAAGGAGAGCGTGGCGAGCATGACCCCGCCGGCCAGCGCCAGCCCGAACGACAGCCCAAACGAGCCCGCCGCCGAGTTCACGCCAGCCGCCTCGCTGATGCGCTCCTCCGAGATGGGGGCCAGCGTGTAGTTGTTGAGCTGGGAAACCAGGAGGCCCAGCCCCGCCCCGGCGATGACGAGCGGGATCGCGAGCCACCAGCCGGAGTCGGTGCGGGGCACGACCGGGATCAGCACCGCTATGCCGATCACGAGGAGGGCGAAGCCCGCCCGGATGATGCTGCTGGGGCGTCGCTTGCCCACCCTCCTTCCGGCCAGCATCGCCACCGCGAACATCGTGAGCGAGAGCGGGGCGATCGACAGCCCTGCCTGCATCGCGTTGTACTCCAGCACCATCTGCAGGAAGATCGGGAGCACGATCATCGTGCCGCCCAGGGCGACCTGCTGGAGCATCTGCCCGGTGATCCCGAGCCGGAAGATGGCGGACCGAAGGAGGTCCGGGTCGATCAGCGGCACGTCCCCCTGCCGCTTGCGCCGCACGAGCCACCACCACAGCCCGCCCAGGGCGATCGCGCCGACCGCGAGGAGCGCCCCGACGGCCTCCCCGCCCTCCTGCCACACGAGGATCCCGAGCACGAGGCCGCCCATGCCCAGAACGGACAGGACCGCCCCGACGAGGTCGACCCGCCGATCGCCGGTGTACGGCACGTCACGGACCATCCCGATGCCGGACAGCACGATCCCGATCACGACGAGCTCCCCGAGGAAGCCGACCCGCCACGAAAGGAAGGTGGTCACGAACCCTCCGAGCAGCGGTCCGATCGCCGCGGCGATCGCCGCCGAGGCACCGACCAGCGCTTAGACCCGCTTCTGGGCGTCGCCCTCGAAGTTGCCGTGGATGAGCGACTGCATCGCCGGCAGCAGCAGCGAGGCGCCGAGCCCGCCGAAGAGCGCCCAGAAGATGATCATGGTCGTCAGGCTGCTCGTCAGCGTCATCGCCAGCGCGCCGACGGCGTAGCCCAGCAGGCCCAGCACGTAGGCCCGCTTGCGCCCGATGAGGTCGCCGACCTTGCTGCTGATGAGGATGAACGCGGCGGAGACCAGGGCCTCGAGGGCGATGGCGGCCTGGACGCTGCTGACGGTGGTGCCGAGATCGTCGACGACCGCCGAGATCGAGACGTTCATGATCGCCGTATCGACGACGAGCACGAACATCGCCATCGCCAGGAGGATCGCGAGCCGTGGGTTCCACGCGCCCTGTTCCGGAGCGCTGACCTTCGCTTGTGCGGCCACCGGACGTCCTCCTGATCGCACGCGAGCGAGCATGTGGATGGCGGCGAGCCTATCACGCAGCATTCACCGCTTGCGCGGACGAATCTTGCCGGCCGACCTCCCCTGGCGAGACCGACTTCAACGACGCCCGCGGGAAGAGCTGCCGTTGTCCGTGCGCCGGCGATGCCCTCCGGGCGCGCCTCGGCAGAGGCCCGCAGGGCTTGTCCGACCGGCTACATGCCGCGCGTGGCCGGTGGCGTCACGCCCGCGCCACTGTCATCCCGGAGGCGGCCAGGAGACACGGCACATGGTCCGGTCCCCTCTCAGGGTGGCGGCGCGAGATCCGGCAGGCGGAGAACCGAGCCGATCGAGCCGAAGACGGTGCCATCCGGAGCGACGGCCGCCAGCTGCATCGAGGGCAACCCGGCCCCCTCGTAGGGGAACGTCCACGCGGTCCCGTCGTAGCGAGCAGGGCCCCGGTCGGACGTGGACGCCCACAGCGTCCCGTCGGGGGCAACGGCGAAGCCGGACATGGAGCGATCATCGGGCGGCGCCACCACGGTCCAGGCCGTTCCGTCGAAGCGGGCGGCCCTGATCGGGTCCGGCTCTCCAGGGCCAGTAAGGACCGCGGTGGGATCGTCGACGACCCACACGTCCCCTGTTGGGGTGGCCCCGACGATTGTGATCGTGGTGACCTCGGAGCCGCCGAGCTCGCGGATCACCTCCCAGCTCCCTCCGTCCAGGCGGGCCAGCCCGGTCTGCGGGCAGCCGATCCACCCACAGCCGGGGGCCCTGCCCGTCCACGCCGCCCACAGCGCGCCGTTCGCGTCGACCGCGAGCGACGACAGCCCGGAGCTCCCGGGCGGACAGTCGGCGACGGCGCGACTGACCCATGCCCCGCCGTCGAACCGCAGCGTCGCCACCCGGCACGCCTCGTCGCTGAAGCTGCCGACCCACACGGTTCCATCGCGGCCGATCGTGATGAGGTTCGCCTCGGCCGCATCAACGATGGTCCAGCGCCCGTCACGCCAGGACGCGACGCCGTTCGAGCCGACCGCCCATGCGGTGCCGTCCGGTGCGAGGGTCAGGGCCCGCACCTCGGCCTGGGGATGGCTCGGGTCGATCGGATCGCGTCGTCCAGGTTTCGCCCTGGAAGTGCCAGAGGCCGCCCTGGATGTCGGTCGCCCACAGCTCGTCGCGGGAGATCGCCAGCAGGTTGCGAAGGTCCATCGGCACGAACGAGGTCGGCCAGGCCCGCTCCCAGCGATCGCCGTTCAGCCGGAAGATGCCGGCGCCGGTCCCGACGTACACCCCGTCCTTCGTGGGGAGGGCCCACGCGGTGACGAAGCCGCTCTCCTCCGCGCCGGGCAGCCCGTCGGAGGGCCCGTAGGAGAGCCACGACCGCCCGTCGAACCGCCTGACGGTGACCGCCCCGTCGGCCGGGTCGCCGGCGGCGGCCCAGATCGTGCCGTCCGGCCCGGCGGCCACCGACGTCGTGTTCCGGGCGCTCGAGAGCTCGGCCATGGCGTCGGTCCACGAGGAGCCGTCGAACCGGGCGAGCCCCCCGGCAGGAGCAGGTCCGGCTCCACCCACAACCCCCGCGCTCATGCCGGCGGTGGTCACCCAGATGGCACCGTCGGGAAGCTGCGCGATCGACGAGACGGGGCTCTCGAGCGGTGCGGCGTCCTTCGCGTCGAAGGTGGTCCAGGTCGACCCGTCATGGCGCGAGACCCAGCCCGATTGCGCGATGCCACCCGCTTCGGGTGACGCGGCGACCTGCGTGATCCCGCCGATCCAGGGTCGCCCGGCCGTGTCCACGGCGATCGCGCTGACGTATGCGTCGGCGTTCGGCCGGCCACCGTCGAGCCGGCTCCACGACGATCCGTCCCAGTGCAGCAGGTCTCCTTCCCCGGACGCCGCCCAGAGGCTGCCGTCGGGTGCCTCCACGGCGTGGGCGATCTCCATCGGAGCCTCGATCACCGCGCGGAAGGTCTCGCCGTCGAACCAGCGCAGCGTCCGCGGCCCCACCAGCCAGACCCCGCCCTCCCTGGCGGGCATGACGTCCCACGTCGAGAACGCCGCGTCGTCGGTCACCGTCCAGCTCCGCCCTGATCCCGTGGCCGGGTCGTAGCGCACCAGCCGCCCGACGTCCTCGCGCGCCCAGAAGACGCCGTCGCCGTCGGCCACGACCCGCGCGTACCACCCTGTCTCGGGGGTCAGGACGTCGATGCCCGTCGGGACCAGCGCCGCGCCGAGCGGAGGGACCCGGGGAGCGGTCTCGCGCAGGCGCGAGGCGACGAGCGCCGTGCCGGCCAGGGCGGCCAGCAGGCCCGCCAGCAGGAGCAGGACCCAGGCGACCCGCGGGATCGCCCCCACGCGCCAGCCGAGGGCGGCCGCGAACCCGCGCCGCCGCGGCTCCTTCGCGGAGATCCGGTGGGCGAGGTCGGCCGGGTCGAGATCGGACGAGACGCGCCCGGCGTAGCCGCGGACCGCAGCCCCGAAGCGGACCTCGAAGGCGTCGCGCTCAGTCATCGCCGAGCTCCTCCCGGAGGCGGTCGAGCAGCCGGGAGAGCCGGGTCCGCACGCCCGACGGGGAGATGCCCAGGACCGGGGCCAGCTCGGACGCGTCGAGCTCGGCCGCGTAGCGCAGGGCCACGAGCGCCCGGTCCTCGGGCTTGAGATGGCGCAGGGCGTTCGCCAGGTCGACGTGGTCAATCGCGCCCCCCGGGTCGGCACCCGGGGAGGGATCGGCCGCGACCCTGAGCTCCACGATCTGGTGGCGGTGCTCGCGCCCGACGAGCTTGCGGGCCTCGTTCGCAGCGACCGCCACGAGCCACGGCCTGGGGTGGTCGTGGTCCCGCAGCGAGGGGAGCTTGCGCCAGGCGATCCACCAGGCCGCCTGGGCGGCGTCCTCGGCGAGACCCTCGTCGCCGCAGACGACGAAGGCGACCCGGACGAGGTCGAGGTGGTAGGCGCCGACGAGCCGGGCGAAGGCGACCTCGTCGCCCGCGATGGCACGCTCCACCGTGGTGGCGATCGCGGCGCTGTCGAGGGCGAGGCTCGTCATGACCTAGAGATACCTGCCGGGCACCCAAGTGTCCCATCGTCGGCCCGGGCGGGTCCGGCCGCCAGTGCCGTTGGGCCGGCATCGCTGCGACGTCGTGTCGCATCAGCGCGTCACCCCGACGGTCAGCGGAGGTCGACTACCTCGCGGGCGGTCACGACGAACT
Organism: uncultured Chloroflexia bacterium; assembly: GCA_963744095.1. Lineage (GTDB taxonomy): Bacteria > Chloroflexota > Limnocylindria > Limnocylindrales > CSP1-4 > CTSoil-043. Next base: position 146,476 of record CAVUSH010000008.1, read on the forward strand.
GGGTTCGGCAGTGGAAGACGTCCTGGATCTTCGCGTCGTATCGCTTCTCGCCAGTTGTCGGGTCCTCATTCCAGCTGCGGCACGTCGCAGCGGCCGGGTCGTCGAAGTGGACCCGTAACGCGGAAGGCATGCCCAGCTGCGGGCTCCTCGTCGCAGTCGAGGCCCGAGGCGGGCGCGAACGCGACGTCAAGCCAGGGGCCGTCGGGGTCGGTGGCGTATCGACAGTAGTAGCCCGGGTGGAGAAGCCAATCCGGATCGTTGAATGCCCAGCTCTCCAAGCTCCCCCGCCTCGTGGCGCCGGCGTCGATCGAGATCGTCTCGTCGCCAAAGCAGGCGAGTCGCGCTTCCGGGGACAGGTTCGCGATGCCGTCGAGCGTGTATGGCCCCTTCGGACAGTCGGCAGCGGAAGCGCTGATCGACGCACCGCCATCCGGCCCCGTGATCGGGATCCATCCCCAGAGGCCGCCGGGACCCGCTGCCTGGACAAGGACCCAGCCACGAGCCCAGCGCACGACGAAGACATGATCGCCGCGGACGAGCCGCCCGACCACCCGCCACTTGACACCGGGGCCGCTCCAGATGGTCAGCCCGGCTGTTTCGACAATGGCGATCGAGTCGCGCCGAAGGCCCGGAGCCATCTCGGTGAGGGTCGTTCGGAAGACGGTCCTCCCGGCCCCGTCGAGGCCGACCACGAAGGTCTCCTCCCCTCCGATGCGGCCCACGATCACGCCGCCTCCGGGTCGCGCCGCCAGCCCCGTCGTTGCGCCGTTCCGCGTCGTGAGGGTGACCGGCCATCCGCGAGCTCGGCCATTGACCTCCAGGGCGAGGAGCTTGTCGATGAACCCCTCGCTCCGCTTGCCCGTCGGGCCGATGGCGGCATAGACGTGCCCGTCGCTCGCGACGACGGGCTGAACGCTCGCCCAGCACGCCTGGTCGTGGACTCCGAAGCACCCCGACGATAGCTGCGCGCTCGTCGTGTAGGGTGGGTTGATTGCCGCCGAGCCGTTCGGACGGAAGGCGGCGATCGAGGTTGTGCCGTGGACGTCGCCGCCCGCCTGACGTCTGCCGAACGCGAAGACCGAACCGTCGCCGGCGACGATCGGTGGCACGACGTAGAGGAGCTCGGAGGGACAGTCCAGGTCGGACTCGCCACTGAGCGCCCCCGTACAGGGCGGCGAACGGGAGCGCGACAGGCCAGCCGTCCTTGACCCGCCCCGTCACGTCGAGAGCGATGATCCGGCTCGGCGGGCTGCCCGAGACGTCATAAGGGTTCTCCGGGGCTCTGTCGACACGCCCCGCGGTGAGGTAGATGGTCCCGTCCTGCCCGAAGGAGGGACGGGAGAAGACATCCGGGCTGCCATACGGCCAACCGGGCCGGACACCGGTCTCGTCGAAGGCAATGATCTCCGAACCGGTGATCGTGTCGGCGGGGACGGCGGTCTGCTCCGGGCATGTGCGAGAAGTGGTCACATAGCGCCGCAGGTAGGCCGTCCCATCCGGGCCAAGCTCCACGCCGTACGCGTCCCGGTCCAGCTCGATGGTCGAGCCCCGCCTCGTGTGCCCCGATGGGTCAACCGACACCCACCAGACTCGATCACCGACCGCAAGCCTCGAGCTCGACCCAACCGCGACGTAAAGCGAGCCATCCGCCCCGACCTTCGAAGCGAGGACGACCCCTCCGAGGTCCGTCGGAAAGTGAAGGCTGTCCACTTCGTGCGTCCGGATCCCGACGACCCCGGCGGTTCCATCGCTCCCGGTGCAGACGAGGTAGGCGAGCTCCGCGTTCGAGCTCAGAGGGGAGCCGCAGGACCGACCCGGCAGCGCGACCGGCCACCCTTCTGCTCGACGCCCACGTGCGTCGAGCGCGTCGATCCACGTCGTACCGCCCCTCTCGCCGTGCAGGAGCAGGGTGCTGCCGCCAAGGATCGGGAACGGCTCGAGCTCGACGACAACGGGCCAGCCCGACTTCGCGCGACCGCGAGCGTCCAGGGCCACGACCCAGTGGCGAGTGGGCTCTGCGAGGTTCGGATCCGCATCGCCATTGCGGAGGGCGACGTACACAGTCCCGTCCCCGGTTGGCACTGGCGTCGCGACCTGCATCTGGCCCGCCTGGGGCATTGCCGCGAGGATGGGGCCGAATGGGGGCGTCGATGTGACTGCCGGGGAGAAGGGGGTCGCCGGCGGCTCCGGCGGAAGACCCCCGGTGGCTGACGCACCTGCTGTCGCTGTGGTGCCCGGAGGTTGACTCGCCGCGGCGGGACCGTCGGTCGGGGCAGTCGGCGTGGGGGTCTGGCTCGGCGATGTCGCGCCACAACCCGCGACGAGTGCGGCGACGGTCAGCCAGACGAGGAGCCTGCGGCTGGTTGTGGCCCACATCGAGCATCCCTCCGGGACGCCTCCGGCAACTGCCCCGCCAGTGAGACGGTCGCGGACGGAGGTGTGTCGCGCCAGAGGCGGAGGTCGCGAAATGGGGCCGGGTTCCCGCTTCCAGTGCCCTCGGACCCGGGCCCGGACGCGGGCTCGCCTGCGGGAGGCGAACCGGCGGCCACCGGCCCGCGTCGGCCCCATCAACTGCCGAACGCGGTACCCAGGTGGCTGACGGCGGCATCGATCGCGGCGCCGAGATCCTCTTGCCCGTCGTGCTGCTGCCAACGGTCCATGGCGACCTCGATCGCGGTGAAGATCGCGGCGGCGGTCACCCGCGAGCCCAGGTCATCGGGCGGAAGGCCCCGCCGCTCCGCGAGGGTGGCGCCACTGATCCGCCCCATCTCGAGCTGGAACTCCCAGCGGCGCGCGCGCAGGGACGGCGTCCGGTAGACGATCCGCAATCGCGCCAGGAGGGCCTCGCGGTCGTCCTCGGAGACCAGCCCGAGCGAGTCAGCGACGACGTGTCGGACGGACTCGAGCATCGGCTCGTCGGCCGGCCGAGCAGCGAGCAACCCGAGGATCGCCGGGCCGAGGTCATCCCCGAGGGCGACCTCCTCCTTGGTCGCGAAGTAGCGGAAGAACGTCCGTGGCGAGACATCGGCGGCGGCCGCGATCTCGTCGATCGTCGTGGCCTCGTAGCCCTGCCGCTCGAAGAGCTCCAGGGCTGCGGCGATGAGGGCCGCCCGGGTCCGCGCCCGCTTCCGCTGCCGCAGGGACACGTGTTCCCCCGTCCCGAGATCGTCGCGTTCTGTCGCCATGGGCGAACGATAGCACATTGCGTCGGTCAATGTCATATGGCGGTTCAGGACAAATGGCATGGATTGACAGATGACAGTGACTGCCGTAAAGTCCAGTCGCACCCGGTATGCGCTGGGGCAGCAGGAAGCGACAAGGAGTCGTCAGATGTCCTCCTCCACACGAGCGGCACCCACCACGGGTACCGCCCTCGCAGCGGCTCGCTCAGTCGAGGCCCGAACTCGAACCCGTCGCCGGGCCCTGATGGTCACGGCCGGCATCACCGTCGGGTCATTCGCCCTGTTGGTGGATCTGCTCCTGGCGGGCCACACCGTCGGCGAGGAGATCTGGGGTCCCGTGACGGCGATTGCCGGAACCGCCGTCGGCCTCCTCAGCCTGGGATACCTGGCCGTCGGTGGCCGGAGCCGGGTGGCTCGCTTCGCCCTCTACGCGCTGTGGGCGATGGTCGCCTTCTTCGGGTTCGGCGGCTACAACGACCACCGGCTTCCGCGGCCCGCCGACACGATCACCGACCAGCGCGAGCGCCCGCCCCTGGCGCCGCTCGCGTTCACCGGGCTTGCCATCGTGGGCGCGGTCGCCCTGCGCAGCGGATCGAAGGGAGAATGACATGCAGACCGTCGTCATCTACGACACGACGTTCGGCAACACGGCGAAGATCGCGGAGGCGATCGCCCGCGGGGCCGGCGCCCGCGGCAGCGTGAGCGTCCTGGACACGGCCGAGGCCGCCCGGTCGCTCACCGAGCGGCCCGACCTGCTGATCGTCGGCGGCCCCACCCAGAAGCGCGGGCCGAGCCCGGCGCTGCGCGCCTTCGTCGACGCCCTCCCACCGTCCCTCCGGGGCGTCCCGGCCGCGACGTTCGACACCCGCTACCGGGGGGCGACGTGGCTCATGGGCTCGGCGGCCGGCGAGGCCGCCAAGCGCCTCGGCAAGGCGGGCGCCCGGCTTGCCGCTCCGCCCGAGAGCTTCTTCATCGCGAGAGGCGGCCCGCTCGAGGGCCAGGGGCTCGAGGCGGGCGAGCTGGAGCGGGCCGAGGCATGGGGTCGTGCGGTCGGGGCGGCCGCGGAGGGCCGAGTCCCATGAGCGACCTGACGCACGTCGACCCGGCGGAGCGCAATCCCGTCTGGCGACTGTTCTACCGCGACTGGCGGCCCACGCGGATCGGTCGCTGGGCCAACCGGGTGGCGGGCTGGTCGTCCGCCCTCGGGCTGTCGTCGAAGGCGGCCGTCCTCGAAGTCCGTGGCCGGGTGTCGGGCCAGCGACGCTCCACCCCCGTGGTGATCGCCACCGTCGAGGGCAGCCGCTACCTGGTGTCGATGCTCGGTGCGGGATCCGATTGGGTCAAGAACGTCGAGGCGGCCAACGGCGACGCCGTCCTCCGCCAGGGACGCCGGCGGCCCGTCCACCTCGTGGCAGTGCCGCCGGCCGAGCGAGCCCCCGTCCTCGGCGAGTACGTGCGGGTCGCGACGAGCGGCCGCAACCATCTCCCGGTGGCGGTCGGCGCGCCGCTATCCGAGTTCGAGGCGATCGTCGAGCGGTATCCCGTCTACCGGATTGATCCTCGGTAGACGCGAAGGGCGCAGCAGATCATGCTTCGCCCTGCCGCTCGGAGCCCGCCTCACGGCTCAGCATGTCGGGCGCCCCTCGATCGTCCGAGCCGAAGCCGAGCTGCGGAAACTGGGGCGAACCCCAGAGTTGTACCCTCAGCGAGTGACCGAGTCGACCAGGCCGCCGACCTTCGCCGAGAAGGTCATCTCGCGGCGCGAAGCACGGCTCATCTTCTGGCTCGTCGTCATCGCGCTCTTCATCGTGATCGTCCGGCTCGCGTCGGACTTCTTCGCGATCCTCGCCTCGCCGGCGATCATCCTGTTCGTCGCGTGGCTCATGGCGTACGTGCTCGAGCCGCCCGTGTCGTGGCTGCAGCGACACCTGCCGTTCCGCGGGCGCGGCGTCGCCGTCCTGGTCGCGTACCTCGTGACTGCCGTCGTGGCGGTCGTGGTCCTCGGCGCGACGCTCCTCGCGATCCTCAACGCGGCCGTCGCGTTCGTCGACCGCCTGCCTGCGATCCTCGCCCGGATCGGCGATCTCGTCCGGCCGATCATCGAGGCGCTCGGAGTCAGCCTGCCGAGCCGCGATGAGGTCGCCGCGTCGATCGTCGACTGGTTCCGCCAGAACGGTGACCAACTCGCGAGCGCCGTGTCGACGGGGGTCCGGAACCTCCTCGGGATCGTCGGCGCCCTGATCACCGCGGTGATCATCTCGGTGGGCCTCGCGGCGGGCCAGGTCTCGTTGCTCGGCTGGATGCGTCACTTCCTCCCCTCCAACACCTATCGCGACCTGGCGGAGCTCGAGCTGGCGATCGCGCTCTCCTTTGGCGGATTCGTCCGCGGCCGGTTGCTGATCGGGTCGATCTACGGCCTCATCGTCTGCATCGCGGCGGTCCTCCTCGGGGTGCCGTATGGCCCGCTCATCGGCGTGATCGCCGGCCTGATCGTGTTCATCCCGTGGATCGGCCCGCTGATCGGCTGGGCTGTCCTGCCGGCGTTCGCCCTCGTCCTCGCCCCCGACGTGGTGGCCCCGGCGGCGCTGGTCAGCATCGTCGCCGCCGTGGCCGTCCAGCTCGTGGTGACCCAGCTCGTCATGGGAGCCGCGGTGAAGATGAGCCCGATCGCCGTCTTTGTCGTGGTGATGCTCGGCGGAGCGATCGCAGGGGTGCTCGGGGCGATCTTCGCGATCCCGGTCGCCGCCACGGTCCTCGCGATCACCGACTACCTCCGGCAGCGCGATGTCCTGCTCCGGGCGACCGACGGCGGGAACACGGTCGGGGGCGAGGATCTCACGCCGGGCGGCTCATGAGGCCGAGCGAACGGCTGGACGCTGAGGCGCCAGCTAGGGCCCGATCTCGAAGGCATTGATGTTCTCTCGGGTCAGGCACTACCGGCCAGCACCCCCGCGACCAGCTGAAGTCCGAGCCCGAAGCCTGCCGGCAGCGGCTCGTGGAGGGTGTCCAGCGCGGCAGCGAGGCGCCGGCGACGGCGCCCGGCCACGTCCTCCCAGAGACGCAGCCCCGCCTCGGTCGGCCGCACGATCGTCGCCCGGCGATCGCGCTCATCACGAGTGGCGGTCACGAGGCCTCGTCGCTCGAGGCGGCGGACGAGGCGACTCGCTGCGGGCAGGCTGGTCCCGATTCGGCCGGCCACCTCGCCCACCCGGCTGCCGTCGGATTGGGCGATCACCACGAGAATCCGCCACTGCGGCAGGGTGAGCTCGCTCGCCACGCCCGCTTCGCCAAGCACGACCGTCGTCAGGCCGACGGCTGCGGTCACGAGCCGTTCCAGGGCCTCCACAACCTGCGCTTCCGCCACCTGCATCCTCCATCTGCTGCTCCCTTCCCTCCGCGCGCAGGATAGCCGGATAATGAATTCATGACAATACTTGACATAGGACAACTAATACCATATGGTTCGCAGCACGGATCGCGATGGCGCTCCATATGCCGAGTGAGCCGCGGCCGCGCAAAGGCAGTCTGAGAGGTCTGACATGACGAAGGAAAGCTACCGCGGGAGCTTCGCGGACGGCAATTCGAAGCAGCGCGTGAAGCTCGGCACCCTGATGGGTGATTTCGCAGCCGGCCAGGAGACGGAGCCCCGGGTGGGAACGGTGCAGCCGCGGGGCAGCTACGCCGACGGCGTGAGGAAGCAGCCGGTCGATCCCGCGGCGCCACTTGGTGATTTCGCCGAGGGACAGCGGACGCAGCCACGCGACTGATCGCCGCCCGCTGATCGGTCGTACGACCATTCGCCTGCGCGGCCGTCTCCCGGCCGCCCACTTCGCGAGCCGCGTCGCTCCGGTCCCGGGCGGCGCGGCCCTCTGCGCGGTGCCCGTGTGCCGTCGATCCCGTCGTGGGACGAGTCCGGCATGACGTCGAGCGAGACGGGGTTCCCCTGCGCCTTCAGGACCGAAAACAGGAGCTGCTGCTCATCTGTGATGTCGATGCTGCTCTCCGCGAGAGCCCCGATCCGGTCCAACACCGTGCGCACGACCCGGAGGGGTCGCGCGGGGCTCGTCCGTGACCGGGCGGGACGTTCGATCCCGGTTTGGCCCTGGCGAGCGATGCCTACCAGGAGTTCGTCACGAGGTCAAGGTGCAACGACTCCCGGATGGTGTCGGCGCTCTCCTCGATCGGCGCCCATTCGACCTCGTTCTTGATGTAGTTGATGTCCGCGTCGGTCAACCGGATGTGGAGTTGCGCGGCCGCAGTCTCCGGGTCGTCCCGCAGCCTGTTGAAGAACTCCTCGTCGACCAACGCGTGGGAAGCCAGCAGCTTGAAGGCCACCTCCCGCTCCATGAACCCGTACGGCTCGTGCCCCATCGTCTCGTGCCCCATCGTCTCGTCCTCCTATCCTCTCGTCGTCCCGCCTTCGTTCATGTCCGGAATGCTGACGTGCCGAAGATGAGTGTCGTGGCGCGCTCGGCCGCCCCCCGATAGTGGGCTTGGATCTCGGCACCTTGGGCGGCCGTCTTGTCGGCATAGCCGGACAGGTGCGCCGCCAGCGGTGGGCATCCCAGCTCCGCCGCCAGGCGGGCCGCGCGCAGGGCCTCGGCCTGGATCCACCCGAACTCGGTCGTCACCACCTCGCGCGTCAGCAACGCCGCGAGCACCGTCGACCGGTTCCGGTCGCGATTTGCATAGCTCTGCGGAAGTGGCGAGACCGCCGCGACGAACGCGTTCCAGCGGTCCGCGCGAAGGTCGTCCTCCCAGTCGCAGACGTGGTCGTAGCGAACGAGCGCCGCGAGGCCGTGGTCGAGGCAGCGATCTACGAGCTCCCAGCGGTCCGCGCGGTCAGCGAGGAGACAGGTTGCGAACGCGGCTATCTTGAGCGGCGCGCCGCGGCGTGGCAGGTCGGCCACACGTAGCGGGCCGTCCCCGGCCGATGCGCGGCGCCACTCGACCATTGATCGCTCGAGGAACGGCCAGAACGGCGAGGCCCCGTCGATGCGGTGCCGGTACACCCCGACAGCCTCATCGAAGAGCGCCGCGCTCAGGCGGGTCGCGCCAGGGACGTCCGCGGCGGCGACGTCGTGATCCAAGAGATCGTCCTGGAGCCGGATCGAGACCAAGCCGAGGACGTTGCTGAGCACGGTCTCCTCGACGATGACGGGATCCAGGCCGAAGGCGTGGCCCAGCCACCAGGGCAGATACCACTCGAGCGTCCAGTTGGCCGGCGTCAGCCGGCGCAGGGATCGAATGGCGAGGTCGCGCTCCTCGGGGCAGACCGCCTCGGCCCGCCGCTCGAATGCGGTAACGATCTGGGCAACGTCCAGTTCGGGCATATCAGGCAGTCGCATCGGGGTTCGGCACATCGTACGGGTCGCCGCGGGGGTGTCAACGGGGAAACTCCGAATGTCGACGGGTCGGAGTCCGTGCTGATAGGGGCTACAATCCGCGCCTCGCGATCGCGACGGGGAGGGGAGCGCTCGTGGCTGAGCCGATCATCGAGAACCCAATCGTGCCGATCGAGCGAACGGGGGGCCCGTTCGCCGGCTCGTGGTTTGAGCGAGACCGCCTCCGGCGCGTCGCGCCCGCGCTTGTCGTGATCGTCGTCGTCGGGCTCGTGACCGCCGGGCAGCTCGTCGAGGATCTCGCCGACAGCGATCCGCTCCAGATGCTCTCGCCGGCAGACGCGATCCGGCGCTGGACCGTGATCGGCGCCGTCCTGTACCTGCTCGTCATCGCTCGCGTTGTCGACGGCCTCGTCGAGCGTTCGCTGACGGCGCTCACGGGTGTCCTGCAAGTCGAGCAGGAGAAGCTCGATCGGTACGAGCTATGGCTGGACAGTCCTGGCATCCGCGTTGACGGGGTCCTACTCCTCCTTTCCGCGGTCGTCGTCACGGCGCTGTTCCCCGTCCTCGGAACATCCCTGCCGATCGATGACCCGGTGACGAACCGGCCGATGCTTCTACCAGGCAGCGCCGTCGGCGGTCTCCTGGTCCTCGCCGAGTACACGTTGCTTGGCTGGGCGGTCGTCAGCCTCGTATACAGCACGATTCGCCGTGCCCGCGCGCTAGGTCAGCTGTCGCGCGAGAGGTTCGAGGTCGACGTGTTCGATACGAGCATGCTGCTGCCGTTCGGCAACATCGCGCTCGCCACGTCGCTGGCGCCGGCGGGCATCATCGTGATATTCGTGATCGGGTTCGGGCGCCCGACCTCCCCGCTCAGCTGGAGCGTTCTCCTGCTGGCGACGCTGGCCAGCCTGCTCGCCCTGATCTTGCCGCTGCGCTCCATCCACCAGAAGATGGCGCGGGCCAAGCAGGACGCTCTCGGTGGCATCAATGCGCGGATCCGCGAGGTGTACGAGCGGGAGGGCGGCGCGAGCAAGGTCCATGATGCCAACGGAGCGACCGAGTTCGATGGCGCCGAGACTGCCCGCCTGAACAACCGGGTGGGGACGCTGATCGCCCTCCGCAAGACCGTCGGGGAAATGACGACGTGGCCGTTCCGTGACACGCTCGCCTTCGGCAGGGCCGTCCTCATCGCCAGCGCCCCGCTCATCTACACGATCATCAGCGAACTGATCAAGGCCTTCTGGATCAAGCCGCTGGTCCCGTAGGCGGTGCCGGGGTCGCTGGCCGCGTGGCCGCGTGGCCTCCGGCTGGGGCGTGGCACGGGTCGGCAGCGGGCGGCCGGCTGTCGAAGCCCCCGTCTTGCGCCGAGGCCGGCCGCATCCTTCGGGTCGAGCGCTGTAGGCTAGGCTTCTGGGTGTCGCTCGCGAGGCAGATGCGTTTCGAGAGCGCGAAACCGGCCGGGGTGTAGCGCAGTGGTAGCGCACGTGCTTTGGGAGCCGCCGGGGCCTGTGCGCCTAGGGTCGCGTGTCCTGAGCACCAGAGGCCGAGCGGCGTAGGCACCGATCATTGTGCGGTTCGCGAGCACGAATCCGACGCCTGGGCTCCAGCGCTTGGCTCCGCTCAGTCCGGGCGCTTCTCCCGGACGTAGGGCAGCCCGGACGGGTGTTCGGGCTGCGGCGGCGCGAGCCCCCTGGTCAGCTCGACGATTCCCGTGCGGATGTCGACCGGGATCGCCTCGGAGGTGATCGTGGCGGCGAAGCCACGTCCCTCACTGGGCGAGGTGACGTGTCCAGACGGAGGTCGCGGTGGCTGACGTCGCGCCGGTTGCGTGCCTCCCGTGCCGTCTCGACCTCGAGGACCACCCGCCAAGAGATGCCGCAGGAGGCTGACGCGGGCAAGCGGCCGAGGATCGGTCTGCTGAGGGTCAGCTCGGCGCTCGCCCCGTTCCGCGGCGCCAGGGGACTGTGCCGTCCAGCTCGATGTCGAGCGAGAAGCTGAGGAACGTCCGCACGAGCACGATGATCCCCAGGGTGAGGGCGCTCTCGATCGTCTGATCGATGGTCACCGTCAGGACGATGTCGGCGATGATGAGGACCTCAAGGCCCAGGAGGATGCAGCGGCCCAGATTCTGCCGCAGGCGCTCGTAGGCCGGCCGTGGCGGGCCCCGGAACAGGTCGCGAACGTAGGCGACGACGGCGATGAGTCCGCCGCCCGCGAGGACCATGACGCCCGCGATCTCGAAGCCGCGCACGACGCTGTCCATGACTTCAGTGAAGGTCACAAGCCCGCTCCTCCCGCCGCCGGGACCTCGACGAGGCGTCCGACAGCATCACTCGCATCACAAGACGCCAGGGGCCCAATTGACGCCCGTCGTCTCAGAGCCGCGCCAGGCCGCGGCCGAGACGCCGTCGATAGGCAGGCGCGACGAGCGACCGCCAATGTGCGCAGGAGCGGCGCCCGCCCGGCGCGGCCGTGCTCGCTGCGGCGAACGGCGTAGTCGGCAACGATCTCGAGAAGGACATCGAGGTCCCGGACCGCGCCGAGTCGGGCCCCGATCGCGCGGAGGCTGCCGCCGTTGCGACGCATCACGTCACGCTCGAACCCGTCGGCGAAGACCCGCCAGGCAGCGCGCATGCGGCGAGCGGCCACGCGCATCGCGTGGACCTCCTCCGGGTCCTCGCCAGCGATGACGCCGGCACCCGCGCGAGCATCCGGTCAAGGTGAAACCGCAGGACCCTGCGACCGGCCTCTGCCCATTGGTCATCGCCGCGGACGCCGGGCGTCCGACCAACCGCGAGGCCGTCAATGGCCAGCCGCAGCTCGGCCACTGGCGAGGGGGCGGCGAAATCGACGTCGCCTTCATTCGTCGCGTCGGCGGACTGCGGTTCCACCATCATCTCCACGTCGCGCTCGCCCAGGGTTCTCCGCGGCGCCCCTTCGGTGCGACCCCTCGTCCCCCGGCGGGCCTACTGTGTTGGGCAGGCGGTCCCGAGCGCGGTTTCGACCTGGGCGGCGGCCGTCTTGATCTGGTCGATCGCGGTCGTGATGGCGCCGATCTTGGCGCCGAGCCCGGGCTGGTCGCCCATGCTCGTGAGGGTGGCCTGCAGCCCCTGCACGGCGGTCAGGAGGTCGGCTACGGGCATCACGATCAGGTCCTTGCCCGAGACGAGCAGCGCCTGCGCGCTCGACTGGACGGTGGTGACCGCCGACTGCACGCCGGCCGTGCCGACCTGGAGGAGCTGGAGGCTGGTGAGCGCGGTCACGGAGGCCCGGAAGGCGGCCGCGTCGGTGCAGATTGCCGCCGGGCTCGAGGCCGGCGCCGGCGACGCCGAAGCAGCGGGCGAAGCAGCCGTGGTCGCCGAGGCGGCCGGGGCTCCCGACGCGCCCGGGGAGGAGGATGCCCCGCCTCCGCAGGCGGCAGCAAAGACCGCGAGGGCAAGGACCGGAACAATGAGGCGAAGGCGACTAGACATGGTTGTGTCCCACCTGAAGAAGCACGTCCCGACGAGCGCCGCCGGGACCTGGGGCTTGCCTGCGGGGCAGGACCGATCCGGTCGGACCGATCCTGCCTCATGTATCTCGCGCCGGTCACCCGGCCGGTGCCGAATGGCTCAGCCGGCGGCCGAGTCTCCGGCTGCCTTCGCGGCCTGCTTGACCGCGTTGGCGGTCTCGTCGTCGACCGGGGCGGACTTGACGACCTTGGCGTCCGGGATCGTCGCCTTCACGGCGTCGACCGCGGTGAGCGACACGAGCGCCACGATTCCCGAGGTGCCCGGAGCGATGACGCCCGCAAGCTCGTCGGCCACTCCGCTCTTCATCATCACGTTGCGCGCCTTGCCGATGGCGGCGCCCGCGACGCCGGCGTAGACGGCTCCGGCGAGGATCGTGGGCGGGAAGATGAGACCGATGACCGCGCCGCCGACGGCCCCCCACAGGAATCCGTTGCGGGTCTTGTGGTCGGTCATCTTCTGGATGTTGACCTTGCCCTGGTAGTCGGCGTTGGCGACCAGGACGCCGTCGATGTCGATGGCCCGCTTGACCTCGGCGTCGACCAGGGCGTAGTAGGCCGCCTTGGCGGAGTCCATGTCGGCGAACTGCGCGACCACCAGTGCCTGGTTGCCCTGGACAGCGATCCCGGCGACGGCCTCGACGCCGCGGTCATCGCCGACCGCTGCCACGGCCACATCCACGGGCTGATCCGGCGTTGCCGCCGCGTCCTTCGTCTCGTCACTCACCTGAGAATCTCCCTTCTTGACCTTGCTTCACCAATCAGCGTCCGGCTGCGCTCATCCTCACTCTGTCTCGGCCTCGACCTCCTCGGCTGCCAGGACGGAAGCGAGCGCCTCCTCAGCCGCCTCCTGCTCGATCATCTCGGCAGCGACGAGTGCGTCGATCGCCTCCTGGGCGGCCTCCCGCTCGATGAGGTCGGCCGCGATGAGGGCGCGGACGGCGCGAAGCGCCGCGGCGGCCTCGATCTCGTCGGCCGCGGCCACGGCCTCCTCGGCCTCCTCGGTCGCCGCCTCCTCGACGTCGAGGGACATCCGGACGACGTTCTCCGCCTCCTCCTTCGCCGCCTCCTCGATGAGCTCCGCGGCGAAGAGCGTGTCGATCACGTCCTCGGCCGCGGCGTCCTCGACCGCGAGTGCCGTGGCGACGACGTCGGCGGCCTCGGAGATCGCGGCCTCCTCGATGAGCTCCGCCTCGACAAGGGTCTGGGCGATCTCCATCGCGGCCATCAGCTTGACCTCTTCGGCCGCCTCGATGGCGTCCTCGGCCTCCATCTTCACGCGCAGCTCGTCGCCCACGATCGCGAGCGCGTCGGGCGCGAGCATCGCCTGCATGAGGGTCCGGCCGCCGGCGTCGCCGATGGCGTCGCGCAGGCTGGCGGCCCAGTGGTGCTCGATGACGAGGATCGCGGCGGCGCCCCCGGCGGGGATGCTCTCCGCGAGCTCTTTCATGCGGTCCACGCTGAGACCGGCGTCCCGCTCGGCCACCGCGAGCGCGCCGAGGATCTCGCCCTCGACCAGGCCCTCGACGCCGCCTTCGTGGAGCCCGATGAGCCCGCCCGCGATCGAGCCGAGGCGCATCCGCTCGTTCTCGGACAGGTCGGTCAGGTGCATCGAGTTCTCGATGCTGCCGTGCTTGTCCTTCTGTACGAAGATCACGTCCACGAGGCGAATCACGCCGCGCTTCCGCACCCGGCGCAGCTCGGCCATGATCCGGCCGGTCGCCTCGAACTTGTCGAACCCGACCACGAACACCTGGATCGGACCGGTCACGTGCTTGTCTGCCATGTCGCTGCTCTCCTTTGACCCTGCTCCCCTGGAGTCCGGCGCCGGTCGCATCGCCGGACGGGTGTATCGCGCTAGCTCACGCTGGCGGGCGTGTCCTGCGCCGCGGCTGCTGCCGCCGCGGCTTTGATCGCCCCGGCGGTCTCCCCGTCCACCGGGACCGTCTTGACTTGCTGGGCCTCGGGCAGCTTCTGCGCCACGGCATCGGCATCCACCGCTGACACGAGCGCGAGGATCCCCGAGCTGCCCGGGGTGATGACACCGGCGAGCTCCTTCTCGACCTCGACGCGGTGGTAGCGACTGCGGGCCTTGCCAGCCGCCGCGCCGGCGATCCCGAGGGTGACGGCCCCGGCGACGATCGTCGCCGGCAGGAAGATCGCCGCGACCACGCCGCCGACGATGCCCCACTTGAGACCCGTCCGGGTGCTGTGGTCGGTCATCCTCTGGACGTGGAGCTTGCCCTTGTCGTCTGCCTTGACGACGAGGACACCATCGACCATGAGCAGCCCGGCGACCTCTGCGTCGATGAGGTCGTCGTACGTCGCAATCGCGAGCGTGGGGTCCGCGAACCGCGCCACGATCAGCGTCTGGTCGCCCTGGGCGGCCACGGCGCCCTCGGCGAGCACACCCTGGTCGTCCGCCACCTGCGCCGCGACCACGGTCGTGTCGTCGGCACCCGCCGGCGGCGCCGCGGGGGTCGTCTGCTCTTCGCTCATCGCGATACCTCCTTCGGCGGTCGACGCGGGCGTCTGCCGCGCCAGTCCACCTCGGAGGCAGCACGCTACGCGTTGTCGCCGGCGGGCCGCATCCTGCCCGTCGGAGGAAGGACGCGCCGCGGGGATCGTCGACAGGGGCGTTGCATCCGCGGCAATCGGCGACTCAGCCGATGGAACTGCGAATTGTGCTTTGCTAGGCTTCGCGTCGACGGACTGGCTCGGCCGTCGAACCGGGCCTCGGCAGGCGAACACATGTCCTCCGCCAAGGTCACCAACACCGGGAGCCGGATCGGGCAGCGAGACCCCTCGCGGGGGTTGCGGCCGTCCGTCAGCCCAGACCCCCTCGTCGAGGCGAAGTTCGCCATCCCGCGCCGGCAGTCGGTGACGCTGCGCCGCACGAGGCTCCTGCGCCTGCTCCGGTCCGGCATGGACCGCCCCGTGATCTCGATCGTGGCGCCGCCCGGCTACGGCAAGACGAGCCTCCTCGTCCAGTGGGCCACGGAGAGCTCCGGGCCGGTTGCGTGGCTGACGGCCGACGACAGCGACAGCGACCCGGTCGCGCTCCTCACCGACCTCGCGGCGGCGATCGATCGGGTGGAGCCGCTCGGCACGGAGATCTTCGTCGCGATCGCGTCGGCCGCCGTGTCGAACCGGGCCGTGGTCGGTCGATTGCTGACCGGGATGTCCCGACCACCGGAGGGCGTCCGGATCGCCATCGACGACGGCTACCGGATCACGTCCCGGCCATGCCTCGACATCCTCGCTGAGCTGGTCGCGCACCTGCCTGAGGGATCGCAGGTGGCTATCGCGGGACGCGAACGGATGCGCCTCCCGTTCGCCCGCTGGCGAGCCGAGGGTTCGCTGCTCGAGATCGGTCCCGCCGAGCTGGCGATGGACGAGCGTGAGGCCGCCGGGCTGGGGCGCGAGCTCGGGCTGCGGCTGCCCGCGGATACGACCGCCCGCCTGACGCGACGGACCGACGGGTGGCCGGCCCTGCTGGCGCTCGCCACGCTAGGTGCCCGGACGCCCGAGGGAGGCCCCGAGTCGATCGACACCGGCTCCGATCAACACGTCGAAGACTACCTGCGGTCCGAGGTCGTCGAGGGCCGCCCCGAGACCGAGATCGACTTTCTCACCCGCACCTCGATCCTCGAGCGGCTGTCCGCGCCGCTCTGCGATGCCGTGATGGAGCGACCGGGATCGGCGTCGGTCCTGCGGGATCTTGCCAGCTCGACCTTGCTGGTGGACGACTACGGCGGGGCGTATCGCTACCACACGCTCCTGCGCGCCTTCCTCCGGCATGAGCTCGCGGCCCGCGAGCCCGAGATGATGCCCGTCCTCCATCGGCGGGCCGCGGCCTGGTACCAGGCGAACCTTGCCTACGAGCCCGCCGTCGATCATGCGTTCGCCGCGGGTGATCTCGAGCTGGCCGCCACGTTCGTGGGCAATGGCTGGCACCTGTTCCACTGGTCCGGCCGTCGAGCGACGATCCGGTCGTGGGCTGCGCGTTTCGGCGCCGACGCTCTCGTGGAGCGCCCATGGCTCGCCGTCCTGGCTGCCTGGGAGGAACTCGCGGCCGGCGATGTCGCTGGAACGGTGCGCTTCGCCGATGTCGCCGAGCGTGGAGTGTTCGAGGGCAGGCCGCCGGACGGCACGGCCTCATTCGAGGCCGGGCGGGCGATGCTCCGGGCCGCCATGGCCCGCCGGGGCGCGGACGACGCCCTGGCAAACGCCACCCGCGCGGTTGAGCTCGAGGGGAACCACGGTTCGTGGCTGGACTTCGCGCTCTGGCAGCTGGCCATCGCGCGCCTCACGGTGGGCGACCAGGCCGGCGCCGACGCGGCCTTTGCCGACGGGATCAAGGCTGCCGGATCGTCCGGCCACGACGCAATCCGATTCTGCCTCCTGGGGCACCGCGCGCTCATGACCGCCGGACTCGGTGCCTGGGATGCCGCCGCTGCCCTCATCGAGGAGAGCGACGCGATCTTGCCCGCACCGCATGTGGACGGGTACTTCTCGAGCATCCCGTCACGCGCCGCCCGCATCAGCCTGGCGACCCACCGCGGGGACATCGCGGGGGCGCGTCGCGAGCTCGCTCGCGCGATGAGCCTGCGACCGTTGATGACAGCCGCTGGCCCCGCCGGGGCCGTCATGTGCCTCCTCGCGTTCGCTCGGGCCCACCTCGCGGTCGATGACCCGGCTGGTGCGCGCGCCCTCGTCGCGCAGGCGAAGGACGTGATCCGCGATCGCCCCGACCTCGGGGTGCTGCCTGCCGAGGTGGACGCGCTCTGGGCGACCTTGACCCCGGCGCTGCCCAGGCGCGCCACGGGTGCCACGAGCCTCACGGTCGCGGAGCTCCGTGTGCTCGCTTTCCTGCCCTACTACCTCTCCTACAAGGAGATCGGGCAGCGACTCGGCGTCAGGGAGACGACGGTCAAGTCACAGGTGCTCGCGATCTTCGGCAAGTTGGGTGCGGCGACCCGCGGCGACGCCGTCGACATGGCCGTCGGCGCCGGCCTTCTCGAACGCTTCCTTCCTGTCGCGGCGCCCCTGCCATCGAGGGAGGCTGCGGTTCGACGCGAGACCTGATGGCATAGCCGCCCCTCCTCCGACACGGAGGATGCTCCAAGACGATCCATGGGGCAGTGTCTGCCCGGCTGCAGGCCGGGCAGCGCGCCGTTTCGAGGCAGGTTCGCCGTGATGGGGTTGTCCCGATGAAGAACAGGTCCGCCCTGATCGCCCTGGCGGGCGCCCAGTTCGTCATGGTCCTCGACCAGACGGTCATGGGCGTCTCGATCAGCCAGCTGGTCGCGGACTTCGACACGACCGTCACGACCATCCAGGCCATCATCACCCTCTACTGCCTCGTGATGGCGATGCTCATGCTCGCGGGCGGCAAGATCGGCGACATCATCGGGCGCCGCCGGGCCTTCCGCATCGGCCTCGTCATCTACGGTTGCGGCTCCGCGATGACGGCACTCGCCCCGACCGTGGCGATCCTCACCCTGGGCTGGTCGATCCTCGAGGGCATCGGCGCCTCCCTCGTGCTGCCGGCGATGGTGGCGTTGATCGCCGGCAACTTCGAGGGCAGGGACCGGAAGGTCGCGTATGCGGTCATCGGGGGCGTCGCGGGTGCCGGCATCGCCGTCGGTCCGATCCTCGGGGGATGGGCCACCACGGTCCTCAGCTGGCGGGTCGTCTTCGCCGGCGAGGTCGTCTTGGTGATCGGGATCTTCGCCATGACTCGATTCGTCGCCGACGCACTCCGGAGTGGGCCCAAACCCCGTCTCGACGTCGTCGGTGCGGTCCTGGCTGCCGCAGGTCTCGGGCTGATCGTCCTGGGGACCCTCCAATCCAGTGTCTGGGGCCTGATCCAGCCGAAGGACGCGCCGGTCGAGCCCTTCGGCCTTGCTCCTACCCTCTTCGTGATCGCCGCCGGCGGGGTCCTGGTGTGGGCGTTCGTGGGCTGGCAGCGGCACCGCGAGGCAATCGGGAGCGACCCGCTGTTCCACCTCGACTTGCTCAAGATCCTGCCGCTCCGATCGGGTCTCGTCGGTCTCTTCACGCAGAACCTCCTGCTGATGGGCGTCTTCTTCACCGTCCCCCTCTATCTCCAGCTCGTCCTGGGCCTCGACGCCCTCCAGACAGGCCTCAAGATGCTGCCGGTCTCGATCGCGATGTTCGCCGCGTCCGCCGCGGGGTCGCGCCTCTCGACCCGCTACTCCGTGCGTCTGATCACGAGAATGGGACTCGTCCTTTCCGGCATCGCGTGCGCCATGCTGCTGGCGACGATCAAGCCCGACCTCGCGGACTTCGCCTTCGCCGCGTCGATGGGCGTGCTCGGCGCGGGGATGGGGCTGATGGCGTCGCAGCTCGGCCTCGTGGTCCAGTCGTCGGTCGACTCGTCCGGCCGCGGCGAGGCCGGCGGGCTGCAGTTCACCGGCCAGCAGCTGGGCTCGTCCCTCGGGGTCGCTCTCATCGGCGCGATCGTCCTCGCAGGCCTGACGACGACATTCGTATCGACCATCCAGGCCGACCCGCGCATCAGCCAAGAGGTCGCCGGACAGGTCGGGACCGCGGTCGGCTCGGGGCTCGACTTCGTCTCCTCCGCCGACATCGAGGCGGCCGCGCGCGAAGCCGGGCTCGACACGGCCACCACCACCGCGATCGTGGACGACTACGAGCAGGCCCAGCTCAGGTCGCTCAAGGCCGGCTTGCTGGCGGCGGCGCTCCTGGCCCTCGTCTCACTCGCATTCACCGGAGGCCTGCCGGGGAAGGTGCCGATAAGCACGGCAGCGCCCGGCGATGATGCGACCGCCCCGGACGCGGGCGCACCGGCGGCAGCATGAGCTGAGCGTCCGGCGCGCTCGTCACTTCGCGTTCGCTGCGGCCCCGCCGCGTGAGTTCTCACTGGCGATGGCGCTCGGGCACGAACGGTCTTCATCTGTCAAGGAGGATGCGTGGGGCGCCGTCGACGAGCGTACTCTGGCCTGACACCGAGCCCGACCCGCCACGCAGAGGGCGATAAGGTCTGCGTGCAGGCGGAGGGAGTTGACGATGCTCCGACAGCTGGTCCTGGCGATCTTCGCCAGCGAGGCGTCCGCGGACACTGCCGCCGATGGTCTGAACCGGTGGGCGGCACAGGAGGCCGCGGCGAAGATGATCGATACCCATCAGATCCAGGCGGTGGGCGTCCTCGTACTCGACGAGAACGGCAAACTCAAGACCGAGAAGCTCGGCCCGCGAAGCATGGGGACAGGCGCCGGGATCGGAGTCATCCTGGCCATGCTCACCCCGATCGGCCTGGCAGTCGGGATCATCGGCGGCGGGATCCTTGGCGCTCTCCACCACAGGAGCCTGTTCCTCTCCAAGGACGATCGAGAGCGCCCCGCTCGCGAGCTGCAGGGGGGCAAGGCCGCGCTCGGAGTGATGACCGACAGGCTCACCGGGCCCGCGTCTACCATTTCCATCGATGAAGCCTGACCGACGCGCCGATGAGGCAATGACCGACCAGTCTGTTCGGCGATCGGTGAGCGGCCGTCGCACGTCGCGAGCCGCCGATGTCCTGCCGCTCGACCGCTTCAACGCGTTCACCGACGGCGTCTTCGCGATCGCGATCACGCTGCTCGTCCTGGAGCTGACGGTGCCGGCCATCGACGGCCGCCTGCTGCCGGCGCTCGCGGAACAATGGCCCGAGTTCCTCGGGTATCTGATCAGCTTCGTGTTCATCGGGGGGATCTGGGTCAGCCACGCCGGGATGACGAAGCTGATGCGGCACGCCGACACGTTGGCGTACGGGATCGACCTCCTGGTGCTGATCTTCGTGGGCGTCCTCCCGTTCTCGACCAACCTGATGGTCACCAACCTATCCGGTCCGGACGTCGAGGCCGCGGTCATCATCTACGGGGTCAACGTCCTCCTGGCGTCACTCGCCCTGAGCCTGCTGATGTTCTACATCGCCAGCGAACGGTCGCTCGTCATCGACGGCGTCGCCGACGAGACGTTGGAGGCCAAGGTCCGGCAGCGGTGGATCGTAATCGTCCTGAATGTCGCCGCTATCGCCCTCGCCGTGGTGGCGCCGCTCGCCGCCGTCGGGGTGTATCTGGTCATGACGTTCCTTGCGCTGGCACTCCCGCTGATCCACCTTCGCCGGCGTCGGCACTAGGACGCCGCAGGTCGGCGCTGAACGGCGCGACCGGCACGAGGTCGGCCAGACGGCATGGCCATGGAGCGAGTGGGTCGACCTGGCCCTTTGCCAAGGAATCTGGTGCCTTGACCGGCGAGGCCAGCTCGGTGGGGGTTCTGGCTGCCTGGCGGAGCGTGGCGAGATCGGAGGGGGCCGTATCATGGAGGGTGCTTGTCGGGGATGTGGCCATGCGTTGCTCCGGTCGTCGCGAGTTGCTCTAGTAGGCGAGCAGCATCTGCGATTGGAGTGGCGTAGGCCACCTCGACAGGCCGGAATCGGGAAGCACACGCGCTTCCTGAGCACCAAGTCGGCCGGGGTGTAGCGCAGTGGTAGCGCACGTGCTTTGGGAGCCGGCGGGGCCTATGCGGCCTAGGGTCGGGGGTCCTGAGCACGAGACGCTGAGCGGCGTAGGCACCGATTATTGTGCGGTTCGCGAGCACGAAAACGACGTCAGGGCTCCAGCGCACGGCTCCGATCACTCCCGGCGTTTCTCCCTGATGTAGGCAGTCAGGAAGTGTGTCCGGTTGGCGGGTCACGGGCGGCGAGTGGGCTGGACGATCTTCTGGGGGCGTCGAGGGGGAGCGGGTGACCCAGCCTCGTCGCGACGGCCCGCTTGATGACCGCTCCAGACCGCAGCAACGAGTCGCCCGGGAAGTCATCGACGAAGCAGGGTCATCCGGAGATCGTGGCCCGCCTCGTTCTCCCAGCGGCACGGAGGGCGACTTCCACGAACGGGCGCAGCCGCTGGGTCAGCTCCATCGCGGTCCGCTCGAAGGCGTCGAGCTTCTCGGTGTCGGTTCCCTCGACCTCGGCTGGATCTTCGAGGCCCCAGTGGAGCGAGTTGTGCTGACCCGGGAAGACCGGGCAGGCCTGGCGCGCCCGATCGCAGACGGTGATGACGTAGTCCCAGGGCTGGTCGAGGAACTGCCCCAGGCCCTTGCTGGTGGCTACGGACCAGTCGATGCCTCGCTCGGCGAGCACCCGGACCGCGTACGGGTTGACGCCCTTGGGCTCCGTCCCGGCCGATGCCACCTCGAAGTCGGCCCCGCCGAACCTGCCGAGGAGCGCCTCGGCGAGCTGGCTGCGCGCGCTGTTGCCCGTGCAGATGAAGAGCACCCGAATCGGGGCGTCAGACACGTTGTTGTCCTCCAGTGTGGCGCGGCCGGCGGCCGCCATGGTGAGCTGGAGATCGAGCAGCTCCGCCTCCAGTCGGTCAAGGTCGGCGCGCTGGCGGACGATCGCGGCACGCTGTTCGGCGAGCAAGGGAGCGAGGTCGGCGTCGATCGCCCCGCGTTCCAGGCACTGCCTCGCGAGGCGCCCGGCGTTCTCCGGGCCCAGCCCGAGCCTCCGCAGGCTGACGACGAGGCGCAGCCGCGCGAGGTCGTCCCGGCCGTACTCCCGGTATCCGTTCCTGCCGCGCCGCGCCGGCGGAAGAATCCCGACCTCCTCGTACCAGCGTACCGCGGACGGGGCGACTCCCGACTGCCGAGCAAGGTTCGAAATCCGCACGGCAGGAGCGTATACCTTCAAGCCACTTGAAGGTCAAGCCCGGTGACGCACGACCCTGAGGACGAGCCGCCCCAAGCTTTCAGGGGGCAGTCTTCACCAGGACGTGATCGACACACGCGCGGAGCTGATCGTGGTCGAATTCCGCGTTCGGTTTGGCTCGGAGCCGGACCCACAGCGAGTCTCCCGCCTGGAAGATCTCGGTCGCATTCGCCTTCAGGTACTCCTTGACGGGGCAGGTGCAGCGTCCGTGGATGCAATCGCCCAGCGCTTCAAACAACGCCGCGTCCTGCCCGCCCAGATCCTTGACCAGGATCACTACCCCGAAGTCTGTCGGCGCGATCTGGTAGCGCGGCACCGCCGGTCGCCTCCGCACTCCGCTCCCTGGAGTTGGACGCAGCTACATGCTCCCGCGCCGTGCTGGGGTCGTCAACGGGACAACGGCCCCCGGGACCTCTCGCCCCCGCGATCGTGACTCTCGGACCTACGACATCACAGACACGCGTGAGATGTTCATCGCATGAGGATGTTCCTCCTTTCCACCGCGCAAGGCGCTCGTCCATTTGCTCTGGCCGCGAAGAGTGATCACGTTGCTGCGCCTCGAGTCGCCCCGTGATGTCGGACCAGTTCGACGTGGCGGTGCTCGGTGGCGGCCCTGCCGGTTACGTAGCCGCCCTTCGAGCCGCGCAGCTCGGCGCCCGTGCGTCACTGATCGAGAACCAGTGGGTGGGGGGCACGTGCCTGAACGTCGGCTGCATTCCTACGAAGGCCCTGACCACGTCGACGGAGCTGCTGGCGAAGGCGAGGCGCGCGCACGAGTTCGGCATTGCCATCCCGACGGCCGCTCCCGACCTGGCCGCCCTCATGGCGTACAAGCAGGGTTCCGTGGACGGGTTGGTCGGCGGGGTCGAGCACCTGCTGAAGCGGGCGGGCGTCACCCTGCTGCGCGGCACGGGCCACCTGTCGGCGCCAGACACCCTCCGGGTGCAGCCCGACACCGGGGACGCGATCAGCCTGTCGGCGCGCCAGGTGATCCTGGCCCCGGGGTCCATCACCGCCCGGCAGCCGATCCCCGGCCTGGACCTGCACGGCGTGATCACCAGCACCGAGGCGCTCGAGATCTCGGACATACCCACCCACCTGATTGTGATCGGGGGAGGCGTCATCGGCCTCGAGTTCGCCTGCATCTACGAGGCCCTCGGCAGCCGGGTGACCATCGTGGAGATGATGCCGACCCTGCTTCCGGGCGCAACGGACGAGGGCCTGGCGCAGCGCCTGGCGCTCCTGCTCCGGCGACGGGGCATGAGCATCGTCACCGGCGCCATGGTCGAGGAGATCGTGTCCGCTGAAGGCGGCCTGGCGGCGACGTATCGTGACGCGACGGGTGTTCCGTCGCGCGTCGAGGGTGATCGCGTCCTGGTCGCCACCGGACGCTGGCCGAACACCGAGGGTCTAGGCCTCGCCGAGGTCGGCGTGAAGATGAACGGCCGGGCGATCGACGTGGACGAGCACCTCGCCACCAGCCTGCCGAACGTGTGGGCCATCGGCGACGCGGTCCGTGGTCCGATGCTCGCCCACAAGGCCATGGTCGACGGGCGCGTGGCGGCCGAGAACGCCTGCGGGGGCAGTCGCACCGTGGACTACCGCTCGGTCCCGAACGTCGTCTTCACGCGGCCCGAGGTCGCCAGCGTCGGCCTGACCGAGGCGCAGGCGCGGCGGCTGGGTGCAGACGTCAAGGTCGCCCAGTTCCCGTTCTCTGCCAATCCCCGGGCGCGCATCCTCGGCGAGACCGACGGCCTCGTGAAGCTGGTGTGCGAAGCGGGCAGCGGGATGGTCCTGGGCGCGCATCTCATGGGACCGCACGCGACCGACCTGATCGCCGAGGGCGCCCTGGCCGTCCAGCTGGGAGCGACGGCAGACGACCTGGCCTGGACGACGCACGCCCACCCCACGCTGCCGGAGGCCATGCTCGAAGCGGCGCTCGGCTTCCGCGACGCCGAGATCCACTTCCAACGGCGGTAGGAGCGATGCCCGACTACCTGGAGACCACGGTCGACAAGTTCATCTTCCGGGTCGCGACCGACCGCCTCTACAGCCCCGAGGGCGCCTGGGCTCTCGCGGACGGCGATCGGGTACGCATCGGGTTGACGGACTTCCTGCAGCAGCTCAACGGCGACGTCGCCTTCGCGGAGGTGAAGCGGGAGGGCACGGCCGTCACGGCCGGCGACGAGGTGGCCGTGATCGAGACGATCAAGGCCAATGTGGAGGTGCTCTCGCCCGTCGGGGGCACCGTCGTCGAGGTGAACCCGGCGATGGAGCTGTCGCCCGAGGCCATCAACCAGGACCCGTACGGCGACGGGTGGCTCGCCGTCATCGAGGCAGCCGATTGGCCGGCGGATCGCGAGGGCCTGCTCCAACCGCAGGCGTACTTCGAGGTCATGCGGGGACAGGCCGAAGAGGAAGCGAAGAAGCTGTGAGCGGGGAAGAGCGCAAGATCGTGGTCGTGCCGTGCAGCGGCATCGGCAAGACGTACGGCACGGTCAGCCGCGAGGCCGCCTACGAGGTCACCGAAGACCTGCGACCCGAGGCCACAGGGCTCGTGGCGCTGTCGCTCCTCGTCCTCGGTGACGAGGACGCCCGCGCCGCGGTCCGGGCCCACCCGGCTGTGACGATCGACGGCTGCAAGCTCGCGTGCGCGGCCAAGATGGTCCAGGAGAGCGGCGGGCACGTCGCCCAGGGCATCGCGGTGCTCGACGTGTACCGGCGGAACCGCGACCTCAAGCCGCAGGGCATCGCCGAGTTGAACGAGGGCGGCATCCTGCTCGCGCACGCCGTCGCGCAGGAGATCACCGCCGTCGTCGACGAGGTGCTCGCCGCCGAGGAGGGCTCGACCCATGCCTGAGCTGCCGGGTCGGAAGGTCGGGATCGTCGCCTGCTCCGGCGAGGAGCTGGCGGAGGGGACGGTGACCCGCCTGGCCGCCCTCAAGGTCCTCGAGCAACTGCGTCCCGGCGCAGACGGTGACGATCTGCCTGCCGCTCTTCCTGGCCGGCGGGGAAGGGGACCGGGCCTTCGCCCGCTTCTACCCGACCATCGCTGTCGACGGCTGCGACAAGCGCTGTGCGGCGCGCGCCACCGAGCAGTTCTCCGGCAAGCCCGCCGCCAGCGTGGTCGTGACCGACCTGCTGGCCGAGCACGGCCTGGACCGGCCGCAGGGCGCCCGGCGCCTGGACCAGAGCGGCCAGCAGGCGGTCGAGGTCACCGCGAACCGCGTTGCCGGCCTTGTCGACGAGCTTCTCGGCGGGCAGTGGAGTCGACGCAGCGGGTCCTTCGTGGAGGCCCAGCGACCGCGGCGAAGCCCGAGGCCGCGCCACAACTTGGGTGCGCCTGCGGGTCGGGCATCCCGGTGCAGACCGTGGCCGTGGACGGCCGGGCGGTCCCGCTGGCGGCCCTGCCGCTGATCTTCGAGCAGTTCCGCGGCGCCGGGAAGGCGCCCGGAGCCGAGACGACCCGGGAGCTGCTGGCGACCGTGAAGATCTACAACGACGTGCCGGCCGGGACCGACGAGGCCTACGCGGCGGCCCTGGAGCGCGAGTACGCGGCCTTCTGCGGCCAGGAGCTCACCCGGTCATGAGCCGCACCGCCACGTACAACACCACGGTCGCCTGGACCGGCGAGCACTGGGGCCGGATCACCCTGGGCAACGGCCCGGAGATGGCCTTCTCGGCGCCGCCCGACGCCCAGGGGCATCCCGGCGTGCTGACCCCCGAGGACGCCTTCGTCGCCGCCGCCAACACCTGCGTGATGATGATGTTCATCTGGGCGACCGAGCGGTTCAGGCTCGACCTGCAGTCCTACGACTGCCGGGTGGAGGGCACCAAGCTCATCGAGCTGGATCGGACCGAGATCTTCACCCACCTGCGCTTCTGGCCGCGGATCGTCATCCGCGCCGGGGCCGAGCCCGCGGCCGTGGTCGAGGCCCGCGCCCGCCGCGCCCTCCAGTCGGCCCAGAAGTACAGCCTCGTGGCCAACTCCGTGAAGTCCGAGATCATCGTCGAGCCGAGTCTGGTGATCGTGGCCTGATCCGTGGAGATGCTGCTCCTCCTGACGCCGCTCCTCTTCGGCCTGTCGTTCCTGTCCGGGATGCTCGGCCTCGGCGTCGCCTTCATCGCCATCCCCGTCCTTGGCCTGTTCGGCTACGACCTGATCAACGAGATCCAGCCGTGGGCGCTCCTCCTCAACGGTCTGACCGCGATCAGCGCCGCGATTGCCTTCTGGCGCAGGGGGATGGTCGACAAGCGGGGAGCGCTCATCCTCGTGACGATCACGACGATCGGCGCGCCACTCGGGGTCTGGCTCCTCCAGTTCGCCACCGTCGACCTGGTCTGGTGGCTCTACGTCGGGGTGCTGCTCTTCCTCGCCGTGCGCATGGCGCTGCCGAAGGGCGCCTCGACCGAGGTCGTCGCCGAGATCACCGACGCCTCGCGGGCGAAGGCCGCCGGGGCTGCCGTGCCGATCTCCGTCTTCGCCGGCTTCCTCGGCGTCGGCCCGGGCTTCCTGCTCATGCCGACGCTCACCCTCGTCGGCTACAGCGCCCGTCTCGCGGCGGCCACCAACTCCGTGGCGGTGACGCTGCCGTCGTTCTCCGCCTTCGTCACCCACCTGCCCACGGCGACCTTCGACTGGCCGATCGTGATCGTCACCTCGATCGCCTCGGTCATCGGCGCCTGGCTCGGGGCCCGCTTCACCGCCGGGCGGGTGAAGAGCGCCACCCTCTCGCGCATCTTCGCGGTCGCCCTCGTGGCGCTCGCCGCGCAGCGCGCCTGGATCCTGCTGACATGACCACCACCCGTGCATCCACGAACGCGTTCCAGGGGAGGCCCACCATGCAGACACAACTGCCAGTTCTCGACCTGCGGATGAGCCTCCCGGCTCCGGACGTCCGGGATGCCGTCGCGGCGGCGGCGATCCTCGGCGATCCGATCCGGGCGAGCATCGTGCGGATGCTCCGCGACGGGCCCGTCTGCGTCTGCGAGATGGCGGCGGCGCTCGGCTCGCGCGAGAACAACGTGAGCAACCACCTCGCCAAGCTCCGCGACGCCGGCCTCGTGCGAGCCGGACGCTACGAGGCCGACACCCGGCGGGTCTACTACGAGCGCGACGAGGCGGCCTGCCGGCGGGCGCTGGACGCGCTCGGCGACATCCTCGGATGACGAACCGCCCACGCCGAACACGTCACCCCAACGCCACCGTGCACTGAGACAAGGGAGATCACCGTGAAGAAGATCGAGGTCCTCGGACCCGGCTGCGCCAACTGCATCAACCTGGAGAAGAACGTTCGCGAGGCCGTGATGATGGCCGGCATCGAGGCGGAGGTGGTGCACGTCACCGATCCGATCGAGATCAAGGCCCACGGCGTCCTGAGCACACCCGGGCTCGTCATCGACGGCAAGGTCGTCAGCGCGGGCCGGATCCCGTCGGCCGGCAACATCGCGGTCTGGTTGGACGAGTAGCTGACTTCCAGCGAGGCCGTCGCGCCAAAGGTGGCGAAGATGAGAGAGACCGTCGAACAGGCCACGCGGTGGCTCCAGGAGGGGGTCGGCTTCGGCCGGGCCACCGCCGTGCACGTCGTCCGGCCGTCGCCATTCCGCGCCGGGCGCGCGCTGCTGGTCGCAGAGGATGGTCGGATTGCCGGCGCCGTCTCGGCCGGCTGCGTCGAGGGCGCCGCGGCGGAGGCGGTACGCGCGGCCCGGTTGGGGTGGTACCGAGAAGTGGTTCACTTCGGCGTGACCAACGCGCGCGCCGCCGACGTCGGGCTCGTCTGCGGCGGGAACCTCGACGTGCTCGTCGAGCCTGACGTTCCAGCCGAGGTGCTCGCCGCGGCCGCAGGTGAGGGCAACGTGGCCGTCGCCACCCCGCTCCCAGCCGGCCGCGAGGCGCCCGAGGTGGACCGCGTGCTCCTCGACGCCAGCGGGATTCGGTCGGGCTCGCTCGGGGACCCGGCGGAGGACGCCGCCCTCGCGGAGCTTGCGCGCGCCGCGATGCGCGAGGGCACCTGCAGGACCGTCCCGGTGGGCGGGCGCGACGTGTTCATCGAAGTCTTCCCGGCGCCGGCCCGCCTGGTCGTCGTCGGGGCAGTCGAGATCGCCGTCCACCTCGTCCGCCTGGCCCACGCCTTCGGCCTCCGCACCGTCGTCGTCGACGGACGAGCGGCGTTCGCGACCCGGGAACGCTTCCCAGATGCCGACGAGATCCTCGTGGGCTGGCTCGATGAGCTGGCCGACGTGGCAGGGGTCAACGAGACGGCGAGCGTCGCGGTGCTGACCCATGACGCGAAGTTCGACGATCCCGCCCTGGCCGTTGCCCTCGGTCGCAGGGCCCGCTACGTGGGCGCGCTCGGGAGCCGCCGCACCCACGCAGCCCGGCTGGCGCGCCTCCGGGAGCTGGGGACCGACGAAGCCACCCTGGCCCGGATCCACAGTCCCATCGGGCTCGACCTCGGGGGCGACACGCCGGTCGAGATCGCCCTCGCCATCCTGGCCGAGATCATCGCCGAGCGCCACCACCCGATGTCGCACGACGCCGGGGCCGAGACCCAGGTCGCGGGTCCCATTGGCACGACGATTGCCGTCGGCGTGTCAGGCGAACCGGGAGCACCCCAACGGTGAGGAGGATCGAGGTCCTGGGGCCCGGCTGTCGCCGGTGCGGGGAGCTGACGAAGAACGCCCGTGAGGCGGTCGCCATCGCGGGCGTGGAGGCCGAGATCATCCACGTCACGGACGCCAGTCAGTTCCTTGCCTACGGGGTCCTGTGGAGTACACCGGGGCTGGTCATCGACGGGCGGCTCGTGAGCGCCGGCCGCGTGCTCTCCGCTCGCGACATCGCGGCCCGCCTCACCTCCTGACCGCTGCGCCCTCTGCGACGAGGAGGCCATGCGGGGCATTGCGGGTCATCGGTGTCGTGACCTTCGACACTCGAATATGTCAGGCCCGACTGACACGCTACTCAGTGACAGGTCGGCGCCGACCATCCACCATGGCCTGTTCGGCCCGGGATCCCGCTCCGCGGAGTCCCGGGCCTCCGCAGTCCTCGAGTCGACGGCATCCCACGGGCAGGGAGCAGGCCGAACATGCCGTTCGGCCCGGCAGAAGGGGCTGCCCCGCTCAAACATCGGTTGTACTAACGGGCGTTAGAATGACAACCATGGATGCCCATCCGACCCACCCGTCATCCTCTCTGCCCGAGCCCGATCTCCTGGTCGCCCTGCAGGCGGTCGCAGAGCCGAACCGGGCCCGGATCGTGGCCCTTCTGGGTCACGGTGAGCACTGCGTCTGCGACGTCGGGGAGATGCTCGGGTTGAGCACAGCCCTCGTCTCGCACCACCTTCGGACCCTCCGGACGAGCGGTCTGCTTCGCGAGCGCAGGAGCGGTCGGTGGGTGTACTACTCGCTCGACGTCGAACGCGTCGCGGCGCTCCGCGCTGCCGTCGCCGACCTTCTCACGCCAACACCTGCCGCGACCTCAGCGTGCCTGTGCTCGGACTGCGGCTCGCAGAAGAGTGCGATCCCCGAGCAAGGACCACTGCGGCGCGTGCTGCTCGTCGCGGAGCTGTCGTCATGACCTGCTCCATCCTCGTGGTCGGGGTCCCCATGGCGGCCTGCGACCCGGCCAAGACCTGGAAGGCGGCCGCCTCGATCGTCGAGCAGCGCCTGGCCGAGCGGTTCGGGCCGGCCGTCGTCTTCGAGTACGCCGAGCTGTTCGGCCCGGAGATGGTCCGCCACCCCGACATCGAGTCGGCGATCGCCGACGGCGAGGCCGTCCTGCCGATCGTGGTCATCGATGGGGTCCGGCGCTTCAGCGGCGGGAAGCTGAACCTCTCGGCCATCGAGCGCGCCGTCGCCGAAGCCCTTCAGTCGGTCGCGATCCATGCGTGACCTGAGGCCCGACCTGACGTCGCCCGATATCGATCTTCTCGCTGAGCCGGCGTGCTGCCCGGGAGGTGCCTGCGGGCCATTCTTCGAGACGCCGCTCCTCGAGCTGGCCTTCAACCGCCTAAGCGACTTCGTCGGCAACCGGAGGGCGCCCGCCGTCGTCGCCGGCGCCCCC
This sequence comes from uncultured Chloroflexia bacterium, assembly GCA_963744095.1. GTDB lineage: Bacteria > Chloroflexota > Limnocylindria > Limnocylindrales > CSP1-4 > CTSoil-043. Next base: position 176,306 of record CAVUSH010000008.1, read on the forward strand.
ACAGATCCACCCGCTGACCAGGACCTCTCCACGGCCTCGGCAGTCTTGTCTCCACTACCCCAGCCACGGAAGGATGCGTCCCATGACTGACCAGGTGACCGGCCTCGCCACCCCGGACGTCGAGATCTTCGACCCGCCCCTGTGCTGCCCGACGGGGCTCTGCGGTCCCGTGCTCGACACCACCCTGGTCGACCTCAGCGAGGCGATCTTCACGCTCGAGGCCGAGGGCAGGACCGTGGTCCGCCACATGATGACCGCAGACCCCCAGGCCTTCATGCGCAACCGCGAGGTCTACCAGCTGATCAAGGAGCGCCAGCTCGAGGTCCTGCCGATCACCGTGATGGGTGGGCGCATCGTGAAGACCGACGCCTACCCGACCCTCGACGAGCTCCGGATCGAGCTCATGAGCAACGCCTGAGCCAGAACATCGCGGACCCCCGCGGAAGGACCCCCTCGTGACCCAGTTCCTCTTCTTCTCCGGCAAGGGCGGCGTCGGCAAGACCACGATGGCCTGCACGACCGCCCTTGCCGAAGCCGATACCGGCACGCGCGTCCTCATCGTGACGACGGACCCGGCGTCGAACCTCGCCGACGTGTTCGAGCAGCCGATCGGCCACGCGATCACCCCGATCGCTGGGGTGCCGAACCTGTGGGCGATGGAGATCGACCCCGATCGCGCGACCGCGGAGTACACCGACCGGACGCTGGCGCCGATCCGCGAGATCTTCCCGCCCGAGATCGTGCGGGTCATGGAGGAGCAGCTCGCCGGGCCGTGCACGGCCGAGGTCGCGGCGTTCGACCGCTTCGCCGACTTCCTCGATCCGACGGCTCCCGCGTCGCCGCCCGCCGGCGGCGTCGGCTTCGACCTCGTGATCTTCGACACCGCGCCGACCGGCCACACGGTGCGCCTGCTGGAGCTGCCGGAGGCCTGGTCGAAGAGCATCTCGGAGGCCGAGGCGGGCGCCGGCCAGACGTGCATCGGCCCCGCGGCGGCGATCGCGGAGGCGAAGGTCAAGTACGAGCGGGCACTCGCGGCGCTGCGCGACCAGTCGCTGACACGGTTCGCCTTCGTGCTCCACCCCGAGGCGACTGCGATCGCAGAGACGCGACGCGCGGGTACCGAGCTGGCCCGCCTGGGGATCGTCACGACCGAGCTCATCGTCAACGGCATCCTGCCGGCCGAGGAGGCGACCACGCCGTTCTTCGCTGCCCGCATCGCGATGCAGGAGGGGTACCTCGCCGAGATCGCGCGGCAGCTGCCGATGCCGACTCGTCGCGTCCCGCTCCTCGACGGCGAGGTGCGCGGGGTGGCCCGGCTGCGCGCCCTGGTTCCCCTGCTCGCCGACGAGCACGCCCCACGGCCGGCGTTCGGCCACGCCGACACGCGCCTCGCTCGGATGGGCGACGACGACGCGGCCGTGGCGAGGGCCCTGCTGCCCGACGGGCACCCCCGCACCATCTTCTTCGCTGGCAAGGGCGGCGTCGGCAAGACCGTCGCCTCCTGCGCGACGGCCGTCTGGTCGGCTCGCCAGGGTCATCGCACGCTCCTGGTGACGACCGATCCCGCGGCCCACATCGGGCAGGTCCTCGGCGCGGCCGTCGGCACCGAGCCCGCGCCGGTGGACGGCGTGGACGGCCTGTGGGCGGCCCGCGTCGATGCCAAGGCGGCGGCGATCGCGTACACCGACCGAATCATTGCCGACGCGCTCGCGCGCGGCCGGAGCACGGCTGCGATCGCGGCCATGCGCGAGGAGCTCGACTCGCCGTGCACCGAGGAGATGGCCGCGTTCGACCAGTTCATCGAGCTCGCCAGCCGCGACACGTTCGACGTCACCGTCTTCGACACGGCGCCGACCGGCCACACCATGCGGCTGCTCGAACTGCCCATCGACTGGAGCCGCCAGATCGACGTCAAGGTGTTCGCCTCCGTCGACACGGCTGCCGCCGACGACGTCGCGAAGGCGCGCTTCGGCGGGGTCATCGAGATGATGCGCGATCCGGCGCAGAGCACCTTCGCCTTCGTGATGTACCCCGAGGCCACGCCGATCATCGAGGCTACGCGGGCGATCAGCGAACTGCGATCGCTCGGGATCCCGCTCGGGCTCGTCGTGGCCAACATGGTCCTGCCCGACGAGGCCTGCCGGACGCCGTACGCGCGGGCGCGCTGGAACATGCAGCAGTCCTACCTCGCCGACATCGAGCAGCGCTTCGACGTTCCTGTCCTCGAGCTGCCGCTCCTGGACGGCGAGGTCGTCGGATTGGAGCGGCTCGGCGAGCTGCTCGACCAGACCCTCGCTCCCACCTCGCTCGTCGCCTAGACGGAGGCTCGACCCAGATGCTCCACCCATCCACGCCGGACCAAGCTGACCTCGAGGCCGCGAGCCGTGCCGCAGAAGCCGAGGCGCTCACGGCGGCGGGGGCATTCGGTGCGGTCCTCCGTACCAGCCCCGAGTTCAAAGCGCTCCTCGCCGCCGACCGGGCGCTCTCGGAGGACACCGAGGCGAACGCGGCAATCGAGGCGTTCAGCAGCCTCCAGGCAGAGCTCCGGGCGGAGATCATGATGGGAGTCCTCCAGGACGCCCAGAGGGCGGACCTCGATCGTCTGCGGGAGGCCATGCTGGCCGTCCCGTCGGTGGCGACCTACGTCGCCGCCACGGCTGCGTTCCAGGCCGTCTGCCGCGAGACGGCGTCGGTCATCACTGCCCAGATCGAGCTCGACTTCGCTGCCAACTGCCGCTCCGGCGGCTGCTGCGGCAACTGAGGGGGAACGCGATGCTCTCCACCGAGATCCACGAGACCACCCTCGAGCTCGCCAGGGCCCTTCGGCATGCGCCGGCCTTGACCGCGTTTTCCGCCGCCGTCGCGGCGCTCGCAGCGGATCCCGTCGCGCAGGGACTGCTGGCCGACCTCCGCGAACACCAGACGCGCCTGACACGGACCCAGCAAGCGGGGCTCACGCCCAGCCAGGAGCAGATCGACCGCTTCCGGCTCTGCCAGGCGGCCGTGCGCGCCAACGTACCAATCATGGCCCACCTGCGGGCCACGAGCGAGGTCAAGGCGTTCCTGCCAGGGGTCGCCCGCGCGATCAGCGCAGCGCTGGGCGCCGACTATGCCAGCCTCGTCGCGCCGACCACCTGCTGAGGCCCTGGCCCGCGGTCGTCCACGGCACGCGACCCCGGACCATCCCGACACCCGCCTGCTGCGCGCGGTTGCTGACCCGAGCCGCCTCGCTATCCTCCGCCGGCTGCAGTGCGACGGATCGGTCGCAGCGTGCGACTTCGACTGTTGCGATGTGCGCCAACCGACGGTTTCGCACCACCTGAAGGTGCTCCGTGAGGCGGGCTGGGTGCGCGCGGAGCGCCGTGGGCACGAGGTCTACTACTCGATCGAGCCGGAAGCCGCCGAGCGCTTCCATGAGATCGCCTCCGACCTCGCTCAGGCGTCGGCGGTCGCCAGCGAGCGGCGCACGCGTAAAGGGTCCACGCCCGACGCGCCGACTCCCGCTTTGGCCTCGGCGCTACCGGAGTCAACCGGATAGCGCCTTGGCATGGTTATTCTCGCGCTCAGCCAGCTCCTCAATTCAAGCACCCTCGTCACCTGCGAGGGTCAGCTTCCGTCTACGTGTTGCCGGGGAAGACGAGGCTGAGGCCCGCGCGGCGGCCGGGCTCCGGCCAGCGCTCGGTGACCATCTTCTGCTGGGTGTAGAAGCGGATCCCGTCCTCGCCCCGCATGGCCAGGTCGCCGAGGGCCGACTCCTTGGCCCCCCCGAAGGAGAGGTAGCCGGCGGGGACCGGGATGGGGACGTTGACCCCGATCATGGGCACGTCGACCTCGAGCTTGAAGCGCCGGGCGGCGCCCCCGTCGGTGGTGAAGATCGCCGTCCCGTTGGCGTACTTGTGGCCGTTGATGAGCCCCAGGGCCTCGTCGTACGTCGTGGCGTGGACGATGCCCAGGACCGGCCCGAAGATCTCCTCCTGGTAGATGTCCATGGCCGGGGTCACGTGGTCGAAGAGGGTGACCCCGAGGAAGAAGCCGGCGGGGTTCGTGGGGTGGACGAAGGGCCGCCCGTCGACGACGAGCTCGGCCCCCTCGGCCTCCCCCCGGTCGATCCAGCCGATCACGCTCTCGCGGTGCTCCCTGGTGTACATCGGGCCCATGTCCATGCCGGGCTCCATGCCCGGGCCGACCCGCAGCTTCGCGATCCGCTCCTCCATGAGGGGGCGCAGCCGCTCCGCCGTGTCGCCGACGGCGATGACCAGGGTCTGGGCCATGCAGCGCTCGCCGGCGGAGCCGTAGCCACTGGCCACCGCGGCGTCGGCAGTCAGCTCCATGTCGGCGTCGGGCAGGACGATCATGGCGTTCTTGGCCGATGTGAAGGACCCGACCCGCTTGCCCCGCCGGGTGCCCTCCTCGTAGACATAGCGGCCGACCGCGGTGGAGCCCACGAACTGGATGGCCCGGATGTCGGGGTGCTCGACGATGGCGGTGACGGCCTCCCGGCCGCCGTAGACGACGTTGAAGACGCCGGCGGGGAGCCCGGCCTCCTGCCACAGCTCGGCCTGGAGCTGGGTCGCCCCCGGGGTGTGGGAGCTGGGCTTGAGGACGAACGTGTTGCCGCACATCAGGGCGATCGGGTAGAGCCAGAGGGGGACCATGGCCGGGAAGTTGAAGGGGGTGATCCCGGCCGTCACCCCGAGCGGGGCCCGGAGGGTGAAGGCGTCGACGCCGGTGGCCACGTTGGGGGTCATCATCCCCGCCAGCTGGACCGGCAGGCCGCAGGCGAACTCGACGGTCTCGATCCCCCGGGTCACCTCGGCGAAGGCGTCGGGGAAGGTCTTGCCGTGGTCCCGGGTGATGAGGGCGGCCAGCTCCTCGCGGTGCTGCCACATGAGCTCGCGGAAGGCGAAGAAGACCTGGCTGCGGGCGATGAGAGGGGTGTCCCGCCAGGCCGGGAAGGCCGCCTTCGCGGCGGCCACGGCCCGCGTCGACCTCGTCGGCCCCGCCCCGGGGGACCCGGGCGATGACCTGGCCCGTGGCCGGGTTGAAGATGGGGCCGGTCTGCTCGGGGAGGACCTCGACCGGGCGGCCGTCGATCCAGTGCGACAGGATGGGCAGGGTGTCGGGAGCTCTCTCCTCAGATCGGGTGTCGAGCGGCGAAGGCACCGATTATTGTGCGGTTCGCACGCTCGGAGTGTGCAGCCAGGGCTCCGGTGCTCGGCTCCGTTCAGGCTCGCCTGTGGTCATCGGCGTTCGCGGTGGCGGAGCACCCTGACCACCGATGCGATGACGATGAACGCCAAGAGGGCGAAGAAGACGAGGGCCCCGATCAGCTGCGTAGACAGCGACCCGCCGGAGACGGCCTCGCCACCCTGCCCACTGCCGGTCGCGTATCCGGATGGACCAGCTGAGCCTTCGTCTGTTGAACCCGGTGCGCCCGAGGGTGGAGCGACTACGGCGAAATCGCCGAAGTTTGTTACCACCGCTACATAGCTCGAGCCGAACCCGGTGTCCGACTTGAGCAGGTGCCATGTCTGGCCTTCGAGCTGGCCCACCTTCGCCCCCGGGACTTCCTCCGACGCGCGAAGGACGACGGTCACGAGCGCCGCTACCGGTGCGGTTGCCGGCGTGCCGTTCTGGTCGACGATCGTGATCCGGTAGACGTTCCCCAGGACGCGACCGGAGCTCGCGGCTGCCGCGTCGACGGATGGATCGAGCGGCGTGATCCGAACGTCCAGCGAGGTCGCCGACTGGGGAAGCACGAGGGCCCCGGCCTGGGCGAAGACTTGGGCCTGCGGCGGCTGCTCGGGCGTTGCCAGGACCACGGCCGGGCTGGCGTGCCCGTTCATCGCCAGGTGCGCGGAGTTCCCCTGCGCCCCGCCCGGCTTCCCGGGCGGGGGGTTCACGAAGACGTACGGCTGGACGACCACCACGCCGTCGTAGAGCGGCGGCGTCGCCATGGGTGCCGCGACCTGGGCCGCCGCGGCGATCCCGAGCCCGAGACCGAGGACAGCGACCGCGGTGCGCCGCCTGGCCATCAGATCCACCACGTCGCGAGGTCGGCGACGGCGTGCGCGACGGCCGGGGCGGCGGTGCCGCCGCTGAGGAGGCGCAGACCGCCGAGGAAGAGGCCCACCCCGATGTCGAGCGGGACCACGTACCAGCCGTACAGCGGGACGTGAAGCAGCGCGAAAGCGGCTGAGGTGACGATAATCGCCGCGACCGTGCCACTCGACTCGTCGAGCGCGTCGAAGAGCGCGCCCCGCAGCATCAGCTCCTCGCCGGTCGCCACGAGGACGGTCACCGCCGCCCAGGGCATGAACGATCCGGCGGGATCGAACGGAAGCCACGGGCCGGGCCAGCGAGTCACGAGGGCAAGGCCGACGAGCGTCATGCCGCCCGCCAGCCCGACGACACCGCCCGCGACGAGCTGCCGCGGAGTGGGCGCTGCTGGCCGCCATCCCACGAGTGCGACGCCGCCGATGAGGACGACGCCGAAGGCCGTTCCGATCGTGAGACCGTCGGCGAGAGCGCCGACGGTCGCCGCCCATCTAGCCCCGATGACGGCGGCAAGCAGCAGGACGATGAGTGCCGGGCGGATAAGGCGCGTGACGACGAACTGCGACGCCCCGGCGAACACCGACGACGGCGTCGGACGTCCGAATGCGCTCATCGGTCAAGCGGGACGAAGCCGACCGTTCCCGTGGCGTAGGTCGGAGGCCAGACGAAGGTGTACGAGCGGACCGCCTGCCACTGCCAGATGACGGCCGCCGCCCGCATGTTCTGGCCGAGGGTCGCCGGATCGCTCGAGAACCGGAGCCCAGCCCCGTTCGGGAGCGCGCCCTCCGGCAGATCGACTGCGCGGGCTGCCGCTGCCACTGCGTCCGCACTGACCGTCCCCGGTCCAACGCCGGGCAGGACGTCCCCGAACAGCGCCCACGCGGCAGAGAACCCGGAGAGGCCCTCCTCGGTCGGGCCCCCGGAGCTCGCCGCCGAGGTGTCGGGACCCGTGATCGAGTACCCGCCGGGCGCGGGAGCATACGGACCGGAGGTCGGAGTGCTGCCGTAGGCATCCCACCCGCCGCCGGCGGTGCTCGACGGGATCGGGGCGGGAGCATCCTGGCCTGCGGCCCAGGCCGCGGCGAATCGGTCGTAGACCGCCCGCGCGGCCGACCCGAGCGCCGTCGGCTGGAACCCGCCGGTCGGGCGATCGGACGCGAAGACGCCGACCGCGGCCGGCCCGAGATCCCCGGCGAAGTCGGGGTCGCACTCGGCCATCGTCGACCCGATGAGGGCGCCGACATGCACGCCGGCGGCGAGCATCGCCTGGCGGAAGGCCACCCCGTCCGGGATGTGGGAGGCGAGGATGATGACGTCGGGCTTCGCGGCCGCCAGCTGGCGCATGACGGTCGGCCAGCCGGGGAGGACGAGGTCGTAGGTGATCCGGGCGACGACGGGCGCGCCGGCCGCGTCGGCGGTTCGCGCGGCGGCCGCGGCGACGGAGCTCGCATAGTCGTCCCGGGCGGAGACGATCGCGAGGCGGAGCTGGGAGGTCGTCTTGCCGAGCCGCGGAGCGAGCTGCCCGACCGCAAACGACGCGGAGTTCGTCCCGAGGTTCGTGCCGCTCGCGCCGACTCGAAACACCAGTGGGAGGCCGCGCCCGGTCAGGCGATCGGCGACGGCCCCGGCTTCCCAGTACAAGAGCCCTGCCGCGTCCGCAGCGGTGCTGGCGGCGATGGAGAGATCCGACGAGTAGGCGCCGACGACGACGCTCGCGCCGTCGGACTTGATGGCGGCCATGACAGCCGGCGCCTGACCTGCGCTCTCAAGGTCGCGGACGTCCAGCTCGATCCGCCGCCCATCGACGCCACCGGCCGCGTTCACGAGGTCGGCCGCGATCTGCACCCCGCGGAGCTCCTGGCCTGCGAGCGACGCGGCGTTGCCCGAAAGCGGGAAGACCGCTCCGATCCGGATCGGCGGCGTGGACGCGGCGCACCCCGAGAGGGCCAGCGACCCCACGACGACGGACGCCAGCGCCGCCCCAAGGCGCGCTCGCAGCCTGCTCACGGCTTCACCGTGAAGATGACGTCGGGGGTGACGACGCGGGGGTTGAAGGGCACGTGATCCGAGGCGACGAACTCGGCGCGCAGGGTGTGGGTCCCGGGGACCGCGGGCAGGTCCTGGGTCGTCCCGTAGTTCATCGACACGAGGTTGCCGTCGACATAGAGATGGATATGCCCCTGGTCGGGCCGGATGTTGGTCGTCGTCCCGGGCACGATCGTGGCGCCCGAGAGGGCCACGACCACGGGGACCGTAATCCCGGTCACAACCTGGTTGGGCGTCGGCGACACGATCGAGAGCTGGGCAGTGGATGCCGGGCGGGCGACGCCCGTGGTCGAGCCCGAGGCGGCCGCCGAGGCCCCTGGGCTGGCAGTCGCCCGGGTCGAGCCCGTCGCGCTCGGAGAGCCCGCGGCACAGCCGCCAAGGGCAAGGACACTGGCCGTGGTGAACGCGAGGACGAGCGCCCTCGATCGACGTCGCATGGTGAGCCTCATGAGTCGGGAGTGATGTCGAGGCGGAAGTGGAGCGGGTCGCCGCCCGGGGCGGTGCAGCTCACCTCGACCGTGAGCGGCGTGCCGGCCGTCGTGGCGACCTTGCCGACGACGTGCCCGGGCTCCAGCTGGTTCAGGGCGACGGGCTCCGGAGCGCCGCCCGAGGTCGCGGCGGTCGCCGCGACCTCGGTGACCGGGAGCTCGCTGCCCGACGCATCAAAGTAGGTGATGTGGAGGTCGGCGGTCCCGGCGCCCGACGGGTCGAGGTAGACCTGCGCCGTCCTCCCGCCCGAGAGGTGGACCGTGTAGAGCGTCGGCTGCCCCGGCACGCGGTTGACGTCGACCTGCTGCTGCGGCGTCGGGATCGTCACCGCGAGCCGGACCTCAACCGGCGCGGCGGGCTCCTCGACGAGCGCGGTGACCGACCATGCGCCGCCAAGCGACAGGTTCGAGCCGGAGCCGGCGAACGTCCCATCCCCGGCAGGTGTCAGGGTAAGGGTCGATGTCCCGACGTCCGGGCGGGCGGGGTACGTGAAGCGGAGCTCGATCGAGCTCGCCGCCACCGGCTTGGCCGTGTCGTAGTCGACCACCGTCGCGCGGAACGCGTTGGGGCCGGCGGCTCCCGGCGCGATCGTGAGCTGCACCTTCACCGTTGTCGCGTAGTCGTGCCCCTCGACCACGAGAGCCGGCGGGGCGGACGGGGTCGGTGTGACCGTCGACGCGGCTGCCGTGTCGACCGGGGGCGGGACGTTGACGAGGATCGACGCGGCGAACACGGCCAGGGCGGCGACGACGACCTCCACCGAGCCCACCCTGCGCAGACCGGCAAGGTCTCCCGCCGCCCGTGGGACGTTGCGGAAGTGGTTGATCGCGCCGAGTCCGACGAGGCCCCCGAGGAGGACGACCTTGACGATGATGAGCCGTCCATAGTCGGTCGTCAGCAGGGGGTCGATCGACCCGAGCTCGACGGCGGCTCGCACCACGCCGGTCAGGGCCACCACCGCGAGGCCCATCGTCGCCCACATGCTGAACCGCCGGACGACGGCTCCCTTCTCGACCGTGGGCGACCCACGAAGATCGAGCAGGATCCCGGCCAGGCCGCCGATCCAGATGCCGACCGCGAGGAAGTGCAGCCACTGGACGACGATGTTCGCCCACGGCAGGGGTGCCGCCCCGGCGTGGCTCACGATCGCGTCCAGGAGCATCTCCAGGACCGCGACCACGGCCACCAGCCGGAGCAGGAGCCTCTGTCTGGCGCCGCCGCGCAGGGCACCGGCGAGGAGAACGCCGGCGACGAGGAGAGGGACGATCCGGGCCACGGCGTCCCGCCCGAGCGTCGTACCCGCGAGGTCGCTGACGCCCACGCCGGCGTCGCCCGCCTGGGCCACCGCGAGCAGGACCGCCGCCCCGGTCGCGAGGAGCCATGACCCCCCGGCCAACCGGAGGACCCACCGACCGCGCCGGCGCGCGAGCTCGGCCGCGGCGCCCGCGCCGACGAGCCCGATCAGGCCCAGGTAGAAAAACCACCGAGCCAGGATCGATATGGACGACACCGTCGAGCCCCCCTGCGACGAGGCAGCCCCGGCCACGGGCGGGCCGCTGGGGACCGGCGCGGACGCCCCGACGCTGAAGGCGAAGGAACCCGCCGCCGTATGGCCGTCTGCCGCCGACACCGTTCGCCAGGCAACTGTGTACACGCCGTCCGGCAGCGGGCCGACGGGAACGCTCAGGGTCATCGAACCGGCATCGATCGGGGTGACGGGGCCGCTTGCATGGGATGCCCCCGTCGCGTCGAGGACCTGGACTGACGACAGCTTGGGATCGGGGGGCTCGGTGAACGTCAGGGTGATCGCGCGCGGCGCCGTCGCCAGGGTGGCGTTTGCCGCCGGGTCGGACGACCTGAGCAACGCGTGGCCGAGGGCGGGCTGCGGATGCAGCCCGGCCACGGCCAGCAGGAGCAGGATCGCCCCGACGACGGGCCGCGCGCGACGCATGCGTCAGGTGGCCGCGCTACGTCGGGCCCGCAGCGCGAGCCCGATCCCGATAAGCCCGAGGAGAACCCCGGCCCCGCCGACGACGGCCCCGACGAGGAGCGCGCGATTCGCCGCGTCGGTCGCGCTCGCGGCCGCTGCGTTCGCCGCGTTGGCGGTCGTGGTGGCGGCCTGAGCCGACGCCGCGGCGGCGTCAGCCGACACCTGCGCGGCCTGGACGCGGGTGTCGATCCGATCGACACGGGCCGCCAGCTCGGTGCCGGAGGGCACCTTCACGGGGAACTGCGCATCGGCCTGTCCCTGGACCGCGTCGAAGGTCGTATCGGACGAGGTGAACGACTGGTCCGCCTTCGTTCCGTGGATCGTGGCGACGATGTGGAAGGTATACGGGCCGGGCGCGGTCGGGATCAGGTGCGCGGTGTACTCGCCGGGCGTCCCCAGCCCGGTGTCCGGGTCGAACGAGGCGTTCAGCGGCAGGGCGGCCGACGTCTGGCCGGCCGTGCTGACCGTGACCGTGAAGTCGTTCGCCGGAACGTCATCGACCGACTTGCCCTGCGAGTCCTTGACGATGACCTGGACGGCGTTGTCGAGGCCGACGTAGGCGGGCTCGTGAAGCCAGCCGATCGCCAGGCTATAGGGTCCGAACTGCTGGACGACGTGGGCGCCGGCGAGCCCGGCGAGCCCGATGGCGAGGATGGCGCCGGCGCAGAGCGCGACGGCGAGCGAACGAAGACGCATGGCAGAGCCCTCTCGAGCAGAGTGCGGAGACGTCGCTCGCCTTCCATGGCGAGGTGGCCTTCGCGGTCGCGGAACCGCGCCGCAGTTCGCGGCGCGGACGTCAGGCGACGAGGGCCGGTGGGGCGCGCCTTCCGAGGTTCACCGAGAGGACGGAGGCGGGCTTGCGCGTCCATGCCACGGGCCGTCGGATCGCCGGTCGAGTGTGAGCAGGGCGCAGCCGCGCGCGCGCGGCCTCGATCCTGGCCACGAGGCTCCGGTGGCCCCAAAGCAACAGGGCTCCGAGTGCCGCGATTGCGAACGTGACGACAGCGAGGATCACCGGCGTCGGCACGGGGGCTCCCGACTGGATTGGCTCGAGGCCTGGAAGCGGCGCGCCGAGCGCTGCAGCCTCGAGGTTCTCCTGCCCTACGAAGAGGGCAGCGGTCGACAGCGCCAGCCACGGCCAGATTCCAGCAATGAGCGAGAGGTAGCCTCGGAGAGCCAACGATCGACCGAACCCACCTTCGCGCTCGAGAGAGCGCGCCCCGAGCCACAGCCACCCGAGTCGCAACAGGCCGGCGGTCCCGAGGAGCGCCGACACGGCGAGCACGAACGTGACCGTCGAGGACCAGCGGGCGTCGTGGCCGGTGGCGGCCAGGACGGCCCGGTACGACGCGCCATATGCCGCCAGGAACGAGAGGTCGTGGGTCAGGACAAGCGAGGCCGGCGCCAGCGCGGCGATGACGAGCGTGACGCGGCCGCGCCGGAGCTTCATGGCGGGGCAGTATACGCGGGCCCGGGAAATGCGCCCTCTGCCCGGTCGAGGCACGCTCCCCCTTGCCGCACTGGGGGAGGCCCGGCAGCAGGGCAATCCGATGAGCCGCACGTCGACGCCCGGGCGTCGGAGCGCTGTAGGCTAGTCTTCCGGGTGTCGCTCTCGAAGCACATGCGTTTCCTGAGCACGAAACCGGCCGGGGTGTAGCGCAGTGGTAGCGCACGTGCTTTGGGAGCACGAGGTCGTGGGTTCGAATCCCACCACCCCGACCAGTCTTGCCCGCGCCATGTGGCGCGCCGAGGTCCCCGTCGCAACCGCGAAGCTGTCACCTGCGGTGGTCCGTTCACCTTCACTTCCTCGCCGGGGTCGTCGGTCAGAGATGGCGTAGCCGTTGACGGGCGACGACCGAGCTGTTCGACCCCGCGACGGCCTTCGAGGCACGGATCGCAGGAGAAAGGGCCCGACGTGACTTCGCAGACCAGCCAGGCGGGAGCGACTGCCGAACCGACTGAGCCGCCGCGCCTGGGCCGTCCGCTCGCGGGCATCCGCATCCTGGACCTCTCCCGGCTGCTGGCGGGCCCGTGGTGCTCGCTCATCCTGGCCGACCTGGGCGCCGACGTCATCAAGGTCGAGACGCCGCTCGCCGGCGACTACGCCCGGATCGCGCCGGCCGAGCTTGGGTTCGGCGGCGTCTTCGAGGCCGTCAACCGCGGCAAGCGGAGCATCGCGGTCAACTACCGGCTCGCGCGGGGACGGGAGGTCGTCCTGCACCTCGCGGCGACGGCGGACGTCTTCCTCGAGTCGTCCATGCCGGGGCAGCTGGCGCGGCGCGGGCTGGGGGAGGCCGCCGTCCGCGCCGTGAACCCCCGCATCGTCTACTGCTCCCTCTCGGGGTATGGGCAGGCGGGCCCGTACCGCGACCGACCCGGCCACGATCTCGACTACCTCGCCATCGGCGGCCTCCTCGCGCTGCTCGGGCCGGCCGGCGCCCGCCCCGTCCCGCCGGGCCTCCAGGTCGCCGACATGGCGGGGGGGACGCTGGCCGCGCTGGAGATCGTCGCGGCGCTCTTCCGGCGCGAGCGGACCGGCGAGGGCGCCGTTCTCGACGTGGCCGTGCTCGACGCGATCGTGGCCTGGCTGGGGACGCTCGGCGCCGGCGCCGCCACGGCCGGAGTGGTCCCCGGACCGCTGGCGGGCACGTTTCCCTGCTACGCGGTCTACCCGGCCGCCGACGGCGCCTTCATGGCCCTCGGCGCCCTCGAGCCGCCGTTCTGGGTCGCCTTCTGCCGGGCCACGGATCGCGACGACCTCGTGCCGCGTCAATACGACCCGACGGCAATCCCCGAGGTTGCCGCGATCCTGGCGTCCCGGCCCCGCGCGGAGTGGCTCGCGGCCCTCGGCGACGACACGTGCATCGCCCCGGTCAACACGCCCGCCGAGGCCCAGGGCGACCCCCATCTCCTCGCCCGGGGCCTGTTCGCCGGCAAGGGCGACGCCGTCCACCTGGTGTCGCCGCTGCGCGCGGCGGCCGGCGACGCGGACCGACCGGCGCCCGTCCTGGGTGCCGACACGCTGGGGGTGCTGGCCGACGCCGGCTACGCCGACGCCGAGGTGCGCGCTCTCCTCGACGCCCGCATCGTGGCTGGGCCGGCGACCGACGAGGCGACGGCCCGGGCGGCTCGGCTTGGGTCCGTCCTCGCCCGCCTGGCGGAGCGCGGGAGGAGCACGTCCTAGCGGTCGGGGCGGAGCCGGCCCGTGGCGTCGCCGGTGCGCTCGACGTCGCCGAGCGAGACCAGGCTCACCGGGTGAGGATCCGCCGGAACTGCCACGTCCCGAGGGCCATCAACCCAACCGCGTAGAGCAGCAGCACCCCCAGCTCCGCGAGCACGTCGCCGACCGAGCCGCCACGGAGAGCGACTTCACGGAGGCCCTGGATGGCCCAGGCGTGGGGCGTGAGGTAGGCGATCGTGTGAGCCGGCTCGGGAAAGATCTCGAGCGGCACCATCGCGCCGCCGAGCGCGCCCAGCAGCATCCCGGCCATGACCCCAAGCGCGCCGGCCTGGTCGGGGTTGTTGGAGAAGACCCCGACCACCATCGCCGCCCCGGTGCCGACGAGGGCGAAGAGGACGACGATGATCCCGGCTGCCAGCGGGTCGCCCCAGCCGACGCCGAAGACGAGGGCCGAGAGCAGGACGATGAACAGGCCCTGGACCATCGCGACGCCGAACCGGCCCAGCGTCTCGCCGACGAGGATCGTCCCCACCCGGACCGGCGAGGCCATCATCCGCCGCGAGACGCCGAGCTGACGGGTCAGGATGAGCTGTGTGGCAGCCGTCATCGACGTCAGGAACATGAACAGCACGAGCTGGCTCTGGGCGCCGGGCGCGAACGCTCCCGTCGTGGCCGGGAAGATCCCCTCGCCGATACGCTCCACGGCGACCGTGACGCCCGCCATCTCGCCCTGGACGGAGCGCGCCGTCGCAAGGGCCTGGTCGAACGGGATCCCCTCGCGGCTCGCGGTGAGCCGCGCGGCCCGAACGACGGCAGCCTGCCCGGCGATCGCCGACGTGACCGCCTCGCGCAGGGCGGAGACGGCGCTCTCAGGCTTGCCGAGGATGACCACCGTCGCGACGCCACCGCTCCGCAGCGTCGCGTCGTAGCCGGGCGGGACGATCACCCCGATCTCGAGGCTGCCGTCCTCGACCCGGGCCGTCAATTCCTCGACGGAGGCGGGCTCCTTGAGCTCGAGCTTCACGCTGCCGTCGCGGATCGCGCTCACCAGCTCGGTGCCGAGGACGCCGCTGTCGACCGCGACGATGCCCATCCGCGGCGCGACCCGCCCGCCGTAGATCGTGCCCAGCACGACGATGAGGATGACCGGCAGGACGAAGATGAAGAACAGGCCCGTGCGGTCGCGCAGGAGCCGGCGGACGTTGACCGCCGCGATGTTCAGGACGTTCACGGCGCCACCACCTGCCGGGCCCGCAGCAGCCCGAGGCCGCCGGTCGCCAGGCCAATCGCCACCAGCACCGCCAGCGACGGCGCGACCACCGCGATGCCGCCCCCGGCGGCCAGGTCGTTGATCCCGCGGAGGAACCAGGCGTGCGGCGTGATGATGCTCAGGGCGGCCATCCCCTCGGGCGCCTGGGAGAGCCGGAAGAACGAACCGCCGAAGATCGCCAGGGTCAGGGCCGCCACCGCGATGAAGCTGGAGGCCTGCTCCTCGGTCCGGGCGAACCCGACGATCAGGGTCGCGATGCCCGTCGCAGCCAGGGCGGTGGCGAGCACCAGGGCCGCGACGGCCAGCGGGTCGCCCCAGTCGGCGCCGAGCAGCAGCGTCGTGGCCACCACGATCACGGCCATCGAGATCGAGGCCACCACCAGGCTGACGATCACCTTGCCGAGCAGGATCGTCGCGGGCGCGATCGGGGCCGCCAGCATCCGCGCCAGCGTGCCGTTGCGGCGCTCGGCGAGCAGCCCCAGGACTCCGAACTGGGCGGCGAAGAAGACGAACATGACCGCCATCGACGCGCCGTAGTAGGTCTTCGACGAGGCGACCCGGTCCACGGTCTCGCCGGCGGTGACATCGATCGGCGCCGGGGCCGCCATGGCGGCAGCCGCCAATTCGCCGGCCAGCGCCGGGTCGGGCGGCGCCCCGGACGCGGCCATCGCCGTGCCCACGGCCACCTGGACGGCGGTGACCTGGCTGCCGAACCCGACCAGCACGCTGCGGGCGATCTCGGACGCCAGGCTCGACGGACCCCCGATGACCAGCAGCTGGGCCGGCTGGCCGGCCTGGACGGCAGCCGTGAACCCGGCCGGGATGACGATGGCCGCGTCGACGTCGCCGGCGTCCACGGCGGCCCGCGCCTCGGCCTCGGTCGCGGTCGGCACCAGGGTGGCCACCCCGGCCGTCGAGAGTCCGGCCAGCGGACCGTCGACCAGCCCGCGGGCGACCTGGCCCCTGTCGAGGTCGACCACGGCGTAGGTGGCGTGGAACGTGTCCTGGTCGGGGATCATCGTGGAGAAGAGGAAGGCGAGCCCCAGCGGGGCCGCGACTGCCATCAGCAGCACCGAGCGGTCGCGCAGCTTCTGGCGGAGGTCCTTGGCGGCGATGACCAGGGCGGCGTTCACGGCTCAGTCCCGGAGCGCCTTGCCGGTCAGGTGCAGGAAGACGGCCTCGAGGTCGGGCTCCACGACCTCCACGCTGCGGACCACGGCGCCTGCCGCGGCCGCGGTCTCGAGGATCCGCGGCAGCAGGTGCCGGGCCTCCTCGACCACCAGCTCGATGCGCCCGTCGGAGGCGGTTGCCTCCTGGACCCCCGCGAGCGCCCGCAGGGCCGTCGTCGCCGGACCGACCGTCCCGCCGGCGGCCAGCTCGACCCGGTCCTTCCCGCCGACCAGGGCGACCAGCTCGCGCCGGGTGCCCTCGGCCCGAATGCGACCCTCGTCGATGATCCCGATCCGGTCGCAGAGCCGCTCGGCCTCCTCCATGTAGTGGGTCGTGTAGAGGATCGCCATCCCCTCCTGCTCGAGCGCGGCGACGCTGGAGAGGATCGCGTTGCGGCTCTGGGGGTCGACGCCCACCGTCGGCTCGTCGAGCACCAGCAGGCGGGGGCGGTGGAGCAGGCCGATGCCGATGTTGAGCCGGCGCTTCATGCCGCCCGAGAAGCTGTCCGTGCGGTCGCCGGCCCTGTCGGCCAGGTCGATGACTGCCAGCACCTCGTCCACCCGCCGGTCGAGCTCCTTGCCCCGGAGCCGCTGGAGGCGCCCGAAGAAGCGCAGGTTCTCGCGGGCGGTCAGGTCCGGGTAGATGGCCAGGTCCTGGGGCACGTAACCGATCGCGGCCTTGGCGTCGGTCGCCCCGATGTCCACCGGCCGGCCGGCCACCAGGACCTCCCCGCCGTCCCGCCGGAGGAGGCCGCAGATCATCGAGATGGACGTGGTCTTGCCAGCGCCGTTCGGCCCGAGAAGGCCGTACGTCTCGCCGGCGGCGATCTCGAAGCCGACGCCGTCAACAGCGGTTCGCTCGCCGTAGCGCTTGCGAAGGTCGCGGCAGACGAGCATCGGCCCCGACGACGCTGCCGTCTTGCTCGTGGTGGCGTCGGGCGCGCCGGACGGCGGCCCCACGGTCTCGGGTGTGCTCAGCGACATGTCCGCTCCCCGCTGCAGGCAGACCGAGCGGCGGTCGTCGTGCGTCCGATCGTTCGCCGCGGACCGCCGGGCGGCCCGATGATGCGACCGGGCATCGCCGCGGCGATACGGCCGGATGGCCCATCTTGATCCCGGCACCGCCGCAGGGCAAGCCGACGGCCGGCTCGGGATCGCCTACGATCCTCCCAGGAGGTCCGTGATGCCTGGTCGCCCGCTCAAGGTCGGTATCCAGCTCCCCGAGGTGGAGTGGGAGGCCCGCTGGCCGGACCTCCGGGCGATGGCGCTGCGGGCGGAGGAGCTCGGCTTCGACTCGATCTGGTGCGGCGACCACCTCCTGTATCGTCGACCGGGCGACGACCGCGCCCGCGGGCCGTGGGAGGCATGGACTCTGCTGGCCGGCCTCGCCGCGGTCACCTCTCGCATCACCCTCGGCCCGCTCGTCGCGGCGACGGCATTCCACGCGCCGGCGATGCTCGCGAAGCAGGCGGCCACGGTGGACGAGATCAGCGGCGGTCGGCTCGTCCTGGGCCTCGGGGCGGGCTGGAACGAGACGGAGTTTGCCGCGTTCGGCTTCCCGTTCGACCGCCGGATCAGCCGCTTCGCAGAGGCGTTCACGATCATCCGGACCCTCCTGCGCGACGGCGCGATCGACTTCGAGGGCGAGTTCTTCACGGCCCGCGACTGCGAGCTGGTGCCCCGTCCGCGGCCGGGCGGCCCGCCCCTGATGATCGGCTCGAGCAGGCCGCGGATGCTGGCGATCGCGGCACCGCACGTGGATTCCTGGAACGCCTGGTTCAACGCGTTCGGGAACCGGCCGGCGGGGATCGGCGCCCTCCGCGACCGGGTGGACGCCGCCGCGCAGGCGGCCGGGCGCGATCCTGCCGCGATCGAGCGGACGGTCGCCGTGCTGGTCCGGCTGCCGGGCGGCAGAGGCCGGGTGCAGGGCGACACGGCAGCGGAACCCGAGCCGCCCGTCGAGGGTTCCGCCGTCGAGATCGCGGCCACGCTGCGGGCCTTCGCGGCCGAGGGGATCGCCCACGTCCAGCTCGTCGTGGACCCGATCACGCTCGAGTCCTTGGACGCGCTGGCGCCGGTCCTGGAGGAGCTCGATCGGGGATAGGTCGGCCGCCGGAGCAGGCGACGATCGGTCGGCTGGGTGCGCGAAGCGCTAGCGGGTGCCCCAGGCGTACGTCTGCTTGACCATCCTGAGGTAGACGAACGTCTCCGTCTCGCTGACCCCGTCGACGCGCCGCAACCGTTCCGTGAGGAAGCGCAGCAAGGCGTCGTTGTCCTCGCAGACCACCTCGATGAGGATGTCATACGAGCCGGCCGTCACGACCAGGTAGGAGACCTCGGCGAAGGCGGCGACCGCCTCGGCGACCTCCAGCAGGCGGTCGGCCTGGCAGCGGACCCCGATCATCGCCTGCTGGTGGAAGCCGAGCTTGAGCGGGTCCGTGACGCCGACGACCTGGACGATGCCCCGCTCGATGAGGCGGTTGGTCCGGGCCCGGACCGCGGCCTCGGACACGCCGAGGTCGGCAGCGATCCGGGTGAAGGCCCGGCGTCCGTCCTGCTGGAGGTGCTCGATGATCCGCTTGTCGAGCTCGGACACCTCGACGCCCACCGCGGCACCGTTCGCCCGTCCACGTGCCTGCTGAACCACCGGGTCTCGTCTCCCTGGACCGCGCTACGGTCGGCACGGCGTCGCGCGACCGTAGCAGACGGGCGGCCGGACGCCAAGGAATCCCACGGGCCGCAACGACCGAGCCGCCGCGCCCGGGTCGGCGGGCCGCGCGGGGGGTACGAAACCGGCGGCGGGCCGGCCAAACCGCGTGCGCGGCGCCCGAAGGTGCGCGGACGCAACGGGACGACGCCGGGGGCCCTTCCCCCGGCCTGCCGGCGTGCGAGAATGAATCGAAACGCTGGATTCCGCGTGGCGGGGGCACGCGCGCCGCAGAAGGAGAACCGTGGCGAACGCCTGGCTCGCGGCAGGGCTCGGCGTCGTCGTCGTGCTGGACCTGGCCCTCGGCTGGATCGTCCTGGCGCCCGCCCTCGCACGACGTCTCGACGAGCGGAACGCGGGACGGCGCGCCGCCGCCAGCGGCTCCGCCGCACTGGACATCCGGGCGAACCCGGCCCTCGACCCCGCCTCCGCCCTTGGCGACGGGGTCCCGACGGCGGCCTACGACCAGGTCGTCCGGGTCGCCAGCTGGGCGTACCTCCTGTCGACGGGGGTCATCGTCTATGCGACCGGGCTCTGGCCGGCCGCGGAGGACTCGCTCCTCCTCGTGCTGGCGATCGGCGGCGTCTTCATCCTCTTCGCCCATGATCTGCTCCCGACCACCGGCCTCGGGCCAGCCCGGTTCGTCGTGGAGGGCGGGGTCGCGATCACCATCGTGAGCATCGTGGTCGCTCTTACCGGCGGCGCCGGGAGCCCGTTCTTCTACGCGTACGCGCTGGTCGTCGCCGGAGCCGCCCTCGTGGTCCGGCCGCTCGTGACCGTCGTCCTCGGCGCCGCGGCTGCCGGCGGCTACCTTCTGGCTGTGCTCGTCGCGGCCGACGGAACCGCACCGGCCGCGGGGTCCCTCGCGGTCGTGGCCGTGAACCTCATGGCGCTCGTCCTTCTCGCCTACGTCGCGATGGTGGTCGCCCGCGAGCAGCGGCGGACCCGCGACGCCGCCGTTCGGCTCTCCACGATCGACGCCCTGACCGGGCTCGCCAATCGCGGCTACTTCATCGCGGCGCTCGAGCGCGAGATCGACCGGGCCACGCGCTACCGGCGCGGCTTCTGCCTGCTGATGGCCGACCTCGACGGCCTCAAGGAGCTCAACGACACGTTCGGCCACCGCGTGGGGGACCGGGCCCTGTCGACCGTGGCGGGCGTGATCCGGGAGAACGTGCGGCGCATCGACACCACGGCGCGCCTCGGTGGCGACGAGTTCGTCGTGCTGCTCCCGGAGACCGATCGAGACGGAGCCCGCGTCGTGGCCGACAAGATCCGCCAGGGGGTGGCCGCCGCCGGGCTGGGCGAACGCGGCGAGCGCATCCCGATCGCCGTCTCGATCGGGCTCGGCGTATGGGCGCCGGGCCGTTCGCTCGATGACGTCATGGCCGCCGCGGATAACGCGATGTACGACGTGAAGCGGCTTGCCCGCCGGCGCGCGAACGGCCGCACGGCCCTGGAAGCGGTTGGCCCCGGCCGGCCGACGAGCGCGGCCGGCCGGGCCGAGCCGGCCGGCGAGCCGGCCGCCACGGTCGCCGGCGAGGGCCCCCGGGCCGGCTGAGGGGCACGCGCCGCCCCGCGGTGTAGCATCGGCCGCCATGGACGGCTTCACGACGCGCGCGATCCGGGCCGCCACGCGGGCCCCCCGCGTCGACCAGCGGCCGACGTCCGTCCCCATCTACCAGACCGTTACGTTCTCGTCGGCCGACGCCGAGGAGCTGGGCGCGGTCACGACGGGGGCGACCGAGGGCTACGTCTACGCCCGCCTGGGCAACCCCACGGTCGATGCCCTGGCCGAAGCGGCGGCCGAGCTCCACGGGGCCGAGGCCGGGTTCGCCGCGGCGACCGGGATGGCGGCGATCCACCTCGCCGTCGGCTCGCTCGTCGGGGCCGGTGGGCGGATCGTCGCCACGCGCAACCTGTACGGCACGACGCGCGCGCTCTTCGCCACGGTCCTCGCCCGCTTCGGCGTGGAGACAACCTTCGTGGACCCGGCCGACCACGCGGCGGTGGAGGCGGCCCTCGCCTCCGCGCCGACCCGGATCCTCTACCTCGAGACGATCTCGAACCCGACCGTCGCCGTCGCCGACCTCCCGGAGCTGGCCCGGCTGGGCCGCCGGCACGGCGCGGTCGTCGTCGTCGACAACACGTTCGCCTCGCCGGCGCTCTGCCGGCCCCTGGAGCACGGCGCGGACCTCGTCGTCGAGTCCGCCACGAAGTACCTCTCCGGCCACTCGGACGTGCTGGCGGGCGTCGTCGTCGGGAGCGGTGCGCGGGTCGGGGCCGTGCGGGCCCTTCACGTGGAGACGGGCGGCACGCTGGCACCATTCTCGGCCTTCCTCGTCCTGCGCGGGATCCCCACGCTCGCCCTGCGGATGGAACGCCACGGCTCGACGGCCGCCCGCCTCGCCGCCTTCCTGGAGACCGCGCCGGGGGTGGCGCGCGTCCTCTACCCGATGCTCCCCTCGCACCCCGACCACGTCGTCGCGGCCCGCCTCCTCGCCTCGGGCGGCGGGATGCTCGCCCTGGAGCTCGGGGGAGGCGCCGCCGCCGCCCGCGCCTTCGTGGACGCCCTGCGGATCCCGGAGCGAACGGCCTCCCTGGGGAGCATCCACACGATCGCGGTCCACCCCCCGTCCACCACCCATCGTCAGCTGAGCGCGGAAGAGCTCGCGGAGGCCGGGATTGCCCCGGGCCTGCTGCGCATCTCGGTGGGCCTCGAGGATCCCGAGGATCTCCTCGCCGACATGGTGCAGGCACTCGAGGTCGCCGGAGCGGCCGGGCCCGACCTGACCCGCGCGACTGGATGACCCTCCTCGCCCGCCCGGGTCGGGCGATCCATGGCCTCCTCACCTCGGTCCTCTTCGCGGTCGTCCAGATCGTCGCGATCGCCCTCGCGGGGGTCGTCGGAATCGTCCTCATCCAGCTGCCCGGCGTCGCCTTTCGCTCGCCGGCGGACTACGCCGAGCAGATGGCGCTCCTGCGCGCCCGGGTGGAGCCTGCCCTGGGCGCCCCGCTGACGGGCCTCTTCGAGACGCTCGGCCTCTTCCGGGTCTTCACGGCATGGTGGTTCACGGCGCTCCTCGCCCTCCTCGCAATCTCCATCGTCGTCTGCACCCTGGACCGCACGCCGCGCCTCTGGCGCTCTGCCCGCGACGTGCGGGTCGTCCAGCCGGACGTGTTCTTCGATCCCACGCTCCCGGACCGGGCGGTGATCGCCGGGGGGCTCCGCGCCGAGGACGTTCATGCGACGCTGCGACGCTCCCGCTTCCGGGTCCGCATGGAGGACGGAGCTGAAGGCGTCCGCTATCTCTACGGCGACCGCCACCAGAACGCCATGCTCTTCACCCTCATCACCCACGCCGGGCTGGTCGGGTTCATCCTCGCGGCGGCGATCACGAGCCGCTTCGGCTTCGAGACCGGGATCCTCCTGCCCGAAGGCCAGGCGCTGCCGGTGGAGAGCATCGGCTCGGCGGGCCTCGTCTCCGTCAAGAGCCTGGGCTTCACGGCTCCACGCGACGCGGACGGCCGCTTCACCGACTTCACGACCGACCTCGCGGTCTACCGCGACGGGGAGGAGATCGCCCGCAAGGTGGTCCGGGTGAACGACCCGCTCGAGGCGGCCGGCTACACGTTCCACCAGAACTTCTTCGGGCCTGCGGTCGACCTGACGATCCGCGACGGGGCCGGACGCCTCCTCTGGGCGGGGCCGATCCCGCTCGACGAAGTGAACGGGGGGCGACCATACGGGCGCTTCTCGATCCCCGGCCGCGCGGAGGGACTGGAGATGCTGCTCGGCGAGGATGCCGAGGGCGCCGTCTCGCTCGCCGTGGTCGGCTACCGGATCGTCGGCGAGGATCCGGCCGGCGGGCCCCTCGTCGAGACTACGTTCGTGGGGGGCGCCGCTCCGGGCCGAACCTACGTCGTCGAGACGAGCGACCTGCGAATCACCTTCGAGGATGTGACCGCGTTCTCGGGCGTGATCGTGAAGCGCGACCCGGGCGCCATGATCGTCTGGGCCAGCTTCATCCTCCTGATCGTGGGGCTCTCGCTGACCTTCTACTTCCCGCGCCGCCGGACCTGGGCCCGCCTGGCGCCGTCGGGCGAGCTGCGGCTCGTTGCCCGGGCCGACCGCTACGTTGACCTCCACCGAGAGTTCGGGCGGCTGCTGGAAGACCTCGTCGCCCGGCGGCGCCCCACCTGACGCACGCCCGGGCTTCGCCGGGGCCGCGCCCGGCGCCCGGGCAGGCTTCGCGGCCGCCCGCCTTGCCGCCGGAGCCCGTCAGGCAAGCGCGGGCAGGCTGGCGGCGGCGACTGCCTGGCCGTGGCGCTTGTCGCGCTCCGACGGCACATGGACCGTGATCGCCTCGGCGGCCGCCGGGTCCTCTGCCCGGAGCACCGCGCGGGCGCGATCGATGATCACGCCGCCGCCGTCGCCGGTCATCACCCGGCCCAGCAGGAGCAGGTGCTCGACGTCGTAGAGCTCGCGATAGTCGAGGAGCGCGTATCCCAGGTACGTGCCGATCGTTGCGTAGACCGGGGCCGCGCGCCGGTCGCCGCCCGCCATGATCTCCTGGAGGTGGACCAGTCGCTCGGGCATGGAGGCGCCCTCGTCGACCTCGATGCCGGCCGGGCCCAGCAGCCGGCCGACGGCCTGCTGGGAGAGGTACTGGACGCCGCAGCCGCGGTCGCCGGACCACTCGTCGAGCGGGGCGCCGGGGGCATCGTCCAGGGGCGTGAAGGCCAGCTCGTCCAGCCAGGTCGTGAGGGTCCGCTCACGGGTCACGTAGCCGGCCGCCTCGCTGGAGCCCAGCGCGATCCCGAGGAAGGCGCCGGCGTTCGCCATCATCGAGCCTGCCAGCGCCGTCACCTCGCCGTCGTTGACGACCACGAAGGGGACGCCGCCCCAGGCCCGCCGAAGGTCGTCGAAGAGGCCCCGCACGTCGGTATCGAAGCGATCCCGGGGCACGGACCGGAAGAGCGAGGCGACGCGCACCTGGTTGTCGACGTACGCTCCGGCGGCGCTGCCGCCGATCGCATCGACCCGGGGCAGGTGGGCCGCCGCGCGGCGGAGCGAGTCATCGATCCCGTCGTAGTGCCACTGCGGGTCGGCGTGGTTCGCCGGGTCCCACGGGACCTCCTCGCTGAAGACGACCTCGCCGTCGATCACGGCCGCGGATTTGCGGTCGCTCGCCCCGAGGTCGAAGCCGATGCGGCACCCATCCAGGTGCCCGCCGAGCGCGACGGTCGACCCGCGCGAGGGCGGCATCTCCGCCTGCGGGGTGTGCACGAGCTCGAGCGGCCGGAGGTAGATCTCCGCGGCGATGCGGGCGTCGAAGATCCCCGCGGGGTCCTCGGCATAGTGGCGGCGGAGGTAGGCGACGAGCCCGTCCGGGCCGTCCAGGTGGACGCGGCTCCCGCCGCGGGCCCAGAGAAGCGTCTTGAGGAGGCGCTCGGCGTGGTGGTGACCGTGCGCAGCTTCGGGGTGGCCGTCGGGCCAGGCGACCGTGGCGTGGCGGCTCACCGTGCCGCCGGGCTGCTCGACCGCGAGCGTCACCGGTCTCGCGAGCCCCGAGGCGCGGATCCGCTCTTCGAGGGCGCGCCGGGCCCGCCCGACGGGGCGGAACGACGGGTCGAGCGGGGGCTTGACGCGAATCGCGGCGGCGCTCGCCGCGCCTGGCTGGATCTCGGTCACGATCTGCATTCTCGCATCGCGACCATGCGCGTCGCGCTCGCCGGGCGCAGGCCGACCCGTCAGAATCCCGGGCATGGCCACGCTCGCCGAGCTCCGCACGTCGCTGCTGCCGGCCGCGGCGGCGGCCGCCCCGGTCCCGGCCGCGGCCGCGGCCCGCGAGATTGCGTGGGTCCGCGTGCTCCGCTCGCGCGTGCCGGCCCTCGACGCGCTCGAGGACGGCGACGTCGTCATCGCCTCGGCGGCCGTCAGCGGCGTCGTGGCGGGGTCGGCCGAGGATGCCGGCGCCCTTGCGGACGCGCTCGCGGGACGGGCCGTGGCGCTGATCGTCACGGGCGGGGAGCAGGGGGCGCCCGCGGACGTCCTCGTGGACGCGTCGTGCGCGCGCGGGATCCCGGTGCTGCGGCTTCCCGACGCGGACACGGCGGCCCTCGAGCGGAGCGTCATCGCCTGGCTCGTGAACCGGCGCGCGGCGCTCGACGAGCAGGCGGCAGCGCTGGAGCGACGGCTGGAGGCGCTCGCCCTCGGGGGAGCCGACCTGGCCGAGCTCGTGGCGGCGTTCGGTGCGTTCCTGGGGCGGGCGGCGGTCCTCGAGGGGCGACGGGGCGACGCGCTCGCCGTCCACGCCCCGGCCGAGATCCCAGCCGCGGCTGCCGCGGCAAGCCGCTTCCTGGCGACCGGCACGGGAGTCGCCCTGCGGGTCGCGCTCCCGCTCGCGCCCCTGGACCCGTCCCGGCGCCCCGACCTGGCCCGCTACGGTGAGCCGGCGCTTCGCGGCTCGCTCCTCCTCCTTGGAGACGGCCCGATCGGCGAGCTGGAGCGGACCGCCTCCGACCGCGCCGCCGCCCTGCTGGCCCTGGAGCTGTCGCGCGACGCGGCCGTTCACCGCGCCCGCGAGACGGCTCGCCGCTCCGAGGCGCTCCCGGCCGACGGGCCGCCGTGGGTCGTCCTCGTCGCCCGCCAGGTCGGCCGCGAGGACGTGGAGCAGGCGGAGCAGCGCGAGGCGTTCCGGGCCGAGCTCCGGATGCTGGCGCCCAACCGCAGGCTCACCCTGCGCGGCGACTCCGAGAGCCTCGAGTTTCGCCTCGTGGCCGTCGCCGACGCGGACGACCCGCAGGGGCTCGCGATCGCACGGCGGGTGGCCGGCTTCCTCCGCCGCTCCGTCGCCGTCTCGCGCCCCTTCACCGATTCCGCCGGCCGGCCCGCCGCCGAGGCCGACGCCCGGACCACCCTCGAGGCCGCCGAACGCTACGCGTCCGCCCCGCCCGTCGTCCGGGCCGATCGCGTCGCCGCCTACCGGCTTCTCGGCAACCTGCACAACCTGCCCGACGGCCTGGGGCTCGCCCGGGCCCTCCTCGAGCCGCTGCTCGGGGGACGCCCGGCCCTCGTGGCCGAGCGGCTCGAGACCCTGCGGGTGGTGCTGGATCGGCCGGGGCTGGCCGAGGCCGCAGCCGTCCTCGGCGTCCACCGCAACACGATCGCCTACCGGATCCGGCGGATCGAATCGCTGGGCGGCTGGGACCTGCAGGATCCCGAGCTGCGCCTCTCGCTCGCGGTAGCCGTCAGAATTGTGCAAAGAGCACAGATCCAGACCGATTCCGCAACCGCCTGACGGCTGATCTCGCTGGTATCCTCCCGGCATTCCAGCCGCCCGGTCCCCAAGATTGGTGCGGGCGTCACAAAACGAGGGCGGACGCGCGGGCTCCAGACCCCGCCGGTCCTCGACGCGAGGAGGCAGTCCAGTGGCCGAGGCCGGCGCGATGGAGCAGATCGAGAAGGCGAAGACGGACGGCATCCGCTTCGTCCAGCTGCAGTTCACGGACATCCTGGGGATCGTCAAGGCCGTGACGATCCCCATTCACCACATGGAGGACTCGGTCAAGCACGGGACCTGGTTCGACGGCTCGTCGATCGAGGGCTTCACCCGGATCGCCGAGTCCGACCAGTACCTCATGCCGGACATGGCGACCTTCGCCGAGATCCCCTGGCAGCCAGGCGACGGCCCGCGCGGCACGGCGCGCGTGATCTGCGACGTCTTCACGCCGCGCGGCGAGGCCTTCGCCGGCGACCCCCGCTTCGTCCTCCGCCGCCAGGTGGAACGGGCGCGGAAGCTGGGCTACGTCGTGAACATGGGACCCGAGCTGGAGTTCTTCCTCTTCCGTCGCGACGAGAACGGGAAGGTCGCTCCGCTCCCACACGACCTCGCCGGCTATTTCGACTTCTCGACGGACCTCGCCCAGGAGGTCCGCCAGGACATGGTGGACGCCCTCGAAGCCTTCGGGATCCTGGTCGAGGCGGCCCACCACGAGGTCGCCGCCGGCCAGCACGAGATCGACTTCGAGTACAGCGACGCCCTCAAGACGGCCGACAACGCGCTCACCTTCAAGTTCGCCCTCAAGGCGATCGCCCAGCTGCACGGCCTGTACGCCACGTTCATGCCCAAGCCCATCTTCGGGATCAACGGCTCGGGGATGCACACCCACCAGAGCCTCTTCTCGATCGAGAAGAACCGCAACGCCTTTTCCGACCCGGACAACAAGTACGGGCTCTCCGACGTCGCCCGGTCGTACATGGCGGGGATCCTCGCCCACGCCCGGGGGATGGCGGCGGTCCTCGCTCCGACGGTGAACTCGTACAAGCGGCTGGTTCCAGGCTACGAGGCCCCGACCTACATTACCTGGGGCCGGACGAACCGCTCGGCGCTCATCCGGGTGCCGATGATCTCGCCCGGCAAGTCGATCGAGGGGACGCGGGCCGAGGTCCGCTGCCCGGACCCGTCCTCGAACACGTACCTCGCCTTCGCCGTGATGATCGCGGCCGGCCTCGACGGCGTGGAGCGGGGCCTGACCCTCTCCGACCCGGTCGAGGAGAGCCTGTTCGAGATGGACGCCTCCCGCGTCACCGAGCGCGGCATCAAGGAGCTGCCCGGAACGCTCCGCGAGGCGATCGACGAGCTCCGGGCCGACCCGGTCGTCTGCGAGGCCCTCGGCGAGCACGTCCTCGAGCACTTCGTCGAGGCGAAGACGGCCGAGTGGGACGAGTACCGGACGCAGGTCACGCAATGGGAGCTCGACCGCTACCTCGAGGCGTTCTGACGGCCGCCCGGGGCCCCGACGGGCCCGCCCCCCGGCGCGCCGGCGTCGCCAACCGCACAGCCCATGCGTCGCCCGCTCCTCCCGGATCCGACGCGTTCCTCCGCGGCCCCGGCGCCCTCGCGGCGCCGGGGCCGCTTCGTGCCCGGCGCCCGAGGCCCGGTGGCCGCGTGGCGGCGTGAGGCGGGCCGCGTGGCGGCGGCCGCGGCCGAGGCGCGGCGCGGCGGCGGCCGGGGGAGGTGCCAGCGGGGCGCGTGCGGGCGGCCGGGGGAAGTGCCGGCGGGGGCGGCGCCCAAAGTCGGGAGGCGCAGCGCCCGGAGTCGGGAGGCGCGGCGTGAGGGGCCGAGGCGCGGCGTGAGAGGCCGCTCGGCTCGTTGCCGACCGTCGGCCCGTCGCCCTACTGCTCCCGGCAGTAATCGGCAGGGTTCTGGCCGGGGACAGCCCCTCGGCGACCCCGGGGACCCGACTTCGCGGCTGGATCGACCCGTCCCACGCTTGCCGGCGGCATCACGCGACCGTCGTGACGCCCCAGGGCACGTGCCGCCGCGGCGAGAGCCCCGATAAGTCGCCGTGAAGCCCGTCAGCCAATGATGGGAGCAGTATGCCGACGACCCCGAAGCCCTTTCGGACCTCTGCGCCGTCCGCGACCCCTCGGTGGCTGGCCCCCGGATCCGCGACGCGCGCCACCCAAGAAGTGATGCGCGGTCGCCGGCGCGCCGACGCGGTGGCCGTTCGCCTGGGAATCGGACTGAAGGACGCGCGGATCGCCCGCGGGTTGACCCAGGCGGAGGCAGCGGCCCGGGCCCGGATCAGCCAGGCGAGATGGAGCGAGCTCGAGCGAGGGCAAGGCGCGAACGCGCCGCTCGAGCTGTGGGCCGTCGTCGCGGCGGCCATCGGCGTCCGGCTCGCCGCATTCCTCGAGGCGGTGTCGGGCGCCGGCCTCCCGCGCGACCTGGAGCACCTTCGTCGGCAGAGCGCGATCGTCGACCACGCCGCCGCCGGTGGATGGTCGGCCGCGCCCGAGATGCCGGTGACACGCGGAGGTTCCGGCGGCGTGATCGACGTGCTCCTCACACGCTCACTCCGTCGCGAGGCGGCCGTCGTGGAGGTCTGGGATCTCCTGCTCGACGTGGGTGCCGGGTTTCGGTCGTTCGATGACAAGCTGGCGGCGGTCCGGATGCGGCTCCAGGGCTGGACCGTCTCGGGCGCGTGGGTCCTCCGCGGCACGAGGCGCAACCGCGGCGTCGTGGTCGACCTCGCGCCGCTCTTCGCGGCGCGCTTTCCCGGCGATGGAAGGGCCTGGCTTGCCGCGCTCGACCAACCGACGAGCGCGCTGCCGCCGGCGCCGGCGCTCCTCTGGACCGATGCCGCAGCGACAACGCTCGCGCCATGGCGGCCCGCGGCCCGAGCCAACCAGAGCGCGCAGCATGAGAGAAGCCGCGACGCCCGTTGACCGCTACACTCCCGCTCATGGAGATCATCTACTTCGGCGGGGTCGTCCTCGGCCTGTTCATCTGGCTTTTCTGCGCCTACCTCGCCTACAAGGGCGCTCCCCAGCGCGGTCGGCGGGCAGGCACCTGGGGGATCCTTGGCGTCATCTTTGGTCCTTTCGCCCTCTTCGCGCTCTTCCTCATGGCGCCGAAGCCGAGCGCGAGCTCGACGCGGGGCGACGGATACCACGACCCGCG
Source organism: uncultured Chloroflexia bacterium (assembly GCA_963744095.1). GTDB lineage: Bacteria > Chloroflexota > Limnocylindria > Limnocylindrales > CSP1-4 > CTSoil-043. Next base: position 205,687 of record CAVUSH010000008.1, read on the forward strand.
CTCCGACCTCTACGAGGTCCCGAAGAAGCGCTGAGCCGCCGATGGCCCGGCGCAAGGCCGGGCGGGTCTCGGGTGATCTGGTGGGGCGAGGCACCCGCCGAGCGGGTCTCGGGCGATCCGGTGGGGCGAGGCACCCGCCGGGTGGGTCCCACGCCGGTCGTCCGGCGCCCGCCGGGCGGGTCTCAGGCGGAGAACGCGACCGCGAGATAGCCGACCGTGCGCCGGGGGTCGCCCCCGGCGTCGGCCGACGTGGCGGCCGCCAGCGGCAGGCCCGGCCGGGCCCCCATCGCCCGAAGAGCGGCGAGCCCGAGCACCGTGGGCGCGATCCCGCACATGCCGCACGAGACGCCCGGCTCGCGGCGGACAAGACCGGCTTCGGCCGCGGCCAGGGCCTCGGGGTCGAGCCCGACGACGTGGGGCAGGAGTGCCGCGGTCACCCGCTCGCAGACCTCCGCCCGCGGGTAGTGGGCCATGTCGCTGCTGATCGCGAGGAGGACTGGCTGTCCGGCCGAGCGGCGCGCAGCCAGCAGCCGTCCCAGGCGCTCGCCCGCCTCGATCGCCCGCGGGCCGGTCCCGGTGCCGACGGACAGGGCGATGATCCGCGTCCGGGGGGCAAGTCGCGCCACGAACGGGAGCTGGACCTCCAGCGAGTGCTCGCCCAGGTGGCAGCGCCCGTCGGCGTCGAACGGCGCGCCGAGCGCCACGACCGCGTCCGTGAGCGCGGCGTCCACGTCCACGTCGCCCAGCGGCGTCCGCCACGGCCCGCGGTCCCAGGCGCCGACGCCGTCGAGCCACGCGGCGCCGTGGTTCGTGCCGAGGAGGACGACGGTGGGCGGAGGTCCCGGCGGGGCGAGCGGCGGCGCGACGACCGGCGACGGGGCGACGGCGGGCGATGACAGGAGGACGCGCCACCCCGCTGCCGCCACGACCCCGGAGTAGACGAGCCCGGCATGAGGAACGAGGACCCCGGCAACCGTCGACGGATCGATCCCGGAGCGCGGCGGGAATGCGGAGCGGGCGGCCCCGAGCAGCTCGTCCACCGTCGTCGCGAGCTCGTCGGCCCCCGCCGGGTAGAAGCTCCCGGCGACCGCCATCGGCCGGGCCTGCCCCGCCATCGGCCGGGCCTGCCCCGCCATCGGCCCGGCCGGGTCGGAGTCGTTCATCCGCAGGGCACCCGCCCGTCGTGGTCGAGCGCGCGGCCGGCGAGCGCCCGCCCGCACGAGGGGCACGACCCCCCGGGGCCCAGCCGGTCGAAGACTCGGTACCCCTGGCGCTCCAGCAGGACGCGCCCGCACCCTGCGCAGACGGTGTCCTCCATCTCCAGCTGCGGCGCGTTGCCGACGTAGACGTGGGCCAGCCCCGCCTCCCGCCCGATGTCGGCGGCCTGCCGCAGCGTCTCCATTGGAGTCGGCGGCACGTGCGTCATCCGGTGGGCGGGGAAGAAGCGGCTGACGTGCCACGGCGTCTCGGGGCCCAGCTCGGTCGCGATCCAGCCGGCGAGGGCCCGCAGCTCGCCCGGGTCGTCGTTATGGCCGGGGATGACGAGCGTCGTGACCTCCACCCAGACGCCGGCGGCGCGGTACGCGCGCAGCGCGTCGAGCACAGGCGCCAGGCGCGCGCCGCACAGCTTCCGGTAGAAGGCGTCGTCGAACGACTTGAGGTCGACGTTGGCGGCATCGAGGAAGGGCCGCAGGAGGTCGATCGCCTCCGGCGTCGCATAGCCGTCCGTCACGAACACGTTCAGGAGCCCCGCCGCGTGGGCCTCGCGGGCGGTGTCGAGGGCGTACTCCAGGAAGACCGTGGGCTCGACGTAGGTGTAGGCGATGGCGCGGGCGCCGGCCGTCAGGGCCTCGTCCACGACCTTCGACGGGGGGAGATAGCGGGTCGGCAGGTCGAGGCCGAGCCGCGGCGCCTGGGCGATCTCCCAGTTCTGGCAGAAGGTGCAATGGAAGGGGCAGCCGACCGTCGCGATCGAGTAGGCGAGGGCGCCGGGCGCGACGTGGAAGAGCGGCTTCTTCTCGATCGGGTCGATCCCCACGGCGACCGCGCGCCCGTAGACCGTGGAGACGAGCGTGCCGTCGCGGTTCTCCCGGACGCCGCAGATCCCGGTCCTGCCCGGCCGCACGAGGCAGCGCATCGCGCAGGCGTTGCAGCGGACGCTGCCATCCTCCTGGGGCTCGGCGAGGAGTGCGCGAACCACGCCGACGGCCCGGGGGGACGGGGCGGCGCGGCGGCGGCCGGCGACGGGCAGGGTGGACATGGGACGGGTGCCTCATGGTCGAGTGTCGGCGCGGGCCGCGTGGCCGGCCAGTGCCCTCCGGCCCGTGTTCGCGCAGCCGTTCGGAACTGGCCCGGGACGGCCGGGTCGCGCAGGATGCCGGCCTGGAGGACGCGATGCACCGTCCCGACTCGGCCCCCGATCGGCATCCGCCGGAGCACCTGCTCGACCTCGCTCGCGAGGCCGTGATCGCCGCCATCGATGGGCGGTCCGCGCCCCGACCCGACATCCGCGCGTGCCCGGAGATGGCCGACTCGTCGGACGCTTTCGTCACCCTCACAGCTGGCGGCGACCTGCGTGGCTGCATGGGGACGCTCGGGGCGGACATGCCCGTGGGCGAAGCGGTCGTGCGGGCCGCCGGCATGGCGGCGACCCGCGACCCGCGCTTCCGGCCGGTTGACGCCGGCGAGCTCGTCGGCCTGCGGATCGAGGTCAGCGTGCTCGGTCCGCCGCACCCGCTCGCCGACCCTGCCGCCTTCGTGCCCGGCCGGGACGGGATCGTGGTGGAAGCCCGTGGCCGGCGGGCGCTCCTGCTCCCCCAGGTTGCCACCGAGATGGGCTGGGGAGCGACCGAGATGCTGCATGCCGTGTGCGAGAAGGCCGGGCTGCGGCCAGACGCCTGGCGCGAGCGGGGGACGCAGCTCCTCGTCTTCGAGGTCGAGCGGGTCTGCGGGCCCGCCTGACTGCGCGCGATCCCGCATCATCCCAGGGTGGACCACGCCGCTCCCGCCGTTCCCTTCCCCGTCCCGGCGCCGGGCGAGCTCCGTCCCCGCCTGACTCTCGGCCTGCTCTCGGCCCAGCACGGGTTCATCCACGCCCAGACCGCCCTCCTGCCGCTGGTCTTCATCGCGGTGACCCCGGTATTCGGGATCGGGGTCGGGGAGATCGGCCTCCTCCTGGCCATGGGCAACGTCCTCAGCGGGGTGGTCCAGCTGGCGTACGCGCCCCTCCAGCGGGTCGTGAGCCGGCGCTCGCTGCTGGGGGTCGGCGGCCTGCTGTTCGGCGCCGCGATGACCGCGACCGGCCTCGCGACCTCGTGGGGCGCCTTCTCGCTCGGCACGATCGTGGCCCGCGTCGCGGGGTCGCCCCAGCACCCGGTCGGCAACGCGCTCATCGCCGAGCAGCGACCAGGGCGCGCCCAGGCGGCTGCCATCGCCACCCACATCGCGGGCGGGAACCTCGGGACCGTGGCCGTGCCCCTCGTCGGCGCCTGGGTCATCGTCTCGTTCGGCTGGCCGGTCGCGATGGCAGCCGTCGGGATCCCGGCGGTCGTCGTCGGCGCGCTCATCCTGTGGTCGGTGCGCGAGACGGGCGCCGACCGGGCGGCCGCCCTCGCCCACGGGAGCGTCCGGGCGGGCTTCGCCGCCGTCCTGCGCGAGCGCGACCTGCGGCGGCTCTTCGCCGCGTCGTCGGTCGCCGCCGCCGGGCGCGGCATCGGTGTCGTCTCCACGTTCGTCCCGCTCTACCTCGCCCGGTCGCTCGACCTCGACGCCGGGACGATCGCCCTCATGTACACGCTCCTGCTCGCGGGGAGCGTCCCCGGGCCGCTGATCGCCGGACGGCTCGCCGGTCGCTATGGGCACCGTCCCGTGCTCGTCGGCTCGTACGTGGCGGGAGCGGCCGCGCTGGTTCTGCTCGTGGTGGCCGGCAGCTCGATCCCCCTGGTCTGGCTCTCGATCGGCTTCGTGGGGGCCTTCGTCTTCGAGGAGGCGAGCCTGCTCCAGGGGCTGCTCGTGGAGGCCGCCCCGGCGGCGATCCGTGACGCGGCCAACTCCACCTACTTCACCCTGATGTTCCTGGTCGGCGCGGCCTGGGCGGCGCTGCTCGGCGCCCTTGTCGCGGTGCTCGGTGACGAGGCCGGCTTCCCCGCTGTCTTCCTGCTGATGGCAGCGAGCTATCTCGTTGCGATCCTCTTCGTCGTCGGGATCCGATCTGGTGGGCGCCCGGCGGCACGAATCGACGCTTTTCGCTAGGATCAGGGCGTCCCCGCGATCGACCCGCGCCGGTCCATGGCGCCCGCCCGCCACGGAGGTTCCGTCCCGCATGCGCCTCGCCCGCTCCCTCGCCCTCCTCGTCGCCCTTGCCGCCGTCCTTTCCGCGTGCGCCGCCGCGTCGACGCCCGGCTGGACGTTCGACCCGACCCCCACGGCCACGGTCGCCCCGTCGAGCGAGCCCGCCGGCAGCGCCACCCCGGCGCCCTCCGGCGCTCCCTCGGCGGCCCCGTCCGGCGGCGGCGGCGCCGCGGTGCAGCTCACCCTCACCGCGTCGGGGATCGCCTACGACACGGACAGCCTCGAGGTCCCGGCGAACACGCCCTTCCAGATCGTCTTCACCAACAACGACGCCGGGATCCCCCACAACGTGGCCATCCACAAGGACAGCCCCACCGGCGAGCTCGTCTGGGCCGGCGACATCTTCAGCGGGGTCGATACCCGCACCTACGACGTGCCGGCCCTCCCCGCGGGGACTTACGGCTTCGTCTGCACCGTCCACCCCAACATGACCGGCACCCTCACGGCGAAGTAGGCGCGGCGGGCGGTCGGGCCGGCGCTACAATTCGTCGATGAGCGACAACGTCTGCTACGTCGACGCCTACGCGCGGTGGGTCGGCCGCCTCCGTTCGCGCGGTCGAGGCGCCGGCGGCGGAGGGGAGAGGCGCCCTCGTCCTTCTCGATCGCACCGTCTTCTACCCGGGCGGCGGCGGCCAGCCGGCCGACCGCGGCGAGATCCGGGCTCCCGACGGGCGGACCTGGCGCATCGTGGCCGCGAAGAAGTCCGGCGAGGAGATCTGGCACGAGCTCGAGCCGGGTTCCGAGCCACCACCGGCCGGCCCGACGATCTTCACCGCCGACCTCGACTGGGACCGCCGCCTCCGGCTCATGCGGACCCACACCGCGCTGCACGCCCTGTGCGGGGTCGTCTGGCGCGACTACGGCGCGCTCGTGACCGGCGGGAACATGGAGCCCGGCGGGGGGCGGATGGACTTCGAGTTCGAGCGGATGTCGGGCGAGCTCGTCGGCGCGATCGAGACGGCCGTGAACGAGGAGCTGCTCCGCGCCCGCAACGTCCGTGTCAACGTGCTGCCACGCGAGCAGGCCTTCGCGATCCCCGACCTCATTCGCACGAAGGTGAACCTGCTCCCCGAGGGGATCGAGCAGATTCGCACGATCGAGATCGTGGGCCTGGACCTCCAGGCCGACGGGGGCACCCACGTCGCCAACACCCGCGAGGTCGGCACGATCCGGGTGACCGGCTACGAGAGCAAGGGCCGCATCAACAAGCGGATCAGGATCGAGCTGGTCGGGCCCGTGGGCTGAGCCCGGTCGCGTCTCCGGATCGAGGGGCGGCGGTCGATCAGGACGGCTTCAGGACCATCAGCGCCGTGAGGATGAGAAGGGCACCGCCGCCGGTTGCGGCCAGGATCTCCGGGCGCCGCGAGACGAGGCGCGCGGTCAGCTCGGCGTCGGTCACGGGCTCGACGCCCTTCTTCGCGTTGCCGGCGATCGCGTCGCGAAGGCCGTAGTAGTACGGCGCCGCGACCGCATACATGACGACGAAGACGGCAACGAAGACGGCGACGGACGCCAGGACCCACGGGGTCACCCAGAGCCCGGCGATCGTGGCCGCGCCGATGCCGCCGACCCCGAGCCCGAGGAGACCGAGGTACGCGATCCGGGTCGCTCCCTGCGAGACGGCCAGGGCGTCGAGGACCGCGGCACGTTCCGGCCGGGCGCGGATCCGGAAGGCAACCCACATCGAGATCCCGTGCGCGCCGACGAAGAGCAGCGTGCCGCCGACATGCGCGAGGACGAACCACGGGTACAGCGCGGCCATGACCCCCCTCCCACCTTGTTTCGCGCCATCGTACGGGCGGGCGCAAGACGGCCGGCCGGGGTCAGGGGTCCGACAGGCAGGGGACGTCCACGATCGCGCCGCACGACCTGCACACCAGGTGGTGGTGCCACGCGGCCGCGAGCTCGTAGCGGGCGACGCCGTGCCCCGGCGATTCGGCCGGTCGCCCACCGGCTCGCACGACGGACCGACCGGGCAGTCGACACCGGAGCGCCCCGGTACGATCGCGCCGATCGGCTCTCGACGCCGGTCGGTCCGCGACGAGAAGGGAGACAGCGTGGACACGCTCGGCGACGCACCCGGCGACGGCCTGCGCCTCTACGACGAGCTGGCGGACTGGTTCCACCTGCTCACGGCGCCCGCGGAGTACGCCGACGAGGCCGCCTTCATCCTCGACCTCCTCCGCACCCACGTCGCGGGTCCCCTGGAGACGCTCCTCGAGCTCGGCTCGGGCGGGGGCAACACCGCGTCGCATCTCCGGGCGCACCTGCGCCTCACCCTGACCGACGTCTCGCCCGCGATGCTGGACCTCAGCCGGACGCTGAACCCGGAATGCGAGCACCTGCGCGGCGACATGCGGAGGCTTCGGCTGGGACGAACCTTCGACGCGGTCCTGATCCACGACGCCGTCATGTACATGACGTCCGAGGCCGACCTGCGGGCTGCGCTGGAGACCGCGTTCGTCCACCTCCGACCCGGCGGTGCCGCCATCCTCGCGCCCGATTGCGTGCGCGAGACGTTCAAGCCGAAGACCGACCACGGCGGCCACGACGGCGACGGCCGCGCCCTGCGCTACCTCGAGTGGACCTACGACCCCGACCCGGCCGACACGACGTTCATCACCGACTTCGCCCTCCTGCTCCGCGAGGGCGACGAGCAGGTGCGGGTCCGGTTCGACCGGCACGTGGAGGGCCTCTTCCCGCGGGCGACGTGGCGGGACCTGCTCCGGGAGGCGGGACTCGAAGCCTCGAGCGTCGTCGACCACTGGGAGCGCGACGTCTTCGTCGGGGTCCGCCCCCGGGCGGGGTAGCAGAGCCAGCGGAAGCGCGGGCCATGGGACGTGCCCGGGCGCCCCGGTGCGGAGGTCAGCCGGGCCCCGGGTACCAGCGGCCGCCGCGCATGACGCGACGCACGGCCAGGTCGTCGTCGAGCTCCACGAGGTCGGCCCGCAGGCCGGGCTCGAGGCGACCGCGGTCGGTGACGCCCAGGAGGGCCAGCGGCTCCCGGGCGGCAGCCGCCACGGCGCGCGGCAGACCGACGCCGGATCGGGCCACGTTCCGGACGGCCGCGTCGAGCGCGATCACGGAGCCCGCGAGGTTCCCGCCGTCGGCCAGCACGCAGCGGTCGCCGTCGATGATGCATTCCAGGCCGCCGAGGAGGCCCGTGCGGGCGGACGTGCCGCCGAACGAGACGCCGTCGCTGACCAGGATCAGCCGGTCCGCCGGCTTCGCCCGCAGGATCAGCGGCCACACCGATTCCGCCACGTGGTGGCCGTCGGCGATCAGCTCGACGTAGGCGTCGTCGTCGAGCAGCGCCGCGAGGACCAGCCCCGGGGCGCGGTGATCCACGCCGCTCATCGCGTTGAACAGGTGCGTCGTCGTGCGCGCACCGGCGGCGTAACCGGCCCGCCCCTCTTCGACCGTTGCCGCCGAGTGGCCCAGCGAGGCGGCCACGCCGCGAGCACGCAGCCAGCGGATGAGGTCGAGCGCCCCCGGAACCTCCGGGGCGATCGTGGTGATCCGCAGCCCGTCGAGGAGCGGCTCGAGATCGGCGGTGGAGACCTCGGCGGGGACCCGGATGTGGGCCGGGTTCTGGGCCCCCTTCTTCGACGGGTTGATGAACGGTCCTTCCAGGTTGAACCCGAGCGGCCCGGCCCCGTCGTCGGGGGCGGCCGGGATCCAGCGCCGGACCCGCTCCGCGAACGACGCCAGCTCGCCGAGTGGCGCCGTCACGGCGGTCGGGAGGAAGGAGGTGACGCCGTGGCGCAGCAGAGCGCGGGCCATCCCGTCGAGCGCCCCGTCCGGGCCCATCGCGTCGTGGCCGCCGCGGCCGTGGACGTGGACGTCGACGAAGCCCGGGGCCACGAACGGGCCGCCGGCCTCGGCCGGGTCCAGCCCGACCTCGCTGATCCAGCCGTCGCGGACCACGACCCGCCCCGGGCGGACACGCTCGTCGAGGACGAGGCGCCCGCGGACGACGGTCTCGCCGCTCACGAGCCCGCTCCCGTGCCGGCGGCCGTGACGGTCCTCGGCGGGTATGCGCCGGCGGTTGCCACCGCCTCCCACATCGCCGCCGCGTTCTCCCCGGGCACGTTCGCCTGGATGTTGTGGACCGAGGCGAAGACGAAGCCTCCGCCCGGCGCCAGGTCGGCGACCCGACGCCGAACCTCGGCCCGCACGTCCTCCGGCGTCCCGCTCCCCAGCACCGCCTGCGTGTCCACTCCCCCGCCCCAGAAGACGAGGTCGCGTCCGAAGTCGCGCTTGAGGGCCGCCGTCTCCATCCCGGCGGCCGACACCTGCACGGGGTTCAGGATGTCGACCCCGATCTCCACGAGATCGGGGAGCAGCTCGCGGATCGCCCCGCACGAGTGGAAGAGGACCTTCGCCCGCGTCCGGGCCCGGATGAACGCCAGGAGCTCGCGGTGGAGCGGCTTCACCAGCTCGCGATACGTGCGCGGCGCGAAGAGCGGGGTCGTCTGCCCGCCGAGGTCGTCGGCCTCGCCGACCACGTCCACGTCGTCGCCCAGCTCGGGCAGGATCGCGCCCCACCAGGCGAGCTTCACCTCCAGCACCCGCTCCATCAGCGCCCGGGCGAGCGACGGATCGGCCGCGAGGTCCATGTAGCCGTCCTCGAACCCGCGGAGCCGGAAGAGCATCTCCGTGAGGCCGGCGCAGACCGAGCCGACATAGACAGCGCGGCCCTCGTCGGCGATCACCCGCCGGGCCTCCTCGACGACGCCGGCTCGTCGCGCGGGATCCCCGCCGTCCGGCCAGGCGAAGCGGGCCAGGTGGCCGGCGTCGATCTCGCCGGCCAGCGGCGCGGAGGAAGGATCGAAGAAGAAGCCGTCCTTCGGCATTCGGCGCCGCACGCCCCACTCGTCGAGGAAGGTCCGGTGCTCCCCGTCGTCGACCATCTCGCGGCGATACCCGGACGGGCCGCGCGGCTCCACGCCCCGGACGTCGAGCCCCAGGGTGTCCGCCACGTCGGCCTCCACGACCGCGAGCTGCTGGGAGAGATCGCCGACTCGCACCTCGCGCTCCGGCAGCCCGAGCGCGCGCCGCAGCCCCTCGTAGGCCCGGACGTGGATCCCGGTCATCCGCACCGCGCCCAGGTCGCGCGGGACGCGGTCGGGCTCCCGGTGCTCCAGCGCGGCGCGGACGCGGGCTCGCGACTCCATCGGCCCGCTCAGCCGTGAGCTCGACGCGGGATGGCGTTCCGCGCGGCGGACGTCGCGGCAGCTCCTCCGCCCGCTCGGCCCCGTGGACGGCGGCCCCGATCGCTCCCGCCAAGGTGCCCAGCTCCGCGGCGACCACGGTGACGTCCTGGATGGAGGTCGTGGTGACGCGCCGGGCGATCTCCGCCCGGATCGGCCCGAAGAGGAGCTCCCCGGCCGCGGCGACGCCGCCGCCCAGCACGACCCGGTCGGGCGTGATCACCGTGATCATGTTCGCGATGCCGATCCCGAGGTAGCGTCCCACGTCGGCCAGCCCGGCCCGGGCGCGCTCGTCGCCGGCCTGCGCCGCCCGGACCGCTTCCTCGGCCGACGCCGTCCCGCAGGCCGCGGCAACCTGGTCGGCCCGGGCATACGCCTCGACGCAGCCGCGGTTGCCGCACCCGCACCAGGGCCCGTCCGGGTCGATCGTCTGGTGGCCGAGCTCGCCGCCGGTGCCGTCGTGACCCTGGTGGACCCGGCCGCCGACCGCGAAGACACCGCCGACCCCCGTCCCCAGGGTCAGGCCCACCATCGACGACGCGCCCCGCCCGGCCCCCAGCCGCAGCTCGGCGAGGCCGAAGGCCCGGGCGTCGTTGATGAGGAACGCGGGCACGCCGGCGGCCGCGGAGACGGGGCCCGCGACCGGGTAACCGGCCCACGGCCCGGGGACGTTCGGCAGGAACCGGATGCAACCGGTCGCTGGGTCGTACAGCCCCGGCACGCCGATTCCGATGCTGGCGACCGGTCCGCAGTCGGCGATGACGGTCGCCGCGACCTCCGCCAGCTGGGCCGTGACGGAGGCGGGGACGGCGTCGGGATCGGAGACGAGCCGCGTCGGCACCCGACCGTTGGCGATGGTGCTCCACGCGCCGGCCGCGTGCTCCACCACCGCCCACTTGAGGTTCGTCGCCCCGAGGTCGAGGCCCAGATGGCGTGTCGCCGGTCCGGCGGTCATCGGCGTGGTCTCCCCGGATCCGATCGTCAGGACTCCGCCGTGATGCGCGTGTACGCAGCCGCGACGGCGACGATGATCGACCCGAAGAGGACCTGGCGCACCGCCTCGGGGAACCCGAGCACGGACAGGAGCGACGAGAGGACGGTCAGGATGAGCGCGCCCACGATCGTCCCGCCGAAGCCGCCCCTGCCGCCCATGATCGACGTCCCGCCGATCACGGCCGCCGCGACCGATGGGAGCACGTACGAGTCGACGAGCGCAACGCTGACGGTGTTGGTGAGGCCGGAGATGAGAAGCCCGGCGATGCCCGCCAGGAGCGCCGAGATCACGTAGAGGACGATCAGGACCTGCCAGGAACGGGCACCCGAGAGGCGCGCGGCGACCGGGTTGTCGCCGATCGCGTACAGCTGCCGTCCGTACCCCGTCCTCCGGAGGCTCAGCATGATCAGGGCGGCGAGCGGCACGAAGACGAGGAGGCTGTTGGGCACGATGAGGAGGAACGTGCCTGACCCGAGCCAGCGGAGCACGTCCGGGATCCCCGATGTCGTCTGGACCGTCTCCAGCTGCCAGACGTTCGCCAGGCCAAGGACGACCAGGCTCATCCCGAGGGTCATGATCAGCGGGTGGACCCGGAAGACGCCGACGCCGATGCCGGAGAGCAGCCCGGCGAGAACCGCAATGGTGAGGGCCACGGCGATCGCGAAGGGCACGCCGCCGGGGTTGTTGACGAGCGTCGCGGTGACGAACCCGGACATGGACGCGACTGCGCCCACCGAGAGGTCGATGCCGCCGGTCAGCATCGTCAGCGTCTGGCAGGCGCCGAGGATCGCCAGGGGCACGGCGGCGCGCAGGATGACCCCGACCCACTCGGGGCCGATCATGCTCGGGCGGACGAGCGCGATGATGACCACGAGGACGCCGAGCAGGCCGATCAGCGGGATGAGCGGGCGGTCGCGGAAAAGGCGGCGCCAGGCCGCGGCCGTGAGCCACACGCTGCGAGCGTTGTCGGTGCGCGTCGTCTCGCTCATGCGCGGCTCCGTCGCATCTGGACGAGGCTGCCGACCATCACCACGCCGATGAGGATGACTCCCTGCGCGACGACCGCGAGGTTGGGGTTGACGTTGAGGAACGTCATGTCGGTCCGGATCAGCTGGAGGACGACGACGGCCACGATCGGGCCGAAGACACCGCCGCGGCCGCCGGCGAGGCTGACGCCGCCGAGGACGACGGCGGCCACGCTCAGGAGCGTGTAGGGTCCGGGAACTGGAATGCCGATCCCCGTGCTCGCGGTGAGGCTCAGCCCGGCGAACGCCGCGAAGAGGCCGGTGAGGGCATAGGCGAGGATCTTCGTCCGGCCGACGGACACCCCGCTCCGGAACGCCGCCAGCTGGTTGCTGCCGATCGCGTAGAACGACAGGCCAAGCCGCGAGCGGCGGAGCGGGACCCAGATGGCGGCGACGATGACGACGAGGACGACCGCCGCCTTGGGGATCCACTCGCTGCCCAGTGATCCCGTGAGCAGGTCCTTCAGCCAGTGCGCGGCCCCTCCTCCCGGCGTCCTCAGCACGAGGAGCGCGCAGCCGGCCCATACGAACGACATCGCGAGCGTGACGACGATATCCGGGACCCGCGTGATCACCACGACCGCGCCGTTGATCGCGCCGACCAGGAGGCCCAGCAGGAGCACGCCGACGACCACGGCAACGCCGATCTCCTCGCTCCGGCCGTCCATGAGCGCGGCGGAGATACAGCTCATCAGGGCCATCATCGAGCCGATGGAGAGGTCGATCCCGCCCGAGATCACGACGATCGCCTGGGCGACGGCTGCCAGGGCGAGGGGCAGGACGGACGTCGCGAGACCCTGGATTCCGGCAACCCCGTAGCGCGGCTGGATCACCTTCGTGAACACGAGCAGGACGACGAGGAGCGCCAGGAGACCGAGGATCCACGCGTTCCGTCGCGCCCATGAGGCGAGCACGTCGGCCGGACGGGTGCGGGCGGCGTCGACGGGGGCGGTCGACGTGCTCATCCCACGCCCTCCGGCGGGGCGGGCTCGGCCTGCTCGGCGGCGACCGTCTGCGCCGCGAGCTCCTCCGGCATCCGTGCGTCCGACCGGAGGTTGTACGCCGCGCGAAGCAGCGCCGGCTCGTCGGCATCCACGGCGGCGATCTCCGCGACGACCCGACCGCCGAAGATCACGATCGCCCGGTCGCAGACGAGCTGGACCTCCTTCAGCTCGGAGGTGTAGAGCAGGATGGCCGCCCCGCCTTCCGCCAGGTCGCGGAGGAGCAGGTAGATCTGGTGCTTCGTGCGGATGTCGATCCCGCGAGTCGGGTCGAAGCAGAGCATCGTCTGGACGCCCCCGGCGACCCAGCGCGCGATCGTCACCTTCTGCTGGTTGCCGCCGGAGAGCCGCCGCACCTCGCCCCCGGCCCGTGCGTCGATCTGCAGCGTGGCGACCGCCGCATCCACCGTTCGCCGTTCCCCGCCGAGGTCGATGGGACCCCATCGCCGGAGGCGCGTCGTGGACGGGAGGGCGATGTTCTCGCGGACCGAGCGCTGCATCAGCAGGGCCTCCGCGCGATCGGCCGCGACATACACGAGGCCGGCCCGGATCGCGTCGGCCGGGTGGCGGAACGAGGCGGGCGAGCCGTCCACGAGCAGCTCGCCGCCGCTCGGGCGCTCCGAGCCCGAAAGGATGTCGAAGAGCTCGTCCTGGCCCTGGCCCTCGAGGGCGACGACCCCGAGCACCTCGCCGGGATACAGGTCGAACGAGACGTCGTGCAGCCTGGCCCCGAAGTCGAGACCGCGCGCCGCGAGCCGTGGCTTTGCGTCGGCGGACCGGGCCCTGCGAGAGGCCGCGTCGACGGCGCCGCTGGAGACCTCCTCGGCGATCTCCCCGAGCATCAGCTCGACGATCCGCTCCTCGGAGCCCTCGGCCACATCGACGACGCCGACAGTCTCGCCTTCGCGCAACACGGTGGCCCGGTCGCAGACAGCCGCGATCTCGATCATCCGGTGCGAGATGAAGATGACGGATCGCTCTCCGCCGCGCACGAGGCCGACGACTTCCAGCACGCGCTCCGTGAGGTTGGCGGGCAGGGCCGCCGTCATCTCGTCGAGCATGAGGACGTCGGGCTCGATCGCGAGCGCCCGGGCCAGGTCGATGATCCGGAGCGAGGCGAGCGGCAGGTGGCGCGCCAGGCTCGACAGGTCGAGGTCCTCGAGGCCCAGCTCCCCGATCCAGTGGCGGAAGGGCTCGATCGGCGTCTCGGTCAGGCGGAGGTTGGAGCGGACGTCGAGGTCTGGGATGAGCGCCGGCTCCTGGTAGATGGAGACGAGGCCGCCGCGGCGAGCCTCGGCCGGAGAGTGGACGGTGCGCTCCGTGCCACGGACGGCGATCCTGCCGCCGTCCGGGCGGACCGCGCCCGTCAGGATCTTGACGAGCGTGCTCTTGCCGGCGCCGTTGGCGCCCATGAGCGCATGGACCTCGCCCGGGCGCACGGCCAGCGACGCCGAGCGCAGCGCGACGACGGCGCCGTAGGCCTTGGAGACGCCGGTCGCCTCGAGCAGGAGGTCGGTGGAGGTGACGGTCATGGTCCCCGACAAATGGAGTGCCGGGGATGCCGGCAAGCCGGCATCCCCGGGTTGAACTACGAGAAGGTGCCAGGAAGGACTACTTCTCGCCGGGACCCTTGCAGGCGACGGCCTGCTCCGGTGTGTACGTCGTCCAGCCGTCGATCGTGATGCCGAGCGGCCAGTCCGGGTTGAGCCCCTCGACCGACTGCCACGACTTGAGGGTGGACTTGCCCGCGTCGGTCGTGTTGTCGGCCAGGACGGGGGTCAGGAGGACGGTGAGGGCATCGGCGGTCGCGACATTCTCCTTGTTGAGGAGCTTGAGCGCCAGGTTGACGCCCGCGCCGCCCACGGCGGCGGTGTTGGTGACCGCCGCGCCCTCGAGGCCGGGGAAGTTCGTCCCGTCGAGAAGCTGCGCGACGAACGCACCGAGGTCGGCCCCGACGATCGGCACGTACGGCTTGTTGGCGGCCTTGATGGCATCGACCACCCAGTGGTCCATGCCCGACGTCCAGATGCCGTCCGTGGTGTCGTACGAGCCGCTGGCGATCCAGTCGTTGATCAGCTGGGTCGTCGTGGCGGGGTCCCACCCGGTGGCGACGCCCTCTTCGCTCGGGACGACCTTGATGTCCGGGTAGTCCTTGAGGACTTCCAGGAAGCCCTTGTGGCGGTCGTTGTCGGCCGGGTGGCCGGCGAGCCCGCGCATGTAGTAGACGGTGCCCTTGCCGCCGAGCTTCTCGAACAGCCACTTCGCGCCGAGCTTCGCGTAGTCGACCTGGTTGTTGTAGAGGTTGTATGTGCTGGGGTCGGACACGTTCGCGTCGACCGAGACGGTCACGATGCCGGCGGCTTTCGCCTCGGCCAGGGCCGGGTTGAGGGCGTCGGTGTTGGCCGGGTTGAAGACGATTGCGTCGACGCCCTTCGCGATGAGGTCGCGGATGTCCTGGAGCTGGCCCGCGGCGTCCGTGTTGCGGTGGATGGTGGTCATCTCGGACACCTTGTCCGAGGCGAGCGCCTCCGCCTTTGCGGTGCAGACCTGCTCCTCGCGGAAGCCGTTGCCGACGCCGGCGCTGTTCGAATACCCGATCTTGAACTTGTCGCCGCCGCCGCTGCTGCAGGCGCCGACGACGATGGCCAGGCCCGCGAGGCCGACGGCCAGTCGTGCCATGCGAGAGTGCTTGTCGAACATTCACTCCTCCTCGTGCGCCGGCGCCCGCAGGTTTGGGCGTCCGGTCAGCTCGGTTCCACGTGCTGGAATTCCTCCGGGTCAGTGGTCGTTCACACCTCCTGCTGGTCGCCAGCACCGTGCTGCTGGATGATCGCACGCGCGAGACGCTGCGCGTGCTCCCGATAGGCCGCGTCGAAGAGAGCCTGGGATCGCTCGGGGCCCACCACCGTGCTGCGGGTGATGACGGGCGGCATCGCGCCCCGCTCCACGAGGAGCTCGGCGATCCGGACCTTCAACGAGTTGACGATGGCGACGGCCGTGACGGTGGACCCGGGTCCCACCGGCGTCTCGAGGCCGTCGAGCGTGATGAGGGCGTCGGCCGGCGGCGTGCAGAGGTCGATCACGAGGTCTGCCTCGTCGAGGAGCCGGGACCCGACGCGCGGATCCGGCTCGCCCGAGAGCGACATCTCCACGGAGGTGACGGCGATCACCCGAAGCCCCCGCCGGCGAGCCCCGCGGGCCATCTCCACCGGGACGGCGGAGAGGCCGCTGGCCGAGAAGACGATCATCACGTCGTGGGGGCCGAACGTGAAGTTGCCGAGGATCACCTCGGCGAGGCCGGGCGTCCGCTCGATGAACATCGCCTGGCGCTGTCCGTTGGCGCCCACGACCTCCGTGTGGTTCGTCATCGAGAGCTCGACGATCGGGTTGAACCCGGGGAAGGAACCGTAGCGGGGGAACATCTCCTCGACCGGGATCCGGGAGTGGCCGGTCCCGAAGAGGTGCACGAAGCCGTCAGCAGCGATCGCGTCGGCGCACCAGTGGCTCGCCTGCTCGATTGCCGCCCCCTGGGTCTCGCCCACGCGCGCCAGGAGCGCCCGGGCCGCGGCGAGCCATGGCAGCGGGCGGCCGGCGGTCTCGCCCGGGCTCATGCGGTGGCAACCTCCTCGTCGACGTCGACCGGCTCCCACCGACCGGATGGCATCGAACGATACGCCGCATCGAGGATGCAGTTCACGACCCGGCAGAAGTCGGCGACGAACCCGGAACCGAGCATGCGGAGCCGAGCGACCCCGCCCACGGCTCAGTACGTTGCGTCGCCGCCGGCGGTCGCCGACGTCCCGCCGGCCTTGCGGGCCCGGAAGTCGTCGATGATCGTCTTCGTGGCGGTGGCGCCGATCCGCGTCACCCCCAGCGCCATCACCGCGAGGAGCGCGTCCAGCGTGCGGACGCCGCCGGCGGCCTTGACCTGGATGTGCGGCGAGACGCTCCGGCGCATGAGGGCCAGATCCTCGTGGGTGGCGCCGCCGGGCGCGAAGCCGGTGGACGTCTTCACGAAGTCGGCCCCGGCGGCCTCCGAGAGGCGACAGGCGCGAACCTTCTCGTCGTCGGTGAGGTAAGCGTTCTCGAAGATGACCTTGACGATCGCCCCGCCCGCGTGGGCGACCTCGACGACCGCCGCGATGTCGGCCAGCACCTCGGCGTCCCGCCCGGACTTGAGGGCCCCGATCTGGATCACCATGTCCAGCTCGGTGGCGCCGTCGGCGAGGGCCCGGCGGGCCTCGAAGACCTTCGTCTCCGTGAGGTGGTTGCCGTGGGGGAAGCCGATGACGGTGCCCACGGCCACGTCCGTGCCGGCGAGGAGCGCCCTTGCCCGGACCACGTCGGCGGGGCGGACGCAGACCGAGGCCACGTCGTAGGCGGCCGCCAGGCGGCAGCCGTCCTCGACGAAGGCGTCGTCGAGCTCGGGCCGGAGGAGGGAGTGGTCGATGGTCTTGGCGATGTCGCGCTCGGTCAGGCGGGCGAAGAAGGTGTCCACGGAGTCGCTCACTTGCAGTACGGCCGGAGGACGTCGCGGGCGATGAGGAAGCCCTGCTTGACCTTCTCGTCCGTGCCTTCGAAGCGGCGGTCCTCGTGCTCGATGATGCAGTCGCCCTCGTAGCCGGCCCGGTAGAGCTCGGAGAAGACGACCGTCCAGCTCACGTCGCCCAGGCCCGGGATGCGCGGGATCTGCCAGCCGATGCCGTTGGAGAAGACGCCGCGCTCGTAGAGCCCGTCGCGGTCGATCATCAGGTCCTTGGCCTGGTAGTGGAGGATGTGCGGCCCGAACTCCCGGATGAAGCGGCCCATGTCGATCATCTGGAGGACCAGGTGGCTCGGGTCGAAGTTCAGCCCGATCGTGTCGCCCCACTGCTCCAGGATCCGGCGCCACATCCGGGGCGTCGTGGCGATGTTGTGCCCGCCGGGCCACTCGTCGTAGCTGAAGAGCATCGGGCAGTTCTCGAGCGTGATCTTCACCCCGTTGTCCCGGGCGAAGCGGACGATGTCGGGCCAGACCCGGAGGGCCTCCTCCCAGTTCTGGTCCTGGTTCCTGGCCCCGTCGCCGCCCATGAACGTGTTGACGAGCGGGATGCCCATCTTCCGGGCGGCCGTGATGACGTGCTCGAGGTGGCCGATCACCTGGGCGCGGTGGGCCGGGTCGGGGTGGAGCGGGTTGGGGTAGAAGCCGAGCCCCGAGATGGCGAGGCCCTTGGCGGCGATCTCGTCCGCGATCTCGCGGCCCTGGCTCTCGCCCAGGTTGACGACATCGATGTGGCTGGTGCCGGCGTAGCGGCGGGTCGGGCCGGCCGCCCGCGGCCAGCAGGCGATCTCCAGGACCTCGAAGCCGGTGGCGGCCGCCCAGTCGGCGACCTCCATGAGCGGCGTCTCGGGGAAGGGGGCAGTGAGGAATCCGAGCTTCATCGCGATGCTTCCTCGTGGTGGCTGGTTCGGGGGCGAAGGCGCAGGTTCGCCGTCATGGGCGGTCCACGGTGGTCCAGCGCCCCTCGCGGGCGCTCGTGGCGACCGCGTCGTTGACGAGCATCTCGTCGTGACCATCGGCAAACGTCGGGTAGGCGGGCCGCTCAGCCGGGCCGCCGGCCGCGACATCGGCATAGACCGCCCGGTAGGTGGCCTTGAAGGTGTCGGCGAATCCTTCGACGTGGCCGCCGGGCAGGCTCGCCGCGGCAGTGCCGGCCGCGTTCATGAGGGCCGGGTTGCGGAGCAGCAGCTCGTTCGGGCTCTCGCGACGGCCCACCCACAGCTCGTCCGGTCGCTCGGAATCCCAGGCCGCCGCCGCGGTCGACCCATCGATCTCGTACTGGAGGGAGTTCTTGCGCCCGGCGCTCACCTGCGAGATCGCGACCGCGCCGCGGGCGCCGTTCGAGAAGCGCAGGAGGATCGTCGCCGCGTCGTCCGTCGCCATCTCGCGCGGGGTCGTGTTCGCCGAGCGCTCGGTGGAGAAGCTCTCCACGGGCCCGGCGGGCTGGTAGCGGACCTTGACGAACGTGGCCAGGTCGGCCATCACGCTCTCGACCCGGAGTCCGCCAACGAAGCTCACGAGATCGAGCCAGTGCGAGCCGATGTCGCCGACGGCCCGCAGCGAACCACCCTCGGCCGGGTCCAGCCGCCAGTTCCAGTCCGTGTCGAGGAGGAGCCAGTCCTGGAAGTAGTGGCCGGTGACGAGGCGGACCTCACCCAGGCCACCGTCGGCCACGAGCTGCGCGAGGTGCTGGTTGACCGGGTAGAAGCGGATGTTGAAGTTGACGGCGTTGACGACCCCGGCCTCGCGGGCCAGGCGGACCAGCTCCGCGGATTCCTGCGACGTGGTGGCCAGCGGCTTCTCGCAGACGACGTGCTTGCCGGCCGCCAGGATGTCCCGCACCTGCGGGAAGTGGAGGGCATTCGGCGAGGTGACGTGGACGACCTCCACCCGCTCGTCGGCCAGCATCTCGTCCATGTCGGCGTAGGCGCGAGGGAGGCCGAGGTCGGCGGCTCGTCTCGCCCCGTGCTCGGGGGAGACCTCCAGCAGCCCGTGGATCCGGACGCCGAGGCGTCGCAGCGCCTCGATGTGGACGGTGCCGATGAAGCCGCTGCCGATGACGGCGGCGCCGATGTCGCTGCTGCGTCTCATGCCGGGCAACCCTCGAGCGTCCACGAACGACCGCCGAACGTCGAGACGGCCAGGAGACATCGTAGCGGGGTGGTGGGGGTGACCGTGGCGGGTGTCGCCAACCCGACACCCCCGGTCACGCCTGCGCGTGCCAGACTGGCGCCCGGCGCTCGTCGCCCGCGCGGCGCGCTCGCCGCCTGCGGAGCCGCGAGCCCGGCCGCGGAGATCCATCGATGCGCTTTGCCACCACGCCCGACGAGGTCCGTGCCGTCACGGATGCTGCCCTCGCCGAGGCCGACGAGCTGGTCGCGGCCGCCGTCGCGACCGGCGGGGCCGGCACCTTCGAGACCGTCCTGCTCCCGCTCGACGAGGCCGATGCTCGCCTCCGGGCCGGGTACACGGCCGGCGCCTTCATGGCCCGGGTCCACGTGGACCCGGCGGTGCGCGACGCCGGCCAGGCGGCCGACGAGCGACTGGATCACTGGCGGGTGGACTTCCCGTTCCGGGAGGACGTGGCGACCGCGATCTTCGCCTTCGCCGCAAGCCCGGAGGCCGCAGACCTCGCCGGGGAGCCGCGTCGCCTGCTCGACCGCCTCGTCCGCGACCTGCGCCGGGCCGGGCACGGCCTCGACGCGCCAACCCGCGAGGAAGTGCGGCGACTGGAAGGCCGCCTGGTCGAGCTGCAGTCGGCATTTCAGCGGAACATCGACGAGTTCGAGGACGGTCTCGACCTGACCCGCGAGGAGCTCGACGGGCTGTCCGACGACTTCGTCGCCGGCCTCCGGCCGGGCACGTCGCCGGGCACGTTCCGGGTCACCCTGGATGCTCCCGAGGTCTACCCGTTCCTCCAGCAGGCCCGGCGGCGCGACCTGCGCCGGGAGCTCGAGCATCGCCAGTTCAACGAGGCGCGGCAGGGCAACGAACCGCTCCTGGCCGAGGCGCTCGAGATCCGGCGCCGGATCGCCTCACTCCTCGGCTACCCGTCGTGGGCGCACTACGCCATCGAGGTGAAGATGGCGCCCGACCCCGCCGCGGTCGTCCAGTTCTACGACGGGCTCATCACCCCGCTGCGTGCGCGAATGACCGAGGAGGTCACCCGCCTCGAGGAGATCCTCCGCGAGGACGGCGAGGAACCGCCCCTGCGGACGTGGGACTGGCGCTATTGCGACACGCGCCTCCGCCTGCGGGACTTCGCGGTGGACCCGGACGAGCTGAAGGGGTACCTGCCGCTCGACGCGGTGTTCGATGGCCTCCTCGGCCTCTGCGCCGAGGTCTTCGGGCTCACCTTCGAGCGGATCGCGGAGGCGGCCGCCTGGCATCCGGACGTCGTCCGGTTCCGGGTGCGCGACGCCGCCACCGACGCGGAGATCGGCGACATCCTCATGGACCTGCACCCGCGCGAGGGCAAGTACGGCCACGCCGCCGCCTGGGCGCTCGTGCCCGGGAGGCGCCTCCCCGACGGCACCTACCAGCGGCCGCTCACCGCGATCGTGGCCAACCTGCCGCGGCCCGGACCGGATCGTCCCGCGCTCCTCCGCCACGAGGACGTCGTCACCCTCTTCCACGAGTTCGGCCACGTCCTCCATTCGACGCTGACCCGCGCCGAGCTGACCCGCTTCTCCGGAAGCGAGACCGAATGGGACTTCGTCGAGGCGCCGAGCCAGATCCTGGAGCACTGGGCCTGGCAGGCGGACGTCCTCGCCCGCTTCGCCCGCCATCACGCGACGAGCGAGCCCATCCCGCGGGTCCTCGTGGAGCGACTGGTGGCCAGCCGCGACCTGGACATCGCCCTCACGACGCTGCGGCAGTGCTACCTGGGGCTCATGGACCTGGGGCTCCACGGTCCGGAGGAGACGCGCGACATCGCGGCCGTCGATCGCGCCGCGTTCGCTGTCTGGGGCCTGCCCTATCACGAGGGCACCCTCTACCCCTGCCAGTTCGGGCACCTGATGGGCGGCTACGACGCCGGCTACTACGGGTACCTCTGGTCGAAGGTCTACGGCGACGACATGTTCGGCCGCTTCGAGGCGGAGGGCGTCACCTCGCCGGCGGTCGGCGCGGACTACCGGCGCGAGATCCTCGAGCCGAACGGGACGCGCGACGGGATGGAGATGCTGCGGGCGTTTCTCGGGCGGGATCCGTCGCCGACGACGTTCCTGCGCCTGCTGGGGATCGAGGCGGCCGCGCCCGCCTGAGCGGCCGCGCCGTGAGGCCGGTCGCGCGGGCGCCCGCCGTCGGCGAGGAGCCCCGCTCCTCGGCTACAGCGCCTTGACCGCGCTGACCAGGTGGGCCAGGCCCTCCTTCGCATCGGCGAAGAGCATGCCCGTCTTGGGGTTGACGTAGAGCTCGTTGTCGATGCCGGCGTAGCCCCGGCCCATCGACCGCTTGATCACGATGATCGACTTGGCATGGTCGACGTTGAGGATCGGCATGCCGGAGACCGGGTTGCCGGGCCGGCGGGCGGCCGGGTTCGTGACGTCGTTGGCGCCGATCACGAGGGCCACGTCGCAGCGGTCGAACTCGGGGTTGATCTCGTCCATCTCCTTGAGCAACGGATAGGGCACGTTCGCCTCCGCGAGGAGGACGTTCATGTGCCCCGGCATCCGGCCGGCGACGGGATGGATCGCGTAGGAGACGTGGACGCCCCTCTCCTCGAGGAGCTCGGCCAGCTCGCGGACCCCGTGCTGGGCCTGGGCCACTGCCAGGCCGTAGCCGGGCACCACGATCACGTTGCTCGCGTAGGCCAGCTGGATCGCGACGTCGTCCGCGCCGATGGAGCGGACCGAGCCGCCCGGGCCGCCGGGGCCCGCCGCGTGCGTCCCCTCGCCGCCCCCGAAGCCGCCGATCATGATGTTGAGGATCGAGCGGTTCATGGCGTCGGCCATGAGCTTTGTCAGGATGCCGCCGGAGGCGCCGACGAGAGCGCCCGAGATGATGAGCACCGGGTTGTCCAGGACGAAGCCGGCCATGGCGACGGCCGTGCCGGTGAAGGCGTTGAGGAGCGAGATCACGACCGGCATGTCGGCCCCGCCGATCGGCAGGACCATCGTGACGCCGAAGATGAGCGCCGAGACCAGGATCAGGCCGAGGAGCGCGACCGAGACCGTGCCGTCGAGCGTCACCGTCCCCGCGGCGCCCAGGACCAGGAGAGCCGTGCCCGCCACCGTCACGAGGGCGAGGGCGATCGTCAGGATCCGGCTCGCCCGGGAAGATGATCGGCTTGCCGCTGATGAGCCCCATCAGCTTGCCCGAGGCGACGAGCGAGCCGGTGAAGGTCACCGCTCCGATCGCCACGTCGAGGACCACGAAGACGGTCGTGGAGACGGGCGCCCCGGCCCCGCCGGTCAGCTTCAGGAAGTCCTCGATCGCGACGAGGGCGGCCGCGCCGCCGCCGACCGCGTTGAAGAGCGAGACGAGCTGCGGCATCTCCGTCATCTGGACGGTACGGGCGGTGTAGAGCCCGAGGCCGCCGCCGACGGCGAAGCCGACCAGGATGATCACCCAGGCGACTGGCGTCCATCCCGCCGTCGCGGGTCACCAGGCTGACCAGCGTGGCCAGGACCGCCACGACCATGCCGCCGGCGGACAGGAGGTTGCCGTTCCGCGCGGTGGCCGGCGAGTTCATCATGTGGAGGCCGAGGACGAAGCAGACGGCGCCGCCCAGCTGGGCGAGGTAGACGAGGGTCGGGATGTCCACCGTCGTCCCCGTCAGGACTTGCCCTCGGCCTTGGGGGCCGGGGGCTTCTTCTTGAACATCTGGAGCATCCGGTCGGTGACGACGTAGCCGCCGACGACGTTCATGCCGCCGAACGCAATCGCCACGAAGGCGAGGAAGTAGCCGAGCGGGTCGGTCGCCTCGGCGGCGATGATCATGCCGCCGACCAGGACGATCCCGTGGATCGAGTTCGCCCCGGACATGAGCGGCGTGTGCAGGGTCGCGGGGACCTTGGCGATCACCTCGAACCCCACGAGGATTGCCAGGACGAAGACGGTCAGGGGAACGAGCAGGTCGGTCACGGGAGCCCGCCTCCGGTGGCGGAGGCGGGCTCGAGGAGCTTGGCCGTCGCCGGCTGGACGACCTTCCCGCCGTGGGTGATGAGCACGCCCGCGGTGATCTCCTCCTCGGGGTTGAGCGTCAGCTCGCCGTCCTTCACGAGGTGGACGAGGAGCGACTGGAGATTGCGGGCGTAGAACTGGCTGGCGCTGATCGGCACGGTCGCCGGGAGGTTCTCCGGGGCGAGGATCCGCACGCCGTTCTCGGTGACGATGATCTCGCCCGGGTGCGACAGCTCACAGTTGCCGCCGAGGGCGCTGGCCGCCATGTCCAGGATCACCGAGCCCGGCTTCATCGCGTGGACCGCGTCGGCGGTGACGAGGACCGGCGGCTTGCGCCCCGGCACCTGGGCCGTCGTGATGACCACGTCCATCGCGGCGATGACGCCGTTGAGCTCCGCCTGCTGGGCGCCCCGCTCCTCGGCGGTCAGCTCGCGGGCGTAGCCGCCGCTGCCGGTCGCGTCGATCGCGGTCTTGAGGGTCACGAACTGGGCACCCAGCGATTCGGCCTGCTCCTGCGTCTCGGGCCGGACGTCGTACGCCTTCACGACGGCACCGAGCCGGCGAGCCGTGCCGATCGCCTGGAGGCCGGCCACGCCGATCCCGAGGATCAGGACGTTCGCCGGCTTCGCGGTCCCGGCCGCAGTCGTCAGGAGCGGGAAGTAGCGCCCGAAGGCCTCGGCGGCGACGAGGACGGCCTTGTAGCCGCCGATGTTCGCCTGCGACGAAAGCACGTCCATCGTCTGTGCGCGCGAGAGCGTGCGCGGAATCGCGTCCAGGCTGATGGCGGTCACGCCGTGCTCGGCGAGCGTCGCCATCAGGCCCGGTTCGATGAGCGGGGAGAGGAGCCCCACCAGCGCCTGGCCGGATCGCAGCTTGCCGACCTCGGCCGCGGTGGGCCCCTGGACCTTGACCACGCAATCGACCTGGCTCCAGGCCTCATCGCCGGAAACGAGCGTCGCCCCCGCCTCCGCGTACATCGCGTCGGTATACGACGCGGCTGCCCCGGCACCGCGCTCCACGAGGACGTCGATCCCGGCAGCCTTCAATTTTGGAAGGGCATCCGGGACCAGGGCAACGCGGTGCTCGCCGGGCAGCGTCTCTTTCGGAACGCCGACCTTCATCTGGGCTCCCTGGAGGTGGTGGAAAGCAGCGGTAAGGATAGCGAATGATCCCGCCGCCGCCCGTTGCAGCCTGGCGACCTTTCGCACGAGCGGGCGGATGGTCCGCCGCGGGCGCCCGTTCCGCCTCGGTCGGTCACAATCGGCGCGTGACCGACGACGGCGTCCGCCTCCTCTCCGCCGATCTCCTCTTGACGTTCCTCTTCGCGGCGGTCTTCGTGGCCCTCTTCGTGATGCACCGCTGGGACCTCCGACGGCGCCGCCGCCGGGTAGCTGCCCTCCGCGCGGCCGGCGACTTCGGCCCGAACAGCGCCGCCGTCGCCGGCGTGGTCGCGGCGGCCGGCGCCGTCGACGCTCCTGCCGCCGAGAGGCTGTCCGTCGAGCGGCGCCGCGCGTTCGAGTGGGATCCCCGCCTCGACAAGGTCCCGAAGGTTGCCCGGCTCGCCCGCGACCGGGCCTTCGCCAACGAGCGGGACGACGTGGCCCGGGCCGCCGCCGACGCCGCCCGCGACGCCGCGACAGCGGCGCTGGCCGGCGCACCGCTCGAAGCGCGGGTCCTGGGCGAGGCCGCCGAGTGCGCGGCCGAGACCGCCGCCGCGATCGCCGCCGTCGAGCGCATTCCCGCGGCCGAGTTCCGGATGCTGACCCGGGCGTGGCGGACGGTCGTCGGCCCGGTCGGTGCCGCGCCACGCCGGGAGGCGTAGGAACGATGCCGCCCCACCTCATCCCACCCTGCCCGTGCCCCGACCGGTCTACCATGACGCGGCACGGCGACGCATGCCCGGCCGTCACTCGGAGGCCACGGCGATGACCAGCGAACCCCACCCGACTCTCGCGCTCGAGGTCGCAGCCCGCCGCCGGCGTGAGCTCCGCGAAGCCCTCGTCGCCTTCGAAGACGCGCTCTCGTCGCCCATGCGCGACCGCGTGACGTGGCACGCCGAGGTCGCCGACGCTCTCGTCGCCCTTGGCCATGCCTTCGAGGATCACGTCGCCGCGACCGAGGCGAGTGGCGGCCTGTACGACGAGATGCGCGAGAAGTCTCCTCACCTGCGGGCCAAGGCCGACCGCCTGCGCGAGGAGCATCCGGCGATCACCGCCGCGCTCATCGCGGGGTCGGCGCGCCTTTCCGCGCCGCCGGCGGACGAGGCCGACGCCGATGCCGTCCGCGACGACCTGCAGCGCCTCATGGGCCGCATCGTGCGACACCGCCAGCACGGCGCCGACCTGGTCTGGGACGCCTACGCGATCGACATCGGCGACATCGGCGACGCCGGCTGACCCAGATGGCCGGGCGGGCGCCGGACCCCGCTGCCTTCGACGCGGTTGCCCCGGACCCCCTCGGGCCGCTGCTCGCCGGCGGCCGCATCGTCGTCATCGACGGGGGCCTCGCCACCGAGCTGGAGGACGCGGGCCACCATCTCGGCGACGATCTCTGGTCCGCGCGGCTGCTCGCGGACGAGCCCGAGGCGATCGTCGCGGCCCACCTGGCCTACTTTCGCGCCGGTGCGCGCGTCGCGATCACGGCCAGCTACCAGGCCACGTTCGAGGGCTTCGCGGCCGCGGGGATCGATCACGACGGGGCGGCCGCGCTCCTCCGGCGGAGCGTGGAGCTCGCCGCCGAGGCCCGCGCCCGCTACCGCGCCGAGCAGGCTCCGGAAGATGTGCCGCCGCTGCTCGTGGCCGCGTCGATCGGGCCGTACGGTGCGTACCTGTCCGACGGCGGGGAGTATCGCGGTCGCTACGGCCTGGACCGGCGCGCCCTGCGCGACTTCCACCGCGAACGGCTCCACGTGCTGTGGGGCGCCGGCCCCGACCTCCTCGCCTGCGAGACGATCCCCGACCTCGTCGAGGTACGGGCCCTTGCGGACCTCGTGGACGAAGCCGCGGCCGTGGCCTGGCTCACGCTCTCCTGCGCCGACGGCGGCCGCCTGCGAGACGGGACTCCGGTCGAGGAGGCGGCCGCGATCGCCGACGCGGCGCGCGGGTTCGTGGCCGTGGGCGTGAACTGCACCGCGCCGGAGCACGTGGAGGAGCTGGTCACCCGGATCGCCGCGGTGACGGCCAAGCCGATCGTCGTCTATCCGAACTCGGGCGAGGGGTGGGATCCGGGTGCCGGCCGCTGGCTGCCGGCGATCGGACCCGGTGTCGACGCCGCCACGGCCCATCGGTGGGTGGCGGCCGGCGCCCGCCTGGTCGGCGGGTGCTGCCGGGTCGGACCGCGGCAGATCGCGGAGCTTGCGGCGTCCCTCGGCGGCTGACGGTCGGCCGCTACCCGCCGCCCCCGACGAGGGCAGCGACGCGCTCCGCCGCCGCGCGCCCCCGGGCCACGCAGTCAGGGACGCCGACGCCGTGGAAGGCGGCGCCGGCCAGGACGATCTCCGGCCGCGCCGCGAGCGCCGCCTCGGCGGCGGCAACCCGGTCGAGGTGGCCCACGGTGTAGCGCGGCATCGCCTCGTGCCAGCGGGCGACGTTGCGGACGATCGGCTGCTCCCGGACGCCGATCGTTCGGGCGAGGTCGGCGTGGACGGTCGCCGCCACCACGTCGTCGGTCGCGTCGAGCAGCGCGACCGACCGCTCGGGCACGAACGCCCGCAGCAGGACGGTGCCCTCCGGCGCCCGTCCCGCCCACTTCGACGACGTGAACGTGCAGGCACCGAAGCTGAGCGGGTCGTCGCCCGCGACCAGGAACCCGTGGCCGACGAGCGGCCGGGGCAGGGCGTCGGCGCGGTAACCCAGGGTCACGACGCCGGTGGAGCCGTGGGGGATCGTCCGGATCGCCGCCGCGGCCGCCGGCGCCTCGTCGGCGAGGAGGGCGGCCGAAGAGCCGGCGGGACCGGCCAGGATGACGGCGTCGGGGGTCAGCCGCGTCCCGTCGGAGAGGGTCACCGCCGTTCGCGCGCCATCCCGCTCGAGTCCCACGACGCGGGTTCCGAGCCGGATCTCCGCGTCGGGTGCGGAGCGTACTGCTGCAGCAATGGCGTCGACGAGGCTCCCCATCCCGCCGGCCAGGCTGAGGAACGGCGACCCGGAGCCGCCTGCCGCCGGCGATTTCGCGCCCTGGCCGGCGCTCGCCGCCGGGCCCGCTCGCGGCCGCGGCCGCCCGGGCCCGGGTGCGGGTCGCCCGCCCCTGCGCCAGGCTCGCCAGGAGGAGACTGCGATGGACGCGCTCGTAGTCCCGCAGCTGGGGAACGACCGCGAAGAGGCTCAGCTCGTCGACCCGGGCCCCGTAGATGCCGCCGAGGAGCGGGTCCGCCAGGCGGTCGACCATCGCGCCGCCGAGCCGGTGGCGCAGGAACGCCCCGATCGAGACGTCCTCGCCGTCGAGCCAGCGCGGCAGGACGACGTCGAGCCCGGCCCGCAGCTTCTGGGGCCACGAGAAGAGCCGGGTCGTCACGAAGGGCGCCATCCGGGTCGGGAGGACGAGGCCCATCCCCTCGGGCATCGGGATCATCTCGCCGCGGGCGCGGATGTAGACGCGGCGCGGGTCTGTCGTGCCGATGACGACGTCGCCGAGCCCGAGCTCGCGGCTCAGCTCGGTGGCGGCGGGCCGGTAGGCGATGAACGAATCCGGCCCGGCCTCCACCAGGAAGCCGTCGATCCGCTCGGTCCGGATCTTGCCGCCGAGCTGCTCCGACGCCTCCACGAGGAGCACCGGCACGCCGGCCCGCGTCAGCTCGTACGCCGCCGCGAGGCCGGTGATCCCGCCGCCGACGACGACCGCGCCGCCGGAGCGCACCGGGTCCATCCCGCCCCGGCCGCCTAGGCCTGGCCCGCGGTCGGGACGAACGGGCAGAGCGGGTCGGTCTCGAGGACGTCCCCGGTCCAGGCGAACGCCCGGGCCCGCGACCCGCCGCAACGGTCGACGAACGGGCAGACGCCGCAGCGGCCCTTGTACAGGGAGGTGTCGCGCAGGGAGGTGAAGGTCGGGTGCTCGCGGTAGAGGTCGACGATGTCGTCGGTGCGGACGTTGCCGACCGGGACCGGCAGGAAGCCGGACGGGAAGACGCTGCCGTCGTGGTTCACGAACACGATGCCGTTGCCGTCGCGGATCCCGAAGCCGCGCCCGACCGACGTGCGGGCGATCTCGTCGGGGCTCATCCCCTCGGCCTCCATCGCCCGGATCGCGACCCGCCGGTAGTGCGTCGCCTCGGTCGTCTTGATCTGGAAGCGGTTCTCCTTCGAGAGGCCGTAGAGCCAATGGAAGAGCTTCTCGGACTGGGCCGGGGTGATCTCCTGGAGGACGCTGCCGCGCCCGACCGAGATGAGGAAGAACAGGCTCCAGCGCAGGATCCCCATCTGGCCGACCGTCTCGTAGACGGCCGGCAGGTCGTCGAGGGTCGTGTCCGTGACGAGCGTGTTCACCTGGATCGGGAGGCCGAGGTCGTTGGCCCATTCGGCCGCCCGAATCGTCATGGCGAACGTGCCGTCGACGCCGCGCAGGCCGTCGTGGCGCTCGGGGTCGGAGCCGTCGAGGCTCAGCGAGATGGTCTGGATCCCGGCGGCCTGGAGCGATGCGAGTCGCTCCTTCGTCAGGTCGGGCGTGACGGCCGGCGCGAGGGAGGCCCCGATCCCGCGGCGGGTGGCTTCGGTAACAAGCTCCTCGAGGTCGGGCCGGCGGAGCGGGTCGCCGCCGGTGAAGACGACGTGCGGCAGCGGGTCGCCGAAGCGCAGGATCCGGTCGAGGAGCGCGCGGCCCTCGTCGGTGGTGAGCTCGAGCGGGCTCCGCTGCGGCTCGGCGGTCGCCCGGCAGTGGCGGCAGGCCAGGCCGCAGGCGAGCGTCGTCTCCCAGTAGACGAGCATCGGCGCACGGTCGTAGACGAGGCCACGCGGCTTGACCGCGCCGACGCCCGGGAGGACGCCGGGATGACCGCCCGGGTGACCGCCGGGATGGCCGGGATGGCCACCGGGATGGGACGGGGGACGCTGCGTCTCGACCATGGTGGGATCAGTCCTCTCGTGGGTCAGCGTACCGCGGCCGCCGCCGCGGGCGCCGCCGCGTTCGCCCGGGGCAGCGCGGCCTCGGCCAGGTCGGCCAGGCCGGCGATGAAGGTGGGGTCGTCGTTCATCGAGCGGGCGCGCTCCAGGTGCACGCCGGCGTCGCGGGCGACCGCCTGGGCCTCGACGTCGATGTCGTAGAGGACCTCGAGGTGGTCGGCGACGAAGCCGACCGGCCGGATGACAAGGTCCCGCACCCCCTCGGCCGCGAGACGGCGGATCTCGTCGAGGATGTCGGGGCCCAGCCACGGCTCGCCCGTGCGCCCTGCGCTCTGGAACGCGAAGTCGTACGTCGCCAGACCCAGCCGGCGCGCCACGAGGACGGCGGTCCCGGCGAGCTCGTCCGGGTAGGTGTCGCCCTCGGCCACGACACGGGCGGGCAGGCTGTGAGCCGTGAACATGACCCGGACGCCCGCCGGCTCGACGAAGCGGCGCAGCGCCTCGGCCGTGGTCCCGGCCAGGGCATCGATGAAGCGCGGCTGGTCGAACCACGAGTCGACGAAGACCACGGCCGGGGCGGCGTCGTCCAGCCCCGCAAGGGCGGCATCCACGGCGCGCCGATAGCCCGCCGCGTTCGACGAGCGCTGCGGCGCGAGCGCGATCGCCACGAACCGCTCCACGCCGTCCGCGGCCATCCCCTCCACGATGCTGCCGATCCGCGGCTCGATGTGGCGCATCCCGGCGTAGACGCGCACGGGTCGCCCGCGGCGGGCGAGCTCCGCCTCCATGGCTGCGCGCTGGAGCTCGACGATGCGCGAGAGCGGCGAGCCGCCCCCGATCGTCCGGTAACGCCCCAGCAGCTCCTCGAGGAGATGGGGCGGCGGCGGGCTCCCCCGCCGGATGTCGGTGTAGTAGGCCTCCACCTGGTCGAGCCGGTCGGGGCTGCCGTAGGCCATGAGCAGGACGGCGTCGACGGTCATGCGGGGCTCCTCCCGGGGACGTGGTCGTGGACCAGGTCCACGAGGCGGGCGAGGGCGTCCGGGTCCGTGCCCGGAAGGACGCCGTGCCCGAGGTTGAAGACGTGGCCCGCGCGGCCGCCGGCCGCGTCCAGGATTCGAGCGGCCGCATCGGCGACCGCCTCGAAGGGCCCCAGGAGGAGCGCCGGGTCCAGGTTGCCCTGGACGGCGCGGTCGCCCACGAGGGCCCAGCCCTCGGCGAGGTCGATCCGCCAGTCGAGGCCGATCACGTCGCCCCCGGCCGCCGCCTGCAGCCGCAGGAGCCCCGCGGTGTTGGTCCCGAAATGGGTCGCCGGCACGCCGAGCGGGCGGACGGCATCGAAGATCCGGGCCATCCAGGGGGCGACGCAGAGGGCGTAGTCGCGGGGCGAGAGGCCGCCCACCCAGGAGTCGAAGACCTGGACGGCCTGCGCCCCGGCGGCCACCTGGGCCCCGAGGTAGCGGACCGTCATCTCGGCGAGGGCGTCCATCAGGGCGGCCCAAGCCTCGGGCTCGGCGTGCATGAAGGTCTTCGTGCGCAGGAAATCGCGCGACGGGCCGCCCTCCACGAGGTAGCAGGCCAGGTGAACGGGGCCCCGGCGAAGCCGATGAGCGGGACCGGCGACGCCGCCCGGATCAGCCCGATGGCGTCGAGGAGGGGGCCGACCGCCGCGGCAGGCTCGAAGGGGCGGAGGCGGGCGACATCGGCCGCGGACCGGATCGGCGTGGCGACCACCGGCCCGCGCCCCTCCACGATCTCGAAGTCGACGCCCAGGCCGGCCAGCGGCGTGGTGATGTCGGCGAACAGGATCGCGGCGTCCACGCCGAGCCGACGGACCGGCTGGAGGGTGACCTCGGCGCAGAGCGGCGCGTCGCGGGTGATCTCGACGAGCGTGGCCCGCTCGCGGATGGCGCGGTACTCGGGGAGGGCGCGGCCGGCCTGGCGCATGAACCAGACGGGCGTGACGTCGACCGACCTGCGCCGGCAGGCGCGGAGGTAGCGCTCCGCCCGGGGGTCGGCGACGACGGGCGGCGCCGGCGGGATCATCGGCAGGGGGTTCGACGGGCCGACGTTCACCGGTCGGCCTCCACCGCAGCGAAGGCCTCGGACGCCGCCGCGAGCGTCTCGTCGAGCTCGGCCGCGCCGTGGGCGAGGGAGACGAACCAGGCCTCGAACTGCGAGGGGGCGAGGAGGATGCCGGCGTCGAGCATGGCCCCGAAGAAGCGGGCGTAGGCGGCGCGGTCCGCAGTGAAGGCCTCCTCCGCGGTGGCCGGGGCGCCGTCGCGGAAGAAGACGGTGAGGAGCGAGCCGACGCGGGTGATCCCCACCGGGGTCCCGGCGGCGGCGGCCGCGGCCCGGAGCCCGGCCTCCAGGCGGGCGCCCGTTGCCTCCAGTGCGTCGTATCGGTCGGCGCTCAGCAGCCGCAGCGTCGCCGCTCCGGCCGCCATCGCCAGCGGGTGACCGGAGAGCGTGCCGGCCTGGTAGACCGGGCCCGACGGGGCGATGAGGGCCATGAGGTCGGCCCGCCCGCCGTACGCCCCGACCGGCATCCCGCCGCCCACGATCTTGCCCAGGACGGTGAGGTCGGGCGTCACGCCGTAGCGGCCCTGGGCGCCGCCGGGGCCGACGCGGAACCCGGTAATCACCTCGTCGAAGATCAGCAGGGCGCCATCGGCGGCCGTGATCTCCCGGAGCCGCTCCAGGAAGCCCGGCGCGGGCGGGAGAACCCCCGCGTTCGCGGCCACGGGCTCGACGATGATCGCGGCGATCCGGCCCGGATGGGTCGCGAAGGCGGCTGCGACGGCGTCCGGGTCGTTGTAGGGGACCACGACCGTCGCAGCGGCCGTCGGCGCCGGAACGCCGGCGCTGCCCGGGATCGCCAGCGTGGCAACCCCGGACCCGGCCTCGACGAGGAGCCCGTCGCTGTGGCCGTGGTAGCCGCCGCTGAACTTCACGACGAGGTCGCGTCCGGTGGCGCCGCGGGCGAGTCGGACCGCGCTCATGGCGGCCTCGGTGCCGGACGACGTGAAGCGCATCCGCTCCAGCGAGGGCATGGCCGCCCGGACCAGCTCGCCCAGCTCCACCTCGCGGGGGCCGGTCGCGCCGAGCGCGAAGCCGTCGAGCGCCGCCGCGCGGACAGCCTCGATCACGGCCGGGTGGCCGTGCCCCAGGATCGCCGGTCCCCACGACCCGATGTAGTCCAGGTACCAGCGGCCGTCGGCGTCGCGGACCCGGGGGCCCGCGCCCTTGTCGAGGATGAGCGGGGTGCGCCCGACGGAGCGGAAGGCCCGGACCGGACTGTTGACACCGCCCGGGAAGAGCCCCTCGGCCCGGGCCCGCAGGTCGGCCATCCGGCCGGTGGCCGTCAAGCCGGCGGCCGTGCCGGCGGCGGCTGCGAAGGCCCCGTCCGGCGCGGTCATCGGCTCTCCTCCCGGAGCCAGGTCGCGACGTCGGCCGCGGCGTAGGTGATCACGAACGAGGCGCCGGCCCGGACGATGGAGGTGAGCGCCTCCAGCTGTGTCCGTCGGCCGTCGATCCAGCCGCGCTCGGCGGCGGCCGCGATCTGGGCGTGCTCGCCACTGACCTGGTAGGCGCCGATCGGGAGGTCGAAGCGCTCGCGGGCGCGGGCCAGGATGTCGAGCGAGGGCAGGGCCGGCTTGACGAGCAGCATGTCCGCGCCCTCGTCGACGTCGATGGCCATCTCCCGGAGCGCCTCCCGGGCATTCGCCGGGTCCATCTGGTAGCCGCGCCGGTCGCCGAATGCGGGCGCCGAGTCGGCGGCCTCGCGGAACGGCCCGTAGTAGGCGGAGGCGGTCTTGGCAGCGTAGGCGAGGATCGGGACCTCGAGATGGCCGGCCGCATCGAGCGCGGCCCGGATCGCCGCGACCTGGCCATCCATCATCGCCGAGGGGGCGACCACGTCGGCGCCGGCCTCGGCCTGGGAGACGGCCGTCTCGGCCAGGAGCGCGATCGTCGCGTCGTTGTCGACCCGGCCGTCCCGCAGCAGTGGGCCGCAGTGGCCGTGGTCGGTGTACTCGCAGAGGCACGTGTCGGCCATGACCACGAGGTCCAGGTCGGCGTCGCGCAAGGCCCGGGCCGTCTCCTGGACGATGCCGTCGGCGATCCAGGCGCCCGTTCCCACCGCGTCCTTTGCCGCCGGCAGGCCGAAGAGGATGACGCCGCCGGCGCCGAGGGCCGCCAGGCGCCGCGCCTCCCCGACGGCCTCGTCCGGCGTCAGGCGGAACTGGCCGGCGAGCGAGGAGATCGGCGTTCGGCCGCCTCGCCCGGGGACGACGAAGAGGGGCGCCACGAGCATGGCCGGGTGGAGCCGGGTCTCGCGCACCAGCGCGCGGAGGGCCGGCGTCCGGCGGGTCCGGCGAAGGCGATGGCCGGCGGCGGGGGCAGTGACGGACGCCGTCGCGGCGACCGCGGCCGGATCGAGGAGCGTGCTCATCGGGGGTCCTCGCTGGAGTTGGAG
This sequence comes from uncultured Chloroflexia bacterium, assembly GCA_963744095.1. Taxonomy (GTDB): domain Bacteria; phylum Chloroflexota; class Limnocylindria; order Limnocylindrales; family CSP1-4; genus CTSoil-043. The sequence goes on from CAVUSH010000008.1 coordinate 239,463, forward strand.
GCCGGGATGGAGGCCGGGCCGGGCTCTGCGGCCGTGGCATCGGCGACGACGCCGGCGACGAGATCGGCAAGGGCGGCGGACGTCTGCGCTTCCGCCTCCTGCACGCGACGGAACCCCGCGTCGCGGGCCGCGGCTGCCGTCGTCGGCCCGATGCAGCAGGCAGGCGTGGCCAGGGCGACTCGGCGCTCGACCGGCCCCAGGAGGGCAAGCAGGCCGCGGACCGTCGATGGGCTCGTGAGGACGATCGCACCGACGCCGCCGTCGGCGAAGAGCGCGAGGAGCGGGCGCCGGGCGGTTTCGGGCGCCTCGATCGTGTGGTAGGCCGCGACGTCGTCCACGATGCCGCCGCGTTCGCGGAGGCGGGCCGGGAGCGTGCCGTCGGCGAGGTCCGCCCGGGCCAGGAGCACGCGGTCGCCGGGCACGACCGGGAGCTCATCGCCGAGAACGGCGCCGGCCGCTCGGGTCGGGACGAAGGCGGCGACCGCACCGTGGGCCGCGAGCGCGTCCGCCGTGGCCGCCCCGACCGCAGCGAGGCGCGCGCCGGCCAGGTCGGCGCCTGATCGCTCGGCCGCCGCGGCTAGGGCAGCGGCGCCCGTGGCGCTCGTGACCACCACCCACGCGTAGGCGGCGAGGCTCGCCACGGCGGCATCGAGAGGGCCTCCGGGCGCCGCCGGTCGGAGCTCGATCGTGGGAATGACGAGGGGCTCGAGCCCGCGGGCGCGCAGCTCCCCGGCGAAGGCGCCGGGCCGGCCGGGCTCGCGCGTCACGAGGACGCGGGGCGACCCTCCCGACGAGCGCACCCTCGCCGGACCGGCGAGCGCCAGCGCAAGCTCCGTTGCGAGCTCGGCAGCGAGGGCAACCCGCGACGCGACCGGCCCGCGCCGCTGGCCCCACACCACGCGCGGAGGCGGGAGCGTGGCGTCCGCGGCGCCGGTGAAGGTGGTTCCCGGGGCCAGGGCAGCCTGCGTCGACGGGGCGTCGCCGTCGGGCACGGCGCCCTCGGCCGCGGCCGCGCCGCGGATCGTGAGGGTGTCGCCGTCGACCGTCGCCAGCGCCCCGAGCGGAGCACGGCAGCCCCCGCCGCTGGCCCGGAGGAAGGCCCGCTCGGCCTCCACCGCGGCCCGTGTGGCGGGGTCGTCGAGCCGGGCGACGAACGGGCGAGCGATCGGATCGTCGGCACGCACCTCGACGGCGAGCGATCCCTGTCCCGGCGCCGGCAGCGCGACGTCGGCGGGCAGGGTCTCGCTGATCCGGCCGTCGAGGCCGAGTCGCTTCAGCCCGGCGACGGCGAGCACCAGGGCGTCAGCCTCGCCGTCGGCGAGCTTGCGCAGGCGCGTGTCCACGTTGCCGTGCAGCGGCCGCGTGCGCAGGTCCGGGCGGCGCGCTCGCAGGAAGGCGGCGCGCCGCGGGCTGTCGGTGCCGATCACCGCGCCGGCGGGGAGGCCGGCCAGCGAGCGCTCGGCCTCCCGGCAGACGAGCGCGTCGCGCGGATCCTCGCGCGGCGGGTACGCGGCGATCGCGAGGCGCGGATCCTGGGCCGTGGGGACGTCCTTCGCGCTGTGGACGGCCACGTCGATCCGCCCATCGAGGAGGCCTGCCTCGAGGGCCATCACGAAGGCCCCTTCACCCCAGGCCGTGTTCGGGGGGCGGTCATCGCCGGTCGTCCGGATCACGACGAGCTCGACGGAGGCGCCCAGCGCGCGGAGGTCGTCGGCGATCATCCCCGACTGGGCGAGCGCGAGGGCGCTGCCGCGGGTCCCCAGGCGCAGCGACGGGCCGCCGGTCGCCATCACGGCTCAGACGCCGAAGAGATCGCGCGCGGCCCGCTCGAGTGAGCCGGCATCGTCGTCGTGGAGGGCCGCGAGGGGGGAGTGGAGGAGGGCCGCCACCAGCCGGTGGCTCATCTGCTCGACGACCGCGCGCTCGTCCTCGGCCAGGTCGGGCAGGCGGTGGAGGAGCCATTCCACTTCGGCCTGGCGGAGCGTCTCGGCGCCGTCGGCCACGGCCTTGATGACGGGCACCGCGTCGCGGGCCCGGAGCCACTGGCAGTATTCGCGGCCCGACTCGGAGACGAGCTTCTCGAGGCGGCGACGGAGCCGGTCCTGGGGCTCGAACTCGGGGGCGACGGTCAGGTCGTCGACGGAGGTGAACCGCAGCCCGAGCGCGGCCTGGAGATCCTGGGGGACCGAAGGCGGCGACGAAAGGTCGACGACCTCCGCCGACGAGGCTGCCAGCGCGGCAGCGTCGACCGGGCCCGGCTGCCACGGCCCGGCGAGGGCGACGATCGCGCCGGCGATCGGGGGGAGGACACCGTCGACGGTGAATGGGACCGCCTGCCCGCCCACCTCGGCGGCGAGCGTCTTCGCCCGCTCGTCGGTCCGGTTCGTGATCACGACCCGCGCCCCGCGCCGGTGGGCCGCGTAGGCCGCCAGGCGTCCCATGCGGCCGCCGCCGGCGACGAGGATCGTGCGTCCCGCAAGGGGGCCAGCCGTCCGCGCGATCCGGTCCAGCGCGACGTCGGCCAGCGAGCGCGGCGAACCGTCGAACCAGGTGTGCGCCCGGCGGCCGGCGCGCAGGGCGGCCTGGAAGAGCCGGTCGAGGACGGGATCGAGCGGCGCGTCGGCGTGGCGCTCCCCGAGGCAGGTCCGGACCTGGTGGAGGATCTGGTCCTCGCCGAAGACCACGCTGTCGAGGCCGCAGGCGACCGAGACCAGGTGGCGGGCCGCCTCGACGTCGGCGAGCCGCACGGCCCCGGCGGGGAGAGGCGGCAGGGCGGGCAAGCCGGACTCGCCCGGAGCGATGTAGACCTCGACGCGATGACAGGTGTGGATGGAGATGACCCGTTGGTCGAAGGGAAGGGTTGCGAGGGCATCGGCGAAGGCTTCGCGGGCGAGGCTCGGCACGGCTCGGGCGTGGAGTACCACCGCGACGATCGTCTCCCGGCCCATGGCGTGGGTCGAGAGCGCGGCGGCGCGGGCGGCCAGCTCGATGCTCATCGGGAGGGCTCCTCGACGCCGGGCCCCTCGACGCGTGTGGTCCTGTCGCCGCCGGTGGCTCCGTCGCCGCCGGGGCCTGCGCTCGGGGTCCGACGTGCCCGCGGCGTCATCGCCTCCTCGAACCCCGCGAGCGTGGCGTCGAGCAGGCGGTCGATCGCCTCGGCGGACACGCCGAGGAGGGCGGCCGTGCCGGCGGCGTCGAGCTGGCGGCGACGCGCGACCGCCGCCATCTCCTCGACGAACGGGCGGCGGAAGAGGAGGAACGTCGCGACGGTCTGGCGCATCGTCGCCCCGAGCGTGCCGGCGATCCGACCGTAGTCGGTCGCGGCGTCGATTCCGGCGGCGAGGGCGGCCGTCCGCGCGCGCTCGCCAGTCGCCTCGATCGATGCGATGAGCGATGCGGCGATCACCCTGCCCTGCTCCCGGAGCCGGACTCGCGACGATTCGGGGACGTCTCCGAGCCACGGTGCGGCCGCCGCCGTGCCCCCGGAGCGGCTGCGATAGCGCTGGGCCACGCCGGCGGCCGTCTCGCCGAGCCGGGCCAGGTCGGGCTCCGTCGCGGCTCCTGGAAGGCGGGCAGCAAGACCAGCCCGGGAGAAGCGGCGGTGGCCACCGGGCGTCGTGAAGGCCGCGACATTGCCCGCCTCCGCCCAGCGACGGAGTGTGGCGGGGGAGACGCCGAGGAGCGTGCTCGCCTCGTGAATGGAGATCCAGTCGGAAGTCGGGGTCGGGCTCGGGGTCACAGGTGTGATCGCCGCCCCGGGATCCCGGGGGGCGCTCACCGGGATCGGGCCGGTCGCTCGCATCGCTCGAACCTGCTCAATTCGCTCAAATCTCCGTCCCGCACCCCGGCCGGACGCGTCCGCCGACGCTCGCGGGATCTGTGCTCGGGACCGCGGATCGCGCCGCGGCGTGACACCTGGAACGCATTGTCGAAGGCCGCTGCGTCGCGGCCCATCCGTCTCGGGGCACAATCCGCCGACCGCAACCCCTGCTGGAAGGTCCGGGCGTCGGCCCATCTCTCTATCGGTCGATACAGAACGGTTGCGCGGCGGCGCCCCTCCCCGCCACCCGTGCGCCGCTCCCCGCCCGCTCGCTGCGCCACTCGCCGCCCGCCCGCTGCGCCGCTCCCCGCCCGCTCGCTGCGCCGCTCCCCGCCCCGCGCCTCGCCGCCCGCCCGCCCCGCACGCCCCGGTTCCCCGCCCGCCCGCCCCGCGCCTCGCCGCCCGCCCGCTGCGCCGTCCCATGACCGGCAACGACGACAGGCCGGCGGACCGGCCGGCGTCGCCCGGCGACCGACCGCCACGATCCGGCGCGGCCGGGCACGGGCTCCCCCGGCGCGCGCTCACCGATGGTCCAGGATCGGTCGACGGGCCGCCGATGCGCCCGATCCGAAGCCGACAGGCGCTCCCCGGGGCCGCCATCCGCGCTCCAGGTGGTCCATGGGCCGGCGAGACGACGCTTGGCGTTCATGGGACGGCGGCGCCGGGCACCCCCCGGGGGGGGCCGTGATCCGGGGCGGCCGACCACCCCCCGCCCGGCGGCAGGGCCGGAATCGGGCCAAAGGTCACTGTCCCGCCGGGGACCGCGCCGTCCACCCTCGCATCCTGGCAGGGCATGTGCCGCCGCATGCCGGGCTGAAGGAGGCGCCGTGACGCTGTCGCGCGAGATCTGGGGCGAGACCCCGCGCACAACGCCGCGCCTGACCGAGGACGCGCTCCCGCGCGACACCGCGCCCCTGCATCGCACCCCGCGCGACACCGCGCCCCTGCATCGCACCCCGCACGACGCCGCGCCCCCGCGCGACACCGCGCCCTCGCACGACCAGGCGCTGGCCCTGCTGGCGAGCCGCGCCCCGACCGCGCTCGCACCCGACGTGGAAAGCGCCGTGCGCGCTGTCGTGGAGCGCGTCCAGGCCGCCGCCGGCCTCTGACGGACCCCACGCGTCCCGGCTGGCCCGAGCCACCCGCCGGCCCAGCCACCGGCCCTCGGCCAACACCCGCCTCCCCTCCCCACCCTCCCAGCCTTCACCGTCACCCGCGACGCACCAAGGAGCAGCCCCGTGACCATCACCGAGTTCCAGGCCATGCGCCAGGCCGTCGTCGACGGCGACGCCGACGCCGCCGAGGCCGCCGCCAGCGCGGCGATCGCGGCCGGCATCCCGCCGCTGACCGCCATCGACGAGGGCTTCATGCCCGGCATGAAGGAGGTCGGGGCCGGCTTCGCCGCGGGCGACCTCTACCTGCCCGACATGATGCTGGCCGCCCGGGCCATGCAGCGCGCCCTCGGAGTGCTCGAGCCCGAGCTCAAGGCCCGCGCCACCGAGCGCACCGTGGCCGGGCGCGTCGTGATCGGCACGGTGGCCGGCGACATCCACGAGATCGGCAAGAACCTCGTGGGCATGCTCCTCTCCACGTCGGGCTTCGAGGTTCACGACCTCGGCGTCAACGTCTCCCCGGAGCGCTTCGTAGCGGCGGCCCGTGAGCGGCGCGCCGACATCGTCGGCCTCTCGGCCCTCCTGACGACGACCATGACGGGCCAGCGCACGGTGATCGCGGCCCTCGAGGAGGCGGGGCTCCGGCCGCCGCTCAAGATCATGGTCGGAGGCGCCCCCGTCACGGGCTCGTGGGCGAACGACATCGGCGCCGACGGGTACTCCGAGGACGCGATGGGCGCGGTCGAGCTTGCGAAGCGGCTCATGGGCACGACGGACAAGGCGGCGGACGCCGGCCCGGAGGCCGGCGCGGTCGCCGGGGCCGACGCGGCGACGGAAGGAGCATCCCGGTGAGCGCGCCGTTCAACGCGATCGGGACCCGCGGCCTGCGGATCGAGGCCCTCGACCCCGAGGCGATTGCCCGGATCCACGAGGCCACCCTCCACGTCATCGAGCACGTCGGGGTCCGCTTCCCGTCGGATCGCGCCCTCGACCTCTGGGCCGCCGCCGGCGCCGAGGTGGATCGGACGAGCCAGGTCGTCAAGGCCCCGAAGGCGATGATCGAGGCGGCCCTCGCGACCGCGCCGCCGGTCTACCCGCTCGCCGCCCGCGACGCGGCCCTGGACCTCCCGCTCGACGGAGAGCACGTCTATGCCGCCACCGACGGCTGCGGCGTCGAGGTCGCCGACCTCGAGACCGGCGAGCGGCGCCCGTCGCGCCTCTCCGACGTGGCCGAGATCGCGCGCCTGGCCGACGCGCTCGACGAGGTCGCCTTCCACTGGATCCCCGTCTCCGCCCAGGACCGGCCGGCGCCGTCGCGGTCGCTCCACGAGCTGCTCGCCTGCTGGGCGAACAGCACGAAGCACGTCCAGACCGAATCGATCGTCACCGAGCGCGAGGCCCGCGCTGCGGTGGAGATGGCCGCCGCGATCGTCGGCGGCCGCGAGGCCCTCCGGGCCCGCCCCGTACTCTCGATGATGCAGTGCACCACGAGCCCGCTCGGCCACGACGGCGGGAGCATCGACGCCGGCCTGGTCGCGGCCGAGGCGGGGATCCCCGTCGGCTACATGACGATGGCCTCGGCCGCGTTCACCGGGCCCGCCACCGTGGCGGGGTCGCTCGTCGTGGGCAATGCCGAGGTGGTCGCGGCCCTCGCCCTGATGCAGATCGCCTACCCCGGCTCGCCGGTCTACTACGCGGCCGCCCAGACGGCGATCGACCTCCGCTCCGGCGCCTACACGGGCGGCGGCCCGGAGGACTTCCTCTTCGGGGCGGCCACGAACCAGCTGGCCGACTTCTACCGGGTCCCGCTCTCGATGGGAGCCTTCGCCACCGGCGCCAAGGCGCCCGACTGGCAGGCCGGCGTCGAGAACTCGCTCTCGGCGTTCCTGGCCGCGGCCTCCGGGTCGGACATGCTGCTGGGCCTCGGGCTCCTCAACGGGAGCCGGATCTTCTCCCACGAGCAGCTCCTCCTCGACGCCGAGATCTATTCCATCGTGCGGGCCATCCTGAAGGGGATCCCCGTCACGGACGAGGACCTCGCGCTCGAGGCGATCGCCGCCGTAGGCCCCGCCGGCGACTACCTGACGTCGCCCCACACCCGGCGCCACATGCGCGCGATGTGGAAGCCGCGCTTCATGGACCGGCGCCCGATGGGTGTCGTGGAGGCCGAGGGCGGCGGGCCGCGGGCCTGGGCGAACGCGAAGGCGCGCGACCTCCTGGCAACCCACGTCCCGGAGCCGCTTGAGGCTGCCCTCGCCCGCGAGATGGCCCGGGTCGTCGGCGCGGTCGAGCGGGAGGCCGGCGTCGAGCCGGCGCCGACCGTCGTCGACGCGATGCTCGCCGGTGGGGCCGGACGGTGAGCCCGGCGGCCGGCGGCGAGCCCCTCCGCCCGGTTCTCCGGCTCCTCGGGCCGGACCTGGTCGGGCGGATCCTCGACGAGGCCTACGAGCTCCTCCGCGACGACGGCGTCCGGGTCCAGGATGCGGAGGCGATCGGACTTCTCGCCGACGCCGGCGCTGCGGTCGCGGGCGAGACCGTGCGGATCCCCACTGCGCTGGTCGAGGGGGCGCTGGCGACCGTGCCCGCCTCCTTCGACCTGTTCGACCGGGCCGGCGCCCCCGCCGTCCGCTACGGCGCGGGCGTGGTCCAGTTCGACCCCGGCTCGTCGGGCGTCAACGTGCTGGACCCGATCACGGGCGATCACCGCCCGTCGCAGGCCGCCGATCTCGTGCGCCTCGTGCGCGTCGCGGAGATGCTCCCCGCGTACGCGGCCCAGTCGACAGCCATCGTCTGCGGCGACGTCCCCGTCGAGATCGGCGACCTCTACCGCCTCTATCTCGTCCTCCTCGGCTCGGCCAAGCCGGTCGTCACCGGGGCCTTCAGCCCCGACGGGACGGCCGCGATGATCGACCTCCTGGCGCTCGACGCCGGGGGCCGCGAGGCGCTCGCGGCGCGTCCGCGCGCCGTCTTCGACGTCTGCCCCTCTCCGCCGCTCACCTGGACGGCCTTCGGGGCCCGCAACCTGGTCGACCTTGCCCGCGCCCGCGTCCCGGCCGAGATGGTCTCGATGCCGCTCGCCGGCGGCGCCGCGCCCGTCACCCTCGTCGGCTCCGTGGTCCAGCACGCCGCGGAGTGCCTGGCGGGGATCGTCATCCACCAGCTCGCCGGCCCCGGCGCGCCGATCGTCTGGGGCGGGGCCCCGGCGATCGTCGACATGCGGACCGGCGTCACCCCGATGGGCGCCATCGAGACCGCCATGCTCGACGCCGCCTACAGCCAGGTAGGGAAGGACCTCAACCTGCCCACCCACGGCTACCTCGGGGCGACGGACGGCAAGGTGATCGACCACCAGGCTGGCCTCGAGAGCGGCATGGGCGCTCTCGTCGGGGCGCTCGCCGGGATCGACATGATCTCGGGCTCCGGGATGCTCGACTCGCTCCGCTGCCAGAGCGCGGAGAAGCTCGTCCTCGACGCGGAGGGGATCGCCATGGCCCAACGGCTGGTCCGCGGCATCGCGACGCCCACCGAGACGCTGGCGACGGCGATGATCCGGGCGGCCGGCCCCGAGGCGCGATTCCTGGAGCTGGTCGAGACGCGGCGGCTCTTCCGGACCGAGCAGGCGCTGCCCTCGGCGGTGATCGACCGGGCCTCGCTGCGGGCCTGGGAGGTCGAGGGACGACCGGACGCCGCGGCGCGGGCGCGAATCCGGGTTGACGAGCTGCTGGCGGCCTACGCGCGGCCGGCGCTGGCTTCGTCGATCGAGTCGGCCATGGATGAGCTGGTTCGCGGTGCCGGCGCCCCGTTCGGGCTGACCGGGGAGCTTCCCGGGGTGGCGGCCGCGCGGGCCTGATCAGGGGTTGGTGCCCCGGTAGGAGCCGTCCGCCAGCGTGCCGTCCGCAAGGTACAGGTAGCACACGACCGCGCGATCGCCTCCCGTCCAGCCCTCCTCGGTCGGCATGAACCACGAGTAGTCGAGGATATCCTGGGCGTCCACTTCGCTCCCGGTCCACGACTGGAACGCGGACGGGCAGACCGTGTCCGTGTACGACCGGAAGGCCTCGTCGCTCGGGTGGGCGCCGTCCGGGTGGTCCGCGACCAGGAACACCTCACCGCCGTGCGGTGTGTCGCACCCGACGCGGCGGACCTCGGAGAACTGGTCTTCCGTCGGGACCACGAGGCAGTCGCCGAGCGCGATCTCGCCGGACGAGATGACCGACCCGGTGGTCGGCGTCTGGGCCGCCGACGGCACGGGCGTCTCCGCGGGCTCGCTGCCGCCCCCGACGAACCCGCCAACGAACGAGACGAGCCACCACAGGAAGACGCCGACGCCGATCACCTTGCCGATCCCGCCGACCCCGCGGCGCGCGGTGGGAGGAGGCGTCCAGCCTTCGCGCGCCGCCGGCGCTGCCTCGAACCATGGGCCTTCGACCGGCGGCGCGGCCTCGTTCCCGCCGCCCTCGCCGGACTCCGCCGACGCGGAATCGCCCCACTGGCTCGCGCCCTCGTCGGCCTCCGCCGTCGTTGCTGCCCGGTCCCGCACGCTGCGCAGATACAGGAAGCCGTCGACGTCGACGACCTCGTCGCCGAGCCGGGCGAGCTCCTCGTCCAGCTGCGCGTCGGTCATCGCGGTGTCGATGCGCAGGCGCGCCCATGCGAGCAGCCCGGGCTTCGAGATGCCCGAGCCGTGGGCGGCGAGGATCTCGCGAACAGTCTCCACGGCGGACCTCGAGCGGGTGAGGACGCATCGAGTATCGGCGCCGCCGCAAGGCCCCGTCGCGGGACCTTCGGCCCGCGAGCTCTGTGGCCCCGTCGCGGCCGCGGGACCGGGTGTCCGCCTCACGACCATGGGGCCGACGGTCCACGAGTTCATGGTCGGGCCGGCGGCCGACGTAACTGCAGACACCGCCGGGACGCCCGAGATCGCGGACGTCGGCATGGTGCAGACGAAGTCCCTGACCTACACGTTCACAGGCACAGGGCCCTTCGCGTACGCCTGCCACGCCCTCGGCCACTACGAGGCGGGCATGACGGGCACGATCGTGGTCCAGTAGCACCGCACGAGCGACCGCGGCTACGTCCGAACCGTTCGCCTTGACGACGAACAGTCGATCCGCGAGATCGTCCGCGGGTTCCTGGAGAAGGTCGGGATGGCCGTCGTGGAGGCGGCCGACGGTCCGTCGACCGTCGAGATTGCCCGCGAGTCGGCCCCGGCCAGCGTCTCGGTTCCGTGCTCACATCGTCGCGCGGTAGTTGGGGTCAAGGAACGTCTCCGGGTCGTCGCGGAACTCCAGGAAGCAGCCCTTGCCGCAGAAGACGAACTCCCGGTCCTCGTGCGTGGTCACGAGTCCCTTCGCCCGCGCCTCGGCGGGCTCCACGGTCATCCCGCAGACGGGATCCTCGTTCGGCGCGATCGGTCGCCGTTCAGCCATCTCGGCCTCCCTTCATGCATTACGCGAGTGATACCTGTCCTGCTGTGGTCATGGGCGCGGCCTCCGCGACTTCGCAGATCCCCGAGTCGACGGGACCGAGGGTGGCCGATGCCCGCTCCGCGTCGAGATGCGCCTTGGGACGCACGACGCGCAGGTCATGCCTTCGACCGGGAAGGACACATCTCGATGGGGGCGGCGGGCGGCGCGATGGACGCCGCGCCAGGGGTGGTCATGCGTCTCTCCATATACTCCCAGGGAGTATTATTGCGGGTGTCGTCAACAGGGGCCGTCGTGCGGCCTGGGGCTGGATCAGCCGCCTGGCGCGCCCCCGCCGCTTGCTCCGGTGGGGCGCTCCACGACCGTGATGCGCCCTCCGTACATCCCCATCGCGCAGGAGTACGCCAGCGGCCCGGACGGCAGCGCCGGCAGGTCGATCGTGTTCGACCCCTTGTGCAACCGGACCTGGATGCCAAGCTTCGGGACGACGAGGAATGCCGCGCAGGTGCTCACCGTGGACGACTCGATCGTCCAGCGCGTGGGGATGCCCGCGTAGATGGACACGTTCGCGGGGCTGTACCCACCGCCGTCCTGGAAGGTCGTGAGCGCCTGCGTCCCGTCGGCGGAGACGCCACTCGCGGGGAGGGGGCCCGCGGCCACCGTCTCGACGCCGAGCGACGGGAAGGTGAAGCCCGAGAGCCGGATCCCGGCGCCGGCGTTGACGAAGGCAAAACCCAGGACGACGACCCCGACGAGCCGGAGGAGGGTCGGCCGCATCGTGCTCGGCACCACGATCGGGAGCCCGGCCAGGGCGAGCAGCCCGGGCGCGGTGCCGATCGCAAAGACGGCCATGATGGCGCCGGCGAAGAGCGGCGAGCCGGTCGAGAGGGCGTAGATCTGGACGGCCTGGGTGAAGCCGCAGGGAAGGAAGAACGAGGCCGCGCCGAGGCCCGCGGCCCGCCCGTCCGAGTAGGCGCCGCCCGCTCCGTCACCGAGCCCGAGCTCGCGCCCGAGTCCCATGGGGAGCGTCGGCGACCAGGTCGCGATCCGCGGCGAGAGGCCGGTGAGCCGAGTCCCAAGGATCGTCATCACGACCGCGACCGCAATCATCAGGGCGGCCGTGACCTGCGGCGGCATGGTGACGCTCGCGCCGACGGCCCCGAGAAGGGCCCCGAGGACGGCGTAGCCGATGATCCGGCCGGCCATGAACACGAGGGCCGGGCGCATTTGCGACATGATCCCGCCCTCTGCGGCTCCGGTGGCCGCCCGGCGGGCCTGGAACGACGCGGAGAGGGCGAGGACGAGGCCGCCCACGAGTGCCATGCAGGTCGACACGCCGGCGGCGAGCCCGAGGAGCAGCGCCACCAGGAGCCCGCCCTTGCTGAGATCTCCGGCGCCCGAGCCGAGGTCGGCGAGGCCGGTGACCGCCGCGAGCACCCCCAGAGCCGCCACCAGGGCCACGCCGGCGACGGCGGTCAACCAGACCGCGGGATCGCCTGCCAGCCAGGGCGTCCGACCGATCTCGTAGCCGGCGGCCCTGATCGCCTTCTCGACGGAGGCGGCGGGGACCGGAGCGCTGCTCTCGATCTCCACCCGGCCGTGGACCGCCGAAGCGTTGACATGCTGGACGTTCGGAAGGCGGCCGACGAACTTCTGGATGCGGACCTCGCACGTGCGGCAGGTCATGCCCGCCACGGGCACGGTCGTCGAGATCGACGGGGTCGCGGCCACGGCCGCGGGGGCCGTCACGCTCGGCACATTGCCGCGGGCTCCGTCGCGGCGTTCGGCGGCAAGCCGCTCGAGCACGTCGTCAACCGCGAGCCGGAACGGCAGGTCGGAGGCTACGGCAACGCTCTCGCTTCGCGGGCGCGGCGGGGGTGCGGCCGCCATGCGGCGCTGGGCGCTCGACATGGTCCTGGTGCGACGGTGGGACATCGGGACGCGTGCTCCTCTGGTCGGTCGCGGGGCGCGAACGGCGGTGATGAGAGCGTGGACGAGCCGGGCCGCAGGGCCAATGCAGAGGACCGCAAGCCTTCCTCAAGACTTGGTCAAGACGGCGGCATCCGGCCAGGGCCGAGAAGAGGTGCAGGCAGGGGCAGGGCGAGGGGACCCCGATTCGGTCAAGCAGGCCCCCCTGGGCCTCCCGGCCGACCTCAGGCTGCGGGCAGCTCCAGCACGAACGTCGCGCCCGTCCCGGGACCGCGGCTCTCCGCCCAGGCGTGTCCGCCCATGGCGCCGGCGAGCGCGCGCACGATCGCCAGGCCGATTCCCGACCCGCCCGACGCCCGGCTCCGGGCGGCGTCGATCCGGTGGAAGCGCTCGAAGACGGCCTCCAGCTGGTCGGGCGCCAGGCCCGGACCGCGGTCGGTGACGGTGACCGTGACCTGCCCGTCGGCGGTGGAGCTGGCCACCGTGACGACCGAGCCGTCGGGCGCATGGCGAAGCGCGTTCGACAGGTAGTTGGCGAGCACCTGGGCGACGCGATCCCGGTCGGCCCGGGCGGTCGCCGGCGCGGTGCGGAGCTCGAGGTCGATCCCGCGCGGCGCGGCCAGGGGGCGGAACCGGTCGACGACCTCGCCCGAGAGGGCCGCCAGGTCGACGGCCTCGATCCGCAGCGGGAGCTGGCGCGCCTCGGCCCGCCACAGCTCGGAGAGGTCGTTCACCAGCCGGGTCAGGCGCCCGGTCTCGGCCCGGAGCAGCCTCCACGTCGCGTCGGACGGCGCAATGACCCCGTCCTCCAGGCCCTCGAGGTACCCGTCGAGCGTGGTGAGGGGCGTCCGAAGCTCGTGCGCGACGTCGCCGACGAGCTGGAGCCGGCGCCGCTCCGTCGCCTCGAGGGAAGCCGCCATCTCGTTGAAGGAGGTCGCCAGCTCGCCCAGCTCGTCCGGGTCGGGGACAGGCACGCGTTCGGCGTAGTGGCCGCCGGCGACACGGCGGGCCGCGGCGGCCAGCGTCCCGACTGGACCCGCGATCCGCGCCGCGACGGCGAGGCTGACCACGGTGGCGCTCACGATGGCGATCACGGTCGCCGCGATGAGCGCGCGCTCCATCGCATCCTCGAATGCCGCCTGCGTCGCTTCGCCCATCGCCTCGCCCATCGGGTCACCCGGCAGATGGCCCATGGCCTCGGCGAAGTAGCCCGGCCCGACGAGGAGCGTCGCCACGGCGACCGTCCCGAGCGTGGCCGCGATCACGACGAGGAAGGCCACCAGGAGGCGAGCGCGGAGGGAGCGCGGGAGCTGCATCAGCCTCCCTCGCGCAGGCGATAGCCGACGCCACGGACCGTCTCCACGAAGCGGGGGCGGGCCGGATCGTCGCCGAGCTTGCGGCGCAGGTTCCCCACGTGGACGTCAACCAGGTGATCATCGGCGACGAAGTCGATTCCCCAGACCCGATCGAGAAGGGCCTGGCGGCGCACGACCACGCCGGGATCGCGGGCGAGCACGGCGAGGAGGTCGAACTCGAGGGTGGTCAGGTCCACGGCCGCCCCGTCGACGCGGACGGCCCGGCGTGCCTCGTCGATCTCGAGACCGGCCGGGCCCGCGGCCGCCGTCGCCGCCTCGCGCGGCCGCCTGAGCAGGGCCTTGACGCGGGCCACGAGCTCGCGCGGCGAGAACGGCTTCACGAGGTAGTCGTCCGCGCCGACCGTGAGACCCATGATCCGGTCAATCTCCTCGCCCCGGGCGGTCAGCATCAGGACGTAGGCGCTGGAGAAGGTGCGCAGCTGGCGACAGACCTCGATGCCGTCGAGGCCGGGGAGCATGACGTCCAGGATCACGACGTCGGGACTGTTGGCTCGCACGGCGGCCAGGCCGGCCGGCCCGTCCGCAGCCGTCGCTACCTCGAACCCGTCGCGCTCGAGGTAGCCGCGGACCAGGTCGAGGATGGGTGCCTCGTCGTCGACAACGAGGATGCGCGCCGGGCGGATCGATCCCATCTGCGCAGAGTCGGGCAGATCGTCGAACGGCGCAACCGGCGACGGTGGTGGGTTCGGCGCGCCGGACTCCCGAAGCCGAGGAGCGCGGCCGATCCGCGCCGACGGCAGCGGTCACGCGTGGCCCTGCTCCTCGAGCCGCCGTCGATCCGCCGTCTCGAGCTGGAAGGTCGAGTGCTCGATGTCGAAGTCGTCGGACAGGCAGGCGCACAGCGCGTCGAGCACCTTCGCCGCGTCCGCGCCCTCGGCCAGGATGACGTGGGCCGAGACCACGTTCATCCCCGACGTGATCGTCCAGGCGTGCAGGTCGTGGCAGTCGACCACGCCCGGCGCATCGAGGATGTGCCCGCGCACGCGGTCCATGTCGACGCCGCTGGGGGTCGCCTCGAGGAGCACGTCCGTGGCCTCGCGCAGGAGCGCGAACGTGCGGGGCAGGATGAGCAGCCCGATGAGCGCCGAGGCCACGGCATCGGCGGCCGTCCACCCGGTCAGGGCGATGACGAGCGCGGCGACGATGACGGCGGCCGAGCCTGCGAAGTCGCCCATCACCTCGAGATAGGCTCCGCGCACGTTGAGGCTTTCGCGCTGGGCGTCGTGCAGCAGGAAGAGCGAGACGGCGTTGGCGGCCAGGCCGAGAAGGGCCACCGCCAGCATCAGCCCCGACGCGATCTCGGGCGGCTCGGACAGCCGTCGCCAGGCCCCGAACAGGATGATGGCGGCGACCCCGAAGAGGAGCACCGCGTTCGCCACCGCCGCGAGGATCTCCACCCGGAGGTAGCCGAACGTCCGCCCCGTCGTGGGGCTCCGTCCGGCGAACCAGATCGCCAGAAGTGCCATCCCGACGCCCGCCACGTCGGTGAGCATGTGGCCGGCGTCGGCGAGGAGGGCGAGGCTGTTCGCCGCGATCCCGCCGATGACCTCGATGCCGAGGATCGCCAGGCTGAGGAACAGGACGGCGACGAGCCGGCCGCGATGGCCGGCGGCGGCCGAAGCGTGGGCGTGGGCCATCAGCGGCCTTCGGCCACGTGCGTCGCCGCACCGAGGACGAGATCGCGCAGATGGTCGTCGACGAGCCGGTAGTGGACGATCCGCCCGGCCTTGCGCCGCTCGACCGCGCCCCGCTCGCGCAGGAACCGGAGCTGGTGCGAGAGCGCAGACACGCTCATGCCGAGCACGAGGGCGATGTCGCAGACACACAGCTCGTCGGGGCTGATCGCCAGCAGGTGGACGATTCTCGCCCGTGATGGGTCGGCCAGGGTGGTGAAGAGATCCCCTACGGCCCGGGCCCCATCGCTCCCGAGCGATCGCCCCAGGAGCGGCCGGACGGCCTCGGGGTGGAGGCACGCGACGGAGCAGGCATCGCCGTCGATCTCCGAGGCAAACACTTGAGCCACCGCTCAAGTATATGATGGAGCGACGGATCGTCGCCAGACGCCAGCCCGGACGCCAGGGGCGCCCTGTCCCGACCGCAGCGGACGATAGACTGCGGTCGATGCGAATCCCCCAGCGACCTGCCGGCGGGGATGCCCACGCGCTGACGCGACACCACGACCCGGCTGCCGGGCACGCGTCGCACGAGGTCGCGGAGGTAGGATCGGCACGATGAGATGGGTCACCCGGGAGCACCCGAAGACCGACCGGATCGCCTGCCCCTGGCTGATCCGCAGGTTCATCGACCCCGACGCCGAGATCGTCTACCTGCCCCGCGACCAGGTGCTCGACTACGCCGCGCGCGAGGGCGCGGTCAGCTTCGATGCGCCGGGTGCCCGTTTCACCCACCGCGATGGGCTCTGCTCGTTCGAGGTGCTCATCGACGAATACGAGCTGGGCGCCGATCCCGCCCTCGCCCTGGTTGCTCGCGTCGTTCACGGGGCCGACGTATCCGAGGATCGAGACGCAACGCCGCAGTCGGCGGGCCTCCTCGCGATCGCCGACGGGTTCGCGCTCCTGGGCCTCGACGATCAGCGCCAGCTCCAGCTCGAGCTCCCTGTGTACGACGCGCTGTACGCCTGGGCGCAGAGCGAGGTCGGGCCGAGCGCGGGCTGAGGCGTGGCCGGCCAGACCGTTGCGATCCTGACCCGCGACGGCCGCCTGCTCTTCGCGACCCGGATCGCCCGCCTCTTCGGCTACGGCTTCCTGTCGGTCGTCCTCGTCCTGTACCTCGTGGAGATCGGCTTCGCGGCGTTCGAGGTGGGCGCGATCCTGACGCTCACCCTGGTCGGCGACGCAGCGATCAGCCTCTGGCTGACGACCCACGCCGACCGGATCGGCCGCCGGCGGGTCCTCCTCGCCGGTGCCGGGCTGATGGTCCTCGCGGGGATCGTGTTCCTGCTGTCGCGCGACCTGTGGGTCCTGGTCCTCGCCGCGACGATCGGGGTGATCAGCCCGAGCGGCAACGAGGTGGGGCCGTTCCTCGCGGTGGAGCAGGCCGCGCTCTCCCAGACCGTCGCGGACCGCCAGCGGACGCGCGTCTTCGGTTGGTACAACCTCGCGGGCTCGTTCGCCACGGCGTCCGGGGCGCTGGCGGCGGGCGTCCTCGGCGGGGCGCTTCAGGCCGCCGGCAGCAGTCCGCTCGACAGCTACCGGGCCATCCTCCTCGGCTACGCGGTCATCGGCGTGCTGCTGGCGGCCCTGTTCGCGCTGATCTCGCCGGCCATCGAGGCCCCGATCCGCGCGGACGTGTCCGTCGCCACGCGCCTCGGGCTGCACCGGTCGCGCGGGGTGGTGGCGCGGCTCGCGGCCCTCTTCTCGCTCGACGCATTCGCCGGCGGCTTCGTCATCCAGAGCATCGTCAGCTTCTGGTTCGCCACGCGGTTCGGGATGTCGCTCGGCGCCCTCGGGGTGCTCTTCTTCGCCGCGAACATCCTGGCCGGCGTCTCGGCCCTCCTGGCGGCGCGGGTCGCGGCGCGGATCGGGCTGATCAACACGATGGTCTTCACCCACCTGCCCTCGAACGTCCTGCTGATCCTGGTGCCGTTCATGCCGACGGCCCCGCTCGCGGTCGCCCTCCTGCTCGCGCGGTTCAGCATCAGCCAGATGGACGTGCCGACCCGCCAGTCGTACACGATGGCCGTCGTCGATCCGGACGAGCGCTCGGCCGCCGCCGGGGTGACCGGGATCGCCCGGAGCGTCGGGGCCGCGGTCTCGCCGTCGATCGCGACGCCGCTCATGACGGTGGGCCTCGGCGGCCTGCCGTTCGTGATCGCCGGGAGCCTCAAGATCGTCTACGACGTGCTGCTCTACCGGAGCTTCCGGGCGATTCGGCCGCCGGAGGAGATGCCGCCGGAGGAGATGCCGCCGGAGGGGACGGCGTCGCCCGCCGACGCCTCCGAGCCCTGAGGGTCGGGGCGGCCGCGGTCAGGGTGTCTCCGGCTCCTGAATCGGCAGTCAAGGGATCCTGAGCCCACTCGGATCTGTTCAACTTCGGCGGGGGCGTGGCCGACCAGGCGCGGATCCGTTACGGCGGTCGAAGGGCGTAGACCCGGCCCTGCGTGCGATCGAGGTCCTCGAGCTCGGTCGTCGTGCGAACGTCATAGGAGGCGAGCTCGACCAGCTCGTCGGTCGGCAGGTCGCGGCGGCCGGGGTCGCCGACCAGGATGTCGATGCCATGAGCGCGCGCCCGAAGCAGCCACGGCAGGACCCGCGCGGCGAGGCGGGCGTCGTACCAGCAGTCGCCGGCGAGGATGACGTCGACGTCGGGCGGCTCGTCGTCCAGGACATCGCGACGCACGATGGCTACCCGGCGGCCGTTGGCGCGCGCGTTGAGCGCGATCGCCGCGGCGGCGAAGGCATCGATGTCGGCGCCGGTCGCCTTGGCCGCGCCGGCATGCATGGCGGCGATCGCGCACAGCCCGGAACCTGATGCCACGTCGAACACCCGCCGACCAGCCACGGCTTCGGGGTGCTCTCGCAGGTACCGCCCGATGGCGAGCCCTCCCGCCCAGGCGAACGCCCAGTAGGGCAAGGCGGCATCCGGGTCGTCCGTCTCGACCTGGACCGCATGCCAGAGCCGCAGCACATCGTCGGCCAGGTGGAGGCGGATCTCCTCCAGACCAGGCACCGGTGTGAGGTGGGTGTGGCGGGCGACGAAGGCACGGGGCGAGGCGGCCATCGCCGGACTCTACGCCAGCGGGCGCGACGGGCACGCCTGACCACGACCTTCGGCACTCGCGGCCGCGTGATCCCGGGTCGCACGATCGGCCGCGTGAACCTGCGTCGACGCCCCCCCGCGCCCCGTGAACGAGCCGCCGGTCGGGTGGAGCCGTTTCCGCGGGCGCAGCACCAGATGGTCGACTGGCTGGGCCTCATGCACCGCCAGCACACGGTCCATGCGCTCCTCGAGGTCGACGTCACCGACGCGCGGCGGGCCATCCGCGAGCACCGTGCCCGCACGGGTGCCGGTCTCTCGTTCACGGCGTTCATCGTGGCCAACCTGGCCCACGCGGTCGACGAGGACCGCCGGATGCACGCGTATCGCAGCGGGCGCAGCCGGCTCGTCGTGTTCGACGACGTGGACGTGACCGTCCTCGTCGAAACGGACGTGGAGGGGGCGAGGATCCCGTTCCCGCACATCGTCCGGGCGGCGAACCGCAAGGCCGTGGGCCAGATCCACGACGAGATTCGCGCGGCGCAGGCGGCCGGCGCCCCGTACGAGGCGGGTCGCCGCTGGCTCCCCCTGTGGCTGCTGGTGCCGGGCTTCCTTCGCGAGCGGATCTGGGCGATGGTCCTGGCCGATCCACGCCGCCGGAAGCGGCTCACGGGCACCGTCGCCGTGACCTCGATCGGGATGTTCGGGCGGGGGACGGCGTGGGCGATCCCGCTCACGAGCTATTCGCTCTGCCTGACCGTTGGCGGCATCGCCCGGAAGCCGGGGGTGGTCGCCGGGCCGGCAGAGCCCGGCGTGCCGGGGGCGTCCAACGAGGCGGTGGGCGGCGGTCGGGTCGAGCGGATCGAGGTCCGCGAGATGCTGGCCTTGACGGTCAGCATCGACCACGACGTGATCGACGGCGCGCCTGCGGCCCGGTTCGGAGCTCGCCTCGCCGAGCTGCTCGAGGGCGGCGCAGGGCTCGACTGAGCGAGTCGGACGGTCGGTTCGGAGGGGGCGCCCGCGCCGCGGCGTCAGCGGTGGATGGCGTCGAGGCTGATCCGCGCGGCGTGAATCCGCACGATGACCCGGGTCTCTCTCTCGCGCTGCTCCTCGGGGAAGATGTGCCCGTAATAGGCCGGGTGGCGGGTATATCGCCGCGTGACCACGTCGAGGTGCTCGAGCGCGCCGTCGCGCACGAGCTCGGCCTCGCCGCGCACCTGGATGAAGCGACTGGTGTCCGCGCGGTCGACCACGAGGAGGCTCACCCGCGGGTCGGCGAGCAGGTTTCGTCCCTTCCGACGCTCGAGCGTCGTGTTCACCAGCGCGTCGCCGGCGTCGTGGTCGAGCCAGACGAGGCTCGACTCGGGATGCCCGTCGGGTCCGAGTGTCGTCAGCACGCCGTGATGCGGGGCGCCGATCAGATCGAGGTGCGAGTCGGGCAGCGGCACCGCGGCCGGGCTGCCCACGTGCGCCGACGCTGACGAATCCCCGACGTTCCGCGCAGGCTGTCGGGCAATGCCCGGCGCGGAGTCGGTCGCCGGGCACCCGCACGCGGCCGCTCGCCGGCCGGGGCCGCGGAAGTCGCGGGCGACGACCATCAGCGGCCGGATTCGGCAGAGGACCGGCGTTTCCGTCTCGGCGAACGCGGCCGGGATGCATTCGCCGAAGTAGCGAACCTGGCGACCCATGTACTTCGAGGTCAGCGCGTCCAGGTGCTCCAGGGCGCCGTCCTCGGTCATCTCGACCACGAGCCCTCGAATCTCGAGGTAGCGCAGGGGCTCGCGCGGGTCGTAGCCGAACAGCGTCACCCGCGGGTCGCGGCGCATGTTCCGTTCCTTGAGGAACCCGCGCATCGAGTTGACCCGGACGAACGGCGCTTCGAGGTCGCTCCAGACGACGGATGTCTGCGGCCGGCCGTCCGACATGAGCGTGGTGAGGGCGGCGACGGGCGGACACTCGGCCAGGTCGAGGAAGGCATCGGGGATGCGGGTCAAGGCCTGGGCGGGTTCCGTTTGGCCGGCTTCGGCGGGCCCGCTGAGCGTCATGGTGGTACCTCTCGAGCCGCGTCGGCCGTCCTGTTCCAGGCGTCCTCGAGCGCGCGGGCGCGGCCTCGGTGCAGTGTTCGCCATCATCGCGCCGGCCGGAAGTGCCACCTGGACGGGGAGTGCCGGTGCCGGCGGCACGGCCGGCACGCCTGCACGGCCGGCACGCCTGCCCGGCCGGCCGGCCCCCGCCCGCCCTCAGTGGCTCGCGATCCGCTCCGCGAGCGAGCGGCCGGTCGGTGGCCGGCCCGTGGCCTCCGAGCGCCGGTCCAGGCGCGACATCGCACCCTGCGTGTAGCGAATGCCGAGCCAGCGGAACGGCTCGACCTCCCAGTTCGGGCTCCGGTGGTTCGTCAGCGGCAGCTCCGTCAGGGGGCTCCGCTCCCCGGTGATCAGGTCGGCCAGCGTCCGCCCGGCCAGGTTCGCCGTCGAGACGCCGTGGCCGACGTAGCCGCGGGCGGTCGCGATCCCGTTCCGCGGGTCGAAGGCGAAGGTGGGGTGCCAGTCGCGGGGCATGCCCAGCGGGCCGCCCCAGGCGTGGGTGAAGCGGACATCGCGGAGCATCGGGAACCAGGTCCGGACGAAGCCCCGGAGCATCTCGTGGGTCGGGTCGTGGCGGTCGTACGCGTCGCGAATGGGCGAGCCGAGGCGATACGGAGCGCCCCGCCCGCCGAAGAGGATCCGGCCGTCGGCGGTGCGGGAGAGGTAGTCGATCGACAGGCGGGTCGAGGCGACGACCTCCCGGCCGGCCCAGCCGATCTCGGCCCAGCGGGCGTCGTCGATCGGCTCCGTCAGCACGATGAGCGAGTAGAGCGGGACGAGCTGACGATGGAGCTTCGCGATGCGCGTGAGGTACGCCTCGCCGGCGAGGACCACGACCGGCGCCCGGATCTCGCCGCGCGGCGTGATGAGCGCCGCGGGAGCCCCCCCTGCCGCGCCACCGCCGGCCGCCGCCCCGCCAGTCGGCGGCCCGCTGACCGCGGCCCGGAAGTCGGTGACCGGCGTCCGTTCCACGATCCGGGCCCCCATCCGCTCGACCAGCGCGGCCAGGCCGCGCACCAGCCGTCCCGGGTGGACGATCGCCGCGCCGCCCGACCAGAGGCCGGCCACCGCGCCCGCGATCCGGACCTTCTCGGCGACGCCGGCCGCGTCGAGGAGGTGGTAGTGCTCGCCGAAGCCGAAGCGCTCGTACTCGCGGAAGGAGGCCTCGATCGCCGGGACGTGGTGCGGGCCACGGGCCACGATCAGCTCGCCGCCCTTGTGGAAGCCGGCCTCGATCCCTTCCGCAGCCGCCACCCGTCCCACTTCGTCGACCGCGTCGTAGGTCGCCTGCTGTATCCGCCGGGCCGCTTCCTCGCCGTGCAGGCGGGCCAGGCGATCCATCGAGATGTTGAGGTCCGGTGCGCACCACGCGCCGTTCCGCCCCGACGCCCCGAAGCCCGCGATCTCACCCTCGGCGATGACGACGCGCAGGCCGGGTTGCCGCTTCAGGAGGTAGTAGGCGGTCCACAGGCCCGTGTACCCGGCGCCCAGGATGGCGACGTCGCACGTCGTCGTGCCGTCCAGCCGGGGCCGCGGGGTCAGGTCCCCGGCGGTCTCCAGCCAGTACGAGACGTCGGCATCGTGGTCCACGGCTGCAAGGGTAGGCGAGCGGCGGGCCAGCGGGCGGATCGTCGCGCCGGGTGAAGCGCGACCGGGGACGCGCCTATCCTTCCGGCCATGTCCACCGATCCCGCGGCCCGCCACCGGCGTTTCCGCGGGATCTTCCTCGACATCGAACCGCTCCGGCGCGACCGCGACTACCGGTTCCTCTGGACCGGCCAGGTCATCAGCGGCTTCGGTCGCCAGGTCACCGTGGTCGCCCTCCCGTTCCAGCTCTACGTGTTGACCGGCTCCACGCTCGCTGTGGGTCTCCTCGCCCTGGTCCAGCTCGTCCCGATCCTCGTCTTCGCGCTGGGAGGCGGGGCCGTCGCCGACGCCGTGGACCGGCGCCGCCTCCTGATGCTGACGCAGCTCGGCCTCGCCTTCACCAGCGGTGCGCTCTTCCTCCTGGCCGCGACGCCCGACGCCCCGATCTGGGGCTACTACGCCGTGGCCTTCGTCGCGGCCGGTCTCGGCGCGGTGGACCAGCCGGCGCGCTCGTCGGCGGTGCCCCGCCTCGTCCCCCGCGAACGCCTTCCCGCGGCGATCGCCCTGAACCAGATGGGCTTCCAGGCAATGGCGGTGGCCGGGCCGGCGCTCGGCGGGATCCTCCTCGCCACGGTCGGCGTGGCGGCCGCCTTTGCCTTCGACGCCGTCACCTTCGCCGCGGCGATCGTCGCCCTGCTGCTCATCGCGCCGATTCCGCCACACCCGGGCGCGGCCCGCCCCTCCCTCGCCACGATCGCCGAGGGGCTCCGCTTCGTCCGGCAGCGGCGGATCGTGCTGAGCACCTTCGTCATCGATCTCGTGGCGATGGTCTTCGGGATGCCGACGGCGCTCTTCCCCGCGCTCGCGCTCGACGTCTTCGGCGTCGGCCCGGCCGGGGTCGGCCTCCTGGCGGCGGCGCCGGCGGCCGGCGCGCTCGTCGGGGCGACCTTCACCGGGTGGGTTGGCCGCATCCACCGTCCAGGATGGGCCGTGATCGTCGCGGTCGGCGCGTGGGGCCTTGCGATCACGGCGTTCGGCCTCTCGGCCTGGAGCTTCCCGCTGGCGCTTTTCTTCCTTGCGGTGGCCGGCGCAGCCGACGTCTTCAGCGCGGTGCTCCGCTCGGCGATCGTCCAGCTCGAGACCCCGGACGAGATTCGTGGGCGCGTCGTCGGCGTCCACATCCTCGTGGTGACGAGCGGGCCGCGCCTCGGCGACGCCGAGGCAGCCGCCGTGGCGGCAGTCGTCGGGCCGCAGCTGTCCGTGGTGTCGGGCGGCATCCTCTGCCTGGTGGGCCTGGTCGCCGTCGTGCGCCGGTTCCCGGAGCTTGGCCGCTACGTGTCGCCGGTGGCCGGGGCGCCCGAGCCGGTGCCCTGAGCGGAGCGCGCCCCGCCAAGGGCGCCTTCGGGCGTCCGGTGATCGCGCCCACGGGAGGTCCGGGCTCCGGCCTCAGCCGCCCGGGGACTCCGTCGACTCCGGCACGCTGACGTCGACGAGGTCGGCCCCGAGGTAGGCCACGAGGTCGGCGGCGTCGATGTGCACGTTCACGCCGCGGGCGCCGCCACCGATCGCGACGCGGCCCAGGCCGGCCAGCGCTGCATCCGCGATCACGGGCCACGGGCGCGAGGCGCCGAACGGGGTGATCGCCCCACGCTCATAGCCGGTGATCGCCTTCGCCTCGTCGGCGTCGGGGAGCGACAGGCGGTTGACGCCGAGGTGGGCCCGCAGGCGCGGCCACTCGATCCGCCGGCCGGCCGGCACGAGGACGAACAGGTAGTCGTCGGCCCCGCGCCGAACGACGATCGTCCGGAGGAGCGACCCGAGGTCGATCCCCTGGAGCGCGGCGCTCTCTTCCGGGTTCCGGGCAGGGATGGTTCGGACGACCGCAAAGGCGAGGCTGGACTCCGCGAGGGCGTGCAGGGCGGGCGTGTCCTGGTCGGGGGAGGGGACGCTCATCGGCGCAGGGTACGCCACCGGGGCCGGCGACCCGCCCGCGCGGCCCCGCCCGATCGGCGCGAGCCGCGCGTCGAACGTCAGCCCACGCTGACGGAGATCCGGTGGTGGCCCCGCGCGCCGTCCGGCGCGGCGTTGGTGCGCTCGTCCGTCTGGGTCTCGCCGGTACCGTCGATCGCGCGGACCTCGAGGCGGTGGCGGCCGGGCGTGGCATCCCACGCAAGGACCCACTGGACCCACGTCGCGTCGGAGATCGGGCGGCTCGTCCGGGCCGGCTGCCACGGGCCCTCGTCGATCCGGAGCTCGACTCCCGCCACGCCCCGGTCCGGCGCCCAGGCGACTCCGGCCACCTCCGCGGGTCCGGCCGGGATGCTCGCGTCCTGCGCCGGGACGTCGATGCGCGACTGGGTGAGGATCGGCGCGTCCTTGGCCCAGCCGAGCGGGACCCAGTAGCCGTCGACGGCCTCGCGGGTCGTCAGCTCGATCGCCTCCAGCCACTTCGTCGCCGAGACGTAGCCGTAGAGGCCGGGGACGATCAGGCGCGCCGGGAAGCCGTGGTGCGTCGGAAGCGGCTCCCGGTTCATGCCAACCGCGATCATCGCCTCGCGCCCGGGCTCGAGCGCCCACGCGGTCGGAAAGCCGGCCGTGAACCCGTCCACCGACCGTCCCACGATCTGCGTCGCGCCCGGCTGGACCCCCGCGGCCTCGAGCACGTCCCGGAGCCGGACGCCGGTCCACAGGGCGTTCCCCACGAGGTGCCCGCCGACCGCGTTGCTGACGCAGGCGATCGTCACGTGCTGCTCGAAGAGCGGCATCTCGAGGAGCTCGTCGTAGGTGAACGAGAGAGGCCGGTCGACCATCCCCCGCACCTCGAGGCGCCACGTCTCGAGCTTGACCCGAGGAGCGACGAGTGCCGTGTCGATCCGGTAGAAGTCGCCGTTGGCGACCACGAGCGGGGTGATCCCCGCGACGGCGAGCTCCTGGCCTGGGTCGAGGGGCGGCGCCGGCTCGAGGGCGGCGGGGAGCCGCGAGACGGTGACGATCTCCTCGCTGTGCCGCTCGTCGAGGATGCCCCGGCCCACGGCCGTGGCCGCGAGAGAGACCCCGATCGTGCCGGCGCTCGCGATGAGGAAGCGGCGGCGGTCCCAGTCGGGCATCGATGTGACCCGGGGCGCGGTGGCGGCGTCCGCCGCGCCTTCGTCAGTGTCCGCCGCCGGCCCGCCGGCGAGCTCCAGCAGCACCCGAAGCACCGCCAGACTGACCCCGACGGCGAGCAGCCCACCCGCCAACGCGAACAGCGGCTCGGCCAGCGGATCCCGCTGCCCGGCGAGCGCAGCCACAAGACCACCGACCACGAAGACCGCCGCCCCGACCCGGAACCGCCGCCGGGCCAGGACGCCGGCGCCGGCCGCGACCGCCACGGCCGCGACGACGATGGCGACCTGGAGGGCGAGCTTGTCGTTCGTCCCGAACAGGGCAACGACAAGGTCTTTCGCGCCCGGTGGCTGGAGCGCGATCACGAGGTCGCCCACGGCGACGACCAGCGACGGCGCACCGGCGACGACGCCGGCGAACAGCTCCCCGACTGCGATCGCCGCGAGCCCTGCCGCGGCGCCGGCGAGCGCGGCAGCCCATGTGGGGGCACCGTGCGGGCGGCCGGGAGCGGGCGCGGCGGGGCCGGCGGGGTCGGCGGGCACGGCGGGGTGGGTCATGGCAACGCAGCGTACCCGTGGTCCGTGACATGCGCATGTCAGCGCAGGCGACGCTGGGACGCGCGACGCGTTCCCCGCCCCCGCCTGCTCCGACCCCTAGAATCCGCGCAGGGACGAAGCCCGGGCGTCGCCCGGCAGACGGGAGGCAGGCCATGGAGTACCGCAGGCTCGGGAAGACCGGCCACCCGGTGAGCGCGATCGGGTTCGGCGCCTGGGCGATCGGCGGATCGTGGGGCTCGGTGGACGACGCGGTCAGCCTCCGGGCTCTCCACGCTGCCGCCGACGCCGGCGTGACCCTCATCGACACGGCCGACGTCTATGGCGACGGTCGGAGCGAGCGCTTGATCGGCAGCTTCCTGCGCGAGCGCGCCGGCGAGCGCTTCGTCGTCGCCACGAAGATGGGCCGGAGCGTTCCCCAGCTGGCTGCCAACTACACGCCGGAGGCGTTCCGGCAATGGGTCGACGGCAGCCGCGAGCGGCTCGGCGTCGACCGCCTGGACCTGGTCCAGCTGCACTGCCCGCCGATCGAGGTCTACTACCGTCCGGACCTGTTCGCGGCGCTCGACGCGCTCGTGGCCGACGGGTCGATTGCCTCCTACGGCGTCAGCGTCGAGCGCGTCGAGGAGGCCCTCAAGGCGATCGAATACCCGGGCGTGGCCACCGTCCAGATCATCTACAACCTGGTCCGGCAGCGCCCGGCCGACCGCTTCCTGGCCGAAGCCGCGCGGCGGGACGTCGGCGTCCTTGCCCGGGTGCCCCTCGCGTCGGGCCTCCTGAGCGGCAAGCTCACCCGCGAGACGGCGTTCGAGCCGGACGATCACCGTGCGTACAACCGCCACGGCGAATCCTTCGACGTCGGCGAGACGTTCGCGGGCCTCGACTACGAGACCGGGCTCGAGCTGGTCGAGGAGCTGCGGTCGCTCGTCCCGACCGGCGCCACGCTCGCCCAGCTGGCCCTGCGCTGGATCCTCATGGCCGGCGAGGTGACGGCCGCCATCCCCGGCGCGAAGACGCCCGACCAGGCGCGAACGAACGCTGCCGCCGCAGACCTGGCGCCGCTCCCGACCGCCACGCTGGAGCGCATCCGCGAGCTCTACGAGGAGCGCGCCAAGCCGCTCGTCCACCAGCGCTGGTAGGCACCTCCGGTGGAAGCCGTGACAGCGCGGCTCAGGCCGGGAACGGCGGGTCGTACTCGATCTCGGTGAGCTCCACCTCGATGTAGGGGAGCTCCGTCCCGTCGGGCAGGGTCCACACCGCCCCGCCGCGAACCGGCAGGCGGAGCCCCTCGAGCTCGCCGTAGGCATAGGTCGGGGCCGACCACGGGCGAAGCTCGAACGCCTTTCCGACCAGCGCGTGCCGCTCGGAGCGGAACGCGACCAGCCGGCCCTCGGCGTCGATCTCCAGGGTGCCCGTTGCCCGCAGGTCGCCATCGGTGATCGAGACGCGGACGGTCGAGTCGTCGATCGCCTCCCAGGTGACCCGGTCCCGCAGGAAGGCGCTCGGGAACCACGTCATCTCGCTCAGGTGGCGCAGGAGCGCCGCCTGGTCCACCTCCGGCCCGGCGACGTCGACGAAGGGGATCACCGACCCGCCCTTGATCGTCATCATCCCGCGCCCCTCGAGGTAGCCATCCCGCCCCCTGACCACGGGGACGCCCGCGACCGGGACCGTGGCGTCCCAGATGAACCCGGGCGGCTCCACCGAGTACCACTGCTCGGCGACGAGCGGAAACGACATGCCAGTCGGGGCAGGTCGCATTCGGCATCGCTGGCGGAGGCGGACCGTGTCGACCAGCGGCCGCCCGACGACACCGGCGTACCGCAGGTAGCGCTGGGCGGGCTCCGGGAGGCCGGCCAGCATCTCCTCGGTCACGAGCGGCGGGCGGTCGGGCCGGGGCTGGTCGAGCAGGCGGCGGCGATCCGCATCGACGAGACGGCCGAACCGCCGGCTGGTCGCGACGAGCAGGGCAGCGAGGCCGGCGAGGATGGCCACCTTGACGAGGGCAAGGCGGATGAGCCCGCGAAGCATCGAGGGAGCCTCCGTGCGGCTAAAGGTCGGCGACGCTGATGATGCCGCGGCGGATGGCGTACTTGAGGAGGTCCACCCGGTCGTGGAAGCCGAGCTTCTCCATCACCGTCGCCCGGTAGTTGTGGACCGTCTGCTCGGAGAGGTGGAGCGTCCGCGCGATCTCGCGATTGGTGTGGCCCACCGCGGCGAGGAGCATGACCTCGCGCTCGCGGTCGCTCAGCCCCTCGTACGAGTCCTCCAGCGTGCCCTGGGGAGACTTGAGGACATACGTGTTGACCATCCGGGTGACGATCGACGGGCTGACATACGTCTCGCCGCGGCTGATGGAGCGGAGCGCGGTGACGAAGTCCGAGGCCTGCGCCTCGCGCGTCAGGAACCCGTCGGCCCCGGCCTTGATGGCGAGCGAGAACTGCTCGCTGCTGCAGCGGCATTCGAGAGCCAGGATCTTGATGCCGGGCTTGATCGCCCGGATCGCCTCGATCGCCTGGAAGGAGGTGCAGCCGGAGCGGTCGTAGGGCAGGCATTCCGTGATGACCGCGTCGGCCGAGGAGGCCGCCACGTGGTCGCGCATCGCGTCGCGGTCCGGGACCTCGCCGATCACCTGCATGTCCGGCTCGGCGTCGATCACCTCGCGCAGGCCAACGTTGAGCATCGGGAACTCGAAGATGGCGAGGAGGACGCCCAGCCGCCTGCCATTGCCCGGTACGTGTCCGTTCGTGCTCACCGTCACCTCGTCGTCTCGAGGGGCACGCCGGCGCGGGCCCCGGGACGTCGGTGCCATGATCCGTCGACGCAGGGGAGGGTAGCGTAGGGCCATCCGTCGCCTTGCGCGGTTCCGGTGGCCCCCGTCCGTTGGCCCCAGTGGCCCCTCGCGCCGCCCCGCCGCCCGCGGCGGCCGCCCCTACGGGCTCGACGGGCTCGGGCTCGGCCCGTGGCAGAACGCGCACATCCCGTCGTACGCCTCGAGGTCGTGCGGCGCTGCCGGCGGCTGTCTGGCGGCCGGTCCGTGGCACGCCAGGCACTGGTTGTTCGTGCGCTCGGCGTGGTCCGCGGGGAGCGCACCCAGGTTCGCGGCCGCGTGGCAGGTGAGGCAGACGCCGTCGGCCGGGACCTGGTGGGGGAAGCTCGGCGCCTCCTTGGAGGTTCCCTTGTGGCACAGGAAGCAGGTGCTCTCGGGTCGTCCCTTCATGCTGTCCGGCAGTGGGGCGATCGAGCCGTGGCACGAGAGACAGCTCGAGTTCGCCGTGAGCGAGTGCGGTCGGTCCTCGGCCGCCGGTGTGGTCGCCTTGTGGCAGAGGAGGCACTGGTCGGCGTGGATCCCGGTGTGCCCCGGCGCCGTCGCGACGAGGCGATCGCTCGCATGGCAGGACGTGCAGCTCGTCCAGCCCTCGAGCGGGTGGCCGATCGGCGGCACCGGCACGTTGCCGACTCCTCCGTCGGCGGTGGTGTGACAGGCAATGCAGTTGTCGCCGAGGGGCATCTGGAGCGCGATGTCCGGGGGCGCGATCGGCGCCGGCGTGGAAGATGTCGGGGACGGAAGAGCCGTCGCAAGGGACGGAAGGGCCGTGGCCGTGGCGGCCGGCGCTTCGCCGGCCGGCGGCCGGGCCGGGCCGAGGCTGATGACCGCGAACCCCACGGCGACCCCGACCGTCAGCGTCGCAGCGACGGCCACCAGCGCAACGAGCACGCCGCGGAGCTGCTTCGCCTTCACGGCGCACCGCCGGCCGGGTCGAGGACCGGTGCGGCCGTCGGCACCGGAGCGGCCGTCGGCACCGGAGCGGCCGTCGGCACCGGAGCGGCCGTCGGCACCGGAGCGGCCGTCGGCACCGGAGCGGCCGTCGGCACCGGAGCGGCCGTCGGCACCGGAGCGGCCGTCGGCACCGGAGCGGCCGTCGGCACCACGTCGGTCGCCTCCTCGCGGGTGCCCCCGGGGTGTTCGGTCGAGCCGAGGAAGGCGCCGACGAGATGACCCTCGTGCTCACCCATCGGCAGGTAGCGCTCCGCCAGCGTATAGACGAGGGCAAAGAACGCGAAGGCGCCGACGATGATGCTGATCTCGACGAGCGACGGCGCGTACTCGGCCCATGGCGACGACACCACGCCCGCCACCGCCGTGCCCGGCTTGATCTGGCCCGCGCTGACGAAGATCATCCGGTCCGCGAAGAGCCCGACGAAGGTGAGGCACGACGCGGCGAAGAGGCCGGCCGGCGTCCTGGTCCGCGGCCAGAGGACCAGGACCAGGGGCGCCACGAGACCCAGGAACACCCGGAGGATCCAGAACTCGAGCGCCAGCGGCCCGACGAGGATCGCCTTCGTCGCATCGGCCAGGCCGGGGACCACACCGTAGAGGCCGAACATCATCTGCCAGGCCACCACGAGCACCGTCACCGGGAGCACGATCATCATCAGGAGCCGGATGGCCGGGATGGCGAGCGTGGTCGCGCGCTCCCAGCCCGCCAGGCGGAATCGGTGGACGAGGGAGAAGACGATCCCCAACAGGGCGATGCCCGACAGCAGCGCCGCCGTGACCATCGCCGGCGGGGTGAAGGCGCCATGCCAGTAGGGGCGGGCGGCGAGGATGCCGAAGACGGCGCCGAGCGTGGTGGGCGCGAGGACGGCCGTGATCGACGACAGCACGCAGGCAATCCGATGGATCTGCCAGTGCCCGGTGAACATGCTCCACACCTCGGTGGCGAGGAACACCAGGTAGATGCCATAGAAGACGCCCATCCACCACATCGGCGAGAACGGCGACGGGCTGAGGACCGCCCCGAAAACCATCCGGACCGGATAGTGGAGGTCCAGGGCGATGAGGCCGAAGGCGGTGACGAGGCTGAGAAGGGCGAGGATGGCGTGCCGCTTCTCGAGCGGGATGAACATCTCGATGCCGAAGACCGTGCCGAGCGAGGAGGCGAGGCAGAGACCGCTCGTGGTGATGGCGAAGAAGACGTACCCGGTGATGAGGATCCCCCACTCGAAGGTGGGCGTCGTGCCCAGGACCTCCCAGCCGGGCGGCAGGGCGATGACCGCGCCGACCGCGCCGACCATGCAGAGGACCGTGAGGAGGGCGAACCACAGCTTCAAGGGGCGCGGCGTCGCGGCGATCTCGAGGCGGATCGCTTGCAGGGCGACCCGCGGGTCCGTGCTCAGGGTGCGGCCGGCGACCTGCACGGACATCACTCCACCTCGCCTTCGAGGCCGGTGTAGTAGACCTGCGGCCGGGTGCCGAGGGCGGGCTTCATGACCCGGACGCGCTTCTCGTCGAGGGCCACGCTCACCGCGCTCGTCGGATCGTTGCGGTCGCCGAAGATCCGGGCGTTGACAGGGCAGACCTCGGCGCACGCCGGGAGCAGGCCGCGGGTGATCCGGTGGTAGCAGAACGTGCACTTGTCGACGACGCCCGCGACGCCCTTCGGCGTGGTATCGCCCGCGGGGACCATGTACCGGGCCCCGTACGGGCAGGCGACCATGCAATAGCCGCAGCCGATGCAGCGGTTCTCGTCCACCAGGATGACCCCGTCCTCGGTCTGGTAGGTCGCGCTGACCGGGCAGACCCACGTGCACGGCGGGTTCTCGCACTGCATGCACAGGCGCGGCACGAAGTAGGCGTCCCGCACGTTCGCGGCGTCTTCGGCGGGCAGTGTCTCCTCGGTCGGGAAGCCGTGGATTCCGCCGTCGGGCGATGAGATGCGCACGGACCCGTCCTGGTCGACCACGTGCAGCTCCACCCAGGTCCGGTTCATCTCCGGCACCTCGGGTACGTGGTTCTCGAGCTTGCAGGCCTCCACGCAGCGGCCGCAGCCGATGCAGGTCGTCGTGTCGATGGCGAACGCCCAGGTGTGGGCCGAGGGGTCGTACGCTTCGCCGGGCGCCTCCGCCTGGGCCGCGCGCACCGCGTCGGCGTCAGACCCTGCGAGGGCGCCGGAGAGAAGCCGGGCTCCGCACAGCGCGGGCAATGCCGCAGCGCCAAGCTGGAGGACCCGGCGCCGGGAGAGCGTCACGGGGCCCGCCCCTTGTTCGGTGTCGCCGGCCACGCCGGTGTCGCTCACGGCACGCTCCTACTGGCTGGCCGTCGGCCGCTTGTGGCAGGCCTGGCAGTTGGCATCGCTGGTGTCGACGTGCCCAGCCGGTACGGGCTTCAGGCCCGACGGGGCGTGGCAGGTCACGCACGCCGGCAGCCGGGCCAGCGAGTGGGAGATCTCCGGCGGGCGGACGGTGTCGGCGCTGTGGCTGTCATGGCAGCCGAGGCACGCGCCGCCGGAGAAATGCTCGGCCAGGTCGACCTGCTTGAACCCAATCGGCTTCGCCGGGGACTGCTCGTGGCAGATGGCGCACAGGCCCTCGTCCGGGGTCACGATGCCCAGCGATCCCGCCGACGCCTCGCGAGGGGCGGTCGCCGCGTGCTCGGCGAGCGGTCCGTGGCAGCTCTCGCAGCTCACGCTGGCATGCCGCTCGCCCTGCCACGCCGCGTACTGGGGCTCGTGGCAGCTCTGGCAGATGGCGGTGTCCGCGTACTGCGGAGTCAGGGCCGCCCAGGACCGCGCGTTCTCCTCGGGATGGAACCCGTACTCGCCGTAGACCCGGGGGACCACCACGACCACGGCGACGACGCCGACAAGGACGGCGGCGAACAGGCCGATGCCCGCCAGGAACCCCTTGACGACGCCGGAGCGGCTCGTGGGGCGACGGCGCGCAAGGGCGGCCCGCAGGCGGTTCACAGCTCGGTCGCCTGGATCACGCCACGGCGCAGGGCGTAGCGGAGGAGCTCCACCCGATCGTGGAACCCCAGCTTCTCCATGATCGTGGCCCGGTGGCTGTGCACCGTCTGCTCCGAGAGGTGGAGCGTCCGGGCGATCTCGCGGTTGGTGTGGCCGTAGGCCGCCAGGCGGAGCACCTCGCGGGAACGCTCGCTGAGCGTCTCGTAGGGGTCCTCGGGCGACGGGTCGGGGCCGCGCAGGACGTACGTGTTGACCATCCGGGTGACGATCGCCGGGCTGACGTACGTCTCGCCCCTGGTGATGCGGTGCAGGGCATCGACCACGTCGACAGGCTGGGCCTCGCGGGTGAGGAACCCGTCCGCGCCGGCCTTGATCGCGAGGGAGAACTCGTCGCTGCCGCCGCGGCACCCGATGGCGAGAATCTTGAGCCCGGGCTTCGCCGAACGGATCTCCTCGATGGCCTGGAACGAGCTGCACCCGCTGATCGCATAGGGCATGCACTCGGTGATCACGACAGCGGCCGGAGTCCGGGTGAGCTGATCGCGAAGAGCGGTGCGGTCGTCGAGCGCGCCGACGACTGCCATGTCGGCCTGGGCATCGATCACCGCGCGATATGCCGCCACGATCATCGGGAAGTCGAAGATCGCGAGCAGCACGCCCAGTGCCC
The DNA here is from genome assembly GCA_963744095.1 of uncultured Chloroflexia bacterium. Taxonomy (GTDB): domain Bacteria; phylum Chloroflexota; class Limnocylindria; order Limnocylindrales; family CSP1-4; genus CTSoil-043. Next base: position 272,588 of record CAVUSH010000008.1, read on the forward strand.
GGCCGTTGCCCGGCTCGGGCGCGGTCACGCCCATCGCTCGCACGCCGTCCGTACCGTCAGCCGTGAGCAGGAGCGCCGTCGTGGGCCGTCGAGCTGTGGGCCCGCTTTCGGAGCACGACTGCCCACCCGACCGGCGTGGCAGCGAGGATGATCACGCTGACCACGACGCCCACCGTCGCGGCCTCCTTGCCGAATGCGAAGAGAAGGCCATAGGTGGCGATGAACAGGACGATGAACTCGACCGCCAGCGTCAGCGCGGTGAGCGCGAGCCATGGGGCGATCAGCGAGCGCACGCCTCCACCCGGCACGCGCAGCAGGGCGGCGCCGACCACCAGCAGCCACACGAGGATCGCCAGCAGGATCTCCAGGCTGTCCATCTCCGTTACCTCTTCTCCCGACCCGTCGTGAAGTGCCACCGATGCCCGTCGAATCTGGGCGCACGAAGCGGCGAAGGGAACGGCACGTCCGGGGCAATCTGGTTCAACGGATGCCCTCAAGTTGGGCGACCGTCGTAGTCAGGGGAGCAACCGTCGGCGGCGCTTGGCCAACGCCCGTGGACATCCGGGCAACGTCCGTGGGTTCAGCAACGACGGTCGTGGGAATGGGGCTCGAGCCTGCCGGGCGACCCTCAGCTGCCGCCGGGCCCGCCCGTTCCGCGCGACCCGGCACGCAGCCGCGCCAGGCCACGTCCCACGCCGTAGCCGATGAGCACCGGGGGCGTGAACCAGATCGTGGCGATCACGCCCTGGACGGGATCGATCGGAACGGGGTTGCCGGCGATGGCCGCCACCGTCGGGATCGCGACCATGCCCGCCAGGACGCCGAGGATGACGAAGCCCATGCCTACCCATCCACGCGTCAGGATGCTGGCGACGAAGCCCGCGAACACGAGCAGAACCGGCGAGACGAGGACGCCGTTGATCGCGCACGAGGTGCTGAGCCCCTGGGCCGCGCACCCCAGGAGGGCACCGCCGAAGAGCGCGACCGGGCAGGCGACGGCGACGAGGGCGAGCGCCGCGAGGCCGCGCAGGAGCCTCCCGACCTCCAGGGTGACTTCCACGCCGCCTCCTCTCGCACGGCATCATGCGGGTGCGGCAACCCCCCCGGCAAGGTGGGCCCCCCACGTGAGCGCCGGCCAGGCTGCTGGCGCGCCACGCTCCGCCCGCCATGTCCTCCCGCGAGCAGCGCGGTAGCCTTCGACGGTCGTCGCAAGGGAGGGCCGACACGTGAGGGACCCAGATCTCCGCGAGCGGTTGATCCGCTTCGAGTTGGCGCTCGCGATCCGCGACCCCACGGGCGTGGAGGACGGCCTCATGAGCCTCATCGCCGAGGACTTCGTCGAGTTCGGCACGAGCGGCCGCAGGTGGACTCGAGACTCGATCCGCAAGGTGTTCGAGGGCCCGCCTGCGCCACCGGCTTCGATGGACCAGGTCGAGGACCGGTTCGAGGTTGCCGAGATCGGCGATGGCGTTGCGCTCGTGACCTATCGCGGGCCCATGGTGAATCGCGCCTCGGTCTGGGTCCGTCGAGATGGCCGCTGGCAGATGCGATTCCACCAGGGGACTGCGATCCCGAGCGATGGGTCAGGACAGTCAACAGCACCGTCGAGCCATCCCTGGCTCGAGTGACATTCACGAACGCTGAGCGAGGTGCCATGGCCCGCGGCCAGTCAGGCTGCAGAAAGAGCTCCGGCAGCCCGGCGGAGCCCCGGGTTCGGCCGGCCACCTCCCGAGCTCGACATGGCCGGTCCGCGCGCCTGGTCGGCCCGCACGAACAGGACCGCCAGGAGCATGCAGAGGCTCCCGTACCACATGGCCGGGAGGGTCAGCATCGCGGCGACCGGCACCGTCCAGCCTCGGTCCGTCCGCGCGCCCCACGCGACGAGGAGCGCGCCGGCCGGAAGTCTGAGCCATAGCGGCAGGGGAACGGCCGACCCCGCGGGGATCGTCTTGGTGGTGCTCTGCTCGAGCACCCCCAGCCAGTCGGCCCACGCCCCCGGCGCCGCGGCCCACGACAGGGCCGCGACCGTTGCCGTGGCACCCAGGGCGATGGCAAGGCTCCGCCACTCGCGACGCACGGCGAACCAGAGAAGGGCCACGCCGGGCGTCACCTTGGTCAGGAGCACGAACGCCCACGCCGCCGGCCAGCGGAACCCGATGACGACCGCGACGGCCAGCAGCAGATGGATGTTGCCTCCTGCCAGCTCGAAGATGGCAAGGGGGATCGCCAGGGCCCAAAGGCGAGGGCCGGCGAGAACGCGGACAGCCAGGAGAAGGAGCATGGTCCACGCGGCCAGGAAGCCTTCCCACGGCAGCGCCTTCAGCCCTGCGAGCCCCTCCAGGAAGGCCGGGGAGTACACGTACGCGACCGGCTGGGTCCAGTCGGAGCGGGCGTACGGGTCGGCAAGGTCCGCCTGCCAGTAGCAGAAGGCCTCTTGCCCCGTCGGCCAGGTGACGTCGGACGGCCCATGGTTCGCGAGCACGATCGCCAGGACAGCGGTGGCCATCGCTAGCCCCCCGGCCTCCCGCCTGAAGAGTGCGCCCGCACAGCGGAGTACGACCTGCGTGGTGGCCCCCTTGGAACGTCACGCCCCTGGACGGCACGACAGCCGATCGGTCGCCGTTCGAGTCCGTGACCAGCCTGCCCGAACGGGGCGGCGGGCCCAAGGTCCAAAGGTCCGGATTCGCCGCGCCCCGGGGACTGCGCCTGCGCCTGGGTGGCTGTCGGGTCGCCGACTCCGACCCGGAAGGGGGGGAGGACCGTGTGTCGGTTGCGGCGGCTTCTCGGCTTGACCTCCGGCGCAGGGGCCATTCCCGCCCCGTCCTGGTGAGCTTCTCGCGCCCATTGACTGATGAGCCAGTCAATAACAGAATATCGACTGAACAGTCAGTCAGACTTGGAGGAGGCTCCTTCATGGCACCGCGCTCACGAGAGGCAGGCGACGCGACACGGGCGGCTGCCCGGGCCCGGATCCTCGCCGCCGCACGCGCCCTCTTCGCCGAGCGCGGGTTCTTCGCCTGTCGGGTGGCCGACGTCGCAGGCCGGGCGGGCATGAGCCCGGGGAACGTCTACTGGCACTTCGACTCCAAGGAGGCGATCCTGCGGGCGATCCTCGCCGAGGGGTTCGGGAGTCTGGAGGCGATGACCGGCGAGGTGGCGGAAGCCTATGGCCCCGCCCGTCGCAAGCTGGACCTCCTCCTCGAGCGAACCCTCGCACTCTACGAGGCAAACGCCGAGTTCATCGTCATCCTCGGCGGCCTGATGGGCCAAGGCAGCCGGGACCTCATCCGCTCGCTCGGCTTCGACATGCCCGAGATCGGGGGCCGGTACCAGGCGAACCTGCGGCGCGTGTTCGCCGAGGCGCGATCGGAGGGCGCCGTTGCCCCGACCGACCCCGACCTCCTCGTGGCGTTCTACCTGGCCTTCTTCGACGGCCTCGTGATCACCCGCGGCGACCTGTGGGCTTCGCTGCCGGCGGACGCGCTGCGTGACGCGGCACTGCGCCTGGTGGGGTACCGCCCGGCCGGCTGAACGAGGACAGTCGCCTCTCACCACGCGGGCGGGAGCGCCAGCCTGCGGTCGCCCTGAGGACCTTTGTCCCATGGAAGCCGGCGGGCGGCAGTGCGAGGCTGCGCCCGATCTTGCATCGCCCACGGGAACGCGCACGTCCGGGCTCACCCATCTTCGGCCGCGCCGTCCCGGCGGCCGCGAGTGGGTCATCCGGCTCGAAGGCTTATGCGACACCGATTGCGACACCGATGACGCAGGGAGCAGACACATGAACCTGAAACGCGGATCGTCGAACCACCAATCGCGGTGGCGCCGCCTCGCGGCTGCGGCCGCCACCCTCGCGCTGGTGATCGCGGCCTGCGGACAGGCGCCTGGCTCGTCGGGCGCCCCGGCCTCGACTTCCGCGGGCGCCACCGCGGCGCCGACGCCGGCCCCGACCCCGGCCGCCATCGCGACCGTCGCCGTGCCGGACCAGGCCAGGGTTGTCGACACCAAAGCCTTCGGCACGGTCCCCGTCAACCAGGTCATCGTCGTCCTCGCGGACGGCAATGGCCCGGCGGACGCGGAGGCGCTGGCCTCCGACCTTGGCGGTCGCGTCGTCGGCCAGATGGACTTCCTCAACGCCTACCAGATCGAGACGTCGGGCACGACCGAGGCGGACCTCGTCGCCGCCCTGGCGAAGGCCAGGGGCACCGCCGGCGTAACGCTCGCCGCCCCGAACCAGGGCGTGAGCCCCGACGAGGAGCCCGGCGAGATCTGGGGCACCCGGATCAGCCCCATGACCGATCCGCCCTACAACTCCGGCGGCAACGCCGATGGCTACGGGCTCATCGGCGTCTCTACCGCCTGGGACTACATCCGCGGCTCGGAGATGGATCTCGAACTCGTCCAGGTCGGCGTCGTCGATTCCGGGCTCTACACCGGGACGAACGAGTTCGACGGCGGCACCCGCGTCACGTTCACGGAATCTGAAGCCAACCTCTCGGACCCCCAGAAGCAGACCAACGATGACGACAGCGTTAGTGATGATCCGTCGGGCGGGCACGGCAGCGGAGTCAACGTCATCATCGGCGCCGATTCCGACGACAGCGGGCCCGCCGGCATCGCCTCGGTCCTGGGCGACAAGCTCACGATCTCGAACACGAACCTGTGGGCCAGCGACTACGGAACCGAGTGGACGGCGGCGGCGCCCGATCCCGACGATCCGTCAATCGTCCAGTATCCGGGCGGCAGCACCTACCAGTTTGCCGACCTGGTCGCCATCATGAACCAGGTCAAGGCCGGCTCGACTGTCATCAACATGTCGTGGGGTCCGTCCGACTACACGAAGACCGATCCCAACGTGCCGAAGATCTACCAGGCGTTCTACGAGCGCATGGCCAAGGAGCATCCCGAGGTCCTGTTCGTGGCGACCGCCGGCAATGACGGCGTGAAGGGCATGACCGGCGGCCACCGCTATCCGGGCGGCTTCGCGGTCCCGAATCTCATTACCGTCGGCAACGTCAACAACGACGCGACGATCAATGAATCCAGCAACACTGCCGGCGAAGGGTTCGAAGTCTCGATCTTCGCCCCGGGGCACCAGGCCGTGCGTGGTTACAACAAGGACACCGGCGAGGTCAAGAACCTCTACGGCGGCACGAGCATGGCCGCCCCGCAGGTAACCGCCGCCGCAGCCCTCCTGCGCTCGCTCAACAAGAACCTCACGGCCGCACAGATCAAGGACATCATCACGAACAGCGCCACCGAGAAGAACGGCGTGGCGGTCCTGGCGGTCGACGAGGCCGTCCTGGCGGTCATCAACCTCAACTGCGACGAGGCGGGCATCCCGCGGATCGACAAGGAGACGCTGCTCGGCCGCGCGGTCGTCGACGCCGTCGCGACTCCGAACGACGCGCCCGGCATCTACACGGTCCAGGGCATCGTCGCCTCGGCCGGGACCAAGGGCGTCGACCTGGACATCACGATCGCTGACGGCGACGTGACGAGCGGGGACGAGCCGGCGTCTCTCGAGGCTGCGGGGGCCGCGGTCTGGACCGTCAAGCTCGATCCTCCCGACGCGGGCGTGATCACCGTCCGCCGGCTCGACAACAAGGCCGGCAGCCGCATCACCATCGAGACGATCGACGTGAACGGCTCGTGGGCCGGCACCTTCACCCTGACGAGCGTGGTGGTCGACCCGGAGGTGGCCGCGCAGGCCGAGGAGCAGGGCTGCGACCTGGCCCTGCTCCAGGCACTGGAGGGCAAGGCCCTCCCGATGACCCTCGACCTCTCCGTCGAGCCGAACTCGGCGGGGACGTCCACCTACTGGATCGACGTCTCCTCGCTCAAGGACTCCGAGGGCAAGTCGCTCGAGTCGGACCCGCAGGAGGCGCCCGTCACCTACGCCGGCAACCTCCTGACCTTCAAGCTGGACGACTCCAGCGGAGCGGCCACGAGCATGTCGGGCACCGTCTCGCGCAGCGGCGCCACGCTGACCATCAAGGGCGCGGTGTCGATCAAGGGCGAGGGCTACTCCGCGAGCGGCGCCTGGACGGTCACGAAGGCCGGCTCGTAGGTCGCCGGCGATGCACCCTGTCCTCGCCCAGGTCGAGCTCGGCGGCACGATCCTCACGTTCTACGCGTACGGGACGTTCCTCGTGCTGGCCGCCTGCGCGTCGGGGTACCTCCTGGTCCGTGGCCTGCGTTCGCTCGGGTCGACCCGGGGGCAGGCCGCGGCTCTCTTCCTCGGGGCGCTGGCGGCGGGCCTGGTCGGGGCGCGCCTGCTCGACGCGGGCCTGAACGTGCCCTCGTATGCCGCGGACCCGGCGCGCCTGGCCTCCACCGAGCCCCGCGGCTTCGCCCTATACGGCGGGCTGGCCGCCGCGATGCTCGTCGCTCTTGCCTGGTCCCGGCGCACCGGCGTCCCGCTGCGGCGCCTGGCCGACGCCGCCATCCCCGCCGTCGCGGCCGGAACCGTGCTCCTGCGGATCGGCTGCTTCCTCAATGGCTGTTGCGATGGAGTCGCCACGAACCTGCCGTGGGGCGTCTTGTTCCCGCCCCGGGCGGTCGGCCTCGAGCGGGACCTGCTCGAAGGGCAGATCCCGCTGTTCGGCGTCGTGACCGCGCCGCAGGCCGTGCACCCGACGCAGCTCTACGAGCTCAGCGCGGCCGTGCTCCTGGCCTTGGCCGCACGCCGGGTCGCCGGACGGGGCGCGGCGCCGGGCGTCCCGGCTCTCGTCTTCGCGACCGGCTTCCTCGCCTTCCGGGCAGCGAACCAGGCCCTCCGGGTTCCCTCGCCGGGACTCACCCTCCCCCCGACCGTCCTCGTGGTCGTCTACCTCGGCGCCGCCCTCGTCGTGTCCGTGCTGCTCGTGCGGGCCTGGCAAGCGGGCGCCGGACGGCCGCTCGCGCGGGTGCTCGCTTCCTGAACCCGTCGCACGCAGCGGAATCGCGGCCAGCCCGAGCCGCAGACGGCCAGGCTCGGCCTGCTGAAGCGAACGCCGCGCGCCCGATGGCCCCGGACGAGGTCCGGGCGCGCGGCGTCCTGCCGGGATGGCGCTGGTCACCTCCGGCACGTGCCCGCGGGTCAGACCCCGATCTCGATGTCGATGCCGAGGCAGAAGATCGCCACGAGAAGGGTCGCCGTCGCCGCCATCCACGTGCCTCTCGTCAGCGTCCAATCGGGATGCCGTCGGCGGCCGCGACGGCCACCGATCCGGCCCGGCCGACCAGGAACCAGGTAGGCGTCGGCCCCTTGCCCTTCACGTCGACCAGGCCCCGCGGCTCGAACCGGAATGACCCGTTGAGGCGCTCCATGACGGCGTACGTCACCTGGACGCGTCCCGGCACCCCGAGCGACTCCATCCGGCTCGCCATGTTCACCGTGTCGCCCCAGATGTCGTAGATGAACTTCTTGGTGCCGATCACGCCGGCCACCACGGGTCCGAGGTGGATGCCGATCCGGAATCGGATGCCGAGCTGCACCGCCGCCTCGATCCGGCCGACCGCATCCGTCAGGGCGAGGGCCATGTCGGCCACCCGGGCCGCGTGGTCATCGGACCGCTCGGTCATGCCGCCGACGACCATGTAGGCGTCGCCGATCGTCTTCACCTTCTCGAGGCCGTAGCGCTCGACGAGCCCGTCGAAGGCCGTGAAGACGTCGTTCAGGACGCTGACGAGGTCGGACGGGGCGAGCGTCGACGATAGCCGGGTGAACTCGACGATGTCGGCGAACAGGAGCGTGACGTCGTCGAAGCGGTCGGCGATGAGGTGCTCGCCGTCGCGGAGCCGCTGGGCGACGGGCCCGGGCAGGATGTTGAGCAGCAGCCGCTCGTTCTCGCGCGCCAGCCGCTCCTGCTCCTTCACCGAGGTCACGTCCGTGCCGTACACGTTGACGAAGCCGAACTCGGGCACGTCCACCGGCAGCAGGGCGTAGACACGGCCGCCGGCCTCGAGCTCCACCGTGACCCGGTCAGCCGCCCGCGCGCGCCCGAGCAGCGCCTCGCCGAGGTCGGCCGGGAGGGGGTCTCCGGGCGCAACCCCGAGGCCGGCGACGAGGCCGGCGCTCGCGGGGTTCGCATAGACGAGATGGCCGTCCCAGTCGATCCGGAAGACCGGGTTCGGGTTCTGGTCCGGGAACTTCACGATGGCCCGATCGGCCGTGACGTCCTTGCCGTAGAGGTTGGTGAAGCCGAGGTCGGGGATCGGGACGGGCCACAGGGCGTAGGTCCGGTTGTCCGCCACGAGCTCCACGAAGCCGTGACCCGGCGCGGCCGCCGCGAGACGGGCCTGGTCGGCGTCCGAGAGCCGCTCGCCGACCGCGACGCCGAACGCCGCAAGGACGCCGGCGCTCGCCGGGTTGGCGTAGATGAGGTGCCCGTCCCCGTCGACGCGCATGACCGGGTTCGGGTTGTCGTCCGGGAACCGGTTGATCGCGCTGATCTGGGCGCCCGTCAGGAGCGCGGCGCCGTGGTGCGGCTCGCTGGCGGACCTATCGGGGACGCGGGGTGCCATGGCGAGGATGGTAGGGCGGCCGTCAACAGCGCCCGTCGCCCGGCGGTGGACGTCAGAGCCCCAGCGCAGGGCCCAGGCAGGCCATCCAGGCCACGATCCCGGCCATCGGCACGAAGAAGGCGAGCAGCCCGGCCCGGCCCGGCTCGACGTCGCCCCGCATGACCCCAGGCCTGCGCATGATCCAGGCGATGATCGCGATCCCCGAGGCGATCGACGCGAGGCCGAGCCAGCCAAGGGCGGATGGGACGCCCTCGTCGACGATCACGAGGACGGACGTCGCCCCGATCCAGAGCAGGAAGCCGAGGAACCCGAGGGTCATCAGCGGGGCGATGCGCCCGAAGTCGACGACGTGCAGCGCCGCGGGAAGTCGTCGCCGAGCGCCTGGAGCAGGCGCGTCGAACCCTCGACGTCGCTGAACAGGAACGTGACGACACCCGTCGGCAGGTCCCCTCGGCGGCCGGCGGGCGCAGCGCGGCTCATGGCGGCCCAGTCTCGCACGGGACGCAACCCGCCGAGCGCGCGGCCTCCGGCCCCTGCCGGCGACGTCAGCTCGCCTGCGTCCGGGTCTTCGCGTATCGGTCCGCGGCGATGTCGACGATGGCGTCGAGCGCCCGGGTGATCTCCCCGGCCCGGCCGGCCCCGAGCGCCGCCTCGAACCCCCGCAGGAGCGCGGCCCGCGGCCGCCCCGCGACGAAGACGCAGTAGCGGAACCCGAAGCGCGCCTCGTAGGCCGCGTTGAGGCGGTCGAGCTCGGCGGCCACGTGCTCCCGCTCGCGGTCGGCCGCGACCTCGGCGTCGTCGCGGTCGTAGCCCTGCTCGACGAACGAGAGCGGGGAGACCGAGCCGGGTGGCGCCCCGAGCCGCGGATGGGCGTCGATCAGCTCCCGCTGCTCGGGCTCGGGCACGGCCCGGGCGATCGTGCGGGCACGAGCGAACAGGCGTGCCTCGTCGCCGAACGGGCGGTCCGCGCACAGCCGGGCGAGGAACCGTGGGGCACCCTCGAAGAGCGGCGCGAGCGCCGCGCCGCATGCGGCCTCGTCGAGCGCGTCGAGCTCGGCGATGGTCGGTGAGTGCCCCCGACGGGCGTCAGGAGCCACGGTACGAGGTGACGCCGAACGGCGCGAGCAGCAGCGGCACGTGGCAGCTGCGGGTGGCGTCGGCGACCCGGACGTCCAGGGCGACCGCGGAGAAGAACCCATCCGGCCCGAGCGCGAACTCGAGCCGGTAGGCCCCGGGCTCCAGGGCCGCGCCGCCGAGGAGGTCGCGGATCCGGCCGTCGGCGTCGGTGACGCCCTCGCCCACGATCGGGGCGTCGCCGTCGCCGCCGCTGCTGCCGGCCGGGCGCCGGAGCCGGACGTGGACGCCGGCCCGCGGCGTGCCCGCGGCCGTGTCCAGGACGTGGGTGGAGATCGTCGGCCGTTCCTGCGCCACGCGCTATCCTCCGCCGATGAGCGACCTGTCGATCCGGGTTGGTGACCTGCACTTTAGCGCCCGCTGGGAGCGCGACGCGCCGGGCACGATCGCCGCCGTGCGCGCGCTCCTGCCTCTGCGCGCCCGGCTCATCCACTGCCGCTGGAGCGGCGAGTCCACCTGGATCCCCTACGGCGACCTCCGTCCGGACGTGGGCTGGGAGCACCACACCTCGCACCCGGCCCCCGGCCAGCTCGCCCTCTACCCCGGCGGGATCAGCGAGTGCGAGATCTTCTTCCCGTACGGAGCCTGCACCACCTCGTCGAAGGTCGGCCAGCTCGCGGCGAACCACTTCGCCTCCGTCGAGCCGGACGAAGGGTGGGCCGATCGCCTCCGGGAGGTCGGGCGGCGCTGCCTCTGGGAAGGCGCCCAGGAGATCGAGATCCTCGAGGTCGGCTAGCCGGTGACCGACCTCCTTGTCCGGGGCGGCCTCGTCGGCACGACGAAGGGCTCCGAGCGCGCCGACGTCGCCGTCGAGGACGGCCGGATCGCGGCCGTGGGGCCGGACCTCGGGGGGCTCGCGGCGTCGGCCCGCGAGGTCGTCGACGCGAGCGGGTTGCTCGTGCTCCCCGGCGTCGTGGACGTCCACACGCACACCCGGGTCGCCACCGACGAGCGGCCGGATCGCTTCTTCGACGATTCCGTTGCGGCGGCATTCGGCGGGACGACGACCTTCCTCGCCTTCAACAACCCCGGCACGGGGTCGTCGCCGGCCGCGACCCGCTCGCTCATGGCCGGGCTGCGAGAGTGGCGCGCGGCGACCGCGAGCGACGCCGCGGTGGACGTCGCGCCCAGCCTCGTCCTCACGGCCGCCCACGAGGACCCGGCCGCCGAGATCGCCGCGGCCATCGCCGCCGGCGTCCCGACGTTCAAGGCGTTCATGGTCTACGACTTCGGCCTCGACGACGCCGGCATCCTCCGCGCCCTCGGGGCGGCCGGCAGCCGTGGCGGAATGCTCGAGGTGCACTGCGAGAACAACGCGATCCTCGAGGCCCTCACCGCCCGTCACCTCGCCGCCGGCGAGGTGGGGCCCCGTTTCCATGCCTCGTCGCGGCCGCCGTACGTCGAGGCGGAGGCGACGGCCCGGGCCATCGCCCTCGCCCGGGCCGCGCGCGCCCCCCTGTACGTCGTGCACCTGTCGTCCGCCGACGCCCTGGCGGCCGTCCGCGCGACCCGCGCCGAGGGGCTGCCGGTGTTCGCCGAGACGTGCCCCGTCTACCTCACCCTGACTGAGGACCGCTACGACGGCGACCCGGAGACGGCCGCCCGGTACCTGATCTCGCCGCCGCTCCGAGGTACCGGCCATCCGGACGCGCTCTGGGCGGGCCTGGCGAGCGGCGACCTATCGATCGTGGCCACGGACCACGTGCCCGACCGGGCCGCGGTCGAGAAGCAGAGCTGGCGGTCGTCCTTCGACCAGGTCTCGAACGGCGCGCCGGGGATCGAGACGCTGCTGCCCGTGATCTACGACGCGGGCGTGGCCACCGGGCGGATCACCCTCGAGCGGATGGTCGACCTGCTCTCGACGACGCCGGCGCGGCTCTTCGGGTTCACCACGAAGGGAGCGCTCGCGGTCGGCCTCGACGCCGACATCGTGCTGTTCGACCCGGCCGCTCGGCGCACGATCCGGGGCGACGATCTCCACCACTCGAGCGACTACACGCCGTTCGAGGGTCGCGAGGTGCGCGGCGCGGTCAGGTCGACGATCGTCCGGGGCGCGTTCGTGGTCCGCGACGGGGTCTTCGTCGGGCGGCGAGGCTACGGCCGGTTCGTGGAGCGCGAGATCGGTGAGCTCGCCTGACGGGGAGGCGAGCGCGGTCGGCGCGGATCAGCCGAGGAGCCGATACGCCTCGGGGGTGAGGAACTCGACGAACTCGTCGGCGAGGACCAGGCCGTCGAGGAGCACGGCCGCCTCCGCCACCCGCCCGCTGTCGCGGCCGAGCCGGTTGAGCTCCTCGTCCCGGATCCGCCGGTAGCGGGCCGCCGTCAACGGTTCGCCATCTTCGAGCTGCGTCGCATGGCGGCGCCATTGCCATAGCTGAGAGCGGGAGATCTCGGCGGTCGCCGTGTCCTCCATGAGGTTGTCGAGCGCCGCCGCGCCGTTGCCGCGGAGCCACGCATCGAGGTAGCGGATGGCGACGCTGACGTTCTGGCGGACGCCGGCCTCGGTCACCCGGCCGCCCGGCACCGTGACGTCGAGGAGCGCGGCAGCCCCGACGCCGCCGACCCCCGGCGCGTCCTTCTGGTGCGGCCGCTCGCCGAGCACGCGGTCGAACACCTCGCCCGCGACCGGGACGAGGTCCGGGTGGGCGACCCACGTGCCGTCGAACCCGTCGCCGGCCTCGCGTTCCTTGTCCTCGCGCACGCGCGCCAGCGCGTTCGCCGTCACCTCGGGCTCGCGGCGGTTCGGGATGAACGCCGACATCCCGCCGATCGCGTGGGCGCCGCGGCGGTGGCAGGTGGCGACGAGGAGGCCGGTGTAGGCGCGCATGAACGGGACGGCCATCGTCACCTGCCCCCGGTCCGGCAGGACGAAGGCGGGCTGCTCCCGGAAGCGCTTGATGAGGCTGAACATGTAGTCCCAGCGGCCCGCGTTCAGGCCTGCCGCGTGCTCGCGGAGCTCGAAGAGGATCTCGTCCATCTCGAACGCCGCCAGGATCGTCTCGATGAGCACCGTCGCCCGGACGCTGCCCCGGGGGACGCCGGCGGCCTCCTGGGCGTGCACGAAGACGTCGTTCCAGAGCCTCGCCTCGAGGTGGCCCTCGAGCTTGGGCAGGTAGAGGTATGGGCCCGAGCCGCGCCTGAGCGTCTCGGCGGCGTCGTGGAACAGGTAGAGGCCGGCGTCGAACAGGCTTGCCGAAACCGGTGCGCCGTCGACGACGAGATGGCGCTCCTCGAGATGCCAGCCGCGCGGTCGGACAACCAGGGTGGCCGTCCGTTCGTTCAGCCGGTACGCCTTCTCGGGGGACTCGAAGGCGAGGGTGTCGCGGACCGCGTCCTGCACGGCGGCCTGGCCGCCCACGACGTTGGACCACGTCGGGCTGAGCGCGTCCTCGAAGTCGGCCATGAAGACCTTCGCCCCCGAGTTCAGGGCGTTGACCATCATCTTCGGCTCCGCCGGGCCGGTGATCTCCACCCGCCGGTCGTCGAGGTCGGCCGGCGCGGGCGCGACCCGCCAGTCGTCCGCTCTGACCTCCGAGGTCGCCGGCGTGAAGCCCGGCAGCCGTCCCGCGGTGATCTCGAGGTGGCGGGCCTCGCGCCGCTCGAGGAGCGCCGCCCGCTCCCCCCGGAAGCGCCGCTCGAGGTCCGCGACGAAAACGACCGCCTCGGGCGTCAGCACCCGCTCCAGGCCGGGGACCGCCGGACCTTCGAGCTCGACCCCCGGGGCGAGGACGGTCACGACGGCGACCGCCGAACCGTTGCCTCGATGAGGCCGTGGGGCTCCGATGTCGCCACGAAGACCTCGTCCCGGTTCGCTGCCCCCAGCGGCGCGACGTCGACGGGCCAGTGGTGGAGGTTGGGCAGGGTCATCCGTACCTCGTCGATCGCGGCGTGGCGCTCCAGCATCGCGTTCGCCATGGTCCAGATCGAGTGCTGGACCGACGCGCTCCCGTGCTCCGCGAAGACCTCGAGCAGCGTCGTCGAGATCGCCGCGTGGCTGGCGTCCCAGTCGCCGCCCGGGCCGGCGTGGCGCCAGGTCGCCGTGATCTTCGTGGCCATGATCCGGTCGTGCGCCTCGGGGAGGGTCGTGTAGCGGTCCCTGGGGAAGCCCGCGAAGGCCGACTTCGCCGTCTTCATGACGACGAGATCCTCGAGGCCCAATTCGACCTCGGTGGCCTCCCGGGTCGCCGTCACGCTCGCGGTCCGGGTGGCGCCACCCGCGCGCTGGAAGGCGTCGGGCGCGGGCCCGCGGGCGCCGGTGATCGGCGTCCAGCGGTGCTCGCGGATGCCGACGGTGGCCCGGCGAACCTGCGGGAAGGCCAGGAAGTGGGTCGCGAGGACCGTCCCGAACGCCTCGATCGCGCCGGTGAGGTGCTCCGCCGCCAGGGCGTAGACGGTGTTCTTCATCGTGTCCGTCGCGACGACCAGGGCGTTGTCGCCGGCCGTGTGGGCGGTCGCGAAGTCGCCTTCGAGGGCGACGTCCACGGTGAGGTCGCGAACCCGATGGCCGCCCGGATCGCGGACGACCTTGACAAGCCGGATCCCCTGCTTGCCGTACGAGTTCGCGCCGAGCTCGATCACGCGGGTCCTCCTCCGTCCCATCGCCGCGGTCAGCCGGGCGGCGTCCCGAGATGTCGGCCGAGGAAGGCGACCGTCCGCTCGAAGGCAAGGTCGGAGGCGGCGGCGCGGTAGGCGTCGCGCGACGGCTCCGCGAACCAGTGCCCGGTCCCCGGGTAGCGGTGGATGACGACGTCGCGGCCGGCCGACCGGAGCGTTCCCTCGAACGTCGCGATCGCCTCGTCGGGCTCGTAGGGGTCCGTCTCGGCGAAGTGCCCGAGGACCGGAACCGACGCCCGGGTGAGGCTCGGGCCCTCGATCGAGCCGTAGTACACAACCGACGCGACGAGGCGGTCGCGCTGGGCCGGGCTCCACATCGACCACGCTCCGCCCATCGAGAAACCCACGGCCGCGAGCCTCGCCGCCGGGCCCAGGCGGTCCGCGAGGCTGTCGATCGTCGCCAGGGCGATCGCATCTGCCGCCGCCTCGTCGATCGTGGCCGACAGCCGCTCCGCCTCTTCGATCGTCGACGCGACCGGGCCGAGGTACAGGTCCGGGGCGACCACGGCGAACCCGGCCGCGGCCAGCCGGTCGGCGTAGGCGACGATGTCGTCGTTGAGGCCCCACCATGGATGGAACACGACGACGCCCGGTGCCCCGGGCCCGACGTCTCCCGCCACGTACGCGCGCGTCGTGGTGCCGCCCGCCTCGATCGTCTCGAACCCGCCCATGACCCCTCCTCGGCTCCCGCGCCTCGACGCAGTGTACGGGCTGGAGTCGTCCACCGGCTCTGTTGCCCACGGCCGGCGCCGGATCAGTCGAGGCGGCCCCGCCGCAGGGCGCGCCCCGGCGTCGCGCCCGTGTGCTCGCCGTCGTCGACCACGAGCACCCCGTTCACCAGCACGTAGGGAATGCCCTCCGGGTAGCGGCGCGGCTCCTCGTACGTCGCGAGCGCGCGCACCCGGGCCGGGTCGAACACGACGAGATCCGCCGCGAGGCCGTCGCCGACGACGCCGCGGTCGGCGAGGCCGAGCCGGGCCGCCGACGCCCCGGTCATCTTCCGGACCGCCTCCTCGAGGCCCAGGCAGCGCTCCTCGCGGACGAGCTCGCCCAGGATGTGCGGATACGTCCCGTAGGTTCGCGGAGCCGGCTTTGCTCCGATCATGACCCCGTCCGTGGCGATCATCGCCTGCGGATGCCGAATGAACGTCCTGGTCCCGGCCCGATGGGGCCCGGGCGTCACCTGGTTGATCCGGAGATCCTCCGCGAGCAGCAGGTCGCATATCGCGTCCACCGGGTCCAGGCCCGTGGCGGCCAGGTAGTCGCCCAGCGTGCGACCTTCCCACTCCGCGTTCTCCGGGCGGGCGAAGTAGCCGAGCCGCACCTCGTCCCACGACCGGTCGCCGGCGAACAGGCGCCCCCGCGCCCCGGACTCCTCGCGGATCCGGGCCCGCACCTGCCGGTCCGCGAGGCGCTCGCGCAGCGGGCCCAGGCCGCCGCCCTGCATCCAGGGCGGCAGCATGATCAGCAGGCGCGTGCTCGCCCAGTCGGACGGGTAGAGGTCGAAGGTGACGTCGAGGCCGGCAGCCCGGGCGTCGTCGACGAGCGCGAGCATCACCTCCGGCGGCCCCGGGAACGTTGGCCGGTGGTAGAAGTGGGTGATGTGGACCGGGGCGCCCGACCGCCGCCCGATCTCGAGCGCCTCCCGGTACGGATCGAGGAACCCGTCGCCCAGTGGGTACCGGACGTGGGTGTGGTAGATCCCGCCCAGCCGGGCGGCCTCGGCGGCCAGCTCGACGAGCTCCGCGGTCGTCGCGTAGGACCCGGGCGGGTAGTCGAGGCCGGTGGACAGGCCGAAGGCGCCCTCTTCGATGGCCTCGCGCAGCCGCGCCCGCTGGTCGGCCATCGCGGCGCGATCAGCCTCCACCTCGTCCCAGCCCACGGAGGCGATCCGGAGCGGCGAGTTGCCGACGACGTAGGCGACGTTCACCGAGGTCCGCCGGTCGTACCGGGCGAGGTACTCCGCGACCGTCGACCAGTCGTACTCGATGTCCGGCCGGCCGTCGAGCCCGCCGTTGAGGACCACGTAGTCTTCGAGGTCCCCGCGCGATGGGAACGGCGCGTAGGCGTTGCCGTCCACGCCGATCAGCTCGGTGGTCACGCCCTGGCGAACCTTCGGCTCGTTGAGCGGCTCCGCGAGCATCACCAGGCCCCCGTGGCTGTGAAGGTCGATGAAGCCGGGCGCGACGACCATTCCGCGAGCGTCGATCCGTCGGCGGGCTCGAACCCCGGTTGCGCCGCCGTCGCCCGGCCCGCCCTCGACCGCCCCACCCACGGCGTCGCCCCGCAGCACGCGCAGCCGGTCGCCGACGACGACGACCGACCCCGGGAAGCCGGGCGCACCCGTCCCGTCCACGATCGTCCCGCCCTCGATGAGGACGTCGGCCTCGATCACGATGCGCGGTCCCACGGCCGGATGCTACCTCCCGAGGGGACCGGGCCGTTCACCGGGGCCGCGACATCGCTGGACAAACGAAGGACGCGGGTCGCACACTCCGCGGAGCGGGCCAAGTCGTCCGCGGGGGGTGATCGCTGATGAACCGGTGGGATCGCGTCGTTCGTGTCGGCGCCGTCGGGGCACTGATCCTGGTCCTCGTCTCCGGCTGTGGGGGCGGGAGCGCCGCGTCGCCGACTCCGAGTGCCGCGAGCGCGACGCCCACCGCTGTCGCGTCCGCCCCGGCCACGGCGGAGGCCGTCGCCACCGCCACGCCGGGCGGCCCGGCCACGCTCGACGCGCCCGCCGAGGTGGAGGCCGGCGTCCAGTTCGACGTCGCCTGGACCGGTCCCCAGGGCGAGCGCGACTACGTGACGATCGTGGCCGCGGGGACGGCCAAATGGACGACCGAGCCGTACTTCTACACCACGGCCGGCACGCCGGGAAAGCTCGTCGCCTCGACGATCGCCGGCGACTACGAGCTGTGGTACGTCTCCGGCGCCGACGACGCGATCCTCGCCCGGCGCCCGGTCGCGGTCACCGCCTTCGCGGGCACGCTGGCCGGGCCGGCCGCGGTGGCGGCGGGCACGGCCTTCACCGTGGCCTGGAGCGGGCCCGACGGGCCGGGCGACTACGTCACGATCGTCCCCGTCGGCGCGGAGAAGTGGACCAGCGAGAGCTACTTCTACACGACGGCCGGCAGCCCGGGACCGCTCATCGCCCCGATCGCGGCCGGCACGTACGAGCTGTGGTACGTGACCGGCTCGGACTCGAAGACCATGGCCCGCGCGCCCATCACGGTCACACCGCTTGCGGTCACGCTCGAGGCGCCGGAATCGGTCGCCAGGGACGCCGAGTTCCAGGTGACATGGACGGGGCCGAACGGGCCGCAGGACTACGTGACGATCGCACCCGCGGGGTCGCCCGACGGGACATACCTCTCGTACGCCTATACCGCCGCCGGCAGTCCGGCCACCCTCACGGCTCCTGGCGAGGCCGGAGACTACGAGATCCGCTACGCCTCCGACCGGGTGCCCGGAACGTTCAAGAGCATCCCCATCGTCGTCAGGTGATCGTCGGCGCGCCGCCGGGGAGATGAGACGCGCGTGATCTGCTCGAGCTGCGGCACCGAGAACCGCGCCGGCGCGAAGTTCTGCATGGAGTGCGCGACGCCGTTCGCCGCTGTGTGTCCGACGTGCGGGGCGGCGACCCTCCCGGCCGCCAGGTTCTGCTCCGAGTGCGCCACGCCGCTGGGCGGCGGATCGCCCCGAGCGGCGGTCGTACCGGCCCCGTCGCCGGTGGCCGGCTCCGCTGCCACCCACGAGGCCACCGCCGAGCGACGCCTCGTCTCCGTCCTGTTCGCCGACCTCGTGGGCTTCACCGCGTTCGCCGAGGAACGCGACAGCGAAGAGGTCCGGGAGACGCTGACCCGCTACTTCGACCTCGCGACCGAGGTCGTCTCACGGTACGGCGGGACCATCGAGAAGTTCATCGGCGACGCGGTCATGGCGGTCTGGGGAACGCCCACCGCTCGCGAGGATGACGCCGAGCGTGCCGTCCGGGCGGCCCTGGACCTCGTCGACGGAGTCCGGGTTGTCGGCCCCGGGATCAGCGCCCGGGCGGGGGTTCTGACCGGCGAGGCGGCGGTGACGCTCGGGGCGACGAACCAGGGGATGGTTGCGGGCGACCTCGTCAATGTCGCAGCCCGGCTCCAGTCGGTGGCCCCGGCGGGCACCGTCCTCGTCGGCGAAGCGACCCACCGCGCGGCTTCGTCGGCGATCGCCTTCGAGCCGGCCGGGGAGAAGACCCTGAAAGGGAAGGTCGCCCCGGTCCCGGCGTTTCGCGCGCTCCGCGTCGTCGCCGAGCGCGGCGGTCGCGGGAGGTCGGACGCGCTCGAGGCCCCGTTCGTCGGCCGCGACGACGAGCTGCGGCTCGTCAAGGACCTCTACCACGCGACTGAGCGCGAGGGCCGGACCCGGCTGGTCAGCGTCACCGGCATCGGCGGCATCGGGAAGAGCCGGCTGGCCTGGGAGCTCGAGAAGTACCTCGACGGGATCGTGGGAGCGGTCTGGTGGCACCGCGGCCGCTCGCCCTCCTATGGCGAGGGGATCACCTTCTGGGCGCTGGGCGAGATGATCCGGGGGCGAGCCGGGCTCGCCGAGAGCGACGACGAGCCGTCCACCCGGGCCGGCGTGGCCGCCATGCTCCTGCGCCACGTACCCGACGAGGCGGAGCGAAGTTGGATCGAGCCGGCGCTGCTCTCGCTCCTCGGGATCGAGACGGGAATCGGCGCCCAGCAGCTCTTCGGCGCCTGGCGGACCTTCTTCGAACGCCTCGCGGCGACCGGCCCCGTGGTGATGGTCTTCGAGGACCTCCACTGGGCGGACACGGGGACGCTCGACTTCATCGATCACGTGCTCGAATGGACCCGGAGCGTCCCGCTCCTGATCGTGACGCTGGCGCGGCCGGAGCTTCTCGCGCGACGACCCGACTGGGGCGCGGGCACGCGAAGCTTCACCTCCATCCACCTGGAGCCCCTGCAGATGGAGTCGATGCGCCAGCTCCTGGCCGGCCTGGTGCCCGGCCTGCCGACGACGGCCCGGGACGCGATCGTCGTGCGGGCCGACGGGATCCCGCTCTACGCGGTCGAGACCGTCCGGATGCTCCTGGCGCAGGGGAGGCTGGTGCTCGAGGAGGGGATCTACCGCCCTGTCGACGACCTCTCGGATGTTGCGGTGCCCGAGACGCTCACGGCGTTGATCTCGGCCCGCCTCGACGAGCTCGACGTGGCCGACCGGGCCCTCGTCGCTGACGCGGCCGTCCTCGGCCAGAGCTTCACGCTCCCGGGCCTTGCCGCCGTATCGTCGCTCGAGGCGGACGCCCTCGAGCCCCGCCTCCGGGCGCTCGTCCGGCGAGAGCTCCTGGTGCGGGAGGTGGATCCTCGCTCGCCGGAGCGCGGCCAGTATGCGTTCGTGCAGGCCCTCATCCGGGAGGTCGCCTACAACACGCTCGCCAGGCGCGACCGGAAGACGCGCCACCTTGCCGCCGCCCGCTTCCTCGAGTCCATGGGGACCGACGAGCTGGCGGGGGCGCTGGCCGGCCACTACCTTGCGGCGCACGACTACGCGGCCGACGGGCCGGAGGCGGACGCCCTGGCGGCCCAGGCCCGGGTCGCCCTCCGAGGAGCTGCCGAGCGGGCGGCGGCCCTCGGCTCGCAGGCCCAGGCGATCACCTTCCTGGAGCATGCCCTCGCCGTCAGCCCCGACGCGGCAGACCGGGCGGATCTGCACGAGCGGGCGCTGGCCTCGGCCCTGGAGGGCCTCGTGGCCGAGGTGGCGGAGCGACACGCCCTGGGTGCCCTCGAGGCTCGGCGGGAGCTCGGCGATCGGCGGGAGATCGCCCTCGCGACGGCCGCGTACGCCAACGCGATCTGGCTGTTCGCGAGCGACCATGACCGCGTCCTCGAGGTGGTCCTGCCCGCCTGGGAGGAGTTCTCCGATCTCGAGGAGACCGAGGCTGGCGTTGCCCTGATGCTCCAGCTCTCGAGCGGCTACGTCGATCGAGACGATCCCAAGGTGCTGGCCTGGCTCGAGCGGCTGCTGCCGGTTGCGGAACGCCTCGACCTGCTGCCGCAGACCGCCTGGGCCATGTGGCGGCTGGGCAGCACCCTCTACCGGCTCGAGCGGCCCCGGCAGGCCCTCGTCACGCTCCGCGGGGCACACACCCTGGCCGTCGCCAACGGCCTCGCCGATGTCGACCGCAATGCCCGGACGTCGCTGACCTACTACGAGCAGTTCGGCGATCCCGTCGCCGGCCTGGCGATGGCCCGCGAAGGGCTCGAGATCGCCACCCGCCGCGGCTCGAAGTCCTACGGCTTCGTGATGGTCGGCAACGCCGTCTCGTGCGCCATCCGGACCGGCGAGTGGGCGTGGGCCTCGTCCCTGCTCGACCAGTGGCTGGCGAGTGAGATCACCGGCGCGTTCTACAGTGAGCTGTTCGTCGACCGCGCCGTCCTGGCGGCGCTCCGCGGCGATGATCCGGCCGACGACCTGACCGAGGCCGAACGCCTGGTCGCGGACGCGAAGGACTCCCAGTTCACGTCGTATTGCCACTGGGGGCGTGCCTGGGAGGCGTTCACGGCCGGGCGGCTCGACGACGCCCGCCGCGAGGGCATCGCGGCGACCGACGTCACCGCCTATTTCGCGCCGATCAGCCTGCCGCTCGCGGGGCGGGCGATGCTCTGGTCGGGCGCCGTCGCGGAGGCCGGCGCCGTCGCCGACCGCCTGGACGCCTCGGTCGCCGGGGGCCAGGCGATCGACCTCGATCGCGCGACGCTCCGGGCGGGCATCGCGGCGCTGGAGGGACGTCGGGCCGACGCGATCGCCGGCTATCGAGAGGCGCTGCGCGGATGGCGACAGCTTGGCCTCGCGTTCGACGAGGCGACGGCTGTGCTCGACATGGCCATTCTCCTCGCCCCGACCGAGCGCGAGATGGCGGAGGCGCCCGCGGCCGTGGAGGCGGCCCGCGAGACGCTGGTCCGCCTGGGGGCGCGACCTTTCCTGGAGCGCCTCGAGCCGGCGCGCGCGGGCGTGGCCGGATAGAGCCGGCCCGGCCGGGTGTCGGGGCCGCGATCGTGGGTGCCCCCGCTACTCCGGAAGGACGGACGCGCCCCCGACGTTCTTGCCCTCCTGCGGCTGCGGACGGCCGAACCCCTGGCCTTCCATCAGCATCATGAAGACCGTGTCGATCTCGGCCCAGGGAACCATCTGCTGGACGTAGTGGATCTCCCAGTACCGCTGCACGAGGGCCTCGTGCATGATCTGGGTGGCCGTCCTGCGGGCGCTCGCCTCGATCTGGGCCCGGTTCTCCTTGGACTTGGCATCGATGACGCTGGGAGGCACCGGGATCCCGCTTCCCCGCTGGCCGCTTTGCAGGTCCGTGCGCCACTGGCGGCCCCGGTTGTGGCCCTCCATGGTGAAGTCGTCTCCGAGCGTGATCGCGTCGCCGGTTGCCCCCGCGACGAAGCCCGCGACCAGCTGCGTTCGCGCCTTCTCGGCGTTGTCGACGGCTCGGGCTTCCGCTTCGCCGTCGCCCAGCGTGAGGAGGAAGCCGATGATCGTGAGGGCGCCCGCCGCGATCATGCCGCCGGCGATGGCTGCGTCGGCTGCCACCGTCGCGCCGCCCTGCTCGACCAGGTACAGGAAGATCCGCTCGTAGTTCGGCTCGATCGCCACCTTGAGCGTCGCCTTGGGGGTGATCTTGACCGCCGCCCCGTCCTGCGCCGTGAACGACCACTCGTGGATCTTCCAGTCGACGCCCACTTCGAGGGTGGCGAAGTGGATGCCCTTCTGGGGGTCGATCTCGGCCAGGTTGAAGGCGAACTTGGGCTCGAGCATCTCGCCCTCCATGGAGAGCTCGACGCCGAGCTTGCCCTTGTCGCCGCTGGCCTCACCGCCGAACTTGGCCTTCGGGGTGCAGCCCTCCAGGAGCCCGGAGGCCCGCTTCTCGAACTCGACCCCAACCTCGGCCTGGTACTTGAGCTCGCTGCCGCTCACGTTCAGGCCTCCCGATCCCTTGACCTGCCCGGAGCCCGGCGAGGGGAGCGGCGTCGGTCCCTCGGCGCTCGAGCCGCCCGGCGCAGGGCCCGGGGAGCCGGACGACGGCGTCGGCGGGGCGGCAGGGGGCGTTACCTCGTAGTCCAGCGATCCACCGACGGACAGGGTCGCGGTGACGTAGCTGACGTCCTTCTCGCCGAGCTTCTTGTCCGGAATCGCGTAGGTGTTCTTGACGCTGGGCCCCGGAGCGGCCGCGCCTCCATCGCGCTGCAGGACGGCCCGCTGGGCGACGCGCGGCCGCCACTGGTCCGCGGCCTCGCGCTGGAGCAGCGCCACGGTGGCAGCGTTGCCGATGGTCCGCTGGAGCCCCAGGAGGGCCGCCGGCTGGAGGCCGGCAGGCGCCACCCTTCCCGGCGCCCCCGCGACGCCGGGCTGCGGGCGGGCCGCGGCGTCCGGTGCCGCGGCGTCCGGTGCCGCGGCGATAGCCGTCGCAGCCCCCGGTCTCGTTTCGGCCGGCTCGGGTGCCTGCGCGTGCTCCATGTCGAGAGATGGTGCCCCCCGGCCGTCCCCAAGCCAATGGCAAGCCGCAGATCTGCCCGAAGGGGAAGGCCTTCGAGGTCCGATCGCGCGTGACCGGCGCGCCGGAGTCAGCTGGCCTGGGCGGGGCCCTTCAGGCCACGACCTGGTTGCCGTCGCGGCCACGGCCAAGCTCACCGCGGATGGCAGCGGCGCCGTGGACGGCGGACCAGGCGGTGACGGCATCGGCGAGCGCCGCGGAGTCCGGGCGGACGGCCAGCCGGTCGTTGGCGCCCCGGATCCCGCTGCCGAGCTCGGCGAGATGGCCGCGATAGGCGGGCTTGTCGCCGTTCGACCGGTCGGCCGGCGGGTAGACGTCGAAGTAGCCGTCGCTGCTCACGACGATGTTCGAGTCAGGCGAGGAGAAGGACGTTCGAGCCACGGGGTGATTCCGATCCGTCGCGCGCTTCGGACCGGCGAATGAGAGCCCGGCGCATGGCGACTGGTGACCCCACCATCGGGCCTTCGGGCAGATCCGTCAAACGCGCCCGGCCCCTGGCGGACCTCAGCCCCTCCACCACCCCCAGACTGTTATCCGGTTGAGCCTCGTCTTGCGCCTCCCGCAGGCGCTGCATTGTTCGATGCCGGCCTTGCTGGTCAGCCACGCCACGACCTCGCCGAGGCCCACGGGCTCCTTCCCGTCGTGGTGATGCGCGGCGGGTGCGCTGACGGGAAACGGCAGGCTCTCTTCGAGAGCGTGTGCTTCGGTGTGCGTCAGCCAGCGGCAATCCGCCTGATTCAGGGCTGGAGGCTGGGCAGTGCCATCCGGGAAGCGCACATAGACCTTCTCGCCCTGGTAGACGAGCAACGCGTTGGTCTCCACCGGGTACTTCGGGCGGGCACGGTCGTCCGCGACTCCGGTTCGAACCGCAACTGGCATCTCGAGCCACAGTGTGTCGGTCATAAGGCTTTGCTATTCCCCACTTCTCACCGGCCAAACGCTGCGCCTGGCCGCAGCCCCGGATGGGAGATGTGGGGCCGGGGCTGGAACCCCGGCCCCTGGCTGCTCACCGGTGGCAGCAGCCAACGCCCCACTTGCACCACCACCTGCAATCGCAGCTGGCGCACGCGGCGCACTTCAACCAGCAGCCTCCACAGGCCACGGCGACACACCCGAGGTAGGCCGCCCACGTTCCGCCGCATGTGACGAGAGCCCCGACGCAGACAGTTGCGCACTTACTCTTGAGGCACGTCTTCGTCGCGGTCCACCAGCTGTTGGCCGCTTTGACCTGTCCGCGCTCGACAATGAACTCGCGGGACTTGGCGAAGTTCCCGCCCGGCGCCTCGAGCAGCATCTCGTAGCTGTCCCGGTTGGCGCCCGCCGTGATGGTCACCGTTGCGACCGCGGCCTCGTCCTTTGATCCTGCTCGGCGGAAAGAACGGACCAGGAGCTCGAACTCAATCTCCTGGACAGCCGGTCCCGTCACGCCTTTCGGCGGCTTGATCGGCGTTTCGGCGCGGTATTTCTGGCGAAGGCCGAGCTCAGCCTTGGCGCCGGTCCGGCTCTTGTATCCGCGCCTCGCCAGCTCCTGGGCCAGCGTGTGCTCGGGAGTTCCGGCCTTCTCGAGCCGACCCTTCAACGCGGCCGCGACGGTTACGGAGTCCAGCACCTCCGTCTGCTCGAACATGATCCTTGCGTTGGCCATCGTTCTCCTCCTGTTCAGAGTTCTGCTTCGAACGTGAACGCGGGCCTGCGACGACTGTCTATGGCGATCCCCCCTTGACGCTGGCGAGCCAATCGGCAATCCCCCTGCTGTCCGCGTCATCGAGGGCTGCCAGGATCTTCCCAACCCTCGCCTGCGCCCGCCGTTCGCCCCGCGCGATCCCGGACGCGTACAGCAGCCACGCGGCGTACCGCTCGCTGCTCGGCGCATCGTTGATGTCGCCGACGACGAGCTGAATGCCGTCGTGAATGCTGCGTGGGAGCTGCGCTGAGGTGAGCCGCATGAGCGCGCGCGCCGGTATTCCGGCAGCCCCGTTCCACCAGCGCCTGAGCCGCACGTTCCCCTCCAACGCCAGCATCAGGGGCGGCGACCGAAGCCGCGGCGAGGTTGGCGCGGCGCGCCGAGCGGGACATCGTCGGCCTGGGTGAGACGCACAGGTTCCCCCTCTGGAAGATGCGACTCGCACGGCGGCGAGGCGCGATCACTCCATAGAGCCGGTTGGTGCGCCGCGGGCTGCCCCCCCTGCCACGCGCCCGCGTGCGCTGGCTCTGCCGCGGGCCGGGCCCGACGCGCTCGCCCGCTGTCCCTGCGCGGCGGCGCGTCGACGGAGGTTCCTGGAGCCGCCCGACCACCCTCCGGGCGAGCCCGCGATCGGTCTAGTTAACAGCTCCCGTCTGGCGCCGTCAAGTATGCGAACATGAGCATGAATGGGAGCGCGGGGGCGCGCACGCCCGCCGGGACGCCACGCCAGAGCGGATGGCGGCAGGTCACGTGATCGGCACCGCCGCGGCCACCTCGTCGACGGGGAACTCCACGATCGTGCGGATCTGCTCGGGCAGCGTCTCCGGCTCGCTCAGGTAGACCTCCCGGGGCGGGCCCGCGATGGCGAGATCGTGGGCGGCGATCCACGCCGCCAGGGTGTCGTAGGCGACCTCGAGGGTGTCGTACGGGCCGACGTGGAGCAGCGTGACGAACGTGCCGGCGGGGAGCTCCTGGACCTGCCAGCCCTCCGGGGGATCGGTTGCCCGGCTGACCGGCGCGCAGATCTCCACCTCGAACGGGTCGTCGGACGCCGGCGTCCCGTGGTAGATGACGAACGGCGGGCCGTTGCTCTCGATCCCTCGTGCGCCGAGGTGCCCGTACAGCTCGCCGAACGCCCGGCCGAGGACGCCGCCGATCTCCGGCAGCCGGACCGGGAGCCTCTTCGAGACGACGAGGGCGGCCTCGCGCCGCCCGATGCGCACTTCGTGTCCCATCCGGCGTCTCCTCAGCGGCCCGATCTCATGCCTGGCGGGTCGCCCGTCCATCGTCGGGGCGCTCGGGCGATCCGGCCAGAGCCGTTCGCATCGAAGGTTTCGCCGCCAGCACCTGGGCAACCACCTCGTCGATCGGGATCGCCTCGCCGTCGGCGAGCAGCTCCGCGGCGCGGGCGGTCCCGAAGCGCTCGGCCGCCAGGTCGGCCGGGTCCGGCAGGTGGAGCACCTTGACCGGGGCGAGCATGACCCCCTTCTCGCGCACGAGGCGATAGGTCGCGCCCGCGACGCGCGCCCCGAGCTCGGCGTCGCCATCGTGGAGCAGGATGATGGCCGCCATCCCCAGGGCGCGGGCGAGGCCGGACGCGCTGTCGATGCTGGAGAAGAACCGAAGGGCGTCGGATGCCCGCATCCAGGAGGTGGCCGGGTCGCCGAGCCGCCAGTGGACCGCCGACAGCAGGGTCATGCTGTCGGCGATCTGGAACTGCGAGCCGGACCGCCGGAACGCGTCGAGGTTCTGGTTCTCCAGCTCGCGCGCGGCCTCGTACTCGCCGTCGAGGAAGACGGCCAGCACGAGGGCCTGTCGGGCCCGGATGGCGCCGTCCTCCCTGCCGGCCGCCGTGTAGAGCTCGAGGGCGCGCTGCTCGTGTTCCCGCAGGCGTTCCCCCTCACTGGCGATCATCGAGAGGAAGCCGAGGTCGTAGTGGGCGTCCGCCAGGAGGACCTGGTCGCCCGTCGAGGACGCCAGGTCGAGGCGCTCCTCGTAGGCGATCCGGGCGGCCGGGACGTCGTTCATCCAGTAGGCGAGGCCGCCCTCCGCGGCGAGCCCGGCAATGCGGACGCGCACGTGACCAGGCGACGGGCGGGCGAGCAGCTGGGCCAGGAGCGCGCGCGCCTCGCGCAGCCGTCCCCGCTGCTGGAACCAGCGCCAGATCGCGCCCATGATCCGGAGGCCGATGTCCGGCTCCTCGTTCGCGAGCGCCCAGTCGATCGCCGCGCGCAGGTTGCGGTCCTCGCGATCGAGGCGACGCATGTTCGCCTCGCTCTCCTGGCCGAGGATCGCTCGCCCGGCCGTCTCGGCGATCTCGACGCAGACCTCCGCGAACCGCGCCTCGGTCTTCGAGCGCTCGCCGCCCTCGTCCAGGCGCTCGAGGGCGTATTCGCGCAGGAGGGAGTGGAGGCTGAACCGGGTCTCGGTGTCGAACGACGCCGCGTCGAGGCTCCCGGGCTCGATGCGGAGCAGGCTCTTGTCAGCGAGGGATTCGAGGCCGGCGACGAGGTCGATGCCGAGGGTCGCGTCGGGGTCCGCCACGGCGAGCGCGGCCTCGGCCGTCCAGCCACTGGCAAAGACGGCGAGCCTCGCGAACAGCCGGCGCTCCTCGGCCGAGAGCAGCTCGTAGCTCCAGGCGATGGCTCCGCGCAGCGTGCGCTGTCGCTCGGGGAGGTCCCGCGCCCCCCCACCCAGGTCGAGGCTGCGCCCGAGACGCTCGAGGATCTGGGCCGGGCCCAGGAGTCGAACCCGGGCCGCGGCCAGCTCCAGCGCCAGCGGAAGGCCGCCGAGGCGCTCGGAGATCGCCCGGACCGCGGCGAGGAGATCGTCGGTGAGGACGAGGTCGGGGCGAAGTGCGCGAGCTCGATCCATGAACAGCGACACCCCCGCGTCGATGTCCAATGGCGGGACCGGGTGATCTCGCTCGCCCGCGATTCGCAGCAGCTCGCGGCTCGTCACCAGCACCCGAATGTTCGGGGCGGCCCGGACCAGGCGGGCAACGATCCCCGCACCGCCGGGGAGGAGCTGCTCGAGGTTGTCCAGCAGGAGCAGCGCCGTCCGCTCCCGCAGGTGGGCCTGCAGGGCCTCGTCCACCGTGCGGTCCGCTGACTCCCGCACGTCGAGCGTCGCGGCGATCGCCGACTCGAGCAGCGCGGGATCGCGGACCGCGGCCAGGTCGACGAACCACACACCGTGCGGGTAGCGATCGCGGACGTCTCGCGCGACGGCGAGAGCCAGTCGCGTCTTGCCGCTCCCGCCGGGCCCGGTCAGGGTCACGATCCGGCTGGCGCGCAGGTCGTCCTGGAGCGCATCGATCTCGTCCCGCCGGCCGACGAGCGTCGTGACGTCGCCGGGGAGGTTGGACGGGACCTCGATGGTCCGCAGTGGACGGCGATCGTCCGCCACGCCCGGGACGACGAGCCGGTGGAGCGGCGCTGGATCGTCGAAGTCCTTCACCGCCCTGGGGCCATCGTTCACCAGCTCGACGTCGCTCATGTCGGCGAGCCGGGCCAGCTCCCGCGGCAGCGCCCCGACCAGCGCATCGGAGAGGACGATCTGTCCGCCATTCGCCGCGGCCGCGATGCGGGCGGCGTAGTTCACGTCGATGCCGACGTAGTCCTCCGGCTCACCCGCGGCGCGGCCGGCCCGCAGGCGGCCTTCACCGAGATGGATCCCCATCCGGACGCGCAAGCGCCAGGTCGTCCGCCCAGCGCTCGCCGCCGATGGCTCGCTGTGCGGCCACGGCGGCCGAGATCGCCGCCACCGGTGCATCGAAGGCCGCGAAGAAGGCGTCGCCCTCGGTCTTGACCACGACACCGCCGTGACTCTCGATCGCCGTCCTCAGGAGATCGTCGTGACGCCCGACCAGCGCGGCCCAGCCGACTGATCCGACCGAACGCTCGAAGCGCGTCGAACCCTCGATATCGGTGAACAGGAACGTGACGGCAGGGCCGGTCGGTAGTGCCATGGCAGGTGGCCAATCATGTCAGCCCAGGGCTGCGACCGTCTCCTCCTGCAGGAGCCGCGCCCGACCGAGAAGCTCCAGTGCCTGGCGAGGGGCGGGCGCGTCGAGCAGGTCGAAGTCGGCGGCCAGCCGGAGGAGGGCCTGGACGAGGGCGAGGTTCCGGTCGCGGGCAGCCCGGCGGAGGCGGATGGCCAGCACCAGCGGGGCGAGCGCGTCGCGCTGTCCGGCCGCGAGACCGGCGAACCGCGACTCCCAGTGGCGGGGTCGCCCGGACGATCCGGCGCCGTCCGCCAGGCGCGCCAGGGCGTCGGTCGCGCCGCGATGCCGGCGCGACTTCGGGACGGTTGTCGGTGGCACGGGCCCGGGGTGCAGCGACACGGCGCACAGGAGTCCCATGACGTAGGCCGTGTGGTAGCTCATGGCGACCGCGTAGCGCGTCCGCTCCTCGCCCTCGAGCGCCGCGAACGCCTCCGTCGACACCGACAGGCCGGGCAGGAAGCCCGCCTCGTCCTCGATCGCGGCGAGACACGCGAAGCCGAAGGTCGCGGCGGCACTCCACGGACGACGCAGCAGCGGCCAGGTGAGCAGCACCTCGCCGCCCAGGTCGAAGTCCTCGTCGTCGAGGCACCGGCCGAGGGCGGCCTCGGCATCGGCCTCGACGGCCGGACGGCGCGGCAGGCGCGGCACTCGCGCGCCGAGCTCGCCCGCGTACATGAGCGCGTGGGTGAACGCGTACGCGTCGTCGCTCGTGGATGCAAGCGCGTCGAGGGGATGGGCCAGGATCGAGGTGGCGACGTCGGCCCGGTCGGCCAGATCGGCGGCAGATCCGTCGTCGCGCAGGCCGGCCAGGCGGCGCATCCAGGCCTGTTCCAGGCGGCGGTGCGGCAGCCGCTCGCGAGATCGGGCGGCAGCGGCCGCCTGGGCTGCCCCGAGCAGCCGGTCGAACCGCGCGTCCGGCATGCCGATCTGGGTGAGGGCGATGTGGACGAAGCCGTGTTCGAGGGATACGGATGGCTCGAGCGTCACGAGGGCCGCCACCCGCTCATTGCGACCGAACGGGACCAGCGTCTCGGCCAGGCGCCGGTGGCGTGGGCCCAGCTCGGAATCAACCGGGGCGTCGGCGACAGCCGACCTGCTCGCCACGAGGAGCAGGGCTGTCTCGGCCAGCACCTTCTCGGGCCGGAGGGCGTCCCGCCCGTCGCCGCCGTAGCCGTCCGTTCCGAGCACCACGACCGCCCGCTCGGCGATCTCCAGGGCGAGCGCGAGGCGACGCCGCAGATCCAGGGGATCCCACCCGGCGCGCGCGGTGGCAGGCGACGAGCGCCGCCGGCCGGTCAGGTCGACGGCGCCCATCGAACGGAGGAGGACCTCCGGGTCAGCCGCGCAGCTCCTGTCCGATCTGCTCGCGCAGGGCGCCGATGTCCCCGAGCGGTCCGATCGGACCGGGCAGCCGGTAGATGCGGATGAACATACGCATGGTTCCGCAGAACCAGTCGTCGCCCCAGCCATCGAGCGCCACGCTCGGGCCGTACTTGGCCACGGCCGCGCCGATCGCCTGGAAGTTCACGGCCCCGCTGTCGATCAGCTCCGCCACGATCTCCCGATCGAGCCTCGCTGTGCGCTTCGCATCCGGGCTCATAGTGCCCCCCTTTGCTGCCGGACGAAGTCGTCCGGTCCACCGCATGCTACCAGAGGGGTGTCGCGCCTCCGCCGATGAGGCCGCTCCCGCGATACGTACAGCCGACCACCGGGCCCTGACGAGGGGAGCGCGCCCGGAAGACGTCGGGCGCGCGCAGACAACAGGGGCGGAGTAGCCCTGACGCGCCTTCACCAGAAGGGTGCCGATCGCCTCTCACCTGCTGCCGACGGGTGCCTACAGTCACCACGGCCTTCGGCTCCGCGCCAGGCTCCCGATCCAGCTCCCTTCAGGACGGGAGAGGCGTTATGCGTGGGAGGGCCGTACGGCACTCGCCGGATCCGCGACTGCGGCCTACGGTGACCGGTTGGCGGGAGGCTTTGACACGCGGCCCAGAACGTACTGCCGGGACCGCGCCGAGCCATTGGCGAGACCGACCCGCGAGTGCGTCCCAAGGGGTACTGGCATGGGCGGGCGCGACGTGGGCTGCCGGGTGCTGGTCGCTCAGGCCTCCCTGGGCCCATCGGCCGGCTGCGGCGCCAGGGAGTGACCGATGGCGACGGCGACCGTGCTGGTGACCCCCGACCTCACCCTCGACGGCCTCCTCGCCGCGCCGGAGGGCCGGCCGTTGCTGAGCTGCATCCAGTGCGGCATCTGCGCCGGCACCTGCCCTCACGGCGACGTGATGCGCCACACTCCTCGCCGCCTCATCGGCATGCTGCTGGAGGGCTTCCTCGAGGAGGCAATCGCCAGCGACGACCTGCTCAGCTGCCTCACCTGCTATGACTGCTGGGCCAAGTGCCCTCGCGGCCTCCACCTCACCGACGTCCTCCTGCCCCTGGTCAAGGAGCAGGTGCTGCTCCGGCTCCGCGAGGTGCCGACGGAGCTGCAGAGCGCGCTCTCCAACACGATGCGCTACGGCAACCCGATGGGTGAGTCGCCGCGCAAGCGGGCGGCCTGGGTCGACGGCGCCGGGGTCCCGGTTCCCATCCTGCGCGACCTGGGGCGGCCCGTCGACGTGCTGTGGATTGTCGAGTGCTACGCGGCCTACTACCCGCGCGGCCAGGACAACGCCCGGGCGACGGCCCGGGTCCTGACTGCCCTGGGGGTCGACTTCGCCATCCTGGGCACCGAGGAGAAGTGCGCCGGGGAGTGCGCCCGGCTCGTCGGGGAGACGGGCCTGTTCGACACCCTGCGGGAGCAGAACATGGCCACCTTCGGGAAGTACGAGTACGCCTCGCTGCTCACCTCGGATCCCCACGCCTTCGATGCCTTCGCCTACGTGTACCCGCCCCTCGGGCTCGATCGGCCGGTGGATCACACCACGCCGTTCCTGGCAGCCCGTCTCGACACCCTCAGGCCGCGCCTTACCCGGGACCTCGGATACCGGGTCACCTACCACGACTCCTGCGTGCTCGGCCGGCACAACCACATGCACGACGCGCCCCGACGCATCCTCGAGGCCCTTCCCGGCGTGAGCCTCGTGGAGATGACCCACAACCGGGACAACACGATCTGCTGCGGCGGGGGTGGGGGCGGGATGTGGCTCGACACCCACTACAAGGCCAAGGGGCATCCCCGCCTCTCCGACCGCCGGGTCGAGGAGGCTGCCGCCACGGGTGCCGACGTGCTGGCGGTGTCGTGCCCCTACGAGGTGTCGCGATTCGAGGACTCGCTGAAGGTGCTCGGGTACGACGACCAGATGGTGGTTCGGGACGTGATGGAGCTGGTCGCCGAGGCGCTCGATGAATGAGCGGCCGCGACCGGCGGCAGCATCGAACGAGGAGGACGCGGTGGCGTGATGAAGATCCTGGTCCTGATGAAGATGGTGCCCGACATCGTGGAGGAGCTGGAGGTCGCCGCCGGCGGCACGTCGCTGGACCAGGAGTACCTGCGCTTCATCGTCAACGAGCCTGACGACTACGCCCTCGAGCAGGCGCTGCTCCTCAAGGATCGCCTGCAGGCGACCGTCACGGTGGTGGCGCCGGAGGCCCCCGAGGTCGACGACGTGCTCCACGCTGCTCTCGCCAAGGGCGCCGACCGGGTCATCAGGCTGTCGGGAATCGCCGCGACCGCGGGCACCCGCTCCACGGCGTTCGCGCTGGCCGCCACGCTGCCCGGCATCCCGGGCGTGCTCCCCGCGGACCTCGTGCTCAGCGGGTCCCAGGCCATCGGCGACCTCGACGGCTTCATGGCACCCCTCCTCGCCGGGGAGCTCGACCTCCCGTACCTGGGCCTGGTCACCCGGATCACGGTTGATCCGGGCGCCCGGACAGCCGTCGTTGCCAAGGAGTACGCCAGCGGGGTAACGGGACGCTTCGAGATTGCCCTTCCTGCCGTGCTCGGCGTCCAGGGCTGCGAGAAGCCGCCGCGCTACGTCCCCGTCGCCAAGGTGCGAGCCGCCAAGGCTTCGGGGAGCATCGAGGTGGTTGCGGCCGCGAGCGGACCGGCCACAACTCCGCTCGAGGTCACGGCCATGTCCAAACACGAGGCAGCAGGGCACGCAGAGATGCTGGCGGGATCGGTGCGGGACGTGGCGGAGAAGGTGGCCGACATCCTGGCCGCCCGGGGACTGCTCTGAGGAGATGTCAATGGCCGGCAACGTCTGGGTAGCGGCGGAGCACTGGAGGGGGACCATCTCGGACGCCACCTACGAGCTGCTGGCGCTGGGGCGAAGCCTCGCCGATTCGCTCGGGGTGCGCCTCGAGGCGGTCCTGCTCGGTCACGGGGTACGAGGACTGGCCGCGTCGCTGGGGGTGGCTGATGCCGTCCTGTACGTCGACCATCCCGTCCTGGCCGATGCGACCGGACAGCAGGCGAGCCGGGCGCTGGCCGCCCTCGCCTCGGCCCGCGTTCCCGCGGCGATCCTGGTGCCGACCACCAACGTCAGCTGGGACCTCCTCGGGCTCCTGCCCGGGCGCCTGGGTGCGCCGCTCGTCAACTACTGCCGGGATGTCGAGGCGATCGACGGCGCGCTGCAGGTCAGGAGCCTGCTCTACGGCGGGAAGATGACCGTCACCGTGGCGGCCGGTCCCGGGCCCGTTGTGCTGGGCGTCCTGGCGGGGATGAGGTCCCCGGAGGCCGGCCGCAGGGCCGCGGCGCCCGTCATCGTGGAGGTGTCCGTCGACCTCGCCGACGATCCCGGCGTGCGCCTGCTCGAGTACCAGGAGCCCGAGGCGGGCGACGTCGACATCACCCAGCAGGACGTGCTCGTCGCGGTGGGCCGGGGCATCGGCAACGAGGCCAATCTCGACGTGGCCGAGGATCTGGCCGGTGCGCTCGGCGGGGTCCTATGCGGGTCGCGTCCCGTGATCGACCAGGGCTGGCTCCCGCTGGCGCGCCAGGTGGGCAAGTCGGGCGTGACCGTCAAGCCCCGGCTGTACGTGGCCGCTGGGATCAGCGGGGCCCCCGAGCACGTCGAGGGGATGAAGGACGCGGAGCTGATCATCGCCGTCAACAGCGATGCCGGCGCGCCGATCTTCTCCGTGGCCCACTACGGCGTCGTCGACGACGCCACCGACGTCCTCGAAGCGCTTGCCGAGGCCGTCAGGAAGCGAAAGGGGTAGGTCGCTTGCCCGACCCGACCGCGTCGACCCTGCTGGGCATCCCCGGCGTCCTCATCCTGTGGGTGCTGACCGCGGTCGCCTTCGCCCTGTTCGGCTGGCGCGTATTCCACATCCTCGCGGCGCTGGCGCTGGGGCGCCCGGAGCCCCGCTGGGATCAGCTGCCCCGGCGCCTGTGGAGCGTCGTCGTCAACGTGGCCGGCCAACGCCGGATGTTCGACAACCCCGGGGTCGGGCTGGCCCACCTCGTGATCTTCTGGGCCTTCATCTTCTACGCCGCCAGCTTCGCCTGGAACCTGTTGCGGGGCCTCCTCCCCTTCCTGCCCATCCCCTACGCCGACGAGTACCTCCTGATCACCGCTCCCATGGTGCTCCTCAGCGTGGCCACCCTCGCCGCGCTGGCCGGAGCGGCGATCCGCCGGTACGCGGTCCGTCCGGTGCGCCTCGCGCAGTCGCGGGACGCCGCGATCATCCTCCTCCTCATCACCGTCCTCGTGGTGACCTACCTCTTCGGCCAGGCAGCCAAGGCGGGGCTGGGTGGCCTCTCGGTGTCCTCCGCCGAATCGGTGTACGCGGTGATGTGGTGGATCCACATGGTGGCGGTCCTGGGCTTCCTCGCCTACCTGCCGTACTCCAAGCACCTCCACCTGCTGGCGTCGCCGTTCAACGTCTTCTCCGCCTCGCTGACCACCGGAGGGATGCCGCCGCCGTCGGAGGGCGCCGCCCGCCTCGAGGATTTCACGTGGCGAGAGCTCTTCAACGGTCTCTCCTGCGCCGAGTGCGGCCGGTGCGACCGGGCCTGCCCGGCATTCGCCGCGGGCCAGGTCCTCTCGCCGCAGGACCTCGTCCACGACGTCAAGCTGATGGTCCTGGGCGCCGCGTCCGGTGACGGCAAGGGCAGCCTGATCGACGCCGTGGGCGCCGAGGCGGTCTGGTCGTGCACCACCTGCATGGCCTGCATGGAGCGCTGCCCGGTGTTCAACGAGCACGTCCCGCTCATCGTGCAGATGCGGAGGCACCTCATCGGCGAGGGCGCGGTCGGCGCCGGCGTCCAGGAGATGCTGATGGGGATGACCCGGTACGGGAACTCGTTCGGCCAGTCGCCCCGCAACAGGGCGAAGTGGACGAGGGGCCTCGAGTTCGAGGTCAGGGACGCCCGCCAGGAGCCGGTGGAGTACCTCTGGTTCGTCGGCGACTACGCCTCGTTCGATCCGCGGGTCCAGGAGGTGACCCGGGCGACGGCGCGAATCTTCCAGCGAGCCGGCCTCGATTTCGGGATCCTCCACGAGGGTGAGCAGAACGCCGGCAACGACGTCCGCCGCCTCGGCGAGGAAGGCCTCTTCGACATGCTGCGGGACAAGAACCTGGCGGCCCTGGGTTCCGCGCAGTTCCAGGCGATCGTCACGACCGACCCTCACACCTACCACGTCCTCAAGCGCGAGTACGGGCTTGACGGGAGGGTGAAGCACTACACGGAGGTCTTCGAGGGCTTGATCTCGTCGGATCGCCTGCCCGTCTCCGCGAACGGCGGCGCCCCGGTCACGTACCACGATCCCTGCTACCTGGGGCGCTACGGCGGCGTCTACGAGGCCCCGCGGCGGGTGCTGGGAGGCCTGGGCCTGGACTTGGTCGAGATGCCCCGCAACCGGTCGTCCGCGTACTGCTGCGGCGCGGGCGGCGGGCGAATCTGGATGGATGACGCCGCCACGGCCGGCGAGCGCCCCGCGGAGAGCCGGGTGCGGGAGGCGGCCGGCCTCCAGGGAGTGGGCACCATGGTGGTGGCCTGCCCCAAGGACCTGGTGATGTTCCGTGACGCCCTGAAAACCACGGGGCTGGAAGGGACGCTCGGCGTGCGGGACATCGCTGAGCTGGTTGAAGACGCCATGGGTGCGACGGCGGGGAGCGGCACATGAACCCGGCCGAAGGGCGCGGCAACGGCCAGCCGAGGATCGGGGTGTACGTCTGTCACTGCGGCACCAACATCGCCGGGACGATCGACGTCGAGGCGGTGCGGAGCTACGCGGAGAGCCTCTCGGGGGTCAAGGTGGCCCGGGCGTACAAGTACATGTGCTCCGACCCCGGCCAGGAGCTGATGAAGGAGGACATCCGGGCCTACGGCCTGGAGCGGGTGGTCGTTGCCTCCTGCTCTCCCAGCCTGCACGAGGCCACCTTCCGCCGCGCCGTCGCCGAGGGGGGCATCAACCCCTACTTCTTCCAGATGGTCAACATCCGCGAGCAGGATTCGTGGGTGCATACCGACACCGCCGAGGCGACCCGCAAGGCCAAGGACCTCGTTCGGGCGGCGGTGCACCGGGTCCGGTTCCACACGGCGCTCGAACGGAAGCGGGTCTCGGTCAATCCGGCCGTGATGGTGGTGGGCGGGGGCATCGCCGGCATCCACGCCGCCCTGACCATGGCCAACGCCGGCAAGCACGTCTACCTGGTGGAGCGGGAGCCGTCCATCGGCGGGCACATGGCCCAGTTCGACAAGACCTTCCCGACCCTCGACTGCGCCGCCTGCATCCTCACGCCCAAGATGACCGAGGTGCGCGCCAATCCCAACATCACCCTGTGGGCGATGGCCGAGGTCGACGGGGTCGATGGCTACGTGGGCAACTACAGGGTGACGGTGCGCCACAAGCCCCGCTTCATCGTCGAGGATGCCTGCGTGGGTTGCCTGGAGTGCATCGAGGCCTGCGTGTTCCAGCGCGGCAAGTTCCCCGACGAGTTCAACCTCGGCCTGAACATGCGCAAACCGGTGTACATCCCCTTCCCGCAGGCGGTGCCGCCGGTGGTGGTCATCGACCAGGAGGCCTGCATCGAGTTCCGCACCGGCCGCTGCAAGAAGACCTGCGTGGAGGTCTGCGCCGACCGCAATGCCATCGACTTCACCCAGACCGAGACCTTCGACACGGTCGAGGTCGGCGCGGTGATCCTCGCCACCGGCTTCAAGACCTTCGACCCGAAGCGGACCCCGTCGTACGGCTACGGGGTCTACCCGAACGTGTACACCGGCTTGGAGCTGGAGAGGCTGGTGAACTCGTCGGGGCCCACAGAGGGGCACGTCACCCTGCGCGACGGGCGCACCCCGAAGACGGTGGGGATCCTCCACTGCATCGGCAGCCGGGACGTCAACACCAACCAGTACTGCTCCCGGGTGTGCTGCATGTACTCCCTGAAGCTGGCCCACCTGGTCAGGGAGAGAAGCGGGGCGGAGGTCTACAACTTCTACATCGACATCCGGGCCGCCGGCAAGGGCATGGAGGAGTTCTACAACCGGGTCGCCGAGGAGGGGATCCACTTCATCCGGGGCAAGGTGGCCGACGTGTACCCGGAAGCCGGCAACTCCGGGAGGGTGATCCTTCAGGTCGAGGACACGCTGCTCGGCCGGGTGCGCAAGATCCCCGTAGACATGGTGGTCCTGGCCACCGGCCTCGAGCCCCAGGCCGACGCCGAAGCGGTGCGCCGCACCTTCAACATCACCTGTGCCGGGGGTGGGTTCTTCATGGAACGCCACCCCAAGCTGGCCCCGGTGAGCACGTTCACCGACGGCATCTTCCTGGCCGGTGCCTGCCAGGGCCCCAAGGACATCCCGGACACCGTGGCCCAGGCCGGGGCCGCCGCCGCCGAGGCGCTGGCCCTGGTCGATCGGGGCTACGTGGAGATTGAGCCGACCACCGCCTACGTCGTGCGTGAGGAGTGCTCGGGGTGCAAGACCTGCATCCCGCTCTGTCCCTACACCGCCATCACCCGGGTGGACGGGAAGGCCGAGATCAACCCGGTGCTCTGCAAGGGCTGCGGCACGTGCGTGGCCGCCTGCCCGTCCGGGTCCATCCGGCAGAACCTGTTCGAGGACGAAGAGATCTACGCGGAGATCCTGGGGGTGCTGGCCCATGCCTGAGCCGACCAAGAACCCGCGGGAGAGCGCCGCCGACGGCTGGGAGCCGACGATCGTCGCCTTCTTCTGCAACTGGTGCACCTACCTGGCGGCCGACCTGGCCGGCACCTCCCGCATGAAGTACGCGCCGAACGCGCGGGTCATCCGGGTGATGTGCTCCGGCCGGATCGATCCCCAGTTCGTCATGGAGGCGTTCGCCCACGGCGCCGACGGGGTCCTCATCGGCGGCTGCCACTTCGGCGACTGCCACTACCAGTCGGGCAACCACAAGGCGCTGCGCCGCTTCCGGCTGCTGCGGCGGGTCCTGGTGGGCATGGGGATCGAGGAGGAGCGCATCCGCCTCGAGTGGATCTCGGCGGCCGAGGCCGACAAGCTGCGCGACGTGATGAACGACATGGTGGCGCGCCTGAAGGCGCTGGGGCCGCTCCACCTCGAGGTGCCGGCCGAGGGATTCTCCGAAGTCGCCGACCTGGAGAAGGTGACGGCATGAGCGACAAGCCCAAAGTCGCCTTCTACTGGTGCTCGTCCTGCGGGGGCTGCGAGGAGGCGGTCGTGGACCTCGCCGAGAAGATCCTCGACGTGGTGGCCGCGGTGGACATCGTGTTCTGGCCGGTGGCCCTGGACTTCAAGAAGGCCGACGTGGAGGCGATGGAGGACGGGTCCATCCTGGCCGCCTTCGTGAACGGGGCCATCCGCACCACCGAGCAGGAGGAGATGGCCCACCTGCTGCGGCGCAAGGCGAAGGTCCTGGTGGCCTTCGGCTCCTGCGCCTACATGGGGGGCATCCCCGCCCTGGCCAACCTGTGGGACCGGGACGCTGTCCTCGCCACCGTCTACCGCATGACCCCCTCGACGGTCAACCCCGACGGGGTGATGCCCCAGGTGGCCACGCCCCACAACGGCGACTGGGTCACCCTTCCCCGTTTCTATGACACGGTCAGGGCCCTCGACCAGGTCACCGCGGTGGACTACTACATCCCGGGCTGCGCTCCCACGCCGAACGTGATCGCCGGCGCGGTGCAGACCCTGCTGAGCGGCGACCTGCCCCCTGCGGGGACGGTGCTGGCGCCGGACATCGCCCTGTGCGAGGAGTGCCCTCGCCTGGACACCAAGCCACCGGACCTGAGCCTGGAGCGCTTCCGGCGGCCCCACGAGATCCTCATCGACGAGGGCACCTGCCTGCTGGCCCAGGGGCTGCTCTGTATGGGACCGGCCACCCGCGCGGGATGCGGCCAGCTGTGCATCAGGGGCAACATGCCCTGCACCGGCTGCTTCGGCCCCACCGGCAGGGTGCGCGACCAGGGCGGCAAGTACCTGTCGGCCGTGGCCTCGATGCTCTCGGCGCTCGACGACGAGGCCATCGAGAAGGCCCTCGACAGCATCCCCGACCCGATCGGCACCTTCTATCGCTACGGCCTGGCCGGCTCGCTGCTGCGCCGGCGCAGGATGACCCCCGTCGAGGCCTGAGGAGCCCAGACACATGTCCGACGAGATGACCACCCAGGAGGCGTGGCGCCGGGGCTCCCAGGGGGCCCAGGCCGCCTATGCCCGCCGGCGCATCACGATCGATCCCATCACCCGCCTCGAGGGGCACGGCAAGATCGACATCTTCCTCGACGAAGCGGGGGACGTGGAGCGGGCGTACTTCCAGGTCCCTGAGCTGCGCGGCTTCGAGAAGTTTGCCGAGGGCCGCCCCGCCGAGGACATGCCCCAGATAACCTCGCGCATCTGCGGGGTGTGCCCCACGGCGCACCACATGGCGGCCACCAAGGCGCTCGACGCCCTCTACAAGGTTGACCCCCCGCCGGCGGCGAAGAAGATCCGGGAGCTGGTCTACTCGGCGTTCATGACCGAGGACCACGCCCTGCACTTCTACTTCCTCGGCGGCCCCGACTTCGTGGTGGGCCCCGAGGCGCCGGCCGCCCAGCGCAACATCCTCGGCGTCATCGCCACGGTGGGCCAGGAGGTCGGGCTGCGGGTGATCACCATGCGGCGCCGCCTCCGGGAGATCATCACCCTGGCGGGCGGAAAGGTCATCCACCCCGTCCTCGGCCTTCCCGGCGGCGTGGCCAAGCGGGTCACCGCGGAGCAGCAGGCGCAGATCCAGGAGACGGCCGTCGACGCGGTGGACTTCGCCCAATTCACCCTGGGCGTCTTCCGCTCGGTGGTGCTGGCCAACCCGGCCTACGTCGACCTCATCGTCTCCGACGCCTTCACCCACCGCACCTACTACATGGGCCTCATGGACGGGCAAAACCGGCCCAACTTCTACGACGGGCGCCTCCGCGTGGTCACTCCCGAAGGAGGGGAGTGGGCCACCTTCCCGGCCGCCGACTACCTCGACTTCGTGGCGGAGCACGTCGAGCCCTGGTCATACGTCAAGTTCTGCTACCTCAAGCCGCTGGGCTGGCACGGCTTCCGCGACGGCGCCGAGAGCGGCATCTACGCGGTCGCTCCCCTGGCCCGGCTCAACGCCGCCGACGCCATGGCCACCCCCCTGGCCCAGGAGGCATACGAGGAGATGTACTCCGCGCTCGGGGGCAAGCCGGTGCACCACACCCTGGCCAACCACTGGGCCCGGGTCGTGGAGCTGCTCTACGCCGCGGAGCGGCTCAAGGAGCTGGCCGACGACCCGGAGCTCATCGACCCCAACGTGCGCACTCTCCCCACCGAGACGCCGCGCGAGGGTGTCGGGGTGGTCGAGGCGCCGCGCGGCACGCTGTACCACCACTACGTCACCGACGCTCGCGGGATCGTGGAGCAGGCCAACCTGATCGTGGCTACCCAGAACAACTCGGCGCGCATGGCGATGAGCGTGGAGAAGGCGGCCATGGGGCTGATCTCGAAGGGGAAGGTGTCCGAGGGCATCCTCAACAAGGTGGAGATGGCCTTCCGCGCCTACGACCCCTGCCACGGCTGCGCCACCCACTCCCTCCCGGGGAGCATGCCCCTGGTGGTGGCGGTGCGCGGGTCCGACGGCGCGACGCTGTCGTTGCTGCGCCGCGACTCCGATGGGAGCCTCCACCGCGAGTAGCGGCACCGCCGCGGGGGGCGGTGTCGCCGCCGGGCCCACCCGGGTGCTCTGCCTGGGCAACGAGCTCATCTCCGACGACGCCCTGGGAATCGTCGTCGCCCGCTCGCTGCTCCGGCGCCTCGCTGTCGCCGGCGCGCCGGTGCCCCCCGGGCCTTCGCTCGACCCGGCGGTGACGGTGCGGGCCTTCCAGCTTCCACGGGTCGGGCTCGTCGAGGTCGTGGAGACCGCCCTCGCCGGCATCTACCTGCTCGAGGCGGTGGTCGGGGCCTCCCGGCTCATCGTCGTCGACACCATCGTCACCGGCACAACCGATCCGGGCACGGTGCTCGAGCTGAAGGAGAGCGACCTCGCCGGCCCTCGCGGTGGCTCGCCCCACTCCGTCGGCCTCCTGGAGACGCTCGACCTGGCCCGCGCCCTCGGCCTGGAGGTGCCCGCTGAGGTGGTCATCGTCGTCGTCGAGGCCGCAGAGCACATGACCATGGGCGGGGAGATGACCGCTCCCGTGGGGGCAGCGGTGCCCTTCGTGGTGGAAAGGGTGATGGCCCTCATCCAGGGTGTCACGATCGGCGGCGCGGACGACGGCGCGGAGCCGCTCATCCTCGACCCTTCCGGCCAGGCGTGAGGAGAACAGGATGAAGGCGATCGTCCACCTCCGGTACGGCTCGCCCCCTGTCTCGGTGCGTCGCTCG
The DNA here is from genome assembly GCA_963744095.1 of uncultured Chloroflexia bacterium. GTDB lineage: Bacteria > Chloroflexota > Limnocylindria > Limnocylindrales > CSP1-4 > CTSoil-043. Next base: position 313,878 of record CAVUSH010000008.1, read on the forward strand.
CGGGGGTCGAGCGGCCGACGACGAGTCCGCCTACATTGATCGCTGGGTCGCCGGCCTGGGACTGCAGGCGGCCTGGAGCCGAGCGCGGGCGCTTCGGTCGTCTCCATGATCACGGCCCGACACCGCGTGCTCCTCGAGGCCGGAAGGAGAACCTCATGCCGCAGGCAGAACGAGTCGTCGACATCCTCGCGGGCCGGCCGGCGGTCGGCGCGCGCGCGACGGTCCAGGGCTGGATCCGGACGCGTCGCGATTCGAAGGCCGGGCTCTCCTTCCTGCATGTTCACGACGGGTCCTGCTTCGACCCCCTCCAGGTCGTGGCCCCGGCAACGCTCGGCAATTACGACGACGAGGTCCTGCACCTGACCGCCGGCTGCGCCGTCAGCGTTGCCGGCACGATCGCTGCCTCGCAGGGCCAGGGGCAGGCCGTCGAGCTCCTCGCCGACTCGGTCGACGTGATCGGGTGGGTGGACGATCCGGAGACCTACCCCATCTCGCCGAAGCGGCACACGTTCGAATACCTCCGCGAGGTCGCCCACCTGCGGGTGCGAACGAACACCTTCGGCGCGGTTGCCAGGGTTCGCCACCGTCTCGCCATGGCCATGCATCGCCATCTCGACGAGCACGGCTTCTACTGGGTGCACACGCCGATCCTGACCGCCAGCGATGCCGAGGGCGCGGGAGAGCTCTTCCGCGTCTCGACGCTCGACCTGGCCAACCTCCCGCGCACGCCCGAGGGCGCGGTCGACTATTCCCGGGACTTCTTCGGCAAGCCCGCCTTCCTCACCGTCTCCGGCCAGCTCAACATCGAGTCGTACTGCCTGGCGCTGACGCGCGTCTACACCTTCGGGCCGACCTTCCGGGCCGAGAACTCGAACACCAGCCGGCACCTCTCCGAGTTCTGGATGGTCGAGCCGGAGATCGCGTTCGCCGACATCTCGGACAACGCCGACCTGGCCGAGGATCTGCTCAAGTCCAGCTACCGCGCGCTCCTGGACGAGTGCCCCGACGACATGGCGTTCTTCGCCGACCGGATCGACAAGGAGGCGATCTCCCGGCTCGAGCATTTCGTCACGTCGAGCTTCGCGCGCATGGAGTACACGGAGGCCATCGAGGTCCTGAAGCGATCCGGCCGTTCGTTCGAATTCCCCGTGGAGTGGGGCGCGGCGCTCCAGGCCGAGCACGAGCGGTACCTCTGCGAGGAGTACGCGAAGCGGCCGGTGGTGGTCGTCAACTACCCAAAGCAGATCAAGGCGTTCTACATGCGCCTGAATGACGACGAGCGCACCGTGGCGGCGATGGACGTGCTCGCCCCCGACATCGGCGAGATCGTCGGCGGCAGCCAGCGCGAGGAGCGCCTCGACGTGCTCGATGCCCGGATTCGCGAGACGGGGCTCGATCCCGCGGCGTACTGGTGGTATCGCGACCTGCGCCGATACGGCACGGTGCCGCACGCCGGGTTCGGGCTGGGGTTCGATCGGGCGGTGGCCTATGCCACGGGGATGGCGAACATCCGGGATGTCATCCCGTTCCCACGCACGCCTGCCAGCGCCGACTTCTAGTCGATCGGGCGCCGCGCCCCGGAGTTCATCGGGCGCGCGCGAGCAGCAACACCTGCGCGGCGCCACCCGGCGGCGGCCCGTGAACTGCCCCGTCATGGACGATCGCCCGGACGCCGCCACCGCCGAATCACTGGGCGACGACTGATCCGCCCGCCCGGTGGCGGAGCCCGTGGAAACTAGACTCGGTCTTGACATTACCGACAGGCTGGAGGCGGGATGGAGACGCGAATCATGTCAGGGGTCGACGACGTGCTCTTCACGAGCGAGACCGTAGCGCTCGAGACGCGTCAGCACCGCTATCTCATCGTTCGTGAGATCGTCCTCGGCCTTCTCGGTGTCGCCCTCGTGCTCATCGCCGGCGCGGCGATCATCAGCTGGCTCGGCTCGAGCGGCCGGGAGGCGCTCGTGGCCATCGGGGCACTGGTCGTCGGCCTCGTCGCCGGCCTCGTCGCCGGTCGCGCCGCATGGCGGCTCCTGTGCTGGCGGTTCACGTGGTACGTGGTGACCGACCGACGGGTGCTGATTCGGGCAGGCGTGACAACGAGACGTACGACGAGCGCCTGGCTCGATAACGTGAGCGAGACCAAGCTGGACGTCCCCTACCTCGCCAGGCTGCTGCGCCGCGCTGGTCACCGGGAATATGGCCACCTCAGGATCCAGACGTACGCCGACCAGGGCCTCCTCGGCACCCTCAGCTGGCTCCCCGACTCGACGTCGACGGCCAGGCTCATCGAGCCTCGTCGGGCGTAGGCGCTCGGACCACAAGGGCCGCGCGGGTGCCGGCGAAGGCCGCGGGCTGCCGCCGGAGCGTCGAGCGCCCTCGTCCGTTCGCACCTGGCGGACTCGCGGTCAGGTTCGGAGGCGGCTCTCGAGTCGCACTTCGATCTGGTCGGCGACGGCTGCCGCCAGGCTGGCGCCGAAGCGCCCGGCCAACCGCTCCAGGAGCGGCCGCCGGAGCCGGACGGGCGCCGCGCGAGCCGGGACACCCGCGGCCCTGGCCGCCAGCTCGACGGCGCGCTCGAGGTCGCCGATCTCGTCGACCAGCCCGAGCTCCCTGGCCTCCTCACCCAGCCAGATCTCGCCGGTCGCGAGTGCCCGGACCCTGTCCTCGGCCAGGCGCCGGCTTTTCGCGACCCGGCCGACGAAGGCGGCGTAGAAGGCGTCGACGATCGCCTGCTCCTTGGCGCGTTCCTCGTCGGTCTCGTCGCGCCACGGCGCGCCCATTCCCTTGAGCCGGCCGGCGCGGCTCTCGCTGACGCTGACGCCGAGCCGGTCGAGGAGTCGCGGGAGCCGGGGACCGGCCGAGATGACGCCGATCGAGCCCACGATGGCGTGCGGCTGGGCGACGATCGTGCGCGCGGCCATCGCTGCCAGGTACGAGCCGGACGCGCCCGTCCCGCGGATCGCGGCGACGAGCGGCTTCTTCGCGGCCAGCCGTTCGAGGGCCAGGAACATGTCGTCCGAGGCGGTCGCGGAGCCGCCGGGCGAGTCGATGTCGAGCACGACCGCGGGCACGCGCCGTGACTCGCGGAGGCGGCGGATGAGCTCGATCCAGTCGGCCGTGCGGGGGCCGCCGGCGATGGGTCCGTAGAGGCGCAGGATGGCCACGTGGCCGGGCGGGAAGAGGCGCCGCAAGCCCGGCGCGAAGGCACGCAATCGTCGAACGTTCATCACTCCACCAGCCTACCCGATGGGCGCTCTCGACCACGCCGGCGCCGACCCCTTCCACGATCGGGTCCCCGGGGGGCGGTGAAATCGTCACTGCCGCGCCCGGAGGGTGCTGACGGCGGCGCTCCTTGTCGTCAACGCTGCCTACCGTGTCGGCGCGAGTAAGGACCCTGAACATTCAGCGAACCTTCAGGCAAGGGGCGCGAAGTTCGTGCTGCATCCCAGCGACCGCAGCCTCGGAAAGAAGAGACTCTGATGGATCACCTCGACCGGCCTACCTTCGAGCCCTCGGCGGGCGACATCACCCGACCGCCGGCCCCCTCCATCCTGATCGCCGCCCAGGAGGACGTGCTCCCGCCCGCCCGGCCCGTCGCCCCTGCTTCGGCGACCCCCCGGCGGCGTGCGATGGCCGGCATGGTGGCGCTGGCCGTCTCTGCCGCGGCGCTGGCGTCGGGCGGAACCGTGGCGGCCCTCGGTGCCGCGGGCTTCCTGGATCATCAGGCCGATGCGGCTGTCGCGGTGGCTCCGCTGGGCCAGATCGCCAGCGCCGCGGTGCCGGCCTCGCCGGGGACGGCCACGGCGCCCGCGAGTGGCGGAGGAGTCTCCAGCGACGCGGTCGTGGCAGCCGCGGCTCGGGTCAGCCCCGCGGTCGTCACGATCGTCTCGTCGAGCAGCGCCGGCGGCACGAGCTCCGACAACGGCGGCGGTGGGAGCGGCGGCTCCCCGGGCCAGACGCCGTACGGCATCCCGACCGGTCAGGCGCCCGTGGGCGTCGGCTCCGGCGTCATCTTCGACGCGAACGGCTGGATCCTCACCAACCACCACGTCGTCGCGGACGGCGGGACGCTCACCGTCCAGCTCTCCGACGGCCGCTCGTTCCCGGCCCGGGTGTACGGGGTCGATACGCTCACGGACCTCGCGATCGTGAAGATCGATGCGACCGGCCTCCCGTTTGCGCGCCTGGGCGATTCGTCCGCCCTCCAGGTCGGCCAGTTCGTCGTCGCCGTCGGCGATCCGCTCGGCCAGTATCCGGGGACCGTGACGACGGGTGTCGTCTCCGGCCTCGGTCGGTCGCTCGCCGCGAGCGCTGGAAGCCTCGACGACCTCATCCAGACTGACGCGGCGATCAACCCGGGCAACAGCGGCGGCCCGCTCATCGACGCCAGCGGCGCCGTCATCGGCATCGATACGGCGATCGAGCCGACGGCCCAGGGGATCGGATTCGCGATCCCCGTCAACGTCGCCCGGCCGCTGACCGTGCAGGCTCTGGCCGGGGAGAAGCTCTCGCGGCCCTGGCTGGGCATCCGCTACGAGCCGCTGGATGCGGGTCTCGCCGCGCGGGCCGGCCTTTCCGTGACCGAGGGCGCCTGGATCACCGGTGACACCAACGGCGCAGCGATCGAGACCGGCAGTCCCGCCGCGACCGCCGGCCTCCGGGAGAACGATGTCATCACCGCCCTCGACGGCACGAAGGTCGATACGAACCATCCGCTCGTCGAGCTCCTCGCCCAGCACGCGCCGGGTTCGACGGTCGCCCTCACCGTCCATCGTGGGTCATCCGACCTGACCATCTCGGTCGCGCTGACGACACGCCAGGCGACGACGGGATAGCGCGCGTCGCGTCGCACCCGCGGGTCGGCCCCGGGAAGGCAGGCAGCTGTCATCCCGGGGCCATTTCGTGCGTCGGCGGGCCCACGAGCGCGCCCGGCCTTGACGCAGCGGAGGCACTTGGAGACTGTTAGTCCATCGGCGGGTCGCGATGTGCCCGGAGCAGCGTCTCGCGGGAGCCGGACGACAGAGGCAAGAGATGACAGACGAGCGCCGCCTCACCTTCGGCTTCCCCCGCATGTACAACGAGCCCGGCGAGCGGCGAGCCTTCCTGCCACCGCTGATCGGCCTGCTCGCGAGCATGGACGTCGACGTGTACGTCGAGGCCGGGAGCGGGGCCGGCATGGGCTATTCCGACGGTGACTATCTGACCTTGTCGCCGAGGGTTCACGTCGTCGACGAGGCCATGGCGTATCGCCAGGACATCGTGGTGGTGCTCCGGGCGCCGGAGGGGCGCTACGAGCTGCTCCGGCGCGGCGCGATCCTGCTCTCGATGCTCCACTTCACCACGCGGCCGGAACGCGTCGAGCAGCTGCGCGGCCTGGGCATCGAAGCCATCGCCCTCGACATGGTCACCGGCGACGATGGACGGCGCCTCGTCCAGAACCTGCGCGACGTGGCCCGCAACGGACTGGCCGCAGCCTTCGACGCCCTCGAGCGGCGCTGGCCGCCGCTGCTCTCGCCCATGCGTCCGCCGATCAGCGTCACGATCCTGGGCGCGGGCGGGGTCGGCAAGAATGCCATCGAGTGGGCCGCGAAGTGCGGCGACGAGGCGCGCAACGAGCGGTTCGCGCGGGAGGGCCTGGCCGGGGTCGAGGTCGTGGTGGTCGAGCAGAACCTGTCCGGCAACGAGGCCTACTTCCGGCGCCGCCTCGCGCAGACCGACATCCTCGTCGATGCCACCGCCCGACGCGACACGTCGCGTCCCCTGTTCCCCAACGCCTGGCTCGGCATGCTGCCGGGCCATGCGATCGTCTGCGACCTCGCGGTCGACCCCTACCTGCTCGACGACGACCCACCGGTCGTGCGGGGGCTCGAGGGCATCCCCCAGGGCAACCTGGACCAGTGGGAGTTCGGTCCGGACGACCCGGCCTGGGACCGCCTGCCGCCCGGGATCCCGACCGGCAACCGGCGAACGGTCGTCTCCTGCTACTCGTGGCCGGGCGTCCAGCCCGAGGCCTGCATGGAGGCCTACGGCTCGCAGGTGACCCCGCTCCTCAAGACGTTCATCTGGTACGGCGGGCTGCCGGCGATCGGACCGAACGTCTCGTTCCATGGGCGGGCGCTCTGGCGCGGCAGCCTGCGACATTGGCTCGAAGACGACTCCGCCGTTTGACCGACGCCGAGGCCTTGTTGCGGCTGCCGGATCTCGAGCATGGTCCCTCTTGCGCTCGAGGACGCGCTGCCCCATAGTGCCGCTCTCGACGGGCGGAGCCGTGCGGTCGGACGATCGGGGGTCGCCACGACCGCAGGTGCATGGACGCGACGCCGGCTCGTCACGAAAAAAAGACAGCCTGACGGCTGAAGGGGGGTCTCAATGCTCAGACGTGGGATCACGTTTGTCTCGGCGATGGCGCTGATCGGGGGTTTGCTCCTCGTGTCGGTGAGCGCCGTCGCTGCCGCGCCGATCACGCCGGCGTTCACCATCACGGCGGATCGAGCCGCCGCCGTCCCGGCCGGTCATCGCTGGGCGTTCAACGACTTCTTCCCGCGCACCGCGACGATCGAGACGGGCGGAACGTTCCAGTTCACCAACGAGGGCTTCCACACTGCCACGCTCCTGCCGCTGTCGTGGACCGAGGCCGCCGACAACGACGTGAACGGACTCGCGTCGGCCGACCTCGACGACTCGGCGCGCAACCCGAACGGCACGACGAAGGCGCTGGAGAACATACCGGCCGCCCTCCCCGTCCCGGCGCAGGGTTGCGGCACCCCGGAGGCCCCGTGCGTCTTCGACGGCACGGGCATCGTGAGCATGGGTGCGCCGCTGGCCGGCCCGCCGGCGCCGTTCGTGATCACCGTGACCGCGCCCCCAGGCGCGTACACGTTCCATTGCCGGGTCCATCCGTGGATGGCCGGCACCCTCACCGTCATCGCGAAGGGATCGGCGGGCGCCACGACGGCCGCCTCGGCCGAGGCCGCCGCGACCGCCCAGGCGACCGACGACGTCGCCGCGGGGATGGCGGCGGAAGCCGCCTCCTCGACGGCCGGCCGGGTCAGGCGGCCCAACGGGACGACGACCTGGAAGCTCACCGTGGGGACGTCGGATCCGGCCGGCCACGTCGCCGTGCTCGACATGCTCCCGCGCAAGGTCACGATCAAGAAGGGCGACACGGTGCAGTGGGTGCCGCGCGACCTCAACGAGCCCCACACCGTCACGTTCCCGAAGGACCTCCACACCGCCGACGTGCCGCTGTGCGAGGGCCCCGGAGGAAAGGACACCCCGGCCATCCCGACGGTGATCCCGCCGATGAGCCCGTTCGACTTCGGATGCAATGGACGTCCGGTCGACGAGATCGAGTTCGGAGGCGGCAACGGCGTCAGGATCATCACCTCGCCGAGGACGGTCTCGGACTCGGGGCTCGTTGCGGCCAAGACCGAGGCGATCGGCTTCGACATGCCGTTGACCGCCCTGCTCACCAGCTGGTCGGTCAAGTTCACCGCCGGCGCCAGGGCCGGCACCTACCACTATGTCTGCCAGATCCACCCGGGGATGGAGGGCGACATCGTCGTCCGCTGACCGCAAGCGCATCGGCAACGGACCCCGACGGCCCCGCCGTCGGGGTCCAGTCATGCCTTCCGCCCGGAGTCGGCCCGGTCCGCCGCCGCCGCTGAAGGATCCCGGAGGGGAGACGCCATGGTCCATCGATCGAGCCCGCGCCTCGCGGCACGCCCGCGCGTGGCGGCCCGCCCGCGCCTGGCGGCATCGCTCGTCGTCGCCGTCCTGATCGCGACCGCGGCCTGGGCGAGCGGCCCGGCGCCGGCCGCTGCCCTGTCCGCCGCCGCATTCTCCAGGCCGCTCGTCATCCCGAAGGTCCTGACCGGCTCGAAGATCACCCTGACCGCGAAGCTGGCGGACGTGCAGATCCTGCCGGGCAGGACGACCCGGATGTGGACCTACAACGGGACGTTCCCCGGTCCCACGATCCGCCGGCCGACCGGCCAGACGACCACCGTGACGCTCGTCAACGACCTGCCGGCCGCGGCCGGCGAGCTGACGCTCCACAACCACGGGAACCACTCCACCGCCGAGAGCGACGGCCAGCCGGATGACTTCCTGGCCGCACCGAACGGCGGCTCCGTGACCTACACCTACACGGGCACCGAGGCCGGCGGCAACGAGCGCGGGGCGCTCCAGTGGTACCACGACCACCGGATGGACGTGACCGGGCGGAACGTCTGGATGGGCCTCGCCGGGATGTACATCATCGACGATCCCGCCGACCCCCAGACGCTTCCGAAGGGCCAGTACGACGTGCCGCTGCTCGTCGCCGACCGGTCGTTCAACGCCAGCAACCAGCTCGCCTACAAGTTCAACGCGGCGGGGGTGACCGGGAACCGCATCCTGGTCAACGGCGTGCCCCAGCCCTACCTGAAGGTCGGCGACCGCAAGTACCGCTTCCGGATCCTGAATGCCTCGAACTCCCGCTCGTACGACTTCGCCTTGAGCAACGGCCAGGCGTTCATCCAGATCGGGACCGAATCGGGCCTCCTGCCGGCCCCGGTCAAGCGCACCCACATCCTCCTCGCGCCCGCCGAGCGCGCCGAGGTGGTGGTCGACTTCGCGAAGAAGCTGGGCCAGCGGATCGTGCTCCAGAACCTCGCCGCCGACGGCTCCCTGCGCCAGGTCATGCAGTTCCGGGTCGATCGGGACGTGACCGAGACCAGCTCGGTCCCGGCGAAGCTCCGGGCGCTCCCGGCGCTCGACGCGACCTCGGCGGCCAGCCGGACCTTCGAGTTCGGCAAGAACCGGTTCACCGGCGCCTGGACGATCAACGGCCAGACGTTCGATCCGACCCGGGTCGATGCGAGCCCCAGGCTCGGCACGACCGAGACCTGGACGTTCGTGAACAAGAGCGGCACGAACCACGTCGTCCACATCCACGACGTGGACCAGCAGCTCGTCAGCCGGGACGGGGTGCCGGCAAAGCCCTACGAGCTGATGAAGGAGTCGTGGAACCTCGGCATCGGCGAGACCATCGTCCTGAAGCTGAAGTTCACCGACAACCTCGGGAAGTTCGTCTTCCACTGCCACATCCTCGAGCACGAGGACGCGGCCATGATGGCCCAGCTCGAGGTCGTCCCTTGAGTGGCGACCGGCCGGCCATCCCGCTGGTTCCCGCGTTCCAGTCCGGGCCGCAGCGGGTCCCCGCCACGGCACGGCCAAGCGGCGCCGGACCCACAACTGCCGCGGGTCCGGCGCCGCTCGAGCGGGAGGTCAAGGCTCATGCCGCGAGGGCAGCCGCCTCGCCTTCGGAGGAGGCCTCGACCTGGTGCATCGTGACCGCCCGTGGGCCGGTCACGAGCCGGGGGAGGCCGAGGGCGAGCGCGGCGCCGGCAGCAACGACGGCAGCTCCAGCCGCGATGGCCGGGAGGAGCCCTTCGACGTACGTCTGCGGCGAGGCGTAGGAGCCGTTGGCCGAGAAGATCGCCGCGAGGACCGCCACGCCGAACACGCCGCCCAGCTCGCGGATCGTGTTGTTCGCACCCGACGCCTTGCCCTCGTCCTCCTTCGGCACGGCCGAGAGGACGACGTTGGCGATCGGAGCGAAGAACAGGCCCATGCCGATGCCGCTGACGATGAACGGCGGCAGGAGGCTGGCGTAGGCGACCGACACCGACGTGATGGCCGCGAGCCAGGCGAGACCGACGGCCATCAGGCCCAGGCCGGCCACGAGGATCGGGCGCGGGCCCACGCGCATCGAGGCGACCCCGGCGATGGGGGCGACGACGACCGGCATCGCCGTCCACGGCAGGACGCGCAGGCCCGCCTCGAGCGGGTCGAGGCCCTGGACGACCTGGAAGAACTGCGAGAGCAGGAAGATGGTGCCGAACATCCCGAACGACATCAGGAACGAGATGCCGTTGGCGACGACGGAGGCGCGGCGGCGGAAGATCCCGAGCGGGAGCATGGGCTCGACCGCGCGGGCCTCCCAGGCGAGGAAGGCGACGACGAGCGCCGCGCCCGACGCCGATGCTCGCCAGGACCTGCGGGTCGGTCCAACCCTGGCCGTTGCCGTGGGTGGCTCCCCAGACGATGCCCACGAGGCCGAGGCCGGCGAGGGCCACCCCGGGCAGGTCCAGCGAACGCCCTGGCCCCCGGCTCTCCCGGAGTCGCAGGGTGGACAGGACGACCGCGAGGATGCCGATCGGCACGTTGATCCAGAAGATCCAGTGCCAGGAGATGCCCTGGGTGATGGCGCCGCCCACGACGGGCCCGACGGCGATCGCCAGGCCGGCAATCCCGCCCCAGGCGCCCAGTGCGAGGGGCCGCCGGGCCGGCGAGAGGATGTCGGAGAGGATCGTCAGGCTGAGCGGGGTCACGAACGCCGCGCCGACGCCCTGCGCGGCGCGGGCGAGGATGAGCAGCTCGCTGCTGGGCGCGAGGGCCGCTGCCGCCGAGCCGAGGGTGAAGACGGCCAGGCCGATCGTGAACATGCGCCGGCGACCGAAGCGGTCGCCCAGCGCGGCGCCGAGCAGGAGAAGGGCGGCGTAGGGGAGGGTGTAGGCGTTGACGGTCCACTCGAGGTCGGCGAGCGACGCGCCCAGGTCAAGGCGGATGATCGGCAGGGCCATCGTCACGACGAGGTTGTCGAGGCTGACCATGAAGAGGGCCAGGGCCGTGATGGCGAAGGTCCAGGTGGCAGAGGTTCGGCGGGTCATCGGTGGCTCCTTGTCAGGTCGGTTGTCGGGTCTGACGACTAACTGAGTGGTCACTAAGTTATGGACGCAAAAAAAGGGGTTCGCATCAGCTGCTCGTGGCGACACCTCCGAGCAGGGTGGCATAGAAGTCATCGACCGAGCGGGCCTCGCCGATGCTGGCGATCACGTTGATGAGCATCCCCTGGGCGAACCAGGTGTGAAGCGCGACCGGATCGGAACCGGAGAGCCCGGCCACCGATCGCCACAACGCGAGATACTCGTCGCGTACCTCTGTTCGGATCTCGGGGTCGCCACAGGCAGCGTAGGCGTGGAGCTGGAGGCGGAGCAGATCGCGGTCGGCGAGCAGCATCCGGATGTAGGCGTGGCCCATTGCTTCGAGGATGCCCTGGGTGTCGCCGCCCGCGGCGCGAGCGAGGCGAGCGGCATCCTCGAAGGTGCGGCCGGTGCGTGCGAAGCAGTCCCGCACCGCGGCGAGGAACAGCTCCTTCTTCGTCCCGAACAGCTGGAACAGGTAGGGCTGCGAGACGCCGGCCCGCCGGGCCACTGACGCGGTCGAGGTGCCGGCGTAGCCGCCGCGCGCGAACTCGATGGCGGCTGCGGCGATCACCTCGTCGCGGCGTTCGTCTGCGCTCATTCGCGTGTTCATGGGGATAACTTAGCGAGTAGTCAGTCAGTTGTCAAGAGGCGATTCTGCGTCCCACCCAGGCGCTGGCAGTACTTGTTCGTCGTGCAAGAGGGGTCAGTGGTCCTCTGTGCATCGCCCCCTCGGTACGGTACGGTGCCACGATCACGCACAGCCGAGGGGGGTCGCGAGTGCCGAACCAGCGTCCCGGGCGACCGGCTACCCGACCACGCGTCATCCGGATGGTCCTCGTCGAGCAGCACGCCCTCGTGCGCGCCGTGCTGCGGGAGATCGTCGGGAGCCAGCCCGACATCGACATCGTCGCCGAAGTTGCCGACCTCAATGACGCGATCGCGATCAGCCGGGACGAGACGCCCGATGTCGTCCTCGTCGATACCGAGCTCCCGATCTCGCTGATGGTCCCGGCGGTCCAGCGACTGAAGCGCGAATGTCCGGGCTCGCAAATCGTCCTGCTGGGTCATCGGGGCGGCGACGACGAGCTCTTCGCGGCCCTTCAGGCAGGCGTCGCCGCCCGCGTGCTCGACGACGCCCGGCCGAGCGAGCTTGTCCGGACGATCCGCGCGGCGGCGAACGGCGAGTACCTGATCGACGACGCGGTCGCGGCGCGACCGGCCGTTGCGCGCCGCGTCCTCGAGGCGTTCTGGGATACCTCGCTCCTGGGGGACCTCCCGACAACCGCCTTCGCCCCGCTCTCGGCACGCGAGGCGGAGATCCTGGAAGCGATCGCCCAGGGCCTGACGAACAAGAGCGTGGGCGAGAGGCTCTCGATCAGCGAGGCAACCGTCAAGAGCCACGTGACGAGCATCCTGCGGAAGCTCGCGGTGAACGGCCGCACCCAGGCCGTCCTGTACGCGCTGAAGAAGAACTGGATCAGCATCACGGACGAGCCGCCCCGACGGCGGAACTGAGCACCGTCAGCGGCCGGCGTGCGCCGGCGGGCGCGCCGGCTCCGAGGGGGCCGGGGGCCGATGTCCTGAGCCGGTCGCTCAGGCCTGTCCGCCGATTACGGGGCGCTCGTTACGGGGCGCTCGCCCCGTCGTCGTCCGGCCCCGCGACTCGCCAACGGCCGAGCTCCGCGGACTCCCGCATCGAGATCAGGTGCTGGACCTCGGACATGGTCCAGTCGCGATCCCCGATGAGGATGTCGGAGAGGAAGGCCAGAGCCGTCTCCTCCGCGGTTGGGCTCGCCGCTAGCCGGCGGTCCGTGCGGCTGAGCTGGCTCGCGGCGTGCATCGGCCGGATGCGCCGAGCGCGGTTGACGCTGACGAAGGATCGCCGGTTGCGTTGTCGATTCATGGTCCAGGCTCGTGCATGTCGGATGATCGATGACACGCGAGCGTGCACGCACGGCAAGCTCGCGCACGAGCCGAAGTGATCGCGACACGGCGCGGGCGTGCCCGACGAGGGCTGGCCGGCGCGGAACGAAATGAAGGAGCAATGAACGACGAGATGAGTGCGGGAGCCTGTGTCCGCGCCAACGGCGACGATCGATCTTCGGTTGTGCGCTGACAGTACATCGGCCCGCACGGATTGGCACACCTTCGAGGGAATCAGCCTCGAAATGTGGTGCGCGCAGGCACGCGACGCCTGAACCCGTGCCCGCGCCAGCGCCTAGGCCAGGCCGCGCGCTGCCCAGGCTACGGCGGTGACCACGAACGGCTCGGACGGCACCCGCCGCCGGCAGCCCTCCCGCAGCTCCGTGCGCCGGTCCGCGTCGAGGCTTGCCAGGTAGTCGCCGGCTGGACCGACGCCGCGCGTGAACGGCTCCCACCAGGCATCGAAGGTCTGGTGCTCGAGGCTCACGGAGAGTGCGGTCGCCTCGATCTCGCGCAGCCCGGCGGCCTCGAACAGCTCGGCCAGGTGGCCCTCGCGCGTGCCGGGGAGGTGGGACTGACCGTCGACCCCCGGATCGAGCGCCCGCGCCGCATCCCAGAAGAGCCGGAGGGGGCCCCGGCTCCCACCGTGGTCCCAGACGCACGCCGCAACGACACCATCACCCCGGGTCACGCGGGCCATCTCGGTGATCCCCGCGACCGGGTCCTTCATGAAATGGACAACGAGCTGCGCGAGGGCTGCGTCGAACGCGTTGTCCGCGAACGGCAGCCGCTCGGCCGGCGCCTGTCGGAGGTCGACGCCCGGGTGGCGCGCTCGCGTCGCGGCGACGAACGGCCCGGACGGATCGACGGCCGCCACCGCGGAGGGCCCCAGCCGCCCGACCAGCTCGCCCGTGAGTACGCCCGTGCCGCAGCCGACGTCGAGCACCCGCTGCCCGCGGCGTATGGAGGCGAGGTCTGCCAGCTGACCGGAGAGCAGGCGCGAGTAGCGACCCATGTAGCGGTCGTAGGCCTCGGCGTCGTCGAAGCTCATCTGCCCAAGTCTCCGCTCTCGCGACGATCACGTCCACCACGCGCGGACGACGCGGCTGCGCCGGCCGTATATTGATGTCCCTCGCGAACTCCCATTCGAGCGTGGAGCGATGCTCTCAGCCGCGCAACCCACCTGCTTCCTGATCGCCGACATCTCCGGCTACACGGGCTACCTCGCCGACGTCGAGCTGGATCACGCCCAGGACATCCTGGCGGACCTCGTCGGCGCCGTCGTCACGGCGCTCCGGCCCAACTTCCGGCTGGCCAAGCTCGAGGGCGATGCCGCATTCACCTTCGCGACGGCCGAGAAGGTCGACGGGTCGATGCTCCTCGACACGATCGAGCGCTGCTACTTCGGGTTTCGCCGGCGCCGCCGCGACGTCCGCCAGGCGACGTCCTGCGAGTGCAACGCCTGCGTCCGGATCCCGAATCTCGACCTCAAGTTCGTGGTCCACCACGGCCCCGCCATCCACCAGAAGGTGGCGGGCCGGCAAGAGCTCCTGGGGTCCGACGTGATCGTCGCGCACCGGCTGCTGAAGAACGAGGTGGTCGAGAAGCTGGGCATCAACGCCTACGCCCTCATCAGCCAGAAGTGCATCGATGCATCCGACATCGACCCGGCCGCGCTCGGCATGCGCGAGCACACCGAGACCTACGATCGGATCGGCGACGTTCCGGCCTGGGCTCACGACCTGGAGCGCCGCTGGCAGGAAGAAGAAGCTCGCGGGCGCGTCCTGCGTCTCCCCGGAGGAATCCATCCTCACCGTGTCGGTGCCGACGAACGTGCCGCCACAGGTGGCCTGGGAGTTCCTCACCAAGCCAGGACAGCGGATGTCGTGGCAGCCATGGGTGACCGAAGTCACGATCGAGGGAGCCCCCGGGGGGCGACGCGGGCTCGGCTCGGCCAATCACTGCATGCACGGCAGGGACGCCGTGATCGAGGAGATCCTCGATTGGCGTCCCTACGACTACGTCACCGACCGGACGATCCTCGACACGCCCAGCGGTCCGGTCAAGGTGCTCCACACCATCGAGCTGGAGCCGGTCACGGCGGGCACCACGATCCACTTCCGGTTCGGCGCACCGAAGACCCGACGAGAGATGGCGCTCATGAAGGAGATCGGACCGGCATACGGGCAGGGGCTCCAGGCGAGCATCCCCAGTCTCATCGCCCAGCTGGACGCCGAGCTCGCGTCTCGTGAAGCGGACCGCGGCCCGGAGCCCGTGCTGATGAGGCCCCGGCCGGGCGGCGTCCTCTCCGGGCTCGAGCCGCTGGCGATCGTCGACTGACGGCCGGGCAAGCGGGGCCCGGGATCTCCGGGCTGCAACGCCAACCAAGAGCGGGAGTACCAGGACCGCGATCGCCAGGACGTCGAACCCGAGCGGCGACTGCGGCCCTCGGCGCGATGCGCATCGATGGCGACGGCCTCGAGCTGGCACCCCAGCCGAGCCTCGACGGTCTCGACTCGCTGGTGGCATCCGTCGAGCGCGCCGGCCTCCCCGTGCGCGTGCAAATCGACGGCGAGCCGTTCCGGCTGCCGCCGGCGATCGATCTCTCGGCATTTCGAATTCGTGCAGGAAGGTCTGACGAACGCCCTCAAGCACGCCCACGCAAGCCATGCTGACGTGACGGTGCGTTACAGCCCTGACGAGCTGCAGATCGAGGTCGGCGACGACGGGCCAGGCGCCGCCCCGAGCGACGGGCACGGCCACGGCCTTGTCGGGATCCGGGAACGCGTGAAGATCTACGGCGGCGAGATGACCGCCGGACCGACGCCCGACGGCGGGTTTCTCCTCAGCGCGCGCCTTCCGATCGGGGATCGCAGGCCATGACCATCCGGGTTCTCGTCGCCGACGACCAGTCGATGGTTCGCGCGGGCTTCCGGATGTTGCTCTCCGGCGAAGAGGACATCGACGTCGTGGCCGAGGCGAGCAACGGGCTCGAGGCGGTGGACCGGGCGGCCCGGTTCCGTCCGACACTCGTCCTGATGGACATCCGCATGCCTGGGCTCGACGGGATCCAGGCGACCCGGCGCATCCTCGCGGCCGACAGCGCGGCACGGATCCTGATTCTCACGACGTTCGACCTGGACGAGTACGTCTACGAGGCGCTCAGAGCCGGGGCGAGCGGCTTCGTCCTCAAGGACGACCCTCCGGAACAGCTGATCGCCGCGGTCCGCACGGTTGCGGCCGGCGACGCGCTACTCTCGCCGGCGATCACGAAGCGTGTGATCAGCGCGTTCACCCGCATCCCGCCTCCAGCGGCTCCCGACGAGGTCCGCGATCTCAGTGAGCGTGAACTTGAGGTCTTTCGCCTGATCGCTCGGGGCCTCTCGAACGCGGAGATCGGGCACGAGCTCTTCATCAGCGAGACGACCGTCAAGACGCACGTCACGCACATCCTCCAGAAACTCGATCTCCGCGACCGCGTGCAGGCAGTCGTGCTCGCGTATCAGACCGGGATATTCGAGCCGGACCAACCGCGGTCGAGTGGTCGCGACGAGCGCGGGGCGCCTGGCCTCTGACTGCCGCCGCAACTCACAACGCTGGGTTCGTCGCCGCGCCTTGCCCGTCCGCCCTCGCGTCGCTAGAGTCAGGCAGGCCATGGGCAAGCGGACGCCCCAGGAAGAGATGCAGGAGTTCCTGACCGGTTACAGCCCGGCCAGCGCCCTGATGCGGCGTGCCTTCCGCCGCGTGCCCAGCGGGCCCAACTGCAAGATCTGCGCGGCGCCGTTCGCGGGACCGGGCGGGGCCGTTCTCCGCCACGTGGGCTTCGGTCGCTTCGCGGGCAACCCGACCATCTGCAACTTCTGCATCAAGGACCTGCAGCGGATGGGGGTGCAGGGCGCGGAGATCCCGGTGAGCCTACTGTTCGCCGACGTTCGTGGCTCGACCGCGATCGGCGAGCGCCTGTCGCCGACGGACTTCCGGGCCTTCCTGGATCGCTTCTATCGCATCGCGTCCGCGGCTGTGCTGGCCAACGACGGCATCGTCGACAAGTTCGTGGGTGACGAGGTCATCGGGCTCTTCTTCGGTGGCATCAGCGGCGACCACCACGCGGCCGCGGCGGTGGCCGCGGGACGGAGCGTGCTCTCGCGAGCCGGGCGCGGGGATGCGACGCCGACCGGCCCGATCCCCGTGGGTGCCGCAGTGCACACGGGCGTGGCCTTCGTGGGCTCGACGGCGACCGACGGCGTCGTCAGCGACTTCACCGCGCTCGGGGACGCGGTCAACACGGCGGCTCGTCTCGCCGGCGAGGCAGCCAGCGGCGAGCTCCTGGTCTCGATCGAGGCTGCCGCGGCGGCCGGGACCGACACGTCCGACCTCGAGCGTCGCACCGTCGATGTCCGCGGCCGCACCGAGCCCGTGGAGGTCGTTGCCCTGCGGATCGCAGCAGAGCCGGTCGAGTCGCCTCCTGAACGGCGTTCGGCCGACTAGGGACCGGTCGCGCTGAACGTGCCGGTCTTCGGGTCATAGAGCTCAGTGGACATAGCCAAGGTCGAAGGACC
The DNA here is from genome assembly GCA_963744095.1 of uncultured Chloroflexia bacterium. Lineage (GTDB taxonomy): Bacteria > Chloroflexota > Limnocylindria > Limnocylindrales > CSP1-4 > CTSoil-043. The sequence goes on from CAVUSH010000008.1 coordinate 331,114, forward strand.
GCACGCCCTCGACGACGATCGACGACGGGCTGCCGCCCGCGGCGTCGACTGCGCGGATCGTCCACCGCTTTGGGCCGTCGCCCGGCTCGGGGCTCAGGTACAGGAGCCGCCGTCCGTCCTGCGTCCAGGCGATCCCGCCCATCCAGACCGGGTCGCCCTCGAGTGTGCCCATCACGTGGGCCGCGCCACTACCGTCTAGGACCAGCGTCTCGGTCCCGGAGGCCACGTCCGTGGCACGGCCGGAGGCGAGGTCGTAGACGCGCAGCGTGGTCACGTGGCGGCCCGCTTCGAAGTCGTCGGTGAAGGTGGCGATCGCGATCCGCTTGCCGTCGGGCGCGACATTCGGCAGGAGGAGCTTGCCGTGCAGATTCGAGCTTGGATCGTCCGGGATCGCGGCCACGGTGCCGGGCTCGGGTGTCGCCCCCGCGCTTGCGCCGCGTGATCCGAGGGCCTCCACGCAGAGCTCGTTGTCCCCGGCCAGGTCGCCCACCATCGCCAGGTGCTGTCCGTCCGGGAACCAGTCGATGCTGTCCGCGGGGACGCGGCACCGGCCCTCGACGAGCTCGCTCAGCGGTCGAACGGCCGATCCATCAGCGGCGACAAGGTGCCATCGCCTCGCCGACGAGGCGACTTCCCACGCCACAGCGATCCACCGGCCGTCGGGCGACCACCGGACCGACAGGTCCGGCAAGGTCCAGATCTCGGGCTCGCCATTGGCAAACCATGGTGCAAGCGGCACGACGACGTCCCGCGAGCCGCCATCGATCCCGACGATGGCCAGGCGGATCGCGCCGGCATCAGAGTCGGCCGCGTCCCTCTGTACGTCTGCTTGAGAGGTGACGATCGCGAGGCGCCTGCTGTCCGGCGACCACGACAGCGACGGCGTCCCGCCAGGCCCGGGCTCGATGCTCCGCACGCTCGTCCCGTCTGCCCGCAGGATGTCGACGGCCGGCGTCAGGAAGACTGGGCCGCCGAGATCGCGGACGGCCGCGATGTGGCGCATGTCGGGCGACCAGAGGGCGGCCAGGTAGCCGAGCCGTGTCCCGTCTGCGCCACCCTCGCGGATCCGGGTCGCCCCCGTGCCGTCGATCGCGCTCACGAAGAGGTCGCCGTCCCGAACGAAGACGATCCGCGCGGGGTCGCGAGGCCGGAGCGTCGAGCCCGCGGCAAGGGCCAGCGCCGCGAGGGCGATCACGAGACCGGCCGCGACGAGCAGCCGAAGCACGCGGCGATCGATGCCCGGCCGCAGGGATCGCTCGAACGGCGCCCACCGGCGGATCGGGGCGCTCATCGCCGCGCGGGCCGTCGCCAGGGGATCAGTCGGTCGTGCCGCCGGCTCGGTGTACGCGCGCGCGAGCCTGGCGAGGCGCTGCTCGAAGGGGTCCATGGGCGGGCGCTCACTCATCGCCGAGCTCCTTTCGTAGGCGCGCGAGCAGGCGGTGGAGGCGGACCCTGGCGCCGGACGCGGAAAGGCCCATCTCCCGGCCGATCGCCGCCGAGTCCAGCTCGGCGACGTACCGCAGTGCGATGAGGGCTCGATCCTGCGGATCGAGCCGCGCGAGGGCGTTGGCGAGGTCCATCAGGGCAGCGTGCTCGGGCGTCGTTGCCCGGCCGTCGAGCCCGGAGACCCGCAGCTCGCGGACGGTTCGGCGGCGGTCGCCGCGCGCCGTCTGGCGGGCCTCGTTGGCGGCGACCGACATGAGCCAGGGCCGCAGGCGAGCAGGGTCGCGGAGGGTGCCGAGGCGGCGCCAGGCGATGGCCCAGGCCGCCTGGACGGCGTCCTCCGCCTGGTCGAGGGAGCCCGACACGAGGTAGGCGATGCGGGCCATGTCCTCGTGGTGGGCGGCGACGATCCGCGCGAACGCGACCTCGTCGCCCGAGACCGCGCGCTCGATCATCGCCCCCGCGGCGTCCGCCTTCATCGTCACCCCACCCACGATCATGAACGATAGATGCCGCCGGGGGTACCCACCGTTTCACGGGAACCCCGCAGGCAGGTCGACGCAGCCGGACCTGGCGCGCCCGGAGGGTGCCGGACGCGCAACGACACCAGGCGTGGGGCTATGGCTGGGGTCCACGAGCAGGGCGGGAACGACGAGGTGCGCGTCCCGGGGGCCGACGAGCCCCCGGGACGCCAGTGTCAGGTTGGTCGCGACCGCTCAGACGCGGACGGTGGCCCGGCAGACCTCGCCCGTCGTCGTGTTGGTCGCCCTGGCCCCGATGGTGTCCGTCCCGCCGCGGTTCGTGATGACGCGGCGAACGGTGAACGAGCCGCTGGGGGCACGGGTGACGGCGGTACCGGTGTAGACGCGCACGCCGTTGTCCGAGATCCTCACGTTCCAGGCCCGATTGTTGCGGTTCTGGTCAACCTGGAACTCGACTTCGATCCTGCCGTTGTCGATCTTGGCCTTGAGCTTGTAGGTGCTGGCGATCGAACAGCGGCCGGTCGCCTGGACGGCCGCCCCGCCCTTCGCGAACGTTGCCGTCGGGGCGGCGAGGGCGCCGACGAGCAGGGTGAAGGCGAGACCGCCCGTGGCGACGAGTCGCCAGGGTCGGCTGCCGGTCAGCTGGGACATCGGGACCTCCATTGCGTGCCAGGATCTGGCAGGGTGGGCCCGGCGTCCGGCCCTCACAGGACATGAGACTCGTCGCCCCCGAAGGGTTTCAGGCGTGAGGAGAGCGGAGCGCCCCGGCGCTGAGCCGGAGGGCCCCTATGCTTCCTGCGCCATGTCGAAAGCCGGCCTCCGCGCAGCCACCCTGTTCGGCTCGAAGCTCCCGGTGTTTCGCGGTCTCGAAGACGCGCAACGTGCCCTCTACGCGGAACGCGACGACCTGATCCGGAAGCTCCCCGAGCTCTCTCGACGCTCGGTCTCGTTCCGACCGGACTACAGCCCGGAGAGTCTCAAGGGCCTCGAGCGCTGGTATTTCGAATTGCTCGGTGGTGGCGGGTTCCGCTCTATCGAGACGGACCAGAAGACCTTCGAACGGGCCATCGCCATCTACCTCGGCGAGGTCCTCGTCAGGAATGCCCCGCCCTTCGAGTGGTTCGTAGCCGAGCTCGCATTCGAGCCCGACCACTACGAGATCGGCGTCCGGCGGCCGCTGTACCAGGTGATGCTCTCGCGCCTGGTGCCTGCACCACGGGAGCGCAACAGGCGCGCGGAGAGCATCTGGCGGGCGTACCAGAAGCACTCAGCGCACCCGGACGCCCGGTAGCGCCCGTCCGGCCCCGCACCCGTTGACAGTCCGCCGGCCGGCGTGCGTCTCAGCGGCCCCGGCTCCGCGGCCGGGTGTCACCTGGACCGCGTCGGCGGTCGGGCGTAGAGTCCCGCCCCTGGCCGCAGCACTGAGACATGTGCCGAGAGGCCCGCAGCGGGATGGACTACGCTGTGCGCGTCCGGGCCGGGGGGCCGGGCCGGGGGTTCGGATTGATCAGCGCCCGCCGCCTCGCGGCGCGGCGCCCGGACTGGGAGGCTCGCGGTGGAGATGATGACCCGAAGGGGCCGTCTGGCAGCGGTCCTCGTTGCCGCCAGCGTCGTCCTGGCCGCATGCTCGGGCTCGCCCAGCCCGAGCCCCGTCCCGTCGGTCATCCGTGTTCTCGGGTCCTGGGAAGGCCCCGAGATCGACGCCTTCAGGGCCGTGGTCAAGCCGTTCGAGGAGCGGACCGGCTACAGCGTCGTGGTGAGCACGACGCGCGACCTCAAGGGAGCGCTCGAGCGCAGCTTCGACGTCGGAGACCCGCCCGATCTCGCCGGCCTGCCGGGCCCTGGCTACATGCTCGAGCTGGTCCGCAAGGGGAAGCTCGTCAATCTCGCGGACGTCATCGACACCGGGACCTACCTGGCGGAGACGGCGCCCGGCTTCGTCGACATCGGGACGGTGGAGGGCAAGCTCGCGGGCGTCTTCATGAAGGCGACCGTGAAGGGCCTCTTCTGGTACAACCCGGACGTCATCGAGCCGGGTTATCCCGAGACCTGGGACGACCTCCAGCACGAGGCCATCGGGTATGGCGACACCGCTCCCTGGTGCCTCGGGCTCGCGTCCGACGCCTCGTCAGGCTGGCCGGGCACCGACTGGGTCGAGGACTTCGTCCTGCGCCAGAGCGGCCCCCAGGTCTACGACGACTGGGTCGCTGGTCGGGTTCGCTGGTCGTCCCCGGAGATCCGCCGCGCCTTCCGGAGCTTCGGCACGGTCATCGACGACTCGGTCGCGGCCGGCGGCACCGAGGGAGTCCTGCGCACGCACTTCAGCCGGGCCGGCGACGGGCTCTTCACCGACCCGCCCAGGTGCCTGTTCGCCCACCAGGCCACCTTCATGTCCACCTTCCTCGACGAGGCAGTGGCGAAGGACGGCGGTCGCTACGACTTCATCCCGTTCCCGGACATCGAGCCGCGCTTCAGCGGAGCCCTCATCGGTGCCGGGGACCTGTTCGCGCTGACGAGTGACACGCCCGCGGGGCGTGACCTCATCCGCTACCTCGTCAGCCCGGAGGCCCAGGCGCTCGTCGTCCAGCATGGCGGCGCGCTGTCGGGGAACCTCCGGGTCACCGACTACCCGAACGAGCTGGCCCGTCGCCAGGCCGAGCTGCTGGCGTCGGCCAAGATCATCCGCTTCGATGCCTCCGACTCCATGCCTGACGTCATGAACGAGGCCTTCTGGCAGGCAATCCTCGACTTCACGGCGGACCAGTCGCAGCTCGACCGGATCCTCGCCCAGCTCGACGCCGTCCAGGCCGTGGCCTACGAGCAGGAGTGATGGAGGGCGTCAGGCGTCCGGGAGTCCATCCCGGCGTGGTGCTGCGCTGGACGGCGACCGTCGCGTGGCTGCTCGCCGTCGGTGCCATCGTGGCCACGCTGGTCCTCTACGTCGGGCGCGGCGCCGCCTCCCAGCCAACGGGCTTCGTCCAGGGCCCGCTCGGCGTGGCGGCCATTGCCATGACCGGCCTCCTGTACTCGTCCGTCGGTGCGTTTCTCCTTCGGCGCCGATCCCACGACCCCATCGGATGGGCGCTCCTCGGGATCGGGATCGGCATGGCCGTCATCCTCCCGCTCGACCAGTTCATCGAAGGCTCGATCCACGGCTTCCGCGCGGTGCCGCCGGGGACGCTCGTGACCGCCTGGGCACTCACCTCGGTTCACATGCCGGCCTCGGGGGCGGCGGTGGTCCTCGTCGTCCTCCTGTTCCCCACGGGCCACCTCGACTGGCGCTACGGGCCGCAGACCCTCGCGCTGGCCACCGTCGGCGCCCTGCTCCTCGCCGTCGGCTCGGCTCTCCGCCCCGAAGGCCTCCTCTGGTATCCCACGCTGCCCAACCCACTGGCGGTGCCCACATCCTTCGCCCCCGTCGTCGGGATGCTGTCGCTGGCGGGTGTCGGCGCGTTCGTCGGCTCACTCGCCCTTGCTGCGGTCTCCCTCATCTGGCGATACCGGAACGGCAGCCCGAGGCAGCGCCGCCAGCTTGCCTGGGTCGCGTTCGGGGCGACCGCCATGGCCGGCTCTGTCGCCCTCTTCTACATCGGTCGCTACGCCGGAACGGTCGCCGGCACCGACGGTGAGCGCCTGGCGTTCGTCGCCGCGGTCGGGGCGGCGCTGCTGCCGTTCGCCATGTTCCGGTTCGCCACCGTCACGGCCTCGCAGGGACTGGAGACCCGTGACCTGACCTTCCTCTTCACGGACCTCCAGGACTCGACCGCCATGTACGCCAGCATCGGTGACGTGTTCGCCTTCGACCTCGTCCGCCTGCACTTCGACACCCTCACCGCGGTCGCCCGGCGGCACAGGGGTGAGATCGTGAAGACCATCGGGGACGCTCTCATGGCGCGCTTCCTCGAACCGGCCGATGCGGTCCAGGCGGCGCTCGAGATGTTCCAGCGCCTGGAGAGCTTCAACCGTTCGAACGCGACCGAGCTGGTCCTGAAAGTGGGCATCCACCGCGGCGACGCCATCGTGGTGTCCGGCCGCCAGGGCACGGACTACTTCGGGCAGACGGTCAACATCGCCTCACGCATCGGCGCCATCGCCACGCCCGGGGAGATCGTCCTGAGCGACGCCGTCCACCAGGGCAACTCGGTGGCGCCCTTGCTCGCCGAATGCGAGGTCCGCGAGGAGCAGGCGATCCTCAAGGGTGTGTCAGGCGAGGTGCTCGTTCACCGGCTGCGACCGCCGCGGACGGCTCCCGCGTGATCGTCGCTACCGTTGCAGGCAGTGCCTTCGTGCGCGCCCGGCAGAGGCCCCCGTCGGCGCGATCTGGCCGATCCCCGAAAGGGATCGCCGTCGGCGTGCGGAGCGGGGGCCACACAAATTCTACCCCTCCATCCCAATTTCCCTTCCGTGCGGCTGGTATCGGCGGCAGAAGGTCCGCCTCGCCGCCAGTCCTGGCCCTCCGGCTCGTCGGGTCTCGGCGCGCGCTGGTCGCGGCCGGTCAGGTACCTATCGTGTTGACCGCGCGGGCCATGAGCCGGGTCGCTCGGCGAGCGGTGGTGGGCGAGAGGCGGGCCAGTGCTTCGAGGAGAGAGACGACATCGTCATCCGGGACCGACCCAAGGATGTCAACGAGCCGGATCACGGTGTCGTCGGGAAGTCGAGCGAGCAGGGCCAGCCCGTGCTCGAGCGCGGCCGGCTCGACCAGGGGCACGAGGCTGATCGCCCGATCGAAGAGCTCAACGAACCCCACGAATTCGGCGAGCCAGTCCCGCAGTTGAGATAGCTCGGTGTCGTCGGGGTAGCGGGCCGCCGCCGCGACCGCCTCGGCCGAGGCGCGCTCGAGGATAGCGATCACCGGGTCGGCTTCGCGTCGCTTCCGTTCGCTGACGATCAGCCCGAACCACCGCCAGTGATCTCCCACGGCCCGGTAAGCCGCACCAGCCGGGCCGCGACGGCCCACCCGGCGCGATTCGGGCACCCGTTCGACGAGGCCCCAGGCGACCAATTCCGCCAACGCCATGCTCGCCGCGCGGTGCGTCAGGTCGAGTGCTTCGCGCACTTCGCGTTCGGTGAGAGGCCCGTCCCGGGCGAGAAGGTACGCGTGGACCCGTGCGATCGCAGGCGCGACGCCCCACGCCGTGCCCATCGACCCCCACGCGTCCGCGAGGCGACGACGGATGGCCTCCGCTGTTGCCGACCGCTCGGCTGGCCCGATGACCATCTCAGAACCTGCACCTTGACAGTAGCGCGTATTGTGGACTCCTAACGCGCTATCAAAGAGTAGCAGGAACCGATGGCTCTCGACACCGTCGGCGAGCGGCCCGCCCGGTCGTGGTCGGCCAGCCGGACAGGGCTGATCGCGACGGTCGTCGCCGCTGTTCTCGTCCTGATGCTCCTCGTCGTGATCTCCGTCGCGGCGAACCGGGACGGCCTCGGACCGCCCCCGACGATCCCCTCCCTGTTTCCGCTCGGCCTGCTGTACGGCGCCCCGGCGGCCATCGGCTGGCTCGGGGCGCGGAGTGCTCGCCGCCCGCTCCTCACCTCCGCGGGTCTTCTCTATCTCCCCCTCGCCGTCCTCGCGTTCAGCGGCGTGACGTTGCCGTTTCTCCTGCCCGCGCTCCTCTACCTGCGCGCGGCGGCCACCCGTGAGCCGGTGGCCTCCAGCGCGGAATTGCCGCGGCCGCCTGGCCGGTCGTCTCGCCGTTCGCTCATCGCGCTTGCCGCCGTGCTGGCGAGCGTTCCGATCGTCCTGTGGATCGTGGCCAGCCTCGGCATCTTCGGCGTGGTCGGAGTGGTCGCCGTTGCCGGCCTTGCCCCGGCGCTCACGCGGCGCGTCCAGCCGACCGCAGCGGACCGTTCGTCCGGCAGGCCCGGCCGGACTATGCGAGCGCAGCTCCGGGGTGCGCTCGGGGCCGCGGCGATCGTGGCGCTCGTCCTGGCCGCTGGGGCCGCCGCGATCGGCACGACAGAGGAGCGTTGCTGGATCCGCGCGGACACCCCGAGTGGTCCCCTCTTCCAGCAGATCCCTCCAACGAACACGATCACCCTGCAGGGCGGCGAGACAGCCGGGGGCTGCGACGGCGGCACCTACACGCCCGCGGGCATGGCGCTCGAGTCCTTCCTCCTCGTGGCCGCGATCGGGACTGCACTGCTGGTCACACGGTCTTGACCCCACGGCACGGGGTTGATGCCCGCGATACGGCGCCTATCCGACGTCACGAGACGCGCAGTGTCTTGTGGCGCGTAACTCCCGGAGCAAGTCGGACGATGATTGCGCCGACGACACGCACGATGAGCCACGCATCCTCGCGTGTTCCGTCGGTCGCATGATGCGCATCACCCATCTGACTGTGACACTGATCGCGTGGGGCTTCGATCCCGCCTTCGTGCTGGTGGAATCAAGGTCAAGGAGCTGGCTATGCGCGTTCGAAACGCCGCACCACGAGCCGTCGACCTGAGCCACGAGATCGTTGACGGGATGATCACCCACCCGGGCATCCCGGGCCCGATGATCTCGACATTCCTGACCCACGAGTCGTCGGCCGCGCGCTACGCCCCCGGTACGACGTTCGAGATCAGTCGGATCGACCTTGTCGCGAACACGGGGACGTACCTCGACACGCCGGCCCATCGATTCCGCGGCCGGCCGGACCTGGCCGGGCTGCTGCTCGAACGCGTGGTTGACCTGCCCGGTGTCCTCGTCGAGTGCCGTGATCGCGGCGAGCGGGGAATTCCGCCGGAGGCCTTCGACGGCGTCGATGTTGCAGGGCGCGCCGTCCTGGTGGAGACCGGATGGGATGTCCACTGGGGGACTCCGGCCTACCTCGCTGACAACCCGTTCCTCACCGGGGCGGCCGCGCGCCGCCTCGTGGGGGCGGGTGCGGCCCTGATCGGGATCGACTCGCTCAACGTCGACTCGCTCTCGGATTCGGAGCGGCCGGCGCACACCGCGATCCTGGACGCAGGCATCCCGCTCGTGGAGCACCTCACCGGGCTTGGGTCGCTCCCCCGGGATGGCTTTCGGTTCTTCGCCGTTCCGCCAAGGATCAGGGGTATGGCCACCTTCCCGGTCCGGGCCTTCGCGCTCGTAGGCTGAGAAGCCACATCTGCGTTTGGCCGGCCCGAAAGGCGCCATCGCGGTCATTGCCCACACGTTGTCGTCCCGAGGCCGGATGCCGTCGGTGTCGGTCATGGGGCCGTACCCAGGGGATCGTCGGCACGCGGTCGACGATGAGCGAGGGGGCTGCACGAGCTGCACGAGCTGCTCGTGTTGAGCGAGTGTCACCGATCATCGGGGTGGCGGCCGTGGGCGGAACCTGGGAGCCTCGGGTCCGCCCCAAGTGGACACCGTGCTCAGGCTTGACCCTTGGGCCGTGATCGGAGGGAGCGTCGCCCGATGGGCGAGCTCAAAGATGGCGTCACGTCGGGTTCTGGAGTCGTTGGAGAGCGCGGCGGGCCAACTCGACGACCGCCGCATGGTCCGGAGGCGGCTGGGCGAAGCTCTGAGTGACCACGAACCGCCGCGGCCCGTCGACCCACGCGATCTGCTCGACGATCGGGTCGCCACTCGAGTAGCGGACGCGAAGGCCGACCGATGCCGGGAGCACGGTCTCGAACGCCTCCTCGCTGAAGCGGCACGCGTACTCGGTCATCTGGCGGTGGAACTGCAGCGCGCCGGCAGACGATGTGAACGCAAAGATCTCGGCGGACAGGTTTCGTCCCTCCGGCGTGCGCCAGTCGCGCCCGTACGCTCCCACGAAGCCCGCCGCACCGAGCTTCGCCCGCGCATCGGGGTCCGCCCTGCTGAAGCCCGCCTGGTCGAGCCCCATCCCCCCGTCGTCGATGAGCGTCGCGGACACGCCTGGGTCGACGAGGACGAGATGGGACAGCGAGGTGTTCGGAGTCGTCGTGGAGATCGGCGGCCCGGCCCGGTCGAGGATCGCGATCGCCGACGCGCACGGATCGCCGTTCGTCGTGATGCTCTCGCCCAGGACGGCTGGCGTGGCCGTCGCGACCGCGACGCCAGCGAGGAGCACCAGCGCAACGGTCGGAAGGGACGGCCGGCCACGCCGCCTCTCGATCGCGGCGTACTCCTCGACGATTGCCTGGCGCGTCGTCGCGCTCGAGATCCGGACACCGTCGCGGCGTCGCCTCTCCTCGGTCGCGTAGGTCCGCCACAGGGCGACGAGCCGGACGGTCGCGCCGGTCGGCCTGGCTCGGAGCCTGTCGAGCAATTCAGTGGTCGCGTCGACGTCACCGACGTCGAGGAGCGACTGCGCGCGGGCGACCTCGGCGATCACGCGGCCATCCGGGTCGTCGGCGACAGCGGGCAGTCGCGCAAGCCTCGCGAGTGGCTCGACGAGGATCCCCACCGCGATGACCGGCAGGAACACGAGCGCGGCGGCCAGGCCGATGGACGCCCCGAGCAGGCGTGCGGCCGCGGCGACGACCGGGACGAGCGCGATCGCGAGGGCCACGACCGCGAGCAGGGGGCGCCGTGCCCCGCGGCGGCGGAGCGGAACCCACCCGATCTCGATCGCCATGCCCATCGCGAGCGCGGTCACAAGAGCAACGAGGATCATCGCGGGAACCGACGACTGAACCAAGCTCTCTCCGTCCGATCGGGCTCGTGCCGATCAGCCTACGCACCGCGCCGATGCGTTGCGCGCGTTCTTCGCGGCACCGGCCGCTGGTAGTCTCCATCAATGAACCTCAAGGCGTGGTCCGTCGCCCTCGAGGGCGCCCAGCGGCAGGTCGAGCTCGAGCACCGGACGTGGTGGCAGCGTGCGATCGTCCGCGTAGATGGGGTCGTCGTGCTCGACCGGAGTATCAACCTCGCGATCGGCTACGACCGCGGGATCGACCTCGACGTCGAGGTGGGCGGCCATCGGGTCACCGTCATGATCCGTGCGACGGCCACGCTTCGTCCGCGGTACGTATACGGGCTCAAGGTCGACGGCGAGGTCGCCGACGGCACGGACCGACTCCCCAGCGTCCGCGTCAGGCCCCGGCCAACGCTGACCGGCACGGTAGAGCAGATCATCTGGGCATCGACGCTGATCGGGTCCGTTCGCGGCATCGCGACCGGGCACCTGGCCGAAGCGGCCACGGTCGTCGGCGCGGCGGCCATCTGCTCGCTCGTGCTGCACCGGCGAACGCTCCCGACGTCCTGGAGGCTCGGCGCCGTCGTGCTGCTCTACACCGCCTCGCTGCTGGCGGTTGGACTCGCGAGCGGATCGTTCCGCGACCCGCGCGGCTTCTGACTCAGCCGAGAAGCGGTAGGCGCAGCGTCAGGAACTGGTCGCGCGGTGCTTCGATCCGCGCAGGTTTTGGAGGAATCAAGGTCAAGGAGCTCGCTATGCGTGACCGAACCGCCGCACCACGAGCCGTCGACCTGAGCCACGAGATCGTTGACGGGATGATCACTCACCCTGGCATCCCGGGCCCGATGATCTCGACATTCCTGACGCACGAGTCGTCGGCCGCGCGCTACGCGGCGCACACCGCGATCCTGGACGCAGGCATCCCGCTCGTGGAGCACCTCACCGGGCTTGGGTCGCTCCCCGGGATGGCTTTCGGTTCTTCGCGGTTCCGCCAAGGATCAGGGGTATGGCCACCTTCCCGGTCCGGGCCTTCGCGCTCGTAGGCTGAGAAGCCACATCTGCGTTCGGCCAGGGGCTTCTACACCGTCCCGGCGGCCCGCTGCTCGGGACTGGACGCAGGTCGCCGGTCGCGCAGGTCCTGCTCCGCCGGCTTGGGCCACCTCCATGCATGCCAGACGATCAGGAGCCCGGCGATGATCAACGCGACCGTGATCAGGGCCCCGATCTCCAGCCCCTTGCTGGAGTGTTCAGCCAGGTCCCACGCCCACATTGCGGTGGCGACCACGCCCAGGATGGCATTCGCATAGCGGTTGATCGGATCCCTCAGGACCATGGTGAGGAAGGCCATCGTCAGGGGAACAAGGCAGAAGAGCATGACCATCAGGGCCAGGAGCGTGGCGTCGATCTTCTCGCCCTCGAACTCCCCCGTGGCAATGTACGTTCCAAGGACGTCCGCCGGCATGATCACCGCAAACGTGCCTGCCAACATGCCGACGCCGAGGAAGATCCACAGCGTCGATACCCTGAGCTTCCAAGCCAGGAGTCCCACGCTACCCTCCCTGGGACGCCCTCGCGCGGGTCCGTCTCGCCAGTGGCTCGGCGCGGCCCCGGCGGCCGAGTTTGGGCCGCGTGTCCCAGCCTCCCGCGTGCGGTCGGAGCCTGATGGCGTCCACGCCGGCTCGCAAGAGGCATCCGTCACGAAGTGGCCCCAGCGCCCGTCCCCGGCCTGGCCGAGGCTGCGCCGCGTCTACCAGCATCAGGCCGACGCGCGCCTCAGGATCGACCCGTGGAGCTAGGCTCGCGCCCCCAGGAGCGACCCGGAGGTCCAATGCGATCCCTCGAGATCGGTCTCGTGCTCCCCATGGGGGAGTCCTTCGTCGATGGTTCGACCGCCCGCTGGGCCGAGGTTCGGGAGCTCATTCCCAGCAGGGCGGCCTCATCCGCCGTGACTCACTCACCGTTCGCCACGACGATGATGACCTTGCCTCGAGCGTGACCCTGGTCGAGATATCGGAAGGCCTCGGCTGTCTCACTCAGCGGATACGTCCGGTCGATGAAAGGCGTAACCCGTCCGGCCTCGACCAGCTCCTTCAGGGTGATCAGGTCGTCCTGGTTCGGCCTCGCGACGAACGGGCGCTCCACCTGGCGCACGAACAGCGGCAGCAGGAACGCCTTGATGACGTAGCCCATGCCGGCATGCCCGCTGTTGGGCATGAGAGTCCCCCCGGGCTCGAGCACGCGCCTGTAGTCCGCGAACGAGTGACTCGCAACGTTGTCGAGGATCAGGTCGTAGCGCGGCTCGCCCTGGGTGAAGTCCTCCTTGGTGTAGTCGATGACATGGTCCGCTCCGATCGATCCGACCATGTCCACGTTCGCCGTGCTGCACACGCCGGTCACTTCCGCCCCGAGGGCCTTGGCGATCTGCACCGCGAACGTTCCCACGCCCCCCGACGCGCCGTTGATCAGGACCTTCTGCCCGGGCTGCACCTTGCCGTGATCGCGAAGCGTCTGCAGAGCGGCCACGGCCGACGTGGGCACGGCCGCGGCCTGCTCGAACGTCAGGTTGTTCGGCTTGGGAACAAGCTGGTCTTCTTTGGCGCACGTGTATTCGGCGCATGCGCGGCTGCACCCGCCGAACACCTCATCGCCCGGCTTGAAGCGCGTCACGTTCTTGCCGACCGCCTCGACGCGCCCCGCCAGGTCGACCCCCACGACGTAGTCCTTCTTCGGCCTCGGGAACCCGACGTACATCCGGATGGGGAAGGGCACGCCCCTCATGCCGAAGTAGTCACCGGCGGCAAGGGATGCCGCGTGGACACGCACCAGCACCTCGTCATCGGCGGCGACCGGCTTGTCGATCTCCTTGAATTCGAGCACGTCCGCCGAGCCGTAGCCGACCTGGACGACTGCCTTCATGCTGTTCCCTGGTTCCGTTCAGATTCACCTTCTTCTGCTAGCCAATGAATTCAGCGGGCTGCCAGGCCCGCGGGGAGGCTGCGATCGCAGCCGCAACTACGCGACGACGACAACGATGTTCCCCAACTTCTGGCCGGTTTCGGCGTACCTGTGAGCCTCGACCATCTGCTCGAGCGGGAAGCTCCGGTCGACGACCGGGCGCAGCCGTCCCGCTTCGACCAGGCCGCGCAGGTAGTCCAGGTCCTCGCCTGCCAAGGTGCGATGCCGTGAACGACGCCCGCCTCTTGCTTCCCCTCGCCGCCCACCTGGCGCGAACGATCTGCAGGAAGCCCGGGTTGGCCATCAGCAGCCATCCGTTCTCGGTCAGCGACCGCACCATGCGGGCGGACGGGGTGCCGCGGACGACGTCGAAGATGACGTCGAAGGTCTCGGGGCTGGCGGTGAAGTTCTCCCGGGCGTAGTCGATGACGCGATCCGCGCCGATCGTGCGCAGCATCTCCAGCTTCGGCGCGCTGTCCACCGCGGTCACGTGCGCCCCGAGGACCTTGGCGAGCTGGACCGCGAAGGTGCCGAAGCTCCCTCCCGCCCCGTTGACCAGGACCCTCTGTCCGCTCCGGACGTTCGCCTTCCGCAGGTACACCAGGGCCTCGCCTCCCCCGTAGGGCACGGCCGCAGCCTCCGCGTAGTCCAGGTTCGCCGGCATCGTCGCGATCGCTCCGGTCGGGGGGTGCTCGCGCAGGCAGATGTACTCCGCGTAGGCTCCCAGGGGGATACCCGTCGCCGCGAAGACCCGGTCGCCCTTCTTGAGCGACCTGACCTTCTTGCCCACCGACTCGACGTCACCAGCAAGCTCCTGCCCGAGCACACGTCGTCGCGGTCTGCGGATGCCGAACCCCAGCCGCATGGGCACCCAGATCCAGGGGGCGAAGTCGAATCGCCGCAACTCGCAATCGGCCGTGCTCACCGTCGTGGCGCGGATCCGGACGAGCACCTCGTCGTCCTTCGGCACGGGCTTCGGCACGTCCCTGAGCTGAAGGACATCCGGGGGTCCGTAGCCCGTGCACACGATTGCTCTCATGGGTCTCCGGCTCGTGCGTTCGCATTGGGCCGAGTCCGTCCGTCCAACGTCGGGCGGATGAGCTGCCGGGCGCAACGCTCAGCCTTCACAGCCGTCGCTGCCCAGGGGCATTGGGCCTGATCGGCCCCTGGACGCCCGGTGCAAAGCCCCGCGGCACATCCACCTGGACGCGCCGCAGCTGGTCCTGGTATCGATCGGCGCGATGGCCACGGCGACCGGATCGCCGCGACCTCATTTCGTTGCCCCCGGGTCCGAGTCGCCCGCCGGGCCGTCGAGCTTCGGTCGCGTCGGGTCGGTCGCCCCGGCGCGCCTGCGGAGCAGCTCGCCGACCCACTCCCGAAGGCGGTCAAGGTGCTCGGCGTAGTGTTCGGGTCCCGACTTGCGGACCCACCACGCCGCCTCCTCCGTCCGCTCACTGAGCGCATACCACTCCTCGAGCATCCGCGTCCGACCGGCGTTCGCCTGGGTCCAGGCCACCTCCCACGGCTGGTCGTGCATCGCCGCCAGAAAGGCCGCGTTCAGCGCATCGATATCGACGTCGTGGCCGCCGTACGTTCCGGCGCTCATGCGCTCCAGCTGGATCTCCCCCTCGGCGAGCCAAGGTCCCAGATGCGCCACCACGTCGCGCACCGTCCAGTTCGGGGCCACGTAGTAGCCGGGCACGAGGCATTCCTCCGGCGTGAGCTGGCGCACGAGACCGGTGAGCTCGTACCAGCCCCTGCGTTCGGCCTCGATCTCCGTGGCGTAGGGATGATCAGGGCGTGCCTTCGGAGCCCGCGTTGCGGGACTCGGATCGCCTTCCCTCATCGTCGGTCGCGGGCGTCACGGCCGCGACGCGGCCACGAAGGTGCCCTCGAGCGGCAGGCCGGCATCCTCCCAGTCCATGAGGCCACCCCCGTATCGGCGCACGTTCGGATAGCCTCGCCGGATCAGGTCGCGGTACATCGCGACGCTCGAGAGACAGTCGAGCTGCGAGCAGTAGACGACGATCTCATCCTCTGGCCGGAGGGCCGCATACAGCTCATCCGGGGTATCGAAATGGAGTGAGCCCGGGATGTGCTTGGCCTCGAACGCCCAGCGGTTCAGGGCCATCACGAGCTTGACGGGCTCTCCGCGCTCGAGCTTCGCCCTCAGCTCATCTCGGTCGATCGTCCGGATCGGCTCGATCCCGAGCGCCGCGTAGCGATGCGGCTCATCCATGGCCTCCGCATGATGCCACCTTCGACGCTCGAGCGACTGCCCAGCCGGATGCGCGCCCGGCGCCACCGCGGCGAGGCGCGTGGCGCCGTCCGCGAGCGGGATTGCCATGCGCTCCCGGGGGCCCGAGGCGAGGCCAGTCCGCAGCGGGCGCTGGCGGCTTGCGAGCGGGGCACCGGGTGCGGAGCCGGTGCCGACCTGACATGCGAATAGATGAACGAAGGGCGCGCCTTCGGAGCGCCGCGGACCCGGAAGCGCTTGGGACTCGCTCAGTCCTTTCGGCCGAAGAACGCGAAGAAGCCGAAGAAGCCGAAGAAACCGAAGAGCCCCAGATTGTCGAGAGGGATACCCAACAATCCGAGCAGCCCCAGCAGGCCGAGATAGCCGAGGTTCCTCATGGTGGCCCCAACACCTCCCCGAGGTTCACGCGGACCAGTCCAACGGCGCGGTGGTGCTGACCGAGCCCTCCGAGGTTCATCCCGGGAGACCCGTGGCCCTGCCCGCCGCGGTCCCGGCGGCCGGTTCGGACCGCGTGTCAGAGCCCTCCCGCCAACATGTCACCGTAGACCGCCGTCGCGCTGATGGCGAGAGGCGAACGGCCCCCGAATGCCCGGTGCGCGTCCCATCCTCCGAGCGGAGCGGGGCGCCGGCTGCGGCGCCGGGGCCCCGCAGGCGCGACTACGCCTGCCTGATACCGCGGACGAGCCCAGTCTCGTCGGTCGCCACGGTGAGCCGGTCTAGGGGGCGCATTGGTCGTCCCGGGAGCCTGACCCCTTCCCAGCCGGTGACGGCGGCCCGGCGGGCCCCTGAACCCGATAGTCAGGGTCTCCACGAAACCCCCGGACCGTTCAGTCCCTACGGCCCTACCCCACGAGGTAGGTCGGTGCCAGTGTGGCCGCACGCGTGGGGGCGTTGACGTGCGGCCTGGCCCAAGCCGCCGCGACTGCGCCGAGCCACCGGCGAGACCGACACCTTCGACCGTGTGCACGTCTCCCGTGTCGATATGGCGGTTTGGCCGAAATGGGCCACATGGAGGGTGCAGGAATGCACTTGACTTGCCGGCGCGGCCTCACCGCGCTCGTCGCCGCCCTGCTCATCACCACGGCGTCAGTGGGGCCCGCATCGGCGGTGCCGAGCGATAGCGCTCAGATCACCCTCATGTCGACGGCCGACGTGCACTGTAGGGTCCTCAACTGGGACTACTACAACAACCAGGCGTATTCGTCAGGACAGGGCCTGGCGCGCATCTCGACCCTTGTGAACCAGGTGCGTGCGGAGAGAGGGCGCGAGAGCACCCTGCTGTTCGACGTGGGCGACACCATCCAGGGCACGCCGCTGTGCGCGTACTACGCCCTGAACGATCCAGTCACCGAAGGGTCGGTGCACCCGGTCGCGACCGCCATGAACGCCATCGGGTTCGATGCGATGACGGTGGGCAATCACGAGTTCAACTTCGGTCTTCCGGTCCTGGACGCGTTCGAGCAACAGCTCGACGCCCCAATGCTGGGCGCCAACGTGCTCTACGCCGGAACTGACCAGCCTGCCTTCGAGCCGTATGTCATCGAGACGATCACGCTCGACGGGAAGAAACCTATCCGCGTTGGTGTGCTCGGACTGACCACGCCGGGCAGCGCGGTGTGGGATCGGGGGCACGTTGAAGGTACGCTGGACTTCGTGGACGGAGTGGCTACCGCGCAGGAGTACGTGCCCAGGATGATCGCCGAGGGCGCAGACGTGGTCGTCGCGGCCGTCCACACCGGCATGGGCAGCGGGTCGTCCTACGGCGACCTGATCCCGTACCCCGAGAACTTCGGCACCGCGCTTGCCCAGCAGGTTCCGGGCATCGACGTCGTGTTTCCGGCCCACTCGCACTCGAGCATCGTGCAGCAGTTCGTGACCAACACGTTGACGGGCGAACAGGTCCTGGTTGCCCAGCCGGGAAGCACCGGTCAGCGGCTCAGCGTGGCAACCATCGACCTCCTGGAGGTGGAGGGCCAGTGGCAGGTGACGTCCAAGTCTGCCATCCAGCTCAGGGCCAACACGGCTGTCGCCGACCCGGCCGTCGTCGAGCTCGTGCAGGAGCAACACGATACGGTGGTCGACTATGTCAACAGCCCGATCGGGGAAACGCTCCGAGAGCTGTCCCTGGCGCGTGCGGACTTCATGGACGTGCCCGCCATGGACCTCATCAACTCGGTGCAGGCGGACGCGGTGAGAGCGGGCCTTGCCGGAGGTCCCTACGCGGATCTCCCGGTACTTGCGACCACTGCACCGCTCAGCCGGGCGGTCGTCCCGCAGGGACCCGTGTCGATCCGTGACATCTCTGCGCTGTATATCTACGAGAACACCCTCCGTGGGGTGGTGCTCACCGGCGCCCAGGTCAAGGACTATCTCGAACGGGCGGCCCAGTACTTCAAGCAGGTCGCCAGCGCGGGTCCCTTCACACCGAGCCAGGTGGCCGGTATCGGTCAGACCTACTGCTATGACGTCGTCTACGGCGTCTCCTACGACATCGACATCTCGAAGCCAACTGGCCAGCGCATCGCGAACCTGTCGTTCGAGGGCCAGCCGATCGATCCGGCTGCCGCCTTCGTCCTGGCCATCAACAACTACCGGAACGATGGTGGCTGCGCTTACCCGCACGTGGCCAGCGCGCCCAAGGTATACAACGTGAACCCCGACATCCAGGGGCTCATCATCTCGTGGTTCCAGGCTAACGAGATCATCGACCCTGCCACGTTCGGCAGCGTGGACTGGCAGTTGATGTTCGGGGACACGCCGATCACCTGGGTTCAGGACATCACGTTCGCCCCGATCAGCCCCAAGGCGTACCTGGACGCTGACTTCGGCATCGCCCCGACGGCCAGCTCGGGCCTGCCGGTCGCGCTGTCGGCCTCCGGCGATTGCACGATCGACTCGGCCACCTCGCCCGCCAATGTCCACATCGTCCAGGCCGGCTCGTGCACGATCACCGCCTCGCAGGTCGGTGACGCCGTCTACGCGCCGGCGCCCGACGTGGCGAGGACCTTCACCATCGGGGAGGCGCAGATTGCCGCGCTCAGCCCGGTCCACGCCTGGGTCAGCCTCAAGAACGGCGACGACGTGGGCACGAAGTTCGACGTCAAGGTCGACCTCCTGAAAAACGGCACGATCATCGAATCCGGGCTGCTGCGCTGCGTCAGCGGCATCGGTCGCAACGCGGCCGGGAAGGTGGTCGACGTTCCCTGGACCTTCGTTCCCGCCACGGTGGACCAGGGCGACGTCCTCTCCCTGAAGATCTCCACCCGCATCGGCACCAACAGCGACGACACCAAGTGCGCCGGCCACAACGCCGCGGTCGGGCTGCGCCTCTACTACGACTCGACCGCCCAGGCGTCGCGGCTCAGCGCGAAGGTCGGCTCGGTCCCCGCCGCCTTCACCGAGTACCTCCGCTCCGACGGCAACGTCTGCAAGAACGCCGAGAGCACCGGCGTCACCAACCGCTATCTCGACCCGGCCGCGCCCACGGCGACGGCCGCCAAGTGCAAGGACTCGGCCACCGTCAACTTCAGCGGCGGCAATCCCTACAAGGAGATCGGCACCTGGGGCACCCTGGGTAACTGGATCATGCCGTAGCCGACGGCCCCTGCGGGGGCCGCCCCGGGACACACGCGCCGATGGGCGCCGGGAGCGATCCCGGCGCCCATCGCCGTGTCCGGATCAGCGCCCTGTCGCGCCCTGAGAGGCTGGCCCACCCGGGCCGTCGGTCAGCCGATCTTCCGCACCGTCCATGTGCCCCTCATCGTGCCCCGCATGTTGAGCGGGACGCGTCGGGGTTCCCTGCTAGGCCGCGAGTGGGTGGCGCAGTTCGCGAACGATGACCAGGCAGCACGCGAGCAGGTCCGCACCCGCAGCCACGAAGACGAGCGGTCGACCCGATCCGAACAGAATCTCACGAGCATCGACGGTTGGCAGGCGCGCGAGGACCAGCGCGAGGATGACGCAGGACAGTCCGACGACGAGGGTCCCGACGACTCGCCTCGCGGTGCGCTTCCGACGCACGCTTTGACCTTCCCACTCCCAGTACGGATCGCGGCGTCGAGTAAACGGCGGCATTGGAGCACCTCTCCTCACGACGCCATAACGGTGCGCCAGTCGCCAGCTGTGTGGCATCCGTACCCTCGGCGGCGCCAAGACCCATCGACCGTACCGCTTCCGCTCGAGAGGCCGGGGCGACGCAGCCGGCGCTGGCACGTAGCCGAACCGGGCAAACGCCTCAGGTGGGTCGCACCTGACCCGTCCCTTCCGCGCCGCGATCACAAGCGCACTCCGCGGGGATGGACGAATCCCCCGGCACGATGTTGCCATCGTGTCTCGCGGTTTTGCGGGGCCGGGCGCCGGCAGTCCGCGCTACTGCGTCGCGCGGACTGCCCAGACGTTCGCTGAATCACCCTGTGACGTGGCGAAGAACAGCAGGAGATCGTTGCCGGCCGCGGCCGCGTCGAGGAGCGATTCATACGCGACCCGGGCCCAGTCATCCCTGGTGGCGAGCAGCTCCTGGATGAGCCAGAAGACGGCGAGGAACGAGTCGAGCGAGTCGTACCGGTACAGCAACTCCGGGTCGTCGACGGGCAGCGGCCGCCCAGCCTTGCGAGCCAGCTCAGCGACCGTCGCCAGTCGCACAGTACCTTCGACGTGGCAGTGCAGCTCGACCTTGGGGATCAGGTCGAACGCGTCGCGGGGATCGTCAGGGGTCATCTCCGCCTCCACGGTGGCAGTCGGTCACCGGGCGATGATGACGACCAAGCCGGTCGATGGGAAGCGAGCTCGCGGGGCAATCCTGCGCGGGCCCGGGACGCGCTCGCGCGGTCCGCTGCGATACTCAGCCGGATGTCCCTTCTCGCGTCGTCGCTGGACCGCCACCGGATCGCTGCGATGCGGCTGACGGCCCAGCGCCTCGGCGCCATGCGTGCTGCATCGCCCGCGGATGCGGTGCGCTGGATGCTGGCCGTCCAGGCGCAGGACCTGCCGGGTGCGAAGTGGTCGATCGGACTGCGTGCCCAGGGCTGCACGAAGGCAGTCGTGGGCGCGGCGCTCGACGCGGGTGAGGTCGTCCGCTCCTGGCCGCTGCGCGGGACGCTCCACCTGGTCGCCGCCGAGGACATCGGCTGGCTCCTCGCGCTCGCGGGATCGCGCCAGATCGGCCGCGCGGCGTCTCGTCGCAGCGCGCTCGGGATCACGGACTCGGACATCGGCCGCGCCGAGGAGGCGGTTCGGGCTGCCCTCGCAGGCAGGCGTGCCCTGCCTCGTGACCGGCTGCTCGCTCGGATCCGGGCGGCCGGCGTTGCCACGGACGGCCAACGGGGTTACCACCTGATCTGGCACCTTGCGCACGAGGGAACGCTCGTCATGGGCGCGACGGACGGTCGTGGCCAGGCGTTCGCCCTCCTCGAGGACTGGGTCAGGATCTCGCCGGCCCTCGACCGCGACGAGGCCCTCGGCGAGCTCGCCCTTCGCTATCTGCGATCTCACGGGCCGGCCAGCGACGCGGACCTGGCCCGCTGGGCGGGCATCCCCCTCGGCGAGGCACGGCGGGGACGCGCCATATGCGGCGCCGCGCTCGCGACGATCGAGCTCGGAGGCAGGACCTACCACCTCGACCCAGAGACGCTCGATCGCGCGAAAGGTGTGCCGCCACCGGCGCCCCGGGTTCTCCTGCTGCCGGGATTCGACGAATACCTCCTCGGCTACGGCGATCGGTCGGCGGTGCTGGCTCCCGAACATGCCGACCGCATCGTCCCCGGCGGCAACGGGCTGTTCCGGCCGACGATCGTCCTCGACGGGAGGGTGGTCGGCACCTGGAGCCGGACGGCCCGCGGCGGGGAGATCCTCATCGTGCCCCGGCTGTTCGACCCCCCTGGGACGGCGCTGCTCGCGGGCCTCACCGACGCGGCCCGGGCACTGGGGTCATTCCTGGGCCGGGAAGCCCGCGTTGCCGCAATCGAACCCCCGGAGCGCAGCGCATCTTGACGCCACCGAGCGCCTGACAGGAATCCGTCACGACCGGCGGCTCGAGGCCGTGGATCGCCCGACGGCGTAGCAGGATCCTCAGATCGAGCGCTGGTACGACCGGAAGGTCCGCGTCGCCCAACCGGTGGCGAGCACCGCCAGCATCAGCAGGCCCACCATCCGGGGCAGGATGAACGACCAGTCGGGGGTCGCGATGAGCGCCTCCCGGCCGGCCTCCACCGCCCAGTTCACCGGGTTGTAGCGAGCCACCGTCTGGATCCACTCGGGGGCAAGGGCGAGCGGGATGAACGCTGCGGAAAGGAATGTCAGCGGAAGCGTCATCAGGGTGTTGATGCCGATGACCGACTCGCGCTGGCGCAGGATCAGGGCCATGGCGTCCGAGAACGACGCGACCGCCGCCCCGAGGAGCATGGCGCACAGGGTCAGCGTCCCGTAGCCCAGCAGGCCGCCATCGAAGTGGGCGCCGAGGAGGAGGGCAAGGCCGCCGATGATCGCGGCCTGGATGACGAGCGACACGAGCTGGTAGATCGTCAGACCGCCGATGATCGCGCTCCGATGCACCGGGGTCACGAGGAACCGGTCGACGATCGAGCGGTCGAGGTCCTCGATGATCGACATCCCGCTCCAGCCGCACGAGAACAGCGCGGTCATGACGAGGACGCCGGGCACGAGGTAGTCGAGATAGCTGCCTCCGGCCTCGAAGCCCGGGATCAGGGTGACGTTCTGGAACAGGGCCCCGAACAGGACCAGCCAGATCACCGGCTGCGTGATCACGATGCCGACGAACCACGGCTGCCGGATGAAGGCGCGCAGGTGGCGTTCAGACTGATGCATGGTCTGGGTGATGGCGGTCATCAGGTCAGCTCCTGGGTCTCTGGCCGGAATGACCGGCCGGTGTGGCTGAGATAGACGTCGTCGAGCGAGGGGCGGGCGACCGTGACCGCGGCGACCCCGACACCGGCGCCCTCGAGTGCCGACAGCACGGTCGGCACGCGTGCCGCGGCGTGGTCCGCCCGGGCGGTCACCCGTGCGCCGTCCACCACCGGGCTGCGAAGCCCGTCGATCCGCCCGAGGATGGACGCGGCGTTCGAGCCATCCGCCGGACCCTCGAGCAGGATGTGGATGGCATCGCCGTGCAGCGCCGCCTTGAGGGACTCGGGGGTCCCTTCGACGACGACGCGACCGCGATCGACGATCGCGAGGTGATCAGCGAGGTGATCTGCCTCCTCGAGGTAATGGGTGGTGAGCAGGATCGCGAGGCCGCCCTGGCGCGACAGCGTGGCGACCTCGGCCCACAGCTCCGCCCGGGCCTCCGGATCGAGACCGGTGGTCGGCTCGTCGAGGAACAGGACCCGCGGATGGTTGATGAGGCCCATCGCCACGTCGAGCTTGCGGCGCATGCCGCCCGACCACGTCCCGACCAGGCGATCCGCGGCCTCGACGAGGCCGAACCGCTCGAACATGCCGTCGATCCGGCGATGGAGCTCCGGCGGAGCGATACCGAACATCTGGCCCTGGAGAAGGATGTTCTCGCGCCCGGTCGCGGCGGGATCGACCGCCGAGCGCTGCCCGACGACACCGATCGCTCGCCGCACGAGATCGGGGTGGCGGAGCACATCGTGTCCGGCGACCGTCGAGGTGCCCGAGGTGGGCCGCGAAAGCGTCGACAGGATGCGCACGACCGTCGACTTGCCGGCGCCGTTCGGGCCGAGCAGACCGAAGACCGACCCGGGCTCGACCGTCAGGCTCACGCCATCGAGCGCCCTGATGTCCCCCGGGTACACCTTGACGAGATCGTTCGCCTCGATGCCGGGTGGCGAAGATGTATGATGCGATCCAGACATCTGCCCCTCCTAAGTATCTTAGGTGCTAAGATATCCGGATGATGAACGACAACGCTGCCATCTGTCAAGCGATCCGCACCGTCACGTTCAATGACGCCCTCGCCGCGCGCCTCGGGTTGAACCCGACCGATCTCCGCTGCCTCGAACTCGTGATCGCGGACCCCGGCCTCACCCCGAGCCGCCTGGCCGAGCTGGCGGGGTTCACGTCCGGCGCGGTGACGGGCGTGGTCGACCGCCTCGCGCGCGCCGGCTACGTCACCCGGCAGCCCGACCCCGCGGACCGGCGCAGCGTCACGATCACGCCGGTTCGCTCCCGGATCCAAGGAGTGGTCGACGCCATCGCGCCCCTCAGCGAAGCGGTCGACGGGCTTCTCGCCGCGTGCTCGCGACCAGAGCGTGAAGCGATCGGCCGCTTCCTGGTCGAGGCCGGCCGTGTCGTGGACGCGGAGACGGCCCGGCTGCGCGCGGGCACCCGCGGCGGCTTCGTAGGCAACAGGTTCAGCGCGCCACTCGGCGATGCGACCCGCGGCCGCCTCAGGTTCACCTCAGGGGCGCCGCGGCTGGCGGTCAACATCGCACCGCTCGGCCCGCGGGCGAACGCGCGCATCATCGCCGAGACGAGCGCGTCCCGGCTCGAGTTCGCGGGCGCCGCGCCAGCCGAGGACCTCGTGCTCGCCACGTTCGACGGCCCGCGTCCCGACGTCCGCGCCGCCGGTGGCATGGTCACGATCCGCTACCGCCGCCAGGCCACGGCCGCGTTCAGCACGCGCAAGGCGCGGATCGCCCTCAGCGGCTCGATCCCCTGGACGATCGAGCTCGACGGAGGGATCACGGATCTGACGGGCACGCTCGAGGCTGTGTCCCTGGAGCGCGTCGACGTCGACGGCGGCGCCAACCATGTTCGCCTCGACCTGCCCCGCCCGACGGGGACGGCCACGGTCCGCATCGGCGGCGTCGTGAGCAGTGCCCGGTTCCGCCGGCCGACGGGGATCCCGGTTGCCGTGCGGATGGCCGGCGGCGTGTCCCACCTGCGCATCGACGGGGGCCGTCGGGAGCAGGTCAGCGGCCAGCGCCGATATGTCGGGCCCGGCTTCGCCGACAGCCCGGACCGCTACGAGCTGGAGCTTCTGGGTGGGGCCAACGACCTCACCGTTGACTGAAACCCGTCGCGCTGCCGCCGAGGGGTTTCGGACGCAGCTGGAGACCCAGGACGCTTGCCACTCGGGACTGTCTGGCGTACGCTACAGCATACGATGAAGAGTATCGGTGTGACGGAGCTTCGCCAGCGGACGGCCGAGATCCTCGAGTCGCTGCACGACGCTGAGGAGCCGGTCGCCATCCTGCAGCGTTCGCAGACGACCGCCTACCTGGTCGATGCCAGGCGCTACGAGGCCGAACGGGAAGAGCTGCGGGCCGCGCGTCGCGCCCTGTTCCTGCGCGAGGTCCGCGAGGCGGAGGCCGAGTACGCCGCCGGCG
This sequence comes from uncultured Chloroflexia bacterium, assembly GCA_963744095.1. Taxonomy (GTDB): domain Bacteria; phylum Chloroflexota; class Limnocylindria; order Limnocylindrales; family CSP1-4; genus CTSoil-043. The sequence goes on from CAVUSH010000008.1 coordinate 356,159, forward strand.
ACTCGTCGGACTATGCGGACATGGACGCGCTCCTGGCCGACCTCCGCGGCTGACGGGATCGATGTGAGGGTCATCGCATCCTCCCGATTCATGCGGCGGGCAAGGAAGCTGAAGTCCCCTCGGGACGAGTTGCTCCGAGCGGCGCTGCGGCGCTTCGCGAGCGACCCCCAGGATCCGCTGCTCCGGACACACAAGCTCAAGGGCGATCTTGGCGACTACTGGGCATTCCGCGTCGACGACGACCTGCGGGTGCTCTTCCGCTGGTACGGCGACACCTGCTTCCTCGTCGCGCTCGGCACCCACGACGAGGTTTACTGATGCCGGGTGGGCCGCGCTGCTCGAGACAGGCGATCGGGACCCGAGCCGGGCCAGCCGAACGCCCTGCGGAGTTGTCGTATTGCGTGCCGGCCCTGCCGCATAGGGCCAAGGAGCTCCTGGCGGTACGGCAGGCGTCGTGCGGCCCGGCGTCGCTCAGGCGGTCTGCCGAACATGCACGCCGAGCGCCTCGTAGACGGGGCGCGCCCGCGCATCGCAGGACACCAGCGATCGGCCATGCTGACGAGCGGCCGCGCCCACGAGCGCGTCGTAGACGGCGCCGCCCGAGATGCCCAGCCTGGCGAGCTCGGGACCGAGCGCGGCTGCGGCCTCGTCGGCGAGGAACGCCGTCGCCGGGAAGTCGTGGGCGAGCAGGGCTGCGACGTCGGCTGGCGACCGGCGGAGTCCGCCGGGCAGCCGCGTCAGGACCGAATACGTCTCGAACCAGGCGTGGCCCGCGAGGCCCAGGCGACGGCCGCGGACGGCCTCGAGGGTCGCCGCATGCGCCTCGTGGTCCTCGACGACGAGGGCGACCGCCGCGCTCGTGTCGAGCAGCAGGACCTCGTCCGGCTCAGCGTCCATGCCGGTCGGTGTCGATCAACCCTCGCACGGCCGCAGCGGTCAGTGGCGTCCCGGAGGCCGGGATGAGGAGCAAGCCGCCGACCTCGCGCAGGCCGCTGCCGCCCACAGGCTCGATCCGGATCGCGGCCCCGTCGAGCTCGAGCTCGACCTCGCCACCGCCGGCGAGCCCGATCCGGTCGCGGAGCGGGCGAGGGATGACGAGGCGTCCTGCCTTGTCGATGGTCGTCTTCATGGTATGCACGATACCACTATCGTGGCAAATCGGGCCAGCGCGCTGTGCGGCGGAGTCGCGCGACCGGCGACATTGCGGGGCCTGGCCCAGTCGCGGAGCCGTGCAAGCCGTCGCGCAGCGCTCGGGGCAGCCTCCCGATCGAATCAACGACGACCTCGAGCGGCTCATCCGCGTTGACAACGATCCCCGGCTCTTCGGCCGAGGCGCCCAAGAGCGTCGCTACCTCGCCCCGATCAGGAAGTATGTCGACATCGGTCCCTTGCCCTTGATGTCGATCTCACCGCGAGGCGTGAAGGTGAAGAGGCCGCTCAACTGCCGGTAGACGCGCTCCGTGCACTGGATGTGGCCCCCGACGCCAAGGGTCTCCATCCGGCTCGCGGTGTTCACCGTATCGCCCCACAGGTCGTAGACGAATTTCTGTCTGCCGATGACGCCCGCCACAGCGTCGCCCGTCTGCAATCCGATCCGCACGGACAGGGGCAGACCCAGCCACTTGCCCACGCGACTGAGCGCGGGGAGCATCTCCAGGGCTGCGCGCGCCACGCGCTCGACATGGTCGGGCTGCGGCTCGGGCAGTCCACCGACAGCCATGTAGCAGTCCCCGATGGTCTTGATCTTTTCGAGCGCGTAGTGCTGCGCAATCCGGTCGAACTCCGAGAACACGGCGTCGAGGACCTCCACGGCCCGCTGCGGCGTCAGCTTCGCCGAGGTCGGCGTGAAGTCGACGATGTCGGCGAACAGCACCGTCACCGCCGCGAAGTGGTCGGCGATCAGTTCCTCGCCCGCCTTGAGGCGTTCGGCGATCGGCGCTGGCAGGATGTTCAGCAGCAGGCTGTCCGAGCGGCGGCGCGCCACCTCGAGCTCCTTGGTTCGTTGCAGGACGCGGTCCTCGAGCTCCTTGTTGCGGCTCGCGACATCGCCCAGGTACTGCTTCATGTACAGGCCGGACTGGGGATCCGACATGTCGAGGGCCGCAGTGGCGAGCTCGGGGTCGAGATGGGGCATCTGAATCACGCCGATCCGGTCGAGCGGCTCGAACGGCGCGGTGACCTGACCATGGTGATCAGAGCCGTGGACGATCGCGTGGACGAGGGTGGTGGCGCAGTGGTCCACCGGCATGAGGCCCTCGTACCCCGGGTTCTGGGCGACGATCGCCGTCGCCTCCTCGATCGAGATGCCCGCGGCCGCCATCACCCCGGGCAGCAGGTTCTCGCGCAGCAGGGGTGTGTCGACGATCCCCGGCACGAAAGAGAACACTGCGACGCCCGACTCGTTCCCGATCTCACGGGCGACAGTGAACGCCAGCGAGCGGAGCGCCATCTTGGTTGCGGCATAGGCGCCGGCGAGGGCGCCACCCTCGTACGCGATCATGTTCACGATCACGCCCTTCCGGCGCTCGAGCATGCCCGGGAGCAGGTGCTTGGTCGTCAGGAAGGAGGCGCGCGCGTTGGTGGCGAAGGTCTCCTCCCAATCCGCCAGGTCGAGGTTCAGGATCGGGGCCACCGTGACGTGCAGGGCGTTGTTGACGAGGATGTCGATCTGACCGAAGGCGGTCGTCGCCTCGTGGATCATCGCCATCGTCTCGTCGACCACGCTCAGGTCGCACTGGATGAACCGTGCTTGGCCTCCGGCGGCCTCGATGGCGTCGGCAACGTCCTGGCCCGTCGGTCGCTTGTCCACGATCACGACCCGGGCCCCGAGGGCTGCCATGGTCGTCGCGGCGCCCTCGCCGATGCCGCGAGCACCCCCGGTCACGAGCGCGGTCTGTCCCGCGAGGGCGGTCCGGTCGAGGCCAAGCCTGTCGACGAGATCCCAGTTGACCGCATACATGTCCGGCTGGTCCTCCTGCCCGAGACCCACGCCCGGGAAGGACCGAATGTACAGCGGCGATGCCACGGACGCCTGCCTCGGAGGGCGGTGGTGACAGGGGAGCGGCGTCCGGCGACCAGCCCGGGCGCTGCCCGAGCGGGTGTCCGTCTGAAACCATGGCGCGCCCGGAGGGATTCGAACCCCCGACCATCTGATCCGAAGTCAGATGCTCTGTCCGCTGAGCTACGGGCGCGCAGGGCCGCATCGTAGCGCAGGCTGGCGCCGCCGCTTGGCGGCCTGGCCGCGCGGGCGGCGGGGGCCCGCCGGCGTCCCGGCGGCCGCTGGAGCGGCGATGACCGCTCCATGAGCACATGGACGGAATGGGCCGACGGTTCATGGCATGACCGCACCCCGGAACCTGGGAGAACCGTGTCGCCGGCGCCCTTGTCGAGGCCGAGGCTCGTGGAGCGGTCACCGGGCCCGGCAAGGGGGGCCGCAGCCGGCCCAGGCGGGAGGGCGCCGGACAGCGGCGCAGGCGTGGGTCGCGCGATCACCCCATTCTGCTCATGGAGCGGTCACGGCCTTCAGCGGAACGGTTATTGTCGGGGCCACCGGGGACCTGGCTATGCCCGTGACCCCTCAGCGTCCTCGCTTCCGGAAGACTGCCCAGAACCATTCGCGGATCGGCCGACGCGACGCCCGGCACGGCGTACGATCGCGGCGTGACGAACCTCGAGACCGGGCGCCCTTCCGACCGCCACCCGCCGTACCGGTACGCGGCGCTGGCCCGGGTCTGGTTCTCCGACACCGACGCCCAGGGCGTCGTCTACTACGGCCGATACCTCCCGTACTTCGACAACTCGCGGCTGGAGTACCTTCGCCACCTGGGCCTCGCCGGCTACTGGACCGGCGACCCGGAGTTCGTGATGCGGGCCATGGAGGTGACCTACGAGGCGCCGGCCCAGTTCGACGACCTCCTGGAGGTCTTCGTTCGGACCACCCGTATCGGGCGCACGAGCGTCATGACGGAGGGCGCCGCGTACCGGGTGGACGACGACCGGCTCATGTGCACGGCGCGGATGACGCTCGTGCTCATCGACGCGACCACGCGGCGGCCCACGCCCATCCCGGAGGACTACCGGCGGGCGATCGCGGCCTTCGAAGGCGATGCGGTCGAGATCGCAGCGGCCGGCGGCGCCTGACGCAGCCGACGGGTCGCCCGGGCGGCGCCTGACGCGGGCACTTCGGCCCGGACGTCGCGGCCCTCCCGGCACTGGCCCACCGCGCCCGGCCCGGAGCACGATCCGGCTGCCATGGCCCGCCAGTTCGTCGTCCAGCTCGACAACCGGCCCGGCGAGCTCGCCCACCTCGCCCGCGCCCTGGCGGCCCGCGGCATCGACCTCCGCCACATCGCCGGCGTCGGGGCGGGCGACCTCGGCTGCGCCTTCCTCACCACGTCCGACGACGCCGCAACCCGCGAGGTCCTCCACGGCCTTGGCCACCCCTACATCGAGGGCGCACCCGTCCTCGTGGAGGTGCGCGACGGGCCCGGCGGCCTGGCCGACGCGGCCGAACGCCTGGCGGAGGCCGGCGTCGACGTCTGCGGCACCCTGATGGTCGGCCGGAAGCCCGGCGTCGTCGAGATGATCTTCTGCGTCGACGACGAGGCGAAGGCGCACGCCGCACTGCGCCAGACCGAGATCGACGAGGTCGGCGTCGCCGACTGACGGCGGCCGCGATCGCGGCGGAGCGATCGCGGCGGCGCTCGGGGCGATGATCGCCGCGATCGGCGAGACTAGCCCCATGCACGAAGCCGGCATCGCCGACCGCATCCTGGAGATCGTGATCGCCCGCGCGTCGGAGGCCGGCGCCCCCCGGATCACGGCCATCCACGTCGAGGCCGGGGCCCTGGCCGGCGTCTCCGAGGATTCGCTCCGCTTCCACTGGGAGCAGCATGCCGCCGGCACGCGGGCCGAGGGCGCCGTCCTTCGCTTCACCGAGGTCGAGACGCCGACCGACCTCCGCCTGGTCTCCATCGACGTCGAGGGCGACGACAGCGACGAGGGCGAAGCCGCACCCGGCTGAAGGCGCCGGCCCGCACGGGACTGAGACCCGGTCGCGATCGGATCGCCACTGGGCATCCGCCTTCGGGACGTTCGGCCGGTCCCGCCACGATCTCGCGAGCGCACCCTCCACGGTGACCCAGCAACGCCTGGAGGTCGTCGTCCGTGGACCCCCTGATGCTCGCCCGGTGGCAGTTCGGCATCGTCACCGTCTACCACTTCCTGTTCGTCCCGCTGACGATCTCCCTGGCCTTCGTGGTGGCCGGCTTCCAGACGGCGTGGGTCCGGACCGGGAACGAGAAGCACCTCCGCCTCACGAAGTTCTTCGGGCAGCTCTTCCTCATCAACTTCGCCCTCGGCGTGGTGACCGGGATCGTCCAGGAGTTCCAGTTCGGGATGAACTGGAGCGACTACAGCCGGTTCGTCGGCGACATCTTCGGAGCCCCGCTGGCGATCGAGGGCCTGGTGGCCTTCTTCCTCGAGTCGACCTTCCTGGGGCTCTGGATCTTCGGCTGGGACCGCCTCCCGAAGCTGGCCCACCTGGCGACGATCTGGATCGCGGCGATCGGGACCGTCCTCTCGGCCTACTTCATCCTCGCCGCCAACTCCTGGATGCAGCACCCCGTCGGCTACACGTTCAACGAGGCAGCCGGCAGGGCCGAGCTGACGGACATCATGGCCGTCCTCCTCAACTCGACGGCCCTCGTCGCCTTCGTCCACACGATCCCGGCCGCCTTCCTGACCGGCGGCGCATTCGTGACCGGGGTCGCGATGTGGCGCCTCCTGCGTCGCCCGGGCGTCGACGCGCCGGCATTCCGGACCGCCGCGACGGCGGGCGCCTGGCTGCTCGTGGTCTCAGGCCTTCTCGTGGTGATCACCGGTGACGCCCAGGCCCGGGTCATGACCGGGCAGCAGCCGATGAAGATGGCCGCCGCCGAGGCGCTCTACCGGACCTCGCAGCCGGCGTCGTTCTCGATCTTCACGATCGGCTCGCTCGACGGATCGAAGGAGCTCTTCTCGATCCGCATCCCGTACCTCCTCTCCTTCCTCGCGACCGGCGACTTCAACGGCGAGGTGGAGGGGATCGACAATCTCCAGGCCCAGTACGAGCAGGCGTTCGGGCCGGGCGACTGGACGCCGAACATCCCGGTCACCTACTGGACCTTCCGCCTCATGATCGGCACGGGGCTGCTGGCGGCCCTCGCCGCGGCCTGGTTCCTGTGGTCGATGCGGAGGGGGCGCCTGCCGAGCCGCGGCGCGGTCACGGTCGCCATCCTCCTCCCGCTCCTGCCGCTCGTCGCCAACTCGCTCGGCTGGATCTTCACCGAGATGGGGCGCCAGCCCTGGATCGTCTGGGGGCTGATGACGACCCCGGATGGCGTGTCACCGTCAACCTCGGCCCTGGAGGTGGGCCTCACCCTCGTCGGCTTCACGGTCCTCTACGGGGTCCTCGCCGTCGTCGAGGTGGGCCTGCTGCTCCGCCAGATCCGGGCCGGCCTCCCCGACGCCGACCCGACCGCCGGCATCCACCACGACGGCGAGCCCGAGCTCGCCCTCGGGTACTAGGGGGACGCGGGGATGGAGCTCACGACGATCTGGTTCGTGCTCATCGCCTTCCTGTGGGTCGGCTACCTCGTCCTCGAGGGGTTCGACTTCGGGGTCGGCATCCTCCTGCCGATCGTCGGCCGCAGCGAGCCCGAGCGCCGCGCGATGCTCCGGACGATCGGCCCCTTCTGGGACGGCAACGAGGTCTGGCTCATCGTCGCCGGCGGGGCCACCTTCGCGGCGTTCCCCGAGTGGTACGCCACCCTCTTCTCCGGGTTCTACGTCGCCCTCTTCGCGATCCTCGTGGCCGTCATCGTCCGCGGCGTCGCCATCGAGTACCGCAACAAGCGCCCCGGCCCGGCCTGGCGGACGCGCTGGGACTGGGCCGTCGCGATCGGCTCGTTCGTGCCCGCCCTGCTGTGGGGCGTGGCCTTCGCGAACATCGTGCAGGGCGTGCCGATCGACGCCGACATGGAGTTCACCGGGACGGTCTTCACCCTCCTCAACCCGTACGCGCTCGTGGGCGGGGTGACGACGCTCCTCCTCTTCGTCACCCACGGCGCACATTTCCTGGCCCTCAAGACCGAGGGCGCGGTGCGTGACCGGGCGAACCGGATCGCCGGCTGGGCCGGCCTTGCGGCCGCGGTGGCCGCCGTGGTCTTCCTGGGCTGGACGCTCCTGCTTCGGGGCAACCCCGCCGCTGTCGCGACGGCCGTGCTCGCCGCCGCGGCCCTCCTGGGAGGCATCCTCGCCAACCGCGTCCGCCGCGAGGGCTGGGCATTCCTGGGCACCGCCGTCGCGGTGGGCCTCGCTGTGGTCACCCTGTTCGTCGCCCTCTACCCGGACGTGATGCCGTCGTCGACGAACCCGGCCTACAGCCTGACGGTGGAGAACGCGTCGTCGACGGAGTACACGCTCGCGATCATGACCGTGGTCGCCCTGATCTTCACGCCCATCGTCCTCGTCTACCAGGGCTGGACCTACTGGGTCTTCCGCAAGCGCGTGTCGGCCCCGCCGGCGACTGTCGAGCCCTGAGCCCGTGGCCGCGTCCCCCGGCCGTGCATGACCCCGGCTGACCGCCGCCTCCTCGCGTCCGGGCGCATCGCGGTCGTCGCCCTCGGGGCGGCGGTCGCGCTGGGGGTGCTGAGCGCAGCGCTGGCCGTCGCCCAGGCATGGCTGCTGGCCCGGTCGATCTCCGGCGCGTTTCTCGGCGGCGACGGGCTGCCCGAGCTGGCCCCGTCGCTCGTGGCCCTGGCTGTCGTGCTGGCGGCGCGGGCCGCGCTGGGCTGGGCGGCCGAGATCGTGGCCCAGCGGATCAGCGGCGTCGTGAAGTCGGACCTGCGGCGGCGGCTGCTCGCGCGGGCCGTGGCGCTCGGGCCGCGCTGGGCGTCGGAGGCGCGCAGCGGCGAGGTGGTCCTGCTCGCCACGCGCGGCCTCGACGCGCTGGACGGCTATTTCGCGCGGTACCTGCCCCAGCTCGCCCTCGCGGCGATCGTGCCGGCCGTCGTCGTCGTCTGCCTCGCGGCGGTCGACGTGATCGCCGCCCTGACCGTCCTGCTGACGGTGCCTCTCATCCCCGTCTTCATGGTCCTTGTCGGCCGGATGTCGGAGAGCCGCCGCCGGCGGCGTTGGACGGCCCTCTCCCGCCTGGCCCACCGCTTCCTCGACGTGGTGACCGGGCTGCCCACACTGCGGGCGTACGGGCGCGCCGACGCCCAGGTCGCGATCCTCCGCCGAATCACCGACGCCTACCGCGTGGAGACGATGGGGACGCTCCGGGTCGCGTTCCTCTCGGCCCTCGTCCTCGAGCTGCTCGCGACGCTCTCCGTGGCGCTGGTGGCCGTGGGGATCGGCCTCCGGCTGGCAGCAGGCGACCTGGCCCTCGACGTCGGGCTCTTCGCCCTGGTCCTGGCGCCCGAGGCGTACCTCCCCCTGCGGCGGCTGGGGGCCGAGTTCCACGCCAGCGAGGAGGGGCTGACCGCCGCGGCGAAGGCCTTCGCGATCATCGACGCACCGCCGCTGGCGGGAGGGACTCGGACGGCGATGCCCGACCTCCGCGGTGGACGCCTGGTCGTCGAAGGGGTGAGCGTCGCCCAGCCGGGCCGCGACATCGCCGCGCCGGCCGGGCTCTCACTGGACGTGCGACCCGGCGAGGTGGTGGCCCTCACGGGCCCCAGCGGCGCCGGCAAGAGCACGCTCCTCGCCGCGATCCTGGGTTTGCTGGAGCCCAGCGCCGGCCGGATCGCCGTGGAAGAGGCGGACGGGACCGCGCTCGACGTGCGCGAGCTTGACGGCGACCGCTGGCGGGCCGGCGTGGCCTGGGTCCCGCAGGAGCCGTTCCTCGTCGCGGGAAGCGTCGCCGAGAACGTCAGGCTCGTCGCGCCGGGCGCGTCGGACGGCGCCATCGTCGAGGCGCTGGTCGGGGTCGGGCTGGGCGACGTGGATCCTGGCCTGCTTCTCGGCGAGCGCGGCGCGGGCCTCTCGAGCGGGCAGCGGCGACGGATCGGCGTCGCCCGGGCGCTGCTCCGCGGATCCCCGCTCCTGCTCCTCGACGAGCCGACGGCGGGCCTCGACGAGGTCGCGGAGGCCGCGGTCCTCGCGGCCGTTGCAGGGGCGGCCCGGGGCGGGGCAGCGGTGCTCCTCGTCGCCCACCGGCCGGCCGCCGCCGCGCTGGCCGACCGGGTGGTGCCGGTGGACTGGGCTTGGCTGGCCGACTCGGCGATGCCGGTGCCGTGGGCCTCGGCGTCCACGATCGCGGAGGGAGCGGCATGAGGCCGCTCGTCCGGATCGCTCGCTTCGGACGACCAGTATCCGGGCGCCTTGCCCTCGCGGTCCTGGCGGGGGTGGGGGCGGCGGCCGCGGCGATCGGCCTCGCCGCAACCTCGGCCTGGCTCGTCTCCCGGGCGGCAGAGCAGCCGCCGGTCCTGGCCCTGCTCGTGGCCGTGACCGCCGTCCGTGCCTTCGGCATCGCCCGCGGCGTCCTCCGCTACGCCGAGCGCCTCGCCGCGCACGACGCCGCGTTCCGGGTCCTCGGGGAGCTGCGGGCCGACGTCTACGCTCGCCTGGCCCGCCTGGCACCGTCGGGGCTGGCCGAGCTCCGCACCGGCGATCTCCTGGCCCGGCTCGTGGGCGATGTCGACGGGCTCGCGGACCTGTGGCTCCGGGTCCTCCTGCCATACCTGTCGGCGGGGCTCGTGGCTGGCGGGGCGGCGGTCCTCGTGGGATCGCTCGTGCCCGCCGCCGGCATGACCCTGGCCGCGGCCGTCGTGGCGGCCGCCGCGGGCGCGCCGCTCGCCGCCGCGGCCGTCGCCCGGCGGGCCGAGGGCGCCATCGCCCCGGCCCGCGGCTCCCTCGCGGACGCGGCCGTGGACCTGCTGCACGGCGCGCCCGAGCTTCTCGCGAGCGGGGCCGCACCGCGCGCCGTCGCCCGGATCGCGGCGATCGACGCGCGGCTGGCGGCGTCGGAGCGCCGGGTGGCCGCGGGTGCCGGCATCGGCGGCCTCGTCGCCGGCCTGGCCGCCGGCGCGTCGACGTGGCTGGCCCTCCTCCTCGGGATCGTCGCGGTCCGCGACGGCTCCCTGCCCGGGGTCTTCCTCGCCGTGGTGGCCCTGACTCCCATCGCCGTTCACGAGGTGGTCGCGCCGCTCGTGCCGGCCGCGCGACAGCTCCCGGGCCTGGCGGCGTCGGCCGGGCGGGTCGTCGACGTGCTGGACCGTCCCGACCCTGTCCCGGACGTGGCCGCGCCGGCCGCCGTGCCCGGTGGGCCGCTCGGCCTCCGTGCGCGGAGGCTTACGATCCGCTACTCGGGCGCGGCGGAGGACGCGCTCGCGCAGCTCGATCTCGACGTCCCGGCCGGCGGCCGGGCGCTCGTCACGGGACCGAGCGGGTCCGGAAAGAGCACGTTCGCCGCCGCGTGCCTGCGCTTCCTGGACCCCGCCGCCGGCGCGCTGGAGCTCGTCGGCGAGGCGGGGGCGGCCGACCTGCGGACGCTCGCCGGGGACGACGTCCGACGCGCGGTGGGACTGTGCGAGCAGGACCCCCACGTCTTCGACGCCTCGATCGCCGACAACGTGCGGTTCGCGCGCCCGGGCGCCGACGAGGCGGAGCTGCGCCGGGCCCTCGCCGCCGCGCAGCTGGTCGACTGGGTGGCCTCGCTCCCCGACGGCCTCGCCACCCCGGTCGGCGAGCACGGCGCCCGCCTGTCGGGCGGCCAGCGCCAGCGGCTGGCGCTGGTTCGGGCGCTCCTTGCCGACGTCCGGGTCCTCGTCCTCGACGAGCCAACGGAACACCTCGACGAGTCGACCGCCCGCGCCTTCGTGGCCGACCTCGAAGCCGCGACGCGGGGCCGGACCGTGGTCGTGCTGACCCACCGCCCCGAGCTGTTCGACTCGCAGGCGTGGAGCCGGGCGGCCGACCTGGGGGGGCCCGAAGCGGCCGACGGGCGTTCCGTGCCGCCGTCCGGGGCCGGTTGACGGCCTCAGCCGGCCCGCGCGTCGAGGAACGCGGCGAGGCCCTCGAGAGCCACCGGGAAGTCCTCGCGGCCGAGCCCGACCCGCACGTGGTTCCCGGGGTGCCCGAACGCGCTGCCCGGCAGGAGGAGCACGCCCTCGGCCTCCACGAGGTCGGCGGCGAAGCGATCGGCGTCGAGGCCGGCGGCGAGCCGCGGGAAGCCGACCGACCCGCCGGCCGGCCGGACCCACGTCGCGAACGCCGGCCGCTCCGCGAGGAAGGCGTCGAACCGGGCGAGGTTTGCGCCGACGAGTGCCCGCGACCGGGCGAGGACGGTCTCCCGCGCCCGCAGGGCCACGATCCCGAGGATCTCGGAGGGGGCCGCCGCGCAGATCGTGGTGTAGTCCTTGAAGGCCGCGCAGCGGGCCAGCAGGTCCCGGTCCCGCGAGGCGAGCCAGCCGATCCGGAGGCCTGCCAGCGCGAACGACTTGGAGAGGACGCCGATCGAGACGAACGACGGCGCCAGATCCGCCCCGGCCGGCAGGGGCGCCCGCCCGTCGTGCTCCAGGAAGCGGTACACCTCGTCGGCGACGAGGCGCACGCCGGCAGCCCGGCACGCCTCCCCCAGGGCCTGCCACTCAGCGGGGGTCGGGAGCATCCCGGTGGGGTTGTGGGGGGCGTTGACCACCACCACCCGGGTCGAGGGCCGGATCGCGCCGACCAGGCGCTCGACGTCGAGGGCCCAGCCGTCGGCGTCGCGGAGCTCGTGCAGCGTGACCTCCGCCCCGGCGGCGCGGGCAACCTCGTGGAGGCTCTGGTACCCGGGCCAGGTCACGATCGCGTGGTCGCCCGGGCCCGCGAGCACGTTCAGGAGGCAGAAGATCGCCTCCTCGGCGCCGGAGAAGACCAGGACGTCGTCGGCGTCGAGCCTCTCGTAGAGGCGGCCGATCTCGGCCCGCAGCAGCGGATGGCCGGGCGACTCCGTGTAGCCGAGCCGGAGGTCGCCCCAGGCAGCCCGGGTCTCGTCGTCGGCCAGGGTGAGCAGCTCGGCCAGCGGCCAGCCCTCGACGTCGGACGCACAGAGGAGGTGTCGAACGGCGAACTCCCAGCGGGCGAAGTAGCGCTCCAGGGCGAAGTCGGCGAGCCGCATGAGCGAAGGATGGCACTCCCGGCGTCGGCTTGCGCGTAGCTCAAGGGCGTCGCCAGCGCGTTGCCCCGGGGCGGCGTCAGCGAGTCCGGGTCACCTTCGCCAGCCCCTGCGGAGCGTCCGGGTCGCGTCCGCGCGCCCGCGCCGTCGCCTCCGCCAGGAGGAAGCCAGGCAGGACGAAGGCGAGCGGCGTGAGCGGCTCCGGGAGCCCTTCGGCGACGACCAGGGCGTGGTGCCGCCCCGTCACCTCGCGTCCGCCCACCGTCCACGGGTGCGTGCCGCGGCGGCGGGCGACGGCGAGCGCCTCGTCGACCGCGGCCCCGGCCGGCCCGTCGGGCCGGAAGGCGAGGGTCGGCAGCTCCGGGCCGGCGACCGCGACCGGGCCGTGGAGAAGGTCGGCAGTGGAGTAGCCGTCGGCGAAGATCCGGCCGGTCTCCTTGAGCTTGAGGGCGACCTCCAGGGCGGTCGCGAAGTTGTGGCCGCGCGACACGACGAGCGCCTCGTCCGCGCCGGCCAGCTCCGCGACGCAGGTGGCGCCCGGGCCGCGAACCCAGGCCCCGGCGATCTCCAGGGTCCTCGCCAGCTCGTCGGGCAGGCCGGCCAGGGCGGACGCCCATGGTGCTCCGCCGCCGAGCGGCGCCGCCAGGCGTGCCACGAGGCCCGCGACCACCGCGAGCGAGGCGACATAGGTCTTGGTCGCCGCCACGGCGCGCTCCTCCCCGGCGTGGAGGGGCAGGAGCAGCTCGGCGGCCGCTGCGAGCGCGGAGGTCGTCTCGTTCGTGATGGCGAGGGTCGGCGCGCCCGCCGCCCGTGCCGCCTCGACGACGGCGGCCACGTCCGGTCCGGCTCCGGACTGCGAGACCGCGACCAGGAGGACGTCGTCCCAGCGGAGCGGCGCCCGGTAGATCGTGGTGACGGACGCAGCGGCGAGGCCGACCGGAATCCCGAGCGTGGTCTCGATCAGGTACCGGGCGTAGATCGCGGCGTGATCCGACGTCCCCCGGGCGGCCACGAGGACGAAGCGGGGCGCCCGCCGGGCGATCGCCCCGGCCACCTCGTCGAGGTCGGCGGCGCCGTCCCGGAGCGTCCGTTCGACGACCGTCGGGATCTCGGCGATCTCCCGGGCCATCCGGGTGGGGCCGCGGCGGCTACTCCCCATCGACCCGTACGTAGCGTCGCCCGATCAGGGCGAAGGCGGGGAGCCGCCCCAGCGCCTCCGCCAGCGGGCGCGGCGGGCGTCCGTCGCGCCCGGCGACGGCGAGGAGCGCGTCGGCGTCGGCGGCGCTCGGACGCGCGTCGACCACGGCGAGGTCGATGATCACGCGCCCCGGCTCGGCCGGGCCCAGGGTCGCGACGGCGTCCGCGGGCGGCGGCCCGGACTCGAACTCGGCCCGGACCTCGGCCTCGGCGCGCCAGCGGGGCCGCCGGAGCAGGATCCGCCGCCAGATCCCCGCCACGTGCGGTGCGACGCGGCCGTCGCCGGGCGCCGGCGTCAGGACCACGTCCTCGCCGCGTCCCCAGCGGGCGGCCTGGTGGAGGAGCGCGTACTCATCCAGGTCGGCGTAGCGGCCCAGGTCGTCGGCCGGCGATCCCTCGCCGAAGATCGCCCGGATCGACGGGGCGAAGACCTCTGCGAGATCGAGGTCGATCCCCCGCACCGTCCGGTGGAAGTAGACCTGCTGGTACATGAAGAGCCGCGCCGTGAGGAACATCTCGAGGGCGGCGAGCCCGGGCTCGTAGAGGGTCAGGCCCCGTTCCGAGATGAACGCGTAGCGGCGGAGCCGCTCGGCGTCCACCGGCCCCGCCGAGACCCCGGTCAGGTAGGCGTCGCGCCGGACGTAGTCCAGGTTGTCGACCGTGAAGACGCCCGACAGCAGGGGCTGGAGCCAACGGACCCAGCGGGGCATCGCCGGGTCGTCGAGCGGCGGCTTCGCGACGAGGTAGGCAACCCAGGCCGGGTCGATCGTCTCGCCGTCGGCGAATGCGTCGCGGGCCGCGATCCCGTCGCCGGGGGCGCGGCGGAGCCGCTGGATGAGCGGTCCGAGCTCGCGCTCGATGATCAGCTGCGAGAGGTCCTCGTGGGTCAGGGCCTTCCCGCCCGGCCGTCGCCCGTCGGGCGGCGCCGGGAAGGCCGCGAGGACGTGCTCGTCGAAGAAGTGGGCGAACGGGCCGTGCCCCACGTCGTGGAGGAGCCCGGCGACGCGGAGCGTCTCGACCACGAGGCCCTCGGACGGCGGGCGCATCCCCGGGTCGGTCCCGGCGAGCGCCTCGGCGAGCGAGGGGTAGAGCTGGCGCCCCCAGAGCCCGGCCTCGTGCATGACGCCCAGGCCGTGCGTGAATCGCGAATGCTCCGCCGTCGGGAACACCCACCGCGCGCTCTGGAGCTGGCTGATCCGTCGCAGCCGCTGCAGCCAGGTGGAATCGAGGATGTCCTCCTCGGCCGCGTCCTCCTCCGGCAGGCCGGCGGCGCGGGCATCGGCGGGGGCGAGCCGCTTCGTCAGCTCGATGTAGCCGTGAATCGGATCGCTGATGAGGTTGACGGCGGCGAAGCGGGCCGGGCGCATGAGCCCATTGTGGCCGTTCGCCGCGGGCCGGGAAGGGCCGAGCGTCAGCGATACCGGGCCGCGGCCCGGTATCAGCGATACATGACGGCGGCCCGGGCGACCAGGTCGGCTACCTCGGCCCGCAGCTCCGCGGGGGCCAGGACCTCCACGTCGGGGCCCCAGGAGAGGATCCAGCTCCGGATCTCGACCGTGCCGGAGACCGTCGCGTCCCACGTCAGCGCGCCGTCCGCCTCCCGCTCGACGACCTGCGTCGGGTGCCACGTGGTCTCGGCCACGCGGGAGGCGACGGCCGGGGCGAAACGGAGGCGCACCTGGACCGGGTCCTGGTCGGAGATGATCCCCCAGGCCCGCTCCAGCGCCTCCTCGATCACGCCGTCGGGCGGGGCCTCGAAGACCTCGGCGGTGAGCGCCAGCCGGCGGATCCGCTCCACCTTGAACGTTCGGACGGCCGCGCGGGTCTCGTCCCACCCGATCAGGTAGAGGGCGTGGGTCTCGGTGGAGGGTTCGATCAGGTACGGTCGCACGCGGGCGGTCCGCGCCTCGCGCGTCGGGTCGTAGGTGGTGGTGTCGTAGGTCAGCTCCACCACGCGCCGCTCGGCCCAGGCCTGGGTGAGGGCGTGGAGGCGCCGCGTGCCTTCCGGGTCGGGGAGGCGGTGAGCCATCACGTCGAGCGTTCGGTGGACGTGGCGGCCCAGCACCTCCGGCAGGGCCTCGCCGAGCTTCTGGAAGGCGGACGCGAGCTCCGGATCGTAGGCGTCGGCGTACTTGGCCATCAGGCGCGCGGCGAGGAAGACGGCCATCGCCTCGCCCTGGGTCAGGCGGAACGCCGGGAGGAGCGCGGCCTGGGCCAGCCCCCAGCGGCCGCCCTCGGCCCAGACCGGGATCCCGAGCTCCTCGTCGAGCGCCTTCAGGTCGCGGTAGGCGTTCCGGCGCGACATGCCCAGGAACCGGGCAAGCTCGTCCGGCGTGACGCCGTCCGGGTGCGACGAGAGGTAGGTCGCGACGCGATAGAACCGGGCCACCCGGTCCCGCTTGCGACCCGCGAGCGTGTCGCCCCCGGGCAGGTCCCAGCGATCCATGCTTCCTCCGCGGCTCAGTTCGTTGGTGGGGTCACGGTCACGGGGTCGCCCCGGTGCGTGGCCGTCAGGGTCGCGGAGAGCTCGCCCTGGATGGCGCCCGGCGCGATCTGGAACCCGGGACCGCCAAGGCGTCCTTCGGCGCGCCCCAGCTGCCCATCTTCGAAGACCCAGAAATCGATCTCCCCGCGCCAGTCCCCGAGGTCGCCGGCCCCCACCAGCCATCGGACCTGGGGAAACGCGTCGCGGAAGATGGCCCCATCCACGGCGACGCGGCAGCGCCGGGCCCGCGCGCCCTCGACGTAGACGAGGCCGAGATCCTCCGCCACGGTGCGCTGCTCCGGGGTGAGGGCCGCCTCGAGGACCGCGAGGTCGAGCGATTCTCCCGCCGCCGTCGCGTACGGGACCGGGAGCCAGCGGGTGTCGGTCTGGCGGATCCACCCCCGGCTCCCGACGGCCGCGGCGCCGTGGAGGCCGACGTCGCGGGTCGTCGTCACCTCGGCCAGCCAGCGGAAGTCCCGCCCCGAGCGCTCGCCGCTGGCCTGGGCGATCCCCAGCGAGCGGCCGTCGACGGAGCCGCTCAGGTCGAGGGTCAGGTCCGCGGAGGCGCCGGCGCCGAGAGCCTCGTCGCATGGCGGCGGGAGGAGAGTCGGGTCCGTCGGCCCGTAGCGAGAGACGGCCGCGGGCTGGTCCCGCAGAGCGAGCTCGTTCGCGATCGTCGCGCCCGCCAGCACCGTGCCCGAGACCACCGCGAGCCCGATCCCCAGGGCGACGGCAGCCCGCAGGCGACCCGGGCGTCCGCTGCCGGCGCCCAGGAGGCGGCGAGCGATGCCGAGGCCCGCGAACAGGGAGGTTCCCAGGACGGCCAGGGCCCATGGGTAGGCCGCCTCCGGCGACGGCAGGAGGGTCTGGAGGCCTCCTTCCTCGAGCTGGCGTGCCAGGCCGCCCATCGTTGGCACGAGGATGATCGCCGTGCCGATGCCGAGCGCCGCGATGGTCCGGAAGGTCAGGCCGCCGCGCGCGGCCGGGGGCCAGGCGACGGCGGCGGCGGCCACGGCGAGCGGTGCCAGCGCGGCGAGGCCCACGAGCCCGTCCGCCGGCCCGCCCGGCCGGTAGCCCGCCAGGAGCAGGCCGACGACGGTCGCCCACAGCGCGGCGAGGCCGACGGCAAGGAGGCGCAGCTCGAGGAGGCGGACGCGCACCGCTCGAGTCTAGAGGTGATGCGCGGAGACGTTGCGGGTCGCCCCTGCCGGACGGGGGCGCCGGCGCCCGCCGATCCCGCGGCGCTCGTGGCGCGACCGGCACTGGTAGATTCGTCGTGGCCGCAGGTCACCCGCACCGCTGCGGCCACGGAGGAGCGACATGAGCGAAGAGCCTGGAGCGAGGCCACCGACGCCCGACCTCCCGCCGGAGACCCCACCCGACCTCCCGCCGGAGATGCCGCCGGCGACCGCGCCGGTGCCCCCGGTGGAGGCGGCCGCAGCTCCCACCACCGCCCTCCCAACGCCGGGCGCACCGGCCGGCGCAGGCGGGGCGCCGCCCCCGACGTCGCCCGTGGCCGGCTCGACCGGCGGGACGAGCGGCGGCCGAAACGCCATGATCATCGGTGCCGTCATCGTCGCCGCGGCGATCATCGTGGGCGCCCTCGTGATCAGCCAGGGTGGCGGGGCGACGCCCAGCCCCAGCCCGGTGCCCACGGCAACCGCGACGGCCGAGGCGACCGCGACGCCCGTCCCGACGGAGGCGCCGACCCCGACGCCCACGCCCAACGCCTGCGCGCCGGAGAACCTGCCGACGCTGACGGCCGGCACGCTCACGATCGGCACCGACAACCCCGCGTATTCGCCCTATTGGCTGCCTCGTGACGGCGGGAACACGCCGCCGTGGGACACGGAGTTCTCCGGCGATCCCACGACCGGGACGGGCTTCGAGAGCGCCGTGGCCTACGCCGTCGCCGACCAGCTCGGCTTCGCCAAGGACAAGGTGGCCTGGGTCGCGGTCAAGTTCGACAACTCGTATGCGCCCGGGCCGAAGCCCTTCGACTTCTACCTCGCCCAGGTGTCCTACAAGCCGGAGCGGGCCGCGACCGCCGACCTGTCCGACGGCTACTACTGGCTCAACCAGTCGCTGGTCGCGGTCGGGGGCACGCCCATAGCCTCCGCCACGACGATCGCCGACCTCAAGGGCTACCAGTTCGGCGCCCAGGCCGGCACGACGAGCTACGACACGATCGTGAACGTCATCAAGCCGGACAAGGAGCCGCGCGTCTACGACAGCAACGACGCCGCCATCCAGGCGCTGACGAACAAGCAGATCGACGGCCTCGTCGTCGACCTGCCGACGGCCTTCTACATCACCGCCGCCCAGATGGACAACGGCGTGATCGTCGGCCAGTTCGAGCCGACCGGCGCCGAGCAGGAGCACTTCAGCCTCGTCCTGGCCCAGGGCAACCCGCTCACCGCCTGCGTGAACGCGGCGCTCGCGGCGATGACCGACGACGGGACGCTGGCCACGATCACCCAGGAGTGGATGGCCGACAAGGCGAACGCGCCGGTCATCAAGCCCTAGCCCGCGCTACGGGCGGAGCGCCGGATGTCGGCGTCCCCGGGCAACCCCGGAGGCCCGCTCGACCCCGGAGGCCACGGCGGTCTCCCCGGGTCGCGCGGGCCTCGGCGTGTCGGCGGCCAGTCGGCGCTCCGCTCCACGCTCGTCGCGCTGGTCAGCACCGTCGTCTTCTTCGGGGCCGCCGGCTGGATCGTCGTCAACTCGCCCGGCTGGCCGGCCGTCAAGGAGTCCTTCTTCAACGCGGAGGTCTTCGCCGCCTCGGCCCCGTCGATCGTCCGGGCGTTCTGGGTGAACGTCCAGCTCTTCCTGATCGCCGAGGTCCTCATCCTGGTCCTCGGCCTGGTCGTCGCGGTGCTCCGGAGCGTGCCCGGGCCGGTCTTCTTCCCGATCCGCCTGCTCACGACGGTCTACGTCGATGTCTTCCGGGCCCTGCCCGGTGTCCTCGTCATCTACATCCTCGGCTTCGGGATCCCGGGCCTGGGCCTCCCCGGTGTCCCGGTCGAGCCGTTCTTCTACGCGGTGGTCGCCCTCACCCTGGTCTACTCGGCCTACGTCTCGGAGGTCTACCGCGCGGGCATCGACTCGGTCCACCCGAGCCAGGAAGCGGCCGCCCGCTCGCTGGGCCTCAGCCGCTTCCAGGCCCTTCGCCACGTGATCCTGCCGCAGGCCGTTCGTCGCGTGATCCCGCCCCTCCTCAACGACTTCATCGGGCTCCAGAAGGACACCGTCCTCGTCTCGTACATCGGCGTCGTCGAGATCTTCCGGCAGTCCTACATCCAGCAGGCGGGGAACTTCAACTTCACGCCGTACATGGTCACCGCCCTCGTGTTCATCGTGGTGACGCTCCCTCTCGCCCGGTTGACCGATTGGCTGATCGCCCGGGACAAGCGCCGGCAGGCGGGAGGGGGGGTCCAGTGAGCGGCAGCGGCGCCGGCGGGCAGGTCCTGGTCGTCGAGGGGCTCCACAAGTCGTTCGGGAAGCTGGAGGTCCTGCGCGGCATCGACCTGGCCGTGGCCGAGCACGAGGTGATCTGCCTCATCGGCGCCTCGGGGAGCGGCAAGTCCACCCTCCTGCGCTGCATCAACCTCCTCGAGCCGATCGATGCGGGCCGCATCGTCGTGGAAGGGGAGGAGATCACGGCCCGCGGCGTGGACGTCAACCGGATCCGGCGGCGGATCGGGATCGTCTTCCAGTCCTTCAACCTGTTCCCCCACATGAGCGTTCTCGACAACGTGACCCTCGGTCCGCGCAAGGCGCTGCGGATGCGGCCGGTCGAGGCCGAGGAGCGGGGGCGGGCCCTGTTGCGGCGGTTCGGCCTCGACGAGAAGGCCCTCGAGTTCCCCGACCGCCTTTCCGGCGGGCAGCAGCAGCGCGTCGCGATCGTGCGGGCCCTGGCGATGGAGCCCGACCTCCTCCTGCTCGACGAGGTGACGAGCGCGCTCGACCCGGAGCTGGTGGCCGAGGTGCTCAACGTCATCCGCGAGCTGGCGGCCGGGGGCATGACGATGCTCATCGCCACGCACGAGATGGGCTTCGCCCGCGACATCGCCGACCGGGTCTGCTTCCTCGACGCGGGGCGGATTCTCGAGGAGGGTCCGCCCGAGCGGATCTTCGGGGCGCCCCGCGAGGAGCGGACCCAGCAGTTCCTGCGCCGGATCGTGGACGCGGGGCGCCTCCAGGTGTGATCAGCCGCCGTCCCCGAGGCCCAGCACCTCGCTCAGCGGCACGACCCGCAGCCCGACCGCCGCGAGCCCCTCCAGGATCCCCGGCAGCGCCTCGAGCGTGCGCGCCCCTCCCAGCTGGAGGCGGACGACGGACCCGCCGCTCGCCCGCGACACGACGCGGGTCACGATGTCCGTCGCGATCGGGCCCCCGTCGCCCGGCGCCGTGCCGTCGCCGGGGTCGACGTCCCACGTCACCGCCCAGGTCCAGCCGGCCGTGCCGGCCGCCAGCAGGGCGGCGGGCGTGGCATCGCCCGTGGCCGGCCGGAGCCACGGCGCGGTGGACCGACCCAGCGCCGGCTCGAGCACGGCGTCGGCCGCACGCAGGGCTTCCCCGAGCCGAGCCGCGTCGACGGCAGAGGCCAGGAGGCCGGTCACCAGCGGACCGGGACCGCCCAGGCGGCGCGCGACAGCCGCCCCGTCCGCGTCGTCGAGGGCCGCTGCCGCGACGAAGACAGTGGCGGGGACGCCGCTCGTGGCGAGCCACTGGACGATCGCGGCCGCCCCGCCCGGCCCGGCGCCCGGGCCCCCGGCGTACTCGAACGTCAGGGCGACGCCGTCGAGGCCCGCCGGGCCCCGGGCCACCAGGATGGCGCTTCCGTCCGGCGGCAGCGTCGGGAACGGGCCCACCGAAGCGCTGGGCCCCGGGCCGTCGGCCGGCGGGCCGCTCGCCGGCGGCAGGTTCTCCGGGTCCACGACGGCCCCCGGCATGTACGAAAGCCGCCAGCCGACCTCGATCCGGTCCGGCCGGTACCCCGGCGAGTCCGGGTCGAGCGACGGGTACCGGGCCCGGTTCCAGTAGGCGAGGCTCTCGGGCGTGGTCTCGAAGCGCCTGGCGAGGGCGGTGAGGGTATCCCCGCGGCGAACCGTGTACGTCGCGAAGGTCGGAGCCGGCGTCGGCGTCGGGCGGAAGGGCCGGCCGTGCCCGGAGGCCGGCGGCGAAAGGGCCGGCGTCCCGGCCGGCGGGGAGGACGCACCGGGAAGGCCGCTCCCGCCGGAGAGGGAGCAGGCCGTCGCGAGAAACGCCACGGCGGGGAGGGCGAGGAGGCGCGGCAACAGGCGGCGGCGATGCACGCCGCGATCCTAGGCGGTCGGCTCCCTGGGCACGCGCGCGGCCGCGCCGTGGCCGTCCGCCGTCGCCCCGTCCTCCGTGGTTGCCCGCGGGTCGAACGGGGTCGGCGCCTGGAGGGTCAGCTCGCCTGCGAGCGCCAGGCCCTCCTCGGCGGTCGCGATCTGGTCGCCGCCGCGTCGCTTCGCCACGAAGCAGGCTCGGTCCGCCGCGAGGAGCACCTCGTCGGCGGTCGGCCCGAACTCCGGGTAGGTGGCGACGCCGATCGAGGCCGTCACGTGCCCGGCGGCGCGCCGCCGGCCCCAGTCGAGGGCGATGGCGTTGAGCTCGGACCTGATGCGCCCGGCGAGGGCAACGGTCCCGGCGCCGTCCGTGGCCGGGCAGATGACGGTGAACTCGTCGCCACCGTAGCGGAAGACACGATCCGGATCGCGGCAGGCGCCGCGGATGGCGGCGGCGACCGACCGCAGGAGGTCGTCCCCCGCCTGGTGGCCCAGCCGGTCGTTCACGGCCTTGAACTCGTCGAGGTCCAGCATGAGGATCCCGAAGCGCTCCTGGGTCTCGACGCTCCGGGCCAGCCAATCGACGAAGGTGCCCTGGTTGAGGAGACCGGTGAGGTCGTCGGTCTGGGCCTCGATCTCCATCGCCCGGTAGGCCTCGGCGTTGCGGATGGCGATGGAAGCCTGCGCCGCGAAGAGCTGGACCAGCTCGAAGTCGTCCTCGTCGAGGCGTTCCTCCGTTCCCAGGCGCTCGAGCGACACCACGCCACGGACCCCGTCCCGGCCGCGGAGCGGCACGCAGATCAGGCTTCCGTCGACGTCACCGGTCGACCGGAACTGGCGGATCCGGGGGTCGCGCAGCTCATCGGGCACGAGCTGCGGCTCGCCATGCGCGATGACCCACGTCGCCAACCCTTCCTCGCCGGGCTCCCACGGCCGGATGTACTCGTCGGCGTGGATGCCCTTGGCCATGAGCGGCGTCAGCATCCCGGTTGCCGGGTCGATCCATTCGATCGAGATGTTGTCCCAGCGGACGATCGCGGCGAGGCGGTCCGCCACCTCGTCGAGGACGAGCGGCAGGTCGAGGGTGCCGAGGATCGAGCCGGTGATCTCGAGCAGGGCCCGCTGGCCGGCAAGGCGGCGCTCGAGGCGGATCGACTGCTGGCGCAGCTGCTCGGTCGCGTCGGCGTTGGCGATGGCCTGGGCGGCAATGGCAGCGTAGATGACCAGCAGCCGGAGGTCGTCGTCGCTGAACTGGCCCAGGCCCAGCTTGGAGAGGACGATCACGCCGAGGACGCGCTCCTCGAAGACGAGCGGTGCCAGGAGCATCGACTCGTCCAGGTCGGGTTCCGTACCGGGGATCGTCAGGGCCCGCGGGTCGTGCGCAGCGTCGGGGATGTTCTGGGGGAGGCGGTGCTCGGCGACCCATCCCGTGATCCCCTTGCCGATCTGAATCCGGAGCTGGTCCGGCGTCTCGTCGTGGAACTCGCCGACGAGCCCGCGCATCGCCACCGGGACGACCCAGCCATCTGGTCGGAGCCGGTAGACCCGCACGTTGTGGTACTCGATCAGCTGGTCCAGCTCGTTCGCGATCGCGGCCCCGATCTCGCTCTCGGTGGTGAGGCGGGCCAGGCGCGCCCCCAGTTGCTGGATCGACTGGAGGTGGGCCGCCCAGGTCGCCATCCGCTCGTAGTTCTGAGCGTTCTTGATGGTCGTCGCGGCCTGGGTCGCGAACCCGGCCAGGGTAGCCAGCTCCTCGCCGGCCCAGGCGTGGGGTCGGTCGTGGTAGACGTTGAGGAGGCCGAGGAGGTCGTGACCGTCGTAGAGCGGGGCGGCGCAGATCGTGTCGAACCCCTCCTGCACCACGGCCGCGCGCATCTCCACCGCTCGCGGATCGTCCCGGTAGCGGGTGGCGAAGAGCGGCCGCCGGGCAGCCGCCGCCTCGGCCGGGAGCGACGAGACCGGGAAGTCCCGGATGGCTTCGAGATACGACGGCGACAGCCCGCGGGCGACCTCGGCCGTCATCTCCCCGTCGGGACGGCGCAGCAGGACCGCGGCCCGGTCGCCGCCGAAGAGCACCAGGGCGTGATCCACCACGCCCGCCAGGATCTGTCCGAGGTCGAGCTTGCTCCCGATGTCGGTGGCGATCCGCCGCAGCGCCTCGGCCCGGTGGAGCTGGGTGGCCGTCTCGGCTCGCAGGCGGTCGGTGTGCACGGCAACCCCGAGCTGCCGGGCGACCGCCACGAGGAAGGTCTCCAGCTCTCCGAGGGTTGCCGGGGGCGTCTCGTCGGCGGTGACCAGGACCCCCCAGGGCCGGCTGGAGCCTCCGGGGATGGCAACGGCGAGGCGGGCAGGCAGGCGGTGGCCCAGCGGGAGCCAATCGTGCCCCGGGGTCTCGCTCTCGCCGACCGGGCCCGGCGCGGCCAGCGCTCGGCCGGGGAGGCCCGCCGAGTCCGACGTCCAGCTGAGCCGATCGGCGCCCTCGCCGCGAGCGGCGACGGGCGCCAGGCGGCCCTCGCCCCGTTGCAGGACGATGGCGAGATCGTGGCCGGCGCGGCCGTGGAGGAGATCGACGGTGGCGCCGGCGATCTCCACGATGTTGCGCCCCGACGCGATCAGGTCGGCCAGGCGTCCGAGCAGATCGACCTCGACCAGGCGGCGCTCGACATCGAGCGGAGAGGGATACGGAAGGGCAAAGGGCGACGGCTCGGCCGCCGCGCCAACGGGAGCAACGAGGCGCAGGGGCCGGTCGGGATGGGCCGGCTCGCCGGCATCGAGCGGGCCGCCCTGCAGGGGAGACCGGTCGGTCGGGCGGGTGCGCAGCTCCACGAGCTGGGCCCCGATCGACGGGATCGGCCGCTCCGATCCGGCGTGGCCGCGGCCGTGTCCGCTCGCGGGCCCCGGCTGCTCCGCGGCGGCGAGGAAGCGCTGGAGGTCACCGAGGCGATAGCGCCGATCGCCCCGCTGGTTGATGCGGTAGAACCGGAGCCGTCCCTGGTCGCTCCACGCCCGAATCGTGTTGGGGTGGACGCCCAGGAGGCGGGCCGCCTTCGTGACCGTGAGGGTCGCGTCGGACGGGCGAGGCGCGAGCTGCGTGACCTGGATCCCCCGCCTGATCGTCCCCCGGGCCCGGTGCCCCCTGGTCGGGCACCGAGGAATGGAGGATCGCTGAGGTTGACGGGGCGAATCTCCCTGACTTCACAGTTCTTGCCAATAGGCCATAAGTCCCGGACTCGGGTTGGTGCGCCGGCCTGGCGTCGCGCGGCGGGCGCGGTCCTGGGCGGGCGCGGTCCGAGGCGGGCGAGATCGCTCTACCGGCGGGAGGTCAGGCGCACCGCGGCCAGCGTGACGGCCACGGCGACGAGCCCGACCACGGCCACGCCGACCAGCGCGAAGAGCGGATCGCCGACGAGCCCCGGGGCCGCCGGGTTCGTGCGCACGTCGCCGCCGCCGGCGGGCGACGCCGTGGGATCCACGGCGAGGACGGCCGACGCGCCGTACAGGAGCATCGCCAGCGCGAGCGACGCCGCGCGGCCCGGCCGTGCGACACGGGTTGCGATCAGCCGGGCAATGCCCATGCGGGTCAGGCGAATCCGCCGACGAGGAGGGCCCAGGCGAGGCCGATCGCGAGGCCCAGCAACCCGCCGACCAGGGCCAGCGCCGCCGCCACCGGGCGCGCGCGGCCGCCCTCGCCGAGGACCCGCATCGCCTCATCACGCTCGAGCGTGCATACGACCAGCGGGCGTCCGGTGCCTGCGGTCATCGCGACCCGCCCGCCGGGCGTTGCCACCGGCACGCCGAGGACAGTCGCATGCTCCACGGACGAAAGTTGCTCGATCCGCAGGCGCACGATAGCGCTCGGGGTGAGCTCCGCGCGCGCCCGAGGCTCCAGCGCCTCGCCGGCCTCCTCGACCGTTCCGACGGACTCGCGGACCAGCGTCACGAGCCCAACGTCCAGGGCGCCGGCGTCGACGTCGATCTCCGCGAGACCCTCGCCGACCCGGAACGGGACGGACTCCCGGCGCTCGTCGAGGGTGTGCCAGGCGCGGCCGCGGCGCGTCTCCAGGCGGCGCCGTCGGAAGACGAGCGGACGCTCGTTCTCGTCCGCGAACTCGTCGTCGGCGTCGAGCCTGCCCATCACCCGGACGTAGCGGCGGACGCCGGCGATCGCCAGCCCGCGGGCCTCCTCGATGCCGACCGACGGCGTCACGGCCAGGAGGCGGCCGACGCGCATGCGCGGGCCGTACGTCCGCAGGAGGAGCGTGCCGACGGCGATCGCGCCGAGGCCCGCGGCGATCACGACGAGAGGGGTCACGGCGGGGGATGGTAGCAGCGCGGGGCGGCGAACGACCCGGAGGAACCTCCGCGTCGCGTGGGCCTCGGCCGGAACCTCCGCCATTAGCGAGCTCATGACCCCTCCGGGCCGACATCCACGCTACCGGTCGCCGGAGGGCCGGTCAACGCCTGCCGTCCACCGAATCGACGGAACCGTTGCGTGTTGTCCACAGGTCGTCCACGGGCGCGGGCGGCCCAGGCAACCGCGGCGCGCCCCGGCAACCGCGGCGCGCGACGATCAGGTGATCGCGAGCCCCGTCGCGGGGTCCAGCGCGCGGACGAGGCCGCCGTAGCTCGAGAGCAGAAGCCGGCCGCCGACGAGCTCGGCGGCCGCCACCACGTCCGAGTGGGCCACGCGCCAGCGGACCTCGCCGTCGGCTTCCAGGGCAAACGTCTCGATCTCGGCCTGGACGATCACGTGGTCCAGGCGCGGCGAACCGAGGACCGCGACGAGCGGCGAGCCGGAACGGTGGAGCCAGCGCAGCTCGCCGGTCCGGGCCTCCAGCCCGTACGTGGCGAAGCCATACGCCACGACCAGGAGCCCCGCCGTGTCCCAGGCGAGGCCGGCCGGCGCGTCGAAGATCGACGACGCGAGCCGCGCCGCCCAGGTCCCGCCGGGGCTCTCGACGCGCAGCTCGGCCCGGCAGAGGCGCTCGAAGGTCGGCGAGATCCGATCCCCGTAGTCGTGCACCGCCCCGCCTGTCTCGCTCAGGGCGAAGACCGCGTCTCCCCGTCCCGTGCCCGCCCAGCGGAAGCGGGCCCGGATCCCGCCGGGAAACGCGACGACCTCCTGGTGCGCGTCCTCGGTCACGGGCCGGGCTCGGCCGCGGACGTCGGTCCGGGGGCCGGTCCCGCCGCATCGGTCGAGCCCGCGGGGGCAGTCGATATCGGTGCCACCACCGCGTTCGTGAGCGCGCGCAGCGCCGCCGGGGAGACCGGGAAGACTGCCCGATCGATGCCGGCGGCCGCCCAGACCACGCGATGCCGGCCCAGGTCGGGGTCCATCACGACCCGCACCGCGCCGGCATGCCCGACGGGCGGGATGCCCCCGATCGCGAAGCCCGTCAGGTCCCGTGCCTCGCGCGCCGTGGCCCGCCGGATCGCCGGCTCCCCCACGACCGCCGCCAGGCGCGCGACGTCGACCCGGTTCGTGCCGGAGACCAGGCAGAGGATGGGCTCGTGGCCCGCCTCGTCGCGGGGCGCCACGAAGACGAGCGACTTCACGATCTGGCCCAGCTCCACGCCGAGCGCGTGCGCCGCTTCCTCGGCCGTGTGCGTCGTGGCGTCGAGGACGACGACGCCCAGGTCGACGCCCTTTCGGGCCGCCGCCTCGACGACGCGGCGGATGGCCGGATCAAGGCCGGCCTGACCGCCGGGATCGGGCACGGGATCGGGCACGGGATCGGGCAGGGGGTCGGGCAGGGGGTCGGGCAGGGGGTCGGGCACGGCCGGGAGTCTAGCATCGGCCGCCGGCACGCCCGCCGGCGCGCGCTCTAGGATTCCGGCGATGCGGGCGATCATCTTCGACTGGGACGGCACCCTGGCCGACACCCTCCACCTGATGTACCTCGCCACCGAGGAGGTGGCCGCGGGCTTCGGGCACGACCTGACGTGGGGTGATTACTGCCGCCTCTGGACGCCCGACTGGCGAGCCCTCTATCGCTCGATGGGCCTGCCGGCCGGGGTCGTCGAGGAGGCAGGCCGGCGGTGGTGGGCGGCGTACCGAGGTCGCGACGAGGCGAACCTGCTGCCCGGCGCGGCCGAGGCGCTCGAGCGGCTCCACGCCCGCGGCTATCCCCTGGCCCTCGTGACCGCCGGCCACCGCGACAACGTGGGGGCCCAGCTCCGCCGGCACGGGCTGGAGCGGCTGCTGGCGGTCCGGGTCCACGGCGACGACATGCTCGAGGCGAAGCCGCACCCGGCCCCCCTGCTCCGGGCGGTCCGCGAGCTGGGCCTGGGTCCCGGTGCGGCAGGAACGGCGTATGTCGGCGACGCGCTCGACGACATGCGGATGGCCCGGGCCGCCGGCGCCCACGCCGTGGGGATCGACTCCGTCCTCGGCGACGACACCGCCCTTCGAGCCGCCGGAGCCGCGGAGACGGCGCCCTCCGTGGCGATCTGGGTCGATCGCCTCCTCGCCGCCCAGGTGTAGACTCGGACGGCGCCGGGCGGAGACCGGCGGAACACGAAGAGTGGGACAGGGGAGCGCCGTCGCGGCGCTGAGAGTGCGGGGACCACCCGCAGACCCTCGGAACCTGATCCGGGTCATGCCGGCGAAGGGAGTCCAGGCGACGCCTCCGTCCCTCCATCCGGAGGCGTTTCATTTCCGTGAGCGGCCGCTCTGACCTGCACGCGATCCTCGTGGGTGACGGCGACGTGCCCGCCCGGGCCGCCCTCGACGCGGCGTGGCCCGGATGGGACGCGGGCGCGGGCCTGGTGGTGGCGGCCGACGGCGGAGCGACGAAGGCGCTCGCGGCCGGCCTGGCGCCCGACCTCGTCGTCGGCGACGCGGATTCGCTCGGCCCCGACGGGCTGGCGGCCATCCGGGACGCAGGGATCCCGATCGAGCTGGCCGCCGCGGCGAAGGACGAATCCGATCTCGAGCTGGCGGTGCTCGCGGCAGTCACCCGCGGCGCGACCCGCCTCACGATCCTCGGCGCCCTCGGCGGCCGCCGCTTCGACCACGCCCTGGCGAACGCGTGGCTGCTGGCCCACCCGGCGCTCGACGGGCTGACCGCGGTCCTCCTCCATGCGGCGACCCGGATCCGGCTGCTCGACGCCACGGCCGCGCCCGCCGCGGTCCGCCTCGTCGGAGCGTCCGGCGACCTCGTCTCGCTCTTCCCGTTCGGCATCGAGGCCAGCGGCGTCACGACCACGGGCCTCGACTACCCGCTCCGGGACGAACCGCTCGTGATCGGTCCCGCACGCGGCCTCTCCAACGTCCGGTCCGGCCCGGAGGCGCGCGTCGCGCTTCGCGCCGGCCGCCTGCTGATCGTCGAGACCCACCTGCCAGGAGGAACCCCATGAGCTCCGCACCCCTTGTCACCCCGGCCGTTGCCGACACCCGCTGGCGGACCCGGGACATCGTCGTGACCGCCGTCATCGGCGTCGCCTTCGGGGTCGTCTTCTGGGCCTGGGGGCTCGCCTGGGCGCCCATCGAAGCCGCCCTCGGCCCCGCCCGCTTCCTCTTCTACGCCGTCTGGCTCGTTCCGGCGGTGCTGGCCCCGCTCATCGTCCGCAAGCCCGGTGCCGCGCTCTTCGCCGAGATGCTGGCGGCGGCCGTCTCGACGCTGATCGGCAGCCAGTGGGGCCCCGACACGCTCCTCTCGGGCTTCGTCCAGGGGGCCGCTGCCGAGCTCGTCTTCGCCTTCACCCTCTACCGGCTCTGGTCGTTCCCGGTCCTCGCCCTCGCCGCGATCGCCTCCGCCGCCGCGGCCTGGGTCCACGACTGGGTCCTCTACTTCCCGGAGGTCGACCTGGCGACGATGCTCCTGTTCGGCGTCCTGATGGCCGTCTCGGCGGTCGTCATCGTCGCCGGGGGGTCCCTCTTCCTCGTCCGGGCGCTGCGCCAGGCAGGCGTTCTCGAGGGCTTCCCGGGCGGCGCCGCCTGAGCGAGCCCGGGGCGGTCGCCGGCCCGGGTCGCGCGGACCCCGTCGCCGTTGTCGCCCGCGACGTCGCCATCGCCTACCCGGGGCGGGCCGAGCCGGCGGTGGCCGGCGTCTCGTTCGACCTGGCTCCGGGCGCCTGCCTCCTGGTGGTGGGGCCGTCGGGCTCGGGCAAGAGCACCCTGGCCCGGGCGATCGCCGGGCTCGTGCCGTGGGCCGCGCCGGGGCGGCTCGAGGGGGACCTCCGCCTCGACGGCCGGCGCGTCGGGACCGCCGATCCCGCCGGGCTGACCGCCCGCGTCGGGGTCGTCTTCCAGGACCCCTCCAGCCAGCTCGTCATGGAGCGGGCGGAGGACGACGTGGCCTTCGGGCTGGAGGGCCGCGGCTGGCTCCTGCCCGCGATGCGGGCCCGGGTGCCGGCGGCGCTCGCCGAGGCCGGTCTCGCGGGGTTCGAGCGGCGCCGGACGGCCCGACTCTCCGGCGGCGAGCAGCAGCGCCTGGCCCTGGCCGGCGCGTTCGCGCCGCATCCCGGCCTCCTCGTCCTCGACGAGCCGACGGCGAACCTCGACCCGCCGGGAGCCCTCGCCTTCGCCGAGCGGCTTGCCGCGGTCCGCGAGGCGCGGGCCGCGACGATCGTGCTCGTGGAGCACCGGGCCGACCTCGCCTGGCCGTTGGCCGACCTGGTCCTCGCCCTCACGGCCGACGGGAAGCCGCTGGCCCTCGGGACGCCCGCGGAGCTCCTGGCCCGGCACCGCCCGGCACTGGTCGCGGCCGGCGTCTGGCTGCCCGACGAGCCGCTGCCGTCCCTGCCCGCAGGGGCGCCGGTCGCCCCCTCCGCAGTCCGGCCGCAGCCGCCGCTGGCCGAGGCGCGGGGCGTCGACTTCGCCTTCGAGCGGGGGATCCCCGTCCTGGCCGGCCTGGACCTGGCGATCGAGCCGGGCGCCCGCGTCGCGCTCCTCGGCCCGAACGGCAGCGGGAAGTCGACCGTCGCCCGCCTCCTCGTGGGCCTGCTCCGTCCCGACCGCGGCACGGTTCGCGTGGGCGGCCGCGACCCGTCCCGGACCGCCCCCCGCGAGCTCGCCCGCCTCGCCGGCTACGTGACCCAGGATCCGGAGCGGTCGTTCCTGGCCGCCACGGTGGAGGCCGACCTCCTCCTCGGCCTGACACCCGATGAGCGGACGCGGGCGGGGGACGTCGCCGCCGCGCTGGGCATCCCGCTGGGGCGGTTCGGGTCCCGGAATCCGTTCACCCTGTCGGGCGGGGAGCAGCGGCGGCATTCGCTGGCCTGCCAGCTGGTGCGTCGGCCGGGGCTGCTCGTGCTCGACGAGCCGACCTTCGGCCAGGACCGCCGCGGCTACGAGGGCCTCCTCGTCCTCCTTCGGGCCCGGGTCGAGGCCGGGACGGCGATCGTGGCGGCCACCCACGACCTCCGCTTCGCGGCCGAGCTGGCCGGGCGGGTGGTCCGCCTCGCGGCCGGCCGGATCGCGGAGGATGCGCCGTGATCGCGATTCCGACCCGGGCGGATCGGGTGGCGGCGAGCCCGCTCGGGCGGGCCAACCCGCTGGGCACGCTGGCCGTCGCGATCGCCTGGCTGCTGGCCCTGGCCACGACGACCGACCTGCGGCCGCCGCTCCTCGTCACCGCGGTGGCGATCGCCGCCGCCCTCGCCCTGGGCCGCGTCCCACCCGCCGACCTGGCCCGCGGGCTGGCGCCGCTCTGGCTCGCCGCCCTGTCGGTCGGCCTCTTCAACGCGCTCCTCTCCCCGGCGAACGCCGACCCGGCCGCGACGGTCGTCCTGGCGCTCGGCCCCCTCCGCATCACCGAGCCGGCCATCGAGGCCGGCCTGGCCCTCGGCCTGCGCGTCGTGGCGATCGTCGCGATCGGCGTCGGGTGGGGTCGCGTCACCGACCCCACCCATCTCACCGACGCCCTCGTGCAGCAGGGCCGCCTGCCCGAGCGCTTCGCCTATGGCGCCCTCGCCGCGCTCCAGGCGATCCCGTGGCTGGCCGAGGACCTGGTCGCCCTCCGTGAGGCTCGCCGGATGCGCGGGCTCCGGGCCAGCTGGCATCCACGGGTCCTCGTCGGGCTCCTCGTCCTCGCGATCCGCCGCGGAGACCGGCTGGCGGTGGCGATGGACGCCCGGGGGTTCGCCGGGCCGGGGCGCACCCGCTACCGCGAGGTTCGCTGGGCGGCGCTCGACACGGTCGTCGTCCTGGCGGGGATCGCGGTCCTCGCGGGGATCGTCGCGCTGCGGTAGCCTCTTCGCATGCCCACGATTCCCGTGGCCGGCGACCCGGCCCTCGACTTCGCCCTCCCCGATGAGGCGGGGGTCGTCCACCGCCTCTCGGAGCAGCGGGGCTGGACGGTCGTCTACTTCTACCCGGAGGACGACACGCCCGGCTGCACGGTCGAGGCCTGCGACTTCCGCGACCTGGGCGACGAGCTGGTCGCGGCGGGGGCCGCGGTCTGGGGGATCAGCCCCGATGGCGCTGCCAGCCATCGCCGCTTCCGTACCAAGTTCCAGCTCACGTTCCCGCTTCTCTCCGACGAGGACCACGCGACCGCGGAGGCGTACGGGGTGTGGGTCGAGAAGACCAAGTACGGCCGGACGTACATGGGGATCCAGCGCTCGACCTTCCTGGTGGCGCCGGACGGGCAGATCGCCCACGCCTGGCCGAAGGTCACGGCGGAAGGACATGCCGAGGACGTGCTGCGGACGCTGGCCGCCGCCCGGGCCGCGCGACGGGCATGAACGAGGCCCCGCCCGAAGACCCATGGACGACCGGGCCCGGGACCGCCCGACGCATCGCGTCCGCGGTCGGGTCCGCGACGCGGTGACGCCGACCGCTCCTTCGGCCGGCGAGCGCCCGGCGGCGCACGCGTGGCGACCGGCGCGGTTCATGGTGATCGCAGCGCACCCCGACGACGCCGAGTTCGGCCCGGCCGCCACGGCGTCAGCCTGGATCGACGCCGGGTCCGTCGGGCGGCTCGTCTGCTGCACCTCGGGCGACCAGGGCGGCGAGGACCCGGCCGCCGACCCTCTCATCCTGGCCGCGACCCGCGAGGATGAGCAGCGCCGGGCGGCAGCCATCGTGGGCTACGACGAGGTCGTGTTCCTCCACCAGCCGGACGGCGCGCTCGCCAACGAGCTCCCGCTCCGCGAGCTCCTGGTGCGGGAGATTCGGCGCTTCCGGCCGGACGCCGTGCTCACCCATGACCCGGAGGTTCTCTTCTACTCCGGGGCCGGTGTGAACCATGCCGACCACCGCGCCGCGGGAATTGCCGCGGTCGACGCGGTCTTCCCCGCGGCCCGCAACCCGATGGCCTTCCCGGGGTTGGCCCGGGCCGGGCTGGCCGCCCATGCCGTACGCCGGCTCTATCTCTTCTGGCCGAACGCGCCAACCGCCTGGGTCGACGTCAGCTCGACGCTCGACCGCAAGATCGCGGCGCTCCGCTGCCATGGCAGCCAGGTTGCCGACGCGGACGGCCTCGAGGAGCGCATCCGGGCCTGGGCCGCCGAAGAGGGCGAGCCGATCGGCGCCGCCGCGGCCGAGGCGTTCCGGGTCATCGTGATCGACGACGATCCGAACGAGGGGCCGCACGAGGGCGGCGCCGCGTGAGCGCGGCGCGGGTCCGGGCCCGCGTCAGGCCGGGCCGAGGAGAAGGGGGCGGACCCGGCCCCAGGCGTTCCAGAGCTCGCTGAGGTCCTCGGCCCGGCGCCCGAGGAGGTCGATCATCTCTCCGAGCGTCAGCTCGCCGGCTGCCTCGGCGACGAAACGCCCGGCATCGACCTGGACGCCGGAGAAGAGGTGGGGCATCTCCGCCTCCGAGGGCCAGATCCGGATCCGCATCGGGTCAAGGCCGGCGAAGCCGATGGCGAGCGAGAGCTCCCGCTGGCCGGGGACGCGCTCGTCGGCGAAGCCTTCGTTCCCGTCGTAGCGATAGCCGAGCGCGGCGAGCGCCGCCGCGACCTCGCGGCGCTGGGCCACCGTGTACGGGGCCCAGAAGCCATCGTCGGGGAAGACCAGCGCCGCGCCGTCGATCGCCCGGGCGCGCACCGCGTCGACGAGAGCTGCCAGCTGGCCCTCCCAGCGCCGCTGCGCCTCGGCGTCGCCCTCGGCGAGGGTCGCCGCGATCCGCCGGAGGACATCGCGGCTTCCGGCCAGGAGGGGCAGGACGGCAGGCTGCGCGTCGAATTCCGCAGCGTCGGGGGCCGCCGGGCCCGGCTCCGGGCCCGGGCCGGTCGGCGCCGGGGGGGGCGCCGGAGCCCGGGTGGCGCGGGCGACCACCGAGGCCGGGACCAGCAGCTCCATCGGGGCCGACATCCCGTGCCCGAGACGCTCCGATTCCTCGCACGCCGCGAGCGCGATCCGGGCGTTGCGGCAGGCCTCGGCAGCACTCTCCGCGGCGATGCGTGCCCCGTCCGCCTCGATGCCCAGCCGCTCGACTGCCTGGAGGAGGCCGGCCTCGGCGGCGTGCTCCCGGGCGAGAAGGCGGAAGGCCTCGCGCGTCCTCGCGTTGACCCGGTCGACTTCGCGCAGCCATTCGCGGGCTGCCGCCTCGCGGGCGCGCGGCTCCCGGGCTCCCAGGCGAGCGCTCCGGAAGGACGCGTGCGCCTCGTCCTTCGCGGCGCGGACGGCCA
The DNA here is from genome assembly GCA_963744095.1 of uncultured Chloroflexia bacterium. Taxonomy (GTDB): domain Bacteria; phylum Chloroflexota; class Limnocylindria; order Limnocylindrales; family CSP1-4; genus CTSoil-043. The sequence goes on from CAVUSH010000008.1 coordinate 389,877, forward strand.
GCGGATCGGCCACCGCGGCGGCCCGATCGCGACGATCCACGTGCTGCTCGTAGGCATGCCGCGACTCGCGCAGGCGCTCCTGGGCCGCGAGCGCCAGGGCCTGCATCCGGTCGGCGAGGGAGCAGGCGTCGTCGACAGCAACGCGGGACGGCCCACACGGGTCCGCCGAGACGCCCGTGGCGGCACCCGGGCCGGCCGGCGGCAGGTCGACGGGAGACGGCACGGTGTTCCCGGGCGGCGCGACGCCGGTGATGGGTCCGACCCCGACCGGAGGGCCGGGAGGTTGCCCCGCGATCGTCGGATCCGCCGGCGTTCGCCGGCCGCCGAATAGCGCCACGATGCGGTGCTCCAGGCGCACGGGCAGGCTCCGCCACGGAGTCCGGCTCCGGCGCCCCCAGGCTCCCGGATACGGACCAGCGCGAGCGTAGGCGCGTGCGGTGCTCCGAGTCAATGCGACATCCGCCGGGGCTGCGCGGCGCGGGTCGTGAAGAGGGGGTGGCGACCGACCTGTTCCACCCCGCGAGCGCCCCGCTTCACCGCGTGCATCCGTGCGCATCGTCGTGTAGCATCCGCCCGCGTCGATCCTCGGGCGTGGGGCGCGCCCGGGACGCCAACGTGATCCCATCCCAGAGGACGCAGGCGACCGTATCGTGGCCATCGACCCGAACCAGGAGTTCCTCGTCCAGCCGGTCGATGCTTCCTGGCTCCAGTGCAACATCGAGTGCCAGGAGGCGTGCCCGGTCGGGACGAACTGCCGCGGCTACCTCAACCTCGCCGCCGAGGGCCGGTTCGAGGAGGGATACATCCTCTCCCGCGACCCGAATCCGGTCGCCGCGATGTGCGCCTATGTCTGCTCCGCCCCCTGCGAGCGCGCCTGTCGCCGTGGCGACATCGACCGTCCCCTCGCGATCCGGGCCATGAAGCGGTTCCTCGTCGAATGGCACGAGGCTTCGGGCATTCCCGACACCATACCGCTCATCACGCCCCGCCCGGAGCGCGTTGCCGTCGTCGGGGCGGGGCCGGCCGGCCTCGCCCTCGCGCGCGAGCTGGCCACCAGGGGCTACCAGGTCACGGTCTACGACAGCCTCCCGTTCGCCGGCGGCTTCATGCTCATCGGCGTGCCCGCCTTCCGCCTGCCGCGCGAGGCGATCGAGATGGACGTCCGGCTCATCGAACGACTGGGCGTCCGGTTCGTCTACAACACGACGGTCGGCGTCGACATCATGTTCGACGAGCTCCAGCGGGACTTCGACGCGGTCGCCATCACCGCCGGCGCCATGAACGCCATCGCCCTGGACGTCCCGGGGGCCGACCTCGACGGCGTGCAGCCCGGCGTCGACTTCATGAAGAAGGCGAACCTCGGCGAGCCGCTCCAGGTGGGCGGCGACGTTGTCGTCATCGGCGGCGGCTACACGGCGATGGACTGCTCCCGGACCAGCCTCCGGCACGGGGCGGAGCACGTGACGATCGCCTACCGGCGCACCCGTTCCGAGCTCGTCGTGGACGACGAGGAGCTGGGTGAGACCGAGCGCGAAGGCGTCCGCATGGAGTTCCTGGTCAGCCCCATCGAGATCATGGGCGAGGACGGCAAGGTCACCGGCGTGCGTTTCATCCGCAACCGGCTGGGTGAGCCGGACGCGTCCGGCCGCCGCTCTCCCGTCCCGATCGAGGGCTCGGAGTTCGAGGTCGCCGCCCAGACCGTCATTCCCGCGGTGTCCCAGGCCACCGACCTCACGTTCCTCTGGGTCGAGTCGAACTTCGAGATCAACCGGGGGCGGGTCAAGGTGGATCCGGCCACCTACGCGACCAGCGTGCGCGGCGTGTTCGCCTGCGGCGACTTCGTCACGGGGCCCACGACGCTCATCGAGGCGGCCGGCCACGGCAAGAAGTGTGCCTACGCGATCGACCGCTACCTCGCCGGACGGACGGACGTGACCGTGGCGGCGAACGTGAAGATCACGAGCTCGTGGCGCCACGAGATGCCCGAGTTCTACGACGTGCTGCCGCGCCAGCACATCCCGGTGGTCCAGTCGCAGGCGCGGATGGCGTCAGGCGACCCGGAGGTCAACTTCACGACCCCGGTCGAGCTCGGCTACACGACGACCCAGGCGGTCGCCGAGTCGACGCGCTGCCTGATGTGCAACTACAACATCTGGTTCGACCCCTTCCGCTGCGTCCTGTGCGGCGCCTGCGCCGACGTGTGCCCCGAGGGCGTCATCCACATGATCGACGTCAACCAGATGAAGTCGGAGGGCCACCTGCCGGAGCTGGAGGAGGCCTACGGCTGGGACCAGGGCGCCGCGATGATCCTCGACGAGGAGCGCTGCATCCGCTGCGCGCTGTGCGTGAAGCGCTGCCCGTTCGACGCCATTACGATGGAACGGTTCGAGCTCCAGGAGATCTCGACGGACGGGCGGCTCTACAAGGAGTCGTACCGTGACGCACAGCTCGCCGGGACGCCCGGCGTCGCAGGAGGGGCCAGGTAGGTGAGCTTCCTGGAGCGGGTGGACCAGACGATCCGGCGGAGCCCCGTCTTCCGGTCCATCTTCCGGAACCCGTACCCCAACGACGAGCGGTCGCGGGCGTACGCGGTGATGAACAACGTCTTCCTGCACCTGCACCCGGTGCGGGTGCGGCAGCACGCGGTGAAGTTCGCCTACACGTTCTGCCTTGGCGGTCTCTCGTTCTTCCTCTTCCTCGTGCTGACCGTGACCGGCGTCTATCTCATGTTCTTCTACGCGCCCTCGGCCACCCAGGCGTACTCGGACATCCTGCGGATCCAGTCGGAGGTGCCCTTCGGGCTCCTGACGCGGAACATCCACCGGTGGGCCGCCCACCTGATGGTCTTCTTCGTCTTCCTCCACATGATGCGGGTCTTCTACCACGGGGCCTACAAGCCGCCCCGCGAGTTCAACTGGGTGGTCGGGGTCGTCCTGCTCTTCCTGACCATCATGCTCAGCTTCACCGGCTACCTCCTGCCGTGGGACCAGATCGCCTACTGGGCCATCACCATCGGCGGGAACATGGCCGGCTACGCCCCGCTCTTCAACACGCCGGGCAAGCTCCTCCTGCTCGCCGGCCTGGAGGTGAGCGGCAACACCCTCCTGCGCTTCTACGTGCTCCACATCATGGTCTTCCCGCTCGTCGCCGCCATCTTCCTCGCGGTCCACTTCTGGCGGATTCGCAAGGATGGCGGAATCAGCGGGCCACTATGACGGTCCATCGCGGCGTTGCCGCCTCCGCTCCGTCGCTCACGCACCTCGGGGTGCGCTCGCTCCGGTGCTCGTCGGCGCCTTGCGCTGAACTCGTCCTCGCGGCCCGCGGGAGCTCGAGATGACCGACACGAAGAGCCCGCCCGAGCGCCGGGTCGTCCTCCCCGTGGATCCCGCACGGCGGACCGAGATCGACAAGCAGCGCGTGCCGATGTCCGCTCGCCCCTATCGGCTCCTCGCGCTCGTCAAGCAGGACGCCGTCGTGCGGGTCCAGAAGGAGCCCGACGACACGGTCATGACGTGGCCGCACCTCCTGGCCATCGAGTTCCTGGCCGCGGCCGCGATGAGCGTCCTCCTGCTGATGATGGGGCTCATCGTGAACGCCCCCCTCGAGGAGCTGGCCAACCCGAACGTCACGCCCGAGATCGCCAAGGCGCCCTGGTACTTCCTGGGCCTCCAGGAGCTGCTGGCCTACTTCCATCCGTCGGTCGCCGGCTTCCTCTCGCCGATCTTCGTCCTCGTCGGGGCGGCCCTGATCCCGTTCGTCGACCGCGGCAACCTCACCGCGGTCCGGCCGTCGGATCGCAAGACGACGGTCGTCCTGTTCACGTTCTTCTGCGCCCTCGGGCTGGTCCTGACCTTCCTCGGGATCTTCTTCCGGGGGCCCGGCTACGCGTTCACCCTGCCCTGGGTGGATGGCTTCTTCTTCTCCCTGTGACCGGCGCAGCGTACGGACGAGCCCGGAGCCGATGAGCAACTACCACGTCGAACCCGCTGACAAGCCGCAGGCCCTCACGGCGGAGGCCCTGAAGGCGCTGCGGAACGAGGCCCCCAAGGGGCTCTCACGCCGGCAGCTCCTGCGGACATCGCTGGGTGCCGGAATCGGACTGTGGCTCCTGGAGGTCACCGCCGGCAGCCTGCTGTTCGTGTGGCCGAACCTCTCGGGCGGGTTCGGGGGCGAGGTGACGATCGGGAAGCTCGGCGACATCGAGAACGCGAACGCCGCCCTCCCGATCGCCGAGGGCTTCCCGGCCTACTACCAGGAGGCGCGGGCCTTCGTGATGCTGGTGGACCCCTCCCGGCAGGAGTTCGTCCCCGGCGAGGACCGGACGGGCGACGGCACCGCCCTCAACGTGCGGGCGCTCTACCAGCGCTGTCCCCACCTCGGCTGCAAGCCGAATCCGTGCCTCAAGTCGTTCTGGCTGGAGTGCGCCTGCCACGGCTCGCGCTACGACCGCCTGGGCACGAAGGTGAAGGAGCTCGGGCCGGCCCCGCGCAGCATGGACCGCTTCGCCGCGATCGTGAAGGCCGACGGGACCCTGGTCCTCGACACCGGCAAGATCACCCTCGGCCCGCTCCCGATCGCGCTCGGCCAGCCCGGCCTGGAGCCGTCGAAGAGCCCGACTGGATGCATCTGATGCCGGCCGTCGCCCTTCGCATCCCTCGAGGATCCCGATGACCGACCAGCCACCCGGCCGGGGGCCCGAGCAGCGCCTGCCGGTCCCCCGCGAGCCCGCCGAGGTCACGCCCGCGGAGCGGTTCACTGCGCCCGCCCAGGCCCACTCGTTCGGGTTGACGGCCGATCGCGCCGCGAAGATCGTGCGCCAGAGCGGCAGCGCCCGCTGGGTGGCCTTCCTGGCGGTGACGCTCGTGGCGATCTTCACCATCGGCTACTTCTTCTACGAGCTCGGAGTGCCCGGGATCGAAGGCTCCAGCCGGCTGGAGAAGGAGATCGCGGCCCAGCAGGTGACCGACGTCGAGCGGGGATCCAGGCTCTTCACGGCCAACTGCGCCCGGTGCCACGGAGACACGGGCCAGGGCGGGATCGGGCCCGTGCTCAACGACCAGGCCAAGCTCCTGACCCACCTGACCCCGCAGTACCTCGAGACCGTGCTGACCGTCGGCGGACGCTACGTGTGCGGCAACCCGGACTCGTTGATGCTTGCCTGGCTCGAGCCCAGGGGACCCCTCAACTACCGCCAGCTCGAGGAGCTCATCACCTTCATCCGGGCGCCGAGCACGCTCACGTACACGACGAAGGACCCGGAGACGGGCGCGACGACCGAGAAGACCGGCTGGCGCGATGAGAGCTACACGATGCCGCCCGGCGCCACCCCTGTTCCCGCCTGCTGGAAGGACGCCTTCGGGGCCGGCAGCGCCACCCCGGCGCCCTCCGGCGCTCCCTCGGCGGCCCCGTCCGGCGGCGGCGGCGCGGTGCAGCTCACCCTCACCGCGTCGGGGATCGCCTACGACACGGACAGCCTCGAGGTCCCGGCGAACACGCCCTTCCAGATCGTCTTCACCAACAACGACGCCGGGATCCCCCACAACGTGGCCATCCACAAGGACAGCCCCACCGGCGAGCTCGTCTGGGCCGGCGACATCTTCAGCGGGGTCGATACCCGCACCTACGACGTGCCGGCCCTCCCCGCGGGGACCTACGGCTTCGTCTGCACCGTCCACCCCAACATGACCGGCACCCTCACGGCGAAGTAGGGAGACCCGATGGCGGCCCAGGCGCTCGGTCCCGGCACCTCGATCGTCCGACGACGGGCCTTCTTCGGCCTTCTCGACGCGGGCGGCTGGGCCTGGGCGACCCTCAAGGCCGCGTTCTGGTTCGTCGCCATCATCATGCTGATGGCGTACCTCCCGGATCGCGCCCTCTACGCCACCGTCCAGCCGACCATCGAGATCGGCGTGCCGCTGCAGACCTTCAACAAGAACCTCAACGTCACCCCGGTCAACCTGTGCCCGCCGTCGATCGAAACCCTGCCGTGTCCCGCCCCTGTCGGAGCGGTCCTGCCCTGGCAGCCGAACCCGCCGGAGCTCGGGCTCCCCCAGGCTCGCACGAACGCGGCGATCGTGGCGGCCGGTCTCGAGACGCTCCTGGTCGGGGGTTCGGATGGGAAGGTCGCCCAGGACAGCGTCCTGGCGACGGTGATCCGGTCGGACGGCAACATCGACGGCTGGACGGTGGGCGCACCCCTGCCGGCGCCGCGTGCCGGCGCCGCCGCCGTCTTCTTCGCCGGATCCGCTTTCGTGATCGGAGGGGTGGACGCGGACGGCGCCCCCACCGACACCGTCTTCAAGGGCACGCCCGACGCCGCGTCGGGGAAGATCACCTCGTGGCAGGCCGCGGATGACCTGAAGCTTCCGGCGCCGCGGACGGACGCCACGGCCGTCGTCACCGGCGACGGGATCCTCCTCGTCGGTGGCCGGGATGCCGGCGGCCCGGTCGCCTCGGTCTGGCAGGCCCCGCTCAAGGCCGCGACCGGTGCGCTCCAGCCGTGGCGCGAGCTCGCCGCCATGCCGAATGCGCGGGCGGGGGCGACCGCCGTCCTCCTCGGGACGAATCTCTTCGTCTACGGTGGCCAGAATGCCGACGGGCCCACGGCCGAAGTCCTGCGCGGCGCGATCGGCCTCGTCGAGGGAGACCCCGTGCCGACCCTCACCGGCTGGTTCGCGCCGACCGAGGCGTCGGCCGCGACGACGAACCTCCCCGTTGCCCGCAAGGGCGCGATGGGCTTCGTCTCGAGCGGAACCCTCTACTACGTCGGCGGCGAAGGTGGCGCGGGGGAGCTCTATTGGACGATCCCCGACGCCGGCGGCAATCTCCCGGGCTGGAAGACGCTCGCCCAGAGCGCGCTGCCGGCAGACCTCCAGCTTGCCGACGCCGCCCCGGTCGTCGCCGCGTCGCACGCATACCTCATCGGGGGGACGGCCGCCGGGGTCGCGACGCAGGGCGTCGCCCGGACGAGCCTCGCCCCGCCCCAGCCGTTCTTCCAGCTGGGCCTGTTCTACGTCGTGCTGCCGGCCCTCGGCATCGGTGGTGAGGTGGGCCAGCAGCTTTCCTACCTCGTGGCGGCAGGCGTCGCGACCGGCAGCTTCGTCCTGCTCCTGTTCATCGGGTACTTGTACAACCACCCGGCGAAGGCAGGCGCCATTCGGGACCGGATCCGCAACCGGCGGCATCGGGCGACGTAGCTCCGCGGGTCCTGTTCGGCGCCGCGCGCCGCGCGCCGCCGCCGAGGCCGGTATCTGGCCGCGGGCCGGCCCCGCGCCGCACAGGGGTCCCCGCCCTCGGGAGCGGGGGCGGGAGGGCAGCTCCAGCAGCTGGACTGCTGAGAATCGGCGACCTCGTGCTCGGTGATTCAGCCGAAGCCGAGGTTCGCGGGGAAGTCGGTGCGTGCACTCGCGAATCTCAGCAGGAGGGCTGCTCGACCTCCGGGGCGGCACGATTGTTCGCTCATTCGCACGCCGCACGAGCCGCCCTTCTCAAGGTGAGCCCTCCACGGCCCCGCCGGCGCGACCGCGCGGTCGGCGTCATTGCGTCAGGCCAGGTCGCCCTCGCCCCGTGCGAGCGGCCCGCGACGGATCTCCAGACCGGCGCGCGCCCAGGCGACCATGCCGCCGGCCACGTTGTGGACGTCGCTCCAGCCGTTACGCAGGAGCCACGCTGTGACGGCGGCAGACCGGCTCCCGCTGTTGCAGATCAGGTGGAGCGGGCGATCCCGCGGCAGCTCCTCGAAGCGAAGCAGGAATGACGAGGTTGGGTAGAGGACCGCGCCGGGAGCCCGGGCGTCGACAAACTCGTGGCGCTCGCGGACGTCGACGAGAAGCGGGATGCCCGGGTTGGCGCCCGAAGCGGCGGCCGTGCCGACCCCGGCCGCGTCGGCCGCCTCGTGGACGTCGATCGTCGGAACCTGTGGCCGGCCGGGGTGCGTCACGCGCGCGACCTCTGTTCGATCGTGGGGGGTTCGAGGTCGAGGGGCGGTCGACGCGCTCGACCTGGCGGGCCGGCGACGTCGTGCGGCGGATTCGGGAAGGGCGTCGCGTGCGTTTCAGGCGACTTGGGCGCCTGGGCGAGATGCTCCAACCGGTCGTCGATCGCCGCCAGCAGCCCTCCGAGATCGAATCCGCCGTCGAAGCCGGCGTTGGCCGCGCCCGCCAGGCGGTCCCGCGCGCCGCGCAGGTTCGTCCGGGCGCCGGCCGGGTTGCCGCGGCTGGCGTGCACGAACGCCGCCGCCACCTTGATGAGGCCGGCGAGCAGCTCCCGTTCCCCGACGTCGGTTGCCGCCATCCAGGCCGGTTCCAGCTCCTCGTGGGCCAGGTAGAAGTCGCCCCGCGCGTACGCGGCGAGGCCGCGCACGACGGCGGCCTCGCGGTCCGCCGCCGGCAGCGGCCGGAGGACCTTGCTTCGGCCACGCGGGTCGACGATGCGAATCGGAGGGGCGGCGTCACCGGCCCCCGGCGCGGCGCTTGCCGACACGCTGGCGGCGCGGTTCGGCTCGGCCGTCGCGTGGGCGCCGCCCGACGCGGCGCCGCCGGTCCCCGACGCGCCGCCGCCGGTCCCCGACGCGGCGGTCACGCCAGGTCGGCCAGCGGGCGCCGGCCCGCGACGCCGGCCGTGAGCTCGTGCCACCAGGCCACGTCGCCCTCGCCCAGGCGCCAGCAGAGCCAGACCTGGCGCCCGGCGACGAGTGCCGGGAAGTCGACGAGGCCGGTCTCGATGTCGCGAAGGAGCACGTCCCAGGCGTCGAGCCGCTCGACGGCGGCCTGCATCTGGTCGATGACCGCCTGGATTCGCGCCGCCAGGACCCGGCCCGACCCGGGTCCGTCCGTCCCGGCCGCGCCGGTCAGGGCGTCGTCGACGAGGGATCCGCTCGCGCCGTCGGGCACCTCGGCCAGGCTCGCGGCGTGCATCCGGTCGCGGAGGCCGACGAGCTCGACGCGCCGAGCCCGGAGATCCTCGAGGATCGGGCGCACCTCGCGGAGGCGCTCGTTGGCCCGGTCGAGGCTGTAGAAGGTCGTCACCGGTCAATTCTACCGGGCGATGCATCGAGGCCCCTGCGGCGACCCTCCCGCACCGGCTTCCGCACTCCCGCAACCCTCGACCACCAGGGCCCGCGCGGGCGGCTGCCCTCGCCGGGTCGCCGATCCGTGGGCGCACTCCCGGCCGGGTATCGTTGCGGTCACGTGGGCCCGTAGCTCAGTGGCAGAGCGAGGGACTTTTAATCCCTGCGTCGTGGGTTCGAATCCCACCGGGCTCACCACGATTTCGTGCTCAGAAGGGGGAAGCGTCACGCCGCCGGGATGGGACGCGCACCCGGGCTTCCGGGGGCCGTTCGCCTCTCGTCAGATGCCTCGTTGCCAGCGTGAAGGCTTGCGCGGGCGGCCGGTACCGACCTCGCGGCGCTGGCGGCCTGCGAGCCGCAGAACAACGG
>CAVUSH010000009.1:0-155712 GCA_963744095.1 uncultured Chloroflexia bacterium
CACCTATCCGATGGTCAATCCGCCCAAGGGCACGCCGGCCACCTCCAGCTCCGGCAGCTGGGGCGCGGCCGACCCGGCAACCGGGCAAGTCCTCTGGCAGACCGCGGACCCGAACGGCGCGATCGACCTCGGCCCCGTGAGCGTCGCCAACGGCGTGGTCTACGCCAGCTCGTTCGGCGGCCCGGTGCACTTTTTCCCGGGTCCCCCAAACCCGCCTGCACCCACGATGTTCGCCCTCGATGCGAAAAGTGGGAAGCAGCTCTGGCAGTTCACGAGCGGTGGGTCCGTCAACGCGGGCCCGGCGATCGCGGACGGCCGGGTCTACTGGGGGTCCGGTTACTCCAACCTCGGTCTCGGTGACCCGAACGCGAAGCTCTTCTCGTTCGGTAGAGGCGGGTAGGTAGCAGCGGGAGGTTGGTCGAGGCAATTCGGCCAACCTCCCGCCACGATCCACGCACGAATCAGCCGCCGGAGAACCGTCTGGGGGCCGTTCGCCTCTCGCCAGGTGCGTGATTGCCGCTACGGTGGCCGGTTGGCGGGAGGCTCCGACGGCCCGGCCCGGCCCGGCGACTCCGCGGCAAACCTCGCGTCAGACGAGCGCGAGGTACGCGCTCGGGTCGAGCCCCGCCTTCACGAACAGCTGCCTGATGGCCGCGATCTCTTCGTCGCGCGGCCCCGAGCCGATCCCGGACGAACCGAGGCCCACATACCCCGTGCGCGTCGGGTTGTCGGTGATGGTCCAGATCGCGAACTGCCTGACGCGGAATGTCTGGCCGGCGAAGTCGGGAACCTTGAGGAGCGCCACCAGGGCGGTGGGACTCGGCGTCGCATCCAGTCCGAACTGATCGCTGGGACCCGGCTGGGCCAGGTGCATCGAGGCGCATGCGACGTCCAGGGTGAGCGTCCTGCTCTCCGTGGGAGCGAGCGTGACGACCTGTGCCGCGAGCGTCGTCATCGGCTGCGTCGCCGCGACGCCAGGGCGGAACACGGTCGCCGGCTCGATGAGCACCTGGAGCGGTTGGGAGACCTGCGAAGCCAGGGTGACCTCCAGCTGCTGCAGGTTGACCCCCCGGCCGCTGACGGCAACCTTGCCGGCGGCCACGGCGGACCGGAGCTCGATGGGCGGGGGCGGGACGACAGGCGCCTTGAAGGCGCCACAGCGTGTGCCGACCCGGATCGACAGCGGCAGCTTGAGAAGCCGGGCCTGGGCCGTGGTGAGGGCGATCGAGGTGGTGATCCTGCCGGAGCTCGACGTGGTCATGCGCCTGGACACGACCAGGGCGCCCACGGTGGCGCAACTGCCCCGCCGCAGCGCGACCGTGTACACGGTCCTCGCGCGGAAGCTCTTGGCGGAGAGAACGAGTCGGGTCGACGTCCCGGTGACGATCTTCGCCTCGCCCCAGGAGGAGCCTATCCGGGCGGTTCCCATCGTCGCTGCATCGACCGGAGGAGCGAGCAGTGCCGTCGCCAGCATGGCGAACACCGCCGCGACCATCGCCATCGCCTTCATGCGAATCACCCCTTGCGTCGACCGAAGTCGTGTTGCGGGTCGCCGGGCTGAGCCACAGGCCCCGGTGACCCGGTTCGGGATCCATCCCGCCCGACCAAGCGCCGCATGCCTCTCGCCAGCCCCTGACGGTAGGCGGCTGTCAGACACTTGGCGAGAGGCGAATGGCCCTCGGCCGATTGGGACGGAGGCGGCGGCCGGCTACCGGCCGCGACGGTCCGCGGCGAGGACGAACGCCGCGACCCGGTCCAGCACGTCCTCCAGCACCGGCGCGAGCGTGTGCCCGAGGCGCGGGTAGGTGACCAGCTCGGCGGCCGGCAGGCGCGCGGCGAGGGCGCGATCCAGCAACGCCGGCGTGGCGAACGGGTCCGACGCGCCGGAGAGCAGGATCACCGGGCAGGTGAGCCGCGGCCAGTGCGCGGTGCGGGCGTCCCAGTCGTCGGGCCGGCCGGGCGGGTGGAGCGGGTACGAGAGGAGGACCAGGGCGAGCGGCGGTCGCCCCGCGTCGCACGCGTCCGCTGCGGCGAGGCTCGCCACGCGTCCTCCGAAGGATTGCCCGCCGACGGCGACCGGCAGGCGGGTCGCCGGTCCCCCCGTGGGGCCCTCGTCGGCCGCCAGGAGGTCCGCGAAGACGAGGATCGCCCGCTCCGCCCGACCGCTCGGCAGGTCGACCGCCCGCGCGTCGATCCCGCGCCCCTGCAGGCCGGCAACGTGCGGGGCCATCGTGGCGGCGCTGCCCGACGCGCCGTGGCCAAGGATCAGGACGGGGCGGGGACGGGCCATGGCCGCACGATACCGGACCCAGCGGGACGGGACCGCGGGGCGCGTCGACAACCGGCACTCTAGCCACCAGCGCCGGGCACCCCGAAGAACGTCTCCCGGAGCCATTGCCACGGGTGGAGCTGCTCCCAGTGGAGCACCCACTCCTGCACGATCTTGGGGATCCACAGCAGGACGAGCACGAGCCCAAGCCGGCCCCACGTCCGGGGCAGGAGCTGCGGCGCGAAGCGGCGCGCGATGACGACGAAGAGGTAGAAGTTCTCGAAGAGGTTCGGGAAGACGAGCAGCAGCTCGCGGGACGCCGTGGCCTCGAAGAGGATCACGCCGAGCAGGCGCCAGGCGAAGAGGGCGATGGCCACGCGCCGCAGCATCGACTCGGGCCAGTGCCACGCGACGAAGGCCTCGAGGCCCAGGTACCACGTGTCCAGCCACTTGTCGATCTGGCTGTAGAAGGCACCGAACTCGAGCGGCTCGCCGAACACCCGGGCCAGGGCATCGACCAGGACGACATCGAGGGCATCGACGAGCATCGACGCAAGGGCCCCGCCGATCGGCCAGCGCAGGATGCTGAAGGGCACCACCACGCGGAGCGCGATGACGATCGCGACAGCCATCTCGTCCCCCTCTCCCCGGGCTACATCCCGCGCCGTGCGATGCGCGCCGGGGAACGCCAGGCGGAGGGTGCCCGTCGTTCCACGATGGCTGCCGTGCCGGTCACGGGGTGGGCGGGTCGTCGGGCCCGACGTCGCGTCCCGGCCCCGACCCGACGTTCTTCGGCGGTCGCCGGCCGCGCCGCAGCACACGGGCCGTCGTGTCCGGCCCGACCACGAGCGGCGCGACGTAGAGGACGACGAGGATCGGGACCAGGAAGCGACCGGGCCCTCGGGCTGCGACGACGACCACGCCCAGGCCGACGAGCACCACCACGTAGGCCCACAGCCAGGCCGGCCGGATCCCGGCCAGGACGAGCCGGCGGGTCGGGATCGCCGCCAGCACGAAGCAGAGCAGCACGAGACCGATCAGCCACGGCGCCGGGAGGCTCATCGCCCGATGATACGGTGGCCCGCCGGCGAACCGGCCGCCACGAGGCCCCGGCGTCGGCACGTGTCGCCTGGTCGACCACGAGCCGGACAGCCCCGTCGGGGCCGACGTGGTACAGTTGCCCTTCGCCGCCTCGTGTGGCGTGCGTCGCGTGGTCGATCCCCCTTCTCGAACGGACCGTGCGTTCCGCCCTCCCTGTTCGGGAAGAGTGTGGAGGTCCCTCGTGACCACCGGTACCATCAAGAAAGTCGTTGCCGATCGCGGCTTCGGCTTCATCGCCGCCGAGGATGCGAAGGAGTACTTCTTCCATCGCGACGGCCTGGACTCCTCGTTGAACTTCGACCGCCTCGCCGGTGGCGAGCGCGTCGAGTTCGACATCGAGCAGAGCCCCAAGGGCCCTCGCGCCGCGCACGTGCGCTCCGCCTAAGCCGGATTCGCGGCCCGTCCAGCCGGACGGGCCGCGCCCGCCCCTGGCAGACGCCGGCCTCGCCCGCCGCGCGGAGCCAACGCGGCCCGCACCCTCGCGACACACCGGCGTTGCCGGCGCCCCTGAAGGAGCGACGCCATCGCCCGCACCGTGTTTGCCTCGACCTACCCGCCGCGACATTGCGGCATCGCCACGTTCACGCAGGCCCTCTCGAGCGCAACCGGAGAGCGGGAGATCGTCGCCCTCCACGCATCCGGCCCCAATGTCCCCTATCCCGCCGAGGTCCACCACCGGATCCGGCGCGACGAGCCGGGTGACTACGCCCGAACGGCCCGCGACCTCTCCCGGTGCGCCGACGTCGTCTCGATCCAGCACGAGTACGGCATCTGGGGCGGCGACGACGGGGCGGCCGTCCTCGACTTCGTCCACGCCCTCGACGCGCCGGCAGTGGCCACCCTTCACACGGTCCTCCGCCACCCGACCCCCAACCAGCGCGCGGTCCTCCTCGAGCTGATCCGGGCCGCCGCGGCGACCGTGGTCATGTCGCGCTCCGCCGCGCACGTCCTGACCGGGACCTACGGCGTGGCCGCCACGAGCATCGAGGTCATCCCCCACGGCGTGCCGAACCTCCCCCTCGTCGACGCCGAGACGATCAAGCCTGCCCTCGACCTGGCCGGCCGCGAGGTGATCCTGAGCTTCGGCCTGATTGGCCCCGGCAAGGGCCTCGAGCTCGTCCTCGATGCGCTTCCGGCCGTCGTCGCCGCGCGTCCGACGGCCTGCTACGTCATCCTCGGCGTCACCCGCCCGGACCAGCTGGCCGTCGAGGGCGAGAAGTATCGCCGTTCGCTCGAGGACCGCGTGGCCCGGCTCGGGATGGGCAGGCATGTCCGGTTCATCGATCGCTTCGTGGGCCGGGTCGAGCTCACCCGCTGGCTCGAGGGCGCCGACGTCTTCGTGACCCCCTACCCGAACCTCGAGCAGACCGTCTCCGGGACCCTGTCGTACGCGATGGGAGGCGGCCGCGCGATTGTCTCCACCCCCTACGCCTGCGCCGTGGAGCTCCTCGACGCCGGTCGGGGGGTGCTGGTGCCGCCCGGGTCGCCCGCGGCGTGGGCCGACGCCATCATCGGGCTGCTCGAGAACGACGAGCTGCGGGCCGCGCTGGGCCGGCGTGCCCACGAGCACAGCCGGGCGATGGTCTGGTCGAACGTGGCGACGCAGTACCGTCAGCTGTTCACGCGGGTCGTGGCCGGACCCCGGATCCCGGCCCGCCCGATGGGGCCACGGCCGCACGAAACCTCCGCTATCGTGGACGCCGGCTGACCGCACCGGTCGGAACAGGAGCTGGCAGATGGCGACATGGGATGCGCGAGCCTGGCTGGCAGGCCTGGTGGGCTGCGAGCGGGGCGAGCTGACCCTGCTCAGCACCGATCGCTACGGCGAGCACGAGACCCAGGTGCGATACGAGCGGGGCGGCCAGTCGGTGGCGCGCGTCATCGTGACGGGGCCGGTCCGCGACATGGGCGTCCGCGAGGGCGCCGGCTACTGGCTCGTGTCCGCCCAGGTCGGCTGGGAGGCGAAGGGCGCCCAGAGCGTCCGCGTCCCCGAGTCCGAGGAGATCGTCTACTAGGTACGATGTCGGCGTGACCGACGCCCGCCCCGGGGTGTCCGCGACATGAGCACCGCCACCTGGCCGGACGTCGACCCGGCCGACCTCTCCCCGGTCGTCCTGGTCGTCGGCGGCTTCCTCACGACGCCCGGCTGGTACCGGCCCATGGCGGCAGCGCTGCGCGCCCGCGGCGCCGCGGAGGTCGTCATCGCCCCGGTCTACCCGCCCGACTGGGTCCTCTGCGCCGTCCGTGGGCTGGGTCCGGTGACGACGCGCGTCGGCCGGGCGCTGCTCGATGCGGGGGACCGCAGCGTCGCCGATCCGGCCAGCCGTGGGGCGCCGATCCTCTACGTCGGCCACAGCGCCGGGGGGATCGTCGGCCGCCTCCTCACCTCGCCCGAGCCGTTCGAGGGCCGGCGCCAGGGCGCGAGCGGCCGGATCGGCGCGCTCGTGACGCTCGGGACGCCGCACCTGGTCGGCGACGAGGCCCGCTGGGGTGGCCGCGTCGCCACCGCCGGTGCCAGGTTCGCCAACCGGCACGTCCCGGGTGCCCGCTTCGCCCCCACGACGGGGTACCTGGCCGTCGCCTCGCGGTACGTCATCGGCCACGACGAGGCCGACAACAGCCGCTCCCGCTTCATGCGGCGCCTCTACGAGGAGGTCCACCCTGCGCCGGGCCAGCCGATCGTGGCCGGCGACGGGCTCGTCCCGGTCGCCTCGGCGCTCCTCCCCGGGGCGCGCCACCTCGTCCTCGATGATGCCGTCCACGGTCCCGGCGCGCGGTCCCCCTGGTACGGCCGGGGGGACCAGGTGGATGCCTGGTGGCCGATCGCGCTCGCGGTGTGGCGCGACGCTTTGCGGGCACGCCAGGCTCTGCGGGCGGGGTAGGCCTGCGCCGGCGCGGGACGTCGCGACCCGCGGGCGGGGGCGGGAAGGCGCCTGCCCTCAGCCGTCCGCCCGGCCGCCCTCAGGCGCCGTCGAAGGCGATCTCGAGGGCCGTCCGCATCATGCTCACCACTCGGTCCGCGGCCAGCTCTTCCCGGGTGAGCCAGGCCGCGCGATCGGTCGAGCCGTGCGGTTCGTCGCGCAGCGTGCCGCCCACCACCGTCACCCGGTAGAGGAGCGCGATCGCCTGCATCTCCCGCGGCCGCCCGTCAGGGAGCCGCCCCGGGAAGACCCGCGAGCGAACCGCGGCGATCCCGTCGACCCGGCCCACGAGCCCGGTCTCCTCCTCGAGCTCGCGCAGGACGGCGGCCTCCGGGCGTTCCCCGAAGTCGATGCCGCCGCCGGGGAGCGTCCACGACCCGGGTGACGGCTCGCCGGGCGCCAGGCGGCAGCAGAGGAGGCGTTCGCCATCGCGGCAGACCGCGTAGGCGGCGACGCGCACGAGGCGGACCACGCCATCGGCGTCTGCCTCCGCGTTGCGGCGTTCCGACCAGGGCGTCATGGCCCGCAGTATCGCGGGTTCGCCGGTCGCGGTCGATCAGGACGCGGGATCAGACCGCGACGTGGAGAAGCCAGATCGCGATCGCGAGCGGCGCCGTGTAGACCGCGGCCCAGATCGACCCGCGGGCGAACGAGAGGGCGAGGTTCCCGCGGGTCACGTGGCCCCGCGCGGCGACGTGATTCAGCATCGCCCGCACGATCGTATAGAGCGCCAGGACGACGAGCGGGATCACGTAGCCGACCGTGAAGTAGAGGAGCACGACGATCGCCGCCACGGCCGCGATCACCACCACGAGCGCCACGATCGCGCCGAGGCAGCCCAGCCCACCGCCGTCGCCCCCACCGCCGAAGTCGGGGAGGTCCAGCCCGCCGAGGTCGACGTATGGCAGCGCATCGGTCGGGAGGCTGCCGCCGCCCCCCCGACCGAACAGGCGCCGGGGGCGATGGAAGCCACTCCAGTCCTCCTCGACCGTCCGTCCGGAGTAGCCCAGCGAGGTCAGGACGGCCGTCCAGATGAGGAACCAGGCTGCGACGACGATCTCGGCCTCCACCCACGCGGCACGGTGGAGGGCGAGGGGCAGGACGACGGCGACGGCGACGAACAGGACGAGCAGGAAGATCGCGCTCCATCGCCCGGACACCCCGGGGAGGCGTGCGCGCCCGCCGACGTCCGCCATCGCGGCAAGCCGGTTCGCGACCGGCTGGCCTTCGCCCGGATGGTCGGGATCGCCGAGCGTGTTCGGCCGGATCGGCGAGGGCGATCGGTCGCCATCGCGCGGCGGCTGCGGCATGGCCACCTCCCGCACGATCGTGGACGGGTGGCAGGGCGGGCGCAAGGGGGAACGGCTCACGGGCCCCGGCGGCCGCCCGCCGGGCCCCGTCGGCAGCCTCTCGCGCCACAACCTTCACGCGCACGTCAAGGTTGTGGGATCATCCCGCCATGTCCCGCTCGCCCGGCGCCGACCAACCGCCTGCCGCGGACCGGCCCGCGTCCGCCGCTCCGCGCCTCCTCCGGATCCAGGATGTGGCGGCCGCGACCACCCTGACGCCGCGCTCCATCCGCTACTACGAGGAGATCGGCCTCCTCCGCCCGGCCGCGCGGTCGCAGGGCGCCTACCGGCTCTACGACGCCTCCGACCTGGAGCGGCTCGGATTCATCCGCGAGCTGCGGGACGACGCCGGCTTCAGCCTGGCCGAGATCGCCCTGCTCCTCGAGGACGAAGAGGCCCGCATCCGGGACCGCGAGCGCTTCGGGACGACCGGCGAGCCGGCCGAGAAGCGGGCGATCCTGCGGGACCTCATCGACCGCATGGATCGCCAGGTGGCGACTCTCGAGGAGAAGACCGACCGCCTCCGGGCGATGCTCGAGGCAGCCGAGGCGCGCCGGGCGCACCTGCGCGCCCACCTGGCCGAGCTGGAGGGCGGCGCGCCCGCCCACGTCCCCGGCGCCCCGCACGCGGAGGCGGGCCCGTGAACGGCCGGGGCGTGACGAACGTGAACGCCCTGCGGGCCCTCCGCCACCGCAACTTCCGCCTCTTCTTCGGCGGCCAGGCGATCTCCCTCGCCGGCTCCTGGATGCAGTCGGTGGCCCAGGCCTGGCTCGTCCTGACCCTCACCAACGACCCGCTCATCCTCGGCGTCGTCGCCGCGGCGCAGTGGACGCCCGTCCTGGTCCTGGGTCTTTTCGGCGGCCTCATCGCCGACGCTTTGCCCAAGCGCCCGACACTCATCGCCGTCGAAGCGGTGATGGCAGCCCTGGCGGTCGCGCTCGGCGTCCTCTCGTTCACCGGCGTCGTCGAGGTCTGGATGATCCTGGTCCTGGCGATCCTTCTCGGCTGCGCGAACGCGATCGAGATGCCCGTCCGCCAGTCGTTCGCCGTGGAGATGGTGGGGCGGGCCGACGTCGTCAATGCCATCGCCCTCAACTCGGCGACCTTCAACGCCGCCCGGGTGATCGGGCCGGCCGTGGCCGGTCTCATGATCGCCGTCTTCGACATCTCGATCGCCTTCTTCGTCAACGGCGCGAGCTTCCTGGCGGTCATCGTCGCCCTCCTCCTCATGCGCCCGGACGAGCTCCGCACCCCACCGCCCATCCTGCGCCCGCGCACCGTCCGCGCCGTCCTGGCCTCGGTCGGGGAGGGGATCGCCTACGCCCGGCACACGCCCGCCGTGCTCCTGCCGGTCGTCGTCGTCGGGCTCGCCGCGACCATCGGGATGAACTTCCAGGTGACGATCCCGCCGTATGTGCGCGACGTGATGGGCGGCAGCGCCGCCGCGTTCGGCTTCCTGATGGCAGCGAGCGGCCTGGGGTCCGTGGCCGCCGCGCTCTACCTGGCGACGCGCCGCCGCCCCAGCGCGTGGGCGATCGCCGTCGGGGCGACGATGCTCGGCGCCGGCCTCCTGCTGACGGCGGCTTTCCCCGTCTACGTGGTGGCAATCCCCGCCCTCGCGTTCGCCGGCTTCGGGGCGATCTGGATGGCGGCGAACGGCAACACGCTCATCCAGGCAACCGTGCCGGACGAGCTGCGCGGCCGCGTCATCAGCGTCTACACGACCGTGTTCGCCGGCTCGACGCCGATCGGCGCCCTCTTCGCCGGGTTCCTCGCGTCGCGCTGGGGGGCCGTTGCCGCGCTGGCCGTGGGGGGCTTGCTCACGGTCGCCGTCGGCCTCGCCGCGCTGGCCTGGCTCCGTCGCCATCGGGCGGTTGGCTCCGGCGCGGCCGAGCCCGGCCAGCCGGTCGTGCGGGCCCCCGGGCGGCCGTAGACCCACGCGGCGGGAAGCATCCGATCGTCGGTGTTGAAGGTCAGGCCGCCGACGGCCAGCGACGTCGCGCGACGGAACCCTATTGACAGCGACGCAACGACGAGCGTACCTTGAGCAACACATGAGCAGCGACCTGCACAATTGAGCATGGCGGTCAGCGCGGCATGACGATCAGCGCGGCGCCCCCCCGCCAGGGCGAGCCCCTCTCGGGCGAGACGCGGCTCATGCTTCGCGCCGCCCAGCTCTACTACCGCCTGAACCTGACCCAGGACCAGGTCGGCGAGCGGCTCGGCGTGAGTCGCTTCAAGGTCGGGCGGCTGCTGGACCGGGCCCTGCGCGAGTCGGCCGTCCGGATCGAGATCGTCCATCCCGCCGCCCGCCTGGTCGAGCTGGAGGACGCGCTGACGGAGCGTTTCGGGCTGCGGGGTGCCGTCGTCGTCGACGTGCCGGCGACCGGATCGGCGCCGGACGACGAGCTCCTGGCCCGCGAGCGCGTTGCAGGGGCGGCCGCGGCGCACCTGGCCGCGATCCGGCCGGAGGGTGCCATCGGCGTCTCCTGGGGCCGCACGATGCTCGAGCTCGCGGCGCACCTGCGCCCGGGCTGGACCGTCGCCACCGAGATCGTCCAGCTCAACGGCGCCACGTCCCGCTCTGCGCGCCCCACACGCGCCCACGAGATCGTGGAGCGGTTCGGGGCGACCAGCGGCGCCGCCATCCGGCTCATGGCCGCCCCGGCGATCGTCGGCTCGCCCGAGCTCCGCGACGCCCTCGAGCAGGATCCTTCGGTCGGCGAGACGCTCGCGGCGGCGCGAGCCGCCGCCACCGCGGTCTTCGGCATGGGCGTGATGGGCCCGGACAGCGTGCACGTCGCGTCGGGCTACCTCGGCGACGCCGATCTCGCGGCACTCGCGGAGGCCGGCGCGGTCGGCGACGTCCTGGGACGGTTCCTCGCCCTCGACGGCCGCATCGCCCTCCCGTCGCTCGACCGGCGGACGATCGGGCTGCCGATCGAGGAGCTCCACACGAAGGCGCTGACCATGGGTCTTGCCGCTGGCGCCGGGCGGGGCCCGATCGCCCTCGCCGCCCTGCGCGCGGGGTGCATCCGCGTTCTCGTCGCCGACGAAGCGACTGCCGCCTGGGTGCTCGACCATGCGTGATCCGGGCGAGGTCCGCGAGCTCGTGCGCCACATCGTCGACGCGACCCTGGCCGCGCCCGGACCCGCCCCCGTCGGCGCACTCGCGCCCGCGCCCGCCCCCGGCGCCGTCGCCATCGCCATCGGCGCCGACCACGGCGGGTCCGAGCTCAAGGACCGGATCGGCGCGGTGCTGACCGAGGCCGGCTTCGCGATCCACGACTGCGGCACCCACGGCAGCGAGCCGGTGGACTACCCCGACGTTGCCCACGCGGTCGCCCGCCTCGTCGCCGACGGGACCTGTCGCTGGGGGATCATCCTCGACGGCGCCGGGATCGGGTCGTGCATCGTCGCCAACAAGGTGCCCGGCATCCGCGCCGCGCTCTGCCACGACCTCTCGTCCGCCCGCAACAGCCGCGAGCACAACCACGCCAACGTCCTCACCCTGGGCGCACGCTTCATCGGGGAGGGCCTGGCCATCGAGATCGTGCGGGCGTGGCTGGGGACCGAATGGGGGCCGGGCCGCCACGCGGCACGGGTCGAGAAGATCACGGAAGTGGAACGCCGCTACATGCGACCAGCGGGTGAGGGCCGAGCAGGATGACCGAGACGAGCAGCCAACGAGACGTCCTGGTGGAGGCGATCACCCGGGAGGTGCTCGCCGCCCTCGGCGCGGGCGCAACCACCGCGGATGCGGGGAGGGCGGGCGCGGGCAACCCGGCCGACCCCTGCGCGTCCTGCCAGCTCGCCTGTGCCGCCCAGTGCGCCAGCAAGGTCCGCGACGTCGTGGCCGGCGGCGCCACGCGCGTCGAGTACCACGGACGCGCCGCCGACGTGCCGGGCGACCTCGCCCGCTTCATCGACCACACCCTGCTGCGGCCCGACGCGGTGGCCGCCGACATCGACAAGCTCTGTGCGGAAGCCGCCGAGTATCGCTTCGCCGCCGTCTGCATCAACCCCACCTGGGTCCGCCGTGCGGCCGAGAACCTGCGCGGCACGGACGTCACGGTCGCCTCCGTCATCGGCTTCCCGTTCGGGGCGGCGACCAGCGAGGTCAAGGCCGTCGAGGCGCGGCGGGCGATCCGCGACGGGGCCCGCGAGATCGACATGGTGATCAACGTCGGGGCCCTCAAGAGCGGGATGCTCGACACGGTCCGTGACGACATCGCCCGCGTCTCGGACGCCTGCCACGAAGCCGGCGCCGCGAACAAGGTGATCATCGAGACGGCGCTCCTCACCGACGAGGAGAAGGTCGTCGCCTGCCAGCTCGCGCGGCAGGCGAAGGCGGACATGGTGAAGACGTCGACCGGGTATGCGTCGGGCGGGGCCACCGTCTTCGACGTGGCCCTCATGCGCGAGGTGGTCGGCCCCAGGATGGGCGTCAAGGCCTCGGGCGGCATCCGGACCGCCGAGGACGTGCAGGACATGATCGCGGCCGGAGCGACCCGCATCGGGGCCTCGGCCGGCGTCAAGATCGTGACGGGAGAGAAGGGCGCACATGGGCAATATTGACCTTCGGGCCTACGTCTTCCTGGACAGCCTCCAGGCCCAGTACGCGGCCTTCCTCGGCACGGTCGCCCAGGGTTTCCTGCCGCTGGCCGGCGACGCGTCGCTCGTTCTCGAGGTGTCGCCGGGCATCGAGATCAACCGGCTGACCGACATCGCCCTCAAGACGACCTCCGTCAAGCCAGGCATGCAGATCATCGAGCGCTACTACGGCATGCTCGAGATCCACTCCCCGGCGCAGGCCGAAGTCCGGGCCGCAGGCGCGGCGATCCTGGCCGAGATCGGGGTGGCCGAGACGGACCGGATCAAGCCGCGGATCCTGTCGAGCCAGATCATCCGCCGCATCGACGACCACCAGGCCCAGCTCATCAACCGGACGCGCCACGGGCAGATGCTCATTCCCGGCGAGACGCTCTACGTCCTGGAGCTGGAGCCCGCGGCCTACGCGTCGCTGGCCGCCAACGAGGCGGAGAAGGCGGCCCACATCAACATCCTGGAGGTGCGCAACTTCGGCTCGATGGGCCGCATCTACCTGGGTGGCGAGGAGCGCGACATCGACGTCGGCTGGCGGGCCGCGCTGGCGGCGATCGAGGGTCTCGAAGGGCGCGAAGCAAAGGCGTAGCGGCCCGGAAGGGCCGAACGACATTCGGTAAGTTCACACGAACATAGATCGAAGGCACGGACAAGGTCGAGAAGGAGAACGGATCGATGGCAGAAGCGCTCGGGATGATCGAGGCCCGCGGGTTCGCGGCGGTGGTCGAGGCCGCCGACGCGATGGTGAAGGCGGCCAAGGTCGAGCTCGTCGGCTACGAGAAGACCGGCGGCGGCTACGTGACGGCGGTCGTCCGCGGGGACGTGGCGGCGGTGAAGGCCGCGGTCGAGGCCGGCGTGCGCAACGCAGCCAAGGTCGGCGAGGTCGTCGCCAGCCACGTGATCGCCCGGCCCCACGTCAACGTCGACCTCGTGCTGCCGCTCGGACGGCTCGAGGAGGCGAAGGCCGAAGGCGGCCAGGGCTAGGAGAAACGGGACGGCGCGCGCCGGCCGGTGGCCGGCGCGCAGCTTCCCCAGCAGGCGGTGGAACGATGCTGCTCGGACGAGTGACCGGGACCGTGGTCGCGAGCCAGAAAGAGCCGCTCATGGAAGGCTGGAAGCTCCTCGTGGTGCGCCAGCTCGACGCGGAGAACCGGGAGGCTGGCGGCTACGTCGTGGCCGCCGACGCCGTCGGAGCGGGTGTCGGCGAGATCGTCCTCTACGCCACCGGCAGCTCCGCCCGCCAGACCGAGATGACGAGGGACCGGCCCTGCGACGCCGTGATCATGGCGATCGTGGACACCTGGGAGGTCGGCGGGACGGAGGTCTACCGCAAGTAGCGGGCAGAGGCCATGAACGAGCTCGATGGGCGCGAGATCCAGGAGATCATCGAACGTGTTCGCCGCCGGGTCGCGGACGCCGGCGGCGCGCGGCCGGGCGCCGGCCTGCGCGCGGAGGCGGAGCTCTCGGCCGCCGCTGCGGCGGAGCTGGGCGACGGCATCCACGCCACGATCGACGAGGCCGTCGCCGCGGCCTCGCAGGCGTTCGCGACCTACCAGGTCCAGGGCCTCGACGGCCGGCGGGCGATCATCGAGGCCATCCGGGCCTCCATGGTCGATCACGCCGAGTCGCTGGCCAGGATGGCCCACCAGGAGACGCACCTCGGCCGGGTCGAGGACAAGGTCGTCAAGAACCGGACCGTCGCCACGAAGGCACCCGGACCGGAGGACCTGGTGGTCGAAGCGGTGACCGGCAACGCCGGGATGATGGCGACCGAGTTCGCCCCCTTCGGGGTCGTGGCCGCCATCACCCCGGTCACGAACCCGACCTCCACGATCATCAACAACACCATCAGCATCGTCTCGGCCGGCAATGCCGTCGTCTTCAACGCCCATCCCTCGGCCAGGCGCTGCTCGGCGGAGACCATCCGGCTCATCAACCGCGCCATCGTCTCCGCCGGCGGCCCGCCGGACCTGGTGACCGGCGTGGCCGAGCCCACCATCGACAGCGCCCGCGCGCTCATGGCCCACCCCGGCATCCGGGTCCTCCTCGTGACCGGCGGCCCGGCGGTCGTGCGCGAGGCCCTCAGGACCGACAAGCGGGCCATCACTGCAGGCCCCGGCAACCCGCCGGCGGTCGTGGACACCACGGCCGACGTCGAGCGAGCCGGACGGGACATCGTCCGCGGCGCCTCGTTCGACAACAACATCGTCTGCACCGACGAGAAGGTCGTCCTCGTCGTCGACTCGGTGGCCGACCGGCTGATCCGGGCGATGACCCAGAACGGCGCCTACCTGCTGAAGGAACACGAGCTGCGCCGCCTCGAGCGGGTGATCTTCAAGGAGCTCGGCCAGCCTGGCAAGCCCGGGGTCATCAACCCGGCCTGGATCGGGCGGGACGCGGCAAAGATCCTGGCCGAGATCGGGGTCCAGGTGGAGCCGGCGCCGCGCCTGCTGGTCGCCGACGTCCCGCGCGACCACTCGCTTGCCTGGACCGAGCAGATGATGCCGGTCCTGCCGGTCGTGCGGGTCGGGTCCGTGGACCAGGCGATCGACCTCGCCGTGCGGATGGAGCACGGCTTCCGGCACACCGCTTCCATCCATTCCACGAACGTCGAGACGATCACGAAGATGGCGCGGGCGATGAACTGCTCGATCTTCGTGACCAACGGGCCCAACTTCGCCGGCCTCGGTGTCGGCGGCGAAGGCTTCTCGTCGTTCTCCATCGCCAGCCCGACGGGCGACGGCCTGACCCGGCCGCGGACCTTCTCGCGCGAACGACGCATCACCGTCGTCGGCGCGCTCCGGATCGTCTGACCATGCCGCAGCCCGCCGTGCCCGCGAGGCCCGCCGTGCCCGCCCGGCTCGCCGGGCCCGCGGTGCCCGCGATCGAGCCGGCCCTCGCGCTCCTCGAGCTGGATTCGATCGCCGCCGGCATCGAGGCCGGCGACGCCATGGCGAAGCGGGCTCCCATCGACGTGCTCCGGGCCGGCACGGTGCACCCCGGGAAGTACCTGGTCCTCGTCGGCGGGGCGGTCGCGGACGTCGAGGAGGCGTTGGAGGCGGGCCGCGAAGTCGGGGCGTCCTCCATCCTCGATGTCGTCCTGCTCCCCAATGTTCACCCGGAGGTCGTGCGCGGCATTCGCGGGGAGCGTCGGGCAGCCGCCGGCGAGGCGCTCGGCATCATCGAGACTGCCACGGTCGCCGCGATCCTGGAGGCCGCCGATGCCGGGCTCAAGGGCGCCCGGGTGCGCCTCCTCGAGATTCGCCTCGCCGACGACCTCGGCGGCAAGGGATACCTGCTGTTCGATGGGGCGGTGGCCGACGTGGAAGCGGCGGTGGCGATCGGCGTCGGGAGGATCCCCGGGTCGCCCGGCCTGGCCTGGCGCGTCATCCCGCGCCTCCACGTCGAGATGGCCGAGAACCTCGCCGCGGATGCCCGTTTCGCCACTCGGGTCCGGGGGTAGGGCGCCGTGCAGCTCGCCCGCGTCATCGGCACCGTCGTCGCCACCGTGAAGACGCCCGGCCTCGAGGGCGTGAAGCTTCTCGTCATCCAGCCGCTCGACCGCCACCTCGCGCCCGTGGGCGGCCAGCTCGTGGCGGCCGATGCCGTCCACATGGCCGGCCCGGGCGAGCTCGTCTACTTCGTGGCGGCCCGCGAGGCCGCCGAGGCGATGCCCAACCGCTTCGTGCCGGTCGACCATGCGATCGTGGGGATCGTGGACGCGGTCGAGGTGCTGGCGGGGAACGAGCCGGCCCGGCGCCCGGCCTCCGACGCGCCTCCGGCAGCCCGGACATGAAGCTCGGCCGCGTCGTCGGGACCGTCGTTTCCACGATCAACGCCCCCGACTTCGACGATCGGACGCTGCTGCTCTGCGACCTGCTCGACCCGAATGGCCGCGCGTCCGGCGGCTACCTGATCGCGGTCGACGCCGTGGGCGCCGGCGCCGGCGAGACCGTCCTGATCCTCGACGAGGGAAACTCCGCGCGCCAGGTCCTGGGAGCGCCGGGCGCCCCGATCCGCACTGTCGTCGTCGGGATCGTCGACGCGGTCACGGGCGAAGAGCCGGCCCCACCCACCGCCGCGGGGAAGCTCCCCGGGAAGCCGCCGCGGAAGCCGGCCCCGAGATCGCGCCGTCGGCGAGACGCACCAGGGGGGCGAGCTCGAGCCGATCACGGGTGACGACGCCCGCGACATCCGCGCCCGCTGGACAGCCCGTGACGCGGGGTAGACTCGGTCGATGTCGACGATCCGCATCGCGGTTGCCTCGACGCCGCTGACGGCGACGGTCGACGAGGCCGTCCCGGCGGCCGTCGCGGCGGTGGAGGAGGCCGGGCGGCTGGGTGCCCTGATCGTCTGCCTGCCGGAGACGGGAATTCCCGGACACCGCGACCAGGCCCGGCTCGTGCCTGACGTACCGAGCGACGCGCTCGAGGATGCCCTGCGCGAGGTCGCGGAAGCGGCTCGCCGAGCCCGGGTCGTGACCATCGTCGGGACCGAGCGCCCGACGCCGGCGGGCCGCGAGATCCTCTCGGTGGTTCTCGGCGCGGACGGAACACGGGTCGGGGAGCAGGCGAAGACGCAGATCGACCCGACCGAGGAGGCGCATTACATCGCTGGCACCGGCCGCCGCGTGTTCACGGCCGCGGGCGTGACGTTCGGGATCGCGATCTGTCACGAGGGGTTCCGCTACCCGGAGATCGTCCGCTCGCTCGTCCTCGGAGGCGCGCAGATCATCTTCGCCCCGCATTTCGTGACGACCGACGACGGCTCGCTGCCAGGGCGCTGGTGCGATGCGTCGAACCCGTACAACGAGAAGGCGCTCCTCTGCCGGGCGCTCGAGAACACCGTCTTCGTCGCCGCGTCCAACGTGGCCGGACCCGACCAGGGCTCGGCAACCTGCATCATCGCCCCGGACGGCACGCTCGTCGCGAGCCTCGAGTACGGCGCCGTCGGCGTCGTCGCGGCCGACATCGATCTCAGTCGGGCGGACCGCCTGCTCGCCCTGCGCTGGGCACCGGAACGCAACACCGTGGCCGTCGATCAAACGTGAAGGCCATGAGCTCGACCCACGAAATCGACGCGGCTCCGGTTCCACAGGTCTCGACGCCCGGCGCGCCGGGCTTCCGGGCCGTGGCGGCCGTCGTCATCGCCTACGCGATCGCGATGGCGTTCCTGGAATCGGCCGTCGTCGTCTACCTGCAGCGCGCCCTGGGGATCGACCCACGGGCGCTCTTCCCGGTCCGCGACCCGGCCCTGACGGGCGACCTGGCGCTGATCGAGCTGGGCCGGGAGGCAACAACGCTCGTCATGCTCGGGGCGGTCGGCTGGCTCGCCGGGCGAAGCGGCCTGGAGCGGCTGGCGTGGACTGCGGTCGCGTTCGGAACGTGGGACATCCTCTACTACGCCTGGCTGTGGGCGTTCATCGGCTGGCCGCTGTCGCTCGGCACGTGGGACCTGCTCTTCCTCATCCCCGTGCCGTGGACCGGGCCGGTCTGGGCGCCGGTCGCAGTCAGCCTGGCGCTCGTCGGGTTCGGCCTCGCCGCGGCCCGACGCCTCCGGGCGGGCGGGCACGTGCGGGCGGGTCGCGCCCAGGTCGCCGCGGGCGTCGCCGGCGGGCTGATCGTCGTCGCCAGCTTCTGCTGGAACGCCGCGCTCGTTTTGGACGGCGGGGTACCGGAGACGTTCCCGTGGCCGGTCTTCGCCGGCGGCCTGGCCCTCGCCGCGTGGGGCGCGACGACGGCATTGCGGCGTCGGGCGGTCGAACGACGGGCGCGGGAGCAGGTTACCTGACCGACGGGTCGACGACGCGGCCCATGAAGAGGATCGCGCCGGTCTCGACGTCCCGCAGGAGAGGAAGGGCCGATCGAGGCTCAGGGTGAGAGACCTGGCCGGCGCCGGGGGCCGGTGCATCCGGGCGCAGCTCGGGGCATCCAACCCCTGCCCGCCGCCTTCGCCGTCTGCTCAGGCTACGCCTTCGACGCTCGTACCCCAACCGGGTAGCGTCGAACGCACGACCGCGCAGGCGCTCGCCGACCCGCGGGCGGCGAGATGGTCCAAAAGACGGGAGTCTTGCGTTGGACGACGGCTTGTCTCCTCAAGCCGCCCGAGGGACCGCCACCGTCGCACCCGCGTGGCGGTCGTCTTGCGTTGGATCGGCGAGAACCAGCCGGCGGTCTCGACCGGCGGCCTGATGGTGCGCGGTGTTGTGTTGAACGCAAGCCGGACCTGGCGGGAGCTCAGGGAGGAGCGATTCCGTCCGATCAGGTCGTCACGGCCGCCCCGCCAGCTTCGCGCACCCAGCCGACTCGATCAGCCCTTCGCGAAGACGACCCGGAACTCCATCGCGCCGTTATCCTGGACCGCGATGATGCCGGCGACGTTGGGCGGCTCGATCCCGTAGTCGGAGAAGAGGATGGGCAGGCTCCCGGCGACGACGACGGTGCCGTCGGCCTCGAGCCGGGCCTGGGCCGCGATCGTGACGTCCTTGACGACGCCGTGAAGGGTCAGCTTCCCCGGGAGGGTCACCGCCACGTCGACGCTGCCGAAGTCTGCCGGGAGCGCCACGGGGGTCGCCAGGTCGAAGGTCGAGGTCGGGAACGTGTCCGACTGGATCCCACGGCCCCGCAGCTGCCCATCGCGCCGGTCCTTGTCGCTCGCCAGCGTCGTCATGTCGACCGTGACCTGCGTGGAGACGAGGCGCAGGGACCCGGCCTCTCCGTCCACGGTGAGCGAGCCGGTGACGTCCTCGGTGCGCCCGACGGCGTCCGACTCGGCGTTCTGCTGGAGGAACGTCTCGCGGACCCGGTAGCCGGCGACGCCGGACGCGATCGTCCACGGACCGGCCAGGTCGCCCGTGGCAGCGGAGGCGCCCGCTTCCGGGGTCGCGGCGGTCTCGGGGGTGGAGGGCGCGGCCGCGGCGGGGGAGGCGGTCGAAACCGCGGCGGGGGAGGCCGACGAAACCGCGGCGGTGGCCGACGGCGCGGGCGTGTCGAGCCCCAGCTCCGGGACGTTGTCGCCGGCGAGAAACGTGCCGTACAGGGCGATGGCGCCCACGGCGATGACGGCGACGAGCGCCACGGCGATGATGGCAATGCGGCGGTTGCTCATGTCCCCCCAACTCGCGCGATGATGATGCTTCGGCTGCGGACGGCGCAGTCTCGCCGCCGTTCCTGAAGGTTCGCTGAAGGCGGACCCAGGCCCGCGGCGGCAGCGGGCGGCCGGACGAAGCCTACGCGGCGATCCGATCCAGGACGACCGGGCCGGGCGGCGGCGGTTCGTCGGCGATCGTGACCGCGGCGCGGACGGCCGCCGCCGCCGCCTCTGCCTGCGCAGCCGAGCGCGCGTGCACCAGGCAGAGCGGACGCTCCGGGCCCGACCTGCGGCGCCGATCGGCGCCACCTGGGTGAAGCCCACCGCATGGTCGATCGCCTGGTCCGCCCGAACCCGCCCGCCGCCCATCGCCACGATCGTGAGGCCGATCGCCCGGACGTCTTCGGCGGCGACGTACCCGGCGCGGGTCGGGAAGACCGGCAGCGTCACCTCGGGGAGCGGCAGGTAGGCATCGGGGCGCTCCAGGAGGTCGGCCGGCCCGCCGAGGGCGGCGACCATGCGGGCGAACCGCTCGGCGGCCGCGCCCGAGGCCAGCGCCCGTTCGCAGGCGGCGCGCGCGGCCGCAGCGTTCGCGGAGAGCCCGCCGATGACGAGCAGCTCGGCCGAGAGCGCCATCGTGACCTCGTGCAGGCGCGGCTCGCGGCCGACGGGCCCGCCCTCGCCGACCAGGTAGGCGATCGCCTCGCGGACCTCGACGGCGTTCCCGGCCGTCGTGCCGAGCACCTCGTTCATGTCGGTGAGGAGCGCCGTCGTGCGGCAGCCCGCCCCGTTCGCGACCGCCACGATGGTCTCGGCGAGCGCCCGACCGTCCTCCACCGAGCCCTGGAAGGCGCCGCTGCCGAACGTCACGTCCTGCACGAGGCCGACCACGCCCGCGGCCAGCTTCTTCGACAGGATCGAGGACGTGATCAGGGGGATGCTCTCCACCGTCGCCGTCACGTCGCGGATGGCGTAGAGCCGCCGGTCCGCCGGGGCGAGCTCGCCGGTCTGGCCGATGATCGCGCAGCCGACCTCGCGCACGACCCGACGGAAATGGGCGTTGTTGGGCGCCGTGGTGTAGCCGTCGATCGCTTCCATCTTGTCGAGCGTGCCGCCGCAGTGACCGAGGCCCCGCCCGGAGATCATCGGGATGGCGGCTCCACAGGCCGCCACGATCGGGGCCAGCATGAGCGAGACCTTGTCGCCGACGCCGCCGGTGGAGTGCTTGTCGAGCGGCGGTCCCGGGAGGTCGGCGTCGGACCAGTCGAGGACCGTGCCGGAATCGCGCATCGCACGGGTGAAGGCCACGAGCTCCGCCCGGGTCATCCCCCGGAAGAAGACCGCCATCGCGAAGGCGGCGGCCTGGCCCTCGCTGATCGTCCCGTCGGTCAGCCCGCCGACGAAGAAGGCGATCTCGGCGTCGGTGAGCGCGCGGCCGTCTCGCTTCGCCCGGACGACCTCCTGGGGCAGCATCGCTACGCCTCCATTGCCGGGCCGGTCCCGCCCGCGCCCGCGCCCGAGCTTCGCCCCGAGCCCTCGCCGGCGAATGACGCGACGAAGGCGCGCACGAGTCGCGTCAGGTCGGCGGCGGCCAGCGCCGCACCGCGGAGCGTCTGCTCGTGGTCGATCGGCTCGGTGCTCATGCCCACGGCGAGGTTCGTGATGGCGCTGATCGCCGCCACCCGGATGCCGGCGTGACGGGCGACGATGACCTCCGGGACGGTGGACATCCCGACCGCGTCGGCGCCCAGCACCTTGTACGCCCGGATCTCGGCCGGGGTCTCGAAGAGGGGCCCCAGGAGCGAGCAGTAGATCCCCTCGTGGAGGCGGATGCCCAGCTCGCCGGCGATCCGCTGAAGTCGCGCCCGCAGCTCCGGGTCGTAGGCGTCCTCGAGGCCGACGAAGCGTTCGCCCCATGCGTCGTCGTTCGGCCCGAGGAGGGGGTTCGTCCACGTGAAGTTCAGGTGATCGGTGATGACCATGAGGCTGCCCGGGGCGGCCTCCGCGCGCAGGGAGCCCGCGGCATTCGTCAACAGGAGGGCCTCGACGCCGAGCGCCGCGAAGGTGCGGATCGGGAGCTTGATGACCGCCGGCGGGTGGCCCTCGTAGAGGTGGAACCGGCCCTGCATGCAGGCGACGGGGACCCCTTCGAGTGTTCCAAGCACGAACCGCCCGGCGTGGCCCGGCGACCGTCGAGGACGGGAAGCCCGGGATCTCGGCGTACGGGACCGCAACAGCCTCGTCCAGGGCGTCGGCGAGGCCGCCGAGGCCGGATCCGAGCACGATCCCCAGGCGCGGCCGGAAGCCCGGGGCGCGCTCGCGGAGGACGTCGGCAGCGAGTGTCGCGGGGTCGACTGCGGGGTGCGTCACCGGACGGCCTCCTTGCCGAGGTACTCGGGCCCGAAGTTGAGGGGCAGGAGATCCCCGAGGGTCACGGTGCGGATGACGCCGCCCAGCCCGGCGAGATGGATCGGCGTCTCGGGCGCGGCGAACTCGCGCAGCCGCTGCCGGCAGGCACCGCACGGGGAGGGAAGGCCGACCGACTCGTCGGCGATGACGAGGGCCTCGCTGATCCTGTGCCCGCCCGCGGCGACCAGGACACCGATGGCCGACGCCTCGGCGCACTGGCTCTGGGGGTAGGCCGCGTTTTCCACGTTCGCGGCGGCATGGATCCGGCCGGCCTCGTCGCGCAGGGCGGCGCCGACGAGATACTGCGAGTAGGGGGCGTAGGCGTGCTCGCGGACGGCGAGGGCGGCGGCAAAGAGGTCGTCGGCGGACATCGGCGGGGCGTCTCCCGGTTCGTTCGCGGCGCATCGGCTCGACGGGGGCTCTCACTGTAGCGCGAGAACGCTTCGCTGCGTCGTCGCCGTGCGCCGTCGCGTCACGCCCGTGCGCCGTCGCGTCGCGCCCGAGCGGCCGACGTCGGGCCGTCGCACCCTGGTCTGCCCGGATGCGTGGACGTCGCGTTTGACGAGTTGGCCTACTTGGCTCATACTTCCCGAGCGGGGTGGAGCAGCGGCAGCTCGTCGGGCTCATAACCCGAAGGTCAGGGGTTCGAATCCCCTCCCCGCAACCACATCGCATATTGACGTCGAGAACCCCGGTCCGCCCGCCGGGGTTCTTGCTTTCCGGGCGGGGACGCCGGGGCCCAGGCTGCGAGCCGGCGGTCCTCCGACGCGGCCGCGCCGCGCCTCCCGCTCGGCTACGGGCGCTCGATCCGGACGTCGTCCACGGCGGCCTCGACGAGGCTGTCGAGACCCTCGTCGGCCGCGCCCAGGACGATCCGCACGGTCTGCCCGGCCCACGGCTCCATCGCGACGCGTGCCGTCGTCCAGGCGGCTGCGTCGTCGTCCGCGTCGCCCAGCTCCTCGAGCACGAGCGTGCGCGTGCCGTCCGCCGCCTCCACCCAGGCGCGGAACCAGTCGTCGGGCGAGGAATCCGCCGCGTGGGCAAGGTAGTAGCGGAACGACAGCGGCCCGACGCTTGCCGGCACCGCGATGGGCGCCGAGCGGATCGTGGTCGTGCCGTCGAGGTCGTTGGCTTCGGGCGACGCGCCGGCCGCCGTCCCCGTGGCGAGCACCCGGCTTCCCGACGTTGCCGCGTCGAGCTGGCGCGCGATCCCGCCGGTGGACGTCGGCGCCGGGTTACCGTTCTGCCACCGGCCGCCGACGGCGGTGTCGCTGCCGTCCGGGTCGAGCGTCCAGCCCCTGGAGCCCTCGAAATCGTCGAAGAACGCCCCGCAGTTGGCCTGCTGCCGATCGATCGCGCCGTAGGGGCAGCCAGCGACCCGGAGCGTGTAGAGGAGCGCCGCCCGGTTTCGCTTCGTCTCGCGGGCGATGATCTCGTCCGGCGAGTAGTGGTCGGTGGCGTCGGACGGGGTCTGCGTCGGGTAGAGCTCCCAGGTGAACGAGAAGATCCGGTGTCGCCCGTACATCCAGTCGATCTCGTCGCCGTCGGTGACGTACAGGTCGCTCGACTGCATCGGCCGGTAGCCGTTCCGGGCGGCCATCCGGTGGCCGATCGTCACGAACGTGCGGTAGTCGTCCAGCGTCATGTCGGGGGGCACGTCGCGCTTCGTGTAGCCGTACGGCCAGAGGACCTGCTCGCCGTTGGTATGGAACGTCAGGTGGACCCGGATCTGCTGCCGCCCGTCGATGACGCGGCTGTTCACGAAGTCGCGGACGACCCGCGTCTCCGGCGCCGAGAAGGGCGCCGGGCCGCGGTAGTTCCAGGCCGCCGGGTTCGACGAGGAGCCGTCGCAGCAGCCCCAGCGGTAGTCGTAGTTGCGATTCAGGTCGGTGCCGACGAAGCGCGAGCCGGCGGTCGACTGGCGGTTCTTGCGCCAGAGGCGATACGGGTTCCCCCCCAGGTCGTAGACGTGTCCGTCAGGATTGACCGAGAAGATGATCCAGATCTCCCGCGAGTCCACGACCGCGCGGACCTCGGGATCGGTGGCGTAATCCCGCGTGAGGGTCTTCAGGAGGTAGAGGGCCTGCTCGAGCGTCAGCCGCTCGCGGGCATGGTGGAGGGCGTCCACCATCACCTCGGGCTCCGTCTCGTCGATGGCCACGTTGTCCGAGACCTTGGCGACCCAGATGTCGCGGCCGCGCTCGCTCTTCCCGATCGACATCACGTCGACGAGCCCGGGGTAGGCGGCCTCGGCGGCATGGATCTCGGCGACCATCTCGGCGTTGGTGTGGTAGCGGCTGTCGTACTTCGGGTAGTCCGGCTCCGCGGCTGCCGCGGGCAGGACAGGGGCGACGAGCGCGGTGAGGACCACGCCGACGGCCAGCCGCGAAGCGCGGGCGACAAGCCGGCGGACACGGGGGCGGATAGCGGGGACGCGCTCGAGCGGCATGATCGAATGGTGGCCGGAGCCGGCCGGTCGGCGCAAGCAGTCGATCGGCATCCCCGCCCCGGACGAAGAGCCTGCTCGCGAGAAGGGGCTGGCGGCGCCGACGAGGCTCGCCGGCACTGTCCGAAACCTCACTCCCAGCGGAACGTGCGCGCCGTCAGGAGCCCCGTGCCGACCGCCCACGCGGCCAGGAGGGCCAGTGGCTCCACGAGGTCGCCCGTGCTCGCGCCGAGGCCGATCCGCAACGCGTCGGCGAGGGCTGCGGTCGGCAGGAGCGAGGCGAGCGCGCCGAGGAGCCCCGGCAGCTGGTGGGCGGGCACGAGGAGCCCACCGAGGAGGATCCCCAGCAGGAAGAGGGCGTTGGTCAGCGCCATCGTCGCCTCGGCGCGGAGCGTGCCGGCGAAGAGGAGGCCGAGTGCGCTGAAGGCGGCGGTCCCGAGGCCCACGGCCGCGACGACGGCCGGCGGGTTCCAGCCCGGGCCCGGTCCCCAGCCGAAGGCGGCGACCGCCAGCCCGACGAGGATGACCGCCTGGATCGCCTCGACGACGAGGATCGTGCCGATCTTCCCGGTCAGCAGCTGGCCCCGGGTGAGCGGCGACGCCCCGAGGCGCTTGAGGACGCCGTAGGAGCGCTCGAAGCCGGTCGAGATGCCGAGGTTCACCAGGCCGGCAGCGACGATCGCCGTCGCCAGGATCGCCGGCAGGACGCCGTCGATCGGCTGGGCGCCGGGGAGGGCAGTCTCGGCTTCCGGAAGGATCTCAACCGAAC
Organism: uncultured Chloroflexia bacterium; assembly: GCA_963744095.1. Lineage (GTDB taxonomy): Bacteria > Chloroflexota > Limnocylindria > Limnocylindrales > CSP1-4 > CTSoil-043. The sequence continues at coordinate 24,959 of CAVUSH010000009.1, forward strand.
CGAAGAAGACGAGCAGGATGGCGGGCAGCAGGAGCGTGACGACCAGGTTCTCGAGGCGCCGCGAGGTGAGCCGCAGCTCCATCTCGAGCATCGCCCCGACGCGGGCGAGCGACGACGACGGCCGCCCGTCGCCGGGGCGAAGGATGTCCGTGCCCGCCCGGCCGCTCACGCCGCGTTCCCGTCGCCCCTGCCGTCCGGGTCCGGCGCTGCGATCAGCTCCAGGAAGCGCTCCTCGAGCGTCCCCCCGGTCGTGCGCATCTCGGCCAGGAGGAGCCCGCGCTCCGCGCACCACGATGCCAGGACGGCCACCGCGCGCGGGTCCGGCTCGCGCCCGGCGAGCCGATGGCGACCGGCCGGCCCGTCGTCCTCGATCGTCCCGCCCAGCGCCGCGCCGAGTCCCGCGAGCACGTCCGCGTCGACAGCGGGGTCGCGGCCGTCGACCGTGGCGAGGCGGAAGCGAAGGGCGGGCGTGGACTCGGCGACGAGCTCGGCCGGCGTCCCCGCGGCGAGGACCCGCCCGCGGTCGATGACCACGACGTGGTCGGCCAGGCGCTCGACGTCCGCGAGCTCGTGCGTGGTGAGGAGGATGGTGCGTCCGGACGCACGCAGGTCGCCGATGAGTGCGCGGACGGCGGCCTTCGCGGCCGGGTCCATGCCGGCGGTCGGCTCGTCGAGCATGAGCAGCTCCGGCCGCCCGACGAGCGCCAGGGCGAGGGCCAGGCGCTGCTTCTCGCCGCCCGAGAGGAGCTTGTAGCGCCGCGTGGCGGCGTGCGTCAGCCCGAGCAGCTCCAGCACGCCGTCGGGATCCGCCGGCTCGGCGAAGAGGCGGGCGTGCAGGCGGACGAGCTCGCGCGGGCGCGCGGCGGGCATGATCCCCCCCTGCTGGAGCATCACCCCGACGCGGGGGCGGAGCGCGCCGCCGTCGCGGCGAGGATCCAGCCCGAGGACGCGCACCTCGCCCCCGTCCCGGCGCCGGTAGCCCTCGAGGATCTCCACCGTGGTGGTCTTGCCGGCACCGTTCGGGCCGAGGAGCGCGACGAGCGCACCGGTCCTGACCTCGAGGTCGAGGCCGTCGAGGACGGTCAGCTCGCCGTAGCGCTTGCGCAAACCGCGGACGGAGATGGCCAGCTCGCCGGGGGAGACGGCCGCCCCGGTCATCCCGGTCGCCCCGGTCGCCCCGGTCGTCACGGTGTCCGGGTCCCCCCGGCCGCCTTGGCCTCTCCCGTCACCGGAGGATCGACGCCAGCAGGCGGTCCAGCTCGGCGGCGTCGCGCACCTGGCCCACCTGGACCTCGCGGATGATCCCGTCGCGGTCGACGAAGAACGTCTGCGGCGGCCCCAGCACCTTCCAGGCGCTGCCGATCGTGCGCTCGGGGTCCATCACGGTCGGCCACGTGGCTCCCTGCTCGACCACGAAGGCGCGGGCGGGGTCGGGGTCGTCCTTGTAGAGGGCGCCAACGACGACCAGGCCTTCGGCCGCGTGGCGCTGCGCGGCCTTCTCCAGGAGCGGGAACTCCTCGCGGCAGGGCCCGCACCAGCTGGCCCAGAAGTTCACCAGGATCGGCGAGCCCTTCTGCGCCGCCAGGTCGAACGGCGCTCCATCGAGGGTCGTCCCGGCCAGGGCGGGCGCCGGCTTGCCGATCAGCGGCGAGCCGATCGTGACGACGCTCGCACCGGGGCTGCCGGCGGAGGTGGCGCTCGCGGAACCGTCGGCGCAGGCGGCGAGGCCGGCGCACGCCAGCACGAGGCAGAGCGCGAGCAATGGCACGCGGACGAAGGATCGGGGCATCGAGCGTGCATTCTAGGACGCTCCCGGGATTCGGCACGGCGCGCCGGTCGGCGCGTTCGGGTACGGTGCCGGCGTGGCCGGTCCATTGCCGCCGAAACCCGTGGAGGCCGGGCGGCCCCTTGCCAGGCTCGAGCGACTCGCGCGTGGCCGCGCGGGGACCTGGCTGGTGTTCGCGTGGGGCGTCGCCGAGGCGATCGCCTTTCCGGTGGTTCCGGACGTCCTCCTGTGCCTCCTCGTGCTCGTGGCCCCCGACCGCGCGGCCCGGCTCTTCGCGGCCGCGATCGCCGGCGCGCTGGTCGGCTCCGCCGCCCTGTACCTGTTCGCCATCGCCTACCCCTCGGCGGCCGAGAGCATGCTTCTCGCGATCCCGGGGGTCTCCACGGCGATGCTGGAGTCTGCCCGGGCCGCCGTGACGAGTGGGAGCCCGCTCGCGATCGCCGGCTTCGGTCCCGGCACCCCGCTCAAGGTGTTCACCGTCGCCTGGGCGGGCGGGCCGGCGACGCCACTGGCGCTCGGCGTCGGGGTGGTCCTGAATCGCCTCACCAGGATCGGCCCGACCCTCGTCGTGGCCTACGCGGTGGGGAAGCTGGCTCCGGACTGGGTGCGTCGCCACGACCGAGCCGTCCTCGTCGGGTACGCCGCGATCTGGTTGGTCGTGTATGCAGCCTACCTGTGGTGAGCGACGCTCAGCCGGGTGCCCGCAGGAGATCGACCGACTCGTAGAGTGCGGTCCGCTCGCGCGCGACGAGCCCGGCGGTCCGCGGGTCCCGCAGCAGGCCGGCCGCGACGAACGGGTCGTCATCGCCGGGACTGACGACGCGGCGCACGACGATTGGAGCTCCGGGAGCCGCAGCCCGGCGCACGGCCCGGGCGAGCGTGGCCACCTCGGTCTCGGTCAGCCAGTCGGGCACGTTCGATACCGAGATCGCGGCCAGGCTCCGGAGTGGGGTCTCTTCCAGCGTTGCCGCGAGATCCCCGCACACGAGGGTAAGCCGTCCGGCGCCGGCCGCCAGGGATGCCACGCGAGCGGGATCAAGCCAGGCCGCCCCGCGCCCGAGGTCGGCCGGCCGGCCCGTGAAGGCCGGCCGCCACCACGGGTGGTCGCGCACGAGACTGGTTGCCACGACGGCGTCGATCCTGTCGACGAGACCGTGCAGCCAGCCCCCTCTGCGCATGCGGGCAAGCTCGTGGGGGTTGGGCGCGAGCGGTGACAGGAGCGGAGTCCGTACGGCCAGGGCGTGGGTGAGCGGGCCGAACAGGCGGGGCCGGACGCGGGCGCGCCAGTAGGCGGCCTGGGCGGGAGGATCAGGCACGGCTTCGATCGCCCCGGCGAGTCCGGGCGCCAGGAGCCGGGCGACCCGCCCGACCCGCGCGAAGGCGCGGCCGACGCCGCCGTGCCGGTGAAGGCCGTCCTCGACGAGCGTGATCCGCGAGTCCCACCAGGACGCGGTTTCCTCGTCGAGGAGAGGCCGGACGTCGCGGCGGAACGTTTCCCCGGCGTCCGGCCCGCGCCCCGCCTCGAACCAGGCGTGGAGGCGATCCGGCGGCAGGACGCGGGCGGCAGCGGCCTTCAGGGCCACGAGCCGGAGCTGGTCGGGATTGCGGTCCACGGCGACGACATCGGCGCCGGCGGCGGCCAGCACCAACGCCGTGTCGCCCGCCCCGGCCACGACGAGGACGCGGGCCGCGGCCGGGACCGCCAGCAGCTCGGCGTCGAGCCGATCGTCCTCCCAGGCGCGGCTGAAGACGATCGGCACGCTCGGGCCCCGTCAGATCGCGCGGACGACGGTTGCGCGCTTGCCGCCCGGCAGCCGCTCGATGGCCGCCACGACGACCACCCGGGCGCGGATGCCGGCGGGCAGCTCCCCGGCCAGGGTGGCGAGGATGCCAGGCGCGCTGGCGTCGCTCCAGCCGGATCCGGGTACGACTTCGAGGTCGGCCGCCTCGGGTGCGCGCTGCACGAACCGGTACGCCGTGACCGTGTTCTCCGGCTGCCCCAGGATCGCCCGGTAGCAGACGTCGAGCAGGAAGCCCGCCGGCAGATGGCGGCCGTCCGACAGGACGAACCCATCATTGCGCCGGCCGACCAGGTCGACGAGCAGCCGCGTCCGGCGGCCGCAGCGACACTGTTCGTCCGTGATCCGGGCGAGATCGCCCTGCCGGTACCGCACGAACGGCATCGTCCGGTTGTGGAGCTCGGTGCCGACCACCTCCCCGAGGCCGCGCGTCGGTCGCCCCGCCTCGTCGATGATCTCCGTCTTCACGATGTCCTCGTGGAGGTGGTACGACCCCTCGGGGCACTGGGACGCGATCCGCCCCAGCTCCTCGGTGCTGTACTCGTCGCGGGCGGGAACGCCCAGGACCGCCGCCCAGCCGTCGCGCTCGGCCTGCGTGGAGAGCTCGGAGCCGACCGAGACGCCCCGCAGGCGGAGAGCCGCCATGCGGTCGGGCGCCAGGGCGATCAGGTCGCGCAGGACGGTCGGGTAGGTATGGAGGACGTGCGGGGCCACGCGCTCGAGGGCGTCGAGGATCCGGTCGGGCTCCGCGGCCGTCGGGATGAAGGTCAGGGGGTACAGGCCGGGAACGCGGAGGAGCGGGTATTCCGACGTGTAGACGTAGGCCTGCCGCCACCAGAACGGGTAACGGCCCCCGGCGGCCCAGCGCAGCATCCGCTGGGACGAGACCAGGTAGGGCCAGAAGCGGTCGGCGCGATGGGGGATCGTCATCATCGACCCAGTTGAACCAGAGCTCGTGGACAGGAGGCAGCGCCGGAGATCGCTTCCCTCCGCCACGGACCTCGTCGGGTAGCCGTCGCGAACCTCCGCCTTCTCGATGAGCGGGAGCCGGGCGAAGTCCGACCAGTCGCGGATGGTCGAGGGGTCGACGCCGGCGGCCTGATACCGGTCCCTGTAGAGGGGCACGGAGCGTCCGGCGTGGACCGCCATCTCGCGGGCGCGGCGGAGGGCGAACCGCTCCAGGCTGTCGCGGTCGGCCCACTCCCGGCGCGCGTAGAGGGGCATCGCCACGAGGACGCCGGCGAGGTTGACGGCGTACTCCCGGGGTGTCAGGCGGCGGAGTGGCATCGTCTCGCCTCGTCTCAGAGTGCCCTGACCGCGGCCTCGAGCCGGGCCGTGAAGGCACGCGCATCCTCGCCGGGCAGGGCGACGAGCGGCGCGCCGAGCCGGACCACGACCCGCGATCGGTGCAGCATCCGGCTCCCCTTCGGCAGGGCGCCGGCCGTCCCCCGGATCCGCACCGGCAGGACCTGGCGACGGGTCCGGATCGCCAGCAGGCCGGCGCCGGGGCGGAACGGGCCGGGCTGTCCGGTCTGGCTTCGCGTTCCTTCCGGGAAGATGAGCACGCTCCAGCCGGCAGCCAGGAGGCGCTCGGCGGTCGCGAACGATTCGGCGCCGCCGCGCCCAGCCCGGTTGAAGGGGAAGGCGCCGAGCCACGCCGCGAAGAACCAGCGAGGACGGCTCACGGTGAAGTAGTCGGCCGCGACGGCCGGTGCGAGCCGCCGCCGGTGGCACGGTCCGAGGGCAAGGCGGAGCGCCGACGAGTCGAGGTGGCTCTCGTGCGTGGGACAGACGATCACGGGCTCAACGAGCTCGTCGAGGTGCTCGGCGCCGACGACGACGGGACCGTGGAGGAGCCAGCCCAGCGGCGGGCCGAAAAGGCGGGCCGTCACCTCGCGGGCCACGCTTGCCGCCTCCGTGAACTGCCAGCCGGCCGGGGGTCGTCGGGCGGGCATCAGCCGGCCCCCCAGAGCCGGGCGATCCAGTAGGCGAGCGCCACCGTCACCAGGAGCGAATCGATGCGGTCGAGGATCCCGCCGAAGCCGGGGAGCCAGGCCCCCGCGTCCTTCACCCCCGCCTCGCGCTTGGCGGCCGATTCCAGGAGGTCGCCCCACAGCGCCCCCGCGGCCACGAGCGGGACGAGCGCCAGCACGAACTCGACGCCGAACGCCGGGACGAGGGCAGGGGCGAACAGGGTGATCCCGACCGCGGCGCCGAGCACGTTGCCCACCACGCCGGCCCGTGTCTTGCTCGGGCTGAGGCGTGGTGCGAGTGGGGTGCGGCCGAATCTGCGCCCGACCAGGTAGGCGCCGATGTCCGAGGTTGCGCAGGCCACGGCGATCGCGATGACCAGGGCCGCCCCGGCCTCGCCGTGCTCGACGACGAGGGCCACGCCGTGGGCGAGGAGCACGGGGATCAGGACGACGCCGACGGCGGCCATCCCGAGGTCGCGGATCGCCCGGCCGGTGTCGGCCCGAACGACCGGCCAGAGAGCGCCGACCAGGACGAGCCCCCCGACGAGCCAGTCGGCAGCCGCAACTCCGCCGAGGGCGATGGCGAGGATGATCACGACGTCGGCGACGACCATCCCGACGCGGTGGTGGAGCGGGAGGTCGAACAGGACCTGCCATTCGATGAGCGCGGCGGCGCCGAGGGTGCCGAAGAGGATCGCGAACCCGGGTACGCCGAACCGTGACGCGACGAGGAGGACGACCGCCAGGCCGGCGTAGCTCGCCCCTCGGGCGAGCGCCGTCCGCGGCCGCAAGCCGCTCGTGGCGTGGCGCCGGGCGACAGCGTACACAGCCGCGCCCGCGAGGCCGATCGCCGGCCCGACGATCAGCACGACGGATGCGGCATCGAGGGGGGACATGGCAGGTCTCAGGGGAGCTGCCGGAAGGCGACGACCAGGCGCTCGGCGAGGGTCAGGGTCGTCCCCGCCAGGAGGAGCGGGCCGAAGACGGTCCAGGCCGGCGGACCGACGGCGAACGCGCCGACCGCACAGGCGCCGAGCAGGAGCATCCGCCCCGGCTTCGAGAGGATTCCGCGGTAGATCCGCGCCCCGCCGGCGGCCCGGGCGGTGATGCCCACGTAGCTCGCGAGCACGCCGGCGAGGACCCCGAGCAGAACGACCGGCATCGAGGCCCCCGGGAGGAAGGCGACCGGCGCGAGGAAGGCCACGTCCGCGACTCGGTCACCGACCTCGTTGAACAGCTCGCCCCGCGGGTGGATCCGGTTCGTCCGCCGGGCAAGGCTGCCGTCCAGCAGGTTGAGGACGAGCCGGAACCCGGCCAGGATCGGCACGGCGAGCAGGAAGGCGGGGAGGGCGGGGGAGGCGAGGAGGCAGGCACCGGCCAGGACCGCCACCGGCACCGCCGCGAGCGTGATCGCGTCCGGGGCGACCCCCGCGACGGCGAGTCGGTCGACGAGCGGCACCAGCCGCGCGTTGAGCGCCGCCTTCGTCGCGTAGAGGTTCATTCGCGACGTCTCCCGCTCGGGACCCGTGCGATCCACCCGGGCCCTACGGTACGCCGCGGCGCAAGCCCCGAGCGCGCCCACCGGCGCGAGTGGCGGCCTGCGGTCCTGCCCGGCCGCCCGCCGCGGCTACTTCGCCGTGAGGGTGCCGGTCATGTTGGGGTGGACGGTGCAGACGAAGCCGTAGGTCCCCGCGGGGAGGGCCGGCACGTCGTAGGTCCGGGTATCGACCCCGCTGAAGATGTCGCCGGCCCAGACGAGCTCGCCGGTGGGGCTGTCCTTGTGGATGGCCACGTTGTGGGGGATCCCGGCGTCGTTGTTGGTGAAGACGATCTGGAAGGGCGTGTTCGCCGGGACCTCGAGGCTGTCCGTGTCGTAGGCGATCCCCGACGCGGTGAGGGTGAGCTGCACCGCGCCGCCGCCGCCGGACGGGGCCGCCGAGGGAGCGCCGGAGGGCGCCGGGGTGGCCGGTGCCTGGCTCGCGGGAGCCGGCGACGCGACTCCGCTGCCGCCCGACGTTGCGCCGCGTGGCGGGACGACCCCGCCCGCGATCAGCAGCGACCCGACGAAGAGCACCGCGTAGACGATGAGCGTGCCGGTGGGGAAGCGCGGGGCCGGGATGTTCTCCAGGTGCCCGGTGACGTCGGCCTTCTCGACCTGGCTGTACTCCTTGCGCGCGTCCACCAGCCAGCCGAGAAGGCCGATGATCGTCATGAGGAGGCCGGCGGCGAAGACCACCGGGTCGATGACGAGGCCGAGCAGCAGGGCAGCAGCGGCGATCGCCGCGAGGAGCGGCCGGAACGAGGGGCCCGGGACGTGGACGCCGGCTGGGGGCTCGTCGGCGGCGACCGTGGAGAGCGCAACCGGCCGCTCGAGGGCGTCGTAGTCGCGGTTGGCTTCGCGGCCCCAGTAGAGGAGCGCCCCGATCATCGCCACCAGTCCTATCGTGAGGGCGAGGACGCCGAACGGCTCGATGACGACCGTCGTGGAGTCCGGGATCGGCTTCCCGGTGGCGGGGTCGGTCGCCGGGACGATCTTGATGAAGAGCGTGGCCAGGAAGAAGGCGAGGACGCCGCCGGCGGCGAGGAAGGGCGCCAGGCTCGGGCCCGGCATGTGGACCCCGGCGGGAGTCGGGGGTGTCGGCAGCGGACGGGCGACCTGCGGGCCGGCCGTCGCGTATCGGCGCATCACCCACAGGAGATAGCCGGCCACCGGCACGAGGACCACCACCGGGATGAGCAGGATCAGCGCGTTCCAGTCGGGCGAGACGAGGGAGCCGAGGATCTCGAGGAGCTTGTCCCAGAGCGTCATGGAGTGAGTGTCGGCCTCCGCCTACTGCGCGTCTTCCGCCTGCGGCACGTCTACTGCTCGTCGCCGCGGGGCGAGCCCGCCACGAGCACGTAGGCCATCAGCGCAATCGCGACGCCCAGCGCGCCGAGCATCGTCACGCCGCCCCAGTCGTGGCTCAGCACGCCGTACACGACAGCCAGCCCAACGAAGGTGGCACCCGCGAGGATGGCGAAGCGCGGCTTGGTGATCACGAGTTCCTCCGGGCGCTACAGCAGGTAGAGCGTCGAGAAGAGGGCAATCCAGACGACGTCGACGAAGTGCCAGTAGATCGAGGCCGCCTCGACGGCGTCGTGATGCCGGGCCGAGAACTGTCCCGCCAGGCCGCGGTAGAGGATCACGGAGAGCATGACGGCTCCGCCCAGGACGTGGGCTCCGTGGAAGCCGGTCAGGGTGTAGAAGGTGCTCCCGAACGCGGTGTCCGTGATCCCGAACTCGAGCTGCGTGTAATCCCAGGCCTGGCCGCCGAGGAAGACGACGCCCAGCACAAGGGTGACAGCGGTTGCCCGCAGGAACGCCCTGCGGTCGCCGCGCCGGATCGCCCAGACACCGAGCTGCATCGTGACCGAGCTCAGGACGAGGACCGCCGTCAGCGTCCCGGCAACGAGCAGGTGCTCCGACGTATGGAGGTTGAATGCCTCGTACTCCTGTTCGTTGACCAGTGGCGGCCAGTGAGCAGAGGTGAGCCTGACGTTGAAGTAGGCCGCGAAGAGCCCGGCGAAGAACATCACCTCGGAGGCGATGAACAGCGCCATCCCGAGGATCGGGTTGCTGATGCCCCGCCGGGCGGGGCCATGGGCCTCGGCGAGACCGGCGTGCGGTGCGACCGCGGACGGGTGAGCAGCCATCGTCAGTGCCCCGCCGTCAGCTGCGCCGCGGCCGCCGCATCCGCCGCATGGCGCTGGTCGAAGACCGGGCGCTCCGACCGGATCGGCGGCAGGTGGTCGAAGTTGTAGGCGGGAGGCGGCGAAGAGGTCGCCCACTCCAGGGTGCTCCCCTCCCACGGGTTGTCGCCCGCCGGACGGCCGCCGCGGAGCGAGGCGAAGACGTTCCACAGGAACGGCAGCATCGAGACCGCGATCGTGAAGCCCCCGATCGTGGCGAGGAGGTTGAGGTCGTTCCAGCCGGCGGTCGCGCTGTAGTCAGCGATCCGGCGGACCATCCCGTCCGTCCCCAGGAGGTGCATCGGGAAGAAGGTCAGGTTCAGCCCGATGAAGATCCCGACGAAGTGGATCTTGCCGAGGGTCTCGTTCAGCATCCGCCCGAACATCTTGGGGAACCAGTAGTAGATCCCGGCGAAGATGCCCATGACCGAGCCGCCGAAGAGGACGTAGTGGATGTGGGCCACGATCCAGTAGGTGGCGTGGACGTGGTAGTCCACCGGCACGGAAGCCAGGAAGGCCCCGTTGATCCCGCCGATCAGGAACATCGTCAGGAAGCCAACGGCGAAGAGCATTGCCGTCGAGAACATGAGCTTGCCCTTGAACATCGTGGCGACCCAGTTGAACATCTTCACGCCCGTGGGCACCGCGATGAGGAACGTCATCAGGCTGAAGAACGGCAGGTAGACCGAGCCCGTCGTGAACATGTGGTGGGCCCAGACGGAGAAGCCGAGGGCGCCGATCCCGGCGGTGGCGAAGACGAACGCCTTGTAGCCGAAGAGGGGCTTCCGGCTGAACGTCGGAAGGACCTCGCTGACGATCCCCATGGCCGGCAGGACCATGATGTAGACGGCCGGGTGGCTGTAGAACCAGAAGACGTTCTGCCACAGGATCGCGTTGCCGCCCTCGAGCGCAGTGTTGAAGAAGGCGCCCCCGAAGTTGCGGTCGATGTACAGCATCATCAGCGCCGCCGTCAGGACGGGGGTCCCCATGAGCACGAGGACGCTCGTGACGAGGATCGTCCACACGAAGATCGGCATCCGGAAGAGGGTCATCCCCGGCGCCCGCATCTTGAAGATCGTGACCAGGAAGTTCACTGCCCCCAGGATCGAGCTCGTTCCCACCAGGAGCAGGGCGATGATCCAGAGGTCCGTGCCCAGCCCCGAGGCGTACTTCTCCTGGGCGAGGGGGCTGTAGCTCGTCCACCCGTTGGCGGCGGCACCGCCGAGCGGGAAGCCGAGGATCGCGATCAGCGCCGAGAGCGGAAGCAGCCAGAAGGAGAGAGCGTTGATGCGCGGGAAGGCCATGTCGGGCGCCCCGATCATCAGCGGGGTCAGGTAGTTGCCGAAGCCCGCGAGGAACGGGATGACGACCCAGAAGATCATCACCGACGCGTGCATCGTGAACATCTGGTTGTAGGTCGACTCGTCCATCACCTGGAGGCCCGGCTGGGCCAGCTCGGTGCGGACGGCGAGGGCAAGGACGCCGCCGACGAGGAAGAGGAAGAGCGAGTTGAAGAAGTAGAGGATCCCGATCTTCTTGTGATCGGTGGTCGTCAGCCAGGAGTAGAGCCCCGTGCGGTAGGTGACGGCAGGGCGGAGCGCGGTGGTCGCCATCTCGTCTCCTACTTCGCCGTGAGGGTGCCGGTCATGTTGGGGTGGACGGTGCAGACGAAGCCGTAGGTCCCCGCGGGGAGGGCCGGCACGTCGTAGGTGCGGGTATCGACCCCGCTGAAGATGTCGCCGGCCCAGACGAGCTCGCCGGTGGGGCTGTCCTTGTGGATGGCCACGTTGTGGGGGATCCCGGCGTCGTTGTTGGTGAAGACGATCTGGAAGGGCGTGTTCGCCGGGACCTCGAGGCTGTCCGTGTCGTAGGCGATCCCCGACGCGGTGAGGGTGAGGGTCACCGACTGCCCCGGCTGCTGGCTCGCACCCGGCTCGGCGCTCGCCGATGGGGCAGGCGAGGGCGTGGCGGGCGGCGTCAGCGCCGCCTGCAGCCAGCCGTTGAAGCTGTCGCGGCTTTCGACCACGACCTCGAACTCCATGGCCTGGTGGAGGAGGCCGCAGAACTGGGTGCATTGGCCGCGGTAGGTACCCTCGCGGTCGGCCAGGAACTGGATGACCTGGTCCTTGCGGGGGGTGATGTCACGCTGGTAGAGGAACGCCGGGACGTAGAACGAGTGGATGACGTCGATGGAGTGCATCTGCAGCTCGACCGTCTCGCCGACGGGAACGTGCATCTGCGGCGGCGTCCAGTTCGTGCGGTCGCCGCCGGGGGGCGGCACGCCGATGACGGTGACGCACTTGCCCTTGTTCTGGGGCGCCCCGCAGTCCTCCCAGCGGACGTCGAGCGGGGCGTACACGAACTGCCACTGCCATTGGTAGGCCACGACGCCGATGCGGACCGGCGGGTTCTCCTTGCGGGCGTCGATCGTGTTGAGCGTCTGCCACGAGACCACGAAGAGGGCCAGGACGATCGCGATCGGGATGGCGGTCCAGATGATCTCGAGCTTGTTGTTCCCGTGGATCTGGGGCGGCAGCTCGTCATCGCCCTTGCGGCGGCGATAGCGGAGCACGGCGAAGAGGATCAGCCCCTCCACCAGCAGGAAGATCGCGATCCCGATCAGGAAGACGATGTCGTAGAGGTTCCGGACCGACTGGCCCTGGGCCGACGCCGCGTCCGGCGGGAACGCCGTGCGGACGTTGAAGTCCGTGCAGCCCGCCACGAGGAGGACGGCCACGGCCAGCAACGCCAGGATCGCCGCTGGCCGGTGCGGCGTCTTCCGGGTGAACGTCATCGAGCTTCCCACTCCGTATGCCTGCCGCCGCGCCCGCCCGGGCGAACGGCAGCCCCTCTCCGCACGCTCCGCGCCGGGGACGCGACGGACGGGAGCCCGCGCATGATACCCGAACCTCGTGCGGAGATGCGCATATGCGGAATCAGTTGCCGAGGGTGCAACAGCCGGGCCGCCGATAAACGCGCGAGAATGGGCCGGTGACCCGTCGCCGCACCGCCCCTTGGCCCGCCCCGTCCGCCGCCGCCACGCTCCCTGCCGGGGTGCTGGCCGCCCTTCCCGTCGCGGCCCTCCTCGCCGTTCCGTCGGCTCTCGCCCACGGCGGCGGTGTGCCCCCGCCGCCCGACCTGGCGGCCCTCCTCACCGGCTGGACCGTCTACCCGCAGGTCGTGATCCCGCTCTTCGTCGCTGCGGTCGCCTACCTGGGGGCCGTCCGGCGGGTGAACGCCGCGCACCCCGCGAACCCGGTCCCATTCGATCGGCCCGTCTTCTTCCTCGTCGGCCTGGCCTGCATCGGGGTCGCCCTCCTGTCCGGGATCGAGCGCTACGACACCGAGCTCTTCGCGGTCCACATGGTCCAGCACATGCTCATCGTCTTCGGGGCGGCGCCCGCCATCGTCCTGGCCGCGCCGATCACGCTGCTCCTGCGGGTCGCGACGCCGGCGGTTCGGGCCCGCTGGATCCTCCCCGTGCTCCGGTCACGGGTCGTGAAGGTGATCGCCCACCCCGTCGTGGCCTGGCTCCTCTTCACCGCTGTCATGTGGGGGAGCCACGTCTCGCCGCTCTTCGACGCCGCGCTGGAGGACCCGCTGGTCCACGACCTCGAGCACGCCCTCTACCTGGGGACGGCGCTGCTCTTCTGGTGGCCGGTCGTCGGGCGCGATCCCAGCCCGTGGCGCCTCCCGTACCCGGCCAGGGTCTTCTACCTGGCGCTCCAGATGCCCCTCAACTCGCTGCTGGGGGTCGCGATCCTGTTTTCCGAGCAGGTGCTCTACCCGCATTACATGACGACCGGGCGGACGTGGCCGCCCTCGCCGCTGGAGGACCAGCAGCTCGCCGGCGCGATCATGTGGGGCCTGGGCGACGCCGGGTTCCTCGTGGCGATCTTGCTGGTGATCGCCGCCTGGATGCGTGACGAGGAGGCGGACACGCGGCGGAGGGAGGGACTGGAAGACGCGCGGGCGGCTGCGCGGCCGGGGGCCGCTCCGACCGCGCCCTCGGCCCCGCCCCCGATCGCGACGCACACCGCGCCCCCGGTCGCAGCTCACACCGAGGGGATCGGCGCCTCGAGGTAGGCGAGGTAGCGCGCCGGGTCGACGTTGCCGCCCGAGACGACGCAGACGACCGGCCCCGACGCCACGTCGGCGCCCACCTCGGCCGCCCGGAATCGAAGGGCCGCGATGGGGAGAGCCCCCGACGGCTCCACCACGAGGCGGGCCTCCTCGGCGGCGATCCGGACCCCGGCGGCGATCTCCTCCTCGCTCACCGTCACGATGCCGTCGAGGAGGGCCCGCAGGTGGGCGAAGGTGCGGACCCCGAGCGCCTGGGTCCTCGTCCCGTCGGCGATGGTCCGCGACACGTCAGCGGCGGACCACTCCACGATCCGGCCACAGGCCAGGGACTCCTGCGCGTCCGCCGCCAGCTCCGGCTCCACACCGATGACCCGGGCGCCCGGCCGGAGGGCCTTGACGGCCGCCGCCACGCCCGAGGCGAGCCCGCCGCCGCCGATCGGGACGAGGACCAGGGCGAGGTCGGGAAGGTCCTCGGCGATCTCCAGCCCGCAGGTCCCCTGGCCGGCGATGATCCGGTCGTCGTCGTAGGGGGGGATCATTGTCAGGCCGCGCTCCGTTGCCAGGCGCTCGGCCACGGCCTGGCGCTCGGCGCTGGCATTGCCGACGGTGACAACCTCGGCGCCGTCGGCCAGGACGCGGGCGCGCTTGACCGCAGGGGCATTCTCGGGCATGACGATCACCGCGGGGACGCCGAGGAGCCGGGCTGCCCGGGCGACGCCCTGGGCGTGGTTTCCCGACGAGTACGTGATGAGCCCGCGGGCGCGTGCTTCCGGGGAGAGAGAGGCGGCCGCGTTGTAGGCGCCCCGGATCTTGAAGGCGCCGATCGGCTGGAGCGACTCGGCCTTGAGCAGGTGACGCCGGGCCGGGTCGCCGAGGGCCACGAGGGGCGTGTGCACGGCGATGCCGCGGAGGGTGACCGCAGCCGCCCGGATCCGGGCGAGGTCGACGAGCGGCGCTGCTGGATCGGGGGCGCTCACGCGGGCGGGCCCGGGCGGCCTAGCGGTGGGTCCGGCCGCACTCGACGCAGGTGGTCGACCAGGGGACCACCTCGTGGCGCTCGGCGGAGATCGGGCCGCCGCAGACCTCGCAGACCGTGTACGTGCCGGCCTCGATGCGTGCGAGGGCGTGCTCGATGGCGTGGAACCGACGCTCCGCCTGCTCCCGGAAGGCGAGGTCGCGCTGCTGCGCGAAGACCTGGGCTGCGGCCGCCGCCTGCGACCCGTAGGTCATCTGGCCGGGCGCCTCGATCTCCTCGCCGAGCTCGGCGCGCACGCGGCCCCGCTCCTCGAGGAGGCGGGCGCGCGCGGCATCCAGGTCGGTGACTGCTTCCATGGCGCCATCGTAGCGGTCTCGTCGAGACGGGGAGTGGCGTTCTGTGCTCCGGGAGATCCCCGCGGGTGCCGGGGAGCAACGGAGCGACACACCTCGCCGAGCCGGCCCGTCAGCGAACGGTGCCGGCCCCCGCGCTGAGCCGCGACGCGAAGTAGACCGGGATCACCGACAGGAGGATCGCGACGACGCCCGCCACGTTCACCAGGGGGACCTGGTTGGCCAGGCGGAAGCTCTGGAAGATCCAGATCGGGAGCGTCTTCACGCCGCCGGCGACGAAGATGGTCACGATGACCTCGTCGAACGAGAGCGCGAAGGCGAGCAGGAATCCGGCCAGCATCGCGGAGCGCAGGGCTGGAAACGTGACGTATCGAAACGTCTGGAAGGCATGGGCGCCGAGATCGGCCGAGGCTTCCTCGATCGAGCCCGCGGTCCGCCGCAGGCGGGCGACGGCGTTGTTGTAGACCAGCACCACGCAGAAGGTGGCGTGCCCCACGACGATCGTGCCGAACCCGAGACCGAGGCCGACGGTGCCGAACGTGGTGCTCAGGGCCATGCCCGTGACGATGCCCGGGAGGGCGATCGGGAAGATGACCGCGAGCGAGATCACCTCCCGCCCGAAGAAGCGGTTCCGGGCAACCCCGAGGGCCGCCAGGGTTCCCAGGACGAGGGCAGCCGCGCTGGCGAAGATCGCGATGATCACCGAGGTCAGGAACGCCTGCTGGAGGCCCGTGTTCTCGAGCGCCTCGCCGTACCACTTGAGGGTCACCCCCGACGGTGGCCAGGCCGATGTCCCGCTCGGGTTCAGGGAGTAGATGATCACCAGCGAGAGCGGCAGGTAGACGAAGGCGAGCGTCGCGGCCGTCGCCGCACGCAGGAAGAGCCGCGTCCCTCGGCCTTCCATCACAGCGACTCGAACGCGTGGAGCCGGCGCGCGACGAGCAGGTAGACCAGCATGATCGCGAGGGGCACCATGGAGTACGCGGCCGCGAGCGGCAGGTTCTGGGCCTGGTTGACCTGGATCACGTTTCCGATGAACTGGACGTTGGAGACGACGTTGGGGACGATGTAGTCGCCCAGGGTCAGGCTGAAGGTGAAGATGGAGCCCGCCACCACGGCCGGCAGGGCCAGGGGGAAGATGACGCGTCGGAAGGTCGTTCCGGAGCGTCCGCCGAGGTCCGACGAGGCCTCCAGGAGCGAGCCCGGAATCCGCTCGATCCCGGCGTAGACGGGCAGGATCATGTACGGCAGCCACAGGTAGACGAAGGTGATCCAGACCGGGACCATCCCGGTGAGCCCCGGGCCGGTCAAACCGAGCGGCGCGAGCAGCCAGTTGAGCACCCCGTCGTCCGAGAGGATGAGGCGCCAGGTGTAGGCCTTGATCAGGTAGCTGGCCCAGAGGGGCATCAGGACACCCACCGCGAGCAGGCCCCGGGTGCGTGGCGAGGCGACCCGGGCCATGTAGTAGGCAATCGGAAAGGCGACGAGGGCGCAGGTCAGGGTCACGGCGGCGGCCATCCCCACCGTCCGCAGCGTCACGACCCGGTAGACCTCGGTCGTGGCGATCTCGACGAAGTTCTCGAGCGTGAACTCGCGGACGACCTGGCTGGTGAACGGGTCCTTCGACCAGAACGCGTTGACGAGCAGGACCGCCAGCGAGCCGAAGTAGACGATCCCCAGCGACGCGACCGGCAGGGCGAGCACGAGGGCCAGCCGCGCCCGGGGATGTCGGTGGAGCCACCCCGAGAACGGCACGAGCGGGCCCGGCCGTCGTGCGGCCGTCGGGCGGGGGGTCGCGGTCATCGCCTGGTCGCCTGGCCCGGGCGGGCCCGGGTTTCGCCGCTGCGGCTGCGCCCGGGCCCGTCGTTCATGGCTGGTGGTTCGGGCCTAGCCCTTGATCTCGGTCCAGGCCTTGATCCAGTCATCAAAGCCCTTGCACTTCACGTCCGTCCGGCCGTCGACACAGGCGACCTCGGGCGTCTGCCAGTACCAGACGTCCGTCCAGAACGCGTCGTCGTCGGCGTGGAACGTCGCGCAGTGGTTGGGGTCTGCGGTCAGCGCGCACGACTTGCTGTTGCCGGGCGCCTCGCCGAACCACTCGGCGATCGCGGCGTTGGTCTCGGGCGAGACGAGATGGTTGATGAAGGCGTAGGCGCAGTCGACGTTCTTCGACTTCGAGTTGATCATCCACGTGTCGGACCAGCCGGTCGCGCCCTCCTTGGGCTTGACGACCTCGACCGGGACGGCCGGGTCCTCGCCCTGGAGGAGGTTGGTGATGATCTGCCACGTTGTCCCGAGCTCGACGTCGCCGGCCCGGAAGGCGTCCATCTGCTTGAGGTAGTCGGTCCAGTACTGCCCGACGAGCGGCTTCTGGCCCTTCAGAAGGTCGACGGCCGCGGTGAACTGCGCGTCGTCGAGCGCGTACGGGTTGGTGATCTTCAGGTCGGGCTTGGTGGCCATCAGGTAGACCGCCGCGTCGGCGATGTAGATCGGCGCGTCGTAGATCGAGACCTTCCCGGCGTACGGCGAAGCGGGGTCGAACATGATCGACCAGCTGTCGGGCGCCGGGGAGACCTTGTCGGTCCGCGACATGAGCAGGTTGGAGCCGCGGCCGTGCGGGATGCCGTAGTGGACCCCGTCGATCGTGTTGTACGGCTTGTTCTTGAGGGCTTCGAAGATGTCGGCGTAGTTGGGGACGAGGTCGACGTTGACGGGCTGGACATACCCCGCCCGGACCAGCCGCAGGCTCGCGTCACCCGAGGCGGAGATCACGTCGAACTGTTCGGGGTTCGTGGTGAACAGGCTGTACGCCTCGTCCGACGTCCCGAAGATCTGGTAGGTGACCTCGCAACCGCTTTCCTTCTCGAAGTCGCTGACCCAGTCGACCGCGGGATCGGTGCTGCCGTCCTCGACGTAGCCCGGCCAGGCCAGCACGCTGATCTTCTGGCCGGCCGGCGAGCCGATGCTGGCCACCGGCGTGGGGCCGGCGCTCGGGGACGGCGATCCGCCGCCACCGCAGGCCGCCACGACAAGGGCGACGACCGCGCCCATGGACACCAGGATCCGCGTTCTCATGTCGGCGTTCCCTCCTCCTGCAGCCTCGACCCATCGGCGATGGCGAGGCAGTGCTGCCGTTCCCAGGTGAGCCGGACCGCCCGGCCCTGGGCCGCGAGCGCCTCGGTCGAGGACGTCGCGAGGTTCTGCTGGGTGACCACCAGCTCGGCGCCCGCGTCGAGCGCCACGATGTAGCGCGTGTCGGGTCCGAGGTAGACGACCTCCCGAATGTGCCCAAGGGTGGCGATCCCGTCGGGACCCGGCGCCTCGTCGGGCGAGCCGAGGCGGATCTTCTCCGGCCGGACGGTGAACGTTCCCTCGTGTCCGACGATCGCCCGGGCGACATCCCCGGTGAGGAGATTCGAGGTCCCCACGAACCCGGCCACGAAGCGGGTCGCGGGTCGCTCGTAGACATCGGCTGGTGCTCCGACCTGCTCGATCCGCCCGTGGTTGAAGACGGCCATCCGATCGCTCATCGCGAGCGCCTCTTCCTGGTCGTGGGTGACGTAGATGAAGGTGATCCCGACGTCGCGCTGGATCGCCTTGAGCTCGATCTGCATCTCCTCGCGGAGCTTCAGGTCGAGCGCTCCCAGCGGCTCATCGAGCAGGAGCACGCGCGGCCGGTTCACGAGCGCGCGCGCAAGGGCCACTCGCTGCCTCTGGCCGCCCGAGAGCTGGCTCGGCTTGCGCCGCTCGTAGCCGGCGAGCCGGACCATCGCGAGGGCGTCGGCGACCCGGCGGTCGCGCTCCTGGCGGGGGACCTTGCGGATCATCAGCCCGTAGGCGACATTCTCGCCCACGGTCATGTGCGGGAAGAGGGCATAGTCCTGGAAGACGGTGTTGACGTTGCGCTCGAAGGGGGCGAGGTTCGTCACGTCCTGGCCGCGGAGCTCCACGCGTCCGGTTGTCGGCAGCTCGAAGCCGGCGATCATGCGGAGCGTGGTCGTCTTGCCGGATCCCGAGGGGCCCAGCATGGAGAAGAACTCGCCCTCGACGATCTCCAGGTCGATCCCGGCGACCGCGACGACGTCGCCGTAGTGGCGGGTCAGCCCGACGAGGCGGACGGCAGGGATCCCGTCCTCGGCCATGCGGGTTCCGGGACCAGCCCGGGTGTCGATCGTCTCGCCCTCCTCACATCCGCGGCAGCCCGTCTCCGCGAGGGCGGCAGAGGCCGCACCGGGGACACCGCGAGACGGCCGAGCATTGCCCCCCGCCCCCCGTCGTGTCAAGGATCGAGGGGCCTCGCGCGCGCTCGTCCCGGCGCGCGGCACGGCCCCCGGCTAGACTCCGCGCCGTGCGTCGTCCCGCCCGCCGCTCGCCAGCCCTCGCTGTCGCCGCTCTCGTGCTCGGCGGCCTCGGCGTCGGCGGGTGCGACGCGTCGTCCGTCCCGGCGACGCCGGCGATCACGCCGGGCACGACCGGCGCGCCTCGGCAGGTCAACGTCGTCCTCAAGGACTACCTGTTCGTGCCGGCGATCGTGGACCTGGTTCCGGGCGAGACGATCACCCTCAACGTCGTGAACGGCGGCCTCGACGTCCACGAGCTCGTCCTCGGGCCGCTGGCCGTGCAGCAGGCATGGGAGGCCGCCGAGGCGCCTGCCGCGAACCCGCCGCCCGGTCCGACGCCGGGCGTCTCGGTCCAGCCAGGGCTCGAGGGCCTGCGGGTCGTCGTCGCGTCGGGGGCCACGGAGACGGTCACCTACACCGTCCCTGCACATGTTGCGGAGCAGCTCCTGCTGGGCTGCCACATCTCGGACCACTGGCAGCGGGGCATGGCCGGCGCGGTCCGCCTCGTCGGCCCGGGCGGCGTCCTCCTGGAGACGCCGGCGAGCCGGTAGCCCAGCCCCTCCGAGCGGCGCCGCCAAGTGGTACCCTCGGCGCTGCGGGCGCGCGCGCTCGCAGCCCGGGAAGGGGTGCGGCCCGGGGTCATGACGACCTGTACGGAGGATCTCCAGAGATGACCTACACCATCGCCGAGCCGTGCGTCGACGTGATGGACCAGGCGTGCGTGGCGGTCTGCCCCGTCGACTGCATCCACTTCGAGCAGGGCGTCGACCGGACGCTCTACATCGATCCGGACGAGTGCATCGACTGCGGCGCCTGCGAGCCCGAGTGCCCGGTGAATGCGATCTACCCCGAGGAGTCGGTCCCCGCCGAGTGGACCGAGTACACGAAGATCAACGCCGTCTGGTTCACCGACAAGGCCGCCGCGCGGGCCATGGTGGAGGCGCTCAAGCCCGCCTGACGGCAGCCGGCGCCCTCGACCGGCGCCGCGGCCCACGCCGCCGGCGTCGGAGACCGGGCGCCGCCAACCTTCACTCTTCAACGACCGGCCCCCGGCCACGGGCGGCCGGTCGCTTCGTCTCGGGCCCCGGAGGCACCACGGCCATGCGCATCGTCTCGCTCCTCCCGGCCGCCACGGAGATCGTCTGGGCCCTCGGGCTCGAGGACGACCTCGTGGGCGTCTCGCGTGCCTGCGACTTCCCGCCGGCCCTGGTGGGGCGCCCGGTTGTCACGCGGCCGTCGTCGGGGGCCGTCGACGTCGAGGCGCTCGTCTCGCTGCGGCCGGACCTGGTCTTTGCGGGAGCAGGACCGCGCGACTGGGAGATGGGGCCCGACACCACGGTGGTCGTCCTGGATCCCGCCAGCCTGGAGGGCATCTTCCACGCGATCGCCACCGTTGGAGCCATGACCGATGCGGAGGACGAGGCCGTCGGGCTCGTCGAGATCCTCCGCGAGCGGCTCGCCGACGTCGAGGAGGTTGCCGCCGCGCGGCGTGACGACGGCCACCACGCCCCGCGGGTCGTGGCCCTCGACGGGCTCGACCCGCTGTCGTCGGCCGGCCTGTGGCTGCCCGAGCAGATCCGGCGCGCCGGCGGCTGGGACGTGCTGGGGAGCGACGGCGAGCCGAGCGCGCCGGCAACCTGGGAGGCCGTCGCGGACGTGGACCCCGAGATGCTGCTCCTCGTTCCCCGCGGGATGCACCTCGGCGAGGTGACCCGGACGTGGAACGCCACCGCGCGGCCCTCCTTCTGGTCGGAGATGCAGGCGGTTCGTCGTGGCCAGGTCTTCGCCCTCGACGCCTCCGCCTACTTCAGCCGCCCGGGTCCGCGGGTGATCGACGGGATCGAGATCCTGGCCGAGATCTTCGACCCCGCGGCGTTCGTGGACCTCGCGCCGGCGGGGAGCTGGGTCCCCGTCTTGTGACCTCGCCGCCCGGTGGCCCACCCACGTTTGCCTGTCTCTGGTGCGGTCGGACCTGGCAGCCGCGCGCATCCGACGACCTGGAAGCGCTCGCCCGGCTCTGTCCGGAGTGCCTGGGCCGCGCCGGCGAGAACCCCTTTCTCCGTTTCCGCCTGCGGGCCGCCCTCGAGGCGCGGGCCGCGGGCGACGAGGGGCGCGCCGCCCGGCCCGGCGGTCCGGCGCCCGCGCCCACGCACGAGGACGAGCTCGTGCCGTACTACGAGGCGCGGGCCGCGGAGTACGACGACTGGTACCTGCGCCGCGGCCGCTATGCGCATGGCCCGATCCACGACCTGGCCTGGCAGATGGAGCTGGATGCGGCGACCACCTGGCTCGACGGCCTGCCCCTGCACGGCGAGCTCGTGGAGCTCGCGGCGGGGACGGGCTGGTGGTCGGCGCTCCTGGCGACCAAGGGCGACCTCCACGCCTACGACGCCGCGGCAGCACCGCTCGACCGGGCCCGCGACCGGCTCCTCGCCCACCGGCTCCGCGCCCACCTCCACGTTCGCGACGCGTGGGAGCGGCCCGACCGAGCGGTCGACGCGCTCTTCGCCGGCTTCTGGCTGAGCCACGTGCCCCGGCCCCGCCTCGCCGCGTTCCTCGCGGTGGCCCGCGCGTGGCTGAAGCCGGACGGCACCTTCGCGGCGATCGACTCCCTGCCCGACGCCAGCTCGGGGACCCTGGATCGCCTTCCCGCGCCCGCGCCGGACCTGTCCCGGCGCCGCCTCGCCGACGGGCGCGAGTTCACGATCCCGAAGGTGTTCCACGCGCCCGACGATCTCGCCGCGGCCTTGGGCGCCGCCGCGTTTCGCGACGTCGAGGTCCATACAACTGGCCGCTTCTTCCTGCTCGTGAGCGGCCGCGCCGCCTGACGCCGCGGAGCGGTGGGATACACTCGCGCCCATGTCGCCCCTCGCAGGTCGCACCCTCGCTACCGTCGGTACCGGGGTCATGGCCGAATCCATGATCGCGGGCCTCATCCGCGGCCAGCTCGTGGAGCCGTCCCGGGTGATCGCGAGCCATCCGCGCGCCGAGCGCCGGGAGCGGCTGGCCGAGGCGCACGGGATCCGCGTCACCGCCAGCAACGTCGAGGCCGTCGCCGGCGCCGACGTCGTGCTCCTCGCGGTCAAGCCGCAGATGCTCGCCCGGGTCGCGCGCGAGATCGGCCCGCACCTGGCGGCCGGCCAGCTCGTCCTCAGCGTGATCGCCGGTGCCACCACGACCGCCCTCGAGGGGCTCCTCGGGCACCGCGAGCTCGTGCGGAGCATGCCGAACACGCCGGCGCAGCTAGGCCGCGGCATGACGGTCTGGTACGCGACGCCCGAGACGACTGCCGACCAGCGGGCCCAGGCGAAGGCCCTCCTGTCCGCCCTCGGCGCCGAGCTCGAGGTCGACGACGAGAAGTTCGTGGCGATGGCGACCGCGGTCTCCGGGACCGGCCCGACCTATGTCTTCCTCGTGATGGAGGCGCTCATCGACGCCGCCGTGCACCTCGGCTTCCCGCGCCACGTGGCCCACGACCTCGTCGTCGAGACGCTGGAGGGCAGCACGTTCTTCGCCAAGCAGTCGGGCGACCACCCGGCGGTCCTCCGGAACATGGTCACCTCGCCCGGCGGGACGAGCGCCGCCGCCCTCCACGAGCTCGAATCCGGGCGCCTCCGGACGGTCCTCTCCGAGGCCGTCTGGGCTGCCTATCGGCGGACGGTGGAGCTCGGTGACCAGCTCGAGGCTGCCGTGACCGCACCACCGGAACGCCGTCGCCCGTGACCGCCCGCACCGACGAGGTCCACGAGGCCCTTCTTCCCCTGGCCGAGACCGCCCTCGCGGCGGCGGTCGCGGCACCAGCCGAAGCTCCGCCTGAAGCCGCAGCGCCCCCAGGGGCCGGCGCGCCCGCGCCGGACGAGGCGGCCGCGTTGCCCGCTGCCCGGCGTCGCGGCAGGCCTCCGGGCTCGAAGAACAAGCCGAAGCCCGGCGTGGCCGCCGCCGGATCCGCGGCCCCCGAATCCGCCGCTGCCGCCGAACCCGCCGCTCCCCCGGATTCCGTCCCACTGCCGGCGCTCCCCGCGCGGCGCCGCGGCCGCCCCCCGGGTCGCGCGGCCCGCCCGGCGACGCCCGCGGCCGCCCGCCGCGAGCGCCTCACCATCGAGCAGATCGTGGCCGTCGACTCGCCGCATGAACCGCGCCTGTCCCCGGATGGCCGCCGCGTGGCCTACACGGCCGAGGCGGCGGGGGCCCGCCAGGCCTTCGTCCTGGACCTGCGCTCCGGGGCGACCCGCCAGGTCACCGCCTCCGAGCACGCCGTCAGCGACCCCTGCTGGTCCCCGGACGGATCGCGGCTGGCGTACGTGTGCGAGAAGGCGATCTGGATCGTCGGGATCGACGGCAGCCGGCCGAAGATCGTGGCGGATCACCCGGCCGGCCAGCATTCGCCGCGGTGGGCGCCCGACGGGCGGCGGATCGCCTTCGTCTCCCGCCGCCGCGGGTGGAGCCAGGCGTGGCTGGTCGCGGCGCCGCTGCCCCGCCGCGGTCGACCGCCGGCGCAGGAGGCGCGTCCAGCGCCCCGGGCGCTGACGCCCGTCGGGATCGATGTCGTGGAGCTCCACTGGTCGCCGGACGGCAGCCGGATCGCGGTGCTTGCCCAGCGCGACCCGGATCTCACCACGATGCAGGTCACGATCGTCGACGCGGCCTCCGGTGGGGAACGCGTCGTTGCCGGAATCGGGGCCTGGGAGACGAGCCCGCGCTGGCTCCCCGACGGCAGTGGGCTCCTTGTTGCGTCCGACCGCGACGGGTGGTTCCAGGTCGTCCGCGTGCCGCTCGACGGCGGCGATGGGCAGGCCCTCACGGCCGGCGCCACGGACCACGGGGACTACAACAGCAGCTTCGGCATGGCGTCCCTCGCGTCGCCCGACGGCGGCCGCTTCGTGCACCCCGTGCTTCGCGACGGCCTGGTCGACCTGGTCGTCGCGCCCCTCGCGCCCGTTGCGCCCTCCCGCCGCGGTCCGGGCCGGCCGCCAAAGCGGCGTCCCGGGGAGGCTTCCCCCGGGCCCGGCGTCCGGATCAACCCCGGCGACGGGGTCTGGCTCGCCGTGGACTGGCTGCCGGATGGCAGCGGGATCCTCGCCGTCGGCAAGTCCGAGCGCGACCCGGAGGACCTCTGGATCCTCCCGGCCCCCACCGCGTCAGGCACGCTCGCCCGACCGCGGCGCCTCACCCGCTCGCTGCCGGCCGTCGTGCCCGTCGGCAGCTTCGTCGAGCCCGAGCGCGAGATGATCCGGGCGCGCGACGGGCTGGCGATCCCGGTCACCATCTGGCGCCCCGCCGCAGCCACGGGAAGGCGCGGCGGGAGCACCGTCCCGACCATCGTCCACGCGCACGGTGGGCCCTCGGGGCACGTCCTCCGCGACTTCCAGCCGTTCCGTCAGCTGCTGGTCCAGGAGGGGTACGCCCTCGTGTCGGTCGACTTCCGGGGCTCCACGGGCCACGGCCGCGACTTCCGCCTGGCCAACCGGGGCGAGTGGGGCCACGCGGACGTCCACGACGTGATCGACGCCGCGCGCTGGGCAGCCTCCCAGGCCTGGTCGAACGGTCGGCTCGCCATGTTCGGCGGCTCGTACGGCGGGTATCTCACCCTCTGCGCGCTTGTCGAGGAGCCGGGCATGTGGGCTGCCGGCGTGGATCTCTTCGGCGATTCCGAGATCGCCGAGAGCTATCGCCACGGCGACCGGTTCGGACGGATCGACCTCGAGCGGATGATGGGTTCCCCCGACGACCCCGCCCGGGCCGAGCTCTACCGGCGCGGCTCCCCGCTCTACGGCGCCGAGCGCATCGAAGCCCCGCTCCTGATCCTCCACGGCCGGAAGGACCGCCGGGTCGTGCCCCTGATGACCGAGAAGATGGTCGAGGCGCTCGAGATCGAGGGCAAGCACCACGAGGTCCACTGGTACGCGGAGGAGGGGCACGGGTGGGAGCGCCGCGAGAATCGGCGCGACGCCTTCGAGCGGATCGTTGGCTGGCTGCGGCGCCACGTGCTCGAGGAGATCCCCCCGGCGGAGCGCTGACGCGGGCGCGCAGCTGATCACGATCCCGCCTCCCGATCGGGAACGTAGACCGTGGCCCGGCGGGCGCAGCCTCGGCGCGTCGGCAAGGCCGTGGCCGCTGCCCAGCCCGCTCGCCCAGGGCCGCCGCCCAGCGCTCTCGCCCAGGGCCGCCGCCCAGCGCTCTCGCCCAGGGCCGCCGCCCAGCGCTCTCGCCCAGGGCCGCCGCCCAGCGCTCTCGCCCAGGGCCGCGGCGCCGTCCTATGGGCGCCAACGTCCGCTTCCTCGCCGCCGGCGCTGCGAGCGGCGCCCGTCCGGCCCCGATCGGTTTCGCTGGCGACGCCGGCGGCGGACGGCCACACGGGTCAACCTGCAACGAAGGGCATCGACCCCGGGCCGACCGGCGCGAGCCCCGGTCCGGGGCCGCGTTGGGTCCAACTCGCCTGGCGGGGGAGCCCGAGCGCCCCTCGTCGGTCATGGGACGGCGCTCGCCACCCGCCAATCGGTACAGCCGGATCAACCACCCCTCGGCGCAGGGCGTGTGCGGCGACCCCCGGGAGGGCGGCGTGCTTCTGTACCATCGGAGCCAACGTCACGGCGGCGCCGTCACCCGGCCCGGCGCTGCCCGGAGCCCCATCCCAGGAGCCCACTCGATGAGCACCCCGACCCCGCGCGACCCGATCCCGACCCGGGCCCTGCGGGCCACCTTCATCTGGCTCTCCCACCGCAAGGCGCTGGGGCGGCTCTCGACGCGGATCCCGGTTACCCGGCCGATGGTTCGCCGCTTCATCGCCGGCGAGTCGCTCCCGGAGGTGCTCCCGTCGCTCGAGCGCCTGCGCCTGGAGGGCTACCGGACGACCGTCGACGTCCTGGGTGAGTCGGTCGATTCGGCGGACGCCTGCGGGTCCGCGGCCGGCCGCTACGCGGAGACGCTCGACGCGCTCGCGGCGCACGGCCTGGAGCGGAACGTCAGCCTGAAGCTGACCCAGATGGGCCTCGAGATCGACCGCGACCTGTGCCGCGACACGGTGGTCCGCGTCTTCCGCAAGGCCGCCGAGGTGGGGGCCTTCGTCCGCATCGACATGGAGGACCACGCGAAGACGGATGCGACGCTCGATCTCTGGCGCGAGCTGCGGCCGTTCAACCCGGAAAGCGGGGTCGTCATCCAGGCCGCGCTTCACCGGTCCGGGGCCGACGTCGAGAGGCTGATCGACGAGAAGGCGCGCGTCCGACTCTGCAAGGGCGCCTACAACGAACCGACCTCGGTCGCCCTGCGCGAACGCGACGAGATCAGCACGGCCTACGAGGCCCAGGCCCGGCGGTTGATGGCCGACGGCACCTATCCTGCCCTCGCCACGCACGACGGCCGGCTCATCGGGCGCCTGATCCGCTGGGCGGAGGCCGAGGGGATCGCCCGCGATCGGTACGAGTTCCAGATGCTCTACGGCGTACGTCGCGACCTGCAGGCCCAGCTGCTGGAGCGCGGCTACCGGGTCCGGGTATACGTGCCCTACGGCTCGCAGTGGTACCCGTACTTCATGCGCCGCCTCGCCGAGAAGCCAGGCAACGTCACCTTCATGCTGCGGAGCCTGGTCAAGGAGAGCCGGGCCGGCTGAGTCCGGCGCCGGCCCGCGGCGCGTCGAGCCGCGCAGGCGTCAGCGGACGGCGAACGACCGCTTCGCGAGGCCGTACCAGTAGCCGTCGATCCTGAAGTCGGGCGCCTCGTCGGCGGCGGCCGCCGCGCCGAGGGTCACGAAGAGCGGCGCGAGATGCTCGACTGTGGGGTGGGCGTATGGCATGCCGGGGGCCCTGTTGCGGAAGTCGAAGAGGGCGTCGACGTCGCCGGCGGCCAGCGCCTCGGCGGCCCAGCGGTCGAAGTCGATCGACCAGCTCGGGGCTCCCGCCTTGCCGGCCATGTATTCCCGGACGTAGGGCAGCCCGTGGGTCAGGAAGCCGCTGCCCATGACGAGCACGCCCTCGTCGCGGAGCGGCGCCAGGCGCCGGCCGATCGCGAAGAGGTGCTCCGGGTCCAGGTCCGGGAGGGACATCTGGAGGACGGGGACGTCGGCGTCGGGGTACATCACGGTGAGCGGCACGTACGCTCCGTGGTCGAGGCCGCGGTTGGGGGCCTGGGCGACGGGCTCGACGTCCCGGATGAGCTTCGCGACGGACGCTGCCAGGTCCGGGGCGCCGGGGGCGGCGTACCGGGTCCGGTAGTAGCGCTCCGGGAAGCCGTAGAAGTCGTAGACGAGCGGCACGGGCGTCGTCGCGCCGACCGTGAGCGGCTGCGACTCCCAGTGGGCGCTGATCACCAGGATCGAGCGCGGGCGGGGGAGGTCGCGGGCCCACGCCGCCAGCTCCACCGGCCAGACGGGGTCGTCAACGAGCGTCGGGGCGCCGTGGCCGATGTAGAGAGCCGGCATCCGCTCTGGCGCGGGGGGCCTGGCGGGGGCGTCGTGGGCTTTCATGGCAGCACACTACCACGGTATAGTTGCGCGCGCAACTATCGAGGCCGGAACGCGGAAGCGTCCCAGCGACGCCGGCCCAGTGAGCGCTGCGGGCGCGGTGGGCGCCGCGGTGCCCGGCCGCCGGCCTTACGCGCCGCCGAGCAACCGGCGGAGCTGTTCGATGTGGCCCTCGAGGTGCGTCGTGAGCGTGGCCTCGACGATCTCCCCGACCGACATGTCGCCCCAGGCCGGGTGGCGCCCGATCCGGGCGAGCTCGTCGGACGTCAGCCGGGAGATCCGGGCCGCGACGGCGGCGCCCTCGCGCCCCAGGCGGTCCAGCAGGACGTCGGCGGGCAGGCCACGATCGCGCGCGATGATGGCCACGCGGGCCCCGTCGTCCGGGCCGCGACCGAAGGCCGGGAACGTGCCGTCCGGCGCGGCGAGCACCCGTTCGATCTCGCCGTGCCAGAACGCGACCACCTCCGTCACGTGGGCGAGCACCTCCCGGGGACCCCAGCCGTCTTCGTCGGGGCCGAGGCGGGCGTCATCGGGGAGCGGCGGTGACGCGGCGATGCTGGTCCCGAGCGTTGCGATCACCGCGAGGCTCGCCTCGACCCGTCGCGCCAGACCGACGCCCACCTCGCTCACGGCGCTCCCCCGTCCATCTGCTCCCGCAGCCAGGCGATCGTCTCGTCCACGATCCGGGTCCCCTCCAGAGAATCGTGGTGAGGCTCGTGGCGGACGCCGGGGTAGACGCGCCGCTCGGTCCTGGGGAAGCGCTCGAGGAAGGCGGTGGAGGCCGTCGGCACGAGGCGGTCGTCGCCACCGTGGACGACGAGCGTGGGGAGGGGGAAGCCGCCGTCCGCCTCCAGCCGGGCGTTCACCCGGTCCATCGCCAGGAAGAGGAGGTGGCCCAGGCGCGCGGTCGTGTGGCGCACCGCGAGCGCGTCCGGATCGGCGACCACCGCCGGCAGGGGATCACGCGTGATCTTCGCGGCATCCCATGGGTTGGCGATCGCAAACGTGGGCCGCACGCGCGAGAGGACCGCCGCGAGGGCTCGCAAGGCGGCGTTGCCGCCGCCGAGCGCCGGGGCGGAGAGGACGGCGACGTCGGGCTGGGGCCGGTCCGAGAGCAGGTAATCGGCCGCGACGAGCCCGCCGAGGGAGTGCGCGTAGATCGCCGCCGGAAGGCCGTCGGTCCGGCCGGCGTCCAGGCGGTCCTCGACGTCGTCCAGGAGGTCGTCCCACTCGTCGACGTACGCCCGCCGCCCGCCGGAGGCACCGAAGCCGCGATGGTCGAAGGAGGTTGCCACGAGCCCGGCGGCGGCGAATCGCCCTCCGGTCGCGTCGTGGCGGGCGGAATGCTCGCCCAACCCGTGGACCACGAGGATGGTGCCCCACGGATCCCCGGCCGTCGGCCACCAGCGCGTCAGGAGCGGCGTCCCGTCGCGGGCCGCGACCGTCTCGACCTCTGAGGGGCCGGGTAAGGGAGGTGAGGGAGTCATGCCGTGAAGGTCCGCATGCTCCGCGCACTGTACGGGACCGCGACGACCCGCGTGCTGACGTTCGAGCGTAGCACGTCAGGCCTCCTCGACCACCACGTCCACCGTCGCCCCGGGCGTGGTCTGGGCGAGGATCACGCCGCCGATGACCAGCGCCCCGCCCACGAGCTGGATTGGCGCCAGGTGCTCGTCGAAGAGGAGCGTTGCCAGGGTGATCGTCCAGACCGGCTCCACCGTGGAGACGAGCGCCGTCTGGGCGGCTCCGATCCGCGCCGTGGCGGCGTAGAAGGCGGAGATCGCGAGGGCCGTCGAGAAGGTCGCGATCCCCACCAGGCCGAACCACGCGTCGGCGGGGACCTGGCCGGGCAGGACCGGCTCGCCGGCGGCCACCGCGAGGACGGCCACCACCGCGAAGGTGCCCGTGATCATGAGCGTGGAGGCGACGGCCGGCCGCGTCTCGGCCCCGGCCCCCGTGCGCGACTCGGCGGTCTCCCCCCGCCGCTCGCCGGCCAGGCGCGCCGCCAGGATGATGTAGACCGAGTAGAGGATCGGCGAGGCGACGGCGAGGACGATCCCGATCGGCTCGGCGTGCGTCTCGATCCCACCGATCGTGAGGCTGACCCCGATCGTCACCAGGGCGAGGGCGGCCCACGGCCGCCGTCCCTGCAGCCCGTGGCCCCAGCGGATGGAGAGCACGGCCACGAGGGCCGGGTAGATGTAGACGACGAGCGCGGCGAGCGAGGCCGAGACGTACTGCAGGGAGGCGTAGTAGGTGGAGGCGTTGCTGACGAAGAACGCCCCGAGGCCGAGGAGGGCGACCGTCCGCCGCCGCGGCAGAGCCCGAAGCGCCGCGCGGTTGTCGCGGAAGAGGAGTGTCCACGCCCAGACCAGGGCCCCGCCGATCAGGAATCGCCAGAAGAGCAGGGCGAGCCAGTCCAGGCCGGCCCCGTAGACGCTCTTGGCGAAGAGGGCCCCGGACCCATAGCCGCACGCCGAGGCGGCCGCAAGGGCCACACCCAGCAAGCGGCGACGATCCATCACCGTGAGCCTAGCAAAGCCCGGGCACGTCCCGTGGCCCGCCTGCGCCGCCCACGCGGCCAACGTCGCCCGCCCGCGCCGCCCGCTTGATCGACGCCACCGGACGCGCGCGCGTTCGTGCGGTACCCTTGCCCGACCGGCCCGCGCCGCGCCCATCCCGCCGGTGCGCCGGCTTCACGATCGAGGAGGATCGCGAGGTCCCGTGACGACCACGAAGACCCACGAGGTGCCGGTCCAGGAGCTGGACCGCGTCACGATCCGCTTCGCCGGCGACTCCGGTGACGGGATGCAGCTGACGGGCACCCAGTTCACCCGGGCGGCCGCCGTCTTCGGCAACGACATCAGCACCATGCCCGACTACCCGGCCGAGATCCGGGCGCCCGCGGGATCGCTGCCCGGCGTCTCCGGCTTCCAGATCAGCTTCAGCTCCAGCGACATCCACACGCCCGGGGACGCCCCGGACGTCCTCGTGGCCATGAACCCGGCGGCGCTCCGCACAAACGTCAAGGACCTGGTCACGGGTGGCGCGATCATCGTCAACAGCGATGCCTTCACGCCCGCGAACCTGGCCAAGGCGGGCTACGCCAACAGTCCCCTCGGCGACGGGTCGCTCAAGCCGTACAGGGTCTTCGAGATCCCGGTCTCGACGCTCAACGCCCGGGCCCTCGAGGGGCTCGAGATGACCTCCAAGCAGGTCGACCTGACGAAGAACTTCTTCGCCCTCGGCGTCATGTTCTGGCTCTTCGAGCGGAGCATGGAGCCGACGCTGCGCTGGATCGAGGAGAAGTTCGGGTCCCGCCAGGTGGTCGCCGAAGCGAACCGACGGGCGCTCCACGCGGGCTACGCCTTCGGCGAGACGACCGAGATCTTCCACACCCGCTACGACGTCCCGTCGGCCCACCTCGCCCCCGGCACCTATCGCAACGTCACCGGCAACGAGGCGACGGCCCTCGGCTGCGTCGCCGCCTCGGCCCTGTCCGGCCGCCCCCTCGTCTACGCCTCGTACCCGATCACGCCGGCCTCGGACATCCTCCACCAGCTGTCGGGCTACAAGAGCTACGGCATCAAGACCTTCCAGGCCGAGGACGAGATCGCCGCCATCGGCGCCGCACTCGGTGCCTCGTACGGGGGCGCCCTCGGGCTCACCGGCACGTCCGGTCCCGGGATGGCCCTCAAGGCGGAGATGCTGGGCCTCGCCGTCATGGTCGAGCTGCCGCTCGTCGTCGTGAACGTCCAGCGGGGCGGGCCCTCCACCGGGCTGCCCACGAAGACCGAGCAGTCGGACCTCCTCCAGGCGCTCTACGGCCGGAACGGGGAGTCGCCGCTCCCGGTCGTCGCCCCGGTCTCGCCGGCCGACTGCTTCGACATGGCGATCGAGGCCTGGCGGATCGCGCTGACCCACATGACGCCCGTCGTCTACCTCTCCGACGCCTTCCTGGCCAACGGCACCGAGCCGTGGCTGGTGCCGGCCCTCGAGGACCTCCCCGACCTCCACGTGCCGAACCGGACGGAGGTCGCGGGCTTCTACCCGTACGACCGCGACCCCGAGACCCTGGCCCGGCCGTGGGTCGTGCCCGGCACGCCGGGAATGGAGCACCGGATCGGCGGGCTGGAGAAGCTCGACGGCCTCGGCACGGTCAGCTACGACCCCGACAACCACCACCGGATGTCGCTCCTGCGCGCCGAGAAGGTGGCCCGGATCGCCCGGGACATCGCCCCCCTCGAGGTCTTCGGGCAGCCGGAGGGCGACCTGCTCATCCTGGGCTGGGGTTCCACCTACGGCGCCATCCGGAGCGCCGTGGAGCGCCTCCAGGCGCGTGGCAAGAGCGTCGCCCACGCCCACCTGCGCCACCTGTACCCGTTCCCGCCGAACACCGGCGACGTCCTCCGGGGCTACCGCACGGTGCTGATCCCCGAGATCAACCTGGGGCAGCTGCGGACCGTCATCCGGGCGGAGTTCCTCGTCGACGCGATCGGCTTCAACCTCGTCCGGGGCAAGCCGTTCGCCATCGCCGAGATCGAGATGAAGGCCGGGCAGCTGCTCGGCGACCTGTGAGGCCGTCCCCATGACCCTGCCGACCGCGACCGCCGAGCCGCCCAAGCTCACCCGCAAGGACTTCGCCAGCGACCAGGAGCCGCGCTGGTGCCCCGGCTGCGGCGACTACTCGATCCTGGCCCAGACCCAGAAGGTGATGCCCGACTTCGGGATCCCGAAGGAGAAGATCGTCTTCATCTCGGGCATCGGCTGCTCGGGCCGCTTCCCGTACTACATGAACACCTACGGCTTCCACTCGATCCACGGCCGGGCGCCGACGCTGGCGACCGGGCTCAAGGTGGCCCGGCCGGACCTCATGGTCTGGGTCGTGACCGGTGACGGCGACGCCCTCTCGATCGGCGGCAACCACATCCTCCACGCGATGCGCAAGAACGTGGACATCCGCGTCGTGATGTTCAACAACCGGATCTACGGCCTCACGAAGGGCCAGGCCTCGCCGACCTCGGAGCTCGGGCAGAAGACGAAGTCGACCCCCGTCGGCTCGATCGACTACCCGATCCACCCGCTGATGATCGCCCTTGCCGCCGAGGCCAGCTTCGTGGCCCGCACGGTCGACACCCAGGCCGACCACATCCAGGGCGTCATCGAGAAGGCCGGCTTCCATCGCGGCTCGGCCTTCGTCGAGGTCCTCCAGAACTGCAACATCTTCAACGACGGCGCGCACCGGGCCTTCACCGACCGCGAGGTCCGCGAGGACCGGATGCTGATCCTCGAGCACGGGAAGCCGATGGTCTTCGGCAAGAACCGGGACATGGGCCTCCGCCTCGACGGGCTCCGCCCGGAGATCGTCCACGTCGGCGAGGACGGGGTGACGGAGGCGGACCTCCTCGTCCACGACGAGACGAGCGAGGATCCCACGATCCACAACATGCTCGCCCGCATCTACTGGCCGGAGTTCCCGGTCCCGATCGGCGTCATCCGCAACGTCCCCCGGCCCACCCACGACGAGCTGATCGAGGCCCAGATCCGCGACGCGATCGACCGCCAGGGCGCGGGCGACATCGCGCAGCTCCTGGGCGGCGGCGAGACCTGGACCGTCGAATGAACGGCGCGGGGGACGGCACCCCCGCCGGCGAGACCGTCGCCGTCCTCGCCGACGACCTGATCTGGGCGACGCGCCTGGTCGGCCAGCTGCGGACGCTCGGTGCAGTGCCGATGCGGGCCGGGTCCGCCGATGCGTTCGAGGCCGTCCTGGCCTCCCGGGTCGCGTCGCGCGCCGTCGTGGACCTGACGGCCCGCGCCTACGACGGGGTGGCGATGACGCGCCGCGCGGCGGAGGCCGGCCTCCGCGTCCTCTGTGTCGGCCAGCACGACGACCAGGCGCTCCGCAGGGCGGCCCTGGCAGCCGGTGCCGAGCGCGTCCACGCGTACCGCAAGCTGTTCGAGGATGGCCACGCCGCGCTGGCGGCCTGGCTGGGGGTCCCGGTGCCGGCGCCGGGCACCCTCCCCGTCCCCGCCCCCGCCGGTCCCCCGGAGGCTCCGCCCGCATGAGCGCCCCAGTCGTGATCGACGACGGCCGACCGACCATTCCCGCGGCTCGCTTCGCCGACCGGATCGCCCGCGCCCAGGCCGGCGCGCGAGCCCGCGGTCTCGACGCGCTCCTGGTCGGTGTCGGCCCCGACCTCGTCTACCTCGCGGGGTACGGCGCGATGCCGCTCGAGCGCCTCACGATGCTCGTGGTCCCGGCCGAGGGGCCCGTGACGCTCGTCGTCCCGCGCCTCGAGGCGTCGCCGGCACGGAGGTGCCCCGCCGTGGCGGGCGGCCACGTCGCGGTCGCGACCTGGGAAGAGACCGAGGATCCGGTGGCGGTGGTGCGGCGCCTGCTCCCGCGGGTCGTGGGCCGCCTCGGCGTTTCCGACCGGCTCTGGGCGTTCCACCTCCTGCGGTTCCAGGCGGCGCTGCCCACGGCGGTGTTCGAGCCCGCGTCGCTCGTCCTGCGCGACCTGCGGATCGTCAAGGACGCCGACGAGGTCGCCCTGCTCCGCCTCGCGGCCCAGGCGGCCGACCGGGTGATCCACGAGGTCGCCCACGGCCGGCTCGTCGGGCGCACCGAGGCCGACGTTGCCCGCGAGGTCCGGGACCGCCTCGTCGACGAGGGACACGACCGCGCCGAGTTCGCGATCGTCGGGTCGGGGCCCAACTCGGCCTCCCCGCACCACGAGGCGTCGGACCGGGTGATCCGCCCGGGTGAGCCGATCGTGCTCGACATCGGGGGCCCCCTGGGCGGCTACAGCAGCGACGTCACGCGGATGGTCTGGGTCACCGGTGGCGATGCGGTCCACGGTCCCGATGACGAGTTCCTGCGCCTCTACGCGGTCCTGCGGGCGGCCCAGGCCGAGGCGACCCACGCCGTCCGGCCCGGCGTTGCCTGCGAACGGATCGACCTCGTCGCCCGGGAGATCATCGCGGCGGCCCACCACGGGGCGCACTTCATCCATCGCACCGGCCACGGCATCGGCCTCGAAGGGCACGAGGACCCCTACCTGGTCGCCGGCAACGCCGAGGTGCTGGAGCCCGGCATGGCCTTCAGCGTCGAGCCCGGCATCTACCTCGACGGGCGCTACGGCGCCCGCATCGAGGACATCGTGGTCTGCGGCGAGGACGGGCCGATCGTCCTCAACGAGGCGCCCCGCGAGCTGCTCGTCGTCACCGGCTGAGGTCTTGTTCCGCGGCCGGCTCCTGTCAACGACCTATTGACTCGCCGGAGGCGGCGGGGCCAGACTCCCGGGATGGGCTGGCGACCACCGTGCTCCAGCTGCGCCAAGAGACGCGGCGACCCGTTCTCCCTGCTCCGACTCCTGGTCGTCCTGATCGGGCTGGTCGGACTCGCCTGGGTCATCAGGCGCTGTCGGCCGAGGCGGGAGCCCGCCGAGCCCGGGACGATGACGATCCCCGCGTGGGCGTACCGTCGGCCCGATCCCCTGCTGTACAGCCAGCCCTACCTGGCCTCACTGGGCTACGCGGTGACCTGGGACAACCCCGACATCACCGTCGAGCGTGCCGGCGTCGTCGTCGATCAGCACGACCTGGCTCCGGCCACCGAGTACGAGGTGGTGGTCCGCGTCTGGAACGGGTCGACCAGCGGACCTGCAGTCGATCTGCCGGTGCGGGTCTCCTACCTCGATTTCGGGATCGGCACGGTCAGCGTGCCGGTCGGATCTGCCACCGTCGACCTGCCCGTGAAGGGCGCCCCCGGCTGCCCGGCCTTCGCCCGGATCTCGTGGACGACCCCGAGCGCGCCCGGCCACTACTGCCTCCAGGCCCTGCTCGAGTGGTCGGACGACGCCAACCCTGACAACAACCTGGGGCAAAGCAACGTCGACGTTCGTCCCCTCAATTCCCCGCGCGCCACGTTCGAGTTCCCGCTCCGCAACGACGGGCCACGACCGCGCGGGTTGCGACTCGAGGCCGATGCCTACGAGATCCCGCCCCCGGACGACTGCGCCGACCGTCCGGACGAGGCGACAGTCCGGCGGCGGCACCAGCGGGGGGCCCACCCGATCCCCGAGGGCTGGTCCGTCGACATCGCGCCTCGAGAGGCTCGCCTCCGCCCCGGTGAGGCGGTCGACGTGACGGTGATCGTGACGGCGCCCGCTGGCTTCGCGGGTCGCCGGACGTTCAACGTCAGCGCCTTCGAGGGTGACGTCCTGCGCGGCGGGGTGACGCTCACCGCGGAGGGGGTCGTCTGATGGCGACAGTCGTCTACCCCGGCGGCCACTTCACCCACTGCGTCCACCCGGAAGACTTCCATCTTCTCGATCCGTTCTACCTGACCGGCCCCGCGTCGGCGGGCAAGGCGGCCTGCGACTATCTGCTCGGCGGCAAGCTCGTGTGCATGTCGCCGGATCCTGTCTGCGCGATCGGGACGATCGTCGGGCTCGAGGACACCTCGTACGGCAAGTCCGGCTTCGATGCGATCGACAACGACTTCTCGTTCAACCTGCTCCTGGCCCCGTACGCGGTCCAGGACCTGCGCCGCTACGCGATCCCGGGCATGAAGCAGCACGTGATCCGCAAGGACGTCGCTGCCCACGCACCCGCGGGGCACCTGATCGTGGACGCTGCCGGGGTGGTCTCCGGGCTCTCTCCCAAGGATCCGGCCGGCACCAGTCCGGTCGACGGCTACGGGGTGATGTGGCATTTCCCCGACGACACGACCCGGGCCCCGGAGCGAGCGGCCGACCCGAACGAGAAACGCCAGAACAACCTGAACAAGCTCGACACCGTCGTCGAGGATCGAGGCGTCTCGATCGCGATCCCGGTCCTGCACTGCGAGTGCGAGGGCTCGCGGATCTGGGCCGTCTGCAACGCCATGGCACCGTTCCTCGACGTCCTGTCCGGCAAGGCGCCGGGCTCTCCCGGGCCGTCGGTCACCGACGTCTGCCACGAGACGCTCGGCTGGATCCCGTTCGTGGGCGATCTGCTCTGCGCGATCGCCGAGGCGATCGTCGATATCGCGATGTTCCCGATCGTCCTGGCGATGGCGGCCGCGGCCGCCGTGGCCTGGGCCGCCGCCCAGGCCTACGACGACCTGTTCCTGACCGGGCCGGTCAAGGCCCGGATCCACGAGGGAGATGTCGTTGTCGTCCAGGGCCGGTGGACCTGGGATTCCGGCCATGCCGGCCACATGGAGCTCCATCCCGTCGTCGCGGTCGCGATCGCCCAGGGGGTCCCGATGGGTGGAAGCGACCCGGTGGGACCGGTCGCCCCGGACGTCGAGGCGAGAGTGAAGGACCTGCAGGACCGCTGGTGCCGACTCCTCGACGAAGCGCCACCGCCGGTCGCCCCGCCGACCCTCCACGGCGCCCCACCGGTGCCCGGCGCCGAGCTGACACCCGACCAGCAGGCCACCGCCGTGGCTCAGCAGCGCCCTGAGAACCAATGGAGCGTGCATCCGCTGATCGATGGCTGCGCGCCGCGGCACGGTGACATCCGGTGAGACGCGTCGGCGGCGCCTGGTGCCCGGAGTGCTTCTTCCGGCTCGGACGGGCGCTGCTCGTCTGGGTGGTCATCGGAAGCCTCGTTGCAAGCCGGTGGCGCGGGAAGGGGGCGAGGCGGGCGTGAATCCGAACCACGTGCCGACGAAGCTCGCGCGAGAGGAGAACGCGATCGTGCATCTACGCAGAAGGTTCTGGATCGAATCGGCACTCGGGATCCTGACCGCAGTGCTGGCCGTGGTGACGATCATCTGGCCCGCTTGGATCGAGCTCGTGTTCAACATCGAGCCTGATGCCGGCAATGGGTCGATCGAGATCGCGATCACCCTGGGAGCGGCGATCGCGAGCGTCGTCTTCGCGCTGCGTGCCCGGATCGACTGGCGCGCGCGGATGGCCCCCGCGGCCAGGTGACCCGACCGCCGGCCCCAGGCAGGCTCGTCCGGACCGTCGCGTAGCTCGAGCCGCACCCGGATGTCCGGACGGCGACACCGAACCGGGCACGTGGGCGCCCGGAAGCCTGGCGTGCGGACGCCAGCGCGGGCGTCGGGCGGGCGCTACCGCTGCCGACGCGTGAGGGAGCACGATTCCCCTGTCTCCGGGAACAGCAGGCACGAGGGCCCGGAGCGCGAAGGGGGACTCCGATGTTCCAGAACTACTCGCCGCTCCTGGTTCCGGGCCGCATGGCGGACCGGACGACCGAGATGCAGGCACGCCGCCTGGCCGCCGAGGCCCGCGCCGGCAGCACGCGCACGCACTGGCTGACCGGGGGGCTCCGAACGGCCCTCCACTCGAGCACCGCGCTCGTGGCGCGCATCCGCCACGTCCAGGTGCAGCCGGGCCCCAGGCTTTCGTCGAGTCGCCGGCGAGCCTGACACCACCGGCGAGCCTGACGCCGCACCTCCCCCCAGCGCTCCGAACGGCCGCCGCCCATGACGGCGGCGGCCTTCTCATGCCGCCCCGAGGACGCGACTCGGACGGCCGGCAGCGCCTGCCGGGGACCGGCGGTATGATCCGGCCCAGCCGGCCGAAAGCCGACCGGCTTCTGAGTCCGTCATGCGCGGCCCGCGCCGCGGAGCTGTCTCGATGAGCGACCAGCAGCTGGAGCCGCAGGCCCGGCAGGAGATTCTCCCCGCCGCGCCCGCGTTCGCGTCCGACGGTCCGCCCGTCCCACACCCCGCACCGGCGCTCGAGTCCAGGCCCCAGCCGGGCACCGTCCTCGCTGCCGCCACCCTCCCCGCTGCCGTCCCCGAGCCGCCAGCCCCCTGCACCCAGGCCCAGCTCCGCCGCTTCATCAAGAGCCGACCATACGTGCCGCTTCACGAGCTGCGCCGGCGCTTCGGCCTCGACGGCGCCGACGACGACGTCACCGGCGTGGAGGTGGACGGCCATCGCATCTTCATCGGGCTGCCGGTGCGCGAGACCGGGCTGCTCGGCGAGCTCCTCCGCCAGGGCGACGTCGGCTACGAGCTCCTCCTCGATCCGACGAGCCCGCTCGTGATCGGCGTCTTCCCCATGCGCCCCGTCCAGCGGCCCTGATTCCGGGGTACCCTCTCGCGACACCGAGCCTGTCGCGCGGGCGACAGGGCGGCGGTCGCATCGCCCCTTTACCCAGGTCACCCGCGCGAGCATGATCCCAGCCACCGGCGAAGTCCGGAATACTCGATCCCAAGGAGGAGTGCCTCATGACCAGCAACAAGCTCAAGGCTCCCGACGGCATCAGCATGAAGAGCGCGCTCGACGAGGACGACGTCGAGGGCCACAGCGGCTCCAAGCCCAAGGCGCCCGACAGCTACGGCACGAAGCCCAAGGCGACCGAGGACGACGTCGAGGGCCACAGCGGCTCCAAGCCCAAGGCGCCCGACAGCTACGGCACGAAGCCCAAGGCGACCGAGGACGACGTCGAGGGCCACAGCGGCTCCAAGCCCAAGGCGCCCGACAGCTACGGCACGAAGCCCAAGGCGACCGAGGACGACGTCGAGGGCCACAGCGGCTCCAAGCCCAAGGCGCCCGACAGCTACGGCACGAAGCCCAAGGCGACCGAGGACGACGTCGAGGGCCACAGCGGCTCCAAGCCCAAGGCGCCCGACAGCTACGGCACGAAGCCCAAGGCGACCGAGGACGACGTCGAGGGCCACATGATCGGGGCGATGAACCCGCTCCTGGCCCGCGAGCTCGTCCGGGCCAAGGAGCGCGACATCCAGCGCACCGCCTCCCGGGGCAACCTGATCAGCGACGCGAAGCGGGCGCTCCGCCGCAAGGACTGACCGCGGGGCCTCACCGGGATCGAGCACGCATGGCGCCGAGGGCGGGCCGGGGGGCCCGTCCTCGACGCGCTCGCGCACCCGCGTTGCGACTGCGGCCTCCGGCCCGTAGCATTCGGTCGTCGAGTCCCGGCGGGCAGGTTGCGGAGGGTCACGTGGCGGCGGAAGAGCGGGCGAACGCCGCGGAGGCGTTGCGACGCTGCATCCTCTTCTCGCGGCTCGACGACGAGACGCTGGCGCGCTGCATCGAGTCGCTGCGCAGCCGGCGCTACCGGCGGAACGAGACGATCTTTCACCAGGGGGACCCCGGCGACTCCCTCTACGTGATCGAGACCGGCGCCGTGAAGATCGTCCTGCCGGATCCCGAGGGCGAGGAGGGGGCCATCATTGCGACCCTCCACGCGGGCGACTTCTTCGGCGAGCTGGCCCTCCTCGATGGCGCGGATCATTCTGCGACCGCGATCGCCCTCGAGGCCACCGAGGCGCTCGTCCTGCGCCGCGACGCCTTCGACCGCCTCGTGGACGAGGACCCCAGCCTGCGGCGCGCCCTGTTCGCGGGGCTCGTCGGGGAGCTGCGCCGCCTGACCTACCACGTCGGAGAGCTGCATTTCCTCAACCTTCCGGGCCGCCTGGCGCGGCGGATCGTGCGCATGGCCCGCGAAGCCGATGCGGACGCCCACGGCGAGATCCACCTCTCGTGGCCGTTCTCCCAGTCCGAGCTCGCCTCGATGATCGGGGGGACGCGCCAGACCGTGAACCGCCTGCTCGCGGACTTCGCGGCGGAGGGGCTGGTGCGAATCGAGAAGGAGACCCTCGTCGTCCCCGACCTCGAGCGCCTGGAGCGCGCGGCGGAACGATGACGGGCGGCGCCGACGAAGGGGCCGGCCTCGCTTCCGCCCGCGAGGCGCTGGCGGCGATCGGCCGACGTGCCGAGATCGCCCGCCGCCTGGAGCTGGGCGGCACGGAGGCGGTCCTCCGCTCGATCGTGGAGGCCGCCGTCCTCCTCTTCGAAGCCGAGGCCGCATCCCTCGCCCTCTTCGACGCCGCCCGCAACGTGCTCGTCTTCCGGGTCGCCGCCGGGGCCCAGGGCCAGGGCGTCGTGGGCCTCGAGATCCCCCCCGACCGCGGACTCGTCGGCTACGTCTTCTCCACGGGCCAGGCGCTGGCGATCTCCGACGTCGCCCGCGACCCCCGGTTCGGGCGCAGCTTCGCCGAGCAGACCCAGTACGTGCCGCGCTCGATCGTGGCGGTGCCGCTCGTCGACGAGCGGGGCACGATCGGCGTCCTCGAGGTGCTCGACAAGCGGACCGAGGCGACCTTCTCCATCCGCGACGTGGAGCTGGCCGGCGCCTTCGCCAGCCAGGCGTCGGTCGCCATTCGCGCCAGCCGGGTGGAGCGCGACGTCGCGGCCCTCGTCGCGGCGGTGCTGGGCGGCCTGGCCGGGGACGAGGCGCCGGTCGACGGCGTGGAGGCGCTCGTGGCCGCCGCCGTCGCCGACGTCGGCGGTCCGGACGACCCACTCTGGCCGCTCGTCGAACGGGTGGCCGCCCTTCGCCGCGCCGCTCCCGACCAGGTGGAGCTCGTGACCGCGCTCCTCGACGTCCTCGTGCGCCAGGCCGAGCGCGACGCGAGCGGGCTGCGGGGGACGGGCGCGCGGGGCGGTGCGGGCGGCCGAGGGCTCCGCCGGCGCGTCCCCGGGCGATGAGCGAGGAGGAGCTCCTCCCCGCCTGGAGCGAGCCGTTCGTCGGGGCCCGCCTCGCCGGCCTCCGGCGCGAGGCGCCGTTCGGGCGGCTGGACCGCGAGTGGGCCATCGGCGGGACGGACGGGACCGGGGTGACCGTGGCGATCATCGACTCCGGCGTGGAGCGCGACCATCCGGCCGTCGGCGGGAAGCTGGTCCGCAGCGTGAAGGTGGAGCTCGCGACCGATCCCGACGACGACCCCCTCGTGGTCGACGATCCCGAGGCGCTGGACGTGGTGGGCCACGGCACCGCCTGTGCCGGGATCATCCATGCGATCGCCCCCGGCGCCGACCTCGTCTCCGTGCGCGTCCTCGGGCCGGACAACCGGGGCAAGGGGATGGTCTTCGCCGCCGGGCTCGACTGGGCCATCGAGCAGGGGGCGACGGTCGTGAACCTGAGCCTCTCGTCCAAGAGCGAGGCTCTCTTCGGGCTCTTTCACGACCTGGCCGACCGGGCCTACTTCGCCAACGTCCTGCTCGTGTGCGCGGCCAACAACGTGCCCGGCAACAGCTACCCGTCGCTCTTCGCCTCGGTCGTCTCCGTCGCCGCCCATGATCTTGCCGACGCCGCGGCCTGGTTCTACAACCCGGCCCCGCCGGTCGAGTTCGGGGCCCACGGCGTGGACGTGAACATCGCCTGGCGCGATGGGAGCCGCATGGTCGCGACCGGCAACTCGTTCGCCGCGCCGCATATGGCCGGGTACGCGACGCTCGTCCGGGCAAAGCACCCGGCGGCGTCGCCGTTCGAGGTGAAGGCGATCCTCGCCGCGACCGCCTCGGAGCCGCCCGCTCGGTAAGCAGCGTCTGTCGGTCGTCCGCGACTAATGGTCGGCAGCGCTTGTCGGTCGCGCCGGCCGCCCACTCAGGATCCGGCGCCGGGCGCCCCCCGCCGCAGATCGAGGAGGCGCGGGCGGACGAGCGCGCCCGCGTTCACGAGCTCGAGGAAGTCGGCGCCGTCGAGCGCCAGCAGGGCGCCATCGGTGGCCGCGGTCACGGTCGCCGTCCGCGGGATGCCGCGCAGGAGGCCGATCTCGCCGAACACCTCGCCCGGCTCCATCGTCCGCAGGTGCTCATCCGCGGCGTCGGCACCCCGGCGCTGGGTGACCGCGAACGAGCCCGCGTCGATGAGGTAGAAGCGGTCGGCCACGTCTCCCTCGCGGATCACAGCCTCGCCGGCCGCGACACGCAGCGGCTCCAGGCGCACGGCGACCGCTTCCAGGATCGCGGCCGGGACGCCCGCGAAGAGGGGCAGGCCGGCCAGCCGGGTGACCCGGACGTCGGCGGTCGACCCGGCGTCGCGACGCGCGGCCGAAGCCGCCATGAGGGCGCCGGCCACGCCAGCCGCGGCGACGGCGATGCCGGACGCGGCCAGGACGGGTCCCGTGCCGATGGCGTCGGCGACGACCGGGATCAGGAACGACCCGGCGGCGAAGGCGATGGTA
The DNA here is from genome assembly GCA_963744095.1 of uncultured Chloroflexia bacterium. Taxonomy (GTDB): domain Bacteria; phylum Chloroflexota; class Limnocylindria; order Limnocylindrales; family CSP1-4; genus CTSoil-043. The sequence continues at coordinate 67,415 of CAVUSH010000009.1, forward strand.
GAGGCCGTTCCCATGACCCCGAGGGCTCGCCCCCGCACGCCGTCCGGCACCACCCGCTGGAAGATCGTCGTGCTGGACACCTCGACCACGAGGCTGCCCGCGGCGGCGACGGTGATCGCCGCGATCGCCGCCCCGAGGGCCGGTGCGAACCCGAGCGCCGCCAGGCCCACGGCGTACACGACGGAGCCGCCGACCAGCAGGGGGGCGAGGCTCGGTCGCAGCACCAGCGCCCCCGCGACCAGCGCGCCGATGAAGCCGCCGAGACCGATGCCGGCGTTAAGGAAGCCGGTCGCCTCCTCGCCCCCGCCGAGGCCGGTCGTGGCGATGATCACGGTGAGCACCGAGAGGCCGCCGCCCACCGCGGCCCCGATGAAGTCGATGAGCGCCAGCCCAAGGATGGGCACGAGGATGCGCGACTCCATTGCGGGCGGAGGGACGGGCGCGGTCTCCGCGGCGGGCGCGGCCGCCTCGGCACGCGCGCCGCCGGCCTCGACCGCGGCTGGCGGCGTGCCGGGCTCAACCCCGGCGCCGGCAGGCTCCGCGTTCGCAACGCTGCGCGGCAGGCCCCACAGGACCGCCGCGATCACGGCGAAGCTGGCGGCGTTGAGGAGGAACGCGATGACAAGGCCGCCGGCCGCGATGAGGAGGCCCGCGACCGCGGGGCCGACCATGAAGGCCAGGTTGTCGAGGGTCGACCAGGCGCTGTTCGCCGGGCCCAGCTGGTCCTCGTCCTCGACCAGGGTCGGAAGGTAGGCGCCGATCGCCGGCCCGAAGAACGTGGAGAAGCAGGCGGCGCAGACCGCGAGGGCGATGACGAGCCAGATCGGCCCGTCCACGAAGACGACGACGGCGATCACGAGCATCAGGATCCCGCGGGCGACGTCTGTCGAGAGGAGGACGAGCCGCCGGTCGAAGCGGTCGGCGACGATGCCGGCCGGCACCGACAGGAAGATGTACGGCAGGACCCGCGCGGCCCCGACGAGGCCGAGGATGACGGGGTCCTCGGTCACCTGGTAGACGAGGATGAGGATCGCGACGAGGTAGAGCCAGTCCCCGATCGACGAGACGAACTCGCCGACGAGGAGCCGGGTGAGCGGCCCGTTGCGGAGGAGCTGGCGGTAGGCGCGGAGGACGGTCACCGGTGCGCCCCGTCGCGTGCGAGCGCGCTCGCCGGCGGGCGGAGGGGCGCGCTCATCGCCGCGCCTGTGAGCGAGGCGGCGGCTCCACGCCCTCCAGCTCCAGGAGGCGCTCCTTGAGGCCGAGGAGCTCCTCGAGGCTGCCGAACCAGCTGCCGCCATAGCCGCCGAGCGTCCCGTCGCCGGCGATCACGCGATGACACGGGATGAGCAGCCCAATCGGGTTGCGGCCCACGGCCCCGCCGACCGCCCGCGCGGCGCCCGGCGACCCGATCCGCCGGGCGACCTCGCCGTACGAGGCGGTAGCGCCGCGCGGAATCGTGCGCACGCCCTCGAGGACGCGGCGATCCCAGTCGCTCAAGCCCTCGAGCACGAGCGGCAGGTCGAAGGCGTCGCGCGTGCCGGCGAGATGCTCGCCGACCTCGCGCTCCAGCGCGGCCAGGTGGGCGCGGGCGGCGGGGGAGGCGTCGGGGTCCGAGACGGGGGTCAGCCTGCGCAGCGTCCGAACCCACACTGTGTCCGCGAACGCCTCGTCGGTCGTCCGCATCTCCAGGCCGACGATCCCCTCGTCGGTCGCCGCCGCATGGAGCGGCCCGACCGGCGTCGCGAGGACGGCCGTGACCGCGGGGGCGCGCTCGGGCGCGCCGACGGGCGCAGCGGTCAGGTTCGCGTCGAGGCGCGGCATCGCCGGGAGTGTAGCGGCTGCGGATTCGTGCGGGCCGACCAAGCTGCGACGTCGCCGGGCAGTACGCGTCGGCGTCGCACGAGCGGTCGCGGCGCTCCGTAGGCTCCGCGTCATGGCACTCGCGGAGCTGGGCGGTGCAGGGGCCCGACCCGGCAGGACGATCCGGCGGACAATGTCTGTCCGATGTACGACTTGACGACGACGATCCCCGCCATCCTCTTCAAACTGGGTCCGTGGACGCCCGATGCCGACGATGAGCTTCCTCGTCAGGGCTTCGGATACCGTCCGGGGTTGAGCGGCGCCGAGCTCTACGACAGCGTCCGGGCTTGGTGGCACCTCGATCGCGGGCGAGCGAGCGACTATCGGTACGCGTTCGCCGTCCACGGCGGCGTGACACTCGGCGTCTGGGAGATCGACCACCGGACGTGGCGCGAGGCGTCGCCGGGGACGCTCCTTCGCCTGGGCCGCAGCGACCGCCGCTGGGCCTTCAAGGGTAAGCCAGCAGTCGACCTAGCGCGCGAGTTCGTTGGCCGTCGAGTGCCGGAGACTCGGCCCAACGTCCGCCGCCTGTTCGGCCGTGGTGGCGTATTCGCATACTGGCCCGAGTAGGCGATGGGGAAGACGCGCGCGATCGAATCCCACGACGCTTCATCCTGACTGCGCCGCCGACGCAAAGCGTGCACGGCAGGACGGCCGGACCGCGAGCTCGACCTCGAGGTGGCGGCGCAGGAGCCCTTGCCGGCGGAGGTTCCGACTTGACAGACGTGGCGCGTATTCTCGTCAACGCCGTCGCCGATCCCCACAATGGATCCATGCCGTACGACCTCGACCGGTTCACCGTGGCACAGGGGCCCGTGTACGCCCGGGTGCTCAAGGAGCTGCAGGGCGGGGAGAAGACCAGCCATTGGATGTGGTTCATCTTCCCGCAGGTCGCCGGCCTCGGGTACAGCGCCACGTCGCAGCGATATGCCATTGCCTCGCTGGACGAGGCGCGCGCCTATCTCGCCCACCCCGTGCTGGGAGCGCGCCTGCGCGAGTGCGTCGAGATGGTGCTGGCAACCAGGGGGCGGACCGCCAAGGACACCTTCGGCTCGACCGACGCGATGAAGCTCCGCTCGTGCATGACGCTGTTCCACCGGGCCGCGCCCGACGAGCCGGTGTTCGCGCAGGTGCTCGACCGCTTCTTCAGCGGCGTCGCGGACGAGCTCACGGATGAGCGGGTGGATGAGCTCGGGCGTCGTACGGAGACTGCGGAGTAGGACCAGGCTGAGGTTCGGCGGAGTCCTCGTGCCCCGACCGACCTCGACTGGACCTGCGTTCGTCTTCGTGCGGACCGACATCGCCATGCGGGTGATCGGCGCGATTGCCAGTGTCATCGGGCCGCTCGGTATCGAGGGGGTGGATCGCGTCGAGCGCCGGATCAATGTGTGGCCCCTCGTCGGCGAGTCCGGCTTCGTGCTGGTCGCCGAGTCGAGCGCCACGCTCGACGATCGCCCCGGCGTGACCTGATGCTAGAGCACCTGGCCTCCGGTGGGCAGATCGACATGGCCATCGCTCTTGACGGCGTCGTGACCGTCGGCGGGCTTCTGCGGCCGCTGGAGGTGAGACGGACGATGTCGCGCCTGCTGGCCGAGGGCGCGACCCTGCACTGCGTGCCACCCGAGCAGGTCCTCAACCTGCCCGGGGTGGGCGAGCGCTAAGCGGAGCGCCGGAAACAGCATCGCCGGCGGCCCCCCGGTCGCGAAACCCGCGCCCACCGGGCAGTCACCGAGGGTCACTGGTCCGCGTACCGGTCTGGATGTGGACGGTGCACGGAAGCACCTGCGCCGGCCCCCGACCGGCTCAACAGGGCCAGATGGCCCTCACGCGACCATCACCGCTTGCCAAGAATGGCGCCAGCGACGGGAGGCGATGACGCGCGGTCGAAGACCTCGGTCGCTGTGACCGCGCCGAGCCAATGGCGAGCCCGACCCACCGCGTCTGTGCGCGTGTCCACGCCCAGGACGACCAGTGGGGTTTGAGATGCATCGCTCCGTCGCCGGCAAGACCGCCGCCTTCCTTGTCGCTGTCGCGCTTCTGTCCCCGGCTGCCAGCCAGCCCGTTCTCTCGGCCTCGCCACTGCCCACCGAGGTACGCGGGCAGGCGCTGTTCGACGAAGGTGGGGGAACCATCACAGCGGACAGTTCCGGGTCCGGCGACCCGGGGACGCTCATCGCGTTGAGCAACTGGAGCGGTCACTACACGTTCTTGGTGGACAACGGCAACGACCTGCGGGTCGACGGCGGCATCTTCTCCAACCACGTCGACTGGTACACCGGGATAGCAGCCGTGATTCGCTGCGGCGGCTCGAATCCATGCTCTCCTGCTACCTGCAGCGACTGGGATCCTCTGCCCACCCAGTACGGAATCCAGATGTGCGGTTATTCGATATACGTCGACCACAGCGGCGGCTCGATGCCGACGATCCTGTCGGCGCGCACGATCTCGACCGCCGGCGGCTGGCAGGCCCGGAGCGGGAACGACATCATCCACGCCGATCAGCTGGCCGCGGACTGCGTCTACCACCCGAAGAACCTGGGCTACCCGACGCCCTGGCTGCAGGAAACGAACGTGTGCATCGGGGCTCCGCAGATCGTCGACCCGCTCAACGACCCCGGCAATCCCTCCGCCATCATGCCGACGCCCGATTTCGAAGCGCTGAGCACCTGTCCCGGCGGGGTGTTCCCGTGCGGGCCGGTCGAATCCCCGAGCTGCACCGCACTACCCGGGACAACCCTCCAACTTCCGCTCGGCACATTGCCCGCTCCCCGGAAGCTCGCCCTGTCGCCCCTGACACCCGGTGGTCCTTTCTTCACGATCTGTCCAGGTATCTACTTCGGCGGCTTCTCGGTGTACGGGGACGGTATTTCGCAACCCAGCGTCATCATGCTGCCGGGCACCTACGTCATGGTGGGCGGCGGCTTCACCGTCGCCGGCAGCGCTTCGATCACGAGCGTCTCGAGCCAGGGCGACGGGGTGACCATCTACAACTCGGGCGGGACGGAGGCGTTCTCGGAGAGCTTCCCGTCGGACACCACCCTCATTCCCACCACCTGCCCACCCCCTGTCGGCTCGCTGTGCGAGGTGACTGGCGTCGCCGTCCTCAACCCACCGTCGGCCGTGGCGATCCAGGCTGGCAACCCGGTCACCTACAAGCTCACCGTGCCGAAGGGCACCTTCGCGGGCGCTCCGGTCCCGACCGGAACGGCGGCGAGCTTCACCTTCTACAACGGCTCGACTCCGATCGTCTGCGAAGGAGCAGGGGTGGTCGTCACGACCACGGCCACCAGCCTGGTTGCCACCTGCACGACGCGCTACACCAAGTTCGGCTCGAAGGGGATCACCGCGGTCTACGCCGGCGACGTGATCTATGCGGCGACCGGGGCGATGAAATCCCAGGAGGTCGTCCCCGCGCCAAGCGCATCGCAGGACAACGTCGACTTGAGGACAAGCACCGCGCCGTGCGCATCGGACCCGGTGACCGATCCGTGCGGTCGGATCGTGCTGCACGCCCCGACCTCGGGCCGGTACAGCGGCCTCCTCATCTTCCAGGATCGAGCCATCGGGTTCCTCGAGGGGGCCCTCGCCGTGCTGCTCCAGCCCGCGCTGGGCGCGGGCGCCTGTGACATGACGACCGTGAGCACGCCCCTGGGCAACCAGCCGAAGTTCATGGCCGACGGCGTCCCGTCCTACGGCGCGCCGTTCAACACTCTTCCGGTGCCCGACCCGTGCGGCCCGCTGGGCGGCCTTAGCGGAACGATCTACGCACCGCACCTTGCCACTGGCCAACCCGCTGACTGGGACGCCGTCGTCAAGATCATGGCTAGTGGCTTGGCCAACCTCCGGGTGATCGCGGCCGAGATCGATTTCACGCAAGGGAACCCGAGCCATCAGGCCCGGTTCACGTATGCGCCTAATCCCCGGTCCACCTCGACAGTGGTCGCCTGCTCACCCGATCCGGTCGTCTACGGCGCGGATACGACCTGCACCGCGACCTTGACCGATACCGAGCCCGGGGGCACACCCTCCGATCCGACCGGGGAGGTGGCCTTCACGGTCACCACCGGCCCGGGCGACATCGCCCCGGGCTCCTGCACCCTCGCCTCCGATGGCAACGCCGAGACCTTCACCAGTAGTTGCCCGGTGACGTACACCCCGTCGGCCGTGGGCACGGGCACGCACACTGTCGGGGCCTCCTACGGCGGCTCGGGCGTGCACAGCGGGAGCACCGGGAGTGACTCCGTCGAGGTCGTCAAGCTCGACCAGGAGATCACGTTCGCCCCGATCGGGCCGAAGGCCTACCTCGACGCCGATTTCACGATCGCGCCGACGGCCAGCTCTGGCCTGCCCGTGGCGCTGTCGGCCTCCGGTGACTGCATCATCGACTCGGCCACCTCTCCCGCCAACGTCCACGTCGTGCAGGCCGGCTCGTGCACGATCACCGCCTCGCAGGCCGGAAACGCGAACTACAACCCGGCGCCCGACGTGGCGAGGACCTTCACCATCGATGAGGCCGGCATCACCGCGCTCAGCCCGGTCCACGCCTGGGTCAGCCTCAAGAACAGCGACGACCAGGGCACGAAGTTCGACGTCCTCGCCGAGCTGCAGAAGAACGGCACGACCATCGAAACCGGGCTGCTGCGCTGCGTCAGCGGCATCGGCCGCGCCGCGACCCCGGGGACCGAGGTCATTGTTCCCTGGACCTTCGTGCCCGCAACGGTGGACAAGGGCGACGTCCTCTCCCTGAAGGTCTCGACCCGCATCGGCACCATCACGGAGACCACCAAGTGCGCCGGCAAGAACAGCGCGGTCGGGCTGCGCCTCTACTACGACTCGGCCGCCCAGGCGTCGAGCCTCGGCGCGACGATCGGCTCCGTCCCCGCCGCGTTCACCGAGTACCTCCGCTCCGACGGCAACGTCTGCAACAACGCCGCGAGCACCGGCGTCACGAGCCGGACCCTCGACGGAGCTCCCACGGCGGTGAGCTCCAAGTGCAAGGACTCGACCACCGTCAACTTCAGCGGCGGCAACCCCTACAAGGAGATCGGCACCTGGGGCACCCTGGGCAACTGGATCATGCCGTAGCCGACGGTCCTCGAGGGCCGCCCCAGGGCACATGCGCCGATGGGCGCCGGGAGCGATCCCGGCGCCCATCGCCGTGTCCGGATCATCGTCCCGCCGCGGGATCCTCTTCAGGCTCTGAACGTGACGGCCGCCCCCCGGGCCGTCGGTCAGCCGGTCTTCCGCATCGTTCATTTCGCCCTTGCCGATGTCGCAGCCGGTCGAGAAGGCCCTCGACATGGTGGCCCTGGAGATCGGCGCGCCAGCCTGAGTTGCCGTTTGAGCCGCCCGGCCTCGCACATCGGGACCTTCGGACCGTCCGGATGCGCGCCGGGCCGGTGATATACTCCGGGGGAGTATGAGCACCAGCGTCCCCACGGCCCCCGCCGCCCCTGCCAGCGCCGCCCCTGCCAGCGCCGCCCTGCCGGTCGAGGTCTCCTTCCCGGTCGTCGGGATGACCTGCGCGTCGTGCAGCAACCGGATCGAGCGGTTCCTGCGCAAGACCGACGGCGTGGTCGAGGCCAACGTCAACCTGGCGACCGAGGTGGCGACGATCCGCTACCTGCCCGAGGCCGTCGGGCGGAGCGAGCTCGTCGGGGCGATCGAGAAGGCGGGCTACGACGTCCGGCCGGGCTCGCTCGAGGCAGCCGAGGCGCGGGCGCCGGGCGCGGGCGCCGAAGCCACCACGGCCGTGGACGCCGAGCTCGACGAGACCGAGCGGATCCGGGCCGCGGAGCAGCGCGAGCTGGGGATCCAGTCCGCGGTCAGCATCGGCGTGGCCATCGGGATCATGGTCCTGATGTTCGCCCCCCTCCCGCTCTCGATGGCCGACGTGAACCGCCTGGTGATCTGGCCGGCGACGTTCATCCAGTTCTGGGCGGGGCGCCGCTACTACCAGGCGGCCTGGAAGAGCGCCCGCCACGGCGGCACGAACATGAGCACGCTGGTCGCCGTCGGCACGAGCGCCGCCTGGGGCTACTCGGTCTTCGTGACGATGTACCCCGAGGCGATCATGCGGGCCGGCCTTCCCGCGGAGACCTACTTCGACTCGTCCACGATCATCATCGGCCTCATCCTCCTCGGGAAGTGGCTGGAGGTGCGGGCCAAGGGGCGCACGACGGGCGCGATCCGGCGGCTGGTCGGGCTCCAGGCGAAGACGGCCCGGCTCGTTCGCCCGGACGGCGACGTCGACGTCCCGATCGAGCAGGTCCAGCCGGGCGACCTCCTCCGCGTCCGGCCGGGCGAGAAGGTCCCGGTCGACGGCGTCGTGGCCGAGGGCTCGAGCGCCGTCGACGAGGCGATGCTCACCGGCGAGGCGATGCCGGTCACGAAAGGCCCCGGCGACGAGGTCATCGGGGCCACCCTCAACACCACCGGCAGCTTCGTCATGCGGGCGACGCGAGTCGGGCGCGATACCGCGCTGGCCCAGATCGTGGAGATGGTCCGCCGCGCCCAGGGCAGCAAGGCGCCGATCCAGCGGCTGGCCGACCAGATCAGCGGCATCTTCGTCCCGGTCGTGCTCGCGGTGGCCGCGACGACCTTCGCCCTCTGGTATCTGCTCGGCCCGGAGCCGAAGGTGACGCTGGCCCTCGCCGCCTTCATCACCGTCGTCATCATCGCCTGCCCCTGCGCGATGGGCCTGGCCACGCCCACCGCGATCATGGTCGGGACCGGGCGGGGCGCCGAGGCCGGGATCCTCGTCCGGGGCGGCGAGGCGCTGGAGAACGCCCATCGCGTGACAGCGGTGATCCTCGACAAGACTGGGACGCTGACCCGGGGGAAGCCCGCCGTAGCGGAGGTGATCCCGTCGGGCGGCCTGGCCGAGGACGACCTGCTGCGGCTGGCCGCGGCCGTGGAGGCCGGCTCCGAGCACCCGCTGGCGGGGGCGATCCTCATGGCCGCGCGCGAGCGGCGGCTCGCCTTCCCCGGCGGCGACGCCTTCGTGGCGACCGCGGGCGGCGGCGCCGAGGCGACCGTCGACGGGCGAACGGTCCTCGTCGGCAACGCCCGCTTCCTCGCCGAGCGCGGCGTCGACCTGGGCGAGCTGGCAGCGGCGGGCGAGGCCCAGGCCGGCGTCGGCTGGACTCCGGTCTTCGTGGCCGCCGACGGCGCCACCGTGGGCCTGATCGCGATCGCGGACCCGGTCAAGCCCGAGTCGGCCGAGGCCGTGCGGGCGCTCGAGGCTGCTGGCATCGAGGCCTGGCTGGTCACCGGCGACCACCGGGCCACGGCCCTCGCCGTCGCGGCCCAGGTCGGGATCCCGCCCGAGCGGGTCCGCGCCCAGGTGCTCCCCGGCGACAAGGCCGGCGTCGTCGACGAGCTGCGCGCCCGGGGCAAGGTCGTGGCCATGGTCGGCGACGGGATCAACGACGCCCCTGCCCTCGCCGCCGCCGACCTCGGCGTGGCGATCGGCACCGGCGCCGACGTGGCCATCGAGGCGTCCGACATCACCCTCGTCGGCGGCGACCCGCGCGGCGTGGTCGCTGCCATTGCCCTGTCGCGGCGCACCATGGCGGTGATCCGCCAGAACCTCTTCTGGGCCTTCGCCTACAACGTCGCCCTCATCCCGATCGCCATGGGCATCCTCTACCCGTTCTTCGGGATCACCATCAACCCGGCCATGGCCGCCGGGGCGATGGCCCTCTCGTCGGTGAGCGTCGTCTCCAACTCGCTCCGCCTGCGCGGCTACGACCCGCGGCCGTCGGCCGTCCTGGCGGCGGCCCAGCACCGGACCTGGACCCGGGTGAAGGACGCGGCCTACCTCGCCGTGATCGCGGGGCTCGCGGTCGGCGTAGCGGCGGCCGTCATCGGCGCCAACCGCTGGCTCGACGCGACCGCCCTCCCGGTGGAGCTGCGGGCCTCGGCGCTGGACGGCCCCGCCCCGATCTACCAGGTGGCCGCCGGCGAGCAGGTCCTGGTCACCTTCACGAACGACGCCGACGTGCTGTACGTCTGCACCCTGCCGGGCGCCCCGAAGCTGGAGCTGAATCCCCGCCCCGGCCAGGACCAGGCCGCGCGGTTCGCCCTGTCCGAGCCGGGCCGGGCCACGCTCTCGTGCACGGTGCTGGAGCAGACAGCCGCGGCCGGCGAGATCGACGGCGCCGGCGACGCGATGGGCGGCGGACCCGCGCTGGAAGCCGCGGTCTTCGAGGTCCGCTGACGGGCGTCAGCGCGGCTCGCGGAGCGGGTTGAGGCGCGCCTCGGACCAGGTGGCGTAGGCGGCGGCGATATCCTCGTCGTCGCGCCAGAGGGTCGTCCAGATCGGGGCGTCGACCGTGGTCCAGTCGATGCGTGCGTCGCCGCCCGTCTCGACGGTGCAGGCCAGCGAGCCAAGGGTCTCGCCGAGGAACCCGAAGAGCCCCTCGTTGCCCCAGGTCCCCACGGCCTCCTCTCCGGCGGCACAGCGGCCGCCCGGCGTCGTCACGGCGCGCGCGACGAAGCGGTCCCAGCGGTACTGGAGGGCGGCGGCGTCGACCCACAACGCGTACCGCACGGCCTTCGTGTCCTTGGCCGAGCAGACGACGGCGGCGAGCTCGGTCGCGTACCGCACCTGTGCCGAGCCACAGTCGTTGCGGACCTGGCGCGGGATCCAGGCCCGGAGTCGGGCGACATCCTCCGGAGCGCCGAAGCGCGGCGTGGGCACCGGGGTGGGCGTGGGGGTGGGCGTCGGCGTGGGAGTGGGCGTCGGGGTCGGACGCGGCGTGGGCCGGGCGGTCGGCGCCGCGGTCGGCCCGGTGGTCGGTTGGGCGCCGGCCGCGGCGGACGGAGCCGGCGACGCGAACGGTCCCGCGCCGGCCGAGCCGGCGAGAAGGAGACCGGCGCCGATACCGGAGCCGGCGGCGAGGGCGATGAGGGCGAGGATCGCCACGGCCCGTCCGGCGGTCGCCAGGTCCGAGCGCCGCCGAGGCCGGTCCGCTGGCGGCACGGGGGGCGACGGGGTCGCCGCGGCCGACGCCGCGGGACGGGGCGGCGGCGCACTGGCCGGGACGGTGACTGCGGTGGGCGCGTCGGCGACGCCGTCGTTCGCGGTGGCGAGCGCCGCGCGGGCGGCCGCGACGAGGGTGCCCGGAGTCGGGTAGCGCGCGGCCGGTTCCTTGGCGAGGGCCCGGGCAACGACCGCATCGATCTCCTTCGGCAGGCCCGGTTGGCGTTCGGAGATGGCGGGCGGGTCCGCGTGGACATGCGCCCAGAGCGCGGCCTCGTACGTGTCCCGCGGGTAGGGCGGCGAGCCGGTGAGGAGCGTGACGAGGACGCAGCCGAGGGCGTAGACGTCCGCGCGCGGCGCCAGCGCGGGGTCCGGGGCCGGGGCCGCGGCGTCGCTCGTGAACTGCTCGGGCGCCATGTAGGCCGGCGTGCCCATCGGCCCCAGCGTCAGGGCGGTCACGCCGGCGGTCGCGGCCCGCTTGGTGAGCCCGAAGTCGGTCAGGTAGGGGATGCCGCGGGCGTCGAGGCGGATGTTCGAGGGCGTGACGTCGCGGTGGACGATGCCGCGGGCGTGGGCCACGTCGAGCGCGTCGGCGATCGGGGCGAGGAGGGCGACAACCTCCGCCGGCGGCAACGGGCCGCGGGTCCGGACCACCTCGGCGAGGTCGGGCCCGTCGAGGAACCGCATCGCCAGGTAGAGCTGCCCCTCCCACTCCCCGGCGGCATGCATGGGGACGACGTTGGGGTGCTCCAGGGCGGCGAGGGCGTCGACCTCGCGGAGGAACCGCTCGCGATAGGCCGGGTCGGCGGCGAGGGCCGGGGCGATCAGCTTGAGGGCGATGCGCCGGCGGGGCCGCTGCTCGGTGGCCAGGTACACGACGCCCATCCCGCCCCGGGCGAGGACGGCGTCGACCTGGTAGGCGGCGAAGACGCTGCCGGCGGGGAGCGACGTGATCACGAGGCCTCCTGCGATCCGCCGTCCGGATCGCCCGCCGAGTATCGCACCGCCCGGGGATCGAGCACGGCGCCCGACGCGCCGCCGGTCCTCGCGTCAGGCGACGACCGGGACGACCAGGAGCAGGATCGGCGTCGCGATGGCCGTGGCGGCGATCGCTGCGAGCCGCCCGGCGCGCCGCCCGAAGCCGAGCGGGGTGAACAGCTGCGCCGCCAGGAGCCCACCCAGCGCGGCCGGGGCCGCGAAGACGCTTGCCACGACGCCGAGCGGCACGGTGATGCCGGACCCGACGAGGAGGAGCTGCTGCCCAATCAGGACCGTCGCGATGGCGAGGAGGTCGGCGCCCACGATCCAGGCGGCGATCGCGCCCAGGATCGCGTCGCCTTTCGTGGCCGCCATGGCCACGGGATAGGCGACCGCGAGGACGCCCAGGGAGAGGACGGGCAGCGCCAGGACCAGGCCCGCGCCGACGCCGTCCGGCAGGATCACGGGCCCGGGAAGCGGGTGCTCCCAGCCCAGTGCGAGCACCGTGACCAGGGAGAGCAGGGCGGCGAAGATGCCGGCCTCCAGGCCTCGACGAAGCCAGGCCGGGAAGCGGAGGCGACCCATGCAGCCGATGGTACGCCGGCCGCGCGAGCGAGCGGTCGGCCTACCCCGCGTAGCGCCGGAAGATCGCCACCGCGTTCTGCCCGCCGAAGCCGAAGCCGTTGACCATCACGGTGTCGACCTTCGCCTTCCGTTCCACCAGCGGCACGTAGTCCAGGTCGCACTCCGGCAGGTCCGGGTTCTCGTGGTTGATGGTGGGCGAGAGCACCTGGTCGCGAATCCCCCCGATGGCCGCCAGGGAGGAGGCGATCCCGGCGGCTCCCACGAGGTGCCCGATCATCGACTTCGGCGACGAGACCGCCACCTTCGACGCGGCCGGGCCGAAGGACGCCTTGATCGCCCGCGTCTCGGTCACGTCGTTGAGCGGCGTGGAGGTCCCGTGGGCGACGATCCAGTCGATCTCGTCGGCGGTCACGCCGGCGTGCTCGCGGGCCATCGACATCGCCCGCGTGGCGCCGCGCCCGGTCGGCTCCGGGGCCGAGATGTGGAACGCGTCCGCCGTCAGGGCGCCACCCAGGATCTCGGCGAGCGGGATCGCGCCGCGCGCGAGCGCGTGGGCCAGCGACTCAACGACGACCACGCCGCCGCCCTCGCCCAGGACGAAGCCGTCGCGATCGCGGTCGAACGGCCGGCTCGCCCGCTCGGGCTCGTCGTTCCGCTTCGAGAGCGCGCCCATGTTGCCCAGGGCCGCGATGCCGACCGGGAGCACCGGCGCCTCGCTGCCGCCCGTCAGCACCACGTCCACCTCGCCGGATTGGATGAGGCGGAGGGCGTCGTGGAAGGCGATGACGGAGGTCGCGCAGGCAGCCGTCTGGGCCATCACGGGCCCCGTGAGCCCCCACTCCATCGACAGCATGCAGGCGCCCATGGAGCCCGACAGGGCCGGGATCGCGAACGGGCTCACGAAGCGCGGCCCGCGCGTGTCGGCCGTGTGGGTCCCTTCGATGATCTCCTCGATGCCGCCGCCCCCGGTGTTCATGATCACGCCGACGCGGTCGCGCTGCTCGGGGGTGAACGTGGAGAAGTCGAGGCCGGCGTCGGCGACCGCCTCCTTGCCGGCGGCCATCGCGAAGTGGATGAAGCGGCTCATCCGGCGGGCCATCTTGGGATCCATCCCGATCCCCGGATCGAAGCCCTTGACCTCGGCTGCGATGCGCACCTCGAAGCCCGAGGCATCGAAGCTGGCGATCGGGGCGACCCCCGACACGCCGGCCCGGAGGCTCGCCCAGTACGTCTCGAAGTCGTTGCCGTTCGGCATGACGGCGCCGAGGCCGGTCACGACAGCGCGGCGGGCGGGATCCTGGCTGGGTGGCACGGGCTGGGCTCCTTCGGGTGGAGGCGCGACGCGACGCGCGAACCTGGGTCTGCGGATTGTACGGCGGACCACCGGGCGGACGACCTGTCAGTCGCCCTCGTAGCGCTTGAACACGACCGCCCCGTTGTGGCCGCCGAGGCCGACGTTGTCGGAGATCGCGTAGCGGATCTCGCGCTGCACCGTCGCCACCGGGACGTTCAGGTTGATCTCGGGATCGGCGTCGCGGAAGGTCGGCACGCCGGGCACGGCCTGGTTGTGGACGGCGAGGATCGTGAAGATCGCCTCGACCGCGCCGGCGGCGCCCATGAGGTGCCCGGTGAGCGACTTCGTGGCGCTGATGCTGATCTCGGGCGTCCGGTCGCCGAAGACCGCCCAGAAGGCCTCCGCCTCGCGGAGGTCACCCAGCGGCGTCGACGTCCCGTGGGGGTTGATCATGTCGATCCATTCGGGTCGCACGTCGTGGCGCGCCAGGGCCTGGACCAGCGCCCGGCGGACGCCGTCGCCCTTCGCCACGGGCTGGATGAGGTCCCAGGCGTCGGCCGCGGAGCCGAACCCGACGACCTCGGCGTAGATCGTGGCTCCGCGCGCCTTCGCGTATTCCAGATCCTCGAGGATGACCGCGCCGGCGCCCTCGCCGAGGACGAAGCCGTTGCGGGAGATATCGAAGGGCCGGGAGACCGACTGCTCGACATCGCCCTCGCGCGGCGTGCCCATGCCCCGCATGTTGGAGAAGCCGATGTGGACAAGCTCGTGGAGCGGCGTCTCGGTGGACCCGGCGACCGCCGCCACGACGTCGCCGCGCCGGATGAGCTCGGCGGCCTCACCGATGTTGTGGGTGCCCGTGGAGCAGGCCGTGACGATGCACATGTTCGGCCCGCGGATCCCTGTCTCGATCGCGATCTGGCCCGAGGCCGTGTCGGGGAGCATGTTCGCGATGAAGAACGGGCTGACCGCCCGCGGCCCCTTCTCGTCCCAGGTCACCTTGTTGTCCATCATCAGCTTGGAGCCGCCCCCGCCCGAGCCGAAGTAGACGCCGATGTCGTCGCGGTTGGCGTCCGTCACCTCGAGGCCGGAGTGGGTCAGCGCCTTCTTGGCCGCCGCCACGCCGAGGACGACGTTGCGATCGGTCCGGCGGACCTCCTTGAAGCTCATCCAGGCATTGGGGTCGAAGTCGGGCACCTCGCCGGCGACCTTGCAGTCGTACGGCTCGGGGTCCCAGTAGGTGATCCGCTTGAGGCCGGAGACCCCGTTCGCGAGGTTGCTCCAGACGGTGTCGACCTCGTCCCCGATGGGGCTCACGAGGCCCACGCCGGTGACGGCGATGCGGCGGGTGAAGTCGGGCTTGCGCACGGGGCTGGGTACTCCTGTCGGGGGGTCGGCGCTGCGGTTCAGGCCGGCGCGGTGGCATCCGGGTCGGCAAGGCCGCCCGGGGCGTTGGGGTCGTCGAGGGGAACGGTCTCGGCGTCGGGCGCGATCCGCCGGATGAGGCCGGAGAGGACGCGGCCGGGGCCGACCTCCACGAAGCGGGTCACCCCGGCGGCGCTCATGGCGGTGACGGCGGCGATCCAGTCGACGCCGGTCGTCAGATGGTCGACGAGCTCGGCCCGGCAGGCCTCGGCGGTGACGAGGGGCGAAGCGTCCGCGTTCGCGAGCAGCCAGACGGCGGGCTCGCCGAAGGCCACACCCGCGAGCGCGGCCCGCATCCCGGCGGCGGCCTCGGCCATGAGCGGCGAATGGGCGGCGACGCTCACGGGGAGGACGACGGCCCGCCTGGCGCCCAGGCTCCTTGCCGCCGCGGCGGCGGCCTCGACCGCGGGCCGCACGCCGGAGACGACGACCTGGCCGGGCGAGTTGCGGTTGGCGACGCCGAACGTGCCGTGGGCGGCGCCGGCAGCCACGAGATCGTCGAGGCGCTCGTCGGGGAGGCCGATGATCGCGGCCATCGCCCCGGGGTGCCCTTGGCCGGAGGCCTGCATGAGACGGCCGCGCTCGCGCACGAGGCGAATCCCATCGGCCAGCGAGATCACGCCCGCGGCGACAAGGGCGGAGTACTGGCCCATGGAATGGCCGGCGGCGTAGGCCGGGACCAGCGGCCCGCGTCCGGCGGCGGCGCGCCGCTCCTGGACGGCGCGGAGGAAGGCAATCGAGGCGGCGAGGAGGGCGGGCTGGGCATTGACCGTGAGGTCGAGCTCCTCGGCCGGGCCCTCCCAGGCGAGCCGGGAGAGCGGCTCGCCGAGCGCGTCGTCGGCTTCGGCGAAGGCCGCGGCCGCGGCGGGCGAGACGGCGGCGAGCGCGCGTCCCATGCCCACGGCCTGCGAACCCTGGCCGGGGAAGACGAAGGCGGGGCCGGACATCGTGGCGACGGTACCTCGGGGGAGCGGGGGGTGCTCGGCGACGCCGGTCAGAGCAGGACGCGCATGCCCGGACCGGCGCCGGGTGCAGCGTAGCGCGGGAGCATGGCGCCTCCCGCGGAACGCGTGCAACGTTGCACGATTCCGCTCCGCGGGATAGCCTCGGTGGGTGACCGAGCCCCGCCCGCCCCGCGCCGCCCCGGCCGCCCGCCCCGGCCGCTCCGGGCGCTCCGTGCGCCCCGTTCCCGGCAGACCGCACCCCATGCGGGTGACGACCGCCTCACTGGAGGCGATGGCCGACGACGTGCTCCTGGCCCCCGTGGCCGCCGCCCGGTCGCGGATGCAGAACCCGCGGGAGCTCTCCGAGCGCGTCGCGTTCGGGAAGGCGCTCTGGCGCGAGCTCGTCATCGGGTTCGCCGCGCAGCTCGGGGAGCTCCACCTCGGCTTCACCCAGCTGGCCGCCCTCTACGCGGTCGCGGACGGCGGAACGACGACGATCGCCGACCTCGCCGACACGCTCAACCGCTCCCCGTCGGCGACGTCGCGGCTCGTGGACGGGCTGGTCCGACGCAGGCTCCTCGAGCGGCGGGAGGAGCCGGACGACCGCCGCATGAAGTCGGTCTGGCTGACGGAGCGCGGACGGGCCCTCCTCGCCGTGATCGACCGGGCCCGGGCCGACCAGTTCCTCGCCGTGGTTCGCCCGCTCCCCCAGGCGGAGCGGGCCATCGTGGCGATGGGCGTGGCGGCTCTGGCGACGCGGGCAGTGTCGCGGCGTGGCCGCCTCATCAAACAGCGCCCGCTCTAGGAACGTGGCGCCGCGGCTCCGCCGAGCCCCGTGCGGTCTGCCGAGGGCCGCCCGCGTTTGCCTTGAGTTTGCCTTGAACGCAACAGTCGGACGCTCCCGACGACGGGACGGCAGATTCCTTGCGTGGAGCGCATGGGATCGTGCACAACGGCTCCCTCGGCGCACGTTCCTTGCGTTGGCTCGCCGGTTGCGTGCGGGATCAGGGCCCGAGGGTGCTCGGTGTTGCGTTCAACGCAAACGTGCCCCCCGGCCCGGGACACCGCCGCCACCGTGCCCCCGCGCCATGCCGGCCGTGCCCGGGTGGCAAGCAGGCCAGTCCCGCGGGTCCCGCGCCGGTCACGAGAGCCCGTTTGACGCGGCCCGGCCGCGACCGCCACACTTCGGGAGAAGGGGAGTAGTCCCTCTCCGGACCGATCGACATGCTGGCGCCTCGGCGCCCGGTCGCCGGGCCCCTCGCGGGGCGGACGAGACCTTCGACCAGCACCCCCACCCCGGGTGCCGGGTCGAGGTCGCACCCCGCCCGGCGCTCTCAAGCCGGAGACCTCCGTGGATGCATTCTGGCTGAGCTTCGGCATCGTGCTGCTCGCCGAGCTGGGCGACAAGAGCCAGCTCATGGCCCTTGCCTTCGCCGCCCGCTACCCGGCCTGGATGGTTCTGGTCGCGGTGACCATCGCGACGCTCATCGTCCACGCGATGTCGGTCCTCCTGGGCGCGGCCTTCGCGGTCGCCCTCCCGACGAACGTCATCAACGTCGTGGCCGGGCTTGCCTTCTTCGCCTTTGCGGCCTGGACGATCCGGGGCGACCACTTGGGCGAGCGGGAGACGTCGCGGGCCGCGCGCTCGACCCGCTGGGCCATGGTTTCGATCGGGACCGCGTTCTTCCTCGCCGAGCTGGGCGACAAGACGATGCTGGCGACGATCACGCTGGCCACCAACAACGAGCCGATCGGCGTCTGGCTGGGCTCGACTGCCGGCATGGTCGCGGCCGACGCGATCGCCATCGGGGCCGGCGCGCTCCTCGGCTCCCGGCTCCCGGAGCGGGCGATCAAGATCTTCGCCGCGGGCGCCTTCGTCGTGTTCGGCGCGATCCTGGTGCTGGATGGCCTCGGTGGCTTCTGAGATCGGCGTGCCCTCGATCCCAGAAGCGCCGGCCGGTTCAGGGGTTCGGAGCGTGCTGCCGGACACGTCCGGCGCGCCGCCGCCAGACGGCCGATACGTTTCCGAGGCAGGATTCAGTGGTCCTCGGGCTGGTCCTCGGGCTCGGGCTCGTTTGTCGGCCCGGACACGGTGTGATCGGGCTCGGGCGTCGGCCCGGACACGGTGTGATCGGGCTCGGCGACTGGCGTCGACCAGCGTCTGGTGTGCTCGGGATGGCGCGTGGGCGCCGGCTCCGAGATGTCGCCGCTCCAACCACCACCGCTGTCCGCAAGACGGTCCCGACCCGCGCGATCATCACCCGGCAGATCGGACCCGCCACGCTCCACGCTGTCCGTCGCGACCGTTTCGCCGCCATCCGCGACGGGCGGCGGCTCGGCCGGGCGTTGCGTCTCCGCGACCTGGCCCTCGTCCAGGCCCTCGAGCCCGCTGGCACCCACCTTCGGGGCGATCTCGCGGACCTCGGTAATGATCGCCGTCTTGTCGCTCGCGGTTGTCGGCACCGGTCGCGCCGTCGACCCGGTTGCCGGCCGCGGAGCCTGGTCGAAGAGGAGCACGGACGGGCGCCCGATCGGTCGCCCTTCCGCCATGGCGATCGCATGCTCACCGCGGGGCGTTGACGCGGTTGCCGTCAGCCCGGCGCCGACGATGAGCGACGATCCGATGAGAAGGACGGCGACGCTGACCGAGAAGGTCAGGGCCGTTGGAAGGCCGTGGGGGAGCGCCCCGAGGCTTCGACGGAAGCGAGACAGTGCCGGTCGATCGGGAAGAAGTCGAGTCATGTCCGAGTACCTCGTGTGACGGCCACGTGGATGGCCGGGTCAGCCGAGCGATCGCGCGAGCGCGAACGCCACGACGGACAGGAGCGTGATGATCTCGATGACGGAGGCCATCCAGCGCGTTTCGTCGGTCTTCATTGCTATACCTCCACGAATCTCTCGGCGTGGACCCGCTCGCCGGGCACGCCGACCGCCTCGAGGGCTTCCATGGCGCCGTCGACGAAGGGACCGGAGCCGCAGACCATGAACTGCCAGCCCCGCACGTCGGCGGGGAGGTGGCGGTCGAGGACGCCGGCGTTGATGCGGCCTCGCTCCCCGACCCAGTCGGGGGGCGGGGATGACAGGACCAGGACGATGGTCAGGTTCATTCGTTGTCGAAGAGCCTCGAGGTCGGCCGAGAAGGTGACCCCGTCGAGTGACCGGGCGCCGTACACCAGCAGGTACGGCCGCAGCTCCCCCCGGTCCGCAGCGGTCCGCAGGATGCTCATCGAGGGCGTGATCCCGATCCCGCCGGCGATGAGCAATGTGCCGGTCGACGTGGCTCGCGGCCGGAAGGACCCATGCGGCCCGTCGACCAGCAGGCGGGTCCCGGGATCGAAGCCCGCGGCTTTCGCGCTGAAGCCCGCCTGTGTCTTCATCGTGAAGCTGGGCCGGTCGAACGCCTCTGCGCTGGAGGAGTACGAGAAGGGATGCTCGGCCAGGCTGGCCCGCAGGTCGGGGAGCTTGAGCCAGGCGAACTGGCCCGGAATGAAGCGCTGGCCGCCGTGGCCGTCAGCACGCAGCTCGAGCGTGACGGCGCCGCCCTGCTCGGTGACGACCCGTTCGACGGCATAGGGCCGAACCGACCCGCGCCGCAGTCGTCGGCTGCGCATCACGACGATCGCGCCGAGGCCGGCGACCGTCAGGGCGATCAGTGTCCACTCCGCCGGCCCGGACATCAGGTACCGTCCCACGCCGATCGTATGGACGACGGCGAGCACGAGCGCCAGGGCGCCGAGGAGGAGGTGGATCACCCGCCACCACACGTACGACAGGCGCACGCGACGGCGGACGATCGAGGTGATCATCAGGGCCGTGAGGGCCGCCACGGAACCGATCGCCGCCTGGGCCCGCCACGGCTCGCCGAAGAACTGGAGCAGTTGCAGGCGGGACGGGTCCGCGACCATGACGGCGGCGACGTGCGCCGCCACCACGGCAATCATGATGTCCGCGAGCCTGCGGTGGAGGCGAACGGCCACCTCCGCCCCGATCGCGGACAGCAACGGGAGGCGCGCCGGCAGCACCAGCTGCAGCGCGAGCAGGCTCAGGGCGGCGATCCCGAGCGCGGATCCGAGCTCGAAGATGAATGGCCGGGGGGCCGCCTCGTCGCGGATCGCAATGAGCACCAAGGGCCCGGCCAGGGCGAGCGCGTACATGCCGAGCCACAACGCCCGGGGCAGGTGGCGAGCACCGTGGTCCGGGATGAGGCCCGTGGCCCGGTCGGCCCCGACGGGCACGTCGAGCGCGCCAGCGCCGAGACCGAGCGTGGGCTCGGGGACGCCGAGCGCGGACGGCGCCGCCGTGGCCGGCTCCCCGGCGCCGACCGGGGCGCCGAGGGGATGGCTCAGTGAGGCTGGGAGCGCGGCATCCACGCTGGCATTGCCGGCGCCCCGGTCCCGGGTGCGATGGAACAAGCCGGCAACTGCCGCCAGCGTGGTCGACAGGACCAGGCGCAGGATCCATCGGGTCCACGTGGTGGCCGGCCGGCCGCCCCCCCGGGGGTCACCACCCCGGCTGGTTCGTGCCCCCGCACGGACAGCCCCTCTCGGTGCAGGCATCTGCACCCCCCCTTCTGCCGTCACCCACGGGGGCAGGGAAGCCCTCCGCCGGCATGCGCGAGCCGGGACCGGCGAACAGGGGACGGAACCACAGGGCACGGACAAGCACACGGGTGGCACGGCCGCCGCGGATCGGCCATGCCAGGCCCGTCGAGTCGGGAGCAGAAGCTCGCCCTTGGACGCCAGACGGCGGTGGCGCAGCGCGGCGGGGTATCGGTGAGACCGATCGCGACGGTTCGTCGGCCAGGCGCGCTACGGCCCGAATTCATGCGGGCATGCGCATGGTACCCCGGCCATCGACGGCGCGGCAAACGTCGCGTCACCGAGCGTGAGCATCCCAACGTCGGCGCGCCCCGCCGGCCCCTGCGTCAGCAGCGAGGAGTCATCCGCCGTTTCGCATGGTCAGGAGCTCGGCCATGAACCCGATGAGGGTCAGGACCGTCGGGATCCCCACGAGGAGGGCGACGAACAGGACCAGGAGGCGCGTCATGCGCTGCTCGTCCCGCACGCGTTCGGGTGGCGCGTCGTCCTCTCCGCCCGGGGCGAAGGGGGCGTCGAGCCCCCGCGGGCGGTCGGCCTCGGCCCACGGATGCGGTTCTGCAGGTCCGGCGACCGGTGGCTCCGCGGGTGGGGCTGCGCCCGGGACTGCCCCTGGCACCGTCTCGTCGGTCATCGGCTGGATCATGCGCCTTCGCGCCCGGCGGCCGTGGCGAGGGGCTCCGCGACCTCGCGGGCGACGTCGGCCAGGCCGTCCGGGGCGGCCGTCGCGGGAAGGCCCAGGATCACGTGGCCGGCGCCGGCCCGCACGAACGCGGTCGCCACCGCCAGGGCCTCGCGCCGCTCCGCCGCCGTCGTCCCGCAGCTCAGCTGGGCCGCGAAGGTGAACGCATCCGGATCGCGGCCGGCCCCCTCGAGCGCCCGCCGGATCTCGTCGCGCTTCGCCGCAAAGTAGGCCACGTCCCCGGCCCGGTTTCCCGGCATCGGCCAGCCGTCGGCGTGGCGGACCGCCAGGGCGATGCCCCGCCGCCGCTGGCCGCCGAGCCAGATCGGCGGGCCGCCGGGTCGCACCGGGGGTGGCTCGTTGGTCGCCCCGCGAAGCGGGTAGAACGGGTCGTCGAGGGTGACGCCCGGCGGCGTTCGGGCGGCGTCCGAGAGCAGGGCCGCCACGGTCGCAACCCCGCTCTCGAAGCGGTCGAACCGCTCCGCGATGGGCGGCAGCGGGATGCCGAACGCCTCGTGCTCGCCCTCGTGCCAGCCGGCTCCGATGCCGAGGATGAACCGGCCCCCGGTCGCGCTGTCGAGCACGGTCGCGGCCTTCGCCACGATCGATGGGTGGCGGAACGTGTTCGCCAGCACCGCGATCCCGATCCATCTCCCCGGGACGCGGTGGACGAGGGCTGCCGCGGCGGTCAGCGCCTCGACCGCGGGCCCGCCGCGCTCCCGGGCCGCATCGGACAGGTGATCGCTGAGCCAGCCGGCATCGAACGTGCCGAGCTCGCCGGCCAGCGCCCAGGTCTCGTCGAGGCGCGTCCAGTCGACCCCGGCAGAGGTGGAGGCGGCGATGCGAAAGCCCAGGAGCCCCGGATGCCGGGGACCGGCGTCGGTCGGCGTTCCGGCGGCCGGAGGGCTCATGCGTTCGGCAGGCTGGCCCGCATCCGGGCGCCGGTCGTGATCGCCCCGTCGGACGCCGACGAGACGAGCGCCGCGTACTTGGCGAAGACGCCGCCCGGATAGCGCGGCGCCGGCGGCGTCCACGCGGCCCGGCGGGCGGCCACGACTTCCTCCGGCACCAGCAGGTCCAGCGCCTTCCGGTCCACGTCGATCTCGATCTCGTCGCCGTCGGCGACGAAGGCGATCGGGCCGCCGAGCGCCGCCTCCGGCGCGACGTGCCCGATCATCAGGCCGTGCGTCCCACCGGAGAAACGACCGTCCGTGAGGAGGGCCACGTGCTCGCCCAGGCCCTCCCCGACGAGGGCGGCGGTGACCGAGAGCATCTCCTGCATGCCGGGGCCGCCGACGGGGCCCTCGTAGCGGATGACGATGACGTCGCCGTGGTTGATCGTCCCGGCCTTGACGGCGTCGAAGCAGGCGTTCTCGGAATCGAAGACTCGCGCCGGCCCGCGATGATGGCGCCGCTCGTGGCCGGCCAGCTTGATGACGCAGCCCTCGGGGGCCAGGGTGCCGCGGAGGATCGTGAGGCCGCCGCTCGCCTTGAGGGGGGTCTCGATCGGGACGACCACCTTCTGGCCGGGCGTCGCGACTGCCGCGGCGGCGATCTCGGCGATCGTCCGCCCGTCGACCGTGGGCGCCTCGCCGTGGATCAGGTCGCGCTTCAGCAGCTCGCGCATGACGAGGGCCACGCCGCCGGCGTCGTACATCTCCGACGCGGAGTACCGGCCGCCCGGCTTCATGTCGGCCACGATGGGCGTGGCGTCGGCGATCCGGCTGAAGTCGTCGACATCGAGGGGGATCCCGGCCTCCCGGGCGAGGGCCAGGAGGTGGAGGACGCCGTTCGTCGAGCCGCCGGTTGCCGCGACCGAGGCGATCCCGTTCTCCAGGGCGCGCCGGTCCAGGATCGCCGAGGGGCGCACGTCGCGGGTGACGAGGTCCATGACGAGCTCGCCGCAGTGCCGGGCCGCCTCGTCCTTGGCCGGGTCCTCGGCCGGGATCCCGTTGAGCCCCGCCGGCGAGAGCCCGATGAACTCCATGACCGTGCTCATCGTGTTCGCCGTGTACTGGCCGCCGCAGGCGCCCGCGCCGGGGCACGAGGCGCTCTCGATCTCGTAGAGCTCCTCGAGGGTGATCGTCCCGGCCCGGTAGGCGCCGACGGCCTCGAAGACGGTGACGATGTCGGCGTTCTTCCCCTTGTAGACGCCCGGGTAGATCGTGCCGTTGTAGAGGACGAGGCCGGGGATGTCGAGGCGGGCCAGGGCCATGGCCGCGCCCGGAATCGTCTTGTCGCAGCCGACCAGGCAGACGAGGCCGTCGAACAGGTGGCCCCGGGCGACGGTCTCGATCGAATCGGCGATCACCTCCCGCGAGACGAGCGAGGCCTTCATGCCCTCGGTGCCCATGCTGACGCCGTCGCTGACGGAGATCGTCCCGAACTCCATGGGGGTCCCGCCGGCCGCCCGGATCCCCTCCTTGACGAACTCGGCCAGGCGGCGCTGGTTGTAGTTGCAGGGCATCGTCTCGATCCACGACGTGGCGACGCCCACGATCGGCCGGGCGAGGTCCTCGTCGGTGAACCCGATCGCCTTGAGCATCGCCCGGGCCGGCGCCCGGTCGGGCCCGTCGGTCAGGCGCGCCGAGTGGCGCTTGGCCGGGTGGCTCGGCTGGTCGTAGGGGAGGGCGCGGTCGGGCATCGTGGGGATCCTCGGTCGGGCGGCGCGACATGGACGGCGTGGCGAAGTGTACGGAACAGCGCCCGGGAGCACGAGGAGGCGCGGTTGTCGGCCGCAGCTGCGGTGGGGGGCGATGCCCGCCGTACGAGCCAGGCCTCCTACCGGATACAGGGGTGTGTGTCGACCGCCTTGGTCTCTCCGATGCCGGGCCCGATCGCAAAGGCGACGGCTGCCGGGTCGAGCGCGTAGCCGACCGTCTCGTCGGTGCGGGACTCCGCGAACACGACGCCGCCCACGGTCCCGTCGGGGAGGACCAGCGGGCCGCCGCTCGCCCCGGGCTCGATCGCCGCGCGCAGCTCCAGCACGTCGCGCACGATCGGGGCGTCGCCGTAGATGTCCCGGCCGCGAGCCCGGACCCGGGCCGTGACCGCGGCGGGGAGCGCGGTGAGCCCGGCGCCGTTCGGGTAGCCCAGCGCGGCCCCGATGGCGCCCCGGCCGGGTGCTTCCGGCGCGAGGACGAGCGCCGGCAGGCGGAGCGCCGAAACACGCACGAGCGCCACGTCCAGGTCGGGGTCGAAGAGGACCACCGTCCCGCGACCCGACCCGAGCTCGCCGCGCAGGGTGATCCTCTCGGCTCCCGCCACCACGTGGGCATTCGTCACGAAGTAGCCCTCCCCGACCGAGAATGCCGCCCCGGTGAAGGATGCCCCGCACCCCTGGGCCTCCACCTTCACCGTGCTCGCGAGGGCCCGGGCGGCGATGACTCCGACCTCGACGGCGGGGGGGACGTCCACCGGGTCGGCAGGCAGCGGCTCGAGGCCGCTGAAGACCTGGGGCAGGCCGCTCTCGTCGAGGATCGTGCCGACCTCGCCGATCACGTCGCCGGGGGGAGGGAGCACCTCGAGGAGCCAGCGGACGGCGACCGACCGTCCGGCGATGCCGGCGACCACGGGGAGCGAGCTGGTGGCCAGGAGGCCGCCCACCAGCCAGGTGACGAGGACGACCTGGGCCGCCCCGAGCACCGCCCCGAGGGCGCCGTCGATCCTGCCCCCCATGCCTCCCAGCAGGCGGTTGCGCAGCAGGGCGCCCGCGCCGGAGCCGATGGCCTGGGCCATGGCCACGACCAGGAAGGCGCCGCCGATCGCCACGAGGGCGCGCGCGGGCTGCTCCAGGCCGGTCAGGGCGCTCGTCAGCTGCGGCGCGAACGCCACGATGAGGACGACGGCGGCGCAAACGGCGGCGAGCCCCAGGACCTGGGGGATCGCGCCGGAGCGGAAGCCGATCACCGCCCCGACGACGGCCAGCACGAGGACGACGAGGTCGATGGTGTTGATCGGAAGGAGGTCCATCGCGACGATTGTGCGCGACGGCCCCGATTCCGGCACCATGGCCGGGATCGCCCGCGCGGCCGCCGCCGTCCCGCGACGCCCCCGCTCCGCCGCCACCCGCTACCGATGCCACGCCCGCCGCCGAGGAGTCGCCCGCCGATGCACGCCCCCGATCGCCTCACGGTCCTGCGCGCGATTCTCGACACCGGCGCGGTCCCCACCTTCACCGCACCGGATCCGGGGACGGCGTTCGACATGGTCGCCGGGTGCGCCGAGGGCGGCGCGCGCGTCGTGGAGTTCACCAACCGCGACGACTTCGCCTACGAGACGTTCCTCGCGCTTTCGCGCCGGGTCGCCGCGGAGCTGCCCGACGTGATCCTGGGCGCGGGGACGATCATCGACGCGCCCACTGCCGCGCTCTTCATCGCCGCCGGGGCCCGCTTCATCGTCGGGCAGTCGTACAGCGAGGAGGTCGCCCGGCTGTGCAACCGCCGGCGCGTCGCGTACATCCCCGGTTGCGGGACCGCCACGGAGATCGCCGCGGCCGAGGAGCTCGGCTGCGAGATCGTGAAGCTCTTCCCGGCGGCGGCATACGACGGCCCGGCGTTCGTCCGCAACTTCCTGGCGCCCAGCCCGGGATCCCGGGTGATGCCGACGAACGTCCTCGCCACCGAGGAGGCCACGCACGCCTGGATCGACGCGGGCGCCGCCGCTCTCGGAGTGGGCGGACATCTCTACCCGCCGGACCTCGTCGCCGGGCGCGACCGGGCCGAGACCGCCGCCCGGACGCGGCGCTTCCTGGGCTGGATTCGAGACGCCCGCGACGCCCGGGACGCGCAGGCGGCCCGCGCCTCGCGCGCGGCCCGCGACTGAGGCTGAGAAAGGGAACCCGCAGGCCATGACCGACTTCGACTTCGACCGCTTCCTCGCGCTGCCGCGGCTCTCCGGCCTCCGCCTGTCGCCCGACGGGCGGCGCCTTGTCGTCGCCGTCGCGAGCCCGGATCCCGAAGGGAAGCTGATGCGCTCGGCGCTCTGGCAGGTGGACCCGGCCGGGGCCGCGCCGCCGCGCCGCCTCACCCGCTCGGCGGCAGGCGAGGCCGGCGGGGCGGAGTTCCTCCCCGACGGCGCTCTCCTCTTCACCTCGAGCCGGCCCGACCCGGACACGAAGCCGGACCCGGACAGGAAGTGCCACGCCCTGTGGCTGCTCCCCGCCGGCGGCGGCGAGGCCCGCCTCCTGGCTGCTCCCGATGGCGGGGTCGACGGCCTGGCGACGGCGCGCCACGCCGCGGTCGTTGCCTTCGGGGCGGGGGTCTTCCCGGGCGCCGCCGATCTTGCGGCCGACGCCGAGCGCGGCAAGGCCCGCAGGGAGGCCGGCGTGGCCGCGCTCCTCTTCGAGAACGACTACCCGGTGCGCCACTGGGACCGCTGGCTCGGGCCGCGCCGCCGCCGCGTGTTCGTCGCGTCCCTCGCCGACGATCCCGAAGCGCCGCTCCCCGCCCCGCGGGACGTGGAGCCCGACGTCGCCCCGAACACGTTCGAGGAGGCCGGGCTCGCCCTGTCGCCGGACGGCCGGGTCCTCGTGGCCTCCCGCAACGACGCCGGCGAGCTCCCCCGGATCCGGACCGACCTGGTCGCGGTCGACCTCGAGACAGGCGAGCGGCGCCCGCTGACCCACGGCGACGCGTGGTACCAGGCCCCGGCGATCTCCCCGGACGGCACGACGGTCGCCGCGATCCGCGAGACGTCCGGAAGCCCCGACGAGGCCCCCCGGGTCACGCTGGTCGCGGTCGACCTGGCCACGGGCGTGAAGCGCACGCTCACCGAGGACCTGGACCGCTGGCCCGAGGGTGCCACCTGGGCTCCGGACGGCTCGGCGATCTTCTTCACCGCCGACGACGACGGCCACCACCCCGCCTTCCGGCTCGACCTCGCCGACGGGCGGGTGACCCGGCTCTCCGCTGCGGGTGCCCTGAGCGACCTCTGCCCGACGCCCGACGGCGATGCACTGTTCGCCCTCTGCTCGGCCATCGGTTCGCCGCCACGCATCGTTCGCCTGCATGCACGGATGGGCGATCAGGTCCCGACGGTACTCCCGACCGGGATCTCCGAAGCGGGATTCGAGGCGCCCGGGGTCGTGGAGCGGCTGACCGCCCAGGCAGTCGACGGGACCGCCATCGGCAGCTGGCTCGTGCGCCCGGCCCATGCCTCGGCCGAGACCCCGGCGCCGCTCGTCGTCTGGGTCCACGGCGGCCCGCTGGGTTCATGGAGCAGCTGGCACTGGCGCTGGAACCCGCACCTGCTCGCGGCCCGCGGCTATGCCGTCCTGATGCCGGACCCCGCGATCTCCACCGGGTATGGCCAGGCCATGATCCAGCGCGGCTGGGGCGAGTGGGGTGCTGCCCCGTACACGGATGTTGTCGCGGCGGTGGACGCGGCCCTGGCGGAGCGCGCCGACCTCGACCCGGCGAGGACGGCGCTCATGGGCGGCTCGTTCGGCGGCTACATGGCCAACTGGGTCGCCGGCCACACGGACCGCTACCGGGCGATCGTCACTCACGCCAGCCTGTGGGAGCTGCGCGGCTTCCACGGCACGACCGACGAGAGCGCCTACTGGGAGATGGAGATGGGGGACCCGTACCGCGAGCCCGAGCGGTACACCCGCCACTCGCCGTTCGAGCACCTGGCAAACATCCGGACCCCCATGCTGGTCATCCACGGGGAGCAGGACTTCCGCGTTCCCGTCAGCGAGGCGCTCCGCCTCTGGACCGACCTGCGACGCCACGGGGTCGAGGGCAAGCTCCTCTACTTCCCGGACGAGAACCACTGGATCCTGAAGCCCCAGAACGCCCGCCTCTGGTACGCGACCGTCCTCGCCTTCCTCGACGAGCACCTGCGGGGGACGCCCTTCGAGCGGCCCGCGCTGCTGTAGCGCGAGCGCTCGGCCGCGCTTAGACGCCGATCTCCACGGCGATTCTTCCCGCGCGGGCCGCCGCGGCGAGCGCGGCGTGGTCGCGTACGGTCTGGTCGGCGTACGCCATCGCGAAGGCGGTGATCGCGTCGTCGAAGATGCCGCCCGCCCCGAGGTAGCCCGCGATCTCGGCCGGGTTGCCGGACCGGGCGTGGGCCCGGGCGAGGGCCCAGGCACAGACCTCCGCGTAGAGCCGCATCCCCACGGAACGCAGCCCCCCGATATCGATGCCGTACTTCATGTCGTGGAGCTGGCGGACGTAGTACTCGGTCCCGGTCAGCGGGGACCGTGTCCAGCCCAGGAAGCTGTCGGAGACGGCCTGCATGGTCCGCTGCCCGCTCACGACCCGCTCGCCCTGGTGGCGCTGGCGGCCGCCGCGGACGTAGGGGGCCAGCACGGACTCCCCGGCTTCCTTGACCTGCAGGATCAGCGGGCCACCGGCGGGGCCGGCGAACAGGGCGACGTAGCAGCGCGTGCCGACGCTGCCGACGCCGACGACCTTGAGGCCGACATCGAGCAGTCGGTGCTTCTCCACGAGGATGCGACGGTCCGGCGTCAGGGATCGAAGGTAGGCGGCGTACAGCGCCGGCAGCGCGGCCCGGCCCGGGTCGTCGTCGGGGAGTCGCAGCAGCAGCGGCGGTCGATCGCGGATGAGCCAGCTGCCGTCGGGCGCCTTGATCGAAAGCTTCCCGAGGGCCCTCAGGTGGTCGCGGCGGCGGGCCTCGTCGATGTCGATGCTCAGGTTGGCGCTCAGCCGGGCGCGGGCGCGCTCCCGGGCACGCTCGACGCGCTCAATGATGGACTCGATGGGGATGGCGGCGTACCAGACCTGCAGCGCGCGCATCCCGGCGTACGTCCGGGTCCAGCGGCGGTAGCTCCAGGCCACGGTCCGGGCCATGTCGCGACAGGTCGCCTCCGGGTAGCCGTTCTCCCGCGAGGCAACGACGACGCTCGCGGCGAGCCGCTTGACGTCCCACTCCCAGGGCCCGCGGTGCGTCTCGTCGAAGTCGTTCAGGTCGAAGACGAGGCGCCGCTCGGGGCTGGCGAACACCCCGAAGTTGGCGAGGTGGGCATCGCCACAGAGCTGCACCATCGAACCCGTGACCGGGGTCGTGGCGAGGTCCCCAGCCATGACCGCGGCGGATCCTCGCAGGAAGGCGAACGGCGAGGCGAGCATCCGCCCGATCCGGATCGGCGCGAGGTGCGGCAGCCGTCCCTCGTTCGACGCCATCAGGGTCGCGACCGGGTCTGACCGATCCGCCGCGGGCGTCCAGCCGCCGTGGCTGCGGCGCGGAACGACGGTGCGGAGCGAACGTCCACGCTCCAGGGCGAGCGCCGCACGGCTGTCCGGCGGCAGGGTCTTGGTCAAGTCGACGGTCACGATGCCTCCGATGCTGTGTCCACCTGGCGGGTCGTCGGGGCCCGGCCGGCGCCGCCGCGTCAGCCCGGGGCGAGCGACGTCCCGATCCGGGTGTCCACCCGGGCCGGGTGGTCGGCCTCCCAGGCCTCGATCTGGGGGAGCTTCGCCACGACGTAGCCGATCTCGTCGGTGCCCGCAAGGAGCATCCGCTTCGCGAAGGGATCGATCTCGAAGTCGAGGGTGCTCCCGTCAGGGAGAAGGACCCCCTGCTCGGCGAGGTCGACCGTCAGACGGGCGTCCGGGTTCGCCTCGACGAGGGCAAAGAGGCGGGCGTGGGCGGCCGGATCCACGACGATCGGCAGGACCCCGTTCTTGAGGGCGTTGTTGCGGAAGATGTCGGCGAAGCTCGTGGAGAAGACCGCCCGGATCCCCCAGGCGGCGAGCGCCCACGGGGCATGCTCCCGCGAGGAGCCGGTCCCGAAGTTGTCGCCCACGAGCAGGATGTTCCGCCCGGCCATCCCGGGGCGGTCGAGGACGAAGACCGGGTCCCTGAGCTGCCCGTCGTCATCGAAGCGCCAGTCGTGGAAGAGGGCGTCGGCGAGGTCCGCCTTGTCGGTGATCTTGAGGTAGCGCGCCGGGACCACCTGGTCGGTGTCGACGTTCTCCGCGGGCAGCGGGACCACCTTGCTGGTGAGCTGGCGGAACGGCTCGGTCACGGCTCAGTACCCCCCGCCGACGATCGCCGGCAGCTCGATGCCGGGCAGCGTCCGGGGGTCGGTGACGACGCCGGCGATCGCGCTTGCCGCGGCGGTCAGCGGCGACGCGAGGAGCGTCCGTCCGCCCCTGCCCTGGCGTCCCTCGAAGTTGCGGTTGCTCGTGCTGACGGCGTACTGGCCGGGCGAGAGCTGGTCGCCGTTCATGGCGATGCACATGGAGCAGCCGGATTCGCGCCACTCGGCGCCGGCGGCCCGGAAGATCTCGTCGAGGCCCTCGCGCTCGGCCTGGGCCTTCACCTGCTGGCTGCCGGGCACGACCATCAGGCGCACACCGTCGGCCGCGTGCCGTCCGGCGAGGGCGGCGGCCGCCTGGCGCAGGTCGCTGATCCGCGAGTTCGTGCAGCTGCCGATGAAGACGACCTCCACCGGCTGGCCGGCGATCGGCTGGCCGGCCTGGAGGCCCATGTACTCGAGGGCCCGCTCCAGCGCCCGGCGCGCCGACGCGTCGGCGGCGTCCTCGGGCCGCGGCACCCGTCCGCTCACCGGGATCCCCATGCCGGGGTTCGTGCCCCAGGTGATCATCGGCTCGAGGGTGTCCGCGTCGAGCGTGAGCGACGTGTCGAAGGCGGCGCCTTCGTCGGTCGGGAGGGTCCGCCACCGCGCCACCGCGGCGTCCCAGGCGGCGCCCTGCGGGGCGTGCCGGCGGCCGTGGACGTAGTCGAAGGTGGTGTCGTCCGGGCCCACGAGCCCGGCCCGGGCGCCGCCCTCGATGCTCATGTTGCAGATCGTCATCCGCTGCTCCATCGAGAGCGCCCGAATGGCCTCGCCGCGGTACTCGAAGACGTGGCCGGTCCCGCCGCCGATCCCGATCCGGGCGATGAGGGCCAGGATGACGTCCTTGGCCCCCACGCCGGGACGGAGCCGGCCGTCGACGCGCACTTCGTAGGTCTTCGGCCGCCGCTGGAGGAGTGTCTGGGTGGCGAGGACCATCTCGACCTCGCTCGTCCCGATCCCGAAGGCGAGCGCGCCGAACGCTCCGTGGGTCGCGGTGTGGCTGTCACCGCAGACGATCGTCATCCCGGGCTGAGTCAGGCCCAGCTCCGGCCCGATGACGTGGACGATCCCCTGGGTCTCCGAGCCGTAGGCGTGGATGGGGATCCCGAACTCGGCGCAATTGACCTCCAGCTGCTTGACCTGGGCGGCGGCCATCGGGTCGATGATCGGGAGGCCGCGGGGCGCGGTCGGCGTCGAGTGGTCGGCGGTGGCGACGGTGCGCTCGGGGCGGTGGACCCGGAGCCCGCGGGCGCGCAGGCTCGTGAAGGCCTGCGGCGAGGTGACCTCGTGGACGAGGTGGAGGTCGATCGCCAGGACGTCGGGCGCGCCCTCGTCCTGGGCGACGACGTGGTCGTCCCAGATCTTCTCGACGAGGGTGCGAGGGCGCGCTGTGGGCGCTCCGGGGCGGGGATCGGACACGATGCTGCGGCTCCGGGTGCGGTCGGTCGGTCGGAGGCCGAAGGGTACCAGAGGGCGAGCGGGTGGCCCGGCGGCGCATCGGCCGGTCGAACGTTCAGACCTGGCGGAACACCATCCCGACCAGCAGCAGCACGCCGGCCGCGACGAAGGCGACGACCCCGATCGTGTCGGTCAGCAATGGTCCGTACGTCGCCAGGAGGCCGACCAGCACGAGCACGAGGGCCACGATGATCGTGCGCGCGGTCGGGGCGAAGTTGGTCCGGCTCACAGCTCAGATCCCGGGCAGCAGCGAGCCGGCGATCAGCAGGGCGTTGCCGGCGAACAGGCAGAGGTAGCCGAAGGTGACGTCGAGCGCCAGGCCGAACGGCTCGACGACGTCGGCGAGCGGCTTGAGCAGATCGACGCCCTGCGGTATCGGCAGGGCGAGGATGGCGCCGACCACCAGGAGGGCCACGGCGACGCCGACCGTGATGAGGCGGGGCGGGTTCGGGTGGAGACGCGGCATCGACGGAGGATAGCGCAGCCGATGGCCGGGCCGCGACTCCGTCGGGCCGGGCGGCCTGATCGGCCATCACCGCCTCGCGGCCACGGCGTCCGGCCGACGTCGGTCAGTTCACGTCGTAGGCGCGGCGGATCCAGGCGACGACCTCGTCGTCGATCTCCTCGGGATCCGTGATGGCGAAGACGTGGCTGGCCATGCCGCCCGGCGTCGGCCGCAGGCGCTCCACGCCGACCGCGGCGGCCGCGAGGGGGCCCCGCAGGTTGACCCCGAGGTCCACTCGCTTCGCCGACATCGGCGTGAAGCAGGCGAACTGCTTCGTCCGGCGGAAGGTCACCATCGTCTTCTTCGGGACGACCGCGACGTCCTCCCCCATGCCGGCGGCGACCTCGAGCGCGCGGTCGTAGACCGGGCGGAGTCCACTCTTCGTCCCGGCGAAGAGACCCTCGACGAGCTCGGCCTCGCCCAGCTGGCCGTAGCCGGTCGCAACCAGCGCCAGCATGTAGGCGTAGCCATAGCCGAGGCCGTGGTCGCGTCTGAGCACGGTCAGGATCTCGCCGTGCCGCCTCAGGCCGAGGCCCTGCGCGGTCGCCAGCCAGTCGTCCACGGAGCGGCCGGTCGTCGCCTCGAGCGAATCGGCCATCGGGCCCATGATGGTGCGCGGGTCGGTCATCGAGGTCCCCTCCCTGTCGCGTTGCCGTTCTGTGCCGAAGGTGAGCACCGCGCCATGATCGATCGGATCTCGGCGAGATGCAGGAGACAGCCCGGGGAGGCGTTTGACGGCGCGTCGATCCCTGCTACACTCCGCCCACTCGTCGCGACCGCGGCGAGCCGCGCAGGAGCCGCCGGGCACCATGGGCTTGATCAACGGTCAGGATCGCCGCCCCGTCGCCGTCGTCGTGACGAGCGATGGTCGCCGCGTGAACGTGCCGCTCGACGAGCTCGAGCCCGATGCCGCTCCCGTATCCGTCCGGTCCATTCTCCTCGCCCTCCTCGGCCTTCTCGGCCTTATTGGCGGCTCCCGGCGGGAGCCTGGGGGACCTCGGACGGAGCGCTAGGCGCCACGAACGAACGGAACCAACAGGCCCTCGCCGGGAAACCGGCGGGGGCTTCTTGCATGAGCGGCGGGTTCGCTCGGAGCCGACGGGGCACCGGCGGCGCGGCCCAGGGAGGTCAGGCACACCGATGGCGATGACGAAGGGCGAGGGGGCCGCGGGTCCCCCGGACGCGACGGCGCCGGCCACGGGACGATCGGCCCGGGCCGGCGGCATGCGCCGCACCCACGTGCCCGGCGCCGGGACGGCGGCCGCGGAGGCGGTCGACAAGGCCCGCCGGGAGATGCTCCACGAAGGCAACCGGGCCCGCCACGAGGCGGCCGAGCGACGCGGACGGCGCGCCCGGATCGGTGCCGACGTGCTCGTGGAGGGGATCCTCCGGCAGGGCGTCGAGGTCCTGTTCGGCTACCCGGGCGGCGTCATCCTGCCCCTCTACGACGTCCTGGGCGACCACCCCGACCTGCGCCACGTCCTCGTCCGCCACGAGCAGGGCGCCGCCCACGCCGCCGACGGCTACGCCCGCGCCACCGGCAGGGTGGGCGTCTGCCTGGGCACCTCGGGACCCGCCGCCACGAACCTGGTCACCGGGATCGCCACCGCCCAGCTCGACTCGATCCCGATGGTCGCCATCACCGGCAACGTCCCGGCCGCCCTCCTGGGCAAGGACGCCTTCCAGGAGATCGACATCACCGGCATCACCCTGCCGATGACCAAGCACAACTACCTCGTGCGCGACGCGAACGATCTCCCCCGCGTCCTCGCCGAGGCCTTCCACATCGCCCGGAGCGGGCGGCCCGGCCCCGTCCACGTCGACATCACGAAGGACGCCCTGCAGCAGGAGACCGACGCGCCGCACCCCACCGACGAGGAGGTGGTCGCGGGGCTGCCCGGCTTCCGCCCGAACCTGGGGGGTCATCCCCGCCAGCTCAAGCTGATCGCCGAGGAGATCGCGAAGGCCCGGCGGCCCATCATCCTGGCCGGCCACGGGATCCTCATCGCCGACGCGACCGAGGAGCTTCGGGCCCTGGCCGAGAAGGCCGGGATCCCGGTCGCCTGGACCCTCCTCGGGATCGGCGCGATGGACGAGACCCATCCGCTGGCCTACGGCTACATGGGGATGCACGGCTGGAAGCACGTCAACCGGGCGATCCAGGCTGCCGACCTCCTCATCGCCGTGGGCATGCGCTTCGACGACCGGGTGACCGGCAACGTGCGCACCTACGCGCCCTACGCCCGCATCGTCCACGTCGACATCGACCCCGCCGAGATCGGCAAGAACGTCGCCGTCGACGTTCCCGTGGTGGGCGACGCGAAGCGGGTCCTCGGCGGCCTGTTCCCCCTGATCCATGCCGTCCCGGAAGCCGAGCGGGCCGCCTATCTCTCCCAGCTCGCCGAGTGGCGGAAGGAATCGGAGGCGTCCAGCTGGCACGGCTCGGGCGCCTGGCGCGACGGTCAGCTCTCGGCCGACTTCGTCATCGCCCAGATCGGCGAGGCCACCGGGCACGACGCAACGCTCGTGGCCGACGTCGGGCAGAACCAGATGTGGATGGCCCGCTACGCGGGTTACCGCCGGCCGCACAGCCACCTGAGCTCCGGCGGCCTGGGCACGATGGGCTACGCCCTGCCCGCGGCGATGGGCGCCGCCCTCGGCCGCCCCGACAAGGCGACCTGGGCCGTCTGCGGCGACGGCGGCTTCCAGATGACCCTCCAGGAGCTGGCCACGCTCGTCCAGGACCACATCCCCGTCCGGATCGCCCTCCTGGACAACCACAAGCTCGGGATGATCCGGCAGTGGCAGGAGATCGTCTACGCCGGCAACTACCACTCCTCGGACATGTTCGGTCCGGACTACCTGAAGCTGGCCGACGCCTACGGCATCCCGGCCTGGAAGGTCCGGACGCCCGACGAGGTGCGGCCCGCGGTCGAGGCCGCGAACGCCGTCGACGGCCCGGCCCTCGTCTGGTTCGAGATCGCCGAGGAGCAGAACGTCTACCCGATGATGCCGGCCGGCAAGGGCCTCTCCGACCTCATCGAGACCTGGGGAGGAGCCGACGAATGAGCCCCGACGGATCCGCCCGGGGCCCCGCCCACAGCGCGCCCCCGCCGCGCGCCCTGCCGGGGACCGGCGAGCAGCGCCGCCACGTCCTCGTGGCGATCGTCAACAACCGGCCGGGCGTCCTCAACCGGGTGGCCAGCCTGATGCGCGCGCGCAACTTCAACATCGAGTCGCTCGCCGTCAGCCACCTCGACGACCCCGAGATCAGCCGCATGACGATCACCCTCCGCGCGGACGACGTCCTCGTGGAGCAGGCCGCCAAGCAGCTCTACAAGGTCATCGACGTGCTCAAGGTCCAGGACGTCACCGACGAGCCGACCGTCCAGCACGAGCTGGCCCTCGTCAAGGTGCGGGCCACCGACCGGACCCGCGGCGAGCTCATCTCCATCGTGGAGATGTACAAGGCCCGGATCGTGGACATGGCGGCGGAGGCCGTGATCGTGGAGACGACGGGCACGGAATCGGAGGTGGACGCGCTCATCGCGCTCCTCCGCGGCTACGGGATCAAGGAGATGGTGCGGACCGGGACCGTGGTGATGTCGCGGGGCGCGCAGTCGATCGAGGAGGCGACGAAGCGATGACGGCGAAGATGTACTACGACGCGGACGCGGACCCGGCGGCGCTCGCCGGCCAGACGGTCGCCGTCATCGGGTTCGGCAGCCAGGGCCACGCCCACGCGCTGAACCTGCGGGAGTCGGGCGTCAGCGTCGTCGTGGGCCTGCCGCCGGCGTCGAAGAGCCGCGCGATCGCCGAAGCGGCCGGCCTCCAGGTGCAGGACACAGGCGCCGCCGTGGCCGGGGCCGACGTCGTCATGATCGCGATCCCCGACACGGCCCAGAAGGCCGCCTGGGACGCGGAGATCGCCCCCAACCTGAAGCCGGGCACGCTCGTCCTGTTCGCCCACGGCTTCAACATCCGGTACGGCCGGATCGCCCCGCCCGAGGGCGTCGACGTCGGGATGGTCGCCCCGAAAGGCCCCGGCCACCTGGTCCGCTCCGTCTACGAGAGCGGCGGCGGCGTGCCGGCCCTCTTCGCCGTCCACCAGGACGCCACCGGGACCGCCCGGGCCCGCGTCCTTGCCTACGCCCGCGGGCTCGGCAACACGCGGGCCGGCGTCCTCGAGACGACCTTCGCGGAGGAGACCGAGACCGACCTCTTCGGCGAGCAGAGCGTCCTCTGCGGGGGCACGGCGGCCCTCCTGAAGATGGCCTTCGAGACGCTCGTGGAGGCCGGCTACCAGCCCGAGCTCGCCTACTTCGAGACGATGCACGAGCTGAAGCTGATCGTGGACCTCATGTACCGTGGCGGCCTCAACTTCATGCGCTTCAGCGTCAGCGACACCGCGGAGTACGGGGACTACGTCTCCGGTCCGCGGATCATCGACGAGCGCGTCCGCACCACGATGCGGGCGGTCCTCGCGGAGATCCAGGACGGCCGCTTCGCCGACCGCTGGATCGCGGAGAACGAGGCCGGCCGACCCGAGTTCGAGCGTCTCCGGGCGGCGGACCGCGACCACCAGATCGAGCAGGTCGGCGCCGAGCTGCGCGCCGGGATGCCGTTCCTCAACCCCGTCACCGTACGCGCCGGCCAGGCCCAGGCCAGTGCCTCGGACCCAGCAGGAAAGGCCCACTGATGCCGCCGGTACCCGTACCCGCCGGCCCGTTCGTCCCCGCGGGCTCCGTCCGCATCTTCGACACCACCCTCCGCGACGGGGAGCAGGCGCCGGGCGCCGGCCTGACCGCCGCCGAGAAGCTGGAGGTCGCCCGCCAGCTCGTCCGCCTCAAGGTGGACGTGATAGAGGCCGGATTCCCGGCCGCCTCGCCGGGCGACTGGGAAGCGGTCCACCGGATCGCGAGAGAGACGAAGGGCGTCGCCGTGGCCGCCCTTGCCCGCTGCCGCGATGGCGATCCCCAGCGCGCGATCGAGGCGATCAGGGTCGCCGAGCGGCCCCACCTCCACGTCTTCATCGCCACCTCCGACATCCACCTCAAGCACAAGCTGAAGCTCTCGCGCGAGGAGGCCCTCGCGGAGGCGATCCGCTGGGTCCGCTACGGCCGCGAGCAGCTGGGACGCGACGCCGAGATCGAGTTCTCGGCCGAGGACGCCTCGCGCACCGACCCGGAGTTCCTGCTCCGGGTCTACGAGGCGGTCGTGGGCGCCGGGGCCTCCACGGTCAACATCCCCGACACCGTGGGCTACGCCATCCCGGCCGAGTTCGGCTCGCTGGTGGAGCGGGTCTACGCCCTGGTCGGCGGCCAGGCGACGGTCTCGATCCACTGCCACAACGACCTGGGGCTCGCCACCGCCAACACGCTCGCCGCCGTCCAGGCCGGCGCGCGGCAGGTGGAGGTGACGATCAACGGGCTCGGAGAGCGAGCCGGCAACGCGTCGCTGGAGGAGGTCGTCATGGCCCTCCGCACGCGGCCCACCCAGTTCCCGGATCTGGTGAGCCGGGTCCAGACCGACCAGATCTCGGCCGCCAGCCGGCTCGTGAGCCACCTGACCGGCTTCGCCATCCAGCCGAACAAGGCCGTGGTCGGCGCCAACGCGTTCGCCCACGAGAGCGGGATCCACCAGGACGGCGTGATCAAGAACCCGCTCACCTACGAGATCATGACCCCCCAGTCCGTGGGCCTCACCGGCAGCCAGCTCACCATCGGCAAGCTGTCGGGGCGAAAGGGGCTCCAGAAGAAGCTCCACGACCTCGGCGTCGACGTCTCGGGCGATGCCCTCGACGTCATCTACCGCGAGGCGATCGCGCTGGCCGACCTGAAGAAGGAGGTCACCGACGCCGACCTCCTCGCGCTGGCCCAGCAGCGCTCGGACGACGTCCCGGCCTCGATCGTCCTCGACGGCTGGAGCGTCACCTCCTCGCACGGCGGCCGCTCCGCGGGAAGCGTCCGGGTCACCCTCGACGGCGAGGAGCGGGCGGGCGAGGAGACCGGCAACGGGCCGGTCAACGCCCTCTACCGCGCCGTGGACGACGCGATCCGGCCGGTCCTCGGCTGGGAGCCGACGCTCGAGGAATACGAGATCAAGGCGATCACCGAGGGCGAGGATGCGCAGGGCCGCGTCTTCATCCGCTGCCGGCGGTCGATCGACGTGGGCCCCGAGGCGCACGTCGTGACCGGCCACGGCCTCTCCACGAACATCATCGAGGCCTCCCTGGAGGCCTACGTGCTGGCCGCCAACAAGCTGCGCGCGGCGGAGCTCGACGGCACGGTGATCCCCATGCGGCGGTCGGTGGAGCAGCTGCCGTGACCGCGGAGGGCGGCCTTCCGGGCTCGACGGGAGCCGGCGCGCCGGGAGGGGCCGCCCGGCCGACCTACCGCCTCGTCGCGATCCCGGGCGACGGCGTCGGCCCCGACGTCGTCGCGGCGGCGAAGCGCGTGCTCGCCATTGCCGGCGCGCGCTTCGGCTTCGCGATCGCCTGGACGGACCTCGTCGCCGGCGGCGCGGCGATCGACGCGTACGGCGTGGCCATCCGCGACGAGGACCTCGTCGCCTGTGCCGCCGCCGACGCGATCCTGCTGGGCGCCGTCGGCGGCCCGCAATGGGACGACCCGAAGGCGACAGTTCGCCCCGAGCAGGCCCTCTTCGCGATGCGCGGGGGCCTGGGCCTCTTCGCGAACCTCCGCCCGGTCAGCGTCCACCCGGCGCTCGTGCCGGCATCACCGCTCAGGCCGGAGCTGCTCGACAGCGTCGACATGCTCATCGTCCGCGAGCTGACCGGTGGCCTCTACTTCGGGTCGCGGACCGAGGCGACCGGCGCCCCGGGTGCGCGCGCCGCCAGCGACACCCTG
This sequence comes from uncultured Chloroflexia bacterium, assembly GCA_963744095.1. Lineage (GTDB taxonomy): Bacteria > Chloroflexota > Limnocylindria > Limnocylindrales > CSP1-4 > CTSoil-043. The sequence goes on from CAVUSH010000009.1 coordinate 106,645, forward strand.
CCGTACACCGAACAGGAGGTGGCCCGCGTCGCCCGCCTCGCCTTCGAGCTGGCCCGCGGCCGCCGCCGCCGGCTCACGAGCGTCGACAAGGCCAACGTGCTGGCCACCTCGCGCCTCTGGCGGACCGTCGTCCACGAGATCGCCGCGGAGTACCCCGACGTGGCCCTCGACGACCGGCTCGTGGACGCCTGTGCCATGCAGATCGTGCGGGCGCCGGCGAGCTTCGACGTCCTGGTCACCGAGAACCTCTTCGGCGACATCCTCTCCGACGAGGCGTCGGTCCTGGCGGGGAGCCTGGGGATGCTGCCCTCGGCCTCGATCGGGACGCGGCGGACGGCGCATGGGCTCCACGGGCTCTACGAGCCGATTCACGGCTCCGCCCCGGACATCGCCGGTCGGGACCTGGCGAACCCGGTGGGGACGATCCTCTCCGCGGCGATGCTCCTGCGCTGGTCGCTGGGCCGCGCCGACGCCGCCGACGCCGTGGAGGCGGCCGTGGGTCGCACCCTCGACGACGGCCTCCGGACGGCCGACCTCTGGCCGGGCGACCCCGCGGCGGCCGAGGCCTGCTCCCGCGTCGGGACGGTCGCGATGGCGGACGCGATCGTGGCCCGGATCGGGAGCGCCGGGGCGGCCGTGGTCGCCGTCGAGCCGCCGGGCGACGATCTCGACGTCGCGACCACCGTCTCCACCGCCCAGCTCCTGGGGTTGCTCTGATGGCCGACTCGACCGCGCCCGATCCGACGCCGCCCGTCGTCCTGTACGACACAACCCTCCGCGACGGCACCCAGGGCGAGAACATCATCCTCAGCCTGGCCGACAAGCTCCGGGTCGCCCGCATGCTCGACGAATACGGCATGCCCTACATCGAGGGCGGCTGGCCCGGCTCGAACCCGAAGGACGTCGAGTTCTTCGCGGCGGCGAAGACGATCCGCTGGGAGCGCGCCAAGCTGGCCGCCTTCGGCTCCACCCGTCACCGGGCGAACCGGCCCGAGGCGGACCCCAACCTCCACGAGCTCGTCGCGGCCGAGACGCCGGTCGTCACGATCTTCGGCAAGAGCTGGCTGCTCCACGTGACCGAGGTCCTGGGGGCCACGCCCGCCGAGAACCTCGACATGATCGCCGAGTCGATCGGCTTCCTCGTCGATCACGGCCGCGAGGCGATCTACGACGCCGAGCACTACTTCGACGGCTTCAAGGCCGACCGTGCGTACGCCCTCGCGACCCTCCGGGCGGCGCGCCAGGCAGGCGCTCGCTCGCTGGTCCTCTGCGACACGAACGGCGGGACGCTCACCGACGCGCTGTTGCGGATCGTGGACGAGACGCGCCACGCCCTCGAGGGCGACCCCGGTGCGCCCGCCGTCACGTGGGGCATCCACACCCACAACGACGCCGAGCTCGCCGTCGCCAACTCGGTCGCCGCCGTGCAGGCCGGCATCCGCCACGTCCAGGCCACGATCAACGGCTACGGCGAGCGGTGCGGCAACGCCAACATGGTGAGCGTCCTCGCCAACCTCGCCCTCAAGACGGACCTCGCCCTCCTCCCGGTCGGCGGTGGCGAGATCGCCGAGCTCACGACGCTCTCGCGGGCCGTCGCCGAGATCGCCAACGTCGCCCCCAACGACTACGCGCCGTTCGTCGGCCGCAGCGCCTTCGCCCACAAGGGCGGCGTCCACGGGGCGGCCGTCGCGAAGGTGGAGCGGAGCTACCAGCACGTGGACCCGGGGCTCGTCGGCAACGTCGGCCGGCTCGTCGTCTCGGAGCTCGGCGGCCGGGCGAACACGGCGATCCGGGCCGAGCAGCTGGGCCACCAGCTCGAGGGCCTCGACCCGCGGGAGCTGTCGCAGGTGATCAAGCAGCTCGAAGCCGACGGGCTCGCGTTCGAGGGCGCCGAAGCGTCCTTCGAGCTGCTCATCCGGCGGCGGACCGCGGGCTACATCGCCCCGTTCCGGATCGTCGACTTCACCGTCCTCGTCGAGCAGCGCGAGGGGCGCGAGCTCCTGGCCGAGGCCACCGTCAAGGTCGAGGTGGAGGGCGAGATTCTCCACACCGCGGCGGACGGCAACGGGCCGGTGAACGCCCTGGACGCCGCCCTGCGCAAGGCGCTGCGGGCCTTCTACCCGCAGCTCGACGGGGTCCACCTGGTCGATTACAAGGTCCGCATCCTCGACGGGACGGCGGCCACCGCGGCGCGGACGCGCGTGGTCATCGATTCGGCCGACGCGGCCCGAACCTGGAGCACGATGGGCTCCGACACGAACATCATCGCGGCCTCGGCGGCGGCCCTGGCCGACTCGCTGGAGTACGTGATCTGGAAGTCCGGCGCCGAGCTCCGGCGTCGCGACGAGCGCCACTTCACGGAGCCGGCCCCCGCCGGGGGCGGGAAGCGGTGAGCGGGCCCGCCAACGCGCGCGAGCCCGCGTCGCGCGAGCCCGCATCGCGCGGGCCCTCATCGCGCGAGCCCGCCGAGCCGCCCGCGGAGCCGCCCGACTCCGGCGGCCTCCGCCTGCTCCGCTGGACCATGACCACCGGCTCGTCGGGAACCGCCCGCGCAGCGGTGGTCCTCGCCGCCGGCGACCACCAGTGGGAGGCCGCCGCGGAGAGCGCCGGGGCCATCGGCTCGCTCTACGACGCGGTCGACGCCGCACTCGAGGAGGTCCTCGGCGGGCGCGTGCGGCTCGTCTCGTTCGACGTCCATGCGATCGGCGAGACGGCCGGCGCCGACGCCCTGGTGGAGCTGGCGGTCGAGCCGCCGGCCACGGCGACCGGGGAGCGGGCGAGCGGCCGTTACCCGGGGACGGCCCGCGACGTGAACCTGGTCGCCGCCTGCGCGGAGGCATACCTCGGAGCCCTGCGGGCGCTGCTCGCCGACGAGGCCTGGGCCGGCGCGACCGAGGCAGCCGGCAACGCTCGCCTGGCCGACCTCCGCGCTCGCGCCGCGCGCGCCGGCGGCCGCGCCGAGCTCGACGAGTCGCAGGCCGACGACCTCGGCGTGAGCTGGTTCGACCGGTAACAAGGGCGGCGCCCGCCGGATGATTGCCGGTCCGTGGTAGCCTCGCAGCCTGACGCCCGAGGCGCGGCCGTTGCGCCGCGCGGGCCGAGGGGGAGGACACGATGGGGGAGCATGCGAACGTGGCGCTCGTGCGCCGCATGATCGACGCCATGGACCGCGGGGACATGCAGGCAGCAGCCGATGCCCTTGCCGACGACGTGGAGTGGCACGAGATCGGCCGAGCGGAGGCAATTCACGGGAAGGCGGCCCTCCGGGATCGGATGGTCGGCGCCGTCGACTGGGAGATCACCGGCAGGCTGCACGACGTCGTCGGCAGTGACGACCACACCATCGCCCTCGTGGATGCGACCGGGACCCGCGGCGGCCGCACGCTGGCATACCGGACCGCCGAGATCTTCCATATTCGGGACGGCAAGATCGTGGAGCGGTGGGCCTTCTCCGACGACACGGCGGCGATCGTCGCGTTCTTCGCGTAACCAGCGCCCGCCGCATCCCGGCGCCGAGAGCTCGCGGCGCCTGGGCGTCTCGAGCCGACGCGCGCTGCTCGGCCGCGGTCGGCCTCGCTATGCTGCGGGCGTGAACCCGTTGCCCGCGCCACCCTCACCCGCGCCCGAATCGCCCGTCGTCGCCTACTCCGGCGAGCCCGGAGCCTTCGCCGAGGACGCCGTCCGCGCCTACTTCGGCGAGACCACGCCGACGCAGCCGACTGGCGGCTTCCGGGGCGTCTTCGAGGCCGTGGCCGCCAGGCGCGCGATCAGCGGCGTCGTGCCGATCGAGAACGTCGTCAACGGGACGGTCCGCGAGAACTACGACCTGCTCCTGGAGTTCCCGCTCGAGATCCGGGGCGAGGTGGTCGTGCCGGTGCGCCTCTGTCTCGCCGCATTGCCGGGGGAGACGCTGGACGGGATCGAGCGGGTCTACTCGCACGTGCAGGCACTGGGCCAGGCGGATGCGTACTTGCGGACGCGGCCGTGGACGCTGCTCACCACGTACAACACCGCCGGGGCGGGGAAGGCGATCGCCGATCGGGGTGAGCGGGGCGCCGCGGCCGTCCTCTCGCCGCGGGCGGCGGCACTCTTCGGGTTGGCCGTGCTGGCGGACGGCATCCAGGGCGATCCCGACAACCGAACGCGCTTCCTGGTCGTTGCCATGCCCGGGGCGGCCCTGCCGCCGCCGCTCCCGGCCGCGGTGGACCCGTCCGGAGCCGCACGCACGACCCTGGTCATGGGGATCCGCAACGAACCTGGCGCCCTCCTGCGGGCCATGACCGTCTTCGCCGACCACGACCTGAACATGTCGAAGCTCGAGAGCCGCCCGGCACACGATCGGCCCTGGGAGTATGTCTTCTGGGTCGACCTCGACGCCGACGCGACGGCCCTCGCCACCCGCGAGGCACTCGACGATCTCGCGGGCGTCACGACGTTCAGGCGAGTCCTTGGCAGCTACCCGCGGGGCGCCGGCGGGTAGGCCAGTGCCCGGGAGATGCGGCCACCCGAAGCCGGAGGGCCGCCCGCCAGCAGGGGAGAGCAGACCGATGGCCCAGACGTTCCACGAGGCGATGGCGGCGGGTTACGCGCTCGACGAGCCGTCGCTCATCCTGGGCTCCCCGATGGACGGGATCACCGCACTCCCGGACATACGCGTCCAGGTGGCCCTCTCCATGGTCAACCGTCATGGCCTGATCGCCGGGGCGACCGGCACCGGCAAGACCAAGACCCTCCAGGTCATGGCCGGCCAGCTGTCCGCGGCCGGCGTGCCGGTCCTGGTCGCCGACATCAAGGGCGACCTGACCGGTCTCGCCCTCCCCGGCGACGCGACGAACGCGAAGGTCCAGGCCCGGGCGAAGGATCTCGGCTGGGACTTCAAGCCCGATGGCCACCCGATCGAGCTCCTCTCGCTGACGGGCAAGCTCGGCGCCCAGGTCCGAGCGACGGTCCACTCCTTCGGGCCGCTCCTCCTGGGCAAGGTCCTGGACCTCAACGAGACCCAGACCAGCGTCCTGGCCCTCGTCTTCAAGTACTGCGACGACCACGACCTCGCCTTGCTCGACCTCGACGACCTGCGCACGACCCTGAAGTTCCTCGGCACGGACGAGGGGAAGGCCGTCCTGGAGGACTACGGCGGGATCGGCCCGGCGACCCTGGGCGTCATCCTCCGCTCGATCGTCGGCCTCGAGCAGCAGGGCGCCAGCGACTTCTTCGGCGAGCCCGAGTTCGAGGTCGAGGACCTGATGCGGACGACGCCCGCCGGGCAGGGGATCATCAGCGCCCTGGAGCTGTCGGACGTGATGGACAAGCCGGTGCTCTTCAGCACGTTCATGCTCTGGATCCTGGCCCAGCTCTACGAATCGCTTCCCGAGGCCGGGGACCTGCCGAAGCCGAAGCTGGCCTTCTTCTTCGACGAGGCCCACCTCCTGTTCGACGACGCGTCCGAAGCGCTCCTCGACCAGGTGGAGCGCACCGTCCGGCTCATCCGGTCGAAGGGGGTGGGCGTCTTCTTCGTCACCCAGGTGCCGACCGACGTTCCCTCCTCCGTCCTGGCCCAGCTCGGCAACCGCGTCCAGCACGCCCTGCGCGTCTTCACGCCCGAGGACGCCGACAACCTCAAGAAGACCGTCCGGACCTTCCCCATGACCGACTACTTCGATGCCGGGCAGGCGATCATGTCGCTGGGAACCGGCGAGGCGCTCGTCACCGTTCTCAGCCCCCGCGGCGTGCCGACGCCCCTCGCCCCGACGCGTCTCGTCCCGCCGGACTCGCTCATGGCCGCCATCCCGCCCGACGAGATGGAGCGGCGGATCAGCGCCGGGTCCCTCTACGCGACGTACGCCGCGCCCATCGACCGGGAGAGCGCCCACGAGATCCTCTCGGCGCGCCTTGCCGCCGCGAAGGCGGCCATGGTGGGGGCAACGGGAGCCCCCGGCGTGTCGGCCCCGACCCCGGCCCAGGAGCGGCGGGCCATCGAGGCGCGCGCCCGCGAGCTGGAGCGGATTCGCCGCGACGCCGATCGCCAGGCGAAGGCGGCAGAGCGCGAGCGGGACCGCCAGGAGGCGGCGGATCGCCGGGAGGCGGATCGCGCGTCGAAGCGCCAGCAGGAGATGATCGAGGATATCGGGGGCGGCCTGATCAGGGGAGTCTTCGGGACGCTGTTCGGGCGATCCGGGCGGCGCCGCCGCTGACACAGGCAGCGCGCCCGGACACGGGCGGCGCCGCCGCTGACACAGGCCGTCCCCGCCGCCGCTCGGACGGAGCCGCCCGGACGGCGTCGGGTTACTCGACGTGGACGCCCTCGGCGCCCTCCTCGGCCGGTGGGTACGCCGGCTCCAGGTCGTCGAGCGTGTCGGCCAGGATCTCGCCGACGGCCAGGTTGCGCAGCCAGTTGCGGTTGCCCGGCACCACGTACCAGGGCGCGTAGCTCGTCGACGTCTCCTCGAGCATCTCCTCGAAGGCTGCTCGGTACTCGTCCCAGCGCTTCCGCTCCTCGAGATCGCCGAAGCTGAACTTCCAGCGCTTGGCCGGATCGTCGACCCGTTCCTGGAAGCGTTGGCGCTGCTCCTCGCGGTCGATCGCCAGGAAGAACTTGACGATCGTCATGCCCTCGTCGGTCAGCATCTTCTCGAAGTCGCGGATGTGCCCGTACCGTTTTCGCCAGCGCTCCTCGGGTACGAGCTCGTGCACCCGCACGACGAGCACCTCCTCGTAGTGGCTCCGGTTGAAGATCCCGATCTCCCCCTTGCCGGGAATCTGCCGGTGGACCCGCCACAGGTAGTCGTGGGCCAGCTCGATGGGCGAGGGGACCTTGAACGAGGTGACCGGCGTCCCCTGCGGATTGAACGCCCCGGCGATGACCCGGATCGTGCCGTCCTTGCCGGCCGCGTCGATCCCCTGCATGACGACGAGGACGGGGTGCTTCGCCTCGGCCCACAGCCGACCCTGCAGGTCTGCCAGCCGGGCCAGGACCTTCTCGAGCTCGGCGCCGGCGGCGTCCTTCTCCCTCCCGAACGTCTCCCCGGCGTCGAAGTCACCGAGGTCGACCTTCGAGCCGGGGGCGACCGCCAGCAGCTGCCGGAAGCTCCGCCGCTCGTCCTTCTTCGAGGCCATCGTCTTCCCTCCGTCCCTGCCGGGTGCGCGCCGCGGTCGGACCCGGTCATGATCGTGCTCCACCCATCGTAGGACGGGCGCACCGGTGCCGGATGAGGACGGCCGCAGGGGCCGTCGCTCCAAGCTCCAGGACGAGAGGACCGATCTCACCCGGCTCGCCGCCCGGCGCGGCCGCGACCGGCGGCTATCATGCGGGCACGCCGCGCGGGCACGCCGCGCCCGCCGCGCGCCACCCGAGGAGCCTCCCGATGGCCACCGCCACGAACCTCGTCCCCCACAAGATCTTCCTCGCCGGGCGCTGGGTCGATTCGCCCGACCTCCTGACGATCGAGAACCCGGCCCGGCCGGGCGAGCCGGCCGGTCTCACCTACCAGGCGACGCCCGAGCAGTACGAGGAGGCGGTCCAGGCCGCCGTGGCCGCCTTCGAGGTGACCCGCAAGCTCCCCGCCTACGAGCGCGCCGCTACGCTGCGCAACATCAGCGCGGGGATCCGCGCCCGTCGCGAGGAGCTGGGCCGGCTCCTTGCCCTCGAGGCCGGCAAGCCGATCCGGGACGCCCTCGTCGAGGTCGACCGGGCGGTCCTCACGTTCCGCCTCGGGGCGGAGGAGGCCGAGCGGATCGGCGGCGAGCTGATGCCGCTCGACCTGATGGCGAGCAGCAAGGGCCGGGTGGGGATCACCCGGCGCTTCCCGGCCGGCCCCGTCGCCGCGATCAGCCCCTTCAACTTCCCGCTGAACCTGGCCGCCCACAAGCTGGCCCCGGCGATCGCCGCCGGCTGCTCCATCGTCCTCAAGCCGCCCTCCAAGGACCCCCTCACGATGCTGACCGTGGCGGAGATCGTCGAGGAGGCCGGGACGCCGGCCGGGTCGGTGAGCATCCTCCCGATGAGCCGCGAGCTGGGCGATCGCCTGGTCGCCGACGACCGCTTCAAGGTCCTCACCTTCACCGGGAGCCCCGCCGTCGGCTGGGACATGAAGGCGCGGGCCGGGAAGAAGCGGGTCGTCCTCGAGCTCGGCGGCAACGCGGGGGCGATCGTCGACCGGACCGCGAACCTCGACTGGGCCGTCAAGCGGATCACCGTCGGCGCGTTCGCCTACTCCGGCCAGGTCTGCATCAGCGTCCAGCGGATCGTCGTCCACGACGATGTGTTCGACTCCTTCACGGAGAAGTTCGTCGCGGCGGCTTCGGCCCTCCACCTGGGCGACCCGCTGGAGGCCGAGACCGACCTCGGTCCGATGGTCGACGAGAAGGCCGCCGTGCGCACGCAGGCGTGGGTGGACGAGGCCGTCGCGATGGGCGGGCGCGTCCTCCTGGGGGGGAAGGCGAACGGGACGTTCTTCGGCCCGACGATCCTCGTGGACACGCCGGTCGAGGCGAAGGTCTGCAGCCAGGAGGCCTTCGCCCCGCTGGTCGTCCTCTTCCGCTTCTCCGACTTCGCCGACGCCGTCCGCCAGGTCAACGCGTCGCGCTTCGGCCTCCAGGCGGGTGTCTTCACGAACGACCTCGGCAACGCGTTCGCGGCGTTCAACGAGCTCGAGGTGGGCGGCGTGATCCTCAACGACATTCCGACCTACCGGATCGACCACATGCCCTACGGCGGCGTGAAGGACTCCGGTCTCGGCCGCGAGGGCCTCCGCTACGCGATCGAGGACATGACCGAGATCCGGATCCTCGTGGTGGCTCAGCCGGGGTAAGGGGTCATGCGTCAGCCTGGCCGGACCGTGCGCGGCGATTGACTATCGCGGTTCTTGCGGCAGCGCCGGCGCGGTCAGTCCGGTGGCGACATCTGGAGCCACTCGTAGAACGCGGCCTCGTCACCGCCGAACGAGTAGCGGGCCTCGCGGATCCCCGGAAGCTGGGCGAGGGTTGCGTCGAGGGCGCTCAGGAGCGCGGCGCTGCCGCACGACGACGACGCGTTGGGGATGATCTGGCGCAGGTCGTGGAACGAGACCCGCGCGATCCCGTCGGCGACGACCACGTCGAGCAGCGCGTCGGCGGTCGCCGGGCCGAAGAGGCTGGTGAATCCGGCCGCGGTCTCTTCGGCAGTCGGGCCGGCCAGCAGCTCGCGGAGGGCGATCGGCGCGGTTGCGCGGTCCGCGATCTTCCGAACGACCGGCGAGACGGTGCCGCAGGGATCGGCGCCACGGGGCACGAAGAAGACGCGAACCTCGGCGGCCGGGCTTGCGGCCGGAGTCGGCGAAGCACCGCCACAGCTGCAGGCGAGGGCGGCGACGGCGACGATCACGGCATGTCGCGAGACTGGAAGGCGGCACCTCATCGGACCAGCGTGCCCCGCCGCCGGCTCCGTGCCAACGGCCGAGCGGCCCTCAGAGTCCCACGATCGAGCGCGGTGCCATCCTGGGGCCGCGGCGCGGGGCGTGGATCCCCGCGGCCTCGATGAGCCGGATCATCCGCGCGCGATGCCCCGCGAACGGGGCGAGGATCTCCAGCATTCGTTCGTCGGTGCCGTTCTCCTCGTGCGCGAGCGCCCAGCAGATCGCCGGGCCGAGGTGGAAGTCGCCCACGCTCACCGCGTCCGGGTCGCCGAACGCCCGCAGGCCGACCTCCGCGGCCGTCCACCCTCCGACGAGCGGGAGCGCCCGCAGGCGAGCGTAGGCGTCGGGGAGCGGCATCGTCGTGCACTCCTCGATGCGGGTCGCCCGGGAAGCAACAAACCGGATCGCGTCGGCTCGACGACGCTCGAGCCCGAGCGGATGGTAGGCGTACCCGGGGAGACTCGCCAGCACGTCCGGCGCCGGCACGACGCGCATGGGCACCGCGCGCCCGTCCGCCTCCCACGGCCCTGGCGCCGGCTCGCCGTGACGTCGGACGAGGGCCACGAACGCGCTCCGCGCCTCCTCGCCGGTCACCTTCTGCTCGATGATCGCCGGGACGAGCGCCTCCAGGACGCGGCCGGTCCGCCCCAGCCGGATAGCGTGGTAGCGTGCTAACAGGGTGCGAACGAGGGGGTAGCCGGCCGCCAGCGCGGCGAAGTCCCCCGGGTCATCATGGGCGCCGACAAGCTCAGGCGCCTGTTCGATCGCCCAGCCGGCGCCCGGCCCCCAGGCCTGCGCCCGGACGGCGTCGCCGGCGGGCATCAGGCGGATCGTCGCCGGTCCTTCGGGTGTTCGCGACGTGCGCCAGGTCGACCCATCGCGGGAGAAGCGCATCGTCGGGTCGCCGGGCCCTCGCCGGTGGATGGCCAGCGTCAGGCGCAGGTCGACGGGTTGCGCCGGGACGAAGCGGCGCTCGCGGGGCTCCACCGCCGCAGCCTACGCCCTCGCCCTCGATTCCCGGCCGCCATCGCCTGCGGCGCGTTCGTCACTTAGCCGCCGATGCGCACGATCCAGCGGCCGCGGGCGCGGCCGGCGAGGATCGCGTCGAGCGCCTCCGGGAGCGTGTCGAGCGTCACCTCGGTGAGGGCGTCGCCGAGGCCGTTCGGGCGCAGGTCGGTGGCGATCCGCGCCCAGGTCGCGCGGCGCTCGGCGATCGGCACGACCGCGGAGTCGATCCCGACGAGGGCGACCGAGCGCAGGATGAACGGGAAGACGGTGGTCGCGAAGGAGGGGCCGCCGGCGTTGCCGGACGCGGCCACGGTGCCGCCGCGCCGGAGCGTGCGCAGGATGTAGGGGAGGGTGGCCCCGCCGACGCAGTCGACGGCGCCGGCCCATCGCTCCGACTCGAGTGGGCGGGCGCTCTCGGCGGTGACTTCCTCGCGCGCCAGGATGCCGACGGCGCCGATCCCGCGCAGACGGTCCGCCTCGGCGGCCTTGCCCGTCGCCGCCCAGACCTCGTAGCCGCGTCCCGCGAGGACGCCGACCGCGTTCGACCCCACGCCGCCGCTCGCGCCGGTCACGAGGACCGGGCCGTTCGACGGTCGCAGCCCGCGCTCTTCGAGCCGGATCACCGAGAGCGCCGCCGTGAAGCCGGCCGTCCCGACCGCCATCGCGAGTCGCGGGGTGAGGCCCGCCGGCAGCGGGACGACCCATCCCGCGGGGACGCGCTGGTACTCGGCGTACCCGCCGTGGCGGGCGACACCCAGGTCGTGCCCGTGGGCGAGGACGGCCGACCCCACCGGGATCGCCGGGTCTTCGCTGGCGACGACCTCGCCGGCAAGGTCGATCCCCGGGATCAGGGGGCTGATCCGCGCGACCTTGCCGTTCGGGATCGTGGCCAGGCCGTCCTTGTAGTTGACGCCCGACCAGGCGACCCGCACCTCGATCTCGCCGGGCGGCAGGTCGGCCTCGGCAAACGAGCGGACACCGCGGCCGACGCCATCGCCCTCCGTCGCGGCGACAAAGGCGCTGAAGCGGGCGGGGATCGCGGTCATCGGTCGCTCCGGGGTTCAGGCGGGGATTGTCCCGCCCGGCGCCCAGTCGTGGACGGTCACGCCCCGGAGACCGCGCGCGGCGAGCTCGTCGCGGAGGGCGGCGGGTGTCCCGGCGAGGATCGGGAAGGTGCCCCAGTGGATGGGCGCCACCGCGTCGACGCCCAGCAGCTCGACCGCGAGGGCGGCCTCGCGGGGGCCCATCGTGTAGTGGCCCCCGATCGGCAGGAGGGCCAGGTCGGGCCGGTAGAGCTCGCCGATCAGGCGCATGTCGCCGAAGACGTTGGTGTCGCCGGCGTGGTAGATCGTTCCGCCGTTCTCCAGGCGCACGACGAACCCCGCCGGCTCGCCGAGGTAGAGCGTCGTCTCGGCACCCGGGTTCCAGTCGCCGGCCGAGTGGTCGGCCCCGACCATCGTGACCGAGATCTCGCCGAAGGCAAAAGTGCCGCCCTTGTTCATCCCGGTGGCCGCGTCGGCGCCGCCGGGGAGGCGGCGGGCCAGCCAGAGGCTCATCTCGTGGATGCATGGCCAGGTTGGCCGCAGGCGGCTGGCAAGGGCGATGGCGTCGCCGAGATGGTCGCCGTGGCCGTGGGTGACGAGCAGGAGGTCGCAGGCGCGCACGTCCGCAGCAGCTTTCGGGCTCGTGGGATTGCCGAACCAGGGGTCGATGAGGATGGTCTTGCCGCCGGGGGTCCGGACCTCGACGCAGGCGTGGCCGTACCAGGTGATCGTGGTCGCTTCGAGTGTCATGGCCTCGCACCTCCGCCGCCCATCGTACGGCGAGCGCCCCTCGACCGGACAGCCTCTACACTCGCGGGCGATGCCCGCCGAGCAGATCGCCCGCAACCTTGCCTTCATCAACTGGACCCTGCTGGCCGCCCTGGCCGTCGGGTCGTTGGGGGCGGTCGTCCTGCTCCGCCTGCGGACCGACGCGACGAAGGGGTACCTGGGCTTCACGGCGCTCTGCGCGGCGGCGTTCGGAGCGCTGGCGTGGCTGTCGGACGGCGCACTGCCGGCCGCGGCCGCCGCCGGGTCACCGGTGACCGTGGATCCGACCTGGGACGTTCCGCGACGGGCCCTCCTGGGACTCTTCGCGGCGGGAGCGCTGGTCTACGCCGTCATCCTCTTTCGGGCCCGCCGGGCGGCCCCGGTCGCGCTCGCGGTGGCGGGTGCAGGGGCGGGCGCGCTCGTGCTCGGCGCCCTCACGTGGGGTGGGGGAGGCGTCGGCGTCGCGGCGCTCGCGGTCCAGCTGCTCGCCCTGGCGGCGGCGACGGGCGGCGTCTTCGCGGCCATGATCCTGGGCCACTGGTACCTCGTCACCCCCAAGCTCTCCACGGGCCCGGCACAGCTCCTTTCCCGGGCGATGCTGGGCGTCGTCGCGCTCCAGCTCGTCCTGTTCGCGCTCTGGGTCGGCCTGGGGATCGGGACGTCGCAGGCGCCGCTGGAGCCCCTGACCGGGCCGTGGGCGCTCTTCGTCTGGCTGCGGCTCGTCGTCTCTCTCGTCTTCCCGCTCATCGTCGGCTGGGCGGCGGTGGAGACGGTGAAGACGCGCTCGATGGAGTCGGCGACCGGGCTCCTCTACATCAACGTGGCGCTCATCGCGGCCGGGACGATCGACGCGGCGGGCCTCTACTTCGGCGCCGGCCTGCTGGTGTAGGGGGTCCCGTGCGCGTCCGCATCCGCCTGTTCGCCCGCCAGCGCGAGATCGTGGGCGCCCGCGAGGTGGCCGTCGAGCTGTCCGTGCCGTCGACGATCGAGGATGCCTGGGCGGCGCTGGTCGTCCTCCACCCGGCCCTCGCGCCCGGTCGGCCGTATGTCCGGTTCGCGCTCAACGGTGAGTATGCGGAGCCCGAGACGGCCGTCGGCGATGGCGACGAAGTGGCCTGCATCCCGCCGGTGAGCGGCGGGGCCGGGGAGGTCGCTCCGGGCGCGCCGCGTGCCGAGCGGATCCTCGAGCTGGCGCCCGCGCCCCTCCCGCCGGACCTGGGCCGCGCGCTGGCCGACCGCCTGGCGACCCCGGCCGATGGCGCCGTGGTGATCTTCGAGGGCCGCACCCGGGAGACGCCGGGCACGCCCGCCCCGGGCGAGGAGGCCGAGGCGCGCCGCCACGCCGGCCGGCGGGTGGAGGCGCTGGAGTACGAGGCCTTCGAGACCCTCGCCATACGGGTGCTCGGGGAGATCGCCGACGCGGTCGCGGCCCGCTTTGGCGTGGAACGGCTGGCCATCGTCCACGCCACCGGCGAGGTTCAGCTCGGCGAGGTGTCGGTCGTCATCGTCGCCTGCGCGCCCCACCGCGACGCCGCCTTCGATGCCGCCCGCTTCGCCATGGACGAGACGAAGGCACGGGCGCCGATCTGGAAGGCGGAGCGCTTCGCCGACGGCCACGTCTGGATCGGGCACGTTGCCAGGACGCATACTTCGAGCGGATGAGCACGAAGCGGAACAGCACGCAGGGGATGAGCGAGGCAGCCCGCAGCCCGGCGCAGCGCCTCGAGGCAGTCCTCCGTCGCGCCGATGACCTCGCCGGGGCGTGGGGCGCCCGGGCTCGCGGGTCCACGACGCCCGCCCGCGAGCGTGCCCTGCTGCGCCTCTTCGGTGTCGGCGGCCTCGACCGCGACGGGGTCCCCCTGGCCTCGGCCGTGGTCGAGCGCCACGTCAGCGGGTCGAGCGCCCGCCTCGCCGCGGGGATCGCCCTGCCGTTCGCGGTTGCGCTCCGCGAGTACGACATCTCGCCCCAGCAGCTGGCCTTCGACGTCGCCAGTGGAGCGATCGACCTGGCGTTCGAGGCGGAGCTGCTGGCCGAGCCGGACCGGCGGGCCGCCGCCGAGGCCGAGGCGAGCCGCATCGCCGCGCGGGCTCTCGAGCGGATCGACGCGAACCGAACCGCGCGCCTGGAGCTCCTCGGCGTCCTGGGCGACGCGCCCCGGCCGTGGCTGGGGCTGTCGCTCTCGGCGCCGACGATGGCGGCCGCCCCGGACGACGCGGCCGCCCTCGTGGCTGCCGGGGCCGACCTCGTGCGCATCCGCGTGCCCGCGGGCCGCGAGCTGGTGCTCCGCCTCCACGACCGGGGGCTCGAGCCGGAATACTGGCATCCTCGGGAGGGTCGGGTTGCCGACGACGACGAGGATCCGGCCACCATCCCGCCCGGCAGCCAGCGGGCGCTGACCGCCCTGCGCGCCCGCGTCGACGAGGCGGCGGCGGAGGCCGGCCGATACGTTCGGCTGGGCACCGTTGCGACCGCATTGGCAGCGCCCGAGCAGGCGCTCGTCGCGGCGCTCGAGCGGATCGACGTGGTGGAGGCGGATCCGATCGCCGAGATCGTGACGGACGGGGTGGACCCGGACCGCGCCCTCGCCGACCACGCGTTCGGGCATCGTCTCCTGAGCCGTTCGGGGGCCATGGTCGTCGTGGGCGCCGGGCCGCTCATCGTGGCGCCGGACCTGGCGCGCGGGCTCCCGGCTGACGCGGACACACGAGCGGGTCGCGCGTTTGCGATGCAGGCACTGGCCGTCGCCCTGGCGCGCGGCGACGGCCTCGGCCCCGGGCAGCTCGCGGCGGGGGCCCTGGTCCCGTGGCTGGCCGACGAGCGCTTCCCCGCCGCGCAGACGCTGGCCGCGGTCGCCCTCAGGCGCCTCGCCTGGCCCGATCTCGGGCTGGTGTTCGAAGAGCCGGACCTGCCCTCGCGGGCGTCCGCGCGCTGGCCGTACCTGGTCGCGCTGGCCCTGGGGGTCGCCGGCCCGGGCACGATCGTCCTGCGCCGGGCGACGGAGCACGAGGCGGCGGTCCACGCGGAGGAGACGACCCGGGCCGCCGCGTCCGTGGCGGCGGAGATCGCCGAGGATGCGGGGGCGGTGCTCGCCCGACCGGCCGTGCTGGAGCGGGCGGAGGCGCTGCTGACAGCGGCCGAGTCGACGCTCGCCGACCTCGCAGAGGAGGGCTGGGAGGCGGTCCTGGGCGCGCCGATCGGCGGTTCGGACCTGGACCGGCTGGGGGCCGACGCCGTCGTGGAGCGCACCGAAGCCTTCGACACGCTCGACGGGGCCGCAGCGGGCTGAGGATTGGCGGGGCTGCGTGGCCGGGCTGAGAGTTGGTGGCCCGGACCCGCGTGGAGTCGGCTTGCGCGCTTGCGCAAATACGCGATAATGCCGCTGCGCCCCGATCCTGCCCTCTCGTTGCCCCGAAGCTCTCCCCGCAGCACGGAGCCGCCAATGTCTCACGCGTTCGCCCGTCGCACTCTCGCCGCCCGCCGCACCTTCGCCGTGTTCGTCCTCGGTGCTGCAGCCCTCGTCGCGGCGTGCTCGCCGGCAGCCCCGGCGTCGTCGTCCCCCGCCGGTCCGGCCGCCAGCGTTCCGGCAGGTACGCTCCAGCCGCTGCCCGCCGAGGTCTCGACCGCGGACGCGCTCGCCCTTCGCGAGGCCGGAGCCTTCATCCTCGACGTCCGTCAGCCCGAGGAGTGGACGGCCGGGCACATCCCGGACGCGACCCTGATCCCGCTGGGCGAGCTCGCCTCGCGCGTGGCAGAGGTGCCGAAGGACCGCCAGGTCGTGGTCGTCTGCCGCTCAGGGAACCGGAGCGCCCAGGGCCGCGACGTTCTCCTCGGTGCCGGCTTCCCGGCCGTCGCATCGATGGCCGGCGGCATGAACGGCTGGACCGCGGCGGGCTACCCGACGACGACCGGCGGATAGGGGCCGCCCCGGCAGCCTCCGACCCGCGACCCCGTCGGGGTGACGTCCGGCACTTCCCGACCGTCATCCGGATGGGCGACCCTCGGCGCACCTGAGGGAGCCCCGAGCGATGTCGATCGCGCCCGCGACGGCGGCACCCGCCGAGGCCGCCGACCTCTACGCCCGCCCGACCCAGCGGCTGCCATGGCGGCAGCTGTTCCAGATCTCGATCTACTGGTTCGGGCTCAACGCGATCTGGGGCGGGTGGGAGATCCTGAACCAGGAGCGCGTCCCCGAGCTCGCCGGGGAGGACTTCGCCGGCCGGGCGATGTTCCTCGTCGAGCTGCCGATGGCGCTGATTGCGATCCTGGTCCAGCCGACGGTGGGCTGCATCAGCGACTATGCGATGACGCGGTGGGGTCGCCGGAAGCCCTTCATCCTGGTGGGCGCCATCTTCGACGTCTTCTTCCTCATCGGGATCGCGACGGCCAACACGATGCTCGTCCTGATCGCCTTCGTGCTCCTCCTCGAGGTCAGCTCGAACTTCGCCCAGGGCCCGTTCCAGGGTTACGTCCCCGACCTCGTGCCCGACGAGCAGGTCGGCACGGCCAGCGCGCTCGTCGGCCTGATGACGATCCTGGGCATCGTCTCCGGCTTCATCTTCCTGTCGCTCGGCTACAAGCTGGGCGAGGACTTCACGATCCCCACCATCATCCTCGGCGTCGTCGAGCTGGCGACCGCGATCGGGACGTTCCTGTGGGTGAAGGAGGGGCGCGTCGCGAAGCCGCGCGAGGGGAAGTCGTGGCTGGCGATCGCCCTGGAGGCGTGGGGCACCGACATCCTCCGCGAGCGGAGCTACGTCTGGCTGCTCGCCTCCCGGTTCTTCGTCCTTGCCGCCGGCGCGTTCGTCGCGAACCTCGCGATCCTGTGGATGGAGCGCGCACTCGGGTTCGGCACGGCCGACAAGGACACCTGGGTCGTGCCCACGCTGGCCGCGTCGGCCGTTGCCTCGGCGATCGCCGCCCTGCCGGCGGCGCGCCTCTCGGACCGCGTCGGCCGCAAGCCCGTGATCTGGCTGGCCTGTGCCGTCGGGGCGAGCGGCACCGCGCTGTTCGCGTTCGCCCCGTCGATCGAAGCGGCCGTCGGCGGGGTCATCCTGGTCGGGGTCGGGAGCGGGACGTTCATCGCCGTCGACTGGGCCCTCCTGTCCGAGCTCGTTCCCAAGGCCTCCTCGGGCCGCTACATGGGGATGAGCCAGCTGGCCACGGCGCTCCAGTCGGTCATCGCGGTGATGGTCGGCGGCATCGTCATGGACGTGGTGGGCGCGAACGACTTCGCCGCCGGACCGCGCGTCGGGATCGGGATGGGCGTGATCTTCTACGCGATCGGGGCGCTCCTGCTCGTGCCGGTCGTCGAGCCGGCCCGACGGACGCGCGCCGGCACAGGAGCCGTGGGGGCGGCCAGGTAGGGGACCGGGGCCGAGCCGCCGCCCCGGTGCGCGATCTCAGCGGGCGGACGGGCCGGTCCGGCGAGCCTCCTCGACCGCGCGGAGCGCGTCCTGGAGACTGCCGATCCACGCGGCCTCGTTCTCGCCGACGAGCTTCACGCACCAGGCAAGCGCCTCGCTCCGGCTGCGGGCGACCCCGGCCTCGACGAGCGTGTCCAGGACCCGGCGCTCCGGCTGGCGAAGCCGCGTCATGACCGGGACGCTGGCGGTGGTGAAGAGATGCGTCTCGTCGGCGATGCGAACGCCCCACGAGACGACCTTGCGGAAGCGGTGCTGGGCATCCTCGGCGATCGCCATGCGCTCGCCGCGCGTCTCTTCGCGGAACCGCTCGACACGGCTCGCCCGGGCGGCCGCGCGGGCGGCGTCGGTCGCCTCGACGCCAAGGTCGACGTCGGTGATCTCGCCGACCACGAGGATCTCCTCGCGATCGACAGAGACGTCGGGCGCGCCGGCGAACCAGGCGTCGGGGAGGCGGCCGGCGAACCAGCCGGCGAGCTCGTCGGGGGTTGCGTGGTGGGTCATTGGGGAGTGCTCCTGAGCGTGCGGCCGGGGGATTACGCGGCAATTACATCATTACCAGAAATAGCTGTCAAGGGGAACGTCCGGCGAGGAGGCACCCCGATGCAGACGCCGATCCTCGACCGGGTCGCCTCGTCGAATGGGGCCCGAGCGGGCGCCCGGTGACGCGCGTGCCAGCCGGCGCGGGTCGCCAGGGCGCGGCGTGGGTCCCCAGGGCGCGGCCGGGGTCGCGAGGCCTGGCTCAGGCCGGATCCATCGCCTCCGCGAGCTCGGCCTCGGCCTCCGCCTCCATGCGGGCGAGGCGGGTGTAGTAGTCGGGAATCTCTCGCAGGTGCGCCAGCGCGATCTTCCCCGTCGTGAAGGGGTCATCGCCGGTGACGTTCGTGGCCGGGTCGCGGCGGCCGTGCTCCAGCTCGACCGCCATCCCGTGACAGAACTCATCGAGGGAGAAGGGCTCGGCGGCGAAATCGAGCCCGAGGCGGGTCGCCACGACGAGTGCCTCGGTCGGATCAAAGGTCATGCGCACGGCCATGATTGGGCTCCTTCCTGGTGACAGGCCAAGCATCGGCCCCCGGGACCTCGGCCGACCAGTGCCGGGCGTCCCGATCGGGCGCGCGAAGAACCTGCCGATCGTGGCACCATCGGCACGGTACGCCCGCGAACGAGGAGAACCCCGATCCATGCGCAGGATCCTGCTCTGGATGGCTCGCAACGCCTGGCTGAAGGAACGCCTTCCGCGCCTGCGGTTCGTCCGCAAGGCCGTCCGCCGCTTCATGCCCGGCGAGGACGCCGACGCGGCTTTCGCCGCCGCCGCCACGCTGGCCGCCTCCGGGCACGGGATCCTGTTCACGCGCCTCGGGGAGAACCTGGTCGCCCTCACCGAAGCGGATCACGTCGCAGCGCACTACCACGCGATCATGGACCGGGGGGCGACCCTCGCCCGTCCGATCGAGCTCTCCGTGAAGCCTACCCAGCTCGGGCTCGACATCGACGAGGAGGCCTGCTTCCGGCACATGTCCGGGCTGGCGATCCGGGCGGACGTGACCGGGACCTGGCTCTGGGTGGACATGGAAGGCTCCGCCTACGTCGAGCGCACGATCGCGCTGTACGAGCGTCTCAAGGCGAGCCATCGCAACGTCGGGATCTGCCTCCAGGCATACCTGCGCCGCACGCCGGCGGACCTGCAGCGCCTTCTCCCGCTCGAGCCTGCCGTCCGTCTGGTGAAGGGTGCCTACGACGAGCCGTCCGAGATTGCCTGGCGACGGCGGCCCGAGGTGGACGGTGCCTACCAGGCGGCTGCGCTCGTCGTCGCCGACGCGGCCCGCGAGGGGAAGGCCCGCCTGGCGCTCGGCACGCACGACGGCGCGCTCGTGGAGCGGATCGCCTCCTTCGCCGAGGCGGCCGGCGTCACGCGCGACAAGCTCGAGGTCCACATGCTGTACGGGATCCGGGCGGGCGAGCTGCGACGCCTCCAGCAGGCCGGCTTCCCTCCGTTCACCCTGATCGCCTACGGGAAGCACTGGTACCCGTGGTACATGCGCCGGCTCGCCGAGCGGCCGGCCAACGTCGTCTTCGCCCTGCGCCAGATGCTGCCATAGAGAGCGGCGTCCGGTCGCGCCGACGGGGCGAGGACCGCCGCGACGGCCGGCCGTTCAGGCATCCTGCCGATGGGAGCCGGGCGGGCGCCGGCCTGGGACCAGGCGCGCCGCGGAGTACGCTGCGCTCATGCCCGACGCGCCCCCCGCCACACCTCCCGACGCCGCCTCCGGTGCCCTCCCCGTCACGTTCGCTGCCCTCGGGCTCGCGCCCGCGCTCCTCGAGACCCTCTCCGGTCTTGGCTACGAGGAGCCGACGCCGGTGCAGGAGGCCGCAATCCCGCCCCTGCTTGCCGGCCGCGACCTCCTGGCCGAGGCGCCGACCGGGACCGGCAAGACGGCCGCCTTCGCCCTGCCGATCCTCCAGCGGCTCGCCACCGACGGCCTGGGCCGGGCCGAGGCGGGGACGGCCCTCGCCCTCGTCCTCGTCCCGACGCGCGAGCTGGCGATGCAGGTCGCCGAGGCCGTCCACCGCTACGGGCGCGTTCTCGGGGCCCGGGTCCTCCCCGTCTACGGAGGGCAACCGATCGGCCAGCAGCTGCGGGGCCTCCGCCGCGGGCTCGATGTCGTCGTCGCCACGCCGGGCCGGGCTGTCGATCACCTGACCCGCGGGAGCCTGCGCCTCGACACCGTGCAGGCCGTCGTCCTCGACGAGGCGGACGAGATGCTCGACATGGGCTTCGCCGAGGAGCTCGACGCGATTCTCTCGGCCACCCCGGCCGGCCGCCAGACGGCGCTCTTCTCGGCCACGATCTCGCCGACGATCGCCCGCGTGGCGTCGCGCCACCTCCGCGAGCCGGTCCGGATCTCCGTGCGTCCCGAGCGACCGTCCTCCAGCGGGACGCCGGCGAAGGTCCGCCAGCTCGTCTATGTCGTGCGCCGGTCCGACAAGCTGGCGGCGCTGGGGCGGATTCTCGACGTGGAGGACCCCGCCGCCGCGCTCGTCTTTGCCCGGACGCGGGGCGAGGTGGACGACCTGGCCGAGGCGCTCAGCGGGCGCGGCCACGACGCTGCCGCCCTCCATGGCGGCCTCTCGCAGGAGCAGCGGGACCGCGTGATGGGGCGCTTCCGCGACGGGGCGCTGGACGTGTTGGTCGCCACCGACGTAGCCGCTCGCGGCCTCGACATCGAGCACGTCTCGCACGTGGTCAACTTCGATGTCCCCTCGTCGCCCGATGCCTACGTCCACCGGATCGGGCGGACCGGACGGGCCGGCCGGGAGGGGACGGCGATCACGCTCGTCGAGCCGCGGGAGCACCGGCTCCTCCTCAATATCGAGGGGGCGACAAGGACGCGGCTCGAGCGGGCGACGGTGCCATCGATCGCCGACCTGCGGGAGCGACGGCTCGAGCTCCTGCGGGCGAGCCTCCGGGAGCGGCTGGCGGGGGTCGGGGACGAGGGCGATGCAGGGGACGGGGCCGAAGGCGAAGGCGCAGGCGCGGGTCGTGGCGCCGAGGCGGGCGCGGGCACGGGTCCGAGTGGGCCCGACCTCGATCGCTACCGGGCGGTCGTCGAGGCCCTCGCCGACGAGTACGACGCCGTGGAGATCGCCTTGGCCGCGATCGCCCTGCTCGACGCCCGCGATGCGGGCGACGAGGCCGAGGCCGAGATCGCCCCCGCGTTCCTGCCCCAGGACCGGCCCGCGCGCCCCGTCCAACCCGGGCGCCCGGGGCGTCGGCCCGGAGCGCAGGGCCCATCCGGCGCGCCGCCGTGGCGCGGCCCCGGCCAGGAACCCCCAGCGGCCCGGCCTCCGCGCCCCCCGCGCCCCGGCTACCCGCCGGGCGGCAGGCCCCCCGGTGGACTGCCCGGCGGAGGACAACCCGGCGGAGGACCACCCGGCGGGGCGTGGGTCCGCCTTTTCGTCGGGGGAGGCCGGCGCGCAGGGATCCGGCCGGCCGACCTTGTCGGGGCCATCACGGCGGAGGCCGGCGTCCCCGGCTCGACCATCGGGGCGATCCAGATCGCCGACGGCTTCTCGCTCGTTGACGTCGCCGACGACGTCGTCGAGCAGGTCGTCCGGGCCCTGCGCACCGCGACGATCCGTGGCCGGACCTTCCTCGTGCGCCTCGACCGGGATGTGCGCTAGGCGGGACGCCCGCCGGGCGCGGCCGGGCCGGGGTCAGGGCTCGCGGAAGATCAGGTCGTGCTCCCGCACGTGGTCCTTCACGCTGATCGCCACGTCGTCGCCGGGCTCGGCCCGCTCGACGCGGTGGTGATCGACCTCCATCGAGGCGATCGTCTCGATCAGGTCCGTCGTGTGGCCGTGGATGTGGATTCGGTCGCCGACGACGAGCGGCTCCGTCAGACGCACCGCCGCCACCGACAGGTGACCGAAGTAGTGCGTGACCGTGCCGATCGTCTCGGATGGCTCGTGCAGCGTGGACATCGTCGCACCTCCGTCGCGGGCACAGTACTGCCAGCCCGTCTCGCTGCCGACGGCCGAACGGCCCGTCCTGGCCCGGGGGTGGCAGCCGGCGGGCGTTCGTGTCATTCTCGCGACCCTGCGCCGCGCGAGACGGCGTAGCTCATGCGCGCCGAGCACAGCGATGGCTGGTGCCGGGCGATTGGAGGGGGCGATGGGACTCGGAACCGGGACCGGGACGAAGGATGACCCGTGGGTCCTCACCACGGCACCGGGCACGTCGGAATACCAGATGTGGCGCGACGAGGCGGCCGATCCTGCGGCACTCGTCTGCCAGGTCGGATCGACGCAGCTCCGCTACCACCTGCGCTGCATCGAGGATCTCGACGCCTGGCTGAAGGAGCGGGGCGACTGGGTGCCCCTCGGTGCGGCCGACGAGCAGAAGCCCGCGGTGGACGGCACGGTGGAGGCGTGGGGCCGCTCAGCCGACAACCCGGTCCATGGCTGGTACGGCCTGCGCAAGGGCTATCGAGGCCGGTTCGGGATGTACGTGCCGCCGCTCCTCGAGGCGCTCGGCCTCGTCGAGCTGGAGCACCTGCCGAAGAACAACCGGGTCCGGGCGCGGTAGGCGGGTGGCGCGGCGTCACGGGCAGGCGCCGCGCCCGTTACGGGCAGGCGCCGCGCCGTCATGGGCAGGCGGCCCGCAGCTACCAGAGGCGCAGCTGGCCGGTGCGGCGCAGCCAGAAGAGGGCGACGACACCGAGGACGACACCGGTCGCGAGGAAGATCCACTGCAGGAACATCGTCTCGGGCATGACCAGGAGCTGGACGAGGATCCAGACGATCAGGCCCACGCCGAGGATCGCCGTCAGCCACGGCGCGCTCCAGTGGCGGATGACGATGAGGGCGGCCAGGAGGAGCATCCCCAGCCCGTTGACGGCGAACAGGTAGATCCCGGGGATGACGTAGCTACCGAAGAGGGTGGCCTCGATCCAGCCCTGCGGAACCCCGATCGATCCACCCGTCGGGTCGGCGAGGAACATGAGGCCGACGGGGATCGCGAGGAGGCCCGTGAAGACGGCCAGGACGAAGGCGACCCAGGCGTAGCGCGGCCGGTCCACGCGGCGCTCGGCGGTGGCAACGTGCAGCTGCATCGGGAGCGAGACCTCCGGGTTGGAGCGCCGTGGCCGCGGTGCGGCTCGTCGGCCCGAGCATCGGCCCGCCGGCGGCCGGGTCGCGACGACCGGTGGTCGCCTCGATGGTCGCCGAAAGGTCGCTCCTCATCGGGCCGTTCGGCCCGGCGCGGCGGTGCTGGCCGCCGCGGGCCGTCACGGCGGACCACGTGACCGGCCCCGGCTCAGTGCAGGACGAGGAGGGCGTCGACGTCGAAGCGGGGGTGGCCTGGTGTCGCGAGGACGCGGACCTCGATCGTGTGCGGGACCAGCGGGTCCACGTTTGCCGCGTACAGGATCATGCGGGCGGCGGAGGCCCTCGCGTACTCGCTGACCGTCGCCACCTGGGTGCCGTCGAGCCATACGTCGGCGCTGCCGCGGGTGAGGCTCCGCGGCCCCACGAGGGCGATCGCCCGACCGGTGAACGTGTAGCGCAGGAACGCTCCCGACCGCGCCGCGAAGAGGCTTTGCCCGCCGAGGGCATGGGCGGAGGCACTGCTCGTCCAGCCGGCACTCCGCCGCAGGCCGGCGCTCGAGTCCTCGACGACGGCCACGTCGACGGGCTCGGCTGCGGCCCACTCGCCGAGGTTGCCCGGGGCGTCCGTCGCCCGCACCGCGTAGACACGCGGCGTGGCGAAGGGGATCGTGCGCGTCGCTGAGAGGACGCTGCCGGCCGTTACCGCCACGCCGGCAAGCCCGGCCTCACCGGCCTCACCGAGCTCGTAGCTGGCGATCGGCGACTCGTCGGCCGCGGGCGGCCAGGCCAGGCGGATCGGAAGGTCCGTCAGCGACGCTCGGCTGCCCCGCATGAACGATGGGCCCGGTGCCGCCGCGACCGGCGGCGCGTTCTCCACGATCAGGGGGACGCGGATCTCGTGCACCCGGGTTGTGCGGTACGCGGCCCGCACGACGACCTCGTACACGCCGGCGGGCGTCGACCGAGGGACGGTGATCACGAGGCCCGTGGCCGCGTCCGTCCCGGAGAGAGACGTGGGCCCGGCGATCGCCGCCGCCAGGGGCGGCGGGACGAAGGCGAAGTCGAAGGCGACCGGCTCGATGAAGCCGGGTCCGCGCCCGACGGCGAGCGGGATCGTCCAGGTCGCGCCGGTTTCGCCCGAGACCAGGCCTTCGACCGGCAGCGCGGCCGTCGGCGCGAAGTCGCCGAGGGGAACGATGCGCGACACGTCGAGCAGGATGTCGGGTCGGCCATCGGGATCGGTGGTCGTCTTCCAGTCCCGGTTCCCGAGGTACTGGAGCGCCCAGCGAACCTCGGAGGGCGGGGCGTCCGGCCTGGTGGCCTTGTAGAGGGCGGCCGCGCCCGTCACGTGCGGCGCCGCCATCGAGGTTCCCGACGAGTAACCGTAGGTCTGGCCGCGCTTCGTGGAAACGATGCACTTGCCGGGCGCGATGATGTCCACGTCGCTCCCGTAGTTGGAGAAGTCGGCGAAGGTGTCGTCGACGTCGTAGCCCCCCCAGCTCCAGCAGAGCTTCCCGCCCGCGCCTCCGGCAAGACCGTCCGTGTCGGCCAGCGCCGAGACGGTGATCACCTCGTTGTACGCGGCGGGCACCCGCTTGGCCGCGGACCCCAAATCGTTGGCGGCGGCGGCGACCACGGTGATGCCCCGGGCGACCACGCGGCAGATGGCCCGGTGGAGGAGGTCCTTGTTGACGGTGCCGCACTTCCCGTCGTCGAGGCCCCAGCGGGTGACCGACATGTTGACCGCCTCGATGAGCGGGCGAGTCGGGTCCACCGGATCGTTCTGGGCCGCGATCCAGTCGAGGCCGCAGATCCACCACGAGAGGTACCCCTCCCCCTTGGCGTCGAGGATCCGGACGGCCCAGAGGCGGACGCCGGGGGCGACGCCGACGACGCCGTCGTCGTTGTCGCGGGCGCCGACCGTGCCGGCCACGTGGGTGCCGTGGCCGTTCTGGTCCATCCAGCTCGTCCGGTTGGAGCTCGTGCAGTTGTATCCGCCGGCGACGACGAGGTCCGTGTGGGTCGGGTCGATGCCGGTGTCGAAGATGGCCACGTCCGCGTCCACCCGCGCGTCGAGGCCGGTGGTCGAGACGGTCGCGCTCTGGCGTCCGAAGACGCGGCTGACGCCGGTCGGCACTTCCTGGCCGGCCAGCACGTCGGACCCGCTGATCCGCTCATCGGGCACGATCGCGGCGACCTGGGGGTCGGCCGCGAGGTGGAGCTCCTCTGCGGGGCTCACGATTGCGGTGTAGGCCTGGACGGCGTTCTTGTAGGTGCGCCCGACCTCGATGCCGTCGCTGCGGGCCGCGGAGGCCTCGGCCGCGGTGTCCGCGCCGGGCGCGAGGAGGACGATGACGCGTTCGTCGGCGCCGGAGGGCTCGGCGCCGGGCGCCGGCGTCTGCGAATCGGCGGCCGGTGTCGAATCGGCGGCCGGTGTCGGCGCGTCAGGGGCCGGTGGCGCAGCCGGTTGAGCCGGTTCGGCCGCGAGCGCGCCCGAGGCGGCCATCAGCGTCGCGAGGACGGCGGCGAGGAGCGGCTGGAGGCGTCGCGGGCGGATCAGGACGAGCCCTCGCGTGCGTGGCCGGGTGGCCTCCCGCCCGGGCCCTCGCCGAGCGGATGCCCACCATGCACCGGCCGGTGCGCGAAATCAACAGCCCGATGGTCCCACCGGATGGCAGGACCCGCGCTCAGCGCCGTCGCTCCAACCCTGCGGTTCACGTGCCCCGCGATCGCGGCCCCGCATTCAGGGCCGCGCGGCCATCCTCCTGGAGACGATCACCGCCCACCCCGAGACCGCCGCGAGCAGCGCTGCCCCGGCCATTGCCGCGCCCAGGCCCGCCAGCCCCGAGATGACACCCATGAGCGGCGGGTAGGTGATCGAGCCGGCCACCCCGGCCGCGGTGAGCGCGCCGCTGACGGCAGCGGCCCGGTGGGGGAGCAGCGATCCCGCGACGGACATGATCATGGGATAGACCGGGCCGAAGGCGAAGCCGGTCGCGATGAAGAGGGCAATCCGCAGGGGACCCGGGGGGCCGGCGACCGCCGCGAGGAGCGCGAGCGCGCCGGCGAAGGCGCAGGTGGCAGTGAACGCGATCGGGTCGAACCGGTCGGCGATCCGGCTGGCGACGAGGCGCCCGCCCGCGAGGCCCGCCCAGAAGAGCCCAAGGGCCAGCGTGGCTACGCTCATCGGCTCCTCCACGAGGTAGCCGACGAGCCAGCTCGTCACGCCGGCCTCGGCGGCCACGTAGCAGGCGATCGCGATCCCGAGGGCCGCCATCGCCAGGCGGAGGGAGAAGCCGATGGCGGAGAGGTGTCGACCCTCGGGCGCCGGGCGGCCGGGCGTCCGTCGGCGTGGTGGCACCAGGCCAACACGGCGCAGCGGGAACGCCAGGGCAAGTCCCGCGATCGCGGTCGCGGCCGCGACGGGCCGCCAGCCGATGCCGACTTCGGCCAGCAGGCTCACGACGAGCGCCGCGGCCAGCGCCCCGATGCTGTAGAAGAGATGGAGTCGGCTCAGCGCGCTCCCGCGGCCGGCCGCGGAGAGGTCCATGACGACGCTGTTGACGACGGCGTCGACAGCCCCGGTGCCCCCGCCCGCGAGGCCGGCGCCGACGACGAACGCGGTCCACGCGGGCGCCACGCTCTCGATCGCGAGGCCGATCGCGATCACCACGGCGGAGGCGGGCAGGACGATCCCGCGGCCAATCCGCTCCGCGATCAGGCCTGCCGAGACGGCACCGGTCGCGAACATGAGGGCGAAGACCAGGTAGACGAGCCCGAACTCGGCATCGGTCCGGCCGAACTCGTCCTGGATGACCCGGAGGTACGAGGGCACGAACAGCCCGGTCCAGCCGACGAGGACGAAGCTCGCGTACGAGACCGCGAGGACGCCGCGAGGCGGCCCGGCCGGGGCACCGACGGCCGGCGATGTCATGGGCGGCTCGAATGCACGAAGGGCCTTTCCGGGCGATCGGGGAGGGGAGCGGCGGAAGCTCGATGATGAAGCCCCGCGGTGGCCCGCGCACGGCCCCGCCGCTCGGGCGTTCGGGCGGGCACTGCGATCCGCCCCTGCGGGTGTCCCCGCGTCCCGCGTTCCTCGTGACGGCCGGGCGTGCGACTCATGGGCGGATCGGTCGCGTCGCCGGGCGCCGCGACGCCGGCCGCACGCACGTCGCCCGGCAGACCCAACGGGGGGCGAGGTCCAGGACGGCGCCGCCATCCTGCCGATACCGGACCTCATCGCCCGCGGCCCGTCGGTCCCGGGCCGGACGACCGACCCGGGACCGGTTGGGGTGCCCCCTACATCACGTCGACGGTCTCGATCACCTCGATCGAGGCGCCGCCGGCCAGGACAGGGCACGACCGCGAGAGCGCGACGGCCGCGTCGAGGTTGTCTGCGCTCAGGATCGTGTAACCACTCAGCGAGGCCGGGCCCTGGGCGCCGACCGCCCCGTTGGCGGCGATCGTCCGAGAGACGGACGAGGGGTTGCCCCGATCGGCGACCGCGGCGCCGATGCTCGTGAACCAGGCTTCCCAGCCCTTCATCACCTGCGCCTGGGCCTCCGCGCCCTCCGGCATGCTGCCGCCCTTGAACGCGAGCAGGTATTTCGCCATTCTGAAGCTCCTTCCGACACCTGGGCCTGCGAGCGATCCTTGCCGCTCTCATGAGGACGACGAACGGCCCGGGGCCGAATCGACAGGGAACCGTCCCGGCGCCGCGATCTCCTCCGCGGGGGCCGGGCTGGCGCGGCTTCGGCGGGCCGGCTACCCGCCCGTGACCCCGGCGCAGTCGTAGAGCGCGCCGCTCGAGGACCCGGTGTCCACGCGCCGGAGGTCGCGGCGGCCCGGCCCGCGATGCGGGTCAGGGTGCGGCGGCCGGGTCGACCTCCGTCGTGGTCGACGCGCTCTCGGCATCGATCCGCCCCGGCCGGCGTGTAGTAGCGCCGGTACTCCCCGGGCGACATCGAGCACGAGCGGTAGAAGACCCGGTAGAACTGGTGGAGGTTCGTATAGCTGACCGCTCGCGCGATCTCGGCCACGGAGAGGTCGGTGCTCAGCAGGAGCCGCTTCGCCTCGGCGACCCGGACGTTGGTCACGTACTCCTTGAAGCCGACGCCGGTCACGTCCTTGAACACGTGGCGCACCCTCGATGGGCTGACGTGGACGACCTCCGCCACGTCGTCCAGGGTGATGCTCTCCCGGCAGTGGCGGTCGACGTAGGCGAGGACCGGCCGGATCTGCACTCGCCGGTCCGCGGCGGCGCGGGCCGCCGCGTCCGCGCAGCCCGTGCCGCGGTCCCGGATCACGAGCCCGAGCGCGCGGCGCAGCGTCGCGTCGAGGAGGTGGCGCTCCGCCGGTTCGTGCCGCTCCCAGGTCTCCCGGAGCTCGCGGAGGACCGGCGCCAGCTCGGCGGCGAGCGGCGAGCCGCCCGGAATGCGCGCCGAGGCCGTCCGGCCGTCCACCCGGAACGGCGCCAGGTACCCGAGGTCGAGTTCGCGGGACCCCGGGCCCGCGATCAACTCGGGCCGGAAGAGGACGAGCAGCAGCCGCAGCGTCCCGTCGGGATCCGCGAGCGCGACGTGCGGCTGCGAGTTGTCGATGAAGAAGACGTCGCCGGTCTCCGCCGCCAGGGCCCGCCGGCCGAACAGGAACGCCCCGCACCCGCCCAGCACCAGGGCGATCTCCAGGTGGTCGTGCCAGTGCATCCGGTCCCGCTCGCCCTGCGTCGCGTACTCGATCACGGCGAGCGGGAAGTCCGGGTCCAGGTCCTGCTGCCAGACGTAGACGGCCACGCGGGCGCCCGATCAGCCGGCGGGCGTGGGGCGGGAGAGCGTCGTCATCGTCCGGATCCTCCGGGCGCGACAGCCGCGTCCGACAGGGCCACATGGATCGATTCGCGCGCGCCCACCGGCAGGGGCAGCCGCTTCTGCCACTTCATCGGCCCGCTCTGGCATTGCTGGTGCTGCCTGCCCGGACCAGCATCAGGTGTCGAGATCTGCTCGCCGTCCAGGAGATCCGTGATGCCCTTCCCGCACCTCTTCAGCCCCATCGGGCTGGGGACCATCGAGCTCCCCAACCGCATCGTCCACGCGCCCACGGACATCAGCTCGTCGCATGCCGACGGCGAGGTGAGCGAGCGGGACATCCACCACCACACCGACGTCGCCCGCGGCGGAACCGGCTTCGTCATCGTCGGCGCGACCACGCCCGACATGAAGACCGGCCGCCCCACGGTGACCTGTCTCGTCGCCGACGGCGACAACTACATCCCGGGCCTGGCCCGCCTGGCCGAAGGGATGCATCGCTACGGCGCGAAGTGCGCGGTCCAGCTCCAGCACCCGGGCCGCCAGTGCGCGATCCCGCGCTACAACACCCTGGGGGCCACGGACCGGGTTCTGAAGCTGCCCTGGTCCGCGGGGCACGAGATCATCTACGAGAACGCCGAGGAGCAAGGCAAGGAGATCCGGGCCGCCTCGATCCCCGAGATCCTCGAGCTTGTCGACCTCTTCAGCGAGGCCGCCTGGCGGGTGAAGCAGGCCGGCTTCGACGCCGTCGAGCTCCACGCCGCGCACGGCTACCTTCTCTCGGAGTTCATGAGCCCGTATCTCAACATGCGGACGGATCGGTTTGGCGGGAGCTTCGAGAACCGGATGCGCTTCCCGCTCGCCGTCATCGACTCGATCAGGAAGAAGTGCGGGAAGAGCTACCCGGTGCTCGTCCGCTACTCGTTCGAGGAGTGGTGCCCCGGCGGTCGCGGCATGGAGGAGGGTCTCGAGACCGCCCGGGTCCTCGAGCGCGCCGGCTGCGCCGCGCTCGACCTCTCGCAGGGGATGCAGGAGAGCCCGGGCGCCGGCTTCGACCCGCCGCCCTACCCGCAGGGCTGGGCGACGTACGCCGCCGAGGCGACCAAGAAGGTCGTGAAGATCCCGGTCATCACGAGCCATTCGCTGCGCGATCCCGAGTACTGCGAGCAGATCCTCGCCGAAGGAAAGACCGACCTCGTCGGCCTGGCCCGCCAGATCCTCGCCGACCCCTACTGGCCGGTGAAGGCGCAGTACGGGAAGGTCAGGTCGATCCGGCGCTGCATCTCCTGCCTGGGTGGCTGCTGGCAGGAGTCGCTCATGGCCAAGAAGGAGATCGCCTGCTCCATCAACGCCGCGTGCGGCAATCCCGCCTACGCGGAGATGAAGCGGACCACGAAGCCGGTCCGCGTCGCCGTCGTCGGCGGCGGTCCCGCGGGGATGGAGGGGGCCCGGATCGCGACCGAGCGCGGCCACCAGGTCACCCTCTTCGAGAAGCACGCCGAGCTGGGCGGGGCGATGCTCTACGTCTGCCTGGTCCCGGGCAAGGAGAAGATGCGCTGGTACCTGGACTGGGTCCGCGACCAGCTCCTCGACCTCCACGTCGACATCCGCCTCGGCCACGCCCCGACGGTCGAGGAGCTGCGCGGCTTCGACCTCGTGTTGAATGCCACCGGCGCTGCCTCCTACGTGCCCGACGTGGCCGGCGACGCCTCCCGCGTCGTCCCCTTCGAGGAGGCGATGGCCTGCCCGAAGATCGCCTGCGAATGCCACCCGGGCGGGCGGCGGATGCGCAAGCTCGGCGCCCGAGTCCTCCTCTGGGGCGACAGCTATGCAGCCACCGACACCGCCGCCTTTCTCGCCGACATCGGGAAGCAGGTCACGATCGTGACCGAGAACCGCGAGTTCGCCGCGGACTGCGAGGTCATCCACATGTACGTCCTGCGCAAGCGATTCGCCCAGGGCGACGCCGAGGTGCTCCACTCGCGGCCGTACAAGCACCCCGTGACGGTGATCACGAGCACGACCGTCGCCGAAATCCGCACCGGCGAGGTCGTCCTCCAGGACAAGGACTTCCGGCGCACCACCCTCGAGGTCGACGACGTCGTGACCTGCCACACGCGGCCGGCCGCCACGCTCTTCGGGGAGCTCCGGGCGGCCGGCGTCAACGTCATCAGCGTGGGCGACGCGGTCGCGCCGCGAAACCTCTACTACGCGGTGAAGGAGGGCTCCGCCTTCGGCCTCGCCGTCGACGAGCACGTCCTCTTCAACCCGAACGGGGCGATCCTCAACGAGCTGCCGATGGACGTCCTGGCCCAGCTCACCCGCGCGGAGGGCCCGGCCTACACGGCCAAGCGGATGGAGGAGCTGGTGAGCGCCGCCGGCGGCGGGAACGGCTCGCAAGGCTGAGCTGGGCCGGAGGTCCTGCGGCACGTGTCCGAGCCGCCCCGGCGATGACGTCCACTGCCCCCGGCATCGCTGAACCGCGAACCGGACGCCCGGTGGCGTCGGGTGGGGGCGCCGGCGCATCGCCTGTGCCGATGGATAGAGGCCGGGCGAGCCTTCCGATGGATTGATTCGGGCCCGTCCGGCGTCGACGCTTCGCCGAGCACCAGCCACGCCCGCATGGACGGAGCGCAGGAGGGCCGATGGGCCCGGACACGCAGCCCAGCGCCACATCGCCGATCCCTCGGCGTCGCTTCCTGCGCTGGCTGCTGGGCTTCTCGGTCGTCTCGACCCTGGTGATGGTCGCTGCGCCCGCCGTCACCTTCCTCGTTCCCCCGAAGTCGAGCGCGGCCGGGAGCGGGGGCAAGGTCCTCGCCGGAACCGTTGCCGACATCCCTCTCGGCACGGGCAAGGTCGTCGCGATGGGCAGCAAGCCCACGATCGTGGTCAACACGGCCCAGGGCATCCTGGCCTACTCCGCGATCTGCACGCACCTCGGCTGCATCGTCGCCTTCGACAACCTGAGCAACACGATTGCCTGCCCCTGCCACGACGGGCGGTTCAGCCCCGCGAACGGCGCGGTCGTGTCGGGCCCGCCGCCGGCGCCGCTCCCGCCCGTCACCGTCAGCGTCGAAGGCGACCAGATCTACCTGGTGAGCGGCTGACGTGACCGCCGACACCGAGCGGACCCCGACCTCCACGAGCGCGGGCGGCTGGATCGAGCAGCGGACGCGCGGCCGCGCCCTGTTCGACGCCCTGCTCCACGTCCGGATCCCGGCCGAGGTGCGCACCCTGTATCTCGGCGGGATCGCCCTCTTCCTCTTCGCCATCCAGGTGGCCACGGGCACCCTCCTGGCCCTCTACTACAAGCCGACGCCGGAGGCCGCCTACGACAGCGTCCTGTTCGTCATGAGCGATGTCCGCTTCGGCTGGCTGATCCGCAGCGTCCACCACTGGGCCGCGAACCTGATGATCCTCTTCGTGGTCCTGCACCTCCTGCGGGTCGTCTACCAGGCCGCCTACAAGTACCCGCGCGAGCTGACCTGGCTGTTCGGGATCGGGTTGTTCGGGGTCACGATGGTCTTCGGCTTCACCGGGTACCTCCTGCCGTGGGATCAGCGCGCCTACTGGGCCACGGTCGTGGGGACCGAGATCGCGGGCGCGGTGCCGGTGATCGGGGATCAGCTGCTCGTGTTCCTTCGCGGCGGGGCCGACGTCACCGAGGCCACCCTCAGCCGCTTCTTCGGCGCCCACATCCTCGTGATGCCGCTGGCCCTTGTCGGCCTGCTGGTGGTGCACTTGACCCTGGTGCACCAGCTCGGCCTCGCCAACCCGAAGCGCCCGGACCCCCGCGGACGCGAGCCGGAGGGCAAGTCGATCCCGTTCTTCCCGAACTACATCCTCGACGAGCTGATTGCCTGGTACATCATCCTGGCCATGCTCGTGGTCCTGGCCTCGCTCTTCCCGGCGAGCCTGGAGGCGCAGGCGAACCCCCTGGAGACGCCGCCCCACACGAAGCCGGAGTGGTACTTCCTCGCCGTCTACGAGTTCCTCAAGCTGGTTCCCCGGATCGTCGGGATCATGCTCCCGATCGTGGGGCTCGCTCTCCTCACGGTCCTGCCCTTCCTGGACCGGAACCCGGAGGTCCTGGCCCGACGGAGGAAGATCGCGGTCGGCGTGGCGACGCTGGTCGTCGTGGTCGTCGTGGCCCTGACGGCACGCGGGTTCCTGAGTTGACGGCCCCGGCCCCCACTCCGCGCCGCCTCGGCCTTCTCGCCGCGGCCGCCCTGCCGCTGGGGATGCTGATCCTCACGCTGGCGGGCGGCGCGCGCGCGGAGGACGCGACCCCCGGCCCCGTCCCGTTCGCGACTGC
Source organism: uncultured Chloroflexia bacterium (assembly GCA_963744095.1). Classification (GTDB taxonomy): domain Bacteria; phylum Chloroflexota; class Limnocylindria; order Limnocylindrales; family CSP1-4; genus CTSoil-043. The sequence goes on from CAVUSH010000009.1 coordinate 140,000, forward strand.
CACACCGCTGCCTTCGCTTGTCCCCGGGCCCCCGGTTCCGACTCCCATCCCCCACCCACCCGAGGGCGAGACGAACCAGTGCTTCGAGTGCCACCGGGCCGTGAACCACGCCCAGGAGAGCATCGCGACGGCATGGCAGGAGAGCGTCCACGGCAAGGGCGGCGTCACCTGCGCCGACTGCCACGGCGGCGACCCGACCTCGGACCGGATGGGGATCGCGATGGACCGGTCCAAGGGGTTCATCGGGAAGCCGTCGCGCGAGCAGACGGTCGGCATGTGCGGCAGCTGCCACGCGGATCCCGCGCGGATGGGCAAGTACAACCTGCCGACCGACCAGTACGCGCAGTACTGGACGAGCGTCCACGGGCAGCGGCTGGCGACCGCCAACGACACGCAGGTCGCGATCTGCATCGACTGCCACGGCTCGCACGACATCAAGAAGACGACCGACCCGACCGCCGCCGTCTACCCGACGAACGTCCCGGAGCTCTGCGCGAGCTGCCACGCCGACGCCGCGAAGATGAAGCCGTACGGGATCCCCACGGACCAGTACGAGATCTACGCGAAGAGCGTCCACGGCGTCGCCCTCCTCGAGAATGCCGACGTGCGGGCGCCCAGCTGCGCCTCGTGCCACGGCTCGCACGGGGCGAAGCCGCCCCGCGACACCGAGGTGGTCGAGGTTTGCGGGAAGTGCCACACGGCAACCCAGGAGCTCTACATGCAGAGCCGGCACTCGGAGCTCCAGACGGCGGCCCCCAAGTGCTGGACGTGCCACGGCACGCACGACGTGGTGCAGCCCTCCGAGGCGCTCTTCTTCCACCCGGAGCCGCCACAGTACCTCTGCGTCACGTGCCACGACCTGCAGAATCGGAGCCTGCGCCTCGAGCTCGACCAGTTCAAGAACGAGGCCGATCGGCGCTGCGACACCTGCCATCACCCGGATTCCGACATCTACGCCCAGATCCAGGCGATCGAGGGATCGCTCTCCGCCGCCCAGGGTGCCTATGACAGCGCGGACGCGCACATCCAGGAGGCTGCCGGCGTGGGCATGATCGTGGAGGACGCCGACGTGGCCCTGTCCGAGGCGAAGACGAGCCTCATCCAGGCCCAGGCGGCAGTTCACACCACGAAGCTGACCGTCATCGCCGGCACCGCCTCCGAGTCCAAGACGAAGTCCGAGAGTGCGGAGGCGATTGCCCAGGCCCGGCTCGACGAGAGCGTCTTCCGCCGCGAGGCGATGGTCGTCGTCGTCGCCCTCATCGTGCTGAACGTCTTCGCCCTGGTTCTCGTGCGGCGCCGCGTGGAGCACGGGAAGCGTCGCGCCGAGGAGGCCGGGGGCGAGCCCGCCGGGGACGCCTGATCTCGACAGCGTCGCCGCTTTTGCGCGGCCGCGACTGACCCGTGCGGCAGACCGGGTTGACCGGTTCGACATCGTCCGCCAGACTCGCCCCTGGCCGCGACCCCGACGTCGCACCGGACGACGCCGAACTGCCGAAGCCAGCGGGGAGGGGGGTGCACCAATGGGGCGCCTGCTCGTGCACATCGCGACGGGGCCGGAGAACCCCACCCGTGCCGCGCTCGGCCTGCTCGTCGCCCGGTCCGCCCTGGAGGCCGGCCACACGGTCGATCTCTTCCTGGCCGGCGACGGGGTTGGGATCCTCCGACCGGCGACGCTCGACGCCGGGCATGGGATCGGGACGGGCAGCCTTCGCGAGCACGTCGACGCGCTCGCCGCGGGCGGCGCCCGGTTCTTCCTTTCCGGGATGTCGAGCAAGGCCCGGGGCGTCGACGCGGCGGCGCTCGGAGGCCTGGAGGTGACGATGGCGCCCCCGACGCGGCTGGTCGAGCTGGCGTTCGAGGCGGACCGCCTCCTCAGCTACTGACGGGCAGCCCCCGGAACGCGCGGACCGCGTCGCGCACGGCGGCGAAGACGGGCGTCCGCTCGGCGCTCGAGCCCGTCGCGTAACCATCTGCCCCGGTCTCGAGGAGCGCTGCCCCAACGGTGGCCGGGTCGCCCAGGGGGCCGCCGTGGATGAGAACGAGCGCGTCCGACCGCTCGCGCCGCGCGGTCCCGACCATCCCGCCGAGTCGCCGGAGGTCATCGTCGGCCGAGCCGGCGTTGCCGGTGATCCCCGCCATCGCACCGACGACGTCCACGCCGGCCCCGATGAGGCGGCGCACCTCCTCGTCGTCGAAGGCCCAGCCGAGGGTCAGGAGCCCCTCCCGGGCGGCGGCCTCCAGCAGCGCGATCTCGCGCCCGAAGCCGTACCCGGCCGCTTCGAGCTCGCCCCGCAACGCCGGTCCGTAGATGGCGACGAACGGTTCGTTGGTAATACCCGACGCACCGTCGGCCGCGGCCGCCTCGACCAGGCGGCGGACTGATCGCCGGGGGTCGTGGGCGCCGAGGCCCGCGATCACGGGCACGTTCCCGGCCCGCTCCACGATCGGGGGGAGGAGCTCGAGGGTGAGCGCGTTGGCGTCGTCGTAGGGGAGGAAGGCGAGCGCCGTGGGAACGCCGAGGATCCGGTAGGCAGCGGTCCCGTAGGTGGCCAGCAGGTCCGCCCCGCCGGCCACGGCCGCCGCGGCCGTGATCCCGCTGCCGACGCCCGCGAGGACGATCGCTCCGCCGGACGCCCGGCGCTCGTACAGGCCCCGGACGATCTCGTCGCGTGTCAATGGTCTCTCCCCGGCGACGGCGGTCGCCCTGCAGCCCACAATTCAAGGAACATCTCCACCGTCGCGTCGGCGAATGCCGGATCGTTGACGTTGGCGTCCATCTCGCGGCACGGGATCCCCGGTCGCAGCGCCGAGCGGATCGCGACGAACATGGCTGCGTCGGCCTCCGGGTCGACGTAGGGCCCGCCCGGCAGCTCGTAGGCCGAGCAGCCGCCCAGGGGGAGCAGCACGGCCGTCGGGCCGGTCGCCCCGTTCACCTTCGTCGCCAGGATCCGCCCGAGCTCCGTCGCTTCCGCGGCATTGACCCGGACCGCGGAGATCGACGGGTTGTGGACGACGATCCGGCGCTCCGGCACGTCGTAACGGGCGGGGATGGTGGCGCGCGGCCCGAAGTTGATGACCTCGAGCGCGCCCGGCACCACGACCTGCGGGATTCCCTGCCGGCCCGCCGCCGTGAGCCGATCCGGTCCGGCCGACAGGATTCCCCCGCACAGCTCGTCGGTCAGCTCGCTCGTCGTCAGGTCCACCACGCCGTCGATCAGCCCGGCGTCGATCATCTCCTCCATCGCCTGGCCCCCCGACCCGACCGCGTGGAAGACGATCGTCTCGAACCCGGCCGCCTCCAGCGCCGCCTGGATGCGCTGCACCGCGGGCGTCGTGATCCCCATCATCGTGAGGGCCACGAGCGGTACGTCGGCGCCCGGGATCGCGGCCGGGCCGCCGACCATCCCCGCCATCGCGTGGGCCGCGTTCGCCAGGACGCGCCGCGAGACGCGATTAAGGCCCTGCACGTCCGTGACGGAGTAGACCAGGGTGACGTCGCTCGTCCCCACGAAGCTCCGGACGTTCCCCGACGCCATCGTGGAGACGAGGAGCTTCGGGACGCCGACCGGCAGCGAGCGAAGGACGGCGGAGACGACGGTCGAGCCGCCGCTGCCGCCGAGGCCCATGACCCCGTCGCACGCCCCGCGGGCGCGCAGATCACCGATGACGGCGATGGCGCCCCGCGACATCGCCGCGAGGGCGACCGCCCGGGTGTCGCTCCCCTCGCGGGTGAAGCGGAGGTCGGCCAGCTCGACGCCCGCGGCCCGGGCGACGTCCGCGGCGGGGATGTCGGGGGCGAAGCCGGGGTCGCCCAGGACCCCGACGTCGACGACGATGACGGCCACGCCGGCCTCGAGGAGGCGATCGCGGACGAAGGCGTGCTCGGGTCCCTTGGTGTCCAGGGTCCCGACGAGGGCGACCGTCCGCTGCTCTCTCGTCATGGCGACCTCTCCGACGGGCGCGGGTGCCGCGCAGCCTGCTCCGCTCAGCCGGCGCTCGCGCGCGGCCGCAGGGCCTTGAACTCGCCCACGATGCCCGAGACGGCGCGCTCCACGGGGAGGCGCTCGATCGACGAGGCGCCGAGATAGCCGACGACGTCGGTTGTGGCGAAGACCCGGGCGACGCTGGCCGGATCCTCGAAGGGGCCCCCGTGGGCCACGACCAGGACGTCGCCGCGGGCGGCCTTCGCCGCCTCGAGCATCGCCTGCGTCGCGAGACAGGCCGCGTCGACGTCGAGCGTCTCCTCGGCGCCGATCCAGCCGCCGGACGTGAGCCCGACGTGGACGCCGATCACGTCGGCGCCCGCCTCCGCCATGGCCCGCGCCTCGGCCGGCGAGAAGGCGTAGGCGAGGGTGAAGACGTCACGCTCGTGGCAGCGCGCGATCAGCTCGACCTCCTTCGGGTAGCCGAGGCCGGTCGCATCGATGTGGTGCCGGAAGCCGCCCTCGTAGAGGCCCGCGGTCGGGACGTTCGTGATCCCCGAGAAGCCCGCTGCAAGCATCGCGTCGATCATCTGGCCGGGGTCGCGAAAGGGATCCGCGGCACCGATCCCGCCGATCACGGGGGTGTCCTTCACGACGTTGAGGATCTCCCGGCCCAGGTCCATCGTCATCGCGTTCGAATCGCCGTAGGCGAGGTAGCCGGCCAGCGAACCGTGCCCGGCCATCCGGAAGGGGCCCGTGTTGTAGACCATCAGGAGGTCGATGCCGCCCCGCTCGGCGGCTTTCGCCACGAGGCCGATCCCGGCCCCGCCGATGATGAGCGGCTCCCCGCGGTCCATCGTTGCCCGGAGGCGCGCATGGATCTCCTGGCGCACGAACTGGCGCATTCCTGGCCCTCCCGTGGGGTGTTGCCGCGACCGGTAGGATCATCGATGGTAGATCATCGAGACCCTCGCAGCCCACCTCACGACGCACCGGAGCACCATGCGGCCGCTGATCGGCACGAGCTGGAAGATGAACCTGACCTCGACCCAGGCCGAGGGCTGGCTTCGCGCCTTCGTTCCGCTGGCGGGCGGGCTCACCGAGCGCGATCTCTTCGTGCTGCCGCCCTTTCCGGCGCTCTGGGTTGCCCGACGCGCGCTGGCCGGCACCGGGATTGCCTGGGGCGCCCAGGACGTCCACGCGGCCGACCGTGGCGCGCACACCGGGGACGTCTCGGCGGAGATGCTGGTGGACCTCGGTTGCACGTACGTCGAAGTCGGCCACTCGGAGCGGCGCGCGGCGCATGGGGAGACGGACGCGCTCGTGGCGGCCAAGGTTCGCGCCGCGCTGCGCTGGGGGCTGACCCCGATCCTGTGCGTGGGCGAGCGCGCACCGTGGGCGCTCGGGGTCGCCCGCGGCGCCGTCGCCCGCCAGCTCGGTGCCGCGCTACGGGGCCTGCCGGCGAGCGATCTCCACCGCGTCGTGGTGGCCTACGAGCCCGCCTGGGCGATCGGCGAAGGGGCGATAGCCGCCCCGCGCACGCACATCCTCGCCGTCCACGAGGCCATCCGGCAGTGGCTCACGGCCCATGGCGCGTCGGGCACCCGTGTCGTCTACGGCGGCAGCATCAATCCCGGCAACGCCGCGGAGATCCTGGAGATCACGGGCGTCGACGGCCTCTTCGTCGGCCGGGCGGCGCTCGACCCGGAGGCGTTCGCGGCGATCGCGCGGGCCGGCCTCGTGACGGACGACGCGACCCGATCGGCCCAACCGGCGCCGCTCGAGCCGGCGCCGGCCGCCCCTGGCGCGCGACTCGCGATCGGCTCCGACGACGCGGGGTATCCGTTGAAGGCGGTCGTTGCCGCGCTCCTCGACGAGGTCGGAGTGGCCTATGTCGACGTGGGGGTGGACTCCACGGCGCCGCCCGATCCGGACGATCCCATCGACTACCCGGACGTCGCCGCGCGCGTTGCCCACGGGATCCGGGACGGCCGGTTCGCCCGCGGGATCCTCGTCTGTGGCACCGGCATCGGGATGGCGATTACCGCCAACAAGGTGCCGGGGGTCCGGGCGGCCCAGGCCCACGACGTCTACTCGGCCGAGCGGGCCCGCATGAGCAACGATGCCCACGTCCTGGCCCTCGGCGCGCGGGTGATCGGCCCAGAGCTGGCGCGGTCGATCGTCCGCGCCTGGCTTGCGTCGGAGTTCGCCGGCGGCGGCTCGACTCGCAAGGTCGAGAAGATCGACCGCCTGGAGCGCGAGGCAAGGCCGGCCGACTGAGCCGGGCGAGCTCGCGGCGGCCGGCCGTGCACGGCGGTCACCCAACCGGTGGGGCGAGTGCGACTACACCCCGGTGACGAATTCGTCGAGCGCCCGGCGGCCGTCGTCCGACAGGGTCCCGTCGCGGGACTTCAGCTCGAGCGCGATCTCGCCGGCCCTGCCGGCCAGGGCGCCGCGCATCTTCGGGAACATGCTCCCGGTGCGGAACCGGTAGGTCGTGAAGAGGGCGACGCGGGGGCCGGCGAGCGGCGGAATCTCGCCGACGAAGTCGAGCCACGGCTGGTCCGGGTGCTGCATCACCACGTAGAGGCCGTTCGTCCAGCAGCCCAGGAGGACGAAGTCGGCGGCGGCCAGCTCCCCGGGGTCGGCCTCGCCCACGGAGGCGACGACGGCCTGGATCCCCAGCGTGCGCAGGTGGGCGCCGATCTCCTCCGCGAACCGCCGGGTCGTGCCCGTCCGGCTGCGGTAGACGACCGCGGCCGTCCTCATCGCGCCGCGCCGGCCTTTGCCGCGTCCTTCGGGTAGCCGCCGGTCAACTTCCGGAAGAACCCGTGCCAGCCGTGGAAGACGGGCGTGCCGGGCAGGAACATGTAGGGGCACTGGCCGGGGACCAGCTCGATCCCGTGCTCCTCGCAGAGCGCGATCGCGGCCGGGTCGACGGCGCCCTTCCCGCCGCCGGCGCCCTTGTGCATCCAGACGTGGCCGACGCCGGCCTCGACGCAGTCGCGAACGACCCCGGCGGTGGCGCTGGCCGGCGTCATCACGAGCGCGCCGTCCACCGGTGGCTGGATCTCCTGGACCCGCGCGTAGCAGCGCTGGCCGTCGATCTCCGATGCGTTCGGGTTGACGGGGATCGCCTCGTAGCGGCGCTGGCGGAGCTCCTGCCATAGCACGTACGAGAAGTGCTTCGGGTCGCGCGAGACGCCAACCACCGCCAGGCGCCTGAGCGCGAGGAAGTCGTCGACCTGCTGCTTCGTCGTCACGGTAGTGGCCACGGGATCTCCCTCCAAGCGATGTGTCGTGCAATCGAACGCGTGCCGGCCGACGGCCGCCAGAGCCCTTGGTCACAGGGTGTGCGCCATCCGGACACGCCGGCGGACGACGTTCAGGCGCCGGCGACAGGTCGCGCGTCGCCACGCATGAGGCTGGCGACGATGCCGATGCTGCAGATGAGCGCCGCGACGACGAAGGCGTCGTGGGCCGCCATCACGAATGCCGCCTCTTGGGCGTCGGCGGGCGGCAGGGCCTCGAGTGCGGCGAGGTGCGCGGGGAGGCGCAGCGTCACGATCGCCGCGCTGACGACGATCCCCAGGGCCTGGCCCATGACCCGCATCTGGGCGATCATCCCCGACGCCGTGCCGAGGCGCGGCCGGGGCACGGAGCCGAGGATCGAGCTGCTGTTCGGCGGCAGGAAGAGCCCCTGGCCGGCTCCGATCAGGGCGAGCCGCCAGGCGAGCTCGCCGACGGCGAAGTCGTCGGGCAGCGTCGTGAGGCTGAGCAGGCCGATGGCGAGGATCGCGATTCCGAGGCTGGCCGGGAGACGCTGGCCGATCCGGTCGGAGATCGCGCCGCTGAACGGGGCGACGAGCGCGGACGCGATCGGGATCGGGGTGATCAGCAGCCCGGCCTCCAGCGGCGTGTAGCCCGAACCCTCCTGCAGGAGGAAGGGCAGGAGGAAGGTCGCGGTGAACAGGCCCGCGAACGCGACCACAACGGCGACCAGGCCGGCCGAGAAGGCCCGGATGCGGAACAGCGCGAGGTCCATCATCGGGGCCGACGTCCGACGCTCGACGACCACGAAGGCCACCGCGCAGGCCGCCGCGATCGCCAGCAGGGCGAGGATGGGCAGGCTCGTCCAACCCCGACTCTCTCCCTGGTTCAGCGCGAGCAGCAGGGCGAACAGGCCCGCGGCAGAGAGCGTCGCCCCCAGGATGTCGAACCGCTGGCGACCGCCCGGCGGCTCCGGGGGCAGGACCCGCGCTGCCCACAGGAGGGCGAAGATCCCGACCGGGACGTTGACGAAGAAGATCGCCCGCCACGTGCCGACCTCGGTCAGGAGCCCACCCAGGGCCGGCCCCAGGCTGAGGCCGATCGACACGCTGATGGCGTTGAGGCCAAGCGCCTTGCCGCGCTCGCCCGGGCCGAATGTCCGGGCGATGATCGCCGGGCCCATCGCCATGATCATCGCCGCGCCGACACCCTGGAGGGTCCGGGATGCGACCAGGGCGCCGGGGCCGGGCGAGGCCCCGCAGAGGACGCTGGCCACGGTGAAGATGGCGAACCCGGCAAGGTAGACGCGGCGGAACGAGAGGACCTCGCCCAGGCGCCCGAAGGGGAGCAGGAGGCTCCCGATGACGAGCAGGTAGGCCACCACGACCCATTCGACGGTCGCGAGGTCGATCCCGAACGCCTGCGCGATGCTCGGCAGGGCGATGTTGACGATGCTCCCGTCGAGGGTCGCCATGAACGTCCCGACCGAGACGGCCGAGAGCACCAGCCAGCGGCGCCGATCCACGCGGGAACCCTACCGCTATCGTGGCTGCTGCTGTCGACGGGCGGCGGCGGGTGAGGCACCGGGAATCCGGCCGGGGCGATCATCGATGATCGACGATCGGCGTTTGAGGCGATGGCTATGATGCGGGCGACATGGACCGGCCTCGCCCAACGTTCGCTCACCTGGATCGCTCCCTCGCCCTGACGGGCGCAATCCTCGTCCCGGCGCTGCTCGTCACGCTCGTGCCCGAGGTCGAGGTCCGGGTGGTCGCGCCCGGGCTCGACCTCGTCGTCGACACCGTCACGACCATGGCGACGCTCGCCGTCGCCATGCTGGCGTGGGCCCGCTTCCGTGATCGCGGCCAGCGGGCGGCGCTCTTCCAGGCGGCCGCGTTCACCGTCCTCGCGCTGGCGCGCGCCATCGCAGCCTCCCTGGCGCTCCTGACCCTGGACGGGGCGGCCGGGTCGGTGCCCACCCTGTCGGGCACCGACGCCCTCTACGTCTCGACGTTCGCCCGCCTGATGGCGGCCGGGCTCCTGATCATCGGCGGGGCGACCACCATCCGGAGTGAGCGGTACGGCCGCCCGCTCGTCGTGATGGTGCTCCCGCTGGCGGCGCTCGTCGTCGCCGTCGTCCTCGCGCCGTGGTGGGTCCCGCTGCTGCCGCCGCTCGTCGGGTCGAGCATCCCGACGGCGCCGGGCTCGACGCCGGGACTGCCCCACCCGACGCCCGCGAACGTGCTCCTCCAGTCCGCCGGCGCGGCCATGTTCGCGTTCGCGGCAGCCCTCTCCCGGCGCCGCCACCGCCAGGACGGAGCGGTGATGGACGGCTACCTCGCCGTCGGGCTCGTCATTGCGGCTTTCGCCCAGATGCACCTCGCCTTCCACCCGAGCACCCGGAGCGGGGTCATGGCGAGCGGCGACCTCCTGTACCTCGCCTTCGACGTCATCCTGCTGCTCGGCATCCTTGCGGAGACACGGGCCCACATCGTCAGTCTCCGCGAGGCCAACCTCGGCCTCGAGCGGCTCAAGGACGCCGAGGTCCGCCGCGCCGCGATCGAGGAACGGGCGCGCCTGTCGCGGGAGCTGCACGACGGCCTGGCCCAGGATCTCTGGCTGGCCAAGCTCAAGCTGAGCCGGCTGGCCGCGCTTCCGGATCTCGCGCCAGAGGCGACCGTCCTCTGTGACGAACTCGAGGACGCGGTCGACTCCGGCCTTGCCGAAGCGCGCCAGGCGGTCCTGGCCCTGCGCGTCGTCGATCAGCCCAACGCCTCGTTCGCCGAGCTGATGGGCCGCTACATCGACGACTTCGGCGATCGATTCGGCCTGCGTGCAGAGTTCGCCTGCGGCGACGACGTTCCCCGGCTGGCGACGCGTGCGGAGGCCGAGCTCCTCCGAATCGCGCAGGAAGCGCTCACGAACGTGCGGCGCCACGCCGACGCGACAGTCGTGCGGGTCCGCGTGGAGGTGGTCGGCGGCCGGGTCGTGCTCACCATCCGCGACAACGGCCGCGGCTTCGACCAAGGGGCGATCGGCGAGGCGGGCTTCGGGCTGACCAGCATGCGGGAGCGTGCTGCCCTGATCGGCGCCCGCTTCTCGGTGACCTCGCGAGACCACGACGGCACGTGCGTGACCGTCGATCTGCCGGCGCCCGCGCCTCCTGCACCGGCCGGCGGCGCCGTCCCGCCGGCGGATTCCGCCGCGGCCGTGGAGCCCCGCCCGGTCGTCGGGGTCGCCCCATGACCGGGGATCGGGCCGATCGCCCGATCCGGGTGATGCTCGTGGACGATCACGCCCTGGTCCGGGCCGCGATACGGCAGGCGATCAGCGCTCCCGGGATCGAGCTGGTTGCCGAGGCGGCGAGTGCCGAGGAGGCCATGGGGCTCGGCCCGACGGCTCGGCCCGACGTCCTCCTCGTCGACATCGACCTGCCCGGCATGGACGGACTGCGCCTCCTGCGCGAGCTCGCCACGCGCCTGCCCGACACCAGGATCGTGATGCTCACGGTCTCGACTGCCGAACGGGACGTGCTCGACGCGATGCGCTACGGCGCCAGCGGCTATCTCACCAAGGACCTGAGCCCGGACGCGCTCCTGCGGTCCGTCCGCGGCGTGCACGCTGGCGAGCTCGCGATGCCGCGCCGCATGGCCGCCCGCCTCGTCCGACGCCTGGTGGCGACCTCGCGACATGCGCCCGCGACGACGGACGGTGCGGCACTCGCGAGCCTCAGCGCGCGTGAGGGGGAGGTCCTCCGGCTCCTGGCCGACGGCCTGACCGACCGCGCCATCGCCGATGCGCTGGGCATCTCGCCGCGCACGGTCGAGAGCCACGTCGGCAGCATCCTCGGCAAGCTCGGCGTCAGGAACCGGGCCGAGGCGGCCGGCCTGTACCGGGAGACCTAGCGGGGGCGGCGGCGCGGCGGCTCTCCGTCCGGACCGCGAGCGACGGCCCGCGCGGCGGCGATCTGGACACGCAGCAGGCGCGGCCGGTCCACGTTGAGCGAGAGGCCGACGCCGTCGCGCATCACGAGGAGCAGCTGGTCGCCGGCGAGGACCGCCTCCTCGACATCTTCGAGGTCAGCCTCGAAGACCGCCTCGCCGACCAGGACGAGGCGCGCCGACGTGAGGTACAGATCGCCTTCGAAGGCCGGCGGATCGGCAGCGCCCTCGGGAGAGGTTCGCCGCCCCACGAGTGCCGAGCTGCGCGTCGCGAAGATGCGCTCGCCCGGCCGGAGGAGGGGAGCCACATCCGCGTCCGCCGCGAGCGGGGGCATGCCCTCGACGCGGTACTGCACGCGAGCCTCTGTCGCGGCGACCTCGTCCAGCTCGTCACCGACCGCCGGGCCGCCGCGGGCCTGGCGCGGAGGGCCGCCACCCCGCTGGTCCATGGAGCCACTCTAGCCACGGCCGCAGGCCTTCCCATCGGGGCCGGTACCGACCCGGGTACGGGTTTCGGCGGTCCGTGGACGCGGCCAGCCAGGAGCGGTACGGACCCGCGAATCCGTACTCCAGTCCGGACCCCTCCGGATGGCCCAGAGGGGTTGCCCTCGTACGATCGTCGATAATCGATGATCGGGCGGCGGCCCGGAGGAGACCCACCAATTCGCTCCGCTCACGCGAGGTGTCCGAGACGCCCATGAGGCCGCTGCGCGGTCCTGCTCGGCCTGTCGTTGCCCGCGGGCGCCGATTCGCCCGCCGCCGGGACGCGCCATGTCGTCCGTGACCGACGCCCTCGTCCTCGGCGGGGCACGGTTGGACGGCAACGGACCCCAGCGGTTCGGCCGGGTCACGCACCTTGATCGCGTCCCTCCCCGGGATACGGGCGACGGCTGATGGACGACATCACCCAGGCCCTCGTCATCGGCCTCACCGAAAACGCGCCCCTCGTCCTCGCCGCGATCGGCTTCGCCTTGCTCTACAAGCTCACCGGCCTCATCAACGTGGCCTACTCGGAGACGATCACGCTCGGGGCCTACTTCGGGATGTGGCTCAACACGACGTACGGCCTCGACTTCTATACCGTCCTGATCCCCACCGGGGTGCTGGCGGGCGTGCTCAGCGTCGCCACGTACCTCGCCATCTTCCGGCCGGCGAAGCGCCGCAACGTCGGCGCGCTGGAGATGATCATCATCTCCTTCGGGCTCTCGATCTTCCTGCGGCACGCCCTGCAGTTCGTCTTCGGCTACCCGGTGCGGTTCTACGACGTCCCGCCACCCGATACGATCATGGTGCTCGGCGTCGGCGTGACATCCTTCCGTCTGCTCGCGGTCGCGAGCGTGGCCGTGCTCTCCCTGCTGCTCTTCTTCTTCATCCGGCGATCCAGGTACGGCCTCCAGATCCGGGCGCTGGCCAACGACGAGGACCTGGCGCAGGTGAGCGGGATCCGGCCGCTCGCCGTCACGACGCTGATCTGGTTCATCGCCGGCGTCGCCGGCGGGCTGGCCGGCGCGTTCTACGGCGTCGGGTCGAACGTCTCGGCTCTGCTCGGCTGGCGACAGTTCCTCCTCATCCTGATGGTGGCCCTCGTGGGAGGGAGCTGGGGGCTCGGCGGCGTCATCCTCGTCGGGGTGGGCACGAGCGTGGCGCTGGCCGCCATGGCCCTCCAGTTCGACCAGGTCCTGTATGCCCAGCTGGTGCTGATCGTCGCCTTCGTCGTCGTGCTGAAGGTGCGCGGCACGCGGCTCACCGAGACGGCAAAGGTGTAGCGGCATGCTCGACTGGCTCGACGCCTTCCTGATCACGGGGCTGTTCCAGGTCGCGATGGTGATGGGTCTCGCGCTGCTGCTCCACCTCCAGCTGGGGCTCGCCCGGATCGCGAACTTCGGCGTCGTCGGGTTCTGGGGCATCGGGATGTACACCTTCGGCGTGCTGTACGTCCAGGTCGACTGGCCGTTCGGGGAGCCATGGCAGTTCCTCGTCTGCGCCGCCGCGGCGACCCTCGTCGCCGGCGTGGCCGGGCTCCTCGTCGGATGGCTGATCGCCGACCTGGACACCGACGGGGTGCTCGTGGGCACGCTCGGGTTCGCCACCGCCGTCCAGATCCTGGCGACCACCCAGGACGACCTCACCGGTGGTGCGCGCGGCATGGGAGGGCTCGGCTTCCCCTACGACATCGGCAAGGTCAAGGACAACGAGTTCCTGTGGCTGGTGATCATGGCCGCCGTCGTCGTCGCGATCCTCCTCTACGTCTGGCGGGTCCACCGCTCGCCCTACGGGCGACTCCTGATCGCCGTGGGCGGCAACGAGCCGCTGGCCCGCAGCCTCGGGAAGTCGACGTTCAGGACCAAGCTCTGGCTCTTCGCGGTCGCTTCGGCGGCGATGGGGTTGCTCGGCGCCATGAACGGGGTCATGGCGCGCTACCTCGATGTTGGCAGCCTCGGGGTCAACGTCACCCTCGCCGCGATGGTGGGCCTGATCCTGGGCGGCACGGCACGGGTCTGGGGAGCGGTGGTGGGCGTCGTCCTCACGGTGGGGCTCTTCGACATCGTGATCCAGTCCTACCTCCCGCTCCCCAAGGAGTGGTACAGCCAGGCGCTCCCCGTGCTGAGAGAGGCCGCGTTCGGCCTGACGCTGATGGTCGTCCTGCTGTTCCGGCCGCTTGGCCTCCTCGGCGACATGCGGCGCGACAAGCTCATGAGGAAGATCCATGGTCGCTGACGTCGTCGACGCCGTGGCCGTGACCCGTCCCCGGATCCGTGTCCAGGGGGCGGTCAAGAGCTTCTCCGGCCGGGTCGTGGTGGACATCGACGACCTCGTCCTGGGCGAGCAGCCGATCGAGGGCCTGATCGGACCCAACGGCGCCGGCAAGACGACGTTGATGCGCATGATCATGCACTCGACCCCGCTCGACCGCGGCCGAATCTCCCTCCTGCCCGGGGGCGGAGGCGACGTGACGCTCTCGGGCCTGCCTGCCCACCGGATGGCCCGCCACGGCGTGGTGAAGTCCAACCAGGTGATCATGGATTTCGACAAGCTGACCATCTGGGATTCGCTCCTGCTCGCCGCGGCCGAGGCCAGGTACGAGCAGCCGCACCGGGTCTTCAGCGAGCGGACGGTCTTCGCAAAGCACGAGGCCGAGATCCGGCGGCACCTGGACTACTTCGGGTTCGCTGACCCGACGGCCTTCGCCCTGTCGGCCGGCGAGAAGAAGCTCCTCGACATCGTCCGCTGCCTGCTCCTGCGACCCACCTTCCTGCTGCTCGACGAGCCGACGGCCGGCCTGCCCGCCGAGCTGACGGAGAAGGTGATGACCGTGATCAGGGACCTGGCCGCCGCCGGCACCTCGGTGGTGATCGTGGAGCACGACCTGAACGTCATCTGGAGCCTCTGTGACGAGGTCCTGTTCATGGCCGAGGGCAGCGTCATCCTGCGCGGCGACCCGCAGTCGATCCGCGAGAACAGGACCGTCGTCGAGAAGTACCTGGGAGAGGGCCATGTCTGAGATGGCCGGATCCGTCAGCCTCCAGGTCGAGGGCCTGCGCAGCGGCTACCACGGGGTCACCGTCCTCAAGGGGCTCGACTTCGCCGTCGGGGACGAGATCTTCGCCGTGCTGGGAGCCAACGGTGCGGGGAAGACCACGCTGCTGGCGACCCTGGCGCGGCTCATCCCCCTCATGGCGGGGACGATCCGGTTCCAGGCCGAGGACGTGTCCAGGCTGCACCCGTACGAGACCGCCGGCCGGGGGATCGGATACGTGCCCCAGGAGAAAGGCATCTTCCCCGACCTCACCGTGCTCGAGAACCTCAGCGTGGGGGGGATGATCGGCAAGCGCTCGCGCGACGAGCGGATGGCCGAGGTGCTGGAGCTGTTCCCCGATCTGCGGGCCCTCCAGGCACAGAAGGCGGGGACCCTCAGCGGCGGCGAGTCACGCATGGTGGCCTGCGGGCGGGCGCTGATGCAGGACCCCAGGGTGCTGCTCCTCGACGAGCCGACGGCCGGCCTTTCCCCGCTGTACGTCGACATGTTCTTCGACAAGATCAAGGAGATCCACGAGACCAGGGGCGTCGCCATCGTCCTCGCCGAGCAGAACGCCACGAAGGCGCTGCAGGTGGCCGACCGGGTGATGGTGCTGAGCCTCGGCGAGTCATTCGCCGTGGTGGATGCCGCCCAGCTCACGACCCAACAGCTCAAGGAGGGATACCGGATTTGACGACCCACCCGTCCCGGCCACAGCACATCTGGAGGAGAACGCAATGAGGGTCGATAGCATCACATCGAGCCGCACCATCGTCGTGATCGCGGTGCTCGCCCTGCTTGTCGCCGCGTGCAGCGGCGGCGCCTCAGCGACGCCCGGCACGACGGCCGGGGCAACGCCCGAGCCGTCGGCGGCAAGCGGGACGGTAACGGTCTGCGAGCTCGCCTACTACACGGGCTCGTTCGCGGACTACGGGAAGTCGCTCACCAACGATGTGCGCTTCCCGATCGAGGAGGTCATCAACCTCGACCCGCCGCTGGGCCGGACCTGGCAGCTGCGCTCCGAGGACATCGGGGATGACAAGGAAGGCCAGGCCGCGAAGA